>NZ_BMVJ01000001.1:0-12591 GCF_014650655.1 Streptomyces anandii JCM 4720
GTCCACGACCGGCAGCATCTCCTTGGGCGTGGCCTTGGTGGCCGGCAGGAACCGGGTACCGAGACCGGCCGCGGGGATGACAGCCTTGGTGAGTCGCATGGCCATGGTGTGCGTGGATCTCTCTAGGGGACGTCGTTGGGGACGGAGCGGCAGCGGACCGGCGCACCGGTCCGCTGCCGCTCGGACGGAAGACGGGATCAGGCCTGGATCAGGCCGCGCTCGTTCTCGCTCTCGCCGGTGCGCTGCCGCACGATTCGGGCCTTGAGCGCGGCCGGGGAGGGCGCCGGGGTGCGCTCGTCCAGCGGCACCACCGCGGGGCTCGGCTCCTGGCCGAGGAACAGCCGGCGCACCACGCGCTCAGCGGCGTGGCCGTCGTCGAACTGCACGAACCGCTCCCGGAAGGCGGCCCGCAGCTCGGCCGCGCGGCCGCTGTTCCAGGCGCCGGAACGGAACACCTCGATGAGCTCGTCCTCGCTGGTCGCGGTCGCGCCCGGGGTCTCGCCCGGCTGCCCGGAGAGGACGTCGAAGTACACGCCGCGGGCCCGGCTGTAGACCTCCCAGTCGTCCGCGTAGGTGACGATCGGGCGGTCCAGGCAGGCGTAGTCGAACATGATCGACGAGTAGTCCGTGATCAGCGCGTCGGCGGCGAGGCACAGGTCCTCCACCACCGGGTAGCGCGACACGTCCTTGATCAGGCCCCGCTCCTGCAGCGCCTCCAGCTCGGGGTCGGCGCCGTAGAAGTAGTGGGTGCGGACCAGGACGACGTAGTCCGGGCCGAGTTCGCGGCAGAAGCGCTCCAGGTCGATCCTGGGCACATAGCCCTTCTGGTAGTCGCGCACCGTGGGGCAGTAGAGGACGGCGGTCTTGCCCTCCTCGATGCCCAGCTCGCCGCGGATGCGCAGGACGTCCTCGGCGGTGGCCCGGAAGTAGACGTCGTTGCGCGGGTAGCCGTACTCGACCGCCTCGAAGGCGCAGGGGTAGACCCGCTCCCAGATCTCGGTGGAGTGCTGGTTGGAGGTCAGGCTCAGGTCCCACTTGTCGGCCCGCTCCAGCATCTTGCCGAAGCTCATGTTTTTCGCGGCCGCGGGGAACCTCTGCTGGTCGATTCCCATCTGCTTGAGTGGAGTGCCGTGATGGGTCTGGAGGTGCACCTGCTCCGGGCGCTTCACGAAGTCGTTCGGGAAGTTGACGTTGTTGATGAGGTACTTGGCGCGGGCCATGACCTCCCAGTAGCGAGGGGAGTTCGCCACGACGTAGTCCACACCCGCGGGGACGGTGTCCACCGCGTCGCGCTTGACGACCCACACGCCGTGTACGTTCGGCGCGAGTTCCTTCGCCTTGTGGTAGATGGCCGCGGGGTTGCAGGCCACGCCGCGGTTCCAGTAGGCGGCGTAGACCGCGAGGTTCTCGTCGACCGGGCGGCGCAGGTGCAGCCGGTAGAGCCGGTTGTAGGCCGTCTTGCCGAGCTTGGTCTTGGCCTTCCTGGCCCGCTGGATCACATCACGGCGGGTGCTGGTGGCGTACGTCACCGCCGCGTAGGCGGTGTAGGAGCCGCGGTCGAGGAGCTGGAAGCGGATGCCCTGGGAGCCCTCGGGGACGACGAAGCCGCGCGGCTTGAGCCGCTTGTACTGCGCGGCCGACAGCTTGAAGAACTCGGCCCGGTCCTTGGGGACGATGCGGTCCTCGCGGGCCAGCGTGAACAGGAAGTGGCTGGCCATGCGCTCGAACAGCAGCGCCCGGACCGGCTCCAGGTGGGGGCGCTCGTCGAGGAACTCGAAGAGGCGCGCGTACTGCTGGAAGATGCCGAAGTGCTTGCGCCCGGGGGTGCGCATGGAGTTGCCCTGGCGGCGCTGGCGGTACTCGACGCAGACGTGGTCGGTGGCGGCGATGCGCTCGGCGGTCAGCATGGTCTTGTAGACCATGAGGGCATCCTCGTAGATGCCGTCGGTGAACGTGAAGTTGTGCTCGTCGACGTAGAACGCGCGGCGGTAGGCGCGGTTCCACACCACGGCGAACATGTTGAGGTACTCGGGGCGCTCCAGCGCCGTGAAGACGTCCGTGCCGGCCGCGGCGAGCATCTCGCCGGCCGCGCTCGCCTGGACGCGGTTGTTCCAGTACGTGCGGACGTGGTTGAGGAGCAGGATGTCCGGGTCGTCCGTGGCCTGGAGGCGGTCGGCTATCGCCTGCAGCGCGCCCTCGGCGAGGGTGTCGTCGCTGTCCAGGAAGAGGATGTACTCACCGCGGGACTGCAGCGCGCCGGCGTCGCGCGCCTTGCCTATGCCCTTGTTCTCCTCGAAGTGCACGGGTATGACGCGGCTGTCCTGGGCGGCGTACTCGTCGAGGATGCGGCCGCAGGCATCGGGCGAACAGTCGTCGACGGCCACGATCTCGAAGTCGCCGAACGACTGCGACAGGATGGAATCCAAGCACGCGCGCAGATAACCCTGGACTTTGAATACGGGGACCACAACGCTGATTTTCGGCGAAGCGCTTCCATTCGCGACGGGCATGCTTGGGGCTCCTGGACTGGGTGGTCAGACTCGACCGCGTCCCGCGGCGGCGGGCCGGAGCGGGACGCGAGAGGCACAAGGAGTGCAGGTTAACGTTTGGAGAAGCGTAGCGCACGCCTTCGTGCGGCAGCCGGGCAGAGTCGTTGCCCGCTGCACCGACATGGCACGCCGCTCTGCGTGAAAGGCGCTGGGCAGACGCCCCGTCGGGCGTTCGCCCCGGTTCCCGTACGCGGCGGTGAGGGCGTTTCGCCCCATACCGCCGCCGCTCCCCGGTCCACAACCGTGACACAGGTGTTGCAGTCCGGCGACGCCCTCCCGCCGGTCCGGCGCCCGTGGCGGGGGCTTCGCCCCGGCGGTCCCGCCGGGGGCGCCGGGCGGGAAGTCGCCGGAAATTCTCAAGTTCACGAACGCGTTATCCACCGGTAATGCCCGGAAACAAAAGCGGACCACAATTGCGCGCCAATTCCGCCCCCGGATTGTTTCCGCAAATGCCTCTCGCCCGCCGCCCGGCTCCGGCGGGCCGTCCCGCCGGTCGGACGGGCGGGCGCCCGGTGAACGTCTTCGCGTAGATTCGTCGCCGGGCAGCGAACCTACGCAGAGGGGACGGACAGCAAGGTGGCAGGGGCAAGGCAGGCCGTGCGCGAGGCCCGCAGGATCGTCGTCAAGGTGGGCTCCTCGTCGCTGACCACCGCCGCGGGCGGACTGGACGCCGACCGCGTGGACGCACTGGTGGACGTACTGGCCAAGTGCCGAGGCCGAGGAGAGCGGGAGGTCGTGCTGGTCTCCTCCGGCGCCATCGCCGCCGGGCTCGCCCCGCTGGGTCTGCGCCGCCGCCCCAGGGACCTGGCCCGCCAGCAGGCCGCCGCGAGCGTCGGCCAGGGTCTGCTCGTGGCCCGCTACACCGCCTCCTTCGCCCGCTACGGCGTCCGCGTCGGCCAGATCCTGCTGACCGGGGACGACACCAGCCGCCGCGCCCACCACCGCAACGCCTCCCGCACCCTCGACAAACTGCTCGCGATGGGCGCCCTGCCGATCGTCAACGAGAACGACACCGTCGCCACCGACGAGATCCGCTTCGGCGACAACGACCGTCTCGCCGCCCTCGTCGCCCACCTGGTCCGCGCCGACCTGCTGGTGCTGCTCTCCGACGTGGACGGCGTCTACGACGGCGACCCCAGCCGGCCGGGCACCTCCCGGATAGCGGAGGTCCGGGGGCCCGCCGACCTGGCGCACGTCGACATCGGCAGCGCGGGCAAGGCCGGCGTCGGCACCGGCGGCATGGTCACCAAGGTGGAGGCGGCCCGGATCGCGGCCGCCGCCGGCATCCCCGTCGTGCTCACCAGCGCGGTCCACTCGGCCGACGCGCTGTCCGGCGCCGACACCGGCACCTACTTCCACCCCACCGGCAAGCGCTCCGCCGACCGGCTGCTGTGGCTCCAGCACGCCTCCGCGCCGCGAGGTTCCCTCACCCTCGACGACGGGGCGGTGCGAGCGGTCGTCGACCGCCGCAAGTCGCTGCTGCCGGCCGGGATCGCGGCCGTCGACGGCGAGTTCACCGCGGGCGACCCGGTCGAGCTGCGTGACGGGACCGGCCGCGCGGTGGCGCGCGGGCTCGTCAACTTCGACGCCAAGGAGATCCCCCGGCTGATCGGCCGCTCCACCCGCGAGCTCGCCCGCGAACTGGGGCCGGCGTACGAACGCGAGGTCGTACACAGGGACGACCTGGTGATCCTGGAGCCGTAATGGGCCGAAACGTCCGTCCGCCCGTGCCGTGAAGGTGGGGGACGTTCCGCAAAACCGCCCCACGGAGCCGTGCGGCCTGCTCCACTTTGACTCAGGGACATGGGCGCGCGAGCACTGGGAGAAGGAGGCCGTCGTGAGACGAGTACGCCCCGGGGCGGCGGCGTCCCGCGGTGGCCTGACGAGCGTCGCCGCCGGGGACGGCTACGAGGAGCCCAAGGACCTGCCCCGGCTCTGGCACATCACCCTGAGCGTCTCCGGGGCGCGGGCCCCGCTGAGCGAGGTGCGGCGCGGCCTCGAGCAGCTCGCCCACGACCACCCCTTCCTGCTGACCAGCCGCTACGCCGACGACCACGCGGAGATCCGGTACTGGGAGGAGGCCCGCGACCTGCACGACGCGGCCGCCGTCGCGCTGCGCCTGTGGGGCGAGCACCGGCAGAGCGCCAAGCTCCCGCCGTGGGAGATCGTCGGCCTGGAGGTCATCGACCGCGCGACCTACCACCAGCGCCTCGCCGAGGGCTACGGCCCGCCGCCCGCCACCCCGGTCGGCGTCCACCCCTTCTGATCGCGTCCGTCCCTTGTGCGTGGTTGTGTCCTGTCTCGCGGTGTGGAACATCCGCCGGACCGGCCCGTACGGCGCACTACCCTTCCCTCATGACCACGCTCTCGCCGTACGACTCGATGTCCCCGGTCGCCCGGGCCGCCTACCGCGCCAAGGCCGCCGCCGCCGACCTCGCGCCGCTGCCGCGCGTCGAGAAGGACGACGCGCTGCTGGCCGTCGCGGACGCCCTCGAAGTGCGCACCGGCGAGATCGTCGAGGCCAACGCCAAGGACGTCGCCAAGGCCCGCGAGGCCGGCACCAGCGAGGCCATCGTCGACCGGCTCACGCTCACCCCGGAGCGGGTCCGCGCGATCGCCTCCGACGTGCGCGACGTGGTGGCGCTGCCCGACCCGGTCGGCGAGGTCGTGCGCGGCAACACGCTGCCCAACGGCATGGATCTGCGGCAGATCCGCGTCCCGCTCGGCGTGGTCGGGATCATCTACGAGGCCCGCCCCAACGTCACCGTGGACGCGGCCGCCCTCTGCCTGAAGTCGGGCAACGCGGTCCTGCTGCGCGGTTCGGCCTCCGCCTACGAGTCCAACACCGCCCTGGTCCGCGTCATCCGCGACGCGGTCGGCGGAGCCGGGCTGCCCGCCGACGCGGTCCAGCTGGTGCCCGGCGAGAGCCGCGACAGCGTGCGCGAGCTGATGCGCGCCCGCGGCCTGGTCGACGTGCTGATCCCGCGCGGCGGCGCCTCCCTCATCCGCACCGTGGTCAACGAGTCGACCGTCCCGGTCATCGAGACCGGCACCGGCAACTGCCACGTCTACGTCGACGCGCAGGCCGACCTCGACATGGCCGTCGACATCCTGGTCAACTCCAAGGCGCAGCGGCCCAGCGTGTGCAACGCCGCCGAGACGCTGCTGGTCCACCAGGACATCGCCGCCGACTTCCTGCCGCGCGCCCTGGACGCGCTCGCCGGGGCCGGGGTGACCGTGCACGCCGACGAGCGGGTCATGGCCTTCGCCAAGGGCTCCAAGGCCACGGTCGTCGAGGCCACCCCGGAGGACTGGGACACCGAGTACCTCTCCCACGACATCGCCGCGGCCGTCGTCGACTCCCTCGACAAGGCCGTCGCGCACATCCGGCTGTGGAGCTCGGGCCACACCGAGGCGATCGTCACCACCTCGCAGCAGGCCGCCCGCCGCTTCACCCAGCTGGTCGACTCCACCACGGTGGCCGTCAACGCCTCCACCCGCTTCACGGACGGCGGCCAGTTCGGCTTCGGTGCGGAGATCGGCATCTCCACGCAGAAGCTGCACGCCCGCGGGCCCATGGGCCTGCCCGAGCTGACCAGCACGAAGTACATCCTCACCGGCGACGGCCACATCCGCCGCTGAGCGGGCCGGGCGCGGCCGGCCGGAGGCAGGAACGGCGTCTCACCTGGCGGATGAATTTCCATACCGTCTGCCCAAATTGACCCCCCAGGTCTACTCTGGACCCGTGCCGGAGGACGTGGGGGGCACGCCGTTCCCTGACGGCTGGGAGCCCGACGACGACCACGACCGCGGGGTGTCGGACGAAGAGTTCGCCTCCGTGGTCTTCGACGAGGCCTTCGTACGCGCGGCCGTGATCCACGAGCCGACCGCCGTCGAGCGCCTCCTGGCCGCCGCGCAGGCCAGAGCCGAGGCCTCCGAGGCCGAGGCCCGCCGCGCCCGCACCAGGCGCGACCGCTACGACGAGGGGTACGGCCCCGACCGCCCGGGCCTCGGCCCCGGCGACGACTTCGACGACCTGGACGACCCCGAGGTCCTCGACGGCCGCCACGGCGTCTTCGGCACCTTCGGCAAGCAGGTGCGCTGGCACCGGCCCGTGGCCTGGGTGCTCGCCCTCGTGATGGGCATCGGCATGGTCGCGCTGGCCTTCGCCGCGGTCTACCGGGGCGGGTCCTCGGGCAGCCGCGACCAGGTGCCGCCGCCCGCCTCCACCGGACTGGAGCAGGGCGGCGCCGCGGCCCCCTCAGCGTCCGCCGACTACTCCCGTCCGCCGGTCTCGGCCGCCCCCCGCACGCCCTGAGGGACGGTGGCCGAGCGGGTCGCGGAAGGGGGGGCCGAACTGGTGAGAACCTGTCAGAAGTTGGCGTACGGCGGGGCGTTTACCCGGGCTTCGCGAGACCTACCCTGAAGATATGGGAGGGCCTGGAGACCCACCTGAAGGGACACCCGAGGGCGCTCCCGGAGGTGCGGAGGACGAATACCGATCCGTCGTCTTCGACGAGTCGTTCGTCCGCGCTGCCCGGCTCCAGGAGTACTCCGCGCACGAGCGGATGACCGACCACACCCCCGCCGTACGGCGCAGACCCCCGCCGCACCGCGGCCTGTCCCGGCAGGCGCTCATCCTCGTGGTGCTGATCGCCCTCGCCTTCGGCACCGCCGTCTACATGGGCGTACGCAATCCCTACCGGGCCCCCGAGGCCCGCCCGCCCGTCGAACCGCTGCGGGCGACCGTCGTCCCGCTCGTCCCCACGGGCAAGGTCCCCGGGGCCACCGGCACCGCGTACCTCTACGCGCACAGCCCCGCCGCCCACTACGACGTGGGCGCCGAGGGGATACCGCTGCCCGCCGTCCGGCGCACCGCGCACTTCTCCGAGAGCCAGGTCGTCGCCGCGCTGACCGCCGCGAAGGACTACATAGTCGCCTCCTCGCTCTACCCGGAGGTGCTCACCGGCGGTCAGGTGAACCCCGTGCGCGCACTGCTGGACGCCGGTCAGCTCGACCAGTTCGACCAGAGCCTCGGGCATCCCGCCGCGGACGGCCGGCACACGCCCACCGGATGGCTGGTGCGCTTCGATCCGGCCCGCGCCGAGCTGGCCGACCGCGCGATCCGCGTACAGGGCAGCCTCGAGGCCGCCGAGAGCGACCCCGTGACCCTCGAGGTCAGCGCGGACCACACCTTCGTCTACGCCCTCAAGCCGACCGGCTCCGCCGCCAAGGCCCGCGCCTCGCTGTTCACCGTCCGCCGCGAGCTGCGCTTCCGCTTCAGCGAGGACGACCTGCGGCTGCACCAGGTCCAGCTCACCGCCTCCTACGCCGAGGCCGGCCCCCTCTCCTGCGCCGGGGACTCCGCGAGCCGCTTCCGCCCCCTCCTGGCCGGCCAGACCGCCCGCGCGGGCGGCCCCCCGGCCACCGACCCCTACGCCACCGGCAGTGCCACGGCCCTGTGCGGCACCCTGGCCGCCGGCGCCCAGCCGAGCGTCTGAGGTCAGTCGGACCTCAGTCCGGGCTCGGTCCGGGCTCAGACGGAGCTCAGTCGGTCTCGTCGGAGGGCGGGGTGTCCGTCGGAGGCCGGTCCTTGGGCGAACCGTCCTCGGTGGAGCCGTCCTTGGGGGAACCGTCCTTCGCGGAGCCGTCCTTCGGCGGGGCCGGGGCCGTGAAGCCGTTGAAGCCCCGGCGGACCCGGCCGCCGATATCCCCCGCACCGCCCGCCAGGTCGCTGACCAGCTTCATCAGCGGGTCCTTGGAGGTCTTGACGTGGTTGGCGTAGTGCGCCGCCGACTCGCGGAAGGAGTCGCCCACCGAGGCGTCCTTGTCCTCGTCCCGGCGCGGGTAGTGCCCGTCCATCAGCCGCTGGTAGTCCCGCGAGGCAGCCCACTTCTTCAGCTCCGCCGCCCGCACGGTGGCGAAGGGGTGGGTGCGCGGCAGCACGTTGAGGATCTTGAGCACGGAGTCGCGCAGGTCGCCCCCCGCCTCGTACTCGTCGGCCTGCTCCAGGAAGGCGTCCACGTTCATCTCGTGCAGGTGGTTGCCGCCCGCCAGCTTCATCAGGCCCCGCATGGAGGCCTGCAGGTCCTGGCCCGCCAGCAGACCGGCCCGGTCCGCGGACAGCTCGGACTTGCGGAACCACTCGCGCAGCGCCGTGACGATCGCCATGATCGCCAGGTTGCCCAGCGGTATCCACGCCACCCGTACGGCGAGCGTGGTCAGGAACAGCAGGATCGTGCGGTACACCGCGTGGCCGGACAGGGCGTGGCCCACCTCGTGGCCGACGACCGCCCGCATCTCCTCCTCGTCGAGCAGCTCGACCAGGCCGGTGGTGACCACGATGATCGGCTCGTCCAGGCCGATGCACATCGCGTTGGGCTGCGGGTCCTGGTTCACGTACATCGGCGGGACCTTCTCCAGGTCCAGGATGTAGCACGCGTCCCGCAGCATGTCGTTGAGGTGCGCGAACTGCTGGTCCGAGACGCGCACCGAGTCGGACAGGAACAGCAGCCTGAGACTGCGCTCGGGCAGCAGCCCGCTGAGGGCCTTGAACACCGTGTCGAAGCCGGTCAGCTTGCGCAGGGCCACCAGCGCGGACCGGTCGGCCGGGTGCTCGTAGGCCCGCGAGGAGATCCCCGGGAAGCGCCTGCGCTGCCGGCTCGGCACCCGCTCGTGCCCGTTGTGCTCACGGCCGTCGTCGGACATGTGGTCCCCCATGCACGTGTGTGTCGTACGCCTGTGACGTACGTCTGTCTCGCCCAGTGCCCCCGAAGCAGCCCCCACCCTAGGCGGAGTTACCGTGGACGGGCAGTACAGCGAAGGAGTCCACGCCATGGAGCACTATTCCGCAGCCGCCCGGCTGACCGAGGCCGCGAGCGCCGCCGCCCGGCACCAGGGATCGGGCGACCTGCTGCGCGTCGTCCTGGTCGTCATGATCCTGGGCTGCGTGCTCACCGGCTGGTTCCTGCTGCGCGGCTACAAGCGGAACGACGACTGAGCGTCGCGGAAGGTTCCCGGGATCCCGCTTCCCAGCGGGATCCCGGTGGTTCCCCAATGGTGGAGTCGGCGTGAGGGGCGAACAGCCCGCCGCTTACGATGGGCCGACGTCTTGTCCCGCCCACACCCGGATAGGTTCTGCCGAAGATGAGCATCCACAGCGCCGCTGCCCAGTTGGTCAACCTCGCCGAGGCCGAGGGCGGCAACCACGAAAGCCTCAACCCCGCGGTCACCGGCGGCTGCGCGCTCGCCATCCTGCTGATCCTGCTGTGGATCACCACCCGTTTCAACCGCGACCGCTGAGCCCCGCCGCGGCCCGCCCCGGCACTGCCCGGGATGCGTCGGCCAAAGCTCACGGGCCGGGCCGGTAGGGTCTGCACGCATGGGAGAGCAGGACATGCCTACCGGTCCGGCGAGCGACACGGTGAACCACTCCGCGGGCGGCCCCGGCCAGGGCCCCTCGGCGCCGGGCAGGCGCCGCCTCGGCGTCATGGGCGGAACGTTCGACCCGATCCACCACGGGCACCTGGTGGCGGCCAGTGAGGTCGCCGCGCAGTTCGACCTGGACGAGGTCGTCTTCGTCCCCACCGGCCAGCCCTGGCAGAAGAGCCACCGCCACGTCTCCCCGGCCGAGGACCGCTACCTGATGACGGTCATCGCGACCGCCGAGAACCCGCAGTTCTCCGTCAGCCGCATCGACATCGACCGCGGCGGCCCCACGTACACCGCGGACACCCTGCGCGACCTGCGCGCGCTCAACCCGGACACCGACCTGTTCTTCATCACCGGTGCCGACGCCCTCGGCCAGATCCTCACCTGGCGGGACTCCGAGGAGCTCTTCTCCCTCGCGCACTTCATCGGCGTGACCCGGCCCGGCCACCACCTCAGCGACGCCGGCCTCCCCGAGGGCGGTGTATCCCTCGTGGAGGTCCCCGCCCTCGCCATCTCCTCCACGGACTGCCGTGCGAGAGTCGCCAAGGGGGACCCCATCTGGTACATGGTGCCGGACGGGGTCGTGCGCTACATCGACAAGCGCGAGCTGTACCGCGGCGAGTGAGCCGAGAGGGGCACCGGTGAACGACCGATACGACGCTGGATACGGGAGCGAGGAGTACGAGCTCGTCGGCTACGACGAGTACGGCCGCCCCGTGTACCGGCAGATCCCGGCCCAGCAGACCCCGCAGCAGACGTACGACGCGTACGGGCGGCAGCAGGGCTACGGCTACGACCCGTACGCGACCGGCCCGCAGAGCGCACAGGGCGGCCAGGGCGCGCACGGGACGCAGCAGCAGCCCGGCCCGCACTCCTACGGCGGCTACGACACCGGTCAGCAGCCCGCGGCCCCCTCCTACGACCCCTACGGCAGCACCGGCGGCTACGACGCCTACCACCCCGGCGCGCCCGGCGGCGGGGCGACGGCGGCGCCGTACGACCCCTACGGAACGGACGCGGGCGGCGGCCGGCAGACGCGGGCGGGCGGACAGCAGCCCCGGCTCGCCGAGCAGACCGCCTACATCCCCCAGCAGGTCGGCCCCGCGGAGGCGGACCCGGCCGGCGCCGGCCGGGCGGAGGAGGACGCCGAACGGGCGGACGGTGGTGAACGGGACTACCACACCGGCCAGTTCGCCTTCGTCGAGGAGCCCACCGACGACTCCGAGGACGTCATCGACTGGCTGAAGTTCACCGAGAACCGCACCGAGCGCCGCGAGGAGGCCAAGCGCCGCGCCCGCAGCCGGATCATCGCCCTGGTCGTCGTGCTGGCGCTGGTGGCGGCCGGCGGCGTCGGCTACCTCTGGTACGCCGGGAAGCTGCCCGGGCTGTCCTCGTCCGGCGGCCGGACGGACACCGCCGTCCCCGCGGGCGCCCAGAAGCGCGACGTGATCGTCGTGCACCTGCACAACACCGCCAAGGGCGGCACCTCCACGGCGTTGCTCGTGGACAACACCACCACCAAGCAGGGCACCACCGTCCTGCTGCCCAACTCCCTGGCGCTGACGGCCGACGACGGCACCACGACCACGCTGGCCAAGTCGGTCGGCGACGACGGCTCCTCCGGGACCCGCGACCAGCTCGACACCGTCCTCGGCACCAGCATCCAGGGCACCTGGCGGCTGGACACCCCCTACCTGCAGAACCTCGTCGACCTGGTCGGCAACATCGACCTCGACACCGACGCGGACGTCCCCGACCCGGACGGCAAGAAGAAGGGCGCTGCGGTCCTGGTGCACCGGGGCAAGGACCAGACCCTCAGCGGCAAGATGGCCGTCGCCTACGCCACGTACCGCGCCCCCGGCGAGGCCCAGAACGCCCAGCTGCAGCGGTTCGGGCAGGTGATGCAGGGCGTGCTGCGCAAGATCTCCAGCGATCCGCAGGCCGCCACGGTCACCGTGCAGACCCTCGCGCAGATCCTCGACCCGTCGCTCACCGACAAGGACCTCGGCGCCTTCCTGGCCAAGCTCGCCGACCTCGCCAAGGGCGGCGACTACAAGACGGCGCTGCTGCCCGTGCAGGGCGACGGCACGCTGAGCGCGCAGACGAGCGCGAGCGTGGTCAAGGACATCCTGGGCGGCACCGCCAAGAGCCCCGACCAGGGCTCCGCCGTCCGCGTCTCCGTGCAGAACGCCTCGGGCGTCAAGGACAACACCGAGAAGGCCCGTGTGGTCCTGCTCAACGGCGGCTTCAGCTTCCTGGAGGGGGGCACGGCGCCGGCCGCCCGGTCCGCGTCCCAGGTCCTGTACGCCGACGCCAAGGACAAGCAGAACGCCACCGAGGTCGCCAAGACCCTCGGGCTGCCCGCGAGCAGTGTGACCAAGGGCACGGTGACCTCCAACGCCGACGTCCTGGTCGTCCTCGGACAGGACTACAAGGCCGCGTCAGGGCAGTGATCCCGTAATCACGTGGGGTGCCGTCGGCGGTCCGTGAGACCCTTGGTGTCAAGTGACCGCCGACGGAAAGCCCTGCAGTGACCGCGACCGACCGTTCCCTCGAGCTCATCAACACCGCCGCGCAGGCGGCCGCCGACAAGCTCGCGCACGACATCATC
>NZ_BMVJ01000001.1:12618-14940 GCF_014650655.1 Streptomyces anandii JCM 4720
GCCTACGACGTGAGCGACGTGCTGTCGATCACGGACGCCTTCCTGCTGGCGTCCGCACCCAACGACCGCCAGGTCAAGTCCATCGTCGACGAGATCGAGGAGCGGCTGCTGAAGGAGCTCGGCGTCAAGCCGGTGCGCCGCGAGGGCGACCGCGAGGCCCGCTGGGTCCTGCTGGACTACGTCGACATCGTCGTCCACGTCCAGCACAGCGAGGAGCGCGTCTTCTACGCCCTGGAGCGGCTGTGGAAGGACTGCCCCGAGCTCGAACTGCCCGAGGACGCCAGGGCCACCCGGGGCAAGGCCGAGGAGCACGCCAAGCTGCAGGCCGCCGAGGAGTCGGCGCAGCCGGGCGGTGAGTGGCGGTGACCGGCGCCGTCGCGGGGGCCGGCAGGGCTCCGGGCCGGGGCCGCCGCATCATCCTGTGGCGGCACGGCCAGACGTCCTGGAACGTCGAGCGGCGCTTCCAGGGCTCCACGGACGTGGATCTCACCGAGACCGGCGTCGGCCAGGCCCGCCGCGCCGCCCGGCTGCTGGCCTCCCTCGGGCCGGACGCGATCGTCTCCTCCGACCTCAGGCGGGCCGCGCGCACGGCCGGCGAGCTCGCCGCCCTCACGGGCCTGGAGATCGCCCAGGACGAGGGCCTGCGCGAGACCTACGCGGGCGTCTGGCAGGGCCTGACGCACGAGGAGATCATCGCCCGGTACGGCGAGGAGTACGCGGCGTGGAAGCGCGGTGAGCCGGTGCGCCGCGGCGGCGGTGAGCTGGAGACCGAGGTCGCCGACCGCGCCGCCCCCGTGGTGCTGCGCCACGTGGAGAAGCTGCCCGAGGACGGCACGCTCGTGGTGGTCAGCCACGGCGGGACCATCCGCACCACCATCGGCCGTCTGCTCGGCCTGGAGGCCCGCCACTGGGAGAGCCTGGGCGGCCTGTCCAACTGCTGCTGGTCGGTCCTCGGCGAGGGCCTGCGCGGCTGGCGCCTGCTGGAGCACAACGCCGGCACCCTGCCGGAGCCGGTCCTCGGCGACGACGACTGACCCCGTGCCGGCCGCCCCGGGGCCCTCGCCGAGCCCCGGGGGACCCGGATTTCACTTTCCGGCAGGTCGCAGGCTAAAGTTCTTCTTGTTCGCCCCGCCGGGCGGGAGAGAACGCAAGGGGCTATAGCTCAGTTGGTAGAGCGCCTGCATGGCATGCAGGAGGTCAGGAGTTCAATTCTCCTTAGCTCCACTGATCGGCACTCGGTCGAGTCGCCAAGGATCGGTGATGATGATCCCGTCCCTTCCGGGGGGCGGGATCTTCTGCGTTTCCCGGTTTCCGCTCCCGGCTTGAGTCACTTGGGCCCCGCGGGCGTATACCTCTGCGAAGGCGCTCTCGGCGTGCGCTTACGTGCCGGCCGGGGCGGTCGCGGCGGGTGCCGTGGCCGGACTGGTACCGAGGCGTCGCTGACCGTATTGGCCCGGCCGTGGCAGAATCAAACGGCCGGAAGGGGGCGCGGCCCGACGGGAGGGAGTAGCGATGCCTTCGAGCATCCTCGAGGAGGGCGGTCACCTCCTCGGTGCGGCGTTGACACGGGACACGGTCACCCGCCTCGTCTGCCCTTCCTGCGGTTCCCTCCACGTGGCCCAAGTCCTCGGCGACAACGGCGGGATCTCGTACGTGTGCACGGCCTGCGGCCACAGCTGGAGCTGATCGATGGGTGCACACAGGCGAAAGTGCGACTGGTGCGGCAGCGGTACGCCGATCGTCCGCGACATGGAGCCGATCAACCCCGACTACCAGTACTGGTGCGAGGAGTGCGCGCGGGCGCTGATCATAAAAGGCGACCCCATCGAGACCTACCGGGAGCTGGAGGGCGAGCCGATCTACGGCCGGCTGCTGGAGGAGCACTGCACGCTCAAGCGGTTCTACTCCTTTGTGACCGCCTAGCTCCCGAACTCCCCATCCGCCCTGGATATACCCGGCCTCCCGGGCAAACCGGGCACCGGGAAAACCGATTTGGTGCTGCGCCGCCGGGACCTGTAATGTTGGCGTCGCCGCCGGGGAAACCGGGCGGGGTACAACAAGGGGCTATAGCTCAGTTGGTAGAGCGCCTGCATGGCATGCAGGAGGTCAGGAGTTCAATTCTCCTTAGCTCCACAGAAGTCGAGGGCGGTCATCCGGAAGGATGACCGCCCTCGACGCTTGCGTGCCCGGAAATCGCGCGGGTTCTCAAAGCCGAACGGCGGGCCACCCCGTCGAAGGGGCGCCCGCCGTGCGCGTGTCTCAGCGGCCCAGGGCGCGCCGGCCGCGGCCCTGGGAGAGGACCGGCAGGTTGCGCTGCGCGCC
>NZ_BMVJ01000001.1:14961-22956 GCF_014650655.1 Streptomyces anandii JCM 4720
CCGGTCCCGCGGCGCCTCCTCCTCGATGCGCAGGGCCAGCGCCGGGCAGCGCCGCACGGCCCGCAGCGCCTTGGCCTCCGCGTAGCGCGGCACCTGGGCCTGGGCGACGGTCGGGAAGCCGTCGGCGCCCAGCTCGAACACCTCGGGGAGGATGTCCGCGCACAGCCCGTGGCCCCGGCACAGCGTCCAGTCGACGTAGATCTTCTGGCGGCTGGAGCCGGTCTCCTCCGCCTCGGCACCGCCCGGGATGCCCGTAGGCGCCCTGCCGCCCTCGAAGAGCGGCAGAACGCCCTCCACGGGCCGTCCGCAGCCGTTGCCGAGGACATGGGCGGCCAGGTCGTCCGTGAACGCCTTGATGGTCGACTCCAGGAACATCGCCGAGCCGTCCGGGTGCGAGCACGCGCCGCGCCGCTTCACGTTCCTGGCGACCTGCTTGAGGGCCTCCAGGGCGGCCGGCCCGCCGCCGTTCAGGATGTCCTCCATGCCGCGCGCGGCGGCCGGCAGACCGAGGTAGCAGGGGCCGCACTGGCCCGCGCTCTCCTCCGCCAGCCACCTCGCCACCTGCAGCGACTCGCCCAGCGGACAGGTCTCCTGGCTGATCGGCAGGATCGCGCCCGCGCCGAGTGAACCGCCCACCGCGTCCAGGGAGTTGCGGGAGACGATCGCCTCGTTGACGGTGGCCGCGTCGATCCACTTGCCGTGGTAGCCGCCGGTGAGCACGCCCTGCGGCACCGGCGGGGCGCCGGCCAGCTGCAGGACGTAGCGCAGCGGCACGCCCGTGGGGACCTCGATCACCATCGGGCGGGCGACGGCGCCGGAGACCGTCAGCATGACGGTGCCCGGCTCGTCGTACAGACCGGTGTTGCCGTAGCGCTCCGGGCCGATCCGGGCGGCGATCGCCAGCTGGGCGAACGTCTCGGCGTTGGAGAGCAGCGTCGGGGCTCCGCCGACGCCGTTCTGCGAGGCGCTGACCTTGCGGCCCGGCGGGATGGCCGGGCCGCCGTCGATCGAGCGGACCAGCGAGGACGCCGCTCCCGTGACCATCCGCACCGGGTTGCGCTGCACGCTCGCGCGCAGCGCCGACCTGCGGCTGTTGCTCAGGCCCCGCTCGGCGAGCGCGGCCTCCATCGAGCGCTGGGTC
Organism: Streptomyces anandii JCM 4720; assembly: GCF_014650655.1. Lineage (GTDB taxonomy): Bacteria > Actinomycetota > Actinomycetes > Streptomycetales > Streptomycetaceae > Streptomyces > Streptomyces anandii. The sequence continues at coordinate 16,103 of NZ_BMVJ01000001.1, forward strand.
GACTCCCGGGTCACCCCCACCACGAGCGTGCGGGCACCGAGGGCCTCGGCGCACAGCAGCGCGCCGTCCAGGATCAGGTGCGGGGCACGGTTGATCAGCACCGTGTCCTTGCGGCAGGCAGGTTCGTCCTCGCTTCCGTTGACGACGACGACCGGGCGGACGCCGCGCTTGATCGCCGATTCGGCGACCGAGCGCAGCTTCTTGTGGAAGGGGAAGCCCGCGCCGCCGCGGCCCTTCAGATTGATGGCCTCGGAGAGCTGCGCGAGCTGCTCCCCGCCCATCGGTTCAAGCGGCCCGTGCACCTTCAGGTGCATGGGCAGATCGAGTCGTTCGACAAGGTCGAAGCCCGACGTGAGCTGGGGAAGCCCGACCACGCGGACTTCCGGGACGTCGGGCAGGGCCTCGTTCACCTATAGCCTCCGGAAGGCGTGTTCCAAGGTTCGCCCGAACCCGGCGCGTCGAAGGGCGCACCGGGGCTTGTTTCATTGGCGGGACCGCTCGTGTTGTACGTGTCGTTCGAGTTGTACGTGCCGTAGCGCGTGTTCGTCTCACCGGTGTCGTACACATCACGTCCGCCGTACCCGCTCACGCCGGAATTGTTATAGGGCGGGATGGTGTACCCCGTGTCGTTCAGGGGGTCGTAGGCCGACGGGCGCGCCTCGCCGACGGGCGGCGGGGACGGGATCGGCCAGCTTCCCGAGGGGCCGCCGGAGCCCTCCATGCGGGGCATCGCGGCCGTGGCCTGCGCGTCGAAGGGGGGCAGGTCCATGCGCGCGGTCTGGTCGGCGCTGTAGGGCTGCTGCCCGCGCGGGGGCGTCGACACGGCCCGGTAGGCGGCCGCGAACCCGGCGGCCGGCTCGGCGCCCCCGGCGGCAGCCGCGGTGTCGTAGAGCGGCGAGGACGGGCTCGGGATGCGGGGCAGGGACCCCGTGGCGTCGGCGCGGCCGGCCTGGGACGCGCGCGCGCCCTCGTAGCCCGGCAGCGCGGACTCCGACGTACGGGCCCGGCTCGCGTCCAGGTCGTCCAGCTCGGGCCGCTCCCCGGAGCCGAGGAGCGACACCAGGCGGTCGGCGATGCGGCGCTTGACCGGACGCGGCGCGGCGCGCAGGGCCAGCGCGGCCATGACCCCCACCAGGCACAGCTCGTAGGAGACCATGAAGAACGTCTTCGCCGGGCGGCCGGCGAACAGGCCGTGGATCAGCGCGGCGCACCAGGCGGGGTAGGCCAGCATGTGCATCGCGCGCCAGCGCGCGGCGACCGGCGCGGGGGAGGCGAACTGGTTGCGCAGCGCGCCGGTGACGCCCACGAAGATCATGAGGAGTCCGGCCAGGGACCCGAGGCCGATCAGGCCGCCGCTGCCGCTCACGCCCAGGCTGAAGGGGATGATCGCGGCGATGAGGACCGTGTGGCCCACGGCCAGCTTGATCGTGATGTGCACCAGCAGGAAGGCGATCGAGGCCACGGCGGTCACCCGGTGGATGCCCTGGGCCACGATCCGCTGCCGGATGTTGAGGAAGATCCGGTCCTGGGCGACCAGGCCCCAGATGACCGAGCAGGTCAGGGAGACCAGCGACAGCACGCCTGCACCGAAGTTCAGGAAGTCCTGCAGCCAGTTGCCGCCGAACAGCACGACCACGGGTATGAGGAGCAGGACGACAGCGGACGCCATCCCGTAGGCCGAGCGGCCGGGTTTGGGAAGCGAGCTGTTACTGCGACGAGGGTTCATGGGGGCGACTCCGAGCGGTTCGGGAAAGCGGTCCCGAGAACGAACTCTAAGTCGCTCCCAACCGAGCAGTAGCCCGTTTGAGTTATTGCGTTGTTATCAAAGTGAGTCCCGGGGCTCACGATGTCCCCTTAGGTTCCGTTACGCCGGGTAATCTTTGAACTTCGTTCAAGTTTTCCGAACCTTCACAACAGGCTCCTGGGCTCCAGGACCGGAGCCGGACGCTCCGCCGACGGCCGCGGATGTCCGTCGCGGCGCACTCGACGGCTGCGGTACCCTGACGCCATGCGTGCCGTACGCCTTCTGCTTAGCGAGCCGCGCTGATCAGTCCCGACCTCCGGACGACTCGGACGGTCGGCATCGGCGCGGCGTCCCCTCCTGTGCGAGGGGATTTTTCGTTTCCGGAGAGTCGCAGCGCCGGCAGAGACGATCGATGGAGCTTTGAGGATCATGAGCGAGACGAACCCCGCTGCCGCCGCCAGTCCGGCGGAGGCAGCGCCGCACCGCTACACGGCCGCGACGGCGGCCGGTATCGAGGCACGCTGGCAGGACTTCTGGGACGCCGAGGGCACCTACGCGGCGCCGAACCCCACCGGTGACCTGGCCGGCGAGCCCGAGCTGGCCGCCCGGCCCAAGAAGTTCATCATGGACATGTTCCCGTACCCGTCCGGTGCGGGCCTGCACGTCGGCCACCCCCTGGGCTACATCGCCACCGACGTCTACGCCCGCTTCCAGCGCATGACCGGTCACAATGTCCTGCACACCCTGGGCTTCGACGCCTTCGGCCTGCCCGCCGAGCAGTACGCCGTGCAGACCGGCACGCACCCGCGCGTGTCCACCGAGGCCAACATCGAGAACATGAAGGCCCAGCTGCGCCGGCTGGGCCTGGGCCACGACAAGCGCCGGTCCTTCGCCACGATCGACCCGGACTACTACAAGTGGACCCAGTGGATCTTCCTGCAGATCTTCAACTCCTGGTACGACGAGGAGGCCCGCAGGGCACGCCCCGTCTCCGAGCTGGTCGCCCAGTTCGAGTCCGGTGAGCGTCCGGTGCCGGGGCACGCGCGCGCGTGGGGCGAGCTGAGCGCCACCGAGCGCGCCGACGTCCTGAGCGGCTACCGCCTGGCCTACGCCTCCGACGCGCCCGTCAACTGGTGTCCCGGCCTGGGCACCGTCCTGGCCAACGAGGAGGTCACCGCCGAGGGCCGCTCCGAGCGCGGCAACTTCCCCGTCTTCAAGTCCAAGCTGCGCCAGTGGAACATGCGCATCACGGCCTACGCCGACCGGCTGCTGGAGGACCTGGAGGAGCTGGACTGGCCCGAGGCCATCAAGCTGCAGCAGCGCAACTGGATCGGCCGCAGCGAGGGCGCCCGCGTCGACTTCCCGATCGACGGCGAGCGCATCACCGTGTTCACCACCCGCCCGGACACCCTGTTCGGCGCGACCTACATGGTGCTGGCGCCCGAGCACCCGCTGGTGGAGAAGTTCACCCCGGACGCCTGGCCCGAAGGCACCCACCAGGTGTGGACCGGCGGCCACGCGACCCCGGCGGAGGCCGTCGCCGCCTACCGCGCGCAGGCCGCCTCGAAGTCCGACGTCGAGCGCCAGGCCGAGGCCAAGGACAAGACCGGCGTCTTCATCGGCGCGTACGCCACCAACCCGGTCAACGGCGAGCGCGTCCCCGTCTTCATCGCCGACTACGTCCTGATGGGCTACGGCACCGGCGCGATCATGGCCGTACCGGCGCACGACTCGCGCGACTTCGACTTCGCCCGCGCCTTCGAACTGCCCGTCCACTGCGTGGTCGAGCCGACCGACGGCCGGGGCACCGACACCTCGGCGTGGGGCGACGCCTTCGACTCCTACGACGCGAAGATCGTCAACTCCACCGGCGACGGCGTGTCCCTGGACGGACTGGGCGTCACCGAGGCCAAGGCCCGCATCACCGAGTGGCTGGAGCACCGGGGCATCGGCGAGGGCACCGTCAACTTCCGCCTGCGCGACTGGCTGTTCAGCCGCCAGCGCTACTGGGGCGAGCCCTTCCCGATCGTCTACGACGAGGACGGCATCGCCCACGCGCTGCCCGAGTCGATGCTGCCCCTGGAGCTGCCCGAGGTCGAGGACTACTCGCCGCGCACCTTCGACCCCGACGACGCGGACACCCAGCCGGAGACCCCGCTGTCGCGCAACGAGGACTGGGTCCACGTCACCCTGGACCTGGGGGACGGGCCGAAGAAGTACCGCCGCGAGACCAACACCATGCCCAACTGGGCGGGCTCCTGCTGGTACGAGTTCCGCTACCTGGACCCGCACAACTCCGAGCGGCTGGTCGACCCGGAGATCGAGCGCTACTGGATGGGCCCGCGCGAGGGCATGCCGCACGGCGGCGTCGACCTGTACGTCGGCGGTGCCGAGCACGCCGTGCTGCACCTGCTGTACGCGCGCTTCTGGTCCAAGGTCCTGTACGACCTGGGGCACGTCTCCTCCGCCGAGCCGTTCCACAAGCTGTTCAACCAGGGCATGATCCAGGCCTACGTCTACCGGGACGGCCGCGGCATCGCGGTGCCCGCCGCCGAGGTCGAGGAGCGCGACGGCGCGTACTGCTACCAGGGCGAGCAGGTCTCCCGCCTGCTGGGCAAGATGGGCAAGTCCCTGAAGAACGCCGTCACTCCGGACGAGATCTGCGCCGAGTACGGCGCGGACACGCTGCGTCTGTACGAGATGGCGATGGGACCGCTGGACGTCTCCCGGCCGTGGGACACGCGCGCGGTGGTGGGCCAGTTCCGGCTGCTGCAGCGGCTGTGGCGCAACATCGTCGACGAGACCACCGGCGAGGTCACCGTCTCCGCCGCCGAGCCCGGCGAGGACACGCTGCGCGCCCTGCACAAGGCGATCGACGGGGTCCGCCAGGACCTGGAGGGCCTGCGGTTCAACACGGCGATCGCCAAGATCACCGAGCTGAACAACCACCTGACCAAGGCGGGCGGGGCGGTGCCGCGCTCGGTCGCCGAGCCGCTGGTGCTGATGGTGGCCCCGCTGGCCCCGCACATCGCCGAGGAGCTGTGGCACAAGCTGGGCCACACCGGCTCGGTCGTCCACCAGGACTTCCCGGTCGCCGACCCGGCCTACGCCGTGGACGAGAGCGTGACCTGCGTCGTGCAGATCAAGGGCAAGGTCAGGGCGCGTCTGGAGGTCTCGCCGTCCATCTCCGGGGAGGAGCTGGAGAAGGCCGCGCTGGCCGACGAGAAGGTCGTCGCGGCGCTGGACGGCGCGGGCATCCGCAAGGTGATCGTGCGGGCGCCGAAGCTGGTGAACATCGTCACGGCGTGAGGAGTGACGCCGGGGGCGGCATGAGATCGCCTCCGGCGTCGGGGTAGTCCCCTACGGGCAGGTTCGGGGTTTTTCTGGAACTCCGCACCTGCCCGTTGCGTTTACCGTTGAAGAGCGGCGCGTGCTGTGCCGCCGAGCCGGAGGAGGAGCGCCGTGGAAGCAGTTCTCACCGTCGTCGCCCTGATCTTCGTGCTCTGCCTGGTGCTCGGGGTCTACGCGACCGTGAAGGTCGTCGGCGCCGCCAAGCGCAGGGTGGACCGCACCATCGACCAGGCCCGCCGCACCGTCGAGGACCACACCCTGCGCGCCAAGTCGTTCGGCCGGCCCGGCCCCGCCGGCGAGCTGGCCCAGCTGCGGCTCACGCTGCGCACCTCGATGCGGGCCACCCAGGACGCCCTGCACGCGGGCGCGCGCGAGGACGAGTCCCTGAAGGAGTCCGTCGCCCTGTTCGAGCGCCTCAGCACGCACGGGCGGGAACTCGACGCCGAACTCAGGCGCCTGGAGGCCGAGCCCGACCGGGCCACGCTCGCCGAGCGGCTGCCCGGCCTGCGCGAGCGCACCCGGCGCATCACGCAGTCGGCCGACTCGCTGCGCTGGGCGGCCCGCGACCGAGCCCGCCGCTTCGCCGACGACGACCTGGACACGCTGAGCGCCCAGATCGACGTGGAGGCGGGCGCCCTGCGCCACTGGACCAGGGCGGAGGAGCCCCCGGCCGCTTCCGACACCGGGTCCGCGTCCGCGGCCGCACCGCCGCCGTGGCCCGAGGCGCCGGCCGGTGAGGCGGAGGGGCAGACCTGGCCCGATGCCCAGGGGGAGGCCCCGAAGGACGGCCGACGGCAGGCCCCGCGAGAGGAGCCCGTCCGGCCCGCCATCACGCCGCCGGGGAGCCGTCCCGTGTATCCCTGGCAGAAGAAGCCCCGCCCGGAGAGCACGACTTGATCCGGCCACCCGGGCACCCGGTGGGAGGGGCTGGGCTGCCGCCCGGGCACTACGGCAGGTAACCTCCAGCTCATGTCCCGCCATGTCGCTATCGTCACCGATTCAACGGCCTACCTGCCGCCGCGGACGATGGCGCGCCACGGCATCACCGCGGTACCCCTGACCGTCGTCCTCGGCGACCAGGCGCTCGAAGAGGGCACCGAGATCTCGACGCGCTCCCTGGCCCAGGCGCTGCAGAAGCGACGACCCGTCACCACCTCGCGCCCCAGCCCGGAGCGGTTCGCCGAGACCTACCGCGAGGTCGCCGAGTCCGGCGCGAGCGGCATCGTCTCCCTGCACCTGTCCGCGGAGCTGTCCGGCACGTACGACGCCGCGGTCCTCGCCGCACGCGAGGCGCCGGTGCCGGTGCGGGTGGTGGACACCGGGATGATCGCGATGGCCCTCGGCTTCTGCGCGCTCTCCGCGGCCGAGGTCGCCGAAGCCGGCGGCACGATGGACGAGGCCGTCACCGCCGCCGAGAAGCGCGCGGGCGGCACATCCGCCTATTTCTACGTCGACACGCTCGACTATCTGCGCCGTGGTGGCCGCATCGGCGCCGCGCAGGCCCTGCTCGGCAGCGCGCTCGCCGTGAAGCCGCTGCTCCAGCTGCAGGGCGGCCGCATCGAACCGCTGGAGAAGGTCCGTACGGCCTCCAAGGCCATCGCCCGACTCGAGGAGATCGCGGCCGAGCGGGCGGCCGGCGCCGACGTCGACATCGCCGTCCACCATCTGGCCGCCCCGGACCGCGCGTCGGCCCTCGCGGACCGGCTGCGGGCAAGGGTGTCCGGCCTCGCCGACCTGCATGTGAGCGAGGTCGGCGCGG
>NZ_BMVJ01000001.1:22983-49404 GCF_014650655.1 Streptomyces anandii JCM 4720
TGATCGGGGCGCACACCGGGCCCGGGCTGCTGGGGGTCGTGGTCTCACCGCGGTGACCCGACCGGCGAGTCGCGCGCGGCAGCGCCGCCCAATCACTCGTGTGGGTGGCGGAGTTGTCCACAATGCGGCTGTGGTCCACGGAATTCGACCAAGATCATCGTGATGTGGCGGATTGCCGGATGCTCGGCACATGGCACTTCGATCACACACACGCAGCACGACGGCGACCAGCGGGCCGGGCCGCGGTCCTGCCTCGGACGGCCGCATCCGCCACCGGCGCCCGCCCGTCCGGCGGGGGCACCGGCACCGCCAGGTGCCGGCGGAGGATCTGCGCCGGCGAGCAGAGGCCTTGTTCGCCGAACAGCCCGGCGGCGCACGGGAGTCGGGCAACGGACCTCCTGCGGCCGCCGGCCCGCGGCGCCTCCAACGGCGACCGCCGTCGTGGGCGCGGTGGGAGGGGGAACGGGAGGAACGGGAGCGGGAGGCCGTGCGTTCCGCGGGGGGCGTGGATCCCGGTGACGAGGCGGTGCACGCCGGTGCCGCCGGGGCGGCGGGTGCCGCTGACGTAGCGGGTGCCACCGGGGTGGCGGGTGCCGCCGGGACGGTGGATGCCGCCGGGGTGCGGGCGGCTTGGTGGGGGCGGACCGGGCTCGCGCTGCGGGAGCGGCTGCCGTTGTGGATGCAGACGCGGTGCGGCCTTGAGCGCCGCAATGTGCTCGCCCTGTCGGTGGTGCTGGCCGTCGCCGCGGCCTTCGCGCTCCAGCACTTCTGGTCCGCGCGCAGCCGGTCGGTGCGGGCGCCGGAGGTGGTGCGCGCCGTCGCCCCGTACGAGAGCCGGGACAAGCGCGAGAGCGGAGGTGAGGGCGACGGCGGGAGCGCCGGACCGGCGGGCGCGGCGGCGCCGGCCGCCGCGCCCGGTGCCACCGCCACACCCGGCGCGCAGATCGTCGTGGACGTCAGCGGCAAGGTCCGCGATCCCGGAATCCACCGTCTCGCGGCGGGCTCACGGGTCGCCGACGCGCTGCTGGCGGCGGGCGGGGTGAAGCCGGGCACCGACACAAGCGGTCTCAACCAGGCCCGCTTCCTCGTCGACGGCGAGCAGATCGTGGTCGGCGGTCCGGCACCCGCGACGGGCACCGGCCCGGCCGGCGTGGGCACGGCCGGCCCCACCGCACCGGTCTCCCTCAACACCGCCACCGCCGACCAGTTGGAGACCCTCCCCGGCGTGGGCCCGGTGCTGGCCCGGCACATCATCGACTACCGCAGCCGGCACGGCGGCTTCCGCTCGGTGGACGAACTCCGCCAGGTCAACGGCATCGGCGACCGCCGCTTCGCCGATCTGCGAAGCCTGGTGAGGCCATGAACGCAAGTCCGCGCCCAGCGGTCCACGCCGCCTCCGGCAACCCCCTCGGCGCCGCGCATCCCCGGCAGGAAGGACCCACCGATCTACGACTCGTCCCGCCGGCGCTGGCCGCCTGGGCGACGGCGGCCCTGGCGCTGGACGCCCCACCGGGGTGGGTGACCGGCTCGGCGCTCGCCTGCCTTGCCGCCGCCGTCGTACTGCTGCTCGCCCACCGGTTCCGCAAGCGCGGACGGGCGGCCGCACAGGCCCCGCCGGCCGCTCCGGTCTGGCGTGTCTCCGTCGCCGCGGTGCTGCTCGGCGCCGCCGCGGCGGCGATCTCCGCCGGGCTGCACGGAGCGGACGTGCGGCGGGGCCCGGTGCCGGGGCTCGCGCGACGGCTCGCCACGGTCACCGCCGAGGTCGAGCTGACCTCCGATCCACGGCTCACCCGCCCCCGCGTCAGCGGCGACCACATGGCACCGGCCTCGGTGCTGATCGAGGCCGAGGTGCGGCGCGTCGAGCGGGTGGGCGACACGACGGGCGCGGTGGCCCGGACACCGGTGCTGATCCTCGTCAACGCCGGGGCGCCGCACGGCAGAAGCCAAGGACCATCCGAAGCCGCGACCGGTCCGTCACCCTGGCTCGCCCTGCTGCCCTCGACACGGCTGAGAGTGACCGCGCGACTGGCGCCGCCACTGAACGGCGGCGACCGCGTCGCGGCGGTGCTGCGGGTGCGGGGCCGGGCCGCGCCCGAAGTGGTCGCGGGGCCGTCCGGCCCGCAGCGGCTGGCGGGCCGGCTGCGGGCAGGGCTGCGCGCGGCGACCGACGGTCTGCCGGCGGACGCGCGGGCGCTGCTGCCCGGACTGGTCGTGGGGGACACCTCGCGCATCACGCCGGAGCTGGACGAGGCGTTCAAGGAGACGGACCTCGCGCACGTCCTGGCCGTCTCCGGGAGCAACCTCACCATCCTGCTCGCCCTGCTGCTGGGCCCGCCGGGCCTCGCCCAGCGAGTCGAGCGCCGCGGGCTGGCGCCCCGGCTCGGCCTGCCACTGAGGGCGACGGCGCTGGTGGGCGGGGTCCTCACCCTGGGGTTCGTCGTCGTGTGCCGGCCGGACCCGAGCGTGCTGCGGGCGGCGGCCTGCGGAGCGGTGGCGCTGCTGGCCCTGGCCACCGGCCGCCGCAGATCCCTGATCCCGGCCCTGGCCGCGACCGTCCTGCTCCTGGTCCTCTACGACCCCTGGCTGGCCCGTAGTTACGGCTTCCTGCTGTCGGTGCTGGCCACCGGCGCCCTGCTCACCCTCGCGCCCCGCTGGAGCGAGGCACTGCGCCGGCGCCGGGTGCCCGCCCGCATCGCCGAGGCGCTCGGCGCGGCGGCCGCGGCGCAGGTGCTGTGCGCGCCGGTCGTCGCGGTGCTGTCGGCACGGGTGAGCCTGGTGGCGGTGCCGTGCAACCTGCTCGCGGAGGCCGCGGTCGCGCCTGCCACGGTGCTGGGCTTCGCGGCGCTCGCCGTGGCCCCGGCCGCCATGCCGGTGGCCAAGGCGCTTGCGTGGTGCGCGCGTTGGCCCGCCGGGTGGATCGCGGACGTGGCGCGGACCGGGGCCGCGCTGCCCGGTGGGGGAGTGGACTGGCCGGGCAGCTGGACAGGGGCGCTGCTCCTGGCCCTGGTCACGGCTGCGGTCGTCACGGCGGGCCGGCGGCTGCTGCGGCACCCCTGGCTGTGCGGGGTCTGCGGGGTGCTGCTCCTGCTGGCGGTGGTGCGGCCGCCGCCGCTCACCCGGGTGATCACGGGCTGGCCGCCGCCCGGCTGGCGGTACGCGATGTGCGACGTGGGCCAGGGCGACGCGACGGTGCTCGCGGCCGGCCCGGGGGCCGGGGTGGTCGTGGACGCCGGGCCCGACCCGAGGCGGGTGGACCAGTGCCTGCGCGCACTGGGCGTCACCAGGATTCCGCTGCTCGTGCTGACCCACTTCCACGCCGACCACGTGGCCGGGCTGGCGGGCGTGCTGCGGGGCCGCTCGGTCGGCGGGATCGAGACGACGGGGTACGAGGAACCCGCGGACCAGGCCGAGTTCGTACGGAGGGAAGCGGCGGCGCACGGCATCCCGCTCACCCACGCGGTCGCCGGGGAGGAACGGCGCACCGGCGGTCTGGCCTGGCAGGTGCTGTGGCCGCCACCGCGCCCCTTCCCGGACCCGGACGGGCCCAACGACGCCAGCGTGACGCTGCTCGTCCGCTCCGGCGGGCTGCGGCTGTTGCTGCTGGGCGATCTCGAACCCCCGGCGCAGGAGGCGCTGTCGCGGTCGCCCGCGATCGCGCGCCTGGCACGGGTGGACGTCTTGAAGGTCGCCCACCACGGCTCGGCGTACCAGGATCCGGACCTGATACACGTGGTGGCCCCGAGGCTGGCGCTCATCAGCTGCGGTGCCGGAAACCCCTACGGCCACCCGGCCCCGCGGACCCTCGCGGCGCTCCGGGCGGAAGGCACGACGGTACTGCGCACCGACCGGGACGGGGCACTCGCGGTCACCGGGGAGGGCGCGAGTCTGGGAGTGGCGCGCGAGTGAGGGTGAGACTGGGGGCATGGATGCCGCACTGGTAGACGCCTACCTCAGCCGCCTCGGCGCCGGGCACCCGGCCGCGCCCACCTCCGACGCCCTGCGGGAGCTGCAACTGCGGCACCTGGGGAACGTGCCCTTCGAGAACCTCTCGATCCACCTCGGCGAGAAGATCGTGCTGGAGGAGGAGCGACTGGTGGAGAAGGTGGTGGGCACGCGCCGGGGCGGGTTCTGCTACGAGCTCAACGGGGCGTTCGGGGCGCTGCTCACCGCCCTGGGATTCGACGTGACGCTGCTGGCGGCGCGTGTGTACGGGGAGGAGGGGAAGCTCGGTATTCCGTACGACCATCTCGCGCTCAGGGTGCGGACGGTGGACGGCGGTGACTGGCTGACCGACGTGGGCTTCGGCGCACTGAGCCACCATCCGCTGGTCTTCGGGGAGAGGGGGGAACAGGCGGACCCGGGCGGCACTCTGCGGATCACGGAGGCGTCCGCCCCGGCCCCGGAGCCGTACGCCGATCTCGACGTCGTCCGGGACGGGAAGCCGCAGTACCGGGTGGAGTTGCGGCCGCGCGTCCTCGGGGACTTCCTGGCCGGGGCCTGGTGGCACAGCACCTCGCCGGCCTCGCACTTCACACGGTCGCTGGTGTGTTCCCGCCTCACCCGGGACGGCGGCCGGATCACGCTCAGCGGCCGCACGCTGACCACCACGGCCCTGGACGGCACCCGCGAGGTGCGGGACCTGGACTCGGACGAGGAGGTGCTCGCGGTGTACCGGGACCGGTTCGGCATCGCGCTGGGCTCCGTACCGGCCGTACGGGAGCCCTCCGGGGCTGCCGGAGAATAGCCGCGTGAGTGATGTGAGACATGTGCTGGTGCTGCCCGACCGCGAGGCGGCGGAGGAGGCCGCGGAGGCGCTGGCGGAGCGGTTCGCGGTCCACGAGGAACCGAGGATCGTCCGCGACGCCCTGGCCGGGGAGGACGACGCGGAGGACGCCCAGTGGCTCGTCCTCCTGCGGGACGAGGAGGCCCGCCTCGACCCCGGTCACCTGAACGAGTTCGCGGCCGAATGGGAGGGCTGGCGCGAGGAGCCGTAGCGCCGGCGCCCACGGCGGCCGGCCGTGACGCCGGGCCGGGCGACGGCGTCGGACCGCGGCCCCGGCCGCGCCACCGCCGGTGACCGTGCCCGTGCTGGGGTGACGGCTACGGCGTCCCGCGCCGCACCCCACGGCGTGGCAGGCTCCGCCGGGCGGGCAACCCGCCGTGGCCCGTGCCCGTGCGGCCCCTGGTTGCAGTTCCGGCGCCCCGCCGCCGGGTGGGCCACCGCCGACCGGCGCCGGGGCGGGCCGCCGTCCGGGCGGGCCCGTGGTTCGGGGCGGGTTGTCAGTGGGGCGTGGGATGCTTGGCGCGATGGCCAGGAAGAGTGTGAACGATGATCTCCTCGCCCCGGTGACGCTCGCCGTGGGGCAGGAGGAGCTGCTGCTCGACCGTGCCGTGCGGAAGGTGGTGGTCGCGGCGCGGGCCGCGGACGCCGACACGGACGTACGGGATCTGACCCCGGACCAGTTGGGGCCGGGCACGCTCGCCGAGTTGACCAGCCCCTCGCTGTTCGCCGAGCGCAAGGTCGTGGTCGTGCGCAACGCGCAGGACCTGTCGGCGGACACCGTCAAGGACGTCAAGGCGTATCTCGGTGCGCCCGCCGAGGAGATCACGCTGGTGCTGCTGCACGCGGGCGGCGCCAAGGGCAAGGGGCTCCTCGACGCCGCGCGCAAGGCGGGGCCAAGGGCAAGGGGCTCCTCGACGCCGCGCGCAAGGCGGGGGCCCGCGAGGTGGCCTGCCCGAAGATGACCAAGCCGGCCGACCGGCTGGCCTTCGTGCGGGGCGAGTTCCGGGGCCTGGGCCGGTCGGCCACGCCCGAGGCGTGCCAGGCGCTGGTCGACGCGATCGGCAGCGACCTGCGGGAGCTGGCGTCGGCGGTGTCGCAACTGGTCGCCGATGTCGAGGGCACCATCGACGAGGCCGTGGTCGGGCGCTACTACACCGGCCGTGCCGAGGCCTCCAGCTTCACCGTCGCCGACCGTGCCGTGGAGGGCCGGGCCGCGGAGGCCCTGGAGGCGCTGCGCTGGTCGCTGGCGACGGGCGTGGCACCGGTGTTGATCACCAGCGCGCTGGCGCAGGGCGTGCGGGGCATCGGCAAGCTGATGTCCGCGCGTGGTGGGCGCCCGGCCGACCTGGCGCGGGAGCTGGGCATGCCGCCGTGGAAGATCGACCGGGTCCGGCAGCAGATGCGGGGCTGGACCCCGGACGCGGTGTCCGTGGCGATGCGCGCGGTGGCCGAGGCCGACGCGGGCGTCAAGGGCGGCGGCGACGACCCGGAGTACGCGCTGGAGCGGGCCGTCGTGACGATCGCCCGGGCGGCCCGCTCACGGGGACGGGCCTAGCCAGAGCCTGGAGACCCGAGAAGCCAAGAAGCCCGCAGGGCCGCCGGGCAAGCCAAAAGCCCCGCGCGCGTCCCTGGGGAAGGGACACGGGCGGGGCCCTGGATCACGCTCGTGGATCCATGCCCGCGTGGCGAACGCAGGCCGCGCATGGATCCGGGGTGCCGGTCGGGAGCGGATGAGAGAGGGCCCGCTCTGTTCCTCCCGGCGTCAAGTCGGGAAACTCAGCCCTTGAGCGACGCGACCTTGGAAGCAAGCGCCGACTTCTTGTTGGCGGCCTGGTTCTTGTGGATGACGCCCTTGGAGACGGCCTTGTCGAGCTGACGCGCGGCAGCGCGCTGGTACTCGGTGGCCTTCTCGACGTCACCCGCGGCAGCGGCCTCGCGGGCCTTGCGGATCGCGGTCTTGAGGGAGGACTTGACGGCCTTGTTGCGCAGCCGCGCCTTCTCGTTGGTCTTGATCCGCTTGATCTGGGACTTGATGTTCGCCACGAATGAGCCTTCTCTTTCGAAATTTTCCGATGTGCCTCGCGCTGAGAGGGCATGAGACACAGCCCCCCACACTACCAGCGGCCCATCCGGTGGCCCAAACCCGTCCCGGGTCCCCGTCCGTGGGACCATGGAAGCTACGTATCGATCCGACCCGAGACCGCAGACGCACAAGCACACGTATGCGGACGCCTCAAGAATCAGGACCCTGCGTGCCCGCGACCCCTCCCCATGTGCCCGAGCCGAGCCGTACCGACCCGGCTCTGATCCGCAATTTCTGCATCATCGCGCACATCGACCACGGCAAGTCCACGCTCGCCGACCGGATGCTCCAGCTGACCGGCGTGGTCGAGCAGCGGCAGATGCGCGCTCAGTACCTCGACCGCATGGACATCGAGCGCGAGCGCGGCATCACGATCAAGTCCCAGGCGGTGCGGCTGCCGTGGGCCCCCACCCACGACCCCGGCAACACGCACATCCTGAACATGATCGACACCCCGGGGCACGTCGACTTCACCTACGAGGTGTCGCGGTCGCTGGCCGCCTGCGAGGGGACCATCCTCCTCGTCGACGCCGCCCAGGGCATCGAGGCGCAGACCCTCGCCAACCTCTACCTGGCGATGGAGAACGACCTCACGATCATCCCGGTCCTCAACAAGATCGACCTGCCGGCCGCGCAGCCGGAGAAGTTCGCCGAGGAGCTCGCCAACCTCATCGGCTGCGACCCCGACGAGGTGCTCAAGGTCTCCGCCAAGACCGGGCTCGGCGTCGAGGCGCTGCTGGACCGGGCGGTCGAGAAGATCCCGGCCCCGGTCGGCGTCGCCGACGCCCCCGCCCGCGCGATGATCTTCGACTCGGTCTACGACTCCTACCGGGGTGTCGTGACGTACGTCCGTGTGGTCGACGGCCAGCTCAACAAGCGTGAGCGGATCCGGATGATGTCCACCGGCGCCACCCACGAGCTGCTGGAGATCGGCACCAACTCCCCGGAGATGCTCCCGGCCGACGGCCTCGGCGTCGGTGAGGTGGGCTATCTGATCACCGGTGTGAAGGACGTGCGCCAGTCCAAGGTCGGCGACACCGTCACCAGCCAGGCCAAGGGCGCCCAGGAGGCGCTCGGCGGCTACAAGGACCCCAAGCCCATGGTGTTCTCGGGCCTGTATCCGCTGGACGGCTCGGACTACCCCGAGCTGCGCGAGGCCCTGGACAAGCTCCAGCTCAACGACGCGGCCCTGGTCTACGAGCCGGAGACCTCCGCCGCCCTCGGCTTCGGCTTCCGCGTCGGCTTCCTCGGCCTGCTGCACCTGGACGTGATCCGCGAGCGCCTCGAGCGCGAGTTCGGGCTCGACCTGATCGCCACCGCCCCCAACGTGGTCTACCGCGTGATCATGGAGGACGGCGTCGAGCACACGGTCACCAACCCCAGCGAGTTCCCCGAGGGCAAGATCGACGAGGTGTACGAGCCGGTCGTGCGGGCCACGATCCTCGCGCCCACCGAGTTCATCGGCGCGATCATGGAGCTGTGCCAGACTCGCCGCGGCACGCTGCTCGGCATGGACTACCTCTCCGAGGACCGCGTCGAGATCCGCTACACCCTGCCGCTCGCGGAGATCGTCTTCGACTTCTTCGACCAGCTGAAGTCCAAGACCCGCGGCTACGCCTCCCTCGACTACGAGCCCACCGGCGAGCAGTCCTCGACCCTGGTCAAGGTCGACATCCTGCTGCACGGCGACAAGGTGGACGCCTTCTCGGCGATCACCCACAAGGACCAGGCGTACGCGTACGGCGTCCGGCTCGTCGCCAAGCTCAAGGAGCTGATCCCGCGGCAGAACTTCGAGGTGCCCGTCCAGGCGGCCATCGGCTCCCGGGTGATCGCCCGCGAGACCATCCGCGCCATCCGCAAGGACGTCCTCGCCAAGTGCTACGGCGGCGACATCTCCCGCAAGCGGAAGCTGCTGGAGAAGCAGAAGGAGGGCAAGAAGCGGATGAAGATGGTGGGTTCCGTGGAAGTTCCGCAGGAGGCCTTCATCGCGGTGCTCTCCAGCGATGACAGCGCGGGGTCGGGCAAGGGCAAGAAGTAACGGGCGGTTACCCACGGTCGCCCCGGCAAACCGGGTGGAAAAGGGGCCCGTCGTGCGAAAGCGCGGCGGGCCCCTGTGCGCGCGGCCCGTCGCTCTCTGTAGGAAGTGACAGGCCACAGCCCCTTACGCGGTGGCCGGTCGCGCTTTACTCTGATCCCTGCTCGATAGTTACTCGCGAGTTAAACAAGCCCTGATCACCACCGTGAGCCAAACCAGCCGTACCTGAGCCAGCCGCCGCACTGTCGCGGGCCCCGGAGGATGTCGTGAGCGACGCACAGACCCTGATCGAGAACCGTCCGCCGTCCGTGGCGGCCCTCTTCCTGGAGCGTGTGGCCGCCACACCGGACGCCGAGGCCTACCGCTATCCGGTGCCCCCCGCCTCCGGCGAGGGCCCCGACGACTGGAAGTCGCTGAGCTGGGCGCAGGCGGCCGAGCGGGTCTACGCCATCGCCGCCGGGCTGATCGAACTGGGCGTACGGCCCGAGGAGCGCGTCGCGCTCGCCTCCTCCACCCGCGTGGAGTGGCTGCTGGCCGACCTCGGCATCATGTGCGCCGGCGCCGCCACCACCACCGTCTACCCGCAGACCAACGCCGAGGAGTCCGCCTTCATCCTCTCGGACTCCGAGAGCAAGGTCCTGATCGCGGAGAACGCCGACCAGCTGGCCAAGGCCGTCGCCAAGCGCCCGGAGCTGCCCGAGCTGCACCACGTCGTCGTCATCGACCCGGCCGGTGCCGAGACCGGCGACTGGGTCCTCACCCTGGCCGAGCTGGAGAGCCGGGGCGCCGCCTACCTGGAGAAGCACCCCGAGCTGATCAAGGAGCGGGTCGGCGCGATCACCAGGGAGCAGCTCGCCACCCTCATCTACACCTCCGGCACCACCGGCCGCCCCAAGGGCGTACGCCTCCCGCACGACAACTGGTCGTACATGGCGAAGGCGATCGCCTCCACCGGCCTGATCGGCACCGACGACGTGCAGTACCTGTGGCTGCCGCTCGCCCACGTCTTCGGCAAGGTCCTCACCTCCGGGCAGATCGAGGTCGGCCACGTCACCGCCGTCGACGGCCGCGTAGACAAGATCATCGAGAATCTGCCGGTCGTCCAGCCCACCTACATGGCCGCCGTGCCGCGCATCTTCGAGAAGGTCTACAACGGCGTCGCCGCCAAGGCCCGCGCCGGCGGCGGGGCCAAGTACAAGATCTTCCAGTGGGCCGCCGAGGTCGCCCGCGAGTACGCCAAGGTCACCCAGGACAACTTCAAGCGCACGGGCACCCACTCCGCGCCCTTCGCGCTGGCCGCCCGGCACAAGGTCGCCGACACCCTCGTCTACGCCAAGATCCGCGAGGCCTTCGGCGGCCGGCTGCGCGCCTGCGTCTCGGGCAGCGCCGCCCTCGCCCCCGAGATCGGCTACTTCTTCGCCGGCGCCGGCATCCACATCCTCGAGGGCTACGGCCTCACCGAGTCCTCCGCGGCCTCCTTCGTCAACCCCGGCGAGGCCTACCGCACCGGCACGGTCGGCAAGCCCCTGCCCGGCACCGAGGTCCGTATCGCCGAGGACGGCGAGATCCTGCTGCGCGGCCCCGGAATCATGCAGGGCTACCACAAGCTGCCCGACAAGACCGCCGAGGTGCTGGAGTCCGACGGCTGGTTCCACACCGGCGACATCGGGGAGCTCTCCCCGGACGGCTATCTGCGCATCACCGACCGCAAGAAGGACCTCATCAAGACCTCCGGCGGCAAGTACATCGCGCCAGCCGAGGTCGAGGGCCAGTTCAAGGCGGTGTGCCCCTACGTCTCCAACATCCTGGTGCACGGCGCCGACCGGAACTACTGCACCGCCCTCATCGCCCTCGACGAGGTGGCGATCCTGGACTGGGCCAAGGAGAACGGCCTGGACGGCAAGTCCTACGCCGAGGTCGTGGCCGCGCCGGGGACCGTCGAGATGGTCGACGGCTACGTCAAGCAGCTCAACGAGGGCCTGCAGCGCTGGCAGACCATCAAGAAGTTCCGGCTGCTGCCGCGCGACCTCGACGTCGAGCACGGCGAGATCACCCCGAGCCTGAAGCTGAAGCGGCCGGTGGTGGAGCGCGAGTACAAGCATCTGATCGACGAGATGTACGCGGGCACACGCGAGGCCTGACCCGCGCGTCCCCGCCCGCGAGCGTCCTGCCCCGGCGGACGCCCCGCGCCCGCGAGCGCCCCGCTCCTGGCACCGCCCCGCGCCACTCCCCGGCGCGAGGCGGTGCCATGTCCTCCTTCGAACATCCCGTAGCACAGATTTCCCGAACGGCTGCCCACTTCGGTAACTCCGTGCGTCCGCGCACTGCCGGTCTGTCACCCTGTCGGCATCGACCGAACCGATTCGCGCGCACGCCCGGGAGCCGCAGATGGGGGCCATTCCGACGCAGCGGGAGACCGTCTCCCGCGCGGGTGACGCGCCTGCGCAGCAGCAAGCGCCGCGCGCCGGGGCGCGGACGGAGGCGCGCGCCGAGGCGCGGACCACCCTGCCCGGCAGCCCCCTCGCGCCGGGCGCCGCCCGCGCACTGGTCCGCTCGGCCGTCGCGGAGTGGCGCGGCCTCGGCTCGGCCGTCGAGGACCGGCTGGCCGACGAGGTCCTGGTCGTCGTCAGCGAACTGGTCACCAACGCCGTGGTGCACGCGGGCACCGACGTCGAGCTCGTCTGCCGGCTGGAGCCGGAGACCGGCGCCTGCGTCGTGGAGGTGTCCGACCACCACCCCTCGCGCGCCCCCCGCGGGAGCCGCCCCGAGCCCCAGCACGAGCCCCCCGAATACGGCCGCGGGCTGCACCTGGTCGCCGCGCTCGCCGAGGCCTGGGGCATCACCTACCGCACGGGCGTGAAGACCCTGTGGGCGCGGCTGCCCGCGGAACGCGACCGGGACGCCGAGGCGGACGGCACGCCGGAGAGCGAGGCGGGCCCGGCCGGGCTCGACGGGCTGGACGTCGCGGGGATCCTCGCCCCCGAGCCGCAGCGTGCCGAACGCGACCGCGAGTGGCTCGGCCGTGGCGCGCTGTCCTTCCTCGCCGAGGCCTCCGACCTGCTCGCCGGGCAGCTCGACGAGGACCTGGTCGTCGCGCTCACCGGGCAGCTCCTCGTGCCGAGGCTCGCCGACTGGTGCGCGGTGTGGCTGGAGGACGAGTCCACCGCACGCTGGGGAGCCTCGCGCTGGGGCGGGGCCGGAGAGGGCCGGGGCGAGGGCGGGGCGGCCGGGCCGCGGCTCGCCCGGGTCTGGCACGCCAGCGAGAACCGGACCGAGGAACTGCGCCGCGCCCTGGAGAAGGACCCGCCCCGCCCGCCGGGGGAGGGCTGGGGGACCGGACCTGTCCCCTTCCCCTGGCCGGGCGAGGCGCTCGGCCCGCGCGGGGCGCACGGCTCGGCGTTCGCCCACCGCCTCGTCGCCGGCGGACGACCGCTCGGCACCCTCGTCGTCGGGCGGTGCGGACTGCTGCGCTTCCCCGACGAGATCACCGGGCTGGTCGAGGACCTCGGCCGCCGCGTCGCCCTCGCCATCGGCGCGGCCCGCCAGTACGCCCGCCAGGCCAACATCAGCGCGGTTCTCCAGCGCGGGCTGCTGCCCGGCGCGGTCGCCGAGATCCCCGGCATGCGCAGCGCCCTCGTCTACGAGCCCTGCGACCAGGGCGGCCCGAGCGGCGACTTCTACGACCTCTTCCCGGCCGGCGACGGCCGCTGGTGCTTCGCCGTGGGCGACGTGCAGGGCAAGGGTCCCGAGGCCGCCGTCGTCATCGGGCTCGCCCGGCCCTGGCTGCGGCTGCTGGCCCGCGAGGGCTACGGCGTCGCCGACGTCCTGGACCGCCTCAACCAGCTCCTCCTCGACGACGCCACCGAGGCAGCCGACGCCGCAGCCCGGGTCCTGGTCGCCGCGGGCGGCCGCACCCCGGCCCCCGGCGACGGCCCCCAGACCCGCTTCCTGTCGCTGCTGTACGGGGAGCTCGCCCCCTTCGACGGCGGCGTCCGCTGCACCCTCGCCTGCGCCGGGCACCCGCTGCCGCTGGTCCTCACCCGCGACGGCGACGTCCACACGGTCGCCCGGCCGCAGACCCTGCTCGGCGTGATCGAGGACGAGACCTACACCTGCGACACCTTCGAGCTCCGGCCCGGCGACACCTTGCTGTGCGTGACGGACGGGGTGACCGAGCGGCGCTCAGGCTCCCGCCAGTTCGACGACGGCGACGGTCTCGCCACCGCCCTCGCCGGCTGCGCGGGCCTGCACGCCGAACCGATCGCCGAGCGCATCCAGCGCCTCGTCCACGACTTCTCCGACCGCCCCCCGGAGGACGACCTGGCCCTGCTGGTGCTCCAGACCGAGTGACGGCGGGGCGACCGCGCCGGTGCTGGACAATGGGACGTATGCCTTCCGCACTCCCCGACGGCGAGCCCGTCCCCGCCGACGGCGCGCTGCCCGCGCCGGCGCTCGCCGGGGCCGCCGGCCGGCCCCTCGGGTTCTACCTGCACGTGCCCTACTGCGCGACCCGCTGCGGCTACTGCGACTTCAACACCTACACCGCCACCGAACTGCGCGGCACCGGCGGCGTGCTCGCCTCGCGCGACAACTACGCGGCCACCCTCGTCGACGAGGTCCGCCTCGCCCGCAAGGTCCTCGGCGACGACCCGCGCGAGGTCCGCACCGTCTTCGTCGGCGGCGGCACGCCCACCCTGCTCGCCGCCGGTGACCTGGTGCGGATGCTGGCCGCGATCCGCGAGGAGTTCGGGCTCGCCGCGGACGCGGAGATCACCACCGAGGCCAACCCCGAGTCCGTCGACCCCGCGTACCTGGCGGCCCTCAGGGAGGGCGGCTTCAACCGGGTCTCCTTCGGCATGCAGAGCGCCCGGCAGCACGTCCTCGACATCCTCGACCGTACCCACACCCCCGGCCGCCCCGAGGCCTGCGTGGCCGAGGCGCGCGCGGCCGGCTTCGAGCACGTCAACCTCGACCTGATCTACGGCACCCCCGGCGAGTCCGACGACGACTGGCGCGCCTCCCTGGACGCCGCCCTCACGGCCGGACCCGACCACATCAGCGCGTACGCCCTCATCGTCGAAGAGGGCACCGGGCTCGCGCGCCGCATCCGCCGCGGCGAGGTTCCCATGACCGACGACGACGTCCACGCCGACCGCTACCTCATCGCCGAGGAGACGCTGTCCGCGGCGGGCTTCGAGTGGTACGAGGTCTCCAACTGGGCCACCTCCGACGCCGGCCGCTGCCTGCACAACGAGCTGTACTGGCGCGGCGCCGACTGGTGGGGCGCCGGGCCCGGGGCGCACAGCCATGTGGGCGGCGTGCGCTGGTGGAACGTCAAGCACCCGGGCGCGTACGCGGCCGCACTCGCCCAGGGCCGCTCCCCGGGCGCCGGGCGCGAGATCCTCACGGACGAGGACCGCCGGGTGGAGCGGATCCTGCTGGAGCTGCGCCTGCGCGAGGGCGTACCGCTGGACCTGCTGCGCCCCGACGGCCTGGCCGCCTCCCGGCGCGCGCTCTCCGACGGCCTGCTCCAGCGGCAGCCGTACGAGACGGGCCGCGCGGTGCTCACCCTGCCCGGCCGCCTCCTCGCGGACGCGGTGGTACGGGACCTGGTGGACTGATCACTCCGGCGAGTGAGCGCCACCCGACGTCAAGCCTCACCGCTTCCCGCTGCCGTGACGAAGTCGATCAGTTCCTCCACCCGCCCCAGCAGTTCCGGCTCCAGGTCCCTGTAGGACCGTACGCCGGAGAGGATCCGCTGCCAGGCCGCGCCCGTGTTGTCCGGCCAGCCGAGGGCTCGGCAGACGCCCTTCTTCCAGTCCTGCCCGTGCGGCACGCGGGGCCAGGCGGCGATGCCGAGCGAGGCGGGTTTCACCGCCTCCCACACGTCGATGTACGGGTGGCCCACCACCAGGGCGTGCTCGCTGGTCACCGACTGGGCGATGCGCCACTCCTTGGTGCCCGGCACCAGGTGGTCCACCAGGACGCCGAGGCGCGCGTCCGGGCCCGGCGCGAACTCGGCGACGACGGACGGCAGGTCGTCCACGCCCTCCAGGTACTCCACGACCACGCCCTCGACGCGCAGGTCGTCGCCCCACACCTTCTCCACGAGCTCGGCGTCGTGCCGGCCCTCCACGTAGATGCGCCCGGCGCGGGCCACGCGCGCGCGTGCGCCGGGGACGGCGACCGAACCGGACGCCGTACGGGTGGGGCGGGCCGGGCCCGAGGCGGGCCGCACCAGCGTCACCACCCTGCCCTCCAGCAGGAAGCCGCCCGGCTGGAGCGGGAACACCCGGTGCTTGCCGAAGCGGTCCTCCAGGGTCACCGTGCCGGCCTCGCAGCGGATCACCGCCCCGCAGAAACCGGTGCCCGGCTCCTCGACCACCAGGCCCGGCTCCGCCGCGACCTCGGGCACGGCCTTCGGCTTCTTCCACGGAGGGGTCAGGTCGGGTGAGTACTGCCGCATTCGAGTGACGATATGGAGAAGGCCGTGCGCGATCAGCGCGACACGCCGAAGCGGGCGGCGAGGGCGTCACGCTGGGCGCGGACGAACGCCGCGTCGGTCACCACTCCGTGACCGGGCACGTACAGCGCGTCCTCACCGCCCAGCTCCAGCAGCCGGTCCAGCGCGGCGGGCCACGCGGACGGCACGGCGTCGGGACCGGCCTGGGGCTCGCCGGACTCCTCGACGAGATCGCCGCAGAACACCACGGCCCGCTCGCCCGCGACCCCCGGCACCACCACCGCGAGGTCGTGCGCGGTGTGGCCGGGCCCCACATCCGCCAGCAGCGCCGCACGGCCGCCGCCGAGGTCCAGGGCCAGCCGGTCGTGCACCTCGCGGACGGAGCGCACCAGCGCCGCCGCGGCCTCGCCGGCCGCCTCCGCGTCCAGCCCATTGCGCACGGCGTCCGCGCGCAGCTCCTCGCGTGCGCGGCCGTCCTCGAACGCGGCACGCGCGCCCCCGGCGGCGAACACCCCGGCGTCCGGGAACCGGGCCGCCCCGAAGACGTGGTCGAAATGCGGGTGCGTCAGCGCGAGAAGCGTCACACGGCCACCGGCCAGCGACTGCGCCCACGCGCGCAGCCGGGCGCCCTCCGCGAGGCTCGAGCCGGCGTCCACGAGCAGTGCGCGGTCCGCCCCGACGACCAGCCCCGCCGTGCAGTCCCACACCGGGAGCCGGACCCGTCCGACCCCGTCCGCCAGCCGCTCCCAGCCCAGCTCTTCCCAAGTCACCGTCATGCGGAGACGCTAACGGTGACCGGACCGTGGTGTGACCGGCCTTGCCCGCGGTGTACCCGACGGCCGTACACTGGGCCGGGGAAAGCTGGCACTCGAATGCGCCGAGTGCCAGGCGGGGGCCGAGACCGACTCTGGAGGTGCGCGCGATGCTCAGCGAGCGAAGGCTTCAGGTGCTGCGCGCCATCGTCCAGGACTACGTCGGCACCGAGGAGCCGGTGGGCTCCAAGGCGCTCACCGAACGCCACAATCTCGGCGTCTCACCGGCCACCGTGCGCAACGACATGGCGGCCCTGGAGGACGAGGGCTACATCGCCCAGCCGCACACCAGCGCGGGCCGCATCCCCACCGACAAGGGGTACCGCCTCTTCGTCGACAAGCTGGCCGGGGTCAAGCCGATGACCGCGCCCGAGCGGCGCGCCATCCAGAACTTCCTCGACGGCGCCGTAGACCTCGACGACGTGGTGGCCCGCACGGTGCGGCTGCTGGCACAGCTGACCCGGCAGGTCGCCGTGGTGCAGTACCCCTCGCTGACCCGTTCCACCGTGCGGCACGTGGAACTGCTGTCGCTCGCGCCCGCGCGCGTGATGCTCGTGCTGATCACGGACACCGGCCGGGTCGAGCAGCGGATGGTCGACTGCCCGGCGCCCTTCGGGGAGACGTCGCTCGCGGACCTGCGCGCGCGGCTGAACAGCCGGGTCGCCGGCCGCCGCTTCACCGACGTGCCGCAGCTGGTGGAGGACCTGCCCGACGGCTTCGACCCCGAGGACCGCGGTACGGTCGCCACGGTGCTGTCCACGCTCCTGGAGACCCTCGTCGAGGAGAACGAGGAGCGGCTGATGATCGGCGGCACCGCCAACCTCACCCGCTTCGGGCACGACTTCCCCCTCACCATCCGCCCCGTCCTGGAGGCGCTTGAGGAGCAGGTCGTGCTGCTGAAGCTGCTCGGTGAGACGCAGGATCCGGGCATGACCGTGCGCATCGGTCACGAGAACGCCCATGAAGGACTCAACTCCACGTCCATCGTGTCGGTGGGCTACGGTTCGGGCGGCGAGGCAGTCGCCAAGCTCGGCGTGGTCGGACCGACCCGCATGGACTACCCGGGAACGATGGGAGCGGTACGCGCAGTGGCACGGTACGTCGGACAGATCCTGGCGGAGTCGTAGGTGGCCACGGACTACTACGCCGTTCTCGGCGTGCGCCGCGACGCGTCGCAGGATGAGATCAAGAAGGCGTTCCGCCGGCTCGCACGCGAGCTGCACCCGGACGTCAACCCCGATCCGAAGACCCAGGAGCGGTTCAAGGAGATCAACGCCGCCTACGAGGTGCTGTCGGACCCGCAGAAGAAGCAGGTCTACGACCTCGGCGGCGACCCGCTCTCGCAGTCCGGCGGCGCCGGCGCGGGCGGCTTCGGGGCCGGGGCCTTCGGCAACTTCTCCGACATCATGGACGCGTTCTTCGGCACGGCGTCGCAGCGCGGACCGCGCTCGCGCACCCGCCGCGGCCAGGACGCGATGATCCGGCTCGAGATCGAGCTGGACGAGGCGGCCTTCGGCACGACCAAGGACATCCAGGTCGACACGGCCGTCGTCTGCAACACCTGCAACGGCGACGGCGCCGCGCCCGGCACCAGCGCGCAGACCTGCGACATGTGCCGCGGCCGCGGTGAGGTCTCGCAGGTCACCCGGTCCTTCCTGGGCCAGGTCATGACCTCGCGGCCCTGTCCGCAGTGCCAGGGCTTCGGCACCGTGGTGCCCACCCCGTGCCCGGAGTGCGCGGGCGACGGCCGCATCCGCGCCCGCCGCACCCTGACGGTGAAGATCCCGGCCGGCGTCGACAACGGCACGCGCATCCAGCTCGCCGGCGAGGGCGAGGTCGGCCCCGGCGGCGGCCCGGCCGGCGACCTGTACGTCGAGATCCACGAGCTGCCGCACGCGACGTTCCAGCGCCGCGGGGACGACCTGCACTGCACGGTCACCATCCCGATGACAGCGGCGGCCCTCGGCACCAAGGTGCCGCTGGAGACCCTGGACGGCCTGGAGGAGGTCGACATCCGCCCGGGCACCCAGTCCGGCCAGTCGATCCCGTTGCACGGCCGAGGCGTCACCCACCTGCGCGGCGGCGGGCGCGGCGACCTGATCGTCCACGTCGAGGTGCAGACCCCGACCAAGCTCGACCCCGAGCAGGAGCGTCTCCTGCGCGAACTGTCCAAGCTGCGCGGCGAGGAGCGCCCGCAGGGCCAGTTCCAGCCGGGTCAGCAGGGACTGTTCTCGCGTCTGAAGGACGCGTTCAACGGCCGCTGAGGCCGCTCGGCCGGCCGTCGCCGGTCCCGGCGGAGGCGGCCGCGGGTTCCGTGGCCGCCTCCGGTTTGTGCCGGGGACCGGGGCGGTTCGGCGCTGTGAGGGAGACGTGAAAGCATGCGGTCATGTCCTCCGCACTGACCGATCTCTTCCCGCACCCGATCGTGCAGGCGCCGATGGCGGGCGGCCCCTCCGGGCCGCAGCTCGCCGCCGCGGTGTCCGACGCCGGCGGGCTCGGTTTCCTCGCCGCCGGCTACAAGACCGCCGACGGGATGTACCAGGAGATCAAGCAGCTGCGCGGACTGACCGGCCGCCCCTTCGGGGTGAACGTGTTCGTGCCGCAGCCCGAGCACCCCGGTGCGAGCAGCGGCTCCACCGGAGCGGCTGGCGCCACGCCCCTTTCCGGCGCCGTCGACCTCTACGCCCAGCAGCTCGCCGGCGAGGCCACCTGGTACGAGACCGAGCTCGGCGACCGTGAGCACGGCCGCGACGACGGCTACGACGCCAAGCTCGCCGT
Source organism: Streptomyces anandii JCM 4720 (assembly GCF_014650655.1). Classification (GTDB taxonomy): domain Bacteria; phylum Actinomycetota; class Actinomycetes; order Streptomycetales; family Streptomycetaceae; genus Streptomyces; species Streptomyces anandii. The sequence continues at coordinate 41,938 of NZ_BMVJ01000001.1, forward strand.
CCTCCTCGACGACCCGGTCCCGGTGGTCTCCTTCCACTTCGGCGTCCCGGCCCGCGAGGTCGTCGACTCCCTGCACCGCGCCGGCACCTTCGTGCTGGTCACGGCGACCACCGTCGATGAGGCCCACGCCGTGGAGCGTTCGGGCGCGGACGCGGTGATCGCCCAGGGCGTGGAGGCCGGCGGCCACCAGGGCTCCCACCGCAACGCGTCCGCGGGCGACGGCGCCGGCATCGGCGTCCTCTCCCTCGTCGCCCAGGTCCGCGAGAACACGGGCCTGCCGGTCGTCGCCGCCGGAGGGATCATGCGCGGCGGCCAGATCGCCGCCGTGCTCGCCGCCGGGGCCGCCGCCGCACAGCTGGGCACGGCGTTCCTCGCCACCCCCGAGTCCGGCGCGCACGCCCTGCACAAACAGGCCCTGACCGACCCGCTGTTCACCCATACCGAGCTGACCCGCGCGTTCTCCGGGCGGCAGGCCCGCGGCCTGGTCAACCGCTTCCTGCGCGAACACGGCCCCTACGCCCCCGCCGCCTACCCGGAGGTGCACCACCTCACCGCCCCGCTGCGCCGGGCGGCGGCCAAGGCCGGCGACCCGCAGGGCATGGCGCTGTGGGCCGGGCAGGGCCACCGGATGGCCCGCGCGCTGCCCGCCGGGCAGCTGGTGGAGGTGCTCGTCGCCGAACTCGACGCGGCCACGACAGCGTTGTCGGCGCACTCCGCCTTCGGAGGTGACCCGCGATGACGGCACCGGTGTTCGTGGTCGGCCGACTCGACCGGACGGGACCGGAGTTCGTGCTCGACGGCCCCGAGGGCCGGCACGCGGTCTCGGTGAAGCGGCTGCGGCCCGGCGAGGACGTGGTCCTCACCGACGGGCGCGGCCGCTGGGCCGAGGGCGTGGTCAAGGCCGCCGAGGGCAAGGACCGCCTGATCGTCACCGATCTGGGGTCCGTCGTCGAGGAGCCGGCCGAGTCGCCCCGTATCACCGTCGTCCAGGCGCTGCCCAAGGGCGACCGCGGCGAGCTGGCCGTCGAGACCATGACCGAGGTCGGCGTCGACGCGATCGTGCCGTGGGCCGCCTCCCGCTGCATCACGCAGTGGAAGGGCGAGCGCGGTACGAAGTCGCTCGGCAAGTGGCGGGCCACCGCCCGCGAGGCCGGCAAGCAGTCACGCCGGGTGCGCTTCCCGGAGGTCGCGGACGCCGCCACCACCAAGGAGGTTGCCGCACTTCTCGCCAACGCCGACTTCGCCGCCGTACTGCACGAGAGCGGAGAGGAGCCCCTGGCCACCGCCCAGCTCCCGGCCGAGGGCGAGATCGTGCTCGTGGTCGGCCCCGAGGGCGGGATCTCCCCGGAGGAGCTGGCGCTGTTCGAGGGAGCGGGGGCCAAGGTGTGCGTTCTCGGGCGTACGGTGCTGCGTACATCGACCGCCGGGACGGCGGCGGCCGCGCTGCTCCTCGGGCGCACCGGCCGCTGGTCCTGACCCGCCGGTCCCGGTCCACAGGGGGACGCACCATGGAACTCGCCCAAGTCCGGCTGCTCGTCACCGACTTCGCCGCCTGCTACCGCTTCTACGCCGACGTCCTCGGCCTCAAGCCGCAGTCGGGGGCGGAGCGGGGCCCGTACGAGAAGTTCAGCCCGGCCACCGGCTCGGCGGGCATCGCCCTGCAGGACCGCGCCATGATGGCCGGGGTGCTGGGCGAACTGGGCGGCACCGTCACCGGGCACCGCTCACTGGTCGTGCTGCGCGTGGACGACCTCGACGCCCACTGCGCCGCGATAACGGCCCGTGGCGCCACCCTTCTCCACGGTCCGGTCCCCATGACCGACCGCATGCGAGTCGCCCACCTCAAGGACCCGGAGGGCAACATCGTCGAACTCCAGGAATGGCTCCTGCTGCGCCCCTGACCCGGCGGCCCGCACCCACCCGTGCGGCTCAGGGGTGGCCGTATGTGCTCTACCGCTCGTGGCGCAGGGGTGGGAGGCTGCCGTGTATGGGGGTTTTGAGGCGGGTCGGCCGACTGCCGCGTGGGCGGCGGGTGGTGGCTGTGGCGGGGCTCGTGGCGGTTGCCGCGGGCGGGGCCGTCGCGTGCGATCCCGGCGGGCTGAGCTCGGCCGCGGTGGCGTACACGACCGACAGGACGGCGACCGCCGAGCTCAACCGGCGGCACGCGTCCGTGAGCTGGCTCAGCTGTACGGCCGACTACGGCGGCAACAAGGCGTACACACCGGGGAGGTCCACGCCCTCGGCGTCCCGGACCACCGTCGCCTCCGTGGACTGCCAGGGGCAGACCAAGGACGGACGGAAGATCACCGTCACCGGCAAGGTCACCCGGGCCGTCGACGGCGCCTGCGTGCGCGGGGACCTGACCGCCAAGGTGGGCGGCAAGGTGTGGTTCCACGTCGACGGTCTCGGCGACTGCAACGCGACCACCGGGCCGACGTACCGGCCGCCCACTCACGGGCAGCCCGGACCCACCGTCACCGTGACCGTCACGCGCACCATCTGGTGCAAGGGCGACCCGACCTGCTGGCCGGTCGAAGGCAAGTAAGGCCCTGACGGGGCGTGATGAGGTCTCGACGGGGCCGGGAGGGGCCTTGGCCGCGGGCCTGGCGAGGCCTTGGCGCGGGCCCGCTGCGGCCTTGGCTCGCGCCCGGTGAGGGCTCGGCGGGGCCCGTTGCGGCCTTGGCGTGGGCCCGCTGAGGCCTCGGTCGAGTCCCGGGCGGCCCTCGCGCGGGGCCGCTGTGGGCTGACGTGATCCCGGGCCCTGTCCGTGGGCGGGGCTGCTGCGTAGGGTGATCAGGTGACTCAGTCCGCATCGCCCCAGCCGCCCGTGCCGCCCGCGTATCTGCGCCATCCGCACCCGCACGGCGAGTTCGTCGCCTTCACCGCGGAGGACGACGTGTGGCTCGCGCCGCTGGACGGCGGCAGAGCCTGGCGGGTCAGCGCCGACAACGTGCCCGTCAACCACCCCCGCGTCTCGCCCGACGGCACCACCCTCGCCTGGACCTCCACCCGCGACGGCGCCCCCGAGGTGCACATCGCCCCGCTCGCCGGCGGACCCGCCAAGCGGCTGACGCACTGGGGGAGTTGGCGCACCCAGGTGCGCGGCTGGACCCCGGACGGCGAGGTCCTCGCGATCAGCACCGAGGGCCAGGCGAGCCTGCGCCGCACCTGGGCCCGCGCCGTCCCCCTCGACGGCGGGCCCGCCACCGTCCTGCCCCACGGGCCGGTCGCCGACATCGCCCACGGTCCGCACACCGTGCTGCTGTCCGCGCCGATGGGCCGCGAGGCCGCCCACTGGAAGCGCTACCGGGGCGGCACGGTGGGCAAGCTGTGGATCGACCGCGACGGCGACGGCGAGTTCACCAGGCTGCACGAGGACCTCGACGGCAACATCGAGTACCCGCTGTGGGTGGGCGACCGCATCGCCTTCCTCTCCGACCACGAGGACACCGGCGCCCTCTACTCCTCCCTCGCCGACGGCTCCGACCTGCGCCGCCACACCCCGCTCGGTGGCTTCTACGCGCGGCACGCGAGCACCGACGGCACCCGCGTCGTCTACTCCAGCGCCGGTGAACTCTGGCTCCTGGACGACCTCGACGGCGCCGAACCGCGCCGGCTCGACATCCGCCTCGGCGGCCCCCGCGTCGACCTCCAGCCCCACCCGGTCAGCGCCGCCCACTGGTTCGGCTCCGCCGCCCCCGACCACACCGCGCGCGGCAGCGCCGTCGCCGTGCGCGGCGCGGTCCACTGGGTCACCCACCGCTCCGGCCCCGCCCGCGCGCTCGCCGCCCAACCCGGCGTACGGACCCGCCTGCCGCGCACCTTCCGCGCCGAGGGCGAGGAGTGGGTGGTGTGGGTGACCGACGCCGAGGGTGAGGACGCCCTGGAGTTCGCGCCCGCCACCGGCCTCGCCCCCGGCGCCATCCCGCGCCGGCTCGCCGCCGGACAGCTCGGCCGGGTCCTCGAACTCGCCATGGCCCCCGACGGCAGCCGCGCCGCCGTCGCCTCGCACGACGGACGGCTGCTCCTCGTCGAGCGCGAGACCGGCGAGGTGCGCCAGGTCGACCGCAGCGAGGACGGCGACGTCGGCGACCTCGCCTTCTCGCCCGACTCCGCCTGGCTCGCCTGGTCCCACCCCGGCCCGCGCCCGCTCAGCCAGCTCCGCCTCGCCAACACCACCGACCTGTCGGTCACCGAGGCCACCCCGCTGCGCTTCCAGGACTACGCCCCCGCCTTCACCCTGGACGGCAAACACCTCGCCTTCCTCTCCCACCGCTCCTTCGACCCGGTCTACGACGAGCACGTCTTCGACCTGGCCTTCGTCGAGGGCTCCCGCCCGTACATGATCACGCTCGCCGCGACCACGCCGTCCCCCTTCGGACCGCAGCGCCACGGCCGCCCCTTCGAGGTGTCCGACAAGGAGGAGACCCCGGACAGCGAGGGCACCCCGGCGACCCGCATCGACCTCGACGGCCTCGCCGAACGCATCGTCCCCTTCCCGGTCGAGGCCGCCCGCTACTCCAACCTGCGCGCCGCCCGCGACGGCGTCCTCTGGCTCCGGCACCCCGTCACCGGCGTCCTCGGCGCGGGCCGCGCCACGCCCGACGACCCGGACCCCAAGACCGAGCTGGAGCGCTACGACCTCGCCCAGCAGCGCATCGAGCATCTCGCCGCCGACGCCGACCACTTCGAGGTCAGCGGGGACGGCAAGCGGGTCCTGCTTTGGACCGACGGCAAGCTCAAGGTCGTACCCAGCGACCGCCGCGCCTCCGGCGACGAGGACAGCGACTCCAACATCACCGTCGACCTCGGCCGCATCCGCCAGACGGTCGACCCGGCCGCCGAGTGGCGGCAGATGTACGAGGAGACCGGCCGCATCATGCGGGACCACTTCTGGCGGGCCGACATGAACGGCGTCGACTGGGACGGCGTCCTCGACCGCTACCGTCCCGTCCTCCAGCGCCTGGCCACCCACGACGACCTCGTGGACCTGCTGTGGGAGGTGCACGGCGAACTCGGCACCTCGCACGCCTACGTCATGCCGCCCGGCGGCCACGGCCACGGACCAAGGCAGGGACTGCTCGGCGCGGACCTCTCCCGCCACGAGGACGGCAGCTGGCGCATCGACCGCATACTGCCCTCGGAGACCTCCGACCCGGACGCGCGCAGCCCGCTCGCCGCGCCCGGCGTCGCGGTGCGCGCCGGGGACGCCGTCGTCGCCGTGGGCGGCCGGCCCGTCGACCCGGTCACCGGGCCCGGCCCCCTGCTGGTCGGCACGGCGGGCAGGCCGGTCGAGCTGACCGTCTCCCCGGCGGGCGGCGGCGACCCGCGGCACGCCGTCGTCGTGCCCCTCGCCGACGAGGAGCCGCTGCGCTACCACGCCTGGGTCGCCGGCCGCCGCGCCTACGTCCACGAGCGCTCCGGCGGCCGGCTCGGCTATCTGCACGTGCCCGACATGCAGGCGCCCGGCTGGGCGCAGATCCACCGCGACCTGCGCGTCGAGGTGGCCCGCGAGGGCCTGGTCGTCGACGTGCGCGAGAACCGCGGCGGCCACACCTCCCAGCTCGTCGTGGAGAAGCTGGCCCGCAGGATCGTCGGCTGGGCCGTGCCCCGCGGCATGCGGCCCTACAGCTACCCGCAGGACGCGCCCCGCGGCCCCGTGGTCGCCGTCGCCAACGAGTTCTCCGGCTCCGACGGCGACATCGTCAACGCGGCGATCAGGGCGCTCGGCCTCGGCCCGGTCGTCGGCACCCGCACCTGGGGCGGCGTCATCGGCATCGACAGCCGCTACCACCTGGTCGACGGCACCCTGATCACCCAGCCGAAGTACGCGTTCTGGCTCGAGGGTTACGAGTGGGGCGTGGAGAACCACGGCGTGGACCCGGACGTCGAGGTGGTCCAGCGTCCCCAGGACCACGCGGCCGGCCGCGACACACAACTGGACGAGGCGATCCGCATCGCGCTCGCGGCCCTGGAGCAGAACCCGGCGAAGACACCGCCACAGCGGCCCTAGCGCCGCGGACAGCCGACTACGATGGCCTGGAAGATCACCGTTCAGGAGGGACGACATGGCAGGGGAACCCCAGGACGACTGCCTGTTCTGCAAGATCGTCGCGGGACAGGTCCCGGCGACCATCGTCCGGGAGACCGACACCACCGTCGCCTTCCGGGACATCAACCCCCAGGCGCCCACCCACGTCCTGGTGATCCCCAAGGCGCACTACAAGGACGCCGCCGCCCTCGCCGCCGCCGCACCGGACCTGGCCGCGGACGTCCTGCGCGAGACCCAGGCCGTCGCCGACGACGAGAAGCTGGAGAGCTACCGCACCGTCTTCAACACCGGCAGCGGTGCCGGCCAGACCGTCTGGCACGCCCACGCGCACATCCTCGGCGGCCGCGGCCTGCAGTGGCCCCCCGGCTAGCCGGCCGTGTCCGTACGTGAACTGGTCGTCCTCGGCACCGCCAGTCAGGTCCCGACCCGGCACCGCAACCACAACGGCTACCTGCTGCGCTGGGACGGCGAGGGCATCCTGTTCGACCCCGGCGAGGGCACCCAGCGGCAGATGCTGCGCGCCGGGGTCGCCGCGCACGACCTGAACCGGATCTGCGTCACCCACTTCCACGGCGACCACAGTCTGGGCCTGGCCGGGGTCATCCAGCGCATCAACCTCGACCAGGTGCCGCACGAGGTCACCGCGCACTATCCGCGCTCCGGCAAGCGCTTCTTCGACCGCCTGCGCCACGCCACCGCCTACCGCGAGACGGTCGAGCTCACCGAGGCCCCCGTCCACACCGACGGGGTCCTGGCGAAGACGCCCGCCTACACCCTCGAGGCGCGCCTGCTCTCCCACCCCGTCGAGTCCTACGGCTACCGGCTCATCGAGCCCGACGGGCGCCGCATGCTGCCCGGCCGGCTCGCCGCGCACGGCATCAAGGGCCCGGACGTGGGCCGCATCCAGCGCGAGGGTCGGCTCGGCGGGGTGAGCCTGGACGACGTGAGCCGGACGCGGCGCGGGCAGCGGTTCGCGTTCGTGATGGACACCCGGCTGTGCGACGGGGTGCACGCGCTCGCCGAGGGCTGCGACATGCTGGTCATCGAGTCGACCTTCCTCGACGAGGACGAGCGGCTCGCCGTCGAGCACGGCCACCTGACGGCCGGCCAGGCCGCCGGGGCCGCGCGCGAGGCGGGCGTACGCCACCTCGTGCTCACCCACTTCAGCCAGCGCTACACCGACCCGGCCGAGTTCGAGCGGCAGGCGCGGGCCGCGGGCTTCGAGGGCGAGCTGACCGTGGCGCACGACCTCATCCGGGTGCCTGTTCCGAAACGACGCTGACCAGGCCGTACGATGCTGCGATGCCTCTGCCCAAAGCCGAACTGCACCTCCACGTCGAAGGCACACTCGAACCGGAGCTCGCCTTCGAACTCGCCGCGCGCAACGGCGTGAAGCTGCCCTACGCGGACACGGA
>NZ_BMVJ01000001.1:49426-58380 GCF_014650655.1 Streptomyces anandii JCM 4720
CGAGCTCCGCGAGGCCTACCGGTTCCAGGACCTGCAGTCCTTCCTGGACCTGTACTACGAGCTCATGGCGGTGCTGCGCACCGAGCGCGACTTCGAGGACCTCGCGAACGCCTACCTCGCCCGGGCCGCCGCGCAGGGCGTGCGGCACGCGGAGATCTTCTTCGACCCGCAGGCCCACACCTCGCGGGGGGTGGAGATGGCCACGGTCGTCGAGGGACTGTGGCGCTCGCTCGGCCGCAGCGAGGAGAACCACGGCGTCTCCACCCGGCTCATCATGTGCTTCCTGCGCGACCAGCCCGCCGAGTCGGCGATGCGGACCCTCCGGGACGCGAGTCCCCACCTGGACCGGATCGTGGGCGTCGGCCTGGACTCCGCCGAGGTCGGGCACCCGCCGGTGAAGTTCCGCGAGGTGTACGAGGCGGCCGCCGCGCTCGGGCTGCGGCGGGTCGCGCACGCCGGTGAGGAGGGCCCGCCGGAGTACATCGGGCAGGCCCTGGACGTGCTCGGCGTCGAGCGCGTGGACCACGGCCTGCGCTGCGTGGAGGACCCCGCGCTGGTCGAACGCCTCGTGCGCGACCGCGTCCCGCTGACCCTGTGCCCGCTGTCCAACGTCCGGCTCCGCACGGTCGACACCCTCGCCGCCCACCCGCTGCCCGCCATGCTGGACGCGGGCCTGATGTGCACGGTCAACTCCGACGACCCCGCCTACTTCGGCGGTTACGCCGGCGACAACTTCGACGCCGTGCGCTCCACCCTGGGCCTGTCCGAGGAGCGGCTGCGCGAGCTGGCCCGCAACTCCTTCCTCGCCTCCTTCCTGGAGGACGACGAGGAGCTGCGGCAGCGGTACCTGGCCGAGGTGGAGGCGTACGAGTTCCCGTAGCCGCCGTGACCGCCGTAGCCCCCGTAGTCGCCGTGACCGCCGTAGCCCCCGCAGCCGCCGGGCCGGGCCCGGGCCACGCCCGTCAGGCGCCCGGCGCGGACGGGGCGCCCGTCGGGTGGGGGCCCGCCGTGCCGTAGGCCTGCCAGGCGGGTTCGGCGGCTCCGTCGACCGGGATCCGGACGACCGGTGTGCCCCCGCCGCGGCGGACCGCTCCCGGCAGCAGCCGGCGGCCGCCCGTGTGCAGGGCGACGGCGGTCATCGGCAGCGCGACGACCAGCAGGCCCGCGGCCAGCACGACGCCCATGACCGGGAAGCCGGCCCGCGCGGCGAGCAGGCTGCCGGTCAGCGGGCCCGCCGCCGTGCCCAGCGAGGAGGCCGAGCCGACGAGCACCGCCCAGCGGCCGCGCGGATCGAGGGCGGCGGCCAGCCCGATGACGTACGACAGGACGACCGGATAGAGCGTGTTCCAGGAGATCTCGCCGGTGGCGAAGGACGCCAGGCCGCTCGCGGAGGCGCTGAGCACGATGCAGCCGGCGATCAGCGCGGTGCCCGCGCCGATCGGCAGGGCCCGCCCAAGGCGCGGTCCGAGCGCACCCGCGCCGGTCACGCCGAGCAGCGCGGTGCCGAGCGCCACGGCGAACACCGCGCCGACGGTCGCCTCGCCGAGGTGCGCCTGCACGAGCCCGATCCGGCCGCTGACGCCCCACAGCGAGTTCTGGGCGAGCGACCAGCAGAACATGGCGGCGGCCAGCACGGTCCCCGGACGGCGGTGGGGCAGCCCGGGTCGCCGCGGGCCGGCGGCGCGGGCGGCGGTGCGGCGGGGGAGGCGTGCGGTGAGCGGCCAGACGGCGAGCGCGGTCAGCGCGATCGCGGCCAGGGGCTGCCCGTGGCCCGGCCCGAGGTGCGGCACCGTCAGGTAGACGGCGCCGGCGAGCGCGGAGACGCCGAGCAGGCCGAGCGTGGTGGTGCGGTGCGGGTCGGGCCGGCCGGCGATTCCGGTGGCGGCGACCGTCGTGGCCGTACCGGACCCGAAACCGCCGGCGACCAGCCCGGCGACGACCAGCGGCACCGCGCCGGACAGCGCGGCGCCGCCGTAGCCGAGGACGGCCAGGGCGAGCCCGGCGCGGGCGAGGGCGCGGGCCCCGATCCGCTCGACCCGTGAGGCCAGCAGGAATCCGGCGGCCGCCGAACTCAGCAGCAGCGCGCTGCCGACCGCGCCGGCCTGGGTGGCCGACAGCGGCAGCCCGGCGTCGAGCCGCCCGACGACGGTCGGCAGCAGATACGGGGCGAGATACCCGGCCGTGAACAGGGCGACGAGGGGCCAGGGCAGGGAGCGGGGGGCGGACACGGGCGTTCCCGGGGCATGCGGAGGGAGCGGCTCGGAGGAGCGCGGGGGAGGGAGGGGGCGCCGGACCGTCGACGGACAGGAACGCGCGGGCAATTTGTATCAAGCACGGAGTCCCGCCAGGGAACTGAGTGAGTGTGAAGTGGATCACTTTCTGTTTCTGCCGGGGGAGTCCGGGTAAAAGAGCGCCCTTTCGCTCACCGGGCGTTGCCCCGGGTGTGCCCTCGCTGGACCTGCCATTGACGATCGCTGGTTCGTCTACCTAATCTCTGTTCTCATACGTGGATGGCGACGAACTCGACCCGGCTAGGAGCCGCCCTGTGACCCGCGACCTGACCGTCACCGAGGTGCGTCTGACGCCGATCCTGGTCGCCGATCCGCCGCTGCTTAACACCCAGGGCGTCCACCAGCCCTACACCCCGCGCCTGATCGTGGAGGTCGTCACGGCCGACGGGGTCACCGGGCTCGGCGAGACCTACGGCGACACCAAGTACCTGGAACTGGCCCGCCCGCTCGCCGACCGGCTGACCGGACGTCAGATCACGGATGTGAACGCCCTCTTCGGGCTCGACATCGCCGTGAACGCCTCCCGGGTCGACGGCGCCGTCGACGTCGGCGGGCTGCGCGGTGTCCAGACCGCCGACAAGCTGCGGCTGTCCGTCCTGTCCGCCTTCGAGGTCGCCTGCCTGGACGCCCTCGGCAGGGCGCTCGGCCTGCCCGTGCACGCCCTGCTCGGCGGCAAGGTGCGCGACAGCGTCGAGTACAGCGCCTACCTCTTCCACAAGTGGGCCGCCCACCCCGAGGGCGTGCCCGGCGAGAAGGACGACTGGGGCGCCGCCCTGGACCCCGCCGGGGTCGTCGAACAGGCCCGCCGGTTCAAGGAGCGGCACGGCTTCACCTCGTTCAAGCTCAAGGGCGGCGTCTTCCCGCCCGAGCAGGAGATCGCCGCCGTACGGGCCCTGGCCGAGGCCTTCCCCGGACACCCGCTGCGCCTCGACCCCAACGGCGCCTGGTCGGTGGAGACCTCGCTGCGGGTGGCGCGGGAGCTCGGGGACCTCCTCGAGTACCTGGAGGACCCCGCCCTCGGCACGCCCGCCATGGCCGAGGTCGCCGCCCGCACCGACGTGCCGCTGGCGACCAACATGTGCGTGACCACCTTCGCCGAGATCGCGGAGGCCTTCACCAAGGGCGCCGTCCAGGTGGTCCTCTGCGACCACCACTACTGGGGCGGACTGCGCAACACCCGGCAACTGGCCGCGATCTGCAGCGCCTTCGGCGTCGGTGTCTCCATGCACTCCAACACCCACCTCGGCGTCAGCCTGGCCGCGATGACCCAGGTGGCGGCCACCGTGCCGGACCTCCACCACGCCTGCGACAGCCACTACCCCTGGCAGTCGGAGGACGTGCTCACCGAGCGCCTCGCCTTCGACGGCGGCCGGATCGCCGTGTCCGACGCGCCCGGACTCGGCGTGGAACTCGACCGGGACGAACTGGCCCGGCTGAACCGCCGCTGGACCGAGGACGACGGTGCGCTGCGGGACCGCGACGACGCCGCCGCGATGCGCGTCGCCGAGCCGGACTGGGTCACGCCCACGATGCCCCGCTGGTAGCCGGGCCCGAGCGCGGGCGTCCTTCCGGCGCGCGCCCGGCGTGACGGCCGACGTGTCGCCGCCGCTCTGGTGCACACTGGCCTGATCCGCACCATGCCAGGGAGCGCACCGTGACCGCGTCCAGCACGCCCGCCGGAGAAGGACCGGAACCCCCGCAGGACCGGGAGTACCCGCAGGCCCGCGAGCAGCGGCAGGCCCGCGAGCAGCGGCGGCCCCCCGCCGACCGGGAGTACCCGCAGGACCGCGAGTACATCGTCGGGGCGCCGCACGTCCCGACGCACCCCCAGGTCGACCCGCTGGCCGCGCTGCGCACGGCAGGCGACCCGCCCTGGGACGTCTACCTCACGGGCACCGTCTTCCTCGACATCGTCTTCACCGGGCTCGATTCCGCCCCGGTGCGCGGCACCGAGTCCTGGGCGCGCGGCATGGGCTCCAGCCCGGGCGGCGTGGCGAACATGGCGACCGCGCTGGCCCGCCTCGGTCTGCGCACCTCCCTCGCGGCGGCCTTCGGCGACGACCACTACGGCGAGTACTGCTGGGACGCGCTGGAACAGGGCGAGGGCATCGACCTCACCCCCTCCCGGGTGGTCCCCGGCTGGCACTCCCCGGTCACCGTCTCCATGGCGTACGAGGGTGAGCGCACGATGGTCTCCCACGGGCACGAGCCGCCCCCCGAGGACGCGCTCGTGCAGGAGGTCGGCCCCGGCCGTCCGCCCCGCGCCCGTGCCGCCGTCGCCTCCCTGACCCCCGGCCGGCGCGCCCCCTGGATCGCGGACGCGGCCCGCAAGGGCACCCGCGTCTTCGGTGACGTCGGCTGGGACGAGACCGGCGCCTGGGACCTGGCCGGCCTCGCCGACCTGGAGCACTGCGAGGCGTTCCTGCCCAACGCCGAGGAGGCGATGCGCTACACGGGCACCGACTGCCCGCGCTCCGCCGCCCACGCGCTGACCCGGTACGTGCCCTGCGCGGTGGTCACCCTCGGCGCGGAGGGCGCCTACGCGGTCGACCGGCGCACGGGGGAGAGCGCCGAGGTGCCCGCCATCGCGGTGGAGGCCCTGGACCCCACGGGCGCGGGCGACGTCTTCGTGGCCGGCTTCGTCACCGGCACCCTGGCCGGCTGGCCGCTGGCAGACCGGCTCGCCTTCGCCGGGCTCACCGCGGCCCTGTCCGTGCAGGAGTTCGGCGGTTCGCTGTCCGCGCCCGGCTGGTCGGAGGTGGCCGCCTGGTGGCGCCGGGTCCAGTCGGTGCCCGGCCAGGACCCGGCGGCGCTGCGACGGTACGCCTTCCTCCAGAGCCTGGTGCCGGAGGCGAGCGGCGAGCCGTGGCCGCGCCGCAGGGCCGTACCGACCATCGGCTTCGGCAGGTCGGCGTGAGGGATCGGCATCCGCGGCCTACGGGCAACTACGCATTCCTGATAGGCGGTTGAGCCCGGCCGCCATTGACAGGTGACGTTTGCCGCTCAATTATCGGCGGAACCGAGCACGTTCCGCCATTGACAGGTGACGTTTGCCGCTCAATTATCGGCGGAACCGAGCACGTTTTTGCAAGCCCTCCAGACTCCCTCTGTCGAAGGACATGCGCCGTGCGCAGACCAACACGCAGCCCCAGAGTGCTCCTGGCCGTCCTCGCCGCGGCTCTCGCCCTTCCCGCCGTCGCCCTCGCCCCGCCGCAGCCCGCCCACGCACAGCCGGAACCGGCCCCCTCGACCCCGAAGTTGAGCCACTCCGCCACCGAACTCACCCTCGAGGTCCCCCGAAGCCGCACCGCCCCCGGCTACGCACTGCACCTGACGAAAACTCAACTCTCCCTCCACACCACCCGCTCCGGCGCGCCCCTCCTCTCCACCGCCGCCGGCGACACCGGCGCCCTCCGATTCCGCACGGCCGGCGCCTGGCAGCACGCCACCCAGGTCACCGGCTGGAGCTGGAAGAAGGGCGTCCTGACCGTCACCGCCGCCACCACCGCGCCCGGCGCCACGGTCCGGGCCTGCGTGACACCCGCCGCCGACCGCTACCGGCTCGACTGGCAGGTCAGCGGAGTCGTCCCCGAACGCCTCGGCCTCGCCTACGACTTGAAGTCCGCCGGTCACTGGTACGGCCACGGAGAGGCCCAGACGCCGAACGGCGGCCCCGGCACCGACCAGCCCTGGCCACTGGACAGCGGGCAGGTCGTCCATCCGGCCTTCGGCCCGGCGTCGTACTACATGATCGACCCCTTCTGGTACACCTCCACGGCCACCGGACTGCGCGTGGACACCGGGCACGTCATGGACGTGGCGATCAACCAGGGCCAGGACGGCCTGGGCCGCTTCGACGTCGAGTCGGCCGACCCCTACCGGGCCACGGTCTTCGTCGAGTCGACGCCCCTGGACGTCTACCGCGACTACGTGGGCGTGGTCGGCAAGCCGGCCAAGAGCGATGCCACTTACCGGCAGTACGCCGAGCCGGTGTGGAACTCCTGGGCGCAGTTCTACACCCACGTCGACCAGGCCAAGCTCCTCGACTACGCCCAGGACCTGCACGACCACGGCATCACCGGCCACGCGCTGCAGCTCGACGACAAGTGGGAGTCCGACTACGGGAACATGACCTTCGACCCGAAGGCCTACCCCGACCCGAAGGCGATGTCCCGCGAGATCCACGACCTGGGCTTCGACTTCGGCCTCTGGGTCACCCTGTGGATCAACCTCGACTCCGACCAGTACCGGTACGCCGCCGACCACGGCTACCTGCTCGCCGACGCCGCGAACCCCGCCGTCCCCTGCAAGGTCACCTGGTGGAACGGCACGGCCGGCATCGTCGACCTCGGCAACCCGGACGCGAAGGCCTGGTACGAGGGACGCCTGAAGTCCCTCATGGACACCTACGGCGTGGACGGCCTCAAGTTCGACACCCGCTTCTTCGACGAGCGGTGCGCGCCGCACGCGGGCCACCAGCCCACCGACTACCAGCGGCTCGGCGCCCAGCTCGCCGACCAGTACGACCTCCAGGGCGTCGGCATCCGCGTCCACTGGAGCGGCGCCGCCCACCAGGCGGGCTTCGTCACCCGGCAGGTGGACAAGGGCACCGGGTTCGACTCCCTGCGGGCGTCGGTCACCCAGAACCTCGCCATCTCGACGATCGGCTACCCCTTCGTCACCACCGACATGATCGGCGGCTCCAGCGGCCGCCCGGCGCCCACCAAGCAGGTCCTGGTCCGCTGGGCGCAGTCGGCCGCGCTGATGCCGCTGATGTACTCCTCGACCTCACCCGTGGACACCATCGACGTCACCACGGGCAGGAAGGTGGTGTACGACGCCGAGACGACCGCCCTCTACCGTGAGGCCATCGCCCGTCACGCCCGCCTCGCCCCCTACATCTGGGACCAGGTCCAGCACACCCTGAAGACCGGCGACCCGATCATGCGGCCCCTCTTCTTCGACTTCCCGAATGACAGGGCGGCCTACACGATCACCGACGAGTGGATGCTCGGCCCCACCGTCCTGGCGGCCCCCCAACTCACCGACGCCCCCACCCGCCCGGTCCACCTCCCCCCGGGCCACTGGTACGACACAACCCACCACCGCACAGTCCCGGGCAACCAGACAATCCCCGCCTACCCGACCCCTCTGAACGCGACCCCGATCTTCGTAAAACTGAACACAAAGGACACGGAGAAGGCCCTACGGGCATTGCGCTGAGCGGGCACAGGGTGAACCCCACGGGGCTGAAGAGGGAACCTCGCGGGGGTGCAGGGAGGAACCCGCGGGGGTGCAGGGAGGAACCCGCGGGGGTACAGGGAGGAACCCGCGGGGGTGCAAGGAGGAACCCGCGGGGGTGCAGGGAGAACCCGCGGGGGTGCAGGGGGCGAAGCCCCCGCCGGGGTCCGGGGCGGAGCCCCGTGACGGGACTCCTCAGCCCACCGAGACGGGCGGGCGGGTGGGAAACGGGGTCTGGGGCGGAGCCCCAGGGCGGGACCTCTCACCCGACCGAGACGGGCGGGTGGGTGGGCAAGCCCCCCTCAGAACCCCAGCCGCCGCAACTGCTTGGGATCCCGCTGCCAGTCCTTGGCCACCTTCACATGAAGATCAAGGAACACCGGTGTTCCGAGCAACGCCTCGATCTGCCGCCGCGACTTGATCCCGACCTCCTTCAGCCGCTTGCCCTTGGGCCCGATGACGATCCCCTTCTGGCTCGGCCGCTCGATGAACACGTTCGCGTGGATGTCGAGCAACGGCTTGTCCGCCGGCCGGTCCTCCCGGGGCAGCATCTCCTCCACGACCACCGCGATGGAGTGCGGCAACTCGTCCCGCACCCCCTCCAGCGCGGCCTCCCGGATCAGCTCCGCCACCATCACCTGCTCGGGCTCGTCGGTCAGATCCCCCTCGGGATACAGCGCCGGCCCCTCCGGCAGCAACGGGATCAGCAGATCCGCCAGCAGATCCACCTGCTTGCCCGCGGTCGCCGACACCGGCACGATCTCCGCCCAGGTGATCCCCAGCTCCTCGCCCAGCCGGTCCACCGCGATCAGCTGCTCGGCCAGCGCCTTGGAGTCCACCAGGTCCGTCTTGGTGACGACCGCGACCTTCGGGGTCTTCTTGATCCCCGCCAGCTCCTTGGCGATGAAGCGGTCGCCCGGACCGATCTTCTGGTCGGCCGGCAGGCAGAAGCCGATCACGTCGACCTCGGCCCACGTCGTGCGCACGACGTCGTTCAGCCGCTCGCCCAGCAGCGTCCGCGGCTTGTGCAGCCCGGGGGTGTCCACGAGGATCAGCTGCGCGTCGGGCCGGTGCACGATGCCCCGTACCGTGTGCCGCGTCGTCTGCGGCCGGTTGGAGGTGATCGCCACCTTCTGCCCGACCAGAGCGTTCGTGAGGGTGGACTTGCCCGCGTTGGGGCGGCCCACGAAGCAGGCGAAGCCGGCGCGGTGAACGGCCTCGGCCGACTGCTCGGATGACTGGGTGCGAACGCTCATGGCGTTCATTGTCCCTGATCCACGAACCCCCGCCGCACCCCGAGCCGCCCCGGGCCGTCCCGCACCCCCCGATCCGCCCGATCCGGACCGCCGTGAGCTCCCGGAAACCCCCGCGCAACACGAAACGTCACCGAAACACAGCCGTACGCGACCGGAAACGCGCGGC
>NZ_BMVJ01000001.1:58418-59106 GCF_014650655.1 Streptomyces anandii JCM 4720
GGTGACCCTCTGACGAGCCCCCGGACCGTTGGAGAGACCGTGACCCTGGCCGCGTCCACGCACCACCTCGACACCGGCGACACCGCCTGGCTGCTCGCCGCCACCGCGCTGGTCCTGCTGATGACCCCCGGCCTGGCCCTCTTCTACGGCGGCATGGTCCGTACGAAGAGCGTCCTCAACATGCTGATGATGAGCTTCGTCTCCATCGCCCTGGTCACCGTCGTCTGGCTGGCGTGCGGCTACTCCCTCGCCTTCGGCGGCGACGTCGCCGACGGCCTCATCGGCGGCCTGGACCACGCGGGCATGGCGGGCGTCGGCCCGGACAGCCTGCACGGCACCGTGCCCACCGCCCTGTTCGCCACCTTCCAGCTCACCTTCGCCGTCATCACCGCCGCCCTGATCAGCGGCGCCGTCGCGGACCGCGCGAAGTTCGGCGGGTGGCTGGTGTTCGTGCCCGTGTGGGCGCTGCTCGTATACGTCCCGGTCGCCCACTGGGTGTGGGGCCCGGGCGGCTGGATCGCGCACGACCTCGGCGCCCTCGACTTCGCCGGCGGCCTCCCCGTGGAGATCACCTCCGGCGCCTCCGGTCTCGCGCTCTGCCTGGTCCTCGGCCCCCGGCTGGGCTTCAAGAAGGACGCCATGCGCCCGCACAACCTGCCCATGGTGATGCTCGGCGCCGGCCTGCTCT
>NZ_BMVJ01000001.1:59136-78781 GCF_014650655.1 Streptomyces anandii JCM 4720
GGTTCGGCTGGTTCGGCTTCAACGCCGGCTCCGCGATGGGCGCCAACGGCCTGGCCGCGGCAGCCTTCCTCAACACCCTCGCGGCCGGCTGCACGGGCCTGCTCGGCTGGCTCCTCGTCGAGCACCGGCGCGACGGCCACCCCACCACGCTGGGCGCCGCCTCCGGCGCGGTCGCCGGGCTGGTCGCGATCACCCCGTCCTGCGGCACGGTCTCGCTGACCGGCGCCCTCGTCGTCGGCCTCGCGGCCGGCGCCGTCTGCTCGTACGCCGTGAGCTGGAAGTTCAAGCTGAACTACGACGACTCCCTCGACGTCGTCGGCGTCCACCTCGTGGGCGGGATCATCGGCACCCTGCTGATCGGCCTGTTCGCGGTCCATGCGATGACCGGCGGCACCGAGGGTCTCCTCTACGGCGGCGGGCTCGCCCCGCTCGGCAGGCAGCTGCTGGCCGTGGCCGCCGTCGCGGTCTACGCCTTCTCCGTGACGTACGGCCTCGGCAGGCTCCTCGACCGGGTGATGGGGCTGCGCGCCAGCGAGGAGCAGGAGCACACCGGACTGGACCTTACGGTGCACGCCGAGACCGCCTACGATCACGGGGTCCTGGGGCACGGCGCCCCGGCCGGCGCGTCCCCCGTCGTCTCCTCCGTCCAGAAGGTCAGGTCGCAGGCATGAAGCTCATCACCGCGATCGTCAAGCCGTACCGCCTCGACGAGGTCAAGACCGCGCTCCAGGAGATGGGCGTGCACGGTCTGACCGTCACCGAGGCGAGCGGCTACGGCCGTCAGCGCGGCCACACGGAGGTGTACCGGGGCGCGGAGTACCGGGTCGACCTCGTGCCCAAGGTCCGTATCGAGGTCGTCGTCGAGGACTCCGACGCCGAGGCGGTCATCGACGCGGTGGTGAAGGCCGCGCACACCGGCAAGATCGGCGACGGCAAGGTGTGGGCGGTGCCGGTCGAGACGGTCGTACGCGTCCGGACCGGCGAACGCGGCCCGGACGCGCTCTGAGCCGCGCGACTACTGCCCCGGCCCCGCCGGTTCGGTCAGCCTGACCGTGCCGTCCGGGCCGGCCAGCAGCACCGGGGTCCGCGGGCCGCCCAGGTCGGCGACCGCCGCCCGGTCCTCGGGCGTGATGCCCTCCGCCTCGCTCACCACGGCCGCCGCCTCCAGTGAGGTCGCTCCGGAGGCCACCGCCATCGCCACCGCCGTCCGCAGGGCGCTCAGCTTCAGCGAGTCGAGGTCCACCGACCCGGCGGCGTACGTCCGTCCCGTCTCGTCGCGCACGGCGGCGCCCTCGGGCACGCCGTTGCGGGCCCGTACCGAGCGGGCCAGGGTGACGATCTTGCGGTCCTCGGGGTCGAGCCCGTTGCTGTCGGTCATGATCCGAGCATACGAAAGCCGCCCCCGGCCCCACGCAGCCGGAGCCACCGCCCCGCCCGCGGCCGCGCCCCGCTCAGCCCGCCACCGGGTACATCGCCCCGCGCCGCCCCTCCGGCGAGGCCAGCCACTCCAGCTTGGCCGCGGTGCCGGCCTCCTCCAGCGGGGTGTGCAGCACGATCGTCAGGTCGGGCCGGGCCGGCACCTTCATGGCGGTGGCCTCCAGGCACAGCAGCCCCACCAGCGGATGGTCCAGCTCCTTGCGGATCTGCCCCGCGTCCTCGATGTCCCGCTCCGCCCACAGTGCCCTGAACTCCTCACTGGCGGCGCTGACTTGCTCCAGCACGGCCCGGTACCCCTCGTCGCCGGGGCGGGCGGAGGAGGCGGCCCGGAACTGTGCCACGACCGAACGGGCGTTGCCCTCCCAGCTCTTGCTGCGCGAGCGGTACAGCGGGTCGGTGAAGAAGTCGACCAGGCAGTTCTGCGTGATGTCCGGGCGCATGCCGAGCACGACCGCGGCCGCGTCGTTGTACATCACACAGTTGTAGTACAGGTCCATGATGTGCGCCGGATACGGCATCCACGTGTCGATCAGCCGCCGCAGCCCCTCGCACATGTCCCGCCGCTCCGGGACCAGTTGGGGCGCGGGCGGGTTGAGTCCGGCGAGCACGTACAGATGGCGGCGCTCCGCGTCGCCGAGCCGCAGCACCCGGGCCACCGAGTCGAGGACCTGCGGGGAGACGGAGATGTCCCGGCCCTGCTCCAGCCACTGGTACCAGGACGCCCCGACCCCGGCGAGCACGGCGACCTCCTCGCGCCGCAGCCCGGGAGTGCGGCGCCGGCCGCCGCCGTCCGGCAGCCCCGCCTCGGCCGGTGTCACCCGGGCCCGGCGGCTCATCAGGAACTCGCGCAGTTCGCGCAGCCGTTGGCTCTTGTGCGTGTCCGTGTCGGGCACGTACGGATCCCCCTCGTCGTGTCTGGTGGTGCCACCACCACCATAAGTTCCCACTCCCCACGGCCGCTTCGATCGCAGGAACCTCTTCGCATGGCGATCGACACCACCACCTCACCCACCGCCCCCACCAGGGAACCACTCGGCGCCCCACGGCTGTCGACGCGCGGCAAACTGGTCCTGTTCGTCCTGTGCGCGGCCCAGTTCATGGTCGCCCTCGACTTCTCCGTGCTGAACGTGGCGCTGCCCCGGCTGGGCGCGGATCTCGGCATGAGCCGCTCCGCCCTCCAGTGGGCGGTCACCGCGTTCGCGCTCCCCTCGGGCGGGTTCCTGCTGCTGTTCGGCCGCGCCGGCGACCTGTTCGGCCGCCGCCGGCTCTTCCTGACCGGCCTCGCCCTGTTCGGCGCCGCCTCGCTGCTGGCCACCCTCGCCTGGGACCCGGCGTCCTTCCTCACCGGCCGGGCGCTCCAGGGCCTCGGCGCTGCGGCGATCGTGCCGACCGGGATGTCCCTGCTGACCACGACCTTCCCCGAGGGCCCGGCCCGTGACCGCGCCCTCGGCATCTCCGGCACGCTGCTGTCGCTGGGCTTCACCGTCGGCATGGTCGCGGGCGGTGTCCTCACCGACGCCCTCGGCTGGCGCTCCACGATGGCCCTGCTCACCGTGTTCGCCCTGGTCGTACTGCCCCTCGCCCCCGGTCTGCTGCCCGAGTCGCTCCCCCACAGCCCTGACGGCATGGGAGGTGCCCCCGTCTCCGGCCGGCCCCGCCTCGACGTCCCCGGCGCGGTCACCGTCACCGGCGGTCTGCTCTCGCTGATCTACGCCCTGTCCACCGCCGCCGGACACGGCTTCGGCCGCGCCGACGTCGTCGCCGCGCTGATCGCGGGCCTCGCCCTGCTGACCGTGTTCGCGGTCGTGGAGTCCCGCTCGGCCGCCCCCCTGGTCTCCCTGCCGATGCTGCGCCGCCGCACGGTCGCGTGGGGCAACCTGGGCGGTCTGGTCACCTTCTCGATGATGTCGACGGTGATCTTCGTGCTGACCCTGTACCTCCAGGAGATCCTACGCCTGTCGGCCTTCGAGACCGGCCTGGTCTTCGGCGTCCAGGGCGTGCTGTCGGCGCTCGCCGGGGCCCGCGCGCCGAAGGTGATCGGACGGTTCGGCGCCCGCCGCACCCTCGTCGGCTCCCTCGCCGGACAGGGCGCGCTCATCGCCGCGCTGCTCGGCCTGAACGCCCACATCTGGTCGGTGTGGCTCGCCGCGGCCGCCGTCTCCCTGGCCAGCGTGTGCCACCTGGGCGCGATCATCTCCTACGGTCTGACGGTCACCTCCGGGGTCCCCGACGAGGAGCAGGGCCTGGCCACCGGCCTGGTCACCACCACCCAGCAGGTCGGCGTCACGGTCGGCATCCCGCTGCTCGGCGTCCTCGCCACCACCTCGGGCGGCGACCTGCTCTCCGGCGTCCACACGGTCCTCGCGCTCGACGCGGTGATCGTCCTCGCGGCGGCCGCGCTGGTCGCGCTCGGACTGCGCGGGCGAGGGGCGCAACCGGTGTCAGGGCCGGTCGAGCCGTAGCCGCTCGGTGCGCGGCAGACCGGCCACCACGAGGTCGTAGGAATCCTCCACCAGCTCCCGGACCAGCCGGTCCGGGAGTGCGCCGTCGGCGGTGACGGTGTTCCAGTGCCGCTTGTTCATGTGCCAGCCGGGGACGATGAGCCCCGGGTGCGCGGTGCGCAGCCGGACCGCGTCCTCCGGGTCGCACTTGAGGTTCACCGTCAGTGGCCGCGCGTCCAGGCCGGTCAGCGCGAACATCCTGCCCATCACCTTGAAGACCGAGGTCTCCGGGTTGAAGGGGAAGTCCTCCACCGCCGCGTTGAACGACAGGCACAGGGCGCGCAGCTCCTGGGGCGTCACTCGGGCTCCCTGTCGCCGCCGTCCGGGGACCCGGCGGGCTCCACCGGCTCCACCAGCACCGTCACGATCTTGTTCCGGCGGCCGGCGGCGGCCTCGGCGGTGAGCCGCAGGGCCCGGCCGTCGGGCAGGTCCACCACGGCCGACGCGCCGGCGATCGGGACGCGGCCCAGGGCCTTGGCGAGCAGCCCGCCGACCGTCTCCACGTCCTCGTCGTCGTACTCCTCCAGGCCGTACAGCTCGCCGAGGTCGGTGATGTCCAGGCGTGCGGTGACGCGGAAGCGGTCCTCGCCGAGGTCCTCCACCGGCGGCAGCTCCCGGTCGTACTCGTCGGTGATCTCGCCGACGATCTCCTCGAGGATGTCCTCGATGGTGACCACGCCCGCCGTGCCGCCGTACTCGTCGATGACGACGGCGACGTGGTTGCGGTCCTTCTGCATCTCGCGCAGCAGGTCGCCCGCGTTCTTGGTGTCCGGCACGAACACCGCCGGGCGCATCGCCGTGGACACCAGGTCGCTCTCGGCGTCCCGGCTGATGTGCGTGCGCCGGGCCAGGTCCTTGAGGTAGACGATGCCGACGATGTCGTCCTCGCTCTCGCCGGTGACCGGGATGCGCGAGAAACCGGAGCGCAGGGCCAGGGTGAGGGCCTGACGGATCGTCTTGTACCGCTCGATGACGACCAGGTCGGTGCGCGGCACCATCACCTCGCGGACCAGGGTGTCCCCGAGCTCGAAGACCGAGTGCACCATGCGGCGCTCCTCGTCCTCGATCAGCGACTCCTGCTCGGCCAGGTCGACCATCGCGCGCAGCTCCGCCTCGGAGGCGAAGGGGCCCCGGCGGAAGCCCTTGCCGGGGGTGAGCGCGTTGCCGATGAGGATCAGCAAGGACGGGATCGGGCCCATGATCCGCGCCAGCGGCAGCAGCACGTACGCGGCGGCCGTCGCCGTGTTCAGCGGGTGCTGGCGGCCGATGGTGCGCGGCGAGACCCCCACGGCGACGTACGACACCAGCACCATGACGGCGATGGCGACGACCAGCGCCTCGGCCGTGGAGGAGAACTCCTCCAGACAGGCGTACGTGACCAGCGAGGCCGCCGCCATCTCGCACGCCACGCGCACCAGCAGCGCCACGTTGAGATAGCGCGTCGGGTCGGCGGCCACCTTCGCCAGCCCCGCGCTGCCCCGGCGGCCGGCCTTGACCGCCTCCTCGGCGCGGAAGCTGGAGACACGGGCGAGGCCCGCCTCCGCACAGGCGGCGAGCCACGCCACGACGACCAGCGCGATCGCCCCGACGACGATCTGCGGACTCATCGGCGGCTCACGAGACGGTCGGCGCGGGGGAGGGGCCCTCGAGGCCCCGCTCCGCGCGCCAGCCGTCCACGATCGCCGCCTGGAGACCGAACATCTCGGCCTTCTCGTCCGGCTCCTCGTGGTCGTACCCGAGCAGGTGCAGCACGCCGTGGACGGTGAGCAGCTGCAGCTCCTCGTCCATGGAGTGCCGCGTCTCCGCCTCGGCGCCCTGCTTGGCGGCGACCTCCGGGCACAGCACGATGTCGCCGAGCAGACCCTGCGGGGGCTCCTCGTCGTCCTTGCCGGGCGGCCGCAGCTCGTCCATGGGGAAGGACATGACATCCGTGGGTCCCGGCAGGTCCATCCACTGGATGTGCAGCTGCTCCATGGCGTCGGCGTCCACGACGATCACCGAGAGCTCGGAGAGCGGGTGGATGCGCATCCGCGCGAGCGCGTAGCGGGCGATGTCGAGGATCGCCTGCTCGTCGACCTCGGTTCCGGACTCGTTGTTGACGTCGATCGACATGGCCGTGCTGGTCTACTTCCCCTTGTGCCCGTGCCCGGCCCTGCCGTGACCGCCGTCCCTGCTGCGGGACCCGCCGTTCTCGGTGCCGTGGCTGCTGTCGTACTTCTCGTACGCGTCGACGATACGGCCCACGAGCTTGTGCCGTACGACATCGTGCGACGACAGCCGGGAGAAGTGCACGTCCTCGACGCCCTCCAGGATCTCCTGGACCTGCCGCAGACCGCTCTTGGTGCCGCCCGGCAGGTCGACCTGCGTCACGTCACCCGTGATCACGATCTTCGAGTCGAAGCCGAGCCGGGTCAGGAACATCTTCATCTGCTCGGGCGAGGTGTTCTGCGCCTCGTCCAGGATGATGAAGGCGTCGTTGAGCGTGCGGCCGCGCATGTACGCCAGGGGAGCGACCTCGATCGTGCCGGCCGCCATCAGGCGGGGGATCGAATCCGGGTCGATCATGTCGTGCAGCGCGTCGTACAGCGGGCGCAGGTAGGGGTCGATCTTCTCGTAGAGCGTGCCGGGCAGGAAGCCGAGGCGCTCGCCGGCCTCGACCGCCGGGCGGGTCAGGATGATGCGGTTGACCTGCTTGGACTGCAGGGCCTGCACCGCCTTGGCCATGGCGAGGTAGGTCTTGCCGGTGCCGGCGGGGCCGATGCCGAAGACGATCGTGTGCTTGTCGATCGCGTCGACGTACCGCTTCTGGTTGAGGGTCTTGGGGCGGATGGTGCGGCCGCGCGAGGACAGGATGTTCTGCGTCAGCACCTCGGCCGGGGTCTCCTGGCCGTCGCTCTCCCCCCTCTCGCTCGCCTTGAGCATGGCGATCGAGCGTTCCACCGCATCCTCCGTCATCGGCTGCCCGGTGCGGAGCACCAGCATCATCTCGTCGAACACGCGCTGGATGAGGGCGACGTCCCCCGGGTCGCCGACCGCGCTGATCTCATTGCCCCGGACGTGGATGTCGGCCCCCGGGAAGGCCTTCTCGATCACGCGCAGAAGGGAGTCGCCCGAACCCAGTACGGTCACCATGGGGTGCTGGGCGGGGACGGTGAACTCTGCTCTGGCCTGCCCCTGCGCGGGGGTGTTTGCTGCGGGTGTCTGAGTCATGGGCCGGCACTCAAGGCCTGCGGTTCCTCCTCGTCAGGGCCGCACGGCTGAGGGCGGCCTCGCGCTTCCCAGGGTACGACGGGGGAGTGACAACGCCGTAGGGCTTTTCGGTGCCGGTGGCACCCCGGCGCGGCGGCCGGACGGCCCCAACCCTCACTCCACGCCCCGGATGCGCCCCACCAGGACCGCGCCCGCGAGCCCGATCACCGCCGCCACCAGGTACAGCACCCGGTAGCCGCCCAGATACGTCACGACCGGCGCGGCCAGCACCGGGGCCGCGACCTGCGGCAGCGCGTTGGCCACGTTGATCACGCCGAGGTCCTTGCCCCGGTCCAGCGCCTTGGGCAGCACGTCGGTCATCAGCGCGAAGTCGACGGAGGTGAACACCCCGAAGCCCACGCCCAGCACCGCCGCCGCGACGACCGCGCCCGGCCAGGTCTGCCACGCCGCCAGGCCCGCCGTCGCCACCGCCATCAGCACCCCGGACCACACCACGAACGGCTTGCGGCGCCCCACCCGGTCCGACCACACGCCCCCGGCCACCACCGTGGCCAGCAGCGTCGCCCCGTTCACCGCGGTCAGCACCAGCACTCCCCGCTCAGGGTCGGCGTAGCGCACGCGGTCGCGCAGGTAGTACAGCAGGTAGAGCAGCACGAGCGCGTTGCTGAGGTTGATCAGGAAGCGGGTCAGCCAGGCCCAGGCCAGGTCCGGGTACCGGCGCGGGCCGAGCCGGAAGCCCGCGAGGAAGCCCCGCCACGACCACGGCGGCCGGTCCTGTGCCGTCAGCCCGACGTCCCGGTGGCACAGCACGTACGGCAGCACGCCCGCCACCGTGAACACCGCGCAGGCCGCGTACCCGGCCGCGATCCCGCCGGCCGCCGTCGCCAGGCCCGTCCCGCCGACCACGCCGAGGATCTGCGCCGCGCCCAGCCAGCCGCCCACCGCGCCCCGCTGCCCGCGCGGCACCCGGTCCGGCACCGCCGCCGTCACCGCCGCGAAGGCCGCGTTCAGGGTGAGCTGGACCAGGCACCAGCCCGCCGCCATCGTCCACACCCCGCCCGCGCCGGCGAGCAGCAGCAGCGACAGCGCGCCGCCCGCCGTCCCGGCCACGATCCACGGCGTGCGCCGGCCCCAGCGGGCCGTGGTGCGGTCCGACAGCGCCCCGAAGAAGGGGTTGGCGACCAGCGACACGGCCGCGCCCGCGCCCGTCACCCAGGCCAGCAGGGTCTCCTTGGACATGCCGGTGCCGGGCGCGAAGTCCTTGGCCTGGGAGGCGAGCAGGATCTGCAGCGGGCCGTACCAGCCCACCCAGATCGCCCCGTTGGCCAGCGACAGCGACGCGGTCCAGCCGCCTCCCACCCGCCGGACGGGCTCGGCGAGCGCCGGCGACGGCCGCCGGGTCTCCGTCATCCCGAGGCCCGCCCCTGCGCCCGCAGCAGGTCGCGGAACCAGTGGTAGGAGGCCTTCGGCGTCCGCTCCAGCGTCGCGTAGTCGACGTGCACCAGCCCGAAGCGCTGCGCGTACCCCTCCGCCCACTCCCAGTTGTCCAGCAGCGACCACACGAAGTAGCCGCGCACGTCCACGCCGGCCTCGACCGCCCGGTGCAGGGCGCGGATGTGGCCGTCCAGGTAGGCGATGCGGTCGGTGTCGTCCGGACCCTCGTAGGAGCAGCCGTTCTCGGTGATCACCACGGGCGGGAGGCGGTCGCCGTAGCGGTCGCGGAATCCGGTCAGCAGCTCGGTCAGCCCCTCGGGGACCACGGGCCAGCCGAAGCCGGTGACCGGACGGCCCTCGATCTCCCGTACGGAGAAGGGCAGTTCGGCGGGGAGCGTCACCCCGCCGAACTCGATCTCGGTGCCCTCGGGGGCGCCCACGAGGGTGGGGGCGTAGTAGTTGATCCCGTACCAGTCGAGCGGCTCGGAGATGACCTTCAGGTCCGCGTGCACGTCACCGGGCATCAGCTCGCCGAGTCCGGCCGGGTACTCGCCCAGCAGCAGCGGCTCCGCGAACAGGCGGTTGAGCAGCACGTCGTAGAAGTCGGCCGCCTCCACGTCCGCCGGTTCCGCGGAGGCGGCCCAGGTCGGGCCGTGGGAGTTGGCGATGCCGATGTCACCGGCCCCGGCCGCGCGCAGCGCCCGTACCGCGAGACCGTGGGCGAGGAGCTGGTGGTGGGCCACGGGCAGCGCGTCGAACAGGAGCTTCCTGCCGGGGGCGTGCACGCCCAGGGCGTGGCCGAGCAGGGTGTGCTCGGCGGGCTCGTTCAGCGTGATCCACTTCTTCACCCGGTCGCCGAGGCGTGCGGCGACCACCGAGACGTACTCGGCGAAGCGGGAGGCGGTGTCCCGCTCCAGCCAGTCCAGCCGGGCCGGCAGGTCCCAGTGGAAGAGGGTGGGGACCGGGCGGACGCCGGCCGCGCACAGCTCGTCGACCAGGCGGTCGTAGAAGTCGAGGCCGCCGGGGGAGTTCACCCGGGGCCAGGAGACCGAGAAGCGGTACGCGCCGACGCCGAGGCCGGCCAGGAGGGCCACGTCCTCGGCGTGGCGGTGGCAGTGGTCGCAGGCCACCTCCGCCGTCGAGCCGTCCTTGATGTGTCCCGGCCCGGCCGTGAACGCGTCCCACACGGACGGCTCGCGCTCGCCGGCCGCTCCCTCGATCTGGTGCGCCGAGGTGGACACGCCCCACAGGAAGCCGTCCGGGAAGCGGGGAACGGCCGTGTCCGAGGTGCCTGCGTCAGTCGCCATGCGCGGATCATCCGTACCGGCGGTAACGGAAGTCAACGCCCCTGCGTCGGGCGGTGGTTGCCCGAAGGCTCACGCCCCTTCCTTGAGCACTCGGGAAATCAGCTCGCGCTGGTCGTCGGTCAGCCGCGGGTCGGCCGCGTAGACGGTCCGGCCGTCCACGGTGATCTCGTAGCTGAAACCGTCGGGCACCCCGGCCGGCGGGGTGTCCGGCCCCGCGGCCAGCACCCGTTCGGCCAGGGCCCGCCACTCGGGGGCATCGGGCCGCCCCGAGGTGTCGACCTCGGCGCGGCGCTCGATGCCCGCGAAACCTCCCGTACGCCTCACTCGAATCCGCATGGGTCCGTGTCTAGTACGGATCCGCCCGGAACCCCAGCGTCCGAAGCCGCCGCGGCCCCACGGCGTCCGAAACCCCGTGGCCCTACAGCGTCCGTACCCCGACCTGTTCCCAGCCCTTCTGGACGGCCTGGAG
Organism: Streptomyces anandii JCM 4720; assembly: GCF_014650655.1. GTDB lineage: Bacteria > Actinomycetota > Actinomycetes > Streptomycetales > Streptomycetaceae > Streptomyces > Streptomyces anandii. The sequence goes on from NZ_BMVJ01000001.1 coordinate 69,495, forward strand.
CTCGTCGCCCGCGCCGTAGCGCTCGCGGGCCGCCTTGACGGTGAGGGTCGCGAAGTCCGCGAAGAGGGCGTCCTCCTTGAGCTCGCCGCCGGTCAGCACGTCGTACCAGACCTGCCCGGCCTTCTCCCAGGCGTGGCCGCCGATCGCGGTGGCGACCAGGTAGAAGGCGTGGTTGGGGATGCCGGAGTTGATGTGCACGCCGCCGTTGTCGCTGCCGGTGTGGACGTAGTCGTCCATGGTGGCCGGCTGCGGGTCCTTGCCGAGCACGTCGTCGTCGTAGGCCGTGCCGGGGGCCTTCATCGAGCGCAGCGCGGTGCCGGTGACACGCGGGGCGAGCAGTCCGGCGCCGATCAGCCAGTCGGCCTCGGCGGCGGTCTGGCCGAGCGCGTACTGCTTGATGAGCGAGCCGAAGACGTCCGACAGCGACTCGTTGAGGGCGCCGGACTGGCCGAAGTAGGTCAGGTTGGCGGTGTGCTGGGTGACGCCGTGGGTCAGCTCGTGGCCGATGACGTCCACCGGGATGGTGAAGTCGAGGAAGATCTCGCCGTCCCCGTCGCCGAACACCATCTGCTCGCCGTTCCAGAAGGCGTTGTTGTACTTCACGTCGTAGTGGACGCTGGCGTCGAGCGGGAGGCCGCTGCCGTCGATGGAGTTGCGGCCGTACGCCTTCAGGTACAGCTCGAAGGTGGCGCCGAGGCCCGCGTAGGCGCGGTTGACGGTGGCGTCCTTGCCCGGCTGCCCGCCCTCGGAGCGGACCTTGTGGCCGGGCAGGTCCTGCTTGTGCTTCGCGTCGTAGACCGTGCGGTTCGGCTGGTCGGCGGCCGCTCCCGCGGGGACGGCGACGGTGGGCGCGCCGATCACCGTGGTCAGCCGGCGGTGGGTGCGCTGGTAGGCGTCGTGCTCCAGGGACCGGCGGGCCGGGCCGGAGAGCGCGGGGTCCTGCTGCCGCGCGAGGCGGTCGAGGACGTGGGGCGGCACGATGGTGCAGAAGACGGGCTCGGAGCCCCCGTTGGTCGTCATGCCCGGCACCTTTGCACTGCGTGACACACATGTCACTAGCTGCCACCATGATTGGTGAAATACCGGGACAGGGGCGGCGACGCTCAGTGACGATGTGGTACGGGGCACTTTTTGTCCTGTTTGTAACGGCGATCCCGCATACTGGAACGCGTCCCCGCCGTCCGGGCGGCTCGGCTAGGCTGCGGAGCATCATGCGTTTCGGGCTGCTTCTCCTTAGCTGCCGCGGCGAGGGCCTGTAGTCGAGGCCGACCCCCTCCCCGCGGAGTTCGGCGTTGCGCCGTCGGCCGTCCTTCCGGCACCCGCGGCACCGCGTCCGCGGAACTCTCGAGGAGCCCACGCAACCATGGCGAACCGCCAGCAGCCCAGTTCCATGCCGATCCACAAGTACGGCCGCTACGAGCAGGTCGACATCCCCGACCGCACCTGGCCGGGCAAGCGGATCACCGCCGCCCCCCGCTGGCTCTCCACCGACCTGCGCGACGGCAACCAGGCCCTGATCGACCCGATGTCGCCCGAGCGCAAGCGCCGGATGTTCGACCAGCTGGTCAGGATGGGCTACAAGGAGATCGAGGTCGGCTTCCCCGCCTCCGGCCAGACCGACTTCGACTTCGTGCGCTCCATCATCGAGGAGGAGGGCGCGATCCCCGAGGACGTCACGATCTCCGTGCTGACCCAGGCCCGCGAGGACCTGATCGAGCGGACCGTGGAGTCCCTGAAGGGCGCCCGCCGCGCCACCGTCCACCTCTACAACGCCACCGCCCCGGTCTTCCGCCGGGTCGTCTTCCGCGGCTCCAAGGACGACATCAAGCAGATCGCCGTCGACGGCACCCGCCTGGTGATGGAGTACGCCGAGAAGCTGCTGGGCCCCGAGACCGAGTTCGGCTACCAGTACAGCCCGGAGATCTTCACCGACACCGAGCTGGACTTCGCGCTGGAGGTCTGCGAGGCGGTCATGGACGTCTACCAGCCGGGCCCGGGCCGCGAGATCATCCTCAACCTGCCCGCCACGGTGGAGCGTTCGACCCCGTCCACGCACGCGGACCGCTTCGAGTGGATGCACCGCAACCTGACCCGCCGCGAGTACGTCTGTCTGTCCGTCCACCCGCACAACGACCGCGGTACGGCCGTGGCTGCCGCCGAGCTGGCGCTGATGGCCGGCGCCGACCGCGTCGAGGGCTGCCTGTTCGGGCAGGGCGAGCGCACCGGCAACGTCGACCTGGTCACCCTGGGCATGAACCTGTTCTCGCAGGGCGTCGACCCGCAGATCGACTTCTCCGACATCGACGAGATCCGCCGTACGTGGGAGTACTGCAACCAGATGGAGGTCCACCCGCGCCACCCGTACGTGGGCGACCTGGTCTACACGTCCTTCTCCGGCTCCCACCAGGACGCCATCAAGAAGGGCTTCGACGCGATGGAGGCCGACGCGGCGGCCCGCGGCGTCACGGTCGACGACATCGAGTGGGCGGTGCCGTACCTGCCCATCGACCCCAAGGACGTCGGCCGCTCCTACGAGGCCGTCATCCGCGTCAACTCGCAGTCCGGCAAGGGCGGTGTCTCCTACGTCCTGAAGAACGACCACAAGCTGGACCTGCCGCGCCGGATGCAGATCGAGTTCTCGAAGCTCATCCAGGCGAAGACGGACGCCGAGGGCGGCGAGATCACGCCCAAGGAGATCTGGTCGGTCTTCCAGGACGAGTACCTGCCCAACCCGGACAACCCCTGGGGCCGTCTGCAGGTGCGGACCGGCCAGTCGACCACGGACACCGACGGCGTGGACACGCTGACCGTCGAGGCCACGGTCGACGGCGAGGACACCGTCCTCACCGGTTCCGGCAACGGCCCGATCTCGGCCTTCTTCGACGCCCTGCAGTCCATCGGCGTGGACGTACGCCTGCTCGACTACCAGGAGCACACGATGAGCGAGGGCGCCTCCGCCCAGGCCGCCTCCTACATCGAATGCGCGATCGGGGACAAGGTCCTGTGGGGGATCGGCATCGACGCGAACACGACACGTGCATCGCTGAAGGCGGTCGTCTCGGCCGTCAACAGGGCGGCCCGCTGACGGCTTCCCGGCCCCTCTGACCGGCGCTTTTCGGGGCCCCGGCCGCCTGATCCGGCGGCCGGGGCCCTGTCGTGCACCCGTCGTATACCGGCCACAAGGGCCGGGGAGGTCACGGAAAGGTCTCTTCGGGGTACTGACGCGGGCTCTCCGCTGTGGCTAACATCACGCCAGCGCGGCGATGTTGCCGCGGGGTTACGGAGGTGCGACGTGCTGCCAGTACGGGGACGAGACGGCCGTGCCACCCGGCTTGCCCGCATGCTGGGCACCCGTACGGCGTGGACACCCGTCGGCGACGGCGAGTTCTTCTGCCCGGGCTGCGGTGGCGACCGCAACTACCAGCGGCTCCGCGGGCGCCGGCGCTTCACCGTCCTCGGCGTGCCCTTGCTGCCGCGCGGCACCGCGGGGCCGGTCGTCGCGTGCGCCGCCTGCCACGCACACTTCGGCACGGACGTCCTCGACCATCCGACCACCACCCGCTTCTCCGCGATGCTCCGCGACGCCGTCCACACCGTCGCCCTCGCGGTGCTCTCCGCGGGCGGCACCTGTTCCCGTACGGCCCTGGAGACCGCGGCCGTCGCCGTCCGCGCGGCCGGCTTCGCCGAGTGCACCGAGGAGCAGCTGGCCGCCCTCGTCGAGGCGCTGGCCGCCGACACCGGCCGCGTCTGCGAGGACGAGGACCGGCCGTGCACGGCGGGGCTGACCATAGAGCTCCACGAGGCCCTCGACCCGCTGGCCCCGCACCTCGCCCCCGCCGGCCGCGAGTCCATCCTCCTCCAGGCCGCCCGCATCGCCCTGGCCGACGGCCCCTACACCCCCGCCGAACGCGACGCCCTCACCACGGTCGGCATGGCACTGACCATCTGCACGGACGACGTGACCCGGCTGCTGGCGGCGGCCCGGACGCCGTCCTGACCGGTGCGACGCCCGCTCAGAGCAGTCCGGCGTCGGTGAGGTGGGTGCGTACTCGCGCCGTCTCTTCCGGGGAGAGGGGGATCTGCGGTTCGGCCGTGGCCGGGCAGGCGATGATTCCGCGCAGGTGCAGGGCCGTCTTGAAGGCGCCCAGGGCGGAGGAGCCCGGGCCCATGCGGGCGGGGTCGCCGGCGCGGGTCATGCCGAACAGCGCGCACAGGCGGTCCTGTTCGGCGCGGGCGCCGTCCCAGTCGCCCGCGCGGGCGAGGCGGTACAGGCGTACGTACCCGTGCGGGTCCACGTTGGCGAAGCCCGGCACCGCGCCGTCGGCGCCCACGGCGAGCGCGGCGTCCATGATGACCTCGGAGCCGGTGAGCACGCTGAAGGCGGCGGTGGCCGGGTCCTTCCGCGCCCCCGTGACGACCTCCCGGAACCCGGCCAGGTCCCCGCTGGAGTCCTTCAGCCCCGCCAGCACGCCCTCGGCGGCCAGCTCCAGCACGAGGGCGGCGGGGAGTCTCGTGGGCACCGACACGGGGATGTCGTAGGCGACGACGGGGACGGGGCCGGCCTCCGCGATCCGGCGGTAGTGGCGGGCGATCTCGGCCGGGTGGCCGGCGCGGGCGTAGAAGGGCGCGGTGACGACGACGGCCTGCGCGCCGGCCTTGGTCACGGCCTCGACGTGGTCGAGCACCCGCGCGGTGGCCATGTCGATCGCCCCGGCGAGCACCGGCAGCTGCCCGCCCACGTGCCCCACCACGGCCTCGACGACCTGCCGCCGCTGCCGGTCCGTCAGATACGCGGCCTCGGAGGTCGACCCCAGCACGAACAGCCCGTGCACCCCGCCCTCCACCAGATGCTCGACCAGCCGCAACAGCGACGGCACGTCCACCTCCCCCTCCTCGGTGAGCGGCGTACACACGGGCGGCACGACACCGGTGAGCGGGGCGGGGAAGGTCATGGGGGCTCCCTGGGGTGGCGGTGGCGGTGACGGTTCGCGGGTCGCTACAGATGCCTTGCAGTGCTCTGTATAGTCGCCGCTCCGCTGCGCTGCCTGTCGCGCAATGTCTCGATCTCGGCAGTCAGAACGGCCAGGTCGCGCACGTGCGTGAAGTACTCGGAGGCGTACGCGTCGTAGATCGCTGGGAGAACCGCCTCGAACACCGCAGGGAGCGCCGTCAAGCCCGCGCGGCGCCGCGCGTCGAGTGGGCCCTTGAGGACGCCCGAGGCGTAGCCGTAGGTGTCCGCGTCGAGCGACACCATGTCCTGACCCTCGATGTTCCGTCCCCGCAAGCTCGGCGGGAACGGCCTGGCCATGTGTTCGGCCATCATCTGCGACAGCGAGATGAGCTTGTCTTCGAGCATACGGAGAAGGCGTGCGGTCACGCTGTCCTCACTTCGATACGGAACTCGGCGAACACCTCCAGCAGAGACGTCAGGAACTGCTCTGTGAGGGCCTTGCGGGAGTGGGCGAAGTCCGTCCATTCGATGCAAAATGCGGGAGTTGGGCGGCCGGCGCGGAGGCAGTCGTGCAGTGCGTCGAGGTTGGAGCCGAAGTAGCCTCCCGGGCCGTTGACAGCTTCGCCAAGTGCGCAGTAGAGGCCAGCCTTGGTGGTGACGAGGCCCCCGTCGAGGGTGACGACTTCGTCAGTGCCATAGCGTGCGGCACGGTGGTGGCCGGTGAACCAGGCGTTCTGCACGACGTGCAGCCAACTCTCGTGGTAGTCGACGGGGTATCGGGCCCATTCCCCGCGGGAGGTGGGCTCTGTCAATGCCCACCGGCGCCAGATCTCGCCAGCTTGGAGGTACTCGCAGGTGTACCCCTGAGTTCTGAGCGATCCGTCCGAGGTGGGCGGGGTGAGGTGTACACGTCCTAGGTAGTAATGGCCGATGGTCTCGCCTTGGTGGTTCAGTACTTGGAGCAGTCCCGTCTCCGTTCGCCGGACGCGGGTGCGGAATGAGCGCACACCCGTGAACGTGAGGGTCTGCTGGGTGTCGAGGTCGGCGTCGACGAAGAAGCCGTGCACGTCGCCGGCTGTCAGCAGGACGTCCTGGCTCTCCTGGTCGATGAGGCGGTAGAGCGGCGGGGGTGGGTGTTCGATGAGCCAAGCGTCCACCGTGCCGAGAGCTTCTTGCCACCCCGCATGCTGATCACGCCACGACGCACTTTCGTAGAGAGCTGTCTTGGCCTCCGGCAATGACAGGCCCAGTACCCGGGAAGCCATATAGATGGACTATATCGGAGACAATGCGAGTGCACGAGCCCTTCGGAAAACCTCCTCTGCTTTCTTGGTCGAATCCATCTCGAAACTCGATATCAATGCATCTAATCTCAATTGATTCATGCCGCCCCCTCGTTGTCATTTTTTGCAGCCGCCGCCCTCGCCAAGGGTAGACTTTCCGGTCGCGAGCTGCAGCGAGCAGTGATTCGAGTTCACCAAGGGATGCGACTCGGCCACTCCTTGGTCGAACCTCGCCACTGGCCACTTCGGCGAAGTCCGCCTCGAACTCTCCGCTATACCACAACACCACCTGTGTTATGGAATCACGGCGATCAAGAATCCAGCTTAGGAACTTCGGATGCCGTCCACTGGGCGAGATCTTGATCTCCGGCACGGCCTGTTTCGGTAGTTTCTGAGACTCTCGAAGGATCCAGGCCCGAGCGACGTCCGTTAGCCGTTCCTCTGCGGGCATCGTCCAACCTCACATTCATTGTGCAAGGCGTGGCCGCAAGAGCCCCCATTCACCTTCTCAGAAACAGGCCGGTTCGGTCGATCCGAACCGGCCTGTGCGAAACTTGTCCCTATCTGATTATCTTTCCTGCCCCTCGTTGATCAGTGCCATGAAACTGCCGCTGTCAATGACCCAGCTCAGAGGCTAATTCCCCTCTGATTCCGTCACTCAATGCGTGAGAGCTCCTCCCGCAGCCGTACTGCCGTATTGAGGTCCCTTCGATAGCTCCACTCATCTTTGGGTGAGCCTCTCAGAACGGCAGAGAAAAACTCTACGGCTCCCGACGTCAGAACCCTTAGTGCGGACTTCTCCGGGAGTACGACAGAACGCCTCATCCCTTCGTCCGTGAATTTCACAGCGACAGCTCCGCCGGGCATCCTCTTCAGGACGAGTGCGAATCTGCGCTCCGGGAAACTGAACGTCCCCTGCCGACCCGCGATGAAGTTCTCCAGGTAGGTGAGAAGAAGAGACCAGAGCGCATCGATCGTGTCGACTTCGTCCCGCCCAAGGATCAAGACGCCCTGTAGGCGCAACTCGATGGCCCCTTGAATGTGCCGGTCCCGGGAGAAGCTGATCCCGCAACTTTCAGCCAACGCCAACTCGCCGGAATCGCAGACTACAAAAGTTTTCACAGTCGTCGACGCCGCACTGTCACGTGCCATACCTGCCTGCCATTTCGCGATTACCCTATGGGCGAGGATAGAACTGACCGACTACGCCGTCCCCAAAACCAAGAACATAAGAACGCCCCTGGTACTCGCCGTATATCTTGTCCCACTTCCCCTGAGCGTACTCCGGGCTGCTGAGCTTGCGCTGATTCTGTCTCATTACCGCAGATATTGCATTCTGTACGTCCTCGATGCTCATGTTCTTGTCGAACAGGGTGTTGGTGCCCGGGTTCCCTCGCAGGTACGCAGGGTGATGGCCTTCCAGGATGTGAGTGAGGTCCTGTCTCCTGAGCAGGAAGGAGTTGTCCCCGAAGCTGAAAGTCTGGCTCTTCCATCCCTTGAGGGCTTCTCCGATGCCACAGTTCGCATTGTGGACGAGGATCGGTGTCCGGCCGGCCAGCACGAAGTACGTGTGCAGGTCGGCGACGGTGAGGTTGTAGGTCCGGGCGGTCTTCTCGAAGGAATCGTTCCTCCGTACGACGACGCTGCTGCCGTCGACCGTGCGGAGGGTCGTTCCTGCTCGCAGGTTTCGAGCTTCCACCCAGGAGTGTGAGGAAGGGGACCAGAAGGGGTGTTCCTCAGTGGCGGTGAGGTGCTCCGTGCCGCGACTGGTGCGCAGGGTCAGATTGTCGAACCGTTTGTCGTGCTGGGTGACGATGCGGTTGGTGACCGTGCGTGTGCCGGTGAGTCCGGTCAGGGGGTTTGTGGCGAGGACCAAGTCGCCGACCCTGACGGATTCGATTTTCTTGGTCGAGCCGTCGGCCATGAGCACCTTGGTGCCGGCCAGGAAGCACTTGAAGCACTTCTCGGCGACTTTCGCAGCGCGAGAGGCTTCGGCGATGTCCTCGACTCCCTCGGCCGCCTTCTTGAGCAGCTTCACCTTGCCGATGGGGAGTACGCCGGCCACGGCAAGGAGACATTTTCCGAGTGTGGGATTCTTGGCGCAGTCGAGGAGGTCGGTGACGCCGAGGACCTCCATGCCCCCTTCGATCAGGAGCTTGGCCAGGTCCGGGGACGGTGTGGGCAGTTCGAGGGGCTGGCCGGCCAGTGCGCAGGGAGGGAGGTTGTCCCGGGTCATGTAGGCGATGCAGCGCTTCTTGTTCTTGGCCTGCTTCTCCTTCTCGCGCTGCTGCCTGCGCTGTTCTTCGGCCTGCTTGCGGGCTGCGGCCTCTTCGACCCGGCGCTTGGTCACTACGTCCGCCCAGGCCTTGGAGGCCTCGGATTTGGCTTCCGCAGCGCTCTTTCCCGCCTCAAGGGCGTCCGCCCGAGCGTCCGCGGCTGCGTAATTGGCGGCGTAGGCAGTGTCCCGTGCGTAGGAGGCGGACCAGTCCGCCTGCGCTGCCGACTCGTCGGCCTCCGCTGCGGACTGGTCCGCGCGGTCCGAGGCGTTGCGGGCCGTCTTCGCCGAGTTGGCCGCCTGGTTGGCGCTGTCCTGGGCCTGGTCGGCGGACTTCTTGGCGTCGGAGGCGTACTGGTTTGCCTGGTCGGCGTTCTTTTTGGCCTCCGCCGCGGCCTTGTTGGCGTCGTCCTTGGCGTTCTTCGCCGTCGCGGCGGCCTTGGCGGCCAGCCAGCTGTCCTTGCGGGCCGATGCGGCGGCCCCGTCGGCCTCGTTGAGCAGCCGCTGCATCTGCGCCGCGTGGGTGTCGGCGAGCTTGTCCTTGCGGTCGGCCATGTACTGGCCGACCTGGAGGAACTCGTGGAGCTGGTCGGCCGGGCCGGACAGGGCGATCTTCGCGGCCGCCTTCACCTCCGGGCCGCCGTCGTTGACCAGCTTGGAGGCCTCGACCCGCTCGTCCTGGTTGCGGGCCTGGTACTGGCCCCCGTTCAGGAACTCCCGCATCGCCTTCGGGCTGCCGTCGGCCAAAGCGGCCTTGGAGGCCTCCTTCACCGCCGGG
>NZ_BMVJ01000001.1:78810-80297 GCF_014650655.1 Streptomyces anandii JCM 4720
CCGCCGGCGTTGTTGATCTGGGACACGAGCACCCGGTAGTCGACGGCGGCCACCGTGTACTGACCCGTGGTGTAGAAGTCCCGGATCTGCTCGTCGCTGCCGCCCAGCGCCTGCGTCGCACCGGTGCGGACGCTCTCGTACGGGCTGGTCTGGGCGAGGTCCGTCACCTGCTGGCGGATCTCGTCCGTCTCCGCCTGCTTGGCGCCCCTGCGCAGATAGTCCAGGACGGTGTCGTCGTCACCGGAAAGGGCCCGGGCGGCGGCCTCCTGGCGCCAGGCGCCGTACTGCTTCAGCGCCCGCAGCGCCACCGCGCGGCCCTTGGCGGCGACGGCCTTGGTGTCGGCTCCGGGCTTGTCGGCCTCGGCCGCGAGATCGGCGGTGTCCTCGCCGATCTTCTTGTCCTCCAGCGCGACCTGGGCCAGCTGGGAGGTGAAGGCGTCGGCGGCGTCCTTCTGCGACTGGGCGCTCTCCATCGCCGCGCCTGTGCGCGTCGCGAGGTCCTCCGCCTCGGTCTTGCGGGCGATGGCGAACACCTTGTGCGCGGTGGCCGCCGCCTTGGTCGCCGTGTCGGCGGCCTCCTTCGCCCTGCCCGCCTGCTTGGCCGCCTCGGCGGCCGCCCTGGACGACTCGCCCGCGTGCTTGGCGGCCTCCTCCGCCGCGTCCGCCGCGTTGTCGGCGTGCGTGGCCGCCGAGTTCGCCGCGTCCCGCGCGTCGTACGCGGCCTGGGCGGACTCCTTGGCCAGTGACTCGGCCGCGTTCGCCGCCCGGTTCGCCTCGCGGGCGTGGCGCCGGGTCTCGGCCGCCGCGGCCTGCGCCTCGCCCGAGTGGACACCGGCGGCCTCCGCCTGCCGGTTCGCCTCGTCGGCCGCGTCCGCCGCCGCGTTCGCGTCACTGATCGCGCTCAGCGACGCCTTGGCGGCCGCACCGGCGGCCAGCGAGGCCCGCCCGGCCTGCTCCGCTGCCGCCGCCGACGACTTCGCCAGTGCCCCGGCGGCACGCGCCGCCTTGGCCGAGTCCCGCGCCGAGCCGGCGTCCTTCTTGTCGTTGGCGGCATCGGCCGCCGCCTTGTACGCCGCCCCGGCCGCGTTCGCGGCCGCGGTCGCCGCGGCGGCGGTCTGCGCAGCGGCCAGCGCCGCGATGCGCGCCGAGCGGTCGGCGGCGTTCGCCGCGCCGATCGCGGTCTGCGCCGCCTCGGCGGCCGCCCTCGCCGCCTCCGCCGCCTGGCGCGCCTTGGCCGCGGCCCTGACCGAGTCGTTCTTCGCGGCCGCGGTCTCCTTCGCGGCCGTCTGCGCGGCCGCCTTCGCCAGCGCCGAGGCGGCGACCGCCTTGGCCGACGCCTCCTGCGCCGACTTGGTGGCGTCGTCGGCCTGCGCGCCGGCCTGCTTGGCCTGCTCGGTCAGCTGCGCGATGGTCGCGTGCTCCTGGTCGCGGTTGCGGGCGGTGAACTGCCCGACCTCCAGGAACTCGACGATGTCCTCCGGCGTCCC
>NZ_BMVJ01000001.1:80326-100865 GCF_014650655.1 Streptomyces anandii JCM 4720
CTGGAGCGCGACCTTGCCGGCCGCCTTCATCGCCGGACCGCCGGAATTGATCAGTTGGGAGACCTGGACGCGGTTGTCCGTCTCGCGCGCCGTGTACTGGCCGTCCGAGAGGAACTTCGCCACGTCCTCGGGCGACCCCTTGAGCGCGGCCTTGCCCGCGTCCTGCACGCCGGGGCCGCCGAAGTTGATGACCCTCGACGCCTCCACGCGCTGGTCCTGCTCCAGCGGGGCCTTCCAGCCGCCGCGCAGGAACGCCGTCACGTCGTCCGGGTTCTGCGACGCGAGCGCGTTCTTCGCCGCCTCCCGCACCGCCGGGCCGCCCGCGTTGATGATCCTGCTGACGTCGACCCGGTCGTCGACCGCTTGGAGCGCGGGCTGGTCGTGGAGGAACGCGCGGATGTCGTCGTCACCGCCGAGCAGGGCCCGCTCGGCGGCTTCCTTGACGCCGCTGCCGCCGTCACGCCAGTACTCGACGACGAGGTCCCGGTCCGGGGGAAGGGAGTCCGAGTCCCCGTCCACCGCCCGCGCCGGCGAGGCCCCGAGGAGCCCGGCCGTCAGCGCGAGCGGCAGCAGTGCGGTGGTCGCGCCGCGCAAAGAGAGCAACAAGGTGCGGGGTCGGGTCCGTGTGCACTGTGCGTCCCCGCCGTGCGGCGCCCGTGCGGGGCGCCAACGCTTTCTCATACGAAGTCCTTCTGTGCCTGATGGCTTCACGACCTCGGCTCGGCTTGCGCCTGTGCGCCTGCAATTCGCTGGTCGGGCGAAGAAAGTCAGGGACAGAAGCCACAACTAGGTTGAATCGTGAAGGAGTTGAGGGGGGTACTTCACGATCACCTTACATATGCTTCACTGTTGCGACGCAACGGAAATGATCAAGCATGTCAGTGACCGGAAGGACTCGTGGTGGCCTCTCGCACCGGAAGGACCCTTGTAGTTGGAGCTGTGGCGGCCGCCATGAGTTCCGTGGGTTTTGTCACATTGGCGTCGGCCGTGGGCGGTTCGCCTGCCGACCCCACCGGGCCCGGTGACGCCCACATGCCGTCCGCGGTCGAGACGTTCGACTATCCCGGGGCGGCGAAGATCCAGGCGGAGCGCGGGATCACCCTGAAGCGCGGCGACGGGCACATCATGCTCACGGACTGCGCCACGGCCTTCGACATCAAGGTCGAGTCCCGCACCGCCGACACGTACCACTGCTTCAAAGTCAGCGGCAAACAGGGGTACTTGACGATGGAACTCCCAGACGCCTACGGCATCTGGACCCAGGACCACCCGGTCCGCGCAACGCTCACCACGGACGGCAAGCAGACCGTCGTCAACGCCGCCAGGAACGACTACACGCCGGTCGGCGAGGCGGGCGACGCCAGCAAGCGGTCCGTCCTCGTGGAGTTGCGCGTCACCGGCTGACCGTCCCGCCGGGCTCGAAGCACGTACAACCCCTCACATCCGCAAGGAACTTCATGCTCAGCATTCGTCCGCGTACCGCGCGGACCGGCGGTCTGGCCGCCGCCGTGACGCTCGCCGCCCTCACCCTGTCGGCAGCCCCCGCGACCGCCGTGTCCGGCCCACCGGCCCCCGGCGCGACCGCCGCCGCCTCCGCCACCGCCCGCCTCACCATCGGCGACATCGGCGACACCGGCATGGGACAACGCGGCTGCTCGGCCGTCCTGGTCGACCCGCAATGGCTGCTGACCGCCGCCAGTTGCTTCACCGACGCCCCCGGACAGCCCCTGGCCCCCGGCGCGCCCAAGCTGAAGACCACCGCCACCCTCGGCGGCACCACCCAGCAGGTGACCGACCTCCAGCCCCGTACCGACCGCGACGTGGTGATGGCCCGGCTCGCCAAGCCCGTCACCGGCATCACCCCCATGTCCCTCGCCGCCACCGCGCCCGCCGCCGGCGACGAGGTCCAGGCCGCCGGATACGGCCGCACCCACGACGAGTGGGTCCCCGACCAGGTCCACACCGCCGCCTTCACCCTCCAGAGCACCGACGCCACCACCCTGACCCTGGCCGGCAAGGCCGACGGCCAGGCAATCTGCAAGGGCGACACCGGCGGCCCCACCCTGACCGCCACCGGCGGCCGCACCAGCGTCGTCGGCATCAACAGCCTCTCCTGGCAAGGCGGTTGCCTGGGTACCGACCCGGCCGAGACGCGCACGGGCGCCGTCGCCGCCCGCGTCGACGACCTCGCCGCCTGGGTGCGGCAGATCGCCTACGGCCCCGCCTTCGCCGCCGCGCCCTGGAAGCACGCGGTACACATGAGCTCCGGCTACTACACCGGCGGCAGCGCGGGCGGCACACGCCACATGGACCTGATCGTCGTCTGGGACGACGGCGAGGTCACCCTCTACCAGGGCGGCGAGACCGCAGACCCCGCCCACCCCTTCGCCGCCGAACACCAGCTCGCGCCCCGCAAGAGCATCTGGGCCAAGGCCCTGGACGTCACCGGCGTCACCACCGGCAGCGGCGGTGACGGACTCGTCGTGCGCTGGATCGACGGCGAGATGACCCAGTACGCCACCGTCGACCCCAAGGGCTTCCACGGCGAGAAGCAGCTCGCCCCCGCCAAGAGCCCCGCCTGGCGCGACGACGCCCGCCTGATCGCCGCCGGCCGCTACACCTTCGCCGGCCACCGCGACGACCTCCTCGTCGTCTGGAAGGACGGCCACGTGTCCCTCTACACCGACCTGGCCGCGAACGGCCTGAAGAAGCAGACCCAGTTCGTCACCAAGAACAGCACCTGGCCGTACGCCGACCAGCTCACCACCGGCTCCTTCACCGGCAAGAGCACCGACGACCTCCTCGTACGCTGGCGCGACGGCGAGACCACCGTCTACCCCGGCCTGACCATCGGCAAGGCCCTGCCCGGCGAGATCAAGATCCGGCCCGCCAAGTCCAACTGGGCCGACGCCACCGTCGTCACCGCCGGCGCCTTCACCGCCGGAACCACCGCCGACGACGTCCTCGTCCGCTGGGCCGACGGACACGTCTCCCTCTTCCCCGCCGTCGACGCCAAGGGCCTCCACGCCGAAGTCCGTCTCACGCCCGCGAGCTGACTGTAGGGTCGCGCCCATGACGGGGCGGCTCGGACCACTGTGGGATGTGCGGGACGCGGGTGTGCTGCGGTTGCCCTCCGGGCGGCTGGTGCGGGGGCGCGGGCTGAGGCGGGCGCTCGAGCCCGGGGCGCCGGCGCCTTCGTACGGGGTCTACCTCCTCGGCAAGCAGCCTCCCGCCGTCACCTGGGAGTCCCGGTGGCTGCGCTGGCCCGACTTCCGGTTGCCCGTGGACCGTGAGGAGGCCCGTTCCGTGCTCCTGGAGGTGTGGGAGCGGGCCGCCTCCGAGCGGGTCGAGGTCGCCTGCGGGGGCGGGCGGGGGCGCACCGGTACCGCGCTGGCCTGTCTCGCCGTGCTGGACGGGGTGCCCCCGGGGGACGCGGTCGCCTATGTGCGTGAGCACTACGACGCCCGAGCCGTGGAGACGCCCTGGCAGAAGCGGTACGTGCGGGAGTTCCGTCCCACCGGGACTCCCCGCTAATTCACTGGGCCCCGCGCGGCGCGCTGCCTACCATGTACGCATGACCTGGCGACATTGATCCCGCATTCCTGCCGCGCCCGGCACCCGGCGGTTGGCCGCGGTGCTGTGCTGCTACGCCTTCCTCGGCGACTTCATCCTGCTCTACCCGGTGTACGCGCTGCTGTTCAGCGACGCCGGGCTGTCGTCCTGGGAGATCTCCTCCCTCTTCGCCCTCTGGTCGGCCACCGGTGTGGTCCTCGAAGTGCCCTCCGGCGCCTGGGCCGACGCCGTGTCCCGGCGGCTGCTGCTGGCCCTCGGCCCGCTGCTCACCGCCGCCGGGTTCGCTCTATGGGTGCTCCTGCCCTCCTACGGGGCCTTCGCGCTCGGCTTCCTCCTGTGGGGCGCCGGCGGAGCGCTCGGCTCCGGTGCGCTGGAGGCTCTCGTCCACGACGAGCTCGGTCGCCTCGGTGCGGCGGAGCGATACGCCCATGTCATGGGGCGTGTCCGCGCGGCCGGGCTGGTGGGGGTGGTGGCCGCCATGGGCCTCGCCGGTCCCGTCTTCTCCCTCGGCGGCTATCCCGCCGTCGGCGCGGGCAGCGTGCTCGTCTGCCTGCTGGCCGCCGTCACCGCCACCCGGCTGCCCGAGGGGCGAACTCCCGCCCCGGACGGGGAGAGTTGGGTTGTCACCCTACGGGCCGGGCTCGCCCAGGTCCGCGCCGAGCGGTCCGTGCGCGGTGCCCTCCTGCTGGTCCCGGCCGTGGGCGCCGTGTGGGGCGCGCTCGACGAGTACACCCCGCTCCTCGTGCGCGGCACGGGCGTATCCGACGGCACCGTGCCCTACCTGCTGCTGCTGATCTGGGCCGGGGCCACGACCGGCGGCCTGCTGTCCGGCCCCTGCGCCCGCCTCGGCCGCACCGGCCTCGCCGCGCTGCTTTCGGGTGCCGCGCTCGCGCTCGCCCTGGGCGCCGCGCTGCGGACACCGGCCGGGCTCGTCCTCGTCGCCCTCGCCTTCGGCGGCTTCCAGCTCGCCACGGTGCTCGCCGACGCACGGCTCCAGGCCCGCATCGACGACGCGCGCCGGGCCACCCTGACCTCGGTCGCGAGCCTCGGCACCGACCTGTCGACGGTGGCGGTGTACGCCGCGTACGCCGCCGTCAGCTCCGCCAGTTCGGACGCCACCGCCTTCGTATGGGCCGCGCTGCCCTACCTCGTGACCGCGCTGTTCGTACGGGCCCGGGGCTAGAGCCCCGCCGCCCCCACGGCCCCCACGAACTCGGCCCAGGCCGAGCCCCCGATCACCAGTACGTTCCCGTCCGGCACTTTGCTGTCCCGGACGGGGATGACGTGGGGGACTCCTTGGGCGACCTCAACGCAGTCGCCGCCGTTGCCGTCGCTGTAGCTGCTCTTGTGCCAGCGAGCGTGAGTCAGGTCGTACTCGCGCATGGTCTGAAGTCCTCCGCCGCCGATTCGACCAGGGCCAGGGACGCCTCCGGCGACAGCGCGGCGGCCCTGATCTGATCGTATGCCGAGCGGGCACGCTTGACCACGGCCGGATCGTCCAGCAGGTTCCCCGAATACACGGCTTCTGTATAGGCCGTTGGCGGAGCGTCTTCGAACCCCATCAGCTTCAGGGAACCGGTCATGATGGGGTACGGCCCCGCCGTGTAGGGCAGCACCTGAGCCACCAGGGTTCGCTGCCGTGCCAGCCGCGCGACGTGTTCCAACTGCTCCGCCATGGCACCCGGTCCGCCCACCGGGATGCGCAGCACGTTCTCGTGCAGCACCACCCAGTACAGGGGGCGCGTGGCGTCCTTGAGGATACGGGCGCGTTCAAGACGGCCGGAGACCTTCTCCTCGATGTACTCGTCCGCCGCGAACGGGTTCATCGCCACGGTGACCGCCCACGCGTACGCCCGCGTCTGCAGCAGTCCTGGCACCAACGCGGGCGCGAACTCGTGGATTTCAGTCGCCAGCGTTTCGAGCTCCGCCGCCTTGGCGAAATAATCCGCGTACCGCGGATCGTCGATCAGCTTTCTGCACAGCCGCTCGAAAATACCGTCGGTTTGCAGTACCTCGTCGATTCGCTGGGCCACGTCCAACTGCGGTTTCCTGATCGCCTGTTCGAACTGGCCGATGTAACCGCCCGAGACGAAGACCCGCGCACCCAGCTCGACCTGCGTGAGCGCCGCGTCCTCGCGCCGTCGCTTGAGTTCCGCGCCGAAGAACTCCCACGCCGCCTGGCGTGAACCGTTGGCCATTGCCAACCCCCTTTTGCTGCCCCGCCGTTGTGGGCCGGAAACCCTTCCGACTTTAGACGCGGAACGTCACCGTGGGGATGTGAAGAGTGAAAAGAAAGGAAGGAAGCGAACCGTGGCAACACCGAACCCGGTCCACTCGGCGGGATGCGTGGCAGAGGCCGAGGAAACCCTCACGGAATTGCGGGCCGCGCTCGAAAAGGCCGGCATCACCTTGCCCTCGCTGCGGCTCGACCCGGCGGGGCTCGCCCGTGAGGCGCCCTGCCCGCTGGTGGAGCTGGGGCGCTGCTCCGTGGCGACGGCGGCCCGGCTCGCCGCGGTGCTGCGGTGAACGCGGTCGCGCGGCCGCCGGTCGGTTCGTACGCCGTGGACACCGGGACCGGCCGCGTCGGGGTCGTCATGGGGCACGAGGGGCCGTACGTGCAGTTACGGCCCCTCGGCGGAGGCCGCGAGTGGGACTGCGCACCGGACGCGCTGCGCGCGGCGACCCCGGCGGAGCGGCTGCGCGCCGCGACGGCGTACGCCAACGCCCGCAGCCGCGGCGAGGTGCCGTGACGCGGTCGTGCCGGGCCGGCCGGGGGCGCGGGTGTCAGGCCAGCGCGGTCGCGGCCACCCCGGCGGCCTCGGCGACCAGCGCGTCGTCGTACGGCGCGTCCGGGGCGGGCCCGGTGGTGAGCACCGCCAGGACCAGGGGGGTGCCGTCCTCGGTCCACGCGACGCCGACGTCGTTGGCGGTCCCGTAGGAACCGGAGCCGGTCTTGTCGGCGATGGTCCAGGACTTGGGCAGGCCGGTGTGGAAGCGCTTGGCGCTGGTGGTGTTGCCCAGCAGCCAGTGGGTGAGCAGGGCGCGGTCGCGGCGGCCGAGCGCGTCGCCGAGGACGAGGCGGCCGTAGGTGCGGCCGATGGCGCACGGGCTGGTGGTGTCCGTGCGCCGCCACGGCTCGGCGGAGTTGAGCTCCGTCTCCCAGCGGTCCAGGCGGGTGACCCGGTCGCCGAGCGAGCGGGCGAAGCGGGTGACGGCCGTCGGGCCGCCCAGTTCGCGCAGGAGCAGATTGCCCGCGGTGTTGTCGCTGTAGCGGATGGCCACGTCGGCGAGTTCGGCGACGGTCATGCCCTCCGCCAGATGGGCCCTGGTGTGGTCCGAGCCGTCGACCATGTCGGCCTCGGTGTAGTGGATCCGCCGGGAGAGGACCTCGCCGTGGTGGTCCAGGTCGCGCAGGACGGCACCGGCCGCGAGGGTCTTGAAGACCGAGCAGATGGGGAAGCGCTCGTCGGCGCGGTGCCGGACGGTGCGGCGGGTGACGGGGTTGTGGGCGTAGACGCCGAGGCGGACGCCGTGTCGTTCCTCCAGGGCCCGCAGCCGGGCTTGTGGGCTGCCGTCGGGGGAGGGGGACGCGGCGGACGCGGGTGGCACGGCGGCCGATGCGCCGAGGAGGGCGAGGCCGGCCGCGGTCATCACGCGGCGGCGGGTCGGGAGGTTCCTGGCCGTGGTCCGGATGGCGTTCTCCTTTGGTCGGCCGGGCCGGGTGCCCGGTCCGGTCGGTACGGTCGGTCCGGTCGGTACGTGAGAAACGATCTCCGCATGATGTGACGACGGACCGGCTCGCCGGGGTTGCGCCACTCGGGGGCCGGGTCCGCCGCGCGGTGGGCGAGAATGGACCCCATGAGTCTGTTCCGCGACGACGGCATCGTGCTGCGCACCCAGAAGCTGGGTGAGGCGGACCGGATCATCACGCTGCTCACGCGCGGGCACGGGCGGGTGCGGGCGGTGGCGCGCGGGGTGCGGCGGACCAAGTCGAAGTTCGGGGCGCGGCTGGAGCCGTTCTCGCACGTGGACGTGCAGTTCTTCGCGCGGGGCAGTGAGCTTGTGGGGCGCGGGCTGCCGCTGTGCACGCAGAGCGAGACCATCGCGCCGTACGGCGGGGGCATCGTCAGCGACTACGCCCGCTACACCGCGGGCACGGCCATGCTGGAGACCGCGGAGCGGTTCACCGACCACGAGGGCGAGCCGGCGGTGCAGCAGTACCTGCTGCTGGTGGGCGCGCTGCGCACCCTCGCGCGGGGGGAGCACGCGCCGCATCTGGTGCTGGACGCGTTCCTGCTGCGCTCGCTCGCGGTGAACGGGTACGCGCCGAGCTTCGGCGACTGCGCGCGGTGCGGGATGCCGGGGCCCAACCGCTTCTTCTCGGTGGCGTCCGGCGGCTCGGTCTGCGCCGACTGCCGGGTGCCCGGCAGTGTCGTACCCTCGCCGCAGACGCTCGTACTGCTCGGCGCGCTGCTCACGGGGGACTGGGAGACCGCGGACGCGTGCGAGCCGCGGTATGTGCGGGAGGGGAGCGGGCTGGTGTCCGCCTACCTGCACTGGCACCTGGAGCGCGGGCTGCGCTCGCTCAGGTACGTGGAGAAGCAGTAGCAACTGCTCTGGAACACTCAGGGAGACGAGGAGCACATGGCCGTACGCGGGATCCTGGGGCGCCGGCGACGCGAGTACCGGGCGCCCGAGCCGCACCCGTCGGGCGCGCGTCCGCCGAAGCTGCCGGGGGAGCTCGTTCCCGAGCACGTGGCGATCGTCATGGACGGCAACGGCCGCTGGGCCAAGGAGCGGGGGCTGCCGCGCACCGAGGGGCACAAGGTGGGCGCCGAGCGGGTGCTGGACGTGTTGCAGGGCGCGGTCGAGATCGGTGTGCGGAACATCTCGCTGTACGCCTTCTCCACGGAGAACTGGAAGCGGTCGCCGGACGAGGTGCGCTTCCTGATGAACTTCAACCGCGACTTCATCCGCAAGACGCGGGACCAGCTGGACGAGCTGGGGATCCGGGTGCGGTGGGTGGGGCGGATGCCCCGGCTGTGGAAGTCGGTCGCCAAGGAGCTGCAGATCGCCCAGGAGCAGACGAAGGACAACGACCGGCTGACGCTGTACTTCTGCATGAACTACGGCGGGCGGGCGGAGCTCGCGGACGCGGCGAAGGCGATGGCGGAGGACGTGCGGGCGGGGCGGCTGGATCCGTCCAAGGTCAGCGAGAAGACGATCCAGAAGTACCTGTACTACCCGGACATGCCGGATGTGGACCTGTTCCTGCGGCCGAGCGGTGAGCAGCGCACGTCCAACTACCTGCTCTGGCAGAGCGCGTACGCGGAGATGGTCTTCCAGGACGTCCTGTGGCCGGACTTCGACCGCCGCGACCTGTGGCGTGCCTGCCTCGAATTCGCCTCCCGCGACCGCCGCTTCGGCGGTGCCATCCCCAACGAGGAGCTCTTGGCCATGGAGGGCCGGTCGGAGGAGGGCTGACCCGGCGGCGGCCGGCGCGCAGGCTTTTCTCGCCCCCGCCGCCCCTACCCGTCCCGCCCCAGGGGCTCCGCCCCTTCAACCCCACCGGGGTGCCCGGGGTCTGACCCTTCGGGTCGGGGGAGGGCCAGGCTGCGGCCGGACACGAGGGGCTCCGCCCCTCCGGCCCCGCCGGAGGCTCCGCCCCCTGGACCCCCGAGGATGGCGACCCTCCGGTCCCGGGGGTGCCGGGCTGCCGCCCGGTCGTGAGGGGCCCTGCCCCTTCGAACCACGCCGGGGCTGCGCCCCTTCAACCCCGCCGGGGGCTCCGCCGCCCGGACTCCCGGGGGTGACTGACCTTCCGGCCCGGGGGTGCCGGGCTGCCGCCCGGTCGTGAGGGGCCCTGCCCCTTCGAGCCCCGTCAGGGGCTGCGCCCCTTCAACCTCGCCGGGGGCTCCGTCCCCTGGACCCCCGGGGGTGACTGACCTTCCGGCCCGGGGGTGCCGGGCTGCCGCCCGGTCGTGAGGGGCCCTGCCCCTTCGAGCCCCGTCAGGGGCTGCGCCCCTTCAACCCCGCCGGGGGCTCCGCCCCCTGGACCCCCGGGGATGGCGACCCTCCGGTCCCGGGGGTGCCGCGCTGCCGCCGGTCGTGAGGGGCCCTGCCCCTTCGAGCCCCGTCAGGGGCTGCGCCCCTCAACCTCGCCGGGGGCTGTGGCCCCCGGGGCCTCCGGGGTGGGGAGGGTTGCGGCCTGGATGTGAGGGGCTTCGCTTCTCCGGTCCTGCCGGGGGCTCCGCCTTCTGGGCCCCGGGAGGCGGGCTGGGCCCTGCGGCTAGGGGGCTGTGCCTCTCCGGTCCTGCCGGGGGCTGTGCCCCTCGGCCCCGGCGGCAGGGGACTGTCTCCCGCTAGTTGCCGGAGGCTTCCGCGCAGTCCTTGCAGGTGCCGAAGATCTCCACCGTGTGGGCCACGTTCACGTAGCCGTGTTCGGCGGCGATCGCCTCCGCCCACTTCTCGACCGCGGGACCCTCGACCTCCACCGCCTTGCCGCAGACGCGGCAGACCAGGTGGTGGTGGTGTTCGCCGGTGGAGCAGCGGCGATAGACGGACTCGCCCTCGGAGGTGCGCAGGACGTCGACCTCGCCGGCGTCGGCGAGGGACTGCAGGGTGCGGTAGACCGTGGTGAGGCCCACCGAGTCGCCCTTGTGCTTGAGCATGTCGTGGAGTTCCTGCGCGCTGCGGAACTCGTCGACCTCGTCGAGGGCCGCCGCGACAGCGGCGCGCTGCCGGGTGGCGCGGCCCTTCACGGGCGGTCCTGCGGTCGTCACCGGTTGCCTCCTCCGCCGTCCGGCATCTGCCGGGGCCATTGTGCCAGCCCGCGTCGCACGCGGTCAGACGCCGGCCGCTCCGTCCGCCGCACGCGTGGCCGGAATCGCGCACTCCGCCGGATCCCCGGCGGGCGGCGCCGCGGCGAGCGCCCGGGCGCGGCGCCGGGCCAGCGGGGCGGCGAGCGCGGTGAGCACGACGAACGCGGCGATGGTGAGCAGCACGATGGTCGCCCCGGGCGGCACGTCCTGGTAGTACGAGGTGACCGTGCCGCCGAGCGTGACGCCCACCCCGATGGCGACCGCGATCGCGAGGGTCGTCGCGAAGCTGCGCCCGAGCTGCTGGGCCGCCGCCACCGGCACCACCATCAGCGCGGAGACCAGCAGCAGACCCACCACCCGCATCGCGACCGTCACGGTCACCGCCGCCGTGACCGCGGTCAGCAGGTTCAGCGCGCGCACGGGCAGGCCCGTCACCCGGGCGAACTCCTCGTCCTGCCCGACCGCGAAGAGCTGCCGGTGCAGCCCGAGGGTGACCAGGACGACGAACGCGGCCAGCAGACAGATCGCCGTGACGTCGGAGGGCGCCACCGTCGAGAGCGAGCCGAAGAGGTACGAGGTCAGGTTGGCGTTGGAGCCGCCGGGGGCGAGGTTGATGAACATGACGCCGCCCGCCATACCGCCGTAGAAGAGCATCGCCAGGGCGATGTCGCCGCGGGTGCGGCCGTACCAGCGGATCAGTTCCATCAGCACGGCGCCCACGACGGACAGCAGCGTCGCCATCCACACGGGCGAGGTGCCCAGCAGGAAGCCGAGGCCGACGCCCGTCATCGCCACGTGGCCGATGCCGTCGCCCATCAGGGCCTGGCGGCGCTGGACGAGGTGGATGCCGACGGCGGGCGCGGTGACGCCGACCAGGACGGCGGCGAGCAGGGCCCGCTGCATGAAGGCGTAGTCGAGGAGTTCCATCAGTTCAGCAGTCCAAGTCCGGTGCGGATCGGGCCGGCGCCCGCGGCGTCGTCGTGCGGGTGTACGTGGTCGTGGCCGGGCTGGGGGCACCCCCTGCTCGAAGACGAAGTCGAAAGCTTGGGGGAGTGCTGACCGACCGCCTTCGGCGGCGGGCCGTCGTGGAGCACGCAGCCGTCGCGCAGCACGACCGCCCGGTCGATCAGCGGCTCCAGCGGGCCGAGTTCGTGCAGCACCAGCAGCACCGTCGTACCGGCCGAGACCTGTTCCTCCAGGGTCCGCGCCAGCACCTGCTGACTGGCCAGGTCCACGCCGGCCATCGGCTCGTCCATGATCAGCAGTTCGGGTTCGGCGGCCAGCGCGCGGGCGATCAGCACCCTCTGGTGCTGGCCGCCGGACAGGGCCTGCACGGAGTCCTTCGCCCGGTCCGCCATGCCGACCAGCTCCAGGGCACGGCGTACGGCCGCGTGGTCGGCCCGGCGGAACAGGCCGAAGCGGGTGCGCGAGAGCCGGCCCGAGGCGACGGTCTCGGTGACCGTCGCCGTCACGCCGCCCGCGGCGGTGGTGCGCTGCGGCACGTAGCCGACGCGCGCCCAGTCGCGAAAGGCCCGGCGCGGGGTGCCGAAGAGCTCGATCACGCCGGCCGTCACCGGCACCTGGCCGATGACGGTCCGTACGGCCGTCGACTTGCCGGAGCCGTTCGCGCCGAGCAGGGCGACCACCTCGCCGCGCCGCACGGTGAGGTCGATGCCGCGCAGGACCGGGCGGGGGCCCAGGTCCGCGCGCACGCCCCGCATGGCGATGACCGGCCCCTCGGCCGTCGTGCCCTGTTCGTCCATGGTGTTCTCCCCGTCGGTCACTTGGCGCCCAGCGCCTTGCGCAGGGCCTGGAGGTTGGAGTCCATGACCTGGAGGTAGTCCGTGCCGCGGGACTTGGCTGTGATGCCCTCGAGCGGGTCGAGGACGTCCGTCCGCAGTCCGGCGTCGCCGGCGACGGTCCGCGCCGTCCTGTCGCTGACGAGCGTCTCGTAGAAGACGGTCGTCACGCCGTCGGCCTTCGCCATGCGTTCCAGGTCGCGCACCCGCGCCGCGCTGGGCTCGGACTCCGGGTCGAGGCCGTTGAGGGCCTCCTCGGTCAGCCCGTAGCGCTCGGCGAGGTAGCCGAAGGCGGCGTGCGTGGTGATGAAGACCTTGTTCCTGGTGTTCCGCAGTCCGGTCTCGTACCGGGTGTTCAGCGCGTCGAGCTCCCCGACCAGGGCGGCGGTGTTCTTCCGGTAGTCCGCCGCGTGCGCCGGGTCGCCCTTCTCGAAGGCCTTGCCGACGCCCTCGGCGATCTGCGCGTAGCGCACCGGGTCGAGCCATACGTGCGGGTCCTTGCCGCCGCTCTCCTCGCCCGGGTGGGCGTCGTGGGCGGCCGCGTGGCCGCCGACCTCGTTGCCGTGCTCCTCCAGGGTGGTCAGGGAGGCAGCGTCGATCCTGGTGCCGATCCCGGACTGGGCGACCGCCTCGTCGACGGACGGCTGCAGCCCCTTGAGGTAGAGGACGGCGTCGGACTGCTCCAGGCGCGCGGTCTGCCGGGCGCTGATCTCCAGGTCGTGCGGCTCCTGGCCGGGCTGGGTGAGACTGGTGACGTGGACGTGGCTCCCGCCGATCCGCTCGGCGAGGAAGGCCATCGGATAGAAGGACGCGACGACGTCGTACTTCCCCGTGCCGGCCGCCGCCGCGCTGTCGCCGGAGCAGGCGGTGAGCGTGCCGAGGCCGAGTGCCGTGACGGCCGTCAGGGCCACTGCGGATATGTGCTGTCGTCGTACGTTCATGACAGTCATTTTCATCAAACATGGAAACCGTTGTCAATAAGCGTCCCGACCGGCACCGATTTGATTGAGAGGGAGCCCCCGCCGGTACCCTGAAGCATTCGCTCTGAAGCGTCTCGCTTCGTCGAAGCGCAGCCGTCGCTTCGTCGCCCGTCGTCGTAATGAAGAGAGCACCGTGGCCGCCGACAAGATCGACACCATCGTCAGCCTGAGCAAGCGCCGTGGCTTCGTATTCCCCTGCAGTGAGATCTACGGCGGCCAGCGCGCCGCCTGGGACTACGGGCCCCTCGGTGTCGAGCTCAAGGAGAACCTCAAGCGCCAGTGGTGGCGCTACATGGTGACGTCCCGCGAGGACGTGGTCGGCATCGACTCGTCCGTGATCCTGGCCCCCGAGGTCTGGGTCGCCTCCGGACACGTCGCCACCTTCACCGACCCGCTGACCGAGTGCACCTCCTGCCACAAGCGGTTCCGCGCGGACCACCTGGAGGAGGCCTACGAGGCCAAGCACGGCCGCGTCCCGGAGAACGGCCTCGCGGACGTCAACTGCCCCAACTGCGGCAACAAGGGCCAGTTCACCGAGCCCAAGCAGTTCTCGGGTCTGCTCTCCACCCACCTCGGTCCCACCCAGGACTCCGGCTCGGTCGCCTACCTGCGCCCCGAGACCGCCCAGGGCATCTTCACCAACTTCGCCCAGGTGCAGACCACCTCGCGCCGCAAGCCGCCGTTCGGCATCGCCCAGATGGGCAAGTCGTTCCGCAACGAGATCACGCCCGGCAACTTCATCTTCCGCACCCGCGAGTTCGAGCAGATGGAGATGGAGTTCTTCGTCAAGCCGGGCGAGGACGAGAAGTGGCACGAGTACTGGATGGAGCAGCGCTGGAACTGGTACACCGGCCTTGGCCTCCGTGAGGAGAACATGCGCTGGTACGAGCACCCCAAGGAGAAGCTCTCCCACTACTCCAAGCGCACCGCCGACATCGAGTACCGCTTCCAGTTCGGCGGCAGCGAGTGGGGCGAGCTCGAGGGCGTCGCCAACCGCACCGACTACGACCTGTCCTCCCACGCCAAGGCCTCGGGCCAGGACCTCTCCTACTTCGACCAGGAGGCCGGCGAGCGCTGGACGCCGTTCGTCATCGAGCCCGCGGCCGGTGTCGGCCGGGCGATGCTCGCCTTCCTGCTCGACGCCTACGTCGAGGACGAGGCGCCCAACGCCAAGGGCAAGATGGAGAAGCGCACCGTGCTGCGCCTCGACCACCGCCTGGCCCCGGTGAAGGTCGCGGTGCTCCCGCTGTCCCGCAACCCGGAGCTGTCGCCCAAGGCCAAGGGCCTGGCGCAGACCCTGCGGCAGAACTGGAACATCGAGTTCGACGACGCCGGCGCCATCGGCCGCCGCTACCGCCGCCAGGACGAGATCGGCACGCCGTACTGCGTGACGGTCGACTTCGACACCCTGGACGACAACGCGGTGACCGTCCGCGAGCGCGACTCGATGAAGCAGGAGCGCGTCTCCCTGGACCAGATCGAGGGCTACCTGGCCGGCCGCCTCGTCGGCTGCTGACCCGCCCCGCCGCTTCGACGCCGTACGGCCGCCGGATCACTTCTCCGGCGGCCGTACGGCGTTCTTGGCGTTCTCAACGGCCTTGGAGTGCCTTCACGTTGTCGCCGAAGGTCCAGTTCTTCGAGCCGTCCCAGTTGAGCGACCAGGTCATCAGGCCCTTGAGCGCCGTGCCGTAGTGCCGCCAGGCCTGGGAGACCAGGGACGGCGCCATGTAGCCGCCGCCCGCGCCCGGCTGGGCGGGCAGGCCCGGTACCTGCTTGTCGTACGGCACCCGGATCGTCGTGCCCTGGACCACCAGGCCCTTGTTCAGGCAGTCGGTCTGGGCGGTGAAGCCCTCCACCGTGCCGGCCGAGTAGGAGTCGCCGGAACAGCCGTACATGCTGCCGTTGTAGTACTGCATGTCGAGCCACCACAGGCGGCCGTTGTCGGCGTACCTCTTGATGACGGGCAGATAGGCGCCCCAGATGGAGCCGTAGACGATGCTGCCGCCGGTGACGTAGGCGGTCTCCGGAGCCATCGTCAGACCGAAGCCCGAGGGCATCCGCGCGAGGATGCCGTCGATGATGCGGATCAGGTTGGCCTGGGACGCGGACAGCTGGGAGATGCTGCCGCTGCCCACCAGGCCCGTCTCGATGTCGATGTCGATGCCGTCGAAGTTGTACTTCTGCAGGATCGGAACGATCGTCGCCACGAACCGGTCCGCCACGGCCTGCGAACTCAGGTCGATGCCGGCCGCCGCGCCGCCGATGGACAGCAGGATCGTCTGCCCCGACGCCTTGGCCGCGCACATCTCGGCGGGCGTGGGCACCTTCACCCCCGTGTCCATGCCGTCCTCCCACAGGGCCGTTCCGTCGGAGCGGATGACCGGGAAGGCCGCGTCGACCACGTTGTATCCGTGCGCGGCGATACGGGGGTCGGTGATCGGGGTCCAGCCGAAGGGCGGGTGGACGCCGTTGGCGGAGCCGTCCCAGTTCTCCCAGTAGCCCTGGAGCACCTTGCCGGCGGGGCGGGACTTCACGGCGCAGGTGTCGGCGGCGGGCGCGGGGGCGGAGGCCGAGGCGGTGGCCGTGAGGGCGAGTGGGGCGAGGAGTGCCGTGGCGAGCGTGGCGGTGAGCGGTCTCAGGGCGCGGCGGAGCATGGGTGGCCTCCCGGTGGGGTCGGTGAGGTGTCTGAGGCATGGCGGTGTCGTGGGCATGACCATGTCGTAGGCATGACAGTGCTCTGGTCCAGACCTTTCGTCATGGACCGCGGGTGGGTGCGAGTGGTGAATGACAAGTGACGGATGACAGATATTGAAATCTGTCATCCGTCATGCCATGCTCGACACATGACGATGCGAACCACATCCCTCGGAACCACCGGCCCCCAGGTCTCCGCCCTCGGCCTCGGCTGCATGGGCATGTCCGCGCTGTACGGCGAGACGGACCGGGCCGAGTCCATCGCGACCGTGCACGCGGCGCTGGACGCGGGCGTCACCCTGCTGGACACCGGCGACTTCTACGCCATGGGGCACAACGAGATGCTGGTCGGCGAGGCCCTGCGCACCGCCCCGGCCGCCGCCCGCGACAAGGCGCTGGTCAGCGTGAAGTTCGGCGCGCTGCGCGACCCGGACGGCAACTGGACGGGGTACGACGGCCGTCCGGCCGCCGTGAAGAACTTCGCCGCCTACTCCCTCCAGCGCCTCGGTGTGGACCACATCGACGTCTACCGGATCGCCCGCCTCGACCCGGACGTCCCCATCGAGGAGACCGTCGGCGCGATCGCCGAGCTGATAGAGAAGGGTCACGTCCGGCACGTCGGCCTGAGCGAGGTCGGCGCCGACACCGTCCGCCGGGCCGCCGCCACCGCGCCCGTCGCCGACCTCCAGATCGAGTACTCGCTGATCTCGCGCGGCATCGAGCGGGAGATCCTGCCCGCCACCCGCGAGCTCGGCATCGCCGTCACCGCGTACGGAGTGCTCTCGCGCGGCCTGATCTCCGGGCACTTCACCCGCGACCGGCAGCTCGCCCCCACCGACTTCCGGGCGTTCTCGCCCCGTTTCCAGGGCGAGAACCTCCAGCACAACCTGAACCTGGTCGAGGCGCTGCGCGAGGTCGCCGACGGCAAGGGCGTGAGCGTCGCGCAGATCGCCATCGCCTGGGTGCTCTCGCGCGGCGAGGACATCGTGCCGCTGATCGGCGCCCGCAGTCGCGAGCGGCTGGAGGAGGCGCTGGGCGCGCTGGACGTCACGCTCGACGCGGCCGACCTCGCCGCGATCGAGGAGGCCGTGCCGGCGGGCGCGGCCGCGGGCGAGCGCTACCCGCAGGCGCAGATGGCACACCTGGACAGCGAGCGCCGACGGGCGTGACAGGTACCTTCTAGGCATGTCACCCACCACCGAGACCCTGACCGCCGAGCGCATCCTCGAGGCGACCGAGGAGGTGCTGCGCCGGCACGGGCCGGCGAAGGCCACCGTGGTGGACGTGGCCCGCGCGCTGGGCGTCAGCCACGGCAGCGTCTACCGCCACTTCCGCACCAAGGCGGCGCTGCGCGAGGCGGTGACCAAGCGGTGGCTGGACCGCACGTCCGAGGCGCTGGCCGGTATAGCCGCCGACGAGGGGCGCGACCCGGAGGCGCGGCTGCGCGACTGGCTGCGGGCGCTGTTCGAGGCCAAGCGCCGCAAGGCGGGTCACGACCCCGAGCTGTTCGCCACGTACTCGGTCCTCGTCGGTGAGAGCGGCACGGTGGTCGAGGAGCACCTCGCCGAGCTGACCGCCCAGCTGACCGGGATCGTCGAGGCGGGCGTCGCCGCGGGCAGCCTCGCCGCCGCCGACCCCGCCGCCACGGCAGGGGCCCTCTTCCACGCGACCGGCCGCTTCCACGACCCGTGCTACGCGGGGGAGTGGAAGCGGCCGGAGATCGAGGGGGAGCTCGAGGCCGTCCTCGATCTCATGCTGCGCGGACTGCGGGCGCCCGTCAGGTGATCTTCAGGGTGACCGGCTGGGAGTGCACGGCGCCGTTGGAGCTCGCCACCCGGACGACCTGGGTGCCCTTGTTGGTGAACTTGCGGACCACCGTGAAGGTGTTGCCCTTCTTGACCACGGTGGTCGTGCGCAGCGTGTTCCACTTGCCGTTGACCTTGTGCTGGAGGACCAGCGTGCTGCCGACCTTCAGGCCGACGGTGCGGCCGGTGAACGTCGCCGTCTGACCGGCCTTGAAGGTGGTGCGGTTCACCTTGACGGCGATCGACCGCATCGCCGTCATGCTGGGCTTCGAGGTCGGCATGGCCGTGTGCGTCATGCTCGGGGTGGGCTTGGGTGCGGTGACGGCGTAGGCGCCGGCCGACCCGGCGGCCAGCAGGGCGGCGGACAGGGTGCCGGTGGCCAGCGTGCGGACACAGCGGCTGTGGAGGGTGGACTTCATGGCGGACTCCCGCTCCTCTCGACGGACTGCCCCCCTCTTCGCGATCACGGCCCGGGGGCCGTCGCGCTCCTCCAAGGTCGCCCGAGGCTACGGCGGCGGCCACCCGGGAAGGGTTGCACTCTGGGTAGAACAAGCCCAACTGACGGTGAAAGCCGCAGGTCAGTGGCGGTTATTGTGCTTACTTTTTTCTTACCTTTGGTGCCGTGTGCGCACACCGCGCCGACCGCGCTCCGGGCGTCAGCCGATCGTGCGCGGCAGGCGCAGGCTGAGCAGGCCGGTCAGGACCACGCCCGCCAGCTGGACGAGGAGCGTCACGACCAGCGCGTCCCGCATGCCCAGGCCCGGCACCAGGGACAGGAACAGCGTCCCCAGGGTGGCCACGCCCAGTGCGAGGGACGACTGTTGGGTGGTGACCATGACCCCGCTGCCCACGCCCGCGCGGGCGGCCGGGACCTCGGAGAGCACGATCCGGAAGATCACGGGGAGCTGGAGCGCCTGCCCGGCGCCCGCGACCGCCGCACCCGGCAGCAGCTCGACCAGGCCGAGGTGCGGCCAGGACCGCCAGACGGCCAGCGCCAGCAGGCCCACGCCCACCGTCTGGACCAGCGCGCCCGCCGTCACCACGCGCGTGCCGTAGCGGGCGACCAGCCGGGGACCGGCCAGCGAGACGAAGAAGAAGACCACCGCCATCGGTGCCAGCGCCAGACCCGCCGGGACCGGGCCGAGCCCGGCGCCGCGCTGCAGCGCCACCGCGATCACGAACATGAAGCCGCTGAACCCGATCGAGAACGGCATGATCAGCAGCAGGCCGCGCCGCAGCGACACCAGCCGGAACAGGCTCGGCGGCACCAGCGGCGTACGCCCGAGCCGGTCGGCCCCGCGCTCCACCGCCCAGAACGCGCCCGCCACCAGCGGGAACGCGGCCATCGACAGCCATGTCCACAGCGGCCAGTGCGCCGCGCGGCCCTCGGTGAGCGGGACCAGCAGCGCCAGCAGGGCCGCCGCCAGCAGCACCGTGCCGGGGCCGTCGACCGGCTCCGGGTGCTGCGAGCGGGTCTCGGGCACCGCGCGGGCGGCCAGCAGCAGACCGGCGATCACCACCGGTACGTTGACCAGGAACACCGAACGCCAGCCCGTGCCCCAGACGTCCGCCGCGACCAGCACGCCGCCGAGGATCTGCCCGGCCACCATGGACAGGCCGGCCGTCGCGCCGTACAGGCCCATCGCGCGGGCCCGGCGGGGGCCGGAGGTGGCGGCCTGGATGGTGGCCAGCACCTGCGGAAGCATCGCGGCGGCGGACGCGCCCTGCGCCACGCGCGCCGCGACCAGCGTCCAGGCGCCGGGCGCGAGCCCGCAGGCCAGCGAGGTCAGGCCGAAGGCGGCCATGCCGCCGAGGAAGAACCGGCGCCGGCCGAACAGGTCGCCGAGCCGGCCGCCGAGGACGAGCAGCACGGCGTACGCCACTCCGTAGCCGGCGACGACGAGTTCGAGGACGGCCTCGCTCGCGTGCAGGTCCCCGCCGATCGTGGGCAGGGCGACGTTGACGATGAAGAAGTCGATCAGGGGCAGTGCCGCGGCCAGCAGCACCGTGAACAGCCCGAGCCCGCCGAGCGCGGGCGGCGCCGCGGAGCCGGGGCGGACGATGCGTGAGGAGATGGTTTCGGTGGTCACGCCTTCGAGCCTGAGGCCGGGCTCAGACTGGTACCAGAGTGTCCTTGTCCTGGTAGCGGAAGTACCTGGAAACAGGGTGAGGGGGGAGGCAAGCTGGAACCATGACGACCATGGCACGTGAAACGGCGGTGCGGGAAGCGACCGTGGGGCAGGCGCGGCCCTCGCGGATCCGCGAGGCCGAGATCCGCAGGCACGAGCTGGCCGCCTTCCTGCGCCACCGCCGCGAGCACATCGCCCCCGAGCGGGTCGGGCTGCCGCGCGGCCGCCGGCGCCGCACCCCGGGCCTGCGCCGCGAGGAGGTCGCGCAGCTCTCCGCGGTCGGCGTCACCTGGTACACCTGGCTCGAGCAGGCCCGCGACATCCAGGTGTCCGTGCAGGTCCTGGACGCCCTCGCGCGCACCCTGCTGCTCGACCCCGGCGAGCGCGCCCACCTCTTCCAGCTGGCCGGCGCCACCGACCCGGCCCCGACGAGCGTGTGCCCCTCGGTGACACCCGCGCTGCGGGCGGTCCTGGAGCAACTGGAGCCGTACCCGGCCTGCCTGCAGAACAGCAGGTACGACATCCTCGCCCACAACCGCACCTACGGCCTGCTCTTCTGCGACCTCGACGCGGTGCCCGTCGAGGACCGCAACCTCATGATCCTCGCGTACACCAACGAGGAGTGGCGCTCCTCGATCGTGCACCTGGAGGACGCGCTGCGGCACATGGCCGCCCGCTTCCGCTCCGCGATGGCCGGTCACCTCGCCGAGCCCGCCTGGAAGACCCTGCTCAAGCGGC
>NZ_BMVJ01000001.1:100891-102150 GCF_014650655.1 Streptomyces anandii JCM 4720
TGCGCGACCAGTCCCCCGACTTCCGCGAGGCCTGGGACCGGCACGAGGTGATGGCCCCCGCCGGAAAGCGCAAGGAGTTCCGCAATCCCCACGTCGGCCGCCTCACCGTCGACCACACCGACCTGTGGCTCAGCCCGGAGCCCGGCCCGCGCATGGTCACCTACGTACCGGCGGACGAGGAGTCACGGGAGCGCCTGGAGAAGCTCCACGCGATCGCGCTGGAGCGCCGGCCCTGACGCGCCCCGGAGCACCGGGTCGGACGCGCCCCGGAGCACCGGGTCGGACGCGTCCCTGGAGCGCGGGTCCCGACGCCCCCCTGGTGGAGAGCCGGGTCAGACGCCGGCGCCCGCCGCCTGGCGCACCTCGTTCTCCTGGAGGCGGTCGGCCGTGCGTTCCGCGGTGCGCCGGGCCCAGGTGCCGGAGGTGAGGGCACCCAGGATCAGGACGGCCGCGCCGCAGGCGACCAGCACCCACCAGCCGGGCCGCGCGGCCGAGACGAAGGCCTGACGGTACGGGGACGAGCCGATGCCCGAGGCGAGCAGCGCGCCGACGACCGCGACCCCGAGGGTCTGGCCGAGCTGGCGGCTGGTGGAGGCGACCGCGGCGGCGACCCCGGCCTGGGCGCGCGGCATGCCGGAGACGGCCGTGTTGGTGATCGGGGCGTTGACGAAGCCGAAGCCGATGCCGAACAGGACGTATCCGACGGCCAGCGTGCCGTTCGACGTCTCGGCCTCGAAGGCGGCGAACAGCACCGCGCTCGCGGTCATCGCGGCCCCCGCGATCAGCAGTGGCAGGCGCGGACCCCGGCTGCCGACGAGCCGTCCGGACAGCGGCGCGCACAGGAAGGCGGGGGTCGCCATCGGCAGCATCCACAGGCCCGCGTGCAGGGCGTTCAGACCGCGTACGTTCTGCAGGTACAGCGTGGACAGGAACAGGAAGCCGCCGAGGGCCGCGAAGGCGCTGACCGCGATGACGGTGGCCCCGCTGAACGGAGCGGAGCGGAAGAAGCGCAGGTCGATGAGGGGTTCGGCGCGCCGCGGCTCGTACCACAGGAGGCCGAGCAGGGCGGCGAGGGCGATCACGGCGTAGGGCAGGACGGTGGTGAGTCCGGAGTCGGGGGCCTCGATGATCGAGTAGGTGAG
Source organism: Streptomyces anandii JCM 4720 (assembly GCF_014650655.1). Classification (GTDB taxonomy): domain Bacteria; phylum Actinomycetota; class Actinomycetes; order Streptomycetales; family Streptomycetaceae; genus Streptomyces; species Streptomyces anandii. Next base: position 102,034 of record NZ_BMVJ01000001.1, read on the forward strand.
CGCGCCGAACAGGGCGATGACCAGCACCTGGCCGACCGGGTCGGGGCGGCGGGCCTTGGGGGCGCGGGACTCGGGGACGAAGCGCAGGGTGAGCAGCAGCGCGGCCAGGCCCACGGG
>NZ_BMVJ01000001.1:102178-104201 GCF_014650655.1 Streptomyces anandii JCM 4720
CAGGTTGACCCAGAAGATCGAGCGCCAGCCGACCGACTCCACCAGCAGACCGCCCACCAGCGGGCCCGCCGCCATGGATATGCCGACCACGGCGCCCCAGACGCCGATCGCGCGGGCCCGCTCGCGCGGGTCGGTGAAGGTGTTGGTGATGATCGACATGGCGACCGGGTTGAGCATCGAGCCGCCGACCGCCTGCACCATGCGGAAGACGACGAGCAGTTCGAGGCTGGGCGCCAGGGAGCACAGCAGTGATCCGAGGCCGAAGACGACCAGCCCGGCCATGAACACGCGCTTGCGGCCGATGCGGTCGGCCGTGGAGCCGGCCAGCATCAGCAGCGAGGCGAGCACCAGGGTGTAGGCGTCGATGGTCCACTGCAGACCGGAGGTCTGCGCGTGCAGGTCGCGCTGGAGGGAGGGGAGCGCGACGTTGAGAACGGTGTTGTCGAGGCTCACGATCAGCAGGCTCATGCAGCAGATCGCGAGCACCAGCAGACGCCGGCGGTGGCTGAGCTCGGGCATGGGTTCCAGCCTAGCCGATATCGATAGTGCGGTTAACTAATGAGTGGTACAGGATCTTCGTCGATACGTGACAATGGGGGAATGCCCACGCCCGAGTCCCCCCTCCAGATCGGTCCGCACACCGTCGCGCCCCCCGTGGTCCTGGCCCCCATGGCCGGTATCACCAACGCGCCCTTCCGCACCCTGTGCCGGGAGTTCTCCGGTGGCAAGGGCCTGTTCGTCAGCGAGATGATCACCACCCGGGCGCTGGTCGAGCGCAACGACAAGACCATGCAGCTGATCAGGTTCGACGCCAGTGAGCGGCCCCGCTCCATCCAGCTGTACGGCGTCGACCCGGCCACCGTCGGCAAGGCCGTCCGCATGATCGCGGAGGAGGACCTCGCCGACCACATCGATCTCAACTTCGGCTGCCCGGTGCCCAAGGTGACCAGGAAGGGCGGCGGCTCGGCCCTGCCCTACAAGCGCAACCTGCTGCGCGCCATCCTGCGCGAGGCGGTCAGCGGCGCCGGCGACCTGCCGGTCACCATGAAGATGCGCAAGGGCATCGACGACGACCACCTCACCCACCTCGACGCCGGCCGCATCGCCGTCGAGGAGGGCGTCACCTCCATCGCGCTGCACGGCCGCACCGCCGCCCAGCACTACGGCGGCACCGCCGACTGGGACGCCATCGCCCGCCTCAAGGAGCACGTCCCGGAGATCCCGGTCCTCGGCAACGGCGACATCTGGTCCGCCGAGGACGCCCTGCGCATGGTGCGCGAGACCGGCTGCGACGGCGTGGTCGTGGGCCGCGGCTGCCTGGGCCGGCCGTGGCTGTTCGCCGACCTGGTCGCCGCCTTCGAGGGGCGTGCGGACGCGTACGTCCGCCCCGGCCTGCGCGAGGTCGCGGACGTCATGGTCCGGCACGCCACCCTGCTCGGGGAGTGGCTCGGCGACGAGCAGCGCGGTGTCGTCGACTTCCGCAAGCACGTCGCCTGGTACCTCAAGGGCTTCTCGGTCGGCTCCGAGATGCGCAAGCGGCTCGCCGTCACCTCCTCGCTCCAGGAACTGCGCGGCGGCCTCGACGAGCTGGACCTCGACCAGCCCTGGCCGGCCGGCGCGGACGGCCCGCGCGGCCGCACGTCCGGCAACAACCGGGTGGTCCTGCCGGACGGCTGGCTGAAGGACCCGTACGACTGCGCGGGTGTCGGCGAGGACGCGGAGCTGGACACCTCCGGCGGCTGAGCCGCCTTCCGGCGGGCCCGCGGTCAGCCCTTGGAGGGGTGCGGGGTCGAGCCGTAGGCCGTCAGGAAGCGGTCGCGGAAGGCGCTCATCTTCCAGACCGGGGCGTCGTGCGCGGGCCGCAGGCCGTCGGTCCAGCCCCAACTGGAGATCTTGTCGAGGACCTTGGGGTCCTTGGCCACGATCGAGACGGGTACGTCACGGCTGGCGTGGTTGCCGCTGACCCGGGCGATCGGCTGGTGGTCGCCGAGGAAGACGAGCACGGTGTTGTCGTTGCCGTAGC
>NZ_BMVJ01000001.1:104225-106455 GCF_014650655.1 Streptomyces anandii JCM 4720
GCTCCAGCCACTGGGTCAGCGCGGTCACCGAGTACTGCACGGACTTGCCGTACTCCTCCCGCGAGCGGGTGGGGTCGGTGATGATGTCCTGCGGCTTGGTGCCGGCCGCCTCGATGCCCTTGAAGACGGAGCCGTCACCGAGCTGGTCCCAGGGGACCATCTTCGGGATCGGCGCCCAGGGCTGGTGGCTTGAGGTCAGGATGACGAAACCCATCAGCGGCTTGTCCCGCTTCTTGCTGTGCTCAAGACGCTGGAACGCCTCCAGGGCGTACTGGTCGGGCATGGTCGACCAGCTGAACTTCGGGCCCTTGTAGCCGACCTGGAAGGCGTTGTAGACCTTGTCCAGGCCGTACCACTTCGCCTCCGGCCAGCCCTTCTGCACGCCCGGCATCACACCGACCGTGTCCCATGCGCCGGTCTTCTGGAACGCCTTGGTGAGGGTGAGGTGGTCGCCCGAGGTGACGGTGCGGTAGCGGTTCTGGTTGTCGATCCACAGGCCCGACATGGTGGTGGAGTGGCCGAGCCAGCTGCCTCCGCCGTACGTCGCCGAGGTCAGCCAGCCGCTCTTGGCGTGGAAGCCGGCCTTGGCCAGGGCCTGGGTGCTGTCGGCCAGCGTCCTGTCGACGCCGGGCGCCTCGATCGGGTCCTCGATCGCGCTGCGGCCGTAGGACTCGATGAACGTGAAGATCATGTCCTTGCCGCGCAGGTCGGGCACCAGCTGGCTGCCCGGGGTCTCGCCGAACGCGTCGGCCCGCGCGGTCTTGGCGAACTCCCGCTCGTCCCTGATCGTCGAACGCAGCGCCTGCTCGTGGTACTTGAGCATCGTGATCGTGTGCTCGGAGGCGAGCGGGACGCCGGAGACCTGGAGGTTGAGGGTCGAGCACGTCATCCAGAGCGCGCTGACCAGCAGCAGGCCGCGGGTGGAGCGGGCCTTGTCCCGGCCGAGGAAGTTGCCGACGCGGACCACCGCGAGGGCCATCACCGCGAGCACGGCGAGCACGAGGAGCGCGGCGCCCACCGCGGCCAGGAGGGCGACGGTGCCGCCGAGGGTGTCCGCGAGGTAGGAGCGGGCGTCGTCGAGCAGTTGCCAGTCCAGGATCACGTTGAAGCTGCGGCCTAGGTACTGGTTGAACTCGATGTCGGTCAGGTTCAGCACCGTCAGCACACCGAGGCACGCGCCGCCGAACACGGCGACGGCGACGCGCGGCTTGCGCGGCAGCGCGATCAGCACCGCCGCGCCGAGCAGCGCCTCCACCGGGATCCGCGTGAACGCCGCCAGGCGGAACTGCTCCTGCTTGTTCGGCAGCAGCAGCGCCACGACCACCAGGCCGAGGGCCAGCGCGGTGACGGTGAGAGACAGCACCCGCGCGGGCACGGGATGCCCGTCCTTCCAGCCCGCCCACGCCCGCCGGACGGCCCGGGGACGGAGCGCGCGCAGCGCGCGGAGCGCCCGCGCCGGGCGGGGGCCGGGTTCCCCGGCCCGGGGGGCCGGTATTCGGGCCGACGGGTCTGTGCCGGTGCCGTCGGCGTCGGTGGCCTTGGTGGCCTTCGTGGCCTTGGCCGGTTCCGTCTCGGCTGGTTCCGCCTCGGGCGGTTCCGCGTGTTGCTCCTCGGCCGCTTGCCCCGGTTCCGCGTCGGTCTCGTTCGCCGGGGGTGCCGGAGGTTCGGGTGCGGTTGTGGGCAGGGCTTCGTCCTCCGTTGCCCCGGCCGTACCCGATGACTGGTGTGTGCTGGTGTGCTGAGGCACCCCGGAGGTCCTTCCGTGCGCAGTGTCGCGAAGAGGCGGACCACGCTGGGGAGGCAGGATCCGCCGCACTCCCGTACGGCCTGCCCGCCTCCCCCGTTCAGGGTGCTCGGCAAACACCCGGCAAACCGCTCACCGACCGAGGCTCACGCCCCGCCCACCGCCGTGAGCAGCGCCAACGGCGCCGCCGCCGAGCGGGACTCGCGCACGCAGGCGTGCGGGTAGGGCACCGGCTCGGCGTGGGTGTCCCGGCCGTAGCCCGCGAGGACCTCCGGCAGGCGGTGCCCGGTGGCCGTGGCCGCGTCGACCAGGGCGTGCGCCACCGTGCGCGCCTCGTCGTGCAGGCCGTAGCGGGCGAGCCCGAGCGCGATGAGCGCGTTGTCGTGCGGCCACACCGAGCCGCGGTGGTACGACAGCGGGTGGTACGCCCCCTGGCCCGCCGCCAGCGTCCGCACACCCCAGCCGGAGAAGAAGTCCGGCTCCAGC
>NZ_BMVJ01000001.1:106480-110990 GCF_014650655.1 Streptomyces anandii JCM 4720
AGGCGCCGGCCCACCACTTCGCCGTACTCCTTGTCGAGCAGGCCCGACCACAGCAGATGGCCCGCGTCCGAGGCCAGCGCGTCCACCTGGTGGCCGCCGCCGTCCAGCGCCAGGGCCGGGAAGGACCGCTCCCGCATCCAGAAGTCCCGCTGGAAGCGGTCGCGCAGGTCGGCGGCGGCCTGTTCCAGCAGCGCCGCGTACACCTCGTCCGACCACACCGTGCGCGCCAGCCACGCCGTGCGGCGCAGCGCGTCGTAGGCGTACCCCTGGGCGCCGGCCGCCGTCACCGGGCCCAGGGCGCGGCTGCCGTCGGCCGAGCAGATGGCGCCGGGGGAGTCCTTCCAGTTCTGGTTGGCGAGGCCGCCCTCGTCGGCGCGGTAGACGAGGTAGCCGCGCGAGGTCAGCCCGCCGTGGTCCAGCATCCAGCCGATCGCCGCACGGGCGTGCGGCTGAAGCCTGCGCGCGATCGCGGTGTCGCCGGTCCGCTCGGTGTAGGCGCCGAGCAGGACGAGGAAGAGCGGGGTGGCGTCCACGGAGCCGTAGTAGCGCCGGAAGGGGACCTGCCCGAAGTGGGCCAGCTCGCCGTGGCGCACCTCGTGCACGATCTTGCCGGGCTGGGCGACCGGTCCGGCGGCGGTCCCGGTCGCCTGGGTCGCGGCGAGGGCGAGCAGTGTGCCGGCGGCCGGGCCGGGCCGGTAGGGGAGCGTGAACAGCGAGGTGAGCAGCGCGTCCCGGCCCAGCAGGGTCAGGAACCAGGGGGCGCCGGCCGCCGGGACGCGCAGCTCCTCGCCGTCCGGTCCGGTCGCCGGGACCTGGAGCGCCGCCAGGTCCGCGAGGCCCCGCGCGCAGGCCGCCGCCAGTTCCGGCCAGCCGGTGGGGAAGGCCACGCCCTCGACGAACCGGCCCTCCAGGGCGTGGAGCCGCTCGTTCACCGCGGCCGGGGAGCGCGGTACGCGCACCGCGCGCCGGTCCCCGTGCGGGCGGGCCACCACGCGCAGGGTGAGCTCGGCCGTGGCGTGCGGCTCCAGGTCGAGGGTCCAGACCAGACGGCGGGCGCCGGTGCCGGTCTCCTCGACGCCGTCCGGGGCGGGCTCGGCCGTCACGGTCGTGCAGGAGGACCATTCGCCGCGCCGGTAGCGGAACTCCACGCCGTCATTCATCACTTGGCGGGAGCGCACGACGCCGCTCTTGAAGTACGTGCGGTGGTCGGAGCGCAGCTCGAACTGGTCGGCGAAGTCGGCGTCCACGGTGAGGGCGAGCCGCACGGTGGACGGCACCGGCCGGTTGCCGGTCACCCGCAGGCACTCCACGAACGCGCTGTCGCTGACGGCCTGTTCGCGAAAGAGCGTGTACGCGGGCGGCTCGGTGCGCCCGCCGCGCGGGACCAGCACGCAGCGGGCGGCGTCGCCGTCCGCCACGGGGGCCAGCGTCTCGGGCACCGCCCCGTCGACGGTGAGCTGCCAGCGGCTCAGATGCCGGGCGTCGCGCACGAACAGCCCGTCGGGCGAGCCGTTCCCGCGTACGCCGGTGATGTCGCCGCCGTCTCCCACGGCCGCGAACGTCGTGCTGTGCACGAGCAGATGATGCCGGTCCGTCATGCCCGGTTCCCTCCCTTGAAACCGCCGGTGCCGCTCATGTCCATGGCGCTCTCGGCGCCCTTCGGGTCGTGCAGCAGGTCGAGGGTGAGCGCGGCGGTCCAGCCGAAGCCGAGCGCACCGCACGCCTCGCCGGTGTACGGGTCGACGTACTCGGCGAAGCCGCTGGACCCGGCGATGCGCAGGAAGGACTCCCTGAGCGCGTCGGCCCGCTCCGGCTCGCCGTGCACCCGCAGCCCGCGCTCCACCAGCCAGGCGGTGTTGAACCAGGCCGGTCCGCGCCAGTAGCGGTGCGGGTCGAAGGACTCGCCGAGCAGGTCGTAGCTCGGCACGAGACGTGTGGTGTCCCCGAGCCCGAAGTGCGGCCCGCGCAGGGTGCGTACGAGCGCGGCGGCGACCTCGCGGGGCAGGTCCGGCAGCAGCAGCGGAACCAGCCCGGAGACACCGCGTTCGGGGATCCGCCCGCCGGTGCGGACGTCCCGGCACAGGAACAGTCCGGCCGCCGGGTCCCACAGCCGCTCGACGAGCGACGCCGTCAGGCGGTGGGCGCGCGCGTGGCGGGCGGTGCCGGTCGCGCCCAGTTCGCGGGCGATACGGGCGAGGGCGTGCTCGGAGGCGATGAGCAGGGCGTTGAAGGCGGGGTCCTCCACCGCGAAGCCGGCCTCGCCGTCGGCGTACTTACGATTGGCGTATCCGCCGTCGCCGTATCCGCCGTCGCCGTATCCGCCGTCGCCGTATCCGCCGTCACCGTGTCCGCGGTCGGCGTATCCGCGGTCGCGGTAGTCGGCCGCCAGGCGAACGTAGCGCCCGTAGTCCAGGTCGGTCGGCCGGTCCTCGGGGGCGCCGTGGCCGAGGTCGGCGCGGCGGAAGGAGCGGGCGGGGGCCGGGCGCACCCGGGTCAGCGGGGCGTCCCAGCACGGGCTGTTGTCCATGCCCTGCTCCCAGGGGTGGACCACGGACGCCAGCCCGCCGCCGCCCAGGTCACGACGGTGCAGCAGATAGCGGTGCCAGGCGGCGAGCCCGGGGTAGAGACGGGAGAGGAAGCCGCGCTCCCGGGACAGCTCCGGGTCGGCGCGGTGCACCAGCCAGGCCGCCAGCGCGTGCACCGGCGGCTGCACGATTCCCGAGGTCTGCACGGTGCGCGGGGCGCCCGCGGAGCGTCCCGCGGTGGACGAGCGCCAGAAGTCGGGGCTCGGGAAGTAGGCGTCGAGGGGGACGGAGGGGCTGAACACGATGTGCGGGATCCGCCCGTCGGCCCACTGGGCGGCCAGCAGCGTCTCCAGTTCCGTCTGGGCCCGTAACGGCGAGACGTGCCTGAGCCCGATGGCGATGAACGCCGAGTCCCAGGACCACTGGTGGGGATACAGCCCGCGCGAGGGCACCGTCGAGCCGCCGGTCCAGTTCTCCTCCAGCACCCGGACGGCCCGCGTGTGCAGGGGATCGTATGCGAAGGGCACTGTCGTGCGGTCGGCGGTGAGTTGGGCGGTGCGCTGCACTCGGGGCTCCCCGGAAGACGTCCGGCCCGACCGGTTCGGTCGCGGCCATCGTAGAGTTACGTCTATTTAACACGCAAAACCCAATATGTAATGCAGGATTGAGGAACACAAGGGGGTGCGCATGACCGGACGGCCCGGCAGAGCGGGGGCTACGGGACGAGCGGGGCGGGGTGGCAGTCAGGCCAGCTCCGGGGATCTGCTCGAACTGGTGCGCAGCGGACGCGCCACGACACGCGGCGCCCTCCAGCAGGCCACCGGGCTGTCCCGGGCGACGGTCGGCCAGCGCCTGGAGAGGCTGTTCCGCGCGGGCTGGCTGCGCGAGGGCGCGGGCGGTCCGGTGGACTCCCCGCTCGGCGGACGCCCCTCCATCACGCTGGAGTTCGACGACGCCCACGCCGTCGTGCTGGCCGCGGACCTCGACACCCGGCACGCCCGCGCCGCCGTCCTGACGCTCACCGGCGAACTCCTCGCCGAGCACTGCGGGATCCTGGTCGTCGAGGACGGCCCGGACGCCGTGCTCGGTGAACTCGGCCGCTGGTTCGGCGAGTTGCTGCTCAAGACCGGGCGCGACGCACGTGAGGTGTGCGGCGTCGGGCTGGCCGTGCCCGGTCCGGTCGACAGCGACAGCGGACGGGTGGTGCAGCCGCCGATCATGCCGGGCTGGGACGGCTACGACATACGCGGGCGCCTGGCCCGTTCCCTCAGGGAGCACGCGGGTGCGCCGGCCGTTCCCGTCCTCGTGGACAACGACGCCAACCTCATGGCCTACGGCGAGCAGCGCACCGGGTATCCCGACTGCTCGGCCTTCGCGCTGGTCAAGGTCTCCACCGGCATCGGCGCCGGGGTCGTCGTCGACGGCTCGATCTACCGGGGCGTCGACGGCGGCGCGGGCGACATCGGGCACATCCGCGTCGGCGCGGACGCGCTGTGCCGGTGCGGGTCCCAGGGGTGCCTCGCGGCGGTCGCCAGCGGTGGCGCGGTGGCACGCCGGCTGGCGGAGGCGGGGGTGCCGGCGGCCTCGGGCTCGGACGTACGGCGGCTGCTGGCCGCCGGGCATCCGGAGGCGACCGCGCTCGCCCGGGAGGCCGGGCGGCGGGTGGGGGATGTGCTGGCGACCGTGGTGACACTGCTGAACCCGGGCGTGCTGATGGTCGCCGGTGATCTGGCCGGGACGCCGTTTCTGACCGGGCTGCGGGAGCTGCTGTATCAGCGGGCGCTGCCCCGCTCCACGGCTCACCTCGACGTGGTGACCTCGCGGCTCGGGGAGCGGGCGGGGCTGGTGGGGGCGGGGGCGCTGGTCGTGGAGTACCTGTACTCGCCGGAGCGGGTGGAGGAGCGGCTGGCCGCGCTGGGGGTGTGAGCGGCGGCTCCCGGATGCGGTGCGTTGTCCCCCGCTTCGGTCGTTGTGGGTCGGTGCGG
>NZ_BMVJ01000001.1:111166-119072 GCF_014650655.1 Streptomyces anandii JCM 4720
AAGGGATGCGCTCAGATGAGCGGATCTTGAGCGGCTGCACTTCTCCAAGGGGTGGCACTGGGTGCCATCCCTTGATCGTTCATCGATCGAAATCAGGCGTGCCAAGACTCGCTCATATGAGCATCCAGATGCCCCTGTGGGTGGGAGTGCGTTCAAGAAGTGAAAACATCGAGGCCACTTCGCTTGTCAAGCCTTGACTTTCAATCCACTGGCGGACGCCCGGTTACAGGCACATGACGTACAAGTGGACGTACCCAGGTGCCTTCGATCTGGGTATGTTCCTCGCCGTCAGGGCAGCCACCGCGGCCTCAAGGAGTCGAGACCCGTGTCGGAAAACAAAGAACCCCACGTAGCGAAGTTCGTTTACGACTTCACCGAGGGCAACAAGGACCTCAAGGACCTCCTCGGCGGCAAGGGCGCCAACCTCGCCGAGATGACGAACCTCGGCCTCCCCGTCCCGCCCGGGTTCACCATCACCACCGAGGCCTGCAAGGTCTACCTCGACAGCGGCGAGGAGCCGGCGGCACTGCGTGACGAGGTGAGTGCGCACCTCGACGCCCTCGAGCAGAAGATGGGCAAGAAGCTCGGCCAGGCCGACGACCCGCTGCTCGTCTCCGTCCGCTCCGGCGCCAAGTTCTCCATGCCCGGCATGATGGACACCGTCCTGAACATCGGCCTGTCCGACAAGTCGGTGCAGGGCCTGGCCAAGCAGGCAGGCGACGAGCGGTTCGCCTGGGACTCCTACCGCCGCCTCATCCAGATGTTCGGCAAGACGGTCCTCGGCGTCGACGGCGAGCTCTTCGAGGAGGCCCTCGACAAGGCCAAGGACGCCAAGAAGGTCACCGTCGACACCGACCTCGAGGCCGCCGACCTGAAGAAGCTGGTCACCACCTTCAAGAAGATCGTCAAGAAGGAGGCCGGCCGGGACTTCCCGCAGGACCCGCGCGAGCAGATGGACCTCGCCATCAAGGCGGTCTTCGACTCCTGGAACGGCGAGCGCGCCAAGCTCTACCGCCGCCAGGAGCGCATCCCGCACGACCTCGGCACGGCCGTCAACGTCTGCTCGATGGTCTTCGGCAACCTCGGCCCCGACTCCGGCACCGGCGTCGCCTTCACCCGCGACCCCGCCTCCGGCCACCAGGGCGTCTACGGCGACTACCTCCAGAACGCGCAGGGCGAGGACGTCGTCGCGGGCATCCGCAACACCGTGCCGCTCGCCGAGCTGGAGCAGATCGACAAGAAGTCGTACGACCAGCTGATGCAGATCATGGAGACCCTGGAGAACCACTACAAGGATCTCTGTGACATCGAGTTCACCATCGAGCGCGGCCAGCTGTGGATGCTGCAGACCCGCGTCGGCAAGCGGACGGCGGGCGCGGCGTTCCGCATCGCCACGCAGCTCGTGGACCAGGGGCTCATCGACGAGGCCGAGGCCCTGCAGCGGGTCACGGGCGCCCAGCTCGCCCAGCTGATGTTCCCGCGCTTCGACGACGGCGCGAAGGTGGAGCAGATCGGCCGGGGCATCGCCGCCTCACCGGGCGCGGCGGTCGGCAAGGCGGTCTTCGACTCCTACACCGCCGTCAAGTGGTCCCGCTCCGGCGAGAAGGTCATCCTGGTCCGCCGCGAGACCAACCCCGACGACCTGGACGGCATGATCGCCGCCGAGGGCATCCTCACCTCGCGCGGCGGCAAGACCTCCCACGCGGCCGTCGTCGCGCGCGGCATGGGCAAGACCTGTGTCTGCGGCGCCGAGGAGCTCGAGGTCGACACCAAGCGCCGTCGGATGACCGTGCCCGGCGGGCACATCGTCGAGGAGGGCGACGTCATCTCCATCGACGGCTCCTCCGGCAAGGTCTACCTGGGCGAGGTCCCGGTGGTCCCGTCCCCGGTCGTGGAGTACTTCGAGGGCCGTATGCACGCCGGCGCCGACGACGCCGACGAGCTGGTCGCCGCCGTGCACCGCATCATGGCCTTCGCCGACCGCAAGCGCCGGCTGCGGGTGCGCGCCAACGCCGACAACGCCGAGGACGCGCTGCGCGCCCGCCGCTTCGGTGCCCAGGGCATCGGCCTGTGCCGCACCGAGCACATGTTCCTCGGCGACCGCCGCGAAATGGTCGAGCGGCTGATCCTGGCCGACACCGAGACCGAGCGCGAGGAGTCCCTCAAGCAGCTCCTGCCGCTGCAGAAGAAGGACTTCGTCGAGCTGTTCGAGGCGATGGACGGCCTGCCGGTCACCATCCGCCTCCTGGACCCGCCGCTCCACGAGTTCCTGCCCGACATCACCGAGCTGTCGGTGCGCGTGGCCCTCGCCGAGTCCCGCCAGGAGCCGCACGAGAACGAGCTGCGGCTGCTCCAGGCCGTGCACCGCCTGCACGAGCAGAACCCGATGCTCGGCCTGCGCGGCGTACGCCTCGGACTGGTCGTGCCCGGCCTGTTCACCATGCAGGTCCGCGCCATCGCGGAGGCGGCCGCCGAGCGCCGCAACGCCAAGGGCGACCCGCGCGCCGAGATCATGATCCCGCTGGTCGGCACGGTCCAGGAGCTGGAGATCGTGCGCGAGGAGGCCGACCAGGTCATCGCCGAGGTCGAGGCCGCGACCGGCACCTCGCTCAAGCTGGCGATCGGCACGATGATCGAGCTGCCGCGCGCCGCGCTGACGGCGGGCCAGATCGCGGAGGCCGCGGAGTTCTTCTCCTTCGGCACCAACGACCTGACCCAGACCGTGTGGGGCTTCAGCCGCGACGACGTGGAGGCGAGCTTCTTCACCGCGTACCTGGAGAAGGGCATCTTCGGCGTCAGCCCGTTCGAGACGATCGACAAGGACGGCGTCGGCTCCCTGGTGAAGGCGGCCGCCAAGGCCGGCCGTGCCACCCGCCCCGACCTCAAGCTCGGCGTCTGCGGCGAGCACGGCGGCGACCCCGAGTCCGTCCACTTCTTCCACGAGGTGGGCCTGGACTACGTCTCCTGCTCCCCGTTCCGCATCCCGGTCGCCCGCCTCGAGGCCGGCCGCGCGGCCTCCCGGTCGGAGGGCAGCGACCACCGGTGATCCGGTGACAGACCCCGGAGTCCTCGGCGTGGTCCCCGACCCTCAATACCGATTACGCCGAGGACTCCGGTCCACGAGAAGAAGGCGGCGCCCTGTGCGGGGGCGCCGCCCTCTTCGTCTGTCCGGTGGTGGACCGCGCGGGTCCTACTCGCAGGCGACTCCGTCGCCGTCCCGGTCCAGGTGGCGGTCGTAGCCGGGGTCGCCCGTGTGCAGGGGAGCGGCGCCGGCGGCGCGGGCCGCGCTGCAGTTGGCGTAGTAGACGCTGCCGCCGCCGGAGTCGGAGGAGCCCGAGGAGCCGGAACCGCTGCCGCCGCCCGAGCCGGATCCCCCGGAACCGTCGTCCACCGGCCGTGCGGTGACCGTCCGGGTGACCTTCACGGTCTTCGTGGCGGTGACGGTGACGGCCGGTTCGGGCGCCGCGCTCGCGGTCGCCGTGGCGGTCACGGTCACCGTCGGGCGCGGACTCGCGGCCATGGGCCTGGCGTCGTTCTTCGACTGGTCCTGGCCACCGGAGCCGATAACCACGCCGACGAAGAGGGCCAGCGCGAGCGCGGGGAGCGCGTACCGCTTGCGGGCCCAGCGCGGAGCGGGCCGGACCGGCTGTGGCGCGGGTGGCGTGGTGTACGGGTTGGCCATATCGTCCCCCCAGGTGTGACAGGTACGAATGACCGTAATGCCCGGCTGTGATGCGTGTGGGAAGGGTAATGGTTTTGTGATGAACCGAACCGGCTGGAGTGTGGAGGAGATTCCCGATCTCGGTGGCCGGACCGCCGTCGTCACCGGGGCCAACAGCGGTCTCGGGTACGTCACCGCGCGGGAGCTCGCGCGCCGGGGCGCGCGGGTGGTGCTCGGGTGCCGCAGCCGGGCCCGGGGCCGGGCGGCCGTGGAGCGGCTGACCGGCGAAGTGCCGAAGGCGGACGTGGAGTTGGGTGAGCTGGACCTCGGTGACCTGGCGTCCGTACGGCGGTTCGCCTCGGAGTTCGCCCACGACCGGCTCGATCTCCTCGTGAACAACGCCGGTGTGATGGCGCCGCCGTACGGGACGACGGCAGACGGCTTCGAGACCCAGTTCGGCGTCAACCACCTCGGGCACTTCGCCCTCACCGCGCTGCTGCTGCCCGGGCTGACCGCCACTCCCGGCGCGCGGGTGGTGACCGTCTCCAGCATGGTGCACGTGCTGGCCAACATCGATCTGCACGACCTCAACAGCGAGCGGCACTACCGGCGTTGGACCGCCTATGCCCGCTCCAAGACCGCAAACCTCCTCTTCACGCACGAGCTGGCCCGCCGCCTGGCGGCCGCCGGTGCCGACGTGGTCGCGGCGGCCGCGCACCCCGGGTACGCGGCCACCAACCTCCAGACCGCCGGGCCACGGGCCGAGGGCCGGCGCACCGCCGAGCGCCTCATGGAACTCGGCAACCGCGTCCTGGCCCAGCCCGCCGAGGCCGGCGCCCTCCCCACCCTGTACGCCGCCACCGCCCCCGGCGTACGCCCCGACTCCTTCACCGGCCCGTCCCTCGCCATGTGGCGCGGCACCCCCGCCCCGTCCTGGCGCGCCCCCTGGACCCTGAACGACACCGCGGGGGAGCGCCTGTGGACGGCCTCGGAGGAGCTGACCGGAGTGGCGTACGACGCCCTGAAGGCATGAGCCCGCCGACAGGCGAAGGGCGTGCTGTGAGCGCACGATGGTTGTGAGGACGGCGCACCCGCCGAGTACCTCCCCGATCAGTGCGCCGTCCGCGCACGAGGAGGAGGAACCGAGCATGGCTGAGCAGCACAAGGGGCCGGACTCCCCGTTCACCCTGGAGGAGTTGGCGCTCCGCGACGACTTGCCCGCGGAGGAGAAGGTGCCCGACGACGTCAGAGCCGGGCTCGCCGGCAACCGGGTGACGGTGACCGTGCCGCCCGGACAGCAACTCGCGCCGAGCACCGGTGGAACGCTGACTCTGCCCGAGGGCTCGTTCTACGGATGCGCCGTGAAGGAGACCCGCCTGCACGAACGCGGTTCACTGCGGCTCCCGGACGGACCGCAGCCGGCCGCGCGGCCGATGTGGCAGCCCTACCTCCACCACCCCCGTCCCGCCCCGGTGCGGCGGCTGGAGATGCGCCGGATCAAGGGAGGCACGGTCACCCCGTTCGCCGGTCCGGTGTACGGCGAATATCCGCCCCGCCAGGTCTTCTACCCCCGAGGGTATCCGTGGGTCTGCATCGGACGGATCCTCGTGTGGCGGGACATCAGCGCGCCGAACTGGGACTATTCGGGCACCGGGGTGCTGGCCGGCGCCCGTACCGTGCTGACGGCCTCGCACATGGTGCCCTGGGGCTCCACGCACTGGGGCGCGAAGTTCGTCGCGGGCTACTACGACGGCACGTCGACCGCCGGACCCGGAGGCTGGTCGTGGGTGACCGACGCCCACGGGTACGGCCCGCAGAACGTCTCGGCGCACGACATGGCGGTCTTCAGGCTCGACACACCGCTCGGCAACCAGTTGGGCTGGTTCGGGACGAAGGGCTGGGACTCGAGCTGGGAGGGCCGCAACTACTGGACCCTGGTCGGCTATCCGGGAGCCGTGTCCTCCGAACGCCCCAGCTACCAGGCGGCCATTCACGTCATCGACACGGACACCGACAGCGACGCCCGTGAGCTGGAGCACCACGCCGACGCCGGCCCGGGGGACTCCGGGGGGCCGTTCTTCGGACAGTGGAACGACGGCGCCTACGCCATCGGCACCCTCAGCGGGTACGAGGTGATCAACGGCCCGCTCGGCATCGGGAGCGAGGACAACAACATCTCGGCCGGCGGCAACGCTCTCGGAGCCCTCGTCAAGTTCGGACGGGACAACTGGCCGTGAGTGCCGGACGTCCGTGTCAGGCCGCCTTCACCTCGTAGGAGTCGATGCGGACGGAGGGGTCGTCCAGGCAGTGGCCGGTGGTGAGGTCGAAGCGTTGTTTGAGGAGGGGGGAGGCCACGAAGGGGCGGCCGTGGTGGGTGCCGGTCAGGCCCCGGGAGAGGACGGCGGCACCGGTGAAGGGGTCGCGGTTGTCGATGCCGTAGAGGTTGCCGTTGCGGTCGCGGAACAGGGCGGCCTGGCGGCCGTCCGGCAGCAGTGCGGCCACGCCGCGGCCCGGGGTCAGGGTGCTGAGGTCGCAGACCGTGAACCAGCCCTCGTCGAGCCGGAGGCGGACCTTCAGGTCGGTGGTCTCGGGTGCCAGGGTCATCGCTGG
The DNA here is from genome assembly GCF_014650655.1 of Streptomyces anandii JCM 4720. Classification (GTDB taxonomy): domain Bacteria; phylum Actinomycetota; class Actinomycetes; order Streptomycetales; family Streptomycetaceae; genus Streptomyces; species Streptomyces anandii. The sequence goes on from NZ_BMVJ01000001.1 coordinate 117,438, forward strand.
GCGCTTCCTTCCAGTACGTCGTCGGCGGGGCGCATGCCGATGGACAGCAGCGGCAGGTCGGGCTTCATCTGGTCGCGTTCGGGGACGAAGCCCACGACCGGGTCGGGGGTGTCGGGGGCGTTGACGAAGGACACGAACCGGGCGAGTTTCTCCGGGTCGTTGACCGTCTCGGCCCACTCGTCGCGGTAGCCGGCCACGTGCGCGGCCATCAGGGACTCCAGCTCGGCGCAGATGCCGAGCGAGTCGTGCACGACCACGTCCCGTACGTGGTCCAGGCCGCCCGGGACGCGCTCCAGCCAGACGCTGGTGCGCTCCAGGCGGTCGGCGGTGCGGATGTAGAACATCAGGAACCGGTCGATCAGCCGGACCAGTTCGGCGTCGGAGAGGTCCTGGGCGAGCAGGTCGGCGTGGCGCGGGGTGGCGCCGCCGTTGCCGCCGACGTACAGGTTCCAGCCGTTGGCGGTGGCGATCACGCCGAAGTCCTTCGACTGGGCCTCCGCGCACTCGCGGGCGCACCCGGACACGGCGGACTTGAGCTTGTGCGGGGAGCGCAGGCCCCGGTAGCGCAGCTCCAGGTCGATCGCCATGCGAACGGAGTCCTGGACGCCGTAGCGGCACCAGGTGGAGCCCACGCATGACTTCACCGTGCGCAGCGACTTGCCGTAGGCGTGCCCGGACTCGAAGCCGGCGTCCACCAACCGCGTCCAGATCAGGGGCAGTTGCTCGACCCGCGCGCCGAACATGTCGATGCGCTGACCGCCGGTGATCTTCGTGTAGAGGCCGAAGTCGCGGGCGATCTCGCCGATCACGATCAGCTTCTCGGGCGCGATCTCGCCGCCGGGAACGCGCGGCACCACGGAGTACGAGCCGTTCTTCTGGAGGTTGGCCAGGAAGTGGTCGTTGGTGTCCTGGAGGGCCGCCTGCTCGCCGTCCAGGACGTAGCCGTCGGCGCCGATCGCCGGCGCGAGGGAGGCGATGACCGAGGCGATCGCCGGCTTGCAGATCTCGCAGCCGTCCCCACCCCGGGCGCCCTCGCGGCCGTAGCGGTCGAGGAGGTCCTGGTAGGAGGTGATGCGCAGGGCGAGGACGATCTCGTACAGCTCCTCGCGGGTCCGCGCGAAGCAGCCGCACAGTCCCTTGTCGACCTCGACGCCGCTCGCCTCCAGCTCGGCGGTGACCAGCTGCCCCAGCACCTTCACGCAACTGCCGCAGCCGGTACCGGCCTTGGTGCACTTCTTCACCTCGGGCACGGTGGTGCAGCGGTGCTCGGTGACCGCCCCGCGGATCGCGCCCTTGGTGACGTTGTGGCAGGAGCAGATCACCGCCTCGTCGGGCAGCGCGGACGGGCCGAGCTGCGCCCCCGCGCCCGCGCCGGCAGGCAGGACCAGTGACTCCGGGGAGACGGGCGGCACCGAACCCGTCAGGGCCCGCAGGGTGCCGTACGCCTCCGCGTCGCCGACCAGGATGCCGCCGAGCAGCGTGCCGTCCCGGCCGATCACCAGCTTCTTGTACAGGCCCGCGCGGGAGTCGGAGTAGACGACGTCCAGGCAGTCCTCGGCGGTGCCGTGCGCGTCGCCGAACGAGGCCACGTCCACGCCGAGCAGCTTCAGCTTGGTGGACAGGTCGGCGCCGGTG
>NZ_BMVJ01000001.1:119108-122352 GCF_014650655.1 Streptomyces anandii JCM 4720
AACTCGGCCTCGTCGGCGGCGATGGTGGCCGCCGCCGTCTCGGCCTGCTCGTAGCCGGGGGCGACCAGCCCGTACACCCGGCCGTCCACCGCCTGCGCGCACTCGCCGATCGCGAACACGCGCGGGTCGCCGACCGTGCGGCACTGCGCGTCGACGCTGATGCCGCCGCGCTCGCCGACGGCGAGGCCGCAGTCCCGGGCGAGCTGGTCCCGGGGGCGGACGCCCGCGGAGAACACCACCATGTCGGTGGCGAGTTCGGAGCCGTCGGACAGTCTCATGCCGGTGACCGCGCCGTCCTCGCCGGCCACGATCTCCTGGGTGCCCGTGCCGGTGTGCACGGTCAGGCCCATGCCCTCGATGGTGCGCAGCAGCGCCGCGCCACCGCCGTCGTCCACCTGCACGGGCATCAGGCGCGGCGCGAACTCCACGATGTGGGCGGCCAGTCCGAGCCCCTTGAGAGCGCCGGCCGCCTCCAGGCCGAGCAGCCCGCCCCCGACCACCGCGCCCGTGGTCGCCCGCCGCCTCGCGTACTCCTCGATGGCGAACAGGTCCTCGATGGTGCGGTAGACGAAGCAGCCCTCGGCGTCCTTGCCGGGGACCGGCGGCACGAAGGGGTAGGAGCCGGTGGCGAGGACGAGGACGTCGTAGCCGACGGTGAGGCCGGAGCGCGCGGTGACCGTGCGGGTGTCGCGGTCGACGGACTCGGCCGGGTCGCCGACGTGCAGCTCTATGCCGTGCGCCGCGATGAACTCCTCGTCCGTCAGGGAGAGTTCCTCCGGTGTGGTGCCCGAGAAGTACGAGGTGAGCTGCACCCGGTCGTACGCGGGACGCGGCTCCTCGCACAGCACGACCACGCGGTGCGTGGCGGTCAGGCCGCGCTCGGCGAGCGCCTCGAGGAAGCGCTGGCCGACCATGCCGTGGCCGACGAGCACGATCGTGGGGGTGGCCCCCGGGGTGGCGGACATTCAGGAGCCTCCATCGTTGGTGAGCAGGTGGAGCAGGGGGCCGCCGTCCGCGGGGAGCGACTCGGCGCCCTCCCAGGCGCGGGCGAGCGCGCCGACGGTGCCGAGCTCGCCGACCAGGACCCCGCCGACCAGCCGGTCGTCGCGGACGACGACCTTGCGGTACGTGCCGCGGGTGGCGTCGGCGAGCTGCACGACGTCGTCCCCGGGCCGCGGCTCGGTCTCGCCGAAGGCGGCGAGGTCGAAGGGCGCCCTCGGTCCGGGCGCCGCGGGTGCCGTCAGGGCGGGGCCGCCCAGGGTGAGGCGGGTCAGGGCGCGGGTGCCGGTGTAGCGGGCGGCCGGAGTGGTGGGGTCGCCGGCGAGGAGCCCGGCGAGGGCGGTGGCCTGTTCGAGCGCGGGGGCGGCCAGGCCGTAGACCGTGCCGGCGTGCTGGGCGCAGTCGCCGATGGCGTGGATGCGCGGGTCCGAGGTGCGCAGCTCGTCGTCGACCAGGACGCCCTTGCGCACGGCGAGCCCGGCGTCCTCGGCGAGCCCGGTGCGCGGATGCACCCCGCAGGCCAGGACCACGAGGTCGGCGTCGAGGGCGTATCCGTCGGCCAGCTCCACCGAGCGGACCGCGCCGCCCACGCAGCGCACGTCCCGTACCCGGCACTCGGTGTGCACCTCGACGCCGAGGCCGCGCAGGTGCCGCAGCACGAGCGCCGAGGCGCCCGGGTCGAGCTGGCGCTCCATGAGCCGTTCGGCCTGCTGGGCGAGGACGACCTGGGCGCCCCGCACGGCCAGCGCACGCGCGGCGGAGACGCCGAGCAGCCCGCCGCCCACGACCACCGCCCGCGCCCCCGGCCGGACCGCCGCCGACAGGCCCAGGCAGTCGTCCATGGTGCGGAAGGCGTGCACGCCCCTGGGCAGCTCGTGCCCCGGCGTGAACAGTCCGCGCAGCGGTGGCAGCACCGGGTTGGAGCCGGTGGCCAGGACCAGCGTGTCGTACGCGATCGCGGAACCGTCCGCGCAGCGCACCTCGCGGGCGGCGCGGTCGATGCCGGTGACCCGGCCGCGCAGCAACCCGGCGGGCGCGGGCAGGGCGATCACCTCGGGGGCGTACCGGCCGGCCAGCACCTCGGCGAGCAGGACCCTGTTGTACGGGGGGTGCTCCTCCTCGCCCACGAGCAGCGCGGGCGTGCCGAGCTCGCCGAGCCGCCGGGCGAGGGTGACGCCCGCGAGGCCGGCGCCGATCACCACCACACGCGTATTCGAGGTCATGTCCCCGAGCGTGCGGCCCGGACGTTACCCGGTGGCATCACCTCTGTTTCCCGTACGGAACGCTGCCCTCAGCCGGTGCGGGTCCGGGGTGTGAGATCTCCCGGCCGGGTCAGCGGCTGCCGGTGAGGTGGGCGAAGACGACCACGTTGCCCTGGTAGCCGGTGGCCCTGGAGTAGCCGCCGCCGCAGGTGATCACCCTCAGCTCGGGGCGGCGGGCGGCGCCGTAGACCTTCTCGTCGGGGAAGTCGCGGGCCGCGTAGACCTCCACGGCGTCCACGGTGAAGAGCGCGACACTCCCGTCCCGGCGGTCCAGCTCGACGGTGGCGCCCTTCTTCAGCGCGCCGAGGTCGTAGAAGACGGCGGGGCCCTCCGCGTTGTCGACGTGCCCGGCGACGATCGCGGTGCCCCGCTCGCCGGGGGTGGTGCCGGCCTCGTACCAGCCGGCGAGGTTCTTGTCCTTGGCGGGCGGCACGTCCAGGCTGCCGGACCTCGTCAGGCCGAGGCCGGTCAGCGGGGCGTTCACCCTGATGGAGGGGATGCGGATGCGGGTGGGCGGGGACGGCGGCAGCGCGGGCGCGGTGAGCCGTTCCTCGCCGGGGTCGGGCAGGCCCTCGGCGGCGGCCGGCTGGGGCGGGGCGTGGGTGCCGGCGCCGTGCAGCAGCCAGGCCCCGGAGCACAGGGCGACCACGGTCACGGTCGCTATGGCGGTGTTGCCGATCCTTCGCACACGAACCCCTCTCGGTACCCCGTGCCCCCTCCGGGCCGCGAGGGGCGTCGGGCCCGGAGGGGGAGGGGAAGCGGTACCGGCGGACGGACAGCGGAGGGTGTCCGTCAGATCCCGTCGCCTCTCGCCCGGCGATGCAGGAGCCAGGTACCGCCCGCGGCGGCGACGGCGAGAGCCGCCACGCCGGCCGCGGTCTGCGCGGGGTCGCGGCCGAGCGCGCCGCCGACCCCCGTCTTGACACTTCCGCGGGGCTGCGCCTGCCCCTGCGCCGCGGTCAGCGTGACGAGCAGGTCGCCCG
>NZ_BMVJ01000001.1:122381-130495 GCF_014650655.1 Streptomyces anandii JCM 4720
TGACCCGCTTGCCGCCCTCGGCGCACTCGGCGACGATCTCGTACGTCCCCGGCTGCGCGCTCTCCGGGACCCGGAACTGGCCGATGGCGTCGCCCTCGTGCGCGCTGGGCGCCAGCGTGAACGGGCCCGCGCCCACCGCGCTGGCGTCACCGGCCGCCGAGGCCTTGTCGCCGCAGGCCTTGGTGTTCACGCTGACCTGCCCGCCGGGCACCACCGAGGACGGGTACACCTCCAGGGTGCCGCCGCCGCCCGCGGCGTACGCGGGCGCCGTGTTCACGGTGAGCGCGCCCACGGCGGCGACGGCGAGCGCTGCCCCGGCCATGGCCCCGCTCATCGGGCGGGCGGTACGTCGCATCGGTGCTCCCTAGAGCTCGGTCCGTGGGATCACGGCCCGCGGCACCCGCTTGTGCCGCCGTCGGCCGTTCCCCTGCCCTTCCGAGGTAAGTGGCACATGGGCGCGCCCGCTTCCTGAGCGGTCGTCAGGGATTGGGGTGAACGGGTGTCGAAAACCCCGGCCCGGCCGCCTCACGCACGGCGTTTGGGCAGGTCACGGCACTTCTGCTGACGGGCCGTCGAAAACACCCGAAGGGCGCACGGCGCAGGGATGAACGGGTGACGGGCCGCCGGGCGCACCTCCGGCGGGCGAGGTGAGGGGCCGTGGGCCCCGGGTACCCGGACACGGAGAGGCCGGCGCCCCGGGGCGGGGCGCCGGCCTCCGGCCGGTCTGCGGCGGGGTCAGTTCACGTTGACCGCGCTCCAGGCCGCGGCCACCGCGTTGTACTCCGTGCTGCCCGCGCCGTAGAGGTCCTTGGCGGCGTTCAGGGTCGCGGTGCGGGCGCCCGCGTAGTTCGTCGAGGACGTCATGTAGACGGTCAGCGCCCGGTACCAGATCTTGCCGAGCTTGTCCCGGCCGATGCCGGTGACCGTGGAGCCGTTGTACGTGGGCGAGTCGTAGCTGACGCCGTTGATGGTCTTCGGGCCGCTGCCCTCGGCCAGCAGGTAGGCGAAGTGGTTGGCGACGCCGGAGGAGTAGTGGACGTCGAGGTTGCCGACCGAGCTGCTCCAGTAGTCGGCCGAACTGCCGTCCTTGGAGGGCTTGTCCATGAAGCGCAGGGCGGGCTTGCCGAAGCCGGAGCGGACGATCTCCTCGCCGATCAGGTAGTCGCCGGGGTCGGAGGAGTTGTTCGCGTACCACTCCACCAGCGTGCCGAGGATGTCGGAGGTGGCCTCGTTGAGGCCGCCGGACTCGCCCGAGTAGGTCAGCGCCGCCGTCTTCGAGGTGACGCCGTGCGTCATCTCGTGCCCGGCCACGTCCAGGGCCACCAGCGGTCCGAACGTCGTCCCGTCACCGTCGCCGTACGTCATGCAGAAGCAACTGTCGTCCCAGAAGGCATTGTTGTACTTGCTGCCGTAGTGGACGCGGTTGTACGAGCCCTTGCCGTCGCCGCCGATGCCGTTGCGGCCGTGGACGTATCTGTAGTAGTCCCAGGTCTCGTTGGTGCCGTACTGGGCGTCGACCGCCGCCGAGGAGCGGTCCGCCGTCGTGCCGGTGCCCCAGTGGTTGTCGGCGTCGGTGAAGAGGGTGGCGGGCGCCCGCTGGAAGCAGATGCCGAAGAAGCAGAGGTCGGTCTTGTTCGCGGCGTCGCCCGTGTAGGTGTTGCCGCGGGTGGGGTCCTTGAGCTGGTACGTGGACCCGGACTGGGTGGTCTCCAGCGCGACGGTGCCGCTGTAGAGCGACTTGCCGTCGCCGGTTGCCGTCTCGATGCTGTCCCAGGCGTCGATCTGCGCGCCGGTGCGGGCGTCGGTGAGCACCGTGCGGGCGACGGGGTTGCCCAGCGAGTCCAGGCCCACCGCGTTGGTGCGCCAGGCCAGGCGGGGGGCGCCGTGCAGGGCGTCCACGACCAACTGGGGTTTGGCCTTGACCTGTCGCAGACGGTCGCCGAGGTTGGCCGCGCGCAGCGCGTTCACCGCGAGGCCGGCGGCCTTGGGGGCGGACACCTGGGGTGTGGTGCTCGGCAGCGAGACGGCGCCCTTCGAGGCCCGGTCGGCCCCCCGGTAGGCGCCGGCGGGGGCGAGGTGGACCACGAAGTCGCCGCCCAGTACGGGCAGTCGGTGGTAGGTGCGGTCGTAGCGGACGTGCTGGGTGCCGTCCTTGTCGACTATCACGTCCCGGACGGATGTCTGCTCGGCGGAGGTGAGTCCCAGGGCCGCCGCGTGGTCCACGAGGGCCGTGGCCGCGTTCTCGATCGCGGTGGCCCTGGTGGGTCTGCCCTCCGCGTGCGCGGCGGGGGAGAGTGCGGCGGCCAGCAGGGTGGCGGTGGTGGCGGCCACGCCGGCCGTGGCCAGGCGGGAACCTCGGATGTGCCGTGTCCGACTCATCGGTCTCCTTGAGCGCGGGCGCCCTCGGGCGCGTGGGGGTTGCGCTGTCGTCCTGAGATTTAAGAGGGCATGACATGTCATGTCCATAGCGCCCGCGTGCCGATGTGACGGGGGTGAAGGGGGGTGTGTGAGGGGGAAGAATCGTTTCTGTAATGCCCACCGGGGCGGCCGGGGTCATGGACGCGCGGCCGGTGTCCGCGTCAGGGCCGCACGACCTCCAGCCGCACCGCGCACACCTTGAACTCGGGCATGCGGGAGGTGGGGTCCAGGGCCGGGTTGGTCAGGGTGTTGGCGCGGCCCTCGCCGGGCCAGTGGAAGGGCATGAAGACCGTGTCGGGGCGGATGGCGGTGGTGATCCGCGCGGGGGCCACCGCGCGGCCGCGGCGCGACACCACGGCGAGCGGGTCGCCCTCCGCCGCGCCGAGGCGGGCCGCGAGCCGGGGGTGCAGCTCCACGAACGGGCCGGGGGCGGCCGTGTTCAGTTCGTCCACGCGCCGGGTCTGGGCGCCCGACTGGTACTGCGCCACCACGCGGCCGGTGGTCAGCAGCACCGGGTACTCCTCGTCCGGCTCCTCGGCCGCCGCCCGGTACGACACGGGCGCGAACCGGGCCCGGCCGTCCCCGGTGGCGAACCGGTCGAGGAACAGGCGGGGGGTGCCGGGGTGACCGTCGGTGTCTGTGCCTGTGCTGGTGCTGGTGCTGGTGTCGGCGTCGGCGTCGGTGCGGGTGCCCGTCCCGGTGACGGTGGCGGTGTCGCTCTCGGTGGGGCCGGCGGGGCCGTTCTCGGACGGGCAGGGCCAGAAGACGCCGTGCTGTTCGGCCAGGCGGCGGTAGGTGATGCCGGAGTAGTCGGCCGGGGCGCCCGCCGTGGCGCGGCGCAGTTCGTCGAAGACCTCCTCCGGGTCGGTGGGGAAGCCCTTCTCCACGCCCAGCCGGGCGGCGAGTTCGTGCAGGACCTCCAGGTCGGTGCGGACCCCAGGCGGCGGGGCCAGCGCGCGTCGCCGCAGCAGCACCCTGCCCTCGAGGCTGGTCGTGGTGCCGGTCTCCTCGGCCCACTGCGCGACCGGCAGGACCACGTCCGCGAGCGCCGCCGTCTCCGACAGGACCACGTCGGACACGGCCAGGAAGTCCAGTGAGCGCAGCCGCTCCTCGACGTGCGCGGCGCGCGGCGCGGACACCACCGGGTTGGAACCCATGAGCAGCAGGGCGCGGACGTCCGTGCCGAGCGCGTCCAGAAGCTCGTAGGCGCTGCGGCCGGGCCCCGGCAGGCTGTCCGGGTCCACGTCCCACACCTCGGCCACGTGCCGCCGCGCCTCAGGGTCGGTCAGCTTGCGGTAACCGGGCAACTGGTCGGCCTTCTGGCCGTGCTCGCGCCCGCCCTGCCCGTTGCCCTGACCGGTCAGGCAGCCGTACCCGGACAGCGGGCGGCCCGCGCGGCCGGTCGCCAGGCAGAGGTTGATCCACGCGCCCACCGTGTCGGTGCCCTTGGACTGCTGCTCGGGCCCGCGCGCGGTGAGCACCATCGCCGACTCCGGCTCGCAGAACATCCTTACCGCCTGGCGCAGTTGGGGAACGGACACCCCCGTGATCCGCTCCACGTACTCCGGCCAGTGCGCCATCGCCGCAGCCCGCGCCTCCTCCCAGCCGGTGGTGCGCCGCCGTATGTAGTCCTCGTCCGTGCGGCCCTCGGCGACGACCAGGTGCAACAGGCCCAGGGCGAGCGCGAGATCGGTGCCGGGGCGGGGCGCGAGGTGCAGGTCGGCCTGCTCGGCGGTCTTCGTCCGGCGCGGGTCGACGACGATCAGCGTGCCACCGTTCTCCCGCAGTTCGGTGAAGTACCGCAGCGACGGCGGCATCGTCTCCGCCGGGTTGGCGCCGACCAGGATCACGCAGCCCGTCCTCGGCACGTCCTCCAGCGGGAACGGCAGACCGCGGTCCAGGCCGAACGCCGCGTTGCCGGCCGCGGCCGCCGAGGACATGCAGAAGCGGCCGTTGTAGTCGATCTGCGAGGTGCCGAGCACGATGCGCGCGAACTTCCCGAGCGCGTACGCCTTCTCGTTCGTCAGCCCGCCCCCGCCGAACACCCCGCACGCGTCCGGGCCGTGCGCCACGCGCGCGCGTGCCAGGCCCTCGGCGATCCGGTCCAGGGCCTCCCCCCAGCCGGCCGGCCGGAGGGCGCCGTCCCGCGAGCGCACCAGCGGGGAGGTCAGCCGCACCCGCGAGGACAGCACCGCCGGCGCCGTACGGCCCTTGCCGCACAGCGCGCCCCGGTTCACCGGGAAGTCCGCGCGCTCGGTCACCTCCACGCCGCCGTCGGGGGCCGGCGTGAGGTTCATGCCGCACTGCAGGGCGCAGTACGGGCAGTGCGTGGGCGTCGCGGAGGTTTCCATGCCGCTCAGCGTGCGTCGGCCGTGTTACGCCGCCGGGCGGCCTCCTGTTACGCCGCCGGGACGGGGACCTCCCCGCCCGCTCCGGTCCGGGGTGAGGTCCCGCGTCATCCGGTTCCCGTCCCGGCCGCGGCCCCGGCGAGTGCCCGGGCCACGCCCGGCTCCTTCGGCCCCAGGAACCTGGGGTCCGGGCGGAACACCGCGTCGAGCACCGCCTTGCCGGCCGCGAACATCTCGCGGGTGCCGCCGTAGTACCAGGTGGCGTTGTGCCCCTCCTCGACGCCCACGCCGTAGGAGTCGATGCCCGCCGCCTCGCACAGCGCGACCGCCCGGCGGATGTGGAAGCCCTGGCTGACGAGCACCGCGCGGTCCACGCCGAAGATCTTCTTCGCGCGCACGCAGGAGTCCCAGGTGTCGAAGCCGGCGTAGTCGGTGACGATCCGGGCGGCGGGGACGCCGTGCCGGACCAGGTACGCGCGCATGGCGTCCGGTTCGTCGTAGTCCTCGCGGCTGTTGTCGCCGGTCACCAGGACCACCTTGATGCGGCCCTCCCGGTACAGCCGCGCCGCCGCGTCCAGCCGGTGGGCGAGGTACGGCGACGGCTCGCCGTCCCACAGCCCGGCGCCGAAGACGACGGCGACCTCGGTGCGCGGGGCGTCGGCCGCGGTGCGCAGCCGGTCGCCGGCGGCCACGTACAGCCAGGTCGCCGGCAGCAGCGCCAGCACGCACACGGCCATCACGGCCTGCGTCAGCCGCCGCCGCCCGGCACGCGTGCGCGGCAGGCGCGGCCGCCGCGTGCGCGGCCGTGCCTCCCGCGCGGGCTGTCGTTTCCGCATCCGACGGTCCCTCCCCACGGCCCGGCGCTCTGCGTGCTCCCACGGGCCTCGATCAGCAAGGACGCGGCGCGCGGCCGCCCGGTTCACGCCGCTCCCGCGCGAATCGCTCGGACAGGGGTGCCTCACCGCATCCCCGCGCCCGCCGTGAAGGCGCGGAAAACACCCGTCACCGTCACGCAACGGGCGCGCAACCTGGGCCGGGGAGGATCCGTGCATGACGCTCGACAGTACGGCGCACATCATGAGCAGCATCGGTGCCGAGCTCGCCGGCCGGCTCCGGCTCGTCACGCCCGACGGCAGGCGCAGGCAGGCCCCGTGCGCGCCGCCCGCCCTCGTCCTCGTGGCCCACGGCAGCCGCGACCCGCGCGCGCTGCGCACCGTTCGGGCCCTGATGGACCGGGTGCGCGAGACGCGGCCCGCCCTGTCCGTGCACCTCGGGCACATCGAGATCGACGAGCCGCCGCTGCCCGACACCCTGGCCGCCCTGGGCGGGAGCGAGGCGGTCCTGGTGCCGCTGCTGCTCAGCCCCGGGCACCACGTCAAGCGGGACATCCCCGAGATGGCGGCCGCGTCACCGGCACGCGCGCGTGTGGCCGCGCCGCTCGCCCCTCATCCGCTGCTCGTGGAGACCCTGTACGACCGGCTGACCGAGGCCGGCTGGCCCGCGGGGACCGACGCGGCCACGCGCCGCGCGAGCGCCGTGGTGCTGGCCGCCGCCGGGTCGCGCGACCCCGACTCGGCGGCCGGCACCCGCCGCACCGCGCGGCTGCTCGCCGACCGCCTCGGCGTGCCGGTCGTCCCGGCCTACGCCTCCGCCGCCGCGCCCACCGTCCCGGCGGCCCTGCGGGCCCTGGCCGAGCGGGGCCGCCACCGCGTCGCCGTCGCCTCCTGCTTCACCGCCCCCGGCCGCTTCGCCACCCAGTGCGCCGAGGCCGCCCCCTGGATCGCCTCCGCCCCGCTCGGCGACCACCCGTCCATGGCCCGACTCGTCCTGCACCGCTACGACGAGACCCTCGCCGCCCCCGGCACGATCACGGAACCCGCCCTCGCCTCGGCGTGACCCCGCGGGCCGGGCAGACGGACGGCGCGCTCCGGGCCGGAGAACGGGCAGCGCCTCCCGAGGCGGGGACCAGCAGGCGATCCCGAGCCGGGAACCAGCAGGCGATCCCGAGCCGGCAAGCAGACGGCGCCCCCGAGCCCGGGGAAACGGAAGGCCCCCGGCCCGGCAAGCGGACAACGACCCCAGGCGGGAAACGGACCGTAACCCCCCGATTGTCGGTGGCTGCGCTTAGTGTCGAGGCATGGAAGGGATCGCGTCCGGGGCCGCAGTGCCGTATGAGAATCACGTCCCGCCCGCGGGGTACGACCCGGCGGGTGTGGAGCGGTGGGCCGCCGAGCCGGACAAGCGGCCGGGGCGCACCGCGTTCCAGCGCGACCGCGCGCGGGTGCTGCACTCGGCCGCCCTGCGGCGGCTCGCCGGCAAGACGCAGGTGGTCACCCCGGGCACCCGCAGCCAGGCCTGGGACGCCAGTCCCCGCACCCGGCTCACCCACTCGCTGGAGTGCGCCCAGGTGGGCCGCGAGCTCGGCGCCGCCCTGGGCTGCGACCCCGACCTGGTGGAGGCGGCCTGCCTCTCCCACGACCTGGGCCACCCGCCCTTCGGCCACAACGGCGAGCAGGCGCTGAACGAGTTCGCGGCCGACTGCGGAGGCTTCGAGGGCAACGCCCAGTCCCTGCGGCTGCTCACCCGCATCGAGCCCAAGCGGTTCGTCACCGACCCCGCCTCCGGCGAGCTCGTCAGCGTGGGCCTCAACCTCACCCGCGCCGCACTGGACGCCGCGACCAAGTACCCCTGGCCGCGCGGTGCCCATCCCACCGACCCGGCCTCGCCGAAGTTCGGGGTCTACGAGGACGACCGGCCGGTGTTCGACTGGGTCCGCAAGGACGCGCCGGGCACCCGCGCGTGCTTCGAGGCCCAGGTCATGGACTGGTCCGACGACGTGGCGTACTCGGTGCACGACGTGGAGGACGGCCTGCACGCGGGCCACATCGACCCGGCCTGCCTGCAGGCCGAGCCAGAGCGGCAGGCCGTCTTCGAGGTCGCCGTCGGACGGTACGTCCCGGCCGGCACCGACCCCGCGGAGCTGGCCGAGGCCCTCGACCGCCTCCTGGAGCAGGAGTGGTGGCCGCACGGGTACGACGGCTCGGCCGTCGCCCAGGCCCGCCTGAAGGACGCCACCAGCCAGCTCATCGGCCGCTTCTGCCTGGCCGCCGAGGGCGCCACCCGGCAGACGTACGGCTCCGGCCGCCTCACCCGCTACGGCGCCGAGCTCGTCGTCCCCAGAAGCACCCGAATGGAGTGCGCCGTCCTCAAGGCCGTCGCCGACCGGTACGTCATGCAGCGCGCCGAGCAGGAGCGGCTGCGCGCCGACCAGCGGATCGTGGTCGCCGAACTCGCCGAGGCGCTCACCGCGCGGGCCCCCGTCGGCCTCGACCCGCAGTTCCGCGCGCT
>NZ_BMVJ01000001.1:130525-134938 GCF_014650655.1 Streptomyces anandii JCM 4720
GTTCGCCGAGGCCCGCGACGACCGCGCCCGCAAGCGGGTGATCGTCGACCAGATCGCCGCCCTCACCGACGTCTCCGCCCGCTCGCTTCACGCGCGTCTGACGGGGCAGGCATGACATTGACAGCGCGCTTACCGACACCCGTGATACCGGTGGGACCCGAGTGACCCCCCTGGCCCCGGCCGGGCCGCCGAGGTGACCCTCCGTGGCCTGATCGGGCCACTCCCTCTTCCCGCAGCACGCTTTCGTGCGGGAGGCTCGCAGGTGGCGGCACCCTTACGAGGAGGCATCAAGTGGTCGACGCGGATCAGACATTCGTCATCGTCGGAGGAGGTCTCGCCGGCGCGAAGGCGGCCGAGACCCTCCGCGCGGAGGGCTTCAGCGGCCGCGTGATCCTCATCTGCGACGAGCGCGACCACCCCTACGAACGCCCGCCGCTGTCCAAGGGCTACCTCCTGGGCAAGGAGGAGCGCGACAGCGTCTTCGTGCACGAGCCCGCCTGGTACGCGCGCAACGACATCGAGCTGCACCTCGGCCAGACCGTCGTCGCCATCGACCGCGCCGCGAAGACCGTCCACTACGGCGACGACGGCACCCATGTGCGCTACGACAAGCTGCTCCTGGCCACCGGCGCCGAGCCGCGCCGCCTGGACATCCCCGGCACCGGCCTGGCCGGCGTCCACCACCTGCGCCGCCTCGCCCACGCCGAGCGCCTCAAGGGCGTGCTGGCCCACCTCGGCCGGGACAACGGCCACCTCGTGATCGCCGGCGGCGGCTGGATCGGCCTGGAGGTGGCCGCCGCGGCCCGCGAGTACGGCGCCGAGGTCACCGTCGTCGAGCCCTCCGCCACCCCGCTGCACCACGTCCTCGGCCCCGAGCTGGGCCAGCTCTTCGCCGAGCTGCACCGCGAGCACGGCGTCCGCTTCCACTTCGGCGCCAGGCTCACCGAGATCGTCGGTCAGGACGGCATGGTGCTGGCCGCCCGCACCGACGACGGCGAGGAGCACCCCTGCCACGACGTGCTCGCCGCGATCGGCGCCGCCCCGCGCGTCGCGCTCGCGGAGTCCGCGGGCCTGGAGCTGGCCGCCCGGGAGCACGGCGGCGGCATCGCGGTCGACGAGCGGCTGCGCACCTCCGACCCGGACATCTACGCGGCCGGCGACGCCGCCTCCTTCCCGCACGGCCTGTTCGACACGCGGCTGCGGGTCGAGCACTGGGCCAACGCGCTCAACGGCGGCCCGGCCGCGGCCCGCGCGATGCTCGGCCAGGACGTCGTCTACGACCGCGTGCCCTACTTCTTCTCCGACCAGTACGACCTCGGCATGGAGTACAGCGGCTGGGCGCCGCCCGGGTCGTACGACGAGGTGGTGATCCGCGGGGACGCCGGCAAGCGCGAGTTCATCGCCTTCTGGGTGAAGGAGGGCCGGGTGCTGGCCGGGATGAACGTCAACGTGTGGGACGTCACCGACCCGATCCAGCACCTGATCCGTACGAGGGCACGGGTGGACACCGAGGCGCTGGCCGACCCGCACGTTCCGCTGGACAGCCTGACCTCGTAGGCGGGAAGGAGTGTCCGACCGTCCCCGTAGAATTCACGCGTGGCAGGACGGATCAACGACGAGGACGTGAAGGCGGTACGGGACGCGGTCCCGATCGACGCCGTCGTGTCCGAGTACCTCCAGCTGCGAGGCGCGGGCGGCGGCAACCTCAAGGGGCTGTGCCCGTTCCACGACGAGAAGTCGCCGTCCTTCCAGGTCAGCCCGAGCAAGGGACTCTTCCACTGCTTCGGCTGCCAGGAGGGCGGCGACACCATCACCTTCGTGATGAAGGTGGACCACCTCTCCTTCTCCGAGGCGGTCGAGCGCCTCGCCGCCCAGGCCGGCATCACCCTGCGCTACGAGGAGGGCGGGTACAACCCCGCCCACCAGCGCGGCGAGCGCATCCGCCTGGTCGAGGCCCACAAGCTGGCCGCCGAGTGGTACGCGGAACAGCTCGCGGCCTCGCCCGAGGCCGACACCGGCCGGGTCTTCCTCGCCGAGCGCGGCTTCGACCAGGCCGCCGCCGTCCACTTCGGCGTCGGCTACAGCCCGCAGGGCTGGGACCACCTCACCCGCTTCCTGCGCGGCAAGGGCTTCAGCGACAAGGAACTGATCCTCTCCGGGCTCTCCCAGGAGGGCCGCCGCGGCCCCATCGACCGCTTCCGCGGCCGGCTGATGTGGCCGATCCGCGACATCGGCGGCGAGGTGGTGGGCTTCGGCGCCCGCAAGCTCTACGAGGCGGACAACGGCCCGAAGTACCTCAACACCCCCGAGACGGCGATCTACAAGAAGTCCCAGGTCCTCTACGGCATCGACCTGGCCAAGAAGGAGATCGCCAAGGCCTCCCGCGCGGTCGTCGTCGAGGGCTACACCGACGTCATGGCCTGTCACCTCGCCGGCGTCACCACCGCGATCGCCACCTGCGGCACCGCCTTCGGCGGCGACCACATCAAGATCCTGCGCCGCCTGCTGATGGACAACGGCTCGGCCCGCGTGATCTTCACCTTCGACGGCGACGCTGCCGGGCAGAAGGCCGCCCTGCGGGCCTTCGAGGACGACCAGAAGTTCGCCGCCGAGACCTACATCGCCATCGCCCCCGACGGCATGGACCCCTGCGAGCTGCGGCTGGCCAAGGGCGACGAGGCGGTCGCCGACCTGGCCGAACCGCGCACCCCGCTCTTCGAGTTCGCGCTGCGCCAGATCGTCGCCCGCTATGACCTCGACACCCCGGCCGGCCGCGCCGCGGCCCTCGACGAGGCCGCGCCGGTCGTCGCCAGGATCAAGAACAGCGGCGCCCAGCACGAGGTCGCCGTCCAGCTCGCCGGGCTGCTCGGCATCCTCGACACCCAGTTCGTGGTCCGGCGGGTCGCCCAGCTCGCCCGCTGGGCCCGCGAGCGCGGCGGCTCCGGCCGGGGCGGCGGCCCGGACCGGCAGCAGGGCCGCCCCCAGCAGCAGTACGCCCCCGCGCGGCCCGCCGCCACCGCCTCCCGCGGCCCGGCGCTGAACCTGCGCAACCCCGTCTACGCCACCGAGCGCGAGCTGCTGAAGCTCGCGCTGCAGCGCCCTGAACTGGTCTCCCCGGCCTTCGACGCGTACGGCGTCGACGAGTTCACCGCCCCGCCGTACGCGGCCGTACGTCAGACGATCCTCGACGCGGGCGGCGCGGAGTACGGCGTGGGCGACCCGCAGGAGTACCTCGCCCGGGTGCGCGAGGCGGCCCCCGACGACCAGGTCCGCGCGATGGTCACCGAGCTCGCGGTGGAGGCGATCATGCGCCGCGTGGTCGACGAGATGTACGCGGGCGAGGTCCTGGTCCGCGTCCGCCGCCGCGCCGTCGAGCGCCGCATCCGCGATCTCAACAGCACCGTCGCCCGCCTCGGCACCGGCGGCGACCCGGCCGAACTCGCGGCCGCCCAGAACGAGTTGTGGATCCTCCAGCAGTACGACCAGGCCCTGCGGGAACGCGGCGCGGCCGCGCTGTGAGCGTGGCCCCGGCCGCCGCCGAACGATCTGAGTAACCGCCCGGTCACGGACCGGACGCAAAAAGTCATCGCACGCCCCTCGTGGCAGCGATGTGTCGTACCCCACACTGGGTCCGGTGCCTGAGTCCTCGGAGCGCGGCCGATCCGTCCCCCACGGGTCCCACACCCCCGCGGCTTCGCTCATCGCGTACGGGACGGACAGCGGCGAGGCCGCCGACTCCGCCCCCCGAGTACCGCTGCCGCACAGCTCAGCAGCGAACATCCTGGAGGTCGCCCCCGTGCAGACCCAGACCCTCGCCCAGACCGACATCGCCCCCGACCTCGTCATCGCGGCCGTACCCCCGCAGGACAGGGTCGGGCACCACCCCGAGACGGAAGGCCCCGCCGAGGCCCCGTCCGAGCCGGAGGAACCCCCCGCCGGGGCGCTGGAGGCCGACGCACCCGAGCCCGTCGAACCGGCCCCGGCCCCCGCCCGCACCGAGTCCGGCGGACCCTCCTCCGACCTGTTCCGCCAGTACCTGCGCGAGATCGGCCGCATCCCGCTGCTCACCGCCGCCGAGGAGGTGGAGCTCGCCCGGCGCGTGGAGGCCGGCCTGTTCGCCGAGGAGAAACTGGCCGGCACCCCCGACCTGGACTCCGAGCTCGCCCTGGACCTGGACCGGCTGGTCGTCATGGGGCGGATGGCCAAGCGCCGGCTCATCGAGGCCAACCTGCGGCTCGTCGTCTCCGTCGCCAAGCGGTACGTGGGGCGCGGTCTCACCATGCTCGACCTCGTGCAGGAGGGCAACCTCGGGCTGATCCGGGCTGTGGAGAAGTTCGACTACGCCCGCGGCTACAAGTTCTCCACCTACGCCACCTGGTGGATCCGCCAGGCCATGTCCCGGGCGCTGGCCGA
>NZ_BMVJ01000001.1:134973-136021 GCF_014650655.1 Streptomyces anandii JCM 4720
CCAGGCCCGCACCATCCGGGTCCCCGTCCACGTCGTCGAGCTCATCAACCGGGTCGTGCGGGTGCAGCGCCGGATGCTCCAGGAGCGGGGCTACGAGCCGACGCCCGAGGAGGTCGCCGCCCACCTCGAACTGCCGCCCGAGCGGATCCGCGAGGTGCTGCGGCTCGCCCAGGAGCCGGTCTCGCTGCACGCCCCGGTCGGCGAGGAGGACGACGTGGCCCTCGGCGACCTCATCGAGGACGGCGACGCCGCCTCCCCGGTGGAGTCGGCCGCCTTCCTGCTGCTGCGTGAGCACCTCGACGCCGTGCTGTCGACCCTCGGGGAGCGCGAGCGCAAGGTCGTGCAACTGCGCTACGGGCTGGCCGACGGGCGGCCGCGCACCCTGGAGGAGATAGGGCGCATCTTCGGTGTGACCCGCGAGCGGATCCGGCAGATCGAGTCCAAGACCCTCAACAAGCTGCGCGACCACGCCTTCGCCGACCAGCTGCGCGGCTACCTGGACTGAGGAGGGGCCGCCGCGCGGACGGCGGCCCCCGTGGCTCAGCCGACCATGGCTCAGTCGACCTCCGCGACCGCCTGCGCGAACTGCGCCTTGTAGAGGCGCGCGTAGGCCCCGT
Source organism: Streptomyces anandii JCM 4720 (assembly GCF_014650655.1). Taxonomy (GTDB): domain Bacteria; phylum Actinomycetota; class Actinomycetes; order Streptomycetales; family Streptomycetaceae; genus Streptomyces; species Streptomyces anandii. The sequence goes on from NZ_BMVJ01000001.1 coordinate 135,591, forward strand.
CGCTCTCCAGCAGCTCGTCGTGGGCGCCCTGTTCGACGATCGAGCCGTTCTCCATGACGAGGATCGTGTCCGCGTCCCGGATCGTGGAGAGCCGGTGCGCGATGACGAACGACGTCCTGCCGTGCTGGAGTTTGGCCATCGCCTTCTGGATCAGCACCTCGGTGCGGGTGTCCACCGAGCTGGTCGCCTCGTCCAGAACGAGGATCACCGGGTCGGACAGGAACGCCCGCGCGATGGTGATGAGCTGCTTCTCACCGGCGCTCACCCCGGAGCCCTCGTCGTCGATCACCGTGTCGTAGCCCTCGGGCAGGGTGCGGATGAACCGGTCCGCGTGCGCGGCCCGCGCCGCCTCCTCGATCTCCCCGCGCGTGACCTCCCGGGAGGCTCCGTAGGCGATGTTCTCCGCGATGGTGCCGCCGAACAGCCAGGTG
>NZ_BMVJ01000001.1:136049-143760 GCF_014650655.1 Streptomyces anandii JCM 4720
TCCTGGAGCACCATGCCGATGCCGGAGCGCAGTTCGTCCCGGGACATGCGCGCGATGTCCACGCCGTCCAGGGTGATCCGCCCGCCGGTGACGTCGTAGAACCGCATCAGCAGGTTGACCAGCGTGGTCTTGCCCGCGCCGGTCGGGCCGACGATCGCGACCGTGTGACCGGGCTCGGCCTTCAGGGAAAGGTCCTCGATGAGCGGCTTGTCCTCCTCGTAGCGGAAGGACACGTGCTCCAGCGCGACCCGCCCGCGCAGCTGCTCCGGCCGCACGCCCGGCACCGGGTCCGCCTCCTGCTCCTCCGCGTCCAGGAGTTCGAAGATCCGCTCGGCCGAGGCGACGCCCGACTGCACCAGGTTCGCCATCGAGGCCACCTGGGTCAGCGGCATCGAGAACTGCCGCGAGTACTGGATGAAGGCCTGCACGTCACCGATCGACAGCGCGCCGGAGGCGACCCTGAGACCGCCGACGACCGCCACCAGCACGTAGTTGATGTTCGAGACGAACATCATCAGCGGCTGCATGATGCCGCTGTTGAACTGTGCCTTGAACCCCGCCTCGTACAGCGCCTCGTTCTGCTCGGCGAACTGCTGCGCCGACTCCTCCTGCCGGCCGAACACCTTCACCAGGGTGTGCCCGGTGTACATCTCCTCGATGTGCGCGTTCAGTTTGCCGGTGGAGCGCCACTGCTGCACGAAGTGCGGCTGCGACCGCTTGCCCACGCGGGTGGCGACCACGAACGACAGCGGCACCGTCACCAGCGCGACCAGCGCCAGGATCCAGGAGACGTAGAACATCATCACCAGCACGCCGATGATGGTCAGCACCGAGTTGATGAGCTGGCCCATCGACTGCTGGAGCGTCTGCCCGATGTTGTCGATGTCGTTGGTGGCCCGCGAGAGCACCTCGCCGCGCTGGCGCTTGTCGAAGTACGACAGCGGCAGCCGCGACAGCTTCGTCTGCACGTCCTCGCGCATCCGGAACATGGTGCGGTTCACCGACCGGTTCACCAGCCGCGTCGCCACCGCCATCAGCAGGCCCGCCGCCAGGAACGTGCCCAGCGCGAACAGCAGGACCTCGCCCACGGCGCCGAAGTCGATGCCCTTGCCCGGGGTGAAGTCGGTGCCGCCCAGCATGTCGGCGACACCGCCCTGGCCGCGCCGGCGCATCCCGTCGAGCACCTGCTCCTTGGTGAGCCCGGACGGCATCTGCCGTCCGATGATCCCGGCGAACACCAGGTCGGTGGCCTTGCCGAGGATCTTCGGCCCGATCACGCTGAGCGTGACGCTCACGACCACGCACAGCACCAGCGCGTACATCGTGAACCGCTCGGGCCTGAACTGCGCGAGGAGCCGCCGGCCCGACGTCTTGAAGTCCATCGAGCGGTTGTCGGGGCCGCCGCCGGCCATCATCCGCCCCATCGGCCCGGCCATCAGGCAGCCTCCGCTTCCGTCAGCTGGGAGAGCACGATCTCCCGGTACGTCTCGTTGTCCGCCATCAGCTCGTGGTGGCGGCCGGTGCCGACGACCCGTCCCTCGTCCAGTACGACGATCCGGTCGGCGTCCCGGATGGTCGCCACGCGCTGGGCGACGATCACCACGGTCGCCTCGGCGGTCTCGCGTGCGAGCGCGGCGCGCAGGGCCGCGTCGGTGGCGTAGTCGAGCGCGGAGAAGGAGTCGTCGAAGAGGTAGATCTCCGGGCGCTGCACGAGGGTGCGGGCGATGGCCAGGCGCTGGCGCTGACCGCCGGAGACGTTGGTGCCGCCCTGGGCGATCGGCGCGTTCAGCCCGCCCTCCAGCTTGGAGACGAACTCCTTGGCCTGCGCCACCTCGAGTGCCTGCCACAGCTCCTCGTCGGTGGCGTCCGGGTTGCCGTAGCGAAGGTTGGTCGCCACCGTGCCCGCGAACAGGTACGGCTTCTGCGGGACCAGGCCGACCGTGCGCGCCAGCAGCGCCGGCTCCACCTGCCGCACGTCCACCCCGTCGACGAGGACCTCGCCGTCGGTGGCGTCGAACAGCCGGGGCACCAGCCCCAGGAGGGTGGACTTGCCGCTGCCGGTGGACCCGATGACGGCGGTGACCTCGCCGGGGCGGGCCACCACGTCGACGGCCTTGAGGACCGGCTCCTCCGCTCCCGGGTAGCGGAAGCCGGCCTGACGGATCTCCAGATGCCCGTGGCGGCGCAGCTCCACCACCGGAGCGCTCGGCGGCACGACGCTGGACTCGGTGTCCAGGACCTCCTCGATGCGCTCGGCGCACACCTCCGCGCGCGGCACCATCATGAACATGAAGGTGGCCATCATCACGGACATCACGATCTGCATCAGATAGGCGAGGAACGCGGTCAGGTCGCCGATCTGCATGCCGCCGCTGTCGATGCGGTGGGCGCCGAACCACACCACCGCGATGGACGACAGGTTCACCACCGTCATCACGATCGGGAACATCAGCGCGAGCAGCCGGCCGGTGGCCAGCGCCATCTCGGTGAGGTCCCCGTTGGCCCGCCGGAAGCGGTCCTTCTCGTACTCGTCGCGCACGAAGGCGCGGATGACGCGGTTGCCGCTGATCTGCTCGCGCAGCACCCGGTTCACCGTGTCCAGCCGCGTCTGCATGGACCGGAACAGCGGGCGCAGCCGGCGCACGATCAGCGTCACGCAGATGCCGAGCACCGGTACGACGGCGACCAGGACGCCCGACAGCGGCACGTCCAGGCCGAGGGCGAGGACCACACCGCCCACGCACATGATGGGCGCCGACACCATCAGGGTGAACGTCATCAGGGCCAGCATCTGGACCTGCTGGACGTCGTTGGTCGTACGCGTGATGAGGGAGGGCGCCCCGAAGTGCCCGACCTCGCGCGCCGAGAAGGACTGCACGCGGTCGAAGACGGCCGCGCGGACGTCCCGTCCGAGCGAGGAGGCGGTGCGGGCGCCGTAGTACACGGCGCCGATGTTGCACACCACCTGCGCCAGCGAGATGGCGATCATCACGCCGCCGTACGTCAGGATGTAACCGGTGTCACCCTTCACCACACCGTTGTCGATGATGTGGGCGTTCAGCGTGGGCAAGTAGAGGGTGGCGCACGTCTGCAGGAACTGCAGCAGCACCACGAGGGCTATGGGTTTCTTGTAGGGCCTGAGATAGGTCCGCAGAAGTCTTATGAGCACGCTGGTCTCTCGGAGTCGGCGGTGGGGGCGGTCGGTGTCCCCTGGCCCCTATCGTCGGACACTCCACCCGCGTTACCTCAACTGATTAACCCAATAGCGGTCCACCGGCCGAGCCGTCCTCGGCCGGTGGTCCTACGCCGTCCGGGTCATTACGGGCGGAACGCCCCCGGATGGGTCTGTTCGCGCACCGACACGTACTGCTGGCGCACCGCCTGGCCCACCGCCAGTTCCTCGCCCGGCTCCAGCACCTGGGCGACCGCGCCCTGCCAGGCGGGCGGGGTGCGCGGGTCGAGGGCGCCCTGCGACACGCCGAGCGCCCAGGCCGCCTGACGGGCGGCGCCGATCGCCGCGTAGTCCGCGGGCTGCGGCACCACTACCTGCGCGCCGAACAGCGCGGGCGCCGCGGCCTGCACGGCCGGCAGCTCGGCGGCCTGACCCAGCAGGAACACGCGCCGCACCTCCACGCCCCGTCCGCGCAGCACGTCCAGCGCGTCCGCGAGCCCGCACAGCATGCCCTCGAACGCGGCCCGCGCCAGGTGCTCCGGCTTCATCGACTCGCGGCGCAGGCCCGCGAGCGTCCCGGCGGTGTGCGGCAGGCTCGGCGTCCGCTCGCCCTCCAGATAGGGCAGCAGCACCAGACCGTGCGCGCCGGGCGTCGACTTCATCGCCAGGTCGGACAGGGCCTCCAGGTCGGCGAGGCCGAGCAGTTCGGCGGTGCCGCGCAGGGCCCGCACCGCGTTGAGCGTGGTGACGACCGGGAGGTGCATGCCGGTGGCGTCCGCGAGCGAGGTGATCATCCCGCTCTGGTCGACCAGCGCCTCGGGGTGCACGGCCATCACCGAGCCCGAGGCGCCCAGGGAGACCACCGCGTCACCGAGCCCCAGGCCGAGACCGAAGGCGGCGGCCATGGTCTCGCCGGTGCCGGCGGAGATCAGCAGTCCCTCCGGGGTCGTACCGGCCGCCTCGGCGGGGCCGATCACCTCCGGGAGCATCGCCTGGTGGCCGAGGGCCAGCTCGACCAGGTCGGGGCGGTAGGCGCCGGTGGCCGCGGACCAGTAGCCGGTGCCGGAGGCGCCGCCGCGGTCGGTGGTCCGTCTGACCGGCCGGCCGAGCAGCTGCCACACCAGCCAGTCGTGGGCCTGCATCAGCACGGCCGTGCGGCGCGCGGCCTCGGGCTCGTTCTTGGCGAGCCAGCGCAGCTTGGTCACCGGCTGCGCGGCCTGCGGGACGCAGCCGACCGCCTGCGCCCAGGCCTCGCGGCCGCCGAGCGCGTCGATCAGGTCCGCGGCGGCCACCTGCGCCCGCCGGTCCCCGCCGACCAGCGCGGGCCGCACGGTGGCGCCCTGGCCGTCCAGCGGGATCAGCGCGTTCTGCTGCGCGGAGACGCCGATGGCCTGCACACCCTCCAGGAGCCCGCCGCCGGCGGCCTCCCCGAGGGAGAGCAGCCAGGCCTGCGGGTCCACGTCGGAGGGGCGGCCGCCTCCCTCGGGGCTCTCCACCGGATGCGGCGCGTACCCCTGCCGGAGCACGGCTCCCGTGTCCGTGTCGCAGACCACGATGCGAGTGAAATCGGGTGAACTGTCCAACCCGGCGACTATCCCCATGGCGAAAATTCTGCCGTACGGCGGGGGGTGGCCGCGCCGTATGCCGGTGGGAGCGCGCACATGCGAGTGGGTGCCCCGGGAACGGCCGTCCCTGGGGCACCCACCGCCATGACCGACCGCGGTACTACGTGTTGCTCGTGCCCCAGTCGTCCGCACTGCTGCCGTTGCCGTGGGCCCGCAGCGAGCGCACCCGCTCGGCCACGGCGTCGGGGACGTGGTCGCCGACCTTCTCGCTGACCACGTGGTACGCCTTGCCGGCGAACTGGCGGCCCTGCTGCGCCGCCGTCTCCGCGGTGTTGCGCACCGCGGGGTTCTGGGCGACCTGGCGGGCGGAACTCCTCAGCTGCTCGTAGCGTTCGCGTCCGGCCTTCGTGCCCAGCACGTAGCCCAGCGCGAGCCCTGCGATGAACGCGAGCCGGTAACGCATGGTGGCCACCCTTCCTTGCCTCGTGGGTCAGAGCCCGGGGATGCCCCGGGATACCGATTGGCGGAGCACCCCCCTGCTTGCGCTAATGTATGTGTCGCAGCGAGCGCGCGCCCTCTGGCGAATACCCAGGTGGGTGCGTTCGATGCAACGAGGCATTCCTCCGTAGCTCAATTGGCAGAGCAGCCGGCTGTTAACCGGCAGGTTACTGGTTCGAGTCCAGTCGGGGGAGCTCGGTCCTCCGTAGCTCAATTGGCAGAGCAGCCGGCTGTTAACCGGCAGGTTACTGGTTCGAGTCCAGTCGGGGGAGCTCGGTCCTCCGTAGCTCAATTGGCAGAGCAGCCGGCTGTTAACCGGCAGGTTACTGGTTCGAGTCCAGTCGGGGGAGCTCGGTCCTCCGTAGCTCAATTGGCAGAGCAGCCGGCTGTTAACCGGCAGGTTACTGGTTCGAGTCCAGTCGGGGGAGCATGCTGAACGAGGACCCCGCCGGGGTCCTTTTTCATGCCGCGGGAAGCCGACCATGGCGAAGCAGGAGATCGTATGAGCGGCTATGCTGCGGCAGACGGCGCGCACACATGTACGCGACGCGCCGAACGGGGCGGTAGCTCAGCCGGTTAGAGCAGCGGACTCATAATCCGTCGGCCGTGGGTTCGAGTCCCACCCGCCCCACCAGGCGCTACCCGCGCAGAATCGATATGACCTGCGGCTTCGCGGGTCGCCTCGGCCAAGTCTGCGGCCCCCGGACCGGTTCCGGGGGCCGTGGGCGCGTGTTGGCCGGGTTTTGCACCCGGCCGGAGGAATGCCTCGCGCGCGTTCTCGGTGGGCCGGTGCGTCAGGTGCCGTCGTCGGCGGGGTCCGCGGTGTCCGGGAGGTCGTCCCGGTCGCCTTCCGCCTGTGACGGTGTGGGGTACGGCGTGTCCGACGGCTCGGCGGTGCGCCGGGTACCGGCGTCGTCCCGTTCGCCCTCGGCCTGGGACGGGGTGTGCTCTCTCATCGTGGTGGCTCCTGGGGCTCCTGATGACTCCTGGTGACTCCTCCGGGACGGGGACGGTCACTCGGAGGCCGGGTACCCCGGGGTGCCGCGTGCTACCGGCGGCGTGGACGGCTGCGGCGCCGACGAGGGCTGCGGTGCCTCGGGCCCGGTGGCGCGGGATATCGCCGTGCGCAGCGCCTTGCGTATGCCCTCCGGCGGCGCGGGGCCGTCCGGCACGGCGCCGGCGGTGACCGCGGCGGCCACCGCGCGCAGCTTGGTGTTCGAGCGCTGGGAGGCCTCGCGCAGGATGTCCCAGGCCTGCTCGGGCGTGCAGGAGTGGGCGGCCATCAAGATGCCGCGCGCCTGGTCGATCACCGGGCGGGTCACCATGGCCTCGCGCAGCTGCTCGACCTCCTCGCGCAGCCGCAGCAGCCGCTCCGAGCGCTCCGCGGCCACCGCCGAGCCGGTCAGGGAGTCCGGCGGCGGGTACGCCCGGCCGTCGGGCCGCGGACGCAGGGGATCGGCGGTGTCCAGGCCCGCCAGTTCCAGCACGCGGCGCGGCTGACCTCTCCAGCCGGTGGCCGTCACCTCGACCAGGTGGCACCGCCCGTGCTCGTCGAGTACCTGGAGGAACTCCAGGCCGGTGGTGTCCATGAAGGTCACCCGGGACATGTCCAGGTCCACCCGGACGACTCCGGGCGGCAGTTCGGCCAGCGCCTTGGCCAGGGTCTCCGTACAGCCGTGGACCATCTCCCCGCGCGGGGTGAGGAGGGCCCGGCCGCCCGGGTCCGTGCGCACGCCGATGGTCAGCGTGTCGACAAGGGCGTGCAACCGCAGTGCGAGAGGTGGTGGCGCCGTCGAGCTCATGTCCCCGCCTTGTTCGTCCCCGGCAGTCCCCGCGCGTCGTGGCTACGTCGCGCTCCCCGTCGCCGCCGGGCCACGGCCGTGCGGGCCGCGGGCCGAAACGCCATGGTCTCCCTCCCGGCGGTGCTCCCCTGCACCTGCCCGTTGCTCCGTGCCGTACACGCAATAGCGGCGATACGGGCTGTTTCTTGACGAACCCGTGGGGTGTGTGGGGTCCGTACGGGACGGGCAGGGGCGGAGCCCGGGTGGGAGGTGGGGAGGGGCGGAGCATACTGTTGGCCGGGCAGTGCGGCGACAGGGAGGCGGTGTGGACGTCTGGACCGGGCGGTGCGCGACGGCGCCGGCGTGTACGACCTGGAGCGGTCGGCCGTGACCTTCGTCGACGTGGCCGGCGTCGGCGTGCTCGCACGGGCCGTGGGCAGGCCCGGGCCGGGCCGCCGCATCGTGGTGCACCGGATCCTGGAGATGTTCCGGGCCGGCCTGCCGGGGATCGGGGTCTCGACGTCATGACGACCGTCACCACGAAGCCGTTCGCCCACCCCGCACTGTTCTACCGGGACGAGGCGGAGTACCTGGCGGGCACCGTGCCCTTCGTACGCGCCGGCCTGGAGGCCGGCGAGCCGGTCGCGGTGGCCGTCCCCGCCGAGAACCTGCGGCTGATCGAGGCCGAACTGGGC
>NZ_BMVJ01000001.1:143792-144817 GCF_014650655.1 Streptomyces anandii JCM 4720
GCGGACGCCACCGCCGTACGGCTGCTGGACATGCGGCAGGCCGGACGCAACCCCGGCCGGATCATCCCCGGCGTGCTGCGCGCCTTCGCCGACGCCCAGGGGGCCGGCCGCCGCGTGCGGATCATCGGCGAGCCGGTCTGGGCCGGCCGCACGCCCACCGAGTACCCGGCCTGTGTGCAGCACGAGGCGCTGATCAACGCGGCGTTCGAGGGCCGCGAGGTCACCATCCTGTGCCCGTACGACGAGGTGCGGCTGGACGAGCGCGTCCTCGCCGACGCGCACGCCACCCACCCCGTCGTCATCCCCTCCGGCGCCACCGCAGGGCGGGACAGCGCCGCCTACGCCCCCGACCACGTCCTCGGCCGGTACAACGAGCCGCTGTCGCCCGCGCCGGACGCGCTGTCCTTCGCCTTCACCGCGCAGACGCTCTCGCGGGCGCGGCACGTGGCCACCGCCGAGGGCGCCCGGCTGGGTCTGGTGGACACCCGCCTGGAGGACCTGGCGCTGGTCACGGCCGAGCTGACCACCAACAGCGTGGTGCACGGCGGCGGTTCGGGAGAGCTGCGGGTGTGGGCGGAGAACGGCGAGGTGGTGTGCGAGGTGCGGGACCGTGGCCGCATCGCGGACCCGCTGGCCGGACGCCGGCCCGCCGCCCGCGACCAGCGCGGCGGCCGCGGTCTGCTGCTGGTCAACCTCGTCGCCGACCTGGTGCGCGTGCACACCGGTGAGAAGGGCACCACGGTCCGCTGCTGGTTCGCTCCCTGAACCGCCCAAGTGGCTCGACGCCCGGGCGGGTTCGCGTACGGTCCCATGCGGCCATGCGGCCATGCGGCCATGCGGCCATGCGGCCATGCGGCCATGCGGCCATGCGGCCATGCGGCCATGCGGCCATGCGGCCTCGCGGCCATGCGGCCTCGCGGCCATGCGGCCTCGCGGCCTCGCGGCCATGCGGCCATGCGGCCTCGCGGGCTACGCGCCCAGCGGGTCCAGTACCAGCGGTTCGATCCTGCCCTCCAGCATCGCGC
>NZ_BMVJ01000001.1:144850-169866 GCF_014650655.1 Streptomyces anandii JCM 4720
CCAGGCCCTGCACCGCGCACACGTCCGGCCGTTCGGCGATGTGCACCGGTACGCCGGTGGCCTGGCGCAGCATCTGGTCCAGGCCCGGCAGGCGCGCGGAGCCGCCCACCATCGTGATCCCCCGGTCGGCGACGTCGGCCACCAGATCCGGCGGACACTCGCGCAGCACCCGGTAGATGCCGTCGAGCACGGCGGTCAGCGGGGTCTGGATGGCGTCCCGTACGGCGGCGGTGTCGACCCGTACCGAACGGGCGAGGCCGGTGGCCACGTCGCGGCCGTGGATCTCGGTGGACGCCGGGCCCTGCGGGGTGAGCCCGTTGCCGGACAGGGCGAGCTGCAGCGGCCGTACGGACTGGCTGGGCAGCATCAAGGCGTGGGCGTGGCGCAGGTGTTGCACGATCGCGTGGTCGACCGCCTCGCCGCCGACCGGGATGCGCTCGGCGGTGACGATCGAGCCGAGCGAGAGCACCGCCACCTGGGTCGCGGCGGCCCCGCACACCATGATCATGGTGGCCTCGGCCCGTTCCACGGGCAGCCCGCAGCCGACCGCCGCCGCGATGAGGGTGTCGACGAGTTCGACCCGGCGGGCGCCGAGCCCGACCAGCGTCTCGATCGTGGCGCGCTGGGCCAGCGGGTCGGCGTCGTGCGGGGTGCAGGCTGCGGCCCGCAGCCTCGGCTTGCGGCGCAGGCTGCGGCGCATCCGGTCGCCGAGCAGATGGCGCAGCATGCGCTGGGCCATCTCGATGTCGACGACCGTGCCGCCGGACACCGGGCGGGCCACGCGGATGTAGTCGGGGGTGCGTCCGGTCATCCTCTCGGCGAACTCGCCGACCGCGATCAGCGCTCCGGTACGGGTGTTGACGGCCGCGACCGAGGGCTGGTCGACCACGAGACCCGCGCCCTTGACGTACACCCGGGTCCGGGCCGCTCCCAGGTCGACGGCGAAATGGCAGCGGCGCAACTGCTCCAGACTTGCGGTCATGGCAGATCCTCCCGGGTGCGCGGACCGTGGCGGCCACCGGACGGCGGCCCTGTTCGCCATCGTGCGCGGGCCGGGGAGCGGGCGCCTGTTCAAGGGGGCCGGGCGGGGTGCCGCTGGATGAGTGCATTTTAGGCTTATGTGCTGAATAAGCGCCAGATAAAGGGGAATCGGGGCCGGCGCGACGGCGGGAACCCGCCAGGGCGCCAAACCGCCAGTCCCTCCCAACTCCCCATCCCCACATAGCTTCTGCCACTCTTCGCAGCACCCGACGAAGAGAGGCACGGATGAGCAGAGGACCAGCCGGACGGAGAGCGGCCCTGCTGTCCGCCGGGCTCGTGATCGCCCTGCTGCCGGCGGCGCCGGCGACCGCGCGGGAGATGGCCTCCGTACCGCCGCCCACCGCGTCCTCGTCCGCGTCGGCATCCGCGTCCGTCACTCTCGTCACCGGTGACAAGGTCACCGTCACCGGCCTCGGCGGCGGCCGCCGTACCGTCACGGTGCGGCGGCCCCCGGGTGCCACGGGGGCCGTGCGCATCCGGACGGTGAACGGCGACATCAGCGTCGTACCGGACGAGGCGCTGCCCTATCTGCGGGCGGGCCGCCTCGACGGGCGGCTGTTCGACGTGAGCGCGCTGCTCCGGCAGGGGCTCGGCGACGCGACCACCGGTGAGCTGCCGCTGATCGTGACCTACGGCAGGGGCGGGGCCCTGTCGCGGCTGGCCGGGGCCCGGCGGACCCGGTCCCTGGCCGGCGTGCATGGGGCCGCCGTCGAGGCCGGCAAGGGCCGTACCTTCTGGCGGGCGTTCGCCGCGGCGGACTCCGGCGTCGGCAAGGTGTGGCTGGACGGGCGGGTGCGGGCCGTCATGGCGGGGAGCAACGCGCAGATCGGCACGGCGGCCGCCTGGCAGGCCGGGCTGACCGGCAAGGGCGTCACCGTCGCCGTCCTCGACACCGGTGTGGACGCCGCCCACCCCGACCTGGCCGGCCGGGTGTCCGTCACCAAGGACTTCACCGGCGGCGGCGACACCGCCGACCGCGACGGCCACGGCACCCACGTCACCTCCACCGTGGGCGGCAGCGGCGCCGCCTCCGGCGGCAGGGAGAAGGGGGTCGCGCCGGACGCCACGCTCGCCGTCGGCAAGGTGCTCGGCGACCAGGGGTCCGGCAGCGAGTCGCAGATCATCGCCGGGATGGAGTGGGCCGCGCGGGACGTGCGCGCGCGGATCGTCTCCATGAGCCTCGGCTCCACCGAGCCCAGCGACGGCACCGACCCCATGGCGCTGGCCGTCGACACCCTCTCCGAGCAGACCGGCGCGCTCTTCGTCGTCGCCGCCGGAAACACCGGCGCGCCCTCCTCCATCGGCTCGCCCGGCGCCGCCGACGCCGCGCTCACCGTGGGCGCCGTCGACTCCGCCGACCAGGCCGCGTACTTCACCAGCGCCGGACCGCGCGCCGGGGACGACGCCCTCAAGCCCGACCTCGCGGCCCCCGGCGTGGACATCCTCGCCGCCCGCTCCCGACTCGCCCCGGGCAGCGGCTACTACACCACCATGAGCGGTACGTCCATGGCGGCGCCCCACGTCGCCGGGGCCGCCGCCCTGCTCGCCCAGGAGCACCCCGACTGGGACGGCGCCCGCCTCAAGGACGCGTTGATGTCGACGTCGAAACGGCTCGACGCGTCCGCCTACCTGCTGGGCGCGGGCCGGGTGAGCGTGCCCGACGCGGTGCGCGCGCGGATCACCGCCACCGGCAGCGCCGACCTCGGCTTCCTGCGCTGGCCCTACCCCGCGGACAAGCCGGTCACGAGGACCCTGACGTACGCCAACTCCTCCGACGCGGACGTGCGGTTGAGCCTCGCCGTCCAGGGCGCACCGGACGGCGTGGCCACGCTCGCCGACTCCGCGCTCACCGTGCCCGCGCACGGCACCGTCTCCACCACGGTCACCGGTGACGGCACGAAGGCGCCGGTCGGCGAGACCAGCGGGCAGATCGTCGCCTCGGCCGACGGGACCCCGGTCGCGCACACCGTGTTCGGGCTGGTCAAGGAGGACGAGCGGTACACACTCACCGTGCACGTCAAGGACCGCACGGGCGCCCCCGCCGCCGCCGACGTCACCGTGCAGCGGCTCGCCGCCGGCGCCGACCCGGACACGGAGCACGCGGGCGGCTCGGGCACCCTGCGGCTGCGGCTGACGCCGGGCACGTACAGCCTCACCACCTTCCTCGACGTGCGCGGCAGCCACGGCGCCGACTCCCTCGGCCTCGGCTTCCTCGCCGCGCCCGAGGTCGTCCTCGACCGGGACCGCGAGGTCACCCTGGACGGCCGCAGGCTGCGGGAGATCCGGGCCGCCGTCCCCCGCCGCACCGAGACACGGCAACTGCTCATGGAGTACGACCGCGACTTCGGCGGCTCGGACCTGTCGGAGGCCGTCCAGGTGCCGGTGACGTACGACAGCGTCTTCGCCGCGCCGACACGGAAGGTGTCCGGCGGAACCTTCGAGTACCGGACCGTGTGGCGGCTCGGCAGGCCGCGGTTGGAGGTCAGGGGGCTCGGCGAGGCGGTCGTGCAGTCCGGCGGCACCCTGATCGAGGGGCGCAGCCGACTGCCGCTCGTCGACACCGGCGACGGCGACTTCGCCGGGAAGGACGTGCGGGGCAAGGCGGTGCTGGCCCGGCTCACCGACGGCGCCGAGCCGGCCGCGCTCGCGCGGAAAGCCCAGGACGCGGGCGCCAGGGCACTGTTCGTGACCGACGACGTGCCCGGCCGGCTGAGCGCCTGGTGGGGCACCGACGACAACGCCGACCGGCCGCTGCAGATCGCCACCGTGAACACGGCCGACGCGGCCCGGCTGCGCGCCGCCGGCCGCGCCGACATGACGGGGACGCGCGACACCCCGTACGTCTACGACCTCGAACAGGGCCACCGGCGGGCGATCCCCGACCACGACCTGACCTACGCGCCGGACGGGCGTCAACTGGCCACGGTCCGAACTCGGTTCCACGCCGTACGGCCGAAGTCTCCCGCCACCGGTGGCGAGTTCCGGTACTCGATCACCGGCACGTTCCCGGTGGGCATCGGCTTCCTGGAGCGGATCGACTACCCGGCCGTGCGCACCGACTACGTCTCCGCCGGTCCCGGCCGGCTCTGGCAGGAGTCGGTGACGGTCGGCGACGGCACCCTGGAGGAGCGCGGCGGGCTGGTCCACTACAGCGGCGGATCGCACCCGGTGCTCGACTGGTTCGGGCCCGTCTGGCACCCCTGGCTCGGCACCGGCCTCGGCTGGGGGCAGCAGCGGCAGGGAAACAGGCTGCGGTTCAACGCGCCCGGCTGGGGCGACTCCGGCCCCGACCACACGGGCTTCGGGGACGTCTGGAGCCAGGACAGCGGCATGACCCAGACCACCGCCCTCTACACGGACGGCCAACTGACGGACCGGCGGCCCGACTCGACCGCCTACGCGTGGGACGCGCCCGCGGGCGAGCACACCTACCGGCTCGTCACGGACACCGCGCTCGACACCGGCCGGTGGCGGCTCGCCACCCGTGGGCACACCGAGTGGACCTTCCGCTCCTCGGCCGCCCCCCAGGACCACTGGACGACGCTGCCCCTGATCAACCTCGCCTTCGACCTCGGCACCGACCTCGCGGGCGACGTGCGCGCCGGCGGACGGCTCCGCGTCGGCCTCCGCGCGGAGTACGTCGCGCGAGCCACGGGGACCGGGACGGTCGGCGGGGGCCGGCTGGAGGTGTCGTACGACGAGGGCGCGACCTGGCTGCCGGTGGCGCTCACCGGCCGGGACACGACCTGGCGCGGCACGCTGACCGTGCCGCGCGGCGCCGCCTCGGTGTCGCTGCGCGCCTCGGCGGGCGACGACCGGGGCGGCTCGGTGCGGCAGGAGGTCATCCGGGCGGTGGGGGTGCGGTGACCGTGCCCTCCTCGTGGCCGGCGATGCCCCGCACCACCCCGAGGGCGAGCAGGTCCTGGGGGCGGACGCGGAGCTCGTCGGCCGTGGCCGGCGCCTGCTCCGGAGGGCGCTTGAGGATCGCGGCGGCGAGCTCGGGCGCTATCACCGAGAAGTAACTGTCCGGCGTGGCCCAGGTGTTGCCGGGTGCGGCCAGGGCGAGGGCGCCGCCGGAGCCGCCCTCGCCGATCACCAGCGTGGTGATCGGCGTACGGGCCTCGGCGACCGCCGCGAACAGGTCCGCGATAGCGGGGCCTGCGCCCTGCCGCTCGGCCTCGGCGTCGTTCGCCGCGCCCGGGGTGTCGACCAGGGTCAGCACCGGGATGGCGAGCCGGTCCGCGAGCCGCACCAGCCGGGCGGCGGTGCGGTACCCGGCGGGCCGGGTCGCGGTGCCGGTCTGCGCGGCGTAGGCGACGGTACGGCCCTCGTGCTCGCCGAACCCGCAGAGCACACCGTCGTCCCGCCCGCCGCACCGGTCCCCGGAGATGCCCGCCCGCCGCACGAAGTAGGCGTCCAGATAACGCTCGGCACGCGGGCGCCCGTCGTCCCGCGCCCGCCGGACGGCCTCCCAGCCGGTGGCGGGGAGCGTGGGGCGCGTCCCGTCGCCGGGTGTGGGCAGGGCGTGCGGTGGCGGGGCCTCGGTTGTCGACGGGGTGGTCAGGAGGCGGAGCCACAGGGACAGGGTGGCGCGGAGTTCGCCGGAGGGCACGATCGCGTCCGCCGAGCCTGCCGCGAACTGGGCCTCGGCCGTGTAGGCCGCCGGGTCGGCGTCGGCGGGCCGGACGCGGGAGCCGGCGAAGCCGGTCTGGGCGCCGGGCAGGGCGAGGACCACGTCGGCGCCCGCGCCCAGCGTGGCCCAGCCGCCGCCCGTGGTCGGGTCGCGCACCACCGCGATCTGGGGCAGCCCGGCCGCCCGGGTGAGCGCGGACTGCCGTGCCACGCGCTGGAGCTGGGTCAGCGCGAGCATGCCCTCCTGCATTCTGCTGCCCCCGGTCGCGACCAGCGGGACGACGGGCAGGCGGTGCGCGCGGGCGTGGGCGTGGGCCGACTCCAGGCGGTCGCCGGTGCGTTCGCCCAGCGAGCCGCCGAGGAAGCCGAACTCGAAGGAGATCAGCACCGCCCGGGTGCCCCCGACGGTCGCGGTGCCGCACACCACCGACTCGTGCTCGCCGGTGCGTTCGGCGGCGCGGGCGCGCGCGGTGTCGTAGCCCCGCCAGCCGAGCGGGCCGTCCGGTTCCAACCGACCGCTGTGGTCCGGGAGTTCGGTGAAGTCATCGGTGACGAGCGCGATGGCCTGCCGGGCGGTGAGCCGCTCAGCCATGAGGCAGCGCCCGCTTCATGATCTTCCCCATGTCGTTGCGCGGGAGCGCGTCGAGGAGACGGACGGCGCGGGGCCGCTTGTGCGGGGCGAGCCGCCGCGCCACGTGGTCGGCCAGCTCCTCGGCGCCGGGCGGGGACTGCGGATCGGCCGGCACGATCCAGGCGACGATCCGCTCCCCGAGGTCGGCGTCCGGCTCCCCGGTGACGGCCGCCTCGCGCACCCCCGGGTGTTCGAGGAGCGCGTTCTCGATCTCACCCGCGCCGATCTTGTAGCCGCCGCTCTTGATCAGGTCGGTGGCCTTGCGGCCGACGATGCGGACGTAGCCGTCCGGGTCGCGCACCGCCATGTCCCCGGTGCGGAAGTACCCGTCGGCGGTGAACGCGGCGGCCGTCGCGTCGGGCCGGTTGAGGTACTCGGTGAACAGGTTGGGGCCGCGCACCTGGATCTCGCCGACCGTCTCGCCGTCGTACGCCGTCAGGACCGTGCCGTCCTCCTCCACCAGCCGCAGCTCGACCCCCGGCAGCGGCACCCCCACCGTCCCGGCCCGCGCCTCGCCGTCCGCCCGGACGCTGGTGTTCATCAGGGTCTCGGTCATGCCGTACCGCTCGATCACCCGCCGGCCGGTCGCCGCCGCGATCCGCTCGTGGTCGTGCACGGGCAGTGCGGCGGACCCGGAGACCAGCAGCCGGGCGCCCGCGAGCGCCTTCGCCAGCGCCGGGTCGCCGGGCAGCGCCTCCGCGATCCGGTGGTACATGGTCGGCACCCCGAACAGCATGGTCGCCCCGCCGCTCAGCTCCCGCGCCACGCCCTCGGTGCCGAACCGCCCCAGGTGCCGTACGGACCCGCCGCGCCGCAGCGGCCCGAGGATGCCGAGGACCAGTCCGTGCACGTGGAACAGCGGCAGCCCCTGCACGAGCACGTCGTCCCCGGTCCACTGCCAGGCGTCGGCCAGCGCGTCCAGCGTGGTGGCGACGGCCCGGCGCGGGATGACGGCGCCCTTGGGCGGCCCGGTGGTGCCGGAGGTGTAGACGACGAGGGCCGGGTCCTCCTCGCCCACGCGCTCCTCGGGCAGCGGAGCGGCGGCGCGCACGTCGACGTCCACCCGCTCCAGCCCGGCGAGGGCGGGCGGCAGTTCGGCGCCGGGGGCCGCGAGCACCAGAGAGGGCGCGCTGTCGGCCAGGATGTGCCCGAGCTCCTTCTCGCCCGACCTGGGGTTCAGCGGGACGGCGGCCACCCCGGCGAGGAGCACCCCCACCACCGCCACGGCCGTCTCCAGCTCCGGCGTCGCCCACACGGCGACCCGCTCCCGGCCGGCCACCCGCCGCCCGACGGCCCCGGCCGCCGCCGCGAGCCGCGCGTACGTCAGCGACCGCTCCCCGAACCGCAGGGCGACTCGCTCGCCGGGGTCTTCCGTCAGGGCGGGAAAGAGCAAGGACACGCGAGGACTCCCTGTGGCTCGTGCGCGGGCGGTGGCGACGCGGTGATGGCGACGCGGTGATGGCGACACTCCCGTTCCTACCCCACCCGCACCCGCTTCGGTCGCCGCCGGAGGTTGACGCCGGTCACAGCGGTCTGAACTGATGTACGAGCCGAAACACCCGACGAGAGGAAATCCCGCCGTGCTCCGCGTCGCACTCGCCACCTACGACCCCGGAGCGGAACCGCACCGGGACCAGGACCTGCCCGTGCTGACCGAGGCGCTCGCGGACGCGGGGGCCGACGCCGTCGCGCTGCCCTGGGACCGGGAAGGCGTCGACTGGGGGCGCTTCGACCTCGTCCTCATCCGGTCGACGTGGGACTACACCTGGCGCATGGCGGAGTTCGCCGACTGGGTGGAGCGGTGCGCGAAGGCCACCCGGATCGCCAACCCGGCCGACGTGGTGCGCTGGAGCACCGACAAGCGGTATCTCGGTGACCTCGCGGCGGCCGGGGTGCCCGTCGTGCCGACCGGCTATCTCGCGCCCGGCGACGAGATACGGCTGCCCGGCGACCGCGAGTTCGTGGTCAAGCCGGTCTTCGGGGCCGGCGCCCGCTTCGCCGCCCGGTACGCGCCGGGGGAGCGGGAGAGGGCGGCCGCGCAGGTGGCGCGGATGCACGAGGAGGGGCTGACCGCGATGGTGCAGCCGTACCTCACCCGCATCGACGTCAGCGGGGAGCGCGCGCTGCAGTTCTTCGGCGGCCGGCTGCTGCACGCCAGCCGCAAGCGTGCCGTGCTGGCGCCGGGCACCGCCTACGACGCGGCCAAGGTCGCCCACCCCGGCGTGGAGCCGTGGGAGCCGGCGCCCGCCGAACTCGCCGTGGCCGAGCGGGCGCTGGCCGCCGTGCCGGGCGGCGGCTCCGGGCTGCTGTACGCCCGCGTGGACCTGGTGGACGGCGACGACGGCGAACCGAGGGTGATGGAGCTGGAGCTGGTGGAGCCCAACCTGTTCCTGTGGCTGCACCCCGGGTCCTTGCGGCGGGTGGTGGACGCCGTGCTCGCCGCCGCCGGCGCTAGCCGCTGATCCGCGTCCGCTGGAGCAGACCCCAGGTGAACTCGGCCACGACCTGCCGGGGCACCCCGTCCGGGTCCGGGGCCGTGAACGCCAGGCCCCAGCGGGTGGGCGCGGTGCCTTCCAGGGGGCGGGCCGGGGCGAAGGCGCGGGCGGCCTCGTCGACCGTGCAGGACCAAGGGATGAGGTCGTCGGTGGTGCGCAGGCGGGGTGGCTCGGCGCCGGGGGCGCGTACCAGCCACTCGTTCCAGACCTGCCCGTCCGGTCCCGCCAGCACCTCGAAGCGCAGGTCCGGCCAGAGGGGAAGCGGCCACTGGCGGGCCTCGCAGTCCAGGTCGCCCACGCGGCGCGCGGTCGCCGACTCCGGTTCGCCGAGCACGGAGCGGTAGCGGGCGGCGGCGGGGCGGGCCCTCGGCGAGCGCAGCATGGCCTGCCAGCGCTTGTTGGCGTCCCGCATCCCGGCGATGGAGACGCCCAGTTCACGGCGGGCGTCCTCCACCAGGTCCGGGTTGTGGTCGGCCATGCGGCGCAGCAGCACCAGCTGGAGGTCGAGGGCGGTGAAGGGGACGTGGGCCCTGGCGGAGTGCTCGGACGGTCCCCTGGCGGGGCGCTTTCCGGACGGCGTCGGCATGGTGTCCATCCTCACCCACCCGCGCGCCCGGGCGGCGGCCGTCGGGCAGGAACAGCACCGAGTCGACTTGACTTGCTCCTCGGGCCGAGACCCGGGGATCTCGGTCTCCTCGGCTCTTGCCGTGCGCGTCGTACACGGATCAAGGAGAGAGGTGAGGCCGTACGGCGCATCCGGCGCTCCAGAAGCCGAGAGGGAAAGTGCGCGTATGGGCCGGCAACCGTGAGCGCCCCTTGACGCAGTGTCAATTTCCTGCCGACACTGAACCGACCGACAGCAGGGGTGGGACACACCGGGGTGGGGCGACCGCCGGACCGGGAAGCCACGGGACCGGCTCTTCCGGACAGAGAGGCTGACCCTGCGATGTCCAGACCGCTCGCCGTCGCGGCGGGCGCCGCGCTCGCCGTGGCCGCCGCCCCCGGCGCCGTCGCGCTCCTCGACGCCCGCCCCGACCGGCCGAACACCGCGCTGATCACCTACGAGCAGGCCGGCGGGGGCTGACCGGTGCCCGCTCCCCGCCCGGCCGCCGCACCCGCCCGCCGGTCCGCCTGGCACGACGTGCCCCGCCTCCAGGCGCGGCGGTTCGCGGCGATCGCCATGGCCGAGGCGCCCGCGCTCGCCGAGGAGATCCTGCGCGAGATCCGCCGCGAGCACCCGCACCTGCCGGTCGTGCTCGACGAGAGCGGCGAGCCGATGGCGCTCGTCGGCATCCGCCGCGCGATCGAGGTGTTCGTGCAGCACCTGGAGCACTCCGGGCAACGCCCCACCGTCCCGCCGGGCGTCTTCCACGACTTCGGCCGCGGCGAGGGACTGCACGGCCGCAGCCTCGACTCGCTCCAGGCGATCTACCGGCTGGGCGTGCGCCTGGCCTGGCGGCGCTTCGCCGACATCGGCCAGCGGGTGCGCATCCCGCCGCGCGCCATGTACGAACTCGTCGACGCCGGCTACGAGTACCTCGACGGCCTCGTCGACCAGTCCGTGCGCGGATACGCCGAGGCGGCCGCCCGCCGGGCCGGGGAACGGCTGCGGCTGCAGCGCCGGCTGATGGAGCCGCTGCTCGCCGAACGGCAGCGCGGCGACGCCGCCGACGCCCTCGCCGAGCGGGCGGCGCGGATCGGCTGGCCGCTGCCCGGCCGGGTCGCGGTCGGCGTGCTGCTGCGCCCGGCCCGTGAGTCGCTCGCGCCCGCCGTGGGCCAGGGCGTGCTGCTGGACCTGGAGTACGAGCAGCCCCGCATGGTCGTGCCCGACCCGGACGCCGCCGGCCGCTCCGAACTGCTGCACCGGGCCCTGACCGGCTGGTCGGGCGCCATCGGGCCGCCGGTGGCGCTCACCGACGCGGTGAAGTCGCTGCGCTGGGCGCGCACCGCCGTGGGGCTCATGGAGCGGGGACTGCTGCCCGCCGGTCTTGTACTGCACCGAGCACACCCAGGCGCTGGTGCTGCTCCAGCCCGAGGAGCTGATCGACGACCTGGCGCGGCGCTGCCTGGCCCCGCTCTCGCACTGCGGGCCCACCCACGGGCGGCGGCTCGCCCAGACGCTGCTCGCCTGGCTCGAGACGCGCGGCGGGGCCCCGGAGGTGGCCGCCCGGCTGGGCGTCCACCCGCAGACGGTGCGCTACCGGCTGCGGCAGATACGGCAGCTGTGGGGGGACGAGATCGACGACCCCGACCGCCGCTTCGAACTCGAACTGGTCCTGCGGGCCCAGCGCCTGCGGGGCGCCCCCGGCGACACGGCCCCGCGCCGGTGACCGTGGCCGGGGCGGCGACGACCGCATCCCGTGCGGGCGTTGCCTGGGTGAAGGCGGGTGGCTAACCTGTGTTCGCCATGCCGATCGCCTGTTGATATCTCGAACATAGGCCTAGATTCAGGGAGGGGGCCGGTCGTGGGACGCCTCGTACCTGCCGTGACCCGAGCTCTCGACATACTCGAGCTCTTCCTCGACGGGGACGGGACGCTCTCCGCCCCCGACATCGTGCGCAGGCTCCAGCTCCCGCGCACCACCGTGCACGAGCTGGTCACCACGCTCTGCGCACGGCAGTACATCGTGCCCGTCACCGGGCAGCCGGGACGCTACCGGCTCGGCGTGCGCCCGTACCAGCTCGGCAGCCGCTACGCCGAGCAGCTCGACCTCGCCGCCGAGGGCCAGCAGGTCGCCCGGTCGGTCGCCGAGACCTGCGACGAGACCGTGCACGTGGCGATCCTGGAGGACACCGACGTCATCTACATCGCCAAGGTCGACTCCACGCACGCGGTGCGCATGGTCTCCGCCGCCGGCCGCCGGCTCCCCGCGCACTGCACCTCGGTCGGCAAGATGCTGCTCGCCTCGCTGCCCGAGCAGGAACTCGCCGCGCGGGTCCCGGACGACGCCGAGCTGGCCGCGATGACCCCCAACAGCATCACCGACCCGGCCGCGCTGCGCGAGGCCCTGAGCGGGATCCGGCAGCGGGGCATCGCGGTGGAGAGCCGCGAGTCCAACCCGGACGTCTCCTGCGTGGCCGCGCCGGTGCGCGACCGCACCGGGCAGGTGGTCGCCGCCCTGTCCATCTCCGTGCCCATGATCCGCTGGAGCGAGGAGCGCCGCGCCGAGCTGGAGCAGCTCGCCGCGAAGGGCGCCGCCGAGCTGTCCGGGCGCCTCGGCCACCGGGGCGGGGCATGACGACGCCGTACGAGGTGGCGGTGGCCGCCCGGGCCGAGCTGGGCGAGGGACCGGTCTGGGACCCGGCGGCCGGCCGGCTCATCTGGATCGACATCCTCTCCTCCCGTGTGCACACCTACGACCCCGCCTCCGGCCGCCGCACGGTCCGCACGACCGGGCAGCACGTGGGCGCCGCCAGGCCCCGCGCGGGCGGCGGGCTGGTGCTCAACCTCCGTGACGGGGTGGGCCTGGTGGACCCCGGCGGCGCCTTCCGCTGGCTGCACCGCGACCCGGTGCCCGGCCGCCGCGCCAACGACGCCGCGGTCGCCCCCGACGGCTCGCTGTGGGCCGGCACCATGCGCTACGACGAGGCGCCCGGCGGCGGCACCCTCACCCGCCTGACCGGCGACGGCACGGCCGAGGTGGTCCTCGACGACGTGACGGTCAGCAACGGCACCGGCTGGAGCCCCGACGGCCGCCTGATGTACTACGTCGACTCCCCGACCCTGCGCATCGACGTCTTCGACGTCGTGGGGGGCGGCGAACGGGTCACCGGCCGCCGGGAGTTCGCGCGCGTGGAGGAGGGCGTCGGATTCCCGGACGGCCTCACGGTCGACGCCGACGGCTGTGTGTGGGTGGCCCTGTGGGACGGCGGCGCCGTCCGCCGCTACACCCCCGACGGCAGGCTGGACCGCGTGGTCGCGCTCCCCGTCCCCCGCCCCACGGCATGCGCCTTCGGCGGCCCCGCGCTCACGGACCTGTACGTCACCACGGCCCGCACCGGTCTCACCGCACCGCACCCCGTGGCAGGCTCCCTCCTGGTCCTCCCCGGCGCGGGCAAGGGCCTCGCCCAGCCCGCCTTCGCGGGCTGACGTCCTACGGGATGCCCGCCGCCTTGCGCTCCTCCGCGGTCAGCGGAGGCCCGGACGGCGGCGGTCGCAGCGGGCCCGCCGCCGCGGCCAGCAGGACGCTCGGGGCCAGCAGGACATGGGCGCCGCGCTGCAGGGAGGTCACGTCGGTGACGCGGCGGGCGACACGGCCGTTGCCGATGGCCGTGTGCATGAGCCGGTCGACGTACGCGGACACGAGCCGGTCGCGCAGCGTGGGGCCCTGCTCGGTGGCGCCCGGGTAGAACACGTCCTGCCCGATCGCGAGGTCCCACGCGGCCCCGACCGGCCGGGCCACCGCACGCTGGACGCGGCGGGACAGACCCGGGGCGCCCCAGCCGTGACGCCGCAGCACCTCCCGCAGCGCCAGCGCGCTCTGGGCGGCGGCCGCCAGACCGTGGCCGTAGACCGGGTTGAACGCGGCGAGCGCGTCGCCGAGGACGGCGAAGTTCGCGGGCCAGGCGGGCATCCGCTCGTAGAAGTGACGGCGGTTGACGGTGGCGCGGGTGAACGACACGGCGGACAGCGGCTCGGCGCGCTCGAGCAGTTCGCCGATCACCGGGTGTCGCAGCTCCTCGCGCGCGAAGCGCACGAAGTCCTCGTCGGCGGAGGAGGGTTCGCCGCCCCGGGTGCCGGACAGGGTGACGATCCAGCGGCCGTCCTCGATGGGCAGCAGGAAGCCGGCCCGGCCGGGACCGCCGCCGCGCGGGTCGGGCTGCACGTTGACGACCGGGAAGCCGTCCCGGGCCGCCTCGGGCGCGAGGTAGAGCCGGCTGGCGTACGCCAGGCCCGAGTCGACCTCGCGCCGCTCCGGCGCGGGCAGGCCCAGTTCGGTCAGCCAGCGGGACGCCGCCGAACCCCGGCCGGTGGCGTCGACGACGAGACCGGCCTCGATGACGCGCTCCGCGCCGCCGGTGCGCACACGGACCCCGGTGACCGCGGCCGCGGTGCCCGTCAGGCCCAGCACCTCGGTGCCGCCGAGCACTTCGATCCGCTCGTCGGCGAGGACCCGCGCGCGGATCGTCGCGTCCAGCAGGTCCCGGCCGGCCAGGATCACGTGGTGGGACTCCGGCCAGCGCCGGAACCAGCCCCGCGCGGACATCGCGACGATGTCGGTCGTGACCGGCAGCCGGCGCGCCCCGGCCGCGCGCAGCGCCCCGGTGACCCCGGGCAGCAGCTCCTCGACCGCGCGCACCCCGCCCGACCACAGCATGTGGGCGTGGCGTGCCTGCGGCAGCCCCTTGCGCGGCTCGGGTCCCGCGGGCAGCTCGTCGCGGTCCACGACCAGGACCCGGCCGGCGAAGGAGGCCAGCGCGCGGGCCGTGAGCATGCCGGTGTGGGATCCCCCCAGCACGACGGCGGTGGTGGCGGGGACGGAACGTTCACTCATGCGCGGGCACGCTTCCTGCCGGGGCGGCCGCACGGGCGCGTACCGCCTCGATGACTTCGGGGTGACGCAGTGCCTGGGACACGTCCTGGATCTCGCGCAGCAGATAGGCGGTGTCCGGGCCGGACGGGGCGGAGGCGCTGTCGGCCTCCGGGTGGCGCTGCCGTGCGTCGACGGCGTCCAGGATGGACACGGCGGCCGCGAGCGCCTTGGCCCGGCCGGGCTCGTGACCGAGCGCCACGGCCGCGTCGTAGGACCGGGCGCGCAGGTCCTCGTCCAGGTAGCGGGACAGCTGGAGCAGCGCGTCCCGGATGAACGTCTCGCGGCGGATCAGACGCAGTTCGGCGGTGGCGCGCGGGGCGAACGGCTCCCGGCCGCCGGTCACCGCCCGCGTCAGCCGGTACAGCGGCCGCAGCCGCCAGTGGCCGAGCCTGAGCCGCCAGCGCTCGTGCGCGTACTGGCCGACGTGCGGCACGATGAAGCCCACCGCGACCAGGGTGGCGGAGACGCAGGCCGCCGAGGGGGCCAGGTCGGTGCTCAGCCAGTCCAGGTCGTGGCCGGTCCAGCGGGCCACCACCGCGGTGAGCTTGGAGGCGTCGAAGAACAGGTTCGTCGCGTAGCCCACGCCCAGCAGCCGCAGCCCCCAGCGCAGCCAGGCGTCCAGGCCGTCGGTGCGGATCCAGTTCCAGATCAGCCGGGCGGTGATCGAGCAGGCCACGGTGTGCGCGAGGAGGTAGAGCAGGATCTCCTCGCGCATGAACGGGGTGTTGGCGTAGTACGTGTCCAGGTCCCGCAGCCGCTCCACGGGGACGTCCGCGAGCGCGAAGAGGACCCACAGCGCGACGACCACGCCCGCGTACACCGCCACCACGAGACGGGTGGCGCGGCGGGTCTGGGCCGAGCGGTCGGCGAGGTCGTTGCGCCAGGCGATGATCAGCAGCAGCCAGGACGCGCAGAGCGCGGTCAGCAGGGAGTAGACCCAGGGCGCGGAGATGTTGGGCACCCCGGTGACGCGGTTGGTCCAGTGGATCGTCCCCGGCGCGGCGAAGACAAACACCGCGCAGCCGAACAGCAGCAGGCCGCCGACCGCGCGCAGCAGCGGGTCCCGCCACATCTTCAGGATGCTGGGCAGTTTGATCGCCAGCGCCACGGCCAGCACCGCGGTCGGCAGCCAGAAGGACACGTAAAGACCGCTGAACGCGCGCGAGGTGTCCAGCGCGAGCCGCGCCGGGGCCGCCGCCGGGCCGAGGAACTCGCCCACCGGTGCCGTCGCCCAGGTCACCGCGGACCGCCTCCGCGCCCGCGCCCGCCCCTGCTCCCGCCTCTGCTGCCGGTTGCGCCCGTGCCTCCGCTGCCGCTGCCGCTGCCGCTCCCGCTTCCGCGGTAGCCCATCGACCGCTGGACCGGGTCGGGCGAGGAGCCGTGCTCCTGCCCGTCCCCGCTCAGGCAGGGGCGGAAGGCGGTGGCCAGGCGGTGGCCGAAGTCGTCGGCAGCGGCCTCCTCCGCCTCACGGGAGCCGTGCCGCGCGGCCACCGTCAGGGCCTCGCGCCAGCCGGACTCCTCGGCCAGCACCCGGGCGGCCGCCGCACCGGGCAGGTGGCGGTGCCGGTGACCGGCGTGCATGTGCCACAACTCGTGGCCCAGAATGACCAGTTGCTGCATCTCCTCGGCCCGCTCCTCGACGATGACCAGGTCGAAGTCCTGGAACTCCACCCACAGGCCGGTCACTTCGATCTCGTCGGGGAAGCGCTCGAAGCGCAGCTGCACCGGCCGTCCGGAACGCCGCGCGCTCATCTCCTCGCACAGCGCCCGGCACAACTCCCGTACGTCGGCGGGCGGTCGGGGCCGGGTCCGGACGGCGGCGGCGAGGTCGGCGGCGAGTGTGCGCATCGCCGCGCCGGGCCGGGCGTGCCGGACCAGCCCGGCGATCCGGGCCGTGCGTCGCGCGCCGCGCCGGCGCGCGCCCGCGAAGTCCATCGACTCCCCCTTCCGGCCGCCCGTGAACGGGGCGGGCCGTCCGAGCCTACGCGGCCTCGCGTGTCCGCGTCATGCGATCCCTCGACCGTTCGTTGAACCGGTAACGGCCTTTGCGCGGCCACCGCCCCGGCGGCCCGGGCAGGCCACCGGCGTCACGGGGATCCCGCCTGCCGCCGCGCCCAGCAGGGTCAGCCCCACCCGGCCCGGACCCGAGGGCGTGCCCTGCTCGGAAAGGACCGCCAGCGCCAGGGTGTTGGCGCCCCGGGTGCGCAGGATGCCGTTCGGCAGCACGAAGGTGTGCTGCGGGCCCACGTCGTTGATGTACTGGCCCATGTTCCAGCCGTTGAGGAAGATCTGCGCCCGGTACGCCCGCTCGGGGTCGTCCTCGAGCGTCAGCCCCACCGAGGCGTCCACACGCGGGTCCACGGCCAGGCGGAACGTGGTCCGGTACCAGGTCACCCCCTGCCGCCGCACCGAGCGCGGGAAGGACGCCTTCTCCCAGTCGCCGTCCGGGAAGCCGGGCAGGTGCCAGCCCTCCCGCTCGCCGTACAGGCCGCCGTTGTTCACCGGCCCGCGCACCGGGTCGGGCGCGGCCTCGCCCTGGATCCGCCACCGCACGTCCGGGTCGCCCCCGGTGAAGGTGGCCGCGGTCAGCCCGCGCGCCGCCTTGTGGGTGTCCCGCGCCCCGCCGTCCTGGTCGTGCTGCATCCGCCGCACCAGCACCGACAGCACGTGCCGGCCCGGGGTGCGCAGCTCTCGCCGCACCGGGAACTTCGCCGTCGCCGACCAAGTCCCCCTGCGGATCGTGCCGTTGTCCGGCACCGGCATGCGGTGCGTGCCCAGCGGCTCCCCGTCCAGCCAGGCCATGAGCAGCCCCTGGGTGCCCGTGGAGTACGCGAGCGAGACCGACTCGACGCCGGCGGCGCCGGTGAAGGAGCCCCGGTACCAGACGTCCCCGTAGTGGAAGCCGTAGTCGTCGGCGAACAGCACCGGCTGCCCCTCGGGCACCGGGGTGGTGCTGTACGAGGAGGTCCGGTCGGCCTTCCGCCAGGCGGAGTCGTCGAAGCCCGGCGCGGACTCGGGGTTCTCCTCGCGCACCCGCCAGCCGCCGAGCGCGGGCAGCCGCACCTCGGGCGCCCCGGGCAGCGGCGCGACCGCGCGCAGGCCGCCGGAGGCGCCGGGCGAGGTGCGCACCGCCCCGCCGTTCCACACCACCGAGCCGATGCCGGGCGGCCCCCACACCTCCAGGCCGGTGGGCCGCCCGGTGTCACCCGTCAGACGGACCGCGCCGTCGCGCACCTCGGCGGTGCGCAGCAGTTCGGGGCCGTAGACCAGCAGGGAGCCCGAGGGGGTGTCGTACGGCCACAGGCGTACGGAGGACTCCTCGTCGGCGAAGATCATCAGCAGCGGCCGGTCCACCCCGTCGCCCTGCACCCGCACCTGGATCGTCCGGCCCGCGGTGAAGGGCGCGGTCACCCGCAGCAGGCCCTGGTCGTAGATGTACGCGGCCTCCTGGTCCACGCGCCCGACCAGCGGCTCCTCGGGCGAGTCCAGGACCACCCGGGCCAGCTCGCCGCGCCGCCCGCAGAACACCACCACGTCCTGCTGCCCGGCGGTCAGGAACAGCATGGGCTGCGCGGTCGCCCACCGCACCGTGCGCTGCCCGAGCCGCAGGCCGGTCACCGTCAGCCGCGCGTCCCGGGCCGGCACGGTCACCGGCAGGTCCTCGCCGGCCGCGGGCAGCGTCGAGGAGACGTCCTTGTCGCCGTCGTTGCGCAGGACGTAGACGTGGGCGCCGGTGTCCGGGTTGGCGAGGTGGCGGACGGTGAGCCCGGCCGCCTTCACGTCCGCCGCCCGGTCCAGCTTGGCGAAGTCCGGGAAGCGCTGGAGCATGTGCCCGATCTGGTGCATCGGCACCAGCTTCTCCGTGGGCCGGCGGCCCTCGTCGAGCGCGGCCCCGTAGTCGTACGACGTGTAGACCACCGGCGCGGGCAGCCAGCCCCAGGAGGTGCCGCCGAAGGCCATGTAGACGTTGTGCACCGTGATGCCGTTGGCGAGGTGGGTCAGGTAGAAGCGCCGCTCGTACGCCGCGTCCCGGGTGCGCCGTGCCTCGGCGTACCCCTTGCCCTTGGACCACACCCCGCCCCACGGGTCGAACCAGCCGCCGCCGGACTCGGGCATGAACCCGGGCGTGTGCGGGCTGGCGCTCGCCCCGCCGGTCCTGCCGCCGGTGCCGAAGTACCCCCAGTCCGGCGGGGGCTGGGACGGCGAGGGATAGCCGTCGAAGCCGTACAGCCAGCGGCCCTTCTCGCCGCCGGTGTCGAAGGAGCCCGGCGTCCAGTAGCCGTTGCGGCCCTTGTCGTTGTGGAAGAGGGGGACGTCGATGCCGTCGGAGCGCACCTTCTTGTAGAGGTGGCTCATGTAGGCGCGTCCGGCCGGCTCGTCCACGTGGGCGTCGTACTCGTTCTCGATCTGGTACAGCAGCACCGTGCCGCCACCCTTGGTGAACAGGTGCCGGGCGGCGATCGCGTCGACGTGGGTCAGCCACTCGTCGACATGGCGCAGGTAGTCGGGGTCGTCGGTGCGCGCGGTGCCCCGGGCGGCGGTCAGCCAGCCGGGGAATCCGCCGCCGTCGACCTCGGCGTTGATGTAGGGGCCGGGGCGCAGCACGACGTACAGCCCGGTCTCGGCGGCCGTGCGCAGGAACAGGCCGAGGTCGCGCACGCCGGTGAAGTCGTACCGGCCGGGAGCGGGGGAGTGGTAGTTCCAGGCCACGTAGACGCTCACCGCGTTGAAGCCGTGGGCGCGCATCTTCTGCAGCACGTCCCGCCACAGGGAGGGGCTGGGCAGCCGGAAGGGGTGCATCTCGCCGGACCACAGCACCAGGCGCCTGCCGTCGACCAGCAGCGAGTGGCGGTCGTGACCGACCGTGTGCCGTCGTCCGTCCGCGGACGGCGGCGGGGGCGGCGGGCCGGTGGGCACCGAGCGCGCCGCGTACGCGGACGGCGCCCCCGGTCCGCCACTGCCGCCCAGTGCCAGTCCGAGCGCGGCCGTGCCGGCGAGGGCGCTGAATGAACGTCTGCTGAGCGCCAAGGGTGTGCCTCCCGGGCGGATCTTACGGGGCGCGGGTGCGGCCATTCTCCACGGACCCGGGAAGCACAGTGGACCCATGAGGATCCCGGCGCGGGCGGATTACGCGGTACGGGGGGTTCTGGAACCGGCCGTGCGTCAGGGCGGCGCCCCGGTGAAGGCCGAGGCGATCGCCGTGGAACAGGACATTCCGCGCAGGTTCCCGGCGGGGATCCTCGGCGGCCTCTGGCGCGGGGGGGCCGAGTGAATGGCCGGAGAGCGACCTTCTCGCGCACGTCGGCGCTGCGTACGATGCGACCGCTCCCCGGCCTTCACAGCGCGTCCATGGTTCCTTCACGGGCAGGGGGCGCATGCGCACGCCTGCTTGGCATGTGCATGACGTAAGTGCCTGGTGTCACCCCCCACTGAACGGATGGAGAACCATGGCCGGCGGAATGCTCATGAGCGGCGCGATCGCCGCTCTCCTGACCACAGCGCTCCCCGCACACCCCTCGTCCCCGGTGGTCACCGACCCGCCCCCGGACAAGATCGTCATCGACGTCGCCACCGTGAACGGCTCCGGCTGTCCCCAGGGCACGGCCGCCGTCGCCGTCTCACCCGACAACACCGCCTTCACCGTGACCTACAGCGACTACCTCGCCCAGGTCGGCGGCAACTCCGACCCCACCGCGTTCCGCAAGAACTGCCAGCTCAACCTGATCGTCCACGTGCCGCAGGGCTTCACCTACGCCATCGCCAGCGCCGACTACCGGGGCTTCCTCTCGCTCCAGCCCGGCGCCAGCGGCACCCAGCGGGCCTCGTACTACTTCCAGGGCTCCTCGAACACCGCCTTCAAGAACCACCCGTTCAACGGCCCCTACAACGACGACTGGCAGGCCACCGACAGCACCGACTGGGCCCAACTGGTGTGGGCGCCCTGCGGGGTGCTGCGCAACTTCAACATCAACACCGAACTGCGCGTCAGCGCGGGCAGCAGCGCGCCCGGCAAGGTCAGCTTCATGACCATGGACTCCACCGACGGCGACATCAGCACCGTCTACCACATGGCCTGGAAGGAGTGCCCGAAGTCCTGACGCAACCGGAGGGTCCCCACAGCGGTCTGACGTGACATGGGCCGATGGTGGGGAAGCGGGAGACGGCGGTCGCTGACGAGCGCGGTCGTGGGGTGCGTCCTGGCCCTGGCCGTGACCGTGGTGTGGGCCGTCTCCCGGCCGGAGGGAGGAGCGGACCGGACGGGGCGGGCGCACGCCTCCGCCTCGCCCGCCCGCAAGTGGACACCGACGCCCGCGACGCCCTCCGGCCGGGGCGTGCTCACCCTGCGCTCCGTACCGCACGTCCTCTACCTGCCGCGCTACAACCCGCACGACACCGCCCCCCACGCCCCGGTCTACACCGTCCGGCTGGGGGCGGCGGCCCCGTCCGGCGGCGGGCAGGGCGCCGTCGGCGGGATCGAGATGGACCTCGACCTGTCCGCCTTCGAGGGCAGGGCCGAGATCCACCCGAGGCTCCCCGGCGACTGCGCCCTCACCGGCTTCCGCATGAAGTGCCGCGTCGGGAACGTGCGGTTCGGCGGGGTCACCGAGGTCAGCCCCTTCTACGTGCGGCCCGCGCCCGGTGCGGTCCTCGGCCGTACCGGGACGATCCGCCTGACCGTGCGCGCCGCGAACGCGCCCACCGTCCGCCACACCACCCGCCTGGTCGTCGGCTCGCCGCAGCTGACCCTGCGCCGCAGCGGGAAGCGGCTCACCGGTGTGAACCCCGGCGAGGCGATACGGCTGACACCGGCCTTCGGCAACAAGGGCGACACCGGCATCGACGGCGGCGTCAGCGTCGTGGTGGAGGCCCACGGCGCCACCCTGACACCGCGCTACGCCAACTGCCGTTACGACAAGCCGACCAGGGCCACCAAGGCGCAGTGCGACTTCCCCGGGCCGCTGCCCGCGGGGGCGGCGTACGAGACCGACGGCCCGGTCACCGCGGTGGTCGGCGAGGACGCCAGGAACGGGCTGATCCAGGACAGCGTGTGGCGCACCGCCGACATGCCCGACTTCTGGGCGCTGTCCGGGTCGGCCCCGCACGGCACCGGAGCGACGCTCGGGCTCCGGCCCGTCGACGGCGGTGACTTCGTGCGCAACGACGACGAGTACAGCGAGGTGGCGAGCGGCGACGCGCTGGCCTTCGAGACCTCGCGCCACGACGACGTGGCGGCGGTCGGCTTCACCATCAAGGGCAGGGTGGGCGCGACGGTCGACGTCACCGTGCCGTATCCGCGGGGGGACGGCTGGACCGCGCCCGGCGGCCGGGGCACGCTCCACGTGACCCTCCCGGCGGGCGTCAGCCTCGTCGACGTACCTCCGGAACAGCACGAGAGCGACATTCCGTACTGCTACCCGAGCCCCGGGAAGGACGGCACGGTCGCCTGTCCGGGACCGGCGCCGCCGGGCACCGTGATGCGCGTGCACATCGACAGGCGCGTCGACACAGCCCGCGGCAGCGTCCGCGCCGACTCCGACCCGTCACAGGACCCGGACCAGCGCAACAACACGGCCCCGGTGACGATCACTTACCTGCCGTGACAGACCCTGGTCCCTGTCGTCGAATTGCCGCCTGCCCCGCGACGCCCGGCACGACGGGACCTAGCCCGCCTGGCCCATGCCGGCCGCGTTGGGCCAGTTCTGGGGGCTGGGCCAGCCGGTCGCCGGGGCCGGGGTGAGCGCGCCGGGGCTGCCCGGCGGCGGGGCGGTCATGCCGCGCACCTGGGCGGCGGTGAGTCCGCCGCGCGCCGGGACCCCGGGCGGGGTGGGCCCGGTCTGCGCGGCGGGGGCCGGAGCGGGCACGGGAGCCGGGGCCGGCACGGGGGTGGGCGTGGGCAGCGGCGCCGGGACCGGCACGGGTACGGGCATCGGGGCCGGCGCCGGGGTCGGCACGGCGGGCTGGGGCGGCAACTGGGCCGCCGGGGCGAGAGGCTGCATCGGCGCCGGCTGGGGCGCGGGGGCCGGGGCGGGCGCCGGTACGGGAGCCGGCAACGGGGCCGGCGTCAGGGGCTGGGCCGCCGCCGGCATCGGCATCCCGGCGGCGGCCGGACGCGCTGCGGGCGCGGCGGACGCGGCTGCGGGGAGCGGCATGCCGTTGCCGGCGGCGAGCCCGGGAGCGGGACCGGCAGCGGCGGCCTGAGCGGCCAGTCCGTGCGTTCCGGCCCCGTTGGTCTCACTCATCAGCCGGTCGATCGCCGCCGTACCCGAGCTGTAGCTGGTCCCAGTGCCCTGCTCGGGTACGGCGGCTCCCCTCCTGGTCCCGTAGAGCACCTGTTCCATGGCGGACACCAGGCGACGCACGTCCACCTCGGGGCGCACCACGAGCCGCAGGAAGCGGCTGGATGAACCGATCTTGTTTCCGCACTCGCGGACCAGGATCCGGTGCTCGGTGAGCAGCCGGTCGCGGACCACGGTGCCCTCGGCGCCCACGGGCAGGCGCACGAACAGGAAGTTGCCCTGGGACGGGTAGACCGTCAGACCGGGCAGCGCCGAGAGATGGCTCGCCATCTCCAGGCGGTCGCGGCGCACCTGCTGAAGGCTCTGCTGGTACTCCGCGCCGTGCTCCTTCAGCATGAACACGACGTGCTCGGCGAGGGAGTTGAGGTTCCACTTCGGCAGCATCGAGCGGATCCGGCCCGCGAGCGCCGGGTTGGCGACCAGGTAGCCGAAACGTATGCCGTGCAGGCCGAAGTTCTTGCCGAGGCTGCGCAGCACCACCACGTTCGGCCGCAGCACGGCCTCCTGCACCACGCTCGGATCGGCCTCCGCGTCGGCGAACTCCAGGAACGACTCGTCGACCACGACCAGGTCCAGGTCGGCCATCGCGTCCATGAACTGCACCAGCGCGTGCTTGTGCAGGAAGCCGCCGTCGGGGTTGTTGGGGTTGCAGATCACGGCGACCCGGGTGCCGCGCTTGCGGATGAACTCGGCGTACTGCGCGAGGTCCAGGGCGAAGCCGCCGGCCTCCTGGAGCGGGAACATGTCGACCCGCTTGCCGGTCTCCATCGGCTGGTCGGTCCACCGGCCGAAGGTGGGGACGGGGACGGCCAGGGACTCGCGCACCAGCAGGTGGTCGATCCAGGTGATCAGCTCGGTGGAGCCGTTGCCCATCGCCACGCAGCTCGGCGGCAGCCGCAGCAGCTCGCACAGCTCGGCGGTGATGGTGTCGGCGCTGGAGGGGTAGTACGTGATGATGTCCCGCAGCCGTGCCGCCATGTCCTGGAACATGGCGGGGGTGGGGAAGTAGGGGTTGCAGGGAATGCAGAAGTCCACCGGTCCGGCACCGTCGCCGCCCTCCCGCGTCAGCGCCGCCATCGACGGGCTGTGGGCCGCGCTGCCGCGGAACAGCGAGGTGACGTTGTCGGCCATGGAACCTCCGTATGGGGCGGGCCCGGCCTTGGAGACGGCCGGGCCCGTCGTCTTGGGGCGGCCCGCGCGGGGGAGCGCGGGCCGCCCATGAATACGGAGGCGGGCGGGACGCCGTTCAACTCCTGTGCGGGGAGTGTGTCCGGCGGGTGAAGCCGCCCGTCAGGCGTCGAACGAGTGGATCGTCGTCGTCCGGTAGGTCTGCCCAGGCCGCAGCACGGTCGAGGGGAACTTCGGATGGTTCGGCGAGTCCGGGAAGTGCTGGGTCTCCAGCGCCACCGCGTCGCCCTGGCGGTAGGTGTGGCCGCCGGTGCCGACGAGGGTGCCGTCGAGGAAGTTGCCGGAGTAGAACTGGAGCCCCGGCTGGTCGGTGGCGATCCGCAGGGTGCGCCCGGAGCGCGGGTCGCGCAGGGTCGCGATGTGCTCGGGCCGGGTGGTGACGCCCTTGTCCAGCGCCCAGTTGTGGTCGAAGCCCTTGGCCGTGACCTGCTGGGGGTGGCCCGCGCGCAGGTCCCGGCCGATGGTCTTGGCGTGCCGGAAGTCGAAGGGGGTGCCCGCGACCTTCGCCAGCTCGCCGGTGGGGATCAGTCCCGCGTCGGTGGGGGTGTAGCGGGAGGCGGCGATCGTCAGCTCGTGGTCCTCGACCGTGCCGCTGCCCTCGCCGGCCAGGTTCCAGTAGGTGTGGTTGGTGAGGTTGACGACGGTGGCTTTGTCGGTGGCGGCCTCGTAGTCGATGCGCCAGTCGCCGTGCCGGTTCAGGGTGTACGTCACCGTCGAGCGCAGCGTGCCCGGGTAGCCCATCTCGCCGTCGACGCTGGTGTAGCGCATGCGCAGGCCGACGTCGGAGCCCCGGGTGAACGGCTCGATGTCCCACACGTGCTTGTCGAAGCCCTTGGCGCCGCCGTGCAGGCTGTTCTCGCCGTCGTTCACGGAGAGCTGGTAGGTCTTGCCGTCCAGGGTGAAGCGGCCCTTGGCGATGCGGTTGCCGTAGCGGCCGATGGTGGCGCCGAAGTACGGGCTGCTCTTGACGTAGTCCTCGAGGCGGGCGAAGCCCAGGGAGACGTTGGCGTAGCGCCCGCGCCGGTCGGGCAGCTCCAGCGACTGCACGATGCCGCCGTAGGAGAGGACCTTCAGCCGGGTGCCGCCGTTCTCCAACGACCAGCGGTGGACCCTGGTGCCGTCGGCGAGCGTGCCGAACAGCTCCTTGACCGGCCTTCCGCGGCCGCCGGAGGAGCCCGGCGCGGCCTGGGCGGGGCCG
>NZ_BMVJ01000001.1:169894-172338 GCF_014650655.1 Streptomyces anandii JCM 4720
GCCGGCGCGGCCGCCACGATCCCGGCGGCCGCGGCCCCCGCGATGACAGTGCGTCTGTTCAGTTCCATTTGCGGCTCCTGTACCTGTACGGGAATACGAGGGATACGAGGAAGTCGAAGGCCCCCACCGGCCGGTGGGGGCCTTCCTTGCTCACGAACCGGACTTGCGCTTGTTCCACACGTCGAACCCGACCGCCACCAGCAGGGCCAGGCCCTTGATGACCTGCTGCCAGTCGGTGCCGACGCTCAGGAGGTTCATGCCGTTGTTCAGCACACCGAGCACGAGACCACCGATGATCGCGCCGAGGACGGTGCCGACACCGCCGCTCATGGACGCGCCGCCGATGAACGAGGAGGCGATCGCCTCGAGTTCGAAGTTCACGCCCGCCTTCGGCGAGGCCGCGTTCAGGCGGGCGGCGACCACCAGACCCGCCAGGGCCGCGAGCACGCCCATGTTCAGGAACACCTGGAAGGTGACGCGCTTGTCCTTGACGCCGGACAGCTTCGCGGCCGGCAGGTTGCCGCCGATCGCGTAGATGTGACGGCCGAAGACGGCGTTGCGCATCACGTAGCCGTAGCCCACCACCAGGGCGGCGAGCACGATCAGGATGACCGGGGCGCCCTTGTAGCTGGCGAGCAGCAGGGTGAGCACCAGGATCGCGGCGACCAGGGCGACCAGCTTCAGCGCGAACAGCCGGGCGGGCAGCACGTCCAGGGAGAACTCCTGCTGCCGGCGCCGGTCGCGCACCTCCTGCCACACCACGGCCGCGATCAGCACGATGCCGAGGAGCAGGGTGAGGTTGTGGTAGTTGGTGTTCGGGCCGACCTCCGGCAGGAAGCCGTTGCCCATCTTCTGCAGCCCGTCCGGGAACGGGCCGAGGGTCTGCCCCTTGAGCAGGATCTCCGTCAGGCCGCGGAAGAGCAGCATCCCGGCGAGTGTGACGATGAACGACGGTATCCCGAGATACGCGATCAGGAATCCCTGTACGGACCCGGCGGCCGCGCCCACCAGCAGGCACAGCACCATCGCCACCGGCCACGCGACATGGTGACTGACCGTCAGCACTGCCGCGAAGGCCCCGACGAACGCGGTGAGCGAGCCGACCGACAGGTCGATGTGGCCCGCGATGATCACGAGCATCATGCCGATCGCGAGGATCAGGATGTAGCTGTTCTGCAGCACCAGGTTGGAGACGTTGCGCGGCAGCAGCAGGTCCCCGCCGGTCCAGATCTCGAAGAGGATCACGATCAGGCCGAGCGCGATCAGCATGCCGTACTGGCGCATGTTGCGCCGCAGGCCGCTCAGCACCAACCGGAGCAGGCCGTCGCCGGCGGCCGGTCCGCCCCCGCCCGGCGGCGCGGGGGCCGGGGTCTTGGCGGTCACATCCGTGCTCATCGGGTTACCTCTTTGTCCTTGGTCATCTGACGCATCAGCACTTCCTGCGTGGCCTCGGCGCGCGGCACCTCGCCGGTCAGCCGCCCGGCGGCCATGGTGTAGATGCGGTCGCACATGCCGAGCAGTTCGGGCAGCTCGGAGGAGATGAAGACGACCGCCTTGCCCTGGGCGGCCAGCTGGTCGATGACGGTGTAGATCTCGTACTTGGCGCCCACGTCGATGCCCCGCGTGGGCTCGTCCAGGATCAGCACGTCGGGACCCGAGAAGATCCACTTGCTCAGGACGACCTTCTGCTGGTTGCCGCCGGACAGCTTGCCCACCGGCTCGAACACGGTCGGCGCCTTGATGTTCATGGACTTGCGGAAGCCCTCGGCGACCTGCCGCTCCTCGTGCTCGTCCACCACGCCCCGCCTCGCGACCTTCTTCAGCGCGGTCAGCGAGATGTTGCGGTTGATGGTGTCCATGAGGTTGAGCCCGTAGTGCTTGCGGTCCTCGGTGACGTAGGCGATGCCGTGCCCGACCGCCTCCGCGACGGACTTGGTGCGGATCTCCTTGCCGTCCTTGAGGACCGTGCCGCCCGCGTACCGGCCGTAGGTGCGGCCGAAGACGTTCATGGCCAGCTCGGTGCGGCCGGCGCCCATCAGGCCCGCGATGCCGACGATCTCCCCGCGCCGCACCTCGATCGACACGTCGTCGACGACCTTGCGCTGCTGGTCGATCGGGTGGAACACGGTCCAGCCCCGGATCTCCAGCGCCGGGGCCGCGCCCTCCTCCGCCTGGTGCGGGGTGCGCTCGGGGAAGCGGTGGTCGAGGTCGCGGCCCACCATGCCGGAGATGATCCGCTCCTCGGTCGTCTCCGCCGCCTTCACATCCAGCGTCTCGATGGTGCGGCCGTCGCGCAGGATCGTCACCGAGTCGGCGACCCTGCGGATCTCGTTGAGCTTGTGGGAGATGATGATCGAGGTGATGCCCTGCTTCTTCAGCTCCAGGATCAGGTCCAGGAGCTTGCCGCTGTCCTCGTCGTTGAGGGCCGCGGTCGGCTCGTCCAG
>NZ_BMVJ01000001.1:172359-178781 GCF_014650655.1 Streptomyces anandii JCM 4720
GATCAGCAGCTTCACCGACTTCGACAGCGCCTTGGCGATCTCCACCAACTGCTGCTTGCCGACGCCGATGTCGGCGACCCGGGTCTCGGGGTGCTCGTCGAGACCGACCCGGCGCAGCAGTTCGGTGGCGTGCTTGAGCGTGTCGTTCCAGTTGATGAACCCGCGCCGGGCGTGTTCGTTGCCGAGGAAGATGTTCTCGGCGATGGACAGGAACGGCACCAGCGCCAGTTCCTGGTGGATGATGACGATGCCGTGCTGCTCGCTGGCCCGGATGTCCTTGAAGCGGCAGAGCTCCCCCTCGAAGAGGATCTCGCCCTCGTAGGTGCCGTGCGGATGGACGCCGGAGAGCACCTTCATCAGGGTGGACTTCCCGGCGCCGTTCTCGCCGCAGATGGCGTGGACCTCGCCCTGACGGACCGTCAGGGTGACGTCCGACAGCGCCTTGACGCCGGGAAAGGTCTTGACGATCGAGCGCATTTCCAGGACGGGTCCCGCCATGGTCGTGCCTTCCAGTCGTGTGCGGTCGGTGGGAGCGGGCCGTTACTTGAGCTGGGAGTCGGTGTAGTAGCCGCCCTTGACCAGGACGTCCTCGTAGTTGGACTTGTCCACGCTCACCGGCTGCAGCAGGTAGGCCGGCACGACCTTGGAGCCGTTGTCGTACGTCTTGGTGTCGTTGACCTGCGGCTTCTTGCCGTTGAGCACGTCGTCGACCATGGTCGAGGCGACCTCGGCGAGCTTGCGGGTGTCCTTGTAGACGGTCTGCGTCTGCTCACCGGCGATGATCGACTTCACCGAGGCCAGCTCCGCGTCCTGGCCGGTGATCACCGGCAGCGGCTTGCTCTTGGAGCCGTAGCCGTCCGACTTCAGCGAGGACAGCACACCGATGGAGATGCCGTCGTACGGGGAGAGGACCGCGTCGACCCGCTGGCTCTTGTAGGAGGAGGTCAGGATGTCGTCCATGCGCTTCTGCGCGGTGGCGCCGTCCCAGCGCAGCGTGGTGACCTGATTCAGCGCGGTCTGCCCGGAGCGCACGACCAGCTTCTTGCTGTCGATGTACGGCTTGAGGACGCTCATCGCGCCGCCGAAGAAGTACTTGGTGTTGTTGTCGTCGTTGGAGCCGGCGAACAGCTCGATGTTGAAGGGACCCTTGCCGTTCTTCAGACCGAGCTTGTCGACGATGTAACTGGCCTGCAGCTCGCCGACCTTGGTGTTGTCGAAGGACGCGTAGTAGTCGACGTTCTTCGAGCCGAGGATCAGCCGGTCGTAGGCGATGACCGGGATGTGCGCGTCCGCGGCCTCCTGCAGCACGTTGTTCAGGGACTTGTTGTCGATGGCCGCGACGATCAGGCCCTTGACGCCCTGGGTGATCAGGTTCTCGATCTGCGACACCTGGGTGTCCGGGTCGTCCTCGCCGAAGACCAGCTTGGTCTTGTAGCCCTTGGCCTTGAGGTTCTTCACGACGTTGTTGCCGTCGGCTATCCAGCGCTCGGAGGACTTGGTCGGCATCGCGATGCCGATCGTGCCGCCCTTGGCGCTGCCCTTGTCCTCCTTGCTGCCGCCCGAGCTGTTCTGGCCGCAGGCGGTCAGGGCGAGGGCGAGGGAGGCGGTGGTCGCCATGGTGGCGAGTGCGGCTCTGCGGTTGAGCATGGTCGTCATCCTTGGTGTGTGCGGGGTCGGTCCGGGGCGGTAGCGGTGGAGCGGGGTGGTGCCGGGTGGTGCCGGTGGTGCCGGTCGCGCTGCGCGGTGGGGCCGATGGAGCCGAGTGGTCGACCGAGAACGGTTGTGTGGGATTGTGCGCGGCTGTGTGGGCTTCTGTGAAGTCCAGTTTCCGTAACGTTATGCCGGAGTTTCGAACCGGCTCAGTGCGCCCGGCAGCCGGGAGCCCGGCGGAGCCATGTCCGCGGCCGCTCCGTGGCGCTCGAGCAGGTCCAGCGCGAGCCGGCCGCGGCGCACCCGCTCGCGTGCCGTGGCCAGCGTGACCTCGCGCAACTGGTGCCCGTACGGATAGATCCCGGGCGCCCTGGACAGGCCGAACTTCAGATAGAGCGGGGCGCCGCGCCGGATCAGCTCGGCCACCTCGTACATCCGCACATACCCGCCGAGGTCGTCGGGCGCCTCGATGTACATGTCCATCGGCGCCGCCGACACCCGCCGTATCTCGGTGAGGTGATCGAGCGTCAGATCGCTGGGCACATTGACGGAGTCGGCCCCCAGGCGCTCGAAGACGGCGAACGCGGCGGGGTTGACCGGGCCGATCAGCGCGGACACCTTCAGCGTGGTGTCGGCCGGCAGGATGCCCGCCGTACGCGCCCGGTGCAGCGTCCACAGCACGCCCTCGTCGGCCACCAGCAGGCATTTCACGCCCAGTTCGACGGCCCGTACGGCGTCCTCGACGCACCCGGCGACCGCGTCGTGGCCGCGGGCGCGCAACCCCGCGCCGCGCGAGTCCGAGCGCACCGAGCCGCCGATGTCCCAGGTGCCGCGCGGACCGGTGAACAGGCAGAGTTCGATGTCCCGTTCGGCGGTGGCGTCCACCATCTCGGTGATCTCGGCGTCGGTCAGCATCCACACGCCGCTGCCCTGGCTGATCCGGTGGATCGGCACGTCGAGCCGTGCGGACTCCTTGAGCACCACCGCCAGCGCCTCGGGTCCCTCGCAGGAGGGGATCTCGGTGCGCCAGCGGCCGCCGCCCGGGAAGGAGTGCGGCGAGGCGTCGGCGGGGTCGGGGGCCGGGGCGCCCAGGCCGAGGGTGGTGAGCGCCTGCTCACCGGGCCTGCGGGCTGCCGTGGCGGAAGCGTCGGTCACAAGCTGTCCTTAGGGGGTGTGCGTGTTCGTTCCATGCTCGTTCGGTATGTCGAACGAGGTTCGTGTCTCTGGGTGCGGAAAGGGCCGGTGGTGCGCCGGCCGCGGCGCCGTCGGGTCGCGCCGCGCCCGGCGCACGGTCAGGGCCGGAGCAGCACCTTGCCCACCTTCGGGTCGCCGGCCCCGACCAGGTCGATGGCGCGCGAGAACTCGGTGAGCGGCAGCTCGTGGGTGACGAGCGGCAGCGGATCGATCAGCCCCGCCGCGAACACCCGCACCGTGTGCGCCCAGGCCTCCGGCGGCGCCCCGAAGACGGTGCGCACCTCCAGCTGCCGTACGACGAGGCCGGTCGGGTCCAGGCCCAGGGCGCCCGGCGCCGGGATGCCGGTCAGGACCAGCCGCCCGCCGCGCCGGAGCAGCCCGGCGGCGGTACGGGCCGCGTCCGCCGAACCGGCGGTCTCGATCACCACGTCGAAGTCGCCGGGGAGGTCCTGGTCCCTGGTGCGGAAGTCCGTCGCGCCGAAGCGCCGTGACAGCTCCTCCCGGTCGTCGCGGGTGCCCACCACCAGCAGCTCGGCCGGGGAGTTCGCGCGCAGGAACTGCACGGCGAACATCCCGAGCGTGCCCGTGCCGACCACCGCGACCCGCTCGCCCGGCCGGGCGTCCGCCTTCAGCGCGGCGGCCGCGACACAGGCGGCGGGCTCCAGCAGGGCGGCGGCGGTGAGGTCGGCGTCCTCGGGCAGTACGTGCAGCAGCCGGGCGGGGAGCGTGAGGGAGCCGGCCATCGCGCCCGGCCGGGTGAAGCCCGTCTCCTCGTAGCCCGCGCCGCACAGGGTGGTCTCGCCCGCGTGACAGCGGTCGCACACCTGGCAGTTGCGGAAGCCCTCGCCCACCACCTTGCGGCCGGCGAGGCCCTCGGGCGCTCCGGGGCCCACCCGCAGGACCGTCCCCGACCACTCGTGGCCGGGTGTGAGCGGGTAACGGACGTATCCCTCGGGCCGGTTGCCCTGGTACACCTCGCGGTCGCTGCCGCAGACGCCGGCCGCGTGCACGGCGACCAGCGCCTCGCCGGGGCCGGGCTCGCGCGGAGTGTGCGGTACGAGGCGGTGCGCGCCGGGGGCCTCGACGACGACGGCGGTGCCGGCGGTGCCGCCCCGGTCCGGTTCGCGGCTCACCGGGCGTCCTTCGGGGCGCGCTTCTCCCAGCCCTCGGCCCACAGGTCGAAGTGGGCGCGCTGCTGCGGGAACTCGGCCGCCGCGTCGGTGTCCAGCTCCACGCCGAGGCCGGGCGCGTCGGAGAGGTGGAAGCAGCCGTCCTCCGGGTCCACCACCGGGGCGCCCTTGACCACCTTCTTGATCTCCGCGTCCGCGAAGTCGTTGAAGTGCTCCAGGATCTTGAAGTTGGGGGAGGTGAAGCCGACCTGGAGGGAGGCGGCGGTGAGCACGGAGCCGCCGACGTTGTGCGGGGCGATCAGCAGGTAGTGGGTCTCGGCGGTCGCGGCGAGCTTCCGGGTCTCCCAGATGCCGCCGATGTGGCCGACGTCCGGCTGGACGATGTCGACGGACTGGTCCTCGAACAGCTCGCGGAACTCGATCCGGTCGTGGACGCGCTCGCCGGTGGCGACCGGGATGTCCACCTTGGCGGCGACCTTCCGCAGCGCCTTGAGGTTCTCCGGCGGGCACGGCTCCTCCAGCCAGGCCGGCTTGAAGGGCGCCATCTCGCGGGCCAGCCGCACGGCGGTGGCGGGGGAGAAGCGGCCGTGCATCTCCAGCATCAGCTCGGCCTCCGGGCCGATCGCGTCCCGCACGGCCTCGATCAGCGAGACGGCGTACAGGGTCTGCTCGTGGTCGAGCTCGAAGTGCCCGGTGCCGAAGGGGTCGATCTTCAGTGCCCGGTAGCCGCGCTCCACGACGCCCTGCGCGGCCTTGTGGTACGCCTCCGGGGTCCGCTCGGTGGTGTACCACCCGTTGGCGTACGCCTTGACCTTGTCGGTCACCTTGCCGCCCAGCAACTGCCACACCGGGACGCCGAGGGCCTTGCCCTTGATGTCCCAGCAGGCCATCTCCACGACCGCGATGCCGGACATCACGATCTCACCCGCGCGGCCGTAGTCGCCGTACTTCATCCGGCGCACCAGGTCCTCGACGGCGAACGGGTCGGATCCGAGAATGTGGTTGGCCTCGGCCTCCCGCAGGTAGCCGATCAGAGCGTCGGTGTGGCCCAGCATCCGGGTCTCGCCGACTCCCGTGATCCCCTCGTCGGTGTGCACCTGGACGTAGGTCAGGTTGCGCCACGGCGTACCGACCACGTGTGTGCTGATTCCGGTGATGCGCACGGCAGTTGCCCCTCAGCTGTTCGATATTTCGTCACACGTTCGAAATGCTGGCGTGACATTAAGGATGGGCCGTGGGGGGTGTCAATGGGGCGAACAGGTAACGGTTTCGGCAAGGCTTTCGAGAACTCTTTCGGTCCCCCACAGAACCTTCACAGGGGCCCCTAGGAACGCTACCCGCGCGGAACTTACTCTTCCGGCGTCATGAACTACTGCCACCCGTGCCGCCGCCACCTCAACGGCGCCCTCGTCTGCCCGGGCTGCGGAACACCGGCCGAAGGCGTGCCCGCCTACGACGTGGAGGCGCCCCTGGCCCAAGTCGGTGCCCACGGCGGAGAGCTCGGTCACCGGGGTGGGGTGCAGGCGGGGGCTGGACCCGTGGCCGGCGGCGGGACCGGACCCGGGGCCGCGGCCGGGAGCGGAACGGAGGCCGGGGCCTGGGCAGGGGGCCCGGAGGCCGCCCTCGGCGGCAGTGCGCACCCGGAGCCGCAGACCCGCGCGGAGCGGCGCCGACGGGCCGGCGCGGAAGGCGCTCCGCACGCCGCGGGAGCTCCCCGCGCCGCGGGCCCGTCGCGCCCCGGGGGGCGGGCGAGTCTTGATGGTCCCGTGGGTGATCCGGGTGCCGTGGATGCTGCGGGCGCTGTGCGCCCGGCGCGGGCCGCGGCCGGTGCGAGTCGGCGGGATCGCAAGGCGGCGGCGCATCGCAGGCGTCGGCGGCGGACGTTGCTGATCGGTGCGGGGTTCGTGCTGGCGGCGGGCGGGCTGAGCCTGGCCGAACTCGGTGTCGACGCCCCGGGTCTGCCCGGCTTCTCCAGCCCGCGGCCGGCCGAGGCGGGCGCGGCCGCGGACGGCGCCGCCACGGCGTCCCCGGGAACGGGCGCGGGCGGGACCGCCCGGCCGGCCGGTGGCGCCCCCGGCGGCGGTACGGCGGGCACCCCGGACGCCTCGAAGTCCGCGTCCCCCTCCGCCTCCGCGAAGGACAAGAAGCCCGAGCCGGGCAGGAGCGGGTCGAGCTCACCCGGGCAGTCGGCCCCGGCGAGCGCGGGCGCCGTCACGGGCGCCGGCGGCGGCGCATCGTCCCCCACGACCCCGGCGGGCCCCCGCCCGACGCCCACCCCGACCACCGGACCCACCTCGCCCGGCCCCACCCCGACCCCGAAGCCGACCCGGACCTGCAAACAGTTCCTGTGGTGGTGCACGTAGACCGGCCCCCGCACGGCGGGGGCCCGGGCAAAGAGGCCCCCGGGCCTACGCGTTCAGCATCCGCCGCAGCAGGTCCCGCAGGGAC
>NZ_BMVJ01000001.1:178812-180390 GCF_014650655.1 Streptomyces anandii JCM 4720
AGCCGTTCCTCGTCGCTCAGACCGGCCAGGGGCTCGTGGGCGAAGCGCAGGCCGTCCCTGAGCTCCTGGGCCACGCGGCGGCCCTCCTGAGTGGCGGCGGCCAGCTTCACGCGCCGGTCGGCCGGATCGGGCCGCCGCTCGACCAGCCCGCGGGCCTCCAGCCGGTCCACGATCCCGGTCACGTTCGACGGCTCGCACTTCAGCTTCTGCGCCAGCTTCCGCATCGGCAGCGGCTCCAGCGCCAGCATGCTCAGCAGCCGCGCCTGTGCCCCGGTCAGCGCGTGCTCCCCCGCGGCGTCCTCGTAGTCCTCGTAGAACCGGGCCACGACGTCCCCGATCAGCTCGACGACCTCGAGGGTCAGTGCGTCCGGACGGCGGATGTTGGGTGCGGTGGCCATGGCTCCAGGGTACCCCTTTACTTGACATCCTGAAATATTCAGGCGCATGGTTGTTTCAGGTACTGAAGTATTTCCCCCTGCGGCCGTCCACCCGAAGGAGAGGCGCCACCATGTCCGACACCCCCACCCTCCCTGCCACCAGCCGCGAATGGCACCTGCTCAGCCGCCCGGTGGGCTGGCCGAAGCCGGAGGACTTCGCCCTGGTCGAGGCCGCGCTCCCGCAGCCGGCCGAGGGCCAGGTCCTCGTACGCAATGAGTACCTCTCCGTCGACCCCTACATGCGCGGAAGGATGAGCGCGGCCAAGTCCTACGCGGCGCCCTACGAGCTGAACCAGCCCATGCCGGGCGGCGCCGTCGGCCGCGTCGTCGTCTCCGACGCCGAGGGCATCGCGCCCGGGGACCACGTGCTGCACTTCGGCGGCTGGCGCGAGTACGCCGTCGTCGACGCCGCCCAGGCCGTCAAGGTCGACCCCGAGGCCGCCCCCCTGTCGGCGTACCTCGGCGTCCTCGGCATGACCGGCCTCACCGCCTACGCCGGACTGCTGCGCACCGCCTCCTTCAAGGAGGGCGACGCCGTCTTCGTCTCCGGCGCCGCCGGCGCGGTCGGCAGTCAGGTCGGCCAGATCGCCAGGCTCAAGGGCGCCTCACGCGTCATCGGCTCGGCCGGCTCCGACGAGAAGGTCAAGCTGCTCGTCGACGAGTACGGCTTCGACGCGGCCTTCAACTACAAGAAGGGCCCGGTCTCCGAGCAGCTGCGCGCCGCCGCCCCCGACGGCATCGACGTCTACTTCGACAACGTCGGCGGCGACCACCTCGAGGCCGCCATCGGCTCCCTCAACCAGGGCGGGCGCATCGCGGTCTGCGGCATGATCTCGGTCTACAACAACACCGAGCCCGCCCCCGGCCCGCGCAACCTCGCCCGGCTGATCCAGACCCGCGGCCGCATCGAGGGCTTCCTGGTCGGCGACCACTACGACCTCCAGCCCCAGTTCGTGCAGGAGGTCGGCCCCTGGGTCCGCGAGGGCCGCCTGAAGTACCGCGAGACCGTCGTCGAGGGCGTCGAGAACACCCTGGAGGCGTTCCTCGGAGTGCTGCGCGGCGACAACACCGGCAAGATGATCGTCAAGCTGGGCTGACGCCGGCCCCGGTACCCGGCCGGCGTCCCACGCGCGGGGCCGGG
>NZ_BMVJ01000001.1:180414-180960 GCF_014650655.1 Streptomyces anandii JCM 4720
CCGCCTGGGCTGAGCCGCCCGGCCCCGGACCGCTCAGCCGCCCAGGGCCGCCTCGTGGACGGCCCGGGCCAGCCGGTCGTTCTCGGGGGCCGCCCCGCCCGGGAAGGCGAAGCGGCGCCTGGTGTAGCCGTAGGCCAGGCCGGTGG
The DNA here is from genome assembly GCF_014650655.1 of Streptomyces anandii JCM 4720. GTDB lineage: Bacteria > Actinomycetota > Actinomycetes > Streptomycetales > Streptomycetaceae > Streptomyces > Streptomyces anandii. The sequence goes on from NZ_BMVJ01000001.1 coordinate 180,561, forward strand.
CCGGGTCGGCGAAGGCCTGGGAGCCGGCCGCGCCGCTGTGACCGATGGAGCCCGCGCCCAGGAACGGGTGCCAGGTGTCCGCGGTGGCCTGGAAGCCGAGGCCGTACGACCGGTGGCCGCGCGCCACCAGGTCGTACCCGACGGAGTGGAACTGCCCGAACTCCGCCACCGTGTCCGGCTTCAGCAGCGGCGCCTTGCCGTCCACCTCGCTGATCGCCGCCGCGTACAGGCCCGCCAGGCCGCGCGCGGAGGCCACCCCGCCCACCGAGGCCGGCCCCTTGGCCCGGATCGCGCGCTCGTTCGGCAGACTTTCCAGATCGGTCGGCTCGGCGCCGTGCCGGTTGAAGGCGACCGACGGCAGCGAGCGCGGCCCGTCCGGCAGCTCCTCCAGCAGCGCCCG
>NZ_BMVJ01000001.1:180993-227615 GCF_014650655.1 Streptomyces anandii JCM 4720
CTGCGTGGGCGTCGGCACCATCGGCTGCACGGTCCGGAACCGGGGCTCCTGGGCGGCGGGCAGCCCCAGGAAGAAGTCCAGGCCGTAGGGGGCGCGGACGCGCTCCTCGTGCAGCTCCTGAATCGTCCGGCCGGTCGCCCGCCGCACGATCTCGCCGGTGAGCGCGCCGATGACCAGGGCGTGGTAACCGAAGGCCGTCCCAGGGCGCCAGAACGGCCGCTGGTCGGCCAGGCGCTCCGCGACCACCCGGTCGTCGGCCAGCTCCGCCGCCGTGAACCCGGTGTCGGTGCCCACCACCCCCGCCCGGTGCGCCAGCAGCTCGCGCAGCGTCAGCGAGCCCTTGCCCTCGGCGGCGAACTCCGGCCAGTAGTACGTCACCTTGCGGTCCAGCTCCAGCGTGCCGTCCTGCACGAGCAGCGCGACCACCAGGTACGCGGCCCCCTTGGTGGAGGAGTACGCCGCGTACAGCGCGCCCCGGTCGGCCCCCGCCCACAGGTCGACCACCGGCCGCCCGTGCACATACGCGCACAACTGGCCCTCGTAGTCGGGCCGCTGAGCCGCCACGAACGCGGCGAACTCCTCCCGCACCGGCTCGTAACCGTCGGCGACGGTGCCGTGGATCTCCTGGGTCTGGCTCATGCGCTCTCCTCGACCTGACCGCTGACCACTGGTGGGACTCCCGGGGATCGGTACGGCGGCCCGGGCACGTTCGACTCAACGCCCGCCGCGAACCGTGGCGCGAAACCCTCGGTAAAGTGTGACCATGCGTGATCTTGGGGTGGGTTTCGGTCATCTGCTGAAGGGCCAGCGCTGGATGGCCCGGCACGGCAGGTCGTACGGCTTCGGCCTGCTCCCCGGCCTGATCGCACTCGCCCTGTACGCGGCGGCCCTCACCTCGCTCGCCCTGTGGGGCGAGGACGCCGTCACCTGGGCCACGCCCTTCGCGGACGGCTGGGGCAGCCCCTGGGCCGGCCTCTTCCGCGGGTTCCTCACCGCCGTGCTGTTCGCCCTCGGCCTGCTGCTCGCCGTGATCACCTTCACCGCGGTCACCCTGTTGATCGGCCAGCCCTTCTACGAGAGCCTCTCCGAGCGGGTCGACCGGGACGTCTCCCCGGACGGCAGCGCGCCCGAGTCGGGGCTGCCGCTCTGGCGCGAACTGTGGATCTCCGCCCGCGACAGCCTCCGCGTCCTCGTGCGGGCCGCGGTGTGGGGCGTGCTGCTGTTCGCCCTCGGCTTCCTGCCGTTCATCGGGCAGACCGCCGTACCGGTGATCGGCTTCTTCGTGACCGGGTTCTTCCTCACCGAGGAGCTGACCGCGGTGGCCCTCCAGCGCCGGGGCGTGGAACTGCGCGAGCGGCTGGCCCTGCTGCGCTCGCGCAGGATGCTGGTCTGGGGCTTCGGCACCCCGCTCGCCGTGGCCTTCCTGGTGCCCTTCGTCGCCGTGTTCCTCATGCCGGGCGCGGTCGCGGGCGCCACCCTGCTCGCCCGCGACCTGCTGGGGGAGGAGAGCGGCGGCGAAGGGAGCTCCCAGGCGTCCGGCGGCGGGGCGGGCACCGCGGATCCCGACGCTCCGGAGGCCCGGGAACTCAACCCGTGAATCGGCTCAGGCGCCGGTGTGGACGGTGCAGTTCGCCTGGCGGGTGATCTGTCCGAGGGGGACGTCCAGCCCGGTGCCGGGATTGCCGCACGTCTGGTTCTGCCGGCCGTTCTGGGCGGCGTTGGTCTCCGGGCCCACCGCGTCGCCCGGACGGACCGAGGCCCGGCCGAAGTGCGTGTCGCCGGGACCGTGGGAGGAGTGCTGGGCGGCGGTGCAGGTGGTGCGCTTGCTGACGGTGCCCGCCACGCTGAGGGTCAGGGTGTCGGCGGAGTTGCCGCAGTAGAGGTTCTGCCGGCCGGACTGGGCGGTGTTGACCTGAGGGCCGACGTTGGTGCCCCCGACGGCCCGGGCGCCCTCGGGGTGGGCGCCATGGCGCCGGCCGCCGCCGGGGTGGCGCGGGTCGGTGACCACACAAGTGGTGTTCCAGTACACGTCCCCCGTCACGTTGACCGTGACGAGGTCGGCGGAGTTGCCGCAGTACAGGTTCTGTTCACCGGCCTGGGCGGCGTTGACCTGCGGGCCCACGCCGGAGCCCCCCTCGGCCCGGGCGCCGCCGTGACGGCCGCTCAGGTGGCGGGTGCGGCCGTCACGCTCGACACAGAAGCGGTCGTGGTGCACCGTTTCCCCGACATTGAGCCTGATGATCCGGGCGGAGTTGCCGCAGTCCAGGTTCTGCCGCCCCTCCTGGTCGATGTTCTGCTCGCCGTTCAACGGGAGGTCGTCGAGCACGTCGGCGAGCGCGGCACCGGCTCCGACCGAGGTCAGGGCCCCGGCGGCCAGCACCACGGCGACCGCCCTGCGGACCTTCTGCGCGCCTGCTCCAGGCGCCGCGTGGCGTCCTCGCTGTCCCATTGCCACCTCTCCTTGTCGAGTTGTCGGGCCGCTCCGTCCGGCCGCGGTACCAGCCCGCGCGCGTTCGGCGCCCTCAGTCATGGGGTAAACGCCCGGGTGGGCGAAAAGTGTTGGTCTGCGCATATGTGAGCGGCCCGCCCGAGGGAGGTTTCGGGCGGGCCGGATCCGGGGTCGCCGATCGGGGGCGCCATGGTGACGCCCCGGCCGAGGCGATTGCCGGAGGTCAGGACTCCTGGGAGCCGATGTTGACCGAACGGTCGACCGCCAGGCACTGGCTGTCGATGCGGGCGTCCGTGGCGGTGAGGCTCAGGTCGTTGCTGTTGCCGCAGGCGTTGTTCTGCCGGCCCTCCTGGGCGATGTTCTGCTGGAACAGTCCCGCCAGGCTGGAGCCGCCCTCCACCCTGGCGCCGCCGCCGACCCGCGTCGTTCCCTTGTTCACCGAATCGTCCACGGTCGCGCACGACGACCTGACGTGCGTGTCGGTGAGGGACACCCCGTCCAGGGCGTTGTGGTTGCCGCAGGCGTTGTTCTGCCGGCCCTCCTGCGCGATGTTCTGCTGGTTGGCGTCGGCCACGGCGGAACCGCCGTGGATACCGGCGCCGCCCCCGATCTCCTTGGTGCCCTCGTTCTCCGAGCGGTCCACGGTCGCGCAACGGAACTCCGCGCTGCCGCCGCTCAGCGTGAGATCGGTGATGTCGACCATGTTCGCGTTGTTGCACGCGTTGTTCTGGCGGCCTTCCTGCCCGATGTTCTGCTGGATCAGGGAAGCCGCGGAAGAACCGCCGTCGACGCGGGTTCCGCGTCCCTTGATCACGGCGTCCTTGGTCCGGGAGCCGTCCACGTTGACACACCTGCTGTCGACCCGGGCATCGCCGGCGTCGGGGGGCTCGGGGAAGAGGGAGTTGTCGCAGGCGTTGTTCTGCCGGCCCTCCTGCGCGATGTTCTGCTGGAACTCGGCGCCGTCGCCGCCCCGGACACGGGAGCCGCCGCCCCGCACCAGGACGTCCTTGCTGCTGGAGTGGTCCCTGTTGACGCACTCGCTGGTCAAGCGGCCACCCTCCACGTCGGGAAGGAAGAACACGCCGCTGTCGCAGGCGTTGTTCTGCCGGCCCTCCTGGGCGATGTTCTCCTCCTCGAAGCCGGTGCCGCTGCCGCTCTTGACGTGCGCCCCGCCTCCCTTGGTCAGAACACGCTCGTTGCCGGAGTCGTCCGCGTTGTCGCAGCGGCTGGTCGTGCGGCCACCGGTCAGGTCGAAGTCGGCGTCGTTGTTGGTGGCGCAGGCGTTGTTCTGCCGGCCCTCCTGCGCGATGTTGTTCTGGAACGGCCCGTCGAGACCGGAGGCGCCCACGGCGTCGGCGCCGCCGCTGCGGAACAGCGTGTACTTGTTCCGGGAGTGGTCCTTGTTGGAGCACTCGTCGCCCACCAGGCCGCCGGTCACCTCGAGGGTGAAGTCGATGGAGTCGGCGCAGGCGTTGTTCTGCCGGCCCTTCTGGGCGATGTTCTGCTGCTCGACACTCGTCACCCCGTCACCGCCAACGGCACGCGCGCCCTTGTACTTGACGCGCGTGAACTCGTTGTAGGAACCGTCCCCGTTCACACAGCGGCCCCGCAACTGCCCGGGGTCCAGCGAGATGTCGCCCGCGGTCGACAGATCACACGCGCTGTTCTGCCGGCCCTCCTGGGCCACGTTCTGCTGCGACAGATCACCTCCGGCGGAACCGCCGGTGGCGGTCGCGCCGCCCGGGCCGACCGCGAAGGCGACTCCTCCGACGTAGGACGTGAAACTGCCCATCGTCATGGCCATCAACGTGGCCGCTGCCAGTTTGCGCACTCCACCACTCCTTGTTCTGCGGGGGTTTGGGACAAGCACTCAACGAAGCCCCCGAATCGCGCGTCACGGACAGCGCCACCGTGGCCCCCGCATGGCCTAATGGCGGCAGAATGGGTTCTTATGGTCGTATTTTGCAGGGGGGTCTGAGTGCCGCCCTTGTCGGAGCGTGCTCCCGGGGAAGAGGGCATGTGCGCCGGTAGCGCTCAGGCGGGTGTGAAGGGTTCGTACGGGATCGTGGCGCGAGGCCCGATCGCCGACCGCGGCCCCATCACGGCGACTAACGTCTGGCTCGGGGCGAGCCCTCCCCGAGAGCAGCCCCGGCCCGGGACCTGACCCCGGGCCGGGGCTTGTCGCGTCGCGGGCGCGGGTGCCCGCGCCGGTGCGGGCGCGTCCTCAGCCCCGTACCGAGAAGCCGTACACCGTCTCCGAGCGGAACACCTCGCCCGGCCGCAGCTCGGTGGTCGGGAAGGCGGGCCGGTTGGGGGAGTCCGGGAAGTGCTGGGTCTCCAGGGCGACCGCGTCGCCGGGCGAGAAGGGCTCGCCGAGGTGATCGGCGGTGTAGAGCTGGAGGCCGGGCTCGGTCGTGGCCACCGTCAGGACCCGGCCCGACACCGGGTCGTGCAACTCGGCGACCTCCTCGGCCGCCCCGGTCACGCCCTTGTCGAGCACGAAGTTGTGGTCGTAGCCCGAGCCGGTCCCGCGGCCCTGCCGGAAGTCGAAGCGCGTGCCGGACACGTCCTCGAGGACCCCGGTCGGGATGAGGTCCGCGTCCACCGGGGTGTAGTGCGAGGCGGCCAGCCGCAGCTCGTGCCCGCCCGCGCTCCCCGACCCGCTCAGGTTCCAGTACGAGTGGTTGGTCAGGTTGATCACGGTCGGCGCGTCGGTGGTCGCCTCGTAGGCGATGCGCAGGGCGCCCGACTCCTCGAGACGGTAGGTCGCCGAGACCTCCAGCCGGCCCGGGAAGCCCTCCTCGCCGTGCGGGCTGACCCGTGTCAGCCGCACCCCGTGCTCGACGGGCGCGGCGTCCCACACCCGCTTGTCGAAGCCGCGGTCCCCGCCGTGCAGCGAGTTGCGCCCCTCGTTGCGCTCCAGGGCGTACGTCCGCCCGTCAAGCGGGAAGCGGCCCCCCGCGATCCGGTTGGCGTAACGCCCGATCAGCGCGCCGAGGAACGGCTCGGGGTGGGCGAGATAGCCGTCCAGGTCCGCGAAGCCCAGCACCACGTCCGCCGTGCGCCCCTCCCGGTCCGGCACCTCGGCCGACTGCACGATCCCGCCGTACGACAGCACACGCACCCGGACCCCACCGCGCTCCAGCGTCCAGCGGTGGACCGGCGTGCCGTCGGAAAGTGTGCCGAAAAGTTCGCTCATGTGGGAAACCCTAGGGGACACCCCCAGGCTCACGGGCTCTTCGCGGTCACCGTGCGGTAGGCGATCTCGGCGAGGCGGGCCTGGCCGTTGCGGCTCGGGTGGAACCAGTCCCAGTGGCTGAGCTGCTCGGTGCCGAACCGGTAGTCGAAGACCGCGTTGTGGTCGAAGCGGCAGCGGCGGTCCTTGGCGCACACCTGAGCCAGCACCTCGTTGTACGCCTCCACCCGCTTCTCCACCGTGTCGCGCCGCTCGACCGCCGACGGGTCCAGCGCGTCCGCGTCGCCCAGCATCGAGGGGCAGATGCCCAGCTTCCAGATCTGCTTGCCCAGCGGATTGCCCCGCCCCTGCGACCACAGCCGCTTCAGGTTCGGCACACTAGCGACGTACACCTGGGTCTTGGGCAGCGCCTGACGCAGCGTGTCCATCGCCTCCTGGAACTGCGCGCGGAAGTCCGCCACCGACGTCATCGCGCCCGTCGTCGCCCGGCAGGCGTCGTTGGCGCCCGCCATCACCGTCACCAACTGCGGCTTGCGCAGCACCGCCTGCGTGATCTGCCCGGTCAGATCGGCCATCCGGGCGCCCGTCACCGCGTAGTTCCAGCTGCGCTGCGCCGCTCCGGTCACCCCGAGCAGCCGTACCGCCAGGGAGTCCACGGCGGCGTCGCTGCCGGTCGCCCACGACACCTCCGGGCAGTCCGACAGCACCGCGCACGCGTCGAAGCCGCGGGTGATGGAGTCCCCGACCGCGGCGATCGAGTCCGGGCCGCGGTCCCACACCGGCGCCGCCGACGCGGACGGGCGCGCCGCTCTCGCGCCCGGGTCCCGCGCGCCCGACGCGCCGTCACCGGCGGCGTCGCAGCCCGCGACGGCCAGAACGGCCGCCGCCGCCACGGCACCGGCGGCCCGGTTGCGGTGACTTCGCTTCCGCATCCCCTGGTGATCCCCTCGGTCGTAGTGCGCGGTCGTGGTGCGGTACCCCCCTCCATGAGAACGCGCGGGAGTTCCCGCCCCCACTCGATGGCGCTCGTGGAACCCGTACAAGCGTCCTGCCGGGTGAACGGGAGGCGTTTCCTTACCCCGGGACGGACGGTACGTCACACTCCTTGCGCCGTCGCACGGTAGCCTCGCCATCAACGTGGCGGTCGCGCCACTTCCGTCCGCCCGCCCGCACCATGTACCGCTCTGCCCGGAGGTCCCGGTGACGACACGTGGAGTTCTGTACGTGCACTCCGCGCCGCGCGCGCTGTGCCCGCACGTCGAGTGGGCCGTCGCCGGGGTGCTCGGCACGCGCGTCGGCCTGGACTGGATCCGCCAGCCCGCCGCGCCCGGCACCTGGCGCTCGGAGTTCTCCTGGCAGGGCGAGGCCGGCACCGCCTCGAAGCTCGCCTCCGCGCTGCGCGGCTGGCACCTGCTGCGCTTCGAGGTCACCGCCGAGCCCAGCGCCGCCGCCGAGGGCGAGCGCTACAGCTGCACCCCCGACCTCGGCATCTTCCACGCCGTCACCGGCATCCACGGCGACATCCTCATCCCGGAGGACCGCCTGCGCGCCGCCCTGACCCGCTCCCAGCGCGACGAGACCGACCTGGAGGCGGAGATCGCCCGGCTCCTCGGCAAGCCCTGGGACGACGAGCTGGAGCCCTTCCGGTACGCCGGCGAGGGCGCCCCCGTCCGCTGGCTGCACCAGGTGGTCTGAGACCCGCCCGGAAACTCGTCCGGAAACTCATCCGGGAACACCGACGGCGCCGGCCCGGGCCCCAGGTGGGGTCCGGGCCGGCGCCGTGTGCGGAACTCGCGGAACTCAGATCGTACGGAAGGCCAGCACCACGTTGTGCCCGCCGAAGCCGAACGAGTCGTTGAGGGCCGCGATACGGCCGTCAACGGGCAGCTTGCGGGCCTCCCCGCGGACCACGTCCGCGTTCGCCTCGGCCTCGGGGTCGATGTTCTCCACGTTGATGGTCGGCGGGGCCACCCGGTGGTACAGGGCCAGCACGGTCGCCACCGACTCCACGCCGCCCGCGCCACCGAGCAGGTGACCCGTCATCGACTTGGTCGCGGAGACCGCCATGTGGTCGGCGTCGTCGCCGAAGACCTTGCGCAGCGCCTTCAGCTCCGCGATGTCACCGGCCGGCGTGGAGGTGGCGTGCGCGTTGACGTGCACGATCTCGGCCGGGTCCAGGTCGGTGCGCTCCAGCAGGTTCTGCAGCGCGTGCGAGATGCCGCGGCCCTCGGGCTCCGGCTGCACGATGTCGTGGGAGTCGGCCGAGATGCCCTGGCCGACCGCCTCCGCGTAGACGCGGGCGCCGCGCTTGGCGGCGTGCTCGGCGGACTCCAGCACGAGCACGCCGGCGCCCTCGCCGAGGACGAAGCCGTCCCGGTCGACGTCGTAGGGGCGCGAGGCGCCCTCGGGGTTCTCGTTGTTCTTCGACATCGCCATCATGTTGCCGAACGCGGCGATCGGCAGCGGGTGGATCGCCGCCTCCGTACCGCCGGCGACGACCACGTCGGCGCGGCCGGTGCGGATCATCTCGATGGCGTAGCCGATGGCCTCGGCGCCCGAGGCGCACGCGGAGACCGGCGTGTGCACGCCCGCACGGGCGCCCACGAGCAGGCCCACGTTGGCCGAGGGACCGTTCGGCATCAGCATGGGGACGGTGTGCGGGGAGACACGGCGTACGCCCTTGTCCTTCAGCACGTCGTACTGGTCCAGCAGGGTCGTCACACCGCCGATGCCGGAGGCGATGACCGCGCCGAGCCGGTCCGGGTCGATGGCGCCGTCCTCACCGGCCTTGGCGGTGAAACCGGCGTCCTTCCAGGCCTCCTGGGCGGCGATCAGCGCGAACTGCGCCGAGCGGTCCAGTCGGCGGGCCTGCGGCCGCGGGATGGTCTCGGTCGGCTCCACGGCGACCGGGGCCGCGATGCGGACGGCCTGCTCGGCCGCCCAGTCCTGCTCCAGGGGCTTCACGCCGGACTTGCCGGCGATCAGACCCTCCCAGGTAGAGGCTGCGTCGCCACCCAGCGGTGTGGTTGCGCCGATACCGGTGACGACCACGGTGCGATTGGTCGAGCTCACGGGAATTCTTTCTCCAACGGTTACGAGGAGGACCATCCCCGCCCGAGCGGGGAACGGCGCCACCGCCGGGTGGCGGGGCAGTCAGCCCAAGGCGGTGATCGGTGGATCAGCCCTGGTGCTTGAGGATGTAGTCGGTCGCGTCGCCGACCGTCTTGAGGTTCTTGACGTCCTCGTCGGGGATCTTGACGTCGAAGCGCTCTTCGGCGGCGACGACGACCTCGACCATGGACAGCGAGTCGACGTCCAGGTCGTCGGTGAAGGACTTGTCCAGCTGGACGTCCTCGACCGGGATCCCGGCGATCTCGTTCACGATCTCGGCGAGACCGGCGACGATCTCTTCCTGAGTGGCGGCCATGTCGGCGCTCCTTCGTTGGTGTTCCAGAGGGTGTGGCGCCCGCCGCGGCAGCGGCAGGTGTTGCGTTCCCGTACCGGAAGCATGATCCGGCACGGAGTGCCTAGGGGAGGGTAACGACCGTCGCGGCGTACACGAGACCCGCCCCGAAGCCGATGACGAGCGCGGTGTCGCCGCTCTTCGCCTCGCCGGTCGCCAGGAGCCGCTCCATCGCGAGCGGGATCGAGGCGGCCGAGGTGTTGCCGGTGGTGCGGATGTCACGGGCGACCGTGACGTGCTCCGGCAGTTTCAGCGTCTTCACCATCGAGTCGATGATCCGCACATTGGCCTGGTGCGGGATGAAGACGTCCAGGTCGTCCGGGCTGATCCCGGCCGCGTCCAGCGCCTGCTGCGCGACCTTCGCCATCTCGAACACGGCCCAGCGGAAGACCGCCTGGCCCTCCTGCGTGATCGCGGGGAACTTGACGTTGCCCGCGCTGTCCAGGGGCAGCTCCGAAAGGTCGCCGATCCGGAAGCGGTCCCACGGCACGGTCTGCTTGATCGTTTCGGCCTTGTCGCCCTCCGAACCCCACACCGTGGGGCCGATCGCCGGCTCCTGAGAGGGGCCGACCACGACCGCGCCGGCGCCGTCACCGAACAGGAAGGCCGTGGCCCGGTCCTCCAGGTCGGTCAGGTCGCTCAGCCGCTCCACGCCGATGACCAGCACGTACTCCGCCGAACCCTCGACGATCATGCCCTTGGCGAGGGTCAGTCCGTAGCCGAAGCCGGCACAGCCCGCCGAGATGTCGAAGGCGGCGGCCTTGTTCGTGCCCAGTCTGTCGGCGATCTCGGTCGCCACCGCAGGGGTCTGGCTGAAGTGCGACACCGTCGAGACGACGACCGCGCCGATCTGCTCGGCGTCGATCCCGGCGTCCGCGATCGCCTTGCCCGAGGCCTCCACGGACATCGCCGCCACGGTCTCCTCCGGCGACGCCCAGTGCCGGGTCTCGATGCCGGAGCGCGACCGGATCCACTCGTCGGACGAGTCGATCGTCTCGAGGATCACCTCGTTGGGCACCACCCGCGTGGGGCGGTAGCCGCCCACACCGAGGATGCGCGCGTACGGGGCGCCCTTGCTGGGCTTGATCTTCGACATGATCGTCGGCTCCTTCGGGCGTCAGGCGTTCGCGTGGTCGGCGATGAGCTCGCGGGCCGCGTCGAGGTCGTCGGGGGTCTTCAGCGCCAGCGTCTTCACACCGGGCAGCGCGCGCTTGGCGAGCCCGGTGAGCGTGCCGCCGGGGCACACCTCGAGGAGCGCGGTCACGCCGAGCTCCTTGAAGGTCTCCATGCACAGGTCCCAGCGGACCGGGTTGGCCACCTGGCCCACCAGCCGCTCGACGACCTCTGCGCCGCTGTGCACCGCCCGGCCGTCCTTGTTGGACACGTAGGTGACCTTCGGGTCGGACGGCTCCAGCGCCTTGGCGGCCTGGGCCAGCTTGTCGACCGCGGGGGCCATGTGGTGGGTGTGGAAGGCGCCGGCCACCTTCAGCGGCACCACCTTGCGCACACCCTCGGGCTTGTCCTCGATCAGCGCGGCGAGCTGCGCCATGGTGCCGGCGGCCACGATCTGGCCCGCGCCGTTGACGTTCGCCGGGGTCAGGCCCAGCTTGCGCAGGTGCTCGACGGACACCTCCGGGTCGCCGCCGAGCAGCGCCGACATGCCGGTCTCGGTGATCGCGGCGGCCTCGGCCATCGCCAGGCCGCGCCTGCGGACCAGGGTCAGCGCCGCGGTGTCGTCCAGCACGCCCGCGAAGGCGGCCGCGGTGATCTCACCCACGCTGTGGCCCGCCACGGCACCGGGTGCCACGTCACCGAGCGCCGACGCCGACAGGATCCCGGCGGCGACGAGCAGCGGCTGGGCCACGGCCGTGTCGCGGATCGCGTCCGCGTCGGCCTGCGTCCCGTAGTGGACGAGGTCCAGGCCGATGGCGTCCGACCAGGCGGCCACGCGGTCGGCGGCACCGGGCAGTTCGAGCCAGGGAGTCAGGAAGCCGGGCGTCTGGGCGCCCTGGCCGGGAGCGACGAGTACGAGCACTCTCACACTCTCTCTTGGGGACGGGCGCGGCCGCCCGTGGGGACAGGGACGAAGAACACGGAGGGGTTTTGTGGACCCCCGACAAAAGCCTAGGCCTGGGGATCTCCATCGGCCAGACGCCCCAGGATCAGCGCGATCCTCAGTGTGAACGCGGATCGTACATCGGACGGCGACCATCCGGTGACGTCAGTCACACGTCGGAGCCGGTAGCGCACGGTGTTCGGGTGAACGAAGAGCATCCTGGCCGCGCCTTCCAGACTGCTCGCCTGCTCCAGATAAACACTCAAGGTTTCCAGGAGCGCGGAGCCGGCCTCCTCCAGCGGTCTGTAGATCTCCTCTACCAACTGCTCCCGCGCGCCCGGATCACCGGCGATCGCGCGCTCCGGCAGCAGATCGTCCGCCAGCACCGGCCGCGGGGCGTCCTGCCAGGCGAAACACGCCTTCAGGCCGGCCGCGGCGGCCTGCGCGGAGCGGGTCGCGGCCAGCAGGTCCGGCACGATCGGCCCCGCCACCACCGGCCCGGCCGCGTACGGCCCGATCAGCGACTTGGCCACCGCCAGCGGGTTGTCGCTGCCGCCCGCGATCACCACCAGCCGGTCCCCGAGCACCCCGGTGAGCACCTGGAGCTTGGCGTGCCGGGCGGCACGCCGGATGGCCTCCACCGTCAACTCCGAGTCACCGTCGGGCGCGGTGCCGAGCACCACGCACACGTGCTCCGGTGAGTTCCAGCCGAGCGCCGCCGCCCGCGACACCGCGCCCTCGTCGGCCTCCCCGCTCAGCACGGCGTTCACCACCAGCGACTCCAGCCGCGCGTCCCAGGCACCGCGTGCCTCGGCGGCCTGGGCGTACACCTGCGCGGTGGCGAAGGCGATCTCCCGGGCGTACACCAGCAGCGCCTCGCGCAGCACGCCCTCGTCGCCCGGAGCCGCCACCTCGTCGATCGCGGACTCCATGACCTCGATCGTGGTGCGCACCATCTCCACGGTCTGCCGCAGCGTGATCGCCCGCGTCAGCTCGCGCGGCGCGGTCCCGAACACGTCGGTGGAGATCGCCTGCGGGGCGTCCGGGTGCCGGAACCACTCGGTGAAGGCGGCGATGCCCGCCTGGGCGACGAGCCCGATCCAGGAACGGTTCTCCGGTGGCATGGCCCGGTACCACGGCAGCGTCTCGTCCATCCGCGCGATGGCCTGGGCGGCCAGCGACCCGGAGGACTTCTCCAGCCGTTTCAGGGTCGCGGCGTGCGGATGAGCGGGCCGCGCGGCGGCTTCGGACGTGTGGGATTCGGGTTCGGGCACGGGACAAGACTGCCTTATCCGGACGCCAGTGCGTGCCGCCGGGTCAGGGGTGGGGCCTTGAGGGCCTGTCCGGACACCGGGGTCTACGGTGGTCTGCGTGACGACGGACGTACGGCGCGCTGCGGAGCGCTACCAGGGCGGCGACCCGGCCGCCGGGATCACCACCCGGCACGCCTTCTCCTTCGGCCCGCACTACGACCCCGGCAACCTGCGTTTCGGCGCCCTGATCGCCTGCAACGAGGAGCGCCTGGCCCCCGGCGCCGGCTTCGGCGAGCACCCGCACAGCCACACCGAGATCGTCACCTGGGTCGTCGAGGGCGAGCTGACCCACCGCGACTCCACCGGCCACGAGACGGTCGTCCGCCCCGGCGACGTGCAGCACCTGAGCTCGGCGGCGGGGGTCCGCCACGTCGAACGCAACGACACCGGCGCCCCCCTGACCTTCGTCCAGATGTGGCTGGCCCCGCTGGAGCCCGGCGGCGACCCCCGCTACGAGATCGTCCACGGCATCGCCGACTCGACCCCGTACGCAGTCCCCGAGGCCGCCGCCATGCTCCACATCCGCCGCCTGACCCCGGGCGAACGCACCGCGATCCCGGACGCCCCCCACGTCTACCTCCACGTGGTCCGCGGCGAAGTCGCCCTCTGCGAGAACCACTTGACCCCGGGCGACGCGGCCCGCCTCACGAACACCGAGGACCGGGAGGCGGTGGCGGTGACGGAATCGGAACTGCTGATGTGGGAGATGGCGGCCACCGCCACCGGCCCGCGCTAGCCGCGCAGTTCCGCCAGTACCGCGTCCGTGAAAGCCGGCCACGCCTCGACGGCCCATGGGCCGAAGGCCCGGTCCGTCAGGGCCACGCAGGCTGCGCCCGCGTCCGGGTCCGTCCACAGGAAGGTGCCGGACTGGCCGAAGTGGCCGAAGGTGCGGGGGGAGGAGGAAGTGCCGGTCCAGTGCGGGGACTTGGAGTCGCGGATCTCGAAGCCGAGGCCCCAGTCGTTGGGGTTCTGGTGGCCGTAGCCGGGCAGGACGCCCTTCGTGCCCGGGTACTGGACCGTCATCGCCTCGGCGACCGTGCGCGGGTCCAGGAGACGGGGCGCCTGCAGCTCGGCGGCGAAGCGGAGGAGGTCCTCGACCGTGGAGGCGCCGTCCTTGGCGGGGGAGCCGTCCAGGGACGTGCTCGTCATGCCCAGCGGCTCCAGCACCGCCTGGCGCAGGTACTCCGCGAACGGGATGTCCGTGGCCTTGGCCACATGATCGCCCAGGACCTCGAAGCCGGCGTTGGAGTACAGCCGGCGCTCGCCGGGCGGGGCCGTCACGCGGTGTTCGTCGAAGGCCAGGCCGGAGGTGTGGGCGAGCAGGTGGCGGACGGTGGCGCCGGGCGGGCCGGCCGGCTCGTCGAGCTCGACCGCGCCCTCCTCGTAGGCGACGAGCACCGCGTAGGCCGCCAGCGGCTTGGTGACCGAGGCCAGCGGGAAGCGCTGGCCGGCCGGGCCGTGGGTGCCCGGCACCGTGCCGTCCGCGCGGACCACGCCCGCCGCGGCGGTGGGGACGGGCCAGTTCTCGATCGAGGCCAGGCTGTGCAGCGACATGGGACCGAGCCTAGGGCCTGTCCGGCGGATCAGGTCGCAGAAAAGCGACGACGCCTGGTCGACCCAGGTGACCCCGCGTCTGCGGCATGACCGCCGGACAGGCCCTGAGCGGTCACAGCCACAGCTCCAGCAACGGGTCGGGCTTGGGGCGGAAGCCCAGGGAGGTGTAGAGCGGGGCGCCCTGCGTGGACGTGGTGAGCTGCACGCGGTCGGCGCCGCGCTCGCGGAACCAGCCCAGCAGCGCGTCCATGCACGCGCGCGCGTACCCGCGCCGGCGGGTGCCGGGGTCGGTGGCGACGCTGAAGACGTAGCCGACCGTGCCCAGCGGGTTGCCCGCCCGGCCGATCCGGTAGTCGAGCGTGCCCGCCACCAGCGCGGCCAGCGCCCCCGGCCGCTCAGGGTGGTCCACGACGAACGCCGCGAAGTCCCCGTCGGGCTCGGCGAGCCTGGCCCGCAGCGTGGGCAGGGACCGCTCGTGCCAGTCGGTGGAGCCGTCCGCCGCGGCCATCGAGTCGATCATCACCTGGCGCAGCCGCAGCACCTCACCGGCGTCCTCGGGCACGGCACGTCGTACGAGACTCATGGCGCGCAGGCTAGCCAGCGCCTCCCGGCCGCGTCGCGCGCTTTTCTCACCGGCTTCCAGGGTTCCGCTTGCCTGGAGTGCACTCCAAGGCCATAGCGTGGAGGTCATGACGGTGACACAGACCACGGCCGTGGCCACCGAGGAGACCGAGTCGACCGACATCTGCTCCCCCCCGCCGCGGCGCCACCCGCGCCCCGACGGACAGGACAGCTACACGATCAGCGAGGTCGTCGCCTTCACCGGGCTCACCGCGCACACGCTGCGCTGGTACGAGCGGATCGGGCTGATGGCCCACGTCGACCGCTCGCACACCGGCCAGCGCCGCTACACCAACCGCGACCTGGACTGGCTCGACCTCGTCGGCAAGCTCCGGCTGACCGGCATGCCGGTGGCCGACATGGTGCGGTACGCGGAGCTGGTGCGCGCGGGCGAGAGCACGTACGGCGAGCGGTACGAGCTGCTGGAGGCGACCCGCCGGGACGTCCTGGCCCGGATCGCCGAGCTCAGGGACACCCTCGCCGTCCTGGACTACAAGATCGGCATCTACGCGAACGCCGGGCAGTCCTACGAAACCGCCCGTACCCGCTGACCACCGCCCGCCCCGGCCGTCCTCACAGCTCCGCGAGCAGCTCCGCCTTCTTCACCGAGAACTCCTCGTCCGTCACCAGCCCCGCCTGGTGCAGTTCGCCGAGGTGGCGGATGCGGTCGGCGATGTCGGCCGGGTCTCGGCGCGGGGCCGGGACCGGCACCGGCGTAGAGGGACCCGCGGCGCGCACCGCGGCGAGTACGGCGGCCGCGAAGGGCAGTGACTCGTGCACCGGGCCGTACCCGAGCCCGAACACGACCGCGGCCGGGTCCTGGTCCGGCTGCGGCGGCCGGGAACGGTCGGCGGCGCCCTGTGCGGAAGCCGCCTCGCGGGGCAGCAGCCGCAGATGGCCCTCGAAGATCTCCGGCGAGCGCCACTCCACCCCGCCGAGCCCGGCCACGGGAAAGCTCTGGTCGCCGGCCTTCCACTTGGCCGAGGAGGCGCCGGTCCACGACCAGCGGAACCTCACCGCGCTGCCGTCGAAGGACGCCTTCCCGTCGTACGCCTTGAACCGCAGCGGCGGCTCGGGCGGGGCCACCAGGTGGCGTTCGGCGGGGCCGCTCCCGGTGAGCCGTTCGCGAAGTTCCTCGGCGTAGTACTCGGCCAGGGTCGCCCGCTCGGCGGGCACGACCAGCCGGTAGGGGTCGCAGCCCTCCTTGAGCTGGCCGTCGGCCGCGTCCATCAGCGGGTCGGCGCCGGGTCTGGGCTCGGCCCGCAGGACCACGGTCCCGCGCCGGCCCGGGGTGAGCGTCACGCCCGCGAGGGCGGTCAGCGGGACCCGGCGTTCGCCGAGCGTCTGGAAGAGCTTCGGTGTCCGTATCCCCCGTTCGTAGCGGATGAGCACGGAATCGGACTCGAACTCCCAGGCAGCATGAAATCCGGTCAGTACGTCACCCATGCGGCTCATCGTAGGCGGCACGAGCTGCTTCGTCCCTCCTCGCGCGGACCGCACTTCCTGCTGTCTCTACGCGCGTCCGGCCTTCATCGTGCGGGCAGATCCGCCCGGCACCCGTCGTCGTCGTGGGCGCAGCGCACCGAGTCGTAGGCGCCGACGCCGATCTCCGCGAAGTTGGTCAGGCTGTCGGTGCCCGGCTCGAAGTAGCCGGCGTGTCCCTTCGCGCCCCGCGCCGACAGCACGCGCGCGCCGAACGCCGAGGAGACCGGGTCGGCGCCGTGGCCGAGTCCGCCGAGCTCCAGGTACGGCACGTCCTGGATCCAGTCGGTGGCGTCCCGCATCGCCCACACCTTCGCGGAGGTGTGCAGGTGGGATGCCTTGCGCACGCGCATGCCCGGGCTCGCGGCCACCGCTATGTCGGAGACCCGGCCGGGCAGCGAGCGCGCGGCCACCCCGCACAGCACCGAGCCGTAGCTGTGGCAGAACAGCGAGACGGGGGAGCGACCGGGCAGCCCGCGCAGCAGCGCGTTCAGCCGGACTGCGCCCTCCTCGGCGCGCATCGCGGTGGCCGCGTCCACGCCGAGCCCGCTGGGCGCGGTGTAGTCGGCCCAGGCGATCACGGCCGTACGGGTGCCGGGTGCGGCGGTGCGCTCGGCCGCGTACAGCGACTTCGCCATGCCGTACGGCGCCGAGTAGGGGCGGTAGCTCTTCTCGAAGGTGAGCAGGTCGGTGTCGACGCCGGGGACGACCACGGAGATCCGCGCGGCCCTGGGCAGGTCGCCGAAGACCTCGGCGATCCGGCCGGAGCCCTCGGGGTCGAAGGCGAGGATCTGGCGGTCCCCGGCCGTCAGCGTGGTGAAGCGGTGCATACGGCGGCCCGCGTCCTGCTGGCCGGCCGGGGTGAGCCGGGGGTCGTGCATGCGCTTGAGCTCGGCCTTGCGGGCCTGGCCGAGCGCGATGCGGTTGGCCTCGTAGCGCAGGGGCAGGGGGGCGCCGTTCATGTTGCCGACCGCGAGCGGATAGCGGTGGGCGAGGCGGGCGCGGTCCCGCTCGGTGAGCGAGGCGAAGAAGCGGCTCAGCCGGGCGGGGGAGGCGTCCGCGCCGGGGAGCCGGTGGCCGTGCAGCCGGCCGTGGTCCCAGGCGGACAGGGAGGCCTGGAGGGCGGTGGACCCGCGGTGGCTGCGCACGGCCGTCCAGCCGGTGGTCGCCAGCATCACGAAGACCACGGCCAGCGCGAGCAGCGCGCGCCAGACGTTGAGCTGCGGGGAGGTGGTGTCGAAGGAAGTCACTGGGAGGACACACTAGGAGAACGAGAGGGTCTCGCGTTAACCGAGTGACAGGGATCACGTTTCAATTCCTGTGACGGGGGCCTCAGTCCGTACGTCTGTTCAAGATCGGTCAGCCGTACGCCAGTTCAGCACCCGTCGGTGCGGCCTTCGCGTCGTTCCCGCTCAGGAACCGCCGCTCGTACGCCAGTTCCCGGTCAGCGCCGGTCCCACCTGGTCGAGGTAGGCGGCCGTGAGCGCGCGGATCGCCTCCAGGCTGAAGTCCTCACCCGTGCTCCACTGACGGCCCGTCACCCGCATCACCGCGCCGAAGACGGCGACCGCCAGCCGGGGCCGCGGGTCGGTGTCCACGTCGAGGCCCTCGCGCGCGGCGAGCAGGCGCGCGATCTCCTCCTCGGTCTCCGCCGAGCGCCGCAGATGCGCGGCGAGCAGCACCGGCGTCGACTCGATCAGCCGGAACATCCGCAGGTACAGCTCCACCGGCACCACCGAGGCGACCGCCTCGTTGATCGTGTCCCAGCCGTCCAGTACCGCCCGGCGCAGCGCCTCCAGCGGCGCCTCCCCGGGCGGGCGGCCGCGCAGGGAGCGTACGAAGTGCTCCTCGACCATCTCCTGCACGGCGAGGGCGACCTCCTCCTTGCCGGCGAAGTAGCGGAAGAAGGTGCGCTGGGAGACGTCGACGGCCTCGGCGATCTCGTCCACCGTGGTCCGCTCGTAACCCTGGGTGG
The DNA here is from genome assembly GCF_014650655.1 of Streptomyces anandii JCM 4720. Lineage (GTDB taxonomy): Bacteria > Actinomycetota > Actinomycetes > Streptomycetales > Streptomycetaceae > Streptomyces > Streptomyces anandii. The sequence continues at coordinate 199,103 of NZ_BMVJ01000001.1, forward strand.
TGAACAGCTCCAGCGCGGCCCGCAGCAGGGCGTCCCGGGTGCGCCGCTTCTTGCGCTCACGCAGACCGGGCCGCGGCACCGCCTCGGCGGTTCCCGCCGTCTCCATCAACTTCCCGGACCTCTCCCGTGCACCGTTCTCCCAGTTCAGACTATAAGGACATGGCGCGTCAGTTACCGACTAGTGAATCGGTTTGTCGTTTGTCAGTGGCTGTCACTAGCCTCGAAGGTATGACTAGTCAGACCACCATCGACACGACCGGGCCGGGGGACAAGGCCTCAGCCCCGTCGGACCCCACGCCCGCCGGCGGGCTGCGCGGCCACCCGTGGTTCACCCTGATCACCGTCGCCGTGGGCGTCATGATGGTGGCCCTGGACGGCACCATCGTGGCCATCGCCAACCCGGCCATCCAGAAGGACCTGGGCGCCAGCTTCGCCGACGTCCAGTGGATCACCAACGGCTACTTCCTCGCCCTCGCGGTCTCCCTGATCACCGCGGGCAAGCTCGGCGACCGCTTCGGGCACCGGCAGACCTTCCTCATCGGCGTGACCGGCTTCGCCGCCGCGTCCGGCGCCATCGGCCTGTCCGACAGCATCGCCACGGTCGTCACCTTCCGCGTCTTCCAGGGCCTGTTCGGCGCGCTGCTGATGCCGGCCGCGCTCGGCCTGCTGCGGGCCACCTTCCCGGCCGAGAAGCTCAACATGGCCATCGGCATCTGGGGCATGGTCATCGGCGCCTCCACCGCGGGCGGCCCGATCCTCGGCGGCGTGCTCGTCGAGCACGTCAACTGGCAGTCGGTGTTCTTCATCAATGTGCCGGTCGGCGCCCTCGCCCTGATCCTCGGCCTGCTGATCCTGACCGACCACCGCGCCGAGAACGCGCCGCGCTCCTTCGACGTCCTCGGCATAGTCCTGCTGTCCGGCGCGATGTTCTGCCTGGTGTGGGCGCTCATCAAGGCGCCGTCCTGGGGCTGGGGCGACGGCAAGACCTGGGCGTTCATCGCCGCCTCCGTGGTCGGCTTCGCGCTCTTCGCCTTCTGGGAGACCAAGGTCAGGGAGCCGCTGATCCCGCTCGGCCTGTTCCGCTCCGTCCCGCTGTCCGCGGGCGTGGTGCTGATGGTCCTCATGGCGATCGCCTTCATGGGCGGCCTGTTCTTCGTCACCTTCTACCTGCAGAACGTGCACGGGATGAGCCCGATCGACGCCGGTCTGCACCTGCTGCCGCTCACCGGCATGATGATCGTCGGCTCCCCGCTCGCGGGCGCCATGATCACCAAGCTCGGCCCGCGCATCCCGCTGGCCGGCGGCATGCTCGCCACCGCGATCGCCATGTACGGCATGTCCACCCTCAAGGCGGGGACGGGCAGCCTCACCATGTCGATCTGGTTCGCCCTGCTCGGTCTCGGTCTCGCGCCCGTCATGGTCGGCGCCACCGAGGTCATCGTCGGCAACGCCCCGCTGGAGCTGTCCGGCGTGGCCGGCGGTCTCCAGCAGGCCGCCATGCAGATCGGCGGCAGCCTCGGTACGGCCGTGCTGGGCGCCGTGATGGCCTCCAAGGTCGACAACGACCTGCCCGGCAACTGGAAGGACGCGGGGCTCCCGCCGCTCAGCCAGTCCCAGCTGGACCAGGCCTCCGAGGCCGTCCAGGTCGGCGTGGCGCCGGTGCCGAAGGGCACGCCCGAGGCGTTCGCCGCGAAGATCACCTCCGTCGCGCACGACACCTTCATCTCCGGCATGAGCCTGGCCTCGCTGGTCGCCGCCGGGGTGGCCGCCGTGGCCGTCCTGGTCGCGCTGCTCACCAAGCGCGGGCAGAACGCGGACGCCGGCGCGGGCGTCGGCCACATCTGACCGGGGCGGTTTCGCCCATCAGGGTGACGCGGCCGGGGATCCCACGCCCCCGCCGCGCGCCGCAGGTCACAGTGGGTCACGTCCTCCGCAGGGGACGGAGGGCGTGAACGCTGCGGCGCGCTGCCGGAGGGGGGGGGCAGCGCGCAGGCAGCAATGCGAGCCGGTGGTCCGGGAATTGACGACCGGAACCGGGGTACCCGCGTACACGAACCCCGAAAGAACCCCAACTCGACACGGGGTCCAAGGAGTTGATGATGGCGGGCTTCGGACACGGAACGCGCGAACACCCCCGTTCACGTAGCCGGACGTGGTCACGATGGGGGTCCCCCCGGGCGAGCGGATTCGAGGCTGGGGGAGGGCCGGACAGCGCGACGCTCGGAATCATCGGAACCATCTGCGCGATCGCCGGTTTCTTCGTGCTGGGCATCATCCTGGGCCCGGTGGCGGTCGTCTGCGGCTGGCTCGCGATGGGCCGCAGCTGGGCGGGCGCCAACCGCTCGGTCCCGGCCCTGGTCGCCCTCGTACTGGGCGCCATCGACACCCTCCTGGCCGTCATCTGGCTGGCAGGAGCGGCAACCTGGGGCAACGGCATGTTCTGACCCCGGGCGGTGCGGGAAAGGGCCTCCGGCGCTCGGCCGGGGGCCCTTCCCGCCGCCCGGCGCACCCGCGACCGCGCTCAGAGCGCCCGCGCTCAGCGCGCCGACCTCCGCGCGCAGCCTGCGCACCTCCTCGGTCAGCAGCTCGATGGCCTCGGTCTGCCGCCGCTCCTCCACGTCGTCCCGCTCGAACCGGGCGATGAACCACGCAGCGATGTTCGCGGTCACCACACCGAGCAGCGCGATCCCCGACAGCATCAGCCCGACGGCCAGCATCCGCCCGAGCCCGGTGGTCGGCGCGTGGTCGCCGTACCCCACGGTGGTCATCGTGGTGAACGACCACCACACCGCGTCACCCAGTGTCCTGATGTTCCCGTTGGGTGACTCGCGCTCCACCGACAGCACGGCCAGCGAGCCGAACATCAGCAGCCCGACCACCGCGCCGGCGACGTACGTCGTCAGCCGGATCTGCTCGGCCATCCGCGCCCGCCGCCCCACCAGCATCAGCGTGGACACCAGCCGCAGCAGCCGCAGCGGCTGGAGGATCGGCAGCACCACCGCGCACAGGTCCATCCAGTGGGTGCGGACGAACTCCCGGCGGCCCCGGGCGAGTGCGAGCCGCATGAGGTAGTCGGCCGCGAACGCGCCCCACACCACCCACTCCACCACCGTGCACCCGAGGGTCAGGGACGGGCTCGCGGAGCTGTTCACGATCGGCACGGCGTACGCGGCGGCGAAGGCGAGCGCGAGCACCAGCAACGGCCGCTGCGTCCGCCGTTCCCACCGCTTCTGTGCCGAGAGTTCCTCCATGTCCGCATCGTAGGGACACGGCACGCGAAGGGCGGCGGAGCCCACGGCCCCACCGCCCTTCACCGGCCCGGTCGCGAACGCCCGGCCGGGACCGGCCGCCTGCTGCCGCCTACGCGTCGCCGCCCGCGACCCCGGGGTCCGCCGCCGCCACGTCCAGCAGCTGGTAGCGGTCGATGGCCTGCTTGAGCACCGACCGGTCGACCCTGCCCTCGCGGGCCAGCTCGGTCAGCACGGCCACCACGATGGACGGCGCGTCGATGTGGAAGAACCGCCGCGCCGCGCCCCGGGTGTCGGCGAAGCCGAAGCCGTCCGCGCCCAGCGACTGGTACGTGCCCGGCACCCAGCGCGCGATCTGGTCCGGCACCGAGCGCATCCAGTCGGAGACGGCCACGAACGGCCCCTCCGCCCCGCTCAGCTTCCGCGTCACCCACGGCACCCGCTGCTCCTCCTCCGGGTGCAGCAGGTTGTGCCGCTCGCAGTCGACGGCCTCGCGCCGCAGCTCGTTCCAGGAGGTCGCCGACCAGACGTCCGCCTTGACGTTCCAGTCCGCCGCGAGGATCCTCTGCGCCTCCAGGGCCCACGGCACCGCCACGCCCGAGGCCATGATCTGCGCCGGGATCTCGCCCGCCGTGCCGGCGGAGATCCGGTGGACGCCCTTGAGGATGCCCTCGACGTCCACGTCCGCCGGCTCGGCCGGCTGCTGGATGGGCTCGTTGTAGACGGTGAGGTAGTAGAAGACGTCCTCGCCGTGCGGGTACGTCTCGTCGGCGCCGTACATCCGGCGCAGGCCGTCCTGCACGATGTGGGCGATCTCGTAGCCGTACGCCGGGTCGTAGGCGACGCACGCCGGGTTGGTCGAGGCCAGCAGCTGCGAGTGGCCGTCCGCGTGCTGCAGACCCTCACCGGTCAGGGTCGTGCGTCCGGCGGTCGCGCCCAGTACGAAACCGCGCGCCAACTGGTCGGCCATCTGCCAGAACTGGTCGCCGGTGCGCTGGAAACCGAACATCGAGTAGAAGACGTACACCGGGATCAGCGGCTCGCCGTGGGTGGCGTAGGCCGAGCCGGCCGCGATCGCCGACGCGGTGCAGCCCGCCTCGGAGATGCCGTCGTGCAGCATCTGGCCGGTGGGCGACTCCTTGTAGGCGAGCAGCAGATCACGGTCGACGGACTCGTACTGCTGGCCGAGCGGGTTGTAGATCTTCGCGCTCGGGAAGAAGGAGTCCATGCCGAAGGTGCGGTACTCGTCGGGCGCGATCAGCACGAACCGCCTGCCGAGCTCCTTGTCCCGCATGAGGTCCTTCAGGAGCCGCACGAAGGCCATGGTGGTCGCGATGGACTGCTGGCCCGAGCCCTTCTTCACGGACGCGTACGTCTTGTCGTCCGGCAGCGCGAGCGGCTTGGCGCGCACGATCCGGGTCGGCACATAGCCGCCGCAGCCCTTGCGGCGGTCGTGCATGTACTGGATCTCCTCCGAGTCGCGGCCCGGGTGGTAGTACGGCGGGGCGCCGGACTCCAGCTCCTTGTCGGAGATCGGCAGGTGCAGCCGGTCGCGGAAGCGCTTGAGGTCCTCGACCGTCAGCTTCTTCATCTGGTGGGTCGCGTTGCGGCCCTCGAAGTTCGGGCCGAGCGTCCAGCCCTTGACCGTCTTGGCCAGGATCACCGTGGGCTGGCCCTTGTGCTCCACGGCCGCCTTGAACGCCGCGTAGATCTTGCGGTGGTCGTGACCGCCGCGGCCCAGCATCAGGATCTGGTGGTCGGTCATGTTCTCGACCATCGCGCGCAGCCGGTGGTCGTCGCCGAAGAAGTGGTCGCGGATGTACGCGCCCGACTCGGTGGCGTAGGTCTGGAACTGGCCGTCGGGCGTGGTGTTCATCTTGTTGACCAGCACGCCGTCGCGGTCCTGGGCGAGCAGCGGGTCCCAGGAGCGGTCCCAGATCAGCTTGATCACGTTCCAGCCGGCGCCGCGGAAGACCGACTCCAGCTCCTGGATGATCTTGCCGTTGCCGCGCACCGGGCCGTCCAGCCGCTGCAGGTTGCAGTTGACCACGAAGGTCAGGTTGTCCAGGCCCTCGCGGGCGGCGATGGACAGCTGGCCCAGCGACTCCGGCTCGTCCATCTCGCCGTCGCCGAGGAAGGCCCACACGTGCGAGTCGGAGGTGTCCGCGAGGCCGCGCGCCTGCATGTACCGGTTCATCCGGGCCTGGTAGATCGCGCCGATCGGGCCGAGGCCCATGGAGACGGTCGGGAACTCCCAGAAGTCGGGCATGGAGCGGGGGTGCGGGTAGCTGGAGAGGGCGTACGGGGCCTTGGACTTCTCCTGGCGGAAGCCGTCCAGGTGCCGCTCGGTGAGCCGGTCCAGCAGGTACGCGCGCGCGTAGATGCCCGGCGAGGCGTGGCCCTGGAAGAAGACCTGGTCGCCGCCGCGGCCGTCGTCCTTGCCCCGGAAGAAGTGGTTGAAGCCCACGTCGTAGAGCGAGGCGGAGGAGGCGAAGGTGGCGATGTGGCCGCCGACCCCGATGCCGGGGCGCTGGGCACGGGAGACCATCACCGCGGCGTTCCAGCGGGTCGCGTTGAGGATCCGGCGCTCGATCTCCTCGTTGCCCGGGAAGAACGGCTCGCTCTTGGTCGGGATCGTGTTGACGTAGTCCGTGCTGCGCATTTCCGGGACGGCCACGCGCTTCTCGCGCGCGCGTTCGATCAGCCGGAGCATGAGGTAGCGGGCCCGTTCCCGGCCCCGCTCGTCGACGGCCGCGTCGAGCGAGTCCAGCCACTCCTGGGTCTCTTCGGGATCGAAGTCAGGAACCTGACTCGGAAGGCCGCCAATGATGATCGGGTTGCGATCGGATCCGGAAGCCACGCTGTTCCTTACCTGTCAGAGGGTGACGTTTTTGAGCTATGTCCGGGATTCTCCCGGGTTTCGGCCTGTGCCTGCACCGTTCCCCATCGTGTACCTCGGGACAGGCAAAGTCATCTCTACCGAGGGGTAATCGGGGGTACTCGGGACCAATGGCCCTCGTGGCGGCGATTCCCGAACGGACAAACCGGGCAGAAGGGTGTGGTGCTCGTCACCTCTGATCGCGATACCGTGTCAGGAGTTGCGGCGACACAGCCGGGATCGTCACCGTTTCGGCGGTCCGGACCGCCGGGTACTTGCGCGATCGGGCCCGCCCGTGTGGACTACGGCCAATGCTTCGCGCACGCGCGTGGCTGAAGACCCATATCGCAACACCATCAGGAGGCAACCCGTGAGCGCGACCGCGGACCACGCGGAGGAGCGGACGAACCCGGCCGGCAGGCTGGGGTTCCAGCCCGGACAGGTGGTCCAGGAGATCGGCTACGACGACGACGTCGACCAGGAGCTCCGCGAGGCCATCGAGGAAGCGATCGGCAGCGAGCTCGTCGACGAGGACTACGACGACGTGGCCGATGCCGTGGTGCTGTGGTTCCGCGACGAGGACGGCGACCTGACGGACGCGCTGGTCGACGCCACCACGTACATCGAGGAGGGCGGGGCCATCCTGCTCCTCACGCCGAAGACCGGCCGTACGGGGTACGTGGAGCCGAGCGACATCTCCGAAGCCGCGACGACGGCGGGTCTGTCGGCCGCCAAGAGCGTCAGCGTGGGCAAGGACTGGAGCGGCAGCCGGCTGGCGACGCCCAAGGCGGCCAAGTCCAAGAAGTAACCGTAACCGTCCACGGACGACCGGACGGGCCGATTCGCGTCGGCCCGTCCGCAGGCCTGCGGTGATCGCTGCGTAGGGTGGTACCACCCGAACAGTCCCACCGAAGGGAAGCAGGACGATGGCGATCCAGGTCGGAGACAAGGCGCCCGACTTCGAGCTCAAGGACAACCACGGCCGGACGGTACGGCTGTCCGACTTCCGCGGCGAGAAGAACGTGGTGCTGCTGTTCTACCCGTTCGCCTTCACCGGCGTGTGCACCGGCGAGCTGTGCGCGCTGCGCGACAACCTGCCCCGGTTCGTCAACGACGACACCCAGCTGCTCGCCGTCTCCAACGACTCCGTCCCCACCCTGCGCGTCTTCGCCGAGCAGGAGGGCCTGGAGTACCCCCTGCTGAGCGACTTCTGGCCGCACGGGAACACCTCGCGCGACTACGGCGTCTTCGCCGAGGACAAGGGTTGCGCCGTGCGCGGGACCTTCATCATCGACAAGGAGGGCGTCGTGCGCTGGACCGTGGTCAACGACCTGCCGGACGCCCGTGACCTGAACGAGTACGTGAAGGCCCTCGACACCCTGTGATTCTTCGGCTCCATGGCCTGCGGGGTGCGGGAACCCGTCACTAGGATCGACACGTTGATCCCATATCCGATGAACGACGGGGCTCCCCGCCCCCGGACACCAATGGAGGACTCGTGGGAGTCAGCCTCAGCAAGGGCGGCAACGTATCGCTGACGAAGGAGGCCCCGGGCCTGACCGCGGTCCTCGTCGGCCTGGGCTGGGACGCCCGCACCACCACGGGCACCGACTTCGACCTCGACGCCAGCGCACTGCTGCTGAACAACTCCGGCAAGGTCGGCAACGACCAGAACTTCGTCTTCTTCAACAACCTCAAGAGCCCCGACGGCTCCGTGGAGCACACCGGCGACAACCTCACCGGTGAGGGCGAGGGCGACGACGAGGTGATCAAGGTCAACCTCGCGGGCGTCCCCGCGGACGTCGACAAGATCGTCTTCCCGGTCTCGATCTACGAGGCCGAGAACCGCCAGCAGTCCTTCGGTCAGGTCCGCAACGCCTACATCCGCGTGGTGAACCAGGCCGGCGGCGCGGAGATCGCCCGCTACGACCTGAGCGAGGATGCCTCCACCGAGACCGCCATGGTCTTCGGCGAGCTCTACCGCAACGGCGCGGAGTGGAAGTTCCGCGCCATCGGCCAGGGGTACGCCTCGGGCCTGCGCGGCATCGCCCAGGACTTCGGTGTGAACGTCTGAGCCACCCGGCCGAACCGGTCCGGTCGGTCGCAACCGTCCGGGTCGAACGCACGACCGTCCGGCGCCGCGCGGGTTTCCGCGCGGCGCCGTACGTGCAGGACAACACAGAGGCACCATTTCGGGGAGGACCAGCATCATGGGCGTCACGCTCGCCAAGGGGGGCAACGTCTCCCTGTCCAAGGCCGCACCCAACCTGACCAACGTCATGGTCGGACTCGGCTGGGACGCGCGCTCCACCACCGGAGCCCCCTTCGACCTGGACGCGAGCGCCCTGCTGTGCGGCGCGGGCAACCGGGTGCTGGGCGACGAGTGGTTCGTCTTCTACAACCAGCTCAAGAGCCCGGACGGCTCGGTGGAGCACACCGGCGACAACCTCACAGGTGAGGGCGAGGGCGACGACGAGTCGATCCTGGTCGACCTCACCAAGGTGCCGCTGCACTGCGAGAAGATCGTCTTCCCGGTCTCCATCCACATGGCCGACGAGCGCGGCCAGACCTTCGGCCAGGTCTCCAACGCCTTCATCCGGGTCGTCAACCAGGCCGACGGCCAGGAGCTCGCGCGCTACGACCTGAGCGAGGACGCCTCCACCGAGACCGCCATGATCTTCGGCGAGCTCTACCGCTACCAGGGCGAATGGAAGTTCCGCGCCGTGGGGCAGGGGTACGCGTCCGGACTGCGCGGGATCGCTCTAGACTTCGGAGTCAATGTTTCGTAAAGCCCGGCGTGGCGCGGGGGGCAAACCTCCCCCCAGCCCCGCCCGGGGACCCCCAGCAGACGGATTGGGTAGCCAGTGCTTCTGAAAACCTTCGGCTGGTCGTTCGCGATTACCGCGCTCGGCCTGGTCGCCGCGGTCTTCTACGGGGGGTGGACCGCTTTCGGCATCGTGGCGATCCTGTCCATCCTCGAGATCTCGCTGTCCTTCGACAACGCGGTCGTCAACGCCGGAATCCTGAAGAAGATGAATGCCTTCTGGCAGAAGATCTTCCTCACGGTCGGCGTGCTCATCGCGGTCTTCGGCATGCGGCTGGTCTTCCCCGTCGTGATCGTCGCCATCAGCGCCAAGATGGGGCCGATCGAGGCCGTCGACCTCGCGCTCAACAACAAGGACCGCTACCAGCAACTGGTGACCGACGCCCACCCGGCGATCGCCGCCTTCGGCGGCATGTTCCTGTTGATGATCTTCCTCGACTTCATCTTCGAGGACCGGGACATCCAGTGGCTGCGCTGGATCGAGCGGCCGCTGGCCAAGCTCGGCAAGGTCGACATGCTGTCGGTCTGCATCTCCCTGGTCGTCCTGCTGATCACCTCCTTCACCTTCGCCACCCACGCCCACCAGCACGGCGGCGCGCACGCCGACAAGGCGCAGACGGTACTGATCGCCGGCATCGCCGGCCTCATCACGTACATGGTCGTCGGCGGCCTGTCCGGCTACTTCGAGGACAAGCTCGAGGAAGAGGAGGAGCGCGAGCACGAGGAGGAGGAAGAGGCCGCGCGCACCGGGCGCAAACGCTCGGCGGCCGTGCTCGCCGGCAAGGCGGCGTTCTTCATGTTCCTCTACCTCGAGGTCCTGGACGCGTCCTTCTCCTTCGACGGCGTGATCGGCGCCTTCGCCATCACCAACGACATCGTTCTGATGGCCCTCGGCCTCGGCATCGGCGCCATGTACGTCCGGTCCCTGACGGTCTACCTGGTCCGCCAGGGCACCCTCGACGACTACGTCTACCTGGAGCACCCTGGTCCGCCAGGGCACCCTCGACGACTACGTCTACCTGGAGCACGGCGCGCACTACGCCATCGGCGCCCTGGCCGTGATCCTCATGGTCACCATCCAGTACGAGATCAACGAGGTCATCACCGGTCTCGTCGGCGTCGTCCTGATCGCCTGGTCCTTCTGGTCCTCGGTGCGCCGCAACCGCGCGCTGGCGGCCGCGGAGGAGGCCGCGGGCTCGGACGCCAAGACGGAAGTGTCCTCCAAGGTGTGACGCCCCCCGGGGCGAGGAACGCTCTGAGCGGGGCGGCCCGCGGGAAGGGGCGGCGAGCAGCCGTCCGTGCCCCGGGGCCGCCCCGCGGCATGTGTGCGGGGCAGTGGGTGCGGTCGAGCGTGGGGGCGGGAGATGGGTTTCTTCGACGGTCTGCTGGGCGGGCGCGGACAGGACTTCGACTCGGGCAGCGCCGCGAGCAACGCGATCGAACTGACCAAGCGGCACCACCAGGTGTCGCTGACCAAGCAGGGCGCGGCCACCGGGCATCTGCGCGTCAACCTGACCTGGCGGATGCGCACCTCCGACATCGGCGGCTCCGCCCGGGAGAGCCTGCTGCGGCACCCCTTCAAGGCGCTCAGGCCGCCGGAGGTGATGGGCCACAGCCAGTCCATGGTCAACGTCGACCTCGACCTGGGCTGCCTGTACGAGCTGGCCGACGGCACCAAGGGCGTGGTCCAGCCGCTCGGCGGGTTCCTCGGGGACGTCAACGCCCCGCCGTACGTGAAGCTCAGCGGCGACGACCGGTTCGGTTCCGCCTCCGGTGAGACGATCTACGTCAACCTCGACCACCGCGACGACATCAAGCGCCTGCTGGTCTTCGTCTACATCTACGACCAGACCCCGGCCTTCGACCGCACCCACGCGATCGTCACGCTCTACCCGAGCAACGGCCCGCGCATCGAGATCGGTCTCGACGAGCGCCAGCCGCAGGCCCGCTCCTGCGCTGTCGTCCTGATCGAGAACGTCAAGGGAGAGCTGGTCGTGCGCCGCGAGGTCAAGTTCGTCTACGGCTTCCAGTCGGAACTGGACCGGCTGTACGGCTGGGGATTGCAGTGGGGCCGCGGCTACAAGACCGCCGACCGGTGAGCCGGCGGGGCCGGCGCCCCGGCTACCGCCCGATGAACTGCGGTCCCTGCGGCGGCAGCCGGAACTCCGGGTCCGGCGCGGGGCCCACGGGCGGCGGGTAGCCGTACCCCGTCTGCGGATAGCCGTACGCGGGCTGACCGGACGCATACGGGCAGCCGTAGGACGGCTGGGCCGTCACGGCGGGCCGGACCGGCTGCGCGGGCAGCTCCGGGGGCAGCGGCTGCGCCGTGGTGGGCGCCGCGTCCGGCCCGGTGGACGCCGGTGCCGCGGACCACTCCCCGGCCCCCTCGGCGCCCTCCGCCTCCTCCGACTCGTCCACCGAGATGCCGAAGTCGGTCGCGAGGCCCTTCAGGCCGTTGGAGTAGCCCTCGCCGAGCGCCCGGAACTTCCAGCCCTCTCCGCGCCGGTACAGCTCCCCGCAGATCAGGGCCGTCTCCTGGCCGGTCTCCGGCTTGATGTCGAAGTGGGCGAGCGGCTCCCCGTCGGCGACGGCCGCGTCGTACAGCGCGATCCGCAGGTCCCGTACGCGGTCGAAGCTCACGCCGTCCGCCGAGGCGACCAGCAGGATCCGGCCGACCTGGGACTCCAGGCCCGCGAGGTCGGCCTGGACCGTGTCGGTCAGGCCGTCCGCGACCCGCTTCTTGCCCAGCCGCCACACCTTCCCGCAGGGATGCCGGGGCTGGTTGTAGAAGACGAAGTCCTCGTCGGAGCGCACACGGCCGTCGGGGCCCAGCAGCAGCGCGGAGGCGTCGACGTCGGGGACCTGCTGCCCGGGCGTCCAGCGCAGCACGGCCCGTACCGTGGCGGCCTCCAGCGGGACGTTGGATCCCTTCAGCATCGCGTGCGTCATGCGGTCATCCTGCCTTCTCGGTCCTGGTCACGACAACGCGGGGTGAGGGGCGAGGGGGGGAGCCCGACAGGTTCCGACACGGCCGGGTTACCAGAAGTTCATGCCCGACGGGAACTTCTGACCGGGATTTGTACGTACTATTACCGGCCACCCTTTCCAAAATCCGACCGGCCGCTCGCATCGTAACGGGGGAGCTATATGCGTCATTTCGGGCACCTGGCTCCTGAGGTGCGGCAGCGACTCTTCCACCAGGAGCCGTGCGAGTTCACCGCCGACTCCCCGGCCCGGCTGCTCTCCGCCGCCCTGGGCGCCACCCTCTACAGCCCGGCCACCCGGCCCCGCCTCGCCGACGACATCGTCAAGCAGGCCCGGCGCGGGGTGGTGTCCATGGTGCTGTGCCTGGAGGACTCCATCGGCGACGCGGACGTGGCCGCCGGCGAGGCCAACCTCGTCAGCCAGTTCGCCGACCTGGCCGCCCGCCCCGGCGCCGGGCTCCCACTGCTGTTCATCCGGGTCCGCGTCCCCGGGCAGATACCCGACCTGGTGCGCCGCCTCGGGCCCGCCGTACGGCTGCTGTCCGGCTTCGTGCTGCCCAAGTTCACCGCGGAGCGCGGACTGCCGTTCCTCGAGGCCGTCGAGGCCGCGGAGGCGGAGTGCGGGCGGCGGCTGTTCGCCATGCCGGTCCTGGAGTCGCCCGAGCTGCTCTACCGCGAGTCGCGGGTGGAGACCCTGGAGGGCATCTTCCGCGCCGTCGACAAGCACCGGGAGCGGGTGCTCGCCCTGCGCCTGGGCGTCACCGACTTCTGCTCCTCCTACGGGCTGCGCCGTGCCCCCGACATGACCGCCTACGACGTCCAGGTCGTCGCCTCCGTGATCGCCGACGTGGTGAACATGCTGGCCCGCGCGGACGGCACCGGTTTCACCGTGACCGGGCCGGTGTGGGAGTACTTCCGCATGCCGGAACGGATGTTCAAGCCTCAACTGCGTCAGAGCCCCTTCCTGCAGGTGCAGGCCGTCGAGCTGCGCGAGAGACTGATCGAGCACGCGATGGACGGGCTGCTGCGGGAGATCTCCCTCGACCACGCCAACGGCCTGCTCGGCAAGACCTGCATCCACCCCTCCCACGTCCTGCCCGTGCACGCGCTGTCGGTCGTCAGCCATGAGGAGTTCAGCGACGCGGCGGACATCCTCAGACCCGAGCGGGGCGGCGGGGGCGTGCTGAGATCGGCGTACACCAACAAGATGAACGAGGTGAAGCCGCACCGCGCCTGGGCCGAGCGGACCCTGCAGCGCGCCGAGGTCTTCGGCGTCGCCCGGGAGGACGTCGGTTTCGTGGAGCTGCTCGCCGCCGCCATCCCCAGCTGAAGGAACGCATGAACAAGGCAGTCAACGACGCGGTCTGGTCCGGCACCTGGGTCGCCGAGCGGCTCGGGGTCGAACTGCGGGGCGACGACGAGCTGACGGGCCTGCTGGGCCTCGCGCTGCGCCGCAACCCCAAGCGCGCCCACCTGCTCGTGTCCAACGTGCTCGGCAAGCACGTACCGCAGTCGCCGTCGGTGGTGTACGGGCACGGATTCGCGCTCGGCCGCCGCGTGCGGGACCTGCTGGGCCCGGCCGAGGCCGCCGAGGCCGTCGTCCTCGGGTACGCGGAGACGGCGACCGGCCTCGGCCACTCGGTCGCCGACGGCCTGGGCACGGCCCGCTGCCTGCACTCCACCCGCCGCCCGGTCGCCGGGGTCGCGCAGGCCGGCGGCTTCGAGGAGTCCCACTCGCACGCCACCTCCCACCTGCTGCTGCCCGAGGACCCGGCCCTGCTGGCCGGACCCGGCCCGCTGGTCCTCGTCGACGACGAGTTCTCCACCGGCAACACCGTCCTGAACACCATCCGCGACCTGCACGCCCGCCATCCGCGCCGGCGCTACGTCGTGGTCGCCCTCGTCGACATGCGCTCCCCGGCCGACGCCGGCCGCCTGCACGACCTCGCCCGCGAGACCGGCGCCCGCGTCGACCTGGTGGCCGCCGCCTCGGGCACGGTCGAGCTGCCCGAGCACGTCCTGGAGAAGGGCCGCGAACTCGTCGCCCGCTACGAGCGGCCGGCCCTCCCCGCCCAGCGTGCCCGCGGCCGGATCACCCGGGTCGGCCTCGGCTGGCCCCGTGGCCTCCCGGACGGCGGGCGGCACGGCTTCACGCCCGCCCACCGCGACCGCCTGGAGCGCGCCCTGCCCGCCATGGCCGCCCGGCTCGCCGAGGCGCTGCCCGCGGACGCCCGCCGGGTGCTGGTGCTCGGCTTCGAGGAGCTGATGTACGCCCCGCTCCGGCTGGCCCGGGAGCTGGAGCACGTCACCGGAGCCGAGGTGCGCTACTCGACCACCACCCGCTCGCCCGTCCTCGCCGTCGACGACCCCGGCTACGCCATCCGCACCCGCCTGGTCTTCCCCGCCCACGACGACCCGGCCGACGGCCCCGGCGAGCGGTACGCGTACAACGTCGCCGGCGCCGGCTTCGACGCGGTCGTCGCCGTCGTCGACTCCGTAGCCGACACGCCCGAACTGCACGCGCCCGACGGGCTGCTCGCGCAGCTCGCCGCGCACACCCCGCACGTCCTGCTCGCGGTCGTGCCCTCGTACGTCCCCGCCCGCCCGCACGCCCCCGAAAGGCCCTCCATGCTGCCCGAGCCCCTGCGCGGCCCCGCCTTCTCCTCGTACGCGCCACAGGAGGTCGGCTGGCTGCTGCGGGACCTGTCGGAGGTGACGCTGGAGGCGCCGACCGAGGAGCGCGAGGAGGCGATCCAGAGCGGCGGCGCGCACTACGCCGAGTCGCTCCCGGTGGAGTACCAGCCGAGCGAGCAGTACCAGGAGCTGTTCCACGCGGCCCTGGAGGTCTCCGCCGCCCGGATCGCCCAGGCCGTCGGCGTGGTCACCGAGACGGTCCTCACCGAGCGGACACCGGCCCCGGTGCTGGTCTCGCTCGCCCGCGCGGGCACGCCGGTCGGCGTGCTGATGCGCCGCTGGGCCCGCTTCCGGCACGGCCGCGAACTGCCGCACTACGCCGTGTCGATCGTGCGCGGCCGAGGCATCGACGCCAACGCGCTGCGCTGGCTGGCCGCCCACCACGACCCCGCCGACGTCGTCTTCGTCGACGGCTGGACCGGCAAGGGCGCCATCACCCGCGAACTGGCCGACGCCATAACGGAGTTCGAGCGGGAGGAGGGCGTCACCGGGTTCGACCCGGAGATCGCCGTGCTGGCCGACCCGGGCTCCTGCGTACGCACCTACGGCACCCGCGAGGACTTCCTCATCCCCTCCGCCTGTCTCAACTCCACCGTCTCCGGCCTGATCTCTCGCACGGTGCTGCGCGCCGACCTGGTCGGCCCGCACGACTTCCACGGCGCGAAGTTCTACCGCGAGCTGGCCGGCTCCGACCTGTCGAACGTCTTCCTCGACGCGGTCGGCGCACGCTTCGCCGAGGTCGCCGACTCCGTCGACACCGCGGTCAAGGAGCTGCTGTCCGCCGACCGCACGCCCACCTGGGAGGGCTGGGCGGCCGTGGAGCGCATCAGCGAGGAGTACGGCATCCACGACGTGAACCTGGTCAAGCCGGGCGTCGGCGAGACCACGCGCGTGCTGCTGCGCCGGGTGCCGTGGCGGATCCTCGCCCGCGCGGGCGCGGGAGCCGACCTGGACCACGTGCGGCTGCTGGCCGAGCAGAGAGGGGTCCCGGTCGAGGAGGTGGACGCGCTGCCGTACACCTGCGTGGGCCTGATCCATCCGCGCTACACACGCGGGGCGACCGGCGCCGACGGCCGGGCGGTGAACAGCTGATGCCGGTGCTGGTGGCCAGCGACCTCGACCGTACGCTCATCTACTCCGCCGCCGCCCTGGCGCTGACCATGCCCGACGCGCGGGCGCCCAGACTGCTGTGCGTGGAGGTGCACGAGAGCCGGCCGCTGTCCTACATGACGGAGACGGCGGCCCAGGGGCTCACCGACCTCGCCGACGCGGCGGTGTTCGTGCCCGCCACGACCCGCACCCGCAAGCAGTACCTGCGCATCAACCTGCCGGGCCCCGCGCCGGCGTACGCGATCTGCGCCAACGGCGGCCATCTGCTCGTGGACGGCGTGTCCGACCCCGACTGGCACCGGCGGGTCACCGAGCGGCTGGCCGGCGAGTGCGCGCCGCTGGCCGAGGTGCAGGAGCACCTGCTGCGCACCGCCGACCCGGTGTGGGTGCGCAAGCACCGCGTCGCCGAGGACCTGTTCGCCTACCTGGTGGTGGAACGCGAACTGCTCCCCGGTGACTGGGTGAAGGAACTCGGCGCGTGGGCGGAGAACCTGGGCTGGACGGTGTCGCTGCAGGGCCGCAAGGTCTACGCCGTGCCCAAGCCGCTCACCAAGAGCGCGGCCGTCCACGAGGTGGCCCGGCGCACCGGCGCGGACCTGGTCCTGGGCGCCGGTGACTCGCTGCTCGACGCCGACCTGCTGCTCGCCGTGGACCGGGGCTGGCGTCCCGCCCACGGCGAGCTGGCCGAGACGGCCTGGACGGCCCCCGCCATCACGGCCCTCCCGGAGCGCGGGGTGCTCGCCGGCGAGCGCATCGTCCGCGAATTCCTGCGCACGGCCCGGGGAACGGCCGGGGGAGCCCCGTAGGAGCCGCCGGGCGGGTCAGCCGCAGCAGCCGCCTCCGCAGCAGCCGCCTCCACCGCCGCCCGAGGCGCCCCGGGGCGCGGGGGACGGGGCGCTCGCGGAGCCGCCGACCGCCACCGTGGACAGCAGCTTGACCGTGTCGTCGTGGCCCGCGGGGCAGGTGGCCGGGGCGGCGGACTCCGCCATCGGACGGCTCAGTTCGAACGTGTCACCGCAGCTGCGGCACCGGTACTCGTAGCGAGGCATGGCCCCAGGTTACGGCCTGGTCGGCGGGCGTGACGGGACACACAGCGCTCCGCGTTTCTCATGTGTTGGTTTCTGTCCCGTTCTTGTGCGGAGGAATTGAAAAGACGGCTGATAATTTTATAGCGCCGCGAGGGCCGCGAGGCGGCTGGGAACCAGGGGGCTGGCGGCCGCAACTGCGGCGGCTGTGTCGACCCGCGCAGGCAACACGGAGTGCGGAGGGAGACGCAGTCGTGACCGAGGCAGGGCAGGGGGAGGGCCTCCCCGGGGAGGGCCGAGGGCCCCGCGGGCGCCGCTCGGCGCCCAGGCGCGCACCCGATACCGGTCCGCCGCCACGTGCGGACGAGACCATGCAGCTCAACGTCGACGCCCTGCGGGAGCGCAACCGCGAGCTCAGCCGTGACCGCGACCGCGAGCTCGGCGGCGATCGCGACCGCGAGCTCGGCCGCGACGGGGAGCGGACCGAGCGGCAGACGGCCGGTGCCCCGCCCCGGCCCGACGAGACGATGCAGCTCAATGTCGACGCCCTGCGCAGGCAGCGGAAGTCCGCCGAGGCGGGTGGGCCCGCCGGCGACCCCGAGCCGCACGAGACCATGCAACTGCGCGTCTTCCGGCCGAAGCCGGGCCCCAAGCCCGGTGGCGCGGGCGACGGCAGGCAGGCCGGCCGCCGCGCCGGCCGCCGCAAGCCGCGCAGCCGCCCCGCCCTGCCCCCGTGGCTCGCCCGGCTCACCGCCGCCACCGCGAGCCGCCTTGCCCCGCTGCTGCGCCGCCTGGCGCCCCTGGCCGCCCTCCTCGCGCCCTACGCCCGCAAGCTGAAACCGGTCTACCCGCGCCCCGGCCGCACCGGCTGGCGCCGCTGGATACCCTCCTGGCGGCAATGGATAGGCGCCACCTTCTCCGCCTTCGGCCTCACCGGAGTGTTCCTGGTCGTCGCCTACGCCGCCACGGACATACCGTCCAACCTCAACACGTACGCCACCCAGCAGGACAACGTGTACTTCTGGTCGGACGGCACCCCGATGGCCCGCACCGGCTGGGTGCAGCGCCAGGCCATGCCGCTGAAGGACATACCCGAGGACGTCCGCTGGGCCGTCCTCGCCGCCGAGAACGAGAGCTTCTACAGCGACCCCGGCATCTCCTTCAAGGGCATCAGCCGCGCCCTGTGGCGCACGGTCGGCGAGGGCGACACCCAGGGCGGCTCCACCATCACCCAGCAGTACGTCAAGAACGTCTACCTGACCCAGAACCAGACGGTCAGCCGCAAGTTCACCGAGGCGATGATCGCCCTCAAGCTCGACAACCGCATGAGCAAGGACAAGATCCTCGAGGGCTACCTCAACACCAGCTGGTTCGGCCGCGGCACCTACGGCATCCAGCGCGCCGCCCAGGCCTACTACGGCAAGGACGTCAGCCAGCTCAACGCCAGCGAGGCCGCCTTCCTCGCCTCCCTGCTCAAGGGCGCCGGCCTCTACGACCCCACGCTCAACCAGGCCAACCACCACCGCGCCGAGGAGCGCTGGAAGTGGATCCTCGACCGCATGGTCAAGATCGGCAAGCTGTCGCCCGCCGAGCGCGCCAAGTTCAGGACCTTCCCCGAGCCGCTCAAGCGCAACCCGCTCTACGACACCGGCCAGCAGAGCGACTACCTGGTCGAACTCGCCTCCCAGTACGCCAAGAAGGCCGGGCACATCTCCGACCGGGACTTCGACATGGGCGGCTACCAGATCTACACGACCTTCGACCGCAAGCGGGAGAGCACCCTCACCGACGCGGTCACCAAGGCCCGCAAGAAGGCCAAGTCCACCGACGCGGCGGCCGCGAAGACCGCGCACTACGGGGCCGCCTCGGTGGCCGCCGACGGCCGTATCCTCGCCGTCTACGGCGGTCCCGACCACCGCACACAGGGCTACAACGAGTCCAACGCCTCCACCGTGCCCGCCGGTTCGGCCTTCCAGCCCTTCGTGTACGCGGCCGGGCTCGAGTACGGCGTCACCAAGCGCCGCGACGTGGCCCGGGAGCCGGTCACCCCCGAGACCCTCTACAACGGCGACGACGCCGTGCCCGTCACCACCCCCGAGGGCCCCTACTGGGACCGCAGCGGCCGCAAGGTCGCCGCCCACAACGACGGCAAGAAGTCCTGGGGGCAGATCAGTCTGCGCAAGGCGCTCGCCGAGTCCGTGAACACCCCGTTCATGCAGCTCGGCATGGACACCGGCCTGGACAAGGTCAAACAGACCGCCACCGCGGCCGGACTGCTGCCCTCCACCATGGGCCCGCAGGTCCCCGCGCTGTCCCTGGGCAGCTCCACCCCCAGCGCCATCCGCATGGCCAACGGCTACGCCACCTTCGCCGCCGGCGGCATGCACACCGAGCCGTACTCGGTGCGCCGCATCACCCGCAACGGCTCCGCCGTGCGCCTGGACGACCCGGTCCGCGACCGCGCGGTCACCGCCCAGGTGGCCCAGCAGGTCACCGAGGCCCTCGGCGACGCCTTCCGCGGCGCCCACCCGGCCGCCGTGCCCGCCGCGAACTCCGTCCCCGGCACCACCGCCGGGCCCACCGTGGCGGGCAAGGCCGGCGGCACCGAGGACGACACGGCCGCCTGGTACGTCGGCACCGCCAAGTCGGTGTCCACGGCCGTCGTGGTCTACCGCAGGGACCTCGCCAAGAGCCTCGAACCGCTCCCGCTGAAGGGACTGGCCGGCACCGGCCCCGACAACGTTCCCTACGGCATCTGGGCCCGCGCCATGGACCCACTCGGCTGACCGAAGGCGGCCCGGGGGCCGCACCGCACCCGCACCCGCACCGACCACCACCCAATGTGAGCCGCCCATGAAGCCGACACCCGGCCGCCGACGCAAGGCCCGCGCGCGCCGCCGCACCACCCGCCCCGAGTTCGTGACCCTGGCCGCCCTGCTGGTCGTCGCGTCCGTCGTGGCGGGCTTCCTGGCGCTGACCCGCCCCGACTCCACCGCGCCGACCGCCTCCGCCGGCTCCAAGAGCGGCGCCAAGAACCCCGGCGCCAAGGCCACCACCGAGCCCAAGTGGGACGGCAAGACCCATGTGCTCGGCGACGGCTCCACCTCGTACACCGGGCCGCAGAAGGGCGAGTTGAAGCCCGTACCCCTCAAGCCGGGTGAAAAGCCCCCGCAGTTCGTGGTCTTCTCCTGGGACGGCGCCCTCGAGGGCAGCGACCACCTCTTCTCGCACTACCGGGAGCTGGCCAAGGAGTACAACGCCCACATGACCTTCTTCCTCACGGGCATCTACCTGCTGCCCAAGGACAAGAAGACCCTCTACCACCCGCCCATGCACTCCCCGGGCGCCGCCGCCATCGACTACGCCACCGACGAGCACATACGCGACACCCTGGAACAGCTCCGCCTCGCCTACGACCAGGGCAACGAGATAGGCACCCACTTCAACGGCCACTTCTGCGGCGCCAAGGGCGGCGGCGACTGGAGCGTCGAGGAGTGGAAGAGCGAGATCGACCAGTTCTACTCGTTCGTGGAGAAGTGGAAGACCAACACCGGCTTCACCGACATACCCCCGCTGCCCTTCGACTTCCGCAAGGAGGTCACCGGCGGACGCGCCCCCTGTCTCGAGGGCCAGCCCAACCTGCTGAAGGCCATCAAGAGTTACGGCTGGCGCTACGACGCCTCCTCGCCCGGCGACTTCCAGATCTGGCCCAGCAAGAAGAACGGCATCTGGGACTTCCCGCTGCAGATGCTCCCCTACGAGGACGGCAAGTACCAAGGCCTGTCCATGGACTTCAACTTCCTCTACAACCAGTCCGGCGGCGAGACCAAGGGCGACCCCGCCAAGTACCCCCAGTGGGAACAGCAGACCGTCGCCTCCTACATGGCCGGCTTCAACCGCGCCTACTACGGCAGCCGCGCGCCCCTGTTCATCGGCAACCACTTCGAGGACTGGAACGGCGGCATCTACATGAAGTCCATCGACCAGGTCATCAAGAGCGTATGCACCAAAAAGGGCGTCAAATGCGTGTCGTTCAAGGAACTCGCCGACTGGATGGACGTGCAGAAGCCCGAGACGCTCCAAGCCCTGCGCAGCCTCGACCCGGCGCAGTCCCCGGACTGGTCCACGGTGGTCAAGTGACGCCTATAACCCCTTGATTCCACTTCTGCACACCCTCTTCACAACCGGCGCTCCCGTCATGCGAAGATGCGACTGCCCGGTAGGTGTACCGGCGTAGAGGGGAACGAAGATTGAAATCAAGAAAACTGAGCCGTAAGCGGCGCCGCGTCACCATAGTGTCGGCGGCCGCCGCCTCGCTGGTGGCCGGCGTGGCCCTCGTGCCCAACTGGAGCGCGGGCGCGGCCGTCACCGACGACCCGACGGTGGACGCGGCGACCAAGGCCACCTTCCAGAAACTCGCCGACGCGGTCTTCACCGACCGCACCCAGGCGCTGGTCGACGACAGCAGCGGGAAGAAGGACCGGCACCGGCACACCTCCGGCTTCTCCGGCAAGGTGCGGCTGTCCGGCACCCAGAACCGCCAGGAGAGCTCCGCGCTCTCCCAGCTGCGCGGCCGCAAGTCCCGCCTCGCCCAGCTCGGCGAGAAGTACAGCGCGGGCAGCACCACCGTCACGCTGGACGCCACCCAGGTCAAGGGCCGCAACGCCAAGGTCGCCGTCACCGAGAGCACGACCCTGACCTACGAGAAGGTCCGGGGCAACGAGCCCAAGACCACCGGCTTCCAGGCCCACCACGAGCTGTCGTTCCGGGCCGACGACCACGGCACCTGGCAGCTGACCGGCATCCGCGACACCGACGACGGCGTGGCCGTCAACCAGGTCGCCGCGCCGGCCCCCGCCGTCGCCGCCACCGGCAGCGACGACAACCCGCCGGAGGCACCCCGCGCGTCCACCGCGCGCAACGCCCCCGCGAACACGAAGAACACCACTTCCGGCACGTACGACTACAAAGCCATGGTCGCGTACGCGCAGAAGTACTGGAACAACTACAACCCGGACTACCCGGACTTCAACGGGCAGGGAGCCGGCGGCGACTGCACCAACTTCGTCAGCCAGACCCTGAAGGCCGGTGGCTGGAAGCACGTGCCCGGCTACACGTACGACTTCCACAAGTGGTTCGGGAACGCGGACATCCAGTCCGACTCGTTCGTCGGTGTGAACGAGTTCTCCTGGTTCGCCCTGTCCTCCAAGCGCGTCACCCCGCTCGCCTACGTCTACCAGGCGGACATCGGTGACGTGATCCAGATGGACTTCAACAAGGACGGGTCCAAGGACCACACCATGGTCGTCACCTACCGCAGCCCCCAGGGCGTGCCGTACGTGTCGTACCACTCCACCAACACCTACAACAGGTCGGTGGCGAGCCTCATCGCGTCGTACCCCAACGCCGCGTACTACGCCTACCGCACCTGATCGCGGACACCGGGCGGGCGGGGAACGGGTCCTTCAGTGACTGGTTCCCCGCTCCTCGCGGATCCGCGACACCACCCGGGCCGCCGTCTCCCGCACCGCACCGGTCTCCGTCAGGAAGTGCCAGTAGTCCGGGTGGCGGCCCTCCAGAGCGGCGACCGCCCGCTCCAGCCGCGCCACCGCCTCGTCCAGCGGACGGGCGTGGCGCGGATCCGGCGTCGTACGCCCCGTCATCGCCAGCCGCTGCGCGTCCCGCACCGCGAACCGCGTCCGCTCGATCTCCGTCTGCGGATCCTTCTGCACCGCGTTCAGCCGCGCGAGGCGATCCCCGGCCGCCGACACCGCCTCGTCCGTCATGTTCAGCAGCGCCCGCACCGTCGACAGCAACGCCGTCGCGTCCGGCCAGCGCTGCGCGTCCCGCGCCGCCTGCGCGTCCCTCAGCTTCGCCTCCGCCTGCCGCACACTCTCCGCGGCCTGCTCCGGCACCTGCTGCAGATCCTGCCAGCACGCGGCCGTGAACCGCCGCCGCAGCTCACTGAGGACCGGCTCCACCTGGCCCGCCCGCGTGGTCAGCGCCTGCGCCCTGGTCCGCAGCGACACCAGCCGGTGATCGACCTCCGCCGCCCGCTCCGGCAGCCGCGCGGCCTCCGCCCGCACCGCCTCCGCCTCCCGCGCCACCCGCTCGGCGCGCTCCAGCGTCGGCCGCGCGCCGTGCTGCGCCGCGCCCTGGTTCAGCTTCGTCAGCTCCGGCGCCAGCGCGGCGAGCCGGGCCGCCAGATCGTCCGCCCGCAGCCCCGAACCCCGCGCCGTGTCCAGCGCCCCGCTCGCCGCGCGCAGCGCCTGACGCGCCCGCTCCACGGCCGGTGCCAGCCGCGCCAGTTCGGTCTCCGCCTTGCCCAGCAGCGGACCCAGACCGCTGCTGAAACGGTCCAGCTCACGCCGGACGTTCTCCAGCTCGTCCTTCGCCCGCGTCAGCTCCGTGCGCGACCGCGCCGCCGCCGACGCGTCCAGGTCGTCCCGGTCCAGGTCCTGCGCGTCCACCGCCTGGATGTAGCCCTGGCTGACCTCGTCGATCCGCCGGCCCAGCGCCTCGAAGTCCGCCAGCGCGCGCCGCGCGGCCGGGGAGTCGTCCACCGCCGCGATCGTCTCCATCGAGATCCGCAGATCGCGCTGGGCGGTGTCCAGCTCGTAGAACGCGGCGGCCGCCGCGTCCTTCGCCGCCTGCGCCTGCGCACGCTCACTCTCCGCCCGGCCGCCGAACCAGCGCCGCGTCCCGCCCCCGGCGAAGGCGGCGGGCAGCGCGAGCGCCACCAGCACGGGCAGGCCCATCAGCGCCAGGACGTCCCGCGCGGGGTGAGGGCCGCGAGCCCGGGGGCGGGTCCGGGGCCGCCGTGCGAACGGCGAGTGCGGCTGCCGAGGTGTCGCCGATGCCGCGCGGATCGCCGAAGTCGCCGGTGTGGCCGTCACATCCCTCTCCCGTACCGTGGTCCGCCTGCGTGGAATTCATTCTCCCACCCGTACAGGACGAACACACGGGCCGGTCAGTTCGCCGTACGCACCGTGACCGCACCGTCGTCCGTGCGCGCCGACACCACATGGGCGCTGGAGTCGTCGCGCGGCACCGACACGTCCACCGAGCCGTCGCCCGTGCTCGTCGTCACCCTGTACGCCGCACGCGGCAGGGCGAGGCTCACGGAACCGTCGGAGGACCGCGTGTCCACCAGGTCCGGCACCGCACCCAACTCCAGCCGCACCGCCCCGTCCACGGTGGTCGCCCGCACCCGCCGCGAGGACACCTCCGCGCGCACCGAGCCGTCCTGCGAGCGCAGCTCCAGCGGCCCGGTGGAGTCGGTGACGTGCACCGACCCGTCGGCCGTACGCACGCTCAGCGCGTCCCTGAACCCCCGCGCCACCACGCTCCCGTCCTCGTCCTCCACCTTCACCACGACCCCGCGCGGGACCTCGATCCGGTGCTTGGCCGAGCAGTCGGCGACGATTCCCGAGCACTTCACCCGCAGCACCAGCCGGTCGTCCTTCATCGCCCAGGTCACCTTGGGATCACCCCCGACGACCACCGACCCCTCGAACCACCGGGTCACCTCGACGCTCCCCGCCTTGTTCCCGTCGGCCGCGACGATCTCCAGCGCCGAGTCGTCCGAGTCCACGGTCAGCGTGTGCCCCCGCAGCGCGAACGCCCGGTGCTCGGGATCCTTGTCGTCCCCGGCCGAAGCCCCGCACCCGGTGAGCATGGCCACCAGCACCCCGGCCACTCCCACAACGCCGACAACGCGCCCCGCACCCCGACGCCCCACAACGACCTCCCCGTCCACCGGCCCACTCCGGCTCCGCACACGAACCACTCCGGCCCGCACACCAACGACCCTAGAAAGACCGCCACCCAGAAAGAATCCGGCTCGCTACCGGACGGGGGGTGGGGCTGTCCCCCGCAAGGGAGGGGACACGCGGCACGACGAAGGCCCAGGCGGCGGGTGCATCCCGCGGACCTGGGCCCTGTCTTCGTCCTGCACTGCTGCGACTGGTGGGCGCGGACGGTTTCGAACCGCCGACATCCTGCTTGTAAGGCAGGCGCTCTACCCCTGAGCTACGCACCCGGGACGAGCCGACAGCCTACCTTGCCGGGGGGAGTGTCCCGCAAACCCGTTGCCTGGTTGTTCTGGTCGAAGTGGATCTCTTGGATGCTGGTCACGGCGTCGCGGTCGAGAGGGCCGTAGAGGTGGGGGAAGGGGGTGCCCGCGGGGACGCCGGGCGGTGGGGTGGGAGTGGCAGGTTCCCACTTCAGGGGGGCGGTGAGGCGGGTTTCGTCGAGGACGAGGGCCAGGAGGGGGCGGGGGGCGGTGCGGTAGAAGGCGTTGACCACCGCGAGGGTGGTCGGTTCGTCCGGGGAGCAGTGCACGAAGCCGTCGTCCGCGAGGGAGGCGGGGGCGTAGGGGCGGTCGGGGGTGGCGGTCCACTCCGCGAGCGGTACCACGTGGTAGATCATGCGTCCTCGTCCTTGCTCTCCGGTGCCTCGTGGGCGTGCTTCAGCCGGCTGCGGGCGTCGATGCCGTCCGGGCCGGTGAACTGCGACCAGTATCGGTGCGTGGTGACGAACACCGCGAGTTCGTGCTCGCGGCGGCGCAGTTTTTCCACCTCGGCCTGTTCGTCGGCGGTCCAGCCCGGTGAGGCCGGCCGCTCCACCTTGCGCCAGCCGCCCTCGTCGCTGAATCCTTCCAGCGGTACGACCGCCCAGGGCAGCCGCTTGAGCAGGGCCGACAGCTCGGCCCGGACCTGATGCAGCTCCTCCTGACCGGCGAGGAGGTCACTAGGGAAGTCATAGGGCGTAGCCACGGCCCAATGGTACGCCTGTTCGATTTTGGGGCGCGACTCGCTTTGGCGTGTTCGTGTGTTCGAGCGGGGTCCCGCCCGTGGACCCCAGCGGCGTTGTCGGACCCCTGCCCTACGGTGGCGGCATGGATGAGGTGGCGAGGAGTGACGTACGGCTGGAGCCCTGGGCGGAGGGCGACTTCTGGCTGCTCGAGCTGCACAACAGCCCGGAGATGACCGCCCACCTCGGCGGTCCGGAGGCCGAGGAGCAGCTGGTGGCGCGGCACCGGCGGTATCTGGAGCTGAGCGCGGGGCGGATGTACCGGGTGGTGCTCGCGGGCGGCGGGGAGACCGCGGGGACCATCGGGTTCTGGGAGCGCGAGTGGCGCGGCGGGACGGTGTGGGAGACCGGGTGGGGGATATCGCCCGCCTTCCAGGGGCGGGGGCTGGCCGTCCGGGCGGCCCGGGCGCTCGTGGCCGAGGCGCGGGCCGCCGGCGTGCACCGGTATCTGCACGCGTATCCGGGCGTCGGGCACGCGGCCTCCAACGCGGTGTGCCGGCGGGCCGGGTTCACCCTGCTGGGGCCGGTCGACTTCGAGTATCCGAAGGGGCACTGGATCACTTCGAACGACTGGATGACCGACCTCGAGGGCCGCTGAGTTCACAGGGAGACGGACGCGCCCGGCGACAGCAGGTGCAGGCGGTCGGTGAGGGCCGCCCCGGCGAACGCCTTCGCCAGGCTCGCGCCGTCCTCGGTGAAGTGCGCCCAGTGCTCGAAGTGCAGGGGTACGACATGGCGGGCGCCGAGGATTCCGGCCGCCTCGGCCGCCTGCTCGCTGGTGAGGGTGAGCGGGGCGTCCGGGACGAGCGGGGTGCGGGCGGCACCGGCGAACAGCAGGGCGATGTCGAACGGCCCCTCGCGGCCGGCGATCTCGCGGACCAGGCCGAGGGAGGCGTTGTCGCCGCTGACGTAGATCCTGGGCAGGCCGTCGCCGGACAGGACGAAACCGGTGACCTCGCCGACGAGGGGCTCGGACCCCGGCGGCCCGTGCAGCGCCGGCACGGCGGTGACCCGCAGGGCGCCGCCGCCGGGGAGGGGGAGTTCGGTGCGCTCCCAGGGGGGCAGGGCGCGGACGGGGCCGCCGATGCGGGACGCGGCGGCGGGCGTGGAGAGGACGAGAGGGGCGCGCTCGAGGTACGTACGGCCGGAGCGGTCGAGGTTGTCGGGGTGCTGGTCGTGGGAGAGGAGTACGGCGTCGACCGCGCCCACCCCGGTGGGCGGCAGGGCCGGGCCGGCCGTCTTGACCAGCTCCCGCGAGCCGATCGGATAGGCGCCGGGGGCGTCGAAGGTCGGGTCGGTGAGCAGGCGCAGCCCGGCCAGTTCGAGGACGGCGGTGGGGCCGCCGAGGTAGGTGACGTGCACTGGGGTCATGGCCGGTGCAAGAGGAGCCGGAGCGGAGCTATTCCCTCCGGGGAGGACGGGAGAGACTGGGAGCATGTGCCGGAGCATCAAGACACTGCGTCCGCCCGCGTTGCCCGAGGAGGCGACCGAGGAGGAGATCCGCGCGGCGGCCTTGCAGTTCGTGCGGAAGGTCTCGGGGTTCCGGGCGCCGGCCGCGCACAACCGGGAGGTCTTCGACCACGCCGTCGAGGTGATCGCGGGTGCCACCGCCGAGCTGCTGGACGGACTGGAGGTGCGGGGCCGGACCGCCGCGCGGTAGACGGGCTGACCGGCGGACGGGACACAACCGGGCGGGCGCGGGCCTACGAGGCCTCCGGGATCTTCCGGGTGCGGCGCATGAGGTACGCGGCTCCCGCGCCCGCCGCGAACAGCGCGCCCACGGACACGCCCGTCGCCAGCCAGGCCGCGCCCAGCCACCGGGTGGCGTAGTAGCCGAGGGCCACGCTGTACGCGGCCCACGACAGCCCGGCCAGCGCCGACCAGGGCAGGAACTCGCGCACGCGGCGGTGGGTTGCGCCCGCGCCGAAGGAGACGACCGAGCGCCCGGCGGGCGCGAAGCGGGCCAGTACCACCAGTGCGCCGCCCCCTCGGGACAGGGCGGTGCCGAGTCGTTCCTGCGCGGTGCTCAGCCGGCGTGAGCGGGCGATCGCGCGGTCCAGCCGCTCGCCGCCGCGCCGGGCCACCCGGTAGGCGACGAGGTCGCCGAGCACCGAGGCCGTGGCCGCGCACAGGGTGAGCGCCAGGATGTCGGGGACGCCGTGGGGGACCTGGCCGGTGGCCGCGCCGGTGCCGGCGGCCGCCGCCGTGGCCGCGGTCACGACCAGGACGCCGCTCGGCAGCACCGGCAGGAACACGTCGAGCAGGACGGACAGCGCCACCACGACGTAGATCCACGGAGTGGCGGTGAGCGACCCCACCTTCGCCACACTCTCCAGCACCGCGAACTCCCCTGACTCCCCCGTGTACCGGCCGGGCCGCGACGTCGCGGGGGAGCGGCAGGGGCGGCTGTGAACAGCCATACAGCGTACGCCGTAGGTGTGACAGAAGGTGCGGCGGGGGCACAAGTGTTCCGATCAGGCGGTCGCGGGCGTCCGCTGCTCGGTCGTGCGGCCGCGCTCGGCCGAGCGCCGGGCGGAGTTCCCGGCCAGCAGGCCGTCGAGGCCGAAGGCGCCGTGGCCGGTGAAGACCAGCAGCAGGAAGGCCCAGCAGAACAGCACCGACAGCTCGCCGCCGTTCTGGATCGGCCACAGGGCCGCCCGCTGGTGGACGTCGAAGTAGGCGTACGCCATGGATCCGGAGGCGACGAGCGCGGCGGGCCGGGTGGCCAGGCCGAGCAGGACGAACGCGCCGGCGGCGAGCTGGATCACGGCCGCGTACCAGCCGGGCCAGGTGCCGGCCGGGAGGGTGCCGCCGTGGGTGCCCATCGCGCCGCCGAGCACGCCGAAGAGCGAGGCGGCGCCGTGGCAGGCGAACAGCAGGCCCACGACGACGCGGAAGAGGCCGAGGGCGTGGGGGCGGGCGGAGTCGAGCCGCCG
>NZ_BMVJ01000001.1:227640-230887 GCF_014650655.1 Streptomyces anandii JCM 4720
GGTCAGGCCGCCGAGGCCGGTGAGGCCGGTCATGCGGGGTCTCCTTCGGGTCGGAACGGTCCGCTGGGGACCGGTGGGGGGACAGATCCGAACAGGTGACCAGGTTAGGTGTGCCTCACTGGTGCTTGCAAGTTCAACATTCGGCCATCGGTCGCCGTCAGCGCGGGGTCAGTTCGTACTCGGTCACGGTCTCCAGCCGTGCGCGCCCACCCCCGTTTCCGTCCCCGTTCCCGCTCCCGTTTCCGCCACCGGCCCTCCGGGCCCGCTCCAGCCGCAGCCGCGCCGAACGCCCGCGCAGGGTGAGCGTCATGAGCTGGTTGCCGAACCACGGCCCGCCCGTCCTGCGCCAGGTCACGGGCGGCTCGGCGCAGCGCCCGTGCCGGGCGAGCCACCGGCCGATAACGCGCCCCGGGGCGCTCCAGCCGAAGCGGAATGCCAGCCGGATGGACAGCGGCACGGAGTTGTGGACCGGCGAGCAGGTGAGCTGCACGACCCGGGAGTCCACGGAGCGCGAGCGCCAGGCGGGCTCGGCGGCGTAGGCGTGGTGGACGTCACCGGAGAGCACGGCGATCGTCGCGGGCGCCACCGGCCCCGAGCCGGCTTCGGCGAGCAGTCCGGCCAGCGCGGCGAAGGACTCCGGGAACGCCGCCCAGTGCTCCAGATCGGCGCCCCGCCGCAGCCGCTCGCCCAGACGCGCCCAGTGCGCGCCGCGCACGCCCCGGCACATGGCCGCGTCCCAGGCTTCGGTGTCGTGCACGAGCGGGGGCAGCAGCCACGGGAGCGAGGTGCCGACGAGCAGGTGGTCGCAGGGGGAGCGGTCGTCGAGGGCCTGGGCGCGCAGCCAGGCCGCCTCGCCCTCGTCGAGCATGGACCGGTCGTCCTCGTCCAGGACCCGGGCCGCCCGTGAGTCCACCATCAGCAGCCGGACCCGGCCGAAGTCGCGGCGGTAGCTCCAGCGGACCGTGGCGGAATCGGCGTCGGCCCCGGCGGCGAAGGCGCGCAGCGCGTCGGTGCCGTCGGGGGTGGCCCGTACGGCGGCGTAGACGGGGTCGGCGGCCAGTTCGGCGGGGGAGAGGTTGCCCAGGTGCTGGTGCACCCAGTACGACATCAGGCCGCTCAGCAGCCGCTCCTGCCACCAGTCGGTGGTGCGCATGTCGGCGAGCCAGGCGGCGGAGGTGTTCCAGTCGTCCACGACGTCGTGGTCGTCGAAGATCATGAAACTGGGCACGGTGGACAGCAGCCACCGCACCTGGGGGTCGAGCCAGGACTCGTAGTAGAGGTGGGTGTATTCCTCGTAGTCGGCGACCTGGTCGCCCGGCGGACTGGTCAGGCCGCGGCGGGCGGCGAGGTAGCGGCGGGTGGCCTCGGAGGTCTCGTCGGCGTAGACCTGGTCGCCGAGCAGGAGCAGGACGTCGGGGCGCTCGGCGGCGGGGTCGGCGGCGATGCGGGTGGCGAGCGTGTCGAGCGCGTCGGGACCGACCGGGTCGCTGCCCTTCGCGGGTGGCGCGGCCCAGCGGCAGGAGCCGAACACGATCCGCAGGCCGTCGTCCGGGGCGGGTGTGGCGATGACCGACGGCGGGAAGCCGTCGCCGGGAGGCGGCCAGACGCGGGCGCCGTCGAGCGTCACCTCGTACGGTACGGCCGTGCCGGGGGTCAGTCCGGTCACCTCGACGAGGGCGTAGTGGTGGCCCTCGATCTGGAAGGTGCGGGCGGTGCCGCCGGCGCCGCCGGGGCAGCGGACCTGCGCGGTGCAGGGCCGGCTCGCCTCCAGCCATACGGTCGCGGACGACCCGTCGGCGTACCTCAGCAGTGGTCCCAGGCGCAGTCCCGGCACGGTGATCGCCCTCCTCCGTCGGCTCGTACCGTATTGAACGACGGGGGAGGGCGGACAGACTCCGGCGATCAGCAGTTGGCGAGGTAGCCCTGGAGCGCGCTCTTCTCCGCGGAGTCGACCGAGAGCTTGTAGTAGTACTTCACCTGCACCCAGGCGCGGACGTAGGTGCAGAGGTACGCCGAGCGGGACGGCACCCAGGTGGCCGGGTCCTGGTCGCCCTTGGCCTGGTTGACGTTGTCGGTGACGGCGATGAGCTGGGGCCGGGTCAGGTCGTTGGCGAACGCCTGGCGCTGGGCGGTGGTCCACTTGCTCGCGCCGGAGTCCCAGGCCTCGGCGAGCGGCACGAGGTGGTCGATGTCGAGGTCGGAGGCCGCGTTCCAGGTGGCGCCGTCGTAGGGGGAGTACCAGCTGCCACTGGTGGCGGCGCAGGAGGAGTCGGTGACGACGTTCGAGCCGTCCCGCTTGAGGACGGTCTCGCGCGTGTTGCAGGAGCCGCTGATGGTGATCCAGTGCGGGAAGAGGTCGCGGCTGTAGCCGGTGCGGTTCTCCGTGGCCACGGTGAGGGAGGCGAGGTAGCCGCGCGCGGTGGCGGCGCTGACCGGGGTGGGCAGGGCGGCGGAAGCGGCGGGGGAGTTGAAGAGGGCGGCGGAGGCTGTCAGGCCGGTGAGGGCCGCGAGTATGCTCAGCCGTCGACGCGCGTAGAACCTGGTCATGCGAACTCCCTTGTGGGGTGGGGGTGTCGGGCGCGGGCGAGGGAATGCTCGCGGCGCCGCGTTGCGGGGAGGTGAGTGTCCGGTAAGAAGCTAGTGACATGCGCATGACACGACAAGAGATGCGGCGGGGTTGTTGACGAGTTCACGGCGGGATTGGCGGCGGTTCACGGCGGTTCACGGCGGGACCGGTGGCCGCGGCACAGCGGGATTCGTGGGCCGGTCCGCGTCGCGTACCATGGACGGCGCAGAAGGGGAGTAGCCCTTTGCCGGACCGTCGACATACTGCTCAGCCAGCCTGAGCCGGCGCCCGGAGGCGGGTCCCGTGGGGACCGGCCGGCGAGACCTTCGGCAAGCAGTGCACGCCCGTGCCGTACGGCACCGGGCCGACCGCGCGCTGCCCTGCCGAGGCGTCCTGCCGGACAGAACGCACAGTCGCAGCACTCTCGGCGGGGTGGCCCCCGACCGATTGAGGAACAGTGATCACCTTCAGCGTCCTGGCGCTCGTCTTCGGCGTCGTCTTCCTGGCCGAGCTGCCGGACAAGACGGCGCTCGCCGGGCTCGTGCTCGGCACCCGTTACCGCGCCTCGTACGTCTTCGCCGGTGTCGCCGCCGCCTTCCTGCTGCACGTGGTGCTCGCCGTGGCGGCGGGCAGCGCGCTGACCCTGCTGCCGCAACGGATCGTGCACGCGCTGACCGGTGT
>NZ_BMVJ01000001.1:230910-236509 GCF_014650655.1 Streptomyces anandii JCM 4720
CCTCTTCCTCGGCGGCGCGGCGATGCTGCTGATGAACAAGGGCGACGGCGAGGAGGAGATCCGGCGGCCCGCAGACCAGTCCTTCTGGAAGGTGGCGGGCACGGGCTTCACGCTCATCCTGGTCGCCGAGTTCGGTGACCTCACCCAGATCATGACGGCGAACCTCGCGGCCCGTTACGACGACCCGGTCTCCGTGGGGCTGGGTGCGGTGCTGGCTCTGTGGGCGGTGGCCGGGCTCGGCATCGTCGGCGGAAAGGCCCTGATGAAGCGGGTCCCGCTGGGGCTGATCACCAAGATCGCGGCGCTGCTGATGGTGGGGCTCGGTGTGTGGAGCCTCTACGAGGCCGTCGCGGCCTGAGCCGAACGGCGGGTGAACTCTTCGGCGGGGCGGTGGCGGGAGACCCGACTTGTTTTGTACCGTGGAGAAACAAAGTGGCTCCCGCCCGTTTCCCCTGACCGGCGGGCGGGGCCGCCTTGTCCCTCCTGGGCCTTCCCCTTCGCCCCCTCCGCCCCGTCTTGGAGTTGCCGATGACGGCCACCGCCGTGTTCCCCGCCCGCGCCCTCCTGCTGGACATGGACGGCACCCTCGTCAACTCCGACGCCGTCGTCGAGCGGATCTGGCGGCGCTGGGCCGACCTGCACGGGCTGGACGGCGACGAGGTGATGAAGGTCGTCCACGGCCGCCAGGGACACGCCTCCATGGCGCTGCTGCTGCCCGACCGGCCCATGGAGCAGAACTTCGCCGACAACGCGCGCATGCTCGCCGCCGAGACCTCCGACATGGACGGCGTGGTGCCCGTGCCCGGCGCGCCGCAGTTCCTCGCCTCCCTGCGCGGGCTGCCCCACGCGCTCGTGACCTCCGCCGACGTGGGCCTGTCCACGGCCCGGATGGCCGCCGCGGGGCTGCCACTGCCCGACGTCCGCGTCACCGCCGAGTCCGTCGGGGCGAGCAAGCCCGACCCCGAGGGCTTCCTCAAGGCCGCCGCCGAACTGGGCGTCGCCCCCGCCGACTGCCTCGTCTTCGAGGACTCCGGCGCGGGGATAGCGGCGGGCCGCGCCGCGGGCATGCGCGTCATCGGCATCGGCCCCCGCGCCGCCTGCCACCGCCCTGACGCGGTGGTACGGGACCTGACGGGGGTGCGGGTGGAGAGCGCGGGGGACGGCGGGGGGCTGCGGGTCCACTGGGCGTGAGGCGGGGGGTTGGCTGGGCGTGAGCGGGTTTTGGGGGCCGTGGGCCCTGTCAGGGCTCGGAGGTTTCTGATTCGAGGGCGGCTCGGGTTGCCGGGCCGTAGACGCCCAGGTCGTCGGTGGTGATGCCGCGGGCCCACTGGTAGGTGCGTACCGAGTTCTCGACGCCCGAGTCGAAGACCCCGTCGGCGCGGCCGGTGTAGAGGTGCAACTGGCTCAGGCGTTCCTGGAGTTCGGTCACCTCGGGGCCGCGGTCGCCCAGGCGCAGGACCGGCGGGGGAGTGGCCGTCGCGGAGGCACGCCCGCTCGGCGCGGTGCGCGTCGGTTCCGTGGGCCGGGGAGCCGGGGCGGAGGCCGACCCGGACGGCGTCGGCGAGGCGTCCGACGCCGAGGGCGACGCGGACCGCGAGGGGCTCGCGCTCGCGGACGGCGCAGGGCTCACCGGGGCCGAGGGGGCGGAGGGCGATCCGGTCGTCGTCGGCGTGGCGGACGCGGAACCGGCCGTGGGGCCGTCCGGCACGCTCTGCCGTACCTCCTGGGGTGCCGCGTCGTCCCGTGCCGGGGACTTGTACGCGAACAGGCCGGTCGCGAACCCGGCCGCCGTCACGACCGCCACCACTGCGCCGGACACGGCGAGCAGGGCGGCGGGCCGGCGCCCACGCCCCGCGGGCTCATCGGACCCCCAGGTCTCCTCCTGCAGGGCCGAGCCGCCCGGCGGCCCGCCCGGCTCAACCCGCCCGCCCGGGTCGCCACGCTCGTCCGGCTCGAAGAGGCCGAGGTCCGAGGCGTTGGGCCGAGCAGGAGCGGCGGTCCCCGCGGACGGGGGCAGCGGCATCGTCGTCCCGGCGGCGGACTCGGGTTCGGGTACGGCGGCGGGTCGCCCCGCATCAGCGGCAGCGGCAGCGGCGCCATCCGTGTCCTCGACCTCCTGAGTGACCTGCGCACCTCCGGTTGCCGCTCCGCCGCCCTCGATGTCCACGTACGGCCGTATCCGCAGCGGGTCGAAGTCCTCCGCCGCGGCCGCCTCCGCGGTGCGGGTGTCGCGCAGGGCGTCCGCCACGCGCTGTCCGCAGGCGCAGGACGGTGCGTTGTCCGCGTCCCGGGGCGCCCCGCACTCCGGGCAGACGTGCCCCCTCGGTTTCTCGTCCACGGTCCAGTCCCCTCCCGGTCCTCCGCGGTTCCCCCCGCGCCACCGCGCGACCTCCGAGAACTCCAAGGATTATGCAGATCCTCTCCACCCCGTCTCCCCGAAGCCCCCGGAATGGCCGCGTCCAAGGGGACTCAACAGGCCATAACGGGTCACACCGATGACGATGGGAGTTGTCACGAGAGGGTCGGGAGGTCTCCATGGCCGGGGATATGGCCGGGGATGCGCACGGCAGCACCGGGGCCACCGGAAGCACACCCAGCACGGGCGGCACCGGCAGCGCCACCGGCGGCACCACCGGGACGGCGTCCGCGCCGCCGCCCCCGCACGGCGCCGCCGCCGGGGAGCCGGAGCACGTCTCCGGCAACGTCCTGGTGTCGATCGGCGCGCTGCTGCTCGGCATGCTGCTGGCCGCGCTCGACCAGACCATCGTGTCCACCGCGCTGCCCACCATCGTCAGCGACCTGGGCGGCCTGGAGCACCTGTCCTGGGTGGTCACCGCCTATCTGCTGGCCTCGACCGCCGCGACCCCGCTGTGGGGCAAGCTCGGTGACCAGTACGGGCGCAAGAAGCTGTTCCAGACGGCGATCGTCATCTTCCTGATCGGCTCGGCCCTGTGCGGCATGGCGCAGAACATGCCGCAGCTGATCGCCTACCGGGCGCTGCAGGGCCTCGGCGGCGGCGGGCTGATGGTGCTGTCGATGGCGATCGTCGGCGACGTCGTCTCGCCCCGTGAACGCGGCCGCTACCAGGGGCTGTTCGGCGCCGTGTTCGGCGCGACCAGCGTGCTCGGACCGCTGCTGGGCGGGCTGTTCACCCAACACCTGAGCTGGCGCTGGGTGTTCTACGTCAACCTGCCCGTCGGCGTAGTCGCGCTCGCCGTGATCGCCGCCGCCCTGCACATCCCGCGCAAGACGCAGCGGCACGTCATCGACTACCTCGGCACCCTGCTCATCGCCTCGGTCGCCACCTGTCTGGTGCTGGTCGCCTCGCTCGGCGGCACCACCTGGGCCTGGTCCTCCCCGCAGATCATCGCCCTGGCGGTGCTGGGGGTCGCGCTCGCGGTGGCGTTCGTGGCCGTGGAGCGCGGGGCGGCCGAACCCGTCCTGCCGCTCAAGCTGTTCCGCGTCCGCACCTTCACCCTCTCCGCGGTGATCAGCTTCATCGTCGGCTTCGCGATGTTCGGCGCGATGACCTACCTGCCCACTTTCCTCCAGGTCGTGCAGGGCATCTCGCCGACCCTGTCCGGTGTGCACATGCTGCCGATGGTGATCGGCATGCTGCTCGCCTCCACCGGCTCCGGGCAGATCGTCAGCCGCACCGGCCGCTGGAAGGTGTTCCCCCTCACGGGCACCGCCGTCACCACGATCGGCCTGCTCCTGCTGCACCGGCTCGACGAGCACAGCTCCACCGCCGAGATGAGCGGCTACTTCTTCGTCTTCGGCCTCGGCCTCGGCCTGGTCATGCAGGTCCTGGTGCTCATCGTGCAGAACGCCGTCAGCTACGAGGACCTGGGCGTCGCCACCTCGGGCGCCACCTTCTTCCGCTCCATCGGCGCCTCCTTCGGCGTGGCGATCTTCGGCACGGTCTTCGCGAGCCGCCTCGGCGACAAGCTCACCGCCGCCTTCAGGGGAGCGGCGCTGCCGCCCGGGATGTCGGCGGACACCCTGAAGGCCGACCCGCGCGGGATCGCCGCCCTGCCCGCCGCGCTGCGCCCGGCGGCCCTGCACGCCTACGCCTCCGCCATCACCGACGTCTTCCTCTACGCCGCCCCGGTCGCCCTCCTCGGCTTCGTGCTGGCCTGGTTCCTCAAGGAGGACAGGCTGCGCGGCTCGGTCACCGCCCCCGACGTCTCCGAGACCTACGCCACCAACCCGGTCGAGCGTTCCTCCTACGACGAGGTGTGCCGCGCCCTGTCCGTGCTGGGCACCCGTGAGGGGCGGCGCGAGATCTACCGCAACATCACAAAGCGGGCCGGCTACGACCTCAGGCCCGCGGCGAGCTGGCTGCTGCTGCGGATCAAGAAGTACGGCTGGGTGGAGCCCGGGGTGCTGGCCGAGCGCAGCTCCGTGCCGCTGAACGTCATCATCGAGGCCGCCCGCCAGGTCGAGGAGCGGCGCCTGGGCGAGCGGCAGGGCCTCGACATGGTGCTGACCGAGCGGGGCCACGAGGTCGCCGACCGGCTCGCGCACGCCCGGGAGGAGTCGCTGGCCGAACTGCTCGGCGACTGGTGGGGACCGGACCGGCCGACCGACCTCGCCCAGCTGGTGCGTGAGCTGACCGGCGAGCTGTGCGGCTCCGACGCCGAACGCCCCCACGACGAGCGCGCGGTGACCCGCCTGCCCTGAACCTCACCAGCCGCGGGCGGGGCGCAGGCTCTTGGTGAACCAGTGCTCGGCGTACGGGGCGTCGTTGTGCCGTGCGGTCTCCCCGTAGCCGAGCCGGGCGTACAGGGCGCGGGCCTCCACCAGGTCGCCGCGGGTGTCCAGGATCATGCGCGTGGCGCCGAGCGAGCGGGCCGCGTCCTCGGCCGCGCCGACGAGCATCGCCGCGCCGCCCCGGCCGCGCATCCCGGTGTGCAGGAAGACCCGGGTGAGTTCGGCCGTCGCGGGGTCGAGCAGCCGTACGCCCGCCGTTCCGGCCGGTTCCCCGTCGTACCGTGCGACCAGCAACTGTCCGCGCGGCGGGGCGAGTTCGTCGCCGGGCTTGGCGGCGATCTCCCGCTCCAGCTCGGCCGGGTCGGTGCGCCGGCCCTCGTGCAGCAGGTACCAGCGGTCGCTGACCTCCGTGTAGTACGCCCGCCAGAGCGCGGCGGCGACGGGGGAGTCGTACGGCTCGGGGGTCACGGTCCACAGGGCGGCGGTGGTGGGCATGCGGACATTATCGGCGGCGCTCCCTTTCTTGACGCGCCGTTTACCGACCACCTTCCGGGCAACCCGACCGGAGAACCGGCCGGTTGGGCCGATCGCATCCGGAAGGCACCCATGTCCACAGGTTGGATCATCGCTCTGATCGTGATCGTGGCGGCCGTCGTCGTGGTGGCGGCCGTCCTCACCTCTCGTGCCCGCGGCCACGGCGGCGGGCGGAGCCTGAAGCGGCGCTTCGGCCCGGAGTACGACCGGACCGTGGCCCGCCACGACGGCGACACCAAGGCCGCCGAGCGGGAGCTGTCGGCGCGCGTCGAGCGCCACGGCGACCTGCGGGTACGGCCGTTGGAGGCGGCCGAGCGCGAGCGGTTCGAGGCGCGCTGGACGGCCGCGCAGG
>NZ_BMVJ01000001.1:236540-249505 GCF_014650655.1 Streptomyces anandii JCM 4720
AGCGGTTCGTCGACTCGCCGCGGGAGGCCGTCGCCGAGGCGGACCGGCTGCTCGCCGAGCTGGCCGGCGCGCGGGGGTTCCCGCACGACGGGCAGTACGAGGACCAGCTCGACGCGCTGTCGGTGCACCACGGCC
Organism: Streptomyces anandii JCM 4720; assembly: GCF_014650655.1. Lineage (GTDB taxonomy): Bacteria > Actinomycetota > Actinomycetes > Streptomycetales > Streptomycetaceae > Streptomyces > Streptomyces anandii. The sequence goes on from NZ_BMVJ01000001.1 coordinate 236,676, forward strand.
ACCACGTCCACGGCTACCGCCGCGTCCACCGCGCCGCGCACGCCCCCGTGGACGGCGCCCCCGAGAGCCGCGCGAGCACCGAGGAACTGCGCGCCTCGCTGGTCGAGGCCCGCGACCTCTTCGAGGACCTGCTCACCCCGGCCCACGCCGACGCCGCCCCGGCCGAGCGCACCGCGACCACGCGCCGGGCGGACGGCCACACGTCCCACCTGCCGTGGGCCCTCAACCGCCGCCAGACGAAGGAGAGCTGACGTCATGCCCGACAGGACGCACAGCGGCGCCGGCAGTCCCGAGAAGACCGGCGCGACCGGCGCGACCGGCGCGACCGGCGTGACCGGCGCGACCGACGCGACCGGCGCGACCGGCGTGAGCAAGGAGACCGGCGAGGCCCGCAGGACCGGCGCAGCCGGTGGGACGGATGCGCTCGGCGGGGCCGGGACGACCGGCGGGACGCACACCCCCGGCGTGACGGACGGGCCCGGCACGGCCGGTCGCCGGACCACGCCCGCGCCGCTGGAGCCCGAACCTGGCCGTAAGGCCCGCGCGGAGCGCGAGGCCGCGGCGGCGCAGGAGGCCGCCGGGGACCGCGAGGCCGTCGAAGTCGGCAGGGCCGCCGGGGACCGCGACGCCGGCCGGCGGGCCGCCCCGGGCCCCGAGGCCGCCGGAGGCCGCGAGCGCCCCGGGGACCGCGCGACGGGCGTCGGCAAGACCGGCGCCGGCGAGGTGGGCCCTGGCGAGGTGGGTCCCGACCCGCTGCTCTCCCGTGACGAGTGGGAGAAGTACGGCGGGCGGCTGCACAGGGCCCTCGCCGGATTCGTCGACGCGCCGCAGGAGGCCGTGGCGGAGGCGGACCAGGCCGTGGGCGAACTGGTCACGCGGTACACCGAGGAACTCACCCGGCGGCGCCGCGCGCTGCGCACCGCCTGGCAGGAGAGTGGCACGGACACCGAGCGGCTGCGGCTCGCCCTGCGGGACTACCGCGAACTCGCCGACCGCCTGGCCCGCCTCTGACCGCTCCCCGGGCCCGCGCCCCGGTCAGCCGCCCGGCGCTCCTCGCGCTGCCGCCGTTCCCGGCGTTCCCGCTGCTCGCGCCACTCGCGGACGATCTCCTCGACGTCGTACCGCTTAAGGCCCAGCGGGGGGCCGGGCGGCGGCTTGAGCATCATGTCGAGGATCTTTGTGTTGATGTCCGCGATGATCTTGCGGACCATCGGCTCCGTGGGGGCGGCGAGGGCCGCGGCCCGCGCGTCCTCGGCCTCCTTGCGCAGCGCGAGCGTCGGTGGCAGGACGGACAGGCCCTCGCGGGCCATCTTCCGCTTGACCCACCACAGTTCCTCGTACGACGTGTCGCCCGGCAGCGGTCTGCCCGCGCCCGGCAACCGGTCGAACTCGCCGCGCGCCTGGGCATCACGGATCTGTTTGTCGACCCAGGACTCGAACGGAACACCGGGTGGCTTTCGCTCGGTCATGCCTCCATTGTGCCGGACGGGACGCCGCCGGGCGTTTTATCATGCGGCGGCGGTACGGCACTCGGGCCGTTCGCCGCACAGGGACGCCACAGGGGGAACGCTCGTGCTCGAACTGACCATGGCCTCCGTCTCCGGGACGGACGCGGGAGCCACGGCCGGCATGCTGATGGCCGACGCGCCCAGCGCCCCGGGCTCCGTGCTGCGGGTGGGCCGGGACCGGTCCGTGTGCCGCCTGGTGACGCCCGACGACTGGCTGTTCGTGTCCCGGGTGCACCTGGAGTTCGTGTGCGGCCAGGACGGCGCCTGGCAGGTCACCTGGCTGCGCGGCTCCCAGCCGGACCCGTCCTCGGAGGTCCTGCTCACGGTCGGCGAGTACGCCCAGTCCCTCGCCTACGGCGGCACCGTCACGCTGCCCCGGGGCGGCGCCGGCGAGATCGTCGTACGCGACCGCACCAGCCCGCGCAGCATCAACGTGGGCTTCTACCACGAGGTCTGAGGGCCACGGGGCCGGGTGAGCGGGCGTACGCCCTCCTACGCCAGCACCCGCGCCAGCGCGAAGCCGTCGTAGCCCTTGACGCCCACCGTCTGGATCGCCGTGCCCGTCAGGCGCGGGTGCTCCGCGATGAGCTCCAGCGCCGCCCGGGTGCCCCGCACGCTCGGGTCGGCGCCGCCCGCGTCGGTCACATGGCCGCCGCGTACGACGTTGTCCACGACGATCAGGCTGCCGGTGCGGGTCAGCCTGAGCGCCCACTCCACGTAGTGCGGGTTGTTGACCTTGTCGGCGTCGATGAAGACCAGGTCGAACGGGGGCGGGTTCTCGTCGGCGAGCTTGGGCAGCGACTCCAGGGCCGGGCCCACCCGCACCTCGGCGATCCGGTCGAGGCCGGCCCGCGCGAGGTTGCGGCGGGCCACGTCGGCGTGGTGGGCGTCGTATTCGAGGGAGACCAGTCTGCCGCCGTCGGCGGGGAGCGCGCGGGCCAGCCAGATGGTGCTGTACCCGCCGAGGGTGCCGATCTCCAGGACGGTGCGGGCGCCCTGGATCTCGGCGAGGAGCTGGAGGAGTTTGCCGTGGGTCGGCGCGACGTTGATGTGCGGCAGGCCCTCGGCGTCGCTGTCGCGCAGCGCCGCCCGCAGCGCTTCGTCCTCGGGTGTGAGCAGGGCGGTGAAGTAGGCGTCGACGTCGTCCCAGAGCTGCGAGTCGCTCATGCACCAAGCCTTTCGTATGCCTAGTTAGATCCGCTAACTAGCTCTGTCACGAACATAGCCCGGCGCATGAGCGCTGTCAGGGAATTACGCCGGGCCGCCCGGCGCCCGCTCCAGCGAGGGCGCGGAACCCGGCAGCGGACGGCCCGCCGACTCGGCCATGCGCCAGACCGCGAAGCCGCCGATCACGGCCGCCGCCATCATGTAGTACGCGGGCATCATCATGTTGCCGGTCGCGCCGATCAGGGCGGTGACCACCAGCGGGGTCGTGCCGCCGAACAGTGAGACGGAGACGTTGAAGCCGATCGACAGCGAGCCGTAGCGGACCCGGGTCGGGAACAGGGCGGGCAGGGCGGCCGGCATCGCGGCCGTGAAGCAGACCAGCAGCAGGCCCAGCGCGGCCATGCCGAGGCCCACCGCGGCCAGGCTGCCCTGACGGATCAGCAGCAGGGCCGGAACGGACAGGAACAGGAAGCCCGCACAGCCGGCCGCGATCACCGGGCGGCGGCCGACCCGGTCGGTCAGCGCGCCGGCGAACGGCTGGACGACCATCATCAGGGCCATCACGCCGAGCACCACCAGCAGGCCGTGCGTCTCGTCGTAGTGGAGCTCACTGGTCAGGTAGCTCGGCATGTACGACAGCAGCATGTAGTCGGTGACGTTGAAGACCAGGACCAGGCCCATGCACAGCAGCAGCGCCTTCCACTGGCCGGCGACCATCTCGCGCAGCGGCACCTTGGGGCGGCTCGCCTCGGCCTTCTCCACCTCGGCCGCGAACGCCGGGGTCTCCTCCAGGCGCAGCCGCAGGTAGAGGCCGATGATGCCCATGGGGCCCGCGATCAGGAAGGGGACGCGCCAGCCCCAGGTGAGCAGGTCGGCGTCGGACAGCAGCGCCGTCATCAGGGTCACCAGGCCCGCGCCGCCGATGTAGCCGGCCAGCGTGCCGAACTCCAGCCAGCTGCCGAGGAAGCCGCGCCGCCGGTCGGGCGCGTACTCGGCGATGAAGGTGGACGCGCCGGCGTACTCGCCGCCGGTGGAGAAGCCCTGAACCAGCCGGGCGGCGAGCAGGAGCAGCGGGGCGCCGACGCCGATGGAGGCGTAGGACGGGATCAGGCCGATGGCGAAGGTGCCCGCGGCCATCATGATCATGGTGACGGCCAGCACCTTCTGGCGGCCGACGCGGTCGCCGAGCGGCCCGAAGACCATGCCGCCCAGCGGGCGGACCAGGAAGGCGGCGGCGAAGGCGCCGAAGGTGGACAGCAGCTGCGCCGTCGGGTTGCCGGAGGGGAAGAAGACCTTGCCCAGGGTCACCGCGATGTAGCTGTAGACACCGAAGTCGAACCATTCCATCGCGTTGCCCAGCGCGGCGGCCTTGACGGCCCGCCTGACGAGCGCCGGGTCGGTGACGGTGGCGTCGCCGGGGCGGTGGCGGCCCTTGGTGAGGGAGACGGATCGGGGAGCGGTGACTGTGGCAGCCGACAAGACTCGCTCGCCTACCTTTCGACGGGGACAGGGACGCGGTCCGCGCGACGGCGCCGGCGGGCGGACCGGGACGGCCCACGCACGGCGGCACCGGGGCAGGCCGAAAATCGACCATACGAGTGCTTGGTCCGCTTACGTGTCGTGAGCGAGTCGATGCATGCTGCACCTAAATGCCGGTTACGCAGGTACGTCGGCCCGCTCCCGGACGCGGATTCCGCACCGCCGCTGTGATCCATCTCGCGTCCCGGGGGCGCAACCGGGCCACCCGCGCGCCCCCCGTCCGCTCGCCCACACCCTCTCCGCGGTGCCGTGATCCGGACAAAAGGCGGGTGGTGACAGGTGAAGCGGGCGTTGCCCGCGTCTTCGTCCCAGGGAGGTGCGAGCCCCGTAGGGTTCGCAGGAGAACACGGGAGAACACCGGCGTACGGGATGTGCGGGGCATACGGGGCGGGAGGCCGGCGAGGCGTGGCGAATGCGGATCACAGTGGAGCACCGGCGGCGGCGTTCGCCGCGGCGACCGTCACCGGCCCGGCCGGGCCGCGGCTGCGCATGGTCAGACTCGGCCTCTGGCTGATCGCCGGGATCCTCGCCCTGCGGCAGGTGGCCGTCGTCCTCGCCACCCCGCGCGCCGACCGGCTGACCGACCTGGAGACCTGGGTCGGGCCCAGCGGCGTCCTGCACGTCAAGGGGTCGCTCTACGACTCCACCCGCTTCACCGGCACCCCCTTCGCCGGCCTCGTCCTCAAGCCGCTCACCAAGGCCGCCGAACAGGCCCTCGGCTGGGGATGGATCTTCGGCACCCTGCTGCTCGTGGTCGCGCTCGGACTGATCGCCGCCCGCGCACTGCCCCAGCCCGTCGGCCGCCGCACCGCGCTGCTCGCCGCGCCCGTCGCGATCAGCCTGCTCATGCTGTCACTGCCCGTGCGCGACGCGTTCTGGCTCGGCCAGACCAGCATCATCCCCGTCCTGCTCGTCCTCCTCGGCTGCCTCGTCGTGCGCGGGCAGCGCACGGGCGGCGCCCTCATCGGTCTCGCGGCCGCCCTCCAGCCCACGGTGCTGCTCTTCGCGCCCCTGCTGTGGCTCACCGGCCGCAGGAAGGCCGGCGCGTCCACCGGCGCCACCTTCGCCGCCTGCACCGCGCTCGCCTGGGCCGCGCTGCCGCACGACTCCCACACCTACTGGGTCCACCACCTGGCCGGCGTGGGCCTCGGCGGCCGCGCCGACGCCCTGGCCAACCAGTCCCTGCACGGAGCCCTGCTCCGCCTCGGCCTCACCGGCCCGCTGGAGATCGGCCTGTACCTGGCCCTCGGCACCGTCGTCGCCGTCCTCGGCCTGCGCCGGGCCGTCCGCTACGCCCGCGACGGGCAGCTGCTGCTCGCCGTCGCCGTCACCGGCTGCGCAGCGATCGCCGTCTCGCCCACCGCCTGGCAGCACCAGCTGCTGTGGGTGCTGCTCGCCGTCGTCGGCCGCGTCGGCCGCCGCGTCTCCGACCGGTACGTCTGGCCGGTCGCCGTGATCCTGGTCATGACGCTGCCCGCGAAGATGCTGCTGCCCAACGTCGACGCCATGGAACCCCTGCGGGACAACGTCGTGCTGCTGGCCGCCCTCGCCGCCGCCACGGCCGTGCCGTTCCTGTCCCGCGCCTCGGACCTCTACCGGTCACCGGTCCCGACGCGGTACGCGCCCTTGGCCCCGGCCCGCTTCCGGCACGTACCGCTGCTGCCCCTCCTGCGCCGCGTCCTCACCCGCCCGAACCTGCTCCTCGAACTCCTGCTGATCCGCGTCACCTACGCCGCCTACCAGCAGGTGCGCCTCGCGGCCACCGGCGGCTCCAACGCGGGCGGCCGGGCCCGGGCCGAGCGACACGGCCACGAGCTCCTCTCGCTCGAGCGTTTCCTGCACATCGACATCGAGCACACGGTCAACCACGCCGTGGCGCGGGTCGGCTGGCTGCGCGACTTCTTCGACTTCTACTACGAGTCCTTCCACTTCGTGGTCCCGATGGCCGTCCTCGCGGTGCTGTACTGGCGCCGTCCGGTCGACTACCGCTGGGCCCGCTCGGCCCTCGGCTTCGCCACCCTGCTCGCCCTGATCGGCTTCTGGCTCTTCCCGCTCGCCCCGCCCCGTCTGCTGCCGGGCCTCGGCATCGCCGACACCGTCCACGGCGCCCAGGACTTCTCCAAGCCGGACTACGGAGCGCTGACGGCGCTCACCAACCAGTACGCCGCGATGCCGTCCCTGCACTTCGGCTGGTCCCTGTGGTGCGGTGTGGTGATCGCGGTCGCCGCGCCGAGGTGGTGGATGAAGGCCCTCGGCCTCCTCCACCCCCTCTTCACGGTCTCCGCCATCGTCGCCACCGGCAACCACTGGGTGCTGGACGCGGTGGGCGGCGCGGCGGTCGTGGGCACCGGGTTCGCGCTGACGTACGTCCTCCAGGGCCCGCGCGCCCACAGTCCCGCGCCGCCGCCCGAGGACATCGGCACCCAGGCGGAGCTGTCCGGGGCCAGGGCCTTTCTTCCGGATCAGGCCGGCTCCGAGTTGCCTCGCCTCCCGGCCGACGCGACCGGCGGCAAGATCCGGAAGAGAGGCCCTAGAGCCGCTGGATGATCGTCCCGGTGGCCAGGCCGCCGCCCGCGCACATCGTGATGAGCGCGAACTCCTTGTCGGTGCGCTCCAGTTCGTGCAGCGCCGTGGTGATGAGGCGGGCGCCCGTCGCTCCGACCGGGTGGCCCAGCGCGATCGCGCCGCCGTTGACGTTGACCTTCTCCAGGTCCTGTTCGAAGACCCGGGCCCAGCTCAGCACCACCGAGGCGAAGGCCTCGTTGATCTCGACGAGGTCGATGTCCTTCAGGGACATGCCGGCCTTGCCGAGCACCGCCCTGGTCGCGTCGATCGGGCCGTCGAGGTGGAAGTGGGGGTCGGCGCCGACCAGCGCCTGGGCGACGATCCGGGCCCTGGGCCGCAGCTTCAGGGCGCGCGCCATCCGCTTGGACGCCCACAGGACGGCGGCCGCGCCGTCGGAGATCTGCGAGGAGTTCCCGGCCGTGTGGATGGCCCGGGGCATGACGGGCTTCAGGCCCGCCAGGGCCTCCATCGAGGTGTCGCGCAGCCCCTCGTCGCGGTCGACCAGGCGCCACATGCCCTGCCCGGCCCGCTGCTCGTCCTCGGTGGTGGGGACCTGGACGGCGAAGGTCTCGCGCTTGAAGCGCTCCTCGGACCAGGCGACGGCGGCGCGCTCCTGGGAGCGCAGGCCGAGCGAGTCGACGTCCTCACGGGTCAGGCCGCGGTGGCGGGCGATGCGCTCGGCGGCCTCGAACTGGTTGGGCAGGTCGACGTTCCACTCGTCGGGGAAGGGCTTGCCGGGGCCGTGCTTGGAGCCGGAGCCGAGCGGGACGCGGGACATGGACTCCACGCCGCAGCTGATACCGACGTCGATGACGCCGGCCGCGATCATGTTGGCGGCCATGTGGCTCGCCTGCTGGGAGGAGCCGCACTGGCAGTCGACGGTGGTGGCCGCCGTCTCGTAGGGCAGTCCCATGGCCAGCCAGGCCGTGCGCGCGGGGTTCATGGACTGTTCGCCGGCGTGGGTCACCGTGCCGCCGACGACCTGCTCGACACAGTCGGCGGGGATGCCGGTGCGGCCGAGGACTTCCCGGTAGGTCTCGCCCAGGAGATAGGCGGGGTGCAGGTTGGCGAGCGCGCCGCCGCGCCTGCCGATCGGGGTGCGTACGGCTTCGACGATCACGGGTTCCGCGGCCATGGGGGGTGCGTCCTCTCCTCGGTCGACCCGCGCGGCGCGGGCGTCCCGGCCACCCGCCACGCAGAACTAGTACGCGTTCTAGTTCTGTGTGCAGTTTGCTGACACCGTGTCCACTGCCGCAAGGGTTGTGCAGGGCCCGAAGTCTTGATCTGCGGATCCGCACGAGTTCCGCACGCAATTGAGGCCGTCGTGGCTCTTGCCACTTGTAGAACCCGTTACTACCTTCACCGCAATTCCTGATGGGCCGTCAGGCGAATGCCGCAGCGGCGGCCGCATAGTGGTGGGAGTGAGTCGCCATGCCCGATCCCGCGCTGCCCGACGGGTTCGACCTCACCGACCCCGACCTGCTGCACCACCGCGTGCCCCTCCCGGAGTTCGCCGAGCTGCGCCGCACCGAGCCGGTGCGCTGGATCGCCCAGCCGCACGGGCTGGCCGGCTTCGCGGACGACGGCTACTGGGCCGTCACCCGGCACGCGGACGTCAAGTACGTCTCCACGCACCCCGAGATCTTCTCCTCCACCCGGAACACTGCCGTCATCCGCTTCCACGAGCACATCCAGCGCGACGCGATCGACGCACAGCGGCTGATCCTGCTCAACATGGACCCGCCGGAACACACCCGGGTGCGCCAGATCGTGCAGCGCGGCTTCACCCCGCGCGCCATACGGGCCCTGGAGGAACGGCTGCGCGCCCGCGCCCACGCGATCGTCGCGGACGCCCGCGCCCGGTCCGGGCCGTTCGACTTCGTCACCCAGGTCGCCTGCGAACTGCCCCTGCAGGCCATCGCCGAGCTGATCGGCGTGCCCCAGGAGGACCGGGCGAAGATCTTCGACTGGTCCAACCGCATGATCGCCTACGACGACCCCGAGTACGCGATCACCGAGGAGGCCGGCGCCCAGTCCGCCGCCGAGATCATCGCGTACGCCATGAACATGGCCGTCGAACGCAAGCGGTGCCCGGCCCACGACATCGTGACGACGCTGGTGGCGGCCGAGGACGAGGGCAATCTGAACTCCGACGAGTTCGGCTTCTTCGTGCTGATGCTCGCGGTGGCCGGAAACGAGACGACCCGCAACGCCATCACCCACGGCATGCACGCCTTCCTCACCCATCCCGGCCAGTGGGACCTGTTCAAGCGGGAGCGCCCGGCCACCACCGCCGAGGAGATCGTGCGCTGGGCGACACCGGTCAACGCCTTCCAGCGCACCGCCACGCGGGACACCGAACTCGGCGGCGCGCGGATCCGCGAGGGCCAGAGGGTGGGCCTGTTCTACGCCTCCGCCAACCACGACCCGGACGTGTTCGAGGACCCGGACGCCTTCGACATCACCCGCGACCCCAACCCGCACCTCGGCTTCGGCGGCGGAGGCCCGCACTACTGCCTCGGCAAGTCCCTGGCCGTCCTGGAGATCGACCTCATCTTCAACGCCGTCGCCGACGCCATGCCCACCCTGCGCCTGGCCGGCGACCCACGCAGACTGCGATCGGCGTGGATCAACGGAGTGAAGGAACTGCGGGTCACCCAGGCCTGACCGGCGAGGCCGTCACTCGCGGCCCGAGGTGGACAGGGCCAGGACTCCGGTTGCCGTGGCTGCGATCAGTAGGGCGGTGGGCAGGTGTCCGCGTACCACCAGCCAGGCGCCGAGTACGGCGCCCGCGAGCATCGCGGCCACGGCGGCGGTGCGGCGCGGGGAGCGCCGGCCCGAGCCGCCGCCCGCGCGGGAGTCGGAGGCCAGACCGGTCAGGGTCATGGTCAGCACGGTGGTGGTGAGGTCGGGCACGCCCAGCTTGCGGACCGTGGCGTTGCGCAGGCCCATCGCGTAGGCGGTCAGCACGATCAGGGCGTACGTCGTGCCGCGGGCGCCCGGAGCGGCGTGGGCGAGGGCGGCCGACGCGCCGACCAGGACCGCCTCGGCGGCCAGGGTGACGCGGGCCCAGGTGCGGCGCGAGCCGCCGCCGAAGCGCGCCGCGACCCGCCCGCCGGTCACCGCGCCCAGGAGGAAGGCGGCGAGGGAGGCGGCGGTGTGCGTCACGGTGAAGCCGGGCGCCCCGGCGGCGGCGAAGCCGAGGACGACCACGTTGCCGGTCATGTTGGCGGTGAAGACGTGCCCGAGGCCCAGGTAGCTGACCGCGTCGATGAGCCCGCTGACCACGGTCAGCCCCAGCAGCACGGTGACCAGCGGCAGCCCGCGGCCCTCGGGGGCACGCGCGCGCTCGCCGTCCGGCGGGGGCTGCGTCGTCATCGCACCAGAAAAGCAGACCCGGCCGCGGGCGCCGGGCGCGGACACGGAGAAGGCGGCGGCCCAGGGGATCGGGGGCCGCCGCCTCCACGAGTGCCGTGAGGTGGCTCAAGCCGGGTTCACCGGCCGGTACGGGATCAGTACCAGCCGTTGGCCTGCCAGAAGTTCCAGGCGCCGACCGGGCTGCCGTAGCGGGACTTCATGTAGTCCAGGCCCCACTTGATCTGGGTCTGGGCGTTGGTCTTCCAGTCGGAGCCGGCCGAGGCCATCTTGGAGCCCGGCAGGGCCTGGACCAGGCCGTAGGCGCCGGAGGAGGCGTTGGTGGCGTTGACGTTCCAGCCGCTCTCGTGCTCGACGATGTGGCTGAAGGCGTTGAACTGCGCGGCGTCCGGGATCATCTTGTGCGCGATCGTCTTGGCGTCGGCGGCCGAGTGGGCCGGGGCCGCGTGGGCCGGGGCCGACGTGAGGGCCATGCCGACGGTGGCGGCGGCCACGGCGGCGGTGGTGAGGGCCTTCTTCGGGGCGGCGATGCGGCGGATGAAGGAGACGGACACGGAGAACCTCTTGCGTCGGGGACGGGGAGTCGCGGGCCTGCCGTGATCGGCGGGGCCCGGCGACGTCGTCCAGAGAAGCAGCCGCGAAATCTGTCCGCAAACACCCCTTTTACTAGTTGTGGTCGCATTCGCGGTGAAGGTCGTCCGTGTGAGCCGGCTCTCAAAGCCCAGGTCGGCGCGGGCAATGTCGAGTCCATGCCATGCCCGCGCGGCTACGACCCGTCTTCGTAGGTGATCCACGTCATGTGGGCCGCTTCACCGAGCCCGTCACGCAACGTCCCTGCCCGCTGACACCGCGGTGGTACGGGAGTCACCCGCCGGGCCCCTCGAAGGTGACGGGCGCCTCGAACGCGGCCCGCCGGGTGGCCCGGCGCAGCGCCCTGAGCACCGCCGGGCCCACGACCAGGGTCAGGACCACGGTGACGACGGCCCGGCCGAGGTCCCAGCCCAGCGAGGTGGCCAGGCAGTACGCGAGGAAGCGGGCCAGGTTGGCGGGAACGCCCGCGTGCGGGTCGAAGGCGATGGAGGAGGCGAGGGTGCCCATGAAGGGCCAGCCCGCGAGGTTCATGACGGTGCCGTACGCGAACGCGGCGAGGAAGCCGTATACCGCGAGCAGCAGCAGTTCCGCGCGGCCGCGCAGGCGGTCGGGGCCCGGCAGCAGACCCGCGCCCATGGTGAACCACCCCATGGCCACCATCTGGAACGGCATCCACGGGCCCACGCCCCCGGTGAGCAGCGCGGAGGCGAACATCGTCACCGAGCCGAGCACGTAGCCGAAGCCCGGACCGAGCACGCGGCCGCTCAGCACCATCAGGAAGAACATGGGCTCCAGGCCCGCCGTCCCCGCCCCGATCGGGCGCAGGGCTGCCCCGGCCGCGGCCAGCACGCCGAGCATCGCGACCGCCTTCGGACCGAGGCCCGACTCGGAGATCGTCGCCGTGACGACCGCGACCAGCAGCACCAGCAGGCCCGCGAAGAGCCAGGGCGCGTCCTGCGCGTGCGCGCTGAGCTGCGAGGCGGGCGGCGCGAGGAACGGCCAGGTGAAGGCGGCCGCCCCGACCGCGCTCACGAGTGCGAGTGCGGCGGTGGAACGGGGACCCAGGCGGACGGCCCGCGCCTGTGCGTCGCTCCTTGCGTGCGCTCTCACGGGCGTACTCGTCCCGGCGTCTCGTGTGCTCGTCCCAGCGCCTCGCGGACCTGGGCGACCGTGAGCCAGTGCTGCGGGGCGAGGATCTTGGTGACCTGCGGGGCGTAGGAGGGGGAGGAGACGACCACCTCGGCGGTGGGGCCGTCGGCGATCACCTCGCCCTCGGCGAGCAGCACGACCCGGTGGGCGAGCTCGGCGGCCAGTTCCACGTCGTGCGTGGCGAGCACGATGGCGTGGCCCTCGGCGGCCAGCGCGCGCAGCACGGCGACCAGGCGGGCCTTCGCGCCGTAGTCCAGGCCGCGGGTCGGCTCGTCCAGGAGCAGCAGCGGTGGGCGGGCGGTCAGCACGACGGCGAGCGCGAGGGCCAGGCGCTGCCCCTCGGACAGGTCCCGGGGGTGCGTGCCGTCGCCCACGCCCGGCAGCAGCTCGGTGACCAGGGCGCGGCAGGTGCCGGGCGCGGCCTGCGCGTCCCGGTCGGCCGCCGCGCACTCGGCGGCGACCGTGTCGGCGTACAGCAGGTCGCGCGGCTCCTGCGGGACCAGGCCCACGCGGCGCACGAGCTCGCGGGGCGGAGTGCGGTGCGGGACCGCCCCGCCCACGCGGACCTGCCCGGCAAAGGGCTCGACGAGCCCGACCAGCGAGCCGAGCAGGGTGGACTTGCCTGCGCCGTTGCGTCCCATCAGGGCGACGGTCTCGCCGGGCGCGACGGCGAGGTCGACGCGGCGCAGCGCCTGTACGGCGCCTCGGCGCACGGCCAGCGAGCGGACTTCGGCGACGGGCGTCGCACCTGTGGCGGGCGTGGTCGCGGAGGGAGCCGTGGTGGTGGGCGTGATCGGGTCGGGCGTGGTGCCGGCGGGCGGACCGGTCCGGTGCCGCTTGCGCGGGATCAGGCGCAGGCGGGGTCCCGGGCGGGCGGCGCGCGGTGCGGGGACGGTGAGGAGTGCGGGGGGCGCGGTGGCGGTTCCGGGCCGGGCC
>NZ_BMVJ01000001.1:249530-254184 GCF_014650655.1 Streptomyces anandii JCM 4720
GGGGACGGTTCGTGGCCCGTCAGACGGGCGCGGAGGTCCGTCGCGCGGCGGCGGGCATCGCGGACGGTCAGCGGGAGCGGCGACCAGCCCGCCAGCCGCCCGAGGCCCACCACCGGCGGGAACACCGGCGAGGTCGCCATGATCTCGGCGGGGCCGCCGAGGACCGGCGCGGCGCCCGGGGAGGGCAGCAGGACGACCTGGTCGGCGTACTGCACGACCCGCTCCAGCCGGTGCTCGGCCATCAGGACCGTCGTACCGAGGTCGTGCACCAGCCGCTGCAGCACGGCCAGGACCTCCTCGGCGGCGGCCGGGTCGAGGGCGGAGGTCGGCTCGTCCAGGACGAGGACCTCCGGGTGCGGGGTGAGGACCGAGCCGATCGCGACCCGCTGCTGCTGGCCGCCGGAGAGCGTGGCGATGGGGCGGCGGCGCAGGTCCGCGAGGCCCAGCAGGTCCAGGGTCTCCTCCACCCGCCGCCGCATGACGTCGGGGGCGAGCCCCAGCGACTCCATGCCGTAGGCGAGTTCGTCCTCCACGGTGTCCGTGACGAAGTGCGACAGCGGGTCCTGGCCCACCGTGCCGACCACGTCGGCGAGTTCGCGCGGCTTGTGGGTACGGGTGTCGCGGCCGGCGACGGTGACCCGGCCGCGCAGGGTGCCGCCGGTGAAGTGCGGCACCAGCCCGCTCACCGCGCCCAGCACCGTGGACTTGCCGACGCCGGACGGCCCGGCGAGCAGCACGAGTTCACCCTCGGGCACCTCGAAGTCGACGCCGCGGACGGTGGGTTCGGCGGCTCCGTCGTAGGTCACGGAGACGTCCTCGAAGCGGATCACGACGACTCCTTCGGAGGGCGGCGCACGGGCGCGGCGAACGCCGGGAGCAGGCCGAGCAGTACGGCCGCGGCCGGCCACAGGGGAAGGGAGGGGGCGACCAGCGGGACCACACCGGGGTGCAGGGCGTCCGGGGCGCGGGACGCGGCGAGGATCAGCAGCGCGGCGACCGCCGCACCGGAGCCCGCGACCAGGCAGGAGCGCGGGTTCCAGGTGTCGGGGCGGTAGCGGGTGCGCGGGGAGCGGCGGCCGCCGAGCCACAGCCCGGCGAGGGCGGCGGCGAGCCCGGCGAGCAGGACGGGCAGACCGTAGGTCCCGCCCTCGGCGGTGAGCAGCCCGTACGTCCCCGCGCACACGCCGAGCAGCCCACCGAGGGTGAGGGCGGCGGTGGTACGGCGCACGGCGGGCGCGACCTCGGCGGTACGGCCGTAACCGCGGCTGTCCATCGCGGCGGCGAGTGCCACCGAGCGCTCCAGCGCGCCCTCCAGCACGGGCAGCCCGACGTGCAGCAGGCCACGGACACCGCGGTCGGGGCGGCCGCGCAGCCGGCGGGCGGCGCGCAGCCTGCGGCCGTCGGCGACCAGGTGCGGGGCGAAGGTGAGGGCGACGACCACGGCCACGCCCGTCTCGTACAGCGCGCCGGGCAGGGACCTGAGCAGCCGGGCGGGGGCCGCGAGGGCGTTCGCGGCGCCCACGCAGACCAGCAGGGTGGCCAGCCGCAGCCCGTCGTACAGGGCGAACAGCACGGACTCGGCCGTCACCCGGCCGCCGACGCGGATGCCCTGCGCCCAGTGCGGGAGCGGGACTTCGGGGAGGGTCAGCAGTACGTGCGTACCCGGGATGGGCGAGCCGAGCAGGACGGCGAAGCCGAGGCGGATCACCAGGACGGCGAGGGCGAGCCGGAGGAAGGCGCTGTAGGAGCGGGCGGAGGGCGTGTCGGGGCGGCAGGTCACGACGACGTGGGCGGAGACGGTGAGGAGCAGGGCGAGCAGCAGCGGGTTGGTGGTGCGGGTGGCGGCGGTGCCGAGGGCGAGCGCCCACAGCCACCAGGCGCCCGGGTGGACGCCGGGCGTCTCGGCCGAGCCTCCACCGCGGGACCTCTCAGCCATCCCTGCGCCGCCGGGCCTGCCACACGGCCGCGCCGGCCAGTACGGCGACCACGGCACCGCCGGTCAGCAGGCCGGCGGAGGGCCCGCCACCGTCGTGCTCGCCGGTGCTCTTGGTGCCGCCGCTCTTCGTGCCGGCGTTCTCGCCGTCGCCGCTGGTGGTGACCTGCTCGCCGCAGCCCTTGGCCGGGTAGCCGGAGATGGCGCAGAGCAGGGCGTTGGTGTCGTAGCGCAGGGGCTTCGCGACGGCGGCCAGGGCCTCGGCCGTGGTCGCGTCGGACGGCACGCTCGCGCAGACGGTGCGCCGCGCCGGGGGCGTCTCGCCGGAGGGCGCGTCCGCGCGGACGCCGAAGTCCAGCACCAGCGCGACGCGCTTGCTGCCGTGCCGCGCCGGGGTCCGGTCGCAGATCGCGGCGAAGTCCGCGGTGCCGCGGGGCTTGCTCGCGTCCTGGGAGTCCGCGCTCACCGCGAAGCGGAAGCCCTGGACGTCGCCGTCGGCGGGACGTGCCGTGGAGGGTCCCTCGGTGGCGTACGTCCAGTGGCCGCCCTGGCGCTCCCAGAAGGACCAGTACCGGTAGCCGGTGGCCTCCGCCCGGCCCGCGCCCGCCGCGAGCAGCAGGGCCGCGGCGAGCAGGGTGCACAGGGCCGGGAGCGCGGCGGGCGTGCGGAACCGGAGCGCGGCGGGCGTGCGGAACCGGAGCGCGGCGGGCGTGCGGAACCGGCGTATCACGGCTGACGCCTGTTCTTCCGGCCGCTGAAGAGGAATCCGATGCCGATGCCGGCGACGAGGCAGGCCGCGACGAACCACCAGCCGTGGAAGCCGGAGGAGCTGTCCTTGGCGCTGTCCTTCGCCTCGGCGCTCTCGCTCGTGGCCGACTGCGGGGCCGGGCCGGTGGCGGAGAGTTTGGCGACGAGGTCGGTGCCGCCGAAGTCGCGCGGGTCGGTGCCGGTGGCGTTCGCCGCGAAGACCAGCTGGGCGTAGGCGGCGGGGCCGCTCTGCTTCGCCCAGGCCTCGGAGTGCTTCTCGAGCCACCGCAGCGGCTTCTGCGCCTGGCCGGCACCGCCCTGCGCGGCGAGGGCGACGACCGCGTCGGCGGTGTTGCCGTAGTCGGGCTGGTCGGTGGAGCCGGGCAAAACGGAGGTGAGGTAGCCCTTCTTGGCGACGGACTTGGCGAGGTAGGAGGCGCCGTTGGCGGCGGCCCGCTCGGGGGTCGCCTTGCCGGAGTCGGTGCAGTGGGGGGCGGCGCCGGCCTTGGGGGCGGGCTTGGCGGCCAGGCCCTGGCCGAGCGCGGCGGTCACTCCGGCGGCGGTCGCGTCGGCGTTGGCGGCGAGCTTGCCCTTCTTGTCGGGCTGGTAGGCGAAGGCGCCGGCGCCCGCGTCGCCGCCGGTGCAGGGCAGGGCGAGCTTCAGCAGGGCGTCGTAGGGGGACTTGCCGCCGGGCTTGCCGTCCTTGCGCACGTCGGCGGGCTTGAGGCCGGTGGCGGCGAGGGCGCCGACGACGACGGAGGTCGAGTTGGTGTCGCTGGGGCCGCCCGGCGTGTAGCCCCAGCCGCCGTCCTTGTTCTGCACGGACTTCAGCCAGGTGACGGCCTTGGCGGTCGCGGAGCCGTGGCCGCCGAGCGCGGCGAGGGCCTGCACTGCGGCGGCCGTGCTGTTGGTGTCCACCATCACCTTGGCGTCGCAGGCGCGGGCCGGGTCGGCGCGGAACGCGGCGAACGCGCCGTCCGCGCACTGCTGCCCCGCCAGCCAGTCGACCGCCTTCGCGGCGGGCCGCACACCCGCGGTGTGCTGCGCGAGCAGGGCGAGGGACTGGCGCCAGACGCCGTCGTACTTGGGGTCGGTGTGACCGTAGAGCCCGGAGGGCAGCACCGCCGAGGGGGACGGGGAGGGGGACGAGTCTGCGGCGACGGCGGGTGCCGCGGTGCCGATCACGGCGACGGCGGCCAGGGCCGCGGCGCTGCGGCGGACGTTCATGGGTGCCTCTCCCTGCGGAGCCGGGCAGCACGGGACACCCCGGCGGCTCGGCTCCGTAAACCTCGACGGTGCGGTGTGCCGGCGGGCCGCCGACGCACATGAGCCGGTCACGCTCCCGCCCGGGGCAGTCCGGCTCGCCGCCCTCGGGGACGGCTCACGGTTGCGGGTCAGCGCCGGATTCCCACCGGCTTCCCCCCGAACGGGTGTGATGACGACCCGGCCACTGTACCGGCCCGTGGGCGGGCGCCTGGGGGGTGGCTGTGTGGGACGGCGGTCACGCGGCGGGTGGGACGGCGGTCACACGGTGCGTACGTACGTGACCGGGCCGGTGCCCGGGACCGGTTCCGCTCGTCCTTGCTTGACCAGGTGGCGTAGGTGGGACTCGGCTTCGGAGACCGCGATGTTGCGGGAGGAGCGGGGGATCTCGTCCCAGGGGCGGTTCCACCGCATGCGGGTGGCGAGCTGCCAGGGGGTGAGCGGCTCGGAGAGGAGGGCGAGGAGGGAGGCGAGGCGGTGTTCGTGGTGGGCCAGGAGGTCCCGGACGCGGGAGCCGGCGGTGGTGAAGGGGTGCTGGTGGGCGGGGAGGACCTCGGCCGGGGTGAGACGGCCGACGCTTTCGAGGGAGGCCAGGTAGTCGCCCAGCGGGTCGGTGACCGTGGCGTCGTCGGGATCCTCGTAGAGCCCTATGTGCGGGGTGATCCGCGGCAGCAGGTGGTCGCCGGAGAACAGGCGGCCCCGGCCCGGGAG
>NZ_BMVJ01000001.1:254223-254767 GCF_014650655.1 Streptomyces anandii JCM 4720
TCCGGCCGGGTGGTCCTCCTCCAGGTGCAGGCAGACGTGGCCGGGGGTGTGGCCCGGGGTCCAGACGGCGCGCATCCGGCGGCCGGGCAGGTCGAGCAGTTCGCCGGGGACGATCTCGCGGTCCGGGAGGGCGGGGGCCAGGCCCGGCAGCGTACGGCCGCGCGCGGCGCGCAGGGGCGCCACGTGGTCCTCGGGGGCGCCGGCCGCCTCCAGCTTGGCCGCCATGTAGGCGAACCAGCGCTCCGGCGGGGCCTCGCGGGTGCGCCGTACGATCGCGATGTCCGCCGCGTGCATCGCGACCCACGCGCCGGAAGCCTCCCGGACCCGCTCGGACAGGCCGTGGTGGTCCGGGTGGTGGTGGGTGATCACCACGCCGTGCACGTCCGCCGGCGAGGTGCCGCACGCCGCGAGCCCCTCGGCGAGCGCCTCCCAGGAGGCCGGGTCGTCCCAGCCCGTGTCCACCAGCACCGGGCCCCGGCCGGTGTCCACGACGTACACCAGCGTGTGGCCCAGGGGGTTGTCGGGAATCGGCACGGCCACGGAC
>NZ_BMVJ01000001.1:254797-260959 GCF_014650655.1 Streptomyces anandii JCM 4720
CGCACACCACCACCGTGATCGAACGTCAGAGCCATAGACCCGTCCTCCGTCCCCCTCCACGGCCACCGCTCACACGGCCATTGCCCACTATAACTAGAACTGATATCAGTTCTGAAAGAGCGTCAGAAACTGCCGGACACCCGTGCCGCAGGAGGCAGTCGGTTATGACCGAGCTCGTGGAACACGGACAGCTGTTCATCGGCGGGGAGTTGACCGACCCCCTGGGCAAAGACGTCATCGAGGTGGTCTCGCCGCACACCGAGAAGGTCTTCGGGCGGGTGCCGCACGCCTCCCGTGCGGACGTCGACCGTGCCGTCGCCGCCGCGCGCCGCGCCTTCGACGAGGGGCCCTGGCCGCGCCTCGGCCTCGACGAGCGGATCGAGGTCGTGACGAGGATCAAGGACGCGATCGGCGCCCGTCACGAGGAGATCGCCCGGCTCATCTCCGCGCAGAACGGCTCCCCCTACTCCTGGAGCGTCCTCGCGCAGGCGCTCGGCGCGATGATGGTGTGGGACGCCGCGATCACCGTGGCGCGGGACTTCCCCTGCGAGGAGACCCGGGACGGCGTGCTCGGGCGGATCCTCGTGCGGCGCGAGCCGGTCGGGGTCGTGGCGGCCGTGGTGCCCTGGAACGTGCCGCAGTTCGTGGCCGCCGCCAAGCTCGCGCCCGCGCTGCTCACCGGCTGCACCGTGGTCCTCAAGCCCTCGCCCGAGTCGCCGCTCGACGCCTACGTCCTCGGCGAGATCGCGCGCGAGGCCGGGCTGCCCGAGGGTGTGCTGTCGATCCTGCCGGCCGACCGAGAGGTGAGCGAGTACCTCGTCGGGCACCCCGGCGTGGACAAGGTCGCCTTCACCGGTTCGGTGGCCGCGGGCAAGCGGGTCATGGAGGTCGCCGCGCGCAACCTCACCCGGGTGACGCTGGAGCTCGGCGGCAAGTCGGCGGCCGTGGTGCTGCCGGACGCCGACCTCCAGGCCGCCGTCGCCGGGATCGTCCCGGCGGCCTGGATGAACAACGGGCAGGCCTGCGTCGCCCAGACCCGCGTGCTGCTCCCGCGCTCGCGCTACGACGAGTTCGCCGACGCCCTCGCCCAGGCGGCCGGCGCGCTGAAGGTCGGCGACCCGCTCGACCCGGCCACCCAGGTCGGCCCGCTGGTGGCGAGGCGCCAGCAGCGGCGCAACCTCGACTACATCCGCATCGGCCAGGAGGAGGGCGCCAAGATCCTCACCGGCGGCGGCCGCCCGCAGGGCCTGGACCGCGGCTGGTACGTGGAGCCGACTCTCTTCGGCGACGTCGACAACTCCATGCGCATCGCCCGCGAGGAGATCTTCGGCCCGGTGATCTGCCTGCTGCCCTACGGCGACGAGTCCGAGGCCCTGCGCATCGCGAACGACTCCGACTACGGGCTCAGCGGCAGCGTGTGGACGGCCGACGTGGAGCACGGCATCGACGTGGCACGGCGGGTGCGCACCGGCACGTACTCCGTGAACACCTTCAGCCTGGACATGCTCGGTCCCTTCGGCGGCTACAAGAACTCCGGGCTGGGGCGGGAGTTCGGGCCCGAGGGGTACGGGGAGTACCTGGAGCACAAGATGATCCACCTGCCTGCCGGCCGGGAGGCGTGAGCGGGATGGGGGACCGCTGGCACGTGGAGGTCGACCGGTCGCTGTGCATCGGATCCGCGCAGTGCGTGCACCGCGCCCCCGGCGGCTTCCGGCTGGACGCGGGACGCCAGTCCCGGCCGGTGGAGGCGGAGACGGACGCCGACGAGGGGATCCTGCTGGCGGCGGAGAACTGCCCCGTGGAAGCCATCGCGATCACCCTGTTGAGCAGCGGGGAGCCGGTCTTCCCGCCGGAGGAGTAGAAATATTTTGGTACGGGTATTGCGTCCGGTTTCGTCGGAGTTATCCTGAAATCAGCCTACGAGGCGAGCGAGGAAACTCGAGCGGAGTAGCCGACTTCCGCGTGACGCTTACGCATCCGCTGGGGCCGACGTCGACGGTCGGGCGACGAACCCGTCTCGTAGGTCTTTTTCATGCCCGCAGGCTCATGCCCGCAGGCTCATGCCCGCGGCCCGCGGTCCGGCTGCGTCGTCAGGTCGATCAGCCTGCACACCGTCTCTATGTCTATCCGCACTTGAGCGATCGAGGCGCGCCCCGACAGCCAGGTGATCAGCGCCGAGTGCCAGGTGTGCTCGATGACGCGGACCGCGGACAGCTGCTTTGGGGTGGGATCGCCGTCCAGGCCCATGGCGTCCAGGATGATCGCGGTGGTCTGCCGGGAGACCTGGTCCACCTCCGGGCTCACGCTGCGGTCGGCGAAGGTCAGCGCCCTGACCATCGCGTCGGCCAGGTGCGGCTCGCGCTGCAGCGCGCGGAAGGCGCGCATCAGGGTCTCCGCCACCCGTTCGGCCGCACTGTCCCCGGCCGGCGGCTTCTTGCGCAGGGTGCCGTGCATGCGCTCCAGCTGGTCCTGCATCGTGGCGACCAGCAGATGGACCTTGGACGGGAAGTACCGGTAGAGCGTGCCGAGCGCGACCTGCGAGGACTCCGCGACCTCGCGCATCTGCACCGCGTCGAAGCCGCCCCGGCTGGCCAGCTGGGCGCTCGCGTGCAGGATGCGGCGACGGCGCGCCTCCTGCCGCTCGGTGAGCGGCGAGGTGGGCGGCGACGCGGACGGCGACGCGGACGGCCCGCCCTGCGCGCCCTGTGCGCGCGAGGCCGCGGGCCCGGGGGACGGGCGCGCCGCTCTGGCTCCCGGTGTGGCTTCCGCAGGCATGGGTCCCGCTCCGTGGCAGTAGGTGAGGCGCTCGATCCGGACGGCGGCGCGGTGCCCCGGCCGTGGCGCGAATCACCTGATCCACTGCTCACACCGCGGCTACCTGCCGGTAGATTCGGAGCCTCCTGGACGATCAAGTCTGAAACTTGTTCTAGATTAGCGTCCCGGCGTAATCTCGCGGGACAGTGCAGTCAGAAGGGGGCCCAGAGTGACCGCTGAGGCCAGTCGGACGGGGTCCCCGACGGACCTCGCCGCGGACGGCGGGCGACCGCTCGACATCGCGCTCCTCACCTACAAGGGAAACCCGTTCTGCGGCGGCCAGGGCGTCTACGTACGCCATCTCTCGCGCGAACTGGCCCGCCTCGGTCACCGGGTCGAGGTGATCGGCGCCCAGCCCTACCCCGTACTCGACGAGGACGAGGACGGAAACGAGGGCTACCGGGGCTCCCTGCACCTGACCGAACTGCCCAGCCTCGACCTCTACCGCCAGCCGGACCCCTTCCGCACGCCCGGGCGCGAGGAGTACCGCGACTGGGTCGACGTGCTCGAGGTCGCCACCATGTGGACCGGGGGCTTCCCCGAGCCGCTGACCTTCTCGCTGCGCGCCCGCCGCCACCTGCGCGCCCGCCGCGGCGAGTTCGACGTCGTGCACGACAACCAGACCCTCGGCTACGGACTGCTCGGCGACGTCGGCGCCCCCCTGGTGACCACCATCCACCACCCCATCACCGTGGACCGGAAGCTGGAACTGGACGCCGCCGAGGGCCGGCTGCGGCGGCTGTCGGTGCGCCGCTGGTACGCCTTCACCCGGATGCAGAAGCGCGTCGCGCGCCGGCTGCCCTCCGTGCTCACCGTCTCCGGCACCTCCCGCCAGGAGATCGTCGACCACCTCGGGGTGCGCGAGGACCGCATCCACGTCGTGCACATCGGCGCCGACACCGACCTGTTCTCGCCCGACGCGTCCGTGCCGCAGGTGCCCGGGCGGATCGTCACCACCTCCAGCGCGGACGTGCCGCTCAAGGGGCTGGTCTTCCTCGTCGAGGCGCTGGCGAAGGTGCGCACCGAGCACCCCGGGGCGCACCTCGTCGTCGTCGGCAAGCGGGCCGAGGACGGACCGGTCGCGCAGGCCATCGAGCGGTACGGCCTTCAGGACGCCGTCGAGTTCGTCAAGGGCATCTCGGACGCCGAACTGGTCGGCCTGGTGCGCTCGGCCGAGATCGCGTGCGTGCCGTCGCTCTACGAGGGCTTCTCCCTGCCCGCGGCCGAGGCGATGGCCACGGGCACGCCTCTGGTCGCCACCACCGGCGGGGCCATCCCCGAGGTCGCCGGGCGCGACGGCGAGACCTGCCTGGCGGTGCCGCCGGGCGACGCGGGAGCGCTGGCCGCCGGGCTGAACCGGCTGCTGGGGGACGCGGAGTTGCGTACGAGGCTGGGGGCGGCCGGGCGGGAGCGGGTGCTGTCGCGGTTCACCTGGGCGCGCGCCGCCGAGGGCACGGTGGCCCAGTACCGGGAGGCCATCGCCCGCTCCGCGGTCACGGGCACTCACCTCCCCCACTCTCCTAACGGGGGGACCCCCACCGCGGTCCAGGATCCCGGCCGCTCCGCATCCTCAGAGGCTGTCTACTCCGAAAGCAGGGCCACGTGCTGACCGTCGACTTCTCCCGGTTCCCGCTCGCCCCGGGCGACCGCGTCCTGGACCTCGGCTGCGGCGCCGGCCGGCACGCGTTCGAGTGCTACCGGCGCGGCGCCCAGGTCGTGGCGCTGGACCAGAACGGCGAGGAGATCCGCGAGGTCGCGAAGTGGTTCGCGGCGATGAAGGAGGCCGGCGAGGCGCCCGCCGGGGCCACCGCCACCGCCATGGAGGGCGACGCCCTCGCGCTGCCCTTCCCCGACGAGTCCTTCGACGTCGTCATCATCTCCGAGGTGATGGAGCACATCCCGGACGACAAGGGCGTCCTCGCCGAGATGGTGCGCGTGCTCAAGCCCGGCGGCCGCATCGCGATCACCGTGCCGCGCTACGGCCCCGAGAAGGTCTGCTGGGCCCTGTCCGACGCCTACCACGAGGTCGAGGGCGGCCACATCCGCATCTACCGGGCCGACGAGCTGCTCGGCAAGATCCGCGAGGCCGGCCTGAGGCCGTACGGCACGCATCACGCGCACGCGCTGCACTCGCCGTACTGGTGGCTCAAGTGCGCCTTCGGCGTCGACAACGACAAGGCGCTGCCGGTGCGCGCGTACCACAAGCTGCTGGTCTGGGACATCATGAGGAAGCCGCTGGTCACCCGGGTCGCCGAGCAGGCGCTCAACCCGCTGATCGGCAAGAGCTTCGTGGCGTACGCGACCAAGCCGCACCTGCCGGGGGTCGACGAGCGGAGCGGGGACGGGAAGACCGAGAAGAGCGGGGCGGCCGCCAAGTGACCACTCCCCGGACAGAACACCTCGTCCTGCCCGGGGTCCTCACCGCCGGGCAGGCCGCCGCGACCGTACGCGGCATCCTCGCCGTGCAGCGGGAGGACGGGGCGATCCCGTGGTTCCGCGGCCACCACCTCGACCCGTGGGACCACGTCGAGGCCGCGATGGCGCTGGACGCGGCGGGCGAGCACGAGGCGGCCGAGCGGGCCTACGAGTGGCTGGCCCGGCACCAGCGCGAGGACGGCTCCTGGTACGCGGCCTACGCCGACGGGGCGCACGACGACGTCACCGACCGGGGCCGGGAGACCAACTTCGTCGCCTACATAGCCGTCGGGGTGTGGCACCACTACCTGTCGACCGGCGACGACACCTTCCTGGACCGCATGTGGCCCGTGGTGTACGCGGCGACCGAGTTCGTGCTGGGGCTGCAGCAGCCGGGCGGGCAGATCGGCTGGAAGCGCGAGGACGACGGCACGGCCACCGCGGACGCGCTGCTGACCGGCTGCTCCTCCATCCACCACGCGCTGTGCTGCGCGCTCGCCATCGCCGAGCAGCGCGAAGAGCCGCAGCCCGACTGGGAGTTGGCGGTCGGCGCGCTGCGGCACGCGATCCGGCGGCACCCGGAGCGGTTCCTGGACAAGGACCGCTACTCGATGGACTGGTACTACCCGGTGCTCGGCGGCGCGCTGACCGGCGCGGAGGCCAAGGCCCGCATCGACGCGGACTGGGACCGCTTCGTGGTGCCCGGTCTCGGCGTGCGCTGCGTGGTGCCCAACCCGTGGGTGACGGGCGGTGAGTCGGCCGAACTCGCCCTGGCCCTGTGGGCGGTGGGCGAGTCCGACCGCGCGCTGGACGTCCTGCAGTCCATCCAGCACCTGCGCGACGCGGAGACCGGCCTGTACTGGACCGGTTACGTCTTCGAGGACGAGGCCATATGGCCGAAGGAGCTGACCACGTGGACGGCCGGCTCCCTGC
>NZ_BMVJ01000001.1:260989-263307 GCF_014650655.1 Streptomyces anandii JCM 4720
TGCTCGCCGTGGCCGCGCTCGGCGGCCATGAGGCCACCTGTACGGTCTTCGCGGGCGACCGGCTGCCCAGGGGCCTGGAGACGGACTGCTGCGACTGACCGGCCGCCGCGGCGTTCCGGTGAACGCCGCGGCACGGTGTCAGTGGCGGTGCATGCGGTTGGCGATGGCGTGGCCGACGAACAGGTACACCACGGCCGCCAGGCCGTAGCCGGCCACCACGCGCGCCCATGCCTTGTCGAAGGTGAACAGGTCACGCGACCAGCCGGCGAGCCAGTTGGCCGCGTCGTGGACGAACTGGACCAGCTGGTTGGCCCGGTTGGCGTCCAGCAGATACATGAGGATCCAGAGTCCGAGGATGACGGCCATGATGTCCGCGACCACCGCGATGACCGTACCGGCGGAGTTGGAACCCGTGCGATATCGAGGGGACATGCCTTTCCGTCTGGCCCCGGAATCCTGATTGAAACCTGTAACGCGTACGGGGAGTGACGGCCGGCGCACCGACCGAAGCACTCGGGTCCCCCCTGTTTCGCAGGTCACCGGTGGGATCACACGGAGCTGCGGAGCACACGAGCGACACCCCTAACGGGAGGACACCGTGCCCGTATCCCTACGCCGCCTCGCGGTGGCGCTCACCGTCTGCTGCGCCCTGCTCGCCGGATCCACCGCCTGGGCCGCGAGTCAGGAGACCGCACCCCGCAGCCCCACCGTCGCCGTCGCGGCGGCCACACCGAGCCCCAGCACCTCCGCGGAGAAGCAGAAGTTCGCCAAGACCCGCTTCGTCGCCAACGCGGCCCTGGCGGCCGGGGCCACCTACGAATGGATCTACAAGCCGTACAAGGAGGGCAAGTTCAAGAAGGGCGCCCACGGGCGCAAGGTCACCCTCATCAAGGCGGGTCTGGCGGGCGCCTTCACCTACAACCGGCTCAAGGCGGCCGTGCGCAACGCCCAGGGCGACCCGACGCTGTCCAAGGCCCTGGCCCCACTGCAGGCGGCGATCACCAACCTGAAGGACCTGCCGGCCAAGCTGCGCAAGGGCGACGGCTCGGCGGCGAACAGCTTCAACGACACCATCAACAAGGTGAAGGAAGCGGGCAAGAGCGCGGGCGCGGAGGTCAAGAACAAGGTGCCGTCCACCTCCGAGCTCAACAACGGCTCCTAGGAGCCCGTGGGTTCAGCCGCTCAGCTCGGCCAGCACCCGCAGGGTGCGGGGGTCCGGGGCGAGGGCCAGCAGGTCCGTCACCGGGCCCTCGCGCCATGCCGCCAGCCGCTCGGCGACGCGCTCGCGCGGGCCCACCAGGGAGATCTCGTCGGCGAAGGCGTCCGGCACGGCCCGTACGGCCTCCTCGCGGCGGCCGGCGAGGAACAGCTCCTGGATCCGCCGCGCCTCGGCCTCGTAGCCCATGCGGGCCATCAGGTCGGCGTGGAAGTTGCGGGCCGCGTGCCCCATGCCGCCGATGTAGAAGCCCAGCATCGCCTTGACCGGCAGCAGCCCCTCGGCGACGTCGTCGCACACCCGCACCTGCGCCATGGGGGCGACGAGGAAGTCCTTCGGCAGGGCGGCGAGCGCGGGACCGTAGACCTCGGGCCGGGTGGGCGCCCAGTACAGCGGCAGCCAGCCGTCGGCGATGCGGACCGTCTGGGCCACGTTCCTCGGCCCCTCGGCGCCGAGCAGGACCGGCAGATCCGGGCGCAGGGGGTGCGTGATCGGTTTGAGCGGCCTGCCCAGGCCGGTGGCGTCCGGGCCGCGGTAGGGGTGCGCGTGGAAGCGGCCGTCCAGCTCCACCGGCGCCTCGCGGCGCAGCACCTGCCGTACGACGTCGACGTACTCCCGGGTCGCGGTCAGCGGCGAGTGCGGGAAGGGGCGCCCGTACCACCCCTCGACGACCTGCGGTCCGGACAGCCCGAGGCCGAGCATCATCCGGCCGCCGGAGAGGTGGTCGAGGGTCAGCGCGTGCATCGCGGTGGTGGTGGGCGGCCGGGCCGCCATCTGCGCGACCGCCGTGCCCAGCCGGATCGTCGACGTGCCGGCCGCGATCCAGGTGAGCGGGGTGAACGCGTCCGAGCCCCAGGACTCGGCCGTCCACACCGAGTGGTAGCCCAGCCGCTCCGCCTCCTGGGCCAGCGAGAGGTGGTCCGCGGCGGGCCCGCGCCCCCAGTAGCCGAGTGCCAGACCGAGCCGCATGCCACCGTCCCTCCGACCGCCGGATACTGACGGTACGTCAGTCAAAGTGCTGCGACTGTACGGCAACGGCCCCCCGCCCGGAAGGGCGAGGGGCCGTGAGGAAGCCGGGCCGCGCGGGACGGCCGCGCGGGGT
>NZ_BMVJ01000001.1:263331-267415 GCF_014650655.1 Streptomyces anandii JCM 4720
CAGCCGCGCTGGATGTTCGACGCGTCCTGCAGGACGCCGCGGCGGCCGTCCTGCATCTCGGCCAGCAGGCCCTGGCCGCGCTGCTCGACCGCCAGGTACCAGACGCCGGGGGCGAGTTCGGCGATGGGCGCTGCGGAGCCGTCCTCCGCGAACAGCGGACGCGGCGCCGGCACGGCGAACCAGAACGGCGAGAAGGCCCCGGACGCGGCCGGCTGCTGGGCCTGCTGCGGCTGCGGGCCGCCCGGGAAGGGCTGCGTCTGCTGCGGCTGCTGAGGCTGCCCGCCGAACTGCGGCTGCGGGGCGCCCGGGTAGCCGTAACCGCCCTGCGGCTGCGCGCCGTAGGGCTGCGGAGCGGCCGGGCCCGGGGCCGGCAGCAGCGCGCCCTGGAGCGCGGGGACCAGCGGGGTGGCGATCGCGGCGCCGGCGAGGACGAGGGCCGCGATGAAGCCGAGGATCAGGCCGGCGGCGGCGGACCCGCCGGTGGGGATGTCCACCAGCGTCCAGAACAGGCTCCACGCGACGAGCACCGTGAACGCCGCGCCGACCGTCCCGAGGTCCAGACCTGCGACCTTGCGGGGCTGCGGCAGGCAGCGGTTGACGACGATCAGGGCGGCGCCGATGACCCCGCCCATGTAGAGGCCGAGGCCGGTGCCGAGGTCGTCCCACGCGTTCTGGTCCAGGTTGAACCCGTTGACGGAGTAGAACTTGAGGAACGACGCGATGAAGAGCAACACCGCTGCTCCGATCACCACGCCGTCGCCCCGAGTGAGGGAGCGGATATTCACTTCAGGTCCTTCGCAGGTCGTCTCGTCGTAGGTAGAGGCGTCGCTGTCACCGTGTCGCCGGCAGGCGTTGGTGCGAAGCGCGGGGGTGGCCCCTCATCGTACGGTGACCTTATCGTCCGTACGAGCGGGCTGTCCGCCGGGCTTCGCCCGCCGGTCACGACCCGCGCAGGAAACTCACGATTCCCGCAGAGATCCCCTCCGCCGCCTTCTGCCGCCAGGTTTCGCTGGTCAGCGATGCCGCGTCCTTGCTATCGCGCATGTTGCCGCACTCGATGAACACCTTGGGAACCGTTGACAGATTGAGACCGCCCAGGTCCTCGCGCGTGACGAGCCCGGTGCCGCCGCCCAGGTAGTTGGAGGGCGGCTCGCCCGTGACGCGTACGAAGTTGCCCGCGATGCGCTCGCCGAGGTCCTTGGACGCCGGGACGATCGGGCGGGTGTCGGCGGCGCCCGCGTGCACGGGCCCCGGCAGGATGACGTGGAAGCCGCGGTCGCCGGGCGCCGCGCCGTCCGCGTGGATGGAGACGGCGGCGTCCGCGTGCGCCGCGTTGCCGATCCGGGCCCGCTCGTCCACGCACGGGCCCCAGGACGGCGAGCCGTCGTCGCGGGTCAACTTCACCGTGGCGCCCTGCTGTTCGAGCAGCGTGCGCAGCCGGTGCGCCACGTCCAGGGTGAAACGGGCCTCGGTGTAACCGTCGTTGGTGGAGGTGCCCGTGGTGTCGCACTCCTTGCGGTTGGTGCCGATGTCCACCTTGCGGTTGATCTCGGAGGCGTGCTGGAAGTTGCCCGGGTTGTGGCCGGGGTCGATGACGACGACCTTGCCCTTGAGGGAGCCGGAACCGGAGGCGGCGGGCGCCGACGACCCGGCCCGCGCGCTCGGGCCGGCGGAGCCGCCGGCCTGCTTGTCGTCCTCGCCCGGGTAGGAGGGCAGCAGGGGCGCGGAGGAGGTGGGGGAGGCCGTCGCCGACCGCACGGCCGCCTGGTCCGAGCCGCCGCCGTCCGGGGAGCCCACCGTCTCGTACACGACCCAGCCGAGGAGCGCGCCGGGCACCAGCGCGGCGAGGGCGACGGTCAGCGGCCCGCGACGCGGACGCCGGGGACCGCCCGGCTGCGGTTGATCGAACTCGGGTCCCAGATACGACACGCCAGCGACTCTAACGGGGAGCCGGTGTGGTCGCCCGGGTTCGCCTCAGGACGCGCAAGGAGCCGGTCACCGAGATCTCGGTGAAGTCGCCGGACTCCAGGGCCCTGAGGTACACGCGGTACGGGGCCTGGCCGGTGAACTCGTCCAGCGGTTCGGGGAACACGTCGTGGATGACCAGCAGTCCGCCCTCGGCGACGTGGGGCGCCCAGCCCTCGTAGTCGGCGTTCGCGTGCTCGTCGGTGTGGCCGCCGTCGACGAAGACCAGTCCGAGGGGTGAGTTCCAGATCGCGGCGATCTGCGGTGAGCGGCCGACGAGGGCCACCACGTGCTCCTCCAGGCCCGCCCGGTGCAGGGTGCGGCGGAAGGCGGGCAGGGTGTCCATCAGGCCGGTCTCGGGGTCGACCGTCTCCGGGTCGTGGTAGTCCCAGCCGGGCTGCTGCTCCTCGCTGCCCCGGTGGTGGTCGACGGTCAGGGCGGTCACGCCCGCCTGGCGGGCCGCGTCCGCGAGCAGGACCGTCGAGCGTCCGCAGTAGGTGCCGACCTCCAGCAGCGGCAGCCCGAGCCGCGCCGCCTCCACGGCCGCCGCGTACAGCGCGAGCCCCTCGTCGGTGGGCATGAACCCCTTCGCGGCCTCGAACGCGGCCAGGATGTCGGGCTTGGGCGCCGCGGGCATGCGGGTCCTTTCCGGTCGTACGTGCTGGGCTTGGGCGCCCCATGCTGCCGCACCCCCTGCCGGACGGGCGACAGGGGGTGCGGGTGGGATGGATCTCAGCTCCGGGCGGCCGCCGCTCAGGCGGTGACCGTCTCGCCCGGCAGGGACAGGTCCAGATCGACCGGGCGGTCGTCGCCGGCGTGGGTGGCGGCCGAGGCGCGCGGGCCGTGCCCGGCGGCGCGGGCGGCCAGGACGTACGGCCCCTCGGCGGGCACCGTGAGGGCGTAGCTGCCGTCGGCGGCGGACAGGGTCGCTCCGGCCTGCCGTCCCCGGCGGTCGATCAGCGTGACCTTGGCGCGGGCGACCGGCGCGCCCCCGGCGTCCAGGACGCGGCCGCGGAAGCCGCGCAGGGCTTCGGCGGCACGGGCCAGGTTGGCGTCCTCCTCGCTGCTGGCGTGCAGCTGGGGGCGGGCGGCGCGGGCCGGGTTCGGCAGGCACAGCGCGAGCACCAGGCCGAGGGCGACCGCGGCGGTGGCGATCAGGAAGGAGACCCGGAAACCGTGCATGGTGGGGATCTCCAGGCCGCCCGCGTGGTGCGCGGTGTTGGCCAGCACCATGCCGATGACCGCGCTGGAGACCGAGGTGCCGATGGAGCGCATCAGGGTGTTGAGACCGTTGGCCGCGCCGGTCTCGGAGGCCGGGACCGCGCCGACGATCAGCGCGGGCAGCGAGGAGTAGGCGAGGCCGATGCCGGCGCCCAGGACGACGGAGGTGACGACCGTCTGCCAGGCCGCGTCCATCAGGCCGAGGCCGCCGCCGTAGCCGATGGCGATGACCAGCAGGCCGATGATCAGGGTGACCTTGGGGCCGTAGCGGGCGGACAGACGGGCGTAGACCGGCGCGGTGAACATCATCGTCAGGCCCAGCGGGGCCACGCACAGACCCGCGACGACCATCGACCGGCCCAGGCCGTAACCGGTCGCGGTGGGCAGCTGCAGGAGCTGGGGGAGGACCAGCGAGACGACGTAGAAGCTGACGCCGACCATGATCGAGGCGAGGTTGGTGAGCAGCACCTCGCGGCGGGCGGTGGTGCGCAGGTCCACCAGCGGGGCGGCGATCCGCAGTTCCAGCACGCCCCACAGCAGCAGGACGGCGAGGGCGGCGGCGAACAGGCCGAGCGTGGTGGCCGACGTCCAGCCCCAGTCGCTGCCCTTGGTGATGGGCAGCAGGAACAGGACCAGCCCGGCGGACAGACCGAGCGCGCCCAGCAGGTCGAAGGAGCCCTCGGCGCGCATCGGCGACTCGGGCACGGTGAGCAGGGTCAGGACGATGGACAGGACGCCGAGTCCGGCGGCGCCGTAGAACAGGGCGTGCCAGTCGGTGTGCTGGGCGACCAGGGCGGCGGCGGGCAGCGCGAGACCGCCGCCGACGCCGATCGAGGAGCTCATCAGGGCCATCGCCGAGCCGAGCCGCTCGCGGGGCAGCATGTCGCGCATCAGGCCG
>NZ_BMVJ01000001.1:267442-274083 GCF_014650655.1 Streptomyces anandii JCM 4720
ATGCCGAGCGGGATCGCGCCCATGGCGAAGCCCTGGAGGGTGCGGCCCACGATCATGGGCAGCAGGGTGCTGGTGAGCGCGCTGACGAGCGCGCCGGCCACCATCACGGCGAGGCTCGCGATCAGCATGCGGCGCTTGCCGTACAGGTCGCCGAGGCGGCCCATGATCGGCGTGGCCACGGCGCCCGAGAGGAGGGTGGAGGTCAGGACCCAGGTGGCGTTGCTGGGCGAGGTGTCCAGAAGTTGCGGCAGGTCCTTGATGACCGGCACGAGCAGGGTCTGCATCACCGCGACGACGATGCCCGCGAAGGCGAGCACCGGGACGACGGCCCCGCTCGCGCTCCGTGCGGGCCGTTCGGTCGGTGTGTGCGTCATGGAGTGAGGCCTCCGGGCCTTGAGGTGGTGAGTGTGCGGCCGTCCGTACGGGACGGGTGCTGGGGGAACCTTGTATGCACGGGCAACTATTCCGATGCTTC
This sequence comes from Streptomyces anandii JCM 4720, assembly GCF_014650655.1. Classification (GTDB taxonomy): domain Bacteria; phylum Actinomycetota; class Actinomycetes; order Streptomycetales; family Streptomycetaceae; genus Streptomyces; species Streptomyces anandii. The sequence continues at coordinate 267,918 of NZ_BMVJ01000001.1, forward strand.
GGCGTACTAACGATTTCTTGACCATTCCATGAGGAAGTGACCGCGAGGGCCGAGGGACGGGACGGGGGCTTCGGGAAACGGGGCACGACCGAAACGGGGCACGGCCGAAACGGGGCGCGACCGCGGGACCGGAGGTCGTAGGACCAGCGGCCCGGGCGGGACGGTGCGAAATCCCGATGCAAGGGGCGCGGCCGGGTTGAGAGCATGACACCCATGCTCGAAGCCGCCGACGTCACCCCGATATCCCGCCCCCGCCGCACCGGGCCCCCGCCCACCTGGCTCGTGGTGGCCCTCGCCTGCGCCGGGCAGTTCCTGGTCGTCCTCGACGTCTCCGTCGTCAACGTGGCGCTGCCGTCCATGCGCACCGACCTCGGGCTCAGCGCCCCGGGCCTGCAATGGGTGGTCAACGCCTACGCGATCGCCTTCGCCGGGTTCATGCTGCTCGGCGGCCGGGCCGGCGACCTCTACGGGCGCAAGCGGATGTTCCTCGTCGGGCTCGCCCTGTTCACGCTGGCCTCACTGGGCGGCGGACTGGCCCAGGACGGCTGGCAGCTGCTGCTGGCGCGGGCCGCGCAGGGGCTCGGGGCGGCGGTGCTCGCGCCCTCCACCCTCACGCTGCTGACCGCCGCCGTGCCCGAGGGGCCGGCCCGGGCGCGGGCCATCGCCACCTGGACCGCGGTCGGCGCGGGCGGCGGCGCGGCGGGCGGACTGGTCGGCGGACTGCTGGTGCAGGGCCTGTCGTGGCGGTGGGTGCTGCTCATCAACGTGCCGGTCGGCGCGGTGGTGCTGGCCGGCTCGCTGCGGTGGCTGACCGAGAGCAGGGCGCCCGGCGGGCGCAGGCTCGACCTGCCCGGCGCGCTGCTGGTGACCGCGGGCCTGGCGAGCCTCGCCTACGGCATCTCGCGGACCGGGGCCGAGGGCTGGACGGCCGCCGCCACCCTCGGGCCGCTGCTCGCGGGTCTTGCGCTCGTCGCGCTGTTCCTCGCCGTCGAGGCCCGCACGGCCGCCCCGCTGATGCCGCTCGGGCTGCTGCGCCTGCGCTCGGTGGCGTCGGCCAACGCGGCCATGTTCGTGTGCGGTTCGGCCATGTTCTGCATGTGGTTCTTCATGACCCTCTACGCCCAGAACGTGCTCGGCTACTCCCCGCTGGACGCCGGACTCGCCCTGGTCCCCAGCTCGCTGGCCGTCGTCCTCGGCTCCAAGCTGGCCCCGCGCCTGATGCCGGTGGCCGGGGCGCGCGGGGTGGCGGTGGGCGGGACCCTGCTGGCGGCCGCCGGGTTCGCCTGGCAGTCGACGATGCGCGCGGACGGCGCGTATCCGACCGCCATCATGCTGCCCGGCGTCCTGATGATGCTGGGCGCGGGTCTGGCCGCGACACCGCTGGCCGCGCTGGCCACCTCCGGGGCGGCGCCCGGCGACGCGGGAGTGGTCTCGGGTCTGGTCAACACCTCGCGGACGATGGGGGGTTCCCTCGGACTGGCCGTCATGTCGACCGTTGCCGCGGCCCGCACGGCCGGCCGGGCCACGCCCGAGGCCCTCACGGACGGCTACGCTCTGGCCTTCCGCACGGCGGCGGTGACGCTGGTGGCCGGCGCGCTGCTGATGTGGGCCTGGCTGCCGCGCACGGCACGCAGGGCCGCGTAGAGGCGGGCGCGTACGGCAAAGCGTCCGGGGGGAGCCCGGGAGGGTCACAGCCAGCCCTGGTGGCGGGCCTCGCGGACGGCCTCCGCTCGGTTGCGGGTGTTGGTCTTGCCGATCGCGGAGGACAGGTAGTTGCGGACGGTGGACTCCGACAGGTGCAGCGCGGCCGCGACGTCGGCGACCGTCGCGCCGTCCGCGGAGGCCTTCAGTACGTCGCACTCGCGGGCGGTGAGCGGACTGGGGCCCGCGCTGAGCGCGGCGGCCGCGAGGGCCGGATCGACCACCGTCTCCCCGGCCAGCACCCGGCGGATCGCGGCGGCCAGTTCCTCCACCGGGCCGTCCTTGACCAGGAAGCCCGCCGCGCCCGCCTCCATGGCCCGGCGCAGATAGCCGGGGCGGCCGAACGTCGTCAGTATCAGCACCCGGCAGCCGGGCGCCTCCTCGCGCAGCCGCGCGGCCGCGTCCAGGCCGCTCAGGCCCGGCAGTTCGATGTCGAGCAGGGCCACGTCGGGGCAGTGGGTGAGCGCCGCGCCGACGATCGCGTCTCCGGTCGGCACCTGCGCCACGACCTCCATGTCGTCCTCCATGCCGAGCAGCAGCGCGAGCGCGCCCCGCATCATCTGCTGGTCCTCCGCGAGCAGGACGCGAATGGACTTGGCGGGCCGGTGGTCCCGTGGCATCTCGGTCACGGCCCCAGCGTAGGGCAGGGCCGGCCGGTCAAAGACTTCTCATTGTCCGCCGCCGCAGGGGTTGACGGCGCACGGTCGCACCAAAACAATCGCCTCTGAATTTCCGGAATTCCATCGGTCGAATAGGTTCGGTATTTCGATCGAACGACGCCCGGTATCCCGAACGCCCGATATCCCGAACGCCCGATATCCCGAACGGCCGGTATTCCGAACGGCCGGTATTCCGAACGCCCGGTATCTCGAAGCACTGCCCCACCAGGAAGCGAAGAGGTGCATCCGTGTCCATTCCGCGCTCGTGTCACCGGCGGCTGAGAAAGGCCGTCCTCGGTGTCCTCGCCACACTCGCCACCGTCGCCGCGCTCGTCGTGGGCGCCGGCGCCCCGCCGGCCGCCGCCGCGGGGTCGCTGCCCTGCGACGTCTACGGCGCCGCCGGCACCCCGTGCGTGGCCGCGCACAGCCTCGTGCGCGCGCTGTACGCCTCGTACGACGGCCCGCTCTACCAGGTGCGGCGGGCCTCCGACGGCGCCACCGCGGACATCGGCCCGCTGACGGCCGGCGGCTATGCGAACGCGGCCGCCCAGGACTCCTTCTGCACCGGCACGACCTGCGTCATCACCGAGATCCACGACCAGTCGCCCCGGCACAACGACCTCACCGTCGAGGGCGCGGGAGGCGCCGGCGCGGCGGACGTGGGCGCGCCCGCCGACGCCCTGCCGGTGACCGTGGGCGGCCACCAGGTCTACGGTCTGGAGATCTCCGCCGGCATGGGTTACCGGGACAACTCCACCTCCGGCGTCGCCGTGAACGGCCAGGCCGAGGGGATGTACATGGTCACCTCCGGCACCCACGTCAACAACCGCTGCTGCTTCGACTACGGCAACGCCGAGACCAACAACATGGACACCGGCAACGGCCACATGGACGCGATCAACTTCGGCACCGAGTGCTGGTTCTCGCCCTGTTACGGCCAGGGCCCCTGGGTGCAGGCCGATCTGGAGAACGGTCTCTTCCAGTCCGACGCCGGCTACAGCAGGAACACCTCCAACACCGGGACCGGGCCCCTGCCGTTCGTCACCGCGCTGCTGAAGAACAACGGCCGGAACCATTTCGCGCTGAAATACGGAAATGCCCAGTCCGGCCGGCTCACCACCACCTATTCCGGAGGTGAACCCACCGCCTCCGGCTACTCGCCCATGCACCAGGAGGGCGCCATCGTCCTCGGCACCGGCGGCGACAACAGCAACGGCTCCATCGGGTCCTTCTTCGAGGGCGTGATGACCTCCGGCATCCCCACCGACGCCGCCGACGACGCCGTACAGGCCGACATCGTCTCCGTCGGTTACGGCGGTCCCACCGGCAGCACCGGCACGCTCACCCCCGGCTCGGAGATCTCGCTGGGCGCGACGACCGCCTGCTGCACCGCCGACTACGTCCGCCACCAGAACGACGCGGCCGTCATCTCCCCGGTCAGCTCCAGCAGTTCGAGCCCGGACCGGGGCGACGCCACCTGGATCGTCCGCCGGGCACTGGCGAGCGGCGCGGCCGCCTCCTGCGTCTCCTTCGAGTCGCGCGACTACCCGGGCGACTTCCTGCGCCACTCCGACTACCGGCTCCGCCGCGCCCCCATGGACGGCACCGCGCTGTTCCGGGCCGACGCCACCTTCTGCCCGACGACCGGCCGGAGCGGATCGGGGACGACGTCCTTCGCCTCGTACAACTACCCGGCCCGGTACCTGCGCCACTACGACTACGGCGTCTACATCGCGAGCGACGGCGGCTCCAACGCCTTCGACAGCGCCACCTCCTGGGCCGACGACGTCAGCTGGCGGATCACGTCGCCCTGGTCGCCGTAACCGATTCGGCCTCCGCCGACTCCGCCTGATCGGAGGGGAGTTCGGCGGTGACGGTGAAGCCGCCGCGCGGCGACGGACCGGCCCGCAGTGAGCCGCCCGCCGCCGCGAGGCGCTCGGTCAGCCCCTTCAGGCCGGTGCCGCCGACACCGCCGGAGGCCGCGTCCGGCGCACGGCCGCCGCTCCCGTCACCGCCGCTCCCGTCGCCGTCATGGCCGTCGCCGTTGTCGGAGACGGTGAGGCGGGCGTGGTCCGCCGTGCTGTGGACGGTGATCTCGCAGCGGGTCGCGCCGCTGTGGCGCACGGCGTTGGTGACCGACTCGCGGACCACCCAGCCCAGCAGGGCCTCCGTCCGGGGGGTGAGCGGGGGACCGGAGCGGCGCACCACCGGCTCGATGCCGGCCGCGGTCAGCGCCGAACGGGCCCGGTCCAGCTCCGTGCTCAGGCTGCCCTCCCGGTAGCCGGTGACCGCCTCGCGGATCTCGGTCAGCGCCTGCCTGCCCACCGACTCGATGTCGGTGACCTGGCTCAGCGCCGCGTCCAGATCCCGGGGCGCCAGCCGCCGGGCCGCCTCCGACTTCACCACGATCACCGACAGGGTGTGGCCCAGCAGGTCGTGCAGGTCGCGCGAGAAGCGCAGCCGCTCCTCCTCCACCGCCCGCCGCGCCAACTCCTCCCGCGCCGCCCGCAGCTCCCGTACGGCCTCGCTCAGGCCCAGGATCGCGGCGGTCACCATGCTGGACAGGAAGGTGCCGTAGGCGATGTTGATGCCGTTCCAGCCCTCGCGGTAGGCGGAGACCGCGCCCGCGAGCACCGTGAGCAGCAGCCCCGCCCTGCCCAGCCACGGCCCGCGCAGCGCCGCGCCCGCCGCGAGCCCGAGCAGCGGGAAGAACAGCAGCCAGCTGCCGCCGTAGCCGAGCGCCAGACCGGTCGTCAGCAGGGCCATCAGCAGCAGCGCCAGCCGCGTGGACGGCGCCTCGCGCCGCTCCTTGTCGAAGGCGCGGAAGACGACGTAGATGTAGAGCGAGTTGAAGGTGAACAGGCCGATCCCGCCGACCCACGGGTTGGCGGTCTTGCCCTGGAGGACGTTGGACAGGGAGCCCAGCCCCATCAGCAGCCACGGCAGCAGCGTGAAACCGGTGGGGGGCGGCCCGGCCTGCTCGTCCCGCTTCCGGGCCCGCCACGCCCAGCGGCCCGCCCGCGTCTCCTCGCACCCGCTCATCTTCCGCACCCCCGCTCAGACCGTGCCCGCGTTGCGGCGGTAGGACAGCACAGCGTACGAGCCGAACGCCAGCAGCCAGGCCGCCAGCACCAGGACCGCGCCCGCCGCCGGCGCGTGCCCCTCGGTCACCGCCAGGCCGAGGTCGGCGAACCGGTGCGTCGGCGTGTACGCGGACACCGCGCGCAGCCAGTGCGGGAACAGGGACACCGGGAACCACAGTCCGCCCAGCACCGCGAGCCCCAGGTTGCACACCATGTTCACCACGCCCGTGGTCTGCGCGGTCAGCCCGTAGCCGTTGCCCAGCCCGAGCAGGGTGAAGGGCAGCGAGCCCAGCCACAGCAGCAGCGCGGTCGCCGCCCACTGCCACGCCTGCAGCCGTACGCCGTTGACCAGCCCGCCCGCCAGCAGCACCGCGCAGATCGCGGGCAGCACCGTCACCGAACCGGTCAGCGCCCGGCCCGCGACCACCTGGCGCGGCGTCATCGGGGTCACCCTCAGCTGCCGCAGCCAGCCCACCGCGCGGTCCTCGGCGACCCCGCCGCCGGTGTTCAGCGCCGAGCCGACCGCGCCGTACGCGGCCATGCCGACCATGGAGGCGGTGCGCCAGTCCGGGTCGTTCTCGCCGAGGTTGGTGAACAGCAGGTACATCATCACCGGCATCGCGATGCCGCCGATCACGAAGCCCACGTCGCGCAGGGTGCGGCGCACCTCGAGGCGCAGGTAGTCGAACACGCCGGACATCACACCGTCTCCATCTCGTCGGT
>NZ_BMVJ01000001.1:274111-282258 GCF_014650655.1 Streptomyces anandii JCM 4720
CTCGTCCGTCCCGCCGGATCCGTCCGTGGCGTTCGGCGCGCCGCCCGCCTCGGCGTCGGCCGCCGTCAGCGCCAGGAACGCGTCCTCCAGTGAGGCCGGGGCCACCTCCAGGTTCCGTATCGCCCCCATGCCGGCCAGCGCGACCACGGTCGCGTCGGAGTCGTCGGTGCGCAGCCGCGCCCGGTCCCCGCGCACCTCCACCGCGCGCACGCCCGGCAGCAGCTCCAGGCCCTCGCGGCCGCGCCCGGCCAGGTCGAAGGCGACCAGGCTCCCGCCGGCCGCCTGCCGCAGCCGCTCGCTCGTGCCGTCGGCGACGATCCGGCCCCGGTCGAGGACGAGGATCCGGTCGGCGTGGGCGTCCGCCTCCTCCAGGTAGTGCGTGGAGAACAGCACCGTGCGGCCACCGCGCGCATAGGCCCGCATCGACTCCCAGAACGCCCGCCGCGCCTCCACGTCCAGCGCGGCCGTCGGCTCGTCCAGCACCAGCAGCGCCGGATTCCCGGCCAGCGCGACCGCGAAGCGCACCCGCTGCGTCTGGCCGCCGGACAGCCGGTCCACGCGCCGTGCCGCGAGGTCCGTGATCCCGGCCAGCTCCAGCACCTGCCCGAGCGGCAGCGGATCGGGGTAACGCCCCGCCACGAAGCGGACCAGCTCGCGCACGGTGACCCGGGGCACCGCCCGCGCCTCCTGGAGCATCGCCCCGACCAGCCCGGCGCGCACCGCGCGCTCCGGCTCCCCGCCGAACAGCTCCACCGTGCCCGCGTCGGGTGCGTTCAGCCCGAGCAGCAGCGAGATCGCCGTCGACTTGCCGGCGCCGTTGCGGCCGAGCAGGGCCACCGTCTCGCCCCGCCGGATCCGCAGGTCGACGCCGTCCACGGCGCGCACCGCGCCATACGCCTTGACCGCCCCCGTGAAGGACACGGCACATCCCGTCTGTGTCTGTGTCTCCGTCATGAACACGACGCTACGGACCGGACGGCGCGTCCGGCAGATGCGCGTGTACGGACTTGGGCGGGACACGCGTACGCGACCCGGGCAGTACAAATGTCACCGCCCACCCGGGCGTCCGTGCCCTCGCCCACCCGGGCGTCCGTGCCGTCGCCGCCCGGCACCCGTGCCCTCGCCCGCCCGGCGCCCCTGTCGCCGCCGGTCCGCGCGGCCCCCGCTCACCTGACATGCCGTCAGGAGACTTCCCAACCCACGAGCGCTGGGCTATACAGAGGGCGCCGGACTGGAACGCGTTCTACCCTGATGGGCCCGCGGTCCGGTCCTGCCCATGGCGACCTCGGTGCGGCCGACGGTGCGGACGGCCCCACCGAGGTCTTGGCCCGCAGGCAGACCTCAGGAGACCCATGCCCATCGACGCAGCCAAGGCCCTCGCGGCCGGCCCCCGGACCGGCGAGATCTCGTGGACCGCGAGGGACGTCATGCTCTACCACCTCGGCATCGGCGCGGGCGTCCCCGCCACCGACCCCGACGAGCTGCGCTACACCCTGGAGACCCGGCTGCACGTCCTGCCGAGCTTCGCCACCGTCGCCGGCGCCGGCTCGCCCGGAGTGATCGGCGGCCTGTCCATGCCCGGCGTCGAGGTCGACCTCGCCCACGTACTGCACGGCGGCCAGTCGCTGACCGTGCACCGGCCCGTTCCCGCCCAGGGCACGGCGACCACGACGGCCCGCATCGCCGCCGTGTACGACAAGGGCACCGCGGCCGTGCTCGTCATGCGCACCGAGGCCGCCGACGCGGACGGCCCGCTGTGGACCAACGACGCGCAGATCTTCGTACGCGGGGAGGGCGGCTGGGGCGGCGACCGCGGTCCCTCCGCCCGGCTCCGGCCGCCCACCGGCGACCCGGACCGCACCCTCGAACGCGCCGTCCGCGAGGACCAGGCCCTGCTGTACCGCCTCAGCGGCGACTACAACCCGCTGCACGCCGACCCCGAGTTCGCCAAGACCGCCGGCTTCGACCGGCCGATCCTGCACGGCCTGTGCACCTACGGCATCACCCTCAAGGCGGTCGTCGACACCCTGCTCGGCGGCGACGTGACCCGCGTACGGTCCTACGCCACGCGCTTCGCCGGCGTGGTGTACCCCGGCGAGACCCTGCGCATCCGCCTGTGGCGTGAGGACGGTTCCGTACGCGCCGAGGTGAGCGCCGTCGAGCGCGAGGCCGCGCCGGTCCTCACCGACACCGTCGTCCAGCACTCCTGAGCCCGTCCACCCGCCCGAGGGGAGCCGCACCATGCGCGCAGCCGTACTGCACGAGACCGGCCAGGACAAACTGGAGGTCCTCGACGACGTCGAGGCGGTGGGCTTCGGCCCCGGCAAGGTGAGGATCCGGGTGCGCGCCACCGGGCTGTGCCACTCGGACCTGTCCGCGATGAGCGGGGTGCTGCCGCAGCCGGCGCCGTTCGTACCGGGGCACGAGGGCGCGGGCGAGATCGTCGAGGTGGGGGACGGCGTCGCTCATCTCAAGGCCGGTGACCGGGTGGTGGTGTGCTGGCTGCCGGCCTGCGGCGCCTGTCCCGCCTGCCGGCGCGGCCAGACCGAACTGTGCCTGGCCGGCTTCATGAACGCGGGCACCCCCAACTTCCGGCGCCCCGGCGGGGACGTGTTCGGCTTCGCCGGCACCGGCACCTTCGCCGAGGAGGTCGTCGTCGACGCCGGGTGCGCGGTGCCCGTCCCGGACGACGTGCCCTTCGACATCGCCGCCCTCATCGGCTGCGGGGTCACCACGGGCCTCGGCGCCGCCCTCAACACCGCCGACGTGACGCCCGGTTCGTCGGTCGCGGTCATCGGCTGCGGGGGAGTGGGCATCTCCGCGATCCAGGGCGCGCGGCTCAAGGGCGCCGCCGAGATCGTCGCCGTCGACCCGGTGGCCGGACGGCGCGAGGCCGCGCTCCGCTTCGGCGCCACCCGGGCCGTACCGCCCGGCGAACTGCCCGGCGCCAAGCAGGAGGTGACCGGCGGCGAGGGCTTCGACTACGTCTTCGAAGTGGTCGGGAAGTCCGCCACCGCCCGTACCGCCTACGAGAACACCCGGCGCGGCGGCACCCTCGTCGTGGTCGGCGCGGGCGCCATGGACGACTTCCTCCAGCTCAACATGTTCGAGCTGTTCTTCGACGAGAAGCGCATCCTGCCCTCGATGTACGGCGGCGGGGACGTGGTGCGCTCCTACGAGCGGACCGTCGCGCTGTGGCGGGCCGGCCGCGTCGACCTGGAGGGCCTGATCACCCACCGGGTTCCGCTGGCCGGCATCAACGAGGCGCTGGACCAGATGCGTTCGGGCACGGCACTGCGCACCTGCGTCGAGATCTGACACGTCCCGGGCACCCGGAGAGGGAAGGACACCGATGTCATCGCCACTGCCGCTGGAGGGCCGGGCCGCCGTCGTCACGGGCGCAGGCCGGGGACTCGGCCGCGCCGAGGCGCTCGAACTCGCCCGGCTCGGCGCCGCCGTCGTCGTCAACGACTACGGGCAGCCGGGCCGGGACGGCTCCGGCGCGGCGTCCGCCGGACCGGCCGAGGAGGTCGCCGCCGAGATCCGGGCGGAGGGCGGCCGGGCCGTCGCCCACACCGGCGACGTCGCCGACTTCGAGCAGGCCGGCGCCCTGGTGGCGGCGGCCGTCCAGGAGTTCGGCACGCTCGACATCCTGGTCAACAACGCGGGCATCCTGCGCGACCGCATGGTCTTCTCCATGTCGGAGGAGGAGTGGGACTCCGTGATCCGGGTCCACCTCAAGGGCCACTTCAACACCGTCCGCTTCGCCGCCGCACACTGGCGCGAGCGCTCCAAGGCGGCGGGCGGCCCGGTGTACGGGCGGATCGTGAACACCTCCTCGGAGGCGTTCCTCGCCGGCTCCGCCGGGCAGCCCAACTACGCGGCCGCCAAGGGCGGGATCGTCGGGCTGACCACCTCCACCGCGCTCGCACTGGCCAAGTACGGCGTGACGGCCAACGTGATCTGCCCGCGCGCCCGCACCCGGATGACCGAGGACGTCTTCGCCGGGTTCGCCCGCCCCGAGGACGGCCTCGACCCGCTCGCCCCCGAGCACGTCGCCCCCCTCGTCGGCTACCTGGCCTCGCCCGCCGCCGCACGGATCAACGGGCAACTGCTCGTCGTCCACGGAGGCATGGTCGCGGTGGTCGAACGCCCGCGGGTGGCGGCCAAGTTCGACAGCAAACAGGACACTTTCACGTACGACGAACTCGACGCCGTGCTCACCCCGCACTACGCCGGGCGTCCGCAGGGGGAGACGTTCGCGGCGGCGGAGGTGCTGGGACTGCGGCGCGGGTAGCGGACGTCGTGGACGCGGGACGGCCCCGCCCCCGGTGAAACGGGACGGGGCCGTCGCGGTCTCCCGCCGTGCCGTCAGGCCGCTGCTTCGGCCTCCTCGGCGGGCTTGCGGTGCCTGCCGCTGGGGACCGTCCGGTCCTCGTGGGAGGAGACCGGGCCGCGGTGCCTGCCGTGGCCCGTGCCCTGCTGGGCCTCGGCCTCACGCGGCTGGGTCGTACTGGCGTCGCTCATCGGAAGAATTCACCCCGTCAACATGATCTTTCGTACAGCCGGGCGAGTCTAACCGGCACACCTCGGGTCGAATCCAGGCGGCCACGCCAACCGGCACTACTTCGTTACAAGCCGTCCCAGCGGCGCCTTCTGGAGCGGAACGGGACGGGGCACGGAGGCTTCCCCGGGCTCCGGTTCCGGTGGTTCCGGAGGCGCCTCGGAGGTCAACGGGTGCGGTGCCGCGACCCTGTCCAGGGCCGCCGTGTCCAGGCCGGCGGCCGCCGTTTCCAGCCCCGCGGCCGTCCCCAATCCCGGCGCCGTCGTGAGCACGACCGTCGTCCGCCGCGCCGGCGCCACGCCCGGGACGGGAACCGCGCCAGGGACGGATACCGCGCCCGGGACGGGCATCGGGCTCGCGACGGGCATCGGGCTCGCGACGAGCACCGAGCCCGGAGCGGGCGTCACATCCGGGGCGGGCGTCACATCCGGGACGGGCGCCGCGTCCTCCCGCGACGGTGAGGGCGCCGTCCCCGGGTCAGCCTGCCGCCTCGGCGCGGTCCAGCGGGCCACCCCGCACGGCACCGCCCCGGTCGCGTACGGCAGTTGCAGCACACCCTCCTCCGTCCACGTCCCGGCCCCCGTCAACCACCCTTCGGGCGCGGGCAGATGACGTACCACGCGCTCGGCCGGCCGCCACACGCCGACCCAGCTGCCGAACGCCCCGTCGCAGCGCAGCGCCACCGCGCACTGCTCCGGCGTCAGCACCTGCCCCGGCTGGATCGCGAACGGCGTCGCCACGCACTCCGGCAGCCGCAGGCACTCCGGGAAGCGCACCGGAAGCGTGCTGCCCAGCACCCCCCAGCCCAGCCGGTGCTGCCCGGGCGAGGGCGCGTCCGAGCGGATCAGCAGCAGCCCGCTGTCGGGGTCGGCGCACAGCAGCCGGTCGTCGCTGCCGTCCGCGATCTGCAGCAGCGGCGACATCTCCCCGCCGCGCCCCAGGTCCAGTACGACCGTCCTGGTGCGCCCGCCGGTCTCCCGGTCCAGCGCCAGCAGCCGCCCGGCACGGTCCAGCCACACCCCGCCCGAGCAGCGCCCCGGCACCTCGGCCACGTACTCGGGCGCGTACTCCGGACCGTGGCCGCCGCCCGCCACCAGCCACACCACCGAGGAGCGCGCGCCCACCGCGAGCGCGTACGCCCGCTCGCCGCCGGGGGCCGGGGGCAGCAGCCGCAACCGGGTGTCCTCGGGGCACTCGATCCCGCCGAGCGGCAGCTCGCCGGTGCCCGGGCCGGTCGGGTACAGCAGCGAGAAGGTGTGCCGCCCGGCCACCGGCCGGTGGATGAGGACCCGGCCGTCGCCCATCGGCTGCACCTCCGTGCCCGGCTCCTCGGGCTGGTCGCCGGGCAGCGGCACCGCGTACGGTTCGGGCCCGTCGAGCGTCCAGCGCTCCGGAAACCAGGAGTCACCCCTGCGCGCGAGCCGGGCGGCGTAGGAGCCGTCCGCCGTGATCGCGCAGCCCGCCCGCGGCGGGCCGTCGCCCTCGTCGGCCGCCGAAGGTTCGACAACACAGACTGTCATCGTTCGGTCACCTCCGGTGAGGACGGTAGTTTTCGTACGCACAGACGGCGGACCGGCGGGCGGCGGCTTCACACATACGGGTGGCCCAGGAACGATTCGCCTGAGGAAACCGGGACGCTTGTGCTGGACGGCCGGGACCCGGGACGGCCGGACGGCACCGGTTCAGGCGGACCGAACACACAGGTAGCCTTGCACCCGTGCCCCGTCTGTCAGAAGTCATCGCCGCGCTGGAGAACCTCTGGCCCGCCCAGCGGGCCGAGTCCTGGGACGCGGTCGGCACCGTCGTGGGCGATCCCGGCCAGGAGGTCGGACGGGTCCTGTTCGCGGTCGACCCGGTGCAGGAGATCGTCGACGAGGCGGTGAAGCTGGGCGCCGGCCTGCTCGTCACCCACCACCCGCTCTACCTGCGTGGCACGACCACCGTCGCGGCCTCCACCTTCAAGGGCCGCGTGGTGCACACCCTGATCAAGAACGACATCGCGCTGCACGTGGCCCACACCAACGCCGACACCGCCGACCCGGGGGTCTCCGACGCCCTGGCCGGCGCCCTCGACCTCAGGGTCGTACGGCCCCTCGTGCCGGACGCCACCGACCCGGAGGGCCGCCGGGGCCTCGGCCGGGTCTGCGAACTGGACCACCCGCTGACCGTCCGCGAGCTCGCCGAGCGCGCCGCGCGGTGCCTGCCCGCCACCGCGCAGGGCATCCGGGTGGCCGGCGACCCGGAGGCGGTCGTGCGCACCGTCGCGGTCAGCGGCGGCAGCGGGGACAGCCTCTTCGACGCCGTACGGGCCGCCGGCGCCGACGCCTTCCTGACCGCGGACCTGCGCCACCATCCGGCCTCAGAGGCCCGCGCCCACAGTCCTCTCGCGCTGCTCGACGCGGCGCACTGGGCCACCGAGTGGCCCTGGTGCGAGCTGGCCGCCGCCCAGCTCGACGAGATCTCCGACCGGAACGGATGGGACCTCAGGGTCCATGTCTCCAAGACGGTCACCGACCCTTGGACCGCCCACGCGGCGTCCACCGCCACCACTAGCCCCTCGGGAGCCCCCAACTGAACGCCGCGCCCGCCGACCAGATCCGACTCCTCGACGTTCAGGCCCTCGACGTCCGCCTGCAGCAGCTCGCGCACAAGCGGCGGTCGCTGCCCGAGCACGCCGAGATCGAGTCGCTGACCAAGGACCTCACGCAGCTGCGCGACCTGCTGGTGGCCGCGCAGACCGAGGAGAGCGACACCGCCCGCGAGCAGACCAAGGCCGAGCAGGACGTGGACCAGGTGCGCCAGCGCGCCGTCCGCGACCAGCAGCGCCTGGACTCCGGCGCGGTCACCTCGCCCAAGGACCTCTCCAACCTCCAGCACGAGATCGCCTCCCTCGCCAAGCGGCAGGCCGACCTCGAGGACGTCGTCCTGGAGGTCATGGAGCGCCGCGAGTCCGCCCAGGAGCGGGTCGCCGAGCTGACCGGGCGCGTCGCCTCCGTCCAGTCGAAGATCGACGACGCGACCGGGCGCCGCGACGCCGCCTTCGAGGAGCTCGACGGCGAGGCGTCCTCCGTGACCAAGGAGCGCGAGGTCATCGCCGGTTCCGTACCGGCCGACCTGCTCAAGCTGTACGACAGGCTGCGCGAGCAGCAGGGCGGCATCGGCGCGGCCAAGCTGTACCAGCGCACCTGCCAGGGCTGCCGCCAGGAGCTCGCCATCACCGAGCTGAGCGAGATCCGCGCGGCCGCGCCCGACACGGTCGTACGCTGCGAGAACTGCCGCCGCATCCTGGTGCGCACCGCCGAGTCCGGCCTGTAAGGGGCCCACGCAGTGCGGGAGTTCATCGTCGAGGCGGACGGCGGTTCCCGGGGCAACCCGGGGCCCGCGGGCTACGGCGCGGTCGTGCTCGACGCCGCCACGGGCGAGCCGCTGACCGAGGCCGCGGAGTACCTGGGCGTGGTCACGAACAACGTGGCCGAGTACCGGGGCCTGCTGGCCGGCCTGCGCGCCGCGCACGCCCTCGACCCCGGGGCCGCGGTCCACGTCCGGATGGACTCCAAGCTCGTCGTCGAGCAGATGTCGGGCC
>NZ_BMVJ01000001.1:282284-304699 GCF_014650655.1 Streptomyces anandii JCM 4720
GCTGGAAGATCAAGCACCCCGACCTGCGCCCGCTGGCCACGGAGGCGGCCCGCGTCTTCCCGCCCGAGCGGGTGACCTACGAGTGGATCCCGCGCGCCCGCAACAAGCACGCCGACCGCCTGGCCAACGAGGCGATGGACGCGGGGGGCCGCGGCGAACAGTGGACGCCGTCGGCATCGACGGCGGAACTGGAGGCGCGGCGGCCATCCGCAATGCGGGCCGCGGGCGCGCAGCTCGTGAACACCGAGGGAAGTGCGCGGAGCGCGGAGGCGGAAGCCGGCGTGCCCGGCGGGGACACGGGGGCGGTGCGGGGCGCGGAGGCGGAGGCGGATGCGCGCGGCGCGAACGCCGAGGCAGATGTGCGCTTCGCGAAGGCGGAGGCGGACATGCGGGCCGCGCGGGGCGTGGCCAGGGGTGGCACCGGTGCCACGGGCGCGACCGGCGTTGCCGGTGCCACCGACACGACGGCCACCTCGGGAGCTACCGGCGCGACGGCCGCCTCGGGTGCGGCTGGTTCTGCCGACGGGGCCAAGGTCAATGGTGCGGCGGCTACGTCGGGTGCTGCCGGTGTGGCGGATGCTGCCGGTGTTACCGGCGCGACGGCCGCCTCGGGCAGGAGCGGCGCGGTCGGCCCCGCGGGCGCCACTGGCTCCACGGCCGCGGCCGGCGCTGCCGGCGCGACCGCCACCACCGGTGCGACCGGTGCCTCGGAGGCCACCGGTGGCACGGAGGCGACGGGCGCCGCGCAGGCGATGGCCGCCACGGGGACCACCGCCACCACGGGGCCCACTGCCACCACGGGGCCCACTGCCACCACCGGGCCCACTGCCACCACGGGGCCCACTGCCGCCACGCCGGTCACCGCCGCCCCCGGATGGGCGCCTGCCGATCTCGGGGCGCCCGCGACTCTCGTACTGCTGCGGCACGGTGAGACCCCGTTGACCCCGCAGAAGCGCTTCTCGGGCAGCGGGGGAAGCGACCCGGCGCTGTCGGACATCGGCCGGGAGCAGGCCGAGCGGGCCGCCGCCGCGCTCGCCCGGCGCGGGACGGTCCAGGCGATCGTCTCGTCCCCCCTCGCCCGCACCCGCGAGACCGCCGGCATCGTCGCCGCCCGCCTCGGACTGGACGTGACGGTCGAGGACGGCCTGCGCGAGACCGACTTCGGGGCCTGGGAGGGCCTCACCTTCGGAGAGGTGCGCGAGCGCTACCCGGACGACCTGAACGCCTGGCTGGCCTCCCCGGAGGCCGAACCCACCGGCGGCGGCGAGAGCTTCGCGGCGACCGCCACCCGCATCGCCGCGACGCGCGACAGACTGGTCGCGGCTCACAAGGGCCGGACCGTCCTGCTCGTCACGCACGTCACCCCGATCAAGACCTTCGTGCGGCTCGCGCTCGGCGCCCCGCCCGAGTCGCTGTTCCGCATGGAGCTGTCGGCGGCCTCGCTGTCGGCGGTGGCGTACTACGCGGACGGCAACGCGAGCGTCCGCCTCCTCAACGACACGTCCCACCTGCGCTGAGCCCGGCCGCCGCACGGGCCAGCCGCTTCACGCGTCCCCAGTCACGGCCGGCGACGGCGTCCGCCGGGACCATCCAACTGCCGCCGACACAGCCGACGTTGGGCAGGGAAAGGTAGTCGGGCGCGGTGTCGGGACCGATGCCCCCGGTGGGACAGAACCGGGCCTGGGGCAGTGGCCCGGCCAGCGACTTCAGATACGCGGTGCCGCCGGCCGCCTGAGCGGGGAAGAACTTCATCTCCCGCACCCCGCGCTCCAGCAGCGCCACCACCTCCGACGTGGTGGAAACCCCGGGCAGATACGGCACCCCCGAGGCCGCCATCGCGGCGAGCAGCGCGTCCGTCCAGCCCGGACTGACCAGGAACCGCGCCCCGGCGTCCACCGAGCCCGCCACCTGCTCCGGCCGGATCACGGTCCCCACGCCCACGACGGCGTCCGGCACCTCACCGGCGATCGCCCGCACCCCGTCCAGCGCGGCCGGCGTCCGCAGCGTCACCTCGATCGCCGGCAGCCCGCCGGCCACCAGCGCCCGCGCGAGCGGTACGGCGTCGGCGGCGTCGTGCAGTACGACCACGGGCAGGACGGGCGCGAGACCGAGCAGGGAGGCGGACGAGGAGACGGGCGAAGGCGCGGGCATGCCCTCATCGTGCCGAGGGAGAGCAGTAGCTGCAACGCGCATTGCGCATACTGCAATGGGCCAGGTGGATGGGGTGCGTCAGTGAACCTCGTCCACCAGCACGTCGAGCGACCAGCTCCGCCCCGCCTTCCCGGGAGCCTCCGCCTCCACGACGTACCCGAGGTCCCGCAGCGCCTCGACCAGTTCGGCGGGGCCGGCCGGGGCGGCCCCGGCGGTCAGCAGACTCCGTACCATCCGCCCCTTGGTGGCCTTGTTGAAGTGGCTGACCACCTTGCGGGTGGGCGCGTGCAGCACCCGTACGGTCGCGGTGCGCTCCGCGAGCTCGCCCTTGGGCTTCCACGCGGCCGCGTACGCCGAGGACCGCAGGTCCAGCACCAGCCCCCCGCCCGCCACTTCGGGCACCGCGTCGGCCATGGGCGCACGCCAGTGACCGGCCAGCGCCCCGAGCCCGGGCAGCCTGACCCCCATCGAGCACCGGTAGGAGGGAATCCGGTCCGTCACCCGCACCGCGCCCCACAACCCCGAGAAGACGAGCAGTGAACGCGCGGCGCGCCGCTTGGCGGCGGCGTCGAGGGAGGCGAGGCCGAGGGCGTCGTAGAGGACACCGGTGTAGATCTCGCCGGCGGGCCGCGTGCCCGCCTCGCGCAGCCGGGCGTTCTTGCCGATCTCCCCGCGCAGCCCCTCGGTCAGCCCCAGGACCTCGCGCGCCTTCTCCTCGTCCGCCCGGCACAACTCGACCAGTTCGGTCAGCACGGCCTCGCGGGCATCGGCGAGCCCGGGCAGCGACAGCGACTCGGGCTTCAGCGGGGTGCCACGGCCGACGGAGGCCTTGCCTTCGGACGGGGGCAGCAGCACAAGCACGGGGGCGTCTCCTTCAGGTAGCACTCCGCGCCAGCGTACTGAGCGAGCGCACCATCCGTTCCGCCTCCTCCACGTGGAAGCGCACCACCCGCACCTCCCGCCGCCTGCCGAACAGCGTGACGTGGGTGACGGGCGTGGCGAGCTCGATCGTGACGGACGTCCGTGAGCCGACGGGCACGTCCAGCTCGCCGTCGGTCCGCGGGTGCGTGGTGCGCACCTCGTGGCGTACGGCGGCGATGGCGGCCGGCGGAACGCGCAGATCGAGGTGGACGGAGTGCCGTATCCGCACGGCCTCCGCGGTCAGCAGGTGCGGGCGGACGACTTGGGACGCGTACAGGGCGATCACGAACACGACCGTGTAAGCGTCGAGGAAGAGCATCACGGCGTGCACGGTGGGCCAGTGGCGCAGCAGTACGGACATGGTGAGCGTCTCGACCAGGCAGACGAACGCCAGCCCCGCCATCATGGGCCCCTGCCCGCGGGCGTACCCGAAGACCTGCCCGCCACCGCTCGGCCTTCCGCGCCGGAAGGCCCAGACGGCCAGACACCCGAGCAGCCGGGCCTCGTGCCGCGCCAGCGCGAGGACGGCTCTCATTCCCGCCCCTCGGCGAGGATGCGCAGCGCCTGCCGGACCGCCTCCGCCTGGGCGGGCGCGAAGTCCGCGTACAGGGCGCGCAGAAAGCCGTGTTCGTGGTCGAGGCCGGGTCCCGGCAGCAACTCGGGAAGAGTCCCGGGCAGCATCCCGGGCGGCACGCACCGCGCGATGACCCGGGCCGCCTCGCCCACCCGGGGATCGCCGGGGTCGGCGTCGGCGAGCGCGTCGAGCATCGCGTACGCCTCCCGCGCCCGCGCGGCCGCGTCCGGCGCCGAGAAGACGTCGCCGAGGGCGAGCGTCAGCCGCTCCCGCTCGGCGGGGGAGGCCGCCGTCTCCAGCAGGGCGAGGATCTCCCGGTCCTTGGCCGCCATGGGGGAGTCGGGCAGGTGGGCGGCCGTCTCGGCGAACAGCGCGGCCAGCTCCGGCGAGACCGGGCCCTCGGCGGGCAGCTCACCCGCGTCGAGCAGCGCGCGCAGCCGGCCGCGCCGGTCCCGGATCGCCGCCTCCTGGCGGGCCAGATCGGCGTCGAGCTCCTCGAGCACCTCGCTGAGGTCCCGCCCCGCGTCTTCGGCGAGCACGTCCCGGACCTCGGCCAGGCCCAGCCCGAGCTCGGTGAGCCGCCGGATGCGGGCGAGCACGACGGCGTGCCGCAACGTGTAGTGCCGGTAGCCGTTGGCCCGCCGCTCCGGCTCGGGCAGCAGCCCCAGATGGTGGTAGTGCCGCACGGCCCGCGTGGTCACACCGACGGCCGCGGCGAGTTCTCCGATCCGCATGGGACCAGTGAAGAGGTTGACGCCGCGTGAAGGTCAAGACCGGCCGGTCCGAGGGGGGAGCGGCCCGGTGACTGACGGGGGACGCACCGCTGTGCCACGATCGAGGGAACGGTTCCCGATCTCATGGACAGGTGATCTTGGGATGTCCGAGTCTGGCGAGCGACCGAAGGAGGTGCGTGACATGACCGCCGTGGCGCATGAGCCCACCACACCGGCCGACGGCCTGCTGGAGATCTTCCTGTCCCTCGACACCCCGGAGGGCTTCCGGGCCGAGCTGATCGAGGGGGAGATCGTCGTGACGCCGCCGCCGGACGGGGACCACGAGAAGTACATCAGCCGAATCGTGAGGCAGGTGATCAAGCGGTCCCGGACCGAGATGGACTTCTCCGGGAACAAGGGCTTGAAGTTGCCGAGCGGCGGGGCATGCCCGAGGAGCCACGTGGTCCCCGACGCAACGTTCGGTGCTGTGGAAGGCGATCTGTTCGGCGCCGCGGACTCCTGGATGCCGGCCGACGGCGTCGCCATGGTCCTGGAGGTGACCTCCACCAAACCCAGGGCCGACCGCGAGACCAAACGCCGCTGCTACGCCCGGGCGGGCATCCCGTTGTACCTGCTGGTCGACAGGGAAGAAGCATCGGTCACGCTGTTCAGCGAGCCGAGGGGCGACGAGTACCGCGAGCTGTGCATGCGACCCTTCGGCAAGCCCCTGACCCTCCCCGAGCCCTTCGCCTTCGACCTGGAGACGGCGGACTTCCTCTGACCTGGAGGAACCAGGCGCCCACCGCGCCCGGTACCATGGTCGATACGGCAGACGAGCCGGGCGGACGGCCGCGTGGAGTGCCCCTTGCGGGGTGCTTCCCGAGGAACGTCCGGGCTCCACAGGGCAGGGTGGTGGCTAACGGCCACCCGGGGTGACCCGCGGGACAGTGCCACAGAAAGCAGACCGCCGGGGGCTCAGGCCCTCGGTAAGGGTGAAACGGTGGTGTAAGAGACCACCAGTGCCCAGGGTGACCTGGGCAGCTAGGTAAACCCCACCCGGAGCAAGGTCAAGAGGGAACCCTCCGGGGTTCCTGCGCGGACGTTCGAGGGCTGCCCGCCCGAGTCCGCGGGTAGACCGCACGAGGCCGGTGGCAACACCGGCCCTAGATGGATGGCCGTCACCCCGGACTCCGCGAGGACCCGGGGCACAGAACCCGGCGTACAGCCCGACTCGTCTGCCACACCCCTCCGCCCCGGGCCAGGGGAAAAGCTGAGGTCCTTCTGAGGTCGCCGGACCGGATGAGCGTGTAGTTTCCCGCCACGCTGTCCGACCAAGACGGCGCACTGACCTCGGGGGACCTCATGGAACTGCTTTTCTACGTCGTGCCGTGCCTCATGATCGCACTCCTGGTGGTCGGGATCACCACGGCGCTGCGCCGCGCGAGGCAGATCGGCCAGGCCTGGGACGGGGGCGTGACGGCTCAGGCGCGCTGTCTGCGGTCGTACACGAGGACGAGCGGCGGCGGGGACAGCTCGGTCACCACCACCCTGCACCACGTCTACGAGTTCATCACCCGGGACGGCCGCGTCATCCGGTTCGATGAGGCCAACGGCCCCTCGACCGTCGTCGAGGGCGACCTCGTCACCGTGCACTACCTGCCCGACCGGCCCGAGCGGGCCACCGCCCACGCGCCGGCCCGCGGCAAGCTCGCCGTCGGCACCGGCTGCGTGCTGGCCTTCTACGGGGCGGGCCTCGTGTTCTGCGTGGTCTTCATCCTCGTCGTCCACTTCATGTTCAAAACGGTGGACACCCTGCTGCCCTAGTCGGAGGCTCTTTCCGATCTTTCCGGGGCTTGCCGTTTTACGTAACCTGTTCGAGATCGCGATGACTACTCCCGTCGCTTTCGACCTGTTCATCCCATTCTGAGTGCATCGGCCAAGCGATTGATATCTAGAGCGTCGCGGGTGTCTCCGCGCATGAGCGGCAGAACCGTGTCGGCTGCGTGGCGTCGACTGCGAGTGATGCTGTGGGCCGCGGTGGGCGTGGCGACCCTCGGATTCCTCCTCGCACTGGAGATCGCCGCACGCCGCTACGGTCAGCCGGGGCCGATCGGCAGCCCGGTGAACGACCTGATGTCCGCCCCGAAGCCGGGCCCGCTGTACGGCGGCATGGCGTTGATGATGGTGGTGCTCACCTGGCGGCAACGGTTCATCGCGGCCGGTACCGCGATCGGCATCGACATCGTCTTCCTGCTGGTGCGATGGGCGGCCGGCGCCAAGCTGAGCGACTG
Organism: Streptomyces anandii JCM 4720; assembly: GCF_014650655.1. Taxonomy (GTDB): domain Bacteria; phylum Actinomycetota; class Actinomycetes; order Streptomycetales; family Streptomycetaceae; genus Streptomyces; species Streptomyces anandii. Next base: position 288,935 of record NZ_BMVJ01000001.1, read on the forward strand.
CCACATCCTCGGCAGTGGCGCACTGTGGGTGATGTTGGGCTGTGCGGTCATCGCTGTCACGCGCCGCACCGGCCCGGAACGCGTCCTGCTGCTCAAGGGCGTCGGGCTGGGCCTGCTGCTGGTGGCCGGCCGCAAGACCGGCGACACCTGGCTGCTCATCACGTCGAAGGCCCGCCCGACGGTGCTCGACCAGTACGTGGCGAGCGCCGATCACGCGCTCGGCAACCCGTCGTGGCTGGCGGGCCGGATGGTCGAGGCCACCGCCCCGGTCGGCACCCACCTCCTCCACTTGGTGTATGCGCAGCTGGCGGTGGCCGCGGTCGTGGTCGCGCTGTACCAGCTGCGTGACGTGGCGGTCGAGCGTCGCTTCCCCCGGCACCATCTGGTGCGCACCTTCCTGGTGATCGGCCTCCTCGGTCCCGCCATCTACATGATCTTCCCGGTGGTCGGACCGGTCTTCGCCTACGGCCCGGGCGCCTCCGGCACCGGCGGCGTGCAGTGGGCGGTGGCCGACCTGTGGCCCAACACGGCACCGCCGATCAACCCCCCGCACCCGATGCCGTACGACGGGATCACCCCGCGCAACTGCATGCCCAGCCTCCACACGGCGTGGGCCACCGCGATCTTCATCCACACCCGCAGAGGCCCACGTGTGCTGCGCCACGCGGGCACCTTCTGGCTGATCGCCACACTCTCCGCGACGCTGGGCTTCGGCTACCACTACGGCGTGGACCTCGTCGCCGGCGTGGTCTTCGCGCTCACGATCGAGGCCGCGCTGCGCCTGAGCCACCACGGCTGGAACCTGCCCGGAATCCGGATGGTCGTCCACGGCGCCATGGTCTTCGGCGCGCTCTTGGTGTCGTACCGCTATCTGCCGATGGAGATGGCCGGACATCCGTGGGTGTTCGGCCCACTTCTCATTCTGGCGATGTCCTCAGTGGTCTACGGCTACGTGCGGACCACCAGACAGTGGGAACCGACGGCCGCGTCCACGCCACAACCCGAACTGCAACCCGAACCGGTTTGAGCCGGAGACCGTCACACGTGCCGTTCGTGTTCACGGTGATCTCCTGCCGCGGTGGAACGGCCGGACGCCCGTAGTGGGCATCCGGTGCCGACCCGCGCTGCCAGGTCGGCCCGCAGAGCGGCGAGTTCGGCGATACGGGCGTCGACGACCTGGATCTTCTCCTCGAAGAGCGCCGACAGCGCCACCGCGGTGTCCGGCGCCCCGCGCAGCTTCTCCCCGCTCCGCGCGATCTCCGACAGGGAGAATCCCAGCGTCTGCGCCGTGCGGATGTACTGCAGCCAGGCCACCGTCTCGGGCGGGAAGTCGCGGTACCCGTTGGGCAGACGCCGGCCTTCGACAAGGCCGACCTTCTCGTAGAACCGGATCGTGTCTCTGGTCATGCCTGCCTGCGCGGCAAGCTCCCCGATGCGCATGCCCCTCCATCGGACGCCGGGCTTGACCTTGGAGCGTAGTCCACTGTTTAGCGTGAGGCAGCGGCGCGGGCAATCGCCTGCCGGTACACCACCAGGAGCCTCATCGTGATCCGTCTTCGCACCCCCGCGCGCCCCGGCTACCTCCGCGTCGTACGCGCGAGCGCCTGGTACGACCTGGCCGTCACGGCGGGATTCGCGACTCCGTGGACCTACGCACTCGTACAAGACGCGCTGTCGTCCCTCGGCCGCTCACTCGGACTCGGCACTCTGCCCGAACCCGACCCGTGGCAGACCCTGTTCGCCAATCTGATGGGCTCGGTCGTGGTCGTCTGGGCCGTTCTGCGCATCGTCAGACCACTGCCGGACCACGGGCTCTTCGACGGCATCGCCCGTACCCTCTTCGCGACCTGGCAGGCCTACGCCCTGGCCCACGGTGCGCCACGTCTGCTGTGGCTGTTCTTCGGCGTCGAGGTGGCGTTCGGCGTTCTCCAACTGGTGCCGTGGATGCGTGGCCGGAACGCAGACCTCAGCGGCGAACGCCCGCTCAGCACCGCGAGTCGGTGACCTGGAGGGGCGTCTCCCCCCGCTTGTGCCCGCCCTGTCCGTGCGGCAACCAGTACAGCGCGGCCGGACCGGCGTCGTGCCTGGCCGAGCGGTCCGGCCCACCGGAACGCCGGCCTCCATGACCGCACGCCACACCCAAACCGCCGTCACCGTAAGTGTGTTCAGTCAGCGTCTCAGTGCGACCCGGCGTGGTGCCCTCGACTCCCTCGCCTCCCGCTGGGGCGTCGACACCCGGCCCGGTCCCGGCAAGACGGTCTGGGCCGAGGTCCCGATCCAGTGCTCAAGCCGCCCCCACCGAGCGTTCCCTCACTCTCGTCAGGTGGGCCGTGAAGACCTCCCGGGCCTCCGGGGTCAGGGTGCGTAGGGCCACCAGGGCTGTGATGATCACGTCGCACAGTTCCGACTCGACGTCCGTCCAGGTGTGGGTCGTGCCCTTGCGGGGGTTCTGGCCCGTGGCGCCGATCACCGCCTGGGCCACCTCGCCTACCTCCTCCGAGAGTTTCAGGAGGCGTAGGAGGAGGCCTTCATGGGTCGTGCCTTTGTACGGGGTGCTGCTCTCCAGCCAGGTCCACAAGGCGTCGATGGAGGTCCAGAGGTCCGGGGAGGGTGTGTCCGGTGCCTCGGGTGCCTCGGGTGCCTCGGGTGCGTCGGTCGTCGGGTCGGTCATGGGGGCAGCCTGCCATGGGCTGGCGAGGACCCCTGCGCGTTCCTACTCCTCGAACAGGGCCTCCTGGCGGCCCTCCTTCTCCTCGCGGAGTCGCTTCACGCGTGCGCCCACGACCACCGCCGTCGCCGCGGCCGTGGCGGCGAAGGCCGCGGGGACCATCCAGCCGCGGTTGACCGCGTGGCCGAGAGCGTGGTCAAGGGAGAGGCGGCCGGGGCCCGTGACCGCCAGGCCGGCCGAGGTGAGGCCGAGGGAGGCGGCGTACTCGTAGCCGCCGGTCTGGGCGAAGAAGCCGTTGGGGGCGTGCACCGCCGCGGCGCCCGCCATCGCGCCCGCGGCCGCCGCGCCCGCCGCCGGGGTCGCCAGGCCCATGGCCAGCAGCAGGCCGCCGCCCGCCTCCGCGAGCCCCGCCATCGTGGCGCTCGCCTTGCCGGGGCGGTAGCCGACGGACTCCATGAACTTGCCCGTGCCCTCGATGCCGCCCCCGCCGAACCAGCCGAGCAGTTTCTGCGCGCCGTGCGCCGCCAGCACGCCGCCGGTGCCCAGCCGGAGCAGCAGCAGCCCCAGATCACGTCGGTCGTAACAGGTCACGGTGACTCCCCTGGGATGCGGACAGGCGAACAGAGGGTTGCCTTTCCAGCCTGGCACCGCCTACACCCGCCCGGCCCGTCGTGGACGCCGTTCGGGTGGCGGGGCCCTGGTCCCGGTGTGACGCTGCCGACATGACGATTCAGACCGCCAAACTGAGCGACCCGGCCGTCCGCGCCTTCGTCACCGCGGTCAACGCCCACGACCGCGAGGGCTTCATGCAACTCCTCGCGCCCGGCGCGACCATGTCGGACGACGGCTCCGACCGCGACCTCGCCGAGTGGATCGAGGACGAGATCTTCGCCACGCACGGCCACATGGAGGTCGACAACGAGTCCTCCGGAGGCCTCGCCCTCATCGCCCGCTACCGCAACGACACCTGGGGCGAGATGCGCACCCGCTGGAACTTCGTCGTCGCCGACGACGGCCGCATCACCCGGTTCGAGACCGGACAGGCATAGGGCTGTACGGAGTGGGCCGGCATGGGTGGGCGTGGTCCGAAAGTGTGCGCTTTGATGATCCTTTGATCAGCCTTTGAAGACCCGTCGTGCGCGGGCACAGGCTCGCTTTGTACGGTCCCGGGGTGCGCGAATCCACTCGGTCCCCCCACGACCCCTCCCACGGCCTGCCCCACGGCAGGTCCCACGACCTGTCCCGGCGGAGTCTGCTGGGTCTCGGTCTCACCACGGCCCTGCCGCTCGCCGCCGTGACGACCCGGCCCGCCGCCGCCGCTCCCGAGGGCGCCCCCACGATCGGCGGTGAGCGGCTCGCCCGCGGCGGGGTGCAGGTGAGCGGTGCCACCGGGCTGCCCACGAAGCTCAACTCCCGTGCCTGGCTGGTCGCCGAGTGGGAGACCGGCCATGTGCTGGCCGCGTACCGCGCGCACCAGCGCCTCGCGCCCGCCTCCACGCTGAAGATGCTGTTCGCGGACACGGTGCTGCGGAAGTTCGACCGCGCCGAGCGTCACACCGTCACCGAGGCCGACCTGGCCGGCATCCCCGAGGGCTCCAGCCTCGTCGGCATCCGGCCCGGCATCACCTACACCGTCGAACAGCTGTGGCAGGGTGTGTTCCTGCGCTCGGGCAACGACGCCGTGCACGTGCTCGCCCACATGAACGGCGGCGTGGCCAGGACGGTCGCCGAGATGCAGGCCAGGGCCGACGACCTCCAGGCACTGGACACCCACGTGGTCAGCCCGGACGGCTTCGACCACCCCGGCCAGCTGTCCTCGGCGTACGACCTCACGCTCTTCGCCCGCCACGGCCTGCGCAACGCCGACTTCCGCGCGTACTGCGGGACCCGGACCGCCGACTTCCCGGCCGGCGGGCGCAAGACCTTCCAGATCCAGAACACCGACCGTCTGCTGACCGGGGCGTGGGGTCTGAAGACGTACGACGGTCTGATCGGGGTGAAGAACGGCTACACCAGCAACGCCGGAAACACCTTCACCGGTGCCGCCGTCCGCGACGGCCGCACCCTGCTCGTCACGGTCATGCATCCGGAGGCCGGCAGCAACGCCGTCTACGAGGAGACCGCCGCCCTGCTCGACTGGGGCTTCACCCACGGGCGTTCGGCGCTGCCGGTGGGTGCGCTGGTCGAGCCGATCAGCGAGGGCGGGGCCCGTGCGGGCGCCTCGTCCGGGCCGGGCCGGGGGAAGACCGCGCGTGCGGCCGCCGGTGCGCCGGGCGCGGCGGCGGACGGTCCCTCGACCCTGCGGCTGCTGGAGGGCGGGGCCGGCACGGTCGCCCTGCTCGCGGGCGGGGCGTGGGCCCTGCGCCGGCGGCTGCGGCGACGAAAGGCGGCGGTGGCGTCGGGCGGGCCGAGCGAACCGGGTGCCCGCGCGGGTACCCGCTCAGGTGCTCCGACGGGCGACTCCGGGGGCCGGCACCGGCGTTGAGCGTCGTGCGTGCGGCAGCCGTTCCACTCACCGGTGCGTACCCCGCGGTCCCGCGCGGGGTCCACCCCCAACCCGGTGCCGTGGAACGGCTGCCGCCTCCCCCCTGGATGTGGCCCGTCGGCCGGACGCGGAAGCTCAGTGCCCCAACTGTGAAGCTCTCGTGGAGGAGATCTCGAGCATAAGCCCGCCAGCGGGGCGATATGGTGCGGAGTTTCATATTCCGTTTGTGTGAATCGTGAATCGCGGGCTCCGGCTCAGCCCCGGCCCACGTACGGCATCGCCGTCGCCAGCACGGTGGCGAACTGCACGTTCGCCTCCAGCGGCAGTTCCGCCATGTGCCGCACCGTCCGCGCCACGTCGGCGACGTCCATCGTCGGCTCGGGCGCGACCTCGCCGTTCGCCTGCAGCGCGCCCGACTCCATCCGCGCGGTCATCTCGGTGGCCGCGTTGCCGATGTCGATCTGCCCGACCGCGATCCGGTACGGCCGCCCGTCCAGCGACAGCGCTTTGGTCAGGCCGGTCAAGGCGTGCTTGGTCGCCGTGTAGGGCGCGGAGTGCGGCCGGGGGGTGTGCGCCGAGATCGAGCCGTTGTTGATGATCCGGCCGCCCTGCGGTTTCTGGTCCTTCATCCGCCGGTACGCCGCCTGCGCGCACAGGAACGCCCCGTTGAGGTTGGTGTCCACCACGTGCTTCCACGCCTCGTAGGGCAGGTCCTCGACCGGCACCCCGCCGGGGCCGAACGTGCCCGCGTTGTTGAACAGCAGGTCCAAGCGCCCGAAGCGGCGGACCGTGGCCGCGAAGAGTTCCGTCACGTCGTCCGGGCGGGCCACGTCGGTGCGTACGACGATGGCGGCGGCCCCGGGCGCGAGCGCCGCCGTCTCCTCGAGGGTCGCGGTGTGCCGTCCGGCCAGCGCCACCGACCAGCCCGCGCGCAGCAGTTCCACCGCGACGGCCCGCCCGATGCCGGAGCCCGCGCCGGTCACCACGGCGATCTGTGCATGCCTGTCAGTCATGCCACCGCAGCGTACGAGGTGGACCCGCGGGGCCCGTCCGACATCAGGACGCGCCCCGCCTCACACCAGGGCAGGTTCCCCCGTCTCCCCCGGATAGCGCACCCCGATCCGCTCCCGTACCGCGTCCAGCGTGCGCATCACCGCGAGCGTGCCGTCCAGCGGCACCAGGCGTGACTCCCGCTCGCCCGCGCGCAGCGCCCGCATCACCTCCAGCGCCTCGTGCCGCAGGCTGGTGCGCGGGCCGTCGGCCGGGTCCGCCAGGAACTCCTGCGGTTCGCGCCCGTCACGGTGCAGCACGAAGCGTTCCGGGTGGAAGAACCCGTCCGGTACGTCGATGCGGCCCTCGGAGCCGGTGACCGACGCGCAGGTCGCCGTACCGCCGGAGATGGAGCAGTGCACGGAGGCCAGTGCGCCGCCGTCGTAGGAGAGCAGCGCGCCGGTCTGGAGGTCGACGCCCTCGGGCGAGAGCACCGCACGGGCCGCCACGTCCGACGGCTCGCCCAGCAGCAGGTGCGCGAACGACACCGGGTACACGCCGAGGTCGAGCAGCGCGCCGCCGCCGAGCCCCGGGTCCCGCAGCCGGTGCGCGGGCGGGAAGGGGCCGGCCAGCCCGAAGTCGGCCTGCACGGTGCGCACTTGACCGATCGCCCCGTCCTCCACCAGGGCCTTGAGCCGCAGGATCAGCGGGTTGCAGTACATCCACATGGCCTCCATGAGGAAGCGGTCGTGCTCCCGGGCCAGCGCGACGAGCTCGGCTGCCTCGCGCAGGTTCAGCGTGAACGGCTTCTCGCACAGCACGTTCCGGCCCGCCTCCAGGCACAGCCCGGCGGCCGGCCGGTGGGCCGCGTGCGGGGTGGCGACGTAGACGACATCGATGTCCTCGTCCCGCGCCAGCTCCTCCCAGCTGCCGTACGCCCGCCCGGTCCCGAACCGCTCCGCGAACCCCTCCGCGGACTCCTTCCGCCGCGAGGCCACCGCGACCAGCTCGGCGTCCGGCAGGTCCACCAGGTCCGCCGCGAACGCGGCCGCGATCCCGCCGGTCGCCAGGATCCCCCAGCGCACCTTCTGCTCCGTCTCACCGGCAATCCCGGACATCCCGGACCCCACCCTCGCTCATGCGTCCCTCGGCACCATGTACCAGGCACCGTGTTCGAGCTGAGAGCATAGGTCGCGGAGCAGCCGGAGAGGGAGGGACACATGTCCGAGGGCGGGGCGTCGGCGTCGCACGCGCGGCGGACGGCCGTACCGGAGACCGGAGCCGCCGCACTCCCCGAGGTCCCCGAGGTCCTTGAAGTCCCCGGACAGCCGGCGCCCGCGTCGCGTCGGGCCGGGCTGCTGGTCGTCCTGATCCTCGGCGGGCTGACCGCCACACCCCCGCTCGCGATGGACATGTACCTGCCCTCGCTGCCGGAGGTCACCCGCACCCTGCACGCCCCGGCCGCCACCGTCCAGCTCACGCTCACCGCCTGCCTGGTCGGCATGGCGCTCGGGCAGCTGGTGATCGGCCCGATGAGCGACCGCCTCGGCCGCAGGCGCCCGCTGCTGGCCGGCCTGGCCGTCTACGTCCTGGCCACCGCCCTGTGCGCCTTCGCGCCCGACGCCGAGGTGCTGGTCGCCTTCCGGCTGCTCCAGGGACTCGCGGGCGCGGCCGGGATAGTGATCGCCCGCGCGGTCGTGCGCGATCTGTACGACGGCGTGGCCATGGCCCGCTTCTTCTCCACGCTGATGCTGGTCTCCGGCGTCGCGCCGGTCGTGGCGCCGCTGATCGGCGGCCAGATCCTGCGGGTGACGGACTGGCGGGGCGTGTTCGTGGTGCTCACGGCCGTAGGAGTGCTGCTCGGCACGCTCGTGTGGGCCCGGCTGCCCGAGACCCTGCCGCCGGCCGGCCGGCACGGGGGAGGCGCCGGCGAGGCGCTCGGCTCGATGCGCGCTCTGCTCGCCGACCGCGCCTTCACCGGCTACCTGCTCGCCGGCGGGTTCGCCTTCGCCGCGCTGTTCGCGTACATCAGCGCCTCCCCGTTCGTGATCCAGGAGATCTACGGCGCCTCCCCGCAGACGTTCAGCCTGCTGTTCGGGCTGAACTCGGTCGGGCTGGTCGTCGTCGGGCAGATCAACGGCAAGGTGCTGGTCGGCCGGGTCCGGCTGGACCTGGTGCTCGGCGCCGGGCTCGCGGTGGTCATCGTGGCCGCGGCCGCGCTGCTGCTGATGGCCACGGGCGCCTTCGGCACGGTGGGGCTCGCTCCGGTGGCCGCCGCGCTGTTCGTGCTGATGTCCGCGATGGGTGTCACCCTGCCCAACACCCAGGCCCTCGCCCTGACCCGCACCCGCCGGCACGCCGGCTCCGCCTCGGCGCTGCTCGGCACCTCCTCCTTCCTCATCGGCGCCGTGGCCTCCCCGCTCGTCGGGATCGCCGGTGAGCGCACCGCCGTGCCCATGGCGGTCGTCCAACTGGTGGCCGCGCTGGTGGCACTGGCCTGCTTCATGATTATGTGCCGTCCCTGGAAGGCATCCGCGGGCGCGCCCGCGGGCGCGGAGGGAGTACGGAACTGAGCGCGCCGAGACTGCGCCGGGACACCCCGGAGAAGGCCGGACTCGACCCCCGGGAACTGCACCGCCTGGTACAGGAGGTCCACGCCCTGACCACCGGCGACCGCCCCTGGGCGGCCGGCGTCGTCGTGGTCGCCGGGCGCGGCCCGGTGATCGCCGTCGAGGAGGCCGCGGGATGGGCCGTACGGTACGCGGCCTACGACCCGGAGGCCGGACGCGGCGTCGAACTGCCGCCGGGGGAGCGGGTGCCGATGACCGTGGACACGCCCTTCGACCTGGCGTCCCTGACCAAGCTGTTCACCGCGGTCGCCGCCGTGCAGCAGATCGAGCGGGGCACGCTCGGCATCGACGCGCTGGTCGGCGCGTACCTGCCCGACTTCCGCGGGGCGGCCGCGCACGGCGTGACGGTACGGCAGCTGCTCACCCACACCTCCGGGATGCGGCCCGAACTCCCGCTGTACGACTGCCCCGACCACGCGGCCCGGCTGGCGATGCTGCGCGCCGAGCAGCCGGTCGGGGTGCCCGGCACGTACACCTACTCCGACGTCAACCTGCTCCTGCTGCAGCATGTGCTGGAGCGGATCACCGGGCGTTCGCTGGACGTCCTGATCCGCGACGGGATCACCCGGCCGCTCGGCATGACCTCCACCCGCTTCGGGCCCTGCCCGGGCGCGGCGGCGACCGAGGACCAGCGGCGGCCGTGGGCCAAGGCCGACCGGGGGATGCTGCGGGGCGAGGTGCACGACGAGAACGCCTGGGCGCTGGGCGGGGTGGCCGGGCACGCGGGGCTGTTCGCGACGGCCGGAGACCTCGCGGTGTTCTGCCGCGCGCTGCTGGCCGGAGGGTCCTACGGTCCCGCGCGCATCCTCGGGCCCGACTTCGTGGAGCTGCTGCTGACGCCGCCCGGGCTGGGGTTCGCCGTGGACCAGCCCTGGTTCATGGGGGAGCTTGCGGGGCGGGGGGCCGCGGGGCACACGGGGTTCACGGGGACGTCGGTGGTGATCGATCCGGTGACCGATACGTTCGTCGTGCTGCTGGGCAACAGGGTCCATCCTCGGCGGGCGGGGGCCGACAGCGGGGTTCGGGCGCGGGTGGGGACGCTGGTGGCGCGGGCGGTGTTCGGGCCCTGAGTTTCGTTTCCGGGTGCGGGCGGGCGGGGGCTGGTCGCGCGGTTTCCCCGCGCCCCTGGGCCCCGGGCTCCGCCCCTGAGCCGGCACGTCTCCCGGCCTCCAGGCCGTCGGACCGGTCCTCCTTTGCTGAGAGAATTGTGTGGTGGATGAGTTGTTGAGTGCCTCGGAGGTTCTTCGGGGGGCGCTTGCCGGGGTGCTCGAAGGGTTGCCGGCTCGGCAGGCCTCGGGGGCCGTGGAGCGGTTGATCGCCAGTTATCGGGGGAGTACCCCGACCGATGCGCCGATCCTGCGGGACCGTGCGGATGTGGCCGCCTACGCCGCGTACCGGATGCCGGCGACCTTCGAGGCCGTGCGCGGGGCGCTCACCGCGTTCGCGGACGCCGTGCCCGGGTGGGTGCCCGGCAGCCACGTGGACGTGGGCGGCGGGACCGGCGCGGCGACCTGGGCGGTCCGGGCGACCTGGGAGGGCGCCCGGCCGGTCACCGTGCTGGACTGGGCCGAGCCCGCCCTCGCCCTCGGCCGGGAGATCGCCGGCGCCGACCCCCTGTTGCGCGAGGCCCGCTGGCAGCGCGCCCGGATCGGGGCGGCGCTCGCGCTCGACCCCGCCGACCTCGTCACCGTCTCCTACGTCCTCGGTGAGCTGACCGAGACCGACCGTGCCGCCGTCGTCGACGCCGCCGCCGGGGCCGCGCGGTCCGTCGTGGTCGTGGAGCCCGGCACTCCCGACGGCTACGCCCGCGTGATCGCCGCCCGCGACCGGCTGATCGCGGCCGGCTTCCGCGTCGCCGCGCCCTGCCCGCACAGCGCGGCCTGCCCGATCGTGCCCGGCACCGACTGGTGCCACTTCTCCGCCCGGGTCAGCCGTTCCTCCCTGCACCGGCAGGTCAAGGGCGGCTCCCTCGCCTACGAGGACGAGAAGTTCTCCTACGTCGCCGCCACCCGCCTGCCGGCCGCTCCCGCGCCCGCCCGGGTCGTACGGCGCCCCCAGATCCGCAAGGGCCAGGTCCTGCTCGACCTGTGCGAGGCCGACGAGCAGCTGCGCCGCCGTACCGTGACCAAGCGGCACGGCGACCTCTACAAGGCGGCGCGCGACGCGGACTGGGGCGACGACTGGCCGCCGCCGGCCCCGCCCACGGCGCCTGCGGAGGCGTAGGCCCGGATCACAGCCGTAGCTCCAGCGAGCAGCACTTCACGCTGCCGCCGCCCTTGTGCAGTTCGCTGAGGTCCACGCCGACCGGTTCGAAGCCGCGCTCGCGCAGGGGCCCGTAGAGGCCGGCCGCCGCCTGGGGGAGCACCACGTGGTGGCCGTCGCTGACGGCGTTCAGGCCGAAGGCGAGCGCGTCGTCCTCGGTCGCGATCAGCGCGTGCGGAAACAGCCGGCGCAGCACCTCGCGGCTGCCGGGGGAGAAGGCGGCCGGGTAGTACGCCACCTCGTCCGCCGAGTCGTCGAGGACGGCGAGCGCCAGGTCGAGGTGGTAGAAGCGGGGGTCGACCAGTTCCAGGCCGATCACCGGACGGCCGAAGTACTCCTGGGCCTCGCCGTGCGCGAGCGGGTTGGTGCGGAAGCCGCGGCCGGCCAGCAGGCACGAGCGGGTGACGGCGAAGTCGCCCTCGCCCTCGTTGATGTGCACCGGCACGTGCAGGTGCGCCAGGCCGTGCGCGGCGAACCACTCCAGGTGCTCCTCGGCCTCCGGCTCCCGCTCGGTGTGGGCGAACCGGGCGCCGAAGACCCGGCCGTCGACCACCGTGGCGCCGTTCGCCGTGAACACCATGTCGGGCAGGCCGGGCCGCGGCTCGATCTGGTCGACGGTGTGACCGAGGCCGCGGTACAGCGCGCGCAGTTGTTCCCACTGGGCGAGGGCCAGCGGGGTGTCGACCGGCTTGGCCGGGTCCATCCAGGGGTTGATCGCGTACGTGACGTCGAAGTGTGCGGGTGGGCACATCAGGTAGCGCCGAGGTCGGGCGCGGCGGGAAAGGGCCAAGGTGGGCTCCTCGGATACCGCAGGATTCACTTTCTGCCCATGGTGCGCCGGGCACGCCCACCGCGCGCGGCCCGACCACCACCCTTCGCCCGCGTGAGTGGCGGGCCGCACGCGGTCCCTGGCCGGGCCCCGCGTGGACCGGGGCAGGCTCCGTGGACCCGGGCGGACTCCGCGAACCCCTGGCAGGCGCCACGGACGCGGGCGGGGCCGCCCGGGTCCCGGGGCGGCCCGGGGTGGGTCTCGGGCAGCTCAGCCGGACCCCGCGAATGGCCCGCGTGGCCTCGGAGGCTCGGCGGGGCGGGGGAACTCCGGTCGGCCTCGTGACGGGCCCCGCGCGGACGCGGCGGACTCCGGGCGGGCGACCCGCGTCGCCCCCCCCGGCGGACTCGGGCGGGCGGCACCGTATGGCTCCGGTCACCTCAGGTCGGCCGCCCCCGTTTCCCTGTCGGCCACCCCGGGTGTGGGTCCTGGAAACCGGAGGCGCAGGATGGTGGGAGCATGGAGCGAGGGGTTCACACCAGCGAGGCGAGGGGATAGATGAGCGCGGAGTTCGGTGGTCGTGGCGGCCGGCAGGGCAGGATCTCGCAGTGGCTGCGCGGGCGCCGGCCGAAGGAGACCGCCGGTGACGGCGGCCGTGAGGCCCTGCTGCTGGCCACCGCCGCCGCGGGACTGCCGCTCGCGCCCGCCGCCCACCCCGGGGCCGGCTACGGCTGTTCCTGCGACCGCGTCGGCTGTCCCACGCCCGCCCGGCACCCGGTGTCGTTCGCCTGGCAGACGCAGTCCACGACCGACCGCGCGCAGATCGAGCGGTGGGCGCGGCACCAGTCGCAGGCCAACTTCATCACCGCGACCGGCATGGTGCACGACGTGCTCGACGTGCCCCTGGAGGCCGGCCGCGAGGCCCTGGAGCGGCTGCTCGCCGCCGGCGTCGAGGTCGGCCCGGTCGCCGAGAGCGACGACGGCCGCATGCTGTTCTTCACCCTCACCCGCGGCACGCCCGAGGACGAGGACGAGTGGTGGCCCTGCGAGCTGGACTGCCACCCGGAGACCATGGACGAGCACCCGGGCCTGCGCTGGCACTGCCGCGGCTCCTACGTCCTGGTGCCCCCGGCCCGGCTGCCCGGCGGCGACGACCGGCGCGTGCGCTGGGTACGCGGCCCGGAGCACCCGCTCCCCGACCCGCTGAGCCTCCTGGAAGACCTCACCGACGCCTGCGCCCGCCACAGCGACCGGCAGAGCGACCCCGCCCCCGCCCCCTGGCCCCTGCGCCACTGACGGACGCGAGCCCTGGCCCCCGGGGGCGCGCTCAGCTGCCCTGGGCCGCGGTGAGTCCCTGGACGCGGCCGAGGACGGACACCTGGCCGCCGGCCGTGCCGCCGGGCGGGTCGAGGGCCGTCTCGTTGGAGACGAACTCCATCGTCAGCGACTGTTTGATCTCGCCCGTGGTCAGGGCCTGCACGTCCTTGTCGGGCGTGGGCACCGTCGCCCCGGAGGCCGCCGTCTGCTTCTGGTAGTGGTGCGTGGCGAAGAACACCAGCGCGCCGCCGTCCGCCGTGCGCAGCGCCAGCGGGGCGAAGTCGCCGCCGGTCAGCGGCTCGTCGATGAACTGGGTGGCCAGACCGGGCCGGCTCGCCGAGCCGGCGCGCAGCTTGCGCCAGCCGGTGGTGTGCACGCCCGCGGCGAAACCCTTCCCGCCGCTCTTGAGGTACGTGGCGTAGGCACCGCTCAAGTCGCCCGGCGCGACGGTCAGTCCGGCGGAGCGTGCCGGCACGGCCTCGGCCCACCCCTCCGCGTCGAGCTTGAACCTCGGTACGTCGCCGGGCGCGACCAGCGTCAGATACGCCACCTGCCACTTCTCACCGAGCCCGCCCCGGGTGAACACCAGCAGCCAGCGCGCGGCGCCGCCCTTGTTGCCCTTGGCGTCGGCGAGGAACCAGCGCGGCCAGCCCGCCTTCTTCGGGATCGTGAACTTGGCGTCGGTGAGCGTCAGCGGAGTGTGCGCGGCGTTGCCGGACGGGCTGTTGGCGTGTCCGGCCTTCAGCCGCGCCCCGTCGATCGCGCCGAGGGCGCCGGTGACGCGCCCGGCGTCCAGCGAGCGGTCGTAGGCCTTGTCGGCGGCGTTGTACGCGGCCGTGAAGTCGTCCAGCGCCCTCCGCGCCTCCGCGCGGTCGGCGGACGGCAGCACCACGCGCTCCCCGTGCACCACCACGCACCCGCTCGCCGTCAGGGACAGAGCGGTCAACAGGGCCGCGATCAGCGCCCCCCGCTCAAGCCTGCGAGGCCTTCGAGGGCCGCGAACCCTGCTCATCAGCAACCGTCACCTTCCCCTTCCCGGAGGCGAACCCTACCGGGGCGAAGAACAGCGCGAGCGCCGGGACCAGGTACAGCAGCCACACCGTGACCTGGAGGACGGTCGGGTCGGGCTGGAAGTTGAACACGCCCTTGAGCAGCGTGCCGTACCAGCTGTCCGGCGGGATCGTGCCGCTGATGTCGAAGGCGAGGTTCCGCAGCCCCGGCAGCCAGTCGGCCTCCTGGAGGTCGTGCATGCCGTAGGCCAGCACGCCCGCCGCGACCACGACCAGCATGGCGCCGGTCCAGGTGAAGAACCTGGCGAGGTTGATCCTCAGCGCGCCCCGGTAGAACAGCCAGCCCAGCAGGACGGCCGTGGCCAGGCCGAGCGCCACGCCGGCGAGCGGGCGCGGGGTACCGTCGGAGGCGGCGTGCACGGACGCCCACACGAACAGCGCGGTCTCCAGGCCCTCCCGGCCGACGGCGAGGAAGGCGGTGGCCACCAGCGCGCCCGTGCCCATGGCGAGGGCCGCGTCCAGCTTGCCGTGCAGCTCGGACTTCAAATGCCGGGCGGTGCGCCGCATCCAGAACACCATCCACGTCACCAGACCCACCGCGAGCACCGACAGCGAGCCGCCGAGGGCCTCCTGCGCCTCGAACGTCAGCTCCTGGGAGCCGAATTCGAGGACGCAGCCGAAGCCCATCGCGATGGCGACGGCGATCCCGATGCCCGCCCAGATCGGCTTCAGGGCGTCCCTGCGGCCGGTCTTGACCAGGTAGGCGATGAGGATGCACACGACGAGGCTGGCCTCCAGCCCCTCGCGCAGACCGATCAGGTAGTTGGAGAACACGGGCCTACGCCTCCTCGGACAGCAGGGTGCGGCCCCACCAGTCGTTCGTGTCACGCACCCCGGGCGGGATCGCGAAGACCGCCGAACCCACGTGCTGGATGTACTCGTTGAGCGCGTCGTGCGCCGCCAGCCTGCGCTGCAGCGGGATGAAGCCCTTGCGCACGTCGCGCTGGTAGGCGAGGAAGAACAGGCCCGCGTCCAGGCGGCCGAGCCCGTCGGTGCCGTCGGTGAAGGAGTAGCCCCGGCGCAGGATGGTGATGCCGCCGTTGGCGTCGGGGTGCGCCAGCCGCACGTGCGCGTCGGGCTTCATCGCCTTCAGGAACGGCTCGTCGTGCTCCTTGGCCTTGCCGGCCGGTGCGCCCTCGCCCTTGTCGCGGCCGAAGACGTCCTCCTGCTCCTGGAGCGAAGTGCGGTCCCAGGTCTCGATGTTCATCCGGATGCGCCGGGCGACGAGGTACGAACCCCCGGTCATCCAGGCGTCCTCCGCCCCGCCGTCGCCCTCGCCGACCCACACGAACTTCTCCAGGCGTCCCGTCTCGGTGCCCGCGATGTTCCGCGTGCCGTCCTTGAACCCGAAGAGGTTGCGCGGGGTCTGGGATCCGGGGGTGGTCGAGGAGGTCTTGCCGAAGCCGAGCTGTGACCAGCGGATGGCGACCTTGCCGAAGCCGATGCGGGCGAGGTTGCGGATCGCGTGCACGGCGACCTGAGGGTCGTCCGCGCAGGCCTGGACGCACAGGTCGCCGCCGCTGCGGGTCCCGTCGAGGTTGTCCCCGGGGAACTTCGGCAGGTCGGCCAGGGCC
>NZ_BMVJ01000001.1:304723-342996 GCF_014650655.1 Streptomyces anandii JCM 4720
GCCGGCCGCTTCCCGGCGAGACCGAACTTCTCGAACAGGGAGGGACCGAAGCCGATCGTCAGCGTCAGCCGCGAGGGCGGCAGGCCGAGGGCCTCGCCGGTGTCGTCGGGCGGCGCCTCGGCGAGCCCGCCGTAGGCGCCCTCGCCGACCGCCTTCCCGGCGGTCATCCGGCGCGCGGCGGCCGTCCAGTCCTTCAGCAGCCGTACGAACTCGGCGCGGTCGCCGGTCTTCACGTCGAACGCGGCGAAGTGCAGCCGGTCCTGCACGGGCGTGGCGATGCCCGCCTGGTGCGCGCCGTGGAACTCCACCGCGCCGCCCGCGGCTTCGCCCGCCGCCCGCTCCTCGCCGCCGGTGGCCACCGCCACCGCGCCGCCGGCCGCGACGGCGCCGAGCGCGAGCCCGGCCCCGCCCCAGCCGATCACGGTCCGCCGCGAGGGGGACGCGCCGCCCTGGGCCGCGCCGGGCTCCTGGATCTCGTCGGTCTCGGTCATGGTCGCTCCCGTTACTTCACGACGACGGCGGCGGCCAGCTTGGACAGCGGCTCGGCGAGCGCGTTGACCGCGTCCGAGAGCTCCTTGCGCTGCTCCTTGCCGACCTTGTCGTACGAGACGAACTCGTAGGAGGTCTTGTCGGCCTTGTCCGTGCGGTACTGGCCGAGCAGGGCCTCCAGCGCGGCGAACTGCTTGTCCAGCTCACCGGTCAGCGCCGGGTCGTTCTTCGCGGCCACCGGCTTGAGCAGCTCGTAGGCCTTCTGGGCGCCCTCGACGTTGCCCTTGAAGTCGACCAGGTCGGTGTGCGCGTAGCGGTCCTCCTCGCCGGTGACCTTGCCGGTGGCGACCTCGTCGAGGAGCTCCTTGGCGCCGTTGGCCATGGAGGTGGGGGTGATCTCGGCCTTGCCGACCCGCTTCTGCCAGTCCTTCAGGTCGGTGACCAGCTGGTCGGCGAGGGTCTTCTCCTCGGCGCCGATCTTCCCGTCCTGCCACAGGGCCTTCTCCAGGCGGTGCCAGCCGGTCCACTTCTGGCCGTCCTCCAGGCCGTCCTCGCGGACGTCGACCTTGGGGTCGATGTCGCCGAAGGACTCGGCGACCGGCTCGGTGCGCTCCCAGCCGAGGCGCGAGACGGCGTACGCCTTCTTGGCGGCGGCCACGTCGCCGGCCTTGACGGCCTTCACGAAGGTCTCGACGCGGGGCAGGGTCTCGTCGGCCTGGTCCTGCGCGTACTGGCGGTACTCGGCGACGGCCCTGTCCAGCCGGGGGTCGCGCTTCGCGGCCGTGCCGTCGCCGGTGACGGTCAGCTTCTGCCGCACGCCGTGCCCCTTCATGCCCGGACGGCAGGCGATCTCGTACGAGCCCGCCTTGACCTCGGCGGTCAGCGTGTACTTGGTGCCGGGGCCGATGTTCTCCTTCTCGGAGACGATCCGGTCGTCGGGGAAGACGATCTCGACCTCGGTCGCCTTGGAGCCCTTGTTCTCTATCTTCAGGGTGACGTGCCCGGCCGGGACCGTGTTGGCGGAGGTCTCGCAGGTGTCGTCCGCGGCGGTCACCCGTATCGCGTCGCCGTCCTCGGCGTCGCTCTTGGCGGTGCAGGCCGTCAGGGCGGTCAGAGCGGCCGCGGTGGCGGCGGCGGTGACGACGGTACGTCGGACGGCTCGCATGCAGGCTCCAGGAGGGAACGGGTCGACGGAGCGTCGACTCGATGGTCCAGTTCGGTGAGGCTTGCCTAACTTACCTGAGTCTTACCCGTGCCATACCCACCGGGGTCCGTGATTCAGCTCGCATCCGCGCGGTCCCGGGTGATGTTTCAATGCCCGGGTGACTGACTACGACGTGCTGCGCGTCTTCTGCGGCCCGAGCGGCGGCTACGGCAACGAGCTCGGCGTCGTGCGCGACGGCTCCCGCGTGCCCGGCCAGCAGGACCGTCAGGCCCTGGCCGCCAAACTCGGCTTCAGCGAGACCGTGTTCGTCGACGACCCCGAGCGCGGCGTCATCGACATCTACACCCCCACCCTGCGCCTGCCCTTCGCCGGTCACCCCTGCGTCGGCACGGCCTGGCTGCTCGACGTACCCGAACTGGTCACCCCCGCCGGGGTGGTGGGCGCCCGGCTGGACGGCGAGTTCAGCTGGATCGAGGCCCGCCCGGAGTGGGCCGCGCCGCGCACCCTGCGCCAGTACGCCACCGCCGCCGAGGTCGACGACCTCGCCGTACCGCCGCCCGGCGAGCGAAGCGAGATGGGGGTCCCCCCGGACGAAGTCCGGGGGAGGGTCTACGCGTGGGCCTGGGAGGACGAGCTCGCCGGCCGGATCCGCGCCCGGGCCTTCCCGGGCCGAATCGATGAGCGCGGCGGCAGCCGCTCCGGTGGAGCCGGTGCTTGCACCGGGGGCATCGACGAGGACGAGGCGACCGTCGCGGCCGCCCTGCTGCTCACCGACCGGCTGGGCCGCGCCCTCAACATCACCCAGGGCGCGGGCTCCCAGATCCTCACGGCGCCCCAGCCCGGCGGCTGGGTAGAGGTCGGCGGCCGGGTCCGTCTGGAGGGCGCCGAGGGCTCACGCCCGGCCGCCACCGCCATCGGCGCCGGACTCCGGTCGCTGAGCGGCGGACTGAGGTTCCAGGCCGAGGTCCTGGGCCCGAGGCCCCGGACCTGACGTTCCGGACCTGACGTTCCGGACCCGACGTTCGGGACCCGATGTTCGGGACCCGACGTTCCGGGCATGACGTTCCGGGCCTGGAAGACCTAGGGCCGCACCCGGAGTTCGGCGTGGAGTTCCTCGAACACCCGGGTGTTGAGGGCGAACGCGTGCCGGCACTCGGCGGTCACCCGCCCTCTCCCGGCCGCGTCCGCGCCGAACCCGTCCAGCAGCCGCCGGTACTCGTGCCGGAACGCGACCGGGTCGGTGAGGCGGTCGAAGACGTAGAAGCGCACACCGGGACCCCCGGGGGCGAAGCCCCAGGTGCGCTCCGCGCGGTCGCGGACGACCCGGCCGCCGGAGAGGTCGCCGAGGTAGCGGGTGTAGTGGTGGGCGACGTAACCGGCCGGCCAGGCGCGGGCGCACTCACCGATCCGGGCGGCGTAGCGGAGCGTCGCGGGCAGGGCCGTGAGCGTCGACCGCCAGGCGGGGCCGCGCAGATGGGCCAGGTCCTCGGCGAGCGCCGGGAGCCGCAGCAGCTCGGGCCGTACGAAGGGCCCGGCCACCGGGTCGCGGGCCAGCCGCGCGGCGTCCCGCTCCAGCGCCTCGTAGACGAACCACAGTTGCTCGGTGTAGCGGGCGAAGGCCGCCACGTCCAGCCGGCCGCCGAGCAGGGCGCTCATGAACGGCGCGGACTCCGCCGCCCGGTGCTGCTCACGGGTGGCGGTGCGCAGGACGGCGGAGAAGGAGTCCATGGGCGCGCTGGGACGACGCTGGGAGGAAAGGCCCTACGGCAGCGTCAGGATCTCCGCGCCGGTGTCCGTGACCACGAGGGTGTGCTCGAACTGGGCGGTGCGCCTGCGGTCCTTGGTGACGACCGTCCAGCCGTCGTCCCACACGTCGTACTCGTACGTGCCGAGGGTCAGCATCGGCTCGATGGTGAAGGTCATCCCCGGCTGCATGACGGTGGTCGCGTGCGGGCTGTCGTAGTGCGGGACGATCAGACCGGAGTGGAAGGAGGAGTTGATGCCGTGGCCGGTGAAGTCGCGGACCACGCCGTAGCCGAAGCGCTTGGCGTACGACTCGATGACCCGGCCGATGATGTTGATCTGCCGGCCCGGCCTGACCGCCTTGATCGCCCGGTTCAGGGCCTCGCGGGTGCGCTCGACCAGCAGACGGCTCTCCTCGTCGACGTCGCCGACGAGATAGGTGGCGTTGTTGTCGCCGTGCACCCCGCCGATGTACGCCGTCACGTCCAGGTTGACGATGTCGCCGTCGCGCAGCACCGTCGAGTCCGGGATGCCGTGGCAGATCACCTCGTTGACGGAGGTGCACAGCGACTTGGGGAAGCCCCGGTAGCCGAGCGTCGAGGGGTAGGCGCCGTGGTCGCACATGTACTCGTGCGCCACCCGGTCCAGCTCGTCGGTGGTGACGCCCGGCGCGATGTGCTTCGCCGCCTCCTCCATCGCCTGCGCGGCGATCCGCCCGGCGATCCGCATCGCCTCCACGGTCTGAGGCGTCTGCACCTCCGGCCCGGTGTACGGCTTCGGCGCGGGCTTCCCGACGTACTCAGGACGCCGGATGTTTCCGGGTACGGAACGGGTGGGGGACAGCTCCCCGGGAACGAGCAGCGACTGGCCAGACATGCCCGCGAGTCTATCCGGGGCCGATGGGGGAACATGTCGGTGGCGAGAGGAGAGCTGGTCATGCCCCTGTTCAAGAAGCGGACCGTGGGAAAGCCGGGCGAGTGGTTCTACTGCCTCCAGCACGGCAAGGTCGAGGAGGGACCCGAGTGTCCCGCCAAGGACCGGTTCGGTCCCTACGCCTCCCGCGAGGAGGCGCAGCACGCGATGGACACCGCCCGGGAACGCAACCTCCAGTGGGAGAACGACCCCCGCTGGCACGACGCCCCGGCCCCGGACGCGGACGAGGACCGGTAAGCGGGCCGGTCCCCGGCCGGTCGGGCCGGTGCGTGAGCCGGTCGGGCCGGTGCGTGAGCCGGTCGGGCCGGTGCGTGAGCCGGTCGGGCCGGTGAGTGAGCCGTGGCGGTGCGCTGCTCGCGCAGCCGCACCGCGTGCTCGTTCGTCCGGACGTCGTACGGCATCAGCCCCCGGCAGGCACGGGGCCGGCCGGGGGCGCAGCGCGTCGGGGCGGCGCTACCAGCGTGCCGGCGGGGGAGCCGTGAGTTGTTCGGTCAGCCGTGACAGGCGGTCGCGGAGGCGGCCGCCCCTGGGGGCGGGCACCGCGTTCTCCCCGGCCGCCGCGCTCACCAGGTGCTGCACGGTGTCCAGGTCCAGCTCCGCGCCCCGCGGCACCGCGAGCGTCTCGTGGGCCATCGCGCCCAGCTCGCCCTCCCCGCAGCCCAGCGCCAGCACCGTCGCCCCGGCCCGGCGTGCCTCGTGCACCCGCTCCAGCAGCGGCGCGGGCTCCTCCGGGGCCACGACCAGCAGTGTCTCGTCCCGTCTGGCCGCCTCCAGCCGCCCCAGCCCCACCGAGAGGTGGGCCGGATCGCCCGGCCGGGGCTCGTGCCGCACCAGCGTGGGGGCCAGCTCCGGGGTGCCCGACCAGGCTGCCTCGTCCACCAGATGCGCCGCCAGATGCCACGGCTCGTACGCCGGAGTGCCCACCAGCAGCAGCCCGCCCCCGTGCGCGACCACGGACCCGCGCAGCGCCCCCGCGAACCGCCGCGTGGCCCCCAACCACTCGGTCCCGGCGAGCACTTCCCGCAGCAACGCGACCCTTACGGCATCCATACGACCGCATCCTGCCGCAAACGGCCCCACTCGAGGTGCGGATCGCTCCGGATTCGCCCGCCTTGGTGACCGTACGACCGCTCTCCTCGGCGCCCGTACCGTCGCCCGGCGGGGCGGCCGGGCGGCCGGTCGCCCCGCCCCCCGCGGACGTAGAGTCGGCCCATGACCTCTAGTGACAGCGCACAGCAGCCCGTGAAGGCGCCCGCCAAGGATCCCTGGGACCTGCCCGACGTCTCCGGGCTGGTCGTCGGTGTGCTCGGCGGGACCGGGCCGCAGGGCAAGGGGCTGGCCTACCGGCTCGCCCGTGCCGGACAGAAGGTGATCATCGGCTCCCGGGCCGCCGAGCGCGCCCGGGCCGCCGCCGAGGAGACCGGGCACGGAGTCGAGGGCGCCGACAACGCCGAGACCGCCCGCCGCAGCGACGTCGTGATCGTCGCGGTGCCATGGGAGGGCCACGGCAAGACCCTCGAGTCCCTGCGCGAGGAACTCGCCGGCAAGCTCGTCGTGGACTGCGTCAACCCGCTCGGCTTCGACAAGAAGGGCGCCTACGCCCTCAAGCCCGAGGAGGGCAGCGCCGCCGAGCAGGCCGCCGCGCTGCTCCCGGACTCCCGGGTCACCGCCGCCTTCCACCACCTCTCCGCCGTGCTGCTCCAGGACCCCGGGATCGAGCGGATCGACACGGACGTGATGGTCCTCGGCGAGGAGCGTGCCGACGTCGAGATCGTCCAGGCCCTGGCCGGCCGCATCCCCGGCATGCGCGGCGTCTTCGCGGGCCGGCTGCGCAACGCCCACCAGGTGGAGTCGCTGGTGGCGAACCTGATCTCCGTCAACCGCCGCTACAAGGCGCACGCGGGCCTCCGGGTCACCGACGTGTGAGCCGATGGGGGACACTGGTCGGCGAAGCAGTCCCGAGCAGTGTCCCCGACAGGAGCCCGCCGCCATGCCCCGTCTCGCCCTCTACGCCCTCGCCGTCTGCGTGCTGTCCGTCGCCGCGGCCGTCGTCTCGTTCGTCCAGGGCAGCTGGCTGGGGATCGTCTGGGTCCTGCTGGCGGGGCTGTCGTCCAACATGACCTGGTACTACGCCCGCCGCGGCCGGGTCCGCCAGGACGGCCCCGGGTCCGTCACCGGCTGACCGAGCAGAACTCGTTCGTGCCCTGCCAGAACCGGTACAGCTCCTGGCCGCAGTACTGGTCGAGTGCCCCGATGCCCAGCGGGCGCAGCACGGCGTCGATCAGGTCGAAGAACGCGTTGTTGAGCGACGGCACCCACAGCAGCGCGAACACGAACAGCAGTCCGAACGGCGCGAACGGCTCCACCTGCCGCTTGACGTTGTACGACAGCCAGGGCTCGATCACGCCGTAGCCGTCCAGGCCCGGCACCGGCAGGAAGTTCAGGATCGCTGCCGTCACCTGGAGCAGCGCGAGGAAGGCCAGCGCGAACCGGAAGTCGCGCGGCACGCCGTCCAGCGCGTGCAGCCAGAACGGCGCCGTGCACACGATCGCGAACAGCACGTTGGTGAGCGGGCCCGCCGCCGAGATGACGCTGTGCCGCCAGCGGCCCTTGATCCGGCCGCGCTCGATGAACACCGCGCCGCCCGGCAGACCGATCCCGCCCATGATCACGAACAGCACCGGGAGCACGATGCTCAGCAGCGCGTGCGTGTACTTCAGCGGGTTCAGCGTGAGGTAGCCCTTCGCGCCGATCGTGATGTCGCCGCTGTGCAGGGCGGTGCGGGCGTGTGCGTACTCGTGCAGGCACAGCGAGACGATCCAGGCCGCCGTCACGAACAGGAACACCGCCACGCCCGGCTGCTGGGCGAACCCGGTCCAGGTGGCCCACCCGGTGACGGCGGTGACGGCCAGGATCCCGACGAAGACGGGACTGACCCGCCGGTCACTGCGGCGGCTGGTGGCGGTGGTCATCGGGGAGGGCTCCTGGGCTCGGGCACGGGTGCGGATCCGGTCGACCGTACCGGTCACGGAGAGGAACGTCCCGGCCGGGTCGGGAGGTTCCTGCGGCGCCCCCGTCCCCTCCTGCCCTCCTGCTCGGATCCGGGCGGTTCACGCCCACCGGAAACCCGGAAGCGGTGCGCGTGCGTCCCCGGACACAATGGACCCCGTGCGCTATCGCATCCTCGGCACCACTCAGGCACTCCGTCCCGACGGCACCTCCGTCCCGGTCGGCGGGGCGCGGCTGCGTGCCCTGCTGACCGTGCTCGCCCTGCGGCCAGGGCGTACGGTCCCGGTGGGCGTCCTGGTCGAGGAGGTGTGGGACGGCGATCCGCCCGCCGACGCCACCGGCGCGCTCCAGGCCCTGGTCGGGCGGCTGCGCCGGGCGCTCGGCGCGCACGTGGTCGCCTCCGCCGAGGGCGGCTACCGGCTCGCCGCCGCGGCCGACGACATCGACCTGCACCGCTTCGAGCGGCTGGCGGGCGAGGGTCTGCGGGCCCTGGCCGACGGCGACCCGGCCAAGGCGGCCGTCGTCCTCGACGACGCCCTCGCCCTGTGGCGCGGCCCGGCCCTCGCCGACCTGCCCGACCGCACCGCCGAGGCGGCCCGCTGGGAGACCCGCCACCGCGACGTGCGCCGCGCCCGCCTGACCGCCGCCCTCGCCCTCGGCCACGCGGCCCAGGTGCTGCCCGACCTCACCGCCCTGTGCGACACCCACCCCCTCGACGAACCCCTCCAGGCCCTCCGGCTGCGCGCCCTGCGCGACGCGGGCCGCCCGGCGGAGGCCCTGGCCGCCTACGAGGACGTACGCCACCTGCTGGCCGACCGCCTCGGCTCCGACCCCGGCCCCGAACTGCGGGCCCTGCACGAGGAGTTGCTACGACCGAGTGCCCCGGGCGGACCCGGTCCCGGCGCGCGGGCGGCCGGCCACGCGCGCGGGGACGCGACATCGCGGACCGAACCCACAGCCGCCGATGCGGCACCGTCCCGGAAAGCCCCCACCCCGACCGACGCCCGCGGCCCCGGGACGCACGCCGCCGACGCGACACCCGGCCCAGGTGGGGCGCACGGCCCGCGCGCCGCCGGACCGCCCGCCCACAGGGCACCCGGATCGCCCGCCGCCGGAGCGTACGGATCGCCCGCCGCCGGAGCGCCCGGGGCGTCCGCCGTCGAGCAACCCGGCGTCCGTGCGTTCCTCCCCGGGGCTCCTCCGGGGGCGCCCGTGCGCGGTGCCGCCGGGCAGACCCGTACCCCCGTCGAGGGCGGGCGGGAGCCGGCCTCCGGGGCCGCCGGCACCGCCTCCCCCCGGCCCTCCGGCAACATCCGTGTCCGTCTCACCTCCTTCGTGGGCCGGGAGGACGACATCGCCGCGATCCGCTCCGACCTCGGCGACGCGCGGCTGGTCACGCTGCTCGGGCCGGGCGGGGCCGGCAAGACCCGGCTGTCGCAGGAGGCCGCCGAGGCCGTGCGGCCGGTGCCGCGCGAGGGGGTGTGGCTGGCCGAGCTCGCCCCGGTGGACGACCCGGCGGCCGTGCCCGAGGCCGTGCTCACGGCCGTGGGCGCCCGCGAGACCGTCCTGTACGGCGCCGGTGCCGAGGAGATGCGGGTCGCGGTCGCCGACCGGCACGACGAGCCCGTGGAACGGCTCGTCGAGCACTGCTCCCGGCGCCGCATGCTGCTCCTGCTCGACAACTGCGAGCACGTCGTCGACGCCGCCGCCCGCCTGGTCGAGGAGCTGCTCGCCCGCTGCCCGCACCTGACCGTGCTCGCCACCAGCCGCGAACCCCTCGGGGTGCCCGGCGAGCTGGTCCGGCCGGTGGAGCCGCTGCCCGACCCGGTCGCGCTGCGGCTGTTCGCCGAGCGCGGAGCGGCCGTACGGCCCGGCTTCCGCGTCGACGCCGACGAGGACACCGCGGCCGCCTGCGCCGAGATCTGCCGCCGTCTGGACGGCCTGCCGCTGGCCATCGAACTGGCCGCCGCCCGGCTGCGGATGCTCACCCCGGCCCAGATCGCCGGCCGGCTCGACGACCGCTTCCGCCTGCTCACCTCCGGCAGCCGCACCGTTCTGCCCCGCCAGCAGACCCTGCGGGCCGTCGTCGACTGGTCCTGGGACCTGCTCGACGAGGACGAGCGGTACGTCCTCGGCCGGCTGTCCGTCTTCGCGGGCGGCTGCGGCCTCGCCGCCGCCGAGGCCGTGTGCGGGCCCGCCGCCTTCGACGCCCTCGGCTCCCTCGTCGACAAGTCCCTCGTGGTCGCCGCGCCCGCCCCGGACGGCGAGATGCGCTACCGGCTCCTGGAGACCGTCGCCGAGTACGCGGGCGAACGCCTCGACGAGACCGGCGGCCGCGCCGAGGCCGAGCGTGCCCATCTGACGTACTACCGCGAACTGGCCCGCACCACCGACGTGTTGCTGCGCGGCCCCGGCCAGGCCACCGCCATCGCCCGCTTCGAGCTGGAGTACGAGAACCTCCGCACCGCCCTGCGCCACGCCGTCGCCGAGAAGGACGAGCAGGAGGCGCTCTGCCTGGTCCTGTCGCTGGTCTGGTACTGGCAGATGCGCGACCTGCGCATCGAGGCGCGCAACCTGTGCAGCGAGGTGATGGCGCTCGGCCCCGACCCGTTCGCCGAGCCCGTGCGCCGCGCGGAACCGGTGTGGCAGCGCTGCACCGACGTGCCGCCCCCGCTCAGCGGCGAACTGCTCGCCGAGGCCCGGCGCGGACTGCACCTGGCCCATCTCGCCTGCATGGACACCGAACTGGACGCCTGGCAGACGCCCGAGTCCCAGGCGAAGCTGCGCGTGATCACGCAGGTGTACGAGCCCGGCATGCCGCAGACCTGCCGGCCCCCGGGCCTGCTGTGGTTCTTCGCCGTGCTGCTGACCGAGGGCATGGACCGGATGCGCGCCATCATCGACGCCTGCGTCGAGACCTCACGGCAGACCCCGGGCTTCGAGTGGGAGCTGGCCGGCACCCTGCAGATGCGCGCCAACATCCTCGCCAACCGCATCGAGTGGGCGGGCGACGCCACCCGGGACGCGGACGAGGCGCTGGAGATCTTCGAGCGCCTCGGGGACGACTGGGGCGCCGCCGAGGCGCTCTCCGCACGCGGCGAGTCCTACGAGCGCAAGGGCGAGTACGAGGCGGCCGCCACCGACTTCCGCTCCGCCATCGAGCACGCCGAACGCCTCGGCGCCCACGCCCAGGCGGCGGTGCTCGGCGTCCGCCTCGGCGCCGTACTGCTGGAGACGGGCGAGCCGGAGCGCGGCGAGCGGATGCTGCGCGACACCCTCGCCCAGGAGAACGGCACCGCCCACGAGGCGATGCCCATGGCCCGGCTGTTCCTGGCCGGCTGGCTCTCCCTGACCGACCGCGTCTCCGAGGCCCGTGAGCAACTCCGGCTGCTGCGGCAGGAGTTCGGGATCTCCCACTTCGTCGTCTTCGACGCCTTCATCCTCGGCCAGGAGGCCTGGGTGGACAGCGTGGACGGTCGTCCCGAGGAGGCGCTGGTCAAGATCCGCCAGGCGCTCGGCCGGGCCGCCGACCCGCTGTCGCAGACCATCGCCCCGCACATGCGGCCCCTGTACCTGGTCATCGCGGCGACGGCGCTGGCCGCGCTGGACGGCGGCGGGCGCGCCGGTGACGCGGCCCGCTGCCTGGGCGCCGCGGAGTCCATGCTGCCGGCCGGTCATGTCGCCGGGACCATCGAGCGCGCGGTGCGCGAGCGCGCCGAGGCGGCCGTCCGGGCCGTACTCGACGACGAGGCCTTCGAGGCGGCGTACGCGCAGGGCGGTGGTCTCTCCCCCGGGGAGGCCACCGCCCTGGTCTGACGCGTCCGGTGCACGAGGGCCGGTGCACGAGGGCCGGTGCGCGGTGCGCGGTGCGCGGTGCACGCCGCACGTCCCGGCGGACGTCAGCTCTTGGTACGGAACTTGTGTATGGCGACCGGCGCCATCACCGCCGTGATCCCGGCCGACCAGGCGAGGGTCACCCACAGGTCGTGCGCGACCGGGCCGCCCACCATCAGCCCGCGGGCCGAGTCGGCGAGCGTGGACAGCGGGTTGTAGTCGGTGAACGACTGCAGCCAGCCCGGCATCGACTTGGTCGGCGCGAAGATCGACGAGCCGAACTGCAGCGGGAACAGCACCAGGAACCCCATCGCCTGCACGGACTGGGCGTTCTTCAGCACGACGCCGAGGGTGAGGAACACCCACATGATCGACGAGGCGAAGGCCGCGGACAGGGCCACGGTCGCCAGCAGGCCGCCCCAGTGGGTGATGTGGAAGCCGACCAGGACGGCGACCACCATCAGCACCGCCGTCGCGAACAGCATGCGCGCCAGCTCCACCGCGATCTTGGCGAACAGCACCGAGCCGCGCCCGATGGGCAGGGACCGGAAGCGGTCCATGACCCCGCTGTTGAAGTCCTGGCTGAAGCCGGTGCCGACGCCCTGCGACAGCGTCATGCTCATCATCGCGATCATGCCGGGGATGACGTACTGCACATAGCGGTCCTGCCCGCCGCCCAGGGCCAGCCCGATCGAGCCGCCGAAGACGTACACGAAGAGCAGCGTGAAGACGACCGGCATCAGCAGCGCGTCGAACATGGACTCGGGGTCCTGGCGGATCCACAGCAGGTTGCGGCGGATCAGCGCACCGGTGTGGCGCAGATGGCCGCGCAGCGGGATCCGGGCGTCGCCCTTCACATCGGCGGTGGGGGCGGTGGCGGTGACGGCGCTCATACGGCGACCTCCTCGCGGGACTCGGCGGGGCGGGTGTCCTGCGGGGCACTGGCGCGGTGGCCGGTGAGGGACAGGAAGACCTCGTCCAGGCTGGGCAGTTCGGTGGTGATGGAGGCGATGGTGATGCCGCGCGCGGTGACCGCGCCGACCACCGCGGTCAGCTGCTCGTCGCTCAGGATCGGCACCAGCAGGGAGCCGGTCTCGGCGTCCACGGTGGTGGAGGCGAGCCCGGTGATGCCCAGTTCGTCGAGCATCCCGGCGAGCGGGCTCAGCTCCCGCGGGTCGGCCGGCCGCACCCGCAGGGTCCGCCCGCCGACCTTCGCCTTCAGCTCCTCGATGCCGCCGCCCGCGATGACCTTGCCGCGGTCGACCACGGTCAGCTCGGAGGCCAGCTGCTCGGCCTCCTCCATGTACTGGGTGGTCAGCAGGACGGTCACGCCGTCCCCGACCATCGCCTGGACCTCGTCCCACACCTCGTTGCGGGTGCGCGGGTCGAGTCCGGTGGTGGGCTCGTCCAGGAAGAGCACGGTGGGGCGCCCGATCATCGAGGCGGCCAGGTCCAGCCGGCGCCGCATGCCGCCCGAGTACGTGCTCGCCGGGCGCCGGGCGGCGTCGGTGAGCGAGAACCGCTCCAGCAGCTCGTCGGCGCGGGCGCGGGCGTCCTTGCGGGACAGGTCCAGCAGCCGGCCGATCATGTACAGGTTCTCCCAGCCGGGCAGCTTCTCGTCGACCGAGGCGTACTGGCCGGTGAGCCCGATGACCCGGCGCAGCTGCCGGGGCTGGCGCACGACGTCGTAGCCGGCGACGGTGGCGTGCCCGGAGTCCGGGGCCAGCAGGGTGGAGAGGATGCGTACGAGGGTGGTCTTGCCGGCGCCGTTCGGGCCGAGCACGCCCATCACGGTGCCCTCGCGCACGTCGAGGTCCACACCGTCCAGCGCCTTGGTCTCGCCGTAGTGCTTGACCAGCCCCCGTACGGTCACGGCGTTGCGTCCGCCGCCGGGGTTGTTGTCGTTTCGCGTCATGGGGAAGACGGTCGCACCCGCCACCGACAAACCACCGACAGCCGACCGACAGGGCCACCGACGCCCACCGACAGCCGACCGACAGCCGCCCGACGGCCGCCCCACCCCGCCGACAGAAGCGAGCAAGCCCGCCGACGGGGGATGATCGGCGGGCTGCTCGTGGTACCGCGGTGGCTTGAGGGACCGGTGAACCGGTGGGCCGGTGGGCTAGTGGACCGAGTGCTCCTCGAGCGGGAAGGTCCCGCCGACGACGTCCTCGGCGAAGGCCCTGGCCGCGTTGCCCATGACCTCGCGCAGGTCGGCGTACTTCTTGACGAACTTCGGCACCCGCCCGCCGGTCAGCCCCATCATGTCGGTCCACACCAGGACCTGGGCGTCCGTCTCGGGGCCCGCGCCGATGCCGACCGTCGGGATGTGCAGCACGCGGGTCACCTCGGCGGCCAGCTCGGCCGGCACCAGCTCCAGGACGACCGCGAACGCGCCCGCGTCCTGGACGGCCTTGGCGTCCCGCAGCAGCTGGGCCGCCGCCTCCTCGCCGCGGCCCTGGACGCGGTAGCCCATGGCGTTGACGGACTGCGGGGTCAGGCCGATGTGGGCCATGACCGGGATGCCGGACTCCACCAGCAGGCGGATCTGCTCGTGCGAGCGCTCGCCGCCCTCCAGCTTCACCGCGCCGACGCCCGCCTCCTTCACCAGCCGGGTCGCCGAGCGCAGCGCCTGCACCGGGCCCTCCTGGTACGAACCGAAGGGCAGGTCGCCGACGATCAGGGCGCGCTTCGTGCCGCGCACCACCGCGGCCGAGAGCACGGTCATCTCGTCGAGGGTGACGGGCACGGTGGTCTCGTACCCTAGGTGGCAGTTGCCCGCGGAGTCGCCGACGAGCATCACCGGGATGCCGGCCTCGTCGAAGACGGAGGCGGTCATCGCGTCGTAGGCGGTGAGCATGGGCCACTTCTCGCCGCGTTCCTTGGCGAGGGCGATGTCGCGGACCGTGATCCGGCGCGTGCCCTTGCCCCCGTACAGCGCCTTGCTGCCGTCGGAGGGCGTCGTCTGGGCAGCCGAAAGCTGCGTCATTCCCAACAGCTCCTTCTGTCATCTCGAGGCGCCCTGACGGCGTCCCCGGACTCGGGTCCATGGTGGCACCTCGTGCCGTCCGGGGCCAGGGGGCCCGCCCGGGGGTGTGCTCAAGATCTCGGGAAGCGCCGTGCGCGTAAGATCTCGGTAAAGTATTTCCGATACGAGACGGTCTCGTATCGGAAGTGGCATATGCTTCGGAGCATGACTACACCTGCCGCATCCGCCCACCGGATTCCGGAAGCGGTGCACCGCCGCCGCTGGGCGATTCTCGGCGTCCTGATGCTGAGCCTGCTGATAGTGGTGCTCGACAACTCGATCCTGAACGTCGCCATCAAGACCATCTCGACGCCGGCCCCCACCGGGCTCGGCGCCACGCAGAGCGAGCTGGAGTGGGCGATCAACGCCTACACCCTGGTCTTCGCCGGTCTGCTGTTCACCGCCGGCCTCATCGGCGACCGGCTGGGCCGCAAGAAGGTCCTGCTCGGCGGCCTGGTGATCTTCGGTGCCGGCTCCGCGCTGGCCGCCGAGTCCGGCTCGCCGGGCCAGCTGATCGCCTTCCGCGCCCTGATGGCCCTCGGCGCCGCCTTCGTCATGCCGGCCACCCTCGCCGTGCTGATGAACGTCTTCGAGCGCGAGGAGCAGCCCAAGGCCATCGGCATCTGGGCCGGCGGCGTCGGTCTCGCCATCGCCATCGGCCCGATCACCGGCGGTCTGCTGCTCGACCACTTCTGGTGGGGCTCGGTCTTCCTGATCAACGTGCCGATCGTGATCATCGCGCTGGCGCTGATGATGTGGCTGGTGCCCGACTCCCGTGACCCGCGGCCGGGCCGCGTCGACCCGCTCGGCGTGGTGCTGTCCGTCGTCGGCCTCGTCCTGCTCGTCTACGGCATCATCAAGGGCGGCGAGCTCGCCGACTTCACCAACGGGACCGTGCTCGCGACCATCGCGGCCGGCGTGGTCGTCCTCGCCGCCTTCGTGATCTTCGAGAAGCGCAGCGACCACCCGTCCCTGGACGTCACCTACTTCAAGAACAAGGTCTTCTCGGCCGCCATGAGCGCCATCGCGCTGGTGTTCTTCGCCCTGATGGGCGTCACGTTCTTCTCGGTCTTCTACACCCAGAGCGTGCGCGGCTACTCGCCGCTGGAGTCCGGTCTGCTGATGCTGCCGCTGGCCGCCGCGCAGATGATCTTCGCGCCCCGCGCCCGGCTGGTCGTCGACCGCTTCGGCAACAAGGCCACCACCACCGCGGGCCTGCTGGTCATCGCCGCCACGCTGGCCTCCTTCGCCGCCTTCGAGGCGGACACCCCGATCTGGATCCTGGAGGTCGTCTTCTTCCTGATGGGCGCCGGCATGGCTCACATCATGACGCCGACCAGTGTCGTGATCATGCAGGCCCTGCCCCGCGAGAAGGCCGGCTCCGCCTCCGCGCTCAGCAACACCTTCCGCCAGGTCGGCGGCGCCCTCGGCATCGCCGTCCTCGGCTCGGTGCTCTCCACCGCCTACCGCAACGGCATCGAGGGCAAGCTCGGCCTGCTGCCGCCGGGCCTGCGCGACACGGCCGGCGAGTCCATCGAGGCCACCCTCGGCGTCGCCGCCAAGCTCGGCCCGCGCGGCCAGGCGCTGATCGGCCCCGCCAACGACTCCTTCCTGCACGCCATGCACGTCACCGCCCTGTGGGGGACCGGAGTCGCCCTGGTCGGCGCGGTCGTGGTGGCCGTCTTCCTGCCGGGCAAGGCGCCGGCGTCCGAAAAGGGCAAGGAGGAGCCGGAGCTTGTAGCGGCGGTCGAGTAGACACCGGCAGGGTGTGGTCAACGGGGGCGGAGCACCGGGGGGACAATCTCCCTGTACGACGAAAGGACGTCCCAAGTGAGCCTTGCCGACAGTGAGCGCCGGGCCGCCCCCGAGGCCCAGGCCCCCGCACGGGGCCGCCCGCGGAGCGAAGCGGTGGAACGCGCCATCGTCGAGGGCGTGATGAAACTGCTGGAGGACGGTGTACCGCTCGCCGAACTCTCCATAGAGCGCATCGCCCGCACCGCGGGCGTCGGCAAGGCCACCATCTACCGCCGCTGGAGCGGCAAGGAGGAACTGTTCGTCGACGTCGTGCGGGCCGCCGAGCCCGCCGACCCCGAACTGCCCGGCACCTCCATGCGCGACGACCTCGTCGCCCTGCTGGAACAACTGCGCAGGCGCGGCCTGGTCAGCCGCTCCTCGGCGATCCTGCACAACGTCTACGCCCAGATGAAGTCGAGCCCCAAGCTCTGGTGCGCCTACGACGCCACCGTCGTCGAGCCGCGGCGCAGGCTCCAGATCGAGATCCTGCGCCGCGGGCAGCGCAACGGCGAACTGCGCACGGACATCGACGTCCAGGTGCTCAACGACATCTTCGTGGGCCCCATGCTCGTCCGCAGCGTCATGCGCCCCGACGCCGACCTCCCCGAGGGCCTGGCCGAACAGATCGTGGACGCGGTACTCGACGGCCTACGCCCCGTCAGCTCGTCCTCCTAGGATCCGGGTTGCCCCCGCCGTAATGTGCGCGTTTCGTCACAGACCATGATCCAGGCGGCGCAACCGGAACTCGTCGTGCCGACTCTTTCGTCCTCGTGCAGGTACGGCCGTCATGGACGGCGGGGACAGAGCCGATCATCCCCTAGGGTCGTGAACCAGGGGGCGAACGGTGTGCACGGCAGGCAGTG
Organism: Streptomyces anandii JCM 4720; assembly: GCF_014650655.1. GTDB lineage: Bacteria > Actinomycetota > Actinomycetes > Streptomycetales > Streptomycetaceae > Streptomyces > Streptomyces anandii. The sequence continues at coordinate 321,582 of NZ_BMVJ01000001.1, forward strand.
AGGCGACGGTATGGCGCAGCAGGCTTACATGACGGAGACGGACGGCGGCGGCTCGGGGTCCGGGCGGCCAGGATCCCGGCTTCGGCACCTGCTGAACCGCTTCCTGTCCGGCTGGCGCGGCGATCCGCGGATCTGGCGCCGGGGCGTGCTGCTGGCCGCGGTCGCGGTCGCCCTCGCCCTGGTGATGCTGCTGCACTCGCACATCCCCAACCGGATCGGCAACCTCGGCAGTCTCACCGAGACCTTCCTGCCGTGGCTCGGCCTGCTGATCCCGCTGCTGCTGGTGGGGGCGCTGGTGCGCAGGTCGGCGACCGCGCTGATCGCGGTGGTGCTGCCCGCGGTCGCCTGGCTGAACCTCTTCGGCGGCCTGCTCACCGACAAGACGGCCGGGGGCGGCGACCTGACGGTGGCCACGCACAACGTCAACGCCGACAACCCCGACCCCTCCGGCACCGCCCGCGAGGTGGCCGCCGCCGGCGCCGACGTGCTGGCCCTGGAGGAGCTGAAGGCCTCCGCCGTCCCGGTCTACGAGAGCGCGCTCGCGCCGGCGTACAAGTACCACTCGGTGCAGGGCACGGTCGGGCTGTGGAGCAAGTACCCGATCGCCGACGTGCGTTCGGTCGACATCCGGCTGGGCTGGACCCGCGCGATGCGCGCCACCGTGAGCACACCCGAGGGTCCCGTCGCGGTCTACGTCGCCCACATGCCCTCGGTGCGGGTGAAGATGAACGCCGGGTTCACCGCCGCGCAGCGCGACCAGAGCGCGGACGCGCTCGGCGAGGCGATCGCCGCCGAGCGGCAGCCCCGGGTGATCCTGCTCGGTGACCTCAACGGAACCATGAACGACCGCTCGCTCAACGCCGTCACCTCCCAGATGCGTTCCACCCAGGGCGCGGTGGGCAGCGGCTTCGGGTTCAGCTGGCCGGCGTCCTTCCCGATGGCCCGCATCGACCAGATCATGGTCAAGGGCGTCGAACCGGTCAGCTCCTGGACCCTGCCCCGCACCGGCAGCGACCACCTTCCGGTCGCGGCCCGGGTGAACATGGGTACGACGTCGTAGTCTTGGCCGATGCGATCACACCCCGTTGACCGGCCGGCCGATCTCGACGTGGTCCGCGAGTCCTACGACCGCGTGGCGGACAACTACGCCCACATGGTGGCGACGACGGGAATGGGCGACATCCGCCGCCACCCGTGGCTCATGGCGTCGATGGACGTCTTCGCCGACTCCGTGCGCGGCCTCGGCCCCGTCCTCGACGTCGGCTGCGGCCCCGGCACCGTCACCGCCTACCTCGCCGAACGCGGCCTGGACGTCTCCGGGGTGGACCTCTCGCCCCGCATGATCGAGAACGCCCGCCGCCTCCACCCGGAGTGCCGCTTCAGCGTCGCCTCGGCCACCGAACTCGACCTCGCCGAGGCGTCCCTGGGCGGCATCCTCGGCTGGTGGTCGCTGTTCAACCTCCCGCGCGACATCCTGCCCCAGGTGCTCGCCCTGTTCGCCCGCGCGCTGAAGCCCGGCGGCCACTTCATCACCGGCACCCACGTCGGCGACGAGGACCGCGTACGCACCGAGGCCTACGGAGGCGTCCCGGTCCGCTGGACCACCCACAAATGGCGCCCGGAACAATTCGCGACCCTGATCGAACAGGCAGGCCTGCTCCCACTGGCCGAACTCCGCCTGCCCCCGAACGAGTTCAGCGGCCCGACGGTGGTCATCCACGCCAAGCGTCCCGAAGCCCCTGACAGCTGACGGACCCGGTCAGGCCAGATCGCACCAGACCGTCTTGCGGTCCGCTCCCTGCTCCACACCCCAGCGCAGGGCGAGTTGGTCGACCAGGGCCAGGCCGCGCCCGGACTCCGACGTCTCCGGGGCGTCCAGGAGAGCCGGCAGTGCGCGGGGGTCCGGGTCGGTGACCTCCACGCGGGTGAGGCCGCCCGGCACGCCGCTGACGCGTACGTTCACCGGCGTGCCCTCGCCCAGGTGGTCGATCACGTTCGTCAGCAACTCCGTGACGCAGAGTTGTACTTCGAAGCCGAGCGCGTCCAGGTGGTGGCGTACCTCCGGTACGGCCTTCGCCGTGGCCGACAGGCTGAGTTCGAACGTCACGACGTCGCAGGCCGTGGGGGAGGGGAAGTGCTCGGGCATCGCGGGGTTTCAGCCTTCTGTGCGGTGTGTGACGAACACCTCACAGACTGTCGACCGGCTCGCTAGCGTGGAAGCCCGTTCGCGTTCGCGACGTGAACAGCGGAAACGGTGAGTCGAGTTACGGCGGTGAGCACGTGGTCCGGCGCAAGGACATCGACGGGTCGATCAGCGTCCCCGACTTCTACGGCAAGGAGTTGCGGTGGAAGAGGGAGGCGGCGGGACTGTCCTTGGAGGCGTTCCTCCAGGGCAGCTTCTACGGCAAGACGTACCTCAGCGACATCGAGCGCGGGCAGCGGCGCATGCCGATCGACCTGGCCCGGCACGCGGACCGGGTGCTCGGCACCGACGGGTTCTTCGAGCGGCGCTGCGAGGACGTGCGCAAGGCGAGAAGGGCCGGGCACGCCGCGTACTTCGAGAAGGTCCTGGAGGCGGAGAAGCAGGCCGCGACCATCGAGGAGTGGTGCCCGATGCTGCTCCCCGGTCTGCTGCAGACTCCGGCCTACGCCCGGGCCGTCATCCTCGCGGGCCTTCCGCTCTCCCCGGAAGCCGAGGTGCAGGAGAAGGTCGGCGCCCGAATGGCGCGCGCCGATCTCTTCGAGGCGGACCACCGAACTCCCGAGTACTGGGTGATCCTTCACGAGTCGCTGATCACCGACCCGCTCCTGGCGCCCCCGGACATGGCCGAACAACTGGACCGGATCGTGCAGTTGGCCGAGCGCCGCCGGATCACTCCGCAGGTGCTGTCGCGGAAGTGTGTGGCGCACCCGTTCATGACCGGCCCGGCGAAGATCATGACATTCGCCGATGCCCCTCCGCTGTTCTACACGGAGGCATTGCACAGTGGTGACACCATCGATGATCCGGCCCTCGTGGGGGACTACCGCAAGTCGTACGATCGGCTCAGGGCCGTCGCGCTGTCACCTGAGGCGTCCCTGTCCATGATCAAGACGGCGGCAGAGGACTACCGAGATGCCAAGCGACCGGATCGACTTGAGTGAAGCGCTCTGGTTCAAGAGCAGCTACAGCAATGCCACCGGCGGGGACTGCCTCGAAGTCGCCCCCGACTTCCCCGGCCTGGTCCCCCTCCGGGACTCCAAGGTGCCCGACGGCCCCGTCGTCCTCTTCCGCGCCCCTGCCTGGGCGTCCTTCCTCGACTCGCTCAAGGGGTGACCGGTCAGCCGATCGTCACCCCTGCGTGGTCCCCCGATCATGACATCCTGTGACGCCACACGAGATGACGGAATGCCGGACGACAGGCGGTAGGGCGGTCGCCCGGCAGTGACGGGGACGAACGATGAAGCTCTGCTTTCTGGTGGAGGAGCAGTACCGCCGAGACGGCATGCCGGTCGAGGTGATCCACCAACTCACCGCATGGGGACACCACGTGGACGTGGTACGTCCCGGTGGCTCCCTGCTGCACCTGACGAAGGCCGTACAGACGAGCGCCCATGACGCATGGGTGCTCAAGACCGTCTCGGGCGGCCCGGGCCTCACCTCGCTCGAAGCGGCGGCCTGGGCCGGCCTGACGACGATCAACGACGTCCGGGCGATACGCGGCGTGCGGGACAAGGCGCTGGCCGCGGTCATCGGTCTCAGCCGTGGGCTGCCCCTGCCCGCGACCTACGCGGCCGCCGTGCCCGAACTGCTGCTGGAGATACCCGAGTCGGAGTATCCGATCGTGGTCAAGCCCGCTGACGGCAGTTCTGGCCGGGCCGTGCACCTGGTGTCCTCCCCGCGCCGGCTCACCGAGATGCTTCCCCAACTGGCGGGGGAGGGCATGCTGATCGCCCAGCCGTACGTGCCCAACTCCGGCGCCGACATCAAGGTGTACAGCGTCGGCGGCGAGCTGTACGCCACTGAGCGCCGTTCCCCGCTCCATCCGGACCACGCGGTACGGGAGCGCCACGTGCCGCTGTCGCCCGAGATCGCCGAGATCGCAGCCAGGGTCGGCGTGGTCTACGGCCTCGACCTCTACGGAGTCGACGTGGTGCTGGGACCGGACGGCCCCGTGGTCGTGGACGTGAACGACTTTCCCAGCTTCCGCCAGGTCCCCGACGCGCCGAAACGGCTGGCAAGAGCCGTCCTCGACCTGGCGGCCGGCGCGACCACGGCGACCACCACCGCGACCGTGACCACCACGGCGACCACCACCGCGCAGCCGCTGCTCGGCGCCGTTCCGATCCCCATGACGGCGGGCCGGAAGGCATGAGAGTCGCACTCATCACCTCCGAGCCCGGCCACCCGCTCCTGAGCCGCACCACGGCCCTGCTCGCGCCCGACCACCCCGTGGACGTGCTGGATCCGCGGACGCCGCCGCCCCTCCCCGAACCGCTTGCCGACGTCTACCTGCTGAAGGCACGTACGCCGCATGCCCTCGCACTCGCCCGGGATCTGGAGCGACGTGGCGCCCGCGTGATCAACTCGGCCGCCGCGACCGCGCTGTGCCAGGACCGCACGGCCATGGCCGCACTGGCCCTGGACGCCGGCCTCCCCTTCGCGGCCACGGGCACGTTCAGCACCTTGGCAGAGCTGGCGTCCGGGCCGACGCTGTCCGGACCGGCGGTGGTCAAGAGCCGCTACAGCCGGCGGCACGACGTGGTGGCTCGCGTCGACAGTGCCTCGCACTTGCGGGACCTGGCCGCCGCGCATCCGGACGAGCCGGTCGTGGTGCAGGACTTCGCCCCCAACGACGGGTGGGACCACAAGCTCTGGGCGGTCGGCGACCGGCTGTTCGCCGGCCTGCGCCGCTCCGAACTCTCCCCGGAGGGACGCGGCCCCACCCGAACGCTTCCCCTCGACGACCTGCCCCCCGGATGGCCGGCCCTGGTGCGCCGCGTCGGAGAGGTCTTCTCCCTCGACGTCTACGGCGTGGACGTCGTCGACGTGGGCCACGGTGCCCCACTGATCGTGGACATCAACGCCTTCCCCGGCATCCGGGACCAGCCTGGCGCGCCCGAGGCGCTGGCGGCGCTGATCTCACGGAAGGGAAGTACGTGACGCTCAAGCGGTGAGTCTCATGCCTCCGGCGGGTCGAAGCGGGCCAGGTCGCTGAGCCAGGCCCGGGCGTTGCCGTCCGACGGGGCCCGCCAGTCGCCGCGTGGGGAGAGGGAGCCGCCGGCCGAGACCTTGGGGCCGTTCGGCATGGCCGAGCGCTTGAACTGTGCGAAGGCGAAGAAGCGGCGGCAGAAGACCTCCAGCCAGTGCCGGATCTCCGGCAGGTCGTAGGCCACCCGCTTGGCCCGGGGGAAGTTCGGCGGCCAGTCGCCGGACTCCGGGTCGTGCCAGGCGTGCCAGGCCAGGAAGGCGATCTTGGAGGGACGGAAGCCGTAGCGCAGCACGTGGAAGAGCGTGAAGTCGTGCAGCGCGTACGGGCCGATCTTCGACTCGGTGGACTGCATCTCCTCGCCCGGCACCAGCTCCGGGCTGATCTCGGTGTCGAGGATCGCGGCGAGGGTCCTGCCGGTCTCCTCGTCGAACTGGCCGCTGCTGATGACCCAGCGGATGAGGTGCTGGATCAGCGTCTTCGGCACGCCGCCGTTGACGTTGTAGTGGCTCATCTGGTCGCCCACGCCGTACGTGGACCAGCCGAGCGCCAGCTCGGAGAGGTCGCCGGTGCCGAGCACGATGCCGCCGCGCTGGTTGGCCAGCCGGAAGAGGTAGTCCGTGCGCAGGCCCGCCTGCACGTTCTCGAAGGTGACGTCGTACACCGGCTCGCCGGACGCGAAGGGGTGGCCCATCTCCTCCAGCATCAGCCGCGCGGTGGGCGTGATGTCCAGCTCGGCGGCGGTGACGCCGAGCGAGTTCATCAGCTTGTGGGCGTTGTCCTTGGTGTGGTCGCTGGTGGCGAAGCCGGGCAGGGTCCAGGCGAGGATGTCGCTGCGGGGGCGGCCCGCGCGGTCCATCGCGCGGGCGGCGACGATCAGGGCGTGCGTGGAGTCGAGGCCGCCGGAGACCCCGATGACCACCTTCGGGCCGCCGATCGCCGCGAGGCGCTGCTGGAGGCCCGCGACCTGGATGTTGTACGCCTCGTAGCAGTCCTGGGCGAGCCGGGCGGCGTCGGCGGGTACGAAGGGGAAGCGCTCCAGGCGTCGGCGCAGGCCGAGGTCGGTGGCCGGCGGGGCGAGTTCGAAGGGGACCGTACGGAAGTCGCTCGTCCGCGCGTGGTGCGTACGGCGGTTGTCGTCGAACGTGCCCATGCGCTGCCGCTCCTGGCGGAGCAGGTCGAGGTCCACGTCGGCCACGGCGTGGGAGTCGCCGAGCGGGAAGCGGTCGGTCTCGGCCAGCAGTACGCCGTTCTCGTAGACCATGGCCTGGCCGTCCCAGGACAGGTCGGTGGTCGACTCGCCGAGGCCGGCGGCGGCGTAGACGTAGGCGGCCAGGCAGCGTGAGGACGCCGAACGGCACAGCAGCTTGCGGTCCTCGGCGCGGCCGACCGTGATCGGGCTGCCGGAGAGGTTGGCGAGGACGGTCGCGCCGGCGAGGGCCGCCTCCGCGCTGGGCGGCACCGGTACCCACATGTCCTCGCAGATCTCGGCGTGCAGCACGAGACCGGGGACGTCGTCCGCCGCGAACAGCAGGTCCACGCCGAACGGCACGGACTCGCCGAGTGCCCCGCCGAGGCGGATCGATCCGCCTCGCTCGTCGGCGCCGTCGCCGATCTGGCGGCGCTCGTAGAACTCGCGGTAGTTCGGGGGGTACGACTTGGGTACGACGCCGAGGACGCGGCCGCGGTGCACGACGACCGCGCAGTTGTAGATCCGGTTGCGGTGGCGCAGCGGGGCGCCGACGACCAGGACCGGCAGCAGGTCCGCCGACCCGGCGACCACCTGCGCCAGCGCCTCCTCCACCTGGTCGAGCAGCGCGTCCTGGAGCAGCAGGTCCTCGATGGAGTAGCCGCACAGGCCCAGCTCCGGGAAGACGGCGACGGCGACCCCCTCACGGGCGCACTCGCGCGCTTGGCGCAGGACCGCTTCGGCGTTGGCGGGCGGATCGGCGATGACGGTGTGACCCGTGCACGCGGCGACCCGCGCGAAGCCGTGCTGATAGATCGACCAGAAGTTCAATTCAGGCACGCGCCCAGTGTAATCGTCAAACCGACGCGATAGTCGAACAGGGGGCCCGCCACCCTCCCGAGCGGGGGCGTGGCCCGCCCCGCGTGGGCATCGGCCGGGGTGGGCGGTCATGATGCCGGTACGGCAGTCGGGGAGGCGGGTATGACCTTTGTCGGGATCGGGGGCGTCGTGCATCACGTCGTCGTCGACGGGAGCGGGCCGCCGTGTGTGCTCAGTCCGGGGCTCGGCATGTGCTGGTTCGACTGGGACCCCCTGGTGCCGCTGCTCGCTCCCCACCGCACCGTCGTGCGGTTCGACCGGCCGGGGCTCGGGCTCAGCGCGCGCACGCGCGCCTGGCCGACGCTGGCGGGGGAGGCCCGGCGCATCGCGGCCGTCCTCGACGCGCTCGGCCTGGACGGCCCCGCCACCGTCGTCGGGCACTCGCTCGCCGGGTTCCACGCGGAGGCCTTCGCCCGGCTGTTCCCCGCCCGGGCCGCCGGGCTCGTGCTGGTCGACTCCAGCGTCGAGGAGGAACCGCGCCCCCGCCGGGCCCGCGCGGCGCGCGACACCGCCGCCCGCGCGGGCGCCGCGCTGGCGAGCGCGGCCGGGGTGCCCCGCGTGGCCGGCCCCGCGCTGCGGCGCGCCGCCGTCCGGGCGGGCCGCGCCGGGGGCGGCGAGGAGGTGCCGTACGACCTCGTGCGGCGCGCGTACTCGACCAGCCGCTGGCTGCACGCGGTGGTCGCCGAGAACACCACCTACACCGACCAGGCCGTCGCCCTGGCCGCCCTGCGCGCGCGACGCCCCCTGCCGCCCGGACTGCCCGTCACCGTCGTCGCCGCCGACGACCCGCGCCGGCCCGCGCACCGGCGCGAGCACTGGCTGGCCCGCCAGCGCGACCTGGCCACCGCCCTCGGCGGCACCCTCCACGTCAGCGGCCCCGCCGGGCACCTGCTCATGTTCGACCGCCCCGAGGACGTGGCCGGCGCGGTGCTCGGCATCCGCGAGCGCCCGCCCCGCGCCGCGCCCGGCCGGAAACGGCCCTGAGACGCGCGAACGCCCGCCCCTCCCGGAGGAGAGGCGGGCGCACGGTCAGGCCGTGAGGCCTTCAGGCGTCAGTGGCGACGGTACGAGTCGACGTAGCCGGGCGCGGGCGAGCCCACGCCGGTGACGTCGTCGTAGCCCTTGACCGCCGTGAGCGAGGCGTCCTTGCCGAGGCTGCGGACGGACACGCTCAGACCACCGGTGGCGTCGTAGCCGTTGACGAAGTCCACGCGGGCGACCGCGAGGTCGTTGCCGGTGGGCTTGTCCACCACGTCGTGGTACAGCTTCGAGCCGTACTTGGCGTAGATGGTCGGGTTGGCGAAGCCGATCGCCTTGCCGCCGCGGGCCTCCTGGGCGAGGGCCTGGACGGCCGCGATGACCGGCGCGGCGAGCGAGGTGCCGCCGATGCGGTACTCGCTGTAGCGCTGCGTCCCGTCCGGGAAGGTCTGCGTCTGGCCGACCTTGAAACCGGTGTTCGGGTCGGCGATCGCCGCGATGTCCGGGACGACGCGGTTGCCGGCGGCGTTGTTGGCCGTGGCCAGCGCCTTGGGCACCACGTTCTTCTGGTAGTACGGCTGCGGCACGGTCTTGCTGGTGCCGCCGCCCGCACCCGAGGTGTACGCGCCCGGGAACCCGGTCCAGCTCTTGCCGTCCGCGGACAGCGTGGCCTTCTCGGTGCCCCAGCCGGTCTCCCACAGGTACTTGTCGCCCTTGCCGACGGCCAGCGAGGTACCGCCGACCGCGGTCACCCACGCCGAGTTGGCCGGGGTGTCGACCTGCTTCGTACCGGTGTGGGCGACCTCGTCGCCGTTGTCGCCGGAGGAGAAGTAGAAGCCGATGCCCTGGACCGCGCCGAACTGGAACACCTGGTCGTAGGCGGCCGCGAGGTCCGGCGTCTGGTTGGCCTCGATGTCGCCCCAGGAGTTGGAGACGATGTCGGCGAGGTGGTTGTCGACGATCTTGCTCAGCGAGTCGAGCAGGTCGTCGTCGTAGCAGGAGGCGGCGCCCACGTACGTGACGTCGGCGGCCGGCGCGACCGCGTGCACGGCCTCGACGTCGAGGGTCTCCTCGCCGTACCAGCCGGCGGCCCCGCACTCCTTGGTCTTCGTGTAGTTCTTCGGCAGCACCTGGTGCAGCTGACCGGTCTTCCAGGCCGCGTCACCGTGCTTGCTCGCGTAGGTGCCGGCGTCGAAGGCGATGGTCGGCGAGGCGTACGCGTCGGTGATCGCGATGCGCACACCCTTGCCGGTGTACTTGCCCGCGCCGTACGCGGAGCGCAGCTGCTTGCCCGTGTAGCCCTTGACGGCGTACGGGATCTTCGAACCGTACGCGCTGGGCAGCGTGCTCGCGACGTTCGAGCCGTAGTACGACGAGAACGGCCCGGAGTTCTTGAACACGGCGTCCGGGGGCGGCAGCTGGTCCTTGTGGTTCGCCTTGTGCGGGGCGTTGTCCAGACCGGTGACGGTCAGGACGGCGCTCTTGAGGGCCGCCGGGACCGACGCCGACTGGGCCGGCGCGCGGTAGGTCTGGGAGCCCTTGGCGAAGTTGTGCAGCTGGGTGCCGAACGCCTTCTCGGCGGCGGCGACATCACCGGAGACGGCGATGTAGTGCGGGGTCACCGAAGTGACCTTCAGGCCCGCCGACTTCAGCCACGACTTGACGGCGGCCACCTGGGCCTTGGTCGCACCGAAGCGCGCCTGCGCCTGCTTGGCGCTCAGGTACTTGCCGTACGCGGGCGAGGACGGGTCGGCGACCGCCTTGGCGTACGCGGCGAGACCGGCGGAGTCGCCGGCCAGGTAGACCCGGGCGTTGACCTGGGCGCTGTTCGAGGTCGCGCCCTTGTCCGCCTTGGCCGTCGCCCACACGGGCTTGGTGCCCGCGAGCGCGTTGCGGCCCGGGTTGTCCGCGGCGTGCGCCGCGGGTATGCCGAGCGCCAGCGCACCGGCGAGCATCGGCAGTGTCGCCGCCATGCTCACACCGGCGCGCGCGATGGCGCGGTTGGATCTCATAGAACCCCCTGCGATGCGGTTCCGTACGGAACGCAATGAGTGGTTGGTCCTCGCGGGATCCGCGTGGAGCCGCGGCGGTTTGGCCCAACAATGGATCACACGATCGAGGGTCACTCTTCCCGATGAACCGTTCATGCCAGGGGAATGGGTAAGCCAAGAGAAACCCAAGGAACCGTCAGGAGTAAGCAGTTACGGCCGATTTGCCGCATTCTTGCCGCATTCGCGGTGCCGTCCCGGGTGTGTCCGGATCAGAAACCGCCCGTTGCCCCGCGCTTCTTGAGCATGTCCGCCATCATCCTGATCTCCGACTGCTGCGCGTCGACCATGCCCTGCGCCAGCCGCCTCTCCACCCCGACCGCGCACTTGGCCACGCAGCCCTCGGCCATGTGGATGCCGCCCTTGTGGTGCGCCGTCATCAGCCGCAGGTAGTACATCTCGGCCTGTCTGCCGTCGAGTTGGCCCAGCCTCTTCATCTGCGCGTCGGTCGCCATGCCCGGCATAAGCGCCCCGTCCTCGCCGGCGGGCGCGTTCATGCCCATCCAGGCCATCGGCGGCCCGGCCGACACCTTCGGCAGCCCCCACAGATCGAGCCAGCCGAGCAGCATCCCGCGCTGGTTGGCCTGCGTCTGGGCGATGTCGTAGGCGAGGCGGCGCACTTCGGTGTCCTTCGTGCGGTCGCGCACGATGTACGACATCTCGACGGCCTGCTGGTGGTGGACGGCCATGTCCCGGGCGAACCCGGCGTCCGCGGAGTCGGCGGCCGGCGGCGTGAGCCCCGAGCCGGAGCCGCCCCCGGACTCGGTCCCGTCCCCGGACTCGGACACCGATGCGGACGCGGTCCGGCCGCCGGCCCCGGCTCCGGTGTCGCCCTCGGCGACCGCGTACGTGATCGCCCCGACGGCGACCAGCGCCGTGGCCGCCGCCCCGGCGACCAGTCCGACGAGCCTCACTGGCCGAGCCCTCCCGTGCAGGCGGCCCCCGGCTCGGGCGTCTGCGCGCCCTGCACGAACTCGGCGAGGAACTTGTCGGCGTTGGGGTCGCCGGCGCCCGTCACGGTGCGCTGGTGCGCCCAGGCCGACATCATGATCGGGTCCTTCTGGTCCGCGACCGGGCTCATCAGCGTGTACGGCGTCCTGCGCACCTTCGCCGCGAGCGCCGCCACGTCGGCCTCGGACGCCTTGCCGTTGTACGTCACCCACACCGCGCCGTGCTCCAGGGCGTGCACGGCGTTCTCGTTCCTGACCGGCTTGGTGTAGACCTCGCCGTCGCAGTTCTGCCACACCGGGTTGTGGTCGCCGCCGACCGGGGGCTCCATCGGGTACGTCACCGGGCCCGCGACGTGATTGCGGGTCAGCGTGCCCTTCCAGGTCCTCACCCCGTCGGCGCCCGTCACGAAGTGACCGGAAGCGGTCCGCCCGCCGTTCTTGGCGCCGTCCGTGCCGCTCTTCGCGCGGCCCATGCCGCTGCCCTTGGCGGCGCCCGCCGAAGCCGAAGTCGACTTGTCGTCACCGGACCGCGTGTTCAGGAACACCGCCCCGCCGACCACCAGCCCGGTGGCGACGACCGCGCTCGCCGCGATGACGACGACACGGTTGCGCCGCTGCCGCGCGTGCTCGGCGCGGCGCATCTCCTCTATGCGCGCCTTGCGGGGGTCGGTGCCGGTCTGGTGGGCGGAACCCATGGCGGATTCCCTTCGGTGCGGGGGTGGCGGACGGGTCCGATGATCGTAATGGGGCGGACGGGCCGAGGGGAGACCACAGTGGACCGACGGCCAGCCATGGCGAGCCGGCCGGTCCGGCCCGAAGCGACTGAGGCAAGGCTGTCCGAAAACTTGAACCGCAGATGCGCATTATCTACGCTGGCCGCATGCGGCTCCTGCGCTCCACCGACCTGGCGCTGCGCGCCCTGATGCGACTCGCGGTCGCCGGCGAGTCGAGCCCCACGACCCGGCAGGTCGCGGCGGACATGGACGTGCCCTACACCCATGCCGCCAAGGTCGTCGCCGAACTCACCCACATGGGCCTGCTCACCGCCCGGCGCGGCCGCGGCGGCGGGCTCACGCTGACCGAGCGGGGGCGCACGGCGTCCGTGGGCGCGGTCGTGCGCGCCTTCGAGGGCGAGGGCGACGTGGTGGACTGCGAGGGCGCCGGCCAGGCCGGGACGCCGTGCCCGCTGAGCTCCGGGTGCCGGCTGCGGGGCGCGCTGCGTCAGGCCCAGGAGGCGTTCTTCGCCGCGCTCGACCCGCTGACGGTCATGGACATCGTCGCCGCCCCGACGGGTCCCTTGCTACTGGGCATCGGCAGGGCGCCGCAGGAGACGTGACGTGCGGAGGTGCGCGTCGGGGCGCCGCGGAAGACGTGCGGAGGCGCGCGTCGGGGCGCCCGGGACCGGCGGCCGAGGCCGGTCCCGGGCGCCCTGCGCCGTACCGGGGTCTCAGTCCTTGGCGAGCCAGAGGTCCGGGCCGAACACCTCGTAGTGGATGTCGGCGGGGGCCACGCCCTTGCCGATCAGCTGGGCGCGCACCGCGCGCATGAAGGGCAGCGGGCCGCAGAGGTAGGCGTGCGTGCCGGCCGGGACGTCGACGTCGGCGAGGTCGACCAGGCCGGGCCGGCCGGCGCCCTCGGCGTCCTGCTCGTAGAAGAAGACGGACCGTCCGTCCGCCAGCTTGGCCGCGTAGGCCTCGTGGTCGGAGCGCAGCGCGTGCACGGCGGGGGAGCGGTCGGCGTGCACGACGGTCACCGGGGCCTGGTGGCCGGTGAGGGCGAGCTGCTCCAGCATGGCGATCATCGGGGTGACGCCGATGCCGGCGGAGGCGAGCAGCAGCGGCGCCCCGGTGTCCTCGAGGACGAGGTCGCCGTAGGGGGCGGACAGCTGGAGGACGTCGCCCTCGCGGACGTGGGCGTGCAGGTGGTTGGAGACCTCGCCGCCGGGGGCGGCGGCGTCGCCGGCGACCCGCTTGACGGCGAACTGCCGCTCGGGCGAGCCGGGGGCCGCGGTCAGGCTGTACTGGCGTATCTGGCGGGCGCCGTCGGCGAGCGTGACGCCGACGGAGACGTACTGTCCGGCCCGGTAGCCGGGCACGGGGCCGTCGTCGACCGGGCGCAGCTTGAAGGTGGCCACGTCGGCGGTCTCCTCGATCCGCTCGACCACCTTCCACTCGCGCCAGCCGCGCTGCTCGCTCTGCTCGTACAGCCGCTTCTCGATGGCGATGAGGGCGCCCGCCATCAGCCAGTAGACGTCGGTCCAGGCGGCCGCGACCTCGGGGGTGACCGCGTCGCCGAGGATCTCGGCGATGGCGGCGAACAGGTGCTCGTGGACGACCGGGTACTGCTCGGGCGTGATGCCCAGCGAGGCGTGCTTGTGGGCGATGCGGTCGAGCATCAGGTCGGGCCGCTGCTCGGGGTTGTTCACCAGGTGGGTGGCGAAGGCCGCGATGGAGCCGGCGAGGGCCTGCTTCTGGGTGCCCGCGGCCTGGTTGCCGCGGTTGAACAGGTCGCGCAGCAGCTCGGGGTGGGCGTCGAACAGCCGGGCGTAGAAGCGCTCGGTGATCTCACCGATGGCCGCGCCGACGGCGGGCAGGGTGGCGCGGACGGTGGCTGCTGACTGCTCGGACAGCATCAGGACTCCTCGATGGGCTCGATCGTCGATGGGCTCGATCGCTCAACTGATCGAAACGCTAGAGAAAGTTGCATCTGAGATGCAAATTTAGAGGGCGTGGTCTCGCTCACTCCGGAAAGACTTCGGCCATTACGGATATCGGTGCGAGCAGGCAAGATGGGCGGCAGAGCGGTTCACCTGCCGTACGCGAGCCGTTCGGGCCGGGGACCGCTCGGCGAGCGGGTTCCGCAACGCGCGCGAAACGCTGTTGTGGTGTGATGCTCAGGTGCCCGACCGCCTTCCCCGTGGCACGCGGGTACAGGCGGCCTGACCAGCAAGGATGGGGAAGCGGAAGATGGACAAGCAGCAGGAGTTCGTGCTCCGTACGTTGGAGGAGCGCGACATCCGGTTCGTACGCCTGTGGTTCACGGACGTGCTGGGCTTCCTGAAGTCCGTGGCCGTGGCCCCCGCCGAGCTGGAGCAGGCCTTCGACGAGGGCATCGGCTTCGACGGCTCCGCCATCGAGGGCTTCGCGCGGGTCTACGAGTCCGACATGATCGCCAAGCCCGACCCGTCCACCTTCCAGATCCTGCCCTGGCGCGCCGAGGCCCCCGGCACCGCCCGCATGTTCTGCGACATCCTCATGCCGGACGGCTCCCCGTCCTTCGCCGACCCGCGCTACGTCCTCAAGCGCGCCCTCGCCCGGACCTCCGACCTGGGCTTCACCTTCTACACCCACCCCGAGATCGAGTTCTTCCTGCTGAAGAACCGTCCCCTCGACGGCTCCCGCCCGACCCCCGCCGACAACTCCGGCTACTTCGACCACACCCCGCAGGCCATCGGCATGGACTTCCGCCGCCAGGCGATCACCATGCTGGAGTCCATGGGCATCTCGGTGGAGTTCTCCCACCACGAGGGCGCCCCGGGACAGCAGGAGATCGACCTGCGGTACGCCGACGCGCTGTCCACCGCGGACAACATCATGACGTTCCGCCTGGTCATGAAGCAGGTCGCGCTGGAGCAGGGCCTCCAGGCGACCTTCATGCCGAAGCCGTTCTCGGAGTACCCCGGCTCGGGCATGCACTCGCACCTCTCCCTCTTCGAGGGCGACCGGAACGCGTTCTACGAGTCCGGTGCGGAGTACCAGCTCTCCAAGGTGGGCCGCTCCTTCATCGCCGGCCTGCTGCGGCACGCCGCCGAGATCTCGGCGGTCACCAACCAGTGGGTCAACTCCTACAAGCGCATCTGGGGCGGCTCCGAGCGCACCGCCGGCGCCGGCGGCGAGGCCCCCTCGTACATCTGCTGGGGTCACAACAACCGCAGCGCCCTGGTCCGCGTCCCGATGTACAAGCCCGGCAAGACCGGCTCCGCCCGCGTCGAGGTCCGCTCCATCGACTCCGGCGCCAACCCGTACCTCACCTACGCCGTCCTCCTGGCCGCCGGCCTCAAGGGCATCGAGGAGGGCTACGAGCTCCCGCCCGGCGCCGAGGACGACGTCTGGGCCCTGTCCAACGCCGAACGCCGCGCCATGGGCATCGAACCCCTCCCGCAGAACCTCGGCGAGGCCCTGACCCTCATGGAGAACAGCGACCTGGTCGCCGAAACCCTCGGCGAACACGTCTTCGACTTCTTCCTCCGCAACAAGAAGCAGGAGTGGGAGGAGTACCGCTCCGAGGTCACGGCATACGAACTGCGGAAGCATCTGCCGGTGCTGTAGAGGCAGGAGTGGCGGGTCGGCGCCGTCGGCGGAGTGGAGGCCGGGGCGCCGACGGGGCAGGCTTGGGGGATGAAGTCGCTCTTGCGGTCGCCTCCGCTGTCAGGAGCGGGCCGTCGCGGGCGGGCCCTCTTCGCGCTGCAGTGCGTGCCCTTCCTGATCGCCCTCGCCGTGCTGGTCATCGAGCTCACGCCCGCGCATTTCATCTACACCGGCCCCTTCCTCACCGCGGTCCCCGCACTGGCCGCCGTCGCGATGGGGCCCAGGGGCACCGGCGCGGCCGCCGCCGTCGCGCTGGTGATCAGCGTCATCACCGCCACCTGGAACGGCGCCTGGGGCTCCCTGCAGGTCTACACCAACTTCCTCGCCCTCGCCCTGGTCACCGTCGCCGGCGTCTTCACCAGCAGCGCCGTACAGGCCCGCAGACAGCGCGAACTCGACCAGATGCGCCGGATCGCCGTCGCGGCCCAGGACGTCGTACTGCGCCCCGTGCCCGCGCGGCTCGGCCCCGTCGAGGCGGGCAGTCTGTGCCTCGCGGCCGGTACCGGCGCCCGGGTCGGCGGGGATCTCTACGAGGCCGTGCAGACGCGGTACGGCGTCCGCATGATCGTGGGGGACGTGCGGGGCAAGGGGCTGACCGCGGTGCGGGCCGTCGCCGTGACCCTCGGCGCCTTCCGTGAGGCCGTGCACTACGAGGACGAGCTCGTCGAGGTCATGAACCGCTGCGCCGCCGCGCTGCACCGGGAAGTCGCGGTCCCTGGGGCGTACGACCAGGAAGTCCTGCTGGAAGGGTTCACCACGGCGCTCATCGCCCAGGTGCCCGAGGACTCCGTCGTGCAACTGGTCAACCGCGGCCATCCGCCGCCCCTGCTGCTGCACCGGGGAAGGGCCACGGCACTGATGCCGGCCACACCCCTGCCCCCGCTCGGCCTCGAGGACCTCGCCGACGGCCTCACCACCAAGCCCGAGACCTACGAGTTCCTCCCGGGCGACCGCCTGCTCCTCTACACCGACGGCGTCATCGAGGCCCGCGACGGCGCCGGCGAGTTCTTCGACCTGCCCAAGACCATGGAGCGGATCGGCGCGGACGTCACTCCGGCCGAGTTCCTGGACCAGCTCCACCAGTCGCTGACCCGGCACACCGAGGGCGATCTCACCGACGACGTCGCCATGATCCTCGCGGACCGCCGGCGAACGGCAGAAACCCGCTCCAGGCGGCAGGTGTGAGGGCGAGGCGGGGGCCGTGGGGGTTCTTGGAGTCGCGGACGTGGACCGAGACGGCCTCTATGGCGACCTCCACGCAGTCACTGGGGTTGCTGCTGTCGCTGTACGTGCTCTTGAACCACGTCAGGTCACGGTCCCGGCCCGCTTCCTTCGGCTTCATGTCTCCCCCAGCAGTTGTTCGACGAAGGCGAGCGACTCTCCCGCCGTCAGCGCCTCGGCCCGGATGATGCCATAGCGCAGTTCGAGGATTCTGAGCTGCCGGAGGTCGGACACAGGACGATTGCCGAACTCGTCGTCGGCCCGTCCGACCGCCGTGCCGTCCACGAACTTCAGCACCTGAATCCGCCCACCCGTACCCGGGTGATCCCCACGTGTCGTCGGCATCACCTGGATCTCGACATGACGCAACTGCGCCACCTGCAAAAGGTGTTCGAGTTGCCTGCGCAGGACCATCTTGCCCCCGACCGGGCGGCGCAGCGTCACCTCTTCCTGGACGAAACTCAGCTCCGGCGCGGGAACCCGCTCGAAGACCGCCTTACGCGCCATGCGAGCCGCCAGGGCTCGTTCGAGTTCGTCCTCCGACAGCACGGGGCGCCGTGTGCCGAGCAGGGCGCGCGCGTACTCCTCGGTCTGCAGGAGTCCGTGCAGGTTGTGGCTGCCGTACGACAGCAGCTCGACCGCCTGCGCCTCCAGCTTCGCCAGGTCGCGCACCTTCTTCGGGTAGCGGACCCGCCGTACGTCCTCCTTCATCGCCGAGAGCAGGCCGCCCGCCGCCAGTATCTCGTCCGCCCTGTCCAGGTACTCGGGACGGGGGATCCGCCTGCCGCCCTCGATCTTGTAGACCAGGTCCTCGCCGTAGCCCACGGCCAAGCCGAACTCCGCGGCCCGCATCCCCGCCGCCTCGCGCCGCAGCTTCAACTGCCGCCCCACCGTGGCGACCACGGCCACGCCCCAGTCGTCGTCCGGGTCCACCTCCCAGCCAGGCTCGTCCGCCTCACCGCTCGGGCCCGCCGCCTCGCCGTCCACCGTCATCCGTGCCCCCCGGGTCCCGCGCGTCCTGTCGCGACAGGGCCGACCGTAGAGGCCCGGGCCGCGCCGGGTGGCCGGAAGCAGCTCAGCGGCACGCCTACGGGTGACGCGACGTCGTCAGACCAGCAGTTCGACGTCCTCGGTGGTGTCGATCGGCTGGACCACCCAGTGGCCCGGGGACATCTCGATGGACATGCGGCGGATCCGGGTCGCCCAGGTCGGTGGCCATTGGGTTTCCTCGTCCCAGCGGAGCCAGGAGAGATCGACGTCGTCCAGGTCCACGTCTCGCATGTCCGCGCCGCCGTAGTCGTCGGAGATCTCGTTCAGGAGGTCCGAGACAAGGGTGACGATGACGCGGGCCCTGGCGATCGTCATGCCGACGCGTGTGAGTCTCGGGGCCGAGCCCATCAGGCGGGGGCCGTTGAGGGACCCGGCGCACGAGTCCAGGGAGAGGGTGACGAGATCGGTGGTGATCAGCAGGAATTCGAAAAGGCGACGGAGCCCGGTTCCCGGGTGGGACTCGAGCAGCGCCGGGACCTCGTCATTGATCTGCTTCCTCAAGACCAGTGCCTGTGCCGCGGATCGGAGTGAGACGGCAGTGCGGTGCCGGTACTGCTCGGAGGAGGCGAACGGCGAGAGGTTGAGGAGCGACAGTTCGTCGACCGGTTCCATGAATCGGGTGAAGGTACTTCTGAGAGCCTGCACCGCGTCCCGGGACCTGAGCCTCTCCCCGACGGATAAACCCGCCGCGACTTCCCTCAGTTGGGCGAGGTGCCGCACGTATTCCTCGTAGTCCGCCAGGACCGCTTCATACGTTGACCTCGCGAGGGGAAACTGCTCCCTCCTGGGGGCCAGCCCCTCCCGCGCGGGGGGCGGTGGGCGGCGAAAGGCGGGCGCCCGGCGGGAGATCACGGCGACCAGCCGGCCCGCGAACGAATCTGCTGCCAGCGCCATCACACGCTCCCCCCTGGGGTGCCCGGATCCCGCACCGCTGCCGTATTGCTCTGGGTATCCGTACCCTGTGCGTCCTGTCGCGGAACGAGCGGAGCGGACTCCTGCGGGGGCACCACCGGCTGGGAACCGTCCAGTTGCGCTCGCTGGTTGTTCTGGTGCTGCATCACCGCGCCGATCACGGCGTCCTTGCTCACCTGCGTGACCAGGGTGACCAGGGCGAGCGACTTCTCCATGACGGTGAGGGCACCCGCGCCGACGATCAGGGCGATCCACGGTGTCGTGCCGTGCGGCGGGCTCGCCGCGAGTGCGCCGGCGACGCCGCCGCCGACCACCACCCGCAGGACCGCGCCGAGCAGGTAGGCGAGCCACCCGGGAGCGGGCAGCTCCTCGTCGCCGGGCCGCGACTGCGCCCTGGGGGCCGAGGGTCCCGCGCCGACGCTCGCCGAAGAGACGTTCCAAGGCCTTTTCCGGTGCCACCGCACGGCTCTGCAGTAGTCGAGAACCTCGATGGCGAAGCCGCCGAAGGCGCCCCAGTAGGCGGCCGTTAACCACTCCATGGAGGGAGGTTACGGGGGTGGGGCGGGGCGTGCGGGAGAATTGCGGCAGGTTCCCGTGAAGGGACGCACCTCCGCCGCGTACAACCTTCCGGTGGCCTGCGCGGTCATGGTGGCAGCGTTCGGTTGTTGTTCGGGTTGCCGCCGGGCGCGGGACGTCTGCGGAGGGGATCTGTGAGAGTGCGCGAGGGGCGTTGGGGGGCCGGGGTCGCCGGTGGGGTGCTGGTGCTGGCCGGCCTGGGGGTCGGCGGGGCCGGCGGGACGGCCGTGGCGGACGGGGGTGGGCTGGAGGTCCGGTCCGATCTCGGGCACTACGCGCTGGACGCGACGCCGTACACCGACCTGGGCAGCTCCGGGGACAGCCTCACGCTGCTGAACACCGGCACGAAGAAGGTGAAGTCGTACACGATCACGATCGACTACACCTCGCTCAAGGGGATCGCCGAGGTCACCCTGCCGGGGTGCGGGCAGAAGTCCGAGGGGGTGCTGAGCTGCTCGCCCGCCTATCCGCCCGCCCCGGGCAAGGGGGCGTCCCTGGGCACGCTCAGCGCGCGGTCCCTGAAGGGCGCGAAGGCCGGCGCCACCGGGGAGATCCGGATCGGCGGGCAGGCGGACGGCGTGGCGATGGCCGAGAAGGTCTGGACGGTCACCGTCAAGGACGCCGGGCTGGTCGCGGACCGTACGATCGGGACCGTCGCCGGCAAGGTCGAGCCGGGGTCCCTGGTGCGTCCTGGCATCGGTTACACCAACTACGGCGCCGAGGCGATCGACGGCGCGTACTTCCTCATGTACGGCGCGGGCGCCTCGTTCCGGCAGGAGTTCGGCAACTGCACGTACGGCACGCTGCCCGTCCGGATGGACGGCGACCCCAACGGTGAACTCACCGACGTGTCCTACCCGGCGGCCCTCTGCCACGTCGAGGACACCATCGAGCCGGGGCAGTCCTACGACCTGTACCCGGGCGAGCTGAAGATCGCCGGCGATGTGCGGGGCGCCAGTTGGTCAGTCTTCAGGTCCAAGCCCGAGGAGCTGAGGAAGCTCACCGACGTCCACGCCGGGCACGGCCCGAAGCTCCAGCTCGTGCCGCGGCCGGCCGACGCGCCGGAGGGCGAGCCCCGACTGGGGCTCCACGACGTCCACTACGCGGTCGACAACACCACGGACATCGAGGCCGTCGGGGCCTCGGTGCGGGGGCGTCCGGGCGGCACCGTCACCGCGGAGATCGGGTTCCGCAACAACGGCCCCGCGCGCACGGCCACCTGGACCGGCAGCAGGCCCATCGAGGACCCCTCGGTGCGTACGGTCTTCACCGTCCCGGCCGGCACGACCGTGGTGAAGGTGCCGGAGCGGTGCCACACGACGGTCGACGGCGATTACTCCACCGCGCCCGGCGGCAAGGTCTACGAGTGCGTGCAGAAGACCACGGACTGGGTGATCGAGAACGGCGCGCGGCTGGTGTGGTCCTTCGGGCTGCGCGTCGACAAGCCGTCCGCGCTCAAGCCCGGCAAGGTCACCCTGAAGGTCCTCAGCGAGAGCGACAGCGACCCGGAGAACGACACCGCCGCCGTCACGGTGACGGTGCCGGGCGGGGGCGGGAGCACGGGTGGCGGCGGCACCACGGGCGGTGGCGGCGACTCCGGCGGCAACGGGAACGGGGGCGCATCCGGCGGCACCGCCGCGTCGGGCGGTACGACGACCGGTGGTGGCGCCCAGGAGTCCTCCGTGACCGGCGGCTCCATGGCCGGCACGGGCGCCGGCACCCTCCCCTGGATCGCCGGCACGGCGGGCCTCCTGGCCGTGGCCGTGGGTGCCGGCGTCTTCGTCCTGGCCCGCCGCCGCAGGGGCGGCGCCTGACCGGTCTCCGCGAGCGGTCACCTCACCCCGGCTTCCCGGTGCTCCCCGACGGCCTCCGAGGGACACTGCGGCTAGGCTCTGGCCAGGACGGGCTTGATCCGAACGGGAGGCCGGGATGACGGCGCCGGGACGCAGGAGCAGTACCTTCACGCGGCTGCTGCGGCACGGCTTCACCGATGCCTCCGCCGCCGAGCGGCTGCTGGAGAGCCCGGAGCTCGCGCCGGTGCGGAACGACCCGGTAC
>NZ_BMVJ01000001.1:343022-344703 GCF_014650655.1 Streptomyces anandii JCM 4720
TGCTGGAGGCGCTCGGCGCCACCGCCGACCCGGACCTGGCGCTGCTGGGCCTCGTACGGCTGCTGGAGGCGCAGCCCTCGCCCACCGCCCGGCGGGAACTGCTCGACACGCTGATAGCGGCCAAGCCGCTGCGCGACCGGCTGCTCGGCGTGCTGGGCGCCTCCGCCGCCCTCGGCGACCACCTCGCCCGGCACTCCGGCGACTGGCACGCGCTGGTCACCTACGAGCCCCGGGACCTGCACCCCGGCGTGGAGGAGTTCGAGCGGGGGCTCGCCGGGGCCGACGACCCCGTCTCGCTGCGCGTCGCCTACCGGCGCTGCCTGCTGTCCATCGCCGCCCGCGACGTCTGCGGCACCACCGGCGTCGCCGAGACCGCCGCCGAGCTCGCCGACCTCGCCACCGCCACCCTGCGCGCCGCGCTCCGCCTCGCCCGCGCGGCCGCGCCCCAGGACGACGCGCAGTGCCGGCTCGCGGTCATCGCCATGGGCAAGTGCGGCGGCCACGAGCTCAACTACGTCTCCGACGTGGACGTCATCTTCGTCGGCGAGAGCGCGGACGGCGCGGACGAGGACAAGGCGCTGCGGGCCGCCACCCGGCTCGCCTCCCACATGATGCGGATCTGCTCCGAGACGACGGTGGAGGGCAGCATCTGGCCCGTCGACGCCAACCTGCGGCCCGAGGGCCGCAACGGCCCGCTCGTGCGGACGCTGAGCAGCCACGTCGCCTACTACCAGCGCTGGGCCAAGACCTGGGAGTTCCAGGCGCTGCTCAAGGCCCGCCCGGTCGCAGGCGACCCCGCGCTCGGCGCCGAGTACATCGCCGCGCTCAACCCCATGGTGTGGCAGGCCGCCGAACGCGAGAACTTCGTGGGCGACGTGCAGAAGATGCGCCGGCGGGTCGTGGAGAACATCCCGGCCGCCGAGGTCGATCGGGAGCTGAAGCTCGGGCCGGGCGGCCTGAGGGACGTCGAGTTCGCCGTGCAGCTGCTCCAGCTGGTGCACGGGCGCACCGACACCACCCTGCGCAGCGGCAGCACCCTGGAGGCCCTCAAGGCGCTCGCCGCCGGGGGGTACGTCGGGCGCGCCGACGCCGTGCAGCTCGACGAGGCCTACCGGTTCCTGCGCTCCATGGAGCACCGCATCCAGCTGTTCCGGCTGCGCCGCACCCATCTCGTCCCCGAGGACGAGTCCGACCTGCGCAGGCTCGGCCGCTCGCTCGGGCTGCGCAGCGACCCCGTCGCCGAGCTGACCCGGGAGTGGAAGCGGCACACCGGCGTCGTACGGCGGCTGCACGAGAAGCTGTTCTACCGGCCGCTGCTCGACGCCGTCGCCCAGCTCGCGCCCGGCGAGGCGCGGCTGAGCGCGGAGGCGGCCCGCGAGCGTCTGGTCGCCCTCGGATACGCCGACCCGGCGGCGGCGCTGCGGCACCTGGAGGCGCTGGCGTCCGGTGTGACGCGCAAGGCGGCCATCCAGCGGACCCTGCTGCCCGTGCTGCTGGGCTGGTTCGCGGACTCCGCCGATCCGGACGCGGGACTGCTGAACTTCCGCAAGGTGTCCGACGCGCTGGGCAAGACGCCCTGGTACCTGCGGCTGCTGCGCGACGAGGGGGCCGCGGCCGAGAACCTCGCCCGCGTGCTGTCCGCCGGGCGGCTCGCGCCCGACCTGCTGATGCGGGCGCCGGA
>NZ_BMVJ01000001.1:344728-345148 GCF_014650655.1 Streptomyces anandii JCM 4720
GGCGGTGGCCCTGCTCGGCGGCGGGGGCGGTGCGGGCGGCGGCGCCGACGGCGGCGGAGGGCTGGAACCGCGCGGACGGGCCCAGCTGGAGCAGGAGATGCTCGCCGCGGTGGGGCGCGCCGAGAGCGCCGAGCAGGGGGTCACCGCGGCGCGTGGCGTACGGCGGCGGGAGCTGTTCCGTACGGCCGCCGCGGACATCGTCGGCTCCTACGGCACCGAGGCACAGCCCGTCGAGGCCGACCAGGGCGCGCTCGTGGACCGGGTGGGCGGTGCCGTGTCCGACCTGACGGCGGCGACGCTGGCGGGGACGCTGCGGGCGGTCGTGCGGGACGGGTGGGGGGACGGCGAGGACGCCCTGCCGGCCCGGTTCGCGATCATCGGGATGGGGCGGTTCGGGGGACACGAGCTGGGCTACGGCTC
>NZ_BMVJ01000001.1:345183-356647 GCF_014650655.1 Streptomyces anandii JCM 4720
GGACGCGGACGTGCTGTTCGTGCACGAACCCCGGGACGGGGTGGACGAGCGGGAGGCCGCTCAGGCGGCGAACCGGGTGGTTTCGGAGATGCGGCGGCTGCTGCAGGTGCCCAGCTCGGATCCGCCGCTGCTGATCGACGCGGACCTGCGGCCCGAGGGCCGCAACGGGCCCCTGGTGCGGACGCTGAAGTCGTACGAGGCGTACTACCGGCGGTGGTCGCTGGTGTGGGAGGCGCAGGCGCTGCTGCGGGCGGAGCCGGTGGCGGGGGATGTGGAGCTGGGGCGGCGGTTCGTCGCGCTGGTCGATCCGCTGCGGTATCCCTCCGGGGGGCTGGGGGACGACGCCGTGCGGGAGATCCGGCGGTTGAAGGCCCGGATGGAGTCCGAGCGGCTGCCCCGGGGGGCGGATCCCAAGCTGCACACGAAGCTGGGGCCCGGGGGGTTGTCGGACGTGGAGTGGACCGTGCAGTTGCTGCAGATGCGGCATGGGGCCCGGGAGGCCGAGCTGCGGACCACTCGTACGCGGCAGGCTCTGGCCGCGGCTCGGGAGGGAGGGCTGGTCACCGAGGAGGACGCTTCGATTCTTGACGAGGCTTGGGTGCTGGCCACTCGGGTGCGGAACGCTGTGATGCTGGTGCGGGGGCGGGCGGGGGACACCTTCCCGACGGAGCCTCGGGAGCTTGCCGCGGTGGGGCGGTACCTGGGGTACGGACCCGGGCATGTGGGGGACATGCTCGATGCCTATCGGCGTACCGCCCGGCGGGCTCGGGGGGTTGTGGAGTCGCTGTTCTACGGGGCGTCGTAGCGCGCGTGCGGTGCGTGGGGGGTCGGGGCCGTGACGCGCCCCCACTGCCCCTTCCGCCGTACCGCGTCTACCGGGTTCGTCGTGGTTCCGGCCGCCGCCAGGGTCATGGGGCCGTCGGCTGCAACGTCCCCGTTGTGCGGGGGAGGGTGTGGGGGAGGGTGCCGTACCAGAGGCGGGCCAGGGTGAGGCCGAAGGTCAGGCAGAGGAGGCCGCCCACCGCGTCCAGCCAGAAGTGGTTGGCCGTGCAGATGATGACCAGGAGGGTGGTCGTGGGGTAGAGGAGGCCCAGGACCCGGAGCCAGGGGATGGTGGTGAGGGCGTAGATGGTCAGGCCGCACCACAGGGACCAGCCGATGTGCATCGAGGGCATCGCGGCGTACTGGTTGGACATGTCCTTGAGGTCGCCGGAGGCCATGGAGCCCCAGGTGTGGTGGACCTGGACCGTGTCGACGAAGTGGGCGCCGGTCATGAGGCGGGGCGGGGCCAGGGGGAAGAGGTAGTAGCCGGCCAGGGCCACGCCGGTGGTGGCGAAGAGGGCGAGGCGGGTCGCCGCGTAGCGGCCGGGGTGGCTGCGGTAGAGCCAGACCAGGACGCCGATCGTCACCACGAAGTGCAGGGTGGCGTAGTAGTAGTTCATGCCGATGATCAGCCAAGTCACCGAGTTGACGGCATGGTTGACCGATTGCTCTACGGCGATGCCCAGTTGGTGCTCGGTGCGCCAGACCCAGTCCGCGTTGCGCAGGGCCTCGGCCTTCTGTTCCGGGACCGCGTTGCGGATCAGGGAGTACGTCCAGTAACTCACCGCGATGAGCAGGATCTCGAACCACAGCCGGGGGCGGCGCGGAGTGCGCAGGCGGGTGAGGAGGGTGCGCTCGTGCGTGACGGGGTCCGGGACGGCCTCCAGTCGTGTCACGGTCGTGTCACCCATAGGGACAGAGTGTGCCAGAAAAGCCCTCGGGCGCCGCTCATCGGCAGGTCGGGTGCGGCTCAGGGGCGGCTGCCCGGGGCCGAGGCCGTGGAGCCGCGCACCACCAGTTCCGGCATGAAGACGAACTCGCTGTGGGGGGCGGGGGTTCCGCCGATCTCCTCGAGGAGGGTGCGCACGGCTGCCTGGCCCATGGCCGGCACCGGCTTGCGGATCGTGGTCAGGGGCGGGTCGGTGAAGGCGATCAGGGGGGAGTCGTCGAAGCCGACGACCGAGACGTCCCTCGGGACCTCCAGGCCGCGCTGGCGGGCCGCCCGTATGGCCCCCAGCGCCATCATGTCGCTGGCGCAGACGATCGCCGTGCAGTCGCGGTCGATGAGCGCCGTCGCGGCCGCCTGGCCGCCCTCCAGGGTGTAGAGGGAGTGCTGGACCAGGCCCGACTCGATGACGTCCGGGGGCAGGGACAGCTGGTCCTGCATGGCTCGTACGAAGCCCTCGATCTTGCGCTGTACCGGGACGAAGCGCTTGGGGCCCAGGGCCAGGCCTATGCGGGTGTGGCCGAGCGAGACCAGGTGGGTGACGGCCAGGGTCATCGCCGCGCGGTCGTCGGGGGAGATGAAGGGGGCCTGCACCTTGGGGGAGAAGCCGTCCACGAGGACGTAGGGCACGCCCTGGGCGCGCAGCCGCTCGTAGCGCTCCATGTCGGCCGTGGTGTCCGCGTGCAGACCGGAGACGTAGATGATGCCGGCCACCCCGCGGTCGACGAGCATCTCGGTCAGCTCGTCCTCCGTGGAGCCGCCGGGGGTCTGGGTGGCGAGCACCGGGGTGTAGCCCTGGCGGGTCAGCGCCTGGCCGATGACCTGGGCCAGGGCGGGGAATATCGGGTTCTCCAGCTCGGGCGTGATCAGGCCGACCAGGCCCTCGCTGCGCTGCCGCAGGCGCACCGGGCGCTCGTAGCCCAGCACGTCGAGGGCGGCCAGCACGGACTGGCGGGTGGTGGCGGCGACGCCCGGCTTGCCGTTGAGGACACGGCTGACGGTCGCTTCGCTCACCCCCGCCTGGGCGGCGATGTCGGCAAGCCGTGTGGTCACAGGAGTGGACTGTACCGGTCGGGGCGTCATCGCGTTCCTCGTGTTCTGATCGGCGTACCGGTCCGCAACGGGATGATTCCCCCGTCGGCGCCGTATGGCAAGAGCTTGCAGAGTCTTGCACAAGTGTGCGGGATGCCGCTGATCGGCGTGAAGTCAAGGGACCCAAGGGCTCGGCCGGAGGTCACGGGCGGGTAACTCTCGCGATCTCTTGCACTTTTTTTCTGCAAGGTCTTTCGCCGCGCTTGCAACGCTGTTACGTTCACCGTCGCCCGGCGGCGGCAACGGCGCCATCGGCAACTCGGCAGGGGCGGCAGACGGGACCGGCCCCTGTTACGGGCTTTCACCCTCAAGGAGAAACTCATGCGGCGTGGCATAGCGGCCACCGCGCTGGTGGCGTCCCTCGCTCTCGCGGCGACGGCGTGCGGCGGGAGCGACAGCGGCAGCGACAAGTCCGACGGCCCGGTGACCATCACCTGGTGGGACACCTCCAACGCCACGAACGAGGCGCCGACGTACCAGGCCCTGGTCAAGCAGTTCGAAGCGGCCAACAAGAACATCAAGGTCAAGTACGTCAACGTGCCGTTCGACCAGGCGCAGAACAAGTTCGACACGGCCGCCGGCTCCAAGGGCGCCCCGGACATCCTGCGCTCCGAGGTCGGCTGGACCCCCGCCTTCGCCAAGAAGGGCTACTTCCTGCCGCTGGACGGCACCGAGGCCCTGTCCGAGCAGAGCCAGTTCAAGCCGAACCTGATCAAGCAGGCCCAGTACGACGGCAAGACCTACGGCGTCCCGCTGGTCACCGACACCCTGGCCCTGGTCTACAACAAGGCCCTGTTCAAGAAGGCCGGCATCACCGAGGCCCCCAAGACCTGGGACGAGCTGAAGGCCGACGCCGCCAAGGTCAAGGACAAGGCCGGCGTCGACGGCTACTGGGGCTCCACCCAGGCCTACTACGCCATGAACTTCCTCTACGGCGAGGGCACCGACAACGTCGACGTCGCCGCCAAGAAGATCACCGTGACCTCGGCCCCCGCCAAGAAGGCCTACGGCACCTGGCTGAGCCTGTTCTCCGGCAAGGGCCTGCACAAGGCCGACACCACCGCCGACGCCTACGCCCACATCCAGGACGCGTTCGTCAACGGCAAGGTCGCCGCGATCATCCAGGGCCCCTGGGAGATCACGAACTTCTACAAGGGCAGCGCCTTCAAGGACAAGTCCAACCTCGGCATCGCCACCGTCCCGGCCGGCTCCACCGGCAAAGCGGGCGCCCCGACCGGCGGCCACAACCTCTCGGTCTACGCCGGCTCGGACAAGTCCCACCAGGAAGCGGCCCTGAAGTTCGTGAAGTTCATGACCTCGGCGAAGTCCCAGGAGACCATCGCCCTGAAGAACTCCACGCTGCCCACCCGCGACGACGCCTACACCGCCCAGGTCAAGGCCGACCCCGGCATCGCCGGCTACCAGGGCGTGCTGTCCGCCGCCCAGCCGCGCCCGGCGCTGGCCGAGTACAGCTCCCTGTGGGGCCCGCTCGACACCGAGCTGCCCAAGATCGCCGGCGGCAAGGAGTCCCTGGACAAGGGCCTGAGCAACGCCGAGCTCGCGATCTCCAAGCTGGTCAACGACTTCAGCAAGTGAGCCAGTGGTGGCCGCCGGACCCTTCCTGAGGGGTCCGGCGGCCGCCGGCCCGTGTGCCGTACTCCTGAACATCCAGAAGGTGTCGAACCATGACAGTCGCCATCGATCGAGCGACCGGCAAGCGGCGCGGTGACCGCGGGCCGAGGCCCGGGCCGGCCGCGCGCCTGAGGCAGAGCTACCAGAAGCACTGGTACGCCTACGTGATGATCGCCCCCGTGGCGGTCGTACTCGGCGTCCTCGTGCTGTATCCCCTGGTGTACGGCCTGTATCTGACCCTCACCGACGCCAACAGCCTCAACACCGCTCGCACGATCGGCGTCAACCACATCGACGCCACGTACAAGTTCATCGGGCTGGACAACTACAAGGACATCCTGTTCGGCCCGACGTCGTACGACCGCTTCTGGTCGCACTTCGTGTGGACGATCGTGTGGACGGCGCTGTGCGTCATCCTGCACTACTCGATCGGGCTCGGCCTCGCGCTGGTGCTCAACCAGAAACTGCGCGGCCGCACCTTCTACCGGCTGATCCTGATCCTGCCGTGGGCCGTGCCCACCTTCGTCACCGTGTTCGGCTGGCGCTTCATGCTCGCCGACGGAGGCATCATCAACTCCGCCCTGCACGCGCTGCACCTGCCGGCGCCGCAGTGGCTGGAGGACACCTTCTGGCAGCGGTTCGCCGCCATCATGGTCAACACCTGGTGCGGTGTGCCGTTCATGATGGTCTCGCTCCTCGGCGGACTGCAGTCCATCGACTCCTCGCTCTACGAGGCCGCCGAGATGGACGGCGCGAACGCCTGGCAGCGTTTCCGCTACGTCACCCTTCCGGGCCTGAGGTCGGTCAGCTCCACGGTCGTGCTCCTCGGCATCATCTGGACCTTCAACCAGTTCGCCGTCATCTTCCTGCTCTTCGGCAACACGGCCCCCGACGCGCAGATCCTTGTCACCTGGGCGTACTACCTCGGCTTCGGACAGCAGCCGCGAGACTTCGCTCAGTCCGCCGCCTACGGCATCCTGCTGCTGGCCATCCTGATCGTCTTCACCTCGTTCTACCGCCGCTGGCTGAACCGCAATGAGCAGCAGCTCGCGATCTGAGGCAGGAGTTTCCATGAGTACGACCGCAGTCGAGACCTCTGCCGCCGCGACCGAGCCGGAGCCCGGCCGGAAGGAACCGCGCGCGCTGCGCCGGCGCGGGCAGCGCGGCCTGGCCGCCTCCCTCGCCTCCCACGGCCTGCTGATCGCGGGGAGCATCGTCGCGCTCTTCCCGGTCGCCTGGCTGGTCTTCCTGTCCCTCGGCCCGGACAAGGACGACTACCTGCACCCCGGCGGCATCTGGCACAAGATGACGTTCAGCAACTACTCGTTCGTCCTGCAGCACACGAACTTCTTCGAGTGGCTGAAAAGCTCGCTGATCGTCTCGCTCGGCACCACCGTCCTCGGCGTCCTGGTCGCCGCGACCACCGGCTACGCCGTCTCCCGCATGCGCTTCCCCGGCTACCGGAAGTTCATGTGGGTGCTCCTGGTCACCCAGATGTTCCCGGTGGCCGTGCTGATGGTGCCGATGTACCAGATCCTCGCCGACCTGGGCCTCATCGACAGCTACCTCGGCCTCATCCTCGTCTACTGCTCCACCGCGGTGCCCTACTGCGCCTGGCTGCTCAAGGGATACTTCGACACCATCCCCTTCGAGATCGACGAGGCCGGACGCGTCGACGGGCTCACCCCGTTCGGCACGTTCGCGCGGCTGATCCTGCCGCTCGCCAAGCCGGGCCTCGCGGTCGCCGCGTTCTACAGCTTCATCACGGCGTTCGGCGAGGTCGCCTTCGCCACCACCTTCATGCTCGACGACCAGAAGTACACGCTCGCCGTCGGCCTGCAGAGCTTCATCAGCGAGCACGACGCCCAGCGCAACCTCATGGCCGCGACCGCGGTGCTGATCGCGATACCCGTCTCGGCCTTCTTCTACCTCGTGCAGAAGAACCTCGTCGCCGGACTCACCGCGGGCGGCACCAAGGGCTGACCCGCGGGCCGACGAAGCCGGGACTCCCGCGCGCCCGGCGCGCGGGCAGGCGGCCGCGGTGCCCATCCGACCCCGCTGTCACCGCGGCCGCCTGGCATCCGGCCAGGCCCCCACGCCTTCCATGACCCGACCACCCTTACGCACAAGGACGCCATGAGCCAGCAGCACTCCCCGTCCGGATCCCCCCTGACCGAAGCGGCCGTCGCCACCGTCGCCGCCCCGCGCCGCGACTGGTGGCGGGACGCGGTGATCTACCAGGTCTATCCGCGCAGCTTCGCCGACAGCAACGGCGACGGCATGGGCGACCTCGAGGGCGTACGCTCCCGGCTGCCCTACCTGCGCGACCTCGGTGTGGACGCCGTGTGGCTCAGCCCCTTCTACGCCTCGCCGCAGGCCGACGCCGGCTACGACGTCGCCGACTACCGCGCCGTCGACCCCATGTTCGGCAACCTCCTCGACGCCGACGCGCTGATCCGCGACGCCCACGAGCTGGGCCTGAGGATCATCGTCGACCTCGTCCCCAACCACTCCTCCGACCAGCACGAGTGGTTCCGGCGCGCGGTCGCGGAGGGCCCCGGCTCCCCGCTGCGCGACCGCTACCACTTCCGCCCCGGCAAGGGGAAGAACGGCGAACTGCCGCCCAACGACTGGGAGTCCATCTTCGGCGGCCCGGCCTGGACCCGGGTCACCGAACCGGACGGCACGCCCGGCGAGTGGTACCTGCACCTGTTCGCGCCCGAGCAGCCCGACTTCAACTGGGAACACCCGGCCGTCGGCGACGAGTTCCGCTCCATCCTGCGCTTCTGGCTCGACATGGGCGTCGACGGCTTCCGCATCGACGTGGCCCACGGGCTCGTCAAGGCGGACGGGCTGCCGGACCTCGGCACCCACGACCAGCTGAAGCTGCTGGGCAACGATGTCATGCCGTTCTTCGACCAGGACGGCGTGCACGAGGTCTACCGGCAGTGGCGCCAGATCCTCGACGAGTACTCCGGGGACCGCATCTTCGTCGCCGAGGCGTGGACCCCGACCGTCGAGCGGACCGCCCTGTACGTGCGCCCGGACGAGCTGCACCAGGCCTTCAACTTCCAGTACCTGGGCACCGACTGGGACGCCAAGGAGCTGCGCACCGTCATCGACCGCACCCTGGAATCCATGCGCCCGGTCGGCGCCCCGGCCACGTGGGTGCTGTCCAACCACGACGTCACCCGGCACGCCACCCGCTTCGCCAACCCGCCCGGCCTCGGCACCCAGATCCGCACCGCCGGCGACCGCGCCCTCGGGCTGCGCCGGGCCCGCGCGGCCACCCTGCTGATGCTGGCGCTGCCCGGCTCGGCCTACGTCTACCAGGGCGAGGAGCTCGGCCTGCCCGACGTGGTGGACCTGCCCGACGAGGTGCGCCAGGACCCGGCGTACTTCCGGGGCGAGGGCCAGGACGGCTTCCGCGACGGCTGCCGGGTGCCGATCCCGTGGACGCGCGCCGGCTCCTCGTACGGCTTCGGCGCCGGCGGCAGCTGGCTTCCGCAGCCGGCGGGCTGGGGGGAGCTGAGCGTGGAGGCGCAGACCGGGGTTCCCGGCTCCACGCTGGAGCTGTACCGGTCCGCGCTGAGCGCGCGCCGCTCCCAGCCGGACCTCGGCGCGGGTGACGCCGTGCAGTGGCTGCGGGCGCCCGAGGGCGTGCTGGCCTTCCGGCGCGGGGAGTTCGTGTGCGTGGCGAACACCGGCGGGGAGGCGGTCACGACCCCGGCGTACGGCCGTCTGCTGCTGGCGAGCGGGGAGATCACGGAGGCCGACGGCGAGGCCAAGTTGCCCGCCGACACGACCGTGTGGTGGACCACCGGCTGAGCTTTCCCGCAAGGGTTTTCGTCCGGTTTCAGGGGCCCGCCGTCCAGTGGGGGACGGCGGGCCCCTTCGCGTGCGTACGGGGGACGGACCAGCTCAACTTGCCTTACACCGGCCGTATTTCGCGTTGATGACAGGAGCATGTCGAGGGTATTGACCGCCGGGGGCGGGACTCGTACGGTCTGCTGCACTGCGAGTAGTTGAAAACTTGCAGCAACTCCCTTCAAAGGGTCCGGTCCTCCCCAGGGCCTTCCCGGACACCTTCGAGTCCTTCAACGGAGAAGGAAACCCCCACATGGCCAACAGAGCCCTCTCCGGCGCGCTCGCCCTCGTGGCGGCCGCGTCGGCCGCGCTGGCCGTCCCCGCCGGGACCGCCTACGCCGCACCACCCGGCACCAAGGACGTCACCGCGGTGCTCTTCGAGTGGAACTACGCCTCGGTCGCCAAGGAGTGCACCAACACCCTCGGCCCCGCCGGCTACGGATACGTCCAGGTCTCACCGCCCGCCGAGCACATACAGGGCCCGCAGTGGTGGACCTCCTACCAGCCCGTCAGCTACAGGATCGCCGGCCGGCTCGGCGACCGCGCGTCCTTCCAGAACATGGTGAACACCTGCCACTCGGCAGGCGTGAAGGTCGTCGTCGACACCGTGATCAACCACATGTCGGCGGGCAGCGGCACGGGCACGGGCGGGTCCTCGTACACCAAGTACGACTACCCCGGCCTGTACTCGGTCTACGACTTCGACGACTGCATGTCCCCGGTCGACAATTACCAGGACCGCTGGAACGTGCAGCACTGCGAACTGGTCGGCCTCGCCGACCTCGACACCGGCGAGGAGTACGTCCGCAAGACCATCGCCGGCTACATGAACGACCTCCTCTCCCTCGGCGTCGACGGCTTCCGCATCGACGCGGCCAAGCACATCCCGGCCGACGACCTCGCCAACATCAAGTCCCGCCTGACCAAACCCGGCGCCTACTGGAAGCAGGAGGTCATCTACGGCGCGGGCGAGGCGGTCCAGCCGACCGAGTACACCGGCAACGGCGACGTCCAGGAGTTCCGCTACGCCTACGACCTCAAGCGGGTCTTCAACAACGAGAAGCTCGCCTACCTGAACAACTACGGCGAGGGCTGGGGCTATCTGAGCAACTCGGTGGCCGGCGTCTTCGTCGACAACCATGACACCGAGCGCAACGGCTCCACCCTCAACTACAAGGACGGCGCCAAGTACACCCTGGCCAACGTCTTCATGCTGGCCTGGCCCTACGGCGCTCCCGACATCAACTCCGGCTACGAGTGGTCCGACACGGACGCCGGCCCGCCGGGCGGGGGCCAGGTGAACGCCTGCTGGCAGGACGGCTGGAAGTGCCAGCACAAGTGGCCGGAGATCATCTCCATGGTCGCCTTCCGCAACGCCACGCGCGGCCAGTCGGTGACCAACTGGTGGGACGACGGCAACAACGCCATCGCCTTCGGCCGGGGCAGCAAGGGGTTCGTGGCCATCAACCACGAGTCGTACAGCGTGAGTCGCACCTACCAGACCTCGCTGCCCGCGGGCACCTACTGCAACGTGCAGAACAACACCACGGTGACCGTGAACGGCTCCGGCCAGCTCACCGCCACCCTGGGCTCCAACACGGCGCTGGCGGTCTACGCCGGCAAGCCGGGCTGCTGAAGCCCGCGCGCCCGGGCCCACCGCGTCCGCGCGGCCCGGGCGTCGCGCGGACGCGGTGGGCCCGGGCCCCGTGGGGCCGACCGGAGCAACCCCGTGTGCGCGGTCCCGGGCGCGGTCCGAGGCTGGCCGCATGAGCATCCGTCCCTGGGTCGTCGTCGAGGCACCGGACGACCGTGGCCTCCGGCGGGTCACCGTGGACGGCGAGACCGCCGGCAGCGCCTGGTCGCTGCCCGAACTGCGGCGCGTCCTGGAGCGCCTCGGCCACCCGGACGTGGACGTGACGGACCCGGCTTGCGTGCACTGGCGCGGCGGTGACAGCGACACATGGCCCGACCACCCGCGGCGACGGCACACGGCCGCTCTCCTCATGATGGCGGGCCTGCTCGCCTCGGCGGTCCTCAACGCCGTGATCGGGTGGCCGGACGCCTCGGGCGCCATGACCTTCGCGCAACGGCTGACCGGTGCCCTGTTCGTGCTGTCCGCTCCCGTGCAGGCCGCGGCGGCGCTCGCGGTGATCGATCACTGGGGGAAGCGGCACTCCAGGGTCTCCGGGGCGATGGTCCTGCTCGGCGTCCTCACCTCCACGGCCGCCGACGGCCTCCTGATGCTGTTGTGGTTCGAGGAGCGGGAGTACACGCCCTACCTGCTGGTGTTCATGCCGCTGTGCTGCTGGTCGGTATGGGCGCTGTGGCTGCTGCTGAAGGAGAGGTCGTGGAAGGGGGTCACTCACCCGAGGAAATTCGCGGCCGGAGTATTCGTGTCGGCCCTCCTCACCGCTCTCAGCCTGGTGTATTCGACGATGTACGAGCCCACGGTGGCTCCCATGAGCCTGGCCCTGAAGGCGGAATTCGGAACGGCGCGTGCTGACCGCCGCCTCCCCTTCGTGCAGGTCCCGCTGAAACTCTCGGTGAAGAACACGGGATCGTTCTCCGTGTATATCGTCATCGACGACTTCACGGTCTACGGACGGACCGCCGATTACTCGGAGCAGGGGTCTTTCGGGGTGCAGGACTGGAGGAAGAGCATCGACGAGTACGGTGAGGAGGAGGCGGAGCGGCACGTCGACCGGATCAGGTTCGCGCCGCTGAGCAGCGATCGGTTCTACGAACCCGGTGTACTGCTCGAGAGTGGTCAGGAGGACGCCCGGGAGCACGTGTTCCAGCTTCCCGTGAACACGAAGTACGACCTCCTCCACGTCGATCTGCAGCTCACGTACATGAGAAAGGACCGGGGGCGGATCGACGTGGCCGCGTTCGGGCAGGCGCATCCCTCGTGGAGGAAGGGGGTGGGGCAGTCGTACTGCCGTGTGGCGGGGTGCCTGGGGCGGCTCGTGTACCTCGGCAGGGTCCGGCACAACAACAACCTGATCAACGTGACGCGCGGCGCGCGGTACGTACTGGCCACCTGGTCCGCGAAAGAAGGTCCCCGTTATTCCATCTCCCCGTACTTCACGACCGGCAAGGCGGCCG
>NZ_BMVJ01000001.1:356671-359170 GCF_014650655.1 Streptomyces anandii JCM 4720
ACCCCGCCGAGGAGAAGAGGAACCTGGAGAGATTCGGAGTGTCGACGGTCCAGGTACGTTCAGAGATTTCCGTGGCCGAATTGCTGAAATCTATTCCATCTCCTCGGCCTTCTTGACCCAGCCGCCAGATTCGATCCCCGAATATTCGTCGAGCTGCGCGGCGGCCCGCAGGCAGTGCAGCGACGGAGGGCCGAGAATCCAGAAGAGATCTCCGGCCGGTACGACGTCGGCCAGTCTGGGAATGAGCTGTGCGATCCTCGCCGGTGCGTCGGCCATCTTCTCGTTCCGCAGCTGGGTGAATACCTCGAGGAAGTCGCTGTCCCTCTCCTGCGACTTCCAGAAGTTCTTGACGCCCTCGGCGCCCCACTCCTTGGGGAGCAGATCCCCGACATGCCTGCCGACCGCGGCCTCGGGGACGAACTCGAACACGGAGTCGGTGCACCGTACGGCCGCCTCGCCGAGCCGCACGTCGGGCAGACTCCGGGCGGAGAGATACTTCTCCACCTTCCGCCTGGCTTGATCGAGCCGGCCGTGCAGCTTCTTCCGCGCCTGGTCCCGGTCCTCGTCCGACGCTCCGGAACGGTCGGCGTCGTCCAGCGACGAACTGGCGTCGTGCGTGGCCCGCGCCACGTCCTTGCGGCCCTCGCCGGACGTGCCCGGGTCGGTGATCATGCGCAGTTGGTTCGCCAGGGAGCGCGCGATCCCCAACGACTCCGTGTCCTGCGGGTCCGTTCGCGCCCCGCGGATCCGGCGCGCGTCGCCCGGGCTTCCCGGCGCTCGGCCGGTGGCCACGGAGGCCACGTCGTGCACGATGCCCGCGAGGTCCTCCCTCAGCCCTTGCGGCGTCCGGCGGTCGCCGATCACGCCGAGAACGGATGCCGACCCCTCCGCGATCAGGAAGACCGCGCGCCGGTCCTGGACCGGTGTCCCGGGGTCGTTCCCCGCGCCCAGGGTGGAGACCACCTGTCTCACGAGACCGGTCAGCTGCTCCCGCAGTGCGGGAGGCGTCCCGGGGCGGCTGATCACGTCCAGGGTGGAGCTGACCGCCTGGGCACCTCGGATGACCGCGTCACGGTCCTGCGGCGGGGTGTGCGGGGTCTCGACCGCGCGCAGCGTGGCGGTCAGTTGCTCGACGCTCGCCACCAGCTCCGCGGGGGCTTTCTGCTTCTTCTCGTTCAGCTCCCCCGTCACCTGTTCGGTCGCCTTCTTCTGCAGCGACGAGGCCTGGTACGCCGGTGAGTCGCCTTCGGCGGGACCGTCCGGGTCCGGCGAGTCACTCGGTTGCGCTGTTCCGTCCGGCTTCGAGGGCGTGCTCGGTGTGGACGGCCGCGGCGGTGGCGCGGTGGGACTGTTCGGCGTCGACGGTCCGGGCGGCGGCGGGTTCGGTGGAGTGCTCGGCGTGGGAGCGGGAGGAGGCGACGGCGGGGGCTCGGACGGGGGAGGCGCCGGATCGGCCGGTGAATCCGCCGCAGTTTCGCCGCCGAACCGGGGCACGAGCGTGGCGGTCACCGGACCCGCCGGCAGCGCGAGTGCCGCTGTGAGGGCGGATGCGCTGGTCAGGCGGAGGAGCCGGCGCCTGGTGGTTCTGGCCATCGTGGATCCTGGCGGGCTCTGCGGCGTCCTGCTGGTCCGAAAACCGTCACAACAGCCACTCTTCACCTGTTCGGCGGATACCGCCAATCGTCCGCCGGGGTGCGAAGCCCTCGACGCGCAACGCCAGTTGAACGGTCAATATGTGCGCTCGTCAACTGACGGGCGTGCTTACGGACTTCGGCCGGTCCTGCGGAAAGACTCCGGCCAATGGGGAGACCGGCGCCCGGGAGGCCCCGGGAGACGGAAGGGCCGGTGAGCGGTGAGTCCGTGAAAGTTCTTACCGTCACTTTCACGCCTCTTGCTGCAACCCTTTCGCGGACGGTACGGTCCCCGCGGGGTCGGACCCAATGAGCCGTAATCGCAAGGAGTTCCCGCCTGTGATACCGAGATGGCCGGCGCCCGGCGGGCGCCGTACCGCCCACGTCAGACGGGCAGCGGCCGTCACCGCCGCCGCCCTCGCCGCCGCGCTGATCCAGCCCCTGGCCGCGTCGGCCGCCACGCCGCCGCCCGCGCCGCCCTCGGACGCGCGGCTGGCCGCCCAGCCCACCCGGCACGACGACACGCGCGAGCAGTTCTACTTCGTCATGCCGGACCGTTTCGCCAACGGCGACACCGCCAACGACAAGGGCGGGCTGACCGGTTCCCGGCTCGCCACCGGCTACGACCCCACCGACAAGGGCTTCTACCAGGGCGGCGACCTCAAGGGCCTGACCAAGCGGCTCGACTACATCAAGGGCCTGGGCACCACCGCCATCTGGCTCGCCCCCATCTTCAAGAACCAGCCCGTGCAGGGCACCGGCAAGGACGCCTCCGCCGGCTACCACGGCTACTGGATCACCGACTTCACCAAGGTCGACCCGCACTTCGGCACCAACGCCGACCTCACCGCCCTCATCTCCAAGGCGC
>NZ_BMVJ01000001.1:359203-365306 GCF_014650655.1 Streptomyces anandii JCM 4720
ACGCCAAGGGCATGAAGGTCTTCTTCGACGTCATCACCAACCACACCACCGACGTCGTCGACTACGAGGGCGCCTCCCACGAGTACCTCTCCAAGGGCGCCTTCCCGTACCTGACGAAGGACGGCCGCCCCTTCGACGACGCCGACTACGCGGACGGCACCCGGAAGTTCCCGGCCGTCGGCAAGAACTCCTTCCCGTACACCCCGACGGTCCCGGCCGCCAAGAAGAACCTCAAGGTTCCCTCCTGGCTCAACGACCCGTCGATGTACCACAACCGCGGCGACTCCACCTACGCCGGCGAGAACGCCACCTACGGCGACTTCTCCGGCCTCGACGACCTGTGGACCGAGCGTCCCGAGGTCGTCAGCGGCATGGAGAAGATCTACGAGCGCTGGGTGCGGGACTTCGGAGTCGACGGCTTCCGCATCGACACCGTCAAGCACGTCGACATGGACTTCTGGACCCAGTGGGCGACGGCGCTCGACAAGTACGCCGCCCAGCGGGGCCGGAAGAACTTCTTCATGTTCGGCGAGGTCTACTCCGCCGACACCTCCGTCACCTCCCCGTACGTCACCCGGGGCCGGCTCGACGCCACGCTCGACTTCCCCTTCCAGGACGCGGCCCGCGCCTACGCCTCCCAGGGCGGCAGCGCCAAGCGGCTCGCCACCGTCTTCGGCGACGACTACAAGTACACGACCGGCAAGGCCAACGCCTACGAACAGGTCACCTTCCTCGGCAACCACGACATGGGCCGCATCGGGTACTTCCTGAAGCAGGACAACCCCAAGGCCACCGACGCCGAGATCCTGAAGAAGGACGAACTCGCCAACGAGCTGATGTTCCTCAGCCGCGGCAACCCGGTCGTCTACTACGGCGACGAGCAGGGCTTCACCGGCTCCGGCGGCGACAAGGACGCCCGCCAGACCATGTTCGCCTCCAAGGTCGCCGACTACCTCGACGACGACGAGATCGGCACCGACCGCACCCACGCCGACGACTCCTACGACCCGAAGGCGCCGCTCTACCGGCAGATCGCCGAGCTGTCCGAGCTCCGCAAGGACAACCCGGCCCTCACCGACGGCGTCCAGACCGAGCGCTACGCGGCCGACGGCGCCGGCGTCTACGCCTTCACCCGCACGGACGCGAGGACCGGCGCCGAGTACGTCGTCGCCCTCAACAACGCGGACACCGAGAAGACGGCGACCTTCGCCACCGGCTCGGCGGACATGACGTACCGGGGGATCCACGGCACCAAGGCGTCCGTCACCTCCGACGCGGGCCGCCAGGTCACCGTCACCGTCCCGGCCGGCTCCGCCGTCGTCCTCAAGGCGGCCGGCCGACTCCAGGCGCCCGCCGCCAGGCCCACGATCACCCTGACGGCCCCCGCCGCCGGAGCCACCGGCACGGTCGAGGCCGGCGCGGACACCGGCGGCGGTCAGCTGAACCGGGTGGTCTTCGCCGCCCAGGTGGGCAACGGCCCCTGGCAGGTGCTCGGCTCCGCCGACCACGCCCCCTACAAGGTCACCCAGACCATCGCCAGGACCGTCCCGGCCGGCACCGCCCTGCGCTACAAGGCGGTCGTCGTCGACTCCGCCGGCCGCACCGCGAGCGCCACGGCGTCCTCCACCACCGGCACCCCGCCCGCCCCTGAGATCCCCACCGCCTCCTCCCGCGAGTACGCCGTCGTCCACTACAAGCGCGCGGACGGCGACTACGCGAACTGGGGCCTGTACGCCTGGGGCGACCTCGCCGACGGCGAGTCCACCACCTGGCCCGCCGGCCACCCCTTCACCGGACGCGACGCCTACGGCGCCTTCGCCTACGTCAAGCTGAAGCCCGGCGCCTCCGACGTGGGCTTCCTGGTCGTCGACAAGGACGGCAACAAGGACGTCTCCGCCGACCGGTCCATCGACGTCACCAAGACGGGCGAGGTCTGGATCGAGCAGGGCAAGGAGGACGTGCGGACCGAGCGGCCCGCGGCCGACTACCCGCCGCAGGACACCACCAAGGCCGTCATCCACTACCACCGCGCCGACGGGAACTACGACGGCTGGGGCCTGCACGTGTGGACGGGCGCCGCGAACCCCACCGACTGGTCGAAGCCGCTGACATCGGTCAAGACTGACTCCTATGGCGCGGTCTACGAGGTGCCGCTCACCGAGGGTGCCACCAGCCTCAGCTACATCATCCACAAGGGCGACGAGAAGGACCTGCCCGCCGACCAGTCCCTGGACCTCAAGGCGGCGAACGGCCACGAGGTGTGGCTGGTGAGCGGCCAGGAAGGGCCCCTGCTGCCGCAGCCCACGGGCAGCTCGGCCGCCCTGGACCTCACCACGTCCAAGGCCGTCTGGATCGACCGGGACACGGTCGCGTGGAACGGCGCGGACGGCGCCGCCTCCACCCAGCTGGTCTACTCCCACGACGGCTCCATCAAGGTCAAGGACGGCGCGCTGACCAGCGACGACGAGCGCTGGCTGCGGCTGACCAAGACCACGCTCACCGACGCCCAGAAGGCGAAGTTCCCGTACCTGAAGGACTACACCGCCTGGTCCGTCGACCCGCGCGACCGCGACCGGGTCCGCGAGGCCCTGCGCGGCCAGGTCGTCGCCTCCCAGCGCGCCGCAAACGGCGCCGTGCTCGCGGCCACCGGCGTCCAGCTCGCCGGAGTCCTCGACGACGTCTACGGCGCCGCGGCGGCCAAGGCACAGCTCGGCCCGGTCTTCCACAGCGGCCGGCCCACCCTGAGCGTGTGGGCGCCGACCGCGCAGAGCGTGGCGCTGGAGCTGGACGGCAAGGCCGTCGCCATGCACCGCGACGGCGCCACCGGCGTCTGGTCCGTGACCGGCCCCGCCTCCTGGAAGGGCAAGCCCTACCGCTACGTGGTGAAGGTGTGGGCGCCCTCCGTGCGCCAGGTCGTCACCAACAAGGTCACCGACCCCTACTCGGTCGCCCTGACCGCCAACAGTGAGCGCAGCCTCGTCGTCGACCTGGACGACAAGGTGCTCGCCCCGGGCGGCTGGTCGAAGCTCGCCAAGCCCAAGGCCGTGCCGCTGCGCGACGCGCAGATCCAGGAGCTGCACATCCGCGACTTCTCGGTGGCCGACAAGACCGTCCCGGACAAGGACCAGGGCACCTACCTGGCGTTCACCGACAAGAACAGCGACGGCTCGAAGCACCTGCGGGAGCTGGCCAAGGCCGGCACGTCCTACGTGCACCTGCTGCCGGCGTTCGACATCGCCACCATCCCGGAGAAGAAGGCCGACCAGGCCACCCCCGGCTGCGACCTGGCCTCCTACCCGGCCGACTCCGAGCAGCAGCAGGCTTGCGTGGCGAAGACCGCCGCCAAGGACGCCTACAACTGGGGCTACGACCCGTACCACTACACGGTCCCCGAGGGCTCGTACGCCACCGACCCGGACGGCACGGCCCGCACGGTCCAGTTCCGGCGGATGGTGCAGGCGCTCAACCAGGACGGCCTGCGCGTCGTCATGGACGTCGTCTACAACCACACCGCGGCCAGCGGCCAGGCGGACACCTCCGTGCTCGACAAGGTCGTGCCCGGCTACTACCAGCGGCTCCTCGCCGACGGCTCGGTGGCCAACAGCACCTGCTGCGCCAACACCGCGACCGAGAACACCATGATGGGCAAGCTGGTCGTCGACTCGATCGTCACCTGGGCCAAGGAGTACAAGGTCGACGGCTTCCGCTTCGACCTCATGGGCCACCACCCCAAGGCCAACATCCTCGCGGTCAGGAAGGCCCTCGACGCGCTCACGCCCGCCAAGGACGGCGTGGACGGCAAGAAGATCATCCTGTACGGGGAGGGCTGGAACTTCGGCGAGGTGGCCGACGACGCCAGATTCGTGCAGGCCACCCAGAAGAACATGGCCGGCACCGGCATCGCCACCTTCTCCGACCGGGCCCGGGACGCGGTGCGCGGCGGCAGCCCCTTCGACTCCGACCCCGGGGTCCAGGGCTTCGCCTCCGGCCTCTACACCGACCCCAACTCCTCGGCGGCCAACGGCACCACGGCCGAGCAGAAGGCCCGGCTGCTGCACTACCAGGACCTGATCAAGGTCGGTCTGAGCGGCAACCTCGCCAAGTACCGCTTCACGGACACCGGCGGCAAGGAGGTCACCGGCGCGGAGATCGACTACAACGGCGCCCCCGCCGGATACGCCGACGCGCCGGGCGACGCCCTCGCCTACGTCGACGCGCACGACAACGAGTCGCTGTTCGACGCCCTCACCTACAAGCTGCCCCAGGGCACATCGGCGGCCGACCGGTCCCGTATGCAGGTGCTGGCGATGGCGACGGCCGCACTCTCGCAGGGACCGGCGCTCTCCCAGGCCGGCACCGACCTGCTGCGCTCCAAGTCGCTGGACCGCAACTCCTTCGACAGCGGCGACTGGTTCAACGCCATCCACTGGAACTGCGCCGACGGCAACGGCTTCGGCCGGGGCCTGCCCATGGCGGCGGACAACCAGTCCAAGTGGGAGTACGCCAAGCCGCTGCTGACCTCGGTCAAGGTCGGCTGCCCGCAGATCCAGGGCACCTCGGCCGCCTACCGTGACCTGCTGCGGATCCGTACGACGGAGAAGGCCTTCTCCCTCGCCACGGCCGCGCAGGTGCAGTCCGCCCTGTCCTTCCCACTGTCCGGCAAGGACGAGACGCCCGGCGTGATCACCATGAAGCTGGGCGACCTGGTCGTGGTGTTCAACGCGACGCCTAAGCGGCAGGAGCAGCGCGTGACCTCCCTCGCCGGGGCGCACTACCGGCTGCACCCGGTGCAGGCGGCGGGCTCGGACGCGGTGGTCAAGACGTCGGCCTACGAGGCGGCGACCGGCACCTTCACCGTTCCGGCCCGGACGGTGGCGGTGTTCAGGAACTAGGCTGAGCCGCAGATCGCCGTAGAACAGGAGTGCACATGCCGCAGATCACCGTCGACTACTCGGAGCGGCTCGCGGACGCCTTCGACCGGCGGGCCTTCGCCGCCGAGGTGCACGCCCGCACGGTCGAGATCGCGGCCGCGAAGCCCCCGGCGTGCAAGACGCAGTTCCGCCGGACCGAGGACACCGTCGTCGGCCCGGACGCCGGGGGCCACGCGATCGTGCACGTCACCATCGGCCTGCTGGCCGGGCGCACCGAGGAGACCAAGGCGCGCCTGGCCGAGGCCGTGCTTCAGGCGCTGCGCGCGCATGTGAAGCCCGTGGAGGGTCTGGCGCTGCACGCGTCGGCCGAGGTCCGCGACCTGGACCCCTCCTACCGCAAGTACGACGCCTGAGCCCCGGGAGATCCCAGGAACTCAGAGGCGCAGGCGCTCAGGCGCTCAGGAAGCGAGTGTGACGAGCCGGCCGAGCAGG
Organism: Streptomyces anandii JCM 4720; assembly: GCF_014650655.1. GTDB lineage: Bacteria > Actinomycetota > Actinomycetes > Streptomycetales > Streptomycetaceae > Streptomyces > Streptomyces anandii. Next base: position 364,567 of record NZ_BMVJ01000001.1, read on the forward strand.
TCCCCGAAGGGGCCCTCGGCCGGCTCCGCCTTGAAGACCCGGCGCATGAGCGCACCCATCTCCTCGTCCTGCGCGGCGCCGACCACCGCGAGCGCGGCGAAGTCGTGCACCAGCTGGATCTCCAGCTCGGCGCGCGGGATGCGCCGGCCGTCCAGCCAGAGCAGCGCCGTCGACTCGGCGAGCGAGATCCACGAGCGGACGACGAGTTCCAGCCGCGCGGGCGGGTTCTCGACGCCGAGATGCGCGACCATCTGGTCGTAGGCGGCCTGCCGTACGGAGTCGATGAGCGCGTTGGTGGTCGAGGAGCCGACCGCCGGGCCGCCGCGCATCAGCGCGGAGAAGCCGGGCCCGTGATCGTCCACGAAGTCGAAGTACCGGCGCATCACGCGCAGCAGCCGGGCGCCCAGCGGGCCCTCGTGCGGCTCCACGAAACGGGCCGCGAGGTCGTCCGCCGCCCGCTTCAACGCGGCCTCGTACAGGCTGAGTTTGCCGGGGAAGTAGTGGTAGACCAGCGGCCGGGATATGCCCGCCGCCGACGCTATCTCGTCGATGGAGACCTCGTCCGGCGAGCGACGGCTGAACAGTTCGAGGGCGACGCCGATCAACTGCTGCCGCCGCTCGTCCACTCCCATTCTGCGGCGAACCCCGATAGTCATGTGCACACCCTACCGATCGATTCCGGCCTCGAACGGACCGGATCGGACATGGTGTTCGCGCGGGGCACGCGCTAGCGCAGGGGA
>NZ_BMVJ01000001.1:365329-369320 GCF_014650655.1 Streptomyces anandii JCM 4720
CCGATCGACCTGCCGTCCGCCAGGGTCGCCTTGAGGGCGGCCTGGGCGCCCCGGGTGGCCGCCACGGCCAGCAGATGGCCCTGGGAGGCCCCGCGGACACCGCCCGACGCGTCGATCGACTCCGTGTCCCGGCTGCCCGCCGCGAGCAGGTACCAGTCGCCCGCCCCCGACTTCCATAGCACCCCGGCCAGCACGTGCGGATCACGCGCACCGCAGTCCGGCACGTCCTCGCCCTGCGCGGCCACCGCCGCGTACTTCCCGCCCGGGGCGCGGAACTGGGCCAGCACCCGCGGATCGTCGCCGCGCCAGGTGTCGGCCCGGGTGCACACCCAGGCGGCGGTGCCGCTCGCGTCGGGCAGCGGCTGCTCGGCGTACTGCCAGGCGTTGACCGACCGCACGCCCTGCGCGCGCACCGCGGCGAGCCCGCAGGCCAGCGGCGCCCAGGCGCGCAGCCCTGCGGGGCCGGACACCTCGTTCGGGGCGGTGGGCCGGCCCGTGGTGAGGCCGGCCGGGACCAGTTCGCCGAGGTCGGTCAGCAGGTGTGTGCCGGAGGCGCCGGTCAGCTGCAGCGCGTGCCAGGAGGTGCAGGCGCCGGTCTGCTGGACCGGGCTCGCCAGCGGTCCGGTGACGCCGCCGGTCAGGCCGAGGTTCAGGGCCCCGGCGGCGGGCTTCATCAGGTCGCGCTCGGCGGCCCCGCGCACCCAGGGCGCGGTCAGATAGCGGACGTTGCCGTCGGCGCGGCCGAGGACCACGGCCGACGCGTGCCCGCCGGTCGCGCCGTCCACCCGCGCGAAGTCGAGGGCCGCGCCCTCGGTCGAGTCCTTCGGCTCGGCGTAGCGGGCGATGCGCAGTCCGTCGTAGAGGAGGACCACGTGCGCGTTGTCCACCGTGCCTGCGTAGAGCAGTTGGGGCGGTCCGGCGGGGCCGCCCGAGGCGGTGCCGGGGGTGGCCGCGACGCGCACGGACTCGCCGGGACGCGCCCAGACGGCCAGGGCGCGCCGGAGCAGGGCGGTGTCGCCGGTGAGGTCGCCGCGCGCGGGCCACACGGAGAAGTCCAGGCGCGCGGAGGTCCGCCAGGCGATGGGCGCGACCCTCACCAGCCGGCCCGGGTCGAGCGCGGCCTCGGCGGAGGGGTTGCGGGCGTAGGCGGGGGCGGCTGCGCCGTCGGGCCCCCAGCCGCCGCTGGGCAGCACCACGAGCGCCCCGCACACGGCGAGGGCCGCGGCGGCGGCGAGCGCGGCCCTGCTGTGCCGGCGGCGGCGCATCAGGTCGGTGGGCCGGGCCTGCAGCGAGCACGGGTCGAACTCGGGGGACTCCAGCAGCGCGTACTGCGCGGGAACGCGGTCGGCCTGGCGCAGCGCGGCGTCCGGGTCCGCCACGCCCGCCTCGTCCAGTACCTCACGCACGGTGTGGTCGGCGAGCCTCTCCAGACCGCGCAGGACGTACGCGGCGCGGGCCGGGCCCGGCAGGGCGGCGAGCCGCTGGTCCAGGGCGAGTTCGTCGGCGCCGCCCGAGCGCGGGAACAGCCTCAGCCCCCACACCTGGGGCAGCGGCGGCGGCAGCTGGGCGCGCGGCGAACGGGACCGGCGTCCGCGCGGGCGGTCCGCCTCCAGGGCGGTGCGCAGCACCTGGAGGCGGACGTAGGAGTAACCCGGGTCGGTGGCGCGGCCGGTGGACTGGGCCGGTACCGCCCGCGCCGAGGACCGGCCGCGGGGGAGCGCCCGCTGGACGAGGGCGTGCGCGGTCAGGACCCGCCGGCCCCGGCCCAGCCGCGGCGGCAGCACCAGGTAGGCCAGCCGGACCAGCCGCGGGTAGTGCTCGACGAGCGCGGCCTCGGCCTGCTCGACATCGACGACCGGCTCGGAGAACGACGAGGAACGCGGGGCGACATCCTGTGACTGCACATATCGCAGAACGACCGAACAGCCACTTGGTCACCCGCCGTCCTGGTGCGTCAGGGCGCCTCAGGATGCCTCAGGCGTCCGAAGCCACCAGCAGCCGTGCGTAGTTCGCCATCGACCGCTGGTAGCGGGGCAGATGCGGGGCAAGGGCCCCCAGCACCAGGGACAGCCCCTCGCGGTCCCGCCCGAGACTGGACAGGCACAGCGCGAGACACGCCCGCACGGCGTCGTCCAACTCGTCGGAGGGCGAGTCGAGTTCGGGGGTCAGCAGTTCGACGCCCTCCGCCGCCCGTCCCGTGTTCCTGAGCGAACTGGCCAGCTGGATACGGGCCCGACGCCCTCGGTACCCGCTCAGCCCCCGGCCCAGCGCCTCCCGGTACAACGGCACCGCCCGGTCGGAGTGGCCGGTGGAGTCCCAGGCGCAGGCTCGCTCGAAGAGGCCGAGCGGGCTGTCCGCGGGCAGCTCGGCGGCGAGGGCGTCGATCACCGCGCGGAACGCGGGAGCCTCGTCCTCGCCGTAGTCGTCGAAGCGGGCCCAGGCGGCGGCCACGCGGTCTTCCCAGTCCTGGTTCACCGGTCCACCCTCGCACGGATGTGCGTGTGCGGCCCAGTGATTTGAGTGTTGGGGGGCCGGTGCTCGTATCGAGGGGTGGGGCTCCTCGTCGGGGAGCTCTGCGGCGTGCTCGAGTGTGACGTGTGAGGACCGGAGGAAGTGATGAGGGTGACCCGACCGATGCTCGCGGTGGCCGGGGCCGCGGTGGCGGCGGCTGCGCTGGCGGGCTGCGGCTCCGGTGGCGACGCGGCCGCGAAGGTGCCGCCGACGGCGACCGGCAGCCTGGAGAGCCTGGCCGCCGAGGTGAAGTGCAAGCCGAACATCCAGACCGACGCCGACACCATCCGGCAGGCCATCTGCACCGGCTCCGCCGGCAAGTTCGTCCTCGCCACCTTCTCCACCGACCGTGGCCAGCGCGAGTGGATCAACGAGGCCAAGGACTACGGCGGTTTCTACCTCGTCGGCCGCAAGTGGGTCGCCGTGGGTGACGACGGCGTGGTCACCGCGCTGCGCGGCACGCTCGGCGGCGACGTGGAGATCGGCACCGACCACCACGCGCACACGGGCCACACCGGCTGAGTCCGGCGCACACGCGAGAAGGCCGGCGGCGGGAGATCCCGCCGCCGGCCTTCCCACTGGGTCACCGGTTCAGTGCCGCACTAGCACCGCTGCCCGTTGTTGATGCAGTTGGCGATCTTGTTCGCCAGGCCGCCGGTCGTGACGCTGATGAAGTCGTCGTGATCGGTGGCCGGCTTGTGCAACTGCTCCGGGAAACCGTCCACCGCGTAGGCGTTCTTCACCACGCCGTTCTGGATGGTCGGCGGGTTGATCTTGTAGACCAGCCGCATCGTCAGCTGCGGGATGGCCTTGAAGCCGTTCTGGCAGTTGCCGTTCGCGTCGGCGAAGGCGACGTGCGTACGGTGGTTGGCGCTGTCGATGTTCTGCCCGTCCCAGCAGCTCTGGAAGGCGAAGGTGCGCACCACGTTGCTGCCCTGCGGGCAGATCGGGTACTGCGTCGTCAGCTGGACCTTGTTCTCGAAGCCGGTGCAGCTCCAGTGCGCGTTGGCGTTGGCCAGGCCGTTGGTCGTGGTCTTGGCGTCACCGGTGATGATGCGCAGGAACTGCGGCATCGCGACGACCTTGCTGGTCGGGCTGCCCACGTACTTGATCTGGGCCTGGACCGGCGTCAGGATCTTGCCGACGTTGCCTTCCTTGCCGCCGCCGTCCGCGTTCTGGTCGAAGTCCTGCGTGCCGTCCTGGACGCGGACCACCGGCCAGTAGTACGCCGACAGGTCGTTCTTGTTCTGGCAGCTCGTGCCGCCCTGCAGGAACGTCTGGTTGCTGGAGAACGCGTCGACCTTCTGGTTGCCGACGTAGTCGTGCAGGTGGTGGGCGCCGTTGGTCACGCCGGGCGCCACGATCACGTTGTCGGTGTTGTGGTTCTTGTTCGCGTTCACACCGCAGCGGGTGGTGAAGCTGCCGTTCGAGGCGTTGCCGGACTTCTGCGGCTTCGCGGCGACGTTCGGCTGGACCTTGG
>NZ_BMVJ01000001.1:369341-377892 GCF_014650655.1 Streptomyces anandii JCM 4720
TGATGTCCACGAAGTCCGCCGCGACCGGGCCGTTGCCGGCCTGACCGCCGTTGCCCTGCTGGCCACCGTTGTTGCCGCCCTGCTGGCCGCCGTTCTGCTGCTGGCCGCCGTCGTTCTGGCCGCCGTTCTGCTGCTGGCCGCCGTTCTGCTGCTGACCGCCGTTCTGCTGCTGGCCGCCGTTGTCCTGGCCCCCGTTCTGCCCGCCCGAGTTGGTCTGGTTGGCGGGGGTGCCGGTGCAGCCGGTCAGGGCGTCCAGATTGCTGGGCGAGGTGCCGCCCACCCGGGTGATCTCCAGCTTGATACGGTCGACGATCGCCTTACGGCGGTCCTTCAACGGCTGCAGGATGGAGTTCTGGACGAAACTCGGATCCTGTGCCTGGGCCTGGCGCGTGGTCATCAGACGCTGGTAGGCGTCCGTGATCTGGCGGTCCAGGTTCGCCAGTTCACCGTCGACCTCGTTGCGCGCCTGCCGGGGCACGCTGGTGAGCTTCTGGCCGATGTCCGGGCACGAGATCGTGGCGACCTGTGTGTTCGCGGCCTTCGTCTGGTTGCCCCACGCGTTGTTGTTCGACTCGTGCGCGGATGCGTAGAAGTTCGCCCAGATCAGCCCGCCCCCACCGAGCGCTAGGGCCGCCGATGCGGCAATGGCCTTGGTGGCCAGCGGCGTACGGCGTTTTCGTGTGTTGCGTCCCATGGAACTCCTCTGACTTCCTTGCGGGGCAGCATCGAGGCGCCCGACAGGAGTGAAGCGGCTCCATCTCATACGGACGCCGTCACCGAGGTGTTCAGCCGTCCCGGGAATTGATGCCAGGTTCCTGGGCAAGACGCGTTTCAACTGCCGCTCGTGCACCGGCAGTTGCCGCGGCCTCACAAGCGGTGGCCGGCCGCCTTCGCCAGTGCCTCCGCCTCCGCCGCCGCGTCCAGCCCCACCGCCGGCCGCCCCGGCCGCTGCGGTGCCGTACCCCCGATCGCCCGCAGCCACCGCCAGGTGTCGGCGACCGTCTCTCCGACCGGACGGCAGCGCAGCCCCGTCGCGAGAGCCCGGGAGACGTCCGCGCCGTGCAGGGCGTCGTGCTCGTCGCTGCCCGGGGGCACCCACACGGGCAGCTGCGTCCACGGCTCGATGCCCGCCCCGAGGATCGTCTCCGGGTCCGTCCAGCACAGCTCGGCGTCCGCGCCGGTGACCCGCGCACAGGCCTCCAGGAGCTCGCCCATGGTGGTGTGCCCGCGCGGGCTCATCAGGTTGTACGGCCCGCCCAGCCCGCGCTCCACCGCGCCGAGGATCCACTCGGCCAGGTCGCGCACGTCCACGTACTGCAGGGGCAGCTCGCGCGGACCGGGCGCCAGCACGGGACCGCCCCGCGCGATCCGGCCGAGCCACCACGGCAGCCGGCCGATGTTCTCGTACGGCCCGAGCATCAGCCCCGAGCGCACCAGCAGCGAGTCCCCGGGACCGAAGGCGCCGGCCGCGGCCAGCTCGCCGCCCCGCTTGTCCCGCGCGTAGTCGCTCTGCTCCGCGTCGGGGGCGGCGCCCTCGACCAGTGGAGCGTCCTCCGTGTAACCGGCGGGCGGGGCCCAGGCGTACACCGAGCACGTCGACACGTACACGTACCGCCCGGCGCGGCCCCGCAGCAGCCGCGCCGACTCGTGCACCGCGCGGGGCGCGGCCGACCAGGTGTCGACGACCGCGTCCCACTCGCCCTCCGCGAGCGCGGCGAGCCCGCCGGGCGCGGTGCGGTCGCCCACCAGCGACCGCGCCCCGGGGACGGGCGCGTGCCGCCCCCGGTTCAGGACCGTCACATCCCAGCCGCGCCCGGCCGCCGCCTCGACGACGGCCCGCCCCGCGAACTCCGTACCACCCAGCACCAGAAGCCTCATGCCGGTGACTGTGCCCGCACGGGACGGGCGGGGGAACCGGATTCTGCCCTCGGCAGAGGGCGGAGCCCCCGCTTTGGCCAGGACCTCAACGACCGCTCAGCGGGGCGTACTTGTATCCGACGCGGCGCACCGTCTGGATCGCCTTGCGGTGCTCGGCGCCCAGCTTGCGGCGCAGTCGGGCGACGTGGACGTCCACGGTGCGGCCGTCGCCGACGTGGCCGTAGCCCCAGACGGTGGTGACCAGCTGGTCGCGGCTGTGCACCCGGTGGGGATGGGCGACGAGATGCGCGAGCAGCTCGAACTCCAGGTAGGTCAGGTCGAGTTCGCGCCCGGCCACGGACGCGGTGCGGCGCACGGTGTCGATGCGGACGAGGGGGTCGCTGCCGGACTCGCCGGTGCCGTCCGTGGCTTCCGCCGGTGCCTCGCCGGCTTCCGGCCGGTCCGGCACCGCCGAGGGCGGGAACGACGGGAAGGGCGGGAACGGCGGCTGCTGGTCGGCAGGCACCAGCACCAGATAGCCGATCATCGGCGGCCGGCCCGGCAGGGCGGGCAGGGCGTGCTGCGGGGCCGGCAGCCAGGTCGCGCCGGGCGGCAGCAGGTCCACCACGTCGACCACCTCGTCCCGGTCGACGGCGCGCAGCCGGTGCCGCGCGGCGGTCGGGGAGGAGGCGGGGGAGGGCGGGGATGCGGGAAGGGCGGCGGTGCTGAGGGAACGAGTGGTCGCCATGGGAGGTCAGCTCTTTCGCGCGAGAGATTCGACGGAAGGACCGGCGGCCACGAGTTCGTGGTCGGGCGCGCCGGGGGACGTACGTCGTTTCGCGCTGGGCCGAAGGCCGGGGTGTGCGGCTTTAGAGGACCCGCGCGTTCACCGCGCGGCAACACACCCGGTCGTAGTCGTGGTGCTGACGGGAAGGCCAGAAGGGCTCGAGGTCATGGCGACCCGTCGCGGTGCTCTCCTGGATGCCGACCATGCCCCCATTGAAGCAGACACGTCGCATGGCCAGCACCCTCCTCTCACTGCTTGGACGTCACTGCTTGGACGTCACTGCTTGGACGTCACTGCTTGGACGCCCGTCAGACCTGGCCGGCCTTCTCCAGCGCGGCGCAGCAGGTGTCGACCAGCAGTCGGGTGACGACGTACGGGTCGACGTTGGCGTTGGGGCGGCGGTCCTCGATGTAGCCCTTGCCGTCCCGCTCCACCTGCCACGGGATGCGGACGGAGGCGCCGCGGTCGGAGACGCCGTAGGAGTACTCGTTCCACGGGGCGGTCTCGTGCAGGCCGGTGAGGCGGTCGTCGATGCCGGCGCCGTAGTTCTTGACGTGGTCCAGCGGCTTGGAGCCCTCGCCGAGGGACTCGCAGGCGGTGATGATGGCGTCGTAGCCCTCGCGCATCGCCTTCGTGGAGAAGTTGGTGTGCGCGCCGGCGCCGTTCCAGTCGCCCTTGACCGGCTTGGGGTCGAGGGTGGCGGAGACGCCGAAGTCCTCGGCGGTGCGGTAGAGCAGCCAGCGGGCCACCCACAGCTGGTCGGCGACCTCCAGCGGGGCGAGCGGGCCGACCTGGAACTCCCACTGGCCGGGCATGACCTCGGCGTTGATGCCGGAGATGCCGAGGCCGGCCTTCAGGCAGTTGTCGAGGTGGGCCTCGACGACGTCGCGGCCGAAGATCTCGTCGGCGCCGACACCGCAGTAGTAGCCGCCCTGCGGGGCCGGGAAGCCGCCCTCGGGAAAGCCCAGCGGACGGGTGCCGGAGAAGAAGGTGTACTCCTGCTCGATGCCGAAGACGGGCTCCTGCGCGGCGAACCGCTCGGCCACCTCGGCCAGCGCGGCGCGGGTGTTGGAGGCGTGCGGGGTGAGGTCGATGCCGAGGACCTCGCAGAGCACGAGGATGTCGTCGCCGCCGCGGATCGGGTCGGGGCAGCTGAAGACCGGCTTGAGCACGAGGTCCGAGGCGTGGCCCTCGGCCTGGTTGGTGGAGGACCCGTCGAAGCCCCAGAGCGGAAGTTCGGCGCCCTTGGCGTCGTCGCCGAGGATCTTCGTCTTGGAACGCAGCTTGGCCGTCGGCTCGGTGCCGTCGATCCAGATGTACTCAGCCTTGAAGCTCACGGGGCCACATCCTTCGGGGTGCTCACGGGATGCGGGCAGACTGTCAACGGGCGATTTCCCGGCCGTTGCCCGAGTGTGAACCACGTGTTACCTGGCGGCGGTGTGCCCGGTTCCACGCTGTGAGGGGTGCGGTGGTGTTCGGGCGGCCGCGTGGCACGCGTGCGTGCCGGGCCGGTGACCGCCCCCCGCGCGGTCACCGGCCCGGTGACGGTCCTGCCGCCCCTGGCCGGGAGCGGCAGGACCCACGACACCCGCCTCAGCGGTTACCGTCAGGTCCGGGCGTCACCCCACCTTCTCGATCACCGCGCGGCGGATGAGGAACTTGCCCGGCTCCCGGACCTGCTCGAATGCCGCGTTGTTGAGCAGGACGCAGCTGCCGGAGACCGATGTGACCTTCACCGTCGTGGACTTGTTGTTGTCCAGGTTGGTGACCTTCAGCGTCGTCCCCGCCGGGAACTGGTTGCTGGACGCCGCCGGGGCACCGCCCTCGCCGGAGAGCGTGACCGTGGAGCCCTTGCACACCTGCTGGCCGGAGGCCGCGGCCCCGCCGGCCGCGTCGCCCGCACCGGCGGACTGCGAGGGCTGGGCGGCCTGCTGACCGCCACCGGCCTGCTGTCCTCCCGCCTGCTGCCCTCCCGCCTGTTGCCCTGCCTGCTGGCCGGCCTGACCGTTCTGCTGGCCCGCCTGCTGGCCGTTCTGTCCCGCCTGGGAGCCCTGAGCCGACTCCCCAACGGTGCAGCCCGCAGCCTTCTGCTGGACCTTGATCTGCTCGATGACGGCCTCGCGGTTGGAGATCCGGGCCGCCGACTGCGCGTCCGGGTTCGCCTTCTGGCCCGCGATGAACCGCTCGTTGTTGCCGAGGGCGGTGGCGAGGCCCTGACAGACCGTCGAGTCGCCGGCGGACAGGGTGCGGGCGTTGCCCGGCTGTGCGGCGTTGGACGTGGCCGCCATGGCGAAGGCCCCGCCTCCCGCCACCGCCGCCGCACTGACCAGCAGCGCGATCTTCTTCTTCGTGCTGAGAGTTCTCCTGCGCGACATGCGCGCCTCCTGAAGAGGTAGGGGAGCGTACGCCGCTATGTACGAGATGCCGAACGAGGTTACTCAGCGGTTGCGGGAGTCAGTTGAAGTAACCTGCGTCACAGCCGAATTGGGGCCGGCTACTTCCGTGAGAGCGCGTCCCGTACCGCCTCCTCCGTACGGCCCACCACCGCCGAGCCGTCGTCCGCGGTGATGATCGGCCGCTGGATGAGCTTCGGGTGCCCGGCCAGCGCGCCGATCCAGCGGTCCCGGGAACCGGCGTCCCGCGGCCAGTCCTTGAGCCCGAGCTCCTTCGCGTCCGCCTCCTGGGTACGGGTGATGTCCCACGGCTCGAGCCCGAGCCGGTCGAGTACGTCACGGATCTCGTCCTCGGTGGGGACGTCCTCGAGATAGCGGCGGACGGTGTACTCGGCGCCCTCTGCGTCGAGCAGTCCGACCGCGCTGCGGCACTTGGAACAGGCGGGATTGATCCAGATCTCCATGCCCCAACGGTACGCGAGAACCTCTTCCGCGCCCTTTTCCGCACCCCCGTCCCACGAGCCCCGAACGCCCTTGTGGCCAGGGGCTTTTGTCAGTGGGGGGACGTAGAATAGAAGCAGTGTTCGAGAGCGTCGCCGGGTGGGTCCGGCGGTGCTCCCACCGCGACAGGAGGATGCCTGTGCCCGCTGCCGCACTGAAGCCGAAGCCGTTGCCGACCCAGTCCACCGCGAAGCGACCCGTCCTGCTCGACCTGCCCTACGCGCCCGTGGAGAAGCGCCCGCTGCCGCCGGGGCGCCCGCGGGAGTGGTACGTCACGCACAACCGCCGCCTGAAGGCGATGCGGCTCGCCATCGCCCTGCTCGACTCGGGCGTCCTCATGCCCAACCAGGCACGCGACGAGACGATCCGCAGCGCCGCGGAACTCATCGGCGTGCACCCACCGTCGGACACCACCTGCCACATGGTCCGAGCGTTGATGCGCTACTCCCGCTGACGCCCTGCCGGCCGGCCCCCGCCGGCCGGCCCGGCGGAGGACCCTCGCCCCACCCGCGAGGCGGCCCGGACCGGGGCGGGGGCGCAGGGGGCGAAGCCCCCGCCGGGATCCGGGGCGGAGCCCAGTGGCAGGACTTCCCGTCCCGTCCCGTCGAGTCGGGCGGGTGGGTGGGAAAAGCTCGGCCCCGGCTAAGGCATGGCGGACAGCTCCTTTTCCAGGGGCGTGCGGAAGCGCGGGGTCACCCGGCTGGGGCCGAGCCACGCTTGCAGGGCCGCCGCCTGCCCGGCTATCGCGGCCTCGGCCTCGGGGGGCACCCCCTCCGGGTCGAGCACGCGCCACACCACGGCACCGTCCGCCCGCTGGGCCCACCCCCCGATCACCCGCCCGTTCCACCACACCGTAGGTCCCACGTTCCCGCTGCGGTCGAAGAGGGCCGGGCGCAGCCCGGGCGCGAGATACCAGTCCCGGGCCTGCCACCCCATCGCCGTCGGATCGAGGGCCGGCAGCAGCGCGGCCCACGGTTCGGCCGGCCCGGTCACCGGGTCCTCGTCGTCCTCCGTCACGTACGCCGTGCCCTCGTCCACCGTCACCTCCCGCGCCCGTATCGCGGCCAGCGCACGCCGCACCTCCGTGACCCGCCACCCCGTCCACCACTTCAGGTCGGCCTCCGTGGCAGGGCCGCACACCTCCAGCCAGCGGCGCAGCAGTTCCGCCTGCGCCCCGGCCACGTCCAGCTCCGGATGCGCGGGCGCCAGGGCCCAACGGAACTGGGTGGACGTCCAGGAACCGAGCGGACGCCCCCGCACCACCTTGCCCTCCACACCCAGCACCCGCAGCAGCCGTGAGGACACGGTGTGCACGCCCTCGTAGCCCTTCCCGGCCGCGTACACGAACTGCTCCCGCAGCCGGGGCTCGTCCTGGGCGAGCTCGGCGGCCGTGGCCTGCCCGCGCCGCGCCAGCGCGGCCAGCGTCGAGGCCTCCACCTCCGCCAGCCACTCCGCGTCCGGCGCGCCCGCCTTGGCCATGTCCTTGACCAGCGCGGCACGCGCCCGGGCGGCCACCGCGATGCCCGTCGAGGCGTGCACCACGGCAGTCAGGCCGGCCGGGAAGACGAACACCGTGTGCCGCATCCCGTGCATGCGCACCAGGGTGCGGTCCTCGTACAGCGCGCGCTCGGTCTCCCGCACCGTCCCGCCCGGCTCCGCCAGCCGCGCGCCCACCCCCACGTACACCGTCGCCGGATCCGTCCCGTGCAGCGCGACCAACGAGCGCGCGACCTCCTCCGGTCCCGCCGCCCGTGCCCCGGCGGCCAGCCGGTGCCGCACCGCCAGCCGGTCCCGCCGTTCCGCCACGCCGATGTACCGCGACCCCATACGTCCTCCGCCTCCCCGTCCGTGTCCGTCCGCACCCGCAGCCGTCCTCGCCACCATCCTGACCGACGCCACTGACAACGCGGCACGGAAAACCGGATGCACGCACCGTGACCGGATCCCTACGCTGGACGGGCGTTGCGGAAACCGATCTGCTGCGCACCGACGGCCGGGCACCCGCCCCCGACTCGACACCGATCGACGGCCCACGCCTCAACGACTCATGCCCAGGGAGGCCCGTCATGGCCACCATCGTCATACCCGGGACCGTCGTCCTGGTGGTCCTGGGATTCGGAAACCACCTGTGGTGGCTGCTCGCCGTCGCCGTTCTCGTCCTGTACGTCCAGTACGGGCGGCGTACGTCGTCCACCTCCCCGCCCGCCGGCGGAGCACCGGGGCCGGCGCCGGCCACGTACAAGGCCTACCGGGACCGGCGCGACCAGCAGGCCAAGTGGGAGCGCCGCTACCGCCGCGAGCGCCCCTTCGAGTACCGCCGTCAGCAGCGCGACAAGACCAAGTGAGGTCACAGACCCGGGGCGCCCCACACCGGGAACCAGCGGCTCAGGTCCTGCTCGATCCGCAGGTCGTCGCCGAGGGCGGCCTTCACCCGCAGTTCCAGCGCGTTGTCGCGCCGCTGCGCCCCGCCGGGCAGCGGCGCGAACGGGTAGAACGTGCCCCGCTTGTAGAGGTACACCAGGGCCAGCCGGCGGTCGGCGCCGTCGCGGAAGCCGGCCAGTGAGCACAGCAGCTGGGGCCCGAAGCCGTTGACCTCCATCGCGCTGTTCACCGCGTGCAGGTCGTTGACGAGCTCCGGCAGCTGGTCCGGCGTCCGGCGGGAGACCAGCCACGAGTAGCCGTAGGCGTCCTGGGACAGCTCGACCGGGGGGCCCGAACGGTCGGCGTCCGCGTCCAGGAGCGCCTGGACCTCCCGGTGCGCCTGTTCGAAGGCGGCGCCCTCCACCGTGGCGAAGCACACCGCACCCTGCCCGGTCGGCCGGAAGCCGGCCGCCGCCTCCAGCGTGACGGCCGCCGACGGCAGCCCGAAGAGCTGGTCCAGATCCGGCAGCGCCGGTTTCGTACGGCCGAGCAGGATGTCCAGCAGCCCCATCCTCAGCCCGCCTTCCCCGGCGTCGCGGCCTCGCCCAGCTCGGCGGAGATCCGCCCCAGCTGCTCGAGCCGCTGCTCCAGG
>NZ_BMVJ01000001.1:377918-380137 GCF_014650655.1 Streptomyces anandii JCM 4720
CTCGGGTGGGTGGAGAACAGCCGGGACAGGCCCGGCTCGGCGCCCAGCGCGGGGGTGAAGTAGAACGCGTTGAACGCCTGGGCGGTACGCAGGTCCTCCGACGGGATCCGCGCGATGTCCCCGGAGACCTTGGTGAGCGCGGACGCCAGCGCGGAGGGCCGCCCGGTCAGCAGGGCCGCCGCCCGGTCCGCTGCCAGCTCCCGGTACCGCGACAGGGCCCGGATCAGCAGGAAGCTGATCGCGTACACGGCGGCCGAGACGCCCATCACCATGGCGAGCACGGCGAGGGTGTTCTGGTCCTTGCGGCCCCGCCCGCCGAACAACTCCGAGTAGAAGGCGAACCGGACGACCAGCCCCGCGATCACGCCCAGGAAGGACGCGATGGTGATCACGGCGACGTCCTTGTGCGCCACGTGGGACAGCTCGTGAGCGAGCACGCCCTCCAGCTCGGCGGGCTCCAGCCGGCGCAGCAGCCCGGTGGTCACGCACACGACAGCGTTGTCCGGATTACGGCCGGTGGCGAACGCGTTCGGCATGTCCATGTTGGACACGGCGACCACCGGCTTGGGCATGTCGGCGATGGCGCACAGCCGGTCGACCACCGCGTGCAGCTCGGGATACTCCTCCCGCTCCACCACTCTGCCGTGCATCGCGAACAGCGCGATGCGGTCGGAGAACCAGTACTGGGCGGCGAGCACGCCCGCGGCGATCACCACGACCAGCACCCAGGACTTCAGCAACACGATCAGCGCGGCCACGAACGCCACGTACAGCAACCCGAGCAGGAACAGCGTGACCCCCATGCGCACGGTCAGCCGCCGGTCGCTCCGGAAGCGGCTCTGCATCTTGCATCACCCCGCAGTCAGGCACTCGTCCCGCCATCCAGTGTGCACCTGCGGCCCGTCATGAACGGGTTCCGATCGGCCCTAGTAGCGGCAAAACGTCCCCGTGCGCCGGATCGGCCGGATCAGCCGGGTGAGCCGGGTGAGCGGGAAGGGCCCGATCAGCCGGATCAGTACGGCGTACGGGTCTGGGCGTACCCGATCAGCAGGATCAACGCGGCCACGCAGCCGAGCACCACGGCGGTGGATATCCACGACGAGCGGCGCGGCCCGACCGGGTCGGGGTCGGCGCGGAAGGGGACCGGTCCCGGCGGGTTGTGCTTCCAGCGGGCGGCGAGCATCCGGGCCCGGGCGGAGGGCTCCTTGTGCTCGGCGTCGCTCGCCCACTTGAGGTCGAACTCCCTCTCCCAGTGGTCCTGTTCGGACATCCCCGTGCACCTTTCTCATCCAGTGGAGGCGTGCCGGACGACCCCCTGAGACTAGGACTCCGTACGGCGCCGATGGTTGCGTCCGGCCACGGGCGAGATCGCGCCGAGATGCCGCGCGCCCGGCGTCCGGCTAGCCTCTATGGGTGAAAAGCCGCATTTCAGGCGAGGGGGTGGAAGGAAGGTATGTCGATGAATGCATCACGTGCGAGGCGCCTCCTCGCGACGTCCGCCGTCGGCGTTCTGCTCGCCGGTGGCGCAGCGATCGGTACGGCCGGCACGGCCTCCGCGGCCACGCAGACCCAGGCGTCCACCAATTTCCGCCACGGCTGCTGGTCGGGCAGTTGGTGGGACCCCGACTGCGGATTCGGTCACCGGGGCGACTTCAACCGCACCGGCCTCATCGGCACCGGCGGCGTCGTGGTGATCGTCCTGTCCTGAGCACGGCATGGCCGGCTGCCCTGAACACGGGCACGGCCAAGGGCCGCCACCCCCAGGGGTGGCGGCCCTCACCGCGTCCGAGGACGTCGTCCGTCACACGTCGAAGTACAGCTCGAACTCGTGCGGGTGCGGGCGGAGCTGGAGCGGGGCGATCTCGTTGGTGCGCTTGAAGTCGATCCACGTCTCGATCAGGTCCGACGTGAACACGTCGCCCTGGAGCAGGAACTCGTGGTCGGCCTCCAGCGCGTCGAGGACGGCGCCGAGCGAGGTCGGGACCTGGGCGACGTTCGCGTGCTCCTCGGGAGCCAGCTCGTACAGGTCCTTGTCGATCGGCTCGGCCGGCTCGATCTTGTTCTTGATGCCGTCCAGGCCCGCGAGCAGCAGCGCGGAGAAGGCCAGGTACGGGTTGCCCGAGGAGTCCGGGGCGCGGAACTCCACGCGCTTGGCCTTCGGGTTGGAGCCCGTGATCGGGATGCGCATCGCGGCGGAGCGGTTGCGCTGCGAGTACACC
>NZ_BMVJ01000001.1:380158-401944 GCF_014650655.1 Streptomyces anandii JCM 4720
AGGTTGATCGGCGCCTCGAAGCCCGGCACCAGACGGTGGTAGGAGTTCACCGTCGGGTTGGTGAAGGCCAGCAGCGACGGGGCGTGCTTGAGGATGCCGCCGATGTAGTAGCGGGCGGTGTCCGACAGGCCCGCGTAACCGGCCTCGTCGTAGAACAGCGGGTCGCCGTTGCTCCACAGCGACTGGTGCACGTGCATGCCCGAGCCGTTGTCGCCGAAGATCGGCTTCGGCATGAAGGTCGCGGTCTTGCCGTTGCGCCAGGCCACGTTCTTCACGATGTACTTGAACAGCTGGAGGTCGTCGGCGGCGGCCAGCAGCGTGTTGAACTTGTAGTTGATCTCCGCCTGGCCGGCGGTGCCGACCTCGTGGTGCTGGCGCTCGACCTTCAGGCCCTGCTTGTCCAGCTCGAGGGAGATCTCGGCGCGCAGGTCGGCGAAGTGGTCGACCGGGGCCACCGGGAAGTAGCCGCCCTTGTAGCGGACCTTGTAGCCGCGGTTGTTCTCCAGGGCGCCGGTGTTCCAGGCGCCGGCCTCGGAGTCGATGTGGTAGAAGGACTCGTTCGCGCTGGTCGCGAAGCGCACGGAGTCGAAGACGTAGAACTCGGCCTCGGGACCGAAGTACGCGGTGTCCGCGATCCCGGTGGAGGCCAGGTACGCCTCGGCCTTCTTGGCCACGTTGCGCGGGTCACGGGAGTACTGCTCGCCCGTGATCGGGTCGTGGATGAAGAAGTTGATGTTGAGGGTCTTGTCCCGGCGGAACGGGTCCACGCGCGCGGTCGACAGGTCGGCGCGCAGAGCCATGTCGGACTCGTGGATCGCCTGGAAACCGCGGATCGAGGATCCGTCGAAGGCGAGCTCCTCGTCGGGGTCGAACGCCTCAACGGGCACCGTGAAGTGCTGCATGACGCCCGGCAGGTCGCAGAAGCGGACGTCGACGAACTTGACGTCCTCGTCCGCGATGAACTTCTTGGCCTCGTCGGCGTTCTGGAACATCCAGCTCCTCCTACTCCCGACCGTCCCGCCGGGGTGGTAGATCGTTCGTGCGGCCAGTGCGGTGGCACACGCTGTGTCGACCCTAGGGACGGGTGATTTCTCGGGCGTGACCCGTTTGTTTCGCAGAAGTTAACCGGCCCGGGTGCGGTCACGGCTGCGGACACCCCGCCGGACCCCGTTCCTCCAGCCTCGCAGTACCGTGGTCGGGTGGACAACAGGCAAGCAATGGGATCGTGGCTGTCCGGACCGCGCGCGGCCATGGAGGACGCCGGAGCCGACCTCGGCTACCGCGGCGAGCAGCTCGGTCTTCCCGAGGAGGGGCCGGGCTCGATCGCCCGTCCGGGCCGCCGGCTGGGCGCCCTGGCCGTCGACTGGGGCCTGTGCCTCCTGATCGCATACGGCCTGATCACCCACGGCTACGACCAGTCGACCGGCAACTGGGCGCTGCTGATCTTCCTCGTGCTCGGCGTCCTGACCGTCGGCACGATCGGCTCCACGCCCGGCAAGCGCCTGTTCGGCCTGCGCGTGGTCACCCTCGGCACCGGCAGGGTGCAGCCGCTGCGCGCCGCGCTGCGCACGGTCCTGCTGTGCCTGGCGATCCCGGCCCTGGTCTGGGACCGCGACGGCCGCGGCCTGCACGACCGGCTCGCGGGCACGGTCGAGGTCCGCGGCTAGACGCGAGCCCTATGAGCCCCGCGGGCCTCGCGGGACGCGCCAGACGTACGAGGAGGGGGCGCCCGGAGCAAGTTCCGGGCGCCCCCTCCTCGTAGGCGCTGTACGGGGCCTCAGCGGGCCTTGGGGCCGCCCCGCGGCATCCGCATGCCCTTGGGCATCGGGCCCTTCGGCAGCGGCATGTTGCTCATCAGGTCGCCCAGGGCGCGCAGCCGGTCGTTGGTGGCGGTGACCTGGGGGCCGGTCAGCACGCGCGGGAACTTCAGCAGGGTGGTGCGCAGCTTCTTGAGCGGGACCTGGCCCTCGCCGTTGCCGACGATCACGTCGTGCACCGGGACGTCGGCCACGATGCGGTTCATCTTCTTCTTCTCGGCGGCGAGCAGGCTCTTGACCCGGTTCGGGTTGCCCTCGGCGACCAGCACGATGCCGGCCTTGCCGACCGCGCGGTGCACCACGTCCTGGCTGCGGTTCATCGCGACCGCCGGGGTGGTCGTCCAGCCGCGGCTGATGTTGTCCAGCACCGCGGCGGCGGCGCCCGGCTGGCCCTCCATCTGCCCGAAGGCGGCGCGCTCGGCCCGGCGTCCGAAGACGATCGCCGTCGCGAGGAAGCCGAGCAGCAGGCCCAGGATGCCGAGGTAGACCGGGTGGCCGATCAGGAAACCGATGCCGAGAAGGACACCGAAGATGATGATGAAGACGGACGCGAGTACAAGACCGATCTTCGGGTCGGCCTTGCTGGTCATCTTGTAGGTCAGAGCGATCTGCTTCAGTCGCCCGGCATTGGCAGCCTCGGCTGCTGGTTCCTTCCTCGCCATGCCACGAAGTCTACGTGGCCCGGGAAGCGGCCGACGACGGCAGTGTCCGTTCGCCCGCTCAGGAGCGGCCGGTCAGGAACCGGCGGCGGTGAACCGGTCGAGCACGCGCTGGGCCTCGACGCGGTCCTTGGCGCGGCGGCGGTCCTCCAGGACGGAGGTCCACGCGTTGCGGCGGGCGGTGCGCTGACCGCCGCTCATGAGCAGCGACTCGACCGCGCGCAGGGCGTCGGTGAAGGACGGAATGGCGGTGGCGCGAACGGGCGCGGCCTGCATGGTGGAGGTCCCCCCTCATGACGGGCTTCGGGTGTACGTGGCGTGAGTCCAGCGTCACTGTTTGGTGTTACCAGGGCGTGACCGGCCGGTCAAACACCAATGAAGCCTCGATGCCGCAGGCCAAACGGCTGACGCGGTCCTGACGGCCGCCCTCATCTGCGGCGACGCTCAGGACCGCGTCGTATCGGCCATTACTGAGTGGTAGTTTCTTGTGCGCGAATTCACACGCATACCGGCCCGCCTGCGGGGCACGGCGGATGACGGTGCGTCAGACGGCCTGGGAG
Organism: Streptomyces anandii JCM 4720; assembly: GCF_014650655.1. GTDB lineage: Bacteria > Actinomycetota > Actinomycetes > Streptomycetales > Streptomycetaceae > Streptomyces > Streptomyces anandii. The sequence goes on from NZ_BMVJ01000001.1 coordinate 383,195, forward strand.
GCGATGTAGGCGCCGCGCTTCTCGACGGCCATCCGGTACAGCCGCCCGGCGCGGTAGGAGGACCGTACCAGCGGGCCCGACATCACGCCGGAGAAGCCGATCCGCTCGGCCTCCTCCTTCAGCTCGACGAACTCCTGCGGCTTGACCCAGCGCTCCACCGGGTGGTGGCGCACGCTCGGGCGCAGGTACTGCGTGATGGTGACCAGCTCGCAGCCCGCCTCGTGCAGCTGCCCGAGGGCGTCGACGACCTCCTCGCGGGTCTCGCCCATGCCGAGGATGAGGTTGGACTTGGTCACCAGCCCGTAGTCGCGCGCGGCGGTGATGACCTTCAGCGAGCGGTCGTAGCGGAAGCCGGGGCGGATGCGCTTGAAGATCCGCGGGACCGTCTCCACGTTGTGCGCGAAGACCTCGGGGCGGGAGGAGAAGACCTCCTCGAGCTGCTCGGGGACCGCGTTGAAGTCGGGGGCCAGCAGCTCCACCTTGGTGCGGCCGTCCGCGCGCTCGGCGGTCTGCCGGTGGATCTGGCGCACGGTCTCCGCGTACAGCCAGGCGCCGCCGTCCTCCAGGTCGTCGCGGGCGACGCCGGTGATGGTGGCGTAGTTCAGGTCCATGGTGACCACGGACTCGCCCACGCGGCGCGGCTCGTCGCGGTCCAGGGCCTCGGGCCTGCCGGTGTCGATCTGGCAGAAGTCACAGCGCCGGGTGCACTGGTCGCCGCCGATGAGGAAGGTCGCCTCGCGGTCCTCCCAGCACTCGTAGATGTTCGGGCAGCCGGCTTCCTGGCAGACCGTGTGCAGGCCCTCGCTCTTGACGAGGTTCTGCATCTTCGTGTACTCGGGACCCATTTTCGCCCGGGTCTTGATCCACTCGGGCTTGCGCTCGATGGGGGTCTGGCTGTTGCGGACCTCCAGGCGCAGCAACTTGCGTCCGTCGGGTGCGACTGCGGACACGTCGGCTCCCTAGCGTTGATTCTTCGGCGTCCACCAGGGTACGCCCGTTGATTTGGTGGCCGGTCGCAGGTACCGGCCCCTGAAGATCGGCCCGCGAGGTCCTTGGCCCGGGCCCGGACGGCCCTGGACCTCAGGCGCCGGACATGCTCTCCCGCGCGGGTTCCCGTTCGATCACGCGCGGCCTCAGGTCCGCGTTCTCCAGTACGTCCCGCAGGTGCCGCTCGGCGACCGGCAGCACCTCGTCGATGGTCACGTCCCGGCCCAGCTCGCCGGCCAGGGAGGCGACGCCCGCGTCCCGGATCCCGCACGGGATGATCCGGTCGAACCACTTGTTGTCCGGGTTCACGTTCAGCGCGAAGCCGTGCATCGTGACGCCCTTGGCCACGCGGATGCCGATCGCGGCGATCTTGCGGTCCTCGCGGCGCTGGCCGGCGTTGGAGGGGGCGTACTCCGGCCCGTTGAGCCGGGGGTCGAACTCCTCGTCGGTCAGCCGGGGGTCGAAGTCCAGGGACAGTCCGCCGAGCGAGGGCCGCTGCTCGACCGGGTCGCCGAGCACCCACACGCCGCTGCGGCCCTCGACACGGGTGGTCTCCAGGCCGAACTCGGCGCAGGTGCGGATCAGCGCCTCCTCCAGGCGCCGCACGTGCGCGACGACGTCCACCGGGCGGGGCAGCTTCTGGATCGGGTAGCCGACCAGCTGGCCGGGGCCGTGCCAGGTGATCTTGCCGCCGCGGTCGACGTCGATGACCGGGGTGCCGTCGAGGGGGCGCTCGCTGTCCGCCGTGCGCCGGCCCGCCGTGTAGACCGGGGGGTGCTCCAGGAGCAGCACGGTGTCGGGGACCTCGTCCGCGAACCGGGCGGCGTGCACCCGGCGCTGTTCGTCCCAGGCCAGTTGGTAGTCCACGGCCTCGGCACCGAATCCCATGCGGACGAACCGCAACTCACTCACGGCAAGCGCCTCCCTGGAAGGTCGTAAGGCACGAAAGGTGCCCACGCCACTGTACGTCCGGCCGTCGAGCGTCAGCTTAGGGGCCAATCCTCACACGATCGGATGAATGCGGGTCGAAGGGCGCGGTCGGGTGCTCACTCTCCGCTACATTCGCGCCGTTCATGAGGCCATAAGGGCTGCTCACAGGCAATCCGGGCGCCGCGCGGCCGCGTGTGTGCCCGAAAGGCAGGAGACCGCACCGCAGATGACGGAACGACCCGCGCAGCGCACTCCCAACCGCCAGCTCGCCGCGCTCATCGCAGAAGCGGGATTCTCCAACGCAGGTCTGGCCCGTCGCGTCGACCAGCTCGGCCTCGAACACGGACTGGACCTCAGATACGACAAGACCTCGGTCACCCGCTGGCTGCGCGGGCAGCAGCCGCGCGGAACCACACCTGCCCTGATCGCCGAGGTCTTCACCCGGCGCCTCGGCCGCCGGCTGACCGCCCAGGACCTCGGCCTGGACGCCTGCGCACCGGTCTACGCGGGGCTGGAGTTCGCCGCCACCCCCGAGGAGGCCGTGGACATCGTCAGCGGGCTGTGGCGCAAGGACTCCGGCAGCCATGCCGAGCTGCGGAAGATCGCCTTCACACCGGCGGGGCTCGTGGTGCCCAGCCGGGACTGGCTGATCGGCCGCGCGGACGACCGGGTCGCCCACGGCGAGACGGTGGCCGGCCGGGTCCCCGCGCAGGGCCGCCCGGCGGGGGAGGCGCCGACGGGGGCGCCCGCGGCTTCCGGGATGCCCGGGGGTTCGGGGTCGGGGATGCCCGGTGCGACCGGTGCGACCGGTGCGACCGGCGGGACCGGCGGAACCGGCACGGGCGGGGTCTTCGGGGTGCCCGGGCTCTCCGGCGCTTCCGGTGTCTCCGGGGTGCCGGGGATCCTGGGGGTGCCGCGGCAGCGGGGGCAGGCCGAGCGGGGCGGTGCCGAGCGGGAGCCCGGGCAGCGGGTCACCGCCGGGGACATCGCCGCGCTGCGCTCGGTCGCCGAGCTGTTCCGCACCCTGGACGACATGTACGGCGGCGGCCACGCCCGCCAGGCCCTCGTGCGCTACCTGGAGCACGAGTGCGAGCCGATGCTGCGCGGTACCTACGGCGAGCAGAGCGGCCGGCGGCTGTTCGGCGCCGCCGCCGACCTGACCCGGCTCGCGGGCTGGACCTCGTACGACATCGCCGCGCACGGGCTCGCCCAGCGCTACTTCGTGCAGGCCCTGCGGCTCGCCCAGGCCGCCGGCGACCGGCCCTACGGCGCCTATGTGCTGGTCACGATGAGCCGGCAGGCCGTCTACCTGGCGCACGGGCGGGAGGCGGTCCAGCTCGCGCGGGTCGCCCAGCAGGGGCTCGGCACGACCGCGCCGCCCGTGGTCCAGGCGCTGCTGCACGCCGCGGAGGGGCGGGCGCACGCGGTGCTCGGCGAGGTGCGGGCCTGCACCGCCTCCCTGGTGCGCGCCGAGCGCGCCCTGGAGGCGGCACGGCCCGGCGACGAGGTGCCGTTCTGGGCGCGCTTCTTCGACGAGGCCCAGCTCGCCGACGAGTTCGGGCACTGCTACCGGGACCTCCAGCAGTACCGCGCGGCCGCGCAGCACGCCGAGCGCTCTCTGCAACTGCGCGCTCCGGCGTACGCCCGCAGCCGGCTGTTCTGCCGGGTCGTCCTCGCCACCGCACGGCTCGGCCTCGGCGACCTGGACCAGGCGTGCCGCCTGGGCGCGGAGGCCGCGGCCCAGGCCGCCGAGATGCGCTCGGTACGGGCGGTGGAGTACGTGAGGGACTTCGAGCGCCGCCTGGAGCCGTACAGGGACGCACCCCCGGTACGCACCTACCGCGACAAGGTGGCCGCCCTGGGCTGACCCGCACCGCCGCCGACGACCGGCGCCGAGACCCCCCGAGACCCCCGGGTCCCCGGGGCGCCCCGGGGCCTCCCGCGTCAGGCGGCTCGGGGGGTTGCCGGGGAGGGGTCCGCGTGGTGCATCGGGCGGTTGGTGGCGAGGTCCGCGAGGATCGCTGTGGAGGCTCGGTGGGCCGAGTGGAGGGCGCCCTGGACCGTGCTGGTGTCCCGGTGGTCGCCGCACACATACAGGCCCGCCAGCAGCCGTACCGGCCGCCGCAGGTCGTGCGGCGGCCGCATGGCGGGCACCGCCTCGGCGGTGTGGTGCACCGCCAGGGTCTCCCAGCGCGCCGTCGAGGTGCCGTAGAGGCGGGACAGGTGGATGCGTACGGCGGTGTCGACCTCCGCCGGGCACGGGCCGAGGACGGTCGACGAGACCAGCGCCCGGCCGGCCGGCGCGCGGGCCGGGTCGACCCGGCTGACCACCGCCGTGTGCGCGACGGGGCCCCCGCGGTCGGAGTCGAGCAGCAGGTAGCCCCCCGTCGCCGGCGGATCGTCCGTGGTGTGGTGCACCACCGTCACCGGGTGGAAGTCCGGCACCCGCAGCCCGGGCAGCAGCTCGGCTGCGGAGCGCGCGTCGGTGGCGACCAGCACGGCCCGGCAGCGGATCTCGCCGTGCTCCGCCGTGGTCACCGAGGTCGTGGAGACCGCGGTGACCCGCACCCCGGTGTGCACGGTGCCCGGCGGCAGCGCGGCGGCGAGCAGCTCGGGCACGACCTCGGCGCCGCCCTCCGGCAGGCACAGCCGCCCGCTCGCGAAGGTGCGCAGCGCGAGGTCGGCGCAGCGGCTGGACGTGGTGAGGTCCGGGTCGCACAGCAGGGTGGCCAGCAGGGGCCGCAGAAAGCCGTCCACCGTGCGGGCGGGCAGGCCGCGGGCCGCCAGCGCCCGCGCGGCCGGCAGCTCGGGACGGGCCAGCAGGCGCTCGACGGGCGTGGCGGCGAACCGGGTGAGCGCCGAGCCGAGCCGCGCCTGGTCGACGGCGGTGCCCAGCGGTGCGCCGGCCCGGGGCCGTGGCAGCGCGCCGGTCCGGGCGCGTGGCAGCGCGGCGGGACCCAGGGCGCGCGCCCGGACGGCGGGCGCTGCGGACGACCGGGGGGCGCTCGCTAGGGAGCGCACAGCGTGGAGTGCGCTCCTTGCGCTACCTCCGCGCACCGGGGCGCCCGCACGGTGGCGCCGTCCGTCACTGTGCAGCAGGACCCCCGGCGCGAAGGGGTGCAGCACCAGCGCGTCCAGGCCGGGACTGAGCTCCAGTTCGGGATACGACGTGGACAGCAGCTGTCCGATCCGGTCGAGCCGGAACCCGTCGACCTTCTCCGTCGACATGCGGCCGCCCACGTAAGGGGCGGCCTCCAGGACTGCGGTCGTTACTCCTGCGCGGATCAGCCGATGCGCCGCCGAGAGTCCGGCGACTCCGGCTCCCACCACGACGACATCCGCCTGGTACGCGGGCTCAAGCACGTGCCCCTCCTCGAGGTTGCGCGGCCGGTGGGTCAGTGATGCCCTCAACAGGCTTCGGGAATACCCGAGTTCGGGTCGAGGTTAGGGCCGTTACCGGTCACGAACAGTCGCGCATGGACAGGGCACGGTCGCACGGCGGTCGCATGCGATCGCAAGCTGTCGCGGCCGCGGTCGCGGGCCGTCACACGGCACGCGCGCCAGGCGTCGAACGGCCGCGCGCCAGGTGTCACAGGGCCGCGCGCACGGCGTCCTCGATCCCCGGGAACGCGAAGGAGAACCCGGACTCCAGCAGCCGCTTCGGCACCACCCGCGCGCTCCCCAGCACGTCGCCCGCCATCTCCCCGAGCACGGCCCGCAGCACCGGCGCCGGCACCGCGAACGGCGCCGGCCGCCGCAGCACCCGGCCCATCGCCGCGGTGATCTCACGGTTCGTCAGCGGCTCGGGCGCGGTGAGGTTCACCGGCCCCGACAGGCCCTCGGTGTCCAGGAGGTGGCGCAGCGCGGCCACCTCGTCGTGCAGCGCGATGAACGACCAGTACTGCGCCCCGCTTCCCAGCCGTCCGCCGAGGCCCGCCTTGAACAGCGGGAACAGCCGCCCCCACGCCCCGCCCCCGCGGGCCACCACCAGCCCGGTGCGCGCGAACACCGTCCGGATGCCCGCCTCCCGCGCCGGGGCCGCCGCCTCCTCCCACTCCACGCACAGGCGCGGCAGAAAACCGTCCCCGGGCGGCGCGTCCTCGTCGACGGCCCGGCCGCCGGTGTCGCCGTAGAAGCCGATCGCGCTGCCGCTCACGAACACGCGCGGGGGGGTGTCTAGGGAGGCGGCCGCCTCGGCGAGCGCCGCCGTGCCGAGCACCCGGCTGTCCCGGATCTCCCGCTTGTACGCGTCCGTCCAGCGGCGGTCGCCCACGCCGGCGCCCGCCAGGTTCACCACCGCGTCGCACCCGGCGAGCCCCGCCGCGTCCACGTACTGCCCGTCGGGATCCCAGCAGACCTCGTCCTCGCCGCGGGCCGAACGGCGCACCAGGCGCACCACCTCGTGCCCGTCCGCGGCCAGGGACCGCACCAGTGCGCTGCCGATCAGACCGGACGCGCCGGCCACCGCGATTCGCCTGTGTTCCATGCGCCCATCCTGCCCCGCCCGGCACGACAAACCCTTCGGGCGCGGCCCGGTCACCGCCGTACAGTGATCCTCATGCCGGCTCCGCACATACGCCACGCCACGCCCGACGACGAGGACGCCCTCGGCCGCCTCGACCGCGCCACCTGGTCCACGCTGCACGCGGTCGGCCCACGGCCCGCACAGCCGTACGAACCCTTCTTCACGCCCCGCTCGGGACCGGGCGACCACCTGGTCGCCGAACTCGACGGGCGGCTGGTCGGCTACATCCGCCTGGGCTTCCCCACCGAGCTCGCCACCAACGCGCACGTACGGCAGATCCGCGGGCTCGCCGTCGCCGGCGAGGCGCGCGGCCGGGGCGTCGGGCGCGCCCTGCTGCGGGCGGCCGTCGAGGAGGCCCGCCGGCAGGGCGCCCGCCGGATCAGCCTGCGGGTGCTGGGCCACAACACCCCGGCCCGCCGGCTCTACGAGTCCGAGGGGTTCGTGGTGGAGGGCGTCCAGCCGGAGGAGTTCCGGCTGGACGGCGCCTACGTCGACGACGTGCTCATGGGCCGCCGTCTCACGAGGTGACGAGGGACCCCGTGTCCACCGGGGCCGTGGCGTGCGCCGCGCGGTGGGCGTCCGAGGCCACCTCGGCCGCCGTCAGCACGTACCCCGTCTCGTCGTCCGAGGTGGAGCGGGCGAAGACCACGCCGTAGACCCGGCCCTGGGCGGTCAGCAGCGGGCCGCCGGAGTTGCCGGGGCGCACGGTGGAGCGGATCGAGTAGATCTCCCGGGTGACCGTCGCGTCGTTGTAGATGTTCTGCCCGGTCGCCCGGATCCGGTTCGCCACCGTCGCCGCCTGGAGGTTCAGCGAGCCGTCCTGCGGATAGCCCGCGACCACCGCCGAGTCCCCGCGCGCGGCCGTGCCGTCGAACCTCAGGGCGGGCGCGCGCAGCCCCGGCACGTAGAGCACGGCCACGTCGCGGTCCGGGTCGAAGAGGACCACCCGCGCCTCGTACCACCGGCCGACGCCGCCGATGCGGACCGTCGGGTCGTCGATGCCGGCCACCACGTGCGCGTTCGTCATCACGTGCTGCCGGGAGAAGACGAAGCCGCTGCCCTCGCGGCCCTGGCTGCCCGCCGCACCCTCGATCTTGACGGTGCTCAGGCGGGCCGCGCTGGTCGCGCTCGCCGTGACGCTGTCGCCCGAGGGCTTGGCGACTCCCGCCGCCGGCTCGTTCTCGAACGGGTTGAAGACCTGCGGGAAGCCCGCCTCGGTCAGCGCCGAGGTGGCCCGCGAGAACCACGCCGGAGTCGTGTCCGGCATGGCCCGCTGCACGGCCCCCAGCAGCGTCGAGTCGCGTATCGCCGTCGTCACCACCGGGGACGAGGACGCGCCGAGCACGCTCGCGGCCACCCAGGCCACGATCAGCACCGCCGCCGAGTTCGCCAGGGCCCCGCCCACGCCGTCCGCCACCCGCAGCGGCCCGCGGTCCAGCTCACGGCGCAGCCGCAGCGCCAGACGGCCCGCCATCTCGTGCCCCACCACCGCCGGGACCAGCACGGTGAGCACGGCCGTGACCGTCGCCGCCGTCGACCCGCGCGTGACCAGGCCCATGACCCAGGGCAGGATCCACACGCCGACGACCGCGCCGCCGACGAACCCGGCCAGCGAGACACAGCCGGCGACCAGTCCGCGCCGGTAGCCCGACGCGGCGTAGGCGACGATCACCAGCAACAGCAGGAGGTCCAGCAGGTCCACGCACGCCGCCTTTCTCTCGGACCCTCAAGTACGTGGGGGACGGGTCCAGTGATCAGCCACACGCACGTGGGTCCGGGAACCGGCCACGTGTACGTGTACCCACAGAAACGTCCCGGACCAGGACGATGGTTCCACCAGGTGGCACAGCACACATCGCGGACGGGGCGTCAGGGGCCCAGAGTGATCCCATGCGTGCTCTGGGAGAAGCGCGGCGGACCGGGGCACGGCGCCCCGCAGCGCCGCGCCGCGCCGTGGTGGCGCTGCTGTGCTGTCTGCCGGTGGCCTGCGCCGCCGGCGCCCTGCTGCTGTACGGATACGGCACCGACCGTACCGTCACCGTCTCCGCGCCCGCCTGGGCGCCCGCGCGGGTGACCGGCGCCCGCCCGGCCGGCGCCGCCGTCCACGGCGCGCCCCGGCCGCGGATCGTGCCCCGCACCGCCTGGCTGGACTCCGGCGCACGGCACGCGCAGCCGCCGCCGCGCTACGACGACAAGGTCGTCGCCGTCTTCCTCCACCACACCGACTCGCCCAACGGCTACTCCTGCGCCGACACCCCGCGCATCATCCGCCACCTCTACGCCGGCCAGACCGGAGCCCGCCGCTGGGACGACATCGGCTACAACTTCCTCGTCGACCGCTGCGGCACCATCTACGAGGGCCGGGCCGGCGGCGTGGACCGCGCCGTCACCGGCGCCCACACCCAGGGCTTCAACCACCGCACGGCGGGCATCGCGGCCATCGGCACGTTCCCCGCCGGGGCCGACGTGCCGCGCGCCATGACCGACGCGATCGCCGCGCTGGCCGCCTGGAAGCTGGGCCTGGCGGGCGTCGACCCGCGCGGGAGCGTCCCGCTGATGTCGAGCAACGCGCACAGCCGCTACCAGGCGGGCACCACCGCCCTGCTCCCCACCCTGGCCGGGCACACCGACGGCTACATGACCAACTGCCCCGGCGCCGCCCTCACCCTGCGCCTGCCCGCCATCCGGGAGGCCGCGGCACGACTCCAGGGCAGGCACTGAACGGTACCGCCCGAACCGCACCGCTCGCACGGCACCGCCCGTCGCGGGCGCTACTCCCGGAACCGCTCCCACAGCCGGGGATAGCGCTCGGCGAGCTGCCGGTCGTTCTCCAAGTCCAGCGGTGTGCCCTCCGGCTCCGCCGGGGCGGGCGGAATGCCGAGGTCGGGGGCGACGGTGCCGGTGAGCTGCTCGTAGGCCTCGTCGGCCGCGTACCCGAGCTCCTCGCCGTCGCCGTCGATCTCCTCGTCGAAGTCCACCAGCAGATCGGCCAGCGAGTCCGGGTCGTGCAGGGCCCCCTCGAACACCTCCCGGCCCTGGCCGATCAGCCAGCAGCGGAAGAAGTCGAAAGCGTCGTCGCTCGCCCCGTCGAGCAGCACCCACGCGGCGCCCCACAGGTCCCAGCGGTAGGCGCGGTTGTACCGGGACTCGAAGTGACGGGCGAAGTCCAGGACCAGCTCGGGATCGCAGTCGAGCAGCCGTTCGACGAGCAGGTCGGCCTGTTCCTCCGCATCACCCTCGGCGCCCTCCCGGCTGCCGTCGATCAGCTCCCAGAACTCCGTCTCGTCCATCACGGGTCAAGCATCGGCCCTCACCCCAGGGGGCGCACGCGGAGTACGGCGGATCGTTACGCATGCCTTGCACGCCCCGCGTACAGCGCCGCGAGCCGGGCCGCGTCCGCGGCGAGCCGGGCCCGCAGCGCCGCCGGCGCCAGCACCTCCGCCTCCGGGCCGAGCGAGGTGAGCTGCGCGTGGGCCACCTCCTCGGACTCCACCGGGACCGTCACCGTCACCCAGCCCTCCGCGTCCGGGGCGCCCGCCACCGCCAGCGCCTCCCGCGCGGCCGCCGGATCCACCGCGTACGGCAGCCGGCGCGCGCCCTGCACGGACAGCCGCACCACCACCTCCGCCCGCAGGATCGACCGGGCGAACTGCTCCGCCCGCTCCTCCCAGAAGGCCGGCAGATCGAAGTCCGGGTCCCGCTCGAAACGCCCCCCACCGCCCCCGTCCGACGGCTCCACGGCAGTGAACCGGTCGATGCGGTACACCCGGAAGGCCCCCTGCCCCGTCACCCGGGCGCACAGGTACCAGACACCCGCCTTGAGCACGAGCCCGTACGGCTCCAGCTCCCGCGGGACCTCCTCCTCGCCGCGCCGGTAGCGCGCGGTGATCCGCCGGTCGTCCCACACCGCGTCCGCCACCGCCGGCAGCAGCCCCGGAGTCTCCGGCCGCGTGAACCAGCCCGGCGCGTCCAGGTGGAAGCGCTGCGCCGCCGTACGCGAGGCGTCCCGCAGGGACGGCAGCAGAGCGGCCGACACCTTCAGACGCGCGGCCGACGCCGCGTCCTGCAGACCCATCTCCCGCAGCGCGCCCGGCACCCCGCTCAGGAACAGCGCCTCCGCCTCCCCGCGCGCCAGCCCAGTCAGCCGGGTGCGGTAACCGCCCACCAGCCGGTATCCGCCACCGCGCCCCCGGTCCGCGTACACCGGCACACCCGCCTCCGACAGGGCCTGCGCGTCCCGCGTCACCGTGCGCTCCGAGACCTCCAGCTCCCGGGCCAGCTCGGCGGCCGTCATGGCCGGACGGGACTGGAGCAGCAGCACCATCTTGATGAGGCGGGCGGCACGCATGCGCCCATCATGCCCGGCGCCACCGACAGCGAAGGGGCGCGGCGACCGCCGCACCCCTTCACCACAACCCCTGCTGCCGCTACAGGCCGTACCTCTCCCGGGCCTCCTTGACCGCCGAGGCCTTCACCTCGCCGCGCCGGGCCAGCTGCGCCAGCGCCGCGACGACGATCGACTCCGCGTCCACACCGAAGTGGCGGCGGGCCGCGTCACGCGTGTCCGACAGACCGAAGCCGTCGGCGCCGAGCGACGACCAGTCCTGCTCCACCCACTGCGCGATCTGGTCCGGGACCTGCCGCATGTAGTCGGAGACCGCGAGCACCGGGCCCTCGGCGCCCTGCAGCGCCCTGCGCACGAACGGCACCCGGTCCTCGCCGCGCAGCAGCGCCGCGTCGGCCTCCATCGCGTCCCGGCGCAGCTCGCCCCAGGAGGTCGCGGACCACACGTCGGCGGCCACGCCCCACTCCTCGGCGAGCATCCGCTGTGCCTTCAGCGCCCAGTGGATCGCCGTGCCGGAGCCCAGCAGTTGCAGGCGCGGAGCGTTCGCCGGGGCCGAAAGGCCCGCCGACTCCGCCGTGTTGAAGCGGTACAGGCCCTTGACGATGCCCTCGTCCACACCCGCCGCGGACGGCTTCGCCGGCTGCGGCAGCGGCTCGTTGTAGACGGTCAGGTAGTAGAAGACGTTCTGGTCCTCGCCCGGCGCCGCCTCGCCGTACATGCGGCGCAGGCCCTCCTTGACGATGACCGCGATCTCGTACGCGAACGCCGGGTCGTACGTCAGCGCCGCCGGGTTGGTCGCGGCGATCATCGGCGAGTGGCCGTCGGCGTGCTGCAGGCCCTCGCCCGTCAGCGTGGTGCGGCCGGCCGTGGCGCCCACCACGAAACCGCGGCCGAGCTGGTCGCCGAGCTGCCAGAACTGGTCGCCGGTGCGCTGCCAGCCGAACATCGAGTAGAAGATGTAGAACGGGATCATCGCCTCGCCGTGCGTCGCGTACGCGGTCGACGCGGCGATGAAGTCGGCCATCGAACCGGCCTCGGTGATCCCCTCGTTGAGGATCTGGCCGTTCTTCGCCTCCTTGTAGTACATCAGCTGGTCGCGGTCGACCGGCTCGTACGTCTGGCCCTTGGGCGAGTAGATGCCGAGCGAGGGGAACAGCGACTCCATGCCGAAGGTGCGCGCCTCGTCCGGGACGATCGGCACCCAGCGCCTGCCGGTCTCCTTGTCGCGGACCAGGTCCTTGACGAGGCGGACGAAGGCCATCGTCGTCGCCACGTTCTGCGAGCCGGAGCCCTTGTCGAAGGCGGTGAACGCCTTGTCGGCGGGCGCGGGCAGCGGAGCCACCGGGTGCACACGGCGGGCCGGGGCCGGGCCGCCGAGGGCCGCGCGGCGCTCCTGGAGGTAGCGCACCTCGGGGGAGTCGGCGCCGGGGTGGCCGTAGGGGACCTGGCCGTCGGTGAAGTCGCTGTCCTTGATGGGCAGTTCGAGGCGGTCGCGCATCGCCTTGAACTCGTCCACCGTCAGCTTCTTCATCTGGTGGTTGGCGTTCTTCGAGGCGAAGCCCTCACCGAGGGTGTGGCCCTTGACCGTCTGGGCCAGGATCACCGTGGGGGCGCCCCTGTGCTCCAGGGCGGCCTTGTACGCGGCGTACACCTTGCGGGGCTCGTGGCCGCCGCGGGAGAAGTGGAAGCACTCCAGGATCTTGTCGTCGCTCAGCAGCTTCGCCATCTCGGCGAGCGCCGGGTCCTTGCCGAAGAAGTCCTCGCGGATGTAGGCGGCGTCGCGCGTCTGGTACGTCTGCACCTGCGCGTCCGGGACCTCGCGCAGCCGGCGGACCAGCGCGCCCGTGGTGTCGAGCTGCAACAGCTCGTCCCAGGCCGAGCCCCACAGCGTCTTGACCACGTGCCAGCCGGCGCCGCGGAACTGGGCCTCCAGCTCCTGCACGATCTTGAAGTTGGCGCGGACCGGGCCGTCCAGGCGCTGCAGGTTGCAGTTGATGACGAAGGTGAGGTTGTCCAGCTCCTCGCGGGCGGCGAGCGCCAGGGCGGCCGTGGACTCCGGCTCGTCCATCTCGCCGTCGCCGAGGAAGGCCCACACGTGCGAGGACGAGACGTCCTTGATGCCGCGGCTGGTCAGGTAGCGGTTGAAGCGCGCCTGGTAGATCGCGGAGAGCGGGCCGAGGCCCATGGAGACGGTGGGGAACTCCCACAGCCAGGGCAGGCGGCGCGGGTGCGGGTACGACGGCAGGCCGTTGCCGCCGGCCTCCTGGCGGAAGTTGTCGAGCTGCTGCTCGGTCAGACGGCCGTCGAGGAAGGCGCGGGCGTAGATGCCGGGGGAGGCGTGGCCCTGGATGTAGAGCTGGTCGCCGGAGCCGTCGCCCTCCTTGCCGTGGAAGAAGTGGTTGAAGCCGGTCTCGTAGAGCCAGGCGGCGGAGGCGAACGTGGCGATGTGGCCGCCGACGCCGCGCTTGGCGCCGCGGGTGACCATCGCGGCCGCGTTCCACCGGTTCCAGGCGGTGATACGGGCCTCCATGGCCTCGTCACCGGGGATGGCGGGCTCGGCGGCCGTGGGGATGGAGTTGACGTAGTCCGTCTCGAGCAGCCTGGGCAGGGCGACCCCGGTGCCCTCCGCGCGCTCCAGCGTGCGGCGCATCAGGTAGGCCGCCCGGTGCGGGCCCGCCGCCTTCGCGACGGCGTCCAGGGAGGCCTGCCACTCGGCGGTCTCCTCGGGGTCGCGGTCCGGGAGCTGGTCGAGCTCGCTCGGCCGGATGGCGTGGGGGTCGGTCATGTCGCCGCCTTCCTCAGTCGAAGGGGGTTCCCTCATCGGTAAGGGTTCGGGGGTGCCCTTGGTCTTTGGCAGGACAGGGCTGGGGCTTCGGTGGAAGCCCGTCGGCGACAATAACTCCCTGATCGATGATCGATCAAAGGGTTGAGGGGCAAAACCTCTTGATTACGAGAAAGTCGGCACCCGGTGCCGTGGGGGCAGGCACGGGGTGCCGTCGTTTTCGAACGGTTTCCGCAGGTGAGCAAGGTATCGCTCGACTGAACTCCCGGCGCTCCGCCCCGGCCCCTGAGGGGGGTTTCGCCCCGCCTTTGCCCACCGGGCCCACCCGTCTCGGTGGGTCGGGAGGTCCCGCACTTCGGGGCTTCGCCCCGGGTCCCGAGTGGGGGCTGGGTTCGGGTGGCTGCTGCGGCGTCTCGCTCAGGGGTCGGCCCAGGGCCACTGAGTCGGGGGTGCAGGGGGCGCAGCCCCCGCGGGGTCCGGGGCGAAGCCCCGGAGCGGGGGGGCCTTTCCACCGATCGAGTCGGGTGGGCCGGGTGGGCAAGGACCGGCGGCGGAGCCCCCGTCGGGGTCCGGGGCGGAGCCCCGGGGCGCGGGGCCTCTCGACCCGCCGAGACCGGCTGGGCAGGTGGCCCGGGTTCGGGGGGAGCGCCGGGTCAGGGGCGGGGGGCGCAGCCCAGGACGTGGGACTTGACCAGGTCCGCGATGCGCGGGTCACGACGCCGGAACGCCTGCACCAGCTCCTCGTGCTCCTCGGCGTACGACTGCTGAACCGTCCCCAGCCAGCGGATCGACAGCGCGGTGAAGACCTCGATCCCCAGCCCTTCCCAGGTGTGCAGCAGCACCGAGTTGCCGGCCGCCCGGACCAGTTCACGGTGGAAGCCCACCGTGTGCCGCACCTGCCCCGTCCCGTCCGACGCCCGGTCGGCCTCGTACAGCGCCGCGACATGCGGCTCCAGCGCCGAGCAGTCCTCGGCCAGCCGCTCCGCCGCCAGCTCCGCCGCGATGGCCTCCAGCCCCGCCCGCACCGGGTAGCTCTCCTCCAGGTCGGCGGCGGTCAGATTCCGTACCCGTACGCCCTTGTTCGGCGCGGACTCGATCAGCCGCAGCGACTCCAGCTCCCGCAGAGCCTCCCGTACCGGGGTCTGGCTGACCTCCAGCTCGGTGGCGATCCGCCGCTCCACGATGCGCTCGCCCGGCTTCCAGCGCCCGCTGACGATCCCCTCCACGATGTGCTCGCGGATCTGCTCGCGCAGCGAGTGGACGACGGGCGCGGTCATGGCGGGCTCCTTAGGGAGGGGCCCCACTGGCCCCCGGGGGCGTTCGACGCTTAGACAATACGGCGGGTTCGCCCCGCCGGAAGGGCGCGCGGGGGTGCTTTCACGCAGGTGAGACGAGACTTACACGTCCGCAGGGTGAGATGCGGCGAACGCGGCGCCCCCGCCCGGAGAGCTCCGGACGGGGGCGCCGTACAGCCGTGGTCCCTGCGGACCGAGCGGATCCTGTGGTCGGGTCAGAGGCCGAGCTCGACCTCGAAGGCGCCGGCCTCCAGGATCGCCTTGACCGCCGTCAGGTAGCGGGCGGCGTCGGCGCCGTCCACCAGACGGTGGTCGTAGGAGAGGGTCAGGTACGTCATGTCGCGGACGCCGATGACCGTGCCCTCCTCGGTCTCGATGACGGCCGGGCGCTTGACGGTGGCGCCGATGCCGAGGATCGCGACCTGGCCCGGCGGCACGATGATCGTGTCGAACAGCGCGCCGCGCGAACCGGTGTTGGAGATGGTGAAGGTCCCGCCGGACAGCTCGTCCGGCGTGATCTTGTTGCCGCGGACCTTGCCCGCCAGCTCGGCCGTGGCCTTGGCGATGCCGGCGATGTTGAGGTCACCGGCGTTCTTGATGACCGGGGTCATCAGGCCCTTCTCGGAGTCCACCGCGATACCGATGTGCTCGGTGTCGAAGTAGGTGATGGTCCCCTCGGCCTCGTTGATCCGGGCGTTGATGACCGGGTGGGCCTTCAGCGCCTGGGCGGCGGCCTTGACGAAGAACGGCATCGGGGAGAGCTTGACGCCCTCGCGCGCGGCGAAGGAGTCCTTCGCCCGGGCGCGCAGCCGCATCAGGCGGGTCACGTCGACCTCGACCACGGAGGACAGCTGGGCCTGCTCGTGCAGGGCCTTGACCATGTTGTCGCCGATGACCTTGCGGATCCGCGGCATCTTCACGGTCTGGCCGCGCAGCGGGGAGACCTCCAGGACCGGCGCCTTGCGGGCGGCGGCGGCCGGGGCGGCCGCGGGAGCCGGGGCGGCGGCCTTGGCGGCCTCGGCGGCGGCCAGGACGTCCTGCTTGCGGATGCGGCCGCCGACGCCGGTGCCCTTGACGGTGGAGAGGTCGACGCCGTTCTCGGCGGCGAGCTTGCGCACCAGCGGGGTGACGTAGGCGCCCTCGTCGGTCGCCTGGGCGGCCGGAGCCGGGGCGGCCGGAGCGGCGGCAGGGGCGGGCGCCGGAGCGGCGGGGGCCGGCGCGGGGGCCGGGGTGACCTGCTGCTGCGGGGCCGGAGCAGCCGGAGCCTGCGGGGCCGGGGCCGGGGCCGGGGCCGGGGCCGGGGCGGCGGGCGCGGGAGCCGGAGCGGGGGCCGCCGGAGCCGCGGGGGCGGCCGGAGCGGGGGCCGGAGCCGGGGCGGCGGGGGCCGGGGCGGCCGCGGGAGCGGCACCCGGGGCGCCGATGACGGCGAGCTTGGCGCCGACCTCGGCGGTCTCGTCCTCGCCGACCACGATCTCGAGCAGCACACCGGAGGTGGGCGCCGGGATCTCGGTGTCGACCTTGTCGGTCGAGACCTCGAGCAGCGGCTCGTCGGCCTCGACGGAGTCGCCGACCGACTTCAGCCAGCGGGTGACGGTGCCCTCGGTGACGGACTCGCCGAGCGCGGGCAGGACCACGTCCGTGCCCTCGGCGGAGGACCCGCCGGCGGTGGCCTGGGCGGTCGGCGCCGGGGCGGGGGCGGCCTGCTCGGTGGAGGGGGCGGCCGGGGCCTGCGCGGCCGGGGCGGCCGTGGGCGTGGGGGCGGGGGCCGGGGCGGCCTCGGCGGCCGGGGCCGGAGCGGCCGCGGCGGCGCCGGAGCCGTCGTCGATGACGGCCAGCTCGGCGCCGACCTCGACGGTCTCGTCCTCGGCGACCTTGATGGAGGCCAGCACACCGGCGGCGGGCGAGGGGATCTCGGTGTCGACCTTGTCGGTCGAGACCTCGAGCAGCGGCTCGTCGGCCTCGACGCGCTCGCCCTCGGCCTTCAGCCAGCGGGTGACAGTGCCCTCGGTGACGCTCTCGCCGAGCGCCGGAAGGGTTACGGAAACCGCCATGGTTTCGGTTGCTCCTAACGAATTACGGAAGTCTGTGGTCGTCGCGCCCGATGACTGAGGGCGTCAGTCGTGGGAGTGCAGGGGCTTGCCGGCCAGCGCCAGGTGGGCCTCGCCGAGCGCCTCGTTCTGCGTCGGGTGGGCGTGGATGAGCTGGGCCACCTCGGCCGGCAGCGCCTCCCAGTTGTAGATCAGCTGAGCCTCGCCGACCTGCTCGCCCATGCGGTCGCCGACCATGTGGACGCCGACCACGGCGCCGTCCTTGACCTGGACGAGCTTGATCTCGCCCGCGGTCTTCAGGATCTTGCTCTTGCCGTTGCCCGCCAGGTTGTACTTCAGAGCGACGACCTTGTCCGCACCGTAGATCTCCTTGGCCTTGGCCTCGGTGATGCCGACGGAGGCGACCTCCGGGTGGCAGTACGTCACCCGCGGGACGCCGTCGTAGTCGACCGGAACGGTCTTCAGACCGGCCAGACGCTCCGCCACCAGGATGCCCTCGGCGAAGCCGACGTGCGCGAGCTGGAGCGTGGGAACCAGGTCGCCGACGGCGGAGATGGTCGGGACGTTGGTGCGCATGTACTCGTCGACGAGGACGTAGCCGCGGTCCATGGCGACCCCGGCCTCCTCGTAGCCCAGGCCCTGGGAGACCGGGCCGCGGCCGACCGCGACGAGCAGGACCTCCGCCTCGAACTCCTTGCCGTCGGCGAGGGTGACCTTGACCCCGTTCTGGGTGTACTCGGCCTTCTGGAAGAAGGTGCCCAGGTTGAACTTGATGCCGCGCTTGCGGAAGGCGCGCTCCAGCAGCTTGGAGCTGTTCTCGTCCTCGACCGGGACGAGGTGCTTGAGGCCCTCGATGATCGTGACGTCGGAGCCGAAGGACTTCCACGCGGAGGCGAACTCCACGCCGATCACGCCGCCGCCCAGGATGATCGCGGACTGCGGCACGCGGTCCAGCACGAGGGCGTGGTCGGAGGAGATGATGCGGTTGCCGTCGATCTCCAGACCCGGCAGGGACTTCGGCACGGAGCCGGTCGCCAGGAGGACGTGGCGGCCCTGGATCCGCTGCCCGTTGACGTCGACGGAGGTGGGGGAGGACAGCCGGCCCTCGCCCTCGATGTAGGTCACCTTGCGGGAGGCGATGAGCCCCTGCAGGCCCTTGTAGAGGCCCGAGATCACGTCGTCCTTGTACTTGTGGACGGCCGGGACGTCGATGCCCTCGAAGGTGGCCTTGACGCCGAACTGCTCGCTCTCGCGGGCCTGGTCGGCGATCTCGCCCGCGTGCAGCAGGGCCTTGGTGGGGATGCAACCCCGGTGCAGGCAGGTACCGCCGACCTTGTCCTTCTCGATCAGGGCGACGTCCAGGCCCAGCTGCGCCCCGCGCAGGGCCGCGGCGTAACCACCGCTACCACCGCCGAGGATCACTAGGTCGAAAACGGTGCTGGCGTCGTTCGCCACGTCACGTCCTCCATGCATGTGCGCCTAGGCCGGTCGTCGGTGACCGGCGGGCGGCTGGTGTCCGGCCGCTTGTGCTTCGGCCCTTGAGGGGGCCCTGTCCTGCCGACGCCCATCTTCGCACTTGTCGGGGACGAACGAGACGCGGGGCCGCGGTGTGAGGCACGACACCCGCACCGTGTGAGGGGACGCGACGGCCCCGGGTGCGCAAGGCGCCCGGGGCCGTCACGGCGCCGGAAGGGAACCTCAGCCCAGGTCACCCGAGGCCGTGAGCTCCGCGAGCCGCACCAGCGTGCGCACCGCCGAGCCCGTACCGCCCTTGGGCGTGTAGCCGAACGGACCGCCCTCGTTGAAGGCCGGGCCCGCGATGTCCAGGTGCGCCCAGG
>NZ_BMVJ01000001.1:401969-409224 GCF_014650655.1 Streptomyces anandii JCM 4720
TGATGCCCTCGCCGATGAACTCGCGCAGGAACAGGCCGGCGACCAGGCCGCCGCCCATGCGCTCGCCCATGTTGGCGATGTCGGCGGTGGGGGAGTCCATGCCCTTGCGCAGGTGCTCGGGCAGCGGCATCGGCCAGGCCTCCTCGCCGACCTCCTCGGCGGCCTCGTGGATCGCCGCGCGGAACGCGTCGTCGTTGGCCATCACGCCGAAGGTGCGGCTGCCGAGCGCCAGCACCATCGCGCCGGTCAGCGTCGCCACGTCCACGATGGCGTCCGGCTTCTCCAGGGAGGCGGCCCACAGCGCGTCCGCGAGCACCAGCCGGCCCTCGGCGTCGGTGTTGAGCACCTCCACCGTCTTGCCGCTGAACATCCGCAGAACGTCACCCGGACGGGTGGCTGAACCCGAGGGCATGTTCTCGGCCAGCGCCAGCCAGCCGGTGACGTTGACCTCCAGGCCGAGGCGGGCGGCCGCGACGACGGCGGCGAACACGGCGGCGGCGCCGCTCATGTCGCACTTCATCGTCTCGTTGTGGCCGGCCGGCTTCAGCGAGATGCCGCCCGAGTCGTAGGTGATGCCCTTGCCGACCAGCGCCAGGTGCTTCTTCGCCTTGGGGCTGCTGTACGACAGCTTCACCAGGCGCGGGGCCGCGGCGGAGCCGGAGCCGACGCCGAGGATGCCGCCGTAGCCGCCCTTGGCGAGCGCCTTCTCGTCGAGCACCTGGATCTTCAGCCCGTGGGCCTTGGCCGCGTCCTGCGCGATGGCGGCGAAGGCGGCCGGGTTGAGGTCGTTCGGCGGGGTGTTGATCAGGTCGCGGGCGCGGTTGAGCTCCTCGGCGACGGCGGCGGCGCGCTCGACGGCGGCCTTGAACGCCCGGTCGCGGGGCTTGCCGCCGAGCAGCACGACATCGGCGAGCGGCGTCTTGCCGCCCCGGCCCTTGGCGTCCTTGCCGTTCTCCTTGTACGTGTCGAAGGAGTACGCGCCGAGCAGCGCGCCCTCGCCGACCGCACCGGCGTCGGCGGCGTCCGCCAGCGGAAGCGCGAAGGCGGCCTTCTTCGCCCCGGCCAGGGCACGGGCCGCGACACCGGCGGCCCGGCGCAGGGCCTCGCCGTCGTACCCGGCGTCCTTCTCGGGCTCCGCGCCGAGGCCCACCGCGAGCACGAGCGGGGCCTTGAAGCCGGAGGGCGCGGGCAGCTTCGTCACCTCGCCCTCGGCACCGGAGGCGCCGAGGGTCTCCAGGACGCCGGCGAGCCTGCCGTCGTACGCCTTGTCGACGGACTCGGCGCCCGGCGCG
The DNA here is from genome assembly GCF_014650655.1 of Streptomyces anandii JCM 4720. Classification (GTDB taxonomy): domain Bacteria; phylum Actinomycetota; class Actinomycetes; order Streptomycetales; family Streptomycetaceae; genus Streptomyces; species Streptomyces anandii. The sequence goes on from NZ_BMVJ01000001.1 coordinate 403,262, forward strand.
ACGACCGGGCCCTTCGTGCCCTTGGCGACCCCGATCACGATCGCGTCGGCCCGCAGGCCGGGCGCCGCGGCGGTGCTGAGAGTGAGAGCAGTCACGGTGGTGAAATCTCGCTTCCCTATGAAATGTGGTGGCCGAATACGGGGTGGGTCGACCGGGCCCGGTGACCGACCCTAGAACCCCTTCGTGGCGCGGTACTCACCCGGGCAGGCAAACACCCGGCACGAGCCTACGCGCGTTGCTGCGCCGATCGGCCGCCCGGTCGTTCACCCGACGGGGGTGCCGCGGCCGCCGGGTGGCCGCCGTACGGTCGGGTGCGAGGGGTGACAGGGCCCAACTCGCTTGCCCGCGGGGGTGATTCGGAGGCCTGCCGCTCAGGGGGCGACCGTGGTGCGCGCCAGCCGGTCGGCCAGCGAGCGCCTTCCCGGCAGGAGCACCGGCAGCGCGTTGAGCAGGAAGACCGCCACGGCCACCGCCCACACCAGCACCGACAGCGCGAACTCGCCCTCGACGAGCAGCACGCAGGCCACGGCGTACACGGCGACGTCGGCCGCCGTGGTGACCGCGGCCCGCAGGGCGGCGGTGCGGCGCGCCCGGTTCGCGGCGGCGGGCGTGACCTTCAGACCGAGCAGGCCCTTGCCGACGGTCCGGCCGGTCAGGGCCAGGCACGCCCACTGGTAGCCGAAGGTGATCAGCACCAGCAGCCCGAAGGCCTCCTCCACGTAGAGCACCGTCTCGTCCCACAGTGAGAGCCCCAGCCGCTCCGAGGCGCGGACGACGTCGCCGCGCGAGGCGAGCAGGTCCCAGCCGCCGCGCGTGGCGAGGCCGGGCACGTCGGCGACGAGCGCCGTGACGCGGTGGAAGGTGAGTACGGCGAGCGCGGAGGCCACCGCGGCCACCAGCGCGAAGTCGATGAACCAGGCCGTGGCGCGGCGCAGCTTCGGCACGGACGTCCCCCGATCGTGATCGCTGTCCGTTTCGGCGGCTCAGGCTAGCCAAGGGGAGGACCGGGGCCGGGGCCGCGCGGACATCCGTTTCAGGCCCGTGACAGAACGGCTGAGCCGGGTGGCGGAACGGCTGGGCCCGGTGACGGGCCGGCTCAGCCCAGTGAGAGGACCACGAGGGCGGTGGTGGCCGCCGTTTCCGCCAGGCCGCCGAAGACGTCGCCGGTCACGCCGCCGAAGCGGCGCGTGCAGTGCCGCAGGAGGAGCTCGGCGGCGGCCAGGGCGGCGAGCACCGCGAGCGCGGCGAGCGCGGCGGTGCGCGGGCCGAGCGCCGCGCCGGCCGCGGTGGCGGCGGCCAGCACGGCGAGGGCCGCGCCGAGCGCGCCCGGCACCGGGACCACGCCCGCCACCGCCGCGCCGAGTCCCTCCGGGCGGGCGGCCGGCACCCCGGCGCGCGCGGCCAGCGTCAGGGCCATCCGGGCGGTCACCGCCGCGACGGCGGTTGCGAGCGCTCCCCGGGACCACGAGTCCGCGTACGCGTGGGACAGGGCGGCCACCTGCGCCAGCAGGACGAACACCAACGTGATCACGCCGAAGGGGCCGATGTCCGACTGCTTCATGATTCGCAAGGCGTCCTCGGCGGGCTTGCCGCTGCCCAGGCCGTCCGCGGTGTCGGCGAGCCCGTCCAGGTGCAGACCGCGCGTGAGTACGGCGGGCACGGCGGCGCCGGCGACGGCGGCGGACAGGGTTCCGGCGCCCAGCAGGAGCAGCAGCAGGCCGGCGGCCGCGGCGGCCGCCGCGACGGCGAGCCCGGCGAGCGGCGCGCACAGCATCCCGCCGCGCGCGGCGGCGCGGTCCCAGCGGCTCACCCGGACCGGCAGCACGGTGAGGGTGCCGAACGCGAAGCGGAGGCCGTGCAGCGCGTCGGACGGCGAGGGGCGCGAGGGGGCGGACACGCGGGCAGACTACGGCAGCGCCGCGCGCCCTCCGGGGCCGCCCATGGGCGAACAAGGTACGGAGGGTGCAAACTGCCCACATGGGGCACTGGCTGTACCGCAACATCGTCGAACCCGGCAAGCTGCCCCTGCTCCTCGCCCTCGGCGCCTTCGTGTTCACGTTCGTGGCCACCCGGGTCGTCACGCGGCTGATCCGCGCGGGGAAGGGCCCGTTCGGCAACGTCAAGGCGGGCGGGCTGCACATCCACCACGTGGTGCCCGGTGTCGTCCTCATCGTGTGCGGCGGGTTCGGCGCGGTGGCCAGCAGCAGGCAGGGGTTCGGCGCGGGCGCCTTCGCGGTCGTCTTCGGCGTCGGGGCGGGCCTCGTCCTCGACGAGTTCGCGCTGATCCTGCACCTGGACGACGTCTACTGGACCGAGGCGGGCCGCAAGAGCGTGGAGGTCGTCGTCGTGACGGCGGCCCTGGTCGGGCTGATGCTGGCCGGGTTCTCACCGTTCGGCGTCAACGACCTGTCCGAGTCCGAGCTGCAGGACCGCGGGACGGTCATCCTCAGCGTGGCGGTGAACTTCGTGTTCTCGCTGGTGGCGCTGAGCAAGGGCAAGGGCCGGATCGCCCTGTTCGGCGTGATCGTGCCCTTCGTGGCCCTGGTCGGCGCCATCCGGCTGGCCCGCCCCGGCTCGTACTGGGACCGGCGCTTCTACCGCCGCCGCCCGCGCGCCCGGGCCCGCGCGGGCCTGCGGGCCTGCCGCCACGACCGCCGCTGGTCGCGGCCGCGCCGCGCCGTCCAGGACTGGATCGGTGGCAAACCGGACACCCCTGCCGAACTCCCGGGCCGGGGGCCGGGGAGCGGGTGAGAGGCCGGGCCGCACGGGCAGGGCGTCAGGTCGCCGGCGGCCGGGCGGAAGCGGTCCGCGGCCGGCGTCCGTACGCGTGGCGTTCGCCCGCTGCCGAGAGCAGGCACATCAGGCCCACCCCCATGATCGCGGCCATGTGCTCCTTGCCGGCCAGGTTGTCCTTCAGGGCGACCTCCAGCGCCATCGCCAGCGTCACCGCGCCCGCCGTGACATACGCCCCGTAGCGCCAGGCCAGGTAGACGGCGAGGCCGACCACCGCCGCCGACGGGCCGGTGTCCACCACGTGCGCGTCGGTGCCGGGCAGGCCGAAGGGGCGGTGCGGGCCGAGCGCGATGCCCAGGCGCGCGTACAGGGTGCCGGCGAGCGTGGCGACGTAGGCGAGGGCGAGCGTGCGGCGGCGGCCCAGGCAGATCTCGCCGATCCCGAACACGCACAGGACCTGCGCCAGCGCGCCCCACACGGGCAGGTCGAGCGCGGGGACGAACAGCGACAGCGGGGTGCGCAGCAGGGCCAGCCACAGCGGGTCCTCGGCGCGCACCGCCCCGAGGTGCTGGACGAGGTGGTAGCCCCAGGGCCGGTTCTGCACCACCTGCAGCAGCGCCGTCAGGCACACCGCCGCCAGCGTCATCGGGACCGCCCGCAGGCGCCGCTCGAGCAGCGGCTCGCGCACGGCGGTGTGCACGAGGCCCCATTCGGCGCCGGCCCAGCGGGCGAGCGTGTTCATCCGGTGTTCCTCATCGCCGTGTCTCCAGGTGCCCGCGGCGCGGCCACCTCGGCAGCCCCGGCATCCCCACGAACCCCTCCGCACGCGCCGACGCCAGGCCGATGCGGGGCAGGTCCGCGCTCTTCTCGAAGAGCAGGAACCTGGGTTCCCACACGGGCCGGTACTTGGCGTTGGCGCGGTACAGCGACTCGATCTGCCACCAGCGGGAGAAGAAGCCGAGCAGCGAGCGCCACAGCCTCAGCACCGGCCCGGCCCCGAGGCGCGCTCCACGTTCGAAGACCGAGCGGAACATGGCGAAGTTGAGCGAGACCTGGGTGACCCCGATCTCGTGGGCGCGGCCGAGCAGGTCGATCACCATGAACTCCACGAGCCCGTTCTCGGCGTGCCGGTCCCGGCGCATGAGGTCCAGGGACAGCCCGTCAGGCCCCCAGGGAACGAAGGACAGCAGGGCCCTGAGCTCGCCGCGGGCGTCGTGGCACTCCAGCATCACGCACCGGCCGTCCTCCGGGTCGCCGAGCCGGCCGAGCGCCATGCTGAAGCCGCGTTCGGTGGGTCCGTCGCGCCAGTCGTCGGCCCGCTGGACCAGGTACGCCATCTCGTCGGCCGGGATGTCCTCGTGCCGCCGGATCCGCACGGTGTACCCGGCCCGCCGCACCCGGTTGCGGGCCTGGCGCACGGTGCGCATCGCCCGGCCCTCCAGGGTGAACTCGGCGACCTCCACCACGGCCTCGTCGCCGAGCTCCAGCGCGTCCAGCCCGTGCCGCGCGTACACCGTGCCGGCCTCCTCGCTCGCGCCCATCACGGCCGGGATCCAGCCGTGCGCCCGCGCCTCGGCCAGCCACGGCTCGATCGCGCCGGGCCAGGCCTCCACGTCGCCGACCGGGTCGCCGGAGGCCAGCGACACCCCGCCCACCACGCGGTAGGCGACGGCGGCCTTGCCGGTCGGCGAGAAGACGGCGCTCTTGTCGCGGCGCAGCGCGAAGTAGCCGAGCGAGTCCCGCTCGCCGTGCCGGTCCAGCAGCTCGCGCAGCCGCTTGGCGTCCTCCTCGGTGAGCGGGTCGACGGCGCGGCGGGAGCGGAAGGCGGCGTACAGGACGGCGAGGACCAGGCCGGTGGACAGGACGTTGACGCAGACGTCGGCCCAGTTCGGGGTGTCGATGCCGGGGAAGCGGGACTCCGGGGAGGCGAGCGAGAGCAGCCGCAGCGTGCCGTAGTGCCAGCGCTGGAGGTACGTCGAACCGGAGGCGTCCGCGGCCTGGTTGGTGACCGTGACCAGCAGCGTGGCCAGGGCGGAGGCCACCGGCAGGCCGGCCGCGGCGACGGCGGCGGCCAGCTTCGGGTTGGCGCGGTCACCGCGGGCGTAGAACTCGCGCCGCCCGAGCAGCAGGGCGGCGACGAAGGCGGCGGTCAGGGCGAGCGAGACCCAGTTCTGCGCGCGGGAGCGGATCTCCGGGAACGCCATGGCGAAGGCGAACAGCGCCAGGAACGGCCCGCTCAGCCCGAGGTTCAGGATCCAGGCGGCCCGCTTGCGGCGGCGCATGGTGACGGCGAGGAACGCGGTGAAGACGCCGGAGGCGAAGCCGGCGGTGAGCAGGTACGGCGTGAACAGGTTCTCCTGGTTGTGCCGCCGCACGTCCTGGCCGAGGGACACCCAGACCGCGCTGAGGAAGTTGACGAACGCGACCGCCCGCAGGTACCAGACGGCGAGGGCCGCGGCCCGGCGCGCGGTGGGACCGGCCGCCCGGTCCGCCCCGGCCGCGCGAACCGGGGCCCGCTCCTCACACGCCGTGATTCGGGCATCTCCCATGAGGAACGATCTTATGGGTGCGGCCCCGGCGAACCGCTCTTTTCCACCCGTACGGTCAGATTCCCCGGCCCTCGGTGGACAGGTCCCCCTCCTCCTTCTCCGTGCGCTCGGGCAGGTCGGGCAGCTCGGCCGCCAGGGCCGCCGCGGCCTGCACCAGCGGCAGCGCCAGCAGGGCGCCCGCCCCCTCGCCGACCGTCACGCCCTGGTCGAGCAGCGGTTCCAGGGCCATCCGGTCCAGCGCCTTGGCCTGCCCCGGCTCCCCGCTGCTCTGTCCCGCCAGCCACCAGTCCGGCGCGCGGAACGCCACCCGCTGGCCCACCAGGGCGCACGCGGCGGAGACGACGCCGTCCAGGATCACCGGGAGCTTGCGCACCGCGCACTGCAGCAGGAAGCCGGTGATCGCGGCCAGGTCGGCCCCGCCCACCGCCGCCAGCAGCTGCAACTGGTCGCCGAGCACCGGCCGCGCCCGCCGCAGCGCGTCCCGGATCGCCGCGCACTTGCGCATCCACGCCAGGTCGTCGATCGGCTCGCCGCCCCGCCCGGTCACCACCGAGGCGTCCGTCCCGCACAGCGCCGCGACCAGCACTGCCGCCGACGTGGTCCCGCCCACGCTCACATCGCCGAGGACCACCAGGTCCGTGCCCGAGTCGGCCTCCTCGTCGGCCAGCGCGACCCCGGCCC
>NZ_BMVJ01000001.1:409255-415069 GCF_014650655.1 Streptomyces anandii JCM 4720
GGAAGGCCGCCTCGGCCTCCTCCAGGGTCAGCGCGTCCTCGACGTCGATGCGCCCGCTGCCGCGCCGCACCCGGTGCCGTACGACCTCGGCGGGCAGGGCCCCCGGGTCGCAGTCCAGCGCCATGTCGACCACCCGCACCGGCACGCCCAGCCGCCGGGCCAGCACCGACACCGGCCGGCCGCCCTCCAGCACCGCCCGCACCAGATGCTCCGCGCCGCCCGCCGGACGCGCGGACACGCCCGCCCCGGCCACCCCGTGGTCACCGGCGAAGAGGACGACCCGCGGCCGTTCGACCGGCCGCACCGGCACGGCGCCCTGCGCCGCGGCCAGCCACTCGCCCAGGTCGTCCAGCCGGCCCAGCGCGCCGGGCGGCACGGCCGCGCGCTCCCGGCGCGCCTCCGCGTCACGGCGCACACCGCCGTCGGGACGCTCGATCAGATCGGTGAAGTCGTCGAGATTCAGCGAGCTCATTCGCCGAACAGTACCGGCCCCGCCCGAACGCGGAGGTGCCGGACCGGGGGCACAACCCGCCGGTGCCGGACCGGTGCCGGACCGGGGGAACAGCCCGGCCGGGGGCGGCCGGAACGGTGGCCGGGGTGCGCCGGGGGGCCGTCCGGCCGGCGGCACACCCGGACGGCGTCTTTCCGTCCAAGATCCCAATCCCATACGTTCCCTTTGCCGTGAAATGTCGGCAGCGGTCGGACGGCGCACGCCACCCGCCCCTGCCGCGCCCCCTCTCGCCCCACCGGGAGCCGCCCATGCCGCCCCTGCCGTACGCGCCGGAGGTCTACGACCCGCGCCGCATCGCGTACGCCGCCGAACTCGCCCGGGGCACCGAGCGGTTCCACGAGCCGCGCCGCGAGGACTGCCCCTGGTGCGGCTCGGGGCGGCTGCGCACCCGCCTGTCGGCGCCCGACCTGCTCCAGCACAAGCCGGGCTCGTTCACCCTCGACCAGTGCCGGGACTGCGGGCACGCCTTCCAGAACCCCCGGCTCAGCGCGGCCGGACTGGCCTTCTACCACCGGGACTTCGACGAGGGCGACCCGGACGGCCTCGCCGACCCGGCGCTCGCCACCCGCCGCAGCCACCGCCGGCACCGCGGCGACGCGCGCCTGCTGCGCGGCCTCGGGGAACCCGAGAGCTGGCTGGACGTCGGCACCGGCCACGCCCGCTTCCCGGCCGCGGCGCGTGAGGTGTTCCCGTACACCTCCTTCGACGGCCTCGACCCGACGCCGCGCGTGCGGCGGGCCCTCGCCGCCGAGCGGATCGAGGAGGCGCACGTCGGCCACCTCGCCGACCCGGAGGTCACCGCGCGGCTGCGCGGGCGCTACGACGTGGTCAGCGTGTTCCACCACCTCGCCCACGTCCCCGACCCACGGGCCGAGTTGCGCGGGGCGCTCGCGGCGCTGCGTCCCGGCGGCCATCTGCTCGTCGAACTGCCCGACCCTCGCTGCCTGTTCGCGCTGCTGCTCGGCAAGTGGTGGCTGCCGCACGGCCAGCCGCGCCATCTGCACCTGATCCCGCTGCGCAACCTGCGGGCCGAACTGGAGTCGCTGGGCTGCACGGTCCTCGTCACCGACCGCCGCACCCCGCACACCCCGAACGACCTCTCCGCCGCCCTCGCCCTGTTCCTCGCCCGGCTCCTGCCCCCGGCCGACGCCCCCTGGCGCAGCGCACCGCCGAGCGCCCTCCAGCGCGGGCTGCGCGCTCTGCTGAACGCCCTCACCAGCCCCCTGGTGGACGCGGCGGCCCTGTTGGACCTGCTGCTGTCCCCGGTACTGAGGCAAGTCCCCGGCCTGTCCAACAGCTACCGGATCGTCGCCCGCAAGGACACCGCCTGACGCCCGGCCGCGCGTGACCTGGCCCGGCGAGACCCGGCGGTGCGTGACCCGGCCGGGCGGGGCTCAGCCGCGCAGGGGGAGCGCCTGGCCCGCGACCACCAGGAGCACCTGTTCGCACTCGGCCGCGAAAGCGGTGTTGAGGCGGCCGAGTTCGTCGCGGTAGCGGCGGCCCGAGGCGGTGGCCGGGACGATGCCCGAGCCGACCTCGTTGGAGACGGCGACCACGGTCCGGGCGGTCGTGCGCACGGCGGTCGTCAGCTCGGTCACCCGCTCGCGCAGCGCCCGCTCGCCGCCGCCCGCCCAGTCGGCGTCGTCCCAGGCGCCCACGCCGTCCATCGCGTCCGTCAGCCACAGCGACAGGCAGTCGATCAGCAGCGGCGGCCCGTCCTCCTTCAGCAGCGGCACCAGGTCGCAGGTCTCCGTCGTACGCCACGAACCCGGCCGCCGCTCCCGGTGCGCGGCCACCCGGGCCGCCCACTCGGTGTCCCCGCCCCGGGCGCCGCCGGTGGCCACGTACAGCACGCCGGGGAAGGTCTCCAGCCGGCGCTCGGCCTCCACGGACTTGCCCGACCTGGCCCCGCCCAGCACCAGCGTGCGCCGGGGTACGTCCGGTACGTCCTCGTAGACCCCGACGGTCAGCGTCGTGCCGTCCGGCACGGCCCGCGCCCCCGCCGCCGCGAGCCGGCGGACCAGCTCCGCGCCCGGCGGCACGTCGTGGTCCAGGTGGACGGCGATCACGTCCGTGGCCGGGCCCACCGCGCCCACCGCGCGCAGCTTCGCCAGCGCGTCCGGGCGGCCCACGACGTCCGCGAGGACCATGTCGTACGTCTCCGAGGAGCCCTCCTCCAGACCGGCCGGCGCCCCGCCCGGCGGCAGGTACAGCAACCGCTGCCCGTCCGGGCCGGTCACCGCGTACCCCGTGCCCGGCGCGTCCAGCGCCACCGCCCGCACCCGGTGCCCCGTCAGCAGCGCCAGCTCCCGCCCGTCCGGGACCCGCCCCGGCTGGGGCAGCCCGGCCGGCACCTCCACCGCGGGCCCGTCGTGCGGGTGGGACAGCAGCACCTGCGTCACCCCGCCGAGCGAGTGCCCGGCCCGCGCGGCCGCGAACGCCGCGCCCGGTGTCAGGTCCAGCAGCAGCGCGCCGTCCACGAGCAGCGCGGTCGCCGCCCGCGCGTGCTCGCCGAGGGCCGTCGCGCAGGCCGCGCAGGGACAGTGGGGGCGGGGAAGTCCCGCGGGGGCGCCGGTGCCGAGCAGAGTCACGTCCACGCCCCCGATTTTCCAGGGTGCCCGCGGGTCCTGCGCGCCCGGATAGGCTCTGTGCGGGAGCCGGAGTCGATCAAGATCCGGCTTCCGTCGCGCAGTGTGCTCAGTGTGCTCACACAGGGAGGCCTACATGGTGGCATGGACGTGGCGGTTCGAGACGGCCGACGGGACGGAGGTCCAGCCCGCGGTGCAGCCCGAGGAGTTCACCACGCAGGGCGACGCCGAGTCCTGGATCGGGGAGAACTGGAAGGCCCTGCTCGACGGCGGCGCCGACCAGGTGCGGCTCTACGAGGACACCACGGAGATCTACGGCCCGATGAGCCTCCACGCCGACGAGGCCCAGGCGTAGCCCCGCCCCCGGAACAACCCGGCGCGGGGCAACCGCCTCCGGCGGACCCCGCGCACGGCCTCCACCGTCCCCCGTCCGCGGCCTCGCCGCAGCGCCCCGCAGCCGTCCGCGGGCGGCCACAGCGAGGGGTGCCGCGCACGGGCCGCGCGCGGCCCTTCGCGGGTGGCGATGGGGGGACGGACCCGCGCGGCCTTTCGCGCACCGCCCCGGCGAGGCGTCCCGCGTGCCGGCCACGTCGGCGGCCTTCGCGGGCGGCCGCCGCGAGGCCCCCGCCGCCCTCTCCGACCGGTCGCGGGCGAGGCGTCCTCCGTACCGCCCGCCTCGGGCGGCTCACTGTTCGCCCAGGGTCACCGGCACTGTCCTCGCAGCGCCGTCGCGGGAGTACGTGACCGTCGTTCGCCGGCCCGGTCTTGCGGTGGCCAGGGCTTCCGACAGCGAGGTGATGGTGGTGATGTCCGCGTCGCCGACCTTGGTGATGATGTCCCCGGGGCGCAGGCCCGCCTCGTCCGCCGCGCCGCCCGCCCGCACGTCCACCACGGCGACGCCGACGGGCCGGTCGGCGGAGTCGACGACGGTCCGTCCGGTGATCCCGAGCGCGGCCCGGCCGGAGTCGACGACCCTGCCGTACTTGACGATCTGCCCGGCGATCGTCCGCACCATCGACGCCGGGATCGCGAAGCCGATGCCGGGCGCCGCGCTGCCCCCGAGTTCGGGGTCGGTGGCGGCCAGCGTCGGGATGCCGATGACCTGGCCGTCAAGGTTCACCAGCGCGCCCCCGCTGTTGCCGGGGTTGATCGCGGCCGACGTCTGCACCATGTCGGCGATCGTGGCCCCCGTGCCCCCGCCGGTCTGGCCCTCGCTGACGGTGCGTCCGGTCGCCGAGACGATGCCCTGGGTCACGCTCGACGACAGCCCGAGCGGCGAGCCCATGGCCAGCACGATCTGCCCCACCTCCACCTTCGCGGAGTCGCCGAGCGAGGCCGCCTCGAGACCGGCCGGCACCTTGTCCAGCTTGACGACGGCGAGGTCCTGCTGCGGGTAGGAGGACACGAGGTGCGCGGTGAGCGTCCCCTCGTTGTTGGCGATCGTCACCTCGAAGGTCTTCTGGTCGCCGACCACGTGCGCGTTGGTGACGATGTGGCCCTTGTCGTCGTAGACGATCCCCGATCCGAGGGCGCGGCCGGACTGGATCTGCACCACCGAGGGCAGGACGTTCCTGATCACCCGCTGGTAGGCGCTCTGCAGATCGTTGGCCGACCTGGGCACCTCGGCCGCCTGCCCGGCGGGGTCCTTCGCCCGCGCGGCGCCCTTGGAGGCGGAGGCGTCGGCGGCCTGCGGAGAGGGTGGGCCGTCGCACCCGGACAGCAGCGCGGCGCAGCAAGCCGACGCGAGGAGCGGACCGGTCAGCCGGAGGGCACGGGCGCGGGCACCGGAAAGATCCATGCCCCGAGTCTCCCGTCGGGGTGAACGCCCGGCTTGCCGTGATCACCCGAACGTGCGGCCCCGAGCCCCCGGAACACCCGCACCGGACCGGTCCTGGCCGCGCACCCCGCACAGGTGCAACAGCGCCGCCACCGAGCGGTACGGGTCCGTGCGCCCCGCGCGCTCCTCGGCCGCGAGCAGTCGCTCCACGTCGTCCGGCGGGGGCGTGCCGTCCGCCGCCGTGTCCGTGAAGACCCGCACCCCGTACCAGGCGTGCAGCGGCGCGCCGATCCCGGCGAGCGTCGCCGTCAGATCGGCCAGCCGGTCCGCCCGCACGTCGAGCCCGAGGCGGTTGCGGTACGCCGTCGTGCCGAAGGAGGCCAGCGCCGCCGCCCAGTCGCCCGAGAGGCCGGGGCGCAGCGCCAGCGCGTCGCCGTTGCGCACCAGCAGCGACAGCAGGCCGCCCGGCGCGAGCATCCGCGCCAGCCCCGCCAGCAGCGGATCGGGCTCCTCCACGTACATCAGTACGCCGTGGCACAGCACCACGTCGAAGCTGCCCGGCAGGAAGTGCACCCCGGTGTCACGGCCGTCGCCCTCGACGATCCGCATGCGGGCCCGGATGCCCTCCGGTTCGGCGGCCAGCGCCGCCCGCGCCACGGAGATCATCTTCTCGTCGCGCTCGAGCCCGGTCACCTCGTGCCCGGCCCGTGCCAGCCGCAGCGCCTGGGTGCCCTGGCCCATGCCCACGTCGAGCACGCGCAGCCGCCGCCCGACCGGGAACCGCCCGGCCATCTGCTCGTCGAGCTGCCGGGCCACCAGCTCCTGGCGTACGACGTCACGCAGCCCGCCCAGCCTGCCCAGCCAGGCGTCCGCGGCACCCCCGGAGAAAGCGGTCGCGCTCAGGGCCGCTCTCCGCGCTTGACCTGCGGCTTGGGCAG
>NZ_BMVJ01000001.1:415095-420658 GCF_014650655.1 Streptomyces anandii JCM 4720
CCGGAGCCGGCGCATCTGGAGCGAGCGCATCAGGGCGTAGGCGACCGCGCCCTTCCTGTTCTGGCCGGGGAACCGCTCGGCCAGCCGCTTCTTGAGGCGGAAGGCGGTGACGGCCGAGTCCAGCACGATGAGGACGATCACCACGAGCCACAGCAGCAGCGCGATGCTCTGCAGCGACGCGACCCGCACCATGCTCAGCACGAGGATGACCACGGCCATCGGCAGGAAGAACTCCGCGACGTTGAACCGCGAGTCGATGAAGTCGCGGGCGAACTTGCGCACCGGGCCCTTGTCACGGGCCGGCAGGTAGCGCTCGTCGCCACCGGCCAGCGCCTGGCGCTGCCGCTCCATCGCGGCACGGCGCTCCTCGCGCTGCCGCTTGGCGGCGTCCTTGCGCGTCAGCGGCGTGCTGGCGACGCTGCGGCGCTGGGACTGGGCCTCGCTGCGCTTGGGGGTCGGCCGGCCCTTGGGGGCCTGCGGGTCACGGGTCTGCTTGGAGAAGTTCACCTGCGCCTTGTCGGCGACGGGGGCCTTCTCTTCCTTGGCACGGCTACGGAACACAAAACCCAAGGGTAAGGGCATGACCCGCATGGACCCCAGCCCCGCGGGGAACGATCCGGCAACACCGGTCGTCTGTAGGGGGACACAGAACGACGCGGAGCGGACGTCGCGCCCGCCGCCGCGCCCGGCGTGCCCGGGGGTCACCTACTCCCTGCGCCGGAGCGGAGACGTACGCACTCGTCCTTGGGGATGACCGCATCCGTTCCCGAACAGTGCGGTAATGGATGCAGGGCCCGTACTGTGGGTTCTGTCGCAGAGCTGTGAGCTGGAGTCCGTCAGAAGGGGGCGCGCGAAGCCCATGAGCGGTGTCATGAAGCGTATGGGGATGATCTTCCGCGCGAAGGCGAACAAGGCCCTTGACCGGGCCGAGGACCCGCGCGAAACCCTCGATTACTCGTACCAGAAGCAGCTGGAGCTGCTGCAGAAGGTGCGCCGCGGCGTCGCCGACGTGGCCACCTCCCGCAAGCGCCTGGAGCTCCAGCTGAACCAGCTGCAGCAGCAGTCCGGCAAGCTGGAGGACCAGGGCCGCAAGGCGCTGGCGCTGGGCCGCGAGGACCTGGCGCGCGAGGCGCTCTCCCGCCGCGCCGCGCTCCAGCAGCAGGTCACCGACCTCGAGACGCAGCACGCGACCCTTCAGGGCGAGGAGGAGAAGCTCACTCTCGCGGCCCAGCGGCTCCAGGCGAAGGTGGACGCCTTCCGCACCAAGAAGGAGACCATCAAGGCGACCTACACCGCCGCCCAGGCGCAGACCCGGATCGGCGAGGCGTTCTCCGGCATCTCCGAGGAGATGGGCGACGTCGGGCTCGCCATCCAGCGCGCCGAGGACAAGACCCAGCAGCTCCAGGCCCGGGCCGGCGCGATCGACGAGCTGCTCGCCTCCGGCGCCCTCGACGACCCCTCGGGCATGGCCAAGGACGACATCCAGGCCGAGCTGGACCGGCTCTCGGGTGGTACGGATGTAGAGCTGGAGCTGCAGCGCATGAAGGCGGAGCTGGCCGGAGGTCCGTCCGCCGAGCGGCAGGCGATCGAGGGCGGCGCCGGCCAGGCGCAGCCCGAGTCCCAGCAGCAGCCGCAGGACACCCCTCGCTTCGACAAGCAGTGAGCGGGGCCCACGCCGCCTAGGAGGGCGACATGATCGTACGGATCATGGGGGAGGGACAGGTGAGGCTGGCCGACAGCCACCTCACCGAGCTCAACAAGCTGGACGACGAACTCCTGGCCGAGATGGAGAACGGCGACGGCCCCGGCTTCCGCCGCACCCTGACCGCCCTGCTGTCCAAGGTGCGCGAACTGGGAGTCCCCCTCCCGGACGACTCCCTGGAGCCGTCCGAACTGATCCTCCCCGCCCCGGAGGCCACCCTGGAAGAGGTCCGGGACCTCCTGACCGGCGGCGGCCTGATCCCGGGCTGAGCCCGCCCCGTTCCGGGGGTCCCCGCTCCCGGCCCGGAGGTTGATGCGCGGGGGCCGGTTCCGCGGGGGGTGGGGGCGTCGTAGCGTTGGGCGGCGTGACTGCTCTCGACCGTGCCCGCTGCCGCCTCAGGGCACATCCGCTCGCCCTGGACGCGGCGCTCGCGGCCGGGGTGCTGGTGTGCATGGTGGTGGGGTCCTTCGTGGATCCCCGCGGCGAGAACGGCGTCACCTGGGGAGTGCGCCGGCCGGACGCGCTCAGCCTGCTCCTCATGGCCCTCGGCGCCGCCGCGCTCGTCCTGCGCCGCCGCGCCCCGCGTTCCGTCCTCGCCGTCACCGGCACCGTCTCCGTCGTGGAGTGCGTGACCGGTGACCCCCGCGCCCCCGTCGCGATGTCGGCGGTCGTCGCCCTCTACACCGTCGCCGCCGCCACCGACCGCCCCACCACCTGGCGCCTGGGCCTGACCACCATGACGGTGCTCACCGGCGCCGCCATGCTCGCCGGGCCCCTGCCCTGGTACGCCCAGGAGAACCTCGCGATCTTCGCCTGGACCGGCATGGCCGCCGCCGGCGGCGACGCCGTCCGCAGCCGCCGCGCCTTCGTGCACGCCATCCGCGAGCGCGCAGAACGGGCCGAGCGCACCCGCGAGGAGGAGGCCCGCCGCCGCGTCGCCGAGGAGCGCCTGCGCATCGCGCGTGACCTGCACGACGTCGTCGCCCACCACATCGCCCTGGTCAACGTGCAGGCCGGGGTCGCCGCACACGTCATGGACAAGCGCCCCGACCAGGCCAAGGAGGCCCTGGCCCACGTCCGTGAGGCCAGCCGCTCCGCGCTCAACGAACTGCGCGCCACGGTCGGCCTGCTCCGCCAGTCCGGCGACCCCGAGGCCCCCACCGAACCCGCCCCCGGCCTGAACCGTCTGGAGGAACTCGCCGGCACCTTCCGCAGCGCCGGACTGCACGTCGAGATCGCCCGCACAGACCACGGCACCGCCTTGCCCGCCGCCGTCGACCTGGCCGCGTTCCGCGTCGTCCAGGAGGCCCTCACCAATGTGCAGAAGCACGCCGGAGTCCGGGCCAGGGCCGAGGTCAGCGTCGTACGCGTGGGACCGAACATGGAGGTCACCGTCCTCGACGACGGAGCCGGCGACCAGGACGGACCGGACGGCGGCCCCGAGGCCGGCGGCGGACACGGGCTGCTCGGCATGCGCGAACGCGTCACGGCCCTCGGCGGCACCCTCACCACCGGCCCCCGCTACGGCGGCGGCTTCCGCGTCCATGCGATCCTGCCCGTCAAGACCAGCGCACGCGCCCCGGGGGATGCCGCATGACGATCCGTGTCCTGCTCGCCGACGACCAGGCACTGCTGCGCAGCGCCTTCCGCGTGCTCGTCGACTCCGAGCCCGACATGGAGGTCGTCGGCGAGGCCTCCGACGGGGCCGAGGCGGTGCGGCTGGCCAAGGAACGGCGCGCCGACGTGGTGCTGATGGACATCCGCATGCCCGGCACCGACGGCCTCGCCGCGACCCGCCTGATCAGCGCCGATCCCGCGCTCGCCCAGGTCCGCGTGGTCATCCTGACCACCTTCGAGGTCGACGACTACGTGGTGCAGTCGCTGCGCGCGGGCGCCTCCGGCTTCCTCGGCAAGGGCAGCGAGCCCGAGGAACTGCTCAGCGCCATCCGGGTCGCCGCCGGCGGGGAGGCGCTGCTGTCCCCGGCCGCCACCAAGGGCCTGATCGCCCGCTTCCTCGCCCAGGGCGGCGCCGACGACGGCCGCGACCCGGCCCGCTCCGACCGCCTGGGCGCGCTGACCGTGCGCGAGCGCGAGGTGCTCGTCCAGGTCGCGGGCGGCCACTCCAACGACGAGATCGCCGAACGCCTCGAAGTCAGCCCACTGACCGTGAAGACGCACGTCAACCGGGCCATGGCCAAGCTCGGCGCCCGCGACCGCGCACAGCTGGTCGTCATCGCCTACGAATCCGGTCTGGTACGCCCCCGGATGGACTGACCTCCACCCGTGTCTACTGCGCGCGCAGTACCGGGCGCCCCCGGAAATGGACCTGGGGCCTACGGATCGGACCCGCGGCATGAACCAGGGTGTTGGGGTGGGCGCACACCTGTGGGCGTCCACGTGGGCGCGTCGACCGTGCGTGCCCGCGCCGCCTCCTCTGCCGCCGCTCACGAAGAGAGACCCTGACCCATGTCCCGGCTGTCCGGATTCAGCCTCGCACAACGGGCCCTCATCGGCCTGATGTCGCTCGTCGCGCTCGTCTTCGGGCTGATCGCGATACCCCAGATCAAGCAGCAGCTGCTGCCCACCATCGAACTGCCCATGGTGTCGGTGATCGCGCCGTACCAGGGCGCCTCGCCCGACGTCGTCGACAAGCAGGTCGTCGAGCCCATCGAGAACAACCTGCAGGGCGTCTCCGGCGTCACCGGCGTCACCTCCACGGCGAGCGAGGGCAACGCCGTGATCAGGGCCTCCTTCGACTACGGCAACGACACCAAGCGGATCGTCTCCGACGTGCAGCAGGCCGTGAACCGGGCCCGCGCCCAGCTCCCGGACGGCGTGGACCCGCAGGTCGTCTCCGGTTCCACCGACGACATGCCGACCGTGGTCCTCGCCGTCACCTCCGGCAAGGACCAGCAGGCGCTCGCCGACCAGGTCGACAACACGGTCGTCCCCACGCTGAAGAACATCGACGGGGTCGGCCGCGTCCAGGTCACCGGCGTACGGGACCTCCAGGTCACCGTCACCCCCGACGAGGCGGAGCTGGCCCGCGCGCACCTCACCCCGGCCGCTCTCGGCCAGGCCCTGCAGGCGGGCGGCGCCACCGTCCCGGCCGGCTCCTTCGAGGAGAACGGCGCCAACCGCACCGTCCAGGTCGGCGGCGGCTTCACGTCGGTCGAGCAGATCCAGGACCTGATGGTCGCCGGCACCGGCAAGCCCGTACGCCTCGGTGACGTCGCGACCGTCCGGCAGCAGCCGGCCCCGTCCGACTCCATCACCCGTACGGACGGCCGCCCGAGTCTCGCCGTCAACGTCACCATGGACCACGACGGCAGCGCGGTCGCCATCTCCGACGCGGTCAAGGACAAGCTGGACGGCCTGCGCGCGGACCTCGGCTCCGGGGCGCGGCTCACCGTCGTCAGCGACCAGGGCCCGGCCGTGTCCAAGTCGATCAGCGGCCTGACCACCGAGGGCGCGCTCGGCCTGCTCTTCGCTGTCCTGATCATCCTGGTCTTCCTGGCCTCGGTCCGCTCCACCCTGGTGACGGCGGTGTCCATCCCGCTGTCGGTGGTGCTGGCGCTGATCGTGCTGTGGACGCGCGGCCTGTCCCTGAACATGCTCACGCTCGGCGCGCTGACCATCGCCATCGGCCGGGTCGTCGACGACTCGATCGTGGTCCTGGAGAACATCAAGCGGCACCTCGGCTACGGCGAGGAGCGCCAGGAGGCGATCCTCAACGCCGTGCGCGAGGTGGCCGGCGCGGTCACCTCCTCCACCCTCACCACGGTCGCCGTGTTCCTGCCGATCGGCCTGGTCGGCGGCATGGTGGGCGCCCTGTTCGGCTCGTTCAGCATCACCGTGACG
>NZ_BMVJ01000001.1:420682-421067 GCF_014650655.1 Streptomyces anandii JCM 4720
GCCGCGCTGCTCGCCTCGCTGCTGGTGTCGCTCACCGTCGTGCCGGTGCTGTCGTACTGGTTCCTGCGCGCCCCGAAGGGCACCCCCGAGGACGCCGGCGAGGCCCGCCGCAGGGCCGAGGAGAAGGAGGCGCGCAGCCGCCTGCAGCGCTTCTACGTCCCCGTGCTGCGCTTCGCCACCCGGCGCCGGCTCACCAGCGTGCTCATCGCGGTGGCGGTGCTCGCCGGCACCTTCGGCATGACCCCGCTGCTCAAGACCAACTTCTTCGACCAGGGGGACCAGGAGGTCCTCACCGTCAAGCAGGAGCTCAAGCCGGGTACCGGCCTCGCGGCCACCGACGAACAGGCCCGGCGCGTGGAGAAGCTGCTCGCCTCGACCGAGGGCG
>NZ_BMVJ01000001.1:421096-426129 GCF_014650655.1 Streptomyces anandii JCM 4720
TCAAGGACTACCAGGTCACCGTCGGCTCCTCCGGCTTCATGGCGGCCTTCGGCGGCGGCACCGACACCAACCAGGCCTCCTACCAGGTGATGCTGAAGGACTCCGCGTCCTACACCGACGTGCAGAAGCACATCGAGGACGGCCTGAAGAAGCTGGAGGGCATCGGCACCACCACCGTGTCCGCCGGTGACGGCTTCGGCAACCAGGACCTCAGCGTCGTGGTGAAGGCGGCCGACCCGGCGGTGCTGCGCAAGGCCTCCGAGCAGGTGCGCTCCACCGTGGCCGGCCTCGACCACGTCACCGACGTCACCAGCGACCTCGCGCAGAGCGTGCCGCGCATCTCCGTGAAGGCCAACGGCAAGGCGGCCGCCGCGGGCTTCGACGACCAGAAGCTCGGCGCCGCGGTCGCGCAGGCCGTGCGGGGTACGACGGCGGCCAAGGCGGTCATCGACGACACCGAGCGCGACGTCGTCGTGAAGCCGGCCAAGCCCGCCACGACCCTGGCCCAGCTGAAGAACCTGCGCCTCGGCCCGGTGAAGCTCGGCGACATCGCCACCGTGCAGCTGGTCGACGGGCCGGTCTCGATGACCCGTATCGACGGTCAGCGCGCGGCCACCGTCACCGCCAAGCCCACCGGCGACAACACCGGTGCGGTCAGCACCCGGCTCCAGTCGAAGATCAAGTCCCTGGAGCTCCCGGCGGGCGCCACGGCCGAGATCGGCGGTGTCACCTCCGACCAGGACTCCGCGTTCAAGAACCTGGGCCTGGCCATGCTGGCGGCCATCGCGATCGTCTTCATGCTGCTGGTGGCGGCCTTCCGCTCGCTGGCCCAGCCGCTGATCCTGCTGGTGTCGATCCCGTTCGCGGCGACCGGCGCGCTCGGCCTGCTGATCGTCACCGGCACGCCGATGGGCGTCCCCGCGATGATCGGCATGCTGATGCTGATCGGCATCGTGGTGACGAACGCGATCGTGCTCATCGACCTCATCAACCAGTACAGAAGGCAGGGGTACGGCGTCGTCGAGGCCGTGGTGGAGGGCGGCCGCCACCGGCTGCGGCCCATCCTGATGACGGCCCTGGCGACCATCTTCGCCCTGCTCCCGATGGCCCTCGGCGTCACCGGCGAGGGCGGGTTCATCGCCCAGCCGCTGGCCGTGGTGGTGATCGGCGGCCTGATCACCTCCACGCTGCTGACCCTGCTGCTGGTCCCGACGCTCTACGCCATGCTCGAGCTGCGCAAGGAGCGCCGCGCGAAGAAGCGGGCGGCCAAGCGGGCCCCGCAGCCCGGGGCGCTGGAGACCGCGGGCGTGTGAGCACGACGACGGGGCCCGGTCCACGCGATCCGCGTGGGCCGGGCCCCGTCGTGTGCGCGCCGAAGCGCTAGCTACGGCCCGCCTGGTGTGCGCAAGCCGCTACGGCAGCGCCAGCATCCGCTCCAGGGCGAGCTTGGCGAAGGCCTCGGTCTCCTCGTCCACCTCGATGCGGTTGACCAGGTTGCCCTCGGCCAGGGACTCCAGGGCCCAGACCAGGTGGGGGAGGTCGATGCGGTTCATGGTCGAGCAGAAGCAGACCGTGCGGTCGAGGAAGACGACCTGCTTGTCCTCGGGCGCGAAACGGTTCGCCAGCCGGCGGACCAGGTTCAGCTCCGTGCCGATGGCCCACTTGGAGCCGGCCGGGGCGGCCTCGAGGGTCTTGATGATGTATTCCGTCGAACCGACGTAGTCCGCGGCGGTCACGACCTCGTGCCGGCACTCGGGGTGCACCAGCACGTTGACGCCCGGTATGCGCTCGCGGACGTCGTTGACCGAGTCCAGGTTGAAACGGCCGTGCACCGAGCAGTGACCGCGCCACAGGATCATCTTCGCGGCGCGCAGCTCCTCGGCGGTCAGCCCGCCGTTCGGCTTGTGCGGGTTGTAGACCACGCAGTCCTCGAGCGACATGCCCATGTCCCGCACGGCGGTGTTGCGGCCCAGGTGCTGGTCGGGCAGGAACAGCACCTTCTCGCCCTGCTGGAAGGCCCACTCCAGGGCCCGCCGGGCGTTCGACGAGGTGCAGATGGTGCCGCCGTGCTTGCCGGTGAAGGCCTTGATGTCGGCGGAGGAGTTCATGTACGACACCGGCACGACCTGCTCGGCGACGCCGGCCTCGGTCAGCACGTCCCAGCACTCGGCGACCTGCTCGGCGGTGGCCATGTCGGCCATGGAGCAGCCGGCGGCCAGGTCGGGCAGGACCACCTTCTGCTGGTCGGACGTCAGGATGTCCGCGGACTCCGCCATGAAGTGCACGCCGCAGAACACGATGTACTCGGCCTCCGGCCGCGCCGCCGCGTCCCGGGCCAGCTTGAAGGAGTCGCCCGTGACGTCGGCGAACTGGATGACCTCGTCGCGCTGGTAGTGGTGACCGAGCACGAAGACCTTGTTCCCGAGCTTCTCCTTGGCCGCGCGGGCGCGCTCCACGAGGTCCGGGTCGGAGGGGGAGGGCAGCTCGCCGGGGCACTCCACGCCGCGCTCGCTGTTCGGGTCGGCATCGCGGCCGAGGAGCAGCAGGGCGAGCGGCGACGGCTGTACGTCGAGCTCCTGGGTTTGGGCGGTGGTCACGACACGCACCCTTTCTACTTTTCGTCGAACTGACGCTATCTATCATAACCGGTTCACGTCACTTTGACGATGGGCCCAAGCGTCCATGTGACGTGAATCCCGGCACCCGGTCGCGTCCGGGTGCTGTCGCGTTCGTCGCATCGGGCGGGCTCGTCCACAGGGCGGTGTTCCCTTGCCCGCCCGTTGTGCGAGCATGAAGGGGACGAGCATGGACAAGAGAGAAAGCCAGTGCTCGGCCCGGAATGAATCCGCGGCCTTGCCGGTTGCACTCGTCGGCAAGCAGTCTCCGTACAACCCGGGAGAGATGTAGATGTCCGTATCGGACGAGACCACCACCGTCACCGACGGCATCATCCTGACCGACGCCGCCGCGTCCAAGGTCAAGGCGCTGCTCGACCAGGAAGGCCGCGACGACCTCGCGCTGCGCGTCGCCGTCCAGCCCGGCGGCTGCTCCGGCCTGCGCTACCAGCTCTTCTTCGACGAGCGCTCCCTCGACGGCGACGTGGTGAAGGACTTCGGCGGGGTCAGGGTCGTCACCGACCGCATGAGCGCTCCGTACCTGGGCGGCGCCACCGTCGACTTCGTGGACACCATCGAGAAGCAGGGCTTCACGATCGACAACCCGAACGCGACCGGCTCCTGCGCCTGCGGCGACTCCTTCAGCTGACCCGTCCGCTCGCACCGGCCGCCGGCCCGCCCGGCGGCCGGTGCGAGCGTACGGAAAAGGGCGGCCACCCCCTGTCCGGGGGGCGGCCGCCCTTGCGTGTGCCGGGGCCTGCCTCAGCGGGCGAGCGGCGGCGGCTGGGGCAGCCGTGCACCGGGCTTCACCTGCGGGATCGCCCGGCCGTCCGAGCCGACGACCTTCCGGTCGCCGAGCGGCCGGTCCAGGTGCACGCTCTGGTGGAACTCCTTGGCGATCGCGATGCAGACCCGGTTTGGCCACCGCTTCTCGGTCACCGTGACCGTCACCCGGTCCTGGCCCTCCTTCACCGACGCCTTGTAGTCCGAGCACACCCCGCCCTCGAAGGCGACGGTCAGCTCGTCGCCCGAGGTGCTGTAGCCGGACACCCTCACGTCCTCCGTCACCGGGGTGCCCGAGCCGCTCGGCGCGGGGGTGGGCTGCGCGGACGGCGTGGTGGAGGAGGCGAGGTACTTCGGGTCGAGCGCCGGATAGGTGACGGTGAAGCCGCCGGAACCGCCGCCGTCGGCCCCGCGCACCCGGAACAGCCAGGACGGTACGAGCAGTTGCCGCCCCTGCGAGTAGTGCGAGGCCAGGCCGAACACCGCCTCGTCGACGGTGAAGGCGTCGCCGCCCGTGCCCGCCGAGCCCGACGGTGACGTGCCGCAGGGCGCCTCCAGACGGTCCTTGGGCGGCTGGGGAACGGTGCAGCCGCCGATGCCCATGCGGTGGTCGGCGCGCGGGGCCGCGTTCATCAGGTCCAGCGTCCTGCGCGCGCTCAGCACGGGGTACGTGTCGCCCTTGACCGGCGCCTTCAGCTGGCCGCTGCCGCCGACCACCTCGCCCTGCGCGCTCACGGTCAGGCCCGTCGTCCAGCCGTACGTGGGCAGGCCGCCGATCGCCGGGTCGGCGTTGACGACCCGCTGGGCGCCCATGACCTGACTCGCGTCCACCTTGGCGTCGTCCTGGCCCAGCGCCTTGAGCACCGGCGCCGCCGCCTTCTCGGCCGCCGCCACGCTCACCGGGTTCGCGGCCGGGGCCGCCGGGTCGTGCGTGCACAGCACGCCCTTGCAGTTGTCGGTGCCGGGCGCGTACCGGGTGAACGTCCAGGTCCCCGGCGCGAGCCGGTTGACCCGCAGCATCGGGCCGCCGCCGTCCTTGCCGGTGCCGACCGTCCAGGCCTGCGCGCCGGCCACCGGTGTGCCGTCCACGCCGAGCGCCCTCGCGAGCCGGGCCACCTCGTCCCGGGTGACCTCTCCCTGCGCCCGGTACACCGGCGCCGAACCGGGACCGCCGGGCAGGGTGCCACCGGCCCGGTAGCTCCCGCCGTACGGGTCGGGCTCACCGGGCGCGATCCCGTTCGTCCCGCCCGAGGAGTAGCCGTCCAGGGCGAGCGGGGGAGGAGTGCCATGCCCGCCGGACGCCTCGCTCCCCGTCGTACGGTCCCCGGACCCACCGCCCCCGCCCGAGGCCCCGGTGGCGAGATACGCCCCACCCGCACCCACCACCAGCACTGCGGCAGCCACAGCCCCCACCACCCAGGCCCCACCGCGACGCCCCGCCCCGGCCCCCACGCCCGCCGGGGCACTCTCGGCCGGAGCGGCCTCGCCCGCCGCGCCCCCGTCGCCCGGGGCGCTCGCGGCGCGCCCCTTGTCCGGGGCGCCGGCCGTGTCCGCCGAGCCGTTCTCGTCCGAGGCGCCGGCCGTGTCCGCCGGGACGTCCGCGCCCGCAGCCCCACCCGCGCCCGCAGCGACGCC
>NZ_BMVJ01000001.1:426162-445504 GCF_014650655.1 Streptomyces anandii JCM 4720
CCCGTCCGCGCCCCCCGCGTCGGGCGCGGCGTCAGCCTGCTCGGCGGCGCCGGCCGAACGCGGGGAGTCCGGGGCGGCCGTCGGGCGGGAGTCCGGGGCGGCCGTCGGGCGGGAGTCCGGGGCGCCGGCGGGCCCGGACTGCGCGCGGAGCGCCTCCGTGCGCGCGTCGTCGTTCTCGGGTCGCTCGGTGTTCACCGCATCGCTCCTTCGGCTGCACAGCTGGCACAGCTGTCCCTATGACCCTGACCCGACCCTGACAAAGCGGCCGGGCACCGGGGCGTATCCCGCCTCCCCCATAAGGGGGACGGCGATGGGACGCAGCGGGGGAGCGCACGGTTCCCTCCCGTACGCCTGCCCGGAGGCGGGCTCAGTCCCCGTAGTCGGACATCGCCTCCAGCAGCCGTGCGGAGGAGGCCGGAACGGACACGCCGTGGATGTGGGACGGCGGCACCGGGCGGGTGACGTGCGGGGCGGGAGCCGCCCAGTGCGGGGCCATCCGGGCGCAGTCCCCGCGCAGCACGGCGAGATCGGCGTCGGGATCGGCCACGGCGGGGGCAGCATGGGTCCTGAGGTTCGTCATGGTCGAACCGTAAGCACACGGAAGCCGACCGAGAAAGATCTACTATCGGGTAGTTTCGTCCACTTCAGTGGCCCGTTCCGACCGGGTAGCGTGAACTGTCAATCCACCTCCCTCAGGAGAGTCCACGCCGTGCGCATCGCAGTCTCCGGCTCCATCGCCACCGACCACCTCATGACCTTCCCCGGCCGTTTCGCCGACCAGTTCGTCGCGGACCAGCTGCACACGGTCTCGCTCTCCTTCCTGGTCGACCAGCTGGACGTACGGCGCGGAGGGGTCGGCGCCAACATCGCCTTCGGCATGGGCCAGCTCGGCACCCGCCCGGTCCTGGTCGGCGCCGCCGGCTCCGACTTCGACGACTACCGCGCCTGGCTGGAGCGCAACGGCGTCGACACCGACTCCGTCCGCATCTCCGAGACCCTGCACACCGCCCGCTTCGTGTGCACCACCGACGCCGACCACAACCAGATCGGCTCCTTCTACACCGGCGCCATGAGCGAGGCCCGCCTCATCGAGCTCAAGACCGTCGCCGACCGCGTCGGCGGCCTGGACCTGGTGCTGATCGGCGCCGACGACCCGGAGGCGATGCTCCGGCACACCGAGGAGTGCCGCAGCCGCTCCATCCCCTTCGCCGCCGACTTCTCCCAGCAGATCGCCCGCATGGACGGCGACGAGATCCGGATACTGCTGGACGGCGCCACGTACCTGTTCTCCAACGAGTACGAGAAGGGCCTGATCGAGACCAAGACCGGCTGGAACGACGCCGAGATCCTCTCCCGCGTGGGCCACCGCGTCACCACCCTCGGCGCGCGCGGCGTGCGCATCGAGCGCGTCGGCCAGGAGCCGATCGAGGTCGGCTGCCCGGACGAGGAGCGCAAGGCCGACCCCACGGGCGTCGGCGACGCCTTCCGCGCCGGCTTCCTGTCGGGCCTGGCCTGGGGCGTGTCCCTGGAGCGCGCCGCCCAGGTCGGCTGCATGCTCGCCACCCTCGTCATCGAGACCGTCGGCACGCAGGAGTACCAGCTGCGCCGCGCCCACTTCATGGAGCGCTTCACCAAGGCCTACGGCGACGACGCGGCCCGCGAGGTCCGCGCCCACCTCGCCTGACCCCCGCGCGGCCCCGGCAGACCGGCTACGAGAGCCGGCGGACCACGTAGGCCACGCCCCTGTCCGCCGGCTCCTCGCCCACGTATTCCTGCCCCCGCATCTCGCACCACGCCGGGATGTCCAGCCGCGCCGCCTCGTCGTCCGCGAGGACGCGCACCGTGCCGCCCACGGGCACGTCCCCGATGACCCTGGCCAGCTCGATCACCGGGATCGGGCAGCGCCGCCCCACGGCGTCCACGACCACCGCGTCCTCGTCCGCCGCCGGCGCCGCCGGAGCCGCGGCGGGCGCCCCCAGCTTCTCCCGCACCGAGGCCACCGCGCCCGGCAGCACCGACAGGAACCGCTCCACGTCCTCCTCCGCCGCGCCCGGCGGCAGCGACACGCGCACGTTGCCCTCGCTCAGCACGCCCATCGCCCTGAGGACATGACTCGGCGTCAGCGTGCTGCTGGTGCAGGAGGAACCCGAGGAGACCGAGAACCCCTCGCGGTCCAGCTCGTGCAGCAGCGTCTCCCCGTCGACATAGAGACAGGAGAAGGTGACGACGCCCGGCAGCCGCCGCCCGGGGTCGCCCACCACCTCCACGTCCGGGACCAGTTCCGGCACCCGCGCCCGGATCCGCTCCGTCAGCTCCCGCAGCCGTACCGCCTCGGCGGCCGCCTCCGCGCGGACCGCCCGCAGCGAGGCCGCCGCGGCCACGATCGCCGGGATGTTCTCGAACCCGGCCGCCCGGCCCGACTCCCGCTCGTCCACCGGCCCCCGGGCCGCGAACCGCACGCCCTTGCGCACCACCAGCAGGCCCACCCCGGGCGGGCCGCCCCACTTGTGGGCGCTCGCCGTCAGCAGCGACCAGCCGCCCTCCACCCGGCCCCAGCCCAGCGACTGCGCCGCGTCCACCAGCAGCGGCACCCCGGCCGCCCGGCACGCCTCGGCCACCTCCGCCACCGGCTGCTCGGTGCCCACCTCGTGATTGGCCGACTGGAGCACGGCGAGCGCGGTGTCCTCGCGCAGCGCGTCCGCGTAGCCCGACGGATCCACCGCCCCGGCCCGGTTCACCGGCACCCGGGTCACCGTCCCGCCGTCCGCCTCGAACACTTCGGCCGAATGGAGTACGGAGGAGTGTTCGACCGTCGACACGATCAGGTGGCGTCCGACGCGCCGCCGCCCGGCCAACGCCCCCGCGACGCCCGTGTGTACGGCCCGCGTCCCGGACGGGGTGAACACCACCTCGTCCGCCCGGCACCCGACCGCCTCGGCCACCGCCTCCCGCGCGGCGTCCAGCAGCATCCGCGCCCTGCGCCCCTCCCGGTACAGCCGCGCGGGATCCGCCCAGCCCTCGTCCAGCGAGGCCAACAACGCCTGACGGGCGACGGGATGGAGCGGAACGGCGGAGGCAGCGTCAAAGTAGGCCATACGGCAACGTTAAGACCCCCGCGACGGTGGCCGGTCCAGGGGCGCCGGAAACGGCGCGACCAGCCACAACGGACCCTCCGCCGCCAATCCAGCGAACCACCCCGGTCAGTAGGCACCCCTCCCCGCGACCCGCCGGAAGGCGTCCAGTAGGGTTTGGTCCGCATAAACATCCAAACCCCTGCCCGACGCAGGGCGGCGACCGACCAGCGAGAAGGCAGGCCGCAGCCAACCGCGCGGGCGAGACTCTCGGGAAGGCGCTACGTGAGTCCCAACGGCTCCGACCGCTCGCCGCGGCGCCCGATGCGGCGGAAGCTGCTGCAGGCACTGACTGCGGGCCTGGTCCTGGCGACCGCGACCGGTTGCACATACAAGGACTTCCCCCGGCTGGGTATGCCCACCCCGACCACGGAAGAGGCTCCGCGGATCCTCTCGCTGTGGCAGGGATCCTGGGCGGCCGCGATCGCCGTCGGCTGCCTGGTGTGGGGTCTGATCCTGTGGAGTGCTTTCTTCCACCGGCGCAGCCGCACCAAGGTGGAGGTACCTCCGCAGACCCGGTACAACATGCCCATCGAGGCGCTGTACACGGTGGTCCCGCTCATCATCGTCTCGGTGCTCTTCTACTTCACGGCCCGTGACGAGTCCAAGCTTCTCGACCTGTCCAAGAAGCCGGACGTCACCATCAACGTCGTCGGCTACCAGTGGAGCTGGGCGTTCAACTACATCGAGCCGGTCGCGGGTTCCTCGGGCAACGCCGCCGCCGACCCGAACCTGAACGCCATCCCGGACCGGTTCAAGAAGGACTTCCCGGCCAACGCCGGCGGCGTCTACGACTTCGGTACGCCCGGTACGCGCAACCCGCAGACCGGCAACCCGGGGCCGACGCTCTGGCTGCCCAAGGGCAAGACCGTCCGCTTCATCCTCACCTCACGGGACGTCATCCACTCCTTCTGGGTGATCCCGTTCCTGGAGAAGATGGACGTCATCCCCGGCCACACCAACTCCTTCCAGGTGACCCCCAGCATGGAGGGCACCTACCGGGGCAAGTGTGCCGAGCTCTGCGGCCAGGACCACTCCCGGATGCTGTTCAACGTGAAGATCGTCTCTCCGGAGCGCTACGAGCAGCACCTCAAGGACCTCGCTAAGAAGGGGCAGACCGGTTACGTTCCCGCCGGCATCGCGCAGACGAGCCACGAGAAGAACCGGGAGACGAACAACCTGTGAGCATCCTCAACGAACCCCAGGGTGCCGCGGCGGCTGAGGGCTCTTACGAGAGCGAGCTGCCGGTCCGGCGCAAGCAACCCGGTAACGTCGTGATCAAGTGGCTGACGACCACTGACCACAAGACGATCGGAACGCTGTATCTGGCGACCTCGTTCGCGTTCTTCTGCATCGGTGGCGTCATGGCTCTGCTCATGCGCGCCGAGCTGGCCCGCCCGGGTCTGCAGATCATGTCGAACGAGCAGTTCAACCAGGCGTTCACGATGCACGGCACGATCATGCTGCTGATGTTCGCGACGCCGCTGTTCGCCGGCTTCACGAACTGGATCATGCCGCTGCAGATCGGTGCTCCCGACGTGGCGTTCCCGCGGCTGAACATGTTCGCCTACTGGCTGTACCTGTTCGGCTCGCTGATCGCGGTGGCCGGCTTCCTCACCCCGCAGGGTGCGGCCGACTTCGGCTGGTTCGCCTACGCCCCGCTGTCCGACGCGGTGCACTCGCCGGGCATCGGCGGCGACATGTGGATCATGGGTCTGGCCTTCTCCGGCTTCGGCACGATCCTCGGCTCGGTCAACTTCATCACCACGATCATCTGCATGCGCGCGCCCGGCATGACCATGTTCCGCATGCCGATCTTCGTGTGGAACGTGCTGCTGACCGCGGTGCTGGTCCTGCTGGCCTTCCCGGTCCTCGCCGCGGCTCTGTTCGCGCTGGAGGCCGACCGCAAGTTCGGCGCCCACGTCTTCGACGCCACCAACGGCGGAGCGCTGCTGTGGCAGCACCTCTTCTGGTTCTTCGGCCACCCAGAGGTGTACATCATCGCGCTGCCGTTCTTCGGCATCATCAGTGAGGTCATCCCGGTCTTCTCCCGCAAGCCGATGTTCGGCTACATGGGTCTGATCGGCGCGACCATCGCGATCGCCGGCCTGTCGGTGACCGTGTGGGCCCACCACATGTACGTCACCGGTGGTGTGCTGCTGCCGTTCTTCTCCTTCATGACCTTCCTCATCGCGGTCCCGACCGGTGTGAAGTTCTTCAACTGGATCGGCACCATGTGGAAGGGCTCGCTGTCCTTCGAGACCCCGATGCTGTGGGCGACGGGCTTCCTGATCACCTTCACCTTCGGTGGTCTGACCGGCGTCATCCTGGCCTCGCCGCCGCTGGACTTCCACATCTCGGACTCGTACTTCGTGGTGGCCCACTTCCACTACGTGGTGTTCGGCACC
Organism: Streptomyces anandii JCM 4720; assembly: GCF_014650655.1. Taxonomy (GTDB): domain Bacteria; phylum Actinomycetota; class Actinomycetes; order Streptomycetales; family Streptomycetaceae; genus Streptomyces; species Streptomyces anandii. Next base: position 431,702 of record NZ_BMVJ01000001.1, read on the forward strand.
GTCGTCTTCGCGATGTTCTCCGGCTTCCACTTCTGGTGGCCGAAGTTCACCGGCAAGATGCTCGACGAGCGCCTGGGCAAGATGACGTTCTGGCTGCTGTTCATCGGCTTCCACGGCACCTTCCTGATCCAGCACTGGCTGGGCGCGGAGGGCATGCCGCGCCGGTACGCCGACTACCTGGCGGCCGACGGCTTCACCGCCCTGAACACGATCTCGACGATCTTCTCCTTCGTGCTCGGCCTGTCGATCCTGCCGTTCCTCTACAACGTCTGGAAGACGGCCAAGTACGGCAAGCCGGTCGGCGTCGACGACCCGTGGGGCTACGGCCGCTCGCTCGAGTGGGCGACCTCCTGCCCGCCGCCGCGCCACAACTTCCTCACCCTGCCGCGGATCCGCAGCGAATCCCCGGCGTTCGACCTGCACCACCCCGAGATCGCCGCGCTGGACCAGCTCGAGAACACCGGCCACGGTGAGAAGGCCCTCGCCGGCAACAAGGAGGCCGGCAAGTGAAGATCCAGGGCAAGATGTTCCTGTGGCTGAGCTTCTTCTTCCTCATCATGGCGGTCGTCTACGGCGCCTGGTCGAAGGAGCCGGCCGGTACGACGGCGCTCTTCCTGGCCTTCGGCCTGAGCATCATGGTCGGCTTCTACCTGGGCTTCACGGCCCGGCGGATCGACGCGGGCGCCCAGGACAACAAGGAGGCCGATGTCGCGGACGACGCCGGCGAGCTGGGCTTCTTCAGCCCGCACAGCTGGCAGCCGCTCGCCCTCGGCGTCGGCGGCGCGCTCGCCTTCCTGGGCGTGGCGGTCGGCTGGTGGCTGCTGTACTTCGCCGCCCCCCTCGTCGTGGTCGCCCTGTGGGGCTGGGTCTTCGAGTACTACCGCGGTGAGAACCGCACCCAGTGACACACGGCGCGGCACCACGCGCTGAGCAACCCCGGAACCCGGGTCTTCCACACGGAGGGCCCGGGTTCCGCCGTACCGCGTCCCCCGTACGGACGATCCACCGTGCCGGAGTTGACGGAGCTACTTAGCGTGAGGCCATGAGCACCAACGTGTTTTCCCGCGGCACGGGAGCCGGCGTCGGCTGCACTCTGCTGGTGGTCGCCCTGGGCGCGGGCCTCACCGCCTGCGGCGGCTCGGACGGCAACCCGCTGGCCGCCAACCCCTACGACGCGGCGGACCAGATCACCTTCAACGGCCCCACGGGCGCCGGCAAGAAGGCCGACCCCGACAAGCCCCTGGAGATCACCGCGGAGGGCTCGGGCGGGCGCATCACGGACGTCACCGCGGTGGACTCCGCCGGACGCTACGTCTCCGGGGAGCTCGCCGCCGACGGCAGCCGCTGGCACAGCACCTCACCGCTGGCCGCCGGCGCCCACTACACGATCCGGGTCAGCACGGAGGACGGCGACGGCGCGCCCGGCCGGAAGGTCCTCACCCTGGACACCAGCAAGCCCAAGGCCCAGAAGCGCCTGAACGTCTCGTTCGGGCCGGAGGCGGGCACCTACGGCGTCGGCGAGCCCATCACGGCCACCCTGGACCAGCCGGTCCGCGACAAGGCCCAGCGGGCCGTCGTGGAGCGCGCCCTGAAGGTCGAGTCCACCCCCGCGGTGACGGGCTCCTGGTACTGGGTGGACGACAAGCAGTTGCACTACCGCCCCCAGGACTACTGGCCGGCCGGCGCCACCGTCGAGGTGCACAGCAACCTGGAGGACATCAAGATCAGCGACCGGCTCTGGGGCGGCACCGCCAAGCCGCTGACGATCACCACCGGCGACCGCATCGTCGCCCTCACGGACGCCGCCACCCACCAGCTGACGGTGTTCAAGAACGACGAGAAGATCAAGCAGATCCCGGTGACCACCGGCAAGCCCGGCTTCGACACCCGCAACGGCGTCAAGGTCGTCCTGGCCAAGCAGTACTTCGTCCGGATGAAGAGCTCCACCGTCGGCATCGCCGAGGGCACCTCGGACTCCTACGACCTGCCGGTGTACTACGCCACCCGGGTGACCTGGAGCGGCGAGTTCGTGCACGCCGCGCCCTGGTCGGTCGGCTCCCAGGGCTACGCGAACGTCAGCCACGGCTGCACCGGCATGAGCACGGCGAACGCCAAGTGGTTCTTCGACAACATCCACGAGGGCGACCTGGTGCAGGTGGTCAACTCCAAGGGCCAGCCGATGGAGCCCTTCGCCAACGGCTTCGGCGACTGGAACCTGCCCTGGCAGAAGTGGCTCCAGGGCAGCGCCCTGACCTCCACCGCCCCGGACGCCACCCCCCAGTCCAACGAGGCCAGGCTGCGCCCGCAGAGCCTGTGAGAAGGACTCTCCCCGGCCCGCACGGCAGTCCGGCCCGCCGCCTCACGGCCGCGGGCCGGGCGCGTCCCGTACGGACCTCGTACGGGCTACTTGGCGATCAGGGCCTTGCGCCGCAGCAGGGAGGCCAGCGCCCCGGCGAACTCCACCGGCTCCACCGGAAGGGTCACCGCCGCGTCCGCACGGCTCCACGTGGCCAGCCAGGCGTCCTGCGGCCGCCCGATGAGCAGCAGCACCGGCGGGCAGTCGAAGACCTCGTCCTTGATCTGACGGCACATGCCCATGCCGCCCATGGGCACGGCCTCGCCGTCCAGGACGCACACGTCGATGCCGCCCCGGTCCAGCTCCGCCAGCACCGCGGCGGGAGTGGCGCACTCCACGAACTCCACGAGCGGGGCGTCCTGGGCCGGCCTGCGCCCGGTGGCCAGCCGCACCTGCTCCCGGGTGCCTGCGTCGTCGCTGTAGACCAGCACCGTGGCGGTCGCCTGCATTGTTCCTCCGCGTCGTTGGTCGGGAACCTCGCCGGAACCCGCCGGGCACTCCCCGCCACCCCCGGGTACCGATGGCGCGGATGCTACTCCCTTCAACTCCTGGTAAACAGCGCTTGGAACAGCCCTTCGATGGGCCATCCGAGCTGGACACACGCCGCCAACACTCCGAACGGCACCCCCCGGGGTGAGGGCGGGATAAGCGACCGACATAATGTCGGTCGTGGCGACAGCAACGACAGTAGAAACCGGGCACGCGCACCCGTCGGTCAACCGGCCGAACCTCACCAGCGTCGGAACCATCATCTGGCTGAGTTCCGAGCTGATGTTCTTCGCGGCCCTCTTCGCGATGTACTTCACCCTGCGATCGGTGACGGGTCCGGCGCACTGGAAGGAGATGGCGGGCGCTCTCAACGTCCCCTTCTCGTCGGTGAACACCACGATCCTGGTGCTCTCCTCACTCACCTGCCAGCTCGGCGTCTTCGCCGCCGAGCGCGGTGACGTGAAGAAGCTCCGGGGCTGGTTCATCGTCACCTTCATCATGGGTGCGATCTTCATCGGCGGTCAGATCTTCGAGTACACGGAGCTGGTGAAGAAGGACGGGATCTCCCTGTCCTCCGACCCGTACGGCTCGGTGTTCTACCTGACCACCGGCTTCCACGGCCTGCACGTGCTGGGCGGCCTCATGGCCTTCCTGCTGGTGCTCGGGCGCACCTACGCGGCCCGGAGGTTCACCCACGAGCAGGCGACCGCGGCCATCGTCGTGTCCTACTACTGGCACTTCGTCGATGTCGTCTGGATCGGCCTCTTCGCCACGATCTACCTGATCCAGTAGCGACGAGCCGCTCCAAGTCCGCAAAGCATCGACGCAGAAGATCCTGACACCGGGGTAATCCGTGAAAAAGCTCTCCGCACGACGACGCCATCCGCTGGCGGCGGTCGTCGTCCTACTCCTCGCGCTGGCGGCCACTGGGGGGCTGTACACCGCGTTCGCGCCCGCGAGCAAGGCGAAGGCCGACGACACCGCCCAGTCCCTCACCATCGAGGAGGGCAAGAAGCTCTACGAGGTCGGCTGCGCCAGCTGCCACGGCACCGGGGGTCAGGGCACCACTGACGGTCCGAGTCTGGTGGGCGTGGGCGCCGCGGCGGTCGACTTCCAGGTCGGCACCGGCCGTATGCCGGCCCAGCAGCCGGGCGCGCAGGTCCCGCGCAAGAAGGTCATCTACAACCAGGCCCAGATCGACCAGCTGGCCGCGTACATCGCGTCCCTGGGCGCCGGCCCCGCCGTGCCCACGAAGAACCAGTACAGCCCCGAGGGCGCGGACGTCGCCAAGGGCGGCGAGCTGTTCCGCACCAACTGCGCCCAGTGCCACAACTTCACCGGCAAGGGCGGTGCGCTGACGCACGGCAAGTTCGCGCCGGAGCTGACCGGTGTGAGCCCCAAGCACATCTACGAGGCCATGCAGACCGGCCCGCAGAACATGCCTTCCTTCCCCGACACCACGATGACGGAGAAGAACAAGAAGGACATCATCGCGTACCTGAACGCGGTCAACGGTGACGAGACCGAGAACCCCGGCGGTCTGGAGCTGGGCGGCCTCGGGCCGGTCAGCGAGGGCCTGTTCGCGTGGATCTTCGGACTGGGTGCCCTGATCGCGGTCGCCGTCTGGGTCGCCGCTCGGACCGCAAAGGCCAAGAAGTCATGAGTAGCCAAGACATTCCAGAAGAGAACCTGCCCGCAGAGCAGGCCGCAGAGCACGGCCACGGCGCGGTGTCCCTGGCGGACGAGAAGCACCCGTTCGCCGACCCGGGCCTGCCCCCGCACGAGCACCGGATCCAGGACGTCGACGAGCGGGCCGCCAAGCGGTCCGAGCGCACCGTCGCCCTGCTGTTCACGATCTCGATGCTGGCCACCATCGGCTTCATCGCCTCCTACGTGGCGATCCCGCACGACAAGTCGATCTTCGTCTTCCCGCTCGGTCACATCAACGCGCTGAACTTCGCCCTGGGCATCACCCTCGGCGTGGCGCTGTTCGCCATCGGCGCGGGCGCGGTCCACTGGGCCCGCACCCTGATGTCCGACGCGGAGGTCGCCGACGAGCGCCACCCGATCGAGGCCTCCCCGGAGGTCCGCGCGAAGGTCCACTCGGACTTCAAGCAGGGCGCCAAGGAGTCGGCGATCGGCCGTCGCAAGCTGATCCGCAACACGATGTTCGGCGCGCTCACCCTGGTGCCGCTGTCCGGCGTCATGCTGCTGCGCGACCTCGGCCCGCTGCCCCACAACAGCCTGCGCCACACGCTGTGGGCCAAGGGCAAGCGCCTGGTGAACATGAACACGAACCTGCCGCTGCGTCCCGAGGACGTCGCCGTCGGTTCGCTCACCTTCGCCAAGCCGGACGGCCTGGAGGAGACCAACGAGGACTTCCAGGAACAGATCGCCAAGGCGGCCCTGATGATCGTCCGGCTGCAGCCGGAGAACATCAAGGACAAGCGCGAGCTCGACTGGTCGCACCAGGGCATCGTCGCCTACTCGAAGATCTGCACCCACGTGGGCTGCCCGATCTCCCTGTACGAGCAGCAGACGCACCACGTGCTGTGCCCGTGCCACCAGTCCACCTTCGACCTCTCCGACGGTGCCCGAGTGATCTTCGGCCCCGCCGGTCACGCCCTGCCGCAGCTGCGCATCGGCGTGGACAGCGAGGGTTACCTCCAGGCGCTCGGCGACTTCGAGGAGCCCGTCGGTCCTGCATTCTGGGAGCGCGGATGAGTACTACTGCGAGCAACACCAACGCGTCCGGCGGCGGCGCCGGCCGCTCGCGCGGACCGGCTCCGGCGGGCGAGCGCCTCGCCGACTGGGCCGACGGCCGGCTGGGGATCTACTCCCTGGCCAAGTCGAACATGCGCAAGATCTTCCCCGACCACTGGTCGTTCATGCTGGGTGAGGTCTGCCTCTACAGCTTCATCATCATCATCCTCACGGGTGTGTACCTGACGCTGTTCTTCCACCCCTCGATGAACGAGGTGGTGTACCACGGCAGCTACGTCCCGCTGCAGGGACAGATGATGAGCGAGGCGTTCAACTCGACCCTGCACATCTCCTTCGAGGTGCGCGGTGGTCTGCTGATCCGGCAGATCCACCACTGGGCCGCGCTGATCTTCCTGGCCGGCATGTTCGTGCACATGATGCGCGTGTTCTTCACCGGCGCGTTCCGCAAGCCGCGTGAGGTCAACTGGCTGTTCGGCTTCCTGCTGTTCGTCCTCGGCATGTTCACCGGCTTCACCGGTTACTCGCTCCCGGACGACCTGCTCTCCGGCACCGGTGTCCGCTTCATGGAGGGCGCGATCCTGTCCGTGCCGATCGTCGGCACGTACCTGTCGTTCTTCCTCTTCGGCGGGCAGTTCCCCGGCCACGACTTCGTGGCGCGGTTCTACTCGATCCACATCCTGCTGCTGCCCGGCATCATGCTGGGCCTGCTGGTGGCGCACCTGATCCTGGTCTTCTACCACAAGCACACGCAGTTCGCGGGTCCGGGCAAGACCAACAACAACGTGGTCGGCATGCCGCTGCTGCCGGTCTACATGGCCAAGGCCGGAGGCTTCTTCTTCCTGGTCTTCGGTGTCATCGCGGCCATCGCGGCGATCGCGCAGATCAACCCGATCTGGGCCATCGGCCCCTACCGTCCGGACCAGGTCTCCACGGGCGCCCAGCCCGACTGGTACATGGGCTTCTCCGAGGGCCTGATCCGTGTGATGCCCGGCTGGGAGATCAACTTCTGGGGCCACACACTGGTCCTCGGCGTGTTCATCCCGCTGATCATCTTCCCGCTGGTGCTGGTGGCCATCGCGGTCTACCCGTTCATCGAGGCCTGGGTCACCGGCGACCGGCGCGAGCACCACATCCTGGACCGCCCGCGCAACGCCCCGACCCGCACCGCCTTCGGCGCGGCGTGGATCTCCTGGTACTTCGTGCTGCTCATCGGCGGTGGAAACGACCTGTGGGCCACCCACTTCCACCTGTCGATCAACGCGATCACCTGGTTCGTCCGGGTCGCCTTCTTCGTGGTGCCGGTCATCACGTTCGTCGTCACCAAGCGGATCTGCCTCGGCCTCCAGCGCCGGGACAAGGACAAGGTGCTGCACGGCCGCGAGTCGGGCATCATCAAGCGCCTGCCGCACGGTGAGTTCATCGAGGTCCACGAGCCGCTCAGCCAGGAGCAGCTCTACACCCTCACCGCGCACGAGCAGTACGAGCCGGTCGAGCTCGGCCCGACGGTCGACGAGAACGGCGTCGAGCGCAAGGTCAAGGGCTCGCAGAAGCTGCGCGCCAAGCTCAGCAACGCGTACTACGGCGAGGACAACCAGATCCAGAAGCCGACCGTGGAGGAGTACAGGGAGATCACGAGCGGCCACGGCCACCACTGATCACTGACCGCTGAGCGTCGCCACGCCACAGCAGTAGGGCCCCGTCCGAACCCCGGACGGGGCCCTTCGCCATGTCGCGCGCTGGATAGGGTGGACCCGTTCGAGACGAGCGTCCCGCGGTGCGGGACACCGACCCAGGAGCGGCTTATGAGCGCTGTGACCCCCGCTGGAGGCGACACCGCGGCGGGCCGTTCCTGGCCCGCCGTGCTGAACGGACTGCTGGACGGCCGCGACCAGAGCGCGGACGACACCGCCTGGGCGATGGACAGGATCATGCGCGGCGAGGCGACGGACGCCCAGATCGCCGCCTTCGTGGTCGCCCTGCGCGCCAAGGGCGAGACGGTCGAGGAGATCACCGGCCTGGTCCGGGCGATGTACGAGCACGCGAACGTCATCGAGGTGCCCGGCGCCACCGTCGACATCGTCGGCACCGGAGGCGACGGCGCGAAGACGGTGAACATCTCCACCATGTCCTCGATCGTCGTCGCCGGCACCGGCGCCAAGGTCGTCAAGCACGGCAACCGCGCCGCCTCCTCGGCCTCGGGCGCCTCGGACGTACTGGAGAAGCTCGGCGTCAATCTGAACCTGCCGGTGGAGCGGGTGGCCGCGGTGGCCGAGGAGGCCGGGATCACCTTCTGCTTCGCGGTGAAGTTCCACCCCGCGCTGCGCCATGTGGCCGCGGCCCGCGGTCAGTTGGGCATCCGCACCACCTTCAACGTGCTCGGCCCGCTCACCAACCCGGCCCGGGTCAGGGCCCAGGCGGTCGGTGTCGCCGACCCGCGGATGGCGCCCATCGTGGCCGGCGTCTTCGCCGAACGCGGCAACTCCTCCCTCGTCTTCCGGGGCGACGACGGCCTGGACGAGCTGACGACGACCTCCACCTCCCGGGTGTGGGTCGTCCGGGACGGCAAGGTGACCGAGGAGCGCTTCGACCCGCGCGACGTCGGCATCGACCTGGTCCCGGTGGAGGCGCTGCGGGGCGCCGACGCCTCGTACAACGCGGAGGTCGCGCGGCGGCTGCTGGACGGCGAGCCGGGCCCGGTGCGCGACGCCGTGCTGCTGAACTCGGCGGCCGCCCTGGTGGCGTTGGACCCGGGCCCCGGGACGCTCGCAGAGCAGATCCGGGGGCGGATGGCCATGGCGGCGGAGTCGATCGACTCGGGGGCCGCCCGGCGCACGCTGGAGCGCTGGGTGACCGCCAGCAACGCCTGAGCCCCGGCGGTTCGTACGCGGTGTGACGCAAGGCGCAGTCCACGATCCGGACTTCGCCTTGCGTGACGAAGATCGTGTGGCAGGATACTGAACCAGGTCACGAGTGACAGCCAACAGGCCCCGGCCGGCTGTCCGGCAACCCTCCGTCCGTGGCGGGGTGCCCCGGGTGAGGACCAGGTCGCAGGCAGCGAGGTCTGCGGCAAGCGCGGACCCCTCGCGTAACCAGGGGTCCTGGTCGTCGAGGAGTCTTCCGTGAGCAAGCGAATGCGCTAGGGGCGACAGCCCCCGTGGGGCCCAAGGCCCCGCTCCGCGTACCCCTTTTCTCCTTTCCCTTCGCCGCGCCGGGCCGCGTTCTTGGTCAGGGTGCCCCCGCGGTGACTTCAGCCTGCCTCACGGGAGTTCACCATGTCCGTCTCCACCGTCGCCGCCGACCAGACCGTCTGTGCCCCGCTGCCCGTCCTCGGCCGTGACGTCACCGTGCCGCTCGTGACCGGCGGCGAGGTCGCCTACGCCGCGCTCGACTACGCGGCCAGCGCTCCCGCCCTCCAGCGCGTCTGGGACGACGTGGCGGCGTACGCGCCCTACTACGGCAGCGTCCACCGCGGCGCCGGCTACCTCTCCCAGCTCTCCACCGACCTGTTCGAGAACGCCCGCGGCACGGTCGCTCGGTTCCTCGGCTGCCGTGAGGGGGACCAGGTGGTGTTCACCCGGTCCACCACCGACTCCCTCAACCTCCTCGCCCGCGCGCTGCCCGCCGGCTGCCAGGTCTTCGTGTTCGAGACCGAGCACCACGCCTCCCTGCTGCCGTGGCAGGAGGCCGAGGTCACCTTCCTCGACGCCCCGCGCACCCCCGGGCAGGCCGTGACGACCCTGGAGCGCGCCCTGGCCGCCCGCGAGCCCCACGGCCCGGCCCTGGTGTGCGTCACCGGCGCCTCCAACGTCACCGGCGAGCTGTGGCCCGTACGCGAACTGGCCGCGGCCGCCCACGCGCACGGCGCCCGCATCGTCCTGGACGCCGCCCAGCTGGCCCCGCACCACCCGGTGGACGTCCGGGAGCTCGACGTCGACTGGGTCGCCTTCTCCGGGCACAAGCTGTACGCCCCCTTCGGCTCCGGCGTCCTCGCCGGACGCGCCGACTGGCTGCGGGAGGCCCGGCCGTACCTCGCGGGCGGCGGCGCCAGCCGCAAGGTCACCCGGCGCGCCGACGGGGGAGTGGACGTGGAGTGGCACGAGGGTGCCGCCCGCCACGAGGCCGGCTCGCCCAACGTCATCGGCGCCCACGCCGTCGCCTCCGCCTGCAGGGCGCTCACCGAGGCGGGCTTCGAGGGGCTCGTCGCCCGTGAGCGGCACCTGATCCGCAAGGTCCGCGACGGCCTCGCCGAGGTGCCCGGGGTGAAGGTGCTCTCCCTGTTCGGCGACGACGCCCCGCGGGTCGGCGTGATCTCCTTCGTGGTGGAGGGCTGGAACAGCTCCCACTTCGCCGCCGCGCTCTCGGCCGAGTACGGCATCGGCGTCCGCGACGGCCTCTTCTGCGCCCACCCGCTGGTGCGCACCCTGCTGGGCGGCGACCCGCAGGCCCAGGGCGAGTGCGGCGCCCCCGAGGCCGCGCCCGGCGAGCGGTCCCTGAACGCCATCCGCGTCAGCTTCGGCGCCGGCACCCCCGACGAACACGTCGAGCGGTTCGTGGCGGCGGTCGGGGAGCTGGTCAGGGACGGCGCGAAGTGGCGGTACCGCACGCAGGACGGCCGCTGCGTCCCGGCCGTCTGACCCGTCGCCCGGACCCCCGCGGGTGCGCCGGGGGCGGCGCCGGGCCGGTCAGGAGTCCAGGCCGATGGCGAACGCCGCCTCCAGGTCGTGCTGCGAGTACGTACGGAACGCCACGTGCGTGTCCGTGCCCAGCACGCCCGGGATCTTGCTGATCCGGCCGGGGATGACCTCCGCGAGGTCCTCGTGCTGCCGCACCCGGACCATGGCGATCAGGTCGTACGTCCCGGTCACCGAGAACACCTCGCTGACGCTTTCCAGCGAGGCGATCCGCTCGGCGATCTCGGGGATCCGGTCCACGCTGGTCTTGATCAGGACGATCGCGGTGATCACGGCTGGTTCTCTCCCTCGGAGGCCGGAGCGGGGGTGACCCTCACTCTAGTCCTGCCGCCGAACCGCACCCACGCGAAGGCGAAGCCCAGGGCGAAGCCCACCACGTGCGCCAGGTAGGCCACGCCCGGGCCCTGGGCCGCGCGGCCTGCGGCCAGCCACTGCAGGGCCGCCCAGAACGGCAGCACCACCCAGGCGGGGAAGCGCAGCGGCAGGAAGAACAGGAACGGGAAGAGACTGGTCACGCGCGCCCGGGGGAACAGGTACAGAAAGGCGCCGAGGACCGCCGAGATCGCCCCCGAGGCCCCCACCAGGGTCTGGCCGGAGGCGGCGTTGGCGGCCGCGTAGCCCAGCAGGGCGAGGTAGCCGCAGCCGGCGTAGAACAGGGTGAACTGCACGCGGCCCATCCGTTCCTCGGTCATCGCCCCGAAGACGTAGAGGAAGAGCATGTTGCCGAGCAGATGCACCCAGCTGCCGTGCACGAACAGGGCCGTCACGGGGGTGAGGAGGGCCCGTGGGGCGCCCGTGAGCAGTTCGGCCGGGATCACGCCCCAGTGCCGGAAGTAGGCCCGCTGGGCGGGCAGCAGGGCGCTTCCGGTGCCGTAGGCGGGGTCGAGGCCCGAGGCCGGGCCGATCGCGAAGATCAGGCAGCACGCCGCGATCAGCGCGCCCGTCACCGGCGCGGGCGCCGTCCGCACCGCCCCGAGCGCCCCGAGAGTCCTGCGGACCACCGCGTTCCTGTCGCCGGTCATGGGCACAGAGCATGGCGTACCGGGACGCAACAGTACGGACCGCCTCGCCGCCGTGGACACACGGGCGGCGACTCGCCGCCAGGCCGTAGGGTTACGAGCCACACGCTCCGGGGAAGCCGGCGCGTCACGGAGACTAGAAGGAAAGCGAACAGCCACGATGACGGTTCCCCTGCCGACCGCCACGACGCGGTGGCGCTGCGCCCTCTGCGGCAACCTCACCCGCTTCGACGTGACGCGCTCGTCGAAGGTCGTCGAGTACGTCCACCTCGACCTGGCCGGAGAGCCGAAGGTCGAGGAGCGCGAGGTGGTCAGTGAGACCATCGAGTCGGTGCGCTGCCGCTGGTGCAACGCCGTGGACCAGGTGGAGCTCGTGGACAGGCCGGGCGCCGGCTCCTGAGCGGAGCGGGCCCCGCACAGGTGATCCCCCCGGGGGATCCCGCTAGGCATTGGGGTGACGGATGGTGGAGACACAAGGCGGGGGGCCGGGCGACGGCGCCGCCGAGGTGCTCGACCGTCCGCTGCCCGAAGGCGTGCGGCGCCGGGTCGTGCAGATCGTCTCCGACGGCTTCGGCGGGCTGACCGTGGGCGAGCTGCCGGCCCAGCTGCGGCAGTACGCCCGCTTCGCCCCCAACCGGCGCACCAAGTTCGCGGGCAACGCGATGGCCGCCGCGGTGGAGACCGACCCGCTGTTCCGCCAGCGCATCGGGGAGAAGTTCAGAGAGGCCCAGCCGGAGCTGTCCGGCGCCCTCGACTCCGGCTCTCCGCCCCCGGCCGCGGACCCGCTCGACGTGGCGGCCGCGGCCTACGTACTGCGCCCGGCGGGCTGGGTGAAGCTGGTGACCGCCGCCGGCGAGGAGGCCCAGCGGGCCGACGCCGAGCGGGCCGGCGAGGAGAGCCGCGCCGAGCTCGAGCGGCTGACCGCCGAACTGGCCGAGGCCCGCGAGCAGATCCGCACCGAGACCGAACGGCTGCGCGCCGAGCTGGACGCGGCGAAGAAGGAGACGGACTCGCTGCACCGCAAGCTGCGCGCCGCGCTCAGCGACGTCAAGCGGGGCGAGGCCGCGCTGCGCAAGGCCCAGGGCGAGACCGAGGCGGTGCGCGCCGAGGGGCAGGCCCAGGTGTCGGCCGCCGAGAGCGAGACCCGCCGGCTCAAGGCGCGCCTCGGCGAGGCGGAGGCCGCGCTGGAGGCCACCCGCAGGGCGGCCCGCGAGGGGCGCAGCGTCGAGGACATGCGGGTGCGGCTGCTGCTGGACACCGTGCTCGACGCGGCCCAGGGGCTGCGCCGGGAGCTGGCGCTGCCGCCGGTGTCCGTCAGGCCCGCCGAGACCGTGGACGCGGTCGAGCCGGGGCGGATGACCCCGAAGGACATCGCCGCCCGCGCGCTGTCCGAGCACGACCCGGCGATCCTGGACCAGCTGCTCGCCCTGCCGCAGGCCCATCTGGTCGTCGACGGCTACAACGTCACCAAGACCGGCTATCCCCAGATGCCCCTGGAGAAGCAGCGGCTGCGGCTGCTCGGGCAGCTCTCGCAGCTGGCCGCGCAGACCGGCGCCGAGGTCACCTGTGTCTTCGACGGGGCCGAGCTGGCCGCGCCGGTGCTGCTGGCGCCGCCCCGCGGCGTGCGGGTGCTGTTCTCCAAGCCGGGCGTCACCGCGGACGAGCTGATCCGCCGGCTGGTGCGCGCCGAGCCGCCGGGACGGCCCGTCATCGTGGTCTCCACCGACCGCGAGGTGGCCGACGGGGTGGCGAAGGCGGGCGCGCGCCCGGTGGCGTCGGCGGTGCTCCTCAAGCGGCTCTCGCGCGGCTGAGCGGACGCGTCCTCGGCGGCCGTCCCCGGTCCGCCCAAAACGGGCAAAGCGTTATCCGTTCCTCAAGTCCAACGTAGGGGCTTAATGCCGGAATTGACGGAAGCGTCACCCCACCCAGCGTCAACCGCGCCTTACGTCCGGTGAGTTGAGTGCAAAGAATGGCTTGCGGGACGGGATTTTTTGCTGTGGGATTTGAATTCATCACGATGAGGTCACTAGGGTCTGGCGTCGAACCTCCGAGCGGGTGATCACTCAGAAGAAGGAGCTCGCTTCCGTGGCGTCCCACCGTCGACCCAAGCAGCCGAGTCGCGCACGCGTGACCGTGCTCACCACCGCAGCGGCTGCCGCCGTGGCCATCAGCGCACAGGCGGCCAACGCCGCGCCGAGCGCGAAGCCGAGCAAGGACGAGGTCAAGTCCAAGGTCGACGCACTGTACGAGCAGGCGGAGCAGGCCACCGAGAAGTACAACGGGGCCAAGGAGAAGCAGGAGAAGCTCCAGAAGGAGATCTCCACCATCCAGGACAACGTCGCCCGCGGCCAGCAGGAGCTCAACAAGCTGCGCGACAGCCTCGGTTCGCTCGCCGCCGGCCAGTACCGCTCGGGCGGGATCGACCCCTCGCTCCAGCTCTTCCTGTCCTCCAACCCGGACGACTACCTCGACAAGGCCTCCACGCTCGACCAGTTGAGCGGCCAGCAGGTCGACGCGCTGAAGA
>NZ_BMVJ01000001.1:445528-447767 GCF_014650655.1 Streptomyces anandii JCM 4720
AGATCCAGGACAAACAGCGCGAACTCGCCCAGGAGCGCGCCGAGGCCACCGAGAAGCTCAAGGACCTCGCCTCCACCCGCACCGAGCTGGGCAAGAAGAAGCAGGAAGTCCAGAGCAAGCTCGCCGAGGCGCAGAAGCTGCTCAACTCCCTGACGGCCAAGGAGAAGGCGCAGCTCGCCGCCGACCAGAGCCGCGCCAGCCGGGCCAGCGAGCGCAGCGCCCTGGACGGCAACACGCCCCCCGCCTCCGGCCGGGCCGGCGCCGCCTTCTCCGCCGCCCAGAGCAAGATCGGCTCGCCCTACGTCTACGGCGCCTCCGGCCCGTCCTCCTTCGACTGCTCGGGCCTGACCTCCTGGGCCTACGCGCAGGCCGGCGTCTCGATCCCGCGCACCTCCGAGTCCCAGGCCAACATCGGGACCCGCATCTACTCGCAGAGCCAGCTCCAGGTCGGCGACCTGGTGTTCTTCTACGGCGACCTGCACCACGTCGGCCTCTACGCGGGCAACGGCCAGGTGCTGCACGCCCCGCACACCGGTGCCGTCGTCCGCTACGAGGCGATCGGCAACATGCCCTTCCAGTTCGGCGTCCGCGTCTAGCCGGCGCACGGTCGGCGTACAGCCGTCGTACCGTCCGAACGGGCGAATCGCGGGCAAGCCCGCGGACCCCACGCCCCGCCCATGACCTGCGTCAGAGGCGGGGCGTCGCGTTGTGCGCCCGCGGGAGGCTTTGTCCGCGGTGTGTCCGCACGGCTACTGTCTGGCGCGTTTCCCCCGACCTGGGGCGCACCCGCGCCCCGTCGGTCCGGGGAGGCATTCCGTGCTGGCCAGTGGAGGGAGTTCGGCTTCCCGTGGGGTCCCATCGCCGCCTCGCACCGTCCGGTTTCGACCGGGGTGCGGGCGCCGCATTCTGCGTCCTGTCCGCCGCGGCCGCCGCCCTCGGCGCCCTGCCGGCCACCTCCGCCACGGCCGCCCCGCCCGGCGACACCCGCTCGGAGGTGGACCGCCTCTACGCGGACGCCGAGAAGGCGACCGAGGCCTACGACAAGGCCGACGAGCGCGCCGGCCAACTGCGCCGGCGGGTGCGCGACGCCCAGGACCGCATCGCCCGGCAGCAGCTGCGCGTCAACACCCTGCGCGAGTCGCTCGGTTCGGTGGCCGGGGCCCAGTACCGCTCCGGCGGCCTCGACCCGTCCCTCGCGCTGCTGTTCTCCCGCGACCCGGCCGACTACCTCGACAAGGCGGCGGCCCTGGACCGGATCGGCGCCCACCAGTCCGGCGAACTGCGCGACCTGCAGCGGGCCATGCGCGAACTCGCCCAGGAGCGCGCGGAGGCCACCCGGGCCCTCGCCGGACTCGACCGCAGCCGCACGGCCCTGGTCCGCCACAAGCGGACCGTCGAGGAGAAGCTCGCCCGCGCTCGCCGCCTCCTGGACTCCCTGTCCCCGTCCGAGCGCGAGGCCTACGACCGGGCCTCACGCTCCGGCCGCGACGGCGCCCTGTCCGGGCTGCCCGGCATCGGCGACGACGGCCCGGCCGCCTCCGGCCGTGCGGCCGCCGCGCTCGCCGCCGCCCGCGCCGCACTCGGCCGCCCCTACGTGTGGGGCGCGAACGGCCCCTCCGGCTTCGACTGCTCCGGGCTGATGCAGTGGTCGTACGCGCGGGCCGGGGTGCAGTTGCCGCGCACCTCGCAGGAGCAGCGGTACGCGGGCCGGCAGGTCCCGCTGTCCCGGATCCGGCCCGGGGACCTGGTCGTCTACCGCTCCGACGCCGGCCACGTCGCCATGTACGCCGGCCACGGCCGGGTCATCCACGCCCCCTACCCGGGCGCCCCCGTGCGCTACGACCGGGTGGACATGATGCCGATCTCCTCGGTCACAAGGGTCTGACGGCCGCGCCCCGGCCGCCGTACGATCGGAAAATGGCTGGTCGAAGGCGGGTGTCGGGATCCTCGGGCGTGGCGGTGTGCCTGCTGCTGGCGTCCCTGGCCGGGTGCGGCGGGCAGACCGCGACCGACGCGGCCCGCGACCAGGTGCAGCGGCTGCTCGACCGGCGGGCCGCCGCGGTCCTGCACCACGACCCGGCGGCGTACGCGGCCACCGGCGCCCACGCCCCCTACGCCGCCCTGAAGGCGGTGCCCTTCGCCACCTGGTCCTACCGCGTGACCGCGTTGCGCCGCAGCGGCGGCCACGCCACCGCCGACGCCGAACTGCGCTACCGCGTCAGCGGCTACGACCGGGCGC
>NZ_BMVJ01000001.1:447792-468735 GCF_014650655.1 Streptomyces anandii JCM 4720
CGGTGACCGCCGCCCGCACGCTGACCCTGTCCACCACGGCGGACGGGAAGTGGTACGTCGACTCCGACCGGCCCGAGAAGAAGTCGGCGCAGCAGCTGTGGGACCAGGGCCCGGTCTCGGTGGTCCGGGGGCGCAGCAGCCTCGTCCTCGGGGTGGGGCAGAGCGGGCAGGCCCTGAAGGGATACGCCGGCCTCGCCGACCACGCCGTGCCCGCGGTCTCGGACGCCTGGGGCACCGACTGGAGCCGGCACGTCGTCGTGATCGTCCCGAAGTCGCTGGACGGCATGGCCGGGCTGCTCGGCTCGCCGGCCTCCAACTACCGGGGGATCGCGGCCGTCACCACCGGTGAGGCGGGCGGCACCGGGCAGGCGCCCGCGGACCGGATCATCGTCAACCCCGAGGCGTACGGCATGCTCGGCCCGCTGGGCAGGCAGGTCGTCCTCACTCACGAGACCGCCCACGTGGCCACCCGGGCCCACACCGACCCGGCCACCCCCCTGTGGCTCTCCGAGGGCTACGCGGACTGGGCCGGCTACCGCCGCACCGGCCGCACCCCGGACCAGGCCGCGCCCGAACTGTCGCGCGCGGTCGCGGACGGCGACGTGCCGGCCGCGCTGCCCGCCGACAAGGACTTCGGCTTCGCCGGCGACGCCACCCGGCTCGCGCAGGCCTACGAGGGCGGCTGGCTGGCCTGCCGCATGATCGCCGCCCACTGGGGCGAGCAGCGGCTCGACGCGTTCTACCGCGCCGTGGGCGCCCACGACCGCCGGGCGGGGGCGGTCGAGGACGCCCTGAAGAAGGAGCTGAACACCACCCTCGACCGCTTCACCGCCCAGTGGCGCGCGTATCTGCGCGCCCAGCTGGGCTGAGCCCGTCGGGCGCGGACCGGGGAGCCGGGGCGGGCGCCGCCGGGCGGGGGACCGTGGCCCGCCACAGGCCGTGGGCCGCCGTGACGCAGGCGGCCAGCAGGAGGCCGTTGCGCAGCACCAGGAGGGTGATGCCGAGACGGTCGCTCATGACCACGTCGACGAAGTACACCGGGAACTCCAGCACCGTCACCAGTGAGGCCGCCGCCACCAGCCAGGCCGGAAGCCGCATCCGGCCGCCGGGGAAGCACAGGCACACGGCGCCGAGCCCCACCAGCCACACCAGGTACTGCGGGCTGATCACCCGGCTGGTGGTGGTGAACAGCAGCACCGCCGTGAACGCGGCGTCCGCGAGCGTGGCCGCCCCGGGCGAGGACCGCCGCGCCCGGAGCCACCACAGCACCAGCCAGCCGGAGGCCACCCCGGTCAGCGCCAGCGAGGCGTCGCTGAGCACGCCGGCGTACGGGCCGACGAACTCCACCGAGCCGTAGTTCAGCAGCACCTGGCCGCTCCAGCCGAAGTGCCGGGCCACATGGATGACGAGCGCGCCCAGCGACTCCACCTCGGTGCCCCGATCGCGCTGGGCGGTCAGGAAGGACAGCGCGCCCGGCATCGCCAGCGCGAACGCCGAGGCCGCGGCGGCCACGGTCGCCACCGCCGCCGCCCACGCCCGCCGTCCCGCTCTCCCGAGGGCGCCCGCGAGCAGCAGCAGCGGCCACACCTTGAGCATCGCCCCGAACCCGGCCAGCGTCCCGAGCAGGCGCGGCCGCCGCAGACCCGCCAGCAGGGCGGCCACCGCCACCGCGGTCACCATCACGTCGTAACGGGCGTAGAGGGTGGGGCCGAGCAGGGCGGCGCCCACGGTCCAGAACCAGGCGCCGTGCAGCGGCCGGCCGGGGCCGCGCCCGCCGTACAGCAGCAGGCACAGCACCGCCAGGTCGGCCAGCAGGGCCAGAGCGGCGAACGCGGTGGCGTAGCCGAGGAAGGGCAGGGCGGCGGGGGCGAGGATCGCCAGCGCGGCGGCGGGCGGATACTGCCAGCTGACGTCGTCGAGCGGGAAGGAGCCGTGCCGCAGCACCTCGAACCAGCCGCGGTAGATCACCGAGACGTCGGTGGTGACGTCCGGGCCGGGGAAGACCAGCACCCCGAGCACGAACAGCAGCAGCACCAGCCTGCTCGCCCCCCAGGCCGCGAGCACTGCCGCCGGGCCCAGGCTCCACCGCCTGCCCGTGCCGTCCATGTCAGCCCCTGTCCGCCGGCCTTTCGTCACCTCCGCGCGCCGTCGTCCGGCGCGCCCCGGCGACACCGCCGAGGACCACATGATGTCCCCGGGACCCGTGCGCGTGCCATGAGGCACGGCCGTGGCCGGCGCCCGGTCGCCGTTGGATAGGGTCGGCGGCGATGCACAAGACCCTCGTCGTGACCAACGACTTCCCGCCCCGCCCGGGCGGCATCCAGGCGTTCCTGCACAACATGGCGCTGCGGCTGGACCCGGAGCGGCTGGTCGTCTACGCCTCCACCTGGAAGCGCGGCCGGGAGGGCGCCGAGGCGACCGCCGCCTTCGACGCCGAGCAGCCCTTCACCGTCGTACGCGACCGGACCACGATGCTGCTGCCGACCCCGCGCGTGACCCGGCGGGCGGCCGGGCTGCTGCGCGAGCACGGGTGCTCCTCGGTGTGGTTCGGGGCGGCCGCGCCGCTCGGGCTGATGGCGCCGGCCCTCAGGAGGGCGGGCGCAGAGCGGCTGGTGGCCACCACCCACGGCCACGAGGCGGGGTGGGCGCAGCTGCCCGCCGCGCGGGACCTGCTGCGCCGGATCGGGCAGTCCACGGACACGATCACCTACCTCGGCGAGTACACCCGCTCCCGGATCGCCGCCGCGCTGACGCCGGAGGCCGCCGCGCGGATGAGACAGCTGCCGCCGGGAGTGGACGAGAAGACCTTCCACCCGGCCTCGGGCGGCGACGAGGTGCGCGCCCGGCTCGGGCTGAGCGACCGGCCGGTGGTGGTGTGCGTCTCGCGGCTGGTGCGGCGCAAGGGCCAGGACACGCTGATCCGGGCGATGCCCCGGATCCTGGCCGCCGAGCCGGACGCCGTGCTGCTGATCGTCGGCGGCGGGCCGTACGAGAAGGACCTGCGGCGGATGGCGGCCGAGACCGGGGTGGCGGGCTCGGTGCGCTTCACCGGCGCCGTCCCCTGGTCGGAGCTGCCCGCCCACTACGGCGCCGGTGACGTCTTCGCCATGCCGTGCCGCACCCGGCGCGGCGGCCTGGACGTGGAGGGGCTCGGCATCGTCTACCTGGAGGCCTCCGCGACCGGCCTGCCGGTCGTCGCCGGCGACTCCGGCGGCGCGCCCGACGCCGTGCTCGACGGCGAGACCGGCTGGGTCGTGCGGGGCGGCTCCCCCGAGGAGGCCGCCGACCGCGTCACCACCCTGCTCGGCGACGCGGAGCTGCGCCGCCGGATGGGGGAGCGGGGCCGCCGCTGGGTCGAGGAGAAGTGGCGCTGGGACCTGCTCGCGGAGCGGCTCAAGGAGCTCTTGTAAAAGCTTGGCCAAAGCGGTTGCGGGAGGATCGCCGCACCCCTAGGCGGAACAGCGGAATCCGCGGATGCTGCGCGCATGACAGGAAAACTGATGCAGCGTCAACTGACGAGACGTCACATCCTTGGTATGGCGGCCCTCCAGACCGCCGCCGCCCTCGGCTTCACCCGGATCGGCCTGCAGTCCGCCCGGGCCGCCGAGCCCGCCGCCGTCGAATCCGCCCCCGCCGTCGTCGTCGGCTCCGGCTACGGCGGCGCGGTGGCCGCCCTGCGCCTGGGCCAGGCGGGCATCCGCACCCTCGTCCTGGAGATGGGCCGGCTGTGGAACACCACGGGCCCCGACGGCAAGGTGTTCTGCTCCACCCTCTCCCCGGACCGGCGCTCGATGTGGTTCCGCACCCGTACCGAGGCCCCGCTGGCCACCTTCCTGTGGCTGGACGTCGTCAACAAGGACATCAGCCCCTACCCGGGCGTCCTGGACCGCGTCCACTTCGACGCCATGTCCGTCTACGTCGGCCGGGGCGTCGGTGGCGGCTCGCTCGTCAACGGCGGCATGGCCGTCACCCCGCGCCCCGACTACTTCGCCGAGCAGTTCCCGGCCGTCGACGTGAACGAGATGTACGGCACCTACTTCCCGCGCGCCCGCGCCATGCTGGGCGTCAACTCCGTGGACCCGGGCTGGTTCGAGTCGACCGAGTGGTACCGCTTCACCCGTACCTCCCGCAAGGCCGCCGCCAACGCGGGCCTGAAGACCGCCTTCGTGCCGAACGTCTACGACTTCGGCTACATGGAGAAGGAGGCCGCCGGCACGGCCACCAGGTCCGCCCTCGCCGGCGAGGTCATCTACGGCAACAACCACGGCAAGAGGAGCCTGGACAAGACCTACCTCGCCGCCGCCCTCGGCACCGGCAACGTCACCGTCCACACCCAGGAGAAGGTCACCGGCGTCACCAGGGCCGCCGACGGCACCTACGTCCTGACCGCCGACCTCGTCGACGACACGGGCGCGGTCACCGGCACCCGGCAGTACGGCTGCACCTACCTCTTCCTCGCCGGCGGCAGCCTCGGCACCAGCGAACTCCTCGTCCGCGCCCGGGACACGGGCACGCTGCCCGGGCTCGGCTCCGAGGTCGGCGCCGGCTGGGGCACCAACGGCAACACCATGCTCGCCCGCGCCAACCACGTGTGGGACACCGTCGGCGCGAACCAGGCGACCATGCCCGTCATGGGCATCGACGACTGGGCCAACGCCGACAACCCGGTCTTCGCCGAGATCGCCCCGCTCCCCATGGGCTTCGAGCACTGGGTCAGCCTCTACCTGGCGATCACCAAGAACCCCGAGCGCGCCAGGTTCACGTACGACACGACCGCGGGGACGGTGCGGCTGGGCTGGACCGCCGCGCAGAGCGCGGTCTCCGTGGGCATGGCCCGGAAGCTGTTCGACCGGATCAACGCGGCCAACGCCACCATCTACCGCTACGACCTGTTCGGCTCCCCGAGCAAGGTCTTCGCCGACGACTTCACCTACCACCCGCTGGGCGGCTGCGTCCTGGGCCGGGCGACCGACGACTACGGCCGGGTGAAGGGCTGTTCGCGGCTCTACGTCACCGACGGTTCGCTCGTGCCCGGCAACATCGGCGTCAACCCGTTCGTCACCATCACCGCGCTCGCCGAACGCACGATGGCGCGGGTCCTCGCCGAGGACACCGCGCCATGACGCCGGGGGAGAAGGCGGCCTACTTCGCGTAGAGCGCCTCGATCTCGTCCGCGTAGTCCTTCGCCACCACGTTCCGCTTCAGCTTCAGCGACGGGGTGAGGTGGCCCGACTCCTCCGTGAACTGGGAGGACAGAATGCGGAACTTCCGCACCGATTCCGCCTTCGACACCGCGGCGTTGCCGTCGTCGACCGCCGTCTGGACCGCCGCGTTCAGATCCGGGTCGTCACGCAGCGACGCCGCGGTGGACCCCGCCGGCTTGCCGTGCTCGGCGCACCAGCGGCCCAGGAACTCCTCGTCGAGGGTGACCAGCGCGCCCACGAACGGCCGCCCGTCGCCCACCACCATGCACTCCGCCACCAGGGCGTGCGCCCGGATGCGGTCCTCGATCACGGCCGGGGCGACGTTCTTGCCGCCCGCGGTGACGATGATCTCCTTCTTGCGCCCGGTGATCCGGAGGTACCCGTCCTCGTCGAGCGTGCCGATGTCACCGGTGTGGAACCAGCCGTCGGCCAGCGCCTCGGCGGTCGCGCCCGGGTTGTTCCAGTACTCCTTGAACAGGTGCTCGCCGTGCAGCAGCACCTCGCCGTCGTCCGCGATGCGGATCACCGAGCCGGGCAGCGGCTGGCCGACCGTGCCGATCTTCTGCCGGTCCCAGGGGTTGAACGCGGTCGCCGCGCAGGACTCGGTCAGGCCGTAGCCCTCCAGGACCGTGAAGCCGATGCCGCGGAAGAAGTGGCCGAGCCGCTCGCCCAGCGGGGCGCCGCCGGAGATGGCGTACTCGCCGCGTCCGCCGAGCACCGCGCGCAGCTTGCCGTAGACCAGCTTGTCGAACGCCTTGTGCTTGATCCGCAGCCCCAGCGACGGCCCCGAAGGCGTGCCGAGCGCCTTGCTGTACGCGATCGCCGTGTCGGCCGCCTTGTCGAAGATCGCGCCCTTGCCCTCGGCCTGCGCCTTGGCGCGCGCCGAGTTGTAGACCTTCTCGAAGACCCGCGGGACGCCCAGTATCAGCGTGGGCCGGAACGCGGCCAGCTCGTCGGTGAGGTTCTTGATGTCGGGGACGCAGCCCAGCTTGATCGGCGCCATCATCGGCGCCACCTGCACCAGACGCCCGAAGACGTGCGCCAGCGGCAGGAAGAGCAGCACCGAGCACTCGCCGGTGCGGAACAGCGGGCGCAGCCGCTCCACGACGTTGCCGCACTCCGCGAAGAACGCGCGGTGGGTGAGCACGCAGCCCTTGGGCCGGCCGGTGGTGCCGGAGGTGTAGACGATGGTCGCCGGGTCGTCCGCCTTCGCCAGCGAGCTGCGCTCCTCGACCATGGCGTCGCTGATGCCCTGCCCGGCGCGGCCCAGCTCCTCGATGCCGCCGGCCTCGATCTGCCAGACGTTCTTCAGCGCCGGGAGCGTCTCGCGCACCGACTCCACGGCGGCCGCGTGGTTGTCCAGCTCCACCACGCAGGCGGTCGCGCCCGAGTCGGACAGGATCCACTGCACCTGCTCCGGCGAGCTGGTCTCGTACACCGGCACGGTGATGGCGCCCGCGCTCCAGATGGCGAAGTCCAGCAGCGTCCACTCGTAGCGGGTGCGGGACATCAGGCCCACCCGGTCGCCGGGCTGGATGCCGGAGGCGATCAGGCCCTTGGCCGCCGCGTGCACCTCGGCGAGGAAGTCCCGGGCCGTCACGTCCTGCCAGACGCCGCCCGACTTGCGCGCGATGACGGCCACATCGGGATGCTGCGCGGCGTTTCTGCGGACGATGTCGGTCAGGTTTCCGTCCGCAGGGACCTCGTACAAAGCCGGAAGGCTGAACTCGCGCAAGACTGCTGCTCCTCATAGGGCGCCGGCGCCACGACGTTGTGTGATGCGACGGTGGTTGAAAGCCAGAGCACGACTGGACGGCCCGGACGTTACCCGTCGGTATGTTTTTCCGACAGGGGGTCCCGGTGAGATGTTCGCTGCGTCACACGGATTGATGTTCCAGTGCGCACAGTAGTCGACCCCCTAACTGACTGGCCAGTAACCGGGGGTTCGCCCAGCACTGTTCACCAGTGCACCGCCCCGCCTACGCTTGATCACCATGGCACCCACACCGCCCGGCGACGGCAGCACCCGCATCCACGTGGTCAGCGACGTGCACGGCAACGCCCGCGATCTCGCCAGGGCCGGCGAAGGCGCCGACGCACTCGTCTGCCTGGGCGACCTGATCCTCTTCCTCGACTACGCCGACCACTCGCGCGGCATCTTCCCCGACCTCTTCGGCGTGGCGAACGCCGACCGCATCGTCGAGCTGCGCACCGCCCGCCGCTTCGCCGAGGCCCGCGAGTTCGGCAAGCGGCTGTGGGCCGGCATCGAGGGCGACCGCGCCCAGGTCATCGAACAGGCCGTCCGCAAGCAGTACGCGGAACTCTTCGCCGCCTTCCCCACGCCGACGTACGCCACCTACGGAAACGTCGACATGCCCCCGCTGTGGAAGGAGTACGCCCGCGAGGGCACCACCGTGCTCGACGGGCAGCGCGTGGAGATCGCCGGCCGCGTCTTCGGCTTCGTCGGCGGCGGACTGCGCACACCCATGCGCACCCCCTACGAGATCGGCGACGAGGAGTACGCGGCCAAGATCGAGGCGGTCGGCGAGGTCGACGTGCTGTGCACCCACATCCCGCCGGACGTGCCCGAACTCGTCTACGACACCGTCGCCCGCCGCTTCGAGCGGGGCAGCCGCGCCCTGCTGGACGCCATCCGCCGCACCCGCCCCCGGTACGCGCTCTTCGGCCACGTCCACCAGCCGCTGGTGCGCCGCATGCGGATCGGCGCGACCGAGTGCGTGAACGTGGGCCACTTCGCCGGCACCGGCCGGCCGTGGGTGCTGCGATGGTGAGCGTTCCGGCCGATCGCGCAGGTGGGGGTGGAAACGGGCGACGGGCCGCGCGGTAGCCTTCACGCTGCACACACGTGCGCATCACTACCGCACCACCCGGCCGTACGACGGCCGCACTACCGGCCCGCATCTGGAGGAGCCACGGCGATGGCGGAACACACCAGCTCGAGCATCACGATCGATGCGGCACCGGCCGACGTGATGGAGGTGATCGCCGACTTCGCCCGCTACCCCGACTGGACCGGTGAGGTGAAGGAGGCCGAGGTCCTCAAGACCGACGACCAGGGCCGCGCCGAGCAGGTCCGCCTGGTGATGGACGCCGGCGCCATCAAGGACGACCAGACCCTCGCCTACACCTGGACCGGCGCCCACGAGGTCTCCTGGACCCTCGTCAAGTCCCAGATGCTGCGCTCCCTGGACGGCTCCTACCTCCTGAAGCCCGCGGGCCCCGGCGCCACAGAGGTGACGTACCGCCTCACCGTGGACGTCAAGATCCCCATGCTGGGCATGATCAAGCGCAAGGCCGAGAAGGTCATCATCGACCGGGCCCTGGCGGGCCTGAAGAAGCGGGTGGAGTCCGAGCGCTAGCCAGCAGGCCGCCCTCGGCGCGGGCGGCCCCGCGGCCGCGAACGCGCCCCCGCGTCCGGCTCCGTTACCGTTCCCTCTCATGCGCACCCTCCTGATCACGGGCCCCGGCGGCAGCGGCCGTACCACGGTCGCCGCCGCCACCGCACTCACCGCCGCCCGTGACGGCACCCGCACCCTCCTCCTCGGCGCCGACCGCACCGACACCCTGGGCGCGGTCCTCGGCACGCCCACGGGCGCGGCCCCGGCCGAGGCGACGGCGAACCTCACCGCCTGGCGCCCCGACGCGAACGCCGCCTTCCGGGACGACCTCACCGCCTTCCAGGAGCGCGCCGCGAGCGTCCTCGACCTGCTCGGCGCCTCCCGGCTGGACGCGGAGGAGGTCACCCCGCTGCCCGGCGCCGGGGAGCTCGCCCTGCTGCGCGCGCTGCGCGACGCGGCCCTGTCGGAACGGTTCGACCTGCTGGTGGTCGACCTGCCGCCGGCCCCGCAGGCCCTCGGCCTGCTCGCCCTGCCCGAGGAGCTGCGCCGCTACCTGCGCCGGCTCCTGCCGCCCGAGCGGCAGGCGGCCCGCGCCCTGCGGCCCGTACTCGGCCGGCTCGCCGGCGTCCCCATGCCGGCGGAGTGGCTGTACGAGACGGCGGCCCGCTGGGACGTCGAACTGGCCGCCGTCGAGGCGGTCGTCGCCGACCCCGGCACCACCGTGCGCCTGGTCGCAGAGCCCGGCCCGGCCGGCGCCGACGCCCTGGCCGAGGCCGCCCTCGGACTGGCCGTGCGCGGCCTCGCCGTCGAGTCAGTGGTCGCGAGCCGGGTGCTGCCCGAGGCGCCCGCGGACTCCTGGCTCGCGGGCCCGGTCGCCCAGCAGCGCAAGGCCCTCGACGAGTGGCGCGAGACGTACGACGTCCACCCGGCCGCCCACCTCGGCCGCGACCCGCGCGGCGCCGACGACCTGGCCGCGCTCGCCCTGCCGGGCGTCAACCCGGCGACCACCCCGGCAGAGTGGCCCGTCACCGACCGGCTCACCGAGGACGGCGTGCTCGTCTGGCACATCCCCCTGCCCGGCGCCGTCCGTGACGAGCTGGACCTCGTCCGGCGCGGTGAGGAACTGGTGATCACCGCCGGGCCCTTCCGGCGCATCGTTCCCCTCCCCTCGGTCCTGCGCCGCTGCACCGTCGACGGCGCCGCCCTGCGCGACGGCGCCCTGCGCATCCGCTTCACCCCGGACGCCTCCCTGTGGCCCCGTCAGCGGTGACGCCCCGGCCGCGCGAGATGAAGCGGGTACCGCCGTTCGGGTAACGTCGTAAGGACGAAACGTAGTCAGGAGCCCGCCATGAGCGAAGAGCGCACACCGGCCGGCGACGCGTCCGACGGCGCCGCTCAGGAGAACGCCGAGGAAGTCCGGGCGACCGACGCCGACGCCTGGGCGACGGCCTGCGCCGAGGACCTCGAGGCGGAGAAGAACCGGCGCCGCGACCGGCACGGACCGCCGCCCGGCTCGGCCGCCGAGGAGCTGCGCAAGCTCGTCGACACCGTCGCCGGCAAGCTGTCCTCCCTGCAGTCGCCGCTGCTCGGCTCGGTCGCCGGACCCGCCGCCCAGCAGGTGGTCCGGCAGATGGTGCAGCAGGCCAGGGCGGCCGTGGAGCCCGTGCTGGAGCGTAACCCGGACGTCTTCGACCACCTCGCGGCGGCCGGCGGCGAACTGCTCGCCGCCTACCGCTCGGCGGTACAGGGCCAGGAGCGCCGCTGGACGTCCGGCACCAGCGGCGCGGCCGAGGACCTCAGGGACCTGGACGAGCGCCGCGACCGCGGTGAGGGCACCGGCGGCGGCGAACGCATCGACCTCGACTGACCGCCGCCGGGCGCCCCGGCGCCGCCGCCCCGGCCGTCCGGCGGGCGGACGACGCGAATCCCGGGGCAGGGCCTCGGGTACGGTTGGCCGTAGCGGGGCTCGACCGAAACTGAGGGATTCATGGGACTCACCATCGGCGTCGACATCGGCGGCACGAAGATCGCGGCCGGCGTGGTCGACGAGGAAGGCAACATCCTCTCGACCTTCAAGGTGCCGACCCCGGCCACGGCCGAGGGCATCGTGGACGCCATCGCCTCCGCCGTCGAGGGGGCGCGTGCCGGTCACGAGATCGTCGGCGTGGGCATCGGCGCGGCCGGTTACGTCAACCGCCAGCGCTCGACGGTCTACTTCGCGCCCAACATCGACTGGCGCCAGGAGCCGCTCAAGGAGAAGGTCGAGGCCCGAGTCGGTCTTCCGGTCGTCGTGGAGAACGACGCGAACGCCGCGGCCTGGGGCGAGTACAAGTTCGGCGCCGGCAAGGGCCACCGCAACGTCATCTGCATCACGCTGGGCACCGGCCTCGGCGGCGGCATCATCATCGGCAACAAGCTGCGCCGCGGCCACTTCGGCGTGGCCGCCGAGTTCGGCCACATCCGGATGGTCCCCGACGGCCTGCTGTGCGGCTGCGGCTCGCAGGGCTGCTGGGAGCAGTACGCCTCGGGCCGCGCCCTCGTGCGGTACGCCAAGCAGCGCGCCAACGCCACCCCCGAGCGCGCCGAGGTGCTGCTCGCGCTGGGTGACGGCACCCCGGACGGGATCGAGGGCAAGCACATCTCGATGGCCGCCCGCCAGGGCTGCCCGGTCGCCGTCGACTCCTACCGCGAGCTGGCCCGCTGGGTCGGCGCGGGCCTGGCCGACCTGGCCTCCCTCTTCGACCCGTCCGCCTTCATCGTCGGCGGCGGCCTCTCCGACGAGGGCGAGCTGGTCCTGGAGCCGATCCGCAAGTCGTACAAGCGCTGGCTGGTCGGCGGCAACTGGCGCCCGGTCGCCGACGTCATCGCCGCCCAGCTCGGCAACAAGGCGGGACTGGTCGGCGCGGCGGACCTCGCCCGCGAGCCCGACCCGATCATGTGACGAGCGGTTCCTCAAGCCGCGGGTGACCGTCGGCACCCAGGGGCGCGGGGAACCGCGCGGCGAGCCGGTACGAGCCACCACGGACCGGGCCGCGCGTCGCACACGAACCTCGCGCCCGGGCCCCTGGGCGTACATTGATCCACATGGAGCCGCTGCCGAACTCCCGCACCGAGCCCGACGGTTCAGCCCTCGTCCGCGTCCTGAGCTACAACGTCCGCTCCCTGCGCGACGACACCGCGGCACTCGCCCGGGTGATCACCGCCTGCGCCCCGGACCTGGTCCTCGTCCAGGAGGCCCCCCGCTTCTTCCGCTGGCGCAAGAAGCTGGCGAAGCTGGCGGCGGCCTCCGGGCTGGTGATCCTCACGGGAGGCGCCACGGCCGCCGGCCCCGCCGTCCTGTGCTCGCTGCGCGCCACCGTCGAGCGCACCGAGGACGTGCTGCTGCCGCTCACCCCCGCACTGCACCGGCGGGGCCTGGCCACCGCGGTCGTACGGTTCGCCGGCGCCCGGCTGGGCGTCGTCAGCTGCCATCTGTCGCTCGACAAGGACGAGCGCTACGAGCAGAGCGGCATGCTCCTCGACCGGCTCGCCGGGATGGGCGTCGAGCACGCGGTCGCGGGCGGCGACCTCAACGAGCGGCCGGAGGGGCCGGCCTTCGCCCGGATCGCCGCCGGTCTGCGGGACTGCCGGACCGTCGCGCCCTGGGGCGCGGAGTACACCTGGACGCCGGGCGACCCCCATCAGCGCATCGACGCGATCTTCGCGACCCCGGGCGTCGAGGTCCTCGGCTGCGGTGTCCCCGTGGGCCACCCCGGCGTACGCGAGAGCGACCTGAGGGCGGCCACGGACCACTTCCCGGTCCTGGCCGCCCTCAGAGTCCCCGCGGCGCGGTAGGCGCGGTGGCGGTGGGCGCGGGGTTCAGACGACGGCGCCGCGTCCCGGGTCGTCGTCGTCCTCGTCGTCCGGCTTCATCCGGGTCACCAGCGTGGCGAAGCCGCCGAGGAAGCCGCCGATGCCGAGCGTGGTGAGCCACCACGTCATGTCCCAGCCGAACAGCACGGCGAGCAGCAGCAGGACGGGTCCGCCGGTCACCGCGAGCCAGGCGAACTTCGAGGTCACGTCCGCATCGGGCAGCGGCGGCGGCTCCGGCGGCACGAAGTGGCCCTCGTCGTCCTCGTCGGAGGGCTCGCGGGGCGTGTAGTCGCGCGGGCCGACGCCGGGGGCGAAGGAGACCGAGCCGCCCAGCGGCCGCGCCGGGGCCGGCCGGTCCTCCTGGGGACGCTCCGCCGGGCGCTGAGCGCGGGGCGGAGCGTCGTCCGCCTCGGGGGCGGTGCTCGCGGCGTCGCCGCCCGGAGCGGTGTCCGGAGCGGTGTCCGGAGCGGTGTCCGGGCCGAGCGGGAAGTCCGGCAGCTTCAGGTCCTCGACGGGCCGGTAGGGCCGCGTGCCGGGCGGGTCCGGCGGCTCCTCGCCGTACCCGGCGACGATCGCCGCCCAGGCGGCCTCCTCGTCGAAGGGGACGCCCTCCTGCGGGGCGGACCCGGTGGAGGGGCGCTCGGGCGGCTCGGGCAGCGCCGCGCCGGACCCCTCGGGCGCCTTGGACTGCGTGTCCGGGTCCGGGCCGGCGTCGGCGCCGGAGCCCAGGGAACCGAGGGACTCCGCCGGCTCCCGGCTCTCCCGGCCCTCCTGACCCTCGCGCCTCTCGCGGTCGGAGTCGTGCTCAGCCACCTGCGGACGTCCCTTCCTTGCCGACACTGGGTGCGAGCCGGCCGATGAAGGCGTGGCTCTCCTCGAAGATCCGGTCCGCGTCATGGTCCAACGTCGCGACGTGGTAGCTGTGTTCCAGCAGGACCTCGGTCACGTCGACCGAGGAGACCCGGCCGAGAACACGGGCCGAGTCGGCCGGGGGCACCACATGGTCGCGGGGGCTGCGCATCAGCAGCAGCGGCTGGGTGACCTGCGGAAGCTCGCCGTCGAGCAGCCGGAGGAAGATCCGCAGCGAGTGCGCGGCGTCGAGCGGCACCCGGTCGTAGCCGAGTTCGGCGGCGCCCTCCTTGGCGATGTCGCTCGCGATCCCCCTGCTCGTGCGCAGGAAGTGGCGGGCGACCGGAAGTGCGTGGGCGGCCGGTCCGTGCACCTTGTTCGCCGGGTTGACGACGATCACGCCTGCGATGTCGTCGCCGTGCCGGGCGGCGAGCCGCAGGGCCAGGGCGCCGCCCATGGAGAGGCCGGCCACGAAGACGTGCGCGCAGCGCTCGCGCAGGGCGCGCAGTTCGCGGTCCACCTCCGCGTACCAGTCCTGCCAGCCGGTGATCTGCAGGTCCTGCCAGCGTGTGCCGTGTCCGGGCAGCAGCGGCAGGGAGACGCTCAGACCGCGCCCGGCCAGGTACTCGGCCCAGGGGCGCAGCGACTGCGGGGAGCCGGTGAAGCCGTGACACAGGAGCACGCCGACCTCCCCGCCCTCATGGCGGTACGGCTCGGCTCCGGGGAGGACCGGCACGTCGGTCTCCTGTTCGTGGAAGGGGGCCGGGCACGCCGGCCGCGGGCACGCCGACGAGTGCAGGTACTTCACCGTACGCGACGGCACTGACACCGACCAGGGCCGTCGGCTCCTTGGGCGCCCGCTTGGGGTTATGGTCTGATCGACACACACAGGAAGGCACTCGGTTGTTCTACGGCACGATGAAGGTCGCCATCGGCGGGCCGCTGAAGCTCGCCTTCAGGCCCTGGGTGGAGGGTCTGGAGAACATCCCGGTCGCGGGCGCCGCCATCCTGGCGAGCAATCACCTGTCGTTCTCCGACTCGTTCTTCCTGCCCGCGGTGCTCGACCGCAAGGTCACCTTCATCGCCAAGGCCGAGTACTTCACCACCCCCGGGGTCAAGGGCCGTCTGACGGCCGCCTTCTTCAAGGGCGTCGGGCAGCTGCCCGTGGACCGCTCGGGCGCGCGCGGCGCGGGCGAGGCGGCGGTGAAGAGCGGCATCGAGGTGCTGGAGCGCGGCGAGCTGTTCGGCATCTACCCGGAGGGGACGCGCTCGCCCGACGGCAGGCTCTACCGCGGCAAGCCCGGCGGCCTCGCGCGCGTGGCGCTGGCCACCGGGGCGCCGGTCATCCCGGTCGCCATGATCGACACGGAGAAGATCCAGCCGCCCGGCAAGGTCGTGCCCAAGCTGATGCGCCCTGGCATCCGCATCGGAAAGCCGCTCGACTTCAGCCGCTACCAGGGCATGGAGCACGACCGCTTCGTCCTGCGCGCGGTGACCGACGAGGTCATGTACGAGATCATGAAGCTCTCCGGCCAGGAGTACGTCGACATCTACGCGACCGCGGCCAAGCGGCAGATCGCGGAGGCGGCCAAGGCCGAGAAGGAGGCCGGCAAGGCGGCGAAGGCCGCCCTGGATGCGGCCGCCAGGGAACAGGCCGAGAAGGAGAAGAACGCGGAGTAGGCGAGCCGCGGTCGACGCAAAGG
Organism: Streptomyces anandii JCM 4720; assembly: GCF_014650655.1. GTDB lineage: Bacteria > Actinomycetota > Actinomycetes > Streptomycetales > Streptomycetaceae > Streptomyces > Streptomyces anandii. Next base: position 462,760 of record NZ_BMVJ01000001.1, read on the forward strand.
GGGGGCATGCCCAGGCGTGAGCGTGTCATGAGGATGTCGGTGGAGCAGCCGCTGTGGCACGCGCTCGCCGGCTACCGGGTACTGACGATGTTCTACGCGGTCGGCCTGTTCGCCACCGCCTACGACCGCTTCCCGCGCCCGGGGATCGCCGTCGCGTACTACTGCGTCCTGTTCGTGTGGACGCTGGCCACCCTGCCCAGGGTCGCGAGCGCGGCCGCCTGCACCAAGCGGTTCCTCGCCCTCGACCTGACCCTCGCGGTCACCGGCATCCTGCTCACCCCGGTCGCCGACGCCCACGCCCGGATCGTGGACGGCGGCCCGACGCTGCCGTCGATATGGACGGCGGGTGCCGTGCTGGCCTTCGCGCTCAAGGGCGGCTGGCGCTGGGCCGCCGTCGCCTCCACCGCCGTCGCCGCCGCCAACCTGGTCGAGCGCGGCAGCCCGGCCCGCGACACGGTGCACAACGTGATCCTGGTCTGGGTCGCCTCCATCGCCATCGGCTACGTCGTCGAGGTCGCCCGCGCCTCCGAGCGCACCCTCGCCCGCGCCCTGGAGATCGAGGCCGCGACCCGCGAACGCGAGCGCCTGGCCCGGGACATCCACGACGGCGTGCTGCAGGTGCTGGCCATGGTGCAGCGGCGCGGCGCGGTCCTCGGCGGCGAGGCGGCCGAGCTGGGCCGGCTGGCCGGGGAGCAGGAGGTGGCGCTGCGCACCCTGGTCTCCGGCGGCCTGGTGCCGCCCTCCCGCACCTCCGAGGACGCGGCCGAGGGAGCGGTCGTACGCCTGGTCGAGGAGCCGGAGGACTCCGGGCCCGTCGATCTGCGCCCGCTGCTCGCGCGGTACGCCGGATCCCGGGTCAGCCTGGCCGAGCCCGGCGCGCCGGTGGAGCTGCCGCCGCGGGCGGCGCGCGAGCTGGCCGCCGCGGTCGGCGCCGCCCTGGACAATGTGCGCAGGCACGCGGGGGCGGACGCGCGGGCCTGGATCCTGGTCGAGGACGAGCCCGGCGAGATCGTGGTGACCGTGCGGGACGACGGCCCCGGCATCCCCGATGGGCGGCTGGTCGAGGCCGAGGGCGAGGGGCGGCTCGGGGTGGCCCAGTCGATCCGGGGACGGCTGCGCGATCTCGGCGGCAACGCCGAGCTGCTGTCGGTTCCCGGTCAGGGCACGGAAGTCGAGCTGAAGGTACCGAAGGTCTCCACGGGGAAGGCGGAGCGGAGTTGAGCATCAAGGTGATGGTGGTCGACGACCACCCCATGTGGCGCGACGCGGTCGCCCGGGACCTGGCCGAGTCCGGCTTCGAGGTGGTCGCCACCGCCGGGGACGGCGAGCAGGCGGTGCGCCGCGCCAGGGCCGCCGCGCCCGACGTCCTCGTCCTGGACCTCAACCTGCCGGCCAAGCCCGGCGTGCAGGTCTGCAAGGAACTCGTCGGCCACAACCCGGCGTTGCGGGTCCTGGTGCTCTCGGCGAGCGGGGAGCACGCCGACGTCCTGGAGGCGGTGAAGTCCGGCGCGACCGGCTATCTGCTGAAGTCGGCCTCGACGGAGGAACTGCTGGACGCGGTGCGCCGTACGGCGGCCGGCGACCCGGTGTTCACTCCGGGCCTGGCCGGTCTGGTCCTCGGCGAGTACCGCCGGCTGGCCGCCGAGCCGCTGCCGGCCGCGGACGCCGACGAGCCGAACGCGCCCCGGCTCACCGACCGCGAGACCGAGGTGCTGCGCCTGGTCGCCAAGGGTCTGAGCTACAAGCAGATCGCCGAGCGGCTGGTCATCTCCCACCGCACGGTGCAGAACCACGTGCAGAACACCCTCGGCAAGCTCCAGTTGCACAACCGGGTCGAGCTGGTGCGGTACGCCATAGAACGCGGACTGGACGGCGAGTAAATCCGCGTACGCGCCAGCGCCACTCTTTCGAGTGGAATTGCGTCGGTCAACTACCGGACATTCAGCCGGAATTGGACCTTTTCCCCGGTCGGAAGTGACGTGTGTCACTTTCTACCGGACATTCAGCCGGAATTGGACCTTTTCCCCGGTCGGAAGTGACGTGTGTCACCCCTAGCGTGACCGTCACCAGGCAACCGCGGCGAAGGGACATTTCCATGCGCGTCGGAGTACTGACCGGAGGCGGCGACTGCCCCGGACTCAACGCCGTCATCAGGGGCGTCGTCCGCAAGGGCGTGCAGGAGTACGGCTACGAATTCGTCGGCTTCCGGGACGGCTGGCGCGGCCCCCTCGAGAACGACACCGTCCGGCTCGACATCCCCGCCGTGCGCGGCATCCTGCCCCGCGGCGGTACGATCCTCGGCTCCTCGCGCACCAACCCGCTCAAGCAGGAGGGCGGCATCCGGCGCATCAAGGACAACCTCGCCAAGCAGGAGGTCGAGGCGCTCGTCGCGATCGGCGGCGAGGACACCCTGGGTGTCGCCGCCCGGCTCAGCGACGAGTATGGCGTGCCCTGCGTCGGCGTGCCCAAGACCATCGACAACGACCTGTCCGCCACCGACTACACCTTCGGCTTCGACACCGCGGTCGGCATCGCCACCGAGGCGATCGACCGCCTGCACACCACCGCCGAGTCCCACATGCGGGTGCTGGTCTGCGAGGTGATGGGCCGTCACGCCGGCTGGATCGCCCTGCACTCGGGGCTCGCCGGCGGCGCCAACGTCATCCTCATCCCCGAGCAGCGCTTCGACGTCGACCAGGTGTGCGCCTGGATCACCTCGCGCTTCCGGGCGTCGTACGCCCCGATCGTGGTCGTCGCCGAGGGGGCCATGCCCAAGGACGGCGACATGGTCCTCAAGGACGGCTCGCGGGACTCCTTCGGGCATGTGCGGCTGTCCGGGATCGGCGAGTGGCTGGCCAAGGAGATCGAGCGGCGCACCGGCAAGGAGTCCCGTACGACCGTGCTCGGGCACATCCAGCGCGGCGGCACCCCGAGCGCCTTCGACCGCTGGCTCGCCACCCGCTTCGGGCTGCACGCGGTCGACTGCGTCCACGACGGCGACTTCGGCCGGATGGTCGCGCTGCGCGGAACCGAGATCGTGCGCGTGCCCATCGCCGAGGCCACGGCCAGGCTGAAGACCGTGGACCCGGAGCTGTACCGCGAGGCCGGGATCTTCTTCGGCTGAACCGGCATCCCGTGGGTATGGGCCGTATTCTCGGGCCCATACCCACGACCACGGGAGCGGTGATGGAGATCCTGGCCTTCGGAGTGCAGGCCGACGAGAAGCCCCTGATCGAACACGCCTTCCGGGACCACCACCAGATCCGCTGTCTGGACGTCTTCCTCAACGAGGACACCGCCCCCATCGCCGCCGGTTACGAGATCGTCTCCTCCAGCGTCAACGCCGACCTCGGCGCACCCGTCCTTCAGACGCTCGCGGCGGGCGGCACCCGCCTGATCGCCCAGCGCTCCACCGGCTTCAACAACATCGACCTGCGCGTGGCCGAACGGCTCGGCATGACGGTCGCCCGGGTCTCGTACTACTCGCCGTACGCGGTCGCCGAGTTCGCCTGGACGCTCGCCCTCGCCGTGAACCGGCGCATCGTGCGGGCCTCCACCCGCACCCGGGACTTCGACTTCCGGCTCGACGGACTGATGGGCCGTGACCTGCACGGCCGCACCGCCGGAGTGATCGGCACCGGCAAGATCGGCGAGGCCTTCGCCCGGATCGCGCACGGCTTCGGCATGCGGCTGCTCGGCTGGGACGTCGCCGAGAACCCCGCCTGCATGGAACTGGGCATGAAGTATGTCTCCCGCGACCAGCTCCTCGCCGAGTCCGACCTGGTCTCCCTGCACGTCCCGCTGATGCCCGAGACGCACAACCTCATCGACGCGGCCGCCCTGAAGACCATGAAGGACGACGCGATCCTGGTGAACTCCAGCCGCGGCGGCCTGGTCGACACCGCGGCCCTCGTCGCGGAACTGCGCGAGGGCCGCTTCACCGGCGTCGGGCTCGACGTCTACGAGGCGGAGGCGGGTCTGTTCTACGTCGACCGGTCCCTGGAGCCCGTCGAGGACGACACCCTGGCCCGGCTGGTCACCTTCCCCAACGTCCTGGTCACCTCCCACCAGGCCTACTACACCGAGGACGCCGTACGGCAGATCGTCGACACCACGGTGCGCAACGTCCTCGACTACAAGGCGGGCCGCCGCTCGGAGAACGTGCTGGTGCCGCGCAGCTGACCGACGTGGTCCACCAGTTCCGCCACGATCGCGGCGCCGTTCAGCGTCAGCACCGACTCGGGGTGGAACTGCACACCGGCGAAGGCGTTCCCGCTCGCGCCCGGCTCGCGCCGCGGCCCGCGCAGGGCGTGCACCTCGCCGGCCGCGCTCCGGCTCACCTCCACACCGTGCGCGGCGAGCTCGGCGCACGCCTCGTCGTCGCAGGCCGCCACGAAGCTGTTGTAGAAGCCGACGGTCTCGGTGCGCCCGAACAGGTCGACGGCGCTCTGCGCGCCCTGGAACGGCACCTCCTTGCGGACGATCGGCAGGCCCAGCTCGGCCGCGATCAGCTCGTGCCCGAGGCAGACCCCGAGCACGCCGTGCCGGTGCCCGCGGAGCACCTCGGCGGTCAGGGCGCGCAGGAAGCGCATCTTCGGGTCGGACAGGTCCGAGGGGTCGCCGGGCCCGGGACCGAGGACCACCGGACCCGGGTGCGCGAGGACCGCCTCCCGCAGTCCGGGCTCGTCGTAGCGGCGAACCGTCACCTCGAGACCCGAGGACCGCAGCACGTGCGCGAGCATCGCCGTGAAGGTGTCCTCCCCGTCCACGACCAGCGCGTGGCCCGCGAGCCGCGCCGAGCGCTCCTGCATCCGCAGCCAGAACGGGGCCAGTGAGGCCCGCCGCCCGTCCAGCGCCGCCCGCACCCGAGGGTCCTCGGCGAGGCGGGCCGGCGCACGCTCCGCGCGCGGCCGGGCTGGCGCCACGCCCAGCGCCGCCAGCACCCCCGCCGCCTTGGCGTGCGTCTCGGCGACCTCGCCCGCCGGGTCCGAGCCGCGCACCAGGGTGGCGCCCACCGGCACGCGCAGCCGCCCGGACGCGTCGATGTCGGCGGTGCGGATCAGGATGGGGGAGTCGAGGGTCTGCGCCCCGCCGGAGTCCCGGCCGAGGAGGGCGAGGGCGCCCGCGTAGTAGCCGCGCCCGCCCGACTCGTGCCGCTCGATGACCCGGCAGGCGTTCTGCACCGGCGAGCCGGTCACCGTCGCGGCGAACATGGTCTCCCGCAGCACCTCGCGCACGTCCAGGGACGACCGGCCGCGCAGCTCGTACTCGGTGTGCGCGAGGTGGGCCATCTCCTTCAGCCGCGGACCGACCACGGTCCCGCCCATGTCGCCGACCGTGCACATCATCTTGAGCTCCTCGTCGACGACCATCGACAGCTCCTCGATCTCCTTGCCGTCGGCGAGGAAGTCCAGCAGATGCCCGGCCGTGGGCCCCCCGGCCGGATAGCGGTACGTCCCACTGATCGGGTTCATCACCACCGTGCCGCCCGACATCCGCACGTGCACCTCGGGACTGGCCCCCACCAGCGTCCGCTCCCCGGTGTGCACCACGAACGTCCAGTACGCCCCCCGCTCGCCCTCCAGCAGCCGCCGGAACAGCGCCAGCGCGTCGGCCCGGCCGAACCCGTCGATCCCGCCCTCGTACGTCCGGCGGATCACGAAGTTCGCGCCCTCGCCCGCGCCGATCTCCTCGCGCAGCACCCGCCCGACGATCCGCGCGTACTCCTCGTCGCCGACGTCGAAGCCGCCGCCCGTCACCCGGACCTCGTGCGCGGGCAGCCGGTCCAGCGCCTCGGCGAGCGGGACGGCGTGCCGCTCCTCGGGCGTCAGCACCAGCAGCGGGGTGCCGTCGTCGCGGACGTCGAAGCCGCGCTCGCGGATCTGCCGGAACGGCACCAGCGCCAGGCACTCGTCGGGCAGCTCCGCCAGCCGGTCGCGGGTGCCGACCGGGCCGAGGAACACCTCGACCAGGTCC
>NZ_BMVJ01000001.1:468760-480088 GCF_014650655.1 Streptomyces anandii JCM 4720
TGGTCGTGCCCCGGCGTGCGGCGGCGGAGCAGGGCGAAGGGGCGGGTGTCGTGCGCCAGCTGTGCCAGGTCCATGGGTCCTCTTCCGTTCTGCCGGGAACGGCCGGGACGCCGAGAACGCCGAAGGCCGCCCCTCGGGCGGCCTTCGCGAAGTGTGGATACGCGCAGTCAGCGGGCCGCCGGGAAAGCGGTCCACCACCAGTTCTGGTTCTGGGTCGAGTGCGCGAACATGCCCCGCACCCTACCCCATCCACCGTCGCGCACGGGGCGGTGCCCGCTTCGCCCGTACGCACCACACGCCGGTTTCCGCCGCCCGCGCCAGGTGGAAGAAGGGCGTCCGTCACCCCCGCGCCGGTCCCGCTCCGCCGGACCGCAGCGCCCACCCGCGCCCGACCGAGGAGTACGTCATGTCCGCACCACTACCGCCACGACCGCCACGACCGCGGCGCGCCGTGCGCGCGCTCACCGCGCTCGCCGCCGGCACGGCCCTGACCGCGGGCACGGCCCTGGGCGCCGGCTCGCCGGCCGCCGCCCGTGCCGCGACCGACGGCGCCACCAAGGCCGTCACCTACCGCGGCCACACCTTCACCGTCCCCGCCGACTGGCAGGTCGTCGACCTGGACCGCGACCCCACGGCCTGCGTCCGCTTCGACCGGCACGCCGTCTACCTCGGCACCCCCGGCGACCAGCAGGACTGCCCGGCCCGGGCCGTCGGGCGCACCGAGTCGCTCTGGGTGCAGCCCGCCGTCGCCCCCACCAAGAGCGCGGTGACCGAGAACCGTACGGACCACGTCTACCGGGCCACCGCGGAAGGGATCGCCGTGACCGCCGCCTACGGCAGCGACCGGGAGGCCATCCGGCGGGTCCTGGACAGCGCCGGACTGCCCGTGGCCGCCGCCCGCACCGAGAAGCCCGCCGTCGCCGCCGCCGCGCTCACCGTCCCCGCCGTCGCCACCACCCACCGGGGCAAGGGCTTCGACGCCTGCACCGCGCCCGGCCAGACCTCGATGAGCGCCTGGAAGAGCGCCTCCCCGTACGCGGCCATCGGCATCTACATCGGCGGCGTCAACCGCGCCTGCGGACAGGCGAAGCTGACCGCCCAGTGGGTGCAGACCCAGTACGCGGCCGGCTGGCGCTTCTTCCCGCTCTACGTCGGCCCGCAGTCCAGCACCAGCAGCTGCGGGAGCGCCTGCGCCCCCATCACCGACCCGGCGCCCGAGGGCAGGGCGGCCGCCGACGACGCGGCCGCGCAGGCCGGCGCGCTCGGGCTCGGCAAGGGCACGGTGATCTACAACGACCTCGAGGCCTACGACCGCGGCGCCACCGCCACCGCCGAGGTGCTCGGCTATCTGAAGGCCTGGACCGAACGGCTGCACGAGCTGGGCTACCGCTCCGGCGCCTACGGCAGCGTCTCCTCCCTCGTGGCCGACCTGGTGGCCAACGCCAAGAAGACCACCCTGCCCGACGTCATCCACTTCGCCCGCTGGAACGACGAGGTCACCACCTCCGACTCCACCCTGCCGGCCTCCCTGTGGGCCGACCACCAGCGCATCCACCAGTACGCGGGGAACAAGAAGGAGACCTGGGGCGGGGTGACCATCAACATCGACCGCAACCAGCTCGACGTCGGCGCCGGTACCTCCTGACGGTCCGGTCCGTCTCATTTGATGGGCAGATGAATGGACCTCCCGGGTGACCCCGTAATGTTGAGGAGGTGACCGTGAACGCTAAGACCAGCGCGAGCGCTGGCAACACCTGGCGAAACCTGCCCGCGGCGCAGCAGCCCGAGTACCCCGACCCCGAGGCTCTGCGCGCAGTGATCGCGGACCTCGAGTCGTATCCGCCGCTCGTCTTCGCGGGCGAGTGCGACCAGCTGCGCGCCCGGATGGCGGCCGTCGCCAGGGGAGAGGCGTTCCTCCTCCAGGGCGGCGACTGCGCCGAGGCGTTCGACGCGGTGTCCGCCGACCACATCCGCAACAAGCTCAAGACCCTGCTCCAGATGGGCGCCGTTCTCACGTACGCCGCCTCCGTGCCGGTGGTCAAGGTCGGCCGGATCGCCGGCCAGTACTCCAAGCCGCGCTCCAAGCCCACCGAGACCCGCGACGGGGTGACGCTGCCCACCTACCGGGGCGACTCCGTCAACGGCTTCGACTTCACCGAGGCCGCGCGCGTGCCCGACCCCGAGCGGCTGAAGCGGATGTACCACGCCTCCGCCTCCACGCTGAACCTGGTGCGCGCCTTCACCACCGGCGGCTACGCCGACCTGCGCCAGGTGCACGCCTGGAACCAGGACTTCGTCAAGTCCTCCCCCTCCGGCCAGCGCTACGAGCAGCTCGCCCGCGAGATCGACAGCGCGCTCAACTTCATGCGGGCCTGCGGCACCGATCCGGAGGAGTTCAAGACCGTCGAGTTCTACTCCTCGCACGAGGCGCTGCTGCTCGACTACGAGTCCGCCCTCACCCGCGTCGACTCGCGCACCGGGCAGCTCTACGACGTCTCGGCGCACATGGTGTGGATCGGTGAGCGCACCCGGCAGCTGGACCACGCGCACATCGAGTTCGCGTCCAGGATCCGCAATCCGATCGGCATCAAGCTCGGCCCGTCCACGACGGCCGAGGAGGCGCTGAAGTACATCGACCGCCTCGACCCCGACCGCGAGCCGGGCAGGCTGACGTTCATCGTCCGCATGGGCGCCGACAAGATCCGCGACAAGCTCCCCGAGCTGGTCGAGAAGGTCACCGCCTCCGGCGCCACCGTGGCCTGGGTGACCGACCCGATGCACGGCAACACCTTCGAGGCGGCCTCGGGTCACAAGACCCGCCGCTTCGACGACGTGCTCGACGAGGTCAAGGGCTTCTTCGAGGTCCACAAGGGCCTCGGCACCCACCCGGGCGGCATCCACGTGGAGCTCACCGGCGACGACGTCACCGAGTGCGTCGGCGGCGGCGACGAGATCTTCGTCGACGACCTGCACCAGCGCTACGAGACGGCCTGCGACCCCCGGCTGAACCGCAGCCAGTCGCTGGACCTGGCCTTCCTCGTCGCGGAGATGTACCGGGACCAGTAGGACGTACTGTCCGGGGCCTTTCGGGCTTGTCCGGGCTTGTCTGGGGCGCGGATCACACCGGATCCGCGCCCCTCGCGCTTTTGCGGCTCCCGGGGTGCGAGTAAGGTTAGGTTTGCCTCACCGAGAAGTCGGGGCGGCGCCACTGAACCGATCCCGGCGGGAGGTGAACCGCGTGTTCGTCTGCAGTTGCTTCGGCGTCACCGAGCAGCAGGTCAAGGACCACGCGGCCGACGGCGCCTGCACCCCGCGCCAGATCGCCTCCGCCTGCAAGGCCGGCACCGACTGCGGCTCCTGCGTACGCCGCATCCAGGCGCTCCTCGGACGGGGCGCGTGCCCCCGCCGCGAACTCGCCGACCAGGGCAAGCCGGTGCTCGCCGAGCTCGACGAGGCGGGCGGTCTCCCCGAAGCCGCCTAGACCGGCTCCCGGGGCCGGCCGGCTCAGGTCTGCGGCTGCTCGATCAGCTGGGCGAGGTAGAGCGCCTCACCGAGCTTGTCCAGCAGCTCCAGCTGGGTGTCCAGATAGTCGATGTGGTGCTCCTCGTCGGCGAGGATGTCCTCGAAGATGTTGGCCGAGGTGATGTCGCCCTTGTCCCGCATCACCTTGATCCCGCGCCGCAGCCGGTCGATGGCCTCGACCTCGATCTGCCGGTCCGCCTCGAACATCTCCTTGACCGTCTGGCCCACCCGTACGTGGAACAGCCGCTGGTAGTTGGGCAGGCCCTCGAGGAACAGGATCCGGTCGGTGAGCACCTCGGCGTGCTTCATCTCGTCGAACGACTCGTGCCGGGTGTACTTCGCGAGCTTGTACCAGCCGTTGTTCTCCTGCATCTTCGCGTGCAGGAAGTACTGGTTGATCGCGGTCAGCTCACCGGTGAGCTGCTCGTTGAGGAATTCGATGACCTCGGGGTCGCCCTGCATCGCAGAGGCTCCTTCCGCGCGGGGGGAACTGGCAGGCTGCGCCGCATGATTTCACCGGCGCGCACACCCGTCCAGTAAGTTCACGCTTAGTACGAGTTGCCCGAATCGATCCCCGGCTGGTCATGTGCACCCCCTCCCGTCTGTCAGGATGGAGGCATGGGTCAGCCGGTGGAGGGCGCGTCCGGGGACGCGCCGGGAACAGTGTCGTCAGGAGCGGCACGGCCGGATCTTCCGCCGGGACAGCGGCTCCAGCGGGGCTGGCCGGTCACGCACTACGGGCCCGTGCCGAAGTTCCGGCCCGAGCGCTGGGAGTTCCGGGTCTTCGGCGCCACCGCGGACGGCGAGAAGCACTGCTGGACCCACGAGGAGCTCACCGCCCTGCCGTACACCACGGTCGTGGCGGACCTGCACTGCGTCACGAAGTTCAGCATGGTCGGCGCCGAGTGGGGCGGCGTCCCCGCCCGCACCATCCTGGACATCGCCCCGCCCGCGCCGAACGTCACCCATGTGATGGTCTGGGCCGAGTACGGCTTCAGCTCCAACCTCCGCCTCGCCGACTTCGCCTCCGAGCGCGCCCTGTTCGCCACCCACAAGGACGGCGAGCTGCTCACGGCCGAGCACGGCTTCCCGCTGCGCCTGATCGTGCCCCACCTGTACGCCTGGAAGGGACCGAAGTGGGTCCGCGGCGTGGAGTACATGACCGCCGACCGCCGCGGCTTCTGGGAAGAGCGCGGCTACCACAACATCGGCGACCCCTGGAAGGAACAGCGATACTCCTACCAGGAGGAACCGGGGGACGGCCCCGAGCTCTGAGGCGCCCTCTCAGGCGTGCCTGAGCTTCTTCAGACGCTCCACGTCCGCCGCGTGGCCCTCCTTGCCGCCGGGCGTCTCGATGACCAGCGGAACGCCCTCGGTGGCGGGATGGGTCATCAGGTCACGGAAGGCGTCCTCCCCGATGTGACCGGCGCCGATGTTCGCGTGCCGGTCCTTGTGGGCGCCCGCCACGTCCTTGGAGTCGTTGGCGTGGATCAGCTTCAGGCGGCCCGGGCCGACCGTCTCCACCAGCTCGTCCAGCGTGCGGTGCGTGCCGCCGGGCCCGGCCAGGTCGTGCCCGGCCGCGAAGACGTGGCAGGTGTCCAGACAGACGCCCAGCATCGGATGGGCGTCCAGCGCCTCGAAGTACGGCCCGAAGTCCCCGGTGCGCGAGCACAGGGACGAGCCCTGGCCCGCGGTGGACTCCAGCAGGAGGTACGGGTCGTCGTCGTGGGTGAGCTCGTCGAGCAGCGGCAGCATCCGCTCCCGCACCTGCCGCAGGGCCACGGCACGGTCCCGGCCGCCGGTCGCGCTGCCCGTGTGCACGACCACGCCCAGGGCGCCGATCTCCCGTGCGCGCCGCAGCGAGTGCCGCAGCGACTCCACGGACCGCTCCACGGTCGCCCCGGTGTGCGAGCCGAAGTTGATCAGGTACGGCGCGTGGACGTACGCCGATACCGACTCCTCGGCGCAGGCCGCGCGGAACGCCTCGTCCTGCCGCGGGTTTCCGGCGGGAGTGGCCCACCCGCGCGGGTTGGCGACGAAGACCTGCACGGTCTCCGCGCCCAGCTCACGGGCGTAGGCCAGCCCCACCTTGTGCAGACCTCCGGCGACGGGCACATGGCCGCCGACGGGATTGCGCCGACGGCCGGGCGAGGACACGCAGGACACGGTGCGCCCCTCTCAGCGGATCGTGATGGTGACGGTCGAGCCCTTCGGGGCCTTCTCGCCGCCGCGCACCGACTGCTTCTTGACCGTGTCGCCGAACAGACCGAGCAGACCGCGGTCCTCCTCGACCTTGAAGCCGGCGTCCTCGAGGGCCTTCTTGGCGTCGCCGACGCTGTCCCCGGTCACGTCCGGCACCTCGACCATCTCAGGGCCCTTGGACAGGGTCAGCGTCACCGTGTCGCCCTCGGCGGCCTGGCTGTCGCCCGCCGGGGTCTGCTGGGCGACCTGGCCCTTGTCGAACTCGGAGTTCACCTGCTCGGAGGCGACCGTCACCTTCAGGCCCGCGTCCTCGAGGTCCGACTTCGCCTGGTCGAGGTCCTCGCCGGTGACGTCCGGCACGTCGACGGGGCGGCCCTTGCTGACGGTGAGCGCGATCGCGCTGCCCGCGTGCCGCTCGGTGCCCGAGGGCGGGTCGGTGTCGATCACGGAACCCTTGTCGACGTCCGCGCTGAACGCCCGGTTCACCATGCCCGGCTCGAGCCCCGCCTTCCTCAGCAGGTCCCGCGCCCGGTCCAGCGGGCGGCCCTGGAGGTCGGGCACCTTCACCGTCTCCGGGCCGTCGGAGACCGTCAGCGTCACGGAGTCGTTGCTGCGGATGCGGGCGCCCGCCGTGGGATCGGTGCTGATGACCGTGCCGCGCGCGACCGTGTCGCTGTAGGCGTGCTTGACGCCCTTGACGTCCAGACCCGCGGCCCGGAGCCGGTCGCGCGCCTGCGCCTCGGTCTTCGCCAGCAGTGGCGGCACCTTGGTGAACTGACCCGAGTTGATGTACCAGACGCCCCCGCCGAGCCCCAGGACCAGCAGCACGGCCGCCACGAGCGTGAGCGGGCCGCGGCGGGGCCGCCGGCCCGGCCGCCGGGGCGCGGGACCGGGCGCGGGCGGGACCTCGAGGCGGCTGGTGCGGTCGAGCGGGTCCCCGGCGGGCCCGGCGTACCCGGCCTGTCCCTGGGGCGCCTCGTCCTCCGGCTCGTTCACCGGCAGCGGGCGGGGCATGGTCAGCGCGCGCGGGATGACGCTCGTACGGTCGTCCGCGTTGTCGTGCTCCCCGGTCAGGGCCTGCGGGGGCACCGCGTCCAGCTGGTCCGGGCCGAGCGCCGCGCGGGCCTCGCGCGCCAGCGCGAGCAGCGCGACCGCGTCCTGCGGCCGCATGTCCGGGGTGCGGGCGGTGGCCTGCGCGACCAGGTCGTCCAGCTCGAAGGCGAGGTCCGGCACGGCCGCCGAGGGCGGCGGCACGTCCTCGTGCAGGTGCTGGTAGAGCACCTGGGCGGGGTTCTCCCCCTGGTGCGGCTTGCCGCCGGTCAGCATCTCGTACAGGACGACGCCGCACGCGTACACGTCGACCCGGGGGTCGGCGGTGCCGTGCTCGATCTGCTCGGGCGCGAGGTAGGAGACGGTACCGAGGACCGCGCCGGTGGTGCTGGTCACCGTGTTCACGGCCCGCACCAGTCCGAAGTCGGCCACCTTGACCCGGCCGTCGTCCCCTATCAGGACGTTCTCCGGCTTCATGTCGCGGTGCACGAAACCCGCGCGGTGCGCGGCGCCGAGCGCGGCGAGCACCGGCTCCAGGATGTCCAGCGCGGCCCGCGGCTGCAGCGCGCCGCGCTCGCGCAGCACGTCGCGCAGGGTGCAGCCGGAGACGTACTCCATGGCCAGGTAGACGTACGACCCGTCGGCGCCCTGGTCGAAGACCTGCACGACGTTCGGGTGGTCGAGGCGGGCGGCCGACTTGGCCTCCCGGATGAACCGCTCGACGAAGGAGCCGTCGGCCGCGAGCGCCGGGTGCATCACCTTGAGCGCGAGCACGCGGTCCAGGCGGGTGTCCAGGGCCCGGTAGACCGTGGCCATCCCGCCGACCGCGATCCTCGCGTCCACGCGGTAGCGGCCGTCGAGCACGCGCCCGACGAGCGGGTCCTGAAGGGTCGTATCCACGCAGGCGAGTCTACGAGCAGCCGCGGACAGGCACGGCTTCCGGCCAGGATCGCACCACGACTGCAGCCGACCTGTGACGCTTTCCGGCCCCGGGACGCACGGCGTCGCCCGCGGGGCCGCGGGTCAGAACGCGGGGCGCTCCGGATCCAGGTGGGCGGTGCCGTGGGTGGGGGAGGAGGGGTGGGCGAAGTGCCGCTTCGGGATGCGGCCCGCCAGCCGGGCCAGCCGTCCCGCCTCCACCGCGTGGCGCATCGCCTCGGCCATGACCACCGGCTCCTGGGCCCGTGTCACCGCCGAGGCGAGCATCACACCCGCGCAGCCCAGCTCCATCGCCAGCGCCACGTCCGAGGCGGTGCCCGCGCCCGCGTCCAGGATCACCGGCACGCGCGCGTGCTCGACGATCAGCTGGAAGTTGTGCGGGTTGCGGATGCCGAGCCCGGACCCGATGGGCGAGCCCAGCGGCATGACCGCCGCGCAGCCCACGTCCTGGAGCCGGCGGGCCAGCACCGGGTCGTCGTTCGTGTACGGCAGCACCGTGAATCCGTCGTCGACCAGCGTCTCCGCCGCGTCCAGCAGCTCGACCGGGTCGGGCAGCAGGGTGCGCTCGTCGGCCACGACCTCCAGCTTCACCAGATCGGTGCCCAGCGCCTCCCGGGCCAGCCGCGCCGTCAGCACCGCCTCGCCCGCGGTGAAACAGCCCGCGGTGTTGGGCAGCACCCGGATGCCCAGGCGCTGAAGCACCGACAGCACGGAGCCGTGCGCGGAGGGGTCCACCCTGCGCATGGCGACCGTGGTCAGCTCCGTGCCGGAGGCGGTCAGGGCCCGCTCGAGCACGTCCAGGCTGGGCGCCCCGCCCGTGCCCATGATCAGCCGTGAGGCAAGGGACAGGTCACCGAGGACCAGGGGATCGTCGGCCATGGGTCAGCCTCCTTGGACGGCGGTCAGCACTTCCACCCGGTCGCCCTCGGACAGGACGGTGGCGGACCACTGCCCGCGCGGGACGACGGTCTCGTTCAGCGCGGCGGCCACCCCGGAGGGCGCCGCGGTCAGGGCGCGCACCACGGCGTCGAGAGCGGTGCCGGGCGCGACGCGGCGCCGCTCCCCGTTGACGGAGATGTTCACGCGGGCTGCTCCGAGAGGGCGGCGGCACGAAAGCGCCGCGGGGTGAAGGGACGGGCCACGTCGGGCAGTTCACCCGTGGTCAGCACCTGCGCCATCGCGTCGCCGGTGACCGGCGTGAGCAGCACCCCGTTGCGGAAGTGGCCGGTGGCCAGCAGCAGCCCCTCCAGCGCGGTCGGGCCGAGCAGCGGAGCGTTGTCCGGGGAGCCGGGGCGCAGTCCCGCGCGGGTCTCCGTCAGCGGCAGCTCGGTGATCCCGGGGACCAGCTCGTGCGCGTCCCGCAGCAGCTCGTACACCCCGCCCGCGGTCACCGTCGTGTCCCAGCCCAGCTCCTCGCTGGTGGCCCCGACGACCAGCTCGCCGTCGACCCGCGGCACCAGGTAGACGTGGCTGCCGCGCACCACGGCCCGCACGGTGCGGCTCAGGAAGGGCGCGTACCGGCGGGGCACGGTCAGCCGCAGCACCTGGCCCTTCACCGGCCGCACCGGCGGCAGCACGTCGTCCGGCACGCCGGCGAGGCGTCCGCTGAGACTGCCCGCGGCCAGCACCACCCGGCCGGCCGAGAGCGCCGTGCCGTCGCGCGCCACACAGCCCACCGCCCGGTCACCGGTCACCGTCAGCCGCTCGGCCCACTCCCGGTGGAAGACCACCCCCGCGCTCTCGCAGGCGGCCAGCAGGGCGGCCGCGAGCCGCCGCGGGTCGATCTGGTGGTCGCCGTCCACCCGCAGCCCGCCGCGCACACCCGGCGCGAGCATCGGCTCCAGGCGACGGCACTCCCGCCCCGACAGCCACTCCGACGCGAGCCCCGAGTCCCGCTGCAGCGCGTGCAGTTCACGCAGGTGGGCCCGGTCGTCGGCGTCCAGCGCCACGGCGAGCGTGCCGCAGCGGCGGTAGCCGAGGCCGTGACCCGTCAGCTCGGTCAGCTCGGCGGCGAAGTCCGGGTAGCGGGCGGCCGAGGCGAGGTTCAGACCGAGCAGCGTCTGCTCGCCGTAGTGCAGTTCGGTGACCGCCGCGAGCATCCCGGCCGCCACCTGCGCGGCCCCGCCGCCCGGCTCGGGGTCCACCACCACGGTGGTGAGGCCGCGCTGCGCCGCGCGCCAGGCCGTCACCAGCCCGATGATCCCGCCCCCGATGACGAGGACGTCTGACGTACGTGAAGACGGCATGGGCGTCCAGCCCCTCCCTTCGCCGGCATGACCCGGATCAGGTTCGTACGGTCGGAGGCCGCCAGCCTCCCTCTCAGCCCGGTGCGTCCGGGCTCCCGCGAGTGCTTGTACGGTGGCCACCCTAGCCCGCGCGGGAGCCCTCCCGTAAGGCGGCCTCGCGCCACGGCGCGGCAGCCTCGGCAGGACTTCGGGACGGGTGCTGTGGAGCAGGTCACCCCGCACGCCCCCTGCCTGACGAATCGTCACTTGACTATGGTGATCAGGTGAGCGACCAGACGCAGGAACAGGGCATGTCACAGCCGCGGCGCGTGGTCGTCGTGGGCGCGGGGATGGCCGGCGTGCAGACCGCGGTCGCCCTGCGCGAGCAGGGCTTCACCGGCACGGTGACGATGATCGGCGCCGAACCCCACCAGCCCTACGACCGCCCGCCGCTGTCCAAGGCCGTACTGCTCGGCAAGGCCGAGGGGTCCGCCTTCGACGTCGACTTCGAGGCGCTCGGGCTCGAACTGCGGCTCGGCTGCGAGGCGCTGGCCCTGCGCCCCGACGCGCACGTCCTCGACACCTCCGCGGGGCCGGTGCCGTACGACGTGCTGGTCCTGGCCACCGGCGCCGAACCGGTCCGGCTGCCGGGCGCCGAGGGCGTCCCCGGAGTGCATCTGCTGCGCACCCTCGACGACGCCGAACGGCTGCGCCCGGTCCTCGCCGAGCAGCACGACATCGTGGTCGTCGGGGCCGGCTGGATCGGCGCCGAGTTCGCCACCGCCGCGCGCGGGGCCGGCTGCGCCGTCACGGTCGTCGAGGCCGCGGACCGGCCGCTGGCCGGCGCGCTGCCCGCCGAGGTCGCCGCCCCGATGACCGCCTGGTACGCCGACAGCGGCACCGAACTGCGCACCCACGCGCGCGTGGAGCGCGTCGAGCCCGGCGCGGTGGTGCTCGACGACGGCACGCGGCTGCCCGCGGGCGCCGTCGTCGTCGGCATCGGCGCGCGCCCCGCGACCGCCTGGCTGGCGGGCTCGGGCATCGACCTGGGCGAGCACGGCGACGTCCTGGCCGACGACCACCTGCGCACCTCCGTGCCGGACGTGTACGCGGTCGGCGACTGCGCCTCCTTCCCCTCGCGGCGGTACGGGGAGCGCCTGATGGTCCACCACTGGGACAACGCGCTCCAGGGCCCGCGCACGGTCGCCGCCAACATCACCGGCCCGGCCCCCGCGGTCTACGACCCGGTGCCGTACTTCTGGTCCGAGCAGTTCGGCCGCTTCGTGCAGTACGCCGGCCACCACCCCGCCGCCGACACCACCCTGTGGCGGGGCGACCCCTCCGGGCCGGCCTGGACGGTGTGCTGGCTGCGCGAGGGGCGGCTCGTCGC
>NZ_BMVJ01000001.1:480127-481238 GCF_014650655.1 Streptomyces anandii JCM 4720
CCTGCTGGCGGTCGGCCGGCCGCGCGACCTGGCCCAGGGCCGCCGGCTGATCGAGGCCGGCACGCCGATGGACGCCGAGTTGCTCGCCGACCCGTCGCGGCCCCTGAAGGCGGCCACCGCCTGAGCTCCCGCGCGGGTGTCTCCCGAGCTCCCGCGCGGGTGCCGCGCGAGCCCCGGGCGGCACCCGCGCGGCCCTCGGGTGGACGGGCCCGGCTTCCGAGTGTCAGTGGCAGATGGCAGGCTTGTTGCCGTGACCGAGATTGACGCAAAGATCGATGCTCTCGTCCCCGCCTGGCTCACCCTCCCCGACATCGCCGAACAGATGGACGTCGAGGTGACGCGCGTGCGGCAGCTGGTCAAGGACGGCCAGCTGATCGCCGTACGCCGCGGCGAGAACCGCGCACTGCACGTCCCCGCCGCCTTCATCGACGGGGACAAGGTGGTCAAGGGCCTGTCCGGGACCCTGACCCTGCTCCGGGACGACGGCTTCACGGTCGAAGAGATGATCGAGTGGCTCTTCACCCCCGACCCGACCCTGCCCGGCACCCCCGCGCAGGCGCTCGGCGAGAATCGCGGCACGGAGGTGAAGCGCCGCGCCCAGGCGCTCGCCGTCTGACCCTGATCGGAAGAACCGTCCGGCGCCGGCCGCCGGGCCGTGGCCCCCGGGTCGCGGCCGGGCCGGTGCCCGGCCGCACACCGCACCGCAGATCCGGGGGGAACCACCCATGTCCGACGCCGCCACGGCCACCGCCCGCGACCGCCTCGCCGGCGCCCTGCTCTACCTGTGCACGGACGCGCGCACGCGCCAGGGCGACCTGCCCGAGTTCCTCGACGCCGTGCTGTCCGCCGGTGTCGACATCGTGCAGCTGCGGGACAAGGGCATGGAGGCCGCCGAGGAGCTGGAGCACCTGGAGGTCTTCGCCGACGCCTGCGCCCGGCACGGCGGACTGCTCGCGGTCAACGACCGCGCGGACGTCGCCCACGCCGCCCGCGCCGGCGTGCTGCACCTCGGCCAGGGCGACCTGCCCGTCCCCGCCGCGCGGGCGATCCTCGGCGACCAGGTCCTGATCGGCCGTTCCACCCACTCCGAGGCGGAGGCCGGGGCCGCCGC
>NZ_BMVJ01000001.1:481267-482830 GCF_014650655.1 Streptomyces anandii JCM 4720
CGCGCAGGAGGGCGTGGACTACTTCTGCACCGGGCCCTGCTGGCCCACGCCCACCAAGCCCGGCCGCCCCGCGCCCGGCCTCGGCCTGGTCCGCCACACCGCCTCCCTGGGCACCGACCGCCCCTGGTTCGCCATAGGCGGCATCGACCTCGGCAATCTGGACGAGGTGCTGGCGGCCGGCGCCCGGCGGGTCGTCGTGGTCCGGGCGATCACCGAGGCCGAGGACCCGGGCGCGGCGGCGGCCGAGTTCGCCAAGCGGCTGCGGCAGGCGGAGTAGGCCGGGCTGGGGACGGCGACGCGGGCGGAGTACGGCGTTCGCGTCTCGTCTCGTGGACGCCGGACGGGCGCCGACCGGCCCATATCGGTCACTGGTGTCCGAAGGGTGGACAACAATCCGGCAATTCGGGCAAATTTCCGGTGCCCGGTTGGGGTACCGCCGCCCCCTGGATAACCTGCGACTATGGCCCTCGGAACCGCATCCACCAGGACTGATCGCGCACGCACCGTGCGTGACATCCTCGCCGCCGGCAAGACGACGTACTCCTTCGAGTTCTCGGCGCCGAAGACCCCCAAGGGCGAGCGGAACCTGTGGAGCGCGCTGCGCAGGGTCGAGGCGGTCGCGCCGGACTTCGTCTCCGTGACGTACGGCGCGGGCGGTTCCACGCGCGCCGGCACGGTCAAGGAGACCGAGCAGATCGTCGCCGACACCACCCTCACCCCGGTCGCCCACCTCACCGCGGTCAACCACTCCGTCGCCGAGCTGCGCAACATCATCGGCCAGTACGCCGACGCCGGGATCCGCAACATGCTCGCGGTGCGCGGCGACCCGCCCGGCGACCCGATGGCCACCTGGGTGCCGCACCCGCGCGGGCTGACGTACGCGGCCGAACTCGTGCGGCTCATCAAGGAGTCGGGCGACTTCTGCGTGGGCGTCGCCGCCTTCCCCGAGATGCACCCGCGCTCGGCCGACTGGGAGACCGACGTCGGCCACTTCGTCGACAAGTGCCGGGCCGGGGCTGACTACGCCATCACACAGATGTTCTTCCAGCCGGAGTCGTACCTGCGACTGCGCGACCGGGTCGCCGCGGCCGGCTGCGAGACCCCGGTGATCCCCGAGGTCATGCCGGTCACCAGCGTCCGTATGCTCGAGCGGCTGCCCCAGCTCAGCAACGCCGCCATCCCGGACCGTCTGAAAGAGCGGATCCTCACAGCGAAGAACGATCCTGCGGCTGTACGCTCGATCGGGATCGAGTTCGCCACGGAGTTCTGCGCGCGGCTGCTGGCCGAGGGAGTCCCCGGACTGCACTTCATCACGCTCAACAACTCCACGGCGACGCTGGAAATCTACGAGAACCTGGGCCTGCACCACCCACCGCGGGCCTAGACCGGCCGCACCCGCGTACGACACACTGCGTAGCGGTCACTGGGAGAGGGGCGTACATGGGCTGGACGGTCCTCTACATCGCGTTCGGCATCGTCGCGCTGTGGCTGCTCGGCGAGGTGCTGCTGCAGTACAAGGCGCGGCTGCGCTGGCGGCTGCTCGCCTTCGTCGGCTTCCTCGGC
>NZ_BMVJ01000001.1:482851-486720 GCF_014650655.1 Streptomyces anandii JCM 4720
GTGGTGCTCGGCGTGCTCATGCCGTCGGTCATCGTCATCGGCCTGGGCGCGGCCGCGTTCGCGGTCGGCCAGACCTACGTCACGCTGTCCTTCCGCCGCGGCTTCGCGGCCGGCTGGGCGGTCCGCCACCCCGGCCCGGAGCGCGAGCCGGGCGCGGACGGCAGCAAGCGCCGCCGCGGCAAGGGCGAGCGCCACGACCCGATGCTAGAGGTCTCCGACCTCGAGGCCGCCGAGCGGGCCCGTGCCGAAGCGGACGGTACCGACCTCGCCCACGGCGACGGCCTGCCGTACGGCCACGACGACTACGACGGCGACGACGTCTTCACCCCCACCCGCCCCGCCGAGCCCACGGCCGCGGAGGCCACCGCCGTCTACGAGCCGCAGCCCCTGCCCGACGACACCGGCTCCTACGGCATCTACGGCGATCACACCCAGCAGCCCGGCGCGCAGACCTCCTACGCGGGCGCGGCCCAGCCCCAGGACCAGTACGCCACCGCCGCCCAGGGCACCGACCAGGCCTACGCCTACGACTACTCCGGCTACGGGCAGCAGGGCTACGGCTACGACACCACCGGCCAGCAGCAGTACGCGGCCTACTCCGACCCCTACGCCGGCGTCCAGGGCTACGGCACCGGCTCCTACGACACGTCCTACGGCGGCCAGCAGGGCTACACCCAGCAGGACTACGGCACCCAGGACCCCTACGCCACCGGCGGTTACGGCGGTCAGACCCCGGCCGGCGGTGTGTGGGTCCCGCAGCAGCGCAGCGACGAGACCTACGGCGGCGAACTCCCGCCCGAGCAGCAGGCCTACCCCTACCAGGGCAACGGCCAGGGGCAGCCGCAGCAGCACGGCGGCACCGGCTTCGACGAGCAGTACCGTTTCTGAAGGCGCGGGCTCACTGCGAGCCGCGGAACCGGGGCCCCTCCACGATCAGTCCGGCCACCAGCGCGCCCGACATCCCGGCGTGCGGCAGTCCGCCCCCGGGGTGCGACCAGCCGCCCACGGTGAACAGGCCTTCCCACCCTGTGGAGTTGCCCGGGTGCAGCAGCCGTCCCTGTGCCGCGGCGAGCGCCGGCGCGGGCACGGCCCCGCCCCGCGCGCCCGTGGCCCGCTCGACGTCGGCCGGGGTGCGGACCTCGTGCCACAGGACGCGGTCGCGCAGCCCCGGCACGGCACGCTCGGCGGCGGCGATCATCCGGCCGGCCTGCCGCTCCCAGTCCTCCGCGCCGGGCCCGTCCCCCTGTGAAGGTGCCGCGGGGACGGTGGCCGTGAGTGTGACCGCCTCGTGCTCCGCGTCCGGGACCAGCGCCGGATCGTCCGGACGCAGCACCGTGACGGTGGGCCGCGCGGGCAGAGCCGGAGCCGTCCCGAACAGCGCCTCGAGCTCGGCCTCGCGGTCCTCGGTGTGCACGACCGTCCGGTGCGCGGTGCCCTCCGGCCGCCCGCCGCGCAGCGCGAGCAGCACCACCAGCCGGCTGGGCGCGCCCTCCTGCGGCGCCACTCCGTCCGCCGGCCGGAGCGCCGCGCCTCCGGTCAGCCGGGCCAGCACGGCGGGCGCCACCCCGGCCACCACGAAGTCCGCCTCGGCCGCCGTGCCGTCCGCGAGTTCGACGCCGACGACCCGGCCGTCCTTCTCCGCGACGCCCGTGACCTCGGCGCCGAGGACGAACTCGACGCGACGGGCCGTGCACCGCTCGTACACCGCGCGGGCCAGCTCGCGCAGGCCCCCGCGCACGTACCAGGTGCCGAAGGCGTGCTCCATGTAGGGCAGTACGGCAGCGCTCGCCGGGGCGGTGCGCGGGTCGAGGCCGTAAACGAGCGCGTGGCTCTCCAGCAGGGCGGTCAGACGCGCGTCGCGCAGCTCCCAGGCGCCGGCCTCGGCGAGCGTGCCGGCCCGGCGGGTGCGCAGCAGGCGCTTGTGCGGGACCGCCGGATACGGCTCCCGCTCGGCCAGCACCTGCCAGTCGGTCCACAGCGGCTCCTCCAGCAGGGGCCGGCGGGTGCGGTCCCAGGCCTCGCGCGCCCGCACCAGGAAGTCGCCCCAGCGCCGGCCCGCGCCCGCCCCCAGCGCCTCGTCCAGCGCCGAGACGACTCCCGCGCGGGAGGCGTTCGGCAGGGACACCGCGGTGCCGTCCGCGAAGACATGGCGCGAGGAGGGGTCGACCTGGAGCAGCTCGACCACGTCCTCCAGGGGCTCCCTGCCGGTCTTGACGAACAGGTCGCGGTAGACCGCGGGCAGCGGGAGCAGCCCGGGGCCGGTGTCGAAGGCGAAGCCGTCCCGCTCGAAGCGGCCCACCGCTCCGCCGTAGGTGTCCCCCCGCTCGTACACCGTCACCCGGTGGCCCGCGACGGCCAGCCGGGCGGCAGCCGCCATCGCGCCCAGTCCGGCGCCGATCACCGCAATCCGTGCCATGCCCGCGACTTTATCGAGCACCGCTGACAGCCCCGCTCCCGCCCCGCTGACCAGTGCCTTCCCGGTGCGGCGAGTACGCGGGCCCGGGGATGAGCGCCCAGGGGTGAGTATCCGTACCTAGCCGGTGAGATGAGTACGCGCGCGGATGGGGGCGGGGCGGCGCGGACGGGAGAGTGGAGGCACGGAAAGGGGCGCGGCGCCGGCACCGCCGACACGGGGCGGCGGAACGGCGCGGCCCTCGACCGCTCCTTCCGCCGGCCCAGGTCGGCGGGAGCGAGACACGGGGGAACCCGTAGAACGACCGGACGGGGGCCCAACGGGGGGAACCCGGGGGAGTACCGGGGAACAACGGGGGGAAGCAGCGGCCCCGCGGCGCCATCGGCGCCGCGGGGCCGTCCCGCGTTCCCCGGCGATCGCGCAGTGCTCCCGCCCATCGGGGTCAGCGGGCCCCGCTCACCCGCCCCTGCAGCAGCCGCGACAGCGCCGCGTGCACGTCGTCCAGGGAGCGCTCCGGCTGGAAGGACTTCCAGTCGAGCGCGGCCACCAGCACCATGCCGACCAGGGCCGCCGCGGTCAGCGGTACGTCGATCTCCTCGCTGAACTCGCCGCCCTCCACGCCCTCGCGCAGCACGCCCTCCACGACGGCGACCGCCTCCTGCCGCACCACCATGAGCGTGGACTGCCAGGCCCGGTTGGTGCGCCACAGCTCGGCCACGTACAGCTGGGTGAAGGCCGGGTAGCGGTCGATGAAGACGAGCCCGGCTCGGACCATCGCGTCCAGGGCGTCGACCCGGCTGCCGCCCTCCCGCGCGGTGCGCTCGGCCGCCTCCCGCAGGGACGCGGTGAGCAGGCCGACGCCGTGCCGCAGCAGTTCCTCGAAGAGGACGGACTTGCTGGCGAAGTTGTAGTACACCGTGCCCTTGGCGACCCCGGCCCGCTCGGCGATCTCGTCCACGGTGGTGGCGGAGAAGCCCTGCTCGGCGATGAGCGTGACGGCCGCCTCGTAGAGCCTCTGCCGGGTGGCCTCACGGCGGGTGCGGCCGCCGCCCGGCGTGGCGCTGCTGCTTTCCATGGCCCTGATTCTCACAGCAACCGGTTCCTTCCAGGGGCGGGAGGGGAGGCCGACGGCGGGATCACAGGCTCAGCTCCGGATGCAGCCGGTCCAGCGTCCACACCTGCCGCCGCCGCGCCGACAGCGCGGTCAGCGCGAGCGAGGCCGCCGTGAAGGCCGTGAGCACCGCGCAGGCCAGCCACACCGGGCCGAGACCGCCGCCGGTGATCAGCCTGCGCAGCGCGTCCACGATGTAGCTCATCGGCAGGAAGGGGTGGAGGGCGTTGAAGAAGGCCGGGCTGGTCTGCACGGGGTAGGTGCCACCGGCGGACGTCAGCTGG
Source organism: Streptomyces anandii JCM 4720 (assembly GCF_014650655.1). Taxonomy (GTDB): domain Bacteria; phylum Actinomycetota; class Actinomycetes; order Streptomycetales; family Streptomycetaceae; genus Streptomyces; species Streptomyces anandii. The sequence goes on from NZ_BMVJ01000001.1 coordinate 486,660, forward strand.
AGCATCAGCAGCGCGAGGACGAGGATCCGGCCCGCGGGACCGAAGCGCGCGTTCAGCCACT
>NZ_BMVJ01000001.1:486758-494073 GCF_014650655.1 Streptomyces anandii JCM 4720
GCACGATCGCCCCGAAGCAGGCCGCCACCAGGAACAGGAAGGCGATCGTGCCTCCCGCGCGGGTCATCTCCAGACCGATCGCCCAGTGCAGTACCGCCATCAGGGCCGCCGTCTGCAGGACCCCGACCACGACCACCGGCAGCCAGCCCGTGAGCGCGATCCGCCAGGCCGAGGCGCCCGCGGCGAGCGCGCGCCGGTTCATCGGCGGGATCAGCATGTACGCCACCATGGCGCCCACCCACAGCGACAGCGGGATGAAGTACGGGGCGAACCCGGTCCCGTAGTTGGGCGCGTGGTGCAGGTCGCGGGCGGCCAGCTGGACCGGATCGGCCATGACGCCGGTGCGCCGGTCGCGGTCCTTCTTGCCGTAGTCGGGGATCTGCTTCGCGCCGTCGTGCAGGCCGTCGGCCAGCTTCCCGGAGCCGTCGGCCAGCTTGTAGATGCCGCCGTTGAGCACCTCGGCGCCCGACTGGAGCTTGCCGATGCCCTTGTCGAGGCCGGAGGCGCCGGTGACGGCCGTGCCGAGCCCGGTGTGCAGCTTCCTGGCGCCCGCGGCGACCTGGCCGGCGCCCTCGTTGAGCTTGTTGACCTTCTTGACGGCGTCGGCGAGGTCCTCGGACAGGTGCGGCGCGCGGTCCGCCAGCGCCTGGGCCTGCGTCTGAAGGGTGGTGAGGTCGCCGTCGAGCTTCTTCAGGTCGCCGTCGTCGTCCGCGATCAGTGTGTTGACGTCGTCGGCGATCGTGGCCACGTCCGTGGCGGCCTGCCTGGCCTTCTTCAGGTCCGCGCAGGCGGCGTCGGGCAGCGTGGGATGCTCGCAGCGGCGCGTGTAGACGTCGTCCAGGGCGGCGGCGGCCAGGTGGGCGCCCTTGGCGGCGCCGGGTGCCGTCTTCACCAGCGTGTCGAGGTTGTGCCGTACCGTCTTCGCGGAGTCCGCCACCAGCCGCGCGGTGTCGCCGATCGCCTTCTGGTGACCCTTGAGGAACGGGCCCACCTTGGCGTCCGCCGCGTTGACCCGGTCGGCCAGGGCCTGTGTGCCGTCGGCGATCTGGGCGGAGCCGTCCTCCAGGGTGGCCGCGCCGCCGTCGAGCTTGGTGAGCCCCTTGGACAGCTTGCCGGACACCTTGCCGGCCTCGCCCAGCCCGTCGGCGAGGTCCTTGGAGCCCTTCTCCGCCTTGCCGATGCCGCCCGTGAGCCTGTCGGCGCTGCCGGCGGCCTTGGCCGTCTGGCCGTGGATGTCGGAGAAGGAGATGAAGATCTTGTCCAGGAAGCCCCGCGACGCCTTCGTGGAGGCCGCGGTGCGCACCTCGTTGAACACCGTCTTGGAGATCTGGCCGACGATGTAGTTGTTCGCGTCGTTCGTCCGCACCTGAAGGGCGCTGGTCTCGGGGGAACCGCCGGAGCTGGAGGCGATGCGCTCGCTGAAGTCGGAGGGCATGGTCAGCGACAGGTAGTAGGTGCCGTCCTCGACGCCCCGCCGGGCCTCGGCGGCGCTCACCCGGTGCCAGTCGAAGACCTCGCTCTTCATCAGCTGGTCGGTGAGGTCGTCGCCGGCCGTGAGCCGCCTGCCGTCCGCGGTCGCGCCGGTGTCGTCGTTCACGAGCGCCACCGGGATGCGGTCCAGCCGGCCGTACGGGTCCCAGAAGGACCACAGGTACAGCGCGCCGTACAGCAGGGGCAGCACCAGCAGCGCGACCAGCGCGGCCCGCGGGAGTTTGCCGCGCCCGAAGCGCCGCAGCTCAAGAGCGGCCAGTTTCGGCGAGCGCATCGGCCGCCCCCTTCTCTTCGCCGGGCCCGGTCTCGGTGTTCTCTTCACCGGGCCCGGCCTCCGTGTTCTTCGCGGGCGCCGGCCGGGTCGACACGGTCACCGCGTCCCCGGGCGCCTCGCTGCACACCGCGAGCACGGTCGTCCCCGACTCGGCGATGGACCTCAACAGAGCCCAGACCTCGCCCCGTTCGGCGTCCGAGAGCTTGAAGTCCGTGTCGTCGACGGCGAGCAGCCGCGGCCCGGACATCAGCGCGAGCGCGACCGACAGGCGCAGCTCCTCCAGGCGCTCCAGATCGCGTACGGCGGTGCGCGGACCCTTGGGCAGCGCCTCCACGTCGAGTCCGGCGGCCGCGAGCGCCGAGTCGATCAGCAGCTTCGTCTCGGCCCTGCGCTCGGACCGCGGCCGCAGCAGCCCGCGCGGCGAGGCGCCGAACCGGCGCTCCAGCAGCGCGCGTTCCCGCAGGTGCTCGCCGACGGTCAGGGCCGGTTCGAGATCGGTGACGCCGGCCACGTTGGCCAGAGCCGTGGCCCGGCGCAGCCCCGCCATGTGCCGGGGTGGTTTGAACCCGCCCACGTCGGCCACTCCCTCCGTGGGCTTCATCCGCCCGGTGAGCGCGAGCAGCAGACACGTACGCCCGGACCCGGACGGGCCCTCGACGGCGATCAGCGAACCGGGCCCGGCGTCGACGCCGATGCCGCGGAACGCCCAGCCGCGGGGCCCGCGCAGTCCGAAGTCGCGCACCGCGACGCCGAGACCGTCCACGGTCTTCCCTCCCCTGGGATTCCGGGACCGCCGCTCAGCGCACCCCGGAGTTTTTGAACTGACTGGTCAGTGCAAAAACTACCTCGAACCTTCGGTCGAAGCAAAAGGGCAGGTCAGAACGGATTGTCAGTGCCATACCCCACGATGGGGACATACGGCACCTGTGCCGTGACACAGACGACAGGAGGATCGTCATGGCCAACTCGTCCGCAGCCGCCGCGCGCCGGCGCCGCGCCACCGGCCCTGCCCCCTCACTGACCGGCCCGGCGAGCGACGTGCACCCCGTGCTCCGCCGTACCACGGCCCCGCCCGCCGCGCTCGACCTGCTCGCCCAGGCCCGCGCCGGCCTTGACGAGGCGACCGTCCTCGAAACGCCCAACGAGCGGTACGCGACGGCGCACCTCGCCGCCCTGCGCACCGCCGCCGCCGTGCTCGCCGCGCGCGGACGGCCCGAGCCGACACCCAGGCGCCGGGCCCGGATCCGGAGCGCCTGGGAAGTGCTCCCGGAAATCGCGCCCGAACTCGCCGAGTGGAGCGCGCTGTTCGCCTCGGGCGCCCGGCGCCGCGCCCGCGCCGAGGCCGGCATCGCGGGCGCGGCCGGCCGCCGCGACGCCGACGACCTGATAAGGGACGTGGCGATGTTCATCCGTCTCGTCGAGCGCATGCTGGTGCTCCAGCCCGTGCTGCCCCAGCCGCGCCAGGACGCCGAGGAACCCGGCGCCTCCCGCACCGGGCACGGCGCCTCCCGCACCGGGCCCGGCGTCCCGCGCGAGATGCCCGACGCGGGCTGAGCCCGGCCAGGGGGCAGGCAGCGCACCGGAGGCAATAGGGTGGAGGCGCATGAGGCCTTCCCTCCACCCGCTCCCGGGCCGGGAAGGCAGCCCGATCGCTCCGCCGTGCAAGAGGCGGTGCCGCCTCGAGGAGTCAACTGCCGTGTCGGACCCGATGCGCCCGCCCGTCTCCCGCGCCGCTCTGCGTACCGCCGTGGTCTGGGAGGTCCTCCAGGACGCCCTGGACCGCCGGGTCAAGGCCACCGGCCGGGAGTCGCTGGACGTCCTCGACACCGGCGGCGGCAGCGGCAACTTCGCCGTGCCCCTGGCCCGCCTCGGCCACCTCGTCACCGTGGTCGACCCCAGCCCCAACGCCCTGTTCGCCCTGGAGCGGCGTGCCGCCGAGGCCGGCGTCGCCGACCGCGTGCGCGGTGTGCAGGGCGACGCCCACGGCCTCTTCGACGTGGTCGAGCGCGGAGGGTACGACGCGGTGCTGTGCCACGGCGTCCTGGAGTACGTCGACGACCCCGCCGAGGGCGTGCGCAACGCGGTCGCCGCGCTGCGCCCCGAGGGCGTGCTCAGCCTGCTGGCCGCCGGGCTGGGCGGCGCCGTGCTCGCCCGCGCCCTGGCCGGCCACTTCAAGGAGGCCCGCCAGGCCCTCGGCGACCCCGACGGCCGCTGGGGCGAGGGCGACCCGGTCCCGCGCCGCTTCACCGCCGAGCAGCTCACGGCCCTGGTCGAGGGCGCCGGGCTGCGCGTGGGCGCCGTCCACGGCGTACGGGTCTTCGCCGACCTGGTGCCCGGCGTCCTGGTCGACACCGAGCCCGGCGCCCTGGACGCCCTCCTCGAGCTGGAGTCCACGGCGGCCGAGCTCCCGGCCTTCCACTCGGTGGCCACCCAGCTCCACGTCCTGGCGAACCTCTGACCGCCGGCGCCGTCCGGCCGCCCGCGCCCGGGGCGAGGTGCCGACTGCGCCACAGCCCCCCCGATCCGGGATTCCGCGCCGTATGATCGAGGGAGACCGTCCGGCATGACGGACCGGCCGCCGGGGAATGGAAGCCTCAGCGAGCCGGGCCGGCCATGGCGGATTCCGGTTGGCCAATTGGCGCAGAGGGGCGGGTTTCACGGGGGCGATTCCCTGCCTATCCTGAAGGGACCCCCCGGGTCGCCCCGGCGACTGCACGATGAGGAGGACTCCGTGCCGCTCTCGGAGCACGAGCAGCGCATGCTCGAGCAGATGGAGCGAGCGCTGTACGCCGAAGATCCCAAGTTCGCGTCGGCGCTCGAGGGAAGCGGGCTGCGTACGTACACCCGGCGGCGGGTCTACCAGGCGGCTGCGGGCTTCCTCGTGGGTATCGCGCTCCTCATGGCAGGTGTGATCGTCCAGCAGATCTGGGTGAGTGTGGTGGGTTTCCTGGCGATGCTGGGATGCGCCGTGCTGGTCGTGACCGGCTGGCGCAAGGCCCCCAAGCCGGGCGAGCAGGCCGTGGGCGGCCCGCAGGCCCGCCGTCAGGTCCGGCCCAAGCGCTCCATGATGGACCGTATCGAGCAGCGCTGGCAGCGCCGCCGCGACGAGCAGGGTCACTGACCCGAGACTGACCCGGGAACGAGAACACGGGTGAGGGGGCGGCCACTATGTGGCCGCCCCCTCACCCGTGTTCCGCTCAGCCTCCCTCGGCCTCCGCCCGTCCGGCCCCCCGCCGGGGCATCGCCCGTCGAAGGGCCGCCCGCCGCATGCCCACCGCGCGGGCCCGCACCGCCTCCCACCGTGCCGACGCCGCCCAGGCCAGGCGCGCGGTCGAGCGCGGGGCGAGCGCGGCGCGCAGCCGGGTGCCGCGGGAGGCCGTGCTCCGCAGCCCCTCGGTGGCGCGGCGCACCTCCTCGGCCAGCCCGGCCGCCGGACGCGGACGGGGCGCGTAGAGGACCTGTTCCACCGCGTCGGCCACCCGGTGCACCGAGGCAGCGGCGACGGGGTCGAGGTGCCCGAGGCGGACGATCCGTGCGGCCGCCCTGCGCGGGGTGTGCGACTCGTCCGGAAGGATCCCGAAGTCCCAGGCGGTATCGGTGAGTTCCTCCCACACGGCCAGGGTGTGCGGCACGGTGTCCGCGTCGCCGCGCCCGTGCGCGCCCAGCCGCAGGGACCGGGTGCGCCTGCGCCACAGCAGGGGCGACAGCGGCAGCAGGACGACGGCGAGAGCGCCGAGCGTCCATGCCAGGGCCGTGGGCCAGCCGCTGCCGCCGTCGTGCTGCGGGAGCACGGCCTGCGCGGACGGGCCGGGGCACTCCTGGAGGCGCTTGAGCTCCGGCGTGCAGCTCTGGCTCGCCGAGGGCGCCGCGGAGGGCGCGCTGCTCGCGCCCTGCGAGGGCCGCACCTGGTCGGGCAGCGTGGTGCCCGGAGTGCTGGACTGGGTGTACGACGGCGCCGTGCCCCGGGTCGGGGTCGGCTCGAAGCGGGTCCAGCCGATGCCCTCGAAGTACAGCTCGGGCCAGGCGTGGGCGTCCTTCAGGCCGACCGAGATCGTGCCGTCGCCCTGCGGGGTGCCGGGCGCGAAGCCCACGGCGACCCGGGCGGGTATGCCGAGGGTGCGGGCCATCGCGGCCATCGCGAAGGAGAAGTGCACGCAGAAGCCGCGCTTGTCCTTGAGGAACTTGGCGATGGCCTGGGAGCCGCTGCCGACCTCGACCTGTGTGTCGTACTGGAAGCCGCCGTCGAGGGCGAACCAGTCCTGGAGCTTGACCGCCTGCTCGTAGTGGTTGGCCGCCCCCTCGGTCACCGTGCGCGCGGTCTGCGCGACCACGGACGGGAGGGACTTGGGAATCCTGGTGTACTCGCGTTTCAGCGCCGGCGCCGGGTCCGGGGCCGCGGCGAGCTGCTGCGCCGTGGGCTGCACGTCGAGGCTTCTCACCCGGTAGGTCAGCCCGCGCGTGTTCTGGCCGTGGTCGCCGACCAGGGTCATGCCCACGGGTTCGTAGCGCCAACTGCCGTCGATCCGCACTCCGCTCGGCGGGTACGGCATGGGCAGCCAGTCCTGGGCGTACCACTCGGCGGCGGAGACGGTCGTGGTGATCTCGGCGCGTTTGACGTCGCCGTCGAGTCCGGCCGGGGTGGGGAAGGGGTCGGGCACGCCGACGATGTGCCGCTGCGAGGGCTTCCAGGTGGTGCCGTCGAAGTCGTCCAGGGACACGATCCGCATGTACAGGCCGGAGGCGTCGCCTGCGGTGGTGCGCAGGGACAGCACCGTGCGGTCCTCGTCCACGTTGAGGCTGTCGCGCAGGGACACCAGCGGGTTCACCGCGGAGATCGTGCCGCCGTCCCCGCTGCCCGGGCCGGCTCCCGCACCGCCGGGGCCCAGCAGGCCGCCCTCCATGGCGGGCAGGGCGAGCGGCGCGACCAGCGCGATGCCGAGCGCGACCGCGCCGATCCGGCGCCCGGTGCGCACCGGCGCCACGGCGCCGCCCGGGTCACCGCCCGGAGTGCGCGCCGCCCCGGCGAAGACGCGGCCCCACTGCGCGAGCCGGTCGCGGCCCTCGGCCAGCAGCAGCATCAGATAGCCGGCTGCCGCGACCAGGAACCACAGCCAGTGGGAGCCGCCGCCGGACAGCCCCGCGGCCACCGAGTACAGGGCGAGCAGGGGCAGGCCGGCGGGGGCGGCGGTGCGGAAGGTCACCGCGAGGGTGTCGACGATCAGCCCGATCACCAGGACGCCGCCGACGAGCATCAGCCGGATGCCGTCCGACAGCGGCGCCGGGGTCGCGTACCGGCCCACGTCCTCGCCGCCCTGGCGCAGCAGCTCCACCAGGTGCCGCACGGCCTCCGGACCAGGCACCAGCCCGAGGAAGGCCTGGGCGCGGGCGAAGACCAGGGTGAGCAGCACCAGCATCACCAGGGCCTGCGCCGCGACGGTCAGCGGCCGGGCGAGCGGCACCCGCCGGGCCGCCGCGCCGACGCCCGACTGCACCGCCAGCATCAGCGCGGCCTGCACGATCCAGGTCCCGGGGGAGACCAGCGGCAGCAGT
>NZ_BMVJ01000001.1:494104-516013 GCF_014650655.1 Streptomyces anandii JCM 4720
GAGCACGCCGCCATCAGTGTGGCCGCCGCGGCGCACAGCGCCAGCCGTGTCCGCCCGCTCATACCCGTGCCTCCCCGAATCCCGCCCCGCCGGCCGTGCCGCCGGCCGGCCCGCCCGCGCCGCTCGTCGCGAGGCCCGCGGCCACGCCCGTGCGGGTGCGGTCGGCCTGGCGCCACACCTCGTCCAGCGCGGCCCCGCGCGGGACGGGCACGACCGTCCAGCCCGCCTCGCGCAGCATCCGCAGCCGCTGCCCGGCCCCGCCGCCACCGCCCGGACCGGGCACGTCGGTGGGCTCCCGCGTCCAGGCGGCGCTGTCCAGTACGAAGGCGACGGCGCCGCCGCTGCGCTGCCGCATCCGCGCGGCGAGGGCGGCCTGCTGCTCGTCCAGGTCGCCGAGGAAGGCCACGAGCAGGCCCTCGTTCCCGCCGCGCAGCACGTCGTAGGCGCGCGAGAGGCCCGCGCCGTCGGAGTGGTCGATCACCGCGAGGGTGTCCATCATCAGCCCGGCCGCGTCCGCCGACTCCTGGCCGCTGCCCGCGAAGCCGTCCCCGCCCTCGCCGGGCACCGAGCTGCCGGTGTCCGTCAGCAGCCGCACCGAGAAGCCCCGCTCCAGCATGTGCACCAGCACGGACGCGGCGCCCGACACCGCCCACTCGAAGGCCGAGTCCGGTCCCGCGCCGCGGAAGGCGATGGCCCGCGTGTCCAGCAGCACCGTGCAACGAGCGCGCTGCGGCTGCTCCTCGCGGCGCACCATCAGCTCGCCGTAGCGCGCGGTGGAACGCCAGTGCACGCGCCGCAGGTCGTCGCCGTAGCGGTACCCGCGCGGGATGACGTCGTCCTCGCCGGCCAGCGCCAGCGAACGCTGCCGTCCGTCGCCGTACCCCTTGGCCTCGCCGCTCAGCCGGACCGGGGCCAGCGGCTCCACGCGCGGGACGACGGTCAGGGTGTCGTACGCCGAGAAGGAGCGGGTCAGTTCGCACATTCCGAACGGGTCGGTCAGGCGCAGCTGCAGCGGGCCGAGCGGATACCGGCCGCGCAGATCGGAGCGGACCCGGTAGGACACCTCACGCCGGCCGCCCGGCTCGACCCGGTCGAGCACGAAGCGCGGGCGCGGCCCGAGCACGTAAGGCACGCGGTCCTGGAGCATCAGCAGTCCGGTGGGCAGCCGGGAGACGTTGTCCATGCGCAGGTGCACCCGCGCCTCGCTGCCCGCGGGCACACGCGCGGGGGAGAGCCGGCGGCTGCCGGCGACCCGGTAGCGCGTGCGGTACAGCACGGTCGCGCAGACCAGCGGGAGCGCGGCCAGCAGCAGACCGACCCGCAGCAGCTCGCTCTGCCCGAGGACATAGGCGCAGACGGCGGCGGCGACCCCGGCGGCGAGGAAGGAGCGGCCGCGGGTGGTCAGACCGGACAGCGCGGTGCGGACCCCGCCCCCGCCGTCCCGGTCGTCCTGGGTGTGCGGCGCGCCCGCGTCGGCCATCACAGCCTCCGCGGCCGCGGCCGGCCGAACTCCGGCGTGGTGTGCCGCGAGCCGAGACCGCCGGGCTGGGCCGCCGCGGGCACCGGGGTGTGCTGGATGATCTCCTCGACGACCTGCTCCGACGTGCGGCGGCTGAGCTGGGCCTGCGCGGTGGGCAGCAGACGGTGGGCCAGGACGGCGACGGCCAGCGCCTGCACGTCGTCCGGCAGCGCGTACTCCCGGCCGCTCAGGGCGGCCGAGGCCTTCGCGGCGCGCAGCAGGTGCAGCGTCGCGCGCGGTGAGGCGCCGAGTCTGAGGTCGGGGTGCGAGCGGGTGGCGGAGACCAGGTCCACCGCGTACCGCCGGACGGCCTCGGCCACGTGGACGCCGCGCACCGCCTCGATCAGCTTGACGATGTCGTGGGCGTGCGCCACCGGCTGGAGGTCTTCCAGCGGGGAGACGCCGCCGTGCACGTCGAGCATCTGCAACTCGGCCTCCACGCTCGGGTATCCCACCGAGACGCGGGCCATGAAGCGGTCGCGCTGGGCCTCGGGCAGCGGGTAGGTGCCCTCCATCTCGACCGGGTTCTGCGTGGCCACCACCATGAAGGGGCTGGGCAGTTCGTGGGTCTGGCCGTCGATGGTGACCTGGCGCTCCTCCATGGACTCCAGCAGCGCCGACTGGGTCTTGGGCGAGGCGCGGTTGATCTCGTCGCCGATCACGATCTGCGCGAAGACGGCCCCCGGCTTGAACTCGAAGTCCCGGCGCTGCTGGTCCCAGATGGACACGCCGGTGATGTCCGACGGCAGCAGGTCGGGCGTGAACTGAATGCGCCGCACCGAGCAGTCGATGGACCGTGCCAGCGCCTTGGCGAGCATCGTCTTGCCCACCCCGGGAACATCCTCGATCAGAAGATGCCCCTCGGCGAGCAGCACGGTCAGCGAAAGCCGTACGACCTCGGGCTTGCCCTCGATCACTCCTTCCACCGAAGCGCGGACCCGCTCCGCGGTGGCGGTCAGATCAGTGAGGCTCGCTCGATCGTCATAGGTCGTCACCCGGCCCTCCTCGGCCTCTTTCCGGGCCGACGCTCTGCTGTGCGGACCGGCCCACCCCGAAACACGGACACCACACGAGAACGGTTCCGCGCGATGCCACACCCCGCATTCTTGCCGCCGTTACCGATTCGTGTCACTCGCCTGTGGACAACTGGCTGCGATATGTCGGGTCTTACGGCCTTTTGCAGGTGAGGGCGGCGTGCCGGGTGCGTGGTCTCCGGGTGGGCCGGGCGTTCAGGAGGGGTCGATCTCGCGCAGCCGGCCGGTCTTGACGTCGAAGACGAAGCCCCGCACGTCGTCGGTGTGCTGGAGGAACGGCGAGGTGCGCACCCGCTGCATCGACTGCCGCACGTCCTGGTCGGCGTCGCGGAAGGCCTCCACGGCCCACGACGGCCGCTGCCCGACCTCCATCTCCAGGTCGTGCCGGAAGTCCTCGGTGATGGTCTGCATGCCGCAGTTGGTGTGGTGGATGAGCACCACGCGGCGGGTGCCCAGCGCCCGCTGGCTGATGGTCAGCGAGCGGATCACGTCGTCGGTGACCACACCGCCGGCGTTGCGGATGGTGTGACAGTCGCCGAGCTTCAGACCGAGCGCGGCGTGCAGGTCGATACGGGCGTCCATGCAGGCCACCACGGCGACCTGGAGCACGGGCCGGGCGTCCATGCCCGGGTCGGTGAACGCGTCGGCGTACCGCTCGTTGGCTTCGACAAGGCGGTCGGTGACGGAGCCGCCTTCTATGGCGCCCTCGGATCCGGCGGGAACTGATGCAGAAGTCGTCATACCCATGACGTTACAAGCGCCGCGGTCCCGTGGCCTGCTGTGGGACGGGACAAAGAACCCCATGGTGGCTTGTTGTGAGCGACTCCACACACAGGGCAAACCCACACCCGTCCGGGTGAATCCCGGTGAATCGCCGTGCGGCCGGCGCTCGGCCGGGCGACGCGCAGGCCGGTTGATTGACCGGGAGACAGGGTGGACTAAAGTGACGCGAAGCGGGAGGCGAGGCTCTCCCTGCTGACCTGCATTTCCCGGAGGCCCCGGCACCCGCCCGGACGAGGTCTCCCCACGTGCGCGGCGCGTACGTACGGCTCGGCCTCCTCCCGCTCCCGGCCGGCCGACGCTTCCGGCGCCGGCAGGCCCACCGCTTCCCGCGGTCGGGGACCCGGCGGTGCGTACGGCCCGCGCCGGAGCTGAGAGGGCCCCTTGAGCAACAGCCGACACGTCCCCGTGATGCTCCAGCGGTGCCTGGACCTGCTGGCGCCCGCCCTGGAGCGGCCGGGAGCGGTGGTCGTCGACTGCACCCTCGGCCTCGGCGGCCACAGCGAGGCACTGCTCGCCCGTTTCCCCGAGGCCCGGCTCATCGCCCTGGACCGGGACAAGGAGGCGCTGCGCCTGTCGGGTGAGCGCCTGGCCCCCTTCGGCGACCGGGCCACCCTGGTGCACGCCGTCTACGACGAACTGCCCGCCGTACTGGACCGGCTCGGTGTCCCGCGCGTGCAGGGCGTCCTGTTCGACCTCGGTGTCTCCTCCATGCAGCTCGACGAGGCGGACCGCGGTTTCGCCTACGCCCAGGACGCGCCCCTGGACATGCGCATGGACCAGAGCACCGGCGTGAGCGCGGCCGAGGTCCTGAACACCTACCCGCCCGGCGAACTGGTCCGCATCCTGCGCGCCTACGGCGAGGAGAAGCAGGCCAAGCGGATCGTGGCCGCCGTCGTGCGCGAGCGCGAGAAGGAGCCGTTCAGCAACAGCGCCCGGCTGGTGGAGCTGATCCGCGACGCGCTGCCGCAGGCCGCCAAGCGCACCGGCGGCAACCCGGCCAAGCGCACCTTCCAGGCGCTGCGCATCGAGGTCAACGGCGAACTCACCGTGCTGGAACGTGCGGTCCCGGCCGCCGTGAAGGCGCTCGGCGTGGGCGGGCGGATCGCCGTACTGTCGTACCACTCGCTCGAAGACCGCCTCGTCAAGCAGGTGTTCGCGGCCGGCGCCGCCTCGAGCGCGCCCCCCGGGCTCCCGGTCGTACCCGAGCGCTACCAGCCGCGGCTCAAGCTGCTCACGCGCGGTGCCGAACTTCCCACCGAGGAAGAGATCGCGGAGAACCGGCGGGCGGCACCGGCCCGGCTGCGCGGCGCCGAACGCATCCGGGAGGACGTCGAGTGAAGAAGGGGGACAGGTGAGCAGGAAACCCGAACTGAGGGGCCGGGCCGCACGACTGGCGCGGCTCTTCCCGGCGAACCGGCGACAGGCCGCCCGCACCCCCTTCGTCCTCCTCGTCGTGCTCCTCCTCGGCGGCGGCCTCATCGGCCTGCTGGTGCTGAACTCCGCGCTCAGCGAAGGCGCCTTCCAGCTCGACGACCTGCAGAAGGACACCAAGAACCTCACCGACGAGGAACAGGCCCTCCAGCGGGACATCGACTCCTACTCCGCCCCCGACGCCCTCCAGCGCCGCGCCCGCGAACTGGGCATGGTGCCCGGTGGGGACCCCGTCTTCCTGGGCCCCGACGGCAAGGTGAAGGGCGTCCCCTCGCCGGCCGCCGCCGACCGGTCCGCCCTCGAGGACGTGCCGGCCCAGTCGTCCACGGGCCTGCCGGCCTCACCCACACCCACGGACGGCGTCACGGCCACGGACGGCGCCACGAGCGCGGACGGCGCGCTCCCCGCGGACGGCGCGTCCCCCACCGGCACCCCGGACGCCGCCGTACCGCCCGGATCGCCGGGAGCCCCCGCCGTCGCGCCGGGCGCCGCCCGGACCGCCGGGACGCCCGCCGCCCCGCCCGGCGACCAGGCCGCCGCCCCGCCCGGCGACCAGGCCGCCGCGCCGGCCGTCCGGCTCGCCCCCCAGCCCGCCACGACCCCGACCCCCGGCAGGTGACGGAAGTGTCCGACAGGCAACCGCCGCGCCGCCGTGTGCCCGGACCCGCCAGGCCCGCCCGCCCCGGCACCCGGCAGCGCCCCGGCTCCGGCGCCCGCCCGGCCCGCCGCCCGAGCCAGGCCTGGCGGCCGCCGCCCACGCGCGTGCTCCGGCTGGGCAGCCCCCGCCCCCGGCTGCGCATGATCGCCCTCGCCTTCACGCTGGTGCTCATGGCGTTCGTCGTACGGCTGCTGCAGGTGCAGGCCGTCGACGCGAGCGCGTACGCCGCCAAGGCCGACGAGAACCGGTACGTCGTGCACACGATCGCCGCCGAGCGCGGCGGCATCACGGACCGCAACGGCGTGGCCCTGGCGACCAGCGTGGACGCCGACGACATCACGGCCGACCCGACGATGTTCACCCGCGACGAGCTGAAGATCGGCGACGGCCCCGAGCAGGCGGCCGCCCTGCTCGCCCCGATCCTCGGCCAGGACCAGGCCGCGCTCACCAGGAAGCTCCGTACGCAGAACACCCGCTACGTGCTGCTGGCCCGCCGGCAGACCCCGCAGGTGTGGAAGCAGATCAAGGACCTCAAGGCCGCGCTCGTCAAGAAGTCCGCCACCGACAAGTCCACCGTCAACGTCCTCGCCGGGGTCTTCGCCGACCCCAGCAGCAAGCGGGTGTACCCCAACGGGGACCTCGCCGCCGGGATACTGGGCTGGGTCAACGCCGAGGGCAAGGGCGGCGGCGGCATCGAGCAGCAGCTGAACGCCCAGCTGACCGGAAAGCCAGGGCAGGTCCGCTACGCCCAGTCCGGCGGGCGCGAGGTGCCCACCGCGGGCTCCACCGAGACGCCCGCGGTGGCGGGTTCCGACGTCGAGCTCACCATCGACCGCGACATCCAGTGGGCCGCGCAGAACGCCATCACCGACCAGGTGGAGAAGTCCGGCGCGGACCGCGGGTACGTCATCGTCCAGGACACCCGCACCGGCGAGATCCTCGCCATGGCGAACGCCCCGGGCTTCAACCCCAACGACCTCGCGCACGCCGACCCGGCGGCGCTCGGCAACGCCGCCGTGCAGGACGCCTTCGAGCCCGGCTCGACGGCCAAGGTGATGTCGATGGCCGCCGTCCTCGAGGAGGGCGCGGCCACGCCGCTCACGCACGTCGTCGTGCCCAACCGGCTGCACCGCGGCGACCGGCTCTTCCAGGACGACGTCGACCACGACACCTGGTACCTCACGCTCAACGGTGTGCTCGCCAAGTCCAGCAACATCGGCACCATCCTGGCCACCGGGCAGCTCGGCAAGACCCAGCCGGAGGCCAACCAGGCCCTCTACTCCTACCTGCGCGAGTTCGGCATCGGCCGGCCGACCGGGCTCGGCTTCCCCGGCGAGACCCGGGGCATCCTCGCGCCCGCCGGCAAGTGGTCCACCTCGCAGCAGTACACGATCCCCTTCGGCCAGGGCTTCTCCATGAACGCCGTCCAGGCCGCCTCCGTCTACTCGACGATCGCCAACGGCGGGGTCCGGATCCAGCCGACGCTGGTGCGCGGCACCAAGGGCCCCGACGGCCGCTTCACGCCCGCCGAGAAGCCGGCGAAGACCCGGGTGGTGAGCGCGAAGACGGCGAAGGAGCTCGCCCAGATGCTGGAGTCGGTGGTGGACGACGAGCAGGGCACCGGCATCAAGGCGCGCATCCCCGGGTACCGCGTCGCGGGCAAGACCGGTACGGCCAACCGCGTCGATCCGGCCACCGGCAGATATCGCGGCTACACCTCCTCCTTCGCCGGTTTCGCGCCCGCCGACAACCCCCGCATCACCGTCTACTGCGCCATCCAGAACGCCACCAAGGGCAGCTACTTCGGCGGCCAGATCTGCGGACCGATCTACAAACAGGTCATGGAGTTCGCGCTGAAGACGCTCCAAGTGCCGCCGACCGGTGCGCCGCCCGCGAACCTGCCCGTCGACTTCAAGCCATGACGGGCGCCGCGTCCCGCACCGCCTGTACCCACCGACCAGGAACCAGCCCGTGACAACGATCACTCCCGGGCCCGGCGAAGGGCCCTCGCTCCCGCCCCCGTCCCGGCCCTCACTTCGCTCCGGGGCGGGTACGCCCGGTACGCTCACCGCCGTGCCACACGCTGATCAGTCCCAAATCACCCAGAAGGGCGCTTCCGTGACGTATCCGGGACCGCCGCGACCGGCCCAGGTCTCCGCCACACCCCTCGCGGAGCTCGCCGGCCGGCTGGGTGTCCAGCAGCCGGAGGGCGCCGCCGAGGTCACCGGCATCACCCACGACTCGCGCGCCGTGCGCCCAGGTGACCTGTACGCGGCCCTGCCCGGCGCCCGCGCGCACGGCGCCGACTTCGTCACCCAGGCGGCGAGCCTCGGCGCGGCCGCCGTGCTCACCGACCCGGCCGGCGCGGAGCGCGCCGCCGCGACCGGCCTGCCGGTCCTGGTGACCGACGACCCGCGCGGGCGGATGGGCGAACTGGCGGCCGCCATCTACGGCGAGCCGGGCCGCGACCTGCTCCAGATCGGCATCACCGGCACCTCCGGCAAGACCACCACCGCCTACCTCGTCGAGGGCGGCCTGCGGACCGCGAGGTCCACCGGGCTGATCGGCACGGTCGAGATGCGCATCGGCGAGGAGCGCGTCAAGTCCGAGCGCACCACCCCCGAGGCCACCGACCTCCAGGCCCTGTTCGCCCTCATGCGCGAGCGCGGTGTCGAGGCGGTCGCCATGGAGGTCTCCAGCCACGCCCTCGTCCTCGGCCGGGTGGACGGCTGCGTCTTCGACATCGCGGTGTTCACCAACCTCAGCCCGGAGCACATGGAGTTCCACTCCGGCATGGAGGACTACTTCCAGGCCAAGGCGCAGCTGTTCACGCCCCGGCGCAGCAGGCTCGGCGTGGTCAACCACGACGACGAGTACGGCCGCAGGCTCGCCGCCGAGGCCACCGTCCCCGTGATCACGTACTCCGCCGAGGGGCACCCCGACGCCGACTGGCGCGCGGAGGACGTCCACGTCGGCCCGATGGACTCCACGTTCACCGTGCTCGGCCCCGAGGGGCAGCGGATCTCCGCGAGGTCACCGCTGCCCGGCCCGTTCAACGTGGCCAACACCCTGGCCGCCGTCGTCGCGCTGGCCGCCGCCGGACTCGACCCGCAGGCCGCCGCCGACGGGATCGCCGCCGTGCCCGGCGTGCCGGGGCGCCTGGAGCGCGTGGACGCCGGGCAGCCCTATCTCGCGGTCGTCGACTACGCGCACAAGACGGACGCCGTCGAGTCCGTCCTCAAGGCCCTGCGCAAGGTCACCAAGGGCAGCCTGCACGTGGTGCTCGGCTGCGGCGGCGACCGGGACCGCACCAAGCGAGCCCCGATGGGCGCCGCCGCCGCCCGGTTCGCCGACACGGCCGTACTGACCTCCGACAACCCCCGCTCCGAGGACCCGCTCGCGATCCTCGCGACCATGCTCGAGGGCGCCGCCTCGGTGCCCGCGCACGAGCGCGGCGAGGTGCTCCTGTTCGAGGACCGGGCCGCCGCGATCGCCGCCGCCGTGGGCCGGGCGCGCCCCGGCGACACCGTGCTGGTCGCGGGCAAGGGCCACGAGCAGGGCCAGGACATCGCCGGGGTGGTCCGTCCCTTCGACGACCGCCAGGTGCTCCGCGAAGCCATCCAGAACACCCAGGGATGAAAATCCTCAAGACCCAGGGGATGAACTTGTGATCGCCCTCTCCCTCGCCGAGATCGCAGCAGTCGTCGGCGGGCAGACGCACGACATACCGGATCCGTCCGTCCAGGTCACCGGACCCGTCGTCCGGGACTCCCGGGAGGCGGTGCCCGGCAGCCTCTTCGTCGCCTTCGCCGGCGAGCGCGTGGACGGCCACGACTTCGCCGCCGCCGTCGTCGAGGCGGGCGCCGTCGCCGTGCTGGCGTCCCGCCCCGTCGGCGTGCCCGCGATCGTCGTGGAGGACGTGCAGAGCGCCCTCGGCGCCCTCGCCCGCCATGTCGTCACCCGGCTCGGCGCGACCCTCGTGGCGCTGACCGGCTCGGCCGGCAAGACCAGCACCAAGGACCTCATCGCGCAGGTGCTGCGGACCAAGGCGCCGACCGTGTTCACACCCGGCTCGCTCAACAACGAGATCGGGCTGCCGCTGACCGCGCTCAGCGCCACCGAGGAGACCCGGTTCCTCGTCCTGGAGATGGGCGCCCGCGGCATCGGCCACATCCGCTACCTCACCGAGCTGACCCCGCCGAAGGTCGGCGTCGTGCTCAACGTCGGCTCCGCCCACATCGGCGAGTTCGGCGGCCGCGAGCAGATCGCCCAGGCCAAGGGCGAGCTCGTGGAGAGCCTGCCGGCGGCCGAGGAGGGCGGCACGGCGATCCTCAACGCCGACGACCCGCTGGTCCGGGCCATGGCCTCCCGTACCAAGGCGAAGGTGATCCTTTTCGGAGAGTCGGCCGAAGCGGACGTACGCGCCGAGAACGTGAGACTCACGGACACCGGACAGCCCTCGTTCAGGCTTCACACACCCTCCGGTGCAAGCGATGTGACCATGCGCCTGTACGGTGAGCACCACGTGTCGAACGCGCTCGCCGCGGCCGCCGTCGCCCATGAGCTGGGCATGTCCGCAACGGAGATCGCCACCGCGCTCTCCGGGGCGGGCTCCCTCTCCCGCTGGCGGATGGAGGTCACCGAGCGCCCGGACGGCGTGACCGTCGTCAACGACGCCTACAACGCCAACCCGGAGTCCATGCGGGCCGCCCTGCGCGCGCTCGTGGCGATGGGCAAGGGGCGGCGGACCTGGGCGGTGCTCGGCAAGATGGCCGAGCTCGGGGACGAGGCGCTCGCCGAGCACGACGCGGTCGGGCGGCTCGCCGTCCGGCTCAACGTCAGCAAGCTCGTCGCGGTCGGGGGCAGGGAAGCGTCCTGGCTGCAACTGGGCGCATATAACGAGGGTTCGTGGGGTGAGGAGTCGGTGCACGTGTCCGACGCACAGGCGGCGATCGACCTGTTGCGCAGCGAGTTGCGCCCGGGGGACGTCGTACTCGTGAAGGCGTCCCGTTCGGTCGGTCTGGAGGGCGTTGCCCAGGCGCTCCTCCAGACCGGTGCCGAGGGTGAGGTCGCCGGCCGATGATGAAGCAGATCCTGTTCGCGGGAGTCATCGGCCTGTTCCTGACGCTGGTCGGCACGCCGCTGCTGATCAAGCTGCTGGCCCGCAAGGGCTACGGCCAGTACATCCGCGACGACGGCCCGCGCGAGCACGCCAGCAAGCGCGGTACGCCGACCATGGGCGGCATCGCCTTCATCCTGGCGACGGTCGCCGCCTACTTCCTGTCCAAGGTGATCACCGGCTACGCCCCGACCTACTCGGGGCTGCTGGTGCTCGGCCTGATGGTCGGGATGGGCCTGGTCGGCTTCCTCGACGACTACATCAAGATCGTCAAGCGCCGTTCGCTGGGTCTGCGCGCCAAGGCGAAGATGGCCGGCCAGCTGATCGTCGGCATCGCCTTCGCGGTGCTCGCGCTGCAGTTCTCCGACAACCGCGGCAACACCCCCGCCTCCACGAAGCTGTCCTTCATCACCGACTTCGGCTGGACCATCGGCCCGGTGCTGTTCGTGATCTGGGCGCTGTTCATGATCCTCGCGATGTCGAACGGCGTGAACCTCACCGACGGCCTCGACGGTCTGGCCACCGGCGCCTCCGTGCTGGTCTTCGGCGCCTACACCTTCATCGGCGTGTGGCAGTTCCAGGAGTCCTGCGCCAACGCGATGACCCTGACCAACCCCAACGCCTGCTACGAGGTGCGCGATCCGCTCGACCTCGCGGTCGTGGCCTCCGCGCTGATGGGCGCCTGCCTCGGCTTCCTGTGGTGGAACACCTCCCCGGCCAAGATCTTCATGGGCGACACCGGCTCGCTCGCGCTCGGCGGTGTGCTCGCGGGCCTGGCGATCTGCTCCCGCACCGAGCTGCTGCTCGCGCTGCTGGGCGGCCTCTTCGTGCTCATCACCATGTCGGTGGTCATCCAGGTCGGCTCCTTCCGGCTCACCGGCAAGCGTGTCTTCCGGATGGCGCCACTGCAGCACCACTTCGAACTCAAGGGCTGGTCCGAAGTGCTCGTCGTGGTCCGTTTCTGGATCATCCAGGGCATCTGTGTCATCGTCGGACTGGGCCTCTTCTACGCGGGATGGGCAGCGGACAAGTGACCGACTGGCAGGGGAAGAACGTCACCGTCGCCGGACTCGGCGTCTCCGGGATCCCGGCGGCCAGGGTGCTGCACGGCCTCGGCGCGAAGGTCACCGTCGTCAACGACGGCGACGACGAGCGCGCCCGGACGCAGGCGGCCGAACTGGAGTCCCTCGGCGTCACCGTGCGCCTGGGCGACGCCCGCGGCGAAGCCGCCATGGGACGCAGTACCCTGCCCGAGGGCACCGAGCTGATCGTCACCGCGCCCGGCTGGAGGCCGGACAACCCCCTGTTCCGGGCCGCCGAGAAGGCGGGCGTCCCGGTCTGGGGCGACGTGGAACTGGCCTGGCGGCTGCGCGGCCACGACAGCAGGAAGGCGGCCCCCTGGCTCGCCGTCACCGGCACCAACGGCAAGACCACCACCGTGCAGATGCTCGCCTCCATCCTCAAGGCGGCGGGCCTGCGCACGGCCGCCGTCGGCAACATCGGCGTCTCCCTGCTCGACGCCGTGCTCGGTGAGGAGGAGTACGACGTGCTCGCCGTCGAACTCTCCAGCTACCAGCTGCACTGGGCGCCCTCCCTGCGCGCCCACTCCGCGGTCGTCCTCAACCTCGCCCCCGACCACCTCGACTGGCACGGCTCCATGGAGGCCTACGCCGCCGACAAGGGCCGGGTCTACGAGGGCAATCGGGTCGCCTGCGTCTACAACACGGCCGACAAGGCCACCGAGGACCTGGTGCGCGAGGCGGACGTCGAGGAGGGCTGCCGCGCGATCGGCTTCACCCTCGGCGCCCCCGGTCCCTCCCAACTCGGCGTCGTGGACGGCATCCTGGTCGACCGTGCCTTCGTCGAGGACCGGTACAGGAACGCCCAGGAACTCGCCGAGGTCTCCGACGTCCGGCCGCCCGCCCCGCACAACATCGCCAACGCTCTTGCCGCCGCGGCCCTCGCGCGCGCCTACGGCGTGCCCGCCAAGGCGGTCCGCGACGGCCTGAGGTCCTTCACCCCGGACGCCCACCGCATCGCGCACGTGGCCGACGTGGACGGCGTCGCCTACGTCGACGACTCCAAGGCGACCAACACCCACGCGGCACAGGCCTCGTTGGCGGCGTACGAGTCGATCGTATGGATCGCGGGCGGGCTCGCGAAGGGCGCGACCTTCGGCGAACTGGTCGCCGAGTCGGCGAAGCGGCTGCGCGGCGTCGTCCTCATCGGCGCCGACCGCGCCCTGATCCGCGAGGCCCTCGCGCGACACGCCCCCGAAGTCCCCGTCGTGGACCTCGACCGGACCGACACTGGGGCGATGCTCCAGGCCGTCCAGGAGGCCCGGCGGCTCGCCCGGCCCGGCGACACGGTACTGCTGGCCCCGGCCTGCGCCTCCATGGACATGTTCGCCAACTACAACAAGCGCGGCGACGCGTTCGCTCGGGCCGTACGCGAACTCGGCGCCTGACCCGGCCGCCTGCCGCTGCCGGGCGATCCTGGGAGGGACGCGTGCGACCTTCACGGCCGACGTACAGCGGAGGCGCAGATGCCCGCTAGCCCCGGCAGCCGCACCGGCCGCCCGCCCGCGCAGCGGACCGTGAAGCGGCCCGCCGCCGCCCGGGGCGGCCGCGCCGGAACCGTACGGAGCCTGGTGATCCGGGCCCGCAAGGCCTGGGACCGGCCGCTGACCGCGTACTACCTCATCCTCGGCGGCAGTCTGCTGATCACCGTCCTCGGCCTGGTGATGGTCTACTCGGCCTCCCAGATCACCGCGCTGCAGATGGCGCTGCCGGGCTCGTACTTCTTCCGCAAGCAGCTGCTCGCCGCCGTGATCGGGGCCGGGCTGATGGTGGCCGCCTCGCGGATGCCGGTCAAACTGCACCGGGCGCTGGCCTATCCGATCCTCGCGGGCGCGGTGTTCCTGATGGCACTGGTGCAGGTGCCGGGGATAGGGATGTCGGTCAACGGCAACCAGAACTGGATCTCGCTCGGCGGCTCCTTCCAGATCCAGCCCAGCGAGATCGGCAAGCTGGCGCTGGTGCTGTGGGGCGCGGACCTGATCGCGCGCAAGCAGGAGCGGCGGCTGCTCACGCAGTGGAAGCACATGCTGGTGCCGCTCGTGCCCGTCGCCTTCATGCTGCTCGGCCTGATCATGCTCGGCGGCGACATGGGCACCGCGATCATCCTCACCGCGATCCTGTTCGGCCTCCTGTGGCTCGCCGGCGCGCCCACCCGGCTGTTCGTGGGCGTGCTGTCGATGGCCGCCGTGATCGGCACGATCCTGATCAAGACCAGCCCCAACCGGCTGGACCGCTTCGCCTGCGTCGGCTCCAGCGACGCGAGCCGGTGCTGGCAGGCCGTGCACGGCATCTACGCCCTCGCCTCCGGCGGGATCTTCGGCTCCGGGCTCGGCGCGAGTGTGGAGAAATGGGGGCAACTGCCCGAAGCCCACACCGACTTCATCTTCGCCGTCACCGGTGAGGAACTGGGCCTGGCCGGGACGCTGTCGGTGCTCGCCCTGTTCGCGGCTCTAGGCTATGCGGGTATCCGCGTGGCCGGACGCACGGAGGACCCCTTCGTGAGGTACGCCGCGGGAGGCGTGACCACCTGGATCACCGCGCAGGCGGTGATCAACATCGGTGCGGTGCTCGGCCTGCTGCCGATCGCCGGCGTCCCGCTCCCGCTGTTCTCCTACGGAGGATCCGCCCTGCTGCCGACCATGTTCGCCATCGGGCTGCTGATCGCCTTCGCGCGGGACGAGCCCGCTGCGCGGGCGGCACTTGCCATGCGGCAGCCCCGCTTTGGTAGAAAGCGGGCGGGAGGCCTGGCCTCCGGCCGCAGGACCGGCCGGAAGCCCGACCGGAGGACCGGCCGGAAGCCCGAGGGGGCGTCCGGACGGGAGTCCGGGGGCGAGCCTCGGAGATGGAACACGATGCGACGGCGTGCCTCGGCGGCGCGCTCGTCCGGAGAGCGGTGAATTTCGGTGCATGTCGTACTCGCCGGCGGAGGTACCGCGGGCCACATCGAGCCCGCGCTCGCCCTCGCGGACGCCCTGCGCAGGCAGGACCCGACCGTGGGGATCACGGCCCTGGGCACGGAGCGGGGCCTGGAGACCAAGCTGGTCCCGCAGCGGGGCTACGAGCTCGCGCTGATCCCGGCGGTGCCGCTGCCGCGCAAGCCCACCCCCGAGCTGATCACCGTCCCGGGCCGGCTGCGCGGCACCATCAAGGCCACCGAGCAGATCCTGGAGCGCACCAAGGCCGACGCCGTGGTCGGCTTCGGCGGCTATGTCGCGCTGCCCGGATACCTGGCCGCCAAGCGGCTCGGCGTGCCCATCGTGATCCACGAGGCCAACGCCCGCCCCGGCCTGGCCAACAAGATCGGCTCGCGCTACGCCGCCCAGGTAGCCGTCTCCACCCCGGACAGCAAGCTGCGCGGCGCCCGCTACATCGGCATCCCGCTGCGCCGCTCCATCGCCACCCTGGACCGCGCCGCCATGCGCCCCGAGGCCCGCGCGATGTTCGGCCTCGACCCCAACCTGCCCACGCTGCTGGTCTCCGGCGGCTCGCAGGGCGCCCGCCGGCTCAACGAGGTGGTGCAGCAGGTCGCGCCCTGGCTCCAGCAGGCGGGCATCCAGATCCTGCACGCGGTCGGTCCCAAGAACGAACTGCCGCAGGTGCACCAGATGCCGGGCATGCCCCCCTATATCCCGGTAAGTTACCTGGACCGGATGGACCTCGCGTACGCCGCGGCCGACATGATGCTCTGCCGCGCGGGCGCGATGACCGTCGCCGAACTCTCCGCCGTCGGACTGCCGGCCGCCTACGTTCCGCTGCCCATCGGCAACGGCGAGCAGCGGCTGAACGCCCAGCCGGTGGTGAAGGCCGGCGGCGGACTGCTGGTCGACGACGCGGAACTCACCCCCGAGTGGGTGCAGCAGAACGTCCTGCCCGTGCTCGCCGATCCGCACCGGCTGTACCAGATGTCCCGCGCCGCGAGCGAGTTCGGCCGCCGGGACGCCGACGAGCTGCTCGTCGGCATGGTGTATGAGGCGATCGCCTCGCGCCGTTAGGACCATATGAACGAAGGGGCTTGAAGCGTGGCCGGACCGACGACCGCCGAGCGCGGTGAACGCCAGCAGGAGTCGTCCGGCCCGCCCCTGGTCCGCCGGCTCAGACGCCTGCGCCGGCCGCACCTTCGTACGATCGTCATTCTGGCCACGGTCGTGGCCCTGCTCGCGGGCGGCTCCCTGTGGATCCTCTACGGCTCCAAGTGGACGCGGGTGGAGCGCGTCTCCGTCTCCGGCACCCGGGTCCTCACGCCCGCGCAGGTGCGCACGGCCGCCGAAGTGCCCGTCGGGGCGCCGCTGATCTCCGTCGACACCGACGCCATCGCGGCGCGACTGCGCAGAGAATTGCCCCGAATTGACACGGTCGAGGTCGTTCGCTCATGGCCCCATGGAATCGGGCTGAATGTGGTCGAGCGGACCGCCGTCCTGGTCGAGGAAAAGGCCGGGAAGTTCGTGGAAGTGGACGCCGAAGGTGTCCGATTCGCCACGGTTTCGCAGGCGCCGAAAGACGTTCCGGTCCTTCAATTGTCACTTTCCCGCTCGGCCTCGTCGGCGGCGAGCCTGCGCCGCTTCGACGAGGGCCGCCTGGTGCGCGAGGCGGTCGGGGTCGCCGGGCGCATTCCCGGGGAGGTCGCCCGGCAGACACGGGTCGTCAAGGTCCGTACCTACGACGACATCTCGCTGGAGTTGACCGGTGGCCGCACCGTCGTCTGGGGCAGCGGTGAACAGGGCGCGCAGAAGGCCCGGGCGCTCGCCGCGCTGATGAAAGCGGCCCCCGGCGCACGGCACTTCGACGTCTCGGTCCCCACCGCCCCCGCGTCATCAGGGAGTTGACGCGCATCCGTGCAGGCCAGCACCCTGGTTGGGCAGCGCTATGGCTGATCACATAGGGTGAAAAGAAAAACGGGAGGTTCGGCGTGTTCGTTGAACGTGCGCCACTTGTCGACTTAGTGTCCTGTTCGGAAGAGTCCAGGGAACAGACACACTGGTAACCCTAAACTTCAGGGTTAGGGTTCGGGTCGGCGTTCGGACCGTCCCATTCGGCATCTGCCGTCACGGCGCGGGCATCCGCGCGGCGACGGCAACGTAATTCGAGGCGAGAGGCCTTCGACGTGGCAGCACCGCAGAACTACCTCGCAGTCATCAAGGTCATCGGTGTCGGCGGCGGTGGTGTCAATGCCATCAACCGGATGATCGAGGTCGGTCTCAAGGGCGTCGAGTTCATCGCCATCAACACCGACGCACAGGCGCTGTTGATGAGCGACGCCGACGTCAAGCTCGACGTCGGCCGCGAACTCACCCGCGGACTCGGCGCGGGCGCCAACCCGGCCGTGGGCCGCAAGGCCGCCGAGGACCACCGCGAGGAGATCGAGGAGGTCCTCAAGGGGGCCGACATGGTCTTCGTGACGGCCGGTGAAGGCGGCGGCACCGGCACCGGCGGCGCGCCCGTCGTGGCCAACATCGCGCGCTCGCTGGGCGCCCTCACCATCGGCGTGGTCACGCGCCCGTTCACCTTCGAGGGACGGCGCCGCGCCAACCAGGCCGAGGACGGCATCGCCGAGCTCCGCGAAGAGGTCGACACCCTCATCGTGATCCCCAACGACCGGCTGCTGTCCATCTCGGACCGCCAGGTCAGCGTGCTCGACGCGTTCAAGTCCGCGGACCAGGTGCTGCTCTCCGGTGTGCAGGGCATCACCGACCTGATCACCACCCCCGGCCTGATCAACCTCGACTTCGCCGACGTCAAGTCGGTCATGTCCGAGGCCGGTTCCGCCCTCATGGGCATCGGCTCGGCCCGCGGCGACGACCGCGCGGTGGCCGCGGCCGAGATGGCGATCTCCTCCCCGCTGCTCGAGGCCTCCATCGACGGCGCCCGCGGCGTCCTGCTCTCCATCTCCGGCGGCTCCGACCTCGGCCTGTTCGAGATCAACGAGGCCGCCCAGCTGGTCAGCGAGGCCGCCCACCCCGAGGCCAACATCATCTTCGGCGCGGTCATCGACGACGCCCTCGGCGACGAGGTCCGGGTCACCGTGATCGCGGCCGGCTTCGACGGCGGCCAGCCGCCGGCCCGCCGGGACAACGTGCTCGGCTCGTCCTCGGCCAAGCGCGAGGAGCCGGCTCCGGTACGGCAGCCGGAGAGCCGCCCCACCTTCGGCTCGCTCGGCAGCGTCACGCCGAAGGAGGAGCCGGAGCCCGCCGCGCCCGAGCCGGTGAGCGACCTCCCGGCCGCCGCCCCGCCGGTGACCCCGGCGCCGCGGACCTACACGGACAGCGCGGCCGAGGAACTGGACGTACCGGACTTCCTGAAGTGATAGGACAGCGCGACACCGTGAGCGGCGCGCACTTCGCCTTCACCGACCGGTGGGGCGGGGTGAGCGCCGTTCCGTACGAGGAGCTCAACCTCGGCGGCGCGGTCGGCGACGACCCCGGCGCCGTCGGCGCCAACCGGGAACTGGCCGCCAAGTCCCTGGGGATCGACCCGGCCCGCGTGGTCTGGATGAACCAGGTGCACGGCGCGGACGTGGCGGTGGTGGACGGCCCCTGGGGCTCCGCCGCCGAGATCCCCGCCGTGGACGCGGTCGTGACCGCGCGCCGGGGCCTCGCCCTCGCCGTGCTCACCGCCGACTGCGTGCCCGTGCTGCTGGCCGACCCGGTCGCCGGGGTGGCCGCCGCCGCGCACGCCGGACGGCCCGGGATGCTCAAGGGCGTGGTGCCGGCCGCCGTCCGCGCGATGCGGTCGCTCGGCGCCGACCCGGCCCGGATCGTCGCCCGCACCGGGCCCGCCGTCTGCGGCAGGTGCTACGAGGTGCCGGACGCGATGCGCGCCGAGGTGGCCGCCGCGGAACCGGCGGCGCACGCCGAGACCAGTTGGGGCACACCCGCGGTGGACGTGTGCGCCGGTGTGCACGCGCAGCTCGAACGCCTCGGGGTGCGCGACCGGCAGCAGTCGCCGGTGTGCACGCGGGAGTCGGACGACCACTTCTCCTACCGCCGGAACCGCACCACCGGGCGGCTCGCGGGCTACGTCTGGCTGGACTGATGGGACATGAGCAACCGTAAGGACGAACTCGCCGCGAACCTGGCGAAGGTGAACAGACGCATCGCCGAGGCCTGCGCCGCCGCCGGCCGGCCCCGCGAGGAGGTGACCCTCATCGTGGTCACCAAGACCTACCCGGCCTCGGATGTGCGGATCCTGTCGGAACTCGGTGTGCTCCATGTCGCCGAGAACCGCGACCAGGACGCGGCGCCCAAGGCCGCGGAATGTGCGGATCTGCCCTTGAGTTGGCATTTTGTCGGTCAACTTCAGACCAACAAGGTGCGCTCGGTGGTCGGTTATGCCGACGTCGTGCAGTCCGTCGACCGCGCCCGGCTGGTCACCGCGCTGTCGAAGGAGGCCGTGCGCCAGGAGCGGGAGACCGGCTGCCTGATCCAGGTCGCGCTGGACGCGGGCGAGAGCGGCCGCGGGGAGCGCGGGGGTGTCGGACCCGCGGGAATCGGGGAGTTGGCCGATCTGGTGGCCCGCTCCGAGGGGCTGCGGCTCGACGGTCTGATGACCGTGGCCCCGCTCACGGGCGAGTACGCCGGACGTCAACGAGCCGCCTTCGACCGGCTCATGGATTTGTCGACTGACCTGCGCAGAACCCATCCGGCTGCCACCATGGTCTCGGCAGGGATGAGTGCGGACCTCGAACAGGCCGTGGCCGCCGGGGCGACACATGTGCGCGTCGGCACCGCGGTACTCGGAGTCCGCCCCGGGCTCGGGTAACGTCGCCAGGAAGTCGGACCACAGCAGAAAATATGGTCAATACCGCCGAAGAAGGCGCAACGACCTCGTGGATCGCGGGGACTTGGCGGTCGTCAGCGGATCCACCACAGAGCGGAGGACTCAGAGCATGGCCGGCGCGATGCGCAAGATGGCGGTCTACCTCGGCCTCGTGGAGGACGATGGGTACGACGGCCGGGGCTTCGACCCCGACGACGACTTCGAACCCGAGCTGGACCCCGAACCCGAGCGGGACCGCCGACGGCACGAGCCGTCGCATGTGACACATCAGTCACAAAGGGACGAACCGGTACGGGTGGTGCAGCCTCCGGCGCCACGCGAACCGGTGTCGCATTCCGCTTCGCTCCCGGCGGAATCCGGCCGCCCGGCGCGCATCGCGCCCGTGGCGTCCATCACACAAGACCGCTCAAGCCTGGAGAAGAACGCACCGGTGATCATGCCCAAGGTCGTGTCGGAACGTGAGCCGTACCGGATCACCACGCTGCACCCCCGGACCTACAACGAGGCCCGTACCATCGGGGAACACTTCCGTGAGGGCACCCCGGTGATCATGAATCTGACTGAGATGGATGACACAGACGCGAAGCGACTTGTCGACTTTGCGGCCGGTTTGGTGTTTGGTCTTCACGGCAGCATCGAGCGGGTGACGCAGAAGGTGTTCCTGTTGTCGCCTGCTAACGTCGATGTCACGGCGGAGGACAAGGCCCGCATCGCAGAGGGCGGGTTCTTCAACCAGAGCTGAGACGCACCACCGGAAACAGGCACGGAACAGGGGAGAGGGAAGCACCGATCATGGGCGTGGCCATGGAGGTTCTCTACATCGCGCTGATGGTGTTCCTCATCGTGCTCATCTTCCGGCTGGTCATGGACTACGTGTTCCAGTTCGCCCGCTCGTGGCAACCCGGCAAGGCGATGGTGGTCGTTCTGGAGGCCACCTACACTGTCACCGATCCACCGCTGAAGCTTCTGCGGCGGTTCATCCCGCCGCTGCGTCTCGGGGGCGTGGCGCTAGACCTGTCCTTCTTCGTACTGATGATCATCGTCTACATCCTGATCTCCATCGTGGGAAACCTCGCGAGGTGACTGTGGACGATACGGTCTTGCCGACTGCCGATGACTACGTTGAGGTGAAGAGATGCCGTTGACCCCCGAGGACGTGCGGAACAAGCAGTTCACGACCGTCCGCCTCCGAGAAGGCTATGACGAGGACGAGGTCGATGCCTTCCTCGACGAGGTCGAAGCCGAGCTGACCCGCCTGCTCCGCGAGAACGAGGACCTGCGCGCCAAGCTGGCCGCGGCCACGCGTGCCGCTGCTCAGAACCAGCAGAACATGCGCAAGCCCCCGGAGGACCAGCAGCATCCGCAGCAGCACCCGCAGCAACACCCCCAGCAGGGCATGCGAGGTCCCGGCGCTCCCGTGCCCGCCGGCATATCGGGCCCGCCGCAGCAGCAGATGGGCGGCCCCATGGGTGGCCCGCCCCAGCTGCCGAGCGGTGCCCCGCAGCTGCCCGCCGGCCCCGGCGGTCAGGGTCCGCAGGGTCCCGGTCCGATGGGTCCGGGTCCGATGGGTCCCGGTCCGATGGGCCAGGGCCCGATGCAGGGCCAGATGGGTCCCGGCCCGATGGGCGGCCCCATGGGCGGCCCCGGTCCGATGGGCCAGGGTCCCGGTGGCGACAGCGCCGCGCGCGTCCTGTCGCTGGCCCAGCAGACCGCCGACCAGGCGATCGCCGAGGCCCGCTCCGAGGCCAACAAGATCGTCGGCGAGGCGCGTTCGCGTGCCGAGGGTCTCGAGCGCGACGCCCGCGCCAAGGCGGACGCGCTGGAGCGGGACGCGCAGGAGAAGCACCGCGTCGCGATGGGCTCCCTGGAGTCCGCTCGCGCCACGCTGGAGCGCAAGGTCGAGGACCTGCGCGGCTTCGAGCGCGAGTACCGCACGCGTCTGAAGTCGTACCTGGAGTCGCAGCTGCGCCAGCTGGAGACCCAGGCCGACGACTCGCTGGCCCCGCCGCGCACACCGGCGACCGCGTCGCTGCCGCCGTCCCCGGCGCCCTCCATGGCCCCGGCCGGCGCGAGCGCCCCGTCGTACGGCGGCAACCAGACGATGGGCGGCCCGCCCAGCCCGTCCGCCCCGTCCTACGGCGGCCAGCAGCAGATGTCCCCGGCGATGACCCAGCCGATGGCACCGGTGCGTCCGCAGGGCCCGTCCCCGATGGGCCAGGCCCCCTCGCCGATGCGCGGCTTCCTGATCGACGAGGACGACAACTGACGGGCCCGCAAGGGTCCAGGTGATCAATAGGCGTCGGCAGCCTGTGGAACGGCCCCGGAGGGATCTCCCTCCGGGGCCGTTCCTGTGTGCTTGGGCGGGGGCGGGGAGGCTTGGGGCCCGCGGGCGAAGCCGCACCCCGGGGGGCGCGGGGAACTGCGCCTCCAGCCCCCACCGCCCCGCGCCCGGAAAACGCTCTCCGCACCGCCCCTGTCAGGGGGCCTGGGAGCAAAGCCCCCAGGCACGGGAC
>NZ_BMVJ01000001.1:516036-551512 GCF_014650655.1 Streptomyces anandii JCM 4720
GGGTAGGGGCGGCGGGGGCGGGCGAACACCCTGGCGCATCCACCCTCACGACCCGCACGCCCCCTGCCCCTTCAGGCCTTGCGCAGCCGGAAACCGAGCGACAAGCCCTCGTCGGAGAACACCTCACCGAAGGTGTCGTCCCCCTCGCCCTGCGCGAAGTCGGTCGCGAGGACCTCCTCGGCGATGAGTCCGGAGTGCTCACTGAGCGCGGCGATCGTCGCGCCGTCCGTCGCGGTCCACCGCAGCACGATCCGGTCGGCCACATCGAGGCCGCTGTTCTTGCGCGCCTCCTGGATCAGCCGGATCGCGTCCCGGGCGAGCCCCGCCCGCCGCAGCTCCTCGGTGATCTCCAGATCGAGGGCGACCGTCGCCCCGGCGTCGGACGCCACCGACCACCCCTCGCGCGGAGTCTCCGTGATGATCACCTCGTCGGGCGCGAGGGCGACCGTCTCGCCGTCGACCTCCACCGACGCCGTGCCCTCGCGCAGCGCGAGCGACAGCGCGGCCGCGTCGGCGCCGGCGATCGCCTTGGCCACGTCCTGCACCCGCTTGCCGAACCGCTTGCCCAGCGCGCGGAAGTTGGCCTTGGCGGTGGTGTCCACCAGCGATCCACCGACCTCGCTGAGCGAGGCCAGCGTTGCCACGTTCAGCTCCTCGGTGATCTGGGCGTGCAGCTCGGCGTCCAGGGAGTCGAAGCCCGCGGCCGCGACCAGCGCCCGGGACAGCGGCTGGCGCGTCTTGACGCCCGACTCCGCGCGGGTGGCCCGGCCCAGCTCCACGAGCCGCCGCACCAGCACCATCTGCCGCGACAGCTCCGGGTCGATCGCCGACAGGTCGGCCTCGGGCCAGGACGACAGGTGCACCGACTCGGGGGCGCCCGGGGTCACCGGCACCACCAGGTCCTGCCACACCCGCTCGGTGATGAACGGGGTCAGCGGGGCCATCAGCCGGGTCACCGTCTCGACGACCTCGTGCAGTGTGCGCAGCGCGGCCCCGTCGCCCTGCCAGAAGCGGCGGCGCGAACGGCGGACGTACCAGTTGGACAGGTCGTCGACGAACGCGGACAGCAGCTTGCCGGCCCGCTGTGTGTCGTACCCCTCCAGCGCCTGCGTGACCTGGTCGGTCAGCGCGTGCAGCTCGCTGAGCAGCCAGCGGTCCAGCAGCGGACGCTCCGCCGGGGCCGGGTCGGCCGCGCTCGGCGCCCAGCCGGACGTGCGCGCGTACAGGGCCTGGAAGGCGACCGTGTTCCAGTACGTGAGGAGCGTCTTGCGGACGACCTCCTGGATGGTGCCGTGGCCCACCCTGCGGGCCGCCCAGGGCGAGCCGCCGGCCGCCATGAACCAGCGCACCGCGTCCGCGCCGTGCTGGTCCATGAGCGGGATCGGCTGCAGGATGTTGCCCAGGTGCTTGGACATCTTGCGGCCGTCCTCGGCGAGGATGTGGCCCAGGCACACGACGTTCTCGTACGAGGACTTGTCGAAGACGAGGGTGCCGACCGCCATCAGCGTGTAGAACCAGCCACGGGTCTGGTCGATGGCCTCGCAGATGAACTGCGCCGGATACCGGGCCTCGAACAGGTCCTTGTTCTTGTACGGGTAGCCCCACTGCGCGAACGGCATCGAACCCGAGTCGTACCAGGCGTCGATGACCTCCGGGACGCGGGTCGCGGTCTGCTCGCACTGAGGGCAGTCGAAGGTGACCTCGTCGATGTACGGGCGGTGCGGGTCGAGGCCCGACTGGTCGGCGCCGGTCAGCTCCGTCAGCTCCGCCAGGGAGCCGACGCAGGTGAGGTGGCCGTCCCCGCAGCGCCAGACGGGCAGCGGGGTGCCCCAGTAGCGGTTGCGGGAGAGCGCCCAGTCGATGTTGTTGTTCAGCCAGTCCCCGTAGCGGCCGTGCTTGACGGTGTCCGGGAACCAGTTGGTCCGCTCGTTCTCCTGGAGGAGGCGGTCCTTGATCGCGGTGGTGCGGATGTACCAGGACGGCTGCGCGTAGTACAGCAGCGCGGTGTGGCAGCGCCAGCAGTGCGGATAGCTGTGCTCGTAGGGCAGGTGCTTGAACAGCAGGCCGCGCTCGGCCAGGTCCTCGGTGAGCCGCTCGTCGGCCTTCTTGAAGAAGACGCCGCCGACCAGCGGCACGTCCTCCTCGAAGGTGCCGTCGGGACGCACCGGGTTGACGACCGGGAGGCCGTAGGCGCGGCAGACGCGGAGGTCGTCCTCGCCGAAGGCGGGGGACTGGTGGACCAGACCCGTGCCGTCCTCGGTGGTGACGTACTCGGCGTTGACCACGAAGTGGGCCGGCTCCTCGAACGGCACCAGCTCGAAGGGGCGTCGGTAGGTCCAGCGCTCCATCTCGGCGCCGGTGAAGGTCTCGCCGGTGCTCTCCCAGCCCTCGCCGAGCGCCTTGGCGAGCAGCGGCTCGGCGACGACCAGGCTCTCCTCGCCGTTCGTCGCGACGACGTAGGTGACCTCGGGGTGCGCGGCGACCGCGGTGTTGGACACCAGCGTCCACGGGGTTGTCGTCCACACCAGCAGCGCCGCCCGGCCGGCCAGCGGGCCGGAGGTGAGCGGGAAGCGCACGTAGACCGAGGGGTCGACGACCGTCTCGTAGCCCTGCGCCAGCTCGTGGTCGGACAGGCCGGTGCCGCAGCGGGGGCACCAGGGGGCGACGCGGTGGTCCTGGACCAGCAGGCCCTTGTCGAAGATCTGCTTGAGCGACCACCATACGGACTCCACGTACTCGGGGTCCATGGTGCGGTAGGCGTCGTCGAGGTCGACCCAGT
The DNA here is from genome assembly GCF_014650655.1 of Streptomyces anandii JCM 4720. Lineage (GTDB taxonomy): Bacteria > Actinomycetota > Actinomycetes > Streptomycetales > Streptomycetaceae > Streptomyces > Streptomyces anandii. The sequence continues at coordinate 518,816 of NZ_BMVJ01000001.1, forward strand.
AGCCCATGCGGGTCGTCAGCTCGGCGAAGGCGTCGGTGTGCCGGGTCACCGACTCGCGGCACTTGGCGTTGAACTCGGCGATGCCGTACGCCTCGATGTCCTGCTTTCCGGAGAAGCCCAGCTCCTTCTCCACCGCCAGCTCCACGGGCAGGCCGTGGCAGTCCCAGCCGGCCTTGCGGGCCACGTGGTAGCCGCGCATGGTGCGGAAGCGGGGGAAGACGTCCTTGAAGACGCGCGCCTCGATGTGGTGGGCGCCCGGCATGCCGTTGGCGGTGGGCGGACCCTCGTAGAACACCCACTCGGGGCGGCCCTCGGACTGCTCCAGGCTCTTGGCAAAGATCTTCTGCTCGCGCCAGAAGTCGAGCACGGCGTGCTCGAGGGCGGGCAGGTCGACCTGGGCGGGCACCTGGCGGTACTGCGTCATCGATCTTCCTCCGGCGGACGTACTGCCTTCCGTCGGAGGGACGAGAGCCTCGTGCTTCCTACGCCGTGTGCGGCGCGCTCCCGCGGTACCACCCTCCTTGGCCCTCCGGTGCGCCGTACGCGCCGGTGAGCCCCCTCATTGGGGTCGCGAGCCGGTTCTACTGGCCCCGGGTCCGCGGGCGGTCCCTGGGGCGTTCTTCCGGCGGCTCCGGGGTGATCTTCACGACGTGCTCGCCCCCGGGCTCACACCGTCCCCGGGTCGCTCTGGGCTGCCTGCGCCGCTACTCGTCCCCATCCACGCTTTTCGCTCCGCCCAGTGTACGGCGCTCCGGCGACAGCGGCCGACCGGTTTTGCGGTGCGGGGGCAGGCGAGCGGCGGCCCGCGCGGGTGCCCCGAATGGCGAGGGGCGGGCCGCCCGGATCGCAGGACGCGCGGCCGGCCGGATTACCCGGCGAAGAGCTGGGCACAACGCATGCATGCCGGCCGAGCGGCAGGCGCGAGGCGGGCGAATCGGGCGGCGTGCCCCGTTGCCGTGGGACTCGAGTCGATTTATCGTCCCAGCACGATTCGCGAGCAAAATCACAATATGTGAAGGGGCCGCGGCCATGGTGGCGAGAAAGACCGCCGAGCAGTCGGCGTCGGGCAGGTCCCGGAGCGCCGGCGCCCTCGGCGGCGTCGCCGGGCACGTGGACGCGGCGGCGAAGGAGCCGGCCATGGACGAGGCGGCGAGGACCACGACGGACGGGCCCGCGGGCGGGGCGGCGGCGGGCCGGGCGGGGGGCGGGAGGAACGCCGCGGCGAAGAAGCCGGCGGCCGCGGGGACCACCGCGAAGAAGCGGGCGGCCACCGCCGGGAGGAAGACCGCTCCGGCAGCGGCCGCGAAGAACTCCACGGGCGCGAAGAACGCCGCGAGTGCGAAGAACGCCGCGGCCTCGAAGAACGCCGCGAGTGCGAAGAAGGCGGAGCCGGGGCAGACGGAGCCGAAGAGGACGGCCGCCGCCAGGACCCCGGCGAAGAAGGCGGCGCAGGACAAGGCGGCCCAGGACAAGGCGGAGCACAGCAAGGCGGAGCACGGCGAGGCGGCGCAGGACACGGCCGCGCACGGCAAGGCGGCGGAGAAGTCCGGGACGAAGCCGGCCGCCGAGGGTGCCGGCACGGAGCACGGCACTCCCGCGCGGGGTGGCGCCGGGCGGGCCTCGGGCAGGAAGAGCACGGGCAAGAAGGCGGGCGCGGCGCAGGCCGCGAAGCAGACGGGAGCCACGACGGTGGTTGCGAAGAAGACTCCTGGCACGGCCACGGCGGCCAAGACCGCCGTCCCCAAGGCACGCGCCGCCGCGGCGGTCGAGCCGGGCGACCTCGCGGTACGCCCGGGGGAGGACCCCTGGACCCCGGAAGAGGTCGCGGAGGCCCGCGCGGAGCTCCAGTCCGAGATGGAGCGGCTGCGCGAGGAGATCAGCTCCTCCGAGCAGTCCCTGGCGGGCCTGATGCGGGACTCCGGGGACGGCGCGGGCGACGACCAGGCGGACACCGGCACCAAGAACATCACGCGCGAGCACGAACTCGCCCTCGCCGCCAACGCGCGCGAGATGCTCACCCAGACCGGGCGCGCCCTGGACCGGCTGGACGCGGGCACCTACGGTCTGTGCGAGAACTGCGGCGACCCCATCGGCAAGGCCCGTATGCAGGCCTTCCCGCGGGCCACCCTGTGCGTGGAGTGCAAGCAGAAGCAGGAACGCCGCTACTGAGGCGGACGGAGCGGGGCCGCACCGGCCGGGGGCTGCCGCCATGCGCCTCCTGAGCACCTCGGCCGGGACGTGTGTGCCGTACTCTCGTCCTCTATCAGGTACCTAGGTCGAGGGACTCACGTGGCAGAGGCGGAGCGCATCATCGGTACGCCGGACACCCCGGACGCGGCACGGCCCGGGCAGCAGCGGCCCGGCGACGACACGTCGCCGCAGGCGTCCGCCCGCGCGGGCGGACCGCAGGAGCCCGCCACGGCCGAGCGGCCGCGCGGCAGGCGCCGGATCGCCGTCCTGTTCGCGGTGGCGGCGTTCGCCTACGCTCTCGACCTGGTCAGCAAGCTGGTCGTGGTCGCCAGGCTGGAGCACCACGCGCCGATCAGGCTGATCGGGGACTGGCTCCAGCTGGAGGCCATCCGCAACCCGGGCGCGGCCTTCGGTTTCGGCGAGGCCTTCACCGTGATCTTCACGGTGATCGCGGCCGCCGTCATCGTGGTGATCACCCGCCTCGCGCGCAAGCTCTACAGCCTGCCCTGGGCGATCGCGCTCGGCCTGCTGCTCGGCGGGGCGCTGGGCAACCTCACCGACCGGATCTTCCGCTCGCCCGGCGTCTTCGAGGGCGCCGTGGTCGACTTCATCGCCCCCAAGCACTTCGCGGTGTTCAACCTCGCCGACTCCGCGATCGTCTGCGGCGGCATCCTGATCGTGCTGCTGTCCTTCCGCGGCCTGGACCCGGACGGCACCGTCCACAAGGACTGACCGGCCGCCTCCCGCCCCTCCGGCGCCCGGTCGTCCACAGGCCCGGTCGGGGCCGCCGTGCCCGTCCGGCATACTCGACGGGTGAGCACGCTTCCCGAGATCCGTACCCTGCCCGTGCCCGACGGCCTGGAGGGCGAGCGCGTCGACGCCGCCATCTCCCGCATGTTCGGCTTCTCCCGTACGAAGGCGGCGGAGCTGGCCGCCGCGGGCAAGGTGATGGTCGACGGCACGGCGGTCGGCAAGTCCGAGCGGGTGCGCGGCGGGGCCTGGCTCGAGGTGGAGATGCCCCAGGCGCCCGCGCCCGTCCAGGTGGTCGCCGAGCCGGTCGAGGGCATGGAGATCGTGCACGACGACGAGGACGTGGTCGTCATCGTCAAGCCGGTCGGCGTCGCCGCCCACCCGAGCCCCGGCTGGAGCGGCCCCACGGTCATCGGCGGACTGGCCGCCGCCGGGTACCGCATCTCGACCTCCGGCGCCGCCGAGCGCCAGGGCATCGTGCACCGCCTGGACGTCGGCACCTCGGGCCTGATGGTCGTCGCCAAGTCGGAGTACGCGTACACCTCGCTCAAGCGCCAGTTCAAGGAGCGCACGGTCGACAAGCGCTACCACACCCTCGTCCAGGGCCACCCCGACCCGACCAGCGGCACCATCGACGCGCCCATCGGCCGCCACCCCAACCACGACTACAAGTGGGCGGTCACCGCGGACGGCAAGCCCTCCGTCACGCACTACGACCTGATCGAGGCCTTCCGCGCGGCCTCCCTGCTCGACGTGAAGCTGGAGACCGGCCGCACCCACCAGATCCGCGTCCACATGGCCGCCCACCGCCACCCCTGCGTCGGCGACCTGACCTACGGCGCCGACCCGACCCTCGCCAAGCGGCTCGGGCTCACCCGCCAGTGGCTGCACGCGGTCCGGCTCGGCTTCGAGCACCCCGGCGACGGACAGTGGGTGGAGTTCGCCAGCGACTATCCCGAGGACCTCCAGAAGGCCCTGGACCAGGTCCGTGAGGAGACCTACGCATGAGCACGCCGTACGAGGTGCGCGTCGCCGAGGACCCCGCCGACCGCGAGGCGTGCTTCGCCGTGCGCAAGCAGGTCTTCGTCGCCGAGCAGGGCGTCCCGGAGGACATCGAGTACGACGCCCACGACGCCGTCGCGCTGCACGTGCTCGCCGTCCGCGAGGGGGGCCTCCCGCTCGGCACCGGACGGCTGCTGCACGGCGCGGCGGCCGCCGCGAAGACCGGCGGCGAGGCCGGCGTCGGCTCCCTGGGACGGCTCGCCGTCGCCAAGGAGGCCCGCGGTCTCGGCGTCGGCGTCGCCCTGGTGCGCGCCATCGAGGACGCGGCACGCGCGCGTGGCCTCACCGCCGTCGACCTGCACGCCCAGACGCACGCCCTCGGCTTCTACGAGCGTCTGGGATACGAGGCGTACGGTCCGGAGTTCCCCGACGCCGGGATACCCCACCGCGCGATGCGGCGCGCGCTGTAGCCCCTCACCGGCGAAGGAGCCGCCGAGCGGTGCGGCATGGCAGGCTTGAGGTCCGCCGTGTAGAACGTCCGACCTCCCGGAGCGCTGACCGTGGATCAGTTGGCCCTGCTTTTCGTCGTATTGCTCGGGGCCGTGATCAGCGTCCCGGTCGGTGACCGGTTCGGGCTGCCCGCGCCGGTGCTGATGACCCTGCTCGGCATCGCGCTGGCGCTGCCCGGCTTCGTGCCGAACGTCAGCATCCCGCCCGAGCTGATCCTGCCCGCGCTGCTGCCGCCGCTGCTCTACGCCGCCGTACGGCGCACCTCCTGGCGGCAGTTCACGGCGAACAAGCGGCCGATCTTCCTGCTGGCCGTGGCGCTGGTGTTCGTCACCACGCTGTGCGTCGCCGTCGTCGCCCACTCCATCGTGCCGGGGCTGTCGGTGGCCGCCGCGGTGGCGCTGGGCGCGCTGATCGCCCCGCCCGACCCGGTCGCGGCGACCGCCGTCGCCGGGCAGCTCGGGCTGCCGCGCCGCCTGGTGTCGATCCTGGAGGGCGAGGGCCTGTTCAACGACGTGACGGCCATCGTGCTCTACCACGTCGCCATCGCCGCCGCCGTCAGCGGAGAGTTCTCCGTCTGGCGGGCCGGTCTCGACCTGGTGCTGTCCGCGGTGGTCGCGGTGGCCGTCGGGGTCGCGCTCGGCTGGGGCGCGAACAAGCTGCTGAGCCTGCTCGGGGACGCGACGCTCCAGATCGGGCTGACGCTGCTCGTCCCCTTCGCGTCCTACGTGCTGTCCGAGGAACTGCACGGCTCCGGCGTCCTCTCCGTGCTCGTCACCGCGCTGTTCCTGGCCGAGTACGCCGTCGACGCCGACGACGTGGTCAGCCGGCTCGCCGGGCACACCGTCTGGGACGTCGTCGACACCCTGGTCACCGGGGTCGCCTTCGGGCTGGTCGGCCTGGAGCTGCACAACGCGGTGCGCACGGCCGCCGGGCGCTGGGGCGAACTGCTCGGCTGGGCCGCGGTGGTCGTGGCCGTGGTGGTGCTGGTACGGCTGCTGTGGCTGCTGCCCGCGACCTGGCTGACCAAGCGGCTGCACGCGCTGCGGGACTACGACGAGGACATCCCGCTCAGCTGGCGCGAGACCGTCGTCATGTGGTGGTCGGGGATGCGCGGCGTGGCCTCGGTGGCGCTCGCGCTGGCCATCCCGCTCCACACGGACAGCGGCGCGCCCTTCCCCGACCGCGACGAGATCGTGTTCATCGCCTTCGGGGTGATCATGGCCACGCTGGTGCTCCAGGGACTCACCCTGCCGTGGCTGGTCAGGCGGCTCGGGGTGCGCGCCGACACCGAGCGGGAGAAGGAGTTCGAGACGCAGCTCGCCGCGCGGGCGGCGAAGGCGGCCAAGCGGCGGCTGCGGGAGATCGAGTCCGTCGAGGAGCTGCCCGACGACCTGTCCGAGCAGATGAACCGGCGGGCCTTCGAGATCGGGCTGCGGATCAGTCCGCGGATCGGCGACGAGGAGCGCAGGGAGGCGCAGGAGAACCGGGTGCGGCGGCTGAAGCGGGTGCGGCGCATCCAGGGCGAGATGCTGAGCGCGGCCCGGCACGAGGTGCTGGCGGCGCGCAGCGAGCCCGGGGCCGACCCGGAGATCGTGGACCGGGTGCTGCGCCACCTCGACGTGCGCAGCCTGCGCTGACGCACTCGGCCCGCCGCGGCGTACGGGTCGCACGCCGGTGCGCGCGCCGCCTTCCGCCCCGGCGTTCCCCCGTCGTGCGCCCGCGCGGGCCTACGCTCGGATCATGACTCGCAACGTGGTGATCAGCGGTGGTGGTACGGGGATCGGGCTCGCGGCGGCTCAGACGTTCGCGGCGGACGGCGACCGGGTCCTGCTGCTCGGGAGGAGGGAGGACGTGCTGCGCGGGGCGCGGGTGCCGGGCGCCCTCACCTACGCGGCCGACGTCGGCGACGTCGACGGCGTGCGCGGGGTGGCCCGCTTCGTGGCGGACGAACTCGGCGCCGTGGACGTGCTGATCCACAGCGCCGGAGGGTCCGGGCAGCTCGAGCCCCGGGCGCAGCGGGACGACCCGCTCGAACTCGTCGCCGACAACTGGACGGTGAACTTCCGGATCAACACGCTGACCGCCGTGCTGCTCACCGAGGCGCTCAAGGACCGTCTCGCCGAGCCGGGCGGGCGTGTGCTGTTCCTCAGTTCCATCGCGGCCTACCGCGGCTCCGGCAGCGGCGCCTACGCCGCGTCCAAGGCGGCACTGCACCCCTACGCCCACGACCTGGCACGGCAGTTGGGCCCGCGCGGGATCACGGTGAACCTCGTCGCGCCCGGATACGTCGAGGACACCGACTTCTTCGGCGACGCGATGGACGAGGCCCGCCGCGCCCGGCTCGTCGCCGAGACCTCCACCGGGCGCGCGGGCACCCCCGGCGACGTGGCCGCCACCCTGCACTGGCTGGCCTCGCCGGGCGCCGCCCACATCACCTCCCAGGTCGTCCAGGTCAACGGCGGCGCCGAGCGCGGTCACTGAGCCGGTGGCCTCAGCCTCGTCCCGTACCCGAGCGGCCGAGGGAACGCGGCTTGTCGAGGGACGGCCGCACGGCGCCGTCCCGGGAGGCGGCGCGGTCGCCGTCCCGGACCAGGCCGAGGTCGTGGCCGCCGTCCCGCTGCCCCGGGGGCCGGGTCGCGTCCGCGGTGTTCACGCGCGGGAGGGCGTAGGGGTGCTCCTCGCACAGCCAGCGGATCATCTCCTCGCGCACCGCGACCCGGACGGTCCAGATGTCGTCGGAGTCCTTCGCCGTCACCAGGGCCCGCACCTGGATGGTGCTGGGGGTGGTGTCGGTGACGTACAGGTTGTAGGCGCGGCCGTCCCAGGCCGGGCACTGGCGCAGGATGTCGCGCAGTTTGTCCCGCATCGCCTCCAGCGGCGCGGAGTGGTCCAGGTGCCAGAAGACGGTGCCGGTCATCTGCGGGGTGCCGCGCGACCAGTTCTCGAACGGGTTGGACGTGAAGTACGACACCGGCATGGTGATCCGCCGCTCGTCCCAGGTCCGTACCGTCAGGAAGGTCAGCGTGATCTCCTCGACGGTGCCCCACTCGCCGTTGACGACCACCGTGTCGCCGATGCGCACCATGTCGCCGAAGGCGATCTGCAACCCGGCGAACATGTTGCTCAGCGTGGACTGCGCGGCGACACCGGCGACGATGCCGAGGATCCCGGCCGAGGCCAGCAGCGAGGCCCCGGCCGCGCGCATCGCCGGGAAGGTCAGCAGCATCGAGGCCGCCGCCACCACGATGACGACCGCCGACACCACCCGCATGATCAGCTCGACCTGGGTGCGCACCCGCCGCACCCGGGCCGGGTCCCGGTGGGCGCGGGCGCTGGCGTAGCGCGAGTAGGAGGTCTCCACGATCGCCGACGCGATCCGGATGACCAGCCAGGCGGCCGAGCCGATCAGTGTGAGGGTCAGGGCCCTGCCGATGCCGACGCGGTGGTCCTCCAGCACCTTCACCTGGTCGTAGGACCCTCTGAGCAGGGCGGCGCACAGCACGAGCTGGTACGGCACGCGGGCGCGGCGCAGGAGGCCCCACAGCGGTGTCTCGTGGTGCCGTTCGTCGGCCTCGCGCAGCAGAAGGTCGGTGGCCCAGCCGATCACCAGGGTGATCAGGACCGAGCCGCCGACCACGAGCACGGGTCGGAGTACGTTCTCCATGCCTGCGCGCCTAACCGCCGCCGCGCCGGCTTGAACGTGTGACTTGCGTCCCTTCCCGCGCACCTGCCCCGGCCCCGGCGGGCGGCGGTCCGGCCTCGGCCGGGCGTTGTCGTACCCGGCTGGCACCATGGGCCCATGAACATCGTGCTCTTCCACTCGACCTACGGCCTTCGACCGGCCGTGCGCCAGGCCGCCGGCCGGCTGCGCGCCGCCGGGCACGAGGTGTGGACGCCGGACCTCTTCGCGGGCCGTACGTTCGACACCGTGGAGGAGGGCATGGCCTTCAAGGACGAGACCGGCAAGGACGAGCTGCTCAGGCGGGCCGTGCTGGCCGCCGCGCCCTACTCCGACCGGGGCCTGGTGTACGCGGGCTTCTCGCTCGGCGCCTCGATCGCCCAGACCCTCGCCCTCGGCGACGACAAGGCGCGCGGCCTGCTGCTCCTGCACGGCACCTCGGACATCGCGCCGAACGCGACGGCGGACGCGCTGCCCGTGCAGCTGCACGTGGCCGAGCCGGATCCGTTCGAGACGGACGACTGGCTGAGCGCGTGGTATCTCCAGATGGGCCGCACGGGCGCCGACGTGGAGGTGTACCGGTACGCCGGGGCCGGCCACCTCTACACCGACCCCGGCCTGCCCGACTACGACGAGGAGGCCGCCGAGGCCACCTGGCGGGTGGCGCTCGGCTTCCTCGACAGCCTGCAGGGCCCGCAGAGACCGGAGTGACCCGTTACACGGGGTCGTACGTCCGCTCCACCTTCTGCGTGCCGCTGCGGGTGCGGTAGGAGCGGGTCCAGGCGCTGGTCGCGGCCTGGCTGGTGCGGTCGGACAGCACGTAGTAGTCCATCTGTGCCCGCTCGGCCGTGATGTCCAGCACGCCGTAGCCGTGGCGGTCGGTGTCGACCCAGTGGACGTGCCGGTTGGCGGCGCGGATGACGGGGGAGGCGATCGCCGAGACGGTGCCCTCGGGGACCTTGACGATGTCGTCGAGGTTGTCGGAGGTCAGCGAGGTGACGACGAACTCGGTGGCGGCGGAGGCCGACAGCGGGTAGGTGCCGGCGTCCACGGGCACGTCGTTGGCCCAGGCCATGTGGATGTCGCCGGTGAGGAAGACGGTGTTGCCGATGGCGTTGGAGCGCAGGTGGGCCAGCAGTTCGCGGCGGTCGTCGGTGTAGCCGTCCCACTGGTCGGTGTTGACGGCCAGGCCCTCCTGCGGCAGCCCGAGCAGCTTGGCCAGTGGCTTGAGCAGGTCCGCGGAGAGCGAGCCGACGACGAAGGGGGAGATCATCACCGAGTTGCCGACCAGCCGCCAGGTGGTGTCGGACGCCTTCAGCCCGGCCTTCAGCCAGTCCAGTTGGGCCCGGCCGGTGATGGTGCGGTCCGGGTCGTCGACCGAGCCGCTGCCGGAGGACGCCTGCTGGGAGCGGAAGGACCGCAGGTCGAGCAGCGACAGGTCGGCCAGCTTGCCGAAGCGCAGCCGGCGGTAGGTGGTGCCCTCGATCGCCGGGCGCACCGGCATCCACTCGAAGTAGGCCTGCTTGGCGGCGGCCTTGCGGGCCGTCCAGGTGCCCTCGGCGCCCTCGGTGTGGTTGACCGCGCCGCCGGACCAGGCGTTGTCGGCGAACTCGTGGTCGTCCCAGATCGCGATGACCGGCGCCTTGTGGTGCAGGGCCTGGAGGTCGGGGTCGGTCTTGTACTCGGCGTGCCGGGTGCGGTAGTCGGCGAGGGTGATGATCTCGTTGGCGGGGGCGTGGGGCCGGACGACCTTGCCCCGGGCCGCGTACTCGCCGGACTTGTACTCGTAGATGTAGTCCCCGAGGTGCAGCCAGGCGTCGAGGTCGCCGCGGGCCGCGAGGTGGCGGTAGGCGGCGAAGTAGCCGGCCTCCCAGTTGGAGCAGGAGACCACGCCGAAGCGCAGCCCGGTGACGGGGGCGTCGTGGGCGGGGGCGGTGCGGGTGCGGGCCACGGGGGAGTCGGCGCCACCGGCCGAGAAGCGGAACCAGTAGTCGGTGGCCGGCGCGAGACCGCGGACGTCGGCCTTGACGGTGTGGTCGGAGGCGGCGGTCGCGGTGAGGGAGCCCTTGGCGACGACGTCGGTGAGCGCCCTGTCCCTGGCGACGACCCAGCTCACCTCGGTGTCGGGGCCGAGCCCGGAGCCAGGCGCCGCCTCGGCGGTGGGGGTCACCCGGGTCCACAGCAGGACGCCGTCGGGCAGCGGGTCGCCGGAGGCCACTCCGTGCAGGAACGCGGGCGTGCCGACGGCGGCCCGCGCGGGCAGCGCACCGACGAGCGGCCCGGCCAGGACAGCGGAGGCCGCCGCGGCCTTGACGACCGTACGGCGGCGCGGGGCAAGCGAGTTGAGGCCCTGGAACGCCTCACCTGATCTGTATCGACTGGTCACGACCGATCAGATTACTGACCGGTACACGCCAGAGCGGACGAACTCCCAAAAGTTCGCCCGCTCTTCAGACGGCGCTCGGTGTCCGGGGAGGCGTCAGCCCTTGAGGGCCGCGTCGATCGCCTTGTTGAAGTCGGCCACCGTCATGGGGGCGTTCTTGCCGTCGGAGCCCGTCAGCGTCTTGCCGTCCATCTTCATGGTCGGGGTGCCCTGGATGCCCCCCTTGTCGAAGAGCTTGGACTCCTCCAGCGCCCACCTGTCGTAGGTGCCGTCCTTCACGTCCTTCTGGAACGCCGCGTTGCCCTTCAGGGCGGGGACCGTGTCGGCGATCTGGATCAGATAGGAGTCGCTCTTGAACTTGTCGTCGGTCTCCTCGGGGTGCCACTTCGCCGAGTACATCGCGGCCTTGTACTCCAGGAAGGCCTCGGGGCTGACGTTGAGCGCGGCGCCCAGGGCGCTGAGCGCGTTCTTGGAACCCTCACCGGGCAGGTTCCTGTCCAGGAAGGTGGCGCCGACGTACTGGAGCTTGAACTTGCCGTCGTCGACGTCCTTCTTCACCGTCGTGCCGACGCTCTGCTCGAACTGCGCACAGACCGGGCAGCGCGGGTCCTCGTAGACGACGAGGGTCTTCTTGGCGGTGCTCTTGCCGATGACGACGGTGGTGCCGTCCGACCCGGTGGTGTTGGCCGGCTTGACCAGCTTCTGGTCCTTCACGGCCTCCCAGTGGCCCGGCTTGTTGGCCTGGACGACTGCGTAGCCGATGCCGCCTGCTGCCGCGAGGACGGCTACGACCGAGCAGGCGACGATGATCTGGCGGCGCACCTTGGCGCGCTTGGCCTCGCGCTCGCGTTCCGCGCGCAGCCGCTCCCGGGCCGCCGTCTTCGCCGTCTGGCTGTTCCGCTTGCTCATGGTGGTGTCTCTCCTGTGGGTGTGGGGGACCGTTCCGTCCGGGCTCGGTGCCGCGCCGCCGCTCAGACGAGGGCGGAGGCGGGCGTGAGCGGGTGCGGAGGTCCGCGCCGTCCCAGGGAGTGGGTGAGGAGGCGGGTGCGCAGGATGCCGGCGGCCGGCGCCGGGCGGGCGGGGCGCGTGGCGGCCGGGGCCCGCCGGGAGGCCACCGCGGCCACCGCGAGCAGCAGCGGCCGGAAGGTGGTCGCGGCCACCGCGCGCAGCAGCTCGGCCAGCGCGCGCTCCCCCCGGCGCAGCCAGCCGGCCGCGAGCAGGCCGACGCCGACGTGCGCGGCCAGCAGCAGCCAGGCCGTCGCCGGGGTGGCGTGGGCCAGCAGCTCCGCCAGCCGGTCGGTGTCGGTGCCGGTCATACGGGCCAGCGGGGTGCCGACGTCCGCGCCGTTGCCGCACAGCACGTCCCAGCCGACCGAGCGCAGCGGTCCCGCGACCGGGCCGCCCACGGGGCCGTAGCAGACGTGCTGGCCGGTGGTGAAGACGGTGTCGGCGGCCAGCTCCAGCGGAACCAGCAGGGCGGCGATCCGCCCGAAGCCGCGCTCGCGCCCGGCCAGGGCGTAGGCGAGCAGGAACACGGCGGCCGCGACGGCGGCCACCGTGTTCAGCGGCAGCGGGGCCCGGGACAGCAGGACGTGCGACGCGGTGCTGAGCGTCACGACCACGGCCGTGAACAGCGCCGCGCGCACGGCTCTGAGCTGGGTCCCGGATATGTCCATAGCGAGAGAAGAGTGTGTCACGTGGGCCGGTAAGGGACCCTTAAAGGATCCCTGTGTGCGGCCTTTCCGTCACAGACCCGGAATCCGCCCGTTGCGGAACAGGTCCACGAAGATCTGGTGGTCGCCGCGCGCGCGGGCGCCGTAGGCGTGGGCGAAGTCCACCAGCAGCGGGGCGAAGCCCTCCTCGTCGGCCGCGATCGCCGCGTCGATGGCCCGCTCCGTGGAGAACGGCACCAGCGACTCGCCCGACTGGTCGTCCGCCGCCGCGTGCATCGTCGCCGTGGCCCGGCCGAGGTCGGCGACGACCTGCGCGATCTCCTCCGGGTCGTCGATGTCGCCCCAGTCCAGGTCCACGGCGTACGGCGACACCTCGGCGACCAGCTGCCCGGCGCCGTCCAGCTCGGTCCAGCCCAGCCACGGGTCCGCGTGAGCCTGCAGGGCCCGCTGGGAGATCACCGTGCGGTGGCCCTCGTGCTGGAAGTAGCCGCGGATGGCCTGGTCCGTGACGTGCCGGGACACGGCCGGGGTCTGGGCCTGCTTGATGTAGATCACGACGTCGTTCTCCAGCGCGTCGCTGTTGCCCTCCAGCAGGATGTTGTACGACGGCAGCCCGGCCGAACCGATGCCGATGCCCCGCCGGCCCACGACGTCCTTCACGCGGTAGGAGTCCGGGCGGGCGAGCGAGGACTCCGGCAGCGTCTCCAGATAGCCGTCGAAGGCGGCCAGCACCTTGTAGCGCGTGGCGGCGTCCAGCTCGATGGAGCCGCCGCCGGGCGCGAACCGGCGCTCGAAGTCGCGGATCTCCGTCATGGAGTCCAGCAGCTCGAACCGGGTCAGCGAGCGGGCGTCGCGCAGCGCGTCCAGCAGCGGGCCCTGGGCGGTGTCCAGGGTGAAGGGCGGCACCTCGTCGCTCTTGGCGCCGGTGGCCAGGGCGTGGATCCGCTCGCGGTAGGCGGCCGCGTAGACCGTCACCAACTCGGTGATCTGCTCGTCGCTCAGCGCCTTGGCGTACCCCACGAGGGCGATCGAGGCGGCGAAGCGCTTGAGGTCCCAGGTGAAGGGGCCGACGTAGGCCTCGTCGAAGTCGTTGACGTTGAAGACCAGACGGCCGTTGGAGTCCATGTACGTGCCGAAGTTCTCCGCGTGCAGGTCGCCGTGGATCCACACGCGCGAGGTGCGCTCGTCCAGGAACGGGCCGCCGCGCCGGTCGGCGTCCAGGTCGTGGTAGAAGAGGCAGGCCGTGCCCCGGTAGAACGCGAAGGCCGAGGCCGCCATCTTCCGGAACTTCACGCGGAACGCGGCCGGGTCGGCGGCCAGGAGCTCGCCGAAGGCGGTGTCGAAGACGGCGAGGATCTCCTCGCCGCGCTGCTCGTCGCTGAGCTGGGGGACCGACATCGCTGGGTGCCTCCTGGTACGGGTGGTACGAGACGTATGGGACGGACCGCGCGGGGATCCTCCCCCCACCACAACGTCCGGCGGTGCGGCTGAGTGCCCGCGCTGTCCTCGCACGAAGGTACGCGGCGCGAGGCCCCCGGTGTCAGTGCCGGGGCATAGACTTCGACGCTGTCCCCCGGACTGTCCGCAGCCTGCCGGACCCCCGTATCCGTACGCTCTCCCTGGAGGCCGCAGCCGTGTCGAAGCCGCCGTTCACGCACCTGCACGTCCACACCCAGTACTCGCTGCTGGACGGTGCCGCGCGGCTGAAGGACATGTTCAACGCGTGCAACGAGATGGGCATGACCCACATCGCCATGTCCGACCACGGCAACCTCCACGGGGCGTACGACTTCTTCCACTCCGCGAAGAAGGCCGGGATCACCCCGATCATCGGCATCGAGGCGTATGTCGCCCCGGAGTCCCGGCGCAACAAGCGCAAGATCCAGTGGGGCCAGCCCCACCAGAAGCGGGACGACGTCTCCGGTTCCGGCGGTTACACCCACAAGACCATGTGGGCGGTGAACAGCACGGGCCTGCACAACCTCTTCCGCCTCTCCTCCGACGCCTACGCCGAGGGCTGGCTGCAGAAGTGGCCCCGCATGGACAAGGAGACCATCGCCCAGTGGTCCGAGGGCATCGTGGCCTCCACCGGCTGCCCTTCCGGCGAGGTGCAGACCAGGCTGCGCCTCGGCCACTTCGACGAGGCCCTCAAGGCGGCCGCCGACTACCAGGACATCTTCGGCAAGGACCGCTACTTCCTTGAGCTGATGGACCACGGCATCGACATCGAGCACCGGGTCCGCGAGGGACTGCTGGACATCGGCAAGAAGCTCGGCATCCCGCCCCTGGTCACCAACGACTCGCACTACACCTACGCGCACGAGGCGGGCGCCCACGACGCCCTGCTGTGCATCCAGACCGGCAAGAACCTCTCCGACCCCGACCGCTTCAAGTTCGACGGCACCGGCTACTACCTGAAGTCGACCGAGGAGATGTACGCCATCGACTCCTCGGACGCCTGGCAGGAGGGCTGCGCCAACACGCTCCTGGTCGCCGAGATGGTCGACACCACGGGCATGTTCGAGAAGCGGGACCTCATGCCCAAGTTCGACATCCCCGAGGGCTACACAGAGGTCACCTGGTTCAAGGAGGAGGTGCGCCGCGGCATGGAGCGCCGCTTCCCCGGCGGCATCCCCGAGGACCGCCAGAAGCAGGCCGACTACGAGATGGACGTCATCATCTCGATGGGCTTCCCCGGCTACTTCCTGGTCGTCGCCGACTTCATCATGTGGGCGAAGAACAACGGCATCGCGGTGGGCCCCGGCCGCGGCTCCGCGGCCGGCTCGATCGTCGCCTACGCCATGGGCATCACCGACCTCGACCCGATCCCGCACGGCCTGATCTTCGAGCGGTTCCTCAACCCCGAGCGCATCTCCATGCCCGACGTCGACATCGACTTCGACGAGCGCCGGCGCGTCGAGGTCATCCGGTACGTGACGGAGAAGTACGGCGCCGACAAGGTCGCCATGATCGGCACGTACGGCACCATCAAGGCCAAGAACGCGATCAAGGACTCCGCGCGGGTGCTCGGCTACCCGTACGCGATGGGCGACCGCATCACCAAGGCCATGCCCGCCGACGTCCTCGGCAAGGGCATCCCGCTGTCCGGCATCACCGACCCCGAGCACCCCCGCTACTCGGAGGCCGGCGAGGTCCGCGCGATGTACGAGAACGAGCCGGACGTGAAGAAGGTCATCGACACCGCGCGCGGTGTGGAGGGCCTGGTCCGGCAGATGGGCGTGCACGCCGCCGGCGTGATCATGTCAAGCGAGACCATCACCGAGCACGTCCCCGTGTGGGTCAGGCACACCGACGGCGTGACCATCACCCAGTGGGACTATCCGAGCTGCGAGTCGCTCGGACTGCTGAAGATGGACTTCCTCGGCCTGCGCAACCTGACGATCATGGACGACGCCGTGAAGATGGTGAAGTCCAACAAGGGGATCGACATCGATCTCCTCGGTCTGCCGCTGGACGACCCCACCACCTTCGAGCTGCTCCAGCGCGGCGACACCCTCGGCGTCTTCCAGTTCGACGGCGGGCCCATGCGCTCCCTGCTGCGGCTGATGAAGCCCGACAACTTCGAGGACATCTCCGCCGTGTCGGCCCTGTACCGGCCGGGTCCGATGGGCATGAACTCGCACACCAACTACGCCCTGCGCAAGAACGGCCAGCAGGACATCACCCCGATCCACCCGGAGCTGGAGGCCCCCCTCAAGGAGGTCCTGGACGTCACCTACGGCCTGATCGTCTACCAGGAGCAGGTGCAGAAGGCCGCCCAGATCATCGCCGGCTACTCGCTCGGCGAGGCCGACATCCTCCGCCGCGTGATGGGCAAGAAGAAGCCCGAGGAACTGGCGAAGAACTTCACCATCTTCCAGGCCGGCGCCCGCAAGAACGGCTACAGCGACGAGGCCATCCAGGCCCTGTGGGACGTGCTGGTCCCCTTCGCCGGGTACGCGTTCAACAAGGCGCACTCGGCCGCGTACGGCCTGGTGTCGTACTGGACGGCCTACCTCAAGGCCAACCACCCCGCCGAGTACATGGCGGCGCTGCTGACCTCCGTCAAGGACGACAAGGACAAGTCGGCCGTCTACCTCAACGAGTGCCGGCGCATGGGCATCCGGGTGCTCCCGCCGAACGTCAACGAGTCCGAGTCCAACTTCGCCGCCCAGGGCGACGACGTGATCCTCTTCGGCCTGTCCGCCGTGCGCAACGTCGGCACCAACGTCGTGGAGTCGATCATCAAGTGCCGCAAGGCCAAGGGGAAGTACGCCTCCTTCCCCGACTACCTCGACAAGGTCGAGGCGGTGGTCTGCAACAAGCGCACCACCGAGTCGCTGATCAAGGCCGGCGCCTTCGACACCATGGGCCACACCCGCAAGGGCCTCACCGCGCAGTACGAGCCGATGATCGACAACGTGGTCGCGGTCAAGCGCAAGGAGGCCGAGGGGCAGTTCGACCTCTTCGGCGGGATGGGCGAGGAGGCCAGCAGCGAGCCCGGCTTCGGGCTGGACGTGGAGTTCTCCACCGACGAGTGGGACAAGACCTATCTGCTCGCCCAGGAACGGGAGATGCTCGGTCTGTACGTCTCCGACCACCCCCTCTTCGGCCTGGAGCACGTGCTGGCCGACAAGGCCGACGCGGGCATCGCCCAGCTCACCGGCGGCGAGCACGCCGACGGCGCGGTGGTCACCATCGGCGGCATCATCTCCGGCCTGCAGCGCAAGATGACCAAGCAGGGCAACGCCTGGGCCATCGCCACGGTCGAGGACCTGGCCGGCTCCATCGAGTGCATGTTCTTCCCGGCCACCTACCAGCTGGTGTCCACCCAACTCGTCGAGGACGCCGTGGTGTTCGTCAAGGGCCGGCTCGACAAGCGCGAGGACGTGCCCCGCCTGGTCGCGATGGAGCTGATGGTCCCCGACCTGTCCAACGCGGGCACCAACGCGCCGGTGATCCTCACCATCCCCGCCCTGAAGGTCACCCCGCCCATGGTCAGCCGCCTCGGCGAGATCCTCAGCCACCACAAGGGCGACAGCGAGGTCCGGATCAAGCTCCAGGGGCCGCGCAAGACCACCGTGCTGCGGCTGGACCGGCACCGGGTCAAGCCCGACCCGGCGCTGTTCGGCGACCTCAAGGTGCTGCTCGGCCCGTCCTGCCTGGCCGGCTGACGCCGCGGACGACCGGCCGACGACGCGCACGAGGGGCGTGCCCGAACCGATCGGGTACGCCCCTCGCCGGTGCCGGGGCTCGTTCAACGGCCCCCGGCGCGCGCTCAGTTGTGGCCGAAGCGCTTCTGACGGCCCTTGCGGGCCATCTCGGTGGGACTCAGCTGCGGGGCGTGGTGCTCGGGCTGCGGTTCGGTGACGGAGTGCTCCGTCTCCTGCGGGCCGTTCGCGGCCACGGTCGCCTTCTGCCGGCTGCGGTCCTGCTTACGGTTCTTGGCCATGGTGATCAACCTCCAAGGGGGATCTAGGGGCCAGGGCCGGGACCAGATTCACATAGCCGGATAATGAACGCATGTCGGACAATTACCCTATGTAACATGGGAGGTCGGGGCCGGCCTCCCCGAAACGCCACGCCGAAGATCGAGTTCGGGCCGTTAACCCCGCCGAGGTCGGGCAGACTCGAAGCAAGCCCGAAGCAAACCTCCCGGAAAGAGGGTGGATCGCGTGGACCGCTGCATCGTCCTGGTGGACGCCGGGTATCTGCTGGGGGCCGCCGCCAGTCTCCTCGCCGGGGAGCCGTCCCGGTCCCGGATCACCGTCGACCACACCGCCCTCGTCCAGGGGCTGCGCGAACAGGCCGAGTCCGACACGGAGCGGCCGCTGCTGCGCATCTACTGGTTCGACGGCGCCCCCGACCGCGTGCCGCAGCCCGAGCACCGCAGGCTCCGCGTGATGCCCCGGGTCACCGTCCGGCTCGGCGCGCTGACCCGCAGCGACGGGCGCTGGGCGCAGAAGGGCGTGGACGCCGCCATGCACGCCGAACTGACCGAGCTGGCCCGCAACCGCGCCTGCTCGGACGTGGTCCTGGTGACCGGTGACGGCGATCTGCTGCCGGGCATGATGGCCGCCAAGGAGCACGGGGTCGCCGTGCACCTGTGGGCCGTGCAGGCCGCCGACGGCGACTACAACCAGTCCGAGGACCTGGTCGCCGAGGCCGACGAGCGGCGCGTGCTGGACCGTACGTGGATCACCAAGGCCGTACGCGCCAAGGAGCTCGGCGGCATCTGCGCGCCGCCGCCCGTGCCGCGTCCCGAGATCGCCGCGATCCTCTCCGCGCCGCTGCCCGAGTCCGCCCTCGGCGCCACCGCCGAGCGGCCCGCCGAGGAACGGCCGCACCCCGACACGGCCGGCGCCGGCGAGGAGCGGATGCCGACGGCCAAGGGTGTGCCCACGCCCAAGGACCTGGCCGCGCTGCGCGCCCCCGGCGTCCAGCAGCCCGCCCAGCACCCCGCGAGCGCGACCCTGCGCTGGTCCTCCGACCGGGGCTGGGTCGACCGCCCGGGCGTGGCCGCCGAGCCGCCCGAGGTCGCCTCCATGCCCACCCTGGCCCAGCTCACCACGGCCGAGCAGCGCTGGGCGGACCGCGAGGAGGACATCACCACCGTCGGCGGCGACCCGTACGAGGTGGGACAGGTGTTCGCACGCCGGTGGGTGGAGCGGCTCGGCGACCAGCCGCACCTGCACAAGCTGTCCTCGATGTACCCGCGCATCCCGCACCGCGTCGACGGTGAGCTGCTGCGCTACGCCGCCCGGTTCGGCCTGCTCGCCCACAAGGACGACCAGATCGACGAGCACGACCGCTACGCGATCCGCGCGGGCTTCTGGCGCGAGATCGACGTCCGCACCGGCGCGGAACACACCCCGGCAGGCGACTGACCCCACCACGAGCGGCGCGGCCGGTCTTCGGCCCGGTGGGCTTTCGTGCCGGGCGAAGGGGCCCCGTTGTGGGGGACGGCCGGCCGGCCGGGTGCGGGACGGTGGGCCCGGAAAGTCCGGGCGGGGCTGCCCCAAGGGCGAGTAAAGGGCTCGGACCACGTACTCTCGTCCTTTGTGAGTAAGCGCGCGGCACCCGGACTTCGGCACACGGACGACGTGGTGTGCGCGGTGCGCGGACTGACCAAGACCTATGCGGCCGTGCGCGGCCGGCGCGGCGCCCCCGGGACGCCCGAGGTGCGGGCCACCGACGACGTCGCCCTCGACATCCGGCGCGGCGAGATCTTCGGGCTGCTCGGCCCGAACGGCGCCGGCAAGTCCACCCTCGTACGCCAGCTCACCGGGCTGATGCGCCCCGACCGCGGCAGCGTCGAGATCCTCGGGCACGACATCGTCGCCCACCCCGAGCGGGCCGCGCGCATCCTCGCCTACCTGGGCCAGGAGTCCAGCGCCCTGGACGAGCTGACCGTGGCGCTCGCCGCCGAGACCACCGGGCGGCTGCGCGGCCTGGACCTGCGCCGGGCGCGCGCCGAGCGGGACGCCGTCCTCGACGAGCTGGGCCTCGCGCCCATCGCCGGGCGGCCGCTGAAGAAGCTCTCCGGCGGCCAGCGGCGGCTCGCCTGCTTCGCCGCCGCGCTGGTCGGCGAGCGGCCCCTGCTCGTACTGGACGAGCCCACCACCGGCATGGACCCGGTGGCGCGGCGCGCGGTGTGGTCCGCCGTCGACCGCAGGCGCGCCGAGCACGGCACCACCGTCCTCGCCGTCGACCGCAGGCGCGCCGAGCACGGCACCACCGTCCTGCTCGTCACCCACAACGTCATCGAGGCCGAGACCGTGCTCGACCGGGTCGCCGTGCTCGACCAGGGCCGGGTCATCGCCTGCGACACCCCGGCCGGGCTCAAGGAGCGGGTGGCCGGAGAGGTGCGCGTGGAGCTCGTGTGGCGCGAGAACGCCCCGATGCAGGTGCCGGAGGTCGCCGCGCTGCGGCAGCGGGCCGTGGAGGCGGGCCGCCGCTGGACGCTGCGCCTGGCGCCCGAGGAGGCCCGCGCCGCCGTCGCCACCGTCACCGGCGGGGCCGCCTTCGCCGCCCTGGACGACTTCACCCTCGCCACGCCCAGCCTGGAGGACGTCTACCTGGCGCTCGGCGGCGCGGCCCGGCAGGGACTGGTGCGGGCATGAGCGCGCGGGTCACCGGATCCGTAGGGGACTGTGCGGGCGCCGGGGGGAACCCGCCCGGTGCCGACGACGCGAAGAGGAGCAGTGCGACGTGAGTGCCGTACCCGCCGGTGTGGCCGCACGGCCCGCGCCGGCCGCCGAGGACACGGGCGCCGGCCGGGCGGCCGAGCTCGGACCCCGCGCGCGGCTGTGGCCGTCCCTGGCCGCCGTCTACCGTGCCCAGCTGTCCCGCGCGCGGGTGGCCAGGATCCCGCTGCTGTTCGTGGCGACCTTCCAGTCCGTCGGCATCATGATCATGATGCGGGGCGTGGTCAGCGGGGGCGGAGAGGCCGAGTACGTGGTGTCCGGCGCGTCCGTGGTCGTCGTCGCCTACGTCGCCCTCAACCTGCTCTCGCAGTACTTCGGGCAGCTGCGCTTCAGCGGCGGGCTCGACCACTACGCGACGCTGCCGGTGCCGCCGGCGGCAGTGGTGCTGGGCGCGGCGGCCGCGTACGCGTCGTTCACCGTGCCGGGCACGATGGTCACCGCCGTGTTCGGGTGCCTGCTTTTCGGGCTGCCGCTCGGCAACCTGTGGGTGCTCCTCGCCGTCGTCCCGCTCGCCGGGGCCGCGCTCTCCGGGCTCGGCGCGGCCTGCGGACTGCTCGCGCCGCGGCCCGAACTGGCCACGCTGCTCGGCCAGTTGGGCATGTCGGCCGCGCTGCTCCTGGGAGTCCTCCCGCCCGACCGCATGCCCGAGGCCGTACGGTTCGCACGCGACCTGCTGCCCTCGACGTACGGCGTGGAGGCCTACGCCCGTACCTTCGGCGGCAGCCCCAACTGGGCGTACGTCGCCGGTGACATGGCCGTCTGCGCCGGGGTGGGAGTGGTCTCGCTGGCCGTGGCCACCTGGGCCTACCGGCGGGCGGCCGTCCGGTGACGCGCCGCACGGACCCAACTGGCACGATGACAAGGTGACCGCTCCGTTGACTCCACCTCCGCCGCCGCACCAGCGGCCCTCGCAGCCCTCCCGGTCCTCCGACGCCGCCGAGCCCGCCCACGGGCAGGCCTGGCACGTGCCGCCCGCCGGGGCCGGGGCGGTGGGAAGCGCCTACGACCAGGACGGCCCCGGGATGAAGACCGAAGTCCGCGAGGCCGCCGTGGTCACCGTGGCCGTCGCGCTCGGCGGGGTGCTCCTCGGGCTGCTGTGGTGGTGGCTCGCGCCCCAGGTGCCGCTGGTCGCGGACGTGTCGGGCAACAGCTGGATCGTCTACCTCAAGGACACCGAGGGTGAGCAGGCGATCGGCGTCGACGGAACGTTCACGCTGCTCGCCCTCGCCTTCGGCGTGGTCAGCGCGGTGGCGGTGTTCCTCGTGCGGCGGCGCGGGGGAGTGCCGCTGGTGATCGGCCTGTGCGTGGGCGCCCTGCTCGGCTCGCTGCTCGCCTGGCGGCTCGGTGTGTGGCTCGGCCCCGAACACGACGTGATCGCCCACGCCAAGGCCGTGGGCAAGGGCGTCACCTTCCCGGCCCCCCTGAAGCTCGGCGCCAAGGGCGCGCTCCTCGCCTGGCCGCTGGCCGCCCTGGTGGTCCACCTCGGCGTGACGGCCCTCTTCGGCCCCCGGGACCCGGAACCGGCCCCCTACGACCACACTCCCCACCCGGACCCTGCCCCGCACAACGGCCCGGCTTCCTGACCCCGGCACGGAACCCGATTCGCACGGAGGCCCGCTGGGACCGCCGCGGTCCCGACCGGCGCGCTGAGACCGGTGCCGGCGGTGAGCGTGGTGGGCGTGCTGGGCGGGTGTGTTCCGCGCCGGGCGGGGCCCGGTCCGGGCCGCCGGATCCGGGGGCGGTCCCGGCCGCCCGTGTCAGGGGCGGGCGATGGGGGAGAGGGTGGCTGAGGTGAGGTCGGCCAGGGCCGTGGGGGAGAGTTCGATCTCCAGGCCCCGGCGGCCCGCCGAGACGCAGATCGTGGCGTGGGCCGTCGCGGAGGCGTCGAGGACCGTGGGCAGGCGCTTGCGCTGGCCGAGGGGGGAGATGCCGCCGCGTACGTAGCCCGTGGTGCGCTCGGCGAGGACCGGGTCGGCCATCGCCGCGCGCTTGCCGCCCACCGCCGCCGCGAGGGCCTTGAGGTCCAGTGAGCCGGCCACCGGCACCACGGCCACCGTCAGCGCCCCGTCGACGTCCGCCACCAGCGTCTTGAACACCCGGTCGGGCGACACGCCCATCGCCTCCGCCGCCTCCTCGCCGTAGGACGGGTGGGAGGGATCGTGGTCGTAGGAGTGGACCGTGTACTCCACGCCCGCCGCGGTCAGGGCCACCGTGGCCGGCGTGCCGCCGGGCTGCTGCTTCTTCGCCTTCTTCGCCATCTGCGCGGGCTCTCAGTTCAGACTCGTCGGGCCGCGCGTCAGGTCCGACGACGGCAACGACGGCAGGCTACGGATGATCGACGTCTCGGAGCGAAGGAGTTTCAGCTCGTCGCGCAGCCGCGAGGACGTGTCGGGTGCCTGCAGCAGCCGCTGCTTCGTCGGCGTGTCCAGCACCATCGCCGCCGCCACCAGGTACGACACCACGCTCGGCTCGTCCGGCAGATCCGCGCCCGTGGACAGCGACCGCTCCCGGGCTCCCGCCAGCCGCTTCTGGTACTGCCGGAACGACCGCAGCACCCCCTCGGCCAGCGCGCCCGCCTCGTCGCCGGGCTCCTCGGTGAGCTCCTCCAGCTCGGCCACGAGGAACGGCCCCGAGGCGTCCACCGACAGCAGCCGCACCCGCGTGGTGCCGGTCGCCAGCACCTCGAAGGTGCCGTCGGCCCGCTCCCGCACGGTCGCCGCGTCCGCGATGCAGCCCACCTGGTGGAAGGCCCGGGCCGGGTCGGGGCCGAACCCGGCGGCCGGGCCGCGTTCGGGCTGTGCCGTGGGATCGGGCATGCCCGGGGCGCTCGGGGCGACCTCGTGGCCGTCGCGGATCGCCACGACGGCGAACCGGCGCGGTTCGTCCTCGGGCGTCTTCAGCAACGTGCGCATCATGGCGCGGTAGCGCTCCTCGAAGACGTTCAGAGGGAGCACCAGCCCCGGGAACAGCACGGAGTTCAGGGGAAAGAGCGGGAGCCGGACGGTGGTCACGGCGCAAAAGCCTAATGGTCGCCGGGACGGGCACGTCCGCCGCGCCCGCCCCGGGGCTGCCGGGGCACTGCCGGAAGCAGCGCCGAGAGGACGTCGGCGCGGACCCGCAGGAAGCGCCCCAGCGGGTCGTCGGCCACCTCGTCCGGCGCCTCCTCCCGCGTCGCGCCCGGCATCCGGTTCCAGGGGAAGGAGGTGGCGTACGGGCCGAGCAGCCGCAGCTGCACGAGGGCGTCCTCGCGGCGCTCCAGCCGTACCAGGACGCAGACCAGCAGGTTGCGGATCTCGGCGGGCCACGGGTCGGCGGCCGGGAACCGGCCGGAGAGCGCGATCGCCCGGTCGGCCGCCGCGTCCAGCCGCTCCCGGGGCACCCCGGCCGCCCCGCCGTCGGTGAGGCAGGTGAACGCGGCCCGGCCCGGCAGGGCCTGCACCAGTGAGCCGGCGGGGGCGTCCTGGGCGGCGAGTTCGGCGAAGTCGAAGCACTCGGGGTGCGAGCCGCGCCAGGAGGAGGCCAGGTAGCGCAGGGCCGCCACATGGCAGCCGTAGTGGTGCGGGGCGCGGCGGACCGCCGCCTCCCAAAGCTCGCCGAAGTACTTGTGCCCGGCGCGGCTGCCGCGCGCGTGGTCCAGCGCGATCCGCCACGGCACCGGGTCGCGGTCGTCGCCGCGCGCGGCGGCGGTGATCAGCGGGCTGACCTCGCGCAGCAGCTCGGCCCGGGCCGGCGAGGGCCAGGCGCGGTCCACGGCGAGCTGGGCCGCGACGACCAGCGCGTCGGGGTCGTGCGGGGCGGCCGCGAGCCAGGCGTCCAGCCACTCGGCGCGCGAGCGTGCGAAGGCGGCCAGCCGGAGCGCGTACCGGTCGCGATCCTCCCACTCGGCCCGCCGGCGGGTGGCGGCGAGCAGTTCGGCGGCGGGGCCGTACGCACCCTGGGCGGCGGCGACCAGCACCGGGCCGAGCCGCTCGTCGGGCGCGTCGAGGAGCACCTCGTCGTCGGCGGGCAGCCCGTCGCCGGGCCGCGCACTGACGAGGCCGGGAGCGGTTCTTGCCATCCGGGTGGGGCGGATGAACGGGGGCAGCAGAGCCATGGTGTCGACCATTGAAAGTCCGCAGGTCGGGGACGCGCCAGAGGGTGCGGGCAAGCCGGCGAAAGTTGTACGCCGACCGGTCAAGGTCGAGTAAAAGGTGACTGTTCAACAACAGCCGTGCCTAGTTCCGGCGCAGGAGCCGGGTCGCGCCCGCCGCCACCGTCGTAGCCAGGGTCCAGCCCAGCAGGACCATCGCCGCCGCGAGCCACTGCCAGCCGCCGCGCAGCTGCCACTCGTCGACCTGGCCGAGGTCGACCACCGGCAGGAGGAGGTCCAGGGCGTAGAGGGCCGGGTTCCACTGCGGGTGTCCGCCCTGGTTGACCGGCGGCCGGCCCGCGTGGGCGAAGGCGAGGGAGCCGGCCGCCCACAGCACCGCCATCCACACCGCGGCCCGGCCCGGGCGGTAGCCGTAGGCCACCGTCCAGTCCTGCACGTACCCCCACAGCTTGGCGGCCGGTGGCAGGGTCTCCCGGCGCCGCCGGTGCTTGGCGAGCAGCACCTCGCGCGCGTCCTCGTCCTCGCCGGACTCCCGCAGCACCGCCGCCAGCCGCTCGTACGGCTCCGGGTTGTACTCCGCGGTCGCCGCCGCCACCCAGTCCAGGCGCTCCGCCAGCGCGAAGGGGCCGCGCGGCACCAGGTTCTCGTAGACGAAGCCGCCCATGTGCAGCCCGCCCGGGCCGGGCCAGCTGCTCGCCCGGTCCACGAGGGTGACGATCCGCGCCCCTGACAGCAGCACCTTGCCCCGCCTGGGCCGCTCGCCGAGGAAGCGCAGCTCGGGCGTCTGCACCCGGCGCAGCGACAGCGCCTGCTCGTCGGTGAGGACCAGCCGCGCCCCCTCCAGGTCGACCGCGTCCCCGAAGCGGCCGTCGTCCAGGCGTACCCCGCCCCGGCTCTCGAAGGGCTGTATGCGCGTGCCGCGCGCCGGAGTCACCCCGCTCAGCGGCGTGCCGCCGACGCCGGCCGGGGTGAGGTACAGGGTGCGCTCGACGGTCAGCTGCGGCGCGTTCAGCGCGAGCCGGGCCAGCGGGTTGTCCAGGCGCGCCCCGCGCAGGCTCAGCGAGACGCCGATCTTGGCGCTGCGCAGGCTGAACTCCCCGTGCGACTCCAGCAGCTCCGCCTGCAGGTCCTGCCCGACCGTGAGCCCGTCGGCCGCGATCGAGCGGCCCGTGCGGTCGCGGTGCACGATCGCCTGGTTGAGCAGCAGGTCGGTGCCTATCTGCGCGTCGGTGAGCCGCACCCCGCCCGGGAAGCGGCAGCGCGGCAGATGCAGGTCGCCCTCGGTGTGCACCCGGGCCGCCTCCAGCCTCGGCACCGAGCAGTTCACCAGCCGCACCGTCGTGAAGCGCGCCTCCGGCAGCAGCACCTCCCGCTCGAACCGGCAGCCCGACATCTCCACGTACGGCACCACCGTGCCCCCGGCGAGGTCCAGGGAGCCCTCGATCCGCAGCCCGGACAGCTTCAGGGACGACACCCGCCCGGCGAGCGCTGGCGGCCCGTCCAGCAGCAGCCAGCACACGACGCGCGCCCGCACGGTCCGCTCGCGCCCCCACGGGTGAGTGCCGTGCGGATCGTCCACCAGCGCGTCCCCGCTGCGCAGGTCGTACACGCTGCCGTTGCGGAAGGCCTGCCACATTCCCGCCTCGACGGCGGTCAGGTCGCCGGGCAGGTCCCCGGGCTGGTCCCCGGCGTGGAAGCCGGCCCCCTCGGTCACGGATCTTCACTTCCTCCACTGCTACTCGCCAGTTCGCTACGCTGCGTACAACGGTGATGCCCGCTGCGTCACGCTCTGAACACGAACGGCGGGCAAGTTCTGTATCAGCCATTGATACGGGCGGACGGTGCCCGACGCCGGTCTGAGAGAATTGGAACCGTGATCTCCCGAATCGATCTGCGCGGCGACGCCCTCCCCGAGGGACCCGCCCTGCGCGACCTGCTGCCCCGAGCCGACTTCGACGTCGCGGCCGCCCTGGAGAAGGTGCGCCCGATCTGCGAGGCCGTGCATCATCGGGGCGACGCGGCGCTGATCGACTTCGCCGAGAGGTTCGACGGCGTCAAGCTCGACCAGGTCCGGGTTCCGGCCGCCGCGCTCACGCGCGCGCTGGAGGAGCTCGATCCGGCCGTGCGCGCGGCACTGGAGGAGTCCATCCGCCGGGCCCGACTCGTCCACCGCGAGCAGCGCCGCACCACGCACACCACCCAGGTCGTCCCCGGCGGCACGGTCACCGAGAAGTGGGTGCCGGTCGACCGCGTCGGGCTCTACGCGCCCGGCGGCCGCTCCGTCTACCCCTCCTCCGTGATCATGAACGCGGTGCCCGCGCAGGAGGCCGGCGTCGCCTCGATCGCGCTGGCCTCCCCGCCCCAGGCCGGGTTCGGCGGCCTGCCGCACCCGACGATCCTCGCCGCCTGCGCCCTGCTCGGCGTCGACGAGGTCTACGCGGCCGGCGGCGCCGGCGCCGTGGCGATGTTCGCCCACGGCACCGAGTCCTGCCCGCCCGTCAACATGGTCACCGGCCCCGGCAACATCTGGGTCGCCGCCGCCAAGCGCCACTTCACCGGCAAGATCGGCATCGACGCCGAGGCGGGACCCACCGAGATCGCCGTCCTCGCCGACGCCACGGCCGACCCGGTGCACGTCGCCTCCGACCTGATCAGCCAGGCCGAGCACGACCCGCTGGCCGCCGCCGTCCTCGTCACCGACTCCACCGACCTCGCGGACGCCGTGGAGAAGGAGCTCGACCCCCAGGTCGCCGCCACCAAGCACATCGAGGACCGGATCCGCCCGGCCCTGTCCGGCCGGCAGTCCGCGATCGTCCTCGTCGACGGCATCGACGAGGGCCTGCGCGTGGTCGACGCCTACGGCGCCGAACACCTCGAGATCCAGACCGCCGACGCCGCAGCGGTCGCCGAGCGCGTGCGCAACGCCGGTGCGATCTTCGTCGGCCCCTGGGCGCCGGTCTCCCTCGGCGACTACGCGGCCGGCTCCAACCACGTGCTTCCGACCGGCGGCTGCGCCTGCCACTCCTCGGGCCTGTCCGTCCAGTCCTTCCTGCGCGGCATCCACATCGTGGACTACACCAAGGACGCCCTCGCCGAGGTCGCCCACCACGTGGTGACGCTGGCGGAGGCGGAGGACCTGCCCGCGCACGGCGCGGCGATCAAGGCCAGGTTCGGCTGGAAGGTACCGACGAGCAAGTGAACCCCGGAATCGACGATCTTCCCGTACGGGACGAGCTGCGCGGCAAGTCCCCCTACGGCGCGCCGCAACTGGACGTCCCCGTGCGGCTGAACACCAACGAGAACCCCTACCCGCTGCCCGAGCCGCTGGTCGAGCGGATCACCGAGCGCGTGCGCGAGGCGGCCCGCGGCCTCAACCGCTACCCCGACCGGGACGCCGTCGAGCTGCGCACCGCGCTCGCCGCGTACCTGACCCGGACCGGCGGCCACCCGGTCGGCGTGGAGAACGTCTGGGCGGCCAACGGCTCCAACGAGGTCATCCAGCAACTGCTCCAGGCCTTCGGCGGGCCCGGCCGCACCGCGATCGGCTTCGAGCCGTCGTACTCGATGCACGCGCTCATCGCGCGCGGCACCGGCACCGGCTGGATCTCCGGACCGCGCGGCGAGGACTTCACCATCGACCTGCCCGCCGCCGAGAAGGCGATCGCCGAGCACCGGCCCGACGTCGTCTTCATCACCACCCCCAACAACCCCACCGGCAACGCCGTCCCGGCCGAGACCGTCATCGCCCTGTACGACGCCGCGCAGGCCGCGAAGCCGTCCATGGTCGTGGTGGACGAGGCCTACATCGAGTTCAGTCACGGCGCGTCGCTGCTGCCGCTGCTGGCGGACCGGCCGTACCTGGTCGTCTCGCGCACCATGTCCAAGGCGTTCGGCGCGGCCGGACTGCGCCTCGGCTACCTCGCCGCTCACCCGGCCGTCGTGGACGCCGTCCAACTGGTCCGGCTGCCCTATCACCTGTCGGCGATCACCCAGGTCACCGCGCTGGCCGCCCTGGAGCACACCGACACGCTGCTGAAGTACGTCGAGCAGCTCAAGAGCGAGCGCGACCGGCTGGTCTCGGAACTGCGCGCGGCGGGCTACGAGGTGACCGAGTCGGACGCGAACTTCGTCCAGTTCGGCCGGTTCGCCGACTCCCACGCCACCTGGCGGCGGATCCTCGACCGGGGCGTCCTGGTCCGCGACAACGGCGTGCCGGGATGGCTGCGGGTCAGCGCCGGAACCCCGGCGGAGAACGACGCGTTCCTCGATGCGGTACGCGATCTCAAGAAGGAACAGGAGCAGAGCGGATGACTCGCGCGGGACGCGTTGGAAGAGTCGAGCGCACCACCAAGGAGACCTCGGTCCTCGTCGAGATCGACCTCGACGGCACCGGCAGGACCGACATCGCCACCGGGGTCGGCTTCTACGACCACATGCTCGACCAGCTCGGCCGGCACGGTCTGTTCGACCTGACCGTGAAGACCGACGGCGACCTGCACATCGACTCCCACCACACCATCGAGGACACCGCCCTCGCGCTCGGCGCCGCCTTCAGGCAGGCGCTCGGCGACAAGGTGGGCATCTACCGCTTCGGCAACTGCACGGTCCCGCTGGACGAGTCCCTCGCCCAGGTCACCGTCGACCTCTCCGGCCGCCCCTACCTCGTGCACACCGAGCCCGAGAACATGGCGCCGATGATCGGCGAGTACGACACCACCATGACCCGGCACATCCTGGAGTCCTTCGTCGCCCAGGCCCAGGTCGCCCTGCACGTCCACGTGCCCTACGGGCGCAACGCGCACCACATCGTGGAGTGCCAGTTCAAGGCCCTGGCACGGGCACTGCGCTACGCCAGCGAGCGCGACCCGCGCGCGGCCGGCATCCTCCCGTCCACGAAGGGCGCACTGTGAACGGCCTGTCCACCCTGCTGATCGTCGTCGGTCTCTTCCTCGTCGGCGGCATCGTCTCCTTCGTCAAGCAGCAGATGCCGAAGAGCCTCGTCGTGCTGCTGTCCATCGGCGCGGCCATGTGCCTCGTCGCGGGCGTGATGCGGCTGGAGGTGTGGAATTGACCGGCGCGGCGGCCAAGAAGGTCGTGGTCTTCGACTACGGCTTCGGCAACGTGCGCTCCGCCGAGCGCGCGCTCGCCCGCACGGGCGCCGAAGTCGAGATCACCCGTGACTTCGACCGGGCGATGAACGCCGACGGGCTGCTGGTGCCGGGCGTCGGCGCGTTCGCAGCCTGCATGCGCGGCCTCAAGGAGGCCCGCGGCGACTGGATCATCGACCGCCGGCTGTCCGGTGGGCGCCCGGTCATGGGCATCTGCGTCGGCATGCAGATCCTCTTCGCCCGCGGCATCGAGCACGGCGTCGAGGCGGAGGGCCTGGACGAGTGGCCCGGCACCGTCGCGCCCCTCGAGGCCGACGTCGTACCGCACATGGGCTGGAACACCGTGGACGCGCCCGCGGACTCCGAGCTGTTCGCCGGCCTCGACGCCGGCGCCCGCTTCTACTTCGTGCACTCCTACGCCGTCCACGACTGGCAACTCCAGGCGCACAACGCGGCGATGCGGGCCCCCAGGGTCACCTGGGCCACCCACGGCAAGCCCTTCGTGGCCGCCGTGGAGAACGGCCCCCTGTGGGCCACCCAGTTCCACCCCGAGAAGTCCGGCGACGCCGGAGCGCAGCTGCTGAACAACTGGATCGGAACCCTCTGATGCCCTCGAAGCTCGAACTCCTCCCCGCCGTCGACGTCCGCGACGGCCAGGCCGTCCGCCTGGTGCACGGCGAGTCCGGGACCGAGACCTCCTACGGCTCCCCCCTCGACGCCGCCCTGGCCTGGCAGCGCTCGGGCGCCGAGTGGCTGCACCTGGTCGACCTCGACGCCGCGTTCGGCACCGGCGACAACCGGGCCCTGATCGCCGAGGTCGCCAAGGCCATGGACATCAAGGTGGAGCTGTCCGGCGGCATCCGCGACGACGACACCCTCGCCGCCGCCCTCGCCACCGGCTGCACCCGCGTCAACCTGGGCACGGCCGCCCTGGAGACCCCGGAGTGGGTCGCCAAGGTCATCGCCGAGCACGGCGACAGGATCGCGGTCGGGCTCGACGTACGCGGCACCACCCTGCGCGGCCGCGGCTGGACCCGCGACGGCGGCGACCTCTACGAGACGCTGGAGCGGCTCGACAAGGAGGGCTGTGCGCGCTACGTCGTCACCGACATCGCCAAGGACGGCACGCTCCAGGGTCCCAACCTGGAACTGCTGAAGAACGTGTGCGCGGCGACCGACCGCCCCGTGGTCGCCTCCGGCGGCGTCTCCTCCCTCGCCGACCTGCGCGCCATCGCCTCGCTCGTGCCGCTCGGTGTCGAGGGCGCCATCGTCGGGAAGGCCCTGTACGCGAAGGCGTTCACCCTGGAAGAGGCCCTGGAGGAAGTGTCGTCATGATGTCCGATGCCGTACGGCGGGTGCAGAGCGGAGTTCCCTGGGAAGAGACGTTCGGCTTCGCACGCGCCGTGGCGGCGGGCGACCGGGTCCTCGTGGCGGGCACGACCTCCTTCCGGGGCGACGTGCTCTACGGCGAGGGCGACCCGTACGAGCAGGCCAAGGTGGCGTTCACCAGCGCCATCGAGGCGATCGGCGAGTTCGGGCTGGGCGTGGAGTCGGTGATCCGCACCCGGATGTACCTCAGCCACGCCCGGGACCTGGACGACGTGGGCCGCGCCCACAAGGAGCTGTTCGACTCCGTACGCCCGGCCGCGACCCTGCTGGTCGTGGAGGGCTTCGTCGACCCGCGCGTGCTGGTGTCGGTGGAACTGGAAGCCTTCAGAGGCTGACCGCAGGCCCGTAAGGGGCCGCAGAACTTCGTTTGAGGAGCCGTGGATTCATGACCCTGGCGGTCCGAGTCATCCCCTGCCTGGACGTGGACGGCGGCCGGGTCGTCAAGGGCGTCAACTTCCAGAACCTGCGCGACGCGGGCGACCCCGTCGAGATGGCCAAGGTGTACGACACCGAGGGCGCCGACGAGTTGACGTTCCTGGACATCACCGCCTCCTCGGGCAACCGGGAGACGACGTACGACGTGGTGCGCCGCACCGCCGAGCAGGTCTTCATCCCGCTCACGGTCGGCGGCGGCGTCCGCACCGCCGAGGACGTCGACAAGCTGCTGCGGGCGGGCGCCGACAAGGTCGGCGTCAACACGGCCGCGATCGCCCGCCCGGACCTGATCCGGGAGATCGCCGAGCGCTTCGGCCGCCAGGTCCTCGTCCTGTCCGTCGACGCGCGCCGCACCGCCGCCGGGACGTTCGAGGTGACCACCCACGGCGGCCGCCGCGGCACCGGCATCGACGCGGTGGAGTGGGCGCACCGCGCCGCCGAGCTCGGCGCCGGCGAGATCCTGCTCAACTCCATGGACGCGGACGGCACCAAGGACGGCTACGACCTGGAGATGATCGCCGCCGTGCGCAAGCACGTCACGGTCCCCGTCATCGCCTCCGGCGGCGCCGGCAGCCTCGCCCACTTCCCGCCGGCCGTCGCGGCGGGCGCGGACGCGGTCCTCGCCGCCTCCGTCTTCCACTTCGGCGACCTGCGCATCGGCCAGGTCAAGCAGACGCTGCGGGAGGCGGGCCACCCCGTCCGATAGCCCCACGCCCCCGCCGAAACCACCACGTCGTCGCGGACCGGTTCGGGCACCATGGACGCGGTGTTCGTGCCCGCCGTCGGCGCCCTGCCTGCGCGTGCCGCGCGCCGGGTACGTGACCGCGTTCGCCTGCTGCGCGGGCTCGGTGGCGATCGGCGCGCTCGCCTACGTGACCGGCGTCGCCCGGGGCACCGGCCCGGTGTTCGTCGTCGGCGCGGCGGTCTGCGCCCCGGGCGGACCGGGCGTGCCGGGCGCCCGCGAACTGCGGCGGGTGGAGCTGCCCGAGCTGCCCGGCCGAGCCCCGCGGGGTCGGGGTCAGAACCCCAGCTGCTTGGTCTCCGACAGCTTCGCGATGGCGTCCTTGTCGCCGTCCACCTCGACCCGGGCCGCGTTCTGCCGCCCGAAGGCGAACAGCAGCAGCTCCGAGGGCTCGCCGGTCACCGTCACCACCGGAGTGCCCCGGTGAGCGACCGCCGTCTGGCCGTTGGGGCGGCGCAGCACCAGGCCCGTGGGGATGCCCCGGCCCAGCAGCCGGGCGGTGCGCTCCAGGCGGGACCACAGGGTCTCCTGGAAGACGG
>NZ_BMVJ01000001.1:551533-569347 GCF_014650655.1 Streptomyces anandii JCM 4720
GGTCGAGCTCCCGCGGCGACCAGTCGCCCTGGGCGCGCCGCACGTCCTCGGCGTGGACGTAGAACTCCACCGTGTTGGCGGCCTCGTCGACCTGCTTGAGCTGGAAGGGCGAGAAGCGCGGCGGGCCCGTGCGGATCAGCTGGATCAGTTCCTCGTACGGCTTCGCGGCGTACTCCTCCAGCACCTTCTCCAGCCGCGACGCCAGCGGCTTGATCAGTGCGCCCCCGGCCGCGTCCGGGCGGCGCTCGCGCACCACCACGTGCGCGGCGAGGTCACGGGTGCGCCACCCCTCGCACAGGGTGGGCGCCTCCGGACCGGCGGTCTCCAAGAGGTCGGCGAGCAGGAGCCGTTCACGCTTGGCAAAGGTCGACATGGAGTCAGCCTACGACCACACAGCGAGTCCGCCCACTGGACCGCCGCCCCTCGCGGCGCCCCGCGCGCGGCACAATGGCACCCATGACCAGCACGCCCAGCAGGCCCCCCGCCAGCAGCCTCGACCCGGAGATCGCCGCGCGCCTCAAGCGCAGCGGCGACGGGCTCCTCCCCGCGATCGCCCAGCAGTACGACACCGGCGAGGTGCTGATGCTCGGCTGGATGGACGACGAGGCGCTGCACCGCACCCTGACCACCGGCCGCTGCACCTACTGGTCGCGCAGCCGGCGCGAATACTGGGTCAAGGGCGACACCTCCGGGCACGTGCAGTGGGTCAAGTCCGTCGCCCTGGACTGCGACGCCGACACCGTGCTGGTCAAGGTGGACCAGGTCGGCGCGGCCTGCCACACCGGCGACCGCACCTGCTTCGACACCGACGTGCTGCTCAAGGACGCCGGTTCCGCCCCGGCCGCCGCGGATCAGTAGGGTCTGCCGCCATGGATCTCGAGACGTTCCGCAAGCTCGCCACCGACCGCAGGGTCATCCCGGTCACGCGCAAGCTCCTCGCCGACGGCGACACCCCGGTCGCGCTGTACCGCAAGCTCGCCGCCGAACGCCCCGGCACGTTCCTGCTGGAGTCCGCCGAGAACGGCCGCTCCTGGTCCCGGTACTCCTTCGTGGGCGTGCGCTCGGCCGCCACCCTGACCGCGCGGGACGGCCGCGCCCACTGGCTCGGCACCCCGCCCGTCGGCGTCCCCGTCGACGGCGACCCGCTCGCCGCCCTGCGCGCCACCATCGAGGCCCTGCACACCCCGCGCCAGGAGGGCCTGCCGCCCTTCACCGGCGGCATGGTCGGCTACCTCGGCTACGACATCGTGCGGCGCCTGGAGAAGATCGGCCCCGGCGAGCGCGACGACCTGCGGCTGCCCGAGCTGACCATGCTGCTCACCTCCGACCTCGCCGTCCTCGACCACTGGGACGGCACGGTGCTGCTGATCGCCAACGCGATCAATCACAACGACCTCGACACCGGCGTCGACGAGGCGTACGCCGACGCCGTGGCCCGCCTCGACGCGATGGAGGCGGACCTGTCCCGCGCGGTCGCCCAGCCGCCCGCCGCGCTGCCGCCGTCCGAGCTCCCCGAGTACACCGCGCTGTGGGGCGGCAAGGACTTCCAGGACGCCGTCGAGGACGTCAAGGAGCGCATCCGCGCGGGCGAGGCCTTCCAGGTGGTTCCCTCGCAGCGCTTCGAGACCCCGTGCGCGGCGAGCGCCCTGGACGTCTACCGGGTGCTGCGGGCCACCAACCCCTCGCCGTACATGTACCTGTTCCGCTTCGACGGCTTCGACGTCGTCGGCTCCTCGCCCGAGGCGCTGGTGAAGGTCGAGGACGGGCGGGCCATGGTCCACCCCATCGCGGGCACGCGCCCACGTGGGGCCACTCCCCAGGAGGACCAGGCCCTCGCCGACGAGCTGCTCGCCGACCCCAAGGAGCGCGCCGAGCACCTGATGCTCGTCGACCTCGGCCGCAACGACCTCGGCCGGGTCTGCGAGCCGGGCTCCGTCGAGGTCGTCGACTTCATGTCCGTCGAGCGGTACTCCCACGTGATGCACATCGTCTCGACCGTCACCGGCCGCGTCGCGGCGGGCCGCACCGCCTTCGACGTCCTGACGGCCTGCTTCCCGGCGGGCACCCTCTCCGGCGCCCCCAAGCCGCGCGCCATGCAGATCATCGACGAACTCGAGCCGTCCCGGCGCGGGCTGTACGGCGGCTGCGTGGGGTACCTCGACTTCGCCGGCGACTCCGACACCGCCATCGCGATCCGCACCGCCCTGCTGCGCGACGGCACGGCCTACGTCCAGGCCGGCGCCGGCATCGTCGCCGACTCCGACCCGGTCGCCGAGGACACCGAGTGCCGCAACAAGGCCGCCGCCGTCCTACGCGCCGTCCACACCGCCA
Organism: Streptomyces anandii JCM 4720; assembly: GCF_014650655.1. Classification (GTDB taxonomy): domain Bacteria; phylum Actinomycetota; class Actinomycetes; order Streptomycetales; family Streptomycetaceae; genus Streptomyces; species Streptomyces anandii. The sequence goes on from NZ_BMVJ01000001.1 coordinate 553,865, forward strand.
ACCACCTCCCCCGCTAGCCCCGTACGACGGCTCACGCACGACGGCGCGGACCGGACGGCGGGTTGCGCACGGCGCGGGCAGGTCGGGACGGCGGGTCGCGCAGGCCGTCGGCGGGCGGATCCGGCGGGTCGCGGGACCCGCCGACCGGCCGACTCGGCAGGGCGCGCACGCCGTCCGCCGCCGGACGGCCGGGCGGTGCCGTCGGCTGGGCGGGTGCGTCGCCGACGTGCCGGACGGTGGGGTGCGCGCCGGTCGGACGGGGCGCGCGCCGGCGGACGGAGGGGGGACCGCCCCGCCGTCGGACCGCCCCGCCGTCGGACGGAGGGGCAACCGCCGCTTGCGGTGCGGCCTTTCTCACCGAACCCCGGGTGACCGTTCGTCCGGGGTTCAGGCGATAGTGGAGTACGTGACTGCCGTACCTCACCCCCGTACCGAAGCCGCCGGCCCCGCCCGGCCCGGCCGCCGCAGCCTCGCCGTCGCCCTGCTGTGCGGCGCGCTCGGCGCGGCCGTGGCGCTGCTGGCCACCCGTCAGCGCTGGGCGGAGGGCACCGCGACGGTGGCCGGCGGGGACTTCCCGCTGACCGCCAAGGGCAGCGAGGTCACGGGTGTGCCCGCGGCGCTCGCCATAGTGAGCCTGGCCGCCCTCGTCGCCGTGTTCGCCGTCCGCCGCTCCGGCCGCCGCCTGGTCGCCGCTCTGCTCACCCTCTCGGGCGCCGGCACCGTCGGCGCGGCCCTGACCGGCGCGGGCAACGGCGCCGCGCTCGACGAGAAGGCCGCGCAGGCGTCCGGCGACACCGCCGCGACCGCCGCCGCGCTCAGCCACACCGGCTGGCCCTATGTGGCGGCCGCCGGCGGCGCGCTGATCCTGCTCGCCGGACTGCTCGCCCTGCGCTACGGCGGTCTGTGGCCCGCCATGTCCGGCCGCTACGAGCGCTCCGGGACGCCCCGCTCCCGCGCGCCCAAGGCCGTCGACCCCGACCGGCCCGAGGACCTCTGGAAGGCCCTGGACCGGGGCGAGGACCCGACCGGCACCGAACCGGCCTGACCGCCCGCCGCCGAGGCGGCCGGGCCGCCCCGGTGAGAGGGTGACGCGAGGGGCCACCCCCGGTCACGTCGCGTGCGCGCGTACGGGACAATGGGTCCGAGCGTCCGGCTCAGACACGTACAAGCAACGAGGAGCAAGTCATGGCGGGCAGCAGCCACGGTCACACCCCGGCCGCCTGGACCGGTGTCATCATCGCCTTCATCGGTTTCTGCGTCGCGGGCGCCTTCATGGTGATGGCCCAGCCGGTCGGCTTCTGGGTCGGCATCGGCATCGTGCTGCTCGGCGGTGTCGTCGGCGGCATCATGCGCATGATGGGCATGGGCCAGAAGAACGAGCACCCGGTGCACCAGGTCGCGGACAAGGGCCAGCCCGCCGGCGCCAAGGGCTGACGAGCACCACCCGGACCCGGCGCGCCCGGACGTGTCGTGAGCGGGACGAACGGGGAGGGGCGGCCCGGTGCCGCCCCTCACGCGCGCGTGCACGGCACACGGTGCACAATGCGAGGCGTGAACGCTGACAGCCGGAGGGTGACAGCCGGCAGCCCCACGGCGGCACCCGGCAGGCCGGCGACGGCACCGGGCAAGCCGGGGAACGGACCCGGCCCGGTGCCGCGGCTCGCGGTTCCCCTCGCGGTCCTGGCCGCCGTGGCCGCCGCCTTCGCCTACGTCGGAATGGTGGACCCCAACGAGCCCGGCCACTACCCCGTCTGCCCCCTCCTGCGCTACGCCGGGATCTACTGCCCCGGCTGCGGCGGCCTGCGCAGCGCCCACGCCTTCGTGCACGGCGACTTCGCCGCCGCCCTGCACGACAACGCCCTGGCCGTCGCCGGATACCTCGCCTTCGCCGTGGTCTGGACCGTGTGGGCCTTCCGTGCCGCCCGCGGGCGGCCGCTGCGCCTCGAACCCGGGCCGGCCCACCTGTGGGCCCTGGGCGGGCTGCTGCTGGCGTTCACCGTTGTCCGGAACCTGCCCTTCGGCGGCCTGCTCCACCCTTGATCGGCCCGCATATGTCCAGGTAGTGGGACCGCCGTCCACCGGATGCGAGGCCGGTGCCCCACTCCGGATACCATCGCAGTGACCACCGGTTTCGTCCGCTTGATCCACCGGATCGCCGGATCCGCGGCAGCGGGAGGCCGGGGGCCGTTCGACCCGCTGGATAAGTCAACCGTCTGGAAGGGGGCCGCTCGCGTGAGTGTGCTCGACGAGATCATCGACGGAGTCCGTGCCGACCTCGCGGAGCGGCAGGCGCGCGTCAGCCTCGACGAGCTCAAGGAGCGCGCGGCCAAGGCACCCGCCGCCAAGGACGGGGTGGCCGCGCTCAAGGGCGACGGCGTCAGGGTGATCTGCGAGGTCAAGCGCTCCAGCCCGTCCAAGGGCGCGCTGGCCGCGATCGCGGACCCGGCCGGCCTGGCCGCGGACTACGAGGCGGGCGGCGCCTCCGTCATCTCGGTCCTGACCGAGCAGCGGCGCTTCGGCGGCTCGCTGGACGACCTCGAGGCGGTCCGCGCCCGCGTCGACATCCCGGTGCTGCGCAAGGACTTCATCGTCACCTCGTACCAGCTGTGGGAGGCCCGGGCCTACGGCGCCGACCTCGCCCTCCTCATCGTCGCCGCCCTCGACCAGCCGGCTTTGGAGTCGCTGATCGAGCGCGCGGTGTCCATCGGACTCACCCCCCTCGTCGAGGTCCACGACGAGGAGGAGGTGGAGCGCGCGGTGGACGCCGGAGCCAAGGTGATCGGCGTCAACGCGCGCAACCTGAAGACGCTCAAGGTCGACCGCGACACCTTCGAGCGGGTCGCGCCGGAGATCCCCGGCCACCTCGTCCGCGTCGCCGAGTCGGGCGTGCGCGGCCCGCACGACCTGATCGCCTACGCCAACGCCGGCGCCGACGCCGTCCTCGTGGGCGAGTCCCTGGTCACCGGCCGCGACCCGAAGACCGCGGTCGCCGATCTGGTCGCCGCCGGGGCCCACCCCGCACTGCGGCACGGCCGGGGCTGAGACCCCCGGTAGGCTGGCCCCGATGACTCCCACCGTGACGACCGTGGACCGGCACGCCCGCCTGGCGCGCGGCTGCCGCCCCAGGGGCTGCCGTGCCCCCGCGAGGCGTGTCCACGGCCGCCGCGTGCGGTACGTCATCGGCGACGAACCGGGGCAGGTGAACGGGCGTCGATGGCAGCGCGCCCCGAAGGGGCGCGGGGAACTGCGCGACCGGCCGCACACGGCCTGAGGTCGTACGACAGCCTCCGCCCCCACGGCGATCAGTGTCATTTTCACGCACACTCACCGTGAGGTTCCGGCATGCCCAGCGAATTCTTCTTCCCTGACCCCACCGGTCAGGTGCCCAGTGCCGAGGGCTACTTCGGCGCGTTCGGCGGCAAGTTCATCCCCGAGGCGCTCGTCGCCGCCGTGGACGAGGTCGCCGTCGAGTACGACAAGGCGAAGGCCGACCCCGAGTTCGCGCGCGAACTCGACGACCTGCTCGTCCACTACACCGGGCGCCCCAGCGCCCTGACCGAGGTGCCGCGCTTCGCGGAGCACGCGGGCGGCGCCCGGGTCTTCCTCAAGCGCGAGGATCTCAACCACACCGGCTCGCACAAGATCAACAACGTGCTGGGCCAGGCCCTGCTGACCAAGCGGATGGGCAAGACCCGGGTGATCGCGGAGACCGGCGCCGGCCAGCACGGCGTGGCAACCGCCACCGCCTGCGCGCTCTTCGGCCTGGACTGCACGATCTACATGGGCGAGATCGACACCCGGCGCCAGGCCCTGAACGTGGCCCGCATGCGCATGCTCGGCGCCGAGGTCGTGGCCGTGAAGTCCGGCAGCCGCACCCTGAAGGACGCCATCAACGAGGCGTTCCGCGACTGGGTCGCCAACGTCGACCGCACCCACTACCTGTTCGGCACCGTGGCGGGCCCGCACCCCTTCCCCGCCATGGTCCGCGACTTCCACCGGGTCATCGGCGTCGAGGCCCGCCGCCAGCTCCTCGAGCGCGCCGGGCGCCTGCCCGACGCCGCGATCGCCTGCGTCGGCGGCGGCTCCAACGCCATCGGCCTCTTCCACGCCTTCATCCCCGACGAGGGCGTACGCCTCATCGGCTGCGAGCCCGCCGGGCACGGCGTGGAGACCGGCGAGCACGCGGCGACCCTGACCGCCGGCGAGCCCGGCATCCTGCACGGCTCCCGGTCCTACGTCCTCCAGGACGACGAGGGCCAGATCACCGAGCCGTACTCCATCTCGGCCGGCCTGGACTACCCGGGCATCGGCCCCGAGCACTCCTACCTCAAGGACTCGGGGCGCGGCGAGTACCGCGCGGTCACCGACGACGCGGCGATGCAGGCGCTGCGGCTGCTGTCGCGCACCGAGGGCATCATCCCGGCGATCGAGAGCGCCCACGCACTGGCCGGCGCCCTCGAGGTCGGCCGGGAGTTCGGCGGGGAGGGGCTCATCGTCGTCAACCTCTCCGGACGCGGCGACAAGGACATGGACACCGCGGCCCGCTACTTCGGGCTGTACGACACCGACGCCGAGGTGGCCGCGGACGCCGCCGACACCGCCGAGATCGAGGGGGACGCCAAGTGAGCGGCAACATCCAGCTGTTGACGGACACCCTCGCGGGCGCCAAGGCGGAGGGCCGCTCCGCGCTCATCGCCTACCTCCCGGCCGGCTTCCCCACCGTGGACGGCGGCATCGAGGCGATCAGGGCCGTCTTCGACGGCGGCGCGGACGTCGTGGAGGTCGGGCTGCCGCACAGCGACCCGGTGCTCGACGGCCCGGTCATCCAGACCGCCGACGACATCGCCCTGCGCGGCGGGGTCAGGATCGCCGACGTCATGCGCACGGTCCGCGAGGCACACGCGGCGACCGGCAAGCCGGTGCTGGTCATGACGTACTGGAACCCGATCGACCGCTACGGCGTCGAGCGGTTCACCAGTGAGCTCGCCGAGGCGGGCGGCGCCGGGTGCATCCTGCCCGACCTGCCGGTCCAGGAGTCGGCGCTGTGGCGGGAGCACGCCGAGAAGCACGGCCTCGCGACCGTCTTCGTGGTGGCGCCCAGCAGCAAGGACGAGCGGCTCGCCGAGATCACCGCGGCCGGCTCCGGCTTCGTCTACGCCGCCTCGCTCATGGGCGTCACCGGCACCCGTGAGTCGGTCGGCGCGCAGGCCCAGGACCTGGTGGAGCGCACCCGGGCCACCGGGACCGGCCTGCCGGTCTGCGTCGGCCTCGGCGTCTCCAGCCGCGCCCAGGCCGCCGAGGTCGCCGGCTTCGCCGACGGCGTGATCGTCGGCTCGGCCTTCGTCAAGCGGATGCTGGACGCCCCGGACCACGCGGCCGGCCTCGAGGCCGTGCGCGCCCTCGCGGGCGAGCTGGCGGCCGGGGTGCGCGGACGGGCGTAGAGCTCTCGATCACTCGAACGGGTGGACCTGGGACCGGGGAGGCGCAATGCGCCTCCCCGGTTCGTTCTGGGGGTGTGAGCGAGAAGAACCAGCACGGAAAGCGCACCGCCCGGGACCGGCTGGCGGCCGAGCGCGAGAAGCACAGGGCCGCGGAGCGGCGACGGCGCACGCTGATCATCGGCGCGAGCGTCGTCTGCGTCCTCGGCCTGGCCGCGGTGATCGGCGTGGTCGCCGCGAACTCCGGCAAGAGCAAGCCGGCCAAGGCAGGACCGGCCGTCGCCCCCTCGGGCGCACAGGGCAAGGACAGCCTCGCCATCCCGGTCGGCAAGGACGGCGCCAAGTCGACGCTCACCGTGTGGGAGGACTTCCGCTGCCCGGCCTGCCAGGCCTTCGAGACGGTCTACCGGCCGACGATCCACGAGCTGACGGACGCCGGCAAGCTCCGGGTCGAGTACCACCTGGTCAGGCTGATCGACGGCAACCTCGGCGGCACCGGCTCGCTGCGCGCGGCGAACGCCGCGGCCTGCGCCCAGGACGCCGGCAAGTTCACCGCGTACCACGACGTGCTCTACGAGAACCAGCCCAAGGAGACCGACGACGCCTTCGCGGACAACGACAAGCTGATCACCCTCGCCGGCAAGGCGAGCGGCCTGGACACCCCGGCCTTCCGCACCTGCGTGAAGAACGGCACGCACGACGCCTGGGTCGACAAGTCCCACCAGGCCTTCCAGTCCGGCGGCTTCTCGGGGACCCCGACCGTGCTCCTCAACGGCAAGAACATCATCCAGGACCACACGATGACCCCGGCGAAGCTGAAGCAGATGGTGGAGGCGGCCGACCAGGGATGACCGGGAAGAGGAAGCGGCGGCGGACCGTGCGGAGGGCCGCCCGTTATGGACCCGTAGCCGGGCTGTCCGACGTGGGCCCGCTCCGGCTGCGGTAGCGTCGACCCTGCCATGGAACTTGCCTACATTCCCAGCCCGTCGCGCGGGGTGCTGTACCTCGGCCCCATTCCGCTGCGCGGCTACGCGTTCTGCATCATCATCGGCGTCTTCGTCGCCGTCTGGCTCGGCAACAAGCGCTGGGTCGCCCGCGGCGGCCGGGCCGGCACGGTGGCCGACATCGCGGTCTGGGCCGTGCCGTTCGGCCTGGTCGGCGGCCGGCTCTACCACGTGATCACGGACTACGAGCTGTACTTCAGCGACGGCCGTGACTGGGTGGACGCCTTCAAGGTGTGGCAGGGCGGCCTCGGCATCTGGGGCGCGATCGCGCTCGGCGCGCTGGGCGCGTGGATCGGCGCCCGGCGCCGGGGCATCCCCATGCCCGCCTACGCCGACGCCGTCGCGCCGGGCATCGCCTTCGCGCAGGCGATCGGCCGCTGGGGCAACTGGTTCAACCAGGAGCTGTACGGCCGTCCGACGCACGTTCCGTGGGCGCTGCACATCACCTCCTCCGCCGAGGGCCGGGTGCCGGGGTACTACCACCCGACGTTCCTGTATGAATCGCTGTGGTGCGTCGGCGTCGGCCTCCTGGTCATCTGGGCCGACCGCCGGTTCCGGATGGGGCACGGCCGTGCCTTCGCCCTGTACGTCGCCGCGTACTGCGTGGGCCGCGGCTGGATCGAGTACATGCGTGTGGACGACGCCCACCACATCCTCGGCCTGAGGCTGAACGACTGGACGGCGCTGATCGTCTTCCTGCTCGCGGTGGCCTACATCTGGGTGTCCGCCAAGAAGCGGCCGGGCCGGGAGGCCGAGGTCGAGCCGGGCGCGGGCGACGGGACGGCCGCCGCGGACGCCGGCGACGCCGAGGGGACGGAGTCCGCCGGGTCCGGCTCCGCGACCGGCGCGCCGGACGAGAAGGCCGGGGACTCCGGGGACCGGAACACGGAAGACTCGGACTCCGGTCCACGGGACGAGGCCGGCGTCAAGGACGGCGCCGGCTCGGCGAAGCAGGGCTGACGAACGGCCGTGGAACAGTCGTAGGACAGTCGCAGGACGGCCGGAGAGCAGTCGTAGGCGACGAGGGCGCCCCGGAGGAAACCGGGGCGCCCTCGTCGTGCTCGCCGTGCGGGATCAGCATCTGCGGGCCAGCGCCAGGGTGCGCCGGGCCGCCGCGACCACGGCCGCGTCCACGAAGCGGCCGTCCGGGAGCGCCTGCGCGCCCCGGTCCATGGTGGCCGCCTTGATGATCGTCTCTGCCTCCTCCAGCTCGCGGTCGGTCGGCAGATAGGCGCGCTCGATGATCGGAAGCTGGCGGGGGTGGATGGCCGCCCGGCCGAGGAAACCCAGCGCGCGGCCGTGCGCGCAGGAGGCGGCCAGGCCTTCCAGATCGCGGATGTCGGGGTGCACCGACTGCGGGGGCGGCGGCAGACCGGCCGCCCGGGCGGCCACCACGACCCGGGCCCGGCACCAGTCCAGCCCCGAGTCCCGTCGCACGCCCAGGTCGGCCCGCAGATCCGCCTCACCGATCGACACCCCGCACAGCGACGGATGCGCGGAGGCGATGGCGTAGGCGTGCTCGATGGCCAGGGCCGTCTCGAGGAGGGCGTGGAGCGGCGGTCCCGGTCCGAGGGCGTGCGCCGCGGCCGCGGTGCCCGGACGCGCCCATGCGGTGGCCGGGTCGGTGGCCAGGGCGATGCGCACGATCTGGGCGGGCGTGCTCACCTTGGGCACGCGCAGGCCGGCCAGACCCGGCCGGTGGGCCACCACCGCGAGGTCGGCGGCCGCGAGCGGTCCGTCCACGGCGTTGATCCGCACATGCACCGGGACCGGCGGCGGTTCGCTCAGCAGCTCGGCGGTGGCCGCGCGGGCGTACTCCTTGCGGTCGGGCGCGACCGCGTCCTCCAGGTCGATCACCACCACGTCGGCCCCGCTGCAGAGCGCCTTGGCCACGATGTGGGGGCGGTCGCCGGGGACGTAGAGCCAGGTCAGCGGGAAGAGGGCGGTGGCCGTCACAGGGCGCCCTCCGCGCGCAGCGCGGCCAGTTCCTCCGGGGTCAGGCCCAGCTCCGTCAGCACCGCGTCGGTGTCCGCGCCGTGCGGGCGGCCCGCCCAGCGGATCGCGCCGGGGGTGGCCGAGAGCCGGAAGAGCACGTTCTGCATGCGCATCCGGCCGAGCTGCGGGTCGTACAGCGTGGTCAGGGTGCCGAGGGCCTGGTACTGCGGGTCGGCCATCACGTCCCGGACGTCCTGGATCGGCGCGATCGCCGCCTCGGCCTTCTCGAAGGCCTCCATCACCTCGGTGCGGGTGTGCCGGGCGATCCAGCCGCCCACCGCCTCGTCGAGCACGTCGGCGTGCTCGGCCCGCTCGGCGCCGGTGGCGAACCACGGCTCGTCGATCAGCTCCGGGCGGCCCACCAGCCGCAGCACGCGCTCCGCCACCGACTGGGCCGAGGTGGACACCGCCACCCAGGTGCCGTCCGAGGTGCGGTAGGTGTTGCGCGGGGCGTTGTTCTGGGTGCGGTTGCCGGTGCGCGGCTGGACGTAGCCGAGCTGGTCGTACCAGAGGGGCTGGGGGCCGAGAACGGTCAGGATCGGCTCGATGATCGCCATGTCGACGATCTGTCCCTCGCCGGTGCGCTCCCGCGCCGCGAGCGCCGTCATCACCGCGTACGCCGTCGCCAGGCCAGCGATCGAGTCGGCGAGCCCGAACGGCGGGAGGGTCGGCGGGGAGTCCGGTTCGCCGGTGATCGCCGCGAAGCCGCTCATCGCCTCGGCCAGGGTGCCGAAGCCGGGCCGGGAGGCGTACGGGCCGAACTGGCCGAAGCCGGTGACCCGGGCGAGCACCAGGCGCGGGTTGACCGCCGACAGCTCCGGCCAGCCCAGCTCCCAGCGCTCCAGGGTGCCGGGCCGGAAGTTCTCGACGACGACGTCCGCGGTGGCGGCCAGGCGCAGCAGGGTGCGGCGGCCGCCCGGCTTGGACAGGTCCAGGGTGATGGTGCGCTTGTTGCGGCCGAGCAGCTTCCACCACAGGCCGACCCCGTCCTTCGCCGGGCCGTGGCCGCGGGACGGGTCGGGCTTGGCGGGGTGCTCCACCTTGACGACCTCGGCGCCGAAGTCGCCGAGCATCATGGCGGCGATGGGTCCCGCGAACAGGGTGGCGAGGTCCAGCACCCTGAGACCGGCGAGCGGCGCGGCGGGCTCTGGCGCGGCTTGTGCGGCGGGCTCTGGCGCGGCTGGTGCGGCGGGCTCTGGCGCGGCTGGTGCGGCGGGCTCCGTCGACGTCTGTGCGGTGGGCTCCGGTACGGGCGGTTGCGGCGTCATGGGCGCAGCGCCTCCAGATGGGTGAGCCGGGCCAGGGCGTCGAAGCCGGTGCCGTTGAAGTCGCCGACGGAGGTGGCGAGCCGGTTCTTCAGCGGCGCCGTCCAGCGGTCGGGCAGGGCGGCGGGGGACCCGGCGAGGAGGGCCGCGACCGAACCGGCGGTCGCGCCGCAGGAGTCGGTGTCCCAGCCGCCGGAGACCACCCGGCACACGGAGCCCGTGAAGTCGCCGTCCGCGTGGGTGAGGGCGGCCGCGATCAGCGCGGTGTTGGGAACGGCGTGGACCCAGTGGCAGGTGCCGGAGTGCGTGGCGTGCAGTTCGTCCACGACGGTCTCGAAGTCCCGGTGCTCGGCGGCGAGTCGAATGGCCTGGCGGACCGCGCGGGCCAGGCGGGAGCCGGGCGGTACGACGCTCAGGCCGGCGGCCAGGCAGCCGTGCACGTCCTTGTCGCCGCCCGCCGCGGCCGCGATCACGGCGGCGGCGAACATCGCGGCGTAGACGCCGTTGGCGGTGTGGGTGAGGGCGGCGTCGCGGTGCGCCTGGGCGGCGGCGGCCGCCGGGTCGCCCGGGTTGGTCCAGCCGTGCACGTCGGCGCGGATCAGCGCGCCGATCCACTCGCGGAAGGGGTTGCGGTGGCGGGCGGTGTGCGGGGGGTCGATGCCGAGGAGGAGGTTGCGGTAGGCGACGCGTTCGGCGGTGAAGGCGCGGCCGGCGGGCAGTTCGTCCAGCCAGAGGCGGGCCACGTCGGTGGTGGTGAAGCCGCGGCCGTGACGCTGCAGCAGAAGGAGGTTGAGCAGCGCGTAGTTCAGGTCGTCGTCCTCGGGCATGCCGTCGATGTTCTCGGCGAGGCTCGTGGCGGCGGAGCGGGTGTTCCACGGGTACTTGGCGGCCAGGTCCTCGGGGACGCCCCGCGCCGTGAACCAGGTGGTCAGCGGCCAGTTTCCGGTGGCGCGGGCGAGTTGACGGATGCCGTCGAGGGGCAGCTTCTCGACGGGCTTGCCGAGCAGGCACCCGGCGGCCCGCCCGAGCCAGGCGGCCTCCAGCCGGCCGGGGTACGAGGGGTCCGCGTGGTTCCGGGCCGGCGGGGCCGGCCAGTCGGGGCACAGGGACCTGATCCTGCCGAGGTCGGTCGGCTCCGCGTCCGCCAACCGGCTGGGCAGCTCGGCCAGTTCGTCCAGCAGGTCCTCCGCCAGCAGACGCAGATAGCGTGAGGCGCGCTGCGGCGAGGCGCCCGCCCGGGCCGGTGCGTCGGGGCCGCCGGCGGCCCGCCACCTGGCCGCGACCGCGGCCGGCTCGCGGCCGTCCTGCACGGCCTGGCGCAGTTCATGGCCGAGCAGGTCCTCCGGCTGGACCCAGGTCAGTCGGAGCATTCCGCGCCTCCCATCCCGGCGAACGCCCGCTCGTGGGCGCGCCGTCGGCGTACGTCCGCGGCGAACACCTCCCGGGCCACCCCGGTCAGCGTGCGCGCCGGCTCCCACAGGTCCAGACGGCTGGCCTCGGCCACCGTCTTCGCCCAGTCCTCCGGGACCGGCGAGCCCAGCGCTCCCGCCAGCGCCCCGGCCATCGTCGCGATGGAGTCGCAGTCGCGTCCGTAGTTCACCGCGCCGAGGACGGTCTCGCGGAAGCAGCCGCCCGCCACCGTCAGCATGCCCAGCGCGACGGGCAGTTCCTCGATCGCGTGCAGACGGGACGGGCGGCGGGCGCCGAGCGAGGGGCTGCGGTAGTCGGGGCCGACCGTGTCGTACGGCGCCACGGCCTGCCGCAGCGGGGCCAGCGCCGACTCGAAGTCCGAGTGCCGGGCGGCCACTTCGCAGACCTTCTCGATCGCGGCGCGGGTGCCGTCCTTGGCCAGGGACAGACAGGCCGTCACCACCGAGTCCGCGGTGGCCCCCGGCGAGCAGGCCGCCGCCACGCCCGCCGCGAACACGCCCGCCGCCTCCCGGCCGTAGGACGACTGGTGGGCGCCGGCCACGTCGAGCGCCTCGGCGTAGGCCGCCCGCGCATTGGCCGCGTTGACCAGGCCGACCGGGGCCATGTACATCGCCGCCCCGCAGTTGACGATGTTGCCGACGCCGGCCTCGCGGGGGTCGGCGTGGCCGTAGTGCAGCCGGGCCACCAGCCACTTCTCCGCGAGGAAGACGCGGTGCAGCGGCAGCGCCTCCGCCTCCAGCTCCGGGATCCAGCGCGGGTTGGTCATCAGGTCCGGGACCAGGTGGTCGGCGAGGGCGTAGGCGTCCAGGTGGTCGCGGACCCGTGCGTAGACCCGTACCAGGGCGTGGGTCATGAGGGTGTCGTCGGTGACGTGTCCGTCGCCCTTGTGGTACGGGGCGAGGGGGCGCGCGGTGCGCCAGTCGTCGCCGTGCCAGGGGCCGACCACGCCGTGCACGCGGCCGCCGTGGCGCTGCAGGATCTGGTCGGGGGAGTACCCCTCGACGGGACCGCCGAGCGCGTCGCCGACGGCCGCGCCGACGAGTGCGCCGGTGATCCGCTCCTCCAGCGTCGCGCCCCCGGCGGCACTGGGGCCGTGTGCGCTGCGGACCGCGCCTCGGCTCTGTTCTCCTTTGGGCGTCATGCCCGGAATCATCCTCCTGGTGCGGCCGGTTGTGCGGCTTCCAGGAGTCCGGCGAGTTCCACCAGATCCGTTCCGGTCAATCGGGGCAGTACGCAGCCGGAGAGGGTGCGGCAGGCCTCCCGCCAGGGGTCGGGGATCGCCGCGGCGCCGCCCAGCGTGCCGGTCAGGGCGCCGGTGAGGGCGGGCGCGGAGTCGGCGAGCCGGGACAGACACGCCGCCGCGGGCAGTGCCTCCGCGATCCGGCCGCCGGCCGCCCACGTCAGCGCGAGGGCGACCGGGACGGTCTCGGCGGCGGCGACGCCGTAGCTGTAGACGTGGTCGACGATCCGGTGCTCCAGCAGGGGCACGAGCGCGAACGCGCTCCCGCAGGTGACGGCGAGGTCCAGCGCGTGACGGGCGTTGCGCCCGATCTCGCTCCCCTCGGGCAGCTCGGCGAGCGCCGCGGTGACGCAGTCCGCGACCCCCGCGCCGGCCAGCGCCGAGGCGACCGCCGCCGCCATCGCCCGGGCCCCGTGCACTCCATCGCCGTCCTGGGTGTAGCGGGCGTCGAACTCGGCGAGCGCGGCCGCGCCACGGGGGGCGCCCGGGTGGGCCACGGCCAGGACGCAGGCCCGTACGCAGGCCGCGTCGTCGAAGTGGTGCGGGTTGTCGTGCCCGGCGGCGGGCGGCCGCACCCCGGCGGCCAGGTTCCCGAGCCCGGCCCGCACCGAGATACGCGCCCGCACCGGCAGCGCACCCGGATCGTCCCCGGCCCCGTGCACCGCCCCCGCGACCTCCGCGGCCACCGCGGCCCACGCCAGATCGAGAGCCACCCGTATCCGGCCGTCCCGGCCGTCCCGGTCAGGTTCACGGGGCGCACCTGGGGCGTCGGGCCCGTGGGGGTCGCTGCCGCCGTCGGCGCGGAGTATCGCCCGGGCTGCGAAGGCCGCCCACTCGGCGTCGTCGGAGGGGCCGAGCCGGAGGGGTTCCGGGGGCTGGTTGAGGGCGAGGGGTACGGGGAGGGTGGTGGTCGCGTTGTGCTCGGCGAAGGTGTCCAGTTCGCGGGTGAGCCGGCGGGTCCAGCCGGGCATGCGTGCGGCGCGGTGCCGTGCGGCGGGCCAGCCGGCCGCGTCGCCCGCGGCCAGCCCCAGCAGCAGCCCCTCCACCCGGCGCGTCACGGCCCGGTCTCGCCGTCGTCAGCGCTGAGAACGCAGCGCCAGGGCCCGGCCCCCGGCTCCGCCTCAGGACGCAGGACGGCCTCGGGCCGCACGAGCGCGTCCGCGTGCACGGGGGCCTCCGGCCGTACAGCCGCGTCCGCCGGTACAAGTGCGTCCGCCGGTACGAGCGCGTCCGCCGGTATGGGTGCGTCCGGCCGTACCGGCGCCTTCGGCCGTACAGCCGCGTCCGCCGGTACGAGCGCCTCCGGGGGTACGAGTGTCTTCCCCTCCGCCGCCCTCGCCAGCAGCAAGTCCGCCAAGGCCACCATGTGGCGGCCCCTCATCGCGGGCAGGCAGTTGCCGAGGGCCGGGCCGATGGGGGCGGACCACTCGGCGGGGATGGCGGCGGCGCCCCGGGTCGCGCCCGCGAGGGCTCCGGCGATCGCGGCCGTGGTGTCGGCGTCACGGCCCATGTTCACGGCGGTGAGGACCGTCTCGCGGAAGTCGCCGTCGGCGGCGGCGTAGGCGCCGAAGGCGAGGGCCACCGCCTCCGGGGCCAGGTCGGTCCACGGATAGCCCGTGACGACCGCCGCGGAGCGGATCGCGTCCTCGCCCCGGTGGGCCACCGCCACGGCCCGGCGCAGTGAACGCGCGGTCCAGGAGTCGTCCGGGACGGCGGCCAGGCCGGCCGCCACCACCGCGACCGGCGGCGCGCCCGCCATCGCCGCAGCGACCCCGGCCGCCACCGCCCGGCCGCCGTGGACGCCCTCGCCCTCGTGACTGACCGCGCCGTCGATCGCGACCAGACGGGCGGCCTCGGCCGGGCGCCCGGCGGCGAACACCCCGAAGGGCGCCGCCCGCATGGCGAGCCCGTCGCTCCATGGGTGCCGGTGCTGGGCGGAGACGGGTGCGTGCAGGCCCCGCCGGAGGTTCTCCAGCGTGCCCCGCTCGCTGAACCCGGCGCCCCGGAAGGCGCCCTCGGCGCGGCCGGCGATCAGCTCCCGCCAGGCCGACTCCACCAGCGCGGGAGTGAGCGCGGCGCCGTGCCGGGCCAGCAGCAGGCCGGAGAAGAGGGCGTACTCGGTGTCGTCGGTGCCGGCCGGGTGCTCGCTGACGTATCCGCTGACACGGCCCCAGCGGGCCCGGATCTCGGACGGTTCCAGGTTCTCGGCGGGCGCCCCGAGCGCGTCCCCCACGGCGAGGCCGAGCAGCGCCCCGCGCGCCCGCGCGCGCAGCGGCAGGGCGAGTGCGGCGGAGGCCGGGGGAGAGGCGGTCGCCGGGATCATCGCGGGCTCTCCTCTCCGGGGGCGCGGGAGCGGGCGCGGAGCCCTTGGCGGATCTGTCCCCGGCGGAGGCCGCCGTGCAGCCTCATCGGGCACAGCGTCACCCGTACGACATCTGTACGGCACACTGCTCAAAAGAGCGCAGGAAAGCAAAACCGCAGGTTAGCCCAGCCTTTCCTTGCTGGCGACGGAGAAATTTCAGGCGTAGGTTCAGTGTTGTCGAAAAGTAGAACTCGTCCAAAAGCAAGCCTTGCCTAAGCTCCACCACTGGGGGACAACTCATGGCCATCCTCGACACCGAGGCCACGCTCCACGTTGCGCACCGCGACAACCACACGCACCGTGACGTGAACGGCGGCTGGCTGCGCCCGGCGGTCTTCGGCGCGATGGACGGCCTGGTCTCCAACCTCGCCCTGATGACCGGTGTCGCCGGCGGCGCCGTGAGTCAGCACACCATCATCCTCACCGGCCTCGCGGGCCTGGCCGCGGGCGCCTTCTCGATGGCCGCCGGCGAGTACACCTCCGTCGCCTCCCAGCGCGAGCTGGTCGAGGCCGAGCTGGACGTCGAGCGGCGCGAGCTGCGCAAGCACCCGCAGGACGAGGAGGACGAGCTCGCCGCGCTGTACGTGGCGCGGGGCGTGGAGCCCGAGCTGGCCCGCGAGGTCGCCCGCCAGCTGTCCAAGGACCCCGAGCAGGCGCTGGAGATCCACGCCCGCGAGGAGCTGGGCATCGACCCCGGCGACCTGCCCTCGCCGCTGGTCGCGGCGGTCTCCTCCTTCGGGTCGTTCGC
>NZ_BMVJ01000001.1:569378-572128 GCF_014650655.1 Streptomyces anandii JCM 4720
ACTGGGCGCGCTGCTGCCGGTGCTGCCCTACCTGCTGGGCGCCACGGCCCTGTGGCCGGCCCTGCTCCTCGCGCTCCTCGGCCTGTTCGCCTGCGGCGCGGTGGTGGCCAAGGTGACCGCCCGGACCTGGTGGTACAGCGGCCTGCGCCAGCTCGCGCTGGGCGGCGCCGCGGCCGGTGTGACGTACGCCCTGGGCACCCTGTTCGGAACGGCCGTAGGATGACGTGCCCGGGACATATACGCTCTGCCGCATAAGTACCCGTTACTCGCTGGTTTCGACTGTGTGACCACCGGGCATGAGCCGTAAGCGCTGTGGGCAATGAGGCCTGCCGCGCACCCACGGGGCGGGTGGACACCGCCCTCCCCGTCCCCCTCAGGGCCGTCACCGGACGCCGATCCGACCGATCTGCGTCCTCTTCCGGCCCCTCACAGCCTCCATCGCCGGGTGCGGAGATCCCCCCGCCGCCGACCCGCGGTGTCCGCATGTTGGAACGGAGTATCCGGTTCCCGAGAACCCCTCCATCATGTAATCTGCACGAAATTTCGCACTTACGCAGAGGGCCAACGTCGTCCCTCGGCACCAGCACATGCCACATGACGACGACGGGAGAGCCGATGCGTACGCCGCGCCAGCCGTCCCAGCATTCCGCGAATGGCCAGAACTGGTCGTTCATGGATGCTCGCCCTGCTGCGCAGGGTATGTACGACCCCCGCAACGAGCACGACGCCTGCGGCGTCGGCTTCGTGGCCACCCTCACCGGCGAGGCGAGCCATGCGCTGGTCGAGCAGGCGCTCACGGTTCTGCGCAACCTCGAGCACCGCGGCGCCACCGGCTCCGAGCCCGACTCCGGCGACGGCGCGGGCCTGCTCTCCCAGGTGCCCGACGCCTTCCTGCGCGAGGTGGCCGGATTCGAGCTGCCCGCCGCGGGCGGCTACGCGGTCGGCATCGCCTTCCTGCCCGAGGACGGCACCGAGGACGCCGTCTCGAGTATCGAGACGATCGCGGCCGACGAGGGCCTGACCGTCCTCGGCTGGCGCGAGGTCCCGGTCGCCCCCGAACTGCTCGGCGCCACCGCCCGCTCCACCATGCCGGTCTTCCGCCAGCTGTTCGTCACCGACGGCGTGAGCGAGGGCATCGCCCTGGACCGCAAGGTGTTCGTCCTGCGCAAGCGCGCCGAGCGCGAGGCCGGCGTCTACTTCCCCTCCCTGTCGGCCCGCACCCTCGTCTACAAGGGCATGCTGACCACCGGCCAGCTCGAGCCGTTCTTCCCGGACCTGTCCGACCGCCGCTTCGCCTCCGCGATCGCGCTCGTCCACTCCCGCTTCTCCACGAACACCTTCCCGAGCTGGCCGCTCGCGCACCCCTACCGCTTCGTCGCCCACAACGGTGAGATCAACACCGTCAAGGGCAACCGCAACTGGATGGTCGCCCGCGAGTCCCAGCTCGCCTCACAGCTGTTCGGCGGCAAGGACAACCTGGAGCGGATCTTCCCGATCTGCACCCCCGACGCCTCCGACTCCGCCTCCTTCGACGAGGTCCTGGAGCTGCTCCACCTCGGCGGCCGCTCGCTGCCGCACTCGGTGCTGATGATGATCCCGGAGGCGTGGGAGAACCACGACTCCATGGATCCGGCCCGGCGCGCCTTCTACCAGTTCCACTCCACGATGATGGAGCCCTGGGACGGCCCCGCCTGCGTCACCTTCACCGACGGCACCCAGGTCGGCGCCGTACTCGACCGCAACGGCCTGCGCCCGGGCCGCTACTGGGTCACCGACGACGGCCTCGTCGTCCTCGGCTCCGAGGTCGGCGTCCTCGACATCGACCCGGCCAAGGTCGTCCGCAAGGGCCGCCTGCAGCCCGGCCGCATGTTCCTCGTCGACACCGCCGAGCACCGCATCATCGAGGACGACGAGATCAAGGCCGCGCTCGCCGCCGAGCAGCCGTACCAGGAGTGGCTGGAGGCCGGCGAGATCGAGCTCGAGGACCTGCCCGAGCGCGAGCACATCGTCCACACCCACGCCTCGGTCACCCGCCGCCAGCAGACCTTCGGTTACACCGAGGAGGAGCTGCGCGTCATCCTCGCGCCGATGGCCAAGACCGGCGCCGAGCCGATCGGCTCCATGGGCACCGACTCGCCGATCGCGGCCCTCTCCGAGCGCCCGCGTCTGCTCTTCGACTACTTCACCCAGCTGTTCGCGCAGGTCACCAACCCGCCGCTGGACGCGATCCGCGAGGAGCTCGTCACCTCGCTGCGCTCCTCGCTCGGCCCGCAGGGCAACCTGCTGGAGCCGACGGCCGCCTCCTGCCGCTCGGTCACCCTGCCCTTCCCGGTGATCGACAACGACGAGCTGGCCAAGCTCATCCACATCAACGCCGACGGCGACATGCCCGGCTTCAAGGCCGCGACCCTCTCCGGCCTGTACCGGGTCTCCGGCGGCGGCGACGCGCTCGCCGCGCGCATCGAGGAGATCTGCGCCGAGGCCGACGCCGCCATCGGCAACGGCGCCCGGCTGATCGTCCTGTCCGACCGCCACTCCGACGCCGAGCACGCGCCGATCCCGTCGCTGCTGCTCACCGCGGCCGTCCACCACCACCTCATCCGCACCAAGCAGCGCACCCATGTGGGCCTGCTGGTGGAGGCCGGCGACGTCCGCGAGGTCCACCACGTGGCCCTGCTCATCGGCTACGGCGCCGCCGCGGTCAACCCCTACCTGGCGATGGAGTCGGTCGAGGACCTGGTCCGCGCGGG
>NZ_BMVJ01000001.1:572149-614669 GCF_014650655.1 Streptomyces anandii JCM 4720
AACCTTCCTGCCGGGCGCCGAGCCCGAGAAGGCCATCCGCAACCTCATTCACGCCCTCGGCAAGGGCGTACTGAAGGTCATGTCCAAGATGGGCATCTCGACCGTCGCCTCCTACCGCGGCGCCCAGGTCTTCGAGGCCGTCGGCCTGGACGAGACCTTCGTCGAGAAGTACTTCAACGGCACCGCCACCAAGATCGGCGGCGTCGGCATCGACGTGATCGCCAAGGAGGTCGCCGCGCGCCACGCCAAGGCCTACCCGGCCTCCGGCATCGCGCCCGCGCACCGCACGCTGGAGATCGGCGGCGAGTACCAGTGGCGCCGCGAGGGCGAGCCGCACCTGTTCGACCCCGAGACCGTCTTCCGGCTCCAGCACTCCACGCGCTCCGGCCGCTACGACATCTTCAAGAAGTACACCTCCCGGGTGAACGAGCAGTCCGAGCGCCTGATGACGCTGCGCGGCCTGTTCGGCTTCGCCTCCGGCCGCGCGCCGATCCCCGTCGAGGAGGTCGAGCCGGTCTCCGAGATCGTCAAGCGCTTCTCCACCGGCGCCATGTCGTACGGCTCCATCTCCAAGGAGGCGCACGAGACCCTCGCCATCGCCATGAACCAGCTGGGCGGCAAGTCCAACACCGGTGAGGGCGGCGAGGACCCGGACCGCCTGTACGACCCGGCGCGCCGCTCGGCGATCAAGCAGGTCGCCTCCGGCCGCTTCGGCGTCACCTCCGAGTACCTGGTCAACGCCGACGACATCCAGATCAAGATGGCCCAGGGCGCCAAGCCCGGCGAGGGCGGCCAGCTGCCCGGCCACAAGGTGTACCCGTGGGTGGCGAAGACCCGGCACTCCACGCCGGGCGTGGGCCTGATCTCCCCGCCGCCGCACCACGACATCTACTCCATCGAGGACCTGGCCCAGCTGATCCACGACCTCAAGAACGCCAACCCGGCCGCCCGCATCCACGTGAAGCTGGTGTCCGAGGTCGGCGTCGGCACGGTCGCGGCCGGCGTGTCCAAGGCCCACGCGGACGTCGTGCTGATCTCCGGCCACGACGGCGGCACCGGCGCCTCCCCGCTCACCTCGCTCAAGCACGCGGGCGGCCCCTGGGAGCTGGGCCTGGCCGAGACCCAGCAGACGCTGCTGCTCAACGGGCTGCGCGACCGGATCGTCGTCCAGACCGACGGCCAGCTGAAGACCGGACGTGACGTGGTCATCGCCGCGCTGCTCGGCGCCGAGGAGTTCGGCTTCGCCACCGCCCCGCTCGTCGTCTCCGGCTGCGTCATGATGCGCGTGTGCCACCTGGACACCTGCCCGGTCGGCATCGCCACCCAGAACCCGGTGCTGCGCGAGCGCTTCGCCGGCAAGGCCGAGTACGTGGTCAACTTCTTCCGGTTCATCGCCGAGGAGGTCCGCGAGCTGCTGGCCGAGCTGGGCTTCCGCTCCATCGAGGAGGCCGTCGGCCACGCCGAGGTCCTCGACGTGACCCGCGCGGTGGACCACTGGAAGGCGCAGGGCCTGGACCTGGAGCCGCTGTTCCACGTGCCCGAGCTGCCCGAGGGCGCGGTCCGACACCAGGTGATCGCCCAGGACCACGGCCTGGAGAAGGCGCTCGACAACGAGCTGATCAAGCTCGCCGCCGACGCCCTGGCCGCGCCCGGCTCCGCCGACGCCCAGCCGGTGCGCGCCCAGGTCGCCATCCGCAACATCAACCGGACGGTCGGCACCATGCTCGGCCACGAGGTGACCAAGAAGTTCGGCGGCGCGGGCCTGCCCGACGACACCATCGACATCACCTTCACCGGCTCCGCTGGCCAGTCCTTCGGCGCGTTCGTGCCGCGCGGCATCACGCTGCGCCTGGAGGGCGACGCCAACGACTACGTCGGCAAGGGCCTGTCCGGCGGCCGTGTCGTGGTCCGCCCGGACCGCGCGGCCGACCACCTCGCCGAGTACTCGACGATCGCGGGCAACACGATCGCGTACGGCGCGACCGGCGGCGAGATCTTCCTGCGCGGCCGGACCGGCGAGCGGTTCTGCGTCCGCAACTCCGGCGCGACGGTCGTCTCCGAGGGCGTGGGCGACCACGGCTGCGAGTACATGACCGGCGGTCACGCGGTGGTCCTCGGCGAGACGGGCCGCAACTTCGCGGCCGGCATGTCCGGCGGCGTCGCCTACGTGATCGACCTGAACCGCGACAACGTCAACGCCGGCAACCTCGGTTCCGTGGAGGCGCTGGACGACGCGGACAAGCAGTGGCTGCACGACGTGGTCCGCCGCCACCAGCAGGAGACGGGCTCCACCGTCGCCGAGAAGCTGCTCGCCGAGTGGGACACCGCGGTCGAGCGCTTCAGCAAGATCATCCCCAGCACGTACAAGGCAGTGCTCGCCGCCAAGGACGCCGCCGAGCGAGCCGGTCTGCCCGAGACCGAGATCACCGAGAAGATGATGGAGGCGGCGATCAATGGCTGACCCGAAGGGCTTTCTGAACCACGGCCGCGAGGTCGCCAGGTCCCGCCCCGTCGAGGAGCGCGTCAAGGACTGGAACGAGGTCTACGTCCCCGGCTCCCTGCTGCCGATCATCAGCAAGCAGGCCAGCCGGTGCATGGACTGCGGCATCCCGTTCTGCCACAACGGCTGTCCGCTCGGGAACCTGATCCCGGAGTGGAACGACTACGCCTACCGCGAGGACTGGGCCGCCGCCTCCGAGCGCCTGCACGCCACCAACAACTTCCCGGAGTTCACCGGCCGTCTGTGCCCCGCTCCGTGCGAGTCGGCGTGCGTGCTCGGCATCAACCAGCCGCCGGTCACCATCAAGAACGTCGAGGTCTCCATCATCGACAAGGCGTGGGAGACCGGGGACGTCGCCCCGCGGATCCCCGAGCGCCTGTCGGGCAAGACCGTCGCGGTCATCGGTTCGGGGCCGGCGGGCCTGGCCGCCGCCCAGCAGCTGACCCGGGCCGGCCACACCGTCGCCGTCTACGAGCGCGCGGACCGCATCGGAGGCCTCCTGCGGTACGGCATCCCCGAGTTCAAGATGGAGAAGCGGCACATCAACCGCCGTATCGAGCAGATGCGCGCGGAGGGCACCCGCTTCCGCACCGGCGTCGAGATCGGCCGCGACATCAAGGCCACGGACCTGAAGAAGCGCTACGACGCGGTCGTCATCGCGGCCGGCGCCACCACCGCCCGCGACCTGCCGGTCCCCGGCCGCGAACTCAAGGGCATCCACCAGGCCATGGAGTACCTGCCGCTGGCCAACAAGGTGCAGGAGGGCGACTACGTCACCGCGCCGATCTCGGCCGAGGGCAAGCACGTCGTCGTCATCGGGGGCGGTGACACCGGCGCGGACTGCGTGGGCACCGCCCACCGCCAGGGCGCGGCCTCCGTCACCCAGCTGGAGATCATGCCCCGGCCGGGCGAGGAGCGGAACCCGGTCTCCCAGCCGTGGCCGACCTTCCCGATGCTGTACAAGGTCACCAGCGCCCACGAGGAGGGCGGCGAGCGGGTCTACGCCGTCTCCACCACCCACTTCGAGGGCGACGAGGACGGCAATGTGCAGTGGCTGCACATGAGCGAGGTCGAGTTCGTCGACGGCAGGCTCACCGCGAAGCCGGGCACCGAGCGCAAGATCCCCGCCCAGCTGGTCACCCTCGCCATGGGCTTCACCGGCACCGACCGCGAGAACGGCCTGGTGGAGCAGTTCGGCCTGGAGCTCGACGAGCGCGGCAACATCGCCCGCGACGCCGGCTTCCAGACCAACGTGCCGGGCGTGTTCGTCGCCGGTGACGCCGGCCGCGGCCAGTCGCTCATCGTGTGGGCGATCGCGGAGGGCCGCTCGGCGGCCCGCGGCGCCGACCAGTACCTGACCGGTGCCAGCGACCTGCCGGCCCCGATCCGCCCGACCGACCGCGCGCTCGCGGTCTGACGGCAGCCCCTGAGACGTCCCGTACAACGGCGTACGGAACACTGACGACGCCTGCCCCGTCCCCGACCGGACCCGGGCAGGCGTCGTCGCATGTCCGCACGCCGAGGGGAAGCCATGGCCGCGATCAGTCTGAGCAAGGTGGAGGAGACCGCGCCCGCGCTGGTCAGCCTGTACAAGACGGCGGGGGCCTCGCTCGCCGAGCACGGCCTGGAGGGGCAGCGCGCCGCCGTCTACCTCGTCCTGGACCACTCCGGTTCGATGCGGCCGTACTACCGCGACGGCAGTGTGCAGGCGCTCGCCGACCGGGTGCTCGGCCTGTCGGCGCACCTGGACGACGACGGCCGGGTGCCGGTGGTCCTCTTCTCCACCGACATCGACGCGGTCAGCGAGATCGCGCTCGCCGGCCACCGCGGCCGTATCGAGCGGATCGTGGCCACCCTCGGCCACATGGGGCAGACCAACTACCACCTGGCGATGGACGCCGTCGTCGACCACTACCTCGACAGCGGGGCCACCGACCCCGCCCTCGTCGTCTTCCAGACCGACGGCGGCCCTACCAGCAGGGCCGCCGCGGAACGCTATCTGTGCAAGGCGGCGAAGCTCCCGCTCTTCTGGCAGTTCATCGGCTTCGGCGACCCGCACAGCCGGCAATTCGACTTCCTGCGCCGCCTGGACGAACTGCCGGTGCCCGGCAGCCGGGCGGTCGACAACGCCGGCTTCTTCCACGCCGGCCGCGATCCGCGGGCGATGCCGGACGCGGAGCTGTACGACCGTCTGGTGGGCGAGTTCCCCAAGTGGCTGGTGGCCGCGCGGGCGCAGGGGATCGTGGCGCCGGACTGAGCACTCGGCGGCGCGGCGGGCGTGGGGTCGGCGGTGGGGCGGGTCGGTGGGCCAGGGTCAGTGGTGCGGTGGGGCCGGGTCAGTGGTGCGGTGGGTCCGTGGCCAGGGCGGCGGCGAGGACGGCGGCCCGGCACTCGTGGGGCGCGCCCCAGGCGGTGCGCAGCGCACGGGCCTTGGTGAGCCAGAGCGACAGGTCGCACTCCGCCGTGTACCCGATCGCACCGTGCAGCTGCAGCGCCGTACGGGCAGTCGAGTACGCCGCCTCGCAGGCCGCGCCCTTCGCGGCGGCGACGTCGGCCGCGTCCATGGTGAGAGCGGCGCCGAACAGCAGGGGCCGGGCGAACTCCAGGGCGATCTTCGCGTCGGCCAGGCGGTGCTTGACGGCCTGGAAGGAGCCGATGGGCACCCCGAACTGGACGCGCCGCCCGACGTGGGCGACCGTTCGGTCCAGCAGCGCCGCACCCACGCCGATCGCCTGGGCCGCCGTGGCGAGGCGGGCCCAGCCGAGGGCGGCCGGGGGTGTGCGGGGCAGGAGCAGTTCGCCGCCGGGCAGCGGGGTGGTGAGCCGGCGGGCGCGGTCCAGGCAGGGGCGCGCGTCCCGTGCGCCGGGCGCCCGCCACACCTCGCCGTCCCTGAGGGCGAGGACGACGTCGGCGGCATCGCCGTCCAGCGCGTACGGTGCCCCGACCGTGGCCATCGCCCTGCCCGAGGCCAGTGCGGACAGCAACTCGGCCGCCGGATCCGGCCTCCTGGGGTCCCCGGCGAGCAGGGCGGCGGCGAGGACCGTCTCCACCAGGGGGCCGGGCACCGCGTGGCGGCCCAGTTCCACGAAGGCCACGGCCAGTTCCACGGGCAGCGGTCCCACCCCCGCGCAGGACTCCGGTACGGCCAGGGCGAAGACCCCCGCGTCGGCGAGGCGCGACCACAGCGCGCGCCCGGCCGTGTGATCGCCGGCGGCCCAGGAGCGCACGGCCGAGGGGGTGCCGGCGGCGGTCAGCATCGCGTCCAGCGAGGCGGCGAACGCACGCTGTTCGGCGGTCGGCAGGAAACGCATCAGCGCCGCCCCCTCGGCAGGCCGAGCAGCCGCTCGGCGACGATGTCGCGCTGCACCTCGTTGGCGCCCGCGTAGATCGGCCCGGCCAGCGCGAAGACGTACCCCTCGGACCAGGCGCCGTCCGCGAACTGACCCTCCTCGCCCAGCAGATCGAGGGCCGTCTCGTGCAGCACGAGGTCCAGCTCGGACCAGAAGACCTTGTTCATGCTGGCCTCCGCGCCGACGGTGCCGCCCTCGAGGAGACGGGAGGCGTGGGCGTAGGCGGACAACTGGTAGGCGCGGGCGCCGGACAGCGCGTCGGCCACCCGGTCGCGCACGTGCTCCGGGCTGCCGAGCGTGCGCCACAGTGTGTGCAGGCGGCGCGCGGCGGCGAGGTAGCGGCCGGGCGAGCGCAGGGTGAGGCCGCGTTCGCTGCCCGCCGTGGACATCGCCACCCGCCAGCCCTCGCCGGGCTCGCCGATGACGTCCTCGTCGGGCACGAACACCTCGTCCAGGAACAACTCGGCGAACGCGGGTCTGCCGTCGAGGCGGCCGATCGGGCGGACGGTCACCCCCGGGTCTTGAAGGTCGAACATCACGTACAGGAGCCCCTGATGGGGCTTCGGCGCTCCGGGGCCGCTGCGGAACAGGCCGAAGGCGCGGTCGGCGAAGGCCGCGCGCGAGGACCACGTCTTCTGCCCGCTCAGGAGCCAGCCGCCGTCCGCGCGCACCGCCCGGGAGCGGAGCGCGGCCAGGTCGGAACCGGCCTCCGGCTCGGACCACGCCTGCGCCCAGACCACCTCCCCGGTCGCCATCGACGGGAGCACGCGCGCCCGCTGCTCGGGGGTGCCGTGCTCGAACAGGGTCGGCGCGAGCAGGCCGAGGCCGTTCTGGCTCACCCGGCCAGGGGCGCCCGCCGCCCAGTACTCCTCCTCGAAGACCAGCCAGCGCATCACGTCCGCGCCCCGGCCGCCGTACTCCTCGGGCCAGGAGACCACCGACCAGCGGTCCGCGGCGAGTTCGGCCTCCCAGGCGCGGTGGGCCGCGAAGCCCTCACCGGTCTCCAGTGAGGGCAGCGGGTGTGCGGGCACATGGCCGGCCAGCCAGGCGCGGGCCTCGGCGCGGAAGGCCTCGTCGGCGGGGCAGTGGGTGAGGTCCACGGGCGGCGCGCTCCCTTCCCGGCAGTCGTGCGGCACCTTCCCTAACAAGTGTTTGGTAGGTTAGCGTGGCGGTATGACAGACGTCGAGGGTCCGGCGTACGTCCCCGGACACGGACTGCTCAGCGGGCGCACGGCCGTCGTCACCGCTGCCGCCGGTACGGGCATCGGAGGGGCCACCGCGCGCCGGTTCCTTGAGGAGGGCGCGCGCGTGCTGATCAGCGACGCGCACCCCAGGCGGCTCAAGGAGCACGCGGCGCGGCTCGCCGGGGAGTTCGGTCCCGGCCGGGTGTACGCCACGCCGTGCGACGTGACCGACGAGGAGCAGGTGCGCGCGCTGTTCGCGGCGGCGGAGGACACCCACGGACGGCTGGACGTCCTCGTCAACAACGCGGGCCTCGGCGGCACTTCCGACCTCGTCGACATGAGCGACGAGCAGTGGTCACGCGTGCTGGACGTGACGCTCAACGGCACCTTCCGCTGCACCCGGGCCGCCCTGCGGCACTTCCGCGACCACCCCGAGCGCGGCGGAGTGATCGTCAACAACGCCTCGGTGACCGGCTGGCGCGCCCAGGCGGGGCAGGCGCACTACGCGGCCGCGAAGGCCGGCGTGATGGCGCTGACCCGGTGCGCGGCGGTCGAGGCGGCCCGGTTCGGCGTGCGGGTCAACGCCGTCTCGCCCAGTCTCGCCGTGCACCCGCACCTGGCCAGGGCGGCTTCGCCGGAACTCCTGGAGCAGCTGACCGTGCGGGAGGCCTTCGGGCGGTCCGCCGAGCCGTGGGAGGTGGCCAACGTGATCGTGTTCCTGGCCTCGCGCTACTCCTCGTACATGACCGGAGAGGTCGTCTCCGTCAGCAGCCAGCACGCGTGAGGGACGGTGCGGATCACAATGGACGCGTGCCGACCAAGAAGAAGCCCCAGGTGACCGCCCCGAAGAAGCCCGCGGCGGCCGCCGCCGTCGCCCGCCGCGGCGAACTCCTCAGCACCGCCGCCGAGGTCTTCGCCGAGCACGGCTACAACGCCACCACCGTCCGCAGGATCGCCGACGAGGCGGGCATGCTCGCGGGCAGTCTCTACTACCACTTCGACTCCAAGGAGTCGATGCTCGAGGAGATCCTGCGCACCTTCCTCGACGAGCTCTGGCACGGCTATGACGCCGTGCTCGGCGCCGGACTAGGACCGCGCGAGACCCTCGAGGCCCTGGTCACCGAGTCTTTCCGGGAGATCGACCGGCACCGCGCCGCCGTCGCGATCTACCAGAAGGAGAGCAAGCAGCTCGCCGCGCAGGAGCGCTTCGCGTTCCTCGCCGAGTCGCAGCGCAGGTTCGAGAAGGCGTGGCTGTCCACGCTCCGGCGCGGCGTCACCGCCCGGGTCTTCCGGGCCGACCTCGACGTCCGGCTCACCTACCGGTTCGTTCGGGACACGGTGTGGGTCGCCGCGTCCTGGTACCGGCCCGGTGGACAGCACAGCCCCGAGGAGATCGCCCGGCAGTACCTGTCGATGGTGCTGGACGGGATCGCCGTACGCGAATAGTCCTTTCCGTAGAGGGAGTTGGCATGGCCGAGGCCTACATCGTCGAAGCGGTCCGCACGCCCGTCGGACGGCGCGGGGGAGGACTGAGCGCCGTCCACCCGGCCGACCTCGGCGCCCATGTCCTCAAGGCGCTCCTCGCCCGCGCCGGCATCGACCCGGCCGCCGTCGAGGACGTCGTCTTCGGCTGCCTCGACGCCGTCGGACCGCAGGCCGGGGACATCGCCCGGACCTGCTGGCTGGCGGCCGGACTGCCCGAGGAGGTACCGGGCGTCACCGTCGACCGGCAGTGCGGCTCCTCCCAGCAGGCCCTGCACTTCGCCGCCCAGGGCGTGCTGTCGGGCACCCAGGACGTGGTGGTCGCGGGCGGGGTGCAGAACATGTCGCAGATCCCCATCGCCTACGCCACCCGGCAGGCCGCCGAACCCCTCGGCTTCACCCAGGGCCCCTTCGCCGGCAGCGAGGGCTGGCGCGCCCGCTACGGCGACCGGCCCGTCAACCAGTTCGCCGGCGCCGAGATGATCGCCGCCAAGTGGGGCATCACCCGGCACGACCAGGAGGAGTACGCCCTGCGCTCCCACCGCCGTGCCCTGCGCGCCATCGACGAGGGCCGCTTCGAGCGGGAGACGGTCCCCTACGGCGACGTCCTGGCCGACGAGGGCCCGCGCCGTGACACCTCCCCGGCCAGGATGGCCGCCCTCGCGCCCGTCCTCCCCGGCGGCACCGTCACCGCCGCCTGCTCCTCCCAGGTTTCCGACGGTGCCGCCGCCCTGCTGCTCGCCTCCGAACGCGCGGTGCGCGAACACGGCCTGCGCCCCAGGGCGCGCGTGCACCACCTCTCGGTGCGCGGCGAGGACCCCATCCGCATGCTCACGGCCCCGATCCCGGCCACCGCCCACGCCCTGAAGAAGACCGGCCTCACCCTCGACGACATCGACCTGGTCGAGATCAACGAGGCCTTCGCCCCCGTCGTCCTCGCCTGGCTCAAGGAAACCGGCGCCGACCCCGGCAAGGTCAACGTCAACGGCGGCGCCATAGCCCTCGGTCACCCCCTCGGCGCCACCGGCGCCCGGCTGACGACCACCCTCCTGCACGAACTGGAGCGCACCGGCGGCCGCTTCGGCCTGCAGACCATGTGCGAGGGCGGCGGCCAGGCCAACGTGACCATCATCGAACGCCTCTGACGGACCCCGGCGGTCGCGTCACCGAGCGGCTCGGGCGGCTCCGGCGGTGGGGCCGGCTCCGGCGGGCGCGTCACCGAGTGGCTCGGACCGGTTCCGCGGGCGCGTCAGTGGCGCCCGCCGAGTCCGCTCGCCGTGTCACCGCGTGGCTCCGGCCGACTCCAGCCGGCGCATCACCTCCTCCGCCTCGTCCATGATCCGTTCCACCAGCTCCGCGCACGAGGGCAGGTCGTCGATCACCCCGGCGACCTGTCCGGCGGACATCACCCCGAGGTCGGTGCGGCCGTCCACCATCGCCGACCGCAGCAGCACCGGGGTGTTCGCGGCGAGCAGCACCTGTGCCCAGGACATCCCCCGGCCGTGCCTCATCGCCCGGCCGTCCCGCACCATCGCCCGCCAGGTCAGCCCGGACACCCCGCGCAGCGCGGCCGCCCGCCGGACCGCCTCGGCCAGCGCCCGCACCCTGCCGTGCCGCTCCAGCGCCGCCACCTGCTCCGTGCGCAGCACACGGTGCGGCAGACCGTCCACCGCCCGGGTGACCGTGACGTCCCCGACCTCCGCCGCGAGATACCGGGCCTTGACCGCGTCCGGCACGGTCGAGTCGGACGTCAGCAGGAACCGCGTGCCCATGGCCACGCCCGCCGCCCCGTACGCCAGGGCCGCCACCAGTCCGCGTCCGTCGAAGAAGCCGCCCGCCGCCACCACCGGTATCCCCACCGCGTCGGCGACCTGCGGCAGCAGCACCGTCGACGCCACCCCGCCGGTGTGCCCGCCGCCCTCCCAGCCCTGCACGATCACCGCGTCCGCCCCCCACGCGGCCACCTTCTCGGCGTGATGCCGCGCCCCGACGGACGGGACGACGACCACTCCCGCCTCCTTCAGCCGGGCGATCAGCTCCCGGGACGGGGCCAGCGCGAAGGACGCCACCCGCACGTCCTCCTCGATGAGGATGCGCACCCGCTCGTCGGCGTCCTGAGCGTCGGCCCGCAGGTTCACCCCGAAAGGCGCCGTCGTACGGGACTTGACCTTCCGTATCGCCGAGCGCAGCGCGTCCGGTGTCATCGTCGCCGAGGCCAGGATGCCCAGCGCTCCCGCGTTGGCCGCCGCCGAGACCAGACGCGGTCCCGCCACCCATCCCATCCCGCTCTGCACGATCGGGTGCCGGACCCCGACCAGCCGGGTCAGCGCGGTCTCCATCAGCGCCCCGTCCCCTCGGGCACCTCACGGCCCCGCATGCCGCCGGGGTCGATCACCTCCCGGATCAGCCGCAGTTCCTCCCGCGTCGGCTCCCGGGTGCACGGCACCTCATCCGGGACGGCCAGGGGGAAACCCGTGGCTTCCCGGACCTCCTGGACCGTCACCCCCGGATGCACCGAGACCAGCCGCATCGCACGGTCCGGGGTGCCGAAGTCGAACACCCCCAGATCGGACACGACCCGCCGCAGGTCGTGGAAGCGGGCCGTGGCCGGATGGCGGGCCGCGTTGTCGTACCCCACACCGCACACCATGTCGACCTTCTCCACGAAGACCCGCCGGGAGTGCCGGGGCACCCAGTAACTCGTCGGGTTGTTCAGTGTGTTGACCGGGGCTCCGCGCACGCCCAGCAGCTGCCGGCGGGGCGGGGAACCCCCGCCTATGCGGGAGATGTTCTGGTTGCCGAACCGGTCGAGCTGGCTCGCGCCCATCATCACGTGCCGCCGGCCGCCGGTGACCAGGGCGAGATGCTGCCGGTAGGGCAGCCAGCCCTCCACCGTGCCGTCCGGGCCGATCAGCAGCGCCTCGCCGTCGGTCAGCAGCAGGTCCGGTGCGAAGGTGAGCCGGGCCAGCCGCGCGCCCACCGAGGGGACCGTGCCCATCGGGCCGGCCAGGATCTCGCCCGCGCCGCGCCAGGCCTCGGCGCAGGCGATCACGCAGTACTCGGCGCGCGTGGGCGGGGCGACGGAGGCATCGGCGGTGGCGCGGGCGGGGGAGCGGCTCATCGGTCCGCCTCCTGCCAGGACCGCACGGCCGACCGGTAGGCCCGCTCGTCGCCGCCCAGGAAACGCTCGGCGAACCGGGGCCAGGGCGTGGTCGCGTAGTGCTTCTGGAAGGCCTCGTCGCGCGCGTAGTCCGGGGCGCAGGAGGTGAAGTGGGCGCCGTTCGGCGCCTCGATCACGCCGGTCACCGTGTGCCGCTTGACCAGCAGGGTCTGCACCGCGGCGGCCTTCGTCAGCTCGGCGGTGTCCACGATGCGTTCGCAGGAGACGTACGCCTCGTCGGCCGCCTCGCAGAACAGGTCGTCGAAGTACGGGTCGGGGCCCAGATACTGGCCGTTGCCCCGCCGGTCCGCGCGGTTGAGGTGCACCAGCGCCGCGTCCAGCCGCAGGGCCGGCATGGCCACGAACACCTCCCCGTCGTCGTACGGCGAGGTCACCGTGCGCAGCCCGGAGCCGGGCCGCACGACGTCCGAGCCGATGCCCGCCCGCACGGGCAGGAAGGGCAGCCGGTTCGCCGCCGCGCGCAGCCCCCACAGGAACATCGCCTCGTCGACCTCCGTCAGCTCCAGCGACCCGCTCTCCCGGGCCGCCCGGTAGTTGGGCTCGAGCGGGACCGAGTCCAGCGTCACGAAGGCGGTCACCAGTCTGCGCACCCGCCCGGCCGCCGCCAGCATGCCGACGTCCGGACCCCCGCACGACACCAGTGTCAGATCGGTGACGCCGGACCGCAGCAGCGCTCTGACCAGCGCCATCGGCTTGCGGCGCGAGCCCCAGCCGCCGATGCCCAGCGTCATACCGCTGCGCAGCCGGGAGACCGCCTCGTCCGCCGTCATCGTCTTGTCGCCCACCCGTCTCACCGCCCCTTCCCGCCGAAGGTGTCCCTGACCCGGCCGGCCGCCCCGCTCAGCGCCGCCTCGAAGGTGAAGCCCTGCTCGAAGCGGTAGCCGCGGCGCACGTCCACCGGGTCGATGCCGTTGAGAGCCGCCTTGGCCAGCCGCACCAGCTCCCCGTCCTTGGCCGCGATCTCACCGGCCAGCTCCAGCGCCGCGCCCCGCAGCTCCTCCCTCGCCACCACCCGCCACACCGAGCCGTGCGCGTGCAGCTGGGCCGCCGTCACCGTGCGGGCCGTGTAGTACAGGGCGCGCAGCAGATGCGGGGGGACCAGCCGGGCCAGATGCGTGGCCGCGCCCAGCGCGCCCCGGTCCAGCTCGGGCAGGCCGAAGGTGGCCTCCTCGCTCGCCACGATCGCGTCCGCGTTGCCCACCAGGCCTATGCCGCCGCCCAGGCAGTGGCCGTGCACCGCCGCCACCACGGGCACCTCGCACTCGTACACCGCGCCGAAGGCCTCCGCGCAGCCACGGTTGGCGCCGAGCAGGGCGGTGTGGCCGCCCTCCTGTATCTCCTTGATGTCCACGCCCGCGTTGAACCCGCGGCCCTCGGCGGCCAGCACGACGCAGCGCGTCCGCCGGTCGCGGCCGGCCGCGCGCACCGCGTCGGCCAGCGCGAACCACCCGCTCACCGGCAGGGCGTTGACCGGCGGGAAGTCGACCGTGACGACGGAAATCCCGCTTTCCGCGGCCGTGAGGGAGACACCCATGGGCGCATCAGCTACCTTCACTCAGGTGGTATTCCACCAAACATTTGTTAGGTGCGAAGTCCTTCGAAGCTAGCAGCCGCACGAACCGAGCGGGAGGCCCTGTGGAAAACTCGCCCCACCCGCCGCTCAGCGGAAAAACCGTGGTCGTCACGGGTGGCACCCGAGGCGTCGGCGCCGGGATCGTCCGCGCCTTCGCCGCGGCCGGCGCCCATGTCGTGGCCTGTGCCCGCAGGCCCCCCGAAACCCCGCTGCCCGGCGTCGACTTCACTCTCTGCGACCTGCGCGACCCACCCGCCGTACGCGCCCTCTTCGACGCGCTGCCCCGGCTCGACGTCCTCGTCAACAACGCGGGCGGAGCGCCGTACCGCCTGCTGGCCGACGCGGACGCCGAGCGGCACGCGAAGGTGATCGAGCTGAACCTCCTCACCCCGCTGACCGCATCCCTCGCCGCCCGCGCCCACCTCGCCCGCACCCGCGGCTGTGTCGTCATGATCGGCAGCGTCAGCGGCACCCGGCCCTCGCCCGGCACGGCGGCCTACGGCGCCGCCAAGGCCGGGCTGGAGAACCTCGCCCGTTCCATGGCCGTCGAGTGGGCCCCCGACATCCGCGTCAACACCCTCGTCGTCGGCCCGGTCCGCACCGAGCTCTCCCACCTCCACTACGGCGACGAGCAAGGCATCGCGGCCGTCGGCCGCACCATTCCCCTCGGCCGTATGGCCGCACCGGCCGACGTCGGCGCCGCCGCCGTCTTCCTCGCCTCCGACGCGGCCGCCTACATCAGCGGAGCGAGCCTGCTCGTGCACGGCGGCGGGGAGCGGCCGGCGTTCCTGGCCGCGGCGACGGTCAACAAGGAGAAGGGAGAGGGCCGATGAGCGGAATCTGCGACGGCCGGGTCGTCGTCGTCACCGGCGCCGGACGCGGGCTGGGCCGCGCCCACGCACTCGCCTTCGCCGCCGAGGGCGCACGCGTCGTCGTCAACGACCTCGGCGTACGCCTCGACGGGCGCCACCCCGACGCCCGGGCGGACCGGGACCGTACGTCCGCCGGGGCGGACCGGGACCGCACGTCTGCCGAGGAGGGGCTGATGCGGCAGGGCGGCCCCGCCGCGCAGGTCGCCGCCGAGATCCGGGCCGCCGGGGGTGAGGCGGTGGCGCACGCCGGTGACATCGCCACCACCGCGGGCGCCGCCTCCCTCGTCAGCACCGCCCTGGAGACCTACGGACGGCTCGACACCCTCGTCAACAACGCCGGGTTCCTGCGCGACCGCATGCTCGTCAACCTCGACGAGGACGACTGGGACGCCGTGCTGCGCGTCCATCTCAAGGGCCACTTCCTGCCGCTGCGGCACGCGGCCGCGCACTGGCGGGCCGAGTCCAGGGCGGGGCGGACACCGGCCGCCCGCGTCGTCAACACCAGCAGCGGCGCCGGCCTGCTCGGGTCGCTCGGGCAGGCCAACTACAGCGCGGCCAAGGCCGGAATCGTCGGCCTCACCCTGGTCGCCGCCGCGGAACTCGCCCGCTACGGCGTCCAGGTCAACGCGATCGCCCCGGCCGCCCGCACCCGGATGACCGAGCACACCTTCGCCGAGACCATGGCCGCGCCGGCCACCGCCGCCGGCTTCGACGCGATGTCGCCGGCCAACGTCTCCCCGCTGGTCGTCTGGCTCGGCTCCGCGGCCGCCGCCGGTGTCACCGGCCGTGTCTTCGAGGCGGAGGCCGGCCGGATCACCGTCATGGAGGGCTGGCACCCCGGGCCGACCGCCGACAAGGGCGCCCGCTGGTCACCGGCCGAGGCGGGGGAGACGGTGCGCAGGCTTCTCACCGAGGCACGGGCGCCGGGGCGGGTGTACGGCACGGGGTGAGCGCACCGGTCAGGTGTCGCACTCCAGCACCGTCCGGCACAGCGCGCACCGCGCCCGCATCCGGCCCCGCACCGGCACCCTGATCCGCTGATGGCAGGTCGGGCACGGGAAGGAGACCCGCAGCGGCTCGTGCCCGTCCGCCGTGAAGGAGTACGGCACTCCGGACGGGACGAGCTGGGCGCGGCCGTGCTCCTGGGCGTGCCGACGGTCGCGTGCGTAGCGGCGGCGGCCCGCCCAGCCCGCCGCAGTCAGGGGCGGCTGCTGCTCGTCGCGGCGGGCCCGCGCCATTCCCTTGACGTACGCCTCGTACGCCTGCGGGCTGGTGAACCACGTCGAGGGGTCCTCGCCGAAGAACAGCGCCCGCTTGGCGAGGACGTAGCCGAACTCCTCCGGAGTGAGGTAGCCGAGTTTCTGCGACGCCGAGCCGTGCTCGCGGAAGGCGTCCAGCAGCAGCCAGCCCGCGCCCAGGTAGGCGGCGGCGGTGTCGGTGAGGATCTCGTTGTCGCGGAGGCCGGGGAAGGACAGGTCCAGGCGGTGCAGGTAGACGTGCATCACCTCGTGCGCCAGGGCCGCGCCGATGTCCTCGCGGTGGGTGCGGAACCGGTCGTTCAGCTCGACGAAGTACTCGGGGCCGACGGCCAGCTCGACGTTCGCCGCGTGCTTCATCTCGCGGAAGCTGACGATCAGGCGGGCGTCCGGGAGCCGGTAGTGGCGCACCAGCTCACGGGCCACGCGCTGGGCGCCCAGGTGCAGGTCGTCCGTGTCGCAGAAGGCCACGTCGGCCGGGGCCACGCTGGTCGAGAACGTGCGGACGGTGTCGTAGGACAGCCGCTTGTAGAGCGCCGTGATCGCGGCGCGCACCGTGTCAAGGTGCGGGTAGCCGTGCTCGACCGGTCCGTCGTCCGCCACGTCCGTACCCCCAAAGACGCCGCCCAGGGCTCCTTCCCACTTTATGCGCAGTCCGGCCGGTTCCGGTCCGGTGGCCGGTACGCCCATGATCGGACCGGCGTCCACCCCGTAGGGTGGACGCCCATGACCACCAGCAGCACCGGTACCGGTGACGTCGACCCCGCGGTCCTCGCGGAGCTCACGCGGCTGCGCGACAGCATCGACAACATCGACGCGGCCGTCGTCCACATGCTCGCGGAGCGGTTCAAGGCGACCCAGCAGGTCGGGCACCTCAAGGCCGCCCACCAGCTGCCGCCGGCCGACCCGGCTCGCGAGGCCCGCCAGATCGCCCGCCTGCGCGCCCTCGCCGAGGACGCCAAACTCGACCCGGCCTTCGCCGAGAAGTTCCTCAACTTCATCGTCGCCGAGGTGATCCACCACCACGAACGCATCGCCGAAACGACCCCTGGCGCCGGCTGACCCGCACCACCCGCGCAAGGCTTCGTGCTGCCCGCGCGGGTGGCGTGTCACGCGACACCAGCGCCACGCCACGCACCCGCGCCGGGCCCCGCAAGGCCGCGCGGGGAAACCGGGGATCGCGCCCGCGCGGGGAGCATGCCGTCCCCGCGCGGGGTCGCGAAATCGTCGCCGCGCGGGGACGGCGACCCCCGCGCCGCGCTCGCGCAGCAAGCACGACGTCCCGCTCACGGCACAGCGACCCGCGCGGGGCGTGGCGTCAACCACCGTGCCCGCGCGGGCAGCGCGGAATCCCGCACCGCGCCCGACGCGGGCGGGGCGAAGCCCAACGCAGCGGCCGCAGGGGAGACACAGCAGCGAGCGGGCCCTCGTGTGGGGAGCGCCCCCGCTGCCCCCGCCCCGAGCGGGCAGCACTCCCCGCCGCTTTCCCCCCGCGCGGGATGGGCGAAGCCCTGCATACCCGCCGTATGCCAAGCACAGCGCCAAGCACCGCCCCCGCGGGGCAAGAGCGTGCCCCCGCCCCGGCACGGGCGGGATGTGCGACGCCACGCCTCGCCCACGTGGGCAGTGTCCAGCCCGTACCACGCCCCCGCCCGCCCCGCGGGCAGCGGAGGCCCGTACCACGCCCCCGCACGGCAAGCGCGCCCCCCGGCCCCGCGCGGCCGGCGCCACGCCCCCGCACGGGGCGCGTCGCGCCCCCGCGTGGGTAGCGCATCGGTGTTCGAGGGGGCGTTCGGGCGCGTGGGGGTTTCCTGTCGGTGAAACCCCCTCGTGGTGTCTCGGGGGCATCGGGCAGCATGGCCTGCATGTCCGTACTCACGCGCGACGAAGCGCAGATTCGTGCCCAGCTCCTCGACGTCCACCACTACAGCGTCGACCTCGACCTGACCGTAGGGGACGACACCTTCGACTCCCTGACCGCGATCCGGTTCACCGTGCGCGCCGGCCAGGACGTCACGGACACCTTCGTCGAGCTCAAGCCCGCGCAGCTGCGCTCCGTCACCCTGGACGGACAGCCCCTCGACCCCGACGGCCTCGCCGAGAACCGTCTGCCGCTGAAGAACCTCACCCCGGGCGAGCACGAACTGCGCGTCGACGCCTCGATGCGCTACTCCCGCACCGGCGAGGGAATGCACCGCTTCACCGACCCCGCCGACGGCGAGAGCTACGTCTACACCCAGCTCTTCCTCGACGACGTCCAGCGCGTCTTCGCCGCTTTCGACCAGCCCGACCTCAAGGCCGTCTTCGACCTCACCGTGAAGGCGCCCGAGGGCTGGACCGTCCTCGCCAACGGCGTCACCGAGCACACCGGGGACGGCGTCTGGAAGGCCGCCACCACGCCCCGTATCTCCACCTACCTGGCCGCCGTCGCCGCGGGCCCCTGGCACTCGGTCCGCACCGAGCACCGCGGCCTGCCCTTCGGCATCCACTGCCGCCGCTCCCTCGCCCCGCACCTCGACGCGGACGCCGACGAGATCCTCGACGTCACCCGCGCCTGCTTCGACCGCTACCACGAGAAGTTCGACGAGCCCTATCCCTTCGACTCCTACGACCAGACGTTCGTCCCCGAGTTCAACGCCGGCGCCATGGAGAACCCGGGCCTGGTCACCTTCAGCGACGAGTTCGTCTTCCGCTCCGCCGTCACCGACACCGAGCGGCAGACCCGCGCGGTGGTCGTCGCCCACGAGATGGCCCACATGTGGTTCGGCAACGTCGTCACCCTCAGGTGGTGGGACGACATCTGGCTGAACGAGTCCTTCGCCGAGTACATGGGCTACCAGATCGCCACCGAGGTCACCCGCTTCACCGACACCTGGACCGAGTTCGGCGTCTCCCGCAAGGCCTGGGGCTACGACGCCGACCAGCGCCCCTCGACGCACCCCGTCGCCCCCGAGGCCGTGGACGACACCGCCTCCGCCCTGCTCAACTTCGACGGCATCTCCTACGCCAAGGGCGCCTCCGCCCTGCGCCAACTGGTCGCCTGGCTCGGCGAGAAGGACTTCCTCGCCGGCATCAACACCCACTTCGCCCGGCACCGGTTCGCCAACGCCGCCCTCGCCGACTTCATCGACTCCCTCGCCTCCGCCACCGACCGTGACGTCCACGCCTGGGCCGACGCCTGGCTGCGCACCACCGGCGTCGACACCCTCACCCCGCGCGTCACCCCCGCCGCCGACGGCACCTGCGTCCTCACCGTCGACCACCACGGCAGCCGCCCCCACCGCATCGCCGCGGGTCTGTACGACCCCGACCTCACCGACGAGGGCCGCCTCACCCTGCGCACCCGCCTCGACCTCGACGTCCCGCTGGGCGAACCCCACCCGATCGGCAAGCGCCCCGCGCTGCTCCTGCTCAACGACGGTGACCTCACCTACGCCAAGGTCCGCTTCGACGCCGACTCCTTCCGGACCGTCCGCGACCACCTGTCGGGCCTGCCCGACCCGCTGACCCGCGCCATCGTGTGGAACGCGCTCCGGGACGCCGTCCGCGACGGCGAACTGCCCCCCACCGCCTACCTGGACACCGCCCGCGCCCATCTGCCCCACGAGACCGACCTCGCCCTCGCCGAGGCCGTCCTCGCCTTCGCCCGCGTCCACATCGCCGACCGCTACCTCACCCCCGAGCAGCGGCCCGCCGCCCTCGCCACCCTCGCCGGCCTGTGCCGCGACCTCATCCGCCGCACCGAGGACGGCGACAACCCCGGCCTGCGCCTGATCGCCGTACGCCAGTTCATCGACGTGGCCGCCCACCCCGACACCATCGCCGCCTGGCTCGCCGACGGCACCGTCCCCGGCGGCCCCGAACTCGACCCCGAGCTGCGCTGGCGCGTCCTCGCCCGGCTCGCCGTCCTCGGCGCCACCGACGAGGCCGCCATCTCCGCCGAACTCGAACGGGACCCCTCCGCCACCGGACGGGAGGGCGCCGCCCGCTGCCGCGCGGCCCTGCCCGACCCGGATGCCAAGCGCGCCGCCTGGGAGGCGATGTTCACCGACGACGAGAGCGCCGACCTGTCCAACTACCTCTTCGCCGCCACCGCCCAGGGCTTCTGGCAACCCGAACAGGCCGATCTCGTACGGGACTACGTGCCGCGCTACTACGAGGCCGCGGTCGCCGTCGCCGCCCGCCGCGGACCCGCCATCGCCCGCGCCGCCGGGCACTGGGCCTTCCCCGCCCACGCCGTCGACGCCGGCCACCTGAGCCTCGGCCAGGCCTGTCTGAGCGACGGCGACCCCACGCCCGCACTGCGCCGCAGGCTCGTCGACCAGCTCGACGACCTGGCCCGGGCGCTGCGCGTCAGGGAGGCGTGACACGGCAGGAGCACGCCGGCAGAAGGAACCGGCCACGCCCGGCCCGCCGACCGCGCGGCGAGCCGGGCGCCCTTCTAGGCTCGGCCCCCCGGGACCGGCCCGCCGGGAACGACCGGCGGCCACCGCGAGGCACGACCGGCCCCGGACCCGACCAGGCCCAGCCAGGAAGGCAGACCCGTGATCGTAGTGACCGGCGCGACCGGCAACGTCGGACGTGCCCTCGTCGACCGTCTCCTCGCCGCCGACCGGCCCGTACGGGCACTGACCCGCGACCCGCGGCGGGCCGGCCTGCCCGAGCGGGCCGAAGTGGTCCGCCACCGGCCCGACGACCCGGCGTCCCTGTTCACCGGCGCGAGCGCCCTCTTCCTCTACGCCCAGGCCGCCGGCGAGCGGACCGCCGAACTGCTGCGCGCCGCCCGCCAGGCCGGCGTCCGGCACGTCGTCATGCTCTCCTCGGCCATCATCGCCGAGGGCGCCGACGAGACCCACCCCATCCACGTCATGCACGCCACCGTCGAGCGGCAGGTCCGCGACAGCGGCCTGGACTGGACGCTTCTGAGGCCGGGCGCGTTCGCAGCCAACGCCCTGCAGTGGGCGCCGCAGATCCGCGCCGGGAACACCGTCCGGGGCGTCTTCGCCGACGCCGTGACCGCGCCCGTCCACGAGGACGACATCGCCGCCGTCGCCGAGCGCGCCCTCCTCGACGGCGGTCACGAGGGCGCCGTCCACCGCCTCACCGGGCCGGAGGCCGTCACCAACGTCCAGCAGGTCGCCGCACTCGGCCACGCCCTCGGCCGCACGCTGACGTACGTCGAGGTCCCGCCCGGCCAGGCCGGTCCCGACCTCTACCCCGGCCTGCCCCCTCACCTGGTCCAGGCCCTCATGAAGACCTTCGAGGCCACCGTCGGCGTACCCCCGGAGATCACCGGCACGGTCGAGAAGATCACCGGCACCCCGGCCCGCACCTTCGCCCAATGGGCCACGTCCCACACGGCCGACTTCCGCTCCTGACCGCCGGCGCCGCCAACACCGCCGGCGCCGCCAACACCGCCTCCCGGCAAGCCAGTACACACTTTCGGGTTCGATCGTCCGGCTTCCGGGCGCGTCGCGGCGTCTTGCGTCCAAGCTGGAAGTCCCTGCCCCCGAGCCACGGAGGACAGCCATGGACACCCCGCCCCCGGACGCCCCCGTTCCCCGCCCCGCACCCCCGGCGCACACCGGCCCCGCGAGCCCCGCCGATCCCGCCGCTCTCGCCGCTTTCGCCCCTCTCGCCTCCGGGCCCGAAGGGCCCCGGGCCCTGCGCCCGCTGCTCGAGACCGTTCTCGACGCCCTGGACACCGGTCGCAGGGCCCGCGGCGGACCGCTGCCCGCCGGGGGCCCCGAGGCGGTCGCCGCCCGTGTCCGGGACGCCCTCGGCGACGTCCTGCCCGACCACGGCGACCCCGACGCCCTGCGCGCCCTCGTCCACGCCCTCGCCGAGGGCGCCGCCGACCCCGCGGACCCGCTGTGCGCCGCACACCTGCACTGCCCGCCCCTGGCCGTCGCCACCGCCGCCGACCTCGCCGTCAGCGCCCTCAACCCCTCCCTCGACTCCTGGGACCAGGCGCCCGCCGCCGGTGAACTCGAAGCCCTGGTCGCCCGCGAACTGGCCCACGAGACCGGCCTCGCCGACGCCGTCGTCACCACCGGCGGCACCGAGTCCAACCACCTCGCCCTCCTCCTCGCCCGCGAGACCAACGGCGGCCACATCCGCCTCGTCCACGGCGCCAACGCCCACCACTCCCTGCCCCGCGCCGCCTGGCTACTCGGCCTGCCCGAACCCGTGGTCGTCCCCGCCCCCGCCGGCACCATCGACCTCGCCGCCCTCCACAGCGCCCTCACCGACCTCGCCGGCCCCCGCGGCTCGCTCCTCGTCGCCGCCACCGCCGGCACCACCGACGCCGGACTGATCGACCCCCTCCCCGAGATCGCGGGCCTGTGCGCCGCCCACGGCGCCCGCCTCCACATCGACGCGGCCCACGGCGGCGGCCTGATCTTCAGCGACCGCCACCGCGACAAGCTCACCGGACTCGAAACCGCCCACACCGTCACCCTCGACCTGCACAAACTGGGCTGGCAGCCCGTCGCCGCGGGCCTCCTCGCCGTCCGCCACCCCCGCGACCTCGCCGTCCTCAACCAGCGCGCCGACTACCTCAACGCCGCCGACGACACCGAGGCCGGCCTGCCCGACCTCCTCGGCCGCTCCCTGCGCACCACCCGCCGGCCCGACATCCTCAAGATCGCCGTCACCCTCAAGACCCTCGGCCGCAGCGGACTCGGCGCCCTCGTCGACACCGTCTGCGCCCGCGCCCGCGAACTCGCCGACCTCGTCCGCGACCACCCCGGCCTCGAGCTCTACGACCGCCCCACCATCAGCACCGTCCTCTTCCGGCCCACCGGCGCCACCGACGACGACATCGCCGCCGTACGCCGCAAACTCCTCACCGAGGGCCGCGCGGTGCTCGGCCGCGCCCGCCTCGACGGCCGGCTCTGGCTCAAGGCGACCCTCCTCAACCCCGAGACCCGGCCCGACGACCTGGCCGCCCTCCTGAAACTGGTGGAAGGAAGCACCCCCCGATGACCCCGTCCCCCAGCCCCCCACTCCAGGCGCCCGAAACCCCACGCGATCTCGTCGGCATCGGCATCGGCCCCCTCAACCTCTCCCTCGCCGCCCTCGCCCACCCGCTCACCACCCTCGACGCCGTCTTCTACGAGCGGCGCCCCGCCTTCACCTGGCACCCCGGCCTGCTCATCGAGGGCGCCCGCGTCCAGGTCCCCTTCCTGGCCGACCTGGTCACCCTCGCCGACCCCGCCAGCCCCTGGACGTTCCTCAACTACCTGAAGTCCCTCGACCGGCTCTTCCCCTTCTACTTCGCCGAACGGCTCCACATCCACCGCGCCGAGTACGACGCCTACTGCCGCTGGGTCGCGGGCCGGCTCCCCGCACTGCACTTCGGCCACCAGGTCGACGCCGTCCGCTGGAACCCCGAACGCGACGTGTTCGAGGTCGACTTCACCCAACTCGACGCCGACGGCGAGGCGGAAGCCCTGGGCCGCACCTACACGCGCAACATCGTCCTCGGCATCGGCACCCGCCCCCACGTCCCCGAACCCCTCAGACCCCTCGCCGACACCCCCGGCGTCCCTGTCCTCCACGCCGCCGACTACCTGGACCACCGCGATGCTCTCCTCGCGGCCGGGCACGTCACCGTCGTCGGCTCGGGACAGTCCGGCGCCGAGATCTTCCTCGACCTGCTGCGCCACCGCCCCGCCGGCCGCGAACGGCTGCACTGGATCGGCCGCACCCCAGCCTTCGCCCCCATGGAGTACTCCAAGCTCGGCCTGGAGCACTTCACCCCGGACTACACCCGCTACTTCCACGCCCTGTCCGAGTCCGTCCGCGACCGCCTCCTGCCCACCCAGTGGCAGCTGAACAAGGGCATCGACGCCACCACCCTCGCCGCCATCCACGACGAGCTCTACAGGCGCTCCCTCCACGGCGGCTGGCCCGACACCGTCCTCACCCCCGGCGTCCGCGTCCGCACCGCGGGCCGCCTCGCCACCACCCAGGTCGAACTCCACCTGGAACACCTCCAGCAGGGCACCCGCACCCGCCTCACCACCGACGCCGTCGTCCTCGCCACCGGTTACCGCGAGTGCCCCCTCACCCCGCTGCTCGCCGGACTCGACCCCTACATGCGCCGCGACAGCCGTGAACGCCCCCGCGTCGACGAGCACTTCCGTCTCGTCCTCGACCCCTCCATCACGGCCTCCGGCTGCCACGCCTACGTCCAGAACGCCGAACTGCACACCCACGGCGTCGGTGCCCCCGACCTCGGCCTCGCCGCCTGGCGCAGCGCCACCATCCTCAACTCCGTCACCGGCACGGACCCCTACCCGCTGCCCGCCCGCACCGCCTTCACCACCTTCGGTCTCGAACAGGGACGGCCCCAGGTCCCGCCCGCCCGCCGGCTCAGGGCACTCACCCCTCTGGCGGACGGAAACGGAATCTGAGGCCGCCTCCCGGTCCGAACACCCGCGCGTCAGAAGACCCGCGCGTCACCGCACCGGCGTATCAGAACACCGGCGTACCGTCGCGCGTCAGCCGCCAGTCCACCGACGCGAAGTCCTTCGGGTCCAGCACACCCTTCGCGGTCACCCACTCCGCGATCCGGGTACGGATCTCCGTCGACTCCGACCACAGCTCCTTCGCCGACGCCACATACGGGAACGCGCCACCACCGTTGGCCCGGTAGTTGTTCACCGCCAGCACGAACTGCTGCGCGTCGTCCAGCGCCGCCCCGTCGAACGTCAGGTTCCTGATCCGCGACCCCGCCGGCTGCGCGATGTCGATGTCGTACGCGAGACCCGACACGTAGTCGTAGTTGTAGTCCGGACGGTTGTTGGCGTTCGTCAGCTTCTCCACGTCCACGGCAGCGCCCACCGCCGTCTGCGCGAAGTACTCCGCCGAGTACTCCAGGTACGCCCGCACCTGCGCGCCCGTCATCAACTTGGCGACCAGCGTGTTGTCGTACACGTACAGGCTCGACAGGTCCCGGATCGTGACATCGCCAGCCGGGATCTCGGAGGTCCGCGAGAACGGCGAGGCCTGCGCGATAACCGGCAGCGCGGCGTACTCCGTGCCCGCGAGCGCCGACTTCACCACGTCCTCCTGGACCCTGGTTATCAGATCGATGATCGGGGCGTCCTTGTAGCGGGCGTCCACCGTCGTCAGGGTCTCGGTCGCCCGGCCGACGACCTGGTTGACGTACGCGACGACCTTCTTGTGCTCGTCCGTCAGGAGCCGGGTGATCCTCGGGTCGTCGGCGACCGAGTTGGAGTTGCGCAGCGAGGCCGCGACCGACTCCACCTCCCACCGGCCCTTGGCGAACACCAGCTCGATGTCGAACAGGGACAGCCGCTCCGCGTAGCACAGCGGCTCCGACAGCACGACCGTCTTACCGGTCTTCTCGTTGACGACCCGCAGCTCGGGGATCTCCAGATGCGCGTGACCCACCAGGATCGCGTCGATGCCCGGCACCTGCCGCGCCACATTGGCCGCCGCGTCCTCCACCCACGGCAGCTGATCGCCGTACGAGGACTTGCCCGACGTACCCGAGTGGGCGGACACCACGACCACGTCCGCACCCATCGAACGCAGCTTCGGCACCCACTTCGCGGCCTGCTCCTCCAGCCCCGGGAAGGTCAACTTCCCCTGGACGTAGGCCTTGTCCCAGATCGCGATGCCCGGGTTGGTCAGACCGAGCACCGCCACGGTCACCGGCGGGGCACCGTGCACGTGGAACTTCTTCATGAAGTACGGCGGAAACGCGGGCTTCTGCGTCCGGGCGTCCAGCGCGTTCGCGCCGAGCAGCGGGAAGTCGCACTGCTGCTCGAACTTGCGCAGCGTCTCGATGCCGTAGTTGAACTCGTGGTTGCCGAGGGCCACCGCGTCGTACCCGATGGCGTTCATCGCCTGCGCCATCGGGTGCACCGGACCACCCTTGGCGGTGATCGGGTCGACCTTCGCGTAGTAGTACGTCAGCGGGGTGCCCTGGATCGTGTCGCCCGCGTCGATCAGCAGGGTGTTGCACCGGCCCTTCTCCTCGCGCACCTGGTTCACCAGCGTCGAGATGCGCGCGAGGCCCTGGGCGTTGCCCGCGCCGTCGGCGTACTCCGCGTCCTTGAAGTAGTCCCAGTTGAAGACGTGTCCGTGCAGGTCGGTGGTGCCCATGACGGTCAGCGACCAGCGCTTGGCCGGCCGCCCGGACGCGCCCGCCCCGCTCGCGGCCTGCGCCGCCGGAGCCGCCGCCCCACCGGCCAGCGCCACCCCCGCCCCCGTCACGGCCGACCTCTTCAGAAACTTCCGGCGGTTCAACGGCATGTCTCGTTCTCCTCGGGAAAGAGTCAACAACGCGCGTAGATTCTGACCCGCGCATGACCAAGCGCAACAGACCTCGCAGGTTGCGATTCCATGACCGGCAAGAGCGCGGCCCCGCCCGCCGGTGACAGAGTGGGCACATGACCACAGCCCCCACCCCCGCCTCCGGCCCCCGGCCCGCCGTCCCCTACGGCACTCCCGAGGCCCCCCGCATCGCCGTCCGCGGCGAGGCACACCTCGAAGTCGATCCCGAGATAGCCCGTATCGGCATCACCGTCACCGCCCGTGGCAAGGACCGCCGTTCCGCCCTCGACGACCTCACCCGGCGCAACGCGGCCGTCGTCGACCTCGTCAAGACCTACGGCACGGCCGTCGAACGCCTCGAGACCGGCGCCTTCTCCATCACTCCCGAACTCACCCGCCACGGCCGCGGTGAACGCGTGCGCACCTATCAGGGCACCGTCCACCTCACCGCCGAACTCTCCGACTTCACCGCCCTCGGTGAACTGACCACCCGACTGGCCGACTTGGAACTCACCCGGGTGGACGGCCCCTGGTGGGCCCTGCGACCC
The DNA here is from genome assembly GCF_014650655.1 of Streptomyces anandii JCM 4720. Classification (GTDB taxonomy): domain Bacteria; phylum Actinomycetota; class Actinomycetes; order Streptomycetales; family Streptomycetaceae; genus Streptomyces; species Streptomyces anandii. The sequence goes on from NZ_BMVJ01000001.1 coordinate 598,407, forward strand.
CAGTCGCCCGCCCACCGGGAGGCCCGCCGACAGGCCGTCCACGAGGCCGTCCAGCGTGCCAGGGAGTACGCCGAGGCCCTCGGCACCACCCTCGCCGCACTCGTCGAAATCGCCGACATCGGGGCGGAGAACGCCCAGCCGTACCCGTCCGCCCCCGGACGCATGCGAGCCATGGCCGGCTACGGCGCGGCGGCCCCCGACGAGAGCGCGGCACCCCTCGACCTCGAACCGCAACGCCAGCACGTCTACGCGCAACTCAACGCGCGATTCACGATGACACCGCCCAGACTGTGAACTGCGGCAAACCCCGAGCGAACGCGCGAACGCTCATCGGAGCAACGCCCTGCACAATTCAACAGTTGTCAATGACCTTTCACTCAACGGTTGTTGAGCAGTCACCCGGCACCAAATCTCTACCGAACGGTAAGGCCTAGGCTCATATCATGCGCCGAGCAAAGATCGTTTGTACCCTGGGACCCGCGACCGACACGTACGACCGGATCAAAGCGCTGGTCGACGCCGGAATGGACGTGGCCCGTTTCAACCTCAGCCACGGCACCTACGCCGAGCACGAGGCCCGGTACCGGCGCGTCCGCAAGGCCGCCGACGAGACCGGCCGCAGCGTCGGCATGCTCGCCGACCTTCAGGGCCCGAAGATCCGGCTCGGCCGCTTCCGGGAGGGACCCGTACTCCTTGAACGCGGCGACACCTTCACCATCACCGTCGAAGAGGGCGTGGAGGGCGACCGCCACATCTGCGGAACCACCTACGCCGGTCTCGCCGAGGACGTCGCCCCGGGCGAACGCGTCCTCGTCGACGACGGCAAGGTCGCCCTCGAGGTCACCGCGGTCGACGGCCCGCGCGTGCGGACCAGGGTCGTCGAGGGCGGGGTGATCTCCGACCACAAGGGCATCAACCTCCCCGGCGTCGCCGTGTCCGTGCCCGCGCTGTCCAAGAAGGACGAGGACGACCTGCGGTGGGCCCTGCACACCGGGTTCGACGTCATCGCGCTGTCCTTCGTGCGCAGCGGCCGCGACGTCCTCGACGTCCACCGCATCATGGACGACGAGGGCCGGCGCCTCCCCGTCTGGGCGAAGATCGAGAAGCCGCAGGCGGTCGAGGCCCTCGACGACATCGTCGCCGCCTTCGACGGCATCATGGTCGCCCGCGGGGACCTCGGCGTGGAGATGCCCCTGGAGCAGGTCCCCATCGTCCAGAAGCGCGCGATCAAGCTGGCCAAGCGCAACGCCAAGCCGGTGATCGTCGCCACCCAGATGCTCGACTCCATGATCGGCAACTCGCGTCCGACGCGCGCGGAGGCCTCGGACGTGGCCAACGCGGTCATCGACGGCACGGACGCGGTGACGCTGTCCGGCGAGACGAGCGTGGGCAAGTACCCGGTCGAGACCGTGCGCACCATGTCCAAGATCGTCGCGGCCGCCGAGGAGGACATCCTCGCCAAGGGCCTCGCCCCGCTGACCGACCGCAACAAGCCCCGCACCCAGGGCGGCGCCGTCGCCCGCGCGGCCGCCGAGATCGGCGACTTCCTCGGGGCCAGGTTCCTGGTCGCCTTCACCCAGTCGGGCGACACCGCGCGCCGCCTCTCCCGCTACCGCTCGCCCATCCCGCTCCTGGCCTTCACCCCCGAACCCGCCACCCGCTCCCAGCTCAGCGCGACCTGGGGCGTGGAGACCTTCCTCGGCCCCCGGGTCAACTCCACGGACGCGATGGTCGCCCAGGTGGACGAACTCCTCCTGCGGTACGGCCGCTGCGAGAAGGGCGACGTGGTCGTCATCACGGCGGGCTCCCCTCCCGGTGTGGCCGGCTCGACGAACATGGTCCGGGTCCACCACATCGGCGAGGACGACAGCCCGAGGTAGGTCGGCCCTCAGTGCTTGGCCCCCACGTGGGCGTCCATCAGGGCCACGGAGGCTTTGCGGGCGACGGAGATGTTGTACGGATTGCCGTGCCGGGTGCAGTGGGTCCACCCCACGCCGAGCTGGTCGAGGGTGTCCGTGTAAAGCCGCCGGATGTCGTCGGAGACATTGGTGAAGAAGTAGCGGGGATACTCGTACCTCTTGCGCTCGCCGCCGACGAGGCGGGTCGTCCAGTTGGTGATCCGGCAGCCGTCGGAGTGGATCAGGCCGCGGACGAGATCCCAGGGATACGCGTCGACGATCTCCTGCTGCCAGGACTCGAGCACGATCCGCCGCTCGTGCTTCCGGCCGGGACCGTGCTGGGGGAAGGAGGCAGGGCCAGTGGCGACTGTAGGACTTGACCTCCACGCAGCCTGTTTTGCGATGCTGCCCGACGGCGGGCTGGGACATCACCTTCCGCATGGCCTCCGCCGTGGCGGCGATGATGCCGGTCTGCCTGGCGTCGCAATAGATGGACAGATGGTGCTGCTTGGGTTTGGAGACGATGTGCCCGTCACCCAGGTAGAGGCCCAGCAGGTAGGCGTACGCCGCATGATCGAGATCACCTCCGCTGCACATGGGGCAGTCGTCGGGCTGTTGGTACACCTCGCCTCGCGCTTTGCGGTCCTCGTATCGCCACCAGCCGATGGTCCCGCGCGGAACGTGGAGCTGCTCGGCGACTGCACGGTTGGGGACGCCTTGCCGCATCAGTGCGACAGCCTGTGCCCGGATCGAAGGACTGTACTGTTCCATGTCACCACGGTGCGCGACAGGCGGTGACGACACGCAGTGAAAAGCGGAGGATCACGCGAACGTGATCCTCCGCTTCAACGGTGTGCCGGGTGCGGGATTCGAACCCGCAAGCCCTCACAGGCAGAGGTGTTTGAGACCTCCGTGTATACCGTTCCACCAACCCGGCCGGGCACTGCGGTGAGTGTACCGGGTGAGCCCGGCTGCTCGCCTCTAGGTAGGCTGCATAGGCAGCAGTACCTGCCCCGCCCCGGAACAAGGAGCGCCCCCGTGACCGCCGAGTCGCCTCAGCCCGTTGACGTGTCCGATGACGACAAGTCGCATGTGCCTCCGCTGACGACCCGAGTCGTCATCGCGGAGGACGAGGCGTTGATCCGGCTGGATCTCAAAGAGATGCTGGAGGAGGAGGGGTACTCCGTCGTCGGCGAGGCGGGGGACGGCGAGCGTGCCGTCGAGCTCGCCCGGGAGCACCGGCCCGACCTCGTCATCCTCGATGTGAAGATGCCGAAGCTCGACGGCATCTCCGCGGCCGAGAAGATCGCCGAGGAGCGGATCGCGCCGGTGCTGATGCTGACCGCGTTCTCGCAGCGCGACCTGGTGGAGCGGGCGCGGGACGCCGGGGCGATGGCGTATCTGGTGAAGCCGTTCAGCAAGAGCGACGTGGTGCCGGCCATCGAGATGGCGGTCTCGCGGTTCACGGAGCTCAAGGAGCTGGAGAAGGAGGTCGCGGACCTCTCGCAGCGGCTGGAGACGCGCAAACTGGTGGACCGGGCGAAGTCCATCCTGCAGACGGAGTACGGGCTGACGGAGCCGGCCGCGTTCCGGTGGATCCAGAAGACGTCGATGGACCGCCGTATGTCGATGCAGCAGGTCGCGGAGGCCGTCATCCAGGACAGCGAGGAGAAGAAGGCCGCGAAGGGCGGGGGCAAGTCCGACAAGGGCTGACCGCCGGCCGCCGGCACATGCGTGAGGGCCCGCACCCCCGGGGGTGCGGGCCCTCACGTGTGGTGCCTCGCCGGTCCTCTAGTCCTCGCCGAGGTAGGCCTTGCGGACGGACTCGTCGTGCAGCAGGTCCTGCCCGGTGCCGGAGAGGACGATGTTGCCGACCTCCATCACATGGCCGTGGTCGGCCAGGGACAGGGCCGCCTGGGCGTTCTGCTCGACCAGCAGGATGGTGGTGCCCTGCGACTTCAGCTCCGCGATGGTGGCCATGATCTTCTGCATCATGATCGGGGAGAGGCCCATCGAGGGCTCGTCGAGCATGAGCAGTTTCGGCTGGGACATCAGGGCGCGGCCCATGGCGAGCATCTGCTGCTCACCGCCGGAGAGGGTGCCGGCCGCCTGCTTCCGCCGTTCGCCGAGGATGGGGAAGAGGTCGTAGGCGCGCTGGATGTCCTTCTCGATGCCGTCCCTGTCCTTGCGGAGGAAGGCGCCGAGGCGGAGGTTGTCCTCGATCGTCATGCGGGGGAAGATGTGCCGCCCCTCGGGGGAGTGCGCGAGGCCGAGGGAGACGATCTGGTGGGCGGGGATCTTCTTCAGGGACTTGCCGTCGAACTTGATCTGTCCGCCGACCGGCTTGAGGAGGCCGGACAGGGTGCGCAGGGTGGTGGTCTTCCCGGCGCCGTTGGTGCCGATGAGGGTGACGACCTCGCCGGCGTCCACCTTGAAGGAGATGCCCTTGACGGCTTCGATCTTGCCGTAGGCGACGCGGAGGTCCTCGACCTCGAGCAGTGCGGTCATCGGTCGTTCTCCTTGCCGGGCGCGGCGTCCGTCGTGGTGTCGGCGTCCGCCGGGGCGCCGGCTTCGGCCTCGGCCGCCGCGGTCCCGGCGTCCGCCGTCGTGGCGTCGGCGTCGGATGCCGTGGCCTCGGCGTCCGCCGCTGAGGCCTCCGCCTGGGCGACCTCGGCCGCCTCCTCGTCGCCGGGCGCGCCCTCGAAGGGCTCGCCGAGGTAGGCGGCGACGACGCGCTCGTCGCCCTGGACGGTGGCGCTGTCGCCCTCGATGAGCTTCTCGCCCTGGACGAGGACGGCGACGCGGTCGCAGAGGTTGAAGATGAACCGCATGTCGTGCTCGATGACCAGGACCGCGATGCCCATGTCCCGGATGGCGAAGACGAGTTCCTCGGTGGCGCGCGTCTCCTGCGGGTTCATGCCGGCGGTGGGCTCGTCCAGGAGGAGGAGCCCGGGTTCGCTGGCGAGGGCGCGGGCGATCTCGAGCTTGCGCTGCTCGCCGTAGGGCAGGTTGCGGGCGAGGTGCTCGGCCTTGCTGTCCAGGCCGACGAACTCCAGGAGCTCCATGGCCCGCTTCCGGGAGGCGGCCTCGGCCTTGTGGAAGCCGGGCCCGCGCAGGACGGCCGACCAGAAGCCCTCCTTGGTGCGGGTGTGCCGGCCCACGAGGACGTTCTCCAGGACGGTCATGTTGGCGAAGAGCCGGATGTTCTGGAAGGTGCGGGCGATGCCGGCCGCGGTGACCTTGAAGGACTTGGGCGGCAGGACGTTGCCCTTGTAGCGGACCTCGCCCTCGGTGGGTACGTAGAGGCCGGTCAGGCAGTTGAAGAAGGTCGTCTTGCCGGCGCCGTTGGGTCCGATGAGGCCGACGATCTCGCCGCTGTTGACCGTGAGGTCGACCCCGCGTACGGCGGTGAGTCCGCCGAAGCGCATGGTGACGCCGCGGGCGTCGAGGACGGTCTGGCCGGGGACGCTGGCGCCCGGGGCGGTGTCCTTGGTGGTGGTTTCGGTGCTCATGGTGGTGTCAGGCCCCTGTCTTGCCGAGGACTGCGGGCGCTTCGGCCTCTTCGTGGAATTCGAGCTGGCGGCGCCGGTTGGGGATGAGGCCCTCGGGGCGGAACCGCATGAGGAGGATGAGCGCGACGCCGAAGGCGAAGAGCTGGTAGTCGCCGAGGAACTGGAGCTTGTTGGGGATGAGGAAGAGCAGCGCGGCGCCGATGAGCGGGCCGGCGATGGTGCCCATGCCGCCGAGGACGACCGCGGCGAGCAGGAAGGCGGAGTTGGGCGGGATGGGCCCGGCGAAGAGGTACTGCTCGGGGGTGACGGTGTAGGTCACGTGGGCCTGGACGGTGCCGGCGAGGCCGGCGAGCGAGGCGCCGACCGCGAAGGCGATCAGCTTGACGCGGAAGCCGTTGATGCCCATGGCGAGCGCGGCGGTCTCGTCCTCGCGGATGGCGACCCAGGCGCGCCCGATGCGGGAGTTGCCGCTGCGCCGGAAGACCAGGACGACCACGGCCGTGATGATGAGCATCAGGAAGAAGTAGTTGGCGAAGCGTCCGATGGAGAACCCGGCGATGTCGTGGACGGCGCCGAAGTCGAACCCGAGGATGTCCAGGTTCGGGATGGACGCGACACCGTTGGAGCCGTTGGTGAGGTCGGGTCCGCTGGTGCCGTCCAGGTTGTTGGCGGTGATGCGGAAGATCTCTCCGAAGCCCAGGGTGACGATGGCGAGGTAGTCGCCGCGCAGGCGGAGGGTGGGCGCGCCGATGAGGACGCCGAAGACCAGCGAGGCGAGCGCGCCGATGATGACGGCGGCCCAGAAGGGGAAGTGCACGTGGAACGGCGAGTTGGGGGAGCCGCTGACGAGTGAGGCGGCGTAGGCGCCGACGCCGAGGAAGGCGACGTAACCGAGGTCGAGCAGACCCGCGAGGCCGACCACGATGTTCAGGCCCAGGGCGACCGTGGCGAAGATCAGGATGTAGACGCCGAGGGTGGCGTACTGGTCGTCGGTCTGGGTGAAGGGGAAGAGCGCCGCCGCGATGAAGGCGCCGAACACGGTGATGTTCTGGTGCCGCGCGGTGATCTGGGAGACATGGGCGATCAGGCCGGCCTTGTTGAGGGCGGCGAAGCCGAGGCCGGCGAGGATCAGGAAGCCCACGAAGAGTTCGTCGTACTCGGTGCCGATGCCGTAGGTGAAGACGGTCAGGCCCAGCGCGAGCGCGGCGACGATGATGAGGATCTCGGCGTAGGAGGGCAGCTTGCCTACGGGCCTCGGGCTCTCGGCGGCGAAGGCGGCCTTGGTGGTGTTCCAGCCCTGTCCGAGGCTGTGCCGGAAGTTCTCCCAGGCGGTGCTGTCGGGGTCGATCGGGTCGGGCTCGGGCCGCTCGAAGGGGAGCGCGAGCGCGCCGACGAGAGCGGCCAGCGAGGTCACCGCGACGACGTAGCCGCCGGGTTCGAGGTTGACGACGCCACCGAGCTCCACGCTGATGGAGATCACCGTGTACCAGGCGGTGGCGAAGGTGGCCAGCGCGGCGAACTTGACGGCCGCGTCGCCGCCGGCCGGGACCAGCCAGCCGAGCGCCTTCACGTCGTAGGTGGCGAGGGTCAGCAGCGTGGTCAGTACGGCGCCGATGAGGACGAGGACCTGAAGGCCGCCCGGGTAGCCGTAGACGGTGAGGTCGCCGGGGAACTCGGAGGTCCAGGTCCAGGCGAGGAACGTGGCGACGATCGTGAGGACGCTGCCGCCGGCGGCGAGGGCGCGCCCGGCCGCCGCGGGGATGCCGAACAGGCCGGAGGACGAGGCGCCGGTGGAGGGGGCGCTCGGGGTCTCGGGGGTTTCGGGTGCGGTGGTCTGTGTGGTCATCGGTGTCACGCCCTGTCCGCCACGCGCTCGCCGAGCAGACCCTGTGGCCTGAACAGCAGTACGAGGATGAGGAGTACGAACGCCCAGACGTCTGCCCAGGACTGGCTGCCGAACTTGTCCATGCCGGGGATGTCGGAGATGTAGGCGGTGGCCAGGGTCTCGGCGATGCCGAGGACGATGCCGCCGATCATGGCTCCGTAGATGTTGCCGATACCGCCGAGCACGGCCGCGGTGAAGGCCTTCAGTCCGAGGATGAAGCCCATGCGGAAGTCGATCTGGCCGTACTTGAGGCCGTAGGCGACACCGCCGACGGCGGCGAAGGCGGCGCCGAGGGCGAAGGCGACCACGATGATGCGGTCGGTGTTGACGCCCATGAGCTTGGCGGTGTCCGGGTCCTGGGCGGTGGCCTGCATGCCGCGTCCGGTTCGGGTCTTCATGACGAAGTACGCGAGGACGGCCATGCTGATGGGCGCGGCGGCGAGGAGGAAGATGTCGCCGGTCTGGATGGTGACGTTGCCGATGTGGAAGGGGCCGCCGGGGATCTGCGGGAACGTGCGCGCGGACTTGGCCTCGGGGTACCAGGCCCAGACCGCCTGCTGCAGCGCGAGGGAGAGACCGATGGCGGTGATGAGCGGCGCGAGGCGCGGCGCGGTGCGCAGCGGACGGTAGGCGAACCGTTCCGCCCCCACGGCGACGAGTACGGCGACGATGATGGCGCCGATCAGCATGAGGGGGAGGGCCACCCACATGGAGGTGCCACCGGGCAGGATGTAGACGTAGACCGTGAGCGCGCCGAAGGCGCCGGTCATGAAGATCTCGCCGTGGGCGAAGTTGATGAGCTGGACGATGCCGTAGACCATTGTGTAGCCGATGGCGACCAGCCCGTACATGGATCCTAGTAGCAGGCCGTTGACCAGCTGCTGCGGCAGTTCGTTCACCGCATGTCCTCCGAGACTTTCGGAAACGTTCGACGGATGTGACCGGATGCGAGTCCGCGCGGGGCGCCAGTGGTTCAGCGCCCCGCGCGGCCTGTGGTGGTGCGGGAGGGGTCAGCCGGTGTAGGTGCCGGACTTCTCCGCCGCCCAGGCACCGTTCTTCACGGCGTACACGGTGAGCTGCTTGTTCGTGGCGTCACCGAACTCGTCGAAGGAGACCTTGCCGGTCACACCGTCGAAGGAGACGTTCTGCATGGCCGCGGTGACCTTGGCGCGGGCGTCGTCGGGGAGCTTGCCGCCGTTGTCGTCGACGACCTTCTTGACGGCCTCGATGATCGCCCAGGCGGAGTCGTAGGAGTAGCCGCCGTAGGCCGCGTACTCGTCCTTGTAGCCGGCCGCCTTGTAGTCGGCGACGAACTGCTTGGCCGAGGGCAGGCTCTCGACCGGGGCGCCGACGGAGGTGGCGAGGTCGCCGGTGGAGTCGGCGCCGGCCAGCTTGATGAAGGTCGGGTCGTAGATGCCGTCGCCGCCGACCAGCGGGATCTTGGCGCCGGCGGCCTTGATCTGCTTGCTGAGCGGGCCGGCCTGCGGGTACTCGCCGCCGTAGTAGACGACGTCCGCGCCGGACTTCTTCACCTCGGTGGCGATCGCCGAGAAGTCCTTGGCGTCGGGGTTGATGTGCTCGGTGCCGACGATCTTGCCGCCGAGCTTCTTGAACTCGTCGGTGAAGGTGCCGGCCAGGCCCGCGCCGTAGGTCTTCTTGTCGTCGATGACGAAGACCTTCTTCTTCTTGGCGTCGTTGTAGAGGTACTGCGCGGCGAACGGGCCCTGGATGGCGTCCGTGGTCGCGGTGCGGAAGTACGACTTGAACTGGCGGACCTTCTTGGTGCGCCAGTCGGGGCCCTGGGTGAGGGCGGGGCCGGTGTTGGCGGGGGAGACCTCGACCAGCTTCGCGTCGTCGAAGACCTTCTGCATCGACTCGGCGACGGAGGAGTTGAGGGGGCCGACGACGCCGAGGACGTTCTTGTCGGCGACGAGGGCGGTGGCGTTCTGCTGGCCCGAGGAGGGCTGCGCCTGGTCGTCGCGGGCCTCGATCTTGAAGGTGACGCCCTTGACGTAGTTCTTCTTGTTGGCCGTCTTGGCGGCGAGGTCGGCGGAGTTCTTGATGCCGAGGCCGAGCGCGGACAGGTCACCCGTCAGCGGGGCGTCGACGCCGATGGTGACGGTGGTGCCACCCTTTCCGGAGTCGGAGCCCTTGTCGCCGCCCCGCGAGCCGCAGGCGGTGAGGGTGAGGGCTCCCGCCGCCAGCGCGGCGGTGATGGCGATGAGAGAACGTTGACGCACGATCAGTCCTTTCCCTGGCACGGCCCTCCCCCCTGGAAGTGGCCGAGTCGAGCGCTGTGCCGAAGAGACTTTCCGACCGCGCCGTGACTGGCCGTGACTCTAAGCGCGGGCGGGGAAGGTCGAGGAGGGTCTGACCAAGGCTGTGACTCTCTTGTTATGACACGACGTAATGCAGAGCGGTACTCGGTGGGTGGAACAGCGGAATTCAGGCCGATTCGCCCCGTCCGCATTCTGAGAACCCGCAGGACGGACCCTGCTGTGTTCAGGCGTCTCGACGGTTTTGCTGATTACCGGAAATCGTTGCCACAGGCTACGTGCAGGCCGTCGGAGAGGGCGTGCGCATAGCGTGACCCGAGGATGTAACTGTGAACTTCGATTGCGCGCGTATTACGCAGCGTTACATCGAGGAAAGGGAGTCCGGCGTTCTCCGGCACTTTTCCGCATTCCGTCACCCGCATGGTGACGACGATCTTCCGGGCGGTGCCTGCCGCGATGCGCAGGGGCGGGCGCGGCTCGGGAGTGAGGACGAGTCCGGCGTACGGCTGGGTGATCCGGGTGACGGTGACCGGCGGGCCGGCGGTCACGCTGACCAGCACGGTGAGGCCGAAGCTCCGGGGCGCGGCGCCGCTCTGGGCGGGCGCGGGCTCGAGGTAGGCGACGTCCACCACTTGGGACGGGTACGGCGGAGGAGCGGGTTCCGGGGCGGGGCGCGGGAGTTGGTGCGGCCGGGTGGCGTAGAGGTAGCCGCCGCCGGCGAGGAGGAGGACGGCCGCGGTGGCGGCGAGGACGGCGCGGCGGTGGCGCTCGGGGCGGCCGTCGCGGGGGAGTTGTCGAGGAGGGGTGTCCGCGGGGGCGTCCGGGTCGGGGGTGTCCCACGCGCGCGTGCCCTCGCCCGGCTCGACCGGGCCCACGCCGCTCAACTCCACGGCCCCTTGCCGGGACCGCCGGCGCGGTACCAGTCGGCGCAGCCCCGCTGGGCCCCGCGGCCGATCGACTCGTCGGCCGCGACGGCGCCCTGACGTTTCTTCACGGCCCTTGCGTCGTCGACGACTTGACGCAGTATCTCGTACTGCCCGTTGGACAGCCCCATCGACTGGTAGTCCCCGTAGGTGTGACTGTCCAGCACCTTGCGCGACCAGTACGTGACGACGGTGGCGCACAGTTCCTCGGCGGACGTGGTGTGCGGGGAGGGGGAGGCCGACGGGTCGGCGGCGGTCGGTGAACCGCCCCCCGCACCGCAGCCGGCCGCCAGAAGCACCAGCACGAGCCAGCCCCCGGCCCCCGGCCGCACGCCATGCCGCATCACCATGCCCAGACGCTAGGCCGCACCCCCCACTCCGGGCAACGCAGGCGACACCACCCGGTCCGCGGCGGGGCGGCTCAGCCGGTCTTGCGGACGTGGTCGCCGTCGGCGGGGCGGACCTCACGCAGGAGGCAGGTCAGGCGGGCGGTGCACACGCGGTGTCCCTCCTCGTCGCTGATCACGATCTCGTACGTCGCCGTCGAGCGGCCCCGGTGCACGGGCGTGGCCACGCCGGTGACCAGGCCGGAGCGGACGCCCCGGTGGTGGGTGCAGTTCAGGTCGACGCCGACGGCGATCCGGGAGCTGCCGCCGTGCAGCATGGAGCCCACGGAGCCGAGGGTCTCCGCGAGGACGGCCGAGGCGCCGCCGTGCAGCAGCCCGTAGGGCTGGGTGTTGCCCTCCACCGGCATGGTGCCGACGACGCGGTCGGCGGAGGCCTCGAGGATCTGCACGCCCATCCGGGTCCCGAGGTGCCCGGCGGAGAAGAGGGCGGGCAGGTCGACGCCGAGCGCGGCGTACTCGTCGATGACCTCCTGAGGGAACTTCACGCTCTGCTGCTCGCCCATGGGTGCGGCTCCGTCCATCCGTGATCGGCTCGTCGTCGATCGGCCAGTCCTGACTGAGCGAACGCTCAGTCGGTCGCCGATTGTTCCAGACGCACCACGACGGACTTGCTGGCCGGGGTGTTGCTGGTGTCCGCGGTGGCGTCCAGCGGCACCAGCACGTTGGTCTCCGGGTAGTAGGCGGCCGCGCAGCCCCGCGCGGTCGGGTAGTGCACGACCCGGAAACCCGGCGCCCGCCGCTCCACGCCGTCCTTCCACTCGCCGACCAGGTCGACGTACGACCCGTCGGCGACCCCGAGCCGCCGCGCGTCCCCGGGATTCACCAGCACCACCCGCCGGCCGTTGGTGATCCCCCGGTAGCGGTCGTCCAGGCCGTAGATCGTGGTGTTGTACTGGTCGTGCGAGCGCAGCGTCTGCAGCAGCAGACGGCCCTCGGGCAGCTCCGGGTACTCCACCGGCGCCGCCGTGAAGTTCGCCTTGCCGGTGGCCGTGGGGAAGCGGCGCTCGTCGCGGGGCGCGTGCGGCAGCGCGAACCCGCCGGGACGGGCCACGCGCGCGTTGAAGTCCGCGAAACCGGGGATCACGCGGGCGATCCGGTCGCGCACCGTGGCGTAGTCCTTGGCGAACTCCTCCCACGGCACCACGCTGTCCTCGCCCAGCACCGCGCGCGCGAGGGCGCACACGATGGCCGGCTCCGACCTCAGATGCGGGCTCGCCGGCGCCAGCCGCCCGCGGGAGGCGTGCACCATGCCCATCGAGTCCTCGACGGTGACGAACTGCTCGCCGCCCGCCTGCACGTCCCGCTCGGTGCGGCCGAGCGTGGGCAGGATCAGGGCGCGCGCGCCGGTGACGACATGCGAGCGGTTGAGCTTGGTCGACACGTGCACGGTCAGCCGGGCCCGGCGCATGGCCGCCTCGGTGACCTCGGTGTCGGGGGAGGCGGAGACGAAGTTGCCGCCCATCGCGAAGAAGACCTTCGCCTCGCCGTCGCGCAGCGCGCGGATGGCGCGCACCACGTCGTAGCCGTGCTCGCGCGGCGGGGCGAAGCCGAACTCCTTCTCCAGGGCGTCCAGGAACGCCGGGGCGGGCCGCTCGAAGATGCCCATGGTGCGGTCGCCCTGCACGTTGGAGTGGCCGCGCACCGGGCACACGCCCGCGCCCGGGCGGCCGATGTTGCCGCGCAGCAGCAGGAAGTTGACGACCTCGCGGATGGTGGGCACCGAGTGCTTGTGCTGCGTCAGGCCCATCGCCCAGCACACGATGGTGCGCCGGGAGGCGAGGACCATCTCCAGCGCCCGGTCGATCTCCGCGCGCGTGAGGCCGGTCGCGGTGAGCGTCTCGTCCCAGTCGGCGGCGCGGGCGGCGGCCGCGAACTCCTCGTAGCCGTGGGTGTGCTCGCGGACGAACTCCTCGTCGACCGCGCCCTCCGTCTCCAGGATCAGCCTGTTCAGGAGGCGGAAGAGGGCCTGGTCGCCGCCGATGCGGATCTGCAGGAACAGGTCGGTGAGCGCGGCGCCCGTCGCCAGCCCCTTGGGGGTCTGCGGGTTCTTGAAGCGCTCCAGACCCGCCTCGGGCAGCGGGTTGACGCTGATGATCCGCGCGCCGCCCGCCTTGGCCCGCTCCAGGGCGGAGAGCATGCGCGGGTGGTTCGTGCCCGGGTTCTGGCCGGCCACGATGATCAGGTCCGCCTGGTGGAGGTCCTCCAGCAGGACGCTGCCCTTGCCGATGCCGATGGTCTCCGACAGGGCCGAGCCGGAGGACTCGTGGCACATGTTGGAGCAGTCGGGCAGGTTGTTGGTGCCGAGCTCGCGCGCGAAGAGCTGGTAGAGGAACGCGGCCTCGTTGCTGGTGCGGCCCGAGGTGTAGAAGACGGCCTCGTCGGGGGAGGAGAGCGCGCCGATCTCCTCGGCGACGATGCCGAGGGCCCGCTCCCAGGTCACCGGCTCGTAGTGGTCCGCGCCCTCGGGCAGGTACATGGGGTGGGTGAGCCGGCCCTGCTGGCCGAGCCAGTAGCCGCTGCGGCCGGCGAGGTCGCTCACGGAGTGCTCGGCGAAGAACTCCGGCGTGACCCGGCGCAGGGTGGCCTCCTCGGCGACCGCCTTCGCGCCGTTCTCGCAGAACTCGGCCTTGTGCCGGTGGTCCGGCTCCGGCCAGGCGCAGCCGGGGCAGTCGAAGCCGTCCTTCTGGTTGACCCGCAGCAGCGTCAGCGCGGTGCGGCGCACGCCCATCTGCTGCTGGGCGATGCGCAGGGTGTGCCCGACGGCCGGCAGCCCCGCCGCCGCGTGCCGGGGTCCGGAGACCCGCGGCGCGTCCTGGACCGGATCACCCTTGGGCGGCTTCGTGGCCATCGCACCCTCCCCATCGACTGCGTGTGCTGTGTCCCTTCGCACCGCGCGCCCTGGCGTCGGGCCGTGTGCTCCGGAGGCCTCCGATCCTCGCACGAGCCGCCGACAACGGTCCCGGCCGGGCGGGGTCCCGGACGCCGGCGGAGATCGCGGGGACGGGCGGAGCGCCCCGGCTGTCAGTGGCTCGTGGCAGGATCGGGGACGTGGCAGAAACAGCATCGAAGACGACCGAGAAGACCTCCGGCACAGACCGCCCCCGGCTGATGCTCATGGACGGGCACTCGCTGGCCTACCGCGCGTTCTTCGCGCTGCCCGCGGAGAACTTCACCACCGCGACGGGCCAGCCGACGAACGCGATCTACGGCTTCGCGTCGATGCTGGCCAACACCCTGCGTGACGAGGCGCCCACGCACTTCGCGGTCGCCTTCGACGTCTCCCGCAAGACCTGGCGCTCGCAGGAGTTCACCGAGTACAAGGCGAACCGCTCCAAGACCCCCGACGAGTTCAAGGGCCAGGTCGAGCTGATCTGCGAGCTGCTCGACGCGATGCACGCCTCCCGCTTCGCCGTCGAGGGCTTCGAGGCGGACGACGTCATCGCCACCCTCGCCACCCGGGCCGAGGCCGAGGGCTTCGAGGTGCTGATCGTCACCGGCGACCGTGACTCCTTCCAGCTGGTCTCCGAGCACACCACGGTGCTGTATCCCACCAAGGGCGTCTCCGAGCTGACCCGGTTCACCCCGGAGAAGGTCGTCGAGAAGTACGGATTGACGCCCGCGCAGTACCCCGACTTCGCGGCGCTGCGCGGCGACCCGTCGGACAACCTGCCGGGCATCCCCGGCGTCGGCGAGAAGACGGCCGCGAAGTGGATCAACCAGTTCGGTTCGTTCGCGGAGCTGGTCGAGCGCGTCGAAGAGGTCAAGGGCAAGGCCGGGCAGAACCTGCGGGACCACCTGGAGGCCGTCAAGCTCAACCGCCGGCTCACCGAGCTGGAGCGTGACGTCGAGCTGCCCAAGGGGGTCACCGACCTCGCCCGGGCGCCGTACGACCGCAAGGCCGTCGCGATGGTCCTGGACACCCTGGAGATCCGCAACCCGTCGCTGCGCGAGCGGCTCTTCGCCGTCGACCCGGGCGCCGAGGAGGCCGAGACCACCCCGGTCGCGGCGGACGGCGTGGAGCTGGACGGCGCGGTGCTCGGCACCGGGGAGCTGGCCGGCTGGCTCGGCGAGCACGGCACCGAGGTCCTCGGCGTCGCCACCGTCGACGCCTGGGCGCTCGGCGCCGGCTCGGTCGCCGAGGTCGCGCTCGCCGCGGCCGGCGGGGCGGCCGCCTGGTTCGACCCGTCCCAGCTGGACGAGTCCGACGAGCGGGCCTTCGCCTCCTGGCTCGCGGACGCGGACCGGCCCAAGGTCTTCCACAACGCCAAGGGCGCGATGCGGGTCTTCGCCGAGCACGGCTGGAGCATCGAGGGCGTGCGCATGGACACCGCGCTCGCCGCATACCTGGTCAAGCCCGGCCGCCGCTCCTTCGACCTCGACGCGCTGTCCCTGGAGTATCTGCACCGGGAGCTGGCCCCCGCCGCCCAGGCCGACGGCCAGCTCGCCTTCGGCGCGGACGAGGGCGCCGAGGCCGAGGCCCTGATGATCCAGGCCCGCGCCGTCCTCGACCTCGGCGAGGCCTTCGAGGCCCGTCTGGCGGAGGTCGGCTCGGCGGACCTGCTGAGGGACGTGGAGCTGCCCACCTCGGCGCTGCTCGCCCGCATGGAGCGGCACGGCATCGCGGCGGACCGCGCCCACCTCGAGGCGATGGAACAGACGTTCGCGGGTGCCGTGCAGCAAGCCGTGAAGGAGGCGCACGCGGCGGCGGGGCACGAGTTCAACCTCGGCTCGCCCAAGCAGCTCCAGGAGGTCCTCTTCGGCGAGCTCGCCCTGCCGAAGACCAAGAAGACCAAGACGGGCTACACCACCGACGCCGACGCCCTGGCCTGGCTGGCGGGCCAGACGGACAACGAACTGCCGGTGATCATGCTGCGTCACCGCGAGCAGGCCAAGCTCCGCGTCACCGTCGAGGGCCTGATCAAGACCATCGCGGCGGACGGCCGCATCCACACCACGTTCAACCAGACGGTCGCCGCGACCGGCCGGCTGTCCTCCACCGACCCCAATCTGCAGAACATCCCCGTGCGCACCGACGAGGGCCGGGCCATCCGCCGCGGGTTCGTCGTCGGCGAGGGCTTCGAGTCGCTGATGACCGCGGACTACAGCCAGATCGAGCTGCGGGTGATGGCGCACCTGTCGGAGGACGCCGGTCTGATCGAGGCGTTCACCTCCGGCGAGGACCTGCACACCACCGCCGCCTCCCAGGTCTTCGGGGTCGAGCGGTCGGCGGTGGACGCGGAGATGCGCCGCAAGATCAAGGCCATGTCCTACGGCCTGGCGTACGGGCTGTCGGCCTTCGGCCTCTCCCAGCAGCTCAACATCGAGGCGGCGGAGGCGCGCGCCCTGATGGACGCCTACTTCG
>NZ_BMVJ01000001.1:614697-625953 GCF_014650655.1 Streptomyces anandii JCM 4720
AGCGCTTCGGCGGCGTACGGGACTATCTGCGCCGCGTGGTCGACGAGGCCCGCGCCACGGGCTACACGGCGACCCTCTTCGGCCGCCGCCGCTACCTGCCCGACCTCAACAGCGACAACCGCCAGCGCCGCGAGGCGGCCGAGCGGATGGCCCTGAACGCGCCGATCCAGGGCACGGCCGCGGACATCGTCAAGATCGCCATGCTGCACGTGGACAAGGCACTGCGCGAGGCCGGCCTGACCTCCCGGATGCTGCTCCAGGTGCACGACGAAGTCGTCCTGGAGATCGCCCCCGGGGAGCGGACGGCCGCCGAGGAGATCGTCCGCCGCGAAATGTCCGGCGCGGTCCGCCTGAGGGCCCCACTGGACGTCTCGGTGGGCGTGGGACCCGACTGGGAGTCGGCGGCCCACTGATCCTGCGACGGGCCCGAGAATACTTACCGCGGGTGCGGGGGCGCGTGATGTGCGCGGCTCGCGGGCGGGCCCGCGGGGTCCGGCGATCCTGCCGGCGCGGGGCACGTGGCGTTCGGAGCTCCCGGCGGCGCGGGGCCGTGACGCCCGGAGCTCCCGTCGGCGCCTGCCAAGGCGTTCCGGTGCACCGCGGGAGCGGGGCTGGTGGCGTTGGCATTTCCCGCGCGCGGGGTTACTGCCGGCGCGGGGCACGTGGCGTTCGGAGCTCCCGGCGGCCCGCAGGGACGTGACCTGCGGGTTCATGCCGGTGCGAGGGCCGGCGGCCTCGGTCGGCGTCACTCACGTGGCCCCCGCGAAGGCGCAGTCGGTGGCGCCGCCAGCCAGGATGCGGGCATGGGTATACGCATGCTCAACCGCCGGCCGGCGGTATCGCCGACAGCCGGCGGTGCGGCTCCCGCCGCACCGTCCCCGCCGGTTCCGGCCTTCTCGGCCGGCGCAAGCACCGCCCGCGTCCCCACCGACCTCGCGACCACCCTGCGCCGCGCCGCGACCGGTCTGCGCGGTCGCCTCCTGCCGCGCCCCGCGGACCCCGGCGAGGCACCACCGTGGTGCCTGTGGGCCGAGGTGGCCCGCGGCTACCTGGCCCTGCTCCTCGCCCGGCTCCCGCGACCGGGGCCGGGGCCGGTACCCACGGTCACCGTCTTCGTCGCCGCCACGCCAACGGCCGGAGTCCGGCCGACCGGCCCGCCCCACCGCGACCGCCAGAGCCCCCCACCCCGCCGCGACGGCTGACCCCACACCCGAACAACACCCGGCCCCGCCGGAACCACGCACTCCTCGGACCGCTCCCGAGACTGCGGCCCCCGCCGCTCCCGGCCTCCGGCGCTCACCGCCCACCCGGCGGCCCGGACCCCGAGGCCATGGCGCTCCCGACGCCGGACCTCCGAGGCCATTGCGCCCACGGCGCGCGCGTCGCCCCGGCCCGCACGGCACCCGACGCTGACGACGCCTCGGCCTTGCCGCCCCCTCGGCTGCGACGGCGCCTCCGTCACTCAAGCCCCGTCGGCCGACCGGACCCCGAGACCATGGCGCCCTCCGCACTTCCGGCGCCCCCGGTGATGCCGTCACCCCCGGCGCCGCCGGCCGCCGGCCGTGTTGCGGGGCGCGGGGCCCGCACGGCCACGGCGTACAGCGGCAGGCCCAGTATCAGGCCCGCGCCCGCGCCGAAGCACAGGGTCGGTACCAGGTCCCAGAAGCCGGTTCCGGCGCCCCGCAGGAAGGCCCAGTCCCGGGCCACCCGCTGCGCGGCACCCAGCGCGGCGGACCCGGCGAGCGCGGCACCCAGCGCGGCGGACCCGGCGAGCGCGGCCGCGGCCCACCACCGGTCCCGTACGGACGACCGGGGAACCCGCGCCGGTCCGCCCGCCGCCGGTGCCTGCCGCAGTGCGTGGACGACGAAACCGGCGAGCACCAGCGCCGCGACCACCGAACTGCCGTACTGCACCAGCCAGTAGACCGGCGCTCCCGCCACCTGCCGCCCCAGTACCGGCAGCAGCCGCACCCCCCACCGGCCCGGGTGGGTGAACGCGTCCCACACCACATGCGTCAGCGCGCCCAGCGCGGCGGAGACGTACCACCACCACACCGAGGCGGGCCGCACGCGCGCGCGTGGCGCCCCGCACCGCGTCAGCGCAGCCACCCGCCCCCGCGCGGCCCCCGGCAACAGCGCCACCAGCGGCTCGCGCACCAGCAGCCACAGCGCCACCAGCGCCCACGCGATGAGCACGTCGAGCGAGAAGACCCCGGGCAGGGAGTGCGTGACCGTGCCGAACCGCATCCCGCCGGGCACCAGGCTCGCCGCGTAGTACGTCATGTCGGGCGCGAAGGAGCCCGCCACGAGCACCGACGGCACCAGCCGGCCCCGCCCCCTTCCGTCGCCGCGCACCGCGGGCAGTACGGCGGCCGCGTGACTGAGAGTGAACGGCAACGGGGCTCCCTCCGACGAGCACGGACCGGCGGCGCCGGGGCAGGCACATGTCCCGTGATCAACCCGGTCCAGTATGCGGGACGCGCATCCTCGAGCCGCCGCACGGCATCCGGTCCAACGGCACGTGGCCAACCGGTGAAAACCGGGCAGGAACGGCTGCCGACGCCAAGGAAGTTGTCGTAGGGTCACCTGGGTCGCACATCCGAACGCCCCGCGAGGTGAACCGGGACCGCGTATCAACCGTCACAACAGGGCGAACGGTCAGACACAGACGGACGCTCGGGCGTCCACGGGAGGGGTTCACTCTATGGCGGCGCATTTCGGCAGGAGGCTGCGCAAGGGAGCGGCGACGACGGCCGTGGCCGCGGCGGCGGTCGCGGCACTGTCCGCCTCCCAGGCTCCGGACGCGACGGCCGGGGCCCCCGGCAGACAGACCGCCGCCGGTTCCACCTCCGCCCCGGACGTGAGCGCCGCCCCCGACGACAGCGCGACCGGCAACTCGCCGTACTACACCGCCCTTCCGCCGCTGCACAGCCCCAGCCCCGTGCCGGCCACCGGCGCCCCCACCACCCGCGGACCTTCCGAGGCGGGCATCCCGGCGACCGTGCTCGACGCCTACAAGAAGGCCGAGGCCGAGCTGCGCGACTCCAAGCCGGGCTGCAACCTGCCCTGGCAACTCCTCGCCGCCATCGGCAAGGTGGAGTCCGGACAGGCCCGCGGCGGCCAGGTCGACGCCGAGGGCACCACCTACTCGCCGATCCTGGGCCCGGTCCTCGACGGCAACGGCTTCGCCCACATCGGCGACACCGACCACGGCGCCTACGACGGCGACAGCAGGTACGACCGCGCCGTCGGCCCCATGCAGTTCATCCCGTCCACCTGGAACTGGGCCGGCCGCGACGGCAACGGCGACGGCAAGAAGGACCCCAACAACATCTACGACGCCGCCCTCGCCGCCGGCCACTACCTGTGCCGCAACGACTGGGACATGTCCACCGGCGCCGGCCTGAGGTCGGCGATCCTCAGCTACAACAACTCCCAGGACTATCTGGACACCGTCCTGTCCTGGATGGAGTACTACCGCAAGGGCACCCACTCGATCCCGGACGGCACCGGCACCCTGCCCTCCGGCCGCAGCGACGACACGCCCGGTGCGGGCCCCGACCCGTCGCCGTCCGGGCCCACCACGCCGCCCGGCACCCACCGGCCGTCCAAGCCCCCGAAGCCCGCCGAGCCGGGCAAGCCGGCCGAGCCCGGCGGCGGCAGCACCACCCCGCCCGCCAAGCCCGGCCCGCCGAGCAAGCCGGCCCCGCCGCACACCACGCCGCCGACCCCCACCGACACGGTCGACCACCTCGAGGACGCCGACCCGGGCGACCTCACCGCCATGGCCGGCCACGCCTTCGCGCGCAAGACCGAGGCCCGCGCCGAGACCAAGGACGGCAAGCCGGTCGCCAAGGTCAGGATCCGGTTCACGATCACCGGCGACACCGATGCCGTCTTCACCGGCGGCGAGAAGGTCGCCACCGTCGTCACCGACGCCACCGGCACCGCCGTCGCGCCGCAGGTGCGGGCGGGCGAGAGGACCGGTGACTTCACCGTCCGCGCCCTCGTCGTCGGCCGTACGATCACCGCGCTCGACTACAAGGCCACCGTCACCCCGCGCGCCGCCGACGCCCTCGCCCGCACCGGCGACACCCCGCTGACCTGCGTCCCGGGCGGCGAGTTCGCCGACCAGGTCGAGGTCAAGGCCACCTACAAGGGCGCCGTGGCGGACAAGGTCGCGGCCACCGCCACCCTGATCAAGGCCGACGACGACCCCACCGAGAACGACAAGGGTCCCTACTTCAAGGACGCCGACGGCAAGCCCGTACGCACCCTGAAGGACCTCCGGACCGACGCCAAGGGCCTGCTGAAGCTGCCCAAGCTGTACGCGGACGACACCACCGGGACGTTCCTGCTGCGCATCACCACCACCGGCGGCGCCACGCTGACGGTGGAGCTCAAGGTGGCGGCGGCCGACGACACCACGGCCGGCGACACCACGGCCGACCCGTCACCCAGCCCGGCCGCCTAGCCACCGCCGCGCCGGCACGAGGGCGCCCTCTCCCGCGGACCGCGAGGGGAGGGCGCCCTCGTCATGTGCGCCACGTGTTCTCATCTCGCCCGCCCGTTGCTACGGTGCCGGACCTGACGACCTATCAGTTCCCTTGCGGGGAGGCCCGATGCGCGCCCTGATCGCCGCCGCGGCCGGCCTGACGGCCGCGCTCGCCCTCGTACTGACGATCACCGCCATGGGTACACCGGAGGGCAGGACGTCCCCCCGGCCCCTGCTCACGACCGTCCCCGCACACCCCTGACCGCCGCGGCAGCCCACACCGCACGCGACAGCCACCACCGCCCGCAACCGCCCGGGAGGGAGGCCGAGATGCGCCGCACGGCCAGTCTGGTCCTGCTCGCCCTCGCCGTGTTCTTCGCGGCGCTGTCCCCGCTGCTGCGCTGGTACGCCTACCCGAGGCTGGTCAAGGTGCCCGCCGACGAGTACCAGACCATGGTCCTGCAGGCCCGCGACGCCACCCTGCTCGACTACGGCACCATGAAGGCCCGCACGGTTCCCGAGATCACCGTCGTGCAGACCCTCAAGGGGAACGTGGAGGCCGCCAGGAGGATCGAGAGGACGGCGGGCCGGGACGTCGTCGTCTGGGACGGTCTGTCCTACGTCCAGGGCCCCGACGGCAAGATGGTCTCCCGGATCCCCGAGCGCTACATCTTCGACGCCCACACCCAGGAACCGGTGCACGCCACCGGCGAGATGGTCGACGGCGACCCCGTCACCCGCAACGGCATCGAGTTCAAGTGGCCCTTCCTGACGCAGGAACGGGACTACGAGTACTTCGACGCCCAGGCCCGCGTCACCGCCCCCATCCACTACGAGGGCACCCGCCACTTCCGCGGCCTGAGCGTCTACTACTTCGAGCAGACCATCCCCTGGACCCGCGTCCCCTTCCCCAAGGTGATGCCCGTCGCGGGGATCACCCCCGAGTCGGTCGCGAAGACCGGCACCACCCGCTGGTACACCACCGTGCGCAAGTTCTGGGTCGAGCCCGTCACCGGTGCCCCCGTCTACGGCGAGGAGATCCACAAGGAGGAACTGCGCGGCGGCAGCCTGCTCGGCGGCCGGGACCGGGTGACGGTGTTCGCCGGCCACGTGAAGATGCGCGAGGACTACACGCGCCACACCGTGGACCTGGTGAAGTCCCAGCGCCGGCTGGTCCTCCTCGTGACGTCGTACCTTCCCTGGGGCTTCCTCTGCCTCGGCGTCCTGCTGCTCTCGCTCTCCCTGTACCTGGAGGCACGCGGCCGGCGGACGCCGGGCCCGGCGCCGGTCCGGACGGAGGAACCGGAGCCGCTCGGCTCCTGAACCGTGCGCCGGGCGCGCACGCCCGGCTCAGCCCCTGAGCCGGGCGTTGGTGTGCCGGGTCGGCTCCGCGCCCGCAGGGTCCTCGGGCCACGGATGCTTCGGATAGCGCCCGCGCAGCTCGGCACGTACGCCCTTGTAGCCGTCCCGCCAGAAGGAGGCGAGGTCGGCGGTGACCGCGGCCGGCCGCCCGGCGGGGGAGAGCAGGTGCACGAGGACCGGCACCCCGGCGAGGACCGGGGACCGGTCCGAGCCGAACATCTCCTGCAGCTTCACGGCGAGCACGGGCTGCCCGGGATCGGTGTAGTCGACGCGGATTTTCGACCCGCTCGGCACGGTGATCCGCTCCGGGGCGAGTTCGTCCAGGCGGGCCGCCTCGCCGCCGGCCCAGGGGAGCAGCCGGTTCAGCGCCTGCCCGGCGTCGATCCGCGCGAGGTCCGCCCGCCGGCGGGCACGGCTCAGCTCGGGCTCCAGCCACTCCTCCACGCGCGCGTGCAGCACGTCGTCGGACACCTCGGGCCAGGGTTCACCGAGGTGCCGGTGCAGGAAAGCGAGCCGCTGCCGCAGCACCCGCGCCTCCGGCGACCACCGCAGCAGGCCGAACCCCTCCTGCCGCAGCCCGTCGAGCAGCGCGGCGCGCACGAGCCCCGGACCGGGGTCGCTCAGCGGACGGGACACCAGCTCGACGGCGCCGAGCCGCTCGACCCGCCGGGCCACGACGTCCCCCTCGGCCCAGTGGACCTCCTCCGCCTCCTCGTACAGCGCGCCGGCGGCCACCCGGGCCACGCCCTCGTCGACGGCCGCGGCGAGCTGCACGCGCGCGTGCCCCCTGCCCAGCGGCCGGTCGGCCACGGCGACGGCGATCCAGGGCGCCCCGCGCAGGGGCGAGGTGTCCGGAAGCTCCGCGCGGGTCCCCGACACCATGAGGTACGACCCACCGTCGAGCCGGGCGACCCGCTCGGGGAAGGCCAGCGCGGCCACGAGCCCGGCGATCCCCCCGCCGCCCGCGCTCCCCGGGCCCCCGCCGCCCGGCTCCGGCCGGACGTCCAGGGGCGCCGCGGAGCCGTCGCCGGGCGAGCGGGACACCTCCAAGGCGGCGGCACGCAGCCGCCGGACCTCCGCGAGCCACCGACCGGAGTAGGCGTCGCCCCCGCGCCGGGCACGGCGCAGGGCGTCGGCGAGATCGGACCCGTACTCCCTGGGCGGCTCCTCGCTCAGCAGCGCCACGACCTCCGCGCCCGCCTCGCCGGACCCCGCCCCGCCGGAGGCGAGCAGCGCGCGCCCCAGCCGTGGATGCACCCCCAGTCGTGCCAGCCGCCGCCCCCGCTCGGTGGCCCGCCCGCGCGGGTCCACGGCCCCGACGGCCCGCAGCACCTCGCGTGCCGCCGCCATCGCACCGCCCGGCGGCGGATCGAGCAGCGCCAGCCCGGAGGCGTCCGGATCGCCCCAGCAGGCCGCCTGAAGGGCGAACGCCGTCAGGTCGGCCACCTTGATCTCCGGCGCGGGGAAGCGCGGCAGGCGGGCGTCCTCGGCCTCGGCCCAGCAGCGGTACACCGTCCCCGGCGCCTCGCGCCCGGCACGTCCCGCGCGCTGCCGCCCGGCCGCCCTCGAGGCCCGTACCGTCGTCAGGGCGCTCAGCCCGCGCGCGTGGTCGACGCGCGGCTCCCGCGCGAGACCGGCGTCGACGACCACCCGCACCCCGGGCACCGTCAGAGACGACTCGGCCACCGAGGTCGCGAGGACCACCCGGCGCCGCCGCCCCGGCGCCAGCACCGCGTCCTGCACGGCCGCCGGCGCCCGCCCGTGCACCTGGAGCACCTCCACGTCACCGAGCTCCCCGAGCTGCCCCGCGACCCGCGCGATCTCGCCCACGCCCGGCAGGAAGCACAGCACGTCACCGGGCCGCTCGGCCAGCGCCCGGCGCACCACCGAGGCGACGTGCGTCAGCAGCGCGGGGTCCACCCGCATCCCGTGCGGCGGCCGCACCGGACGCGCGGGAGGCGCCCACACCACCTCCACCGGATACGACACGCCCGTGGCCTCGACCACCGGGGCGCCGCCCAGCAGGTCCGCCCAGCCGCTGGCGTCCGTGGTCGCCGACGCGGCCACCAGCCGCAGCTCAGGCCTGAGCGCCTGGCGCACGTCCCACAGGAACGCGGCCACCGTGTCCGCGTCCAGATGCCGCTCGTGACACTCGTCCAGGACCACCGCGTCGACGCCCGCGAGCTCCTGGTCCCGCTGGAGCCGCTGCAGCAGCACACCGGTCGTGACGACCTCCACGCGCGTGTGCCTGCCGACGACGCGCTCGCCGCGCACGGTGAAACCGACGCTCCCGCCCGGCTTCTCGCCCAGCAGCCACGCCATCCGGCGGGCCGCCGCCCGCGCCGCGATCCGGCGCGGCTCGGCGACGACCACCCTCCGCGCGGGACCCTCACCGAGCAGCCCCGCCAGGGCGAGCGGCACCAGCGTCGTCTTGCCGGTGCCCGGCGGCGCCACGAGCACGGCCGTGCCGTGGCCCTCCAGGGCGTCCCCGAGGGCGGGCAGCGCGGACCGTACCGGGAGGGCCTCCAGGGCCTCGTGCCGGATCACGCGGTCAGTCCCGTACGCAGACGAAGATCGCCGTCCCCGGGATCAGTCCGCCGCGCAGCGGCGACCAGCCGCCCCACTCGGAGGTGTTCCACACCGGCCACTCCGGCTCGACCAGGTCCACCAGGCGGAAGCCCGAGGACACGACGTCCCGGACGCGGTCGCCCAGCGTCCTGTGGTGCTCCACGTAGACCGCGCGGCCCTGCTCGTCCTGCTCCACGTACGGCGTGCGGTCGAAGTACGACCCGGACACGCTCAGCCCTTCCGGTCCCGGCTCGTCGGGGAACGCCCAGCGGACCGGATGGGTCACCGAGAAGACGAACCGCCCGCCCGGCCGCAGCACGCGGCGCACCTCCCGCAGCACCAGCCGCGGATCGGCGACGAACGGCAGCGCGCCGTACGCCGAGCACGCCAGGTCGAAGGAGCCGTCGGCGAAGGGCAGCGCCCCCGCGTCCGCGCACACCAGTGGGAAGCCCCCGCCGATGCGCAGCGCGTGCTGGAGCTGGCGGTGGGAGAGGTCCAGGGCCACCGGACGGGCGCCCTGCGCGGCCAGCCAGCGCGAGCACTGCGCCGCGCCCGCGCCGACCTCCAGGACGTCCTTGCCCTTCAGCTCCTCCGGCGGGCCGAGCAGCTCGGCCTCCACCTCGTCCAGGCCCTCGGGGCACCACACGAAGCGGCCGTCCCCGAGGAAGGTTCCGTGCTCGCGCTGGTAGTCGTCCGCGTTGCGGTCCCACCAGCCGCGGTTGGCCCGGGCGCTCTCCGCGACGCCGGCCGTGCGCCGGATGGCCTCTGCCTCGTCCCGCTCACGGGTCGCGTCCCGCGGGTCTTCCGGCTCGAACGGTTCGGGCTCTTGGATGATCGGCTCCCTCGTCGTACTCTTCCGTCCAACCCGCTCCGGTGGTGACACGACGGGGTGTTCCGGTGTCCGCGTGGCCTCGGGAGACAGGTTTTGTGCCGGTTATGGGGTGATCCGCCCCGGGTGTGCGGCTTCGCGCATTGACCCTGTCCGGCTGCCCCCGTATGCTACAAGTTGCGCTGCGGGCCTGCGCTCCTCAGACGTAGCAGGCTGCGCTCGCATCTGTTGTATGTCCCCTCGGTTGTCGAGGCGCCACCAGTGGTTTGTGTGGCGCTTCCTTGGCTGTCCGGCTTCTGCAGAGCGAAACGGGCTCCCGGCGTAAGCAGTACCTACGACTTCAATGTCCGTACCGGAGCCCTTTCCCACATGACGAGCAGCACCGAGACCACCGCCACCACCCCGCAGGTAGCGGTCAACGACATCGGTAACGAGGAAGCCTTCCTCGCAGCGATCGACGAGACGATCAAGTACTTCAACGACGGCGACATCGTCGACGGCGTCATCGTGAAGGTCGACCGGGACGAGGTCCTGCTCGACATCGGTTACAAGACCGAAGGTGTCATCCCGAGCCGCGAGCTCTCGATCAAGCACGACGTCGACCCCAACGAGGTCGTCGCCGTCGGCGACGAGATCGAGGCCCTGGTCCTCCAGAAGGAGGACAAGGAAGGCCGCCTGATCCTCTCGAAGAAGCGCGCCCAGTACGAGCGTGCCTGGGGCACCATCGAGAAGATCAAGGAAGAGGACGGCATCGTCACCGGTACCGTCATCGAGGTCGTCAAGGGTGGTCTCATCCTCGACATCGGCCTCCGCGGCTTCCTGCCGGCCTCCCTGGTCGAGATGCGCCGCGTCCGCGACCTCCAGCCGTACGTCGGCAAGGAGCTCGAGGCGAAGATCATCGAGCTGGACAAGAACCGCAACAACGTGGTCCTGTCCCGCCGTGCCTGGCTGGAGCAGACCCAGTCCGAGGTCCGCCAGACGTTCCTCACGACCCTCCAGAAGGGTCAGGTCCGCTCCGGTGTGGTCTCCTCGATCGTCAACTTCGGTGCCTTCGTGGACCTGGGTGGCGTCGACGGTCTGGTCCACGTCTCCGAGCTGTCCTGGAAGCACATCGACCACCCGTCCGAGGTCGTCGAGGTGGGCCAGGAGGTCACCGTCGAGGTCCTCGACGTCGACATGGACCGTGAGCGCGTCTCCCTGTCGCTGAAGGCGACCCAGGAAGACCCGTGGCAGCAGTTCGCCCGCACCCACCAGATCGGCCAGGTCGTGCCCGGCAAGGTCACGAAGCTGGTTCCGTTCGGTGCGTTCGTCCGCGTGGACGAGGGCATCGAGGGTCTGGTCCACATCTCCGAGCTGGCCGAGCGCCACGTGGAGATCCCGGAGCAGGTCGTCCAGGTCAACGACGAGATCTTCGTCAAGGTCATCGACATCGACCTCGAGCGCCGTCGCATCAGCCTCTCGCTGAAGCAGGCCAACGAGTCCTTCGGTGCCGACCCGGCCTCGGTCGAGTTCGACCCGACCCTGTACGGCATGGCCGCGTCCTACGACGACCAGGGCAACTACATCTACCCCGAGGGCTTCGACCCCGAGACCAACGACTGGCTCGAGGGCTACGAGAAGCAGCGCGAGGAGTGGGAGCGCCAGTACGCCGAGGCGCAGTCCCGCTTCGAGCAGCACCAGCAGCAGGTCATCAAGTCCCGCGAGGCGGACGCCGCTGCCGCCGCCGAGGGTGGCGAGGCCGCCGCTCCGGCCGCGTCCGGCGGTTCGTACTCCTCCGAGGGTGGCGACAGCTCCGGCGCGCTCGCCTCGGACGAGGCGCTCGCTGCCCTGCGCGAGAAGCTGGCCGGCGGCCAGAGCTGAACGCTCACCGCTGAGCGGTAGCCGGTAACAACCGCGGCCCGCACCCCCGGGAGGGGGTGCGGGCCGCGGTCGTGTCCGGGGCCCCTCCCGGTCGGGTCTCCGGATCGGGTCCGGTGTCCGGCAAAGGACGCCCGTTCGGGTG
>NZ_BMVJ01000001.1:625981-628798 GCF_014650655.1 Streptomyces anandii JCM 4720
TATCGGGAATGCCCACGCTCCGCCACTCGTTGTGATCGGTGAACACGAGGAGGGGCGGTCACAGTGCTTGATCCGCAGGGTTTGTACGCATGGGAACCGAAGGGTTTGGCCGTAGTCGACATGGCGCTCGCCCAGGAGTCGGCCGGACTTGTCATGCTCTACCACTTCGACGGATACATCGACGCGGGTGAGACCGGCGACCAGATCGTCGACGGGCTCCTCGACTCCATGCCCCACCAGGTCGTGGCCCGCTTCGACCACGACCGGCTCGTGGACTACCGAGCCCGCCGCCCGCTGCTGACGTTCCAGCGCGACCGCTGGACGGGGTACGAGGAACCGGCCATCGATGTGCGTCTCGTGCAGGACGCCACCGGCGCGCCCTTCCTGCTGCTGTCCGGGCCCGAGCCCGACGTGGAGTGGGAGCGCTTCGCGGCGGCCGTGCGGCAGATCGTGCAGCGCCTGGGCGTGCGCCTGTCGGTGAACTTCCACGGCATCCCCATGGGCGTGCCCCACACCCGGCCCGTGGGCCTGACGCCGCACGGCAACCGCGTCGACCTCGTCCCCGGGCGGACCAGCCCCTTCGAGGAGGCGCAGGTCCCCGGCAGCGCGGAGGCCCTGCTGGAGTACCGGCTGATGGAGGCCGGGCACGACGTGCTCGGCGTCGCCGCCCATGTGCCGCACTACATCGCACGATCGGCCTACCCGGACGCCGCGCTCACTGTCCTGGAGGCCATCACCGCGGCCACCGGCCTGGTCCTGCCGGGCCTCGCCCACTCCCTGCGCAACGACGCGCACCGCACCCAGACCGAGATCGACCGGCAGATCCGCGAGGGCGACGAGGAGCTGACCTCGCTCGTCCAGGGCCTGGAGCACCAGTACGACGCGGCGGCCGGCGCGGAGACCCGCGGCAACATGCTCGCCGAGCCGGTGGACATCCCCTCGGCCGACGAGATCGGCCGCGAGTTCGAACGCTTCCTGGCCGAGCGCGAGGGCGACAACTGACGCCCGCCGCCCGGCCGGTCCCGGGCAGGTCCTAAGCTTCCGGTCATGCTGAAGGTGGGTCTGACCGGCGGAATCGGCGCCGGTAAGAGCGAGGTGTCCCGGCTGCTCGTCGAGTGCGGGGCCGTGCTGATCGACGCCGACCGCATCGCGCGCGAGGTCGTCGCCCCGGGCACGCCGGGCCTCGCGGCGGTCGTGGAGGCCTTCGGGCCCGGGGTGCTCACCGGGGACGGCGCCCTGGACCGGCCGAAGCTCGGGTCCATCGTCTTCGCCGACCCCGACAAACTCGCGGTGCTCAACTCGATCGTGCATCCCCTGGTCGGCGCGCGCTCCCGTGAGCTGGAGGAGGCCGCCGCCGCGGACGCGGTCGTCGTCCACGACGTCCCCCTCCTCACCGAGAACGGCCTCGCACCGCTGTACGACCTCGTTGTCGTCGTGGACGCGAGCGCCGCCACCCAGCTCGACCGGCTGGTACGGCTGCGCGGCATGACCGAGGAGGACGCGCGTGCCCGCATGGCCGCCCAGGCCACCCGCGAGAAGCGCCTGGAGATCGCCGACATCGTCATCGACAACGACGTGCCGATCGAGCGGCTGCGCGCGCGGGTGCGGGAGGTCTGGTCCGAACTCGTCCGCAGGGCCCAGGAATGAGCCGTCCGGGCGGGGCGTTGAACCCTTCCAGCGAGGGAAGGATTCCGCCGTGCCCGAAACCAGCGGTTCGTCCGGACGCACGCCGGAGACGCATGTCATCGACTTCCGTGCCGCCGAGCGACTGCTCGCCGCACGGGACCCGCGGGGCGCGGTGAAGCTGCTCGACGGGGTCATAGCCGCCCACCCGGAGAACACCGCCGCCCGCCTGCTGCGCGCCCGGGCGTTCTTCGCGGCGGCCCAGCTGCGGCCCGCCGAGCTGGAGTTCACCGTCGTCCTGGAGCGCGAGCCGGACAACGCGTTCGCGCACTTCGCCCTCGCCCGCACCTACGAGCGGCAGGGCCGGCACGACCAGGCCCGGCGCCACTTCCGCCTGGCGGCGGCCCTGGACCCGAACCCGCAGTACCTCGAACGAGCCCGCTTCGACACCTGACCGCGGCCGCGGCCGGCTAACGGCGCCGGTTCTCGGGTGGTGGGTACGGCGGGACGTCCGGCCCCGGCTGATAGTGCGGGCCCTGCCGCATGTGCCGGACCACGAGCGTGAAGTCGACCGTGACCACCAGCCACAGCACGGCGCAGGCCGCCGCCCACCCGGGCCGGTCCACCAGCACGAACACCACCGTGCCGAAGATCGCCCAGACCATCCCCCACAGGCTCAGCCAGAACCGCGCCCGCAGAGGGCTGCGCGCGGTGGTCGGTTCACTCCCTGTACGCATCACGATCAGCTCCTGCCTGCCACGTACCCTTTCCTGCCCGCCGCTCACACGTACGGGTGAACCACCGCGAGGGGGGAACGGCCGTGCGAAGGGGGCCGTTGGACGGGCATGAGGCTGAAAATGCGCGAGGGGTATCAAGGGACGGGCCCGGGACCGATCACACCCGACGGCTGCGCGGTGGAGCTGTACTCCCGGCTGCCCGTGGGCGACGAGCCGGACATCGTCGCCGGCGCCGTGCCCGAGGGCGCCCGCATCCTGGAGCTCGGCTGCGGAGTGGGCCGGGTGACCCACCCGCTGCTGGAGCGGGGCTTCACCGTCACCGCCGTCGACGAGTCGCCGGAGATGCTCCGCAGGGTGCGCGGAGCGCGCACGATATGCGGCCCGATCGAGCATCTCGACCTGGCGGAGACCTTCGACGTCGTGATGCTCGCGTCGTTCCTGGTGCACGCCGGTGACG
>NZ_BMVJ01000001.1:628823-666761 GCF_014650655.1 Streptomyces anandii JCM 4720
CCGAGGTGCGGCGGGGCCTGCTGCGGTCCTGCGTCCGGCACCTGGCGGACGGCGGCTGTGTGCTGATCCAGCGGGAAGGGGCCGACTACCACCGCGATCTGCCGCGCGAGCGTGTGGACCCGGCCGGCTTCACCGTGCGGATCGCGTCGTCCGAGCCGGTCGGCGACGGGGTGCACTCGGTGCGGGCGGAGTACGTCTTCCCGGACGCGATCTGGACGCAGACGTTCCGGGCCCGCCCGCTCAGCGGGCAGCAGTTCGAGGAGGCACTGGCGGAGGCGGGGCTGAGGGTGGACCGGTATCTGACCGAGGACGAGGTGTGGGTGAGGGCGGTGACCATGGAGCGGTGATCAACAGGCACAGCCAACAGGCAGGAATCCGCGGGGAGTCCGGCGGTCGGCGATGAGTTCTGGGAGGGGGAGCGGTCTACCTCCACGCAAAGCAAGCCGGACCGCTTCCCCAGGAGAACACCATGTCGTCCCAGACCACCGCTCACGTCCCCTCGGTCACCACCGCCGCCCCGACCGGGTCCACGCGGGGCCGTCGTGCCGCTCGGGTCGCGCTGCGAGTCGTGCAGGTGCTGCTCGCGTTGTTCTACGCGCTCGCGAGCGCCCTGCCCAAACTCATCGCGCACCCCTCGGCCGCCGAGTCCTTCGACAAGATCGGCTGGGGCAGCGCGGGGATGTACGCCATCGGCGCGCTCGAACTGGCCGGAGCGGTCGCGCTGCTGGTCCCGGTGCTGCAGTCGGTTGCGGCGATCGCGCTGAGCGCGCTGATGGTGGGCGCGTTCGTCGTCCAGCTCACCGTCTTCGACGGGCAGAATGCGGCGACCCCCCTCATCCTCATCGTGCCGCTCGCCCTGATCGCCTGGGCGCGGCGGGACCACAACGCCGACCTGCTGCGGCTCGTACGGCGGCACGGCTGAGCCCGTACGACGCCGGCGTCACCGGTCGGCGCTCACCGCTCCCGCGGGCGGCCGCCGAGGCCGCCCGCGTCGCGCAGCCGCTCCAGGTCGCGCAGGCGTTCCAGCTCGCGGCGGTCGCGCTTGGTGGGGCGGCCCGTGCCCCGGTCGCGGACGCCGATCGGGGCGACGGCCTCGCGGGGCGGAGGCGGTGGGGAGTTGTCGACGTAGCACTGGGCGGCCACGGGGGCACCGACACGCTTGCGGATCAGCCGCTTGACCACGACGATCCGCTCGCGGCCCTCGTGCCGCAGGCGCACCTCGTCGCCGACGCGGACGGAGTGGGCGGGCTTCACCCGCTCCCCGTTCACCCGGACGTGCCCGCCCCGGCAGGCGGTGGCCCCGACGGACCGCGTCTTGACCAGGCGCACCGCCCAGATCCAGCTGTCGATCCGCACGGTCTCACCGCTCGCCGGACCGGCCGCCTCGGCCGCGGCGATGGCGGCGACGACCTTGGGATCGACGGCGCCCCCGGCCGCCCGGGCGGCCGAGGGCGTCCCACTGCCCGCGCCGCCGGCCGCGTCACCGGCCGTGTCGTCGGCCGGGGCGCGGTCGATGTCGTGCTCGGAAACCATGGCACCGACCTTAGCCGCCCCCGCCCGTGCTACCGCCCGAATTTCCCGCCCCCGCGGTGGCCCGGTCGTGAGGCCCTACGGTGGGGGCATGGACACCAGCAGCCTCTCCGCCCTCGACCGGCGGATCGCGGACTGCCGGGCCTGTCCGCGGCTGGTCGCCTGGCGGGAGGAAGTGGCCCGTACCAAGCGCGCCGCGTTCGCCGACTGGACGTACTGGGGCCGGCCGGTGCCCGGATTCGGGCCGGCGGACGCCCGGCTGATGATCATCGGTCTCGCCCCGGCCGCCCACGGCGGCAACCGCACCGGACGCATGTTCACCGGCGACCGCTCCGGAGACGTGCTCTACCAGGCGCTGTACGACGTGGGGCTCGCCTCGCAGCCCACCTCCGTCAGCGCCGACGACGGACTACGGCTCCACGGCGTGCGGATCACCTCGCCGGTGCACTGCGCCCCGCCCGCCAACAAGCCCACGCCCGGCGAGCGGGACACCTGCCGGCCCTGGCTCGTGCAGGAACTGCGGCTGCTGCGGCCGACGCTGCGGGCGGTGGTGGTGCTCGGCGCGTTCGGCTGGCAGGCCGCGCTGCCGGCGTTCGCCGAGGCGGGCTGGACGGTGCCGCGTCCCCGCCCCGCCTTCGCCCACGGCACGCGCGTGCCGCTCGACGGCATCGACCTCTTCGGCTGCTTCCACGTCAGCCAGCGCAACACCTTCACCGGAAGACTGACCCCGGACATGCTCCGCACCGTCCTGCGCACGGCGGCCCGGGCGGCCGGACTGCCGTATCAGGACAACGGCGAATAGGGCGACGCCGGCGCCGTGGGGAGGCTACGGTGCCCGGATGGGTCTGTATCCGGAGATCGAACCGTACGACCACGGCATGCTCGACGTCGGCGACGGCAACCGCGTCCACTGGGAGACCTGCGGCAACCCGGACGGCACACCCGCGCTGATGCTGCACGGCGGACCGGGCTCCGGCTGCACACCCCGCTACCGCCGGTACTGCGACCCGGCCGCCTATCGCATCGTCCTGCTTGACCAGCGCGGTTGCGGACGCTCCACCCCGCACGCGAGCGCCCACGACACCGACATGAGCGTCAACACGACGGCCCATGTGATGGCAGACCTGGAGCTCCTGCGCCGCCACCTCGGGATCGGGCGATGGCTGGTGTGGGGGGTGTCGTGGGGATCGGTCCTGGCCCTGCGCTACGCCCAGACGCACCCGGACGCCGTCCGCGCGCTCGTGCTGACGGGAGTCGCCACCGGTTCCAACGCCGAGGTGAACCTGCTGACCCACGGCCTGGGGAGGGTCTTCCCGCAGGCCTACGAGCGCTTCCTCGCCGGGCTCCCCGAACCCGAGCGGGACGGCAACCTCGCGGCCGCGTACAACCGGCTCATCGAGTCCCCGGACCCCGCCGTGCGCGAGCGCGCGGCGCGCGCCTGGACCGACTGGGAGACGGCGATCGTCCCCGCCCCGCCGCGCTCCGTCGAACGCTACGAGGACCCCGTCTTCCGCATGGGCTTCGCCCGCACGGTCACCCACTACTGGGGCAACGACCACTTCCTGGGAGAGGGCAACGACGAGGGCGTGGTGCTTCGCGACGCCCACCTGCTCAAGGGCATCCCCGGCACCATCGTCCAGGGCAGCCTCGACCTCGCCAACCTCATCGGCACCCCCTGGCGGCTCCACCACGCCTGGCCCGGCAGCGAACTGATCGTCGTCGACGAGACGGGCCACGGCCCCTCCACCCCCGCAGCGGTGGACGCCCTGATCGCAGCCACGGACAAGTACGCGAAACGCTAGTCACGTGGTGGAGGAGGTCTCCTCGTCGGGGTCGGCGTCGTCGTCGTCCGGGGCGGTGGGGGACGGGGAGTGCCCCCGGGTGGTGGGCGGGGTGGCGGACCAGCGGAGGGTCACGTCCAGGTGGGCGCCTGTCCTGGCGCCGGCGACGACCGCGCCGAGCCTCGCGTCCAGGACCACGCCGAAGGCGACCTCGACCTCCTCGGGGCGCTGGGCGAGGGAGCGGAACTCGCCGATGACCTCGGCGGCGGCGGAGGTGATCGGGGCCAGGGCCTGGCGCAGGGTGCGTTCGGCGGTTTCCAGGCGGCTGCCGAGGCCCACGGCCCCCGTGCCCGCCCGGGCCGGCGGGGCCACGAGCACGACGCTGCCGTCGGAGAGGGTGAACTGGACTGCGTCCGGCATGGCGGGGCTCCTAGGGGACCTGGGATGTGTGTCCGGTCAGGGGATGGCGCAGAGCCGGTTCGCGGGCACCGGGGACTTCCCCGAAGGCCCGAGCCTGGTCTGCAACTGGTCGAGCTTGGACAACAGCGGCATCGGATCGGAGCCGTCCTGCGCCACGTACGTGAGCACGGCCCGGTAGAAGGCGGCGGACACGTCGGGCGTCATCGCGTCGGCGGCGCCGAAGCACAAGGTGTTGCCCGAGCCCGGGCGCAGCATCTCGGCGACGCGCTGCTGGACGCCCCGGTTGTGGTACTCGGTCACCTTGGTGTTGGCCGAGAAGGCGTAGCCCCCGGGCTGGTCCACCCACAACTGCTGCGCCGCGGCGCTCGCCAGGTAGGCGGCGAGGGCGTCGGCGTGCGGGTTGCCGGTGGTGAACTTGCCGACGAAGTCGGCCGAGACCTCCAGCCGGTGCTTCGCGGACGACGGCGCGAAGTCGTACCGTTCGCGCTGGACGTCCGCGGCGTGGAAGCCCATGGCGGACAGCGCGCCGTGGGCGAGCGAGCACTTGGGCGGTGTGCTGGTCATCCCGCCGGCCGCCTCGCTGAACATCTGCGTGGAGGCCCGCTCGGCGCCGGTGCCGACCAGGCCGCGCCAGTCGCGCCAGGCCGCGGCCACCTCCTTCCAGGGCCGCCCGCCCGACAGCCACTGCTCGTAGGCGCCGGTGCCCTGCCGGTCGAGGACGAGGTCGGCGATCCAGTCGGCGCCGGGCCAGCCGGACGTGGGACCCGACTCCAGGCCGAGGCACCAGGCACCGGGATGCGCCTTGGCGAAGGACCGCACCGCCGCCGTGTCCCGCGCCCGCCCGACCGTCTCCGGGGTGAACCACACCAGGCTCTTGACGTCCACCTTGACCGGCAGCGCGTAGACCCGGTTCCGCACCCTCGTCAGGCCCTGGAACGGCTGCAGGAAGGTGTCCGTGGCCGTCGCGAGCGGCTTGAGGCCCTTGTCGTGGTCGGCGTACGTGTAGATGGCGCCCACGCTCGGCAGGATGGCGAGGTCCGGTGGCGCACCGGCCCCGACCGCGGCGTCCAGCTGCTGGGTCAGGGCGCGGGTGACCTGCACGTGCACACGGACCCCGCGGTCGTGCTCGAACCGCCTGATCACCGCGTTGAAGGCCGCGAACTCGTCGCCCGACCAGGGCACCATGATCGTCACACTGCCGTCGCGTCCGCCGCCGCTGCCACAGCCGGCCCCGGCCAGCAGCACGACGAGGACCAGCAGGCAGCGAGCCAGGCGTGAGACGCGGCCGGCCTGACGCGAGACGCCGCGCGCCCGGCGCGCCCCGAGTGTTCTCATGACCGCGGAAACCTGTACTCGGCCAGACGGGGGCGGTAGGCCAGCCAGGCGAGCACGCCCGCGGTGGCCAACAGGGCCAGCGCGAGCGCCGTGGTCCAGGGCGCCGCGAACGGCGTGTGCCCGGTCAGGCGCCCCGCCGCGTAACGGCACAGCACGCTGGTGGTGACGCCGACCGCGGCCGTGGCCAGCAGCGCGAGCAGCAGACGCGGACTGACGTACCGCCGGAAGCTGCGCGCCACCACGTCGGCGGTGGCCAGCACGCACAGGAACATCACGAACGCCGGGCCGACGAGCAGCGCCCAGACGTGGGCGGGGTCGAGCCAGTTGGAGTTCTGCTGCCGTCCGAGGGCGTCGCGCTGCTGCTGCTGGAGGTCGGCGAGCGAGTTCAGCAGGCCGCCCGTGTACGGGATGGGCCGCTTGGTCACCCTGTCCTGCTCGCGCGGCGCGGTCAGGGCCTGGAGTGCGGCGTTCAGCCCCGCCGGGCCGCTGCGGTCGTAGTCGCGGACCGCGGTGTCGGCCAGCTGCACGCTGGTGGTCAACTGGCCCTGCACGAACTGGATCTGGATGAGCCCCTGCTGCCCGTCCGCGTTGCCCTCGGTCGCGGAGGTCACCAGGGAGTTGACGCGTGCGGTGGCGTTGGCGAACTCCGTGCCGGTGCCGATCAGGGCGACCTCGCCGGTGCCGGCGGCGTTTCTCAGCGCCGTGGTGGCCCGCGCGGCCTCCTCCCGGGCGTCGCCGAGGTTGCGGACGGCCGCGTCGGTGCGCTTGGCCGCGGTGATCTGACGGCCGGCCTGGGCCGAGACCAGCAGGTACAGCAGGGCCGTGGCCAGCACCATCGCCAGGACGCCGGCCCGCAGCCGGCGCAGCACCGTGGTCGGATGCGTCCCGCGCAGCCGGTCCCGCCGGCGCGAGACGAAGTCCCGCAGGGACCAGCCGTCCCGTAACACCCCTCCCGACGCTCCTCCCGCCCCGGTCACGAGGCGTCCACGGGCGTGTCGTTCGTGGGTACGTCCGGAGTGCCGTTCGCCGGTACGTCCCCGAAGCGGTGGCCGCACTCCTCGCAGAACCGGCCCGTGCCCATGGCGGCCGTGGTGCCGCAGCGCGGGCACACGCGGGGCAACACGCCCTCGCCGGGCGGGACCTCCGCGCCCTCCGGACCCGCGGCGTCCAACGCGTCCACCGGCGGCGCGGCGGTCCTGGTCGACTCGAGCCCCAGTCGCTGCATCTGCCCGCGCGGGGCGTCGCGTCGCACCCGGGGCCGTCCGTCGGGGCCGGTCACCGCGACCGAGCGCAGCAGCCGCAGCCGCACGCCGTCCCGCAGGTCCTCGGCCAGGCCCAGCGCGATCCGCAGCTCCCGGTCCGCCCGCTCGAAGTCGCCCCGCTGCTGGGCGTCGGCGCAGGCACGCATGGCCATGCCGAGCTCGCGCTCGTTCTCGACCCGGGTGAGGTGCGGGGAGCGCGGAATGCCGAACCCGGCCGCGCCCCGCCGCCGTACGGCCATCGAACGGGTCTCGGAGCACGCTTCGCGGGCGCCGTCCAAGGCCTCGGCGTGCAGGGTGAGGCGGGCGGCGCGCAGATTCTCCCCGACCGGCAGCGCGGCGGGGTCGAAGCTCAGCGACACCTGGTACTGGCGGGCCTCGCCGGGCGACCAGGGGCCCAGCGGTACGTGGGTCTCGCTGCCTTGCTCCTGACGTGCCGTCAGCTCGGCTTCCACCGGCCGCGTCTGGCGTACGAAGTCCAGCCGGAACCGTTCGTTGAGACGCAGGCCCAGATACACGCGGGCCACGGCGATGCGCTGCGCCTGCCGCATCAGCCGGGTGAAGTCCCCGGTGAGGTCGGTGACGTCGACGACGGCCTCTGCGCCGCCGTGCAGCGCCTCGGTGATCCGCAGCAGCTCCTCGTAGTTCCAGTCCTCACCGAGCCCGCGGGCGTCGCACACGAACCGGTCGGTGCACGCGTCGAGCACCGCGCGCAGCTGCTCGGGCGTCTCGTGCTCGTCCTTGCCGTCGGTGTAGAGGACCGCGTGGCGCACGGCGCCGGGGGAGCGGTCGGCGGCGAAGAGCCGGTCGGCGCAGGCCAGCCACTGCCCGATCGCCGTCCCGCCCTCGGCCTGCTGCGCGGCGACCCGGGCCTTGGCGGCCTCCCTGACGCCGGTGTCGACGGGGACGAGGCCCCCGTCGGGCGGAAAGACCACCTCGGCCAGGTGGTTGCCTGCGACGACCCCCAGGCGCGTACCGTCGCGCAGGGTGTCGATGGCCGCGCACACCGCGCGCTTGGCCTCGTCCAGCTTGCCCCGGCCCGCCATGGACAGCGACCGGTCCATGATGAGGACCTCCGCGGCCGGCGTCCGCGGCGCGGCCCCCCGGCCGGGGCGGGCCCGGACGGTGACGAGGGCGTCCGCGCGCCGCGCGTCGTGCGCGAGGTCTTCGGGCGCGTCCACTTCGACGGCGAAATCGAGTCCCAAGGGCGACCTGTCCCCCACCGGCACCACCCTGACCGCTTCGTTGCGTGTCCCTGCGTAACCCGTCAGAAGCTTAACGTGTTGGCGGTGCGTCCGAAACGGGAGTGACGGGCTCCGCCCCGGCGCCATGGTCGTGCCCAACGCAGCGGCGGGCGAAGCCGGTTGGCGAGGTCGACCAGTGCGACGTACTCCCGTTCGGTGGCCGCGTGCGCGCCCAGCGCGCGGACCGCCTCCGACAGCCGCAGCCGGTCCGGGGCGCGCAGGAACTCCGCGTACTGGATCTCCGCCCGCAGCCCCGCCGCCGCGGCCTCCTCCACCTCCAGCCCGGCCACCGCCTCACGGGCCCGGGCCAGGTCCTCCTCGGTGACTTCGCCGTGCTCCGCCGGCGTGAGGGGCATGACCAGCAGGCGCACGGCCGCGACGCGCGCCTCGCGCTCGTAGCGGAACTCCCCGGCCAGCCGCTCCGCCACGGCCACCGCGTCCGCGCGCCGCCCGGCCGACTGCTGCACCCGCGCCAGTCCGAACCCCGCCGCGCCGAGCGCGGGCGTGGTGGCGAAGACGGTGCCGTAGTGGGACCGCGCGACCTCCAGGTCCTCTCGCCCGCCGCGCAGTTCCGCGCACAGACCGAGCGCGAGCTGCGGGACCAGCTCGCCCGGCAGCGTTCTTCGTACGTCGGTGAAGTGGCCGGTGGCCAGGGCCGCGTCCCCGCGCGCGAGCGCGATCAGCCCCGCGTACCAGGAACCCAGCCAGTGCCACTCGGGCAGGTCCGCGGCGGCGAGGGCCCGCTCGGCCGCCGCGAGGTCCCGCCGGCGCAGCGCCAGCCTGCTCTCGGCCAGCGCGCCGCCGGCCGCCTCCGGAACCGGGTCGTCGGGATCGGAGAGCGGAGCGGGCAGCGCCACCGCCACGTCCGCGGCGGCCGGCGCGGAGAAGGGCGCGGGCATCGACAGCCGCCCCCGGTCGTCGGCCGTGGCGCGGACCCAGTGGGCGAGCGGGCGCGCCGCGCCGAGCCCACCGTGCAGCGGCTCGGTCATCGAGCCGAACAGCGCGGAGGGACGCGTCACCTGGCGGCCCGTCGGCGCGGCCGCCACGATCTGGCGGATCACTCCGCTGAGCTGCTCCCCGAACTGCCGCGCGGAGACGAACCGGCGTCCGGGCACGGCGGTGTCCGTGGCCCGGTCCAGCAGCAGCATCAGCGAGTCCACCCCGGGCGCCGCCCGGTCGCCCCCGTGCGCCCGGCACACCTCGCGCAGCGTCATGCCGAGCCCGTACAGGTCGAAGCCCCCGGTGGGCCGTATGTGCTCCGGATCGCCCTCCGGAGGCGCGTACGCCCTGGTGTACGCGACCACCGGCCCGGTGTCCTTCTCGCGGGAGCGGACCGCGCCGAAGTCGATCAGCCGCACCCGGTCCAGCGGCCCGGCGGGGGACTCCTCGCGGTACCGGATGATGTTCAGGGGTTTGACGTCGCAGTGCAGCAGGCCCCTGGCGTGCAGGTAGTCGAGTGCCTGAAGGACGCGGACGCCGTGCGCGAGCAGGGTCTCGAGGCGGTCGCCGTCCCGCGCGGAGAGCGGATCGCCCGGCACGTACTCCAGCACCAGGTGCGGGCCCTCCCGCTCGTAGCCGAGGATGCGGACGATGCTGTCGTGCCGGAGCCCGACCAGCACGTCCCGCTCGTGCTCGGCGGTCGCGGCCACGGAGCGGTTGAGGGCCTTGACGACGACGTGCGTGCTCAGGTTCCGGTCGTGCGCCAGGTACGCCGCCCCGTAGGCGCCCGAGCCGAGGACGCGCTCCACGGCGTAGCGCCCCGCGATGGTCAGGCCGTGCGGCTGGGCGAAGTCGTAGCGCGTGCCGCAGTGCGCGCAGAAGCCCGCGACACGGCCCGGCGTGCCGCCCTGCCCGCGCCCGACCGGGCGCCCGCAGCCGGGGTTGGGGCAGAAGCGGTGCTCCTCGGCGACGGGACCGGCCGCTCCGGCCGGGACGGCGGGCGCCTCGGGCGCGTGACCGTCGCCCGCCAGGGCCAGGCCGTACCAGGGGTCGGGGCGCACGGGCGCCACCCCCACGCTCGCGCCGCGCCCCGGTCCCCGTCCCGGTCCGGCATCCCGGCCGGCGGCCGCGGCACGGTCCGGCGGCAGCGGCTCGCGGTCGCACTCGGTGCAGAAGCCGCTGTCGTCGATCTCGCCGCGGCCACAGTCGGGGCGATTGCACATCCGCATGGCGTCACCCTTCGTCGATCCGGCGGTTGACCTCGTCCACGTAGCGCCTCACCAGGGTCCGGGCCGCGGTGAGGTCGATCGGCGCCGTCCGCAGCGCACGTGCGGCGGGCGCGTGCAGCTCGGCGAGCCTGCGGTCCTCCTCGCCGAAGAACCGGGCGGCCCGCACCCGGTGCAGCTCCAGGCTCGTGGTGAGGTCCTGGTGAGCCGTGATCATGCGCCGTAGTGCGCGCTCGTAGTGCTCGGATTCGGCACGCGCCCGCACGGCGTCGTCGTGCAGCGCGGCGAGCTCCGGATTCGGCTCGGTCTTGCGGGCCACCGCCAGCCGCACCCGCAGCCGTGGCGCGGCCGCGTGCGGCAGCCGGGGCGCGCCGAAGAAGTGCGCCCCCCACTCCCGCTCCAGCCGTGCCGCGGCCTCCTCCGCCGCGGCCAGCCGCCCGACCGCCGACTGCGTCCGGGCGGAGCTCACCGGCCGCGCCACGGCGCCGGCGCGCAGCGGCTCGGGGTCGAGGGAGACGTCGTAGGGCAGGTCGTCCGGCGGCCGGTCCACGAAGCCCAGCACCAGCCGCATCCCGCGCGAACGGGCCCGCCCGGCCAGCGGCGCCAGCAGCTCCCGGACGAGCGCGCCGGGATCGGCGGCCCGGTCGACGCCGCCGATCACGACACAGGCGGGCGGCCTGCGGCGCAGCAGCCGGCGCGCCACGTCCCGCGTCGAGCCGGAGCCGAGCCCGAACCGGCCCGCCAGATAGTCCCGCACCTCGGCGACGGACCGGTCCCGGGCGTCGTAGGCGGCGTCGATGGAGCCGAGTCCGAGGACCGTGTCGCCCGGCGCACCGGTCAGCTCGCCGTCGGAGGCGGCCGCCCGGGCCGCCGGGTCGGCGGTGCGCACCAGCCGCACCAGCCAGGAGGAACCCACCCCGGTCGTGCCGCCGGTGCCCACGACGGCGGTCCCCGTCCAGCCGCCGCCCAGCAGCCGGGTCAGCTCCCGGGTCAGCGCCAGGCGCAGCGGATCGCCCAGCACGTCGGCGGGCGATTCGTCGTGGTACGGGCCCATTTCGTCGGTGCGGTCGCCGTCGGTG
Source organism: Streptomyces anandii JCM 4720 (assembly GCF_014650655.1). Classification (GTDB taxonomy): domain Bacteria; phylum Actinomycetota; class Actinomycetes; order Streptomycetales; family Streptomycetaceae; genus Streptomyces; species Streptomyces anandii. Next base: position 639,637 of record NZ_BMVJ01000001.1, read on the forward strand.
AACTCACCGATCCGGGGCAGGTACGCCAGCACCGACTCGGTGGGCAGCATCCACGCCGCCCGGGCGTCGCCGTTGACGTAGTCGGCCACCACCATGCCGATGACATGGCCCTTGAACTCGCCGTCCCGCGCCACCACCCCGGCGCCCGAGTAGCCCTTCTCGATCCACGGGTCGCCCTCGCGCAGCCGCCGCAGCAGCCCCCACTCGCCCTCCCGGCCGCCGGCCCCCGCGAGCTCCGCCTCCGTCCAGATGCCGTACGGCTCCGCCGCCGGAAAGCCGTAGACCCCGACCCTGACCCCGGAGATCGGCACCTTCCACAGAGTGGTCCGGGTGCCGCAGGGGGCCGGCTCGTCCAGCTCGAGCAGGGCCACGTCACCCCGGCGGGTGCCGTCCTCGTGCACCCAGGAGCCCGGCGGCACGCGCGCGGTGCGCGTCCACTCGGGGCGGCAGGCCACGCTGGTGATCCGGAGACGGGGCGCCCCGCACCCGGGCGCCGTGCCCGGTGCCGCCGCGCCACCGGGTGCCGCCCCGGCGTAGCGGACCACGTGGGCGCAGGTCAGCACATGGCGGTCGTCGAGCAGGACCCCGGCACCGCAGACCGCCCCCCGCTCGTCGTCCACCCTCACCCGCCACGGATCGTCCCTGTGATCGTGCAGCGCCATGGGTCCAAGGTATGTCAACGACCGCCCCATGAGCCCGAGTTGTCGTCAACAGACCCTTACGGGCGCGAGGACGGCGTCTCGGGTGAAAGGTGAACACGGGGTGTACGCGAGTTGACGCGAAAAGTGATCGACAGGGCCGGAAGTGTGAGGTGAGACGCACTTTCGGCGTTGAACGCGTGTCAAGTACGTCTCAATACCGTCACCGGCCGAGGCGCTCGCCCCATGCTTGGCGTTTAACTCTACGAGTACAGCGCTACATGGAGGTGCAGGTGAACGGGCGAACGGTGCTCGAGCGCTTTCCCGCCGGCGGTCCGCGCGGGTCGTGGCCGGCGGAGGAGTTCGCGCATGCGCGGCGTCTGGAGGGCCTGGCGGCGGAGGTCGTGATGGACCTCGCGACGGACACCTTCCTGGTGATCGTCCGCGGCGAGCAGGGCGGTGACGCGACCGCGTGACGTCGGGGTGCGCGGGGGTCACCCGCGTGCCCGCGCGGGTGTGCGTTTCGCCCGACGACCGTCCCGAGCGTTCGTGGTGCCGGTCCGGTCAGCTCGGCCTCGGGGTGGGGAGCCGGGTCGTGAACTGTTCCGCCTGCAGCGCGTACAGCTCCGCGTAGAGACCGCCGGTGGCCAGCAGCTCGTCCGGCGGGCCGGACTCCACCAGGCGCCCCTGCTCCAGTACGTACACCAGGTCGGCGTGGCGCACGGACGCGAGCCGGTGGGTGATCAGCACGACCGTCTGACCTCCGTCGGCCAGCCGCCGGATCCGCTCGAAGACCTCCAGCTCGGCCCGGGCGTCCAGCGCGGCCGTCGGCTCGTCCACGATCAGGATGCTGCCGCGCCGGTAGGCGGCCCGCGCGATGCCCAGCCGCTGCCACTGCCCGCCGGACAGCTCGTGCCCGCCGCTGAAGTCGCGCGCCAGCAGGGTGGCCAGCCCGCGCGGCAGGTCGGCCACCACCTCCCCGGCGCCCGCGTCCGCGACCGCGTCCGCCAGCCGCTCCTCGGTGAGCGGCGCCGACGAGCGGCCCACCGCCACGTTGACCCGGGCCGTGAACGGCCAGCGTTTGAAGTCCTGCGCCACCATGGCGATGCGCTCCGCGAGCGCGTGCCGGTCGGCCGTCGCCGCGTCCACGCCGTCCCACAGGATGCGGCCGCTGTCCGGCGTGTAGAGCCCGGCCAGCAGCTTGACCAGGGTCGTCTTCCCCGAGCCGTTCTCGCCCACCAGCGCCACGATCCGCCCGAGCGGAATGCTCAGGGTGACGTCGTCGAGGGCGGGCCGGGTCACCTCCTCGCCCGGGTAGCCGAACGTGACGTTCTCGAAGCGGATCTCGCGCGGGTCCTCGGGCAGCGGCCTGCCGCCGGCCGGGATCGCCCGCTCGGCCGCCTCGGTGTAGAGGCGCTGCAGATCACCCACGAAGAGGGCCTCCTCGTGCAGCTGGTTGACCTCCAGGACCAGGGTGTCCAGGCTCGCCGACCCGGTGCGGATCGCGATCACCGCCGTACCGGCCACCGACAGCGCCATCGCCCCCGCCAGCAGCAGCCCGCCCAGGGTCGCGTACGTCGCCACCGTCGCCAGCCCCGTCCAGGCCGCCGCGAACAGCCCGGTGCGGGCCGCCAGCCGGGCCAGCCGCGCCTGCTCCGCCTCCGCCGTCTCCGACATCGCCCGGTAGTGGCGCAGCAGGAAGGGGCCCACCCCGTGCACCCGGATCTCCGGCGCGGCCGCCGGCTCGGTGAGCAGCCCGCTGAGCAGGTGTCCCGCGCGGGCGTGCTGGACCCAGATGTGAAAGGACTCGTAGCGGCGCCGCGCGTTGGTCAGCGCGCTCCAGGCGCTCGGCAGCGTCATGGTGACCAGCAGCGGCAGCAGCACCGGATGCAGCACGGTCAGCACACCCGCCGCCGCGATCAGCGAGATCACCGCGTTCACCACACGCGTGCCGTACATGATCATCCGGCGGGCGGAGGCGGCGCCGTACTGCGCGGTGTCCAGCAGCTTGTGGAACGCGTGGTCCTCGATCGCGGCCAGCTCCACCGCCGCCGCCCGCTCCAGGTACAGCTCGGTGGCCACCCGCTCCACCTTCGGCTCGAGCCGGCCGGTCGCGTACGTCGACGCCGCCCTCAGCAGCGCCCCGACCAGCATCACCGCCGCCATGACCACCAGCGCGGGCACGGCGCCGCGCAGCCGGTCCTGCAGCGCGCCGCCGGCCATCAGACGGCCCAGCACGCTGTTCACCGCGAGCAGGCTCACCGCCTGTGCGAGACCGCGCACGGACTCGGCGGCCAGCACGGTCCGCGCGGCCCTGGGGTCGGCCTGCCGGGCGAGCCGGAAGCTCGAGGCGAGCAGGCCGGGCAGCCGCCGCAGCATCCCGCGGAAGTTCAGCTCGAGGAAGGCGTCACGGTGCTGGTTCCAGCCCATGTCGTAGCGCAGGGGGCCGCCGAAGAGCAGCCGCTCGGATTCCGACACCTCGGGCCCGTCCGGCTCGCCTCCACCCCCGCGTCGCATCCTCACCTGCGGCCTCCCCCGATCGTGGACGAACGCCACTATCGCCGCACCGGCGCGCACCGGGCAGGGCGCACGAACCGGCGGGGGAAGCGCGCGGGCGCGCGACGGCGGCGGGGGCCGGGAGGGTGCGGGGCCGCGTGCGGCTCACGCGTCCCGCGCGGGTCCCGTGTCGAGGGACGGGCTCCGTACTACGCGCTGACGGGGCGGGACCACGCCGGTGTGGTCCCGGTGATCCGGCACAGGGCCAGGTACAGGGGGATCGGCGGGGTGTACGGCACCTTGCCGTCGGGGCGGTGCAGTAGCTCCGGGAGCGCGGCCGAGGGGGCGTCCGGCAGGACCGCCCCGGTGGCGTAGTGCGCGGGGGCGGGCCAGCACAGCGCGTAGTCGGAGTCGGCGGGGACGATCCACCACCAGTGCTTCTCGTCGGCGTAGACGCAGCCCACGCGAGGCAGCCGGGGCATCAGCAGCGGCCCGAGTCCCGCGGGCACCCCCACCGCGTCACAGCCCAGCGGCGCCGTCATCCCCTCGGGGACGGTCAGCCGCCGGGGGGCGGCGGGCGTGCCGGGCCGGCCGGACGTGCGCAGACCGCGTCCCAGGCGTACGAGCGTGTCGAGGCTGACCACCTGGCCACGGGCTCCGGGAACGCGGCTCACAGCCATACGGCCCCCGTTCGGGCCGGGGCCTGGTGGGACGCCTGGTGCGGAACGCCCCGCCCGGGGCGGCGCTCGCCCGGTCCGGCAGCGGGGGTGCCGCCGTCGCCGGTGCCCTGGCGGGCCTGGCGGTGGCGGTCGTCGGCCTCGTCGTCGGGGGCGCGGTGCGGCGCCGGCTTGGGCCGGGCACCCCAGCCGAGATCGTCACTGACCTCGTGGGGGCCGCGGGTCCCGTGCGGGTCCGGCGCGGTGCTGCCGCGGGGGAGGTCCGCCCACACCACGAGCCCCGGCCCGTGTTGCTGCGCGCCCCAGGACCGGCACAGGGCGTCGACGAGGAGCAGTCCCCTCCCGTGCTCCTCCTCCGGCTGCTGCGGCGAGGGATGCGGCTCACCCGGCGCGCAGCCCTCGTCGCGCACGGCTATGCGCACGACGTCGGCGCCGTCCCGCAACTCGCAGACGACGCGGGTGCTCGCGGTGTGCACGACGGCGTTGGTGACCAGCTCGGAGACGACCAGGGCCGCCGTGTCGCAGGTGTCCTCGCACACCGCCCAGCCGTTCAGGCGGGCCCGGGTCAGACGTCTGGCCTGCGCGGGCGAACCCGGATGCGCGGCCAGTTCGAAGCGGAACCGGCGCCCGGCGACGGACCCGAGGGGGCCCGCTCCGGTGGGGGCACCGGGGCCGGTGAGGCCCGCGGCGGCGTCTGTTCCTAAGGGCGGGGACGGAATCACGCTTGCCACTATCGCCCCGGCGTGAACACTTGGCAAGTGTCACTGTGAAAAATGCAGAGTGCGGTGTGACGCGATGGAAGGCCGTGGCACACTGCTCGCAACAGCACGTCGCGCGGCGCCAGTTGGGATCGGCGAGGACCCCCGGGTCTTCGAAGGGATCTTCGAATGGCGCCGCAGGGCTGTGCAGGCGAAAGGCGCCGCTGAGCTGCGCGGACCCCTGAGGACCGGGCGGGCTCACGGCTGTTGGCGCGGGGCCGTCCGGCTCCCCCGTGGGAGCGGGACCACGGCCGGACGGAAGCGTTTCTTCAAGAGCTGGACGCGTTGTCGGAGGTGGAGCGTGAGCGAGCCGCGGTCGGCGCCGACCGTCGGGCAGGTCGTGCTCGGCCGGCGCCTGCTCGACCTGCGGGAGCGCGCGGGACTCAAGCGTGAGGAGGCCGCCCGCATCCTGCGCGTCGCCCCCGCCACGGTCCGCCGCATGGAGATGGCCGAGGTCGCCCTCAAAATCCCCTATCTGCAACTGCTGCTGAAGGCGTACGGAGTCTGCGACGAAGAGGCCGAGGGCTTCGTGCAACTGGCCGAGGACGCCAACCGCCCCGGCTGGTGGCAGCGGTTCCACGACATCCTGCCCGGCTGGTTCTCCATGCACGTCAGCCTGGAGGGCGCCGCCTCCCTCATCCGGTCCTACGAGCCGCACTTCGTGCCCGGCCTGCTGCAGACCGAGGGCTACGCGCGCGCGGTGCTCGAGTCGGGGGCCGTCGGCCAGACCAGCCCGGAGGAGACAGAGCGTCATGTCGCGCTGCGCATGCAACGCCAGGAACTGCTCACCCGTTCCGACGCCCCCAGGTTCTGGGTCGTGATGGACGAGACCGTGCTGCGCCGCCCGGTGGGCGGCCCGGAGGTGATGCGTGCCCAGGCCGACAAACTGCTCGAGGCCGCGAGTCTGCCCAATGTGACGCTGCAGATCGCTCCGTTCTCCTCGGGGCCGCACCCCGGCACGTACGGGCCGTTCGTACTGTTCCGATTCGCCGTGCCCGAACTGCCGGACATGGTCTACAGCGAGTACCTGACCGGCGCCGTCTACCTGGACGCGCGCAGCGAGGTGGCCACCCATCTCGAGGTCATGGACCGCATGGCGGCGCAGGCCGCCACCGCACATCGCACGAAGGAGATCCTCCGGGATTTCCGCAAGGAGCTGTGAATGGATCGCATCACGTCCCAGCCCGCGCCGCGCCGTCGCGGTGAGCGGATCCGCGGTGAGCGGATCTACAACGGCATGCCCGCGCGCGAGCTGGGCAGCGAAGGCTGGCACAAGCCGTGGAGCGGCGGCAACGGGGGCAACTGCCTGGAGGCGATGAAGCTGGCCGACGGCCGGATCGCGGTACGGCAGTCCACCGACCCCGACGGGCCGGCCCTCATCTACACCACCGACGAGATGACCGCCTTCATCGAGGGCGCGAAGGCCGGGGAGGCGGACTTCCTCCTGTCCTGAACCGAATCCTTTTTCCTCACTCAACCCCCTTATCCTGGTACTGACTTGATCATTGGCTTTGTTTCCCCCGCCCGCCTCACCAGATGCTCACGGAGTGCCTCATGACCGGGACGCCCGGGCCCGATCCCCTCAACGCGACCGGTCCCGCCGGGATCGACACCAGCAGGCCGCATCCCGCGCGGATGTACGACTGGTATCTCGGCGGCAAGGACAACTACCCCGTCGACGAGGCGATGGGGCGGCAGATGCTGGAACTCGACCCCCGCGTGCCGGTGATGGCACGGGTCAACCGGGCGTTCATGCACCGGGCCACCCGCTGGCTCGCCGGGAACGGCATACGGCAGTTCCTGGACGTCGGCACCGGCATCCCGACCGAACCGAACCTGCACCAGGTGGCCCAGCGGGTCGCGCCCGACGCGCGCGTCGTCTACTGCGACAACGACCCGATCGTCCTCGCGCACGCGGCGGCACTGCTGCGCAGCACGCCCGAGGGCGTCACGGAGTACCTGCAGGCGGACGTCCGGGATCCGGCGACCGTCGTCGAAGGGGCCAGGAAGGTCCTGGACTTCGGCCGTCCCGTGGCCCTCTCGCTCGTCGCGCTGCTCCACTTCGTCTCCGACGACGACGGCGCTCACGAGCTGGTGGGCCGACTGCTCGCCGAACTCCCCTCGGGCAGCTACCTGATGATGACCCACGCCACCGCCGACTTCACCCCCGAGGACTCGGCGGCGGCCACCGAGAAGCTCAAGGCGGCCGGTGTCACCCTGGCGCTGCGCTCCCGCGAGCAGTTCACCCGATTCTTCGACGGGCTCGAACTCGTGGAGCCCGGCGTCGAGGTGGTCCACAAGTGGCACCCGGAGCTGGGCGAGCCGGTGCCGGGCCAGGAGGACGGGGTCATCCCGGGCTACGGGGCGGTCGCGCGCAAGCCGTGACGCGATCCGGGCCGGGCGAGCCGTGACGCGATCCGGGCCGTGGCAGCCGTGACGCGAGCCCGGGCCGCGGCCGACTAGACCGTCATCGGACGGTCGTACGGTCCGATCGGCGCCGGAAGGCTCGAACTGCCGGTGAGGTGGCGGTCCACCGCGGCCGCCACCGCCCGTCCCTCCGCGATCGCCCACACGATCAGCGACTGGCCGCGGGCCGCGTCCCCCGCGGCGAACACGCCGGGAACGTTCGTCGCGAAGCCCGCGTCCCGCGCGACCGTCCCGCGCGGCGTCAGGTCGAGCCCCAGCTGGTCCACTAGCCCGTCCGCGCGGTCGGGCCCGGTGAAGCCGAGCGCGAGCAGCACCAGGCCGGCCGGCAGCCTGCGCTCGGTGCCCGGCCGCGGGCGCCGGGCCGCGTCCACCTCGACCAGGTGCAGCCACCGCACCCGCCCCTCGGCGTCACCGGTGAAACGGAGCGTCGACGCCGCGAACAGCCGGGCGTCGGCGTCCGCCGCGGGCGCCGTGCGCAGCTCCCCGGCCTCCTGGTGCGCGGCCGAGAGCCGGTAGATTTTGGGGTACGTGGGCCACGGCTCGCTGTCCTCGTCGCGCTCCTCCTCCGGCTGGGCGTAGATGTCCAGCTGGGTCACGGACGCCGCGCCCTCCCGCACCGCGGTGCCCAGGCAGTCGGCCCCGGTGTCACCGCCGCCCACGATGACGACGTGCCGGCCCGCGGCCGACAGCGGCGACGCCTCGATGTCCCCCTCGCACACGCGGTTGGCCAGGGGCAGATACTCCATCGCCTGATGTATGCCGGACAACTCCCGCCCCGGCACGGGAAGTTCCCGCCACGCCGTGGCCCCGGTGGCGATCACCACCGCGTCGTAGCGCGCCCGCAGCTCCCCGGCGCCCACGTCCCGCCCGACCGCCGTGGACGTACGGAACTTCGTCCCCTCGGCCCGCATCTGCTCCAGCCGCCGCTCCAGATGGTGCTTCTCCATCTTGAAGGCGGGGATGCCGTACCGCATCAGCCCGCCGGGCCGGTCGTCCCTCTCGAACACGGCGACCGTGTGTCCCGCGCGGGTCAGCTGCTGGGCCGCGGCGAGCCCGGTCGGACCGGACCCGATCACCGCCACCGTCCGGCCCGACAGCCGCTCGGGCGGGCGCGGCGGGGTGAAGCCCTCCGCCCAGGCGCGGTCCGCCACGGCGCACTCGACGTTCTTGATGGTGACCGCGGGCTGGTTGATGGCGAGCACGCACCCCGCCTCGCACGGCGCAGGACACAACCGGCCCGTGAACTCCGGGAAGTTGTTCGTCGCGTGCAGCCGGTCGCTCGCCGCCCGCCAGTCCTCCCGGGAGACCAGGTCGTTCCACTCGGGGATGAGGTTCCCCAGCGGGCAGGCGTCGTGGCAGAACGGCACACCGCAGTCCATGCAGCGGTCGGCCTGTTTGCTGATGATCGGCAGCAGCGCCCCGGGAACGTAGACCTCGTCCCAGTCCCGCACCCGCTCCCCGACGGGCCTGCGGGGCCATTCCTGGCGGGGGGTGGTCATGAAACCCTTGGGATCGGCCATGGCCGTCTCCCTCGTGTCCGCGTACGACAGGGCCGTGCGACATCGGGCGGCACTCTTCCGGCCACGATACGTCCCACCGGCCCTGCGCGCAGAGTGTGCGACAGCAGTCTGTGACAGCGCTTTCCCGGGGCAGGACCGGGCTCAGCCGGCCTCGGCCGCCGCCTCCGCCGCAGGCCCTGCCGCCGGCCCCGGTCCGGCCCCCGCCTCGGCTCCGGTTTCGCGCCACGACCGCAGTACGGACCGCACCACCGGTGCGATCCGCCGCCGCGCCTCGGGGCGCGCCACCCCCGCCATCAGCAGGTGGTCGTACGGCGTCTCCCGGTGCCGTACGGACGCCGCGACCGCCGAGGTCACCGCGCCCTCGGACAGCGCCCGCCCCGCCGCGCTGCGCCCGACCCGCCCGCTGCCGCGCTCCGCGGCGTGCGCCGCGACGGCAAGGGCCCGCTCGGCCGGACAGCCGGGGTACAGCCGCCGGATCTCCGCCGCGAAGGCCGCCACGAACCGCGCGTCCTGCGCCGCCCGCCGCCGGGCGTCCCGCGCCCGCCGCCGGCGGCGAGCCTCCGCGTCCGCCAGGCACCGCCGCTCGGCCCGGGTGAGCGCACCCTCCTCCACCAGCAGCCCCTGACGTTCGTAGCGGCCCTTGCGCCGGTTGAACCGCACCACCACGGCCCACAGCGTGCTCTCCTCCCGCGCCCTGCGCGTGAGCGCGGTGTCGCCGCGCGGCAGGAACACCAGGTGCCCGAGGTCGGCGCAGTCCGTGCAGCGGGGCACGCCGTCCTCCAGCACCAGCAGGGGCTGCGGTCCACGACGGCACCGGGCGCAGTGCTTACGCCGCAGCGGCTGGACGACGACAAGTCCCGCGCGGGGCAAGGAAGCCGAGGTCATGCCGGGTACATTCCCCGGCGCGCGCCCCGGCGCACCCTTCTGCGCACTCCTCTGCGCACCCCTCTGCGCAGCCCTCAGCGCACTCCTCTGCGCCACCGGCCGCCCCTGACGCATCATGGGCGCTGTGCGGCTCGAAGCGATCACCTGGGAACGGCTCGGCGACCTCCTCGCCGAGCGGCTGCTCGACCTCGAGCCGGGTGACGGCGGCCCCTGGCCGCGCATCGCCTTCGACGGCGCCCCGGCGGCCCGCCCGGGCGACCTGGCCGAGCGGGTGTCGCAGGCGCTGCGTGTGCGCGGCCGCCCCTCGCTGGTGGTGGGCGCCGAGGGCTTCCTGCGCCCGGCCTCCCTCCGGTACGAACACGGCCACCACGACCCGGAGTCGTACTACAACGGCTGGCTCGACACGGGCGCCCTGTGGCGCGAGGTCTTCGGCCCGCTCGAACCCGGCGGCGACGGCCGCGTCCTGCCTGACCTGTGGGACCCGGTCACCGACCGCGCCACCCGCAGCTCCTACGTCCCGCTCCCGCCGGGCGGCCTGCTCCTGCTGCACGGGCCGCTCCTGCTGCGGCACTGGTTCCCCTTCGACCTGACCGTGCACGTACTGCTGACCCAGGGTGCCCTGCGCCGCCGTACCCCCGAGCCGGACCACTGGACCCTGCCCGCCTTCGAGCGGTACGAGGCCGAGACCGACCCGGCGGGCACGGCCGACGTCCTGGTACGCGCCGACGACCCGCGCCATCCGGCCTGGCGCGGCCCACTGGGATGATCGCCGCATGACGACCAGCGCGCCCGGAGAAGGCGACGGCTACCTGCTCGCCAACCGGCAGACCGAGGCGGGCGAGCGCTTCGACGCCTTCGCCACCCTCTTCGACCCCACGACCTTCCGCCACCTCGAGGCACTCGGCGCCGGACCCGGCCTGCGGTGCTGGGAGGTCGGCGCCGGCGGCACGTCCGTCGTCTCCTGGCTCGCCGAGCGGGCCGGCCCGGACGGCAGGGTCGTCGCCACCGACATCGACACCTCGCTGGTCGCCGCGGCCGCGGGCCCCACGGTCGAGGTGCGCGTCCATGACGTCGGCGCCGACGAACCGCCGGGGGAGGACTTCGACCTGGTGCACGCCCGGCTCGTCCTGGTCCACGTCCCGGACCGGGAGCGGGCGCTGCGGTCCATGATCAGCGCGCTGCGGCCCGGCGGCCGGCTGCTGCTGGAGGACGCGGACCCGGCGCTCCAGCCCCTGCTGTGCCCCGACGAGCACGGCCCGGCCGAGGAACTCGCCAACCGGCTGCGGCGCGGCTTCCGCCGGCTCCTCGCCGACCGCGGAGCCGACCTGTCGTACGGGCGCAGGCTGCCGCGTCTGCTGCGGGAGGCGGGCCTGGGACAGGTGGAGGCCGACGCGTACTTCCCGGTCACCTCGGCCGCCTGCGCGGCCCTGGAGTCCGCCACGGTCCGCCAGATCCGCGCCCGCCTCGTCGCCGCGGGTCTGGCCACCGACGAGGAGATCGACCGGCACCTGGCCAACGTCGCCTCCGGCACCATGGACCTGGCCACGGCACCGATGATCTCGGCCTGGGGCCGGAAGGAATAGCCGCTCCCGCCGGCCCTGCGGGAACCCGTCCGGATCAGCCGGGCGGCCTCCCTCCCACCCGTGTCACCGCGAGCGCGCCCGCCCGGCAGCCCGCCGCCGCGGCCTCCTCCGGCGTGGCGCCGCCGAGCAGCGCGGCGAGGAAACCTCCCGTGAAGGCGTCACCGGCGCCCGTGGTGTCACGGGCCGCGGCCGGCACGGCGGGCACGCGGGCGCGCACGGCGCCCGACCCGGCCACGAGTGCGCCTGCCTGGCCCTGCTTGGCCACCACCAGCGGAAAGTGCCGGCTCAGCTTGGCCGCCGCGTCCGCCGGATCGGGCAGACCGGTGAGCAGGCACGCCTCGTCCCGGCTCGGCAGCAGAACGTCCACGCCCTGGGCGAGGGCCAGGAACCGGTCCGCTCCCAGCGCGCCGAGGAACCCCGCCGAGGCCGGGTCCAGGCTGACCGGCACCCCACGCGCGCGTGCCGAGGCGACGGCGGCGGATACCAGGGCACGGCTCGGCGCGGAGAAGAGCAGGTAGCCCGACAGATGCAGCCGGGCCACCCCGTCGAGCAGCGCCTCGGACCAGTCACCGGGGTCCAGCCGCAGGGACGCCCCGCTGTCGGTGAGGAACGTGCGCTCGGCCGCGGAGGCCGCGTCGACCAGGCAGATCACCGTCCCGGTCGGCGCGCGGGGGTCCACCACCAGCCGGGGACGCACCCCGGCGGCGATCAGCTCCCGCTCGTGCCAGGCGGCCGCGTCCGAGCCCACCCGGCCGAGCAGCCGTACGTCCGGGCACCCCTGACGCACCGCCCAGCAGGCCACGTTGGCCCCCGCGCCGCCGGGCACCGTCCGGATCGAGGCGACCGTGTCCGTCCCTGCCGCGAGCGGCCCCCGGTGCCGCGCCACGACATCGGTCACGACATCGCCGACCACCAGCAGCCCCACCCCATCGCCCGCCCCGGCACCGGCACTCGGGCCCGCACCGGCACTCGGGCCCGCACCGGCACTCGGGCCCGCATCGGCCTCCGGGTCCCCTCCCGTGGTCACGCCCGGGTCCAGGCCGCCGCGATACGGGCCGCCAGCCGTACGTTGCCGCGCACGGCGGCGAGATTGGCGCGCAGCGACGCGCCGTCCGTGTGCCGCACCAGATGGTCGAGCAGGAACGGCGTGACCGCCTGTCCCGTGACCCCCTCGCGCGCGCACGCGTCCAGCGCCTCGGCGAGCACGCGCGCGTGCAGCCCGGGATCCAACTGCTCGTCCTCGGGCACGGGATTGGCGACGATCAGCGCGGACTCGGGCGCCCGCAGCGCGTTCTGCGCGCGCATCACCTCGGCGACCTCCTCGGGCGTGCGCAGCGTCCAGTCGACGGGGTGCCCCGAGTCGGTCAGGTAGAAGCCGGGGAACCGGTCCGTGCCGTACCCGGCCACCGCGACCCCGAGCGTCTCCAGCCGCTGCAGGGTCGCCGGCACGTCGAGGATCGACTTCACGCCGGCGCACACCACCGTGATCCGGGTGCGTGCGAGCAGCCCCAGGTCGGCGGACTCGTCCTGCGTCACCGTCCACTCGCGGTGCACCCCGCCGAGCCCGCCCGTCGCGAACACCCGGACCCCCGCCAGGGCGGCCAGCAGCGCGGTCGCCGACACCGTGGTCGCCCCGCTCGCCCCCGAGGCGACGCCGAGCGGCAGGTCGCGGTGACCGAGCTTGCGTATCCCCTCCTCGTTCGCCACCCGCTCCAACTGCTGCTTGTCCAGACCGACGTGCGGATGCCCGTCCAGCACGGCGATCGTCGCGGGTACGGCGCCCTCCCCCCGTACCGCGTCCTCCAGTTCCAGCGCCACCTGGAGGTTTCGCGGGCGCGGCAGCCCGTGAGCGATGATCGTGGACTCCAGGGCCACCACCGGACGGCGCGCGGCGAGCGCCTCCCGTACCTCTTCGGACACCACCAGCACGTGCCAGCCTCCCGTCTGTCGCTCTCCCCTCATCTCTGGCGGGCCGCGCACCCGGTCAAACCCTTGCGGCCGATGCGGCGCGGCACCAGCCTGGTACGCATGACGGACAACACGACACGCCTCGACCACGTCGTCCTGTGGGTGCGCGATCCCGTCGCCGCGGCCGGCTTCTACGAGAAGTCGGTGGGCCTGGAACCGATCAGGCTCGCGGAGTTCACCGCCGGCACGGTGTCCTTCCCCTCCGTGCGCGTCAACGAGGAGACGATCCTCGACCTCGCCCCGCTCGACATGGCCGAACGCATGAACATGCTCCCCGGCGCCGCGGCCGGCGCGGGCCACCCGGTCAACCACGTCTGCCTGTCCCTGACTGCCGACGCGTTCGACGCGCTGCGCGGCCGCCTGAAGGAGGCTGCCGTCCCCGTGTCCGACCTCTCCTACGACTCCTACGGGGCCCGTGGCCCGGCCAAGCGCAGCTTCTACTTCCGCGACCCCGACGGCAACATCGTCGAGGCCCGGCACTACGACTAGCCGGCAGCCGGCTCGGATACCACTGGCAGGCAGCCGGCTCGGATACGGCTGGCCGGCAGCCCGTTCAGAACAGCGGCTCGGGCAGCACGCCCTCCAGGGCGAGCAGCCTGCGCTTGGTCTCCAGACCGCCGCCGAAGCCGCCGATCCCGCCGTCGCTCTCGACGACCCGGTGGCACGGCACGACGACCGGCAGCGGGTTGGAGCCCATCGCCACGCCCACCGCCTGGGCCGCTCCCGGCTGGCCCACCCGGCCGGCGAGGTCCCCGTAACCGACGACCGAGCCGTACGGGACACCGGCCGCCAGCTCGCGCAGCACCTGCCGGTTGAAGCCCGATATCAGAGACCAGTCCAGCGGCAGTTCGAAGTCGCGCCGCTCGCCCGCGAAGTACGCCTCCAGCTGACGTATCGCCTCCGCCAGCAGCGGCGAGCCGGGCTCCTGGACCGGCTCGGTGCCCAGCCGGGACGCCAGCCGGGCCAGCGCCCGGTCGCGCACCGCGTCGGTGGCGTGGAACACGACGTTGACCAGGCCGTCCTCCGTCGCGGCCAGCATCAGGGGCCCGATGCCGGTGCCGACCACGGCCCACACCACTCGCTGCCCGCCCGGTGCCTCCCGCTCACCTTCCACGTGCCGCCCGTCCTCCACGTGCTGTTCACCCCCCACGTCCTGCTCGCCCCCCTCGTCCCGCTCGTGGCTGTCCATGCGACCACGGTACGGGCGGCCACTGACAATGCCTCCGACCTGCGGTTTCGTCGTCCGGCGCCCATCGCCGGGGAAGTCCGCCGCGGTGGCTCAGGAGGACCGCAGCGCCGTGCGGACCACGTCCGGCTTGTTGGTGATGACCCCGTCGACGCCGTCACCGGCGGCCGTACGGGCACGGGTGGCGTCGTCCACCGTCCAGGTGAAGACCTTCAGCGGGTTGTCGTGCGGTCCCCGGAAGGCGTGCACGGTCGAGACGTAGTTGGCGGAGAGCGTGCCGAAGGACGGGTTGATCAGGTCCACGAAGCCCGCGTACCGGTGCAGGTCCGCCATGGCCGGCCGGCCGAGGAAGGCGGTCCGGACGCCGGGCTTGAGCTCGTGCACCGTGCGCACGCTGTCGGCGCTGAAGCTCTGCACGATCAGCCGGCTCGCCAGGTGCCGGTGGTCGAGCCAGCCGTCGTTGCCGAGCACCTTGAGGATCTGCCGCTCGATGCCCGGGTACAGCTGGGGGTTCTTGACCTCCAGGAGCAGCTTCTCGTGGTTGTGCTCGACCCGGCGCATGTACTGGTCCAGCGTCGGCACGCGCGTGCCGGCGTACGCGGGACCGAACCAGCTGCCCGCGTCCAGGCGCGCGATCTCGGCGGCGGTGAAGTCCTTCACCTTCCACGGCGCCCGCCGGGGGAAGACCTGTTCCACGTTCGTGGTCCGCGCCAGGCTGTCGTCGTGGAGGACGACGAGCTCGCCGTCCTTGGTGCGCTGCACGTCGTTCTCCACCCAGGAGAACCCGAGCGCGGCCGCCTTGTCGATCGCCGGCAGGGTGTTCTCGGGGGCGTAGGCGGAGGCGCCGCGGTGGGCGACGACCACAGGCCGCGGCGCGTCGCCGGCGGCCCGGGCCTCCGAGGTGGGCAGCAGCAGGGTGAGCCCGAGGACGGCCGTCAAGGCCGCGGTCGTGACGGCAACTGAGCGCGCGCGCATGCGTACTCCTCACATCGGTCGATCACGTACAGCACCAGACTGGCAGCACTGAGTCATCGGCGCGTGGCGGTGGTGTGCGCGCGACGGTCCCGGACCGGCGCGTGTCGCACAAGTCCGCTCACGGATGCCGCACATGTGCGGCAAGGACGTGTTTCTTTGCCGGAAAATCGTTCGACCATTCCGGTGGGAGTCATACTCTCTGCGTCAGCCTTGACCGCCCCGGCGGTCCTGGGACGGGGGACGCACGCGACATTCCGGGACGTAAGAGGGTGAAAGGGCGCCGCGCATGCAGGGCACGGTCGACGGATTCAGCTACGGGACGGTCACACCGCTGGTGGCCTATCTCATGGCCTGCCTGGGTGGAGCCCTCGGACTGCGCTGCACCACGCGCGCGCTGCTGGTCGCCCACTCCTGGCGCCCGGGCTGGCTCGCCCTCGGCTCGGCGGCGATCGGCTCCGGCATCTGGACGATGCACTTCGTCGCCATGATGGGCTTCACCATCCAGGGCGCCCCGATCCACTACGACCGGCCGATGACCTACGCCAGTCTCGCCGTCGCCATCGTCATGGTGGGCGTCGGGATCTTCATCGTCGGCTACCGGGGCGCCACCGGCTCCGCGCTGTTCACCGGGGGCACGATCACCGGCCTGGGTGTCGCCTCCATGCACTACCTGGGCATGGCCGGCATGCGCTTCGACGGCGAGTTCGAGTACGACATCCTCACCGTCTCCGCCTCCGTGGTCGTCGCCGTCGTCGCGGCGACCGCGGCACTGTGGGCGGCCGGGCAGGTCAGAGGGTTCGTGTGGAGCGTCGGCGCGAGCCTCGTCATGGGAGTCGCCGTCAGCGGCATGCACTACATCGGCATGGCCGCCCTCACCGTCCATCTGCACGGCGTCACCGCCGCGCCCACCGGCGGCGACTCGCCGGCGGCCCTGCTCGCCCCGATGCTGATCGGCCCGCTGGCCTTCCTGCTGCTCGCCGGCGTCGTCGTGATGTTCGACCCGCTGATGGTCATGGGCGGGCCGGACTGGACCCCCGTCGACCACAAGCCCGGCGTCCCCGCCCGCGAACTCGTCGCGCACACCGCCCGCCGCCCCGCCGTCCGCACCCGCCGCACCCAAGACCGCCCCCGCTCCCGCGCCCCGCAGAACCGCTGATCCGTCCCCGTTGTCAGTGGCGGGTCGTACGGTGGATGGCATGCGGCCCGTCTCACACATCGAACGCACGGTGGCGCCCTTCGAGGTCGTCAGCTCCTACCAGCCCAGCGGCGACCAGCCCCAGGCCATCGCCGACCTCGCCCGGCGTGTCGAGGCGGGCGAGAAGGACGTCGTCCTGCTCGGCGCCACCGGTACCGGCAAGTCCGCCACCACCGCGTGGATGATCGAGAAGCTCCAGCGCCCGACCCTGGTGATGGCGCCGAACAAGACCCTGGCCGCCCAGCTGGCCAACGAGTTCCGCGAGCTGCTGCCGAACAACGCGGTCGAGTACTTCGTCTCGTACTACGACTACTACCAGCCCGAGGCCTACGTCCCGCAGTCGGACACCTACATCGAGAAGGACTCCTCGATCAACGAGGAGGTCGAGCGCCTGCGCCACTCCGCGACAAACTCGCTGCTCACCCGCCGCGACGTCGTCGTGGTCGCCTCCGTCTCCTGCATCTACGGCCTCGGCACCCCGCAGGAGTACGTCGACCGCATGGTCCCCCTCCGCGTCGGCGACGAGATCGACCGGGACGACCTGCTGCGCCGCTTCGTCGACATCCAGTACACGCGCAACGACATGGCCTTCACCCGCGGCACCTTCCGGGTGCGCGGCGACACCGTCGAGATCTTCCCGGTCTACGAGGAGCTGGCCGTCCGCATCGAGATGTTCGGCGACGAGATCGAGGCGCTGTCCACCCTGCACCCGGTCACCGGCGAGATCATCAGCGACGACCAGCAGCTCTACGTGTTCCCGGCCTCGCACTACATCGCGGGCCCCGAGCGCATGGAGCGCGCGGTCAACGGCATCGAGAAGGAGCTCACCGAGCGCCTCGCCGAGCTGGAGAAGCAGGGCAAGCTCCTGGAGGCCCAGCGCCTGCGGATGCGCACCACCTACGACATCGAGATGCTCCGCCAGATCGGCACCTGCTCCGGCGTGGAGAACTACTCGATGCACTTCGACGACCGCGCCCCGGGCACCCCGCCCAACACCCTGCTGGACTACTTCCCGGAGGACTTCCTCCTCGTCATCGACGAGTCCCACGTCACCGTCCCCCAGATCGGCGCGATGTACGAGGGCGACGCCTCCCGCAAGCGCACCCTGGTCGAGCACGGCTTCCGGCTGCCCTCCGCGCTGGACAACCGCCCGCTGAAGTGGGAAGAGTTCCAAAAGCGCATCGGCCAGAGCGTGTACCTGTCGGCCACCCCCGGCCAGTACGAGCTGTCCCGCTCCCACGGCCAGGTCGAGCAGATCATCCGCCCCACCGGCCTCGTGGACCCCGAGGTCGTCGTCAAGCCCACCGAGGGTCAGATCGACGACCTGGTGCACGAGATCCGGACCCGGGTCGAGAAGGACGAGCGCGTCCTGGTCACCACCCTCACCAAGAAGATGGCCGAGGACCTCACCGACTACTTCCTCGAACTCGGCATCCAGGTGCGCTATCTGCACAGCGACGTCGACACCCTGCGCCGGGTCGAACTGCTGCGGGAGCTGCGCTCCGGCGAGTTCGACGTCCTGGTCGGCATCAACCTGCTGCGCGAGGGCCTGGACCTGCCCGAGGTGTCCCTGGTGGCCATCCTCGACGCGGACAAGGAGGGCTTCCTGCGCTCGGGCACCTCGCTCATCCAGACCATCGGCCGCGCCGCGCGCAACGTCTCCGGCCAGGTCCATATGTACGCCGACAAGATCACCCCGGCGATGGAGAAGGCCATCGAGGAGACCAACCGCCGCCGGGAGAAGCAGATCGCGTACAACAAGGCGAACGGCATCGACCCGCAGCCGCTGCGCAAGAAGATCAACGACATCGTCGCCCAGATCGCCCGCGAGGACGTCGACACCGAGCAGCTGCTCGGCAGCGGATACCGCAAGTCCAAGGACGGCAAGGGCGCCAAGACCCCGGTGCCCTCGCTCGGTTCCCACACCGTCAAGGACAACGACCCGGCGAAGCCTGCCAAGTCCGCCCGGGGCAAGGCGAAGGCCAAGGCCGGACAGGCGGCGCCGACCGACCGGCCGGCGGCCCAGCTCGCCGAGCAGATCGAGGAGATGACCGAGCGGATGCGGGCCGCGGCGGCCGACCTGCACTTCGAGGTCGCGGCCCGGCTGCGCGACGAGGTCTCCGAGATGAAGAAGGAACTGCGCCAGATGCGCGAGGCCGGCCTCGCCTGACGCGGCCCGAGGGCGCCCGGTCCACGGCGGGACCGCGCGCCCTCGTACGCGCTGTGTTGCAAGACCGACACAAACCGCGGACCGGTGTGCGGCGATGTCAGTGCCCCTGCGTAGGGTTCTGGGCAACCGCGGAATCCGCGGCAGCAGGGGAGATGTACGAGAGGGGAATCAGCCGTGACCGTCAACTTGACCAAGGGTCAGGCCATCAGTCTGCAGAAGAACGACGGGGGCAGCCTGGCCGCGGTCCGCATGGGTCTCGGCTGGCAGGCGGCCCCGCGCCGCGGCCTGTTCGGCTCGCGCACCCGCGAGATCGACCTCGACGCCTCGGCCGTGCTGTTCGCCGACAAGCAGCCCGTCGACGTGGTCTTCTTCCGTCACCTGGTGAGCGACGACGGCTCCGTGCGCCACACCGGCGACAACCTCGTCGGCGGCGCGGGCCAGGGCGGCGACGACGAGGCGATCCTGGTGGACCTCCAGCGCGTGCCCGTCCACATCGACCAGATCATCTTCACGGTCAACTCCTTCACCGGGCAGACCTTCCAGGAGGTGCAGAACGCGTTCTGCCGCCTGGTCGACGAGACCAATGGCCAGGAGCTGGCCCGCTACACCCTCGCAGGCGGCGGCAACTACACCGCGCAGATCATGGCGAAGGTGCACCGTGCCGGCACCGGCTGGACCATGACGGCCATCGGCGTCCCTGCCAACGGCCGTACGTTCCAGGACCTGATGCCGGCGATCCTGCCGCACCTGTAGGCACACGGCCGCCAGGCACCCGCGAGGCAGGGCCCGGGGACGGCCCGCCGAGCGGCCGCACGACACCACACGACGCAGGGGGAAGGCGATGACGGCCGAGCTGGTGCGCGGGCAGAACCACCCGCTGACCGAGGTCCGCCTCGAGATACGAGTCTCGGCCGGCACACCGCTCGTGGCCGCGGCCACCCTCGGCGACGAGAACGGCAAGGTGCGCGGCGCCCAGTGGGTGGTCCACCCCGGGGCGCCCGCACTGCCCGGACTCGAGGTGCCCCGGCAGGCCGCCGCCGGCCACCGGCTCGCGCTCGATCTCGGCGCGATGCCGGAGGCCGTGCACCGCGTCTCGGTGCTGCTCGCCCTGCCCGCCCCGGGACCCGCCCGGTTCGGCGCGGTCGCCGCGCCCTTCGTCGCCGTCACCGGGCTCGACGGCACCGAACTCGCCGGCTACACCATCATCGGCCTGGACGCCGAGACCGCCGTGGTCGCCCTCGAGCTCTACCGCCGGCAGGACGCCTGGAAGGTCCGCGCCGTCGGCCAGGGATACGCGGGCGGCCTCGCCGAACTCCTCGCCGACCAGGGGCTGTCCGAGGCACGCCACCTCGCGGCCACCGTGGAGGAGGCGGTGGCCCGGGGCCTGGCCCGCTCGGTGGCGGCCCCTCCGTCGCGCACGGCGGACGGCGACCGCTCCCGGCACACCGCCCCGGCCGCGCCCGGACCGGACCAGACCGGCCCGGCGGCTTCTTCCGCTTCCTCCGGCCGGCAGACCGTGCCCGACACGGCACCGGCCCAGCCCGCAACGCCCCAGGACGGACGGACCAACGCCGCCCCGGGACAACCGGCGCCGCAGCCGCCGTACGCGGACAACAGCGGCCCTCAACCGCCGTACCCGGACGGGGCCTTGCGGCAGGCGTCCGCCTCGGGCCCCCAGCCCCCGGTGCCCGCCACCGGCCCCCAGCCGTCGGCGCCCACGCGCGGCCCCGTCGACTACACCCACCCCCGCAGGCAGAGTTCCGCCCCACCGCCGCCACCGCCCACCGCGCCCCCGGCGCCGCCCGGGCAGCCCGCGCAGCCGGTCGCCGGGGACGCGACCGGCTGGTCCATGGACGAGCGGCTCTACAACCAGGTCTGGGGCATGTTCGAGGACCTGGCCCGCACCACGGCCGCCTATCGCAGCGCCGTGGACTTCGCCGACTCGCGCCGGGAGAAGGAACTCGACCAGGCTCTGTCCGACCCGCGCAGCAGGACCGGCGGGCAGGGCGAGGCGGCCCGCGAGGCGGCGCACGCCCGGTACACCGCGCTCGTCGACCAGGCCCGGATGGCCCTCGACCGCGACCTCGCCCAGCTCACGGCCGAGTCCGAGGTCGTCGAGCCCGCGCTGCCGCCCGCCTTCGCGCGCTGGGACAACCCGGTCTGGCACGGCTACCGGGTGCCGATGGAGATACCGATGGCGGTCCGCCTCGGCGACCTCAACCTGCCCGAGAACCCGTCCCTGCGCATCCCGATGCTCCTGAGGCTCCCGCTGGAGCGCGGCCTGTGGATCGACAGCGGCCGATCCGCCTCGTCCGACGACGACGTGTTCGCCGACGAGGAGGAGCTGCGGCGCCTGGCGATGGAGGCGGCGGTGGCGCACGCCGCCCGGCTCCTCGCCGTCCACCCGGCCGGCGAGTTCGGCGTGCACGTCATCGACCCGGCCGGGGCGGCGGCGCGGACGCTGGCGCCGCTGGTGCGCAGCGGGGTGCTCGCCGGACCGCCCGCGGCGGGCGCCGCGGGGGTCGCGGACGTCCTCGGCCGGCTGACGCAGCGGGTCGACCTCGTGCAGATGGCGTTGCGCGGTGGCGCGCCGGACGCCCTGCCGCCGGGCTTCGACACCTCCGAACAGCTCCTCGTCGTCAACGACTTCCCGCACGGCTTCGACGACCGCGCCGTCAACCAGTTGCGCTATCTCGCCGACGAGGGTCCGGCCGTCGGCGTCCACCTGATGATGGTCGCCGACCGCGAGGACGCCGGCGCCTACGGCCCGTTGCTCGACCCGCTGTGGCGTTCCCTGCTGCGCCTCACCCCGGTCCCCGAAGACCACCTCGCCGACCCCTGGGTCGGGCACGCCTGGACCTACGAACCGGCGCTGGTCCCGGCGGGAAGCCGCGTGCTCGAGCAGGTGCTGGCACAGGTCGCGGAGGCCCGGCGCGAGTGGAACAGGTGAGGCTGGGAAGCGCACCGCACCAAGACAAAGTAAAGGTCCCTGACCTGGCTTTTTGATCTACCTTTTGCCAAGCCCTTTACCTTTCCTTGGTGATTCGGGTACTGTTTTCCCCACGGAGGAGAGTACTCCCGTCTGCTGCGGCGTACCCGTCAATACGGATCAGGCCAGATCCCGGGGCGCCGGCCCGTCACAGGGTGGAAGAGACCTCCGGCAGCGACGACGCTGACAGCTTTTGCCGTGACGTACCTGCCGGAGGCGCAATGGATGTATCGATGACCCTGTGGGTCCTTACCGTCGTGGGCCTGGCCGCCCTGATCGCGGTCGACTTCTTCATCGGGCGCAAGCCCCATGACGTGTCGGTCAAAGAGGCCGGGATCTGGACCGCCGTCTGGGTCGCGCTGGCCGGTCTCTTCGGACTGGGCCTGTTCCTCTTCGCCGGCGGCGCGCCCGCGGGCGAGTTCTTCGCCGGCTTCATCACCGAGAAGTCGCTGAGCGTCGACAACCTCTTCGTCTTCGTGCTGATCATGGCGAAGTTCGCCGTGCCCTCGCGGTACCAGCAGCGCGTGCTGCTCGTCGGCGTCCTCATAGCCCTGGTGCTGCGGGCCGTCTTCATCGCCGCGGGCGCCGCTATCCTCGCGAGCTTCTCCTGGGTTTTCTACCTCTTCGGCGCCTTCCTGATCTGGACCGCCTGGAAGCTCGTGATGGAGGCCCGCTCCGAGGCCGAGGACGAGGAGTACGAGGAGAGCAAGCTGCTCAGGGCCGTCGAGCGCCGTTTCGGGGTCGCCGACCGCTACCACGGCACCAAGCTGTGGATCCGGCAGAACGGCAAGCGTGTGATGACGCCGATGCTGGTCGTGATGCTCGCGATCGGCACCACCGACATCCTGTTCGCCTTGGACTCGATACCCGCGATCTTCGGCCTCACCCAGGACCCGTACATCGTCTTCACCGCCAACGCCTTCGCGCTGATGGGTCTGCGGCAGCTGTACTTCCTGATCGGCGGACTGCTGAAGAAGCTGGTCCACCTGTCCTACGGCCTGTCGGTCATCCTCGGCTTCATCGGCGTCAAGCTGGTGCTGCACGCGCTGCACGAGTCCGGTGTCCACGTCCCGGAGATCAGCATCCCGGTCTCCCTCGGCGTGATCTGCGCGGTCCTGGCCGTCACCACGATCACCAGTCTGCTCGCCACCAGGAAGCAGACCGCGGCGAAGGAGGTGCGAGAACCGGGCGAGGGCGCCACGAAGGACCGCGTCGACGTCTGACCGGAGTGCGAACCATGTCGGCCTCTGGGACGATCGCCTCATGATCACGCGGCTCAGGGCGCTCATGGCGGCTTGGACGACCGCGGTGCCGGTGATCGCGGTCGTCCTGCTGATCCTCACCTGGGGGCGCCCCCTGCCCGCCGCGGTCGTCGTACTGGTGACCCTCGTCCTCGCCGGCTCGGTCCTGGCCGCGGTGCACCACGCGGAAGTGGTCGCCCACCGGGTCGGGGAGCCTTTCGGCTCCCTGGTCCTCGCCATCGCCGTCACGATCATCGAGGTCGCGCTCATCGTCACCCTGATGGTCGACGGCGGCGACAAGAGCGCGACCCTGGCCAGGGACACGGTGTTCGCCGCCGTGATGATCACCTGCAACGGCGTGGTGGGCCTGAGCCTGCTCGTCGGCTCGCTCAGGCACGGCACTGCGGTGTTCAACGCCGAGGGCACCGGCGCCGCCCTCGCCACGGTGGCCACGCTGGCCACGCTCAGCCTGGTCCTGCCGACGTTCACCACCAGTCAGCCGGGCCCGCAGTTCTCCGGCGTGCAGCTCACCTTCGCGGCGCTGTCGTCCCTGATCCTGTACGGGCTGTTCGTGGCCACGCAGACCGTGCGTCACCGCGACTACTTCCTGCCCATCACCAGACAGGGCGAGGTGATCACCTCCGACGACCACGCCAGGCGTCCCTCCGCCCGCACCGCCGGGATCAGCCTCGGCCTGCTGGGCCTGGCCCTGGTCGGCGTGGTCGGCCTGGCAAAAGGTGTGTCACCGACCATCGAGTCCGGCGTGGCCGCGGCCGGACTGCACCACGCGGTCGTCGGTGTGATCATCGCCCTGCTGGTGCTGCTGCCCGAGACCATCGCCGCGCTGCGGTCCGCCCGGCGCGACCGGGTGCAGACCAGCCTCAACCTCGCGCTCGGCTCCGCGATGGCCAGCATCGGCCTGACCATCCCGGCCGTCGCGCTGGCGTCCGTCTGGCTTCCCGGCCCCCTGGTCCTCGGCCTCGGCGCCACACACATGCTGCTGCTCCTGCTCACCGTCGTGGTCGCCTCGCTGACCGTGGTGCCGGGGCGTGCCACACCGCTCCAGGGCGGCGTACACCTTGTGATCTTCGCGGCCTACCTGGAACTGGCCATCAACCCCTAGCTCCAGGGTCTCCGGTCGCCGCGGATCCCTCCCTCACCCGGTGACGGGCTCCGGGGCCGCGACGGGCACGGGACGTGTCTCGGGCAGCAACGCGAAGCACGCCAGGCCCAGCAGCGCGAGGGCGGTGAGATACGCGCCCACACCCCACGGGACGCGGCCTCCGCCCTCGGACAGCGCCGTCGCCACGATCGGGGTGAGGGCGCCGCCGAGCACCCCGCCCAGGTTGTAGCCCACCGCGGCGCCCGTGCAGCGCACCCGGGGCTCGAACAGCTCCGGCAGATACGCCCCGATCACGCCGAACATCGTCACGAAGGCGAGCAGCGCCCCCAGGAAACCGGCGAACATCGCCAGGGGGGCCCCGGTGGCCAGCAGCATCACCATCGGGAACATCCACAGCGCGCACGCGGCGCAGCCCACCAGGCACAGTGGCCTGCGCCCGTACCGGTCGCCGAGCAGCGCCGCCACGGGTGTGAAGGCGCCTTTGACCACCACCGCCGCCATGACACAGCCCAGCACGACCGTACGGCTCACCCCGAGCCGCCGCGTCGCGTACGCCAGGGACCAGGTCGTCACCGTGTAGAAGACCGCGTAGCCGACCGCCAGCGCGCCCGCCGTCAGCAGCACCAGCCGGCCGTGCCGGCGCACGACCTCGACGAGCGGCACGCGCGCGTGCGCACCGATCTCAAGGAAACGGGGACTCTCCACGAGCGAGGACCGCAGCCACACCCCGGCGACGGCCGGCACCGCGGCCGCCCAGAACGGCACCCGCCACCCCCACTGGGCGAACTGCGCGTCGGTGAGGAACGCCGACAGCGTCAGCATCACCCCGTTGGCGAGGACGAACCCCACCGGGGGCCCCACCTGCGGAAAGCTCGCCCACAAGCCGCGCCGCGCCGGCGGCGCGTGCTCCGCGGTGAGCAGCACCGCCCCGCCCCACTCGCCCCCGAGTCCCAGCCCCTGCAGAAAGCGCAGGACGACCAGCAGCACGGGAGCGGCCACGCCGGCCGTGCCGTACGTCGGCACGCACCCCACCGCGACCGTCGACGCCCCCGTCAGCAGCAGCGAGGCCACGAGCACCGGCCGCCGCCCGTGCCGGTCGCCGATGTGGCCGAACAGCACCGAGCCGAGCGGCCGGGCCACGAACCCCACACCGAAGGTCCCGAACGCCGCCAGCGTCCCGGCCACGGGCGAGAAGGCCGGGAAGAACAGCGGACCGAGGACCAGGGCCGCTGCGGTGCCGTAGACGAAGAAGTCGTAGAACTCGATGGCGGTCCCGGCGAGGGAGGCGGCGGCGAGCCGCGGCATGGACGGGGTGCTCACGGTGCGTACGGCGTGCATGCCGCGTCAACCACCCGCGGTGATCAGGGGTTACGGGGCGCACGGAGGCACGGCCCGCGCCGCGGAGCGAGCGGGGCGCGCCGTGATAGACCGGGTCCGAGCGGCGGTCACGCCTGCCCGCCGCCGTACGACGAACGGACCGGAGGAACCGTGCCCCGCACCCTGGCCAACGCCCCGATCATGATCCTCAACGGCCCCAACCTGAACCTCCTCGGGCAGCGCCAGCCGGAGATCTACGGCTCCGACACGCTCGCCGACGTCGAGGCGCTGTGCGCCGAGGCGGCGGCCGCGCACGGAGGCACGGTGGACTTCCGCCAGTCCAACCACGAGGGGGAGCTGGTCGACTGGATCCACGAGGCACGGCAGAACCACTGCGGCATCGTGATCAACCCGGCCGCCTACTCGCACACCTCCGTCGCGATCCTGGACGCGCTCAACGCCTGTGACGGGCTGCCGGTGGTGGAGGTCCACATCTCCAACGTCCACCGGCGCGAGTCCTTCCGGCACCACTCCTACGTCTCCCTGCGCGCCGACGGCGTCATCGCGGGCTGCGGTGTGCAGGGCTACGCCTTCGCGGTGGAGCGGGTCGCGGCCCTGGCGGGCCCGGCACGCACCGACGCGTAGACCCCACTCCGCGCGGCGGCGCCGGCCGGGGCCGCCGGCCGAGGGCGGGGTTGGAGGCCGGCGGCCCGTACCGCGCAGGAGCCGTCATCCTGTGCGGGGCTGCTCCCAGTTGACCGCGCGGCGGGACGAGCGGGGAGCGCACGTGTGCCACCGGCGCGTGTGAAGGCTTCACACGGGGCGCGAGCGGCGCGCGGCGCCGACGGCGCGCCGCCGGCTCACCACCCGCGCGCGTGCCACTGGGGCAGTTGCGGGCGCTCCGCACCGAGCGTGGTGTCGTCGCCGTGGCCCGGGTAGACCCAGGTCTCGTCCGGCAGCACGTCGAAGATCTTCGTCTCCACGTCGTGGAGGAGACTGGCGAACGCCTTCGGGTCCTTGAACGTGTTGCCGACGCCGCCGGGGAAGAGGCAGTCCCCCGTGAACACGTGCGGGTGCCCGTGCGGGTCGTCGTAGACCAGCGCGATGGAGCCCGGGGTGTGGCCCACCAGGTGCCGCGCGGTCAGCTCCACCCGGCCCACCCGGATCGTGTCGCCGTCGTCGACGGGCACGTCGGTGGGCACGGGAATGCCCTCGGCGTCGTCGCGGCCCGCGTACGTACGCGCGCGCGTGGCCGCCACCACCTCGGCCAGCGCCTGCCAGTGGTCGCCGTGCCGGTGGGTGGTCACGACGGAGGCGATGCCGTCGTCACCGATCATGCCGAGCAGGGTGTGCGCGTCGTTGGCCGCGTCGATCAGCAACTGCTCGTCCGTGGCCCGGCAGCGCAGCAGATAGGCGTTGTTGTCCATCGGGCCGACCGCGATCTTGGTGATCATCAGGTCCTTGAGCTCGTGCACGTCCGCCGGGCCGCCGACCCTCACCTCTCCGCTGTACGTCATGGCCGTCAGCCTATAGCGGTGAGCGGCCCGGGGATCGCCCACGCGCTGCGGCGGGCAGGGGCCCGGGAACGGTGCCGCGCGCTACAGCGGCGGAAGCACCGGCAGCGCGCCGCCCTCGGCCGTCAGGGCCGCGCCGTCGTGGCGCCCGGCGAGCCAGCCCAGCAGGTCCGCGGGCGTCCCGGTGACCGTGACCTCCGGTGCTGCCGCCTCCCGGCCGGTGCTCCACGCGCGCGTGCCGTCCGTCAGCCGGGTCGGCGGCACGTCCGGGTTCCCGGTGAACCTCCGGGCGAGGAAGTCGGTCTCCCGCTCGGTGAACTCCTCCGGCAGGTCCTCGAGTTCGTAGCCGATGCCGAGGTCCACGTGGTGCAGCTCGACCTCGGCCCAGCGCCGGAACGGCACCCTGGCGGCGGAGTCGGTGACCCCGTTGCGCAGTTCCACCGTGCGCGACCAGTCCGCCGGG
>NZ_BMVJ01000001.1:666787-690658 GCF_014650655.1 Streptomyces anandii JCM 4720
GCGGCACCCGCCTCCTGGAACCGGGCCGCGCTCTCGCGCACGTCGGCGAGCTGGGCCTCCAGAGGACGCGGGGCGTCCCGCTCGATGTCGGCGTCCCGGGCCTCGCCGGAGACGTACATGGGACGTCCCTCGAGGACGTTCACGAGAGCGTCCGCGTTGCGGGCGAGGTGGGCGAGGACATGACCCCGGGTCCAGCCGGGAAGCCGTGACTGGTCGGTCACACCGGCGTTGTCCAGCTTGGCGGCTGCGGTCAGCAGTCGCTCGGTGGCGCTGCGCACAGACTCCAGGTCGCGTACGTGATCAATCATGACTGCGACCCTAGCCGGGCCACACGTTCGGGTGAAGGTGGCCGACCGTGCCCGTAAATCGAATGCGCGTGCTATAAGGTCGGAGGCGGCGTCGGGCATGCTGGAAGGCCGGGGATTGTTGACCATCCAGGCGCATCCGGGAATCCCCCCCGGCGTTGTCAGTGGCTCCCCCTAGTCTGAGAAAGCACGGGGGCCCCGCCCCTGTCACTTCTCTCAAGAAAGGTGCGGACCGGCGTGGCCGACCGTCTCATCGTCCGTGGCGCGCGCGAGCACAACCTGAAGAACGTCTCGCTCGACCTGCCTCGGGACTCGCTCATCGTCTTCACGGGCCTGTCCGGGTCGGGCAAGTCCTCCCTGGCCTTCGACACCATCTTCGCCGAGGGTCAGCGGCGCTACGTGGAGTCGCTCTCCTCCTATGCCCGGCAGTTCCTCGGCCAGATGGACAAGCCGGACGTCGACTTCATCGAGGGCCTCTCCCCGGCGGTCTCCATCGACCAGAAGTCGACGTCGCGCAACCCGCGCTCCACGGTCGGCACCATCACCGAGGTCTACGACTACCTGCGCCTGCTCTTCGCCCGCATCGGCAAGCCGCACTGCCCCGAGTGCGGCCGCCCGATCTCGCGACAGTCGCCGCAGGCGATCGTCGACCGGGTCCTGGAGCTGCCGGAGGGCAGCCGCTTCCAGGTGCTCTCGCCGCTGGTGCGCGAGCGCAAGGGTGAGTTCGTCGACCTGTTCGCCGACCTCCAGACCAAGGGCTACTCCCGCGCGCGCGTGGACGGCGAGACCGTCCAGCTCTCCAGCCCGCCCACGCTGAAGAAGCAGGAGAAGCACACCATCGAGGTGGTCGTCGACCGCCTCACCGTGAAGGACGGCGCCAAGCGCCGCCTGACCGACTCCGTGGAGACCGCCCTCGGGCTCTCCGGCGGCATGGTCGTGCTCGACTTCGTCGACCTCCCCGAGGACGACCCCGAGCGCGAGCGCATGTACTCCGAGCACCTGTACTGCCCCTACGACGACCTGTCGTTCGAGGAACTGGAGCCCCGCTCCTTCTCCTTCAACTCGCCCTTCGGCGCCTGCCCCGAGTGCACCGGCATCGGCACGCGCATGGAGGTCGACCCCGAACTGATCGTCCCGGACGTGGAGAAGAGCCTCGACGAGGGCGCGATCCACCCCTGGTCGCACGGGCACACCAAGGACTACTTCGGCCGCCTGATCGGTGCCCTCGCCGACGCGCTGGGCTTCCGCACCGACATCCCCTTCGCGGGCCTGCCCCAGCGCGCCAAGAAGGCCCTGCTGTACGGCCACAAGACCCAGATCGAGGTCCGATACCGCAACCGGTACGGGCGCGAGCGCGTCTACACCACGCCCTTCGAGGGCGCGGTCCCCTTCGTCAAGCGCCGGCACAGCGAGGCCGAGAGCGACGCCGGCCGCGAGCGCTTCGAGGGCTACATGCGCGAGGTGCCCTGCCCCACCTGTGAGGGCACCCGCCTCAAGCCCGTCGTCCTCGCGGTCACCCTCATGGGCAAGTCGATCGCCGAGATCTCCGCCATGTCCATCAGCGACTGCGCGGAGTTCCTCGGCGAGCTGAGGCTCACCGCCCGCGACAAGAAGATCGCCGAGCGCGTGCTCAAGGAGGTCAACGAGCGGCTGCGGTTCCTGGTCGACGTCGGCCTGGACTACCTCTCGCTGAACCGCGCGGCCGGCACGCTCTCCGGCGGCGAGGCCCAGCGCATCCGCCTGGCCACCCAGATCGGCTCCGGCCTCGTGGGGGTGCTCTACGTCCTCGACGAGCCGTCCATCGGCCTGCACCAGCGCGACAACCACCGGCTGATCGAAACGCTGGTCCGGCTCAGGGACATGGGCAACACGCTCATCGTCGTCGAGCACGACGAGGACACCATCAAGGTCGCCGACTGGGTCGTCGACATCGGCCCCGGCGCCGGCGAGCACGGCGGCAAGGTCGTGCACAGCGGCTCCCTGAAGGAACTGCTCGCCAACGCCGAGTCGCAGACCGGCCAGTACCTGTCCGGCAAGAAGTCGATCCCGCTGCCCGACATCCGGCGCCCGCGCGACCCGGCCCGGCAGCTCACGGTCCACGGCGCCCGCGAGAACAACCTCCAGGACATCGACGTGTCCTTCCCGCTCGGCGTCTTCACGGCCGTCACCGGTGTCTCGGGATCCGGCAAGTCGACGCTGGTGAACGACATCCTCTACACCCACCTGGCCCGCGAGCTGAACGGCGCGCGCAATGTGCCGGGACGCCACACGCGCGTGGACGGCGACGACCTCGTCGACAAGGTCGTGCACGTCGACCAGTCGCCCATCGGCCGCACCCCGCGGTCCAACCCGGCGACGTACACCGGCGTCTTCGACCACATCCGCAAGCTGTTCGCCGAGACCACCGAGGCGAAGGTCAGGGGCTACCTGCCCGGCCGCTTCTCCTTCAACGTCAAGGGCGGCCGCTGCGAGAACTGCGCGGGCGACGGCACCATCAAGATCGAGATGAACTTCCTCCCGGACGTCTACGTCCCCTGCGAGGTCTGCCACGGCGCCCGGTACAACCGGGAGACGCTGGAGGTCCACTACAAGGGCAAGTCCATCGCCGACGTGCTGAACATGCCGATCGAGGAGGCGACCGACTTCTTCGAGGCCGTCCCGGCGATCGCCCGCCACCTCAGGACCCTCAAGGACGTCGGCCTCGGCTACGTCCGGCTCGGCCAGTCCGCGACCACCCTGTCCGGCGGTGAGGCACAGCGCGTGAAGCTCGCCAGCGAGCTGCAGCGCCGCTCCACCGGACGCACGGTCTACGTCCTGGACGAGCCGACCACCGGTCTGCACTTCGAGGACATCAGCAAGCTGCTGAAGGTCCTGTCCGGCCTGGTCGACAAGGGCAACACGGTCATCGTCATCGAGCACAACCTCGATGTGATCAAAACGGCCGACTGGGTCGTCGACATGGGACCCGAGGGCGGCGCTGGCGGCGGCCTGGTGGTCGCCGAGGGAACCCCCGAGCAGGTGGCTGGCGTTCCGGCCAGCCACACCGGCAAGTTCCTGCGCGAGATCCTGGGCGCAGACCGGATCAGCGACGCCGAGCCGGTCAAGACCCCGCGCAGGACCGCCGCCAAGAAGGCCGTCGCGGCCGCGTCGACGGCACGGCGGACGGCCACCGCCAAGACGGTGAACAGCGCCGCTGCCAAGAAGGCCGCACCCGCCAAGAAGGCCACG
Source organism: Streptomyces anandii JCM 4720 (assembly GCF_014650655.1). Classification (GTDB taxonomy): domain Bacteria; phylum Actinomycetota; class Actinomycetes; order Streptomycetales; family Streptomycetaceae; genus Streptomyces; species Streptomyces anandii. Next base: position 670,321 of record NZ_BMVJ01000001.1, read on the forward strand.
CGCACGCGCAAGGCCTGAGCAGGCGGTACTGGTACGGCGGGCGGCCCCGTGGTTTCATCCACGGGGCCGCCCGCCGTACATACGCCTGTACGCCCGGAGCAGGTGCGCGGGGCAGGCGCCAGGACGACCGGGCCCGGGCGACCGGGCCTAGGGCTCGCCCACCTCCGAGGCGTACGGCGGCTCCGCGCCCGCGCGGGAACAGGTGACCGCCGCCGCACGGGCCGCGAACCGCAGCAGCCCGCGCCAGCCTTCGGCACCGAGGCCCGCGATCCCTTCCGGGGAAAGGGCGTCACGGACGGACAGGCCGTGCAGCAGGGCGGCGTTGACCGTGTCACCCGCGCCGATGGTGTCGACGACGTCGACCTTCTCGCCCGGCACGGAGTACTGCGCGCCGCCCCGCACATGGGCGGTGAGCCCGTCGCCGCCGTGAGTGATCACGACCGCCGAGGGGCCGGCGGCCAGCCACTCGCACGGGCTGCCGCCCAGCCACCGCGCGTCCTCCTCCGACAGCTTCAGCAGCGACACCGAGGGCAGCCAGCCCCGGAATCGCGCCCGGTAGGCGTCCGCGTCGGCGATCAGCCCCGGGCGGACGTTCGGATCGAGCGCGGTGAACACGCCCTCGGTGGCAGCGGCCCGCAGCAGCCTCTCGTAGGCGCTCGCGCCCGGCTCCAGCACCAGCGAACAGGTGCCGAAGGACACCGCGCGGGTGCCCTCGGGCAGCCCGGCGGGGGCCGTGAACAGGCGGTCCGCGGTGCCGTCGACGTAGAAGGAGTACGCGGCCGAACCGCCGGCGTCGACCGTCGCGACGGCCAGCGTCGTCGGCTCGGGGCCGCGCTGCACCCCGGAGACGTCCACGCCCGCCCGCCGCAGTCCGTCGAGCAGGGCCTCGCCGAAGGCGTCCTCGGAGGTCCGTGAGCAGAAGGCCGTGGGGGAGCCGAGGCGGCCCAGCGCGACGGCCGTGTTGTACGGGCCGCCGCCGAGCGCCGGCTTGAGTTGCGCGAGGGCGCCCGTGCCCTGCGGTACCAGGTCGATCAGGGCCTCACCGGCGACGACGATCACGAGCGGGTTCCTTTCTCGGGCTGCCCGGGGCAGCCGCAGGACGTGCGATGGACGAAGGTGCAGGGCAGGCGCACGGTCTGCGGGGGCCTGTCCGGGGCGCCGAGGCGGTCCAGCAGCAGCCCGACCGCCCGGGCGCCGAGTTCCTTGGCGGGCTGGGCGACCGCGGTCAGCCGGGGCGAGAACAGCTCGGCCCAGTCGAAGTCGTCGAAGCAGCACAGCGCCATGTCGTCGGGCACCGACAGGCCGTGCCCGCGCAGGGCGCGCAGGGCGCCGATGGTCATCGCGTTGTTGGCCGTGACCAGTGCCGTGGGCGGCACGGCGAGGGACAGCAGGGCCTCGGTGGCGCGTTCGGCGCCCTCGGCGGTGGAGTCGCCGTGCACCACGAGCCGCTCGTCGTGGGGGAGTCCGGCGGCGGCCAGTCCGTGCCGGTAGCCGGTGATCCGCTCGCTGCTCGTGCTGAGGCCGGGCGCCCCCGCGACGAGGGCGATCCGGCGGTGGCCGAGGCCGGTGAGGTGGGTGACCAGCTGGGCCGTGGGTTCGGCGCTGTCCGCGCAGACCTGGTCGAAGTACGGCGGACCGGCCGCCCCGGTGATCGCCCCGGTGTCGACGAGCCTGTCCAGGAACACGGTCGGCACGGCGTGCCGGGCGAGGTGGGCGACGAGTTCGCGCGGCGCTGCGGAGGGAGCGACGATCATGCCGTCCACGCGGCGCTCGTGCAGCAGCCGGGCCGCCCTGAGCTCGTGCACCGGGTCGTCGTGCGGGTCGGCGATGAGCAGGCTGTACCCGTGCTCCAGGGCGCTCGCCTCGACCCCCTGGAGGATCTCCGTGAAGTAGGGGTTGCTGATCGCGGAGACCGCGAGGCCGATGGAGCGGGTGCGGGAGGTCACCAGGGAACGGGCCAGACCGTTCGGTGTGTAGCCGAGCTCCTCGACCGCGTCGAGCACCGCCTGGCGGGTGTGGGGGAGCACGGGCCGGGTGCCGTTCAGGACGTGCGAGACGGTCGCCACGGAGACTCCGGCGCTCCTCGCCACGTCGGCCATGGTGGGCATCGTCTTCCGCCTCTCGGATTCCCTGCGGCCCGCTGAGAGCGCCGTGACGGCGTGCCGCGTACGGCGACGGGTGCGCGGGCCCCGTGGCGGGGAACGTATCGCATCGGCGGCCGCGCGTAAACGCTTGCGCAAACGTTTACGCGCAACGGCCCCGCCCGCTTCCGCTCCGCCCAGCGGCGGTATCGTCGGCCCGCAGCCACCTTTGACCAGGGGAGATCCTCATGCCGGGCCGTCCTTCCGCGAGCCGTCGTACCGTCCTGCGCGGGGCGGCCGTCACACCGGTCGCCGGCCTCGGGCTCGCCGCCTGCGGACCGGGCGGCGGCACCTCGGCGCCCGCGACCCCCACGGCGCCGGTCGGCCTCGGTGCCGAGAGCGAGGTCCCCAAGGGCGGCGCCAAGCTGTACCGGGACCACAACGTCGTCGTCAGCCGGGACGCGAGCGGCGCCCTGAAGGCGTTCAGCACGATCTGCACGCATGCGGGGTGCCCGATCAACAAGCTTCAGGGGACGACCCTGGTCTGCCCTTGTCACGGCAGCGAGTTCGACGCCACCACCGGCAAGGTGGTGCGGTCACCGGCCACCGACCCGCTGGCCTCGCTCCCCGTGCGGGCGGAGGGCGGCAAGATCGTGGCGGGCCCCGGCGCCTGACAAGGGGCAAGGGGGCCAGGGCCGACACCCCCCGTCCCGGTGCGGGACGGCTCTCAGTCCCAGTCCCAGCCGATCCCCACGATGCCCGACCGGACCCGCGGCTCCACCAGGTGGACCGAACGGTGGCGCTCGCTCACCGGCAGCTCCTGGCGGCCGCTGCGCGGAGCCGCCGCCGAGTTCTGCGTGAACCGGTGGCAGCTCACCGGCAGGGCCCCGGCGTCGAAGCGCACCTGCAGCGCGTACTGGCCGCCCGCGGCCCCGAACCCGCGGACGTACTCGCGCGACACGCCCGCGGTGCCGTCCTCGACTCCGTAGCGGAACAGGAAGGTGTCGCCGGCTCGCAGCCGGGTGTCGAAGAGCAGCTCCACCACGAGCAGACCCGTCTCGTGGTGGCGCCGCACGCGTCCCGTGCGGCAGTTCTCCAGGGCGTGCACCGTCATCCGCTCCGGTGCGCAGCCCGGGTCGCCGTGGTGGACGGCCACGAAGCGGTCCACCCCGTCCCGGTGCGCGCGCACGATGTGCTGCGACTCCCGCTCCGCGAGCTCGCGCACCGGCCCGATCCGCACCCGCTCGTGGTGCCCGAGGGTGTGCAGGCCGTCGTCGAGCGGGGCGTCCAGTTCCGCCAGCAGCCGCCGTGAGACGTCCGAGGCCTCGACCAGCGAGCGGTAGGAGCGGAACGCGGACCGCCGGCCGGAGGAGCGGTCCCCGGTCTCGGCCAGCAGCCGGATCAGCGACTCGTCCGGCAGGTGCAGGATCTCCTCCAGGGCCCGCACCGCCCGCAGCGACTCCGGACGCTGCGGGCGCCGGGCGCCCTGCTGCCAGTAGCTCAGGCTGGTCACCCCCACCCTCACCCCGTAGCGCGTCAGATGGTGCTGCACGCGCTGCAGCGGCAGTCCACGGGCGGCGATCGCGGCGCGCAGCGCCACATGGAAGGGTCCGCCCTTGAGGGCCGTGTCCAGTTCCGCGGTGACGATGTCCGCCTGCTGAGTGGCGTGCGGCATGCACGGGCCTTTCTGTGAAGGTGCGGCGGCTGGTCGGGCCGTGCGCGGGTCGTCGGGGCCGTCCCGGCGCGGGGGAGGGCTGCCCTCACGTCCCGCGCCGTCCTTCACGGCCCCGAGTTCCCACGCATTGAAGCGTGTTGACCTAGTCCCGACAACACCTGAGACCCGACAGCGGTGCACTCCTGGCCGACTCCGCACCCCCGGCCCGCAGGCGCCGGGCACGGCTCCCCATGACGCGGGGACGGGGCGAAGAGACCTGGTCACAGCGTGTAGCCGTACCCTCGTACGGCCGGTGGCGCGGTGTCGTCCGGGTTGTCCACAGGCTCACCGCCGTGTCGGCCCCCGCCAGTAGGGTGTGAGACATGGCCGACCCCTCCAGCTACCGCCCCAGGCCGGGAGACATTCCGGACTCTCCCGGGGTCTACAGGTTCCGTGACGAGCACCGCCGGGTGATCTACGTCGGAAAGGCGAAGAGCCTGCGCCAGCGCCTGGCGAACTACTTCCAGGACCTGGCGAACCTCCACCCGCGCACCCGCAGCATGGTCACCACCGCCGCGTCCGTGGAGTGGACGGTGGTGTCCACGGAGGTCGAGGCGCTGCAGCTGGAGTACTCCTGGATCAAGGAGTACGACCCCCGGTTCAACGTCAAGTACCGCGACGACAAGAGCTATCCGTACCTCGCGGTGACGATGAACGAGGAGTTCCCGCGCGTGCAGGTGATGCGCGGCCACAAGAAGAAGGGCGTGCGCTACTTCGGGCCGTACGCGCACGCGTGGGCCATCCGCGACACCGTCGACCTGCTGCTGCGGGTCTTCCCCGTGCGCACCTGCTCGGCCGGCGTGTTCAAGAACGCCGCCCGCACCGGCCGCCCCTGCCTGCTCGGCTACATCGGCAAGTGCTCCGCCCCCTGCGTCGGCCGTGTCTCCGCCGAGGACCACCGCGAACTGGCCGAGGATTTCAGCGACTTCATGGCCGGCCGCACGGGCACCTACCTGCGCCGCCTGGAGAAGGAGATGACGGCGGCCGCCGAGGAGATGGAGTACGAACGGGCGGCCCGCCTGCGCGACGACATCGAGGCCCTGAAGAAGGCCATGGAGAAGAACGCCGTCGTGCTCGCCGACGCGACCGACGCCGACCTCATCGCCCTCGCCGAGGACGAGCTGGAGGCCGCCGTGCAGATCTTCCACGTGCGCGGCGGACGGGTGCGGGGCCAGCGCGGCTGGGTGACCGACAAGGTGGAGGACGTCACCACCGGCGCCCTGGTCGAGCACGCCCTCCAGCAGCTGTACGGCGAGGAGAGCGGCGACGCCGTCCCCAAGGAGGTGCTCGTCCCCGCCCTGCCGGACCCCGTGGAGCCGGTGCAGCAGTGGCTCACCGACCGCCGCGGCTCGGCGGTGTCCCTGCGCATCCCGCAGCGCGGCGACAAGAAGGCCCTGATGGAGACGGTGGCGCGCAACGCCCAGCAGGCGCTCGTGCTGCACAAGACCAGGCGCGCCTCCGACCTCACCACGCGTTCGCGGGCCCTGGAGGAGATCGCCGAGGCCCTCGACCTGGACAGCGCCCCGCTCAGGATCGAGTGCTACGACATCTCCCACCTCCAGGGCGACGACGTGGTGGCCTCCATGGTCGTCTTCGAGGACGGTCTGCAGCGCAAGGGCGAGTACCGGCGCTTCCAGATCAAGGGCTTCGAGGGCCAGGACGACGTCCGCTCCATGCACGAGGTGATCACCCGCCGCTTCCGGCGCTACCTGGCCGAGAAGGAGAGGACCGGCGAGTGGGCCGGCGACGGCGATCCGTCCACGGACGGCTCGTCCGAAGCCGCCCCCGACGGTGCCGCCCCCGACGGTCTGCCCGGTGCCGCCGCCGGCCCGTCCGGCGGCTCCGTGAACACGCTCACCGAGGACGACGGGCGCCCCAAGCGCTTCGCCTACCCGCCGCAGCTCGTCGTCGTCGACGGCGGCCGGCCCCAGGTCGCCGCCGCCCAGCGGGCCCTGGACGAGCTCGGCATCGACGACATCGCGGTGTGCGGCCTGGCCAAGCGCCTGGAGGAGGTCTGGCTGCCCGGCGAGGACGACCCGGTGGTCCTGCCCCGCAGCAGCGAGGGGCTGTACCTGCTCCAGCGGATCCGCGACGAGGCGCACCGCTTCGCCATCACCTATCAGCGCACCAAGCGGGCCAAGCGCTTCCGCGCCGGCCCCCTGGACGACGTACCCGGCCTCGGCGAGACACGCAAACAGGCGCTGATCAAGCATTTCGGCTCGGTGAAGAAGCTGCGGTCCGCCACAATCGACCAGATCCGCGAGGTGCCCGGCATAGGCCGCAAGACGGCCGAGACGATCGCCGTGGCCCTCGCCCAGGCGGTCCCGGCCGCACCTGCCGTCAACACGGCGACTGGAGAGATCATGGAAGACGTGGAAGAGACGGCACCCGAAACGACGGCGGGTGCCCCAGGGGAGCCCGTGCCCACGGGCGCCCCGGACGAGCGACGGGGGCAGGAGACATGACCGAGCACGAACCGCGGCCCACAGCGGACCGAGATCAGGCTCACGGGGAAACACGCGAGGATCAGCGGCAGCACGCGGTCCAGGAAGACGGAGCACAGGTGAGTACGGGCATCGACACGGCCGGGGTCCCCGACGCGGCCATCCCCGAGCTGGTGATCATCTCCGGCATGTCCGGCGCAGGCCGCTCCACGGCCGCCAAGTGCCTGGAGGACCTCGGCTGGTTCGTGGTCGACAACCTGCCGCCCGCGCTGATCCCCACCATGGTGGAGCTCGGCGCCCGCTCGCAGGGCAACGTGGCCCGGATCGCGGTCGTCGTCGACGTCCGCGGCCGCCGCTTCTTCGACAACCTGCGCGAGTCCCTCGCCGACCTCGAGGCCAAGCACGTCACCCGGCGGATCGTGTTCCTGGAGTCCTCCGACGACGCCCTCGTGCGCCGCTTCGAGTCGGTCCGCCGGCCGCACCCGCTCCAGGGCGACGGCCGCATCGTCGACGGCATCGCGGCCGAGCGCGAGCTGCTGCGGGAACTGCGCGGCGACGCCGACCTCGTCATCGACACCTCCAGCCTCAACGTGCACGAGCTGCGCGCCAAGATGGACGCCCAGTTCGCGGGCGAGGAGGAGCCAGAACTGCGGGCCACCGTCATGTCCTTCGGCTTCAAGTACGGCCTGCCGGTCGACGCCGACCTCGTCGCGGACATGCGCTTCCTGCCCAACCCGCACTGGGTCCCGGAGCTGCGCCCCTATACCGGCCTCAACGAGGAGGTCGCCGCCTACGTCTTCAACCAGCCCGGCGCCAAGGAGTTCCTCGACCGGTACGCCGAGCTGCTGCGGCTCATCGCCGCCGGCTACCGCCGCGAGGGCAAGCGCTACGTGACCGTCGCCATCGGCTGCACGGGCGGCAAGCACCGCTCGGTGGCCATGTCGGAGAAGCTCGCCGCGCGGCTCGCGGCCGAGGGTGTGGAGACCGTCGTCGTCCACCGGGACATGGGGCGCGAGTGACCGGACGTACGCCGCGGCTGAGCAGGCTGCGCCGGGTGGTGCCGGAGGGACGTGCCGCCCGTCAGGCGACCGAGGGGCGGCAGGCCCGCCCCGCCGAGGCGCGCGGCGGCCGGCCGCGCCGCCGCGGCGCCCAGCCCAAAGTGGTCGCCCTCGGCGGCGGCATGGGCCTGTCCGCCTCGCTCGCCGCACTGCGCCGGATCACCGGCGATCTCACCGCCGTCGTCACCGTGGCCGACGACGGCGGCTCCAGCGGGCGCCTGCGCGCCGAACTGGGCGTGCTGCCGCCCGGTGACCTGCGCAAGGCGCTGGCCGCGCTGTGCGGTGACGACGACTGGGGCCAGACCTGGTCCCGCGTCATCCAGCACCGCTTCACCTCCCAGGGCGACCTGCACGACCACGCGGTCGGCAATCTGCTGATCGTCGCCCTGTGGGAGCAGCTCGGCGACCACGTCCAGGCCCTTGACCTGGTCGGCAAGCTGCTGGGCGCGCACGGGCGCGTGCTGCCCATGTCCGCCGTGCCGCTGGAGCTCCAGGCCCTGGTCAAGGGGCACGACCCGGACCGGCCGGAGGACGTCGACACCGTCCGCGGCCAGGCCACCGTGGCGCTCACCCCGGGCGAGGTGCAGTCCGTGCACCTGGTGCCGCACGACCCGCCCGCCGTCCCCGAGGCCGTCGCCGCGGTCCTGGACGCGGACTGGGTGGTGCTCGGCCCCGGCTCCTGGTTCTCCTCGGTCATCCCGCACCTGCTGGTGCCCGAGCTGCTCGACGCCCTCACGGCCACCAAGGCCCGCCGGGTGCTCTCCTTGAACCTCGCCCCGCAGCCGGGAGAAACCGACGGCTTCTCCCCGCAGCGTCATTTGGAGGTTTTGGGACGACACGCCCCTAAACTCGCCCTGGACGTGGTGCTGGCCGACGAGGCCGCCGTGCCCGACCGCGAAGTCCTCACCGAGGCCGCCAAGCGGTTCGGCGCCGCGGTCGAGCTGGCGCCGGTGGCCCGGAGGGACGGAACTCCGCGGCATGACCCGGAGCTGCTGGCCGCCGCGTACGACCGTATTTTTCGGATGCATGGAAGGATCGGCCCATGGCGATGACGGCAGCGGTGAAGGACGAGATCTCCCGGCTCCCCGTCACCCGGACCTGCTGCAGGAAGGCGGAGGTCTCCGCCATTCTGCGGTTCGCCGGCGGCCTCCACCTGGTCAGCGGGCGCATCGTGATCGAGGCGGAACTGGACACCGCGATGGCGGCGCGGCGTCTGAAGCGCGACATCCTGGAGATCTTCGGTCACAGCTCCGAGCTGATCGTGATGGCGCCCGGCGGTCTGCGCCGCGGCTCGCGCTACGTGGTGCGCGTGGTCGCGGGCGGCGACCAGCTGGCCCGCCAGACCGGGCTCGTGGACGGCCGGGGCCGCCCGATCCGCGGCCTGCCCCCGCAGGTGGTCTCGGGGGCCACCTGCGATGCCGAGGCCGCCTGGCGCGGGGCCTTCCTCGCCCACGGCTCGCTCACCGAGCCCGGCCGCTCCTCCTCCCTGGAGGTCACCTGCCCGGGACCGGAGGCGGCCCTGGCCCTGGTCGGCGCGGCGCGCCGGCTGTCGATCGCGGCCAAGGCCCGCGAGGTGCGCGGGGTGGACCGGGTCGTCGTCCGTGACGGTGACGCCATCGGCGCGCTGCTGACGCGGCTCGGCGCCCATGAGTCCGTGCTGGCCTGGGAGGAGCGGCGGATGCGGCGCGAGGTCCGCGCCACGGCGAACCGGCTCGCCAACTTCGACGACGCCAACCTGCGCCGCTCGGCCCGCGCGGCCGTCGCGGCCGGCGCCCGGGTCCAGCGCGCCCTGGAGATCCTCGGGGACGACGTGCCCGAGCACCTCGCCGCCGCTGGGCGCCTGCGCATGGAGCACAAGCAGGCCTCCCTGGAGGAGCTGGGCGCGCTCGCCGACCCGCCGCTGACCAAGGACGCCGTCGCCGGCCGCATTCGCCGGCTGCTGGCCATGGCCGACAAGCGCGCCGCCGACCTCGGCATCCCGGGCACCGAGGCCAACCTCACCGAGGAACTGGCCGACAACCTCGCCGGCTGACCACCCCAGCCCCTGCCCGCGCCCGGCCCCTCCCCGGGCGCCGGGCCGGGGCGGCCGCCGCCCCCGGCAGCCGGTCTTCGGGCGGGGGTGCGGGCACCCCGCGTGCCCGCCGTCCGCGTGTGACCCGCTGTGGGGAAGCGCGTGGCGCGCTGTGTGCGTGGGTTGGTGATGGCAGCGTGGGATGCGATGCCGTTCCGCACGAAGCCCGCTCCTGCTCAGACCATTCGCCGCACCCCACCCACACTCGCGCGCCCGTGAGGGGGCCGAAAACGTGGGGTTTTCCTGTCTTTGAGGCACCCTTGACTCGATCAAGAAGTGACATGAACCTGGCAGCTGTTCGCCGCTGTGGCGGACCACCGCCAGGGGGTTTCATGAGACACAGAGCGAGATCGATCCTCGCTGTCGGCGCGCTCCTGCTCGGCGGAGCGGGCCTCGCACCCGTCGCCCACGCCCAGACCCAGAGCGGGAGCGGGACTTCACCCGGGCCTGACCCGGCCGAGGTGAAGGTGTTCCACGCCGACGTCACCGAGCGGCAGTTACCCCTGCTGCTCAAGGCCGGCCAGGACGGCCAGGAACTCGGCGCCCAGGTGGCCGGAAAGGGGCGCGGCACCGTCGAGCTGTACCTCACCGACGCCCAGGCCGACGCGCTGCGCAGGCAGGGCGTCCACGTCACCGAGCACGAACTGTCGGCCACGGCGAGCAAGCGGGTGCTGGCGGCCGCGCAGGGCGTGTTCCGTCCCTACAGCGGCAAGGGCGGCCTCGAGGAGGAGATCCTCCGCACCGCACGGGCCCACCCCGGACTCACCAAGGCCGTCTCCATCGGGAAGACGGTCGACGGCCAGGACATCCTCGCGCTCAAGCTCACCAGGGACGCGAGGAAGACCAGGGACGGCTCCAAGCCTGCCGTGCTGTACATGTCCAACCAGCACGCGCGCGAGTGGATCACACCGGAGATGACCCGCCGGCTGATGCACTACTACCTCGACCACTACCGCACCGACCGGCGCGTCAGGAAGATCGTCGACTCCACCGAACTGTGGTTCGTCCTGTCCGCCAACCCCGACGGGTACGACTACACCTTCAAGGACTCCTCCACCCGTCTGTGGCGCAAGAACCTGCGCGACGTCAACGGCGACGGAGTCATCTCCACCGGCGACGGCGTCGACCTCAACCGCAACTTCGCCTACAAGTGGGGCTACGACGACGAGGGTTCGTCCCCGAACCCCACCAGCGAGACCTACCGCGGCGCGAGCCCCGGCTCCGAGCCCGAGACGCGGGCGCTCGACCGGTTCGAGAAACGCGTCCACTTCACGTACGGCATCAACTACCACTCCGCCGCCGAACTCCTGCTCTACGGCGTCGGCTGGCAGGTCGCCACCCCGACCCCGGACGACGTCCTCTACAAGGCGCTCGCCGGCACCCCGGACAACCCCGCGATCCCCGGCTACCGTTCGCAGGTCTCCTCCGAGCTCTACACCACCAACGGCGAGGCGGACGGCCACGCGGGCAACGTCAACGGGATGGCGATGTTCACCCCTGAGATGTCGACCTGCCAGACCGCCTCCGACTCCGACCCGGGCGACGCCTGGAACGCCGCCGACTGCCGCTCGGTCTTCAACTTCCCCGACGACGAGAAGCTCGTCCAGCGGGAGTTCGAGAAGAACATCCCCTTCGCCCTCTCTGTCGCCGAGACGGCCTCCCACCCCGACCGGCCCAGCTCCTCGGTCGGCCTGAGCGCCGCCGACTTCACCCCGGCCGCCTTCCCGGTCTCCTACGCCCGCGGCGCCGGCCAGGAGGTCTCGGCCGTCGTACGCAAGTCCGTGCGGGACAAGGAACTGCGCTACCGGATCAACGGCGGGCGCAGCCAGGCCAGGGCGCTGCGGCCCTGGAAGGGCGGCACGACCTACGGCGGCGCCGACCACCTCTACTTCGACGAGTACCGCGCCGAGGTGCGCGGCGCACGCCCCGGCGACAGGGTCGACGTGTGGTTCACCGGCCGCACCCGGAGCGGGAAGAGGACGTCGAGCGGGCACTTCACCTACACCGTGGCCCGGCGCGCCGCCGCGAGCACCCTGGTGGTCGCCGAGGAGGGCGTGGCCGCCACGCAGGCGCGGAAGTACGTCGACGCGCTGAGGGCGAACGGCCGCGGCGCGGTCGTCTGGGACGTCGCCACCCAGGGCGTGCCCGACGCGCTCGGGGTGCTCAAGCACTTCCGCGCCGTCGTCCACTACTCCGGCGCCAAGGGCCCGGGCAACCCGACCCAGCTCCAGCTGCGCGCCTACCTCAACGAGGGCGGGAAGCTGATCGAGGCCGGTGAGCGGGCCGGCGGCAGCGTCGACCTCGGCGACGGCACCCTCTCGGACGACTTCAGCCAGTACTACCTGGGCGCCTACTCGCGTACGTCGACCTCGGGCGCGACCGGGTTCACCGGCTCAGGGAAGCTCGCCGGCTTCAGCGGCGCCCTCGCCGGCGCGCCGGGCGACCCGCTCGACGCGGCCGGCACCTACGGGGTCACCTCCGACGAACTGCCCGCCGCCCGGTACCCGCAGTTCGCGAGCGCCGGCGCGGGCGCCTTCGCCGGGACCGTCAACCCGTACGGGCCGTACTCGGGTTCGTACATGGCGGCCGCCGTGCACACCGACGACTCCTACAAGCGGCTCGCCCGCACCGTCGACCTCACCCAGGTGACCGCGGCGGACCGGCCCGCGCTGAGCACCCGGCTGCTGTGGGACACCGAACCCGGTTACGACCACGCGCTGATGGAGATCCACACCGTCGGCGCCGACGACTGGACGACGCTTCCCGAGGCGGGCGGCCGGACCAGTGCGGCGGTGCCCGCCGAGTGCGGGGCCGGGTTCCTGATCGGCGAGCACCCCTGGCTCAGGCACTACCTGACCCTGGATTCCGGCGGCTGCACGGCGACCGGCGCCACCGGCCGCTGGAACAGCTTCACCGGCTCCTCGGGCGGCTGGCAGCAGGCCGTCTTCGACCTGAGCGCCTACGCGGGCAAGCGCGTCGAGATCGCCCTCGCCTACGTCACCGACCCGGGCACCGGCGGCCACGGCGTGCTCGCCGACGACGCCTCGCTCGTGGTCGGCGGCACGGCGAGGGAGACCGAGGGGTTCGAGACCTCCCTCGGTCCGTGGAGCGTGCCGGGACCGCCGCCGGGCAGCCCCGCCGCCCTCAAGGACTGGACCCGCACCGGGACCCTGTTCCGGACCTACGGAGCGGTCACCACGGGCCGTTCGGTGCTGCTCGGCTTCGGCCTCGAACACCTCCCCTCGGCCGCCGACCGCGCGGCCCTCATGAGGCGTTCGATCGCCGCCCTCGACAAGTGAGCCGACCCCTGCACGAAAGAGTGATGAATGCGGTCAACATGCACGGACACTCATCCTGAAAAGGAGTGAATCGGGCCCCGGCTCCGGGCGGTCCGTACACCTACTCACGGGTACGGACCGCCATGCCTTTTCCGGGCCCTCCGAATGTCACTTCGGGGGCTCCAGGGAGGTAGGGTCGGGGGTGGTCGGGGACATCCCATACAGCTCGCCGGCGTCGAAACCGGCGTACCAACGAGGAGATCGGTTCGTGACGATCCGCGTAGGCATCAACGGCTTTGGCCGCATCGGTCGTAACTACTTCCGCGCGCTGCTGGAGCAGGGTGCAGACATCGAGATCGTGGCTGTCAACGACCTGGGTGACACCGCGACCACCGCTCACCTGCTGAAGTACGACACCATCCTCGGCCGCCTCAAGCAGGAGGTCACGCACACCGAGGACACCATCACCGTCGACGGCAAGACCATCAAGGTCCTGTCCGAGCGCAACCCGGCCGACATCCCCTGGGGTCAGCTGGGCGTGGACATCGTCATCGAGTCCACCGGCATCTTCACCAAGAAGGAAGACGCCGAGAAGCACATCGCCGGCGGCGCCAAGAAGGTCATCATCTCCGCGCCGGCGAAGAACGAGGACGTCACCATCGTGATGGGCGTCAACCAGGACAAGTACGACGCGGCGAACCACAACGTCATCTCCAACGCCTCCTGCACCACCAACTGTGTGGCGCCGATGGCGAAGGTCCTCGACGAGAACTTCGGCATCGTCAAGGGCCTGATGACGACCGTCCACGCGTACACCAACGACCAGCGCATCCTGGACTTCCCGCACAAGGACCTGCGCCGCGCCCGCGCCGCCGCGGAGAACATCATCCCGACCACCACGGGCGCCGCGAAGGCCACCGCCCTGGTGCTGCCGCAGCTCAAGGGCAAGCTGGACGGCATGGCCATGCGCGTCCCGGTCCCCACCGGCTCGGTCACCGACCTGGTCGTCGAGCTCTCCCGCGAGGTCACCAAGGAAGAGGTCAACGCCGCCTTCCAGAAGGCCGCCGAGGGCGAGCTGAAGGGCATCCTCGAGTACACCGAGGACCCGATCGTCTCCTCCGACATCGTCAACGCCCCGGCGTCCTGCACCTTCGACTCCTCCCTGACCATGGTCCAGGAGGGCAAGAACGTGAAGGTCATCGGCTGGTACGACAACGAGTGGGGCTACTCCAACCGCCTCGTCGACCTGACGGTCTTCGTGGGCAACCAGCTCTGATCGGCTGAAAACAGGCACCTCGATGCGAGTTGGGGCCCGGACGGCGCGCTGACGCGCCGTCCGGGCCCTGACGCACGTACGGCTGGACCCGGCCCGCCCGCGGGCCGGCCGGCCCTCGTACGATCAAGAGCCCTCTCACCAGGAGTCCCACCCATGAAGACGATCGACGAACTTCTCGCCGAAGGCGTGGACGGCAAGCGGGTCTTCGTCCGCGCCGACCTGAACGTGCCGCTCGCCGACGGCGTCATCACCGACGACGGCCGCATCCGCGCGGTCCTGCCCACCGTCAAGGCGCTCGCCGAGGCCAACGCCAAGGTGGTCGTCGCCTCCCACCTCGGCCGCCCCAAGGGTGCCCCGGACCCGGCCTTCTCGCTGCTTCCCGCCGCCGAGCGGCTCGGTGAACTGCTGGGCGCGCCCGTGGCCTTCGCCCAGGACACCGTCGGCCCTGCCGCCCACGACGCCGTGGACGGCCTCCAGCCCGGCCAGGTCGCCGTCATCGAGAACCTGCGCTTCAACCCCGGCGAGACCTCCAAGGACGACACCGAGCGCGGCGAGTTCGCCGACGCCCTCGCCGCCCTCGCGGACGTCTACGTCGGCGACGGCTTCGGCGCGGTGCACCGCAAGCACGCCAGCGTCTACGACCTGCCGGCCCGCCTGCCGCACTACGCCGGCTACCTCATCGCCACCGAGGTCGGCGTCCTGAAGAAGCTCACCGAGGACGTCAAGCGGCCCTACGTCGTCGCGCTCGGCGGCGCCAAGGTCTCCGACAAGCTCGCCGTGATCGACGAGCTGCTCGGCAAGGCCGACCGGCTGCTCATCGGCGGCGGCATGGCGTACACCTTCCTCAAGGCCCAGGGCCACGAGATCGGCAAGTCGCTCCTGCAGGAGGACCAGATCCCGGCCGTCAGGGAGTACCTCGAGCGCGCCGAGAAGACCGGGGTCGAGCTGGTCCTGCCGGTGGACACCCTGGTCGCGCCGTACTTCCCGGACCTGAAGACCAAGGCCCCGGCCAACCCCACCGCCGTCGCCGCGGACGCCATCCCCGCCGACCAGGAGGGTCTGGACATCGGTCCCGAGACCCGCAAGCTCTACGCCTCGAAGCTCGCCGACGCGGCCACCGTCTTCTGGAACGGCCCGATGGGCGTCTTCGAGCACCCCGACTTCGCCGAGGGCACCAGGGCCGTCGCCCAGGCCCTCGTCGACTCGGACGGCTTCACCGTGGTCGGCGGCGGCGACTCCGCCGCGGCCGTCCGTACGCTGGGCTTCGACGAGTCGGCATTCGGCCACATCTCGACCGGTGGCGGCGCCTCCCTCGAATACCTCGAGGGCAAGACGCTCCCCGGCCTCGCCGCACTGGAGGACTGAACCTCAATGACCACCCGCACGCCCCTGATGGCGGGCAACTGGAAGATGAACCTCAACCACCTCGAGGCCATCGCCCACGTCCAGAAGCTCGCCTTCGCCCTGGCCGACAAGGACTACGAGGCCGTCGAGGTCGCCGTCCTGCCGCCCTTCACCGACCTGCGCTCGGTGCAGACCCTGGTCGACGGCGACAAGCTCAAGATCAAGTACGGCGCCCAGGACATCTCGCAGCACGACTCCGGCGCCTACACCGGCGAGATCTCCGGCCCGATGCTGGCCAAGCTCAAGTGCACCTACGTGGCGATCGGCCACTCCGAGCGCCGCCAGTACCACGACGAGACCGACGAGATCGTCAACGCCAAGGTCAAGGCCGCCTACAAGCACGGCCTGACCCCCATCCTGTGCGTCGGCGAGGAGCTGGAGGTCCGCGAGGCGGGCAACCACGTCGCCCACACCCTCGCCCAGGTCGAGGGCGGTCTGAAGGACCTCCCGGCCGAGCAGGCCGAGACCGTCGTGATCGCCTACGAGCCCGTGTGGGCGATCGGCACCGGCAAGGTCTGCGGCGCCGAGGACGCCCAGGAGGTCTGCGCGGCCGTCCGCGGCAAGCTCGCCGAGCTGTACTCCCAGGACGTGGCCGACCGGATCCGCATCCAGTACGGCGGCTCCGTCAAGGCCGGCAACGTCGCCGAGATCATGGCGCAGGCCGACATCGACGGCGCCCTGGTCGGCGGCGCCTCGCTGGACGCGGACGAGTTCGTCAAGATCGTGCGCTTCCGCGATCAGTGACCTGATCAGCGCCGCGAGCTGCGAGTAGGCGGCGACGGCGATTCGTCGTACCCTTGCGGGGGCACGGTGGCCTGCCACCGTGCCCCGTCGTCCATCCGAATCCGAGGAAGTTGGTCCAGCCGTGGTTTTGGGGTTCTCGATCGCCCTGATCGTCTTCAGCCTGTTGCTGATGCTGCTGGTGCTGATGCACAAGGGGAAGGGCGGCGGCCTCTCCGACATGTTCGGTGGCGGCATGCAGTCCTCCGTCGGCGGCTCCTCGGTCGCCGAGCGCAACCTCGACCGCATCACCGTGGTGATCGGTCTGCTGTGGCTCGCCTGCATCATCGTGCTCGGCATCCTGATGAAGACCAGCAGCTGACGCGGCGCAGACCGCACATTCCGCACGTAAAGCCCCATGGTCGGTACGCGCTCCTGAGCGCGGCCTATCATGGGGCTTGCGTCTGTGTATGGGGACCGGTAACTCCAATCACTGGACGCGCGTTGGGCCTTACGTAGACTGAGGCGCTCGCAGCGAAGCGAAACGCCGACTCGTTTCGCGGCACCATCACGCAGGGAGTTACGACCGTGGCAAGTGGCAACGCGATCCGAGGAAGCCGGGTCGGGGCGGGGCCGATGGGCGAGGCCGAGCGCGGCGAGTCCGCGCCGCGTCTGCGCATCTCCTTCTGGTGCTCCAACGGGCACGAGACGCAGCCCAGCTTCGCCAGCGACGCGCAGGTTCCCGACACCTGGGACTGCCCGCGCTGCGGCTTCCCGGCCGGTCAGGACCGGGACAACCCGCCCGACCCGCCGCGCACCGAGCCCTACAAGACGCACCTGGCGTACGTACGGGAGCGGCGCAGCGACGCGGACGGCGAGGCGATCCTCGCCGAAGCGCTCGCCAAACTGCGCGGCGAGATCTAGGAGTTGAGGTCCGGCCGGGCCCCCACGGGGCGCGCTGCCGGACCTGTCCGGCTCCCGGCCGGCGGCCGCCCCGGACCGATTGTCAGTGGTGCCCTCTACGGTTTGTGCATCGGCGAATCGTGAGGGGGGACGACGACGGTGACGACGGTCCAGGCGGCGGAGGCCTTGGGGCGGCCCGCGTGGCGCGGGGGATTCGGGCGGCTGTGGAGCGCCGCCGTGATCTCCCGGTTCGGAGACGCGCTGCGCACCGCCGCGCTGCCCCTGCTCGCCGTGCGGCTGACGGACGAGCCGCTGGCCGTCGCCTCCGTCACCGCCTGCGCCTATGTGCCGTGGCTGCTGTTCGGCCTGCTCGGCGGGGCCGTCGCGGACCGCGTGGACCAGCGGCGCGCTATGTGGGCGGTCGACACCGTACGCGGACTGCTCGTCGCCGCCTTCGCGCTCGCCGTGGGCCTCGGACACGCCTCCATCACGCTCCTCCTCGCCCTCGCCTTCGCTCTCACCACCCTGCAGACGCTCTTCGACAACGCGGCCACGGCCCTGCTGCCCTCCCTGGTGGACCGTGAGGCGCTGGGCGGTGCCAACGCCCGGCTGATGACCGGGCAGCAACTCGCCGGGGGACTGCTGGCGGGACCGTTCGTGCCGCTGCTGCTGGCCGCCGGGGTGTTCATGCCCTTCGCGGCCGACGCGGGCACCTACCTCCTGGCCGCCGCCCTGGTCGCCTCCCTGCGGACCCGGCCGCCGGGGCGGGAGCCGCGCCCGGCCGGAAGCACCCTGCGGGCCGAGATCGGCGAGGGCCTACGCGTGCTGTGGGCGGACCGCACCCTGCGTGCGATCTGCGGGGCCACACTGCTGTGCAACATCGGCATGGGCGCCCTGATCGCCACCCTCGTGCTCCACGTGACCCGCTGGCTGCACGCGGGCGACGCCGGATTCGCGGCCGCCATGACGGCGTACTCCGCGGGCAGCCTCGCCGGCGGACTCATCGCCCAGCGCATCGCGCGCCGCACCGGCCGCCTCCGCGCGCTGATCGCCGCGGGCACCGTGCAGACCGGGTGCCTGCTGCTCGCCGGGACCGTCCGCCACCTCGCGGCCCTCCTGCCCGCCCTGCTGCTCCTCGGCGCCATGGGCATGGTGTGGAACGTCAACCAGGTCACCCTCATGCAGCAGCGCGGCCCCGAGTCCATGCTGGGCCGCATGGCCGCCGCCTTCCGCACCGCCTCGACGTCCGGCGCCCCGCTCGGCGCGCTGCTCGGCGGGGCCGCGGCGCGGGTGTACGGGCTGAACGCGCCCGCGCTCCTCGCCGCCGTCCTCTTCGGCCTCGCCGTCACCTCGTTGATATCCGCGCGCCGATGGGACGTACCTGTTGTCGTGCCGGACGACGGCGCGACGACGGGCCACCGCACGGCCTGATCAACTAGGTTGGACCGGCAGCGGGGCAGGACACAGCAGGACGGCTAGGAAAGGCTGAAGTCCGAGATGAACGCAGACGGCCGTGGCAGGCTCGACCAGACGCCCGAGTGGACCGCTCTCGCCAAGCACCGCGAGGAACTGACCGGGACGCATCTGCGGGACCTGTTCGCGGCCGACCCGGGGCGCGGTGAGGAATACACGCTCCAGGTCGGCGACCTCTACATCGACTACTCCAAGCACCTGGTGACCGGCGAGACCCTGCGGCTGCTGCGGGAACTGGCCGCGGCGACGGACGTGTTCGGGCTGCGGGACGCCATGTTCCGCGGGGAGCGGATCAACGTCACCGAGAACCGGGCGGTGCTGCACACCGCCCTGCGCGCCCCCCGGGACGCGGTGATCGAGGTCGACGGCGAGAACGTGGTGCCCAAGGTGCACGAAGTCCTCGACCGCATGGGCGACTTCGCTCGGCGCGTCCGCTCGGGGGAGTGGACCGGACACACCGGCCGGCGGATCCGCAACGTCGTCAACATCGGCATCGGCGGCTCCGACCTCGGCCCGGCGATGGCGTACGAGGTGCTGCGCGCGTACACCGACCGCGAGCTGACGGTGCGGTTCGTCTCCAACGTCGACGGGGCCGATCTGCACGAGGCGACGCGGGATCTGGACCCGGCCGAGACGCTGTTCATCGTGGCGTCCAAGACGTTCACCACGATCGAGACGATCACCAACGCGACGTCCGCGCGCGACTGGCTGGTGGCCGGGCTCGGGGGCGAGGAGAAGGCGGTCGCCCGGCACTTCGTGGCGCTGTCGACCAACGCGGAGAAGGTGACCGGGTTCGGGATCGACCCGGCCAACATGTTCGAGTTCTGGGACTGGGTCGGCGGGCGGTACTCGTACGACTCGGCGATCGGGCTGTCGCTGATGATCGCGATCGGTCCCGAGCGGTTCGGGGAGATGCTGGACGGGTTCCGTCTCGTCGACGACCACTTCCGCAACGCGCCGGCCGAGTCCAATGTGCCGCTGCTGCTGGGGTTGCTGGGGGTGTGGTACGGCAACTTCTTCGACGCCCAGTCGCACGCCGTGCTGCCGTACTCGCATTATCTGTCGAAGTTCACCGCGTACCTGCAGCAGCTGGACATGGAGTCCAACGGCAAGTCGGTGCAGCGCGACGGCGAACCCGTGCAGTGGCAGACCGGCCCGGTGGTGTGGGGCACGCCCGGCACCAACGGCCAGCACGCCTACTACCAGTTGATCCATCAGGGCACGAAGCTGATCCCGGCCGACTTCATCGGCTTCGCCGAGCCGGTGGGGGAGCTGAGCGGGGAGCTCAAGGCTCAGCACGATCTGCTGATGGCCAACTTCTTCGCGCAGACGCAGGCCTTGGCCTTCGGCAAGACGGAGGGGGAGGTTCGGGGGGAGGGGGTGCCGGAGGAGTTGGTCGCGCACAAGTCCTTCCGGGGTGGGCACCCCACGACCACGATTCTGGCGCGGGAGCTCAGTCCGGCTGTGCTGGGGCAGTTGGTCGCCCTCTACGAACACAAGGTGTTCGTGCAGGGGGCGGTGTGGAACATCGACTCGTTCGATCAGTGGGGGGTCGAGCTGGGGAAGGTGCTGGCGAAGCGGGTGGAGCCCGCGTTGGTGGAGGGGGTTGAGGTGGAGGGGCTGGACGGGTCCACTCGGGCGCTGGTGGGGAGGTACCGCGCGCTGCGGGGGCGTTGAGTCCCGGGGACTCCGGTCCCCTTGTTTCCCACCCGCCCGCCCGTCTCGGTGGGACAGCAGGTCCCGCCACGGGGCTCCGCCCCGGACCCCGACGGCGGGGGCTCCGCCCCCTGCACCCCCGCCCGGGGGTTCCGCCCCCTGCACCCCGACCGGGGGTTCTGCCCCTTGCATCCCCGCCCGGGGGCTGCGCCCCGGACCCGGCGCCCGGGGGCTGCGTCCCGGACCTCGGCGGCCGGGGG
>NZ_BMVJ01000002.1:0-9833 GCF_014650655.1 Streptomyces anandii JCM 4720
CCCTGTGGGAGAGTAGGACACCGCCGAACAAATATTGAAGAAAACCCCGCACCTCACGGTGCGGGGTTTTCTGCGTTGTGCCTCCGTCTAAGCTCGTACACATGCGCTACGACCTCGTCATCTTCGACAACGACGGCGTCCTCGTCGACAGCGAGCCGATCTCCAACCGGCTCCTCGCCGCCCATCTGACCGAGCTGGGACACCCCACCTCCTACGAGGACTCCATCCGCGACTACATGGGGTCGGCGATGCACCGGGTGCACGACCTGGTCCTCGAGCGCACGGGCAAGCGGCTGCCGGACGACTTCGACGACGTCTTCCACTCCCGCGTCTTCGCGGCCTTCGAACGGGACTTGAAGCCGGTGGCCGGCGTCACGGACGTACTGGAGAAGCTGACGGCGGACGGGACGCCGTACTGCGTCGCCTCCTCGGGGAGCCACGAGCGGATCCGGGTGGGACACCGGACCACCGGGCTCGACCGGTGGTTCGACGACGAGCGTGTCTTCAGCTCGCAGGACGTGGGGCGCGGCAAGCCGGCGCCGGACCTCTTCCTGTACGCGGCCGAGCACATGGGGGTGCGGCCCGAGCGGTGCGTCGTCGTCGAGGACTCCCCGCTCGGTGTGCGGGCCGCCGTGGCGGCCGGGATGGACGTCTACGGGTTCACTGCGATGACACCGGCCGAGCGCCTCACCGGCGCCACCCAACTGTTCTCCGACATGGGCGAGTTGGCCGACCTGCTGGTATGAGGGCCGTCATGACCGGCGCCACTCACGCGGCACTGACATTTGTCATGCGGAGCTCCGGACGATCGTTTCTACTGCCGGCACCCCCCGTTCCGCGAAGCTGAACGCATGACGACGAACACGAAGCGCGCGAACCTCGCCCCCCTCCTGGTGGACGTTGCGGTGCCGGTCGGCGGGTACTACCTGCTCAAGAACGGTTTCGGGATGAGCACGCTCGCGGCCCTCGGCTGGAGCAGCGTGGTGCCGGCCCTGCGGACCGCCTGGGGCGCGGTCAAGGAGCGCACCGTGAACGGGCTCGCGGCCCTCATCCTGTTCGTCAACGTGGTCGGGCTGCTGCTCAGCCTGGTCTCCGGCGACCCGCGGCTGATGCTCGCCAAGGACAGCGGGGTCAGCAGCGCGATCGGCATCGGCATCCTGGTGTCCGTGGCGCTGGGCAGGCCGATGATGACCGCGGCCATGAAGCCCTGGGTGGTCAAGGGCGACGCGGGACGTGAGGCGGCCTGGGCGCGGCTGGCGTCCGGCTCGGCGCACTTCCGGCGGGCGGAGAGGATCTTCTCGCTGGTGTGGGGTGCGGTGCTGCTCGCCGAGTGCCTGGTGCGGGTCGTGGGCGCGTACACGCTGCCCGTGGACACCATGGTGTGGCTCGGGACCGTGATCATGGCGGCCGCGATGGTGCTCGGGTTCTTCCTGAGCGGGGCGCTCGCCGCTGGCCCGATGGCCCACATGGTGATCGCCGAGGCCAAGGGCTCCGAGAGCACCGCGGGGATCCCCGCCCTGGCCCACGCGTAAAGCTGAGCCAAATTCATCTTTGGCCGGATCTACCCACAGGTAGCCAGGGGCCCTACGCTCGCCGCCATGACAGATGTGCTGCGGCGCGGCAGGGCCTCGCTGGCGTTCAGCTTCTTCGCGCAGGGCGCCACCTTCGCGCTCCTCGTGACGCGCATCCCGGCCATCCAGGACCGCTACGGTGTCTCGGACGCGCTGCTGCCGGCCTTCCTGGCGGCCGTGCCGATCCTCGCCGGGGTGGGCAGCGTGACCACCGAGCAGCTGGTGAAGCGGGTCCGGCCCAGCCGTCTGCTGCGCTGGTCCCAGCCGGTGGTCCTGCTGGCCCTGCTCGGCGTGGGCGCCGGCGGCCAGATGGCCGAACTGGCCGTCGCGCTGGCCGCGTTCGGGCTCGCGGTCGGCGCGCTGGACGCCTCGATGAACATGCTCGGGGTGAGCCTCCAGCGGACGTACGGCCGCAGCATCATGCTCAGTTTCCACGCCGCCTACAGCCTGGGCGGGATCGTGGGCGCCTCCCTGGCCTGGGTGGGGGCGCACTGGCACCTGGCGCTGTGGGTGTCGTACCTGCCGGTGGTGGCGGTGCTGCTGCCGGCGGCCCTGGTCGGCAGCCGGTGGTACGTCGACGACGACCGCGGCGCCGTACCCGGTGGAACCGTAGGCACCGCGGACGGGTCCGCCGTCGGCGGTGCCCTCGTCTTCCGGATGTTGCTCCCGCTCTGCCTGGTGATGACGTTCGCCTACATCGGGGACTCGACCGTCTCCAACTGGAGCGCCAAGTACCTCCAGGACACGCTGGGCAGCTCCGAGCAGCTGGCGACGGTGCCGTACAACGTCTACATGGTCACGACCCTGCTGGGGCGGGCCATCGGGGACTTCGGGGTGCGGCGGTTCGGGGCCGTGGCGGTGGTGCGGCTCGGGGCGCTGGTCGCGGCACTCGGGTTCGCGGTGGTGGCCGTCGCCCCGGGGGCCTGGGTGGGCATGCTCGGGTTCACCCTGCTGGGGCTGGGCCTGTGCGTGCTGGTGCCGCAGACCTTCGCGGCCGCCGGGCGGCTGTTCCCGGGTGCGTCGGACGCGGCGATCGCCAGGCTCAACATCTTCAACTACGTGGGTTTCCTGATCGGCTCGCCGCTGGTGGGCGCGCTCGGCGACGCCTGGAGCTACCGCGGGGCGATGCTGGTGCCGATGGCGTTGGTGCTGGTGACGTTGGTGTACGCCAGGTCGTTCGCGCCGCGGGCGGACCGATACGGTGGCGGGCATGAGCGGCCGCGCACAGCTGATGTGGGACGAGGCAGTAACGGGCTATGACTTCGGGCGGGACCATCCGATGGATCCCGTCCGCCTCGCCCTGACCCGGAAACTGGTCGCCGCCCTCGGGCTGGACCGGGAGGCGCACCTGGTGACGGCCAAGCCGGCCGGGGAGTCCACACTGCGGCTGGTCCACCGTGAGGACTACATCGACGCGGTGAAGGCGGCGTCCGCGGATCCGGGCTCGGCCGACGGGTCGTACGGGCTGGGGACGCTGGACGATCCGGCCTTCGCCGGGATGCACGAGGTCTCCGCGCTGATCGCGGGCCAGTCGGTGGGCGCGGCGGAGGCGGTGTGGCGGGGGGACGCGCTGCACGCGGTGAACTTCGCGGGCGGGCTGCACCACGCGATGCCGGGCTGCGCGTCCGGCTTCTGCGTCTACAACGACGCGGCGCTGGCGATCGCGCGGCTGCTCGAGCTGGGTGCGGAGCGGGTCGCGTACGTCGACGTGGACGTGCATCACGGGGACGGCGTGCAGGCGGCCTTCTGGGAGGACCCGCGGGTTCTGACGGTCTCGCTGCACGAACACCCGCGAACCCTGTTCCCGCAGACGGGCTGGCCGGAGGAGACGGGGGCGGAGTCGGCGGAGGGCTCGGCGGTGAACGTGGCGCTGCCGGCCGGCACCGGGGACTCGGGGTGGCTGCGGGCGTTCCATGCGGTGGTGCCGGAGCTGATCGCCGACTTCCGGCCGCAGGTGCTGGTCACCCAGCACGGCGCGGACACGCACTTCGAGGACCCGCTCGCGCACCTCGCGGTGTCGCTGGACGCGCAGCGGGCGGTGCAGGTCGCCTGTCACGACCTGGCGCACGAGTACGCCGGGGGCCGGTGGGTCGCGCTGGGCGGCGGGGGATACGCGGTGGTGGAGGTCGTACCGCGGTCGTGGACGCATCTGGTGGGGATCGCGGCGGGGCGTCCGGTGGAGCCGGAGACGGTGATCCCGGAGAGCTGGCGGCAGGAAGTGTACGCGCGCACAAGGCAGTTGGCTCCGATGCGGATGACGGACGGCCGGTGGCCGGTGTCCTGGGCGGACTGGGAGGCGGGGTACGACCCTGCCGACCGGCTGGACCAGGCCATCCGGGCGACCCGGCGGGCGGCGTTCCCGCTGCGCGGACTGCTGCCGTAGACCCGGTGCCGTAGGCCGGGCACCGCCGTCCCGCCCGCCCCTCGCCCCTTCGCAGGCACCGCCGTTACGCCGACCGTGCGGTCTTCCCCGGTTCCGGGGACCTCGCGGGCCGGTGTCGGTCACCATCGCTTGCGTGGTGAGCACCGGCGCTCTGCGCGCCCATCTCCTGGCCGCCGGGCTGGCCGGTCCCGTGGCGACCACGCGGGAGGTGAGCCTGCGCAGCTACCGGCTGTTCGCGGCGCGGGACCCCCGGGCACTGATCGGTATTGACCCCGAAGGGCCCTGGAGACAGCGGGATCTGATCGAGCTCATGGCCAGGAAGTGTGGTGTTTCGGCCGATCCTGGGCATACGTCCGGCCAGGACGTGATCGACCCGGAGCTGACGGTGGCCGCCCTGGAGGCGTTCGCGGAGCGGCTGGGAGCGGCGGCCCGGCAGGGCGAGCCGGTACTCTTCGGCACCGGCCACCCGCACCGGCTGCTCGGTTTCTACGCCGCGCTGGCGGACGCGCTGTCGGCGGCGGGATGTGCCGTCCTCACCCCGGCGCAGGGTCGCTGTGTCGACATATTGACCCGGTTCGGTCTACGCACGCACAACCTCGCCTACGTACGGGGAGTCGCGCTGGTGAGGCCCGCCGGCCCCGAACGCCCCGGTTGTGAGCCCGGCGCACACACGCATTCACCGCTCCCGGTTCGGGTGGCGCTGGACGCGGCCGCCGACGCCGGAGAACCGCTGCCGAAGCTGGTGATCGGAGATCACGGCTGGGTCTGCGGAGCAGGTCAGCTGGGGTTCGAGGCCATCGGCCTGGCCGACACGGACGACCCCGCGCCCTTCGTCGGCCAGGCGGAGGGGCGCGTGTCGGTGGTCGTTCCACTTGATGACGCCGTACGGGCCGCCTACTACCGCCCGCTCATCCGCTACGTACTCAATCGAGCGTGTCTGTCACAGTAGGCCGCCGATGGGTGCACCTCTTCCCCACTCGCATCACCCGCCCCTAGTCTGGGGAGTGAGCACGCAGCGACGAAGAGTCACCGGAAGGGGAAGCCGGTGGCCGTCGAGTGCGGAAGGTGCAGGTGTGTCATGGCTGCAGCTGGCGAGAGGCCTCTGAACGAGGTTCAGTTCCTTACCGTGGCGGAGGTCGCCTCGGTGATGCGAGTGTCGAAGATGACCGTGTACCGGCTGGTGCACAGCGGTCATCTGCCCGCGATCCGGGTCGGGCGGTCGTTCCGTGTCCCGGAGCAAGCGGTTCACGAATACCTCCGCGAGAGCTACGTGGGGGTGGAAACCGCCTGACGGCGACCTCGATTTACGACCTCAGCACTCGGGCGGGTAGGCTAGCCCCTCGTAGGTCGTGTGGGCCCATGGCGCCCAAACACCGAGTGATGAGAAGTGAGCGAGGGTAGTCGTGGGCTCTGTTATCAAGAAGCGGCGCAAGCGGATGGCCAAGAAGAAGCACCGCAAGCTGCTCAAGCGCACCCGCGTCCAGCGTCGCAACAAGAAGTAGTGACGCCGGTCGCTACGAGGTAGCGCGACAACGCGAAAGCGTGTCCGTGGCCCCCCACCGCACAGGGTGGGGGGCCACGCGCATGTACGGTGACGGATTTCGTCACTTGGTGCAGCGAGCGGTCATCACAGCGCAACAGCGAACCGATAGGTTGGCCGCACGGGGGAACGCGGTGGTAGGCCAGGTAGCGGGACAACCAGGTGCGGGAAGGAAGGCGCTGATCTTGGGACAGGTCGTGCTCGTGACCGGAGTGGCCCGCCATCTCGCGGGCCGGTTCGTGCGGCGCATCCAGCGTGACCCTCAGGTCGACCGGGTCGTCGCCGTGGACGCGGTGCCGCCCGAGCACCATCTCGGCGGCGCGGACTTCGTCCAGGCGGACATCCGGCAGGCCGGCATCGCGCGCGTGCTCGCCGAGACCTCCGCCGACACCGTGGTCCACATGGACGTGACCGGCACCCCGCTGGGCAGTGGCAGCCGGGCCACGGTCAAGGAGACGAACGTCATCGGCACCATGCAACTGCTCGGCGCCTGCCAGAAGTCGCCGAGCGTCAAACGGCTGGTGGTGAAGTCCAGCACCAACGTCTACGGCTCCGCGCCCCGCGATCCGGCCGTGTTCACGGAGACCACCCCGGCCAAGTCCCTGCCCAGCGGCGGGTTCGCCAAGGACACCGTCGAGGTCGAGGGCTATGTGCGCGGCTTCGCGCGGCGCCGGCCCGACGTGGCCGTGTGCGTGCTGCGCTTCGCCAACATCCTCGGGCCCTCGGCGGACACCCCGCTGGCCGCGTACTTCTCGCTGCCCGTCCTGCCGACCGTGTTCGGCTACGACCCCCGGCTGCAGTTCGTGCACGAGGACGACGTGATCGAGGTACTGCGGCTCGCCGCCCACGAGGCGCGACGCGGCACGCTCAACAGCGGCACCTTCAACATCGCCGGGGACGGCGCGCTGCTGCTGTCGCAGTGCTCGCGACGGCTGGGGCGGCCCACGGTTCCGCTGCTGCTGCCCGCCGTCACCTGGGCGGGCTCCCTGGTGCGTACCCTGGGCATGACGGACTTCTCACCCGAGCAGATCCGGCTGCTGACCCACGGCCGGGTCGTGGCAACGGACCAGATGCGCGAGACGCTGGGCTTCGTCCCCAAGTACACGACCGCACAGACGTTCGCGGACTTCGTCCGCAGCCGCGGCCCCGGCCTGCTGCCGCCGGAGGCCCTTGCGGGGGCCGTCGACCGGATCGCGGCGCTGGCCCGGCGGGCCGGCGGCAACCCCCCGACGCAGAGCGCCAACTGAGGAGCGCAGCAACGATGGCGGACGCCAAGGTCATTCCGTTCGACGACGACCGGTCCCGCGGCGGCGGTGCGCAGCGGCCGGCGCGGCGCCGGAGCGCGGGGAGCCGGCGCTCCGGCGGCGAGCCCGCGGTGGTCCGCGAGGTCCAGCCCCTGCCCAGCAGGGCGGACGCGCAGGATGATGTCCCTGTGACCGGTGAGAGCTCCGAGGAGCGGCCGTCCCCCGCGCGGGGGACGCAGGGACCGCGGGAGCCGCGTGAGGCCCGTGAGGCGCACGAGGGCGACGGCGGTCTGGAGCGGCGCATCGCGAGCGGCCTGTCCTTCCTGCGCCGCCGGCTCACCGGCAACTACGAGGTCGACGACTTCGGTTACGACGCCGAGCTCACCGACCAAGTCCTGATGTCGCTGCTGCGGCCGGTGTACGAGAAGTACTTCCGGGTCGAGGTGAAGGGCGTCGAGAACATCCCCGCCAAGGGCGGTGCGCTGATCGTCGCCAACCACTCGGGCACGCTGCCGCTGGACGGCCTGATGATGCAGGTCGCCGTGCACGACAACCATCCGGCCGGACGCCACCTGCGTCTGCTCGCCGCGGACCTCGTGTTCGTGCTGCCGGTGGTCAACGAGCTCGCCCGCAAGCTCGGGCACACCCTGGCCTGCGCCGAGGACGCCGAACGGCTGCTGGAACAGGGCGAGCTGGTCGGAGTGATGCCCGAGGGCTTCAAGGGCATCGGGAAACCTTTCAGCGAGCGCTACAAGCTGCAGCGCTTCGGCCGGGGCGGCTTCGTCTCCACGGCGCTGCGGCAGGGGGCGCCGATCATCCCCTGCTCGATCGTCGGGGCCGAGGAGATCTACCCGATGATCGGCAACGCCAAGACGCTCGCGCGGCTGCTCGGCTTCCCGTACTTCCCGCTGACGCCCACCTTCCCGTGGCTCGGCCCGCTGGGCGCGATCCCGCTGCCGACGAAGTGGACCATCCAGTTCGGCGAGCCGATCCCCACGGACGGCTACCCGCCGGAGGCGGCCGAGGACCCCATGCTGATGTTCAACCTGACCGACCAGGTCCGCGAGCAGATCCAGCACACGCTCTACAAGCTGCTGGTGCAGCGCAGGTCGGTCTTCTTCTGAACGGTCCGGACGGCGACGGGGTCGCCGCTCCCGCCCTGAGCGGGAGCGGCGACCCCGTCGCCGTATGCCCTACTTCGCGTCCTCCCCGTTGATGCCGAGGCCCGGCAGCAGGCCCGGCAGGAGGGGCGGGATGGTGACGTCCGGGTTGCCCGAGGGCGACTTGGTCGCGGACGGCGAGGCACTGGCGCTGGAGTTGGGCGGGTCGAGCAGTCCGCCGGTGGTGCCGCCGATCAGCCCCCCGCCCTCGCTGCCCGAGCCCACCGACTTGCTGGGGCTGCCGGTGGACGTGTGAGCGCCGCCGGAGGCGGAGCCGCCGCCCGCGCTGGGCCGGGTCGACTCGCCGGAGGCGGTGGAGCCGGCGGACGACGACGGACCCGTGCCGTGCCGCTTGCCCGCGCCGCCGCCCGGGGCCGTGGGCTGGGGGAGCAGCGACTGGAGCGGGGCGACCTCCTGGTCTATGGCGTCGAACACCGACGAGACCTGGTTGCTGACGTCCCCGAGCTGGGCGGGCAGCTTCTGGCGCAGGTGGCCCCAGGCCTCGCGGTGGGCCCGCGAGAACGAGGAGAGGGCCTGGATGGGGCCCAGGGAGCCGGGGTCGCGCTCGTACGCCTCATGGAGCAGGCGGTGGCCCTCGGAGGCGTCGTGCTGCATGCCGGACAGGGTGCGGCGGATCTCGCTGAGCGACTCGTGGTCGAGGTGGCCGCCGCGACCACGGTCCATCAGCCGGCGGGCCTCGTTGAGCCGGGTCGAGGCCAGGTCGAGATAGGCCTGGCCCTGCTCGTCGGCGCCGTCGGTCAGGTAGTTGAGCCGGAAGTCCTCGATGCCGCGCTTGAGGCCGTACAGCGTGTCACCGGGGAGGGCGTCCGAGCTGGCGGCGGCCACGCCGCCGAAGGCACTCGCGGCCACTCCGACGCTGAGCCCGCCCGCGGCAAGGCCCTTGGTCAGTCGCGTACGCGGCCGCAGTTTCCCCAGACCGCTCGCCCGATGGGCCCCCTTGCCTCGATGCGATCGCCCGCCCGTCTCCCGCCACCGCCCTTCCAAGGAGGTCGCTTCGCTCCCCCTCTTCTGAACGGGCACCGAAGGGTCCGTAGCCTCGCCCGAGCCCTCCTGCAGCATGGCCTCCATCGCGGCCACCAGGCGGGCCCGCTGGACGACCTTGACCTCGGGGTCCAGCTCCGGCCGGGGCAGCGTACCGAGACCGGTCGCGAGGGCCAGCAGACGGCCCCGCTCGGTCTCTTCCGCAGCGGCCGCGGCCGGTGCCGGTCCTTCGGACTGCTCGGCCGCCGTGCCCCGGTCGGACAGCTCCTCCAGGGCCTGGGCGAAGGCGTTCGCCCGCCGGTGCGCCGATACGTTCGCGATCACTGGCGGCACCTCCTCTCGTCATGACGGTCGACTCCCCAGGGATCCTGAGGGTTGCACGTCCCGCGCCGGGTCCACACGATCGAGTGATCAGGATTGGCCAGGGCGTGACCACAGGGAGCCTGTATCCCGCACAACGAGCGGCTCGGCACTTGGGTTACGGACGGACGGGCATCGGATGAAGAAGTCAACGCACCGCGACACAACGTGAGTTGAGGATCGCCCTGGGTGGTCGGCGCCCGGCCGGGCCCCGCCGGTTCAGCGGGCGTCCTCCGGCAGGAGCCGGGCGAGGGTGCGCACGGCCCGGTACTGGAGGGTCTTGATCGCTCCCTCGTTCTTGCCCATCACCCTGGCGGTCTCGGCGACCGAGAGCCCCTGGAGGAAGCGGAGGGTCACGCACTCCTGCTGCTGGGGGTTGAGCCGCCGTACGGCGTCGAGCAGCGCGGCGTTCGACAGGTGCTCCAGGACGGAGTCCTCCGGGGAGCGCTCGACCTCGTTGGCGTCGAGCATCTCGCCGGTGGTGACCTCCAGGCGGAAGCGGCTGGACTTGAAGTGGTCGGCGACCAGGTTGCGGGCGATGGTGACCAGCCAGGCGCCGAAGTCGCGGCCCTG
>NZ_BMVJ01000002.1:9864-45809 GCF_014650655.1 Streptomyces anandii JCM 4720
CCAGGTGAAGGTGCCGATGCGGCGCAGGGCGCGCAGAAAGGTCTCGCTGGTGAGGTCCTCGGCGGTCGCCTTGCCGCCCACGCGGTAGTAGATGTACCGGTACACGGTGTCGCTGTACTGGTCGTAGAGGCGGCCGAAGGCGTCGGCCTCGCCGGCCTGGGCGCGCTCGACGAGCTCCATCATCCGGGCGCTGTCGCTGTCCGCGGCCGGGCGGCGGACGGTGGTCGCGGCGGTCTGGCGGGCGCGTCTGCCGGCGGCGCGCCCGTCGCCCGTGCGGCGGCCCTCGACGACGGCACTGCGGACCGGCCCCTGTTCCATGCCGTCGGCCAGCGCGTAGTACGGGCCTACGGGCGCGGCGGTGGCGAATGCAGGGCCGGCGGACGCGGTGGGGACGAGCCCGCGCAGCAGGTCCAGGACCGTGGCGCGGAGCGTAGCCAGGCCCGAGGCGTCAACCCCGACGTGTGGGTACACGGGACTCCCAGAGGCAGAGCTTCCATCACGTGCAGTGCGGGACCGTTCACCCGTCGTAGCGACGGAGGGGTACCGGTTTGCGTCTGAGGAGAATAACGCTTCGTACAGGCGCTGCTACACCCAGTTGCTCAAATCATCGATTACGTCGCTTCCGTAACCGATTGACGCCCCATCAAGTGCCGCAGAGTGACCGATTGCTGATCGGTTCGGTTCGGTGTCGGTGTGGATCGGGGGCGTGTTGTGGCGGTGTACCGCCAAGAGGAAAGGCCAACGCGGTGCGTGAGTACGTTCGGGCGTCGGGCCCGGATTCCGGGTGCGCCGCGCACCCGGTCACGCGCGGCGGTCCTGTCCCTCCGCGCGTACGGGTGTCACCGGCGGCGCCGGTGCAGCGCGATCGCCGCCGCGGTGCCGCCCGCGACCGCTCCCACTCCGGCCGCCGCCGGGATGCCGACCTTGGCCGCCTTGCGGCCGGTGCGGTAGTCGCGCAGACGCCAGTCCATCTCGCGGGCGTGGCGGCGCAGTTTGGCGTCGGGGTTGATCGCGTAGGGGTGGCCGACCAGCGACAGCATCGGGATGTCGTTGTGGGAGTCGCTGTAGGCGGCGCAGCGGGACAGGTCCAGGCCCTCGGCCGCCGCGAGCGCGCGCACCGCCTCCGCCTTCGCGGGCCCGTGCAGGGGCTCGCCGACCAGCCGGCCGGTGTAGACGCCGTCGACGGACTCCGCCACGGTGCCGAGCGCCCCGGTCAAGCCCAGGCGGCGGGCGATGACCTGGGCGATCTCCACGGGCGCCGCGGTGACCAGCCACACCTTCTGGCCGGCGTCGAGGTGGGCCTGGGCGAGCGCCCGCGTGCCCGGCCAGATCCGCTCGGCCATGTACTCGTCGTAGATCTCCTCGCCGATCGACTGGAGTTCGGCGACGCGGTGGCCCTGGACGATGGAGAGCGCGGAGTCGCGCGCCTCCTGCATGTGCTCGGGGTCCTCGACCCCGGCCAGCCGGAACCAGGCCTGCTGCCAGGCGAACCGGACGAGGTCGCGGGTCTCGAAGAACTTCCGTTTGTAAAGTCCCCGGCCGAAGTGGAAGAGGGCGGCGCCCTGCATCACGGTGTTGTCCAGGTCGAAGAAGGCGGCCGCGTGGACGTCGCCGTGCACCGGGAACTCAGCCTCCTCGTCGGCGGGTGGCGCGGCTTGCGCCTCCTGTGCCTGCGAGGACTTGCGCGCTGCCTCCGCCGAGGCCTCGCCTGCCAACACGCTCCGCGCCGTGGCGGAGCGCCTACGGGGAGTGAGCCATCCGAGAGCGGCCATGGCGTGAGCATAGCCAGTCTGTTCGGTGGTTCCGGAGCCGAGAGGTTCGCATGCCGTGAACTCTGCGCGACCGTGTCGTAGAAGCGGCCGCGGGCGCGCGGGGTCACACGGGCGCGCGACGGCGCGAGAATGGCCGGCATGAGTCCCCTCTTCCGCCGCAGGCCCCCCGCGCCCCACGAGCGGCTCGTCACCCTCGTCCGTAAACCCGGCTGCCATCTGTGCGACGACGCGCAGGCGGTGGTGGAGAAGGTGTGCGCCGATCTCGGCGTGCCCTGGGAGAAGAAGGACATCACCGAGGACCCGGAGCTGTACGACCGCTACTGGGAGCAGATCCCGGTCGTGCTCGTCGACGGTGAACAGCACACCTTCTGGCGGGTGAACGAGGAGCGGCTGCGCAGGGAGCTGACCGGCTGACGCCGTGGGCGGCTTCGACGGCTGGATCCCGACCCCGTCCATCGACTGACCGGCGAGTACAAACTGGCGGAAAGTCGCTTAGGATCGACGGCGACTTGGTCTCGGGGGCGGGGATCGTAGAGGAGCGTGTGCGGTTTTGCCCCCAACAAAGAAGGAACGCGAGGGCGGGTGGCCGGGTTCCGCGCACCCCCGCGCGGGGTGCGTGACCCCGGTCACGTTGGCCGGGCAAATCGGACACCATCTTTGTGCACGCGTTCACAAAGACATAGCCTGCTTTCGACGGGGCGGTCCGGGGACGTATGACCGCCCACAGCCCCGCTCTACCCGCAGGAGCACCGTGGCAACTGGCCGAACTCACCGACCGGCGACCCGTAGCCGAGGGATTCCCGAGGCCACCGTCGCCCGGCTTCCGCTGTACCTACGAGCCCTGACCGCGCTGTCGGAGCGCTCGGTGCCCACGGTCTCCTCCGAGGAGCTCGCGGCCGCGGCGGGGGTCAACTCCGCCAAGCTGCGCAAGGACTTCTCCTACCTCGGCTCCTACGGGACCCGGGGCGTGGGGTACGACGTCGAGTATCTCGTGTACCAGATCTCCCGCGAACTCGGGCTCACCCAGGACTGGCCGGTTGTCATCGTCGGCATCGGCAACCTGGGCGCCGCCCTGGCCAACTACGGCGGGTTCGCCTCCCGTGGCTTCCGGGTGGCCGCGCTCATCGACGCCGACCCGGCGATGGCCGGAAAGCCCGTCGCGGGCATCCCGGTGCAGCACACCGACGACCTGGAGAAGATCATCCAGGACAACGGGGTCTCCATCGGCGTGATCGCGACCCCCGCGGGCGCCGCCCAGCAGGTCTGCGACCGGCTGGTGGCCGCCGGGGTGACCTCCATCCTCAACTTCGCGCCGACCGTGCTGAACGTCCCGGAAGGCGTCGACGTGCGCAAGGTCGACCTCTCCATCGAGCTGCAGATCCTCGCCTTCCACGAGCAGCGCAAGGCCGGCGAGGAGGCCGCCGCCGACGGCGCCCTGCCCGGGGCCGCCGCTGCCGCCGCCCGCAAAGCGGCCGCCGACCAGGGGCCCGACGGGGACGTACCCGCCGTGATGCCGGCATGAGTCTCCTCGTCGTCGGACTGAGCCACCGCAGCGCACCCGTCAGCCTGCTGGAGCGCGCCTCCCTGCACACGGACGCGCGGATCAAGTTGCTTCAGGACACCGTCGCCGCCGAGCCGGCCACCGAGGCCGCCGTCCTGGCCACCTGCAACCGCATCGAGCTGTACGCCGACGTGGACAAGTTCCACGCCGGTGTCGCCGAGCTGTCCACGCTGCTCGCCCAGCACAGCGGGGTCGGCCTGGAGGAGCTCACGCCCTACCTCTACGTGCACTACGAGGACCGGGCGGTCCACCACCTGTTCTCGGTGGCCTGCGGCCTGGACTCGATGGTCGTCGGCGAGGGCCAGATCCTCGGCCAGATAAAGGACTCCCTGGCCCGCGCCCAGGATCTGCACACGGCCGGACGCCTGCTCAACGACCTGTTCCAGCAGGCGCTCAGGGTCGGCAAGCGCGCCCACTCCGAGACCGGCATCGACCGCGCCGGGCAGTCCCTGGTCACCTTCGGCCTGGAGCAGCTCTCCCGGGGCGCCGACGTCGCCGCCTGGGCGCGGGGCAAGAAGGCCCTGGTCATCGGCGCCGGATCGATGTCCTCGCTGGCCGCCGCGACGCTCGCGCGCGCCGGCGTCGCCGAGATCGTGATCGCCAACCGGACCCCGGAGCGCGCCGAGCGCCTGGCCCGGATCCTCGCCACCGGCGACGACACGGACGTGCTGGCCCGCGCGGTACCGATGGACGCGGTGCCGGCCGAGTTGGCACGTGCGGATGTCGCCGTCTCCTGCACCGGCGCGACGGGACTCGTCCTGACGGCCGGGACGATCGCCACGGCGGTCGAGGGCCGCACGGGCTCGCCCGCCGCCGGCGCGGTCAACGGGGACGCGGCGCGTGCGGCGGGTTCCGGTGCCGCCGAGGTCCACGGCGGCGGTCGTACGGCCGTCGCGGCGGACCCGCGCGAGACCCCGCTGCCGCCCACCACGGTCGGCGCCGAGGAGGGCTGCCCGCTCGACCTGGCCGCCGTGGCCGCCGCCGAGCCCGGCTTCTCCCTGATGGGCGAGTCCGCCGTGGCCGGCATCGACGCCGCCACGCTGGAACAGCACGGCACCTGGGTGGACAACGGCACCGTCGACCGGCGCGAGGCCGCCCGCCGCAGCGCCGAGGCCGACGCCGAGCTGATCACCGCGCTCGCCGCGACCGCCGCCACCGTCGGCCGCATCCCGGAGCGGCGCAGGCCCGAGCCGGTCGTCGTCGCCCCGCGTCCGGAGCCCGCCCTGTTCCTGCTCGACCTCGCCATGCCGCGCGACGTCGACGCGGCCGTGCACCGGCTGGCCGGGGTACGCCTGGTGGACATCGAGTCCCTGGCCGAGGCCTCCGCCGACGCGCCGATGGCGGCCGACGTCGACCAGGTCCGCCGTATCGTTTCGGACGAGGTCGCGGCCTTCGGGGCGGCCCAGCGCGCCGCGCACATCACGCCCACCGTGGTCGCCCTGCGCACCATGGCCGCCGACGTCGTGGCCGGTGAGATCGCCCGCCTCGAGGGGCGGCTGCCCGGCATGGACGACAAGCACCGGGCGGAGATCACCCAGACCGTGCGACGCGTCGTGGACAAGCTCCTGCACGCGCCGACCGTACGGGTCAAGCAGCTCGCGGCCGAGCCCGGCGGCGCCGGGTACGCCGACGCGCTGCGCACCCTGTTCGACCTCGACCCCGAGACGGTCGCGTCCGTCTCCCAGGCCGACGACAGCACCACCCCGAGAAGAACGGCAGGAACCGAGGGCCGGCATGACTGAGAAGGCATTGAGGCTCGGCACCAGGCGCAGCAAGCTCGCCATGGCCCAGTCCGGGCAGGTGGCGGACGCCGTGAGCCAGGTGACCGGACGGCCCGTCGAGCTCGTCGAGATCACCACGTACGGCGACGTGTCCCGAGAGCACCTGGCGCAGATCGGCGGCACCGGCGTCTTCGTCGCGGCGCTGCGCGAGGCGCTGGCGCGCGGGGAGGTCGACTTCGCGGTTCATTCGCTCAAGGACCTGCCCACCACGCAGCCCGACGAACTCGTCCTGGCCGCCGTGCCGGAGCGGGAGGACCCGCGTGACGTGATCGTCGCGCGGGACGCGCTGAAGTTCACCGACCTGCCGCGCGGCGCCCGCATAGGCACCGGCTCCCCGCGCCGCATGGCCCAGCTGAACGCGTACGCCCGCACGCACGGCCTGGACATCGAGACGGTCCCCATCCGGGGCAACGTCGACACTCGGATCGGCTTCGTGCACAAGGGCGAGCTGGACGCGGTGGTGCTGGCCGCGGCCGGCCTGAACCGCATCGGCCGCGCCGACGAGGTGACCGACTTCCTGTCGGTCGACACTGTTCTGCCCGCCCCCGGCCAGGGGGCACTGGCGATCGAGTGCGCCGCGGGCAACGCGGACCTCGCCGCCGCGCTCGCCGAGCTCGACGACCCGTTCACGCGGGCCGCCGTGACCGCCGAGCGATCACTGCTCGCCGCCCTGGAGGCCGGCTGCAGCGCACCCGTGGGCGCGCTGGCCGACCTTCTGGCCGACGGGCAGATTGTCAAGGAAATGCGCCTGCGGGCGGTCGTCGGGACCACCGACGGCTCCACGCTGGTGCAGCTGTCCACCACCGGTCCCGTGCCCCACACGCACGAGCAGGCGATGGCGCTCGGTCGCGAACTCGCCACCGAGATGCTCGCCCAGGGCGCGGCCGGTCTGATGGGGGAGCGAGCACATTGAGCCCCACCACCCTTTCCGCCGGCCTCGAACACGGGCACGTCACCTTCCTCGGTGCCGGACCCGGAGATCCGGGACTGCTCACACTGCGCGCCGTGGAGGCGCTTGCGAACGCGGACGTCCTCGTCGCCGAGCACGAGGTGCTCGAGGTCGTCCGCACGCACGCCAGGCAGGGCGTGGCCGTCGTGCACACGGACCCGGGTCCTTCGTCGGACCCGCTGCCGGGCACGGGCACGCCTCAGCTCACGGTCGTCGACGGCACGTCGGCGACCGCTGGAGCCCCCGCGGTGCGGGATGCCTCACATCTTGTCATGGAGGCTGTGCGCGGCGGCAGGCGGGTCGTCCGTGCGGTGTCCGGGGACCCGGGACTTGATACGTACGCGGCGGAGGAAATGCTCGCGTGCGCGGCGGCCGGTGTTCCCTTCGAGGTCGTGCCCGGCATCGCGGCCGCCGTGGGTGTTCCCGCGTACGCCGGTGTGCCGCTGCGCGACGCCGAGGGCACGGACGTCCGCTTCGTGGACGCCCGTACCGCCTCGGACCGCTGCTGGACGGAGGTCGGCGCCTCCGACGGCACGGTGGTGGTGTCCACCACGCTCGACTCGGTCGCGGCCGCGGCCGGCGAACTGGTCTCGGCGGGCCGCAAGCCCGACACCCCGCTGACGGTCACGGTCGCCGGTACGACCACCCGTCAGCGCACCTGGACCGCCACCCTCGGCACCATCGCCCAGACCCTGAAGCAGGCCAAGGTCCTGCCGTCCCCGGACGGCGGCCGGCCGGTGATAGCCGTGGTCGGCGAGCGCAGCGCCGCCGCCCGGCGCGACCAGCTGTCGTGGTTCGAGTCCAAGCCGCTGTTCGGCTGGCGGGTGCTCGTGCCGCGCACCAAGGAACAGGCGGCCTCGCTCTCCGACCAGCTCCGCTCCTACGGCGCCGTCCCGCACGAGGTCCCGACCATCGCGGTCGAGCCCCCGCGCACGCCCCAGCAGATGGAGCGCGCGGTCAAGGGCCTGGTGACCGGCCGCTACGAGTGGATCGCGTTCACCTCGGTCAACGCGGTGAAGGCGGTCCGCGAGAAGTTCGAGGAGTACGGCCTCGACGCCCGCGCCTTCGCCGGCATCAAGGTCGCGGCGGTGGGCGAG
This sequence comes from Streptomyces anandii JCM 4720, assembly GCF_014650655.1. GTDB lineage: Bacteria > Actinomycetota > Actinomycetes > Streptomycetales > Streptomycetaceae > Streptomyces > Streptomyces anandii. The sequence goes on from NZ_BMVJ01000002.1 coordinate 17,025, forward strand.
CAGACGGCGAAGGCCCTGATCGCCTTCGGTGTGAAGCCCGACCTGGTGCCGAGCGGTGAGCAGTCGGCGGCGGGCCTGTTGGAGGACTGGCCGCCCTACGACCCGGTCTTCGACCCGATCGACCGCGTCTTCCTGCCGCGCGCCGACATCGCCACCGAGACGCTGGTGGCCGGCCTGATCGAGCTGGGCTGGGAGGTCGACGACGTCACCGCCTACCGCACGGTGCGGGCCTCGCCGCCTCCGGCGGAGACCCGTGAGGCGATCAAGGGCGGCGGCTTCGACGCGGTGCTCTTCACGTCGTCCTCGACGGTACGCAACCTCGTCGGCATCGCCGGGAAGCCGCACAACGTGACGGTGATCGCCTGTATCGGCCCCGCCACGGCGAAGACGGCGGAGGAGCACGGCCTGCGGGTCGACGTCATGGCCCCCGAGCCCTCGGTCCACCGACTGGCCGAGGCCCTGGCCGAGTTCGGCCTCCGCCGCCGCGCCGCCGCCCTGGAGGCGGGCGACCCGGTCACCCGCCCGAGCGAACGCCGCCCGGGCGCGCGGAGGCGCCGCTCGACGACCTGAGCTCGGTGAGCTCATTGACGGACGGCGGGGTGCCCCACGGCGATTGCCGGGGGCACCCCGCCGTCCGTCGTCGTTCAGTGCCCGGAGGCGTACGGCAGGAATATGGGACCCCGCCCGGCTGATCGTCGCCGAACTCGCGGCGAACGCGGCGCTGCACGGCCGGGTCGCGGGCCGCGGCTTCCGCCTCACCCTCTCCGTCCCCCGGCCCACCGTCCTGCGCATCGAGGTGAGGGACACAAGAGGCGACCGGCCGCCGGTCACGTCCCGTGTGGCCGACGGCCGGCCCGCGGAGTCCGGCTACGGACCGCTGCTCGTGGAGCAACTGTCGTGCCACTGGGGAATCCGGTACGGCCCCGCACCGACGAAGACCGTCCGGGCGGAAGTACGGCTCGTCAGGTGACGGGGCACCGCACCGCCTGACCGGACCGCGCCGCAGGTGGCCGTATCGTCATGTCCGCAATGTACCCGGCGGCCAGCGGCCTGCCGGACGTCAGTGGGGGAGGGCAGCATGAGTCCCGTAGTGGTGACATCCGCTGGGAGGGTCCGTGGGGTGGTCCGGGACGGGATCGTGAGCTTCCGGGGGATCCCCTTCGCCGCTCCGCCCGACGGCCCGTTGAGGTTCCGGCCCCCGGCGCCGGCTCCGGGGTGGGACGAAATCCGGGACGCCGTGGCGTACGGGGCCGCGCCCCCGCAGTTGGCTCCGGCCCCCGGGGCGCCTGCGGTGTGGCGGCCCGGCGACGGGCTGGACTGCCTGACGGTGAACGTGTGGACCTCCGATCCGGGCGCGGCCGGCCTGCCGGTCATGGTGTGGATCTACGGGGGCATGTGGAAGCACGGGTCGTCGAGCATGCCCCAGTACGACGCCACCGCGCTCGCCGGCTCCGGAGTCGTCGTGGTCACCTTCAACTACCGGGTCGGCTTCGAGGGTTTCGCCCATCTGCCCGGTGTCCCGGACAACCGGGGGCTGCGTGACCAGATCGCCGCGCTGGAATGGGTCCGGGACAACATCACCGGCTTCGGCGGTGACAGCGGCAACGTGACCGTCTTCGGACAGTCGGCCGGAGCCGCCTCCACGGCCCTGCTCATGGCCGCCCCGGCGGCCCGGGGCCTGTTCCGGCGCGCGATCGCCCAGAGCGTCCCGGCAGGTGCCCGCACCCTGACCGAGGCCGGGACCGTCACGGACACGATCGCGCGGGCCGCGGGAGTCCCGGCGGCCTGGGACTCCCTGGCCGCCCTGCCGCCGGAGGCGCTCCTGGCGGTCCAGGACACCCCGTTGCGCGGCCGCGACGACGGCTTCACCGCCTTCGGGCCCGTCGTCGACGGCGAGTTGGTGACCGGACAGCCCTGGACCGCCCTCGAAGCGGGCGCCGGCCGCGACGTCGACCTGATCGCCGGGTTCACCCATGACGAATACCTGGGCCAGGGCCCCCTCCCCCCGACAGGGACCGACCTCGGCTCGGTCGCCGAAGCGGTGGGACTCGACAAGCAGGCGGCCGCCGCCTACCGCGGCGCCCACCCCGAGCTCGGCGACACCGGGCTGTTCACCGTGATGCTGTCCGACGCGCTCGTCCGGATGCCGACAACCCGGGTCGCCCGCGCTCATGCGAACGCGGGCGGCCGGACCTGGCTGTACGACTTCACCTGGAAGGGCCCCACTCTCGGCGCCGCCCACGGAATCGACGTCCCCTTCACCTTCGGCGACGCCACCAGCCGCTACGCCGCCCGGTTCCTCGGCTCGCCCGCACCGGCAGCCTTCGCCGGTCTGTCCGAGCGACTGCGTACCGCCTGGACCTCTTTCGCCGGTTCCGGCGACCCGGGCTGGCCACGGTTCACGCCGGACCGGCAGACGACCAGACTCTGGGACCTCCCACCCGCCGACACCCGGTACCCGCTGGAAGCGTCCTGGCGGATCTGGGACGCGTGAGGCGGCCCCGGTCAGCCCTGGGCAAGGCGCGGCGGCGACATGGAGATGTGGTCGCCGCAGGCGTCGATCCGGGTGGGGTGGCCGTGGGTGTCCGTGATGGGGATCTCCGTGCGGTCGGACTCGGGGGCGTGCGGTGCGGAGACGAGGGCGTCGGGCTCGCGGACGCAAGTGGAGCCTGCGCCCTTCGCACCGCTGGGGGTGTACTGGAGGCCCACCGTCAGCTCTTCCCCCTTGCGCAGGGTGATCGACTCGGGGTGCCCCTGCCCGACTCCGTCGAGACTGTTCGCCTTGCCGTTGTGGATGAGGAGGCCCGGGTAACCGGCGAAGAGGCAGGGTGCCGAACCGCGGTTGGACGCCGTCAGGTGAGCGTCGCGCCGGCTGCTGCTCTCGCCGGGCTGAAGGACCAGGCTCCACTTGAGGCCACCGGTGCGGCAGTTGGCCGCTGCCGGGGCCGCCGTCTCGTCCTCGGAGTTCGCGTTGCCGCAGGCCGTCACGGCCACGACGACCCCGAGCACGGCCATGCTGTGGGCGAGGCGCGTCTTCGCTCGCATCGTTCCTCCCGGATACCAGAGTGTGCGGCCCGGCCAACGGCCCGCCTTGCCCTCGAACTGCTCACCTGGCTGGATGAGCGCCGAGCGCGATCGGTTGCGAGGCATGAGCCGTTCGAGGGCGAAAGTTCTGACAGGGATCGGTAAGGATCCTCCGCCTCCGTGACATGTATGAGGTGTGGAGACGCTGAAGGCCCGGAGCGGGCGGGAGCTTGCTGGGCGGTTCACGGACCTGTATGCGCGTGAGCAGCCGCGCGTGTGCGCCTATGTGCACCGGCGGTGCGGTGACCGAGGCGCGGCCGAGGAGTTGACCGCCGAGGTCTTCCGTACCGCCTGGGAGCGGATGACCGGTGGTCAGGAAGTCGGGAGCGGCTGGCTGTTCGTGACCGCGCGGAACCTGCTGAGCAACCACTACCGCTCGGTGGCACGCCTGACCGAGCTGCACCGCACGGTCGCCGACGAGTTGGGGCGCGCTCCGGTCTCGGAGCGGGACGACGCCGTACTCGACGCACTCGACCGGCTCGCGCCCGCGCACCGCGAGGTACTGCTGCTGAGCTACTGGGACGGGCTCAGCGCCACGGAGGCCGGTGAGGTCCTCGGATGCGGCGCGTCCGCGGTCTGGGTCCGGCTGCACCGGGCACGCAAAGCGTTCCGCGCCGCCTACGATCTGCCCGAGGAGTCAGTGTGATGCGTGTGAAAGGCCTGATCCGGAGCGTCAATCCGGTGCCGCCCCCGGCGGCGGACCAAGACCTGTCCGCGCGGGCCGAGGGTGAGCTCGCCGCGCTCGTCGGGCCCGAGGGGCCCGTGGTGAGTGCCGGTTCCGCCAGTGGTCCTTGGCGGTCCTCCCGGCGGGGGGTGCTCCTGGGCGCCGTCGCGTGTGGGGTCGTGCTCGCCGTCGGGGGCGCCTTCCTCGGTCTGCACGGCGGCTCTCCGTCCGGCTCCGGCAGTCACCGGGCCAGTGGGCCCGGCATCGGGCCCGGCGGCTCCGCCATGGCCGACGAGCCGTCCTACGGGAGCACCGCCGAACTGGAGGGTGCCGCGAGCCTCATCGTGCGGGCGCGGGTCGGCGAGGGGCATCAGGAGAGCGTCGAGGGGGTCGACACGACCGTCGCCACGGCGAAGGTGGTGGCCGGCGCCAAGGGCGCGATCCCGGGAGACTCGGTCGAGGTGGCGTACACGACACCCGGTACCGGGCCCGAGACCACCTCCTTCACCTCCGGGAAGGAGTACGTCCTCCTGCTCGACAAGGGTCCCGGCGGGCGCTTCGTCCTCGTCAACACCACGCAGGGGTGGTACGAGGTCCGCGGCAACGCCCCCGTCGCCGGGAAGGACAACCACGTCGGCCTCAGCGCGGGCGTGCGCAAGGCGCTCGGCCTGCACCCGCGGTAGCGGAACGGAAGAGCTGCGCTGGTGCGCCACGGGTCGCTTCTCCGTGGCGCACCAGCCGACCGGTGTGGCTACTTCGTACGGTTCGCCGTGATCCGGTGGGCCCGGTCGGCCAGTTGGCCGACCTTGCCCGCGCCGTCGAAGCCCGCGGGAGACACGGCCTTGACCGTGCCGTCCTGCTTCACGCCGTAGAGCGCCTGGACCGGGTTGACCAGGTCGTACGGGTGCCCGTTGCCGTGGTCGGCGAGCATCAGCACGTACTTCGGACCGCCCTTGGCGAGGAGCGTGGTGTCCGAGTCGCGGTACTTGACGCCCTTGTAGGTGCCGCCGAGCTGGCTGACCTCGATGACGGAACCCGCGGCCACGTGCCCGGACAGCGCCCGCGAGACCTTCACCCGGGAGACGGTCACGATGACCGGGTCCGCCTCGGCGGCCTCCTTGGCCTTCTTCGCCTCGGCGGGCGAGAGTCCGGCCTGCGGGTTCTTGGCGGGGTCGTTGCCGGCGGGCGCGTCGGGCAGCATCTTCTCCACCCGGCTGCTGAGCACCGTGCCCTCGACGACGACGTCGGACTTCTTGATGACCTCGTCGAGCGAGGAGTACGCGGGGTAGTCCGCGTGGTAGGTCACGGTCTCGGCGGCCGGCGCGGAGCCGGCCCCCTTCGCGGAGGTGCCGTCCGCGGAGCAGCCCACGGCGGCGAACGCGGCGAGCATCGCCGTCCCGGTTATGAGTACGTGCCGTCTCGCGGTGGTCATCACCTGTAGATCCTCTTCACCTCGGACTTGTCATAGGGCTGCGGCGTCTGCACCCTCGAGCGGTCGCGGCTGTGCTTCATCAGCGAGACCTTGCTCGTGTTCGGGTTGTCCGCGAGGCTCAGCGCGTGTCCGAGCTCGTGCGTGGTGGTGCTCCGCACCCACTTGTCGTACTTGGGTATGGACTTGGTGTCCCGCCAGAGGGTCGTGGCGTTGACCTTGATCTGGAAGGACCGGCTCGAACGCGAACCGGAGGGCGCGTACAGGCCGTACCAGCTGGCGCTGTAGTTGCCGGCCGTGTAGCTCGGCTTGGCGCTGGACTTGCGCTGGATGTTCGCCCCGACGCCGGCGCTGTTCCAGTTCTTGCGGCCGGTGTCGAAGTACTTGACCCATTCGCTGTTGATGCCGACGGTCTTCACGCTGAAGGACCGCTTGGGCATGCCCCCGCTGTAGTACGTCGCGTAGGCGGGCGCCGTCGTGGCGAGCGTGCCCGCCAGGGCCAGCGCGCCGCACGAGGCGAGTGTGAGTGAGGTGCGGGTGAGCGCGGTGCGTGTGACTCTTCGCTGCAAAACTGCTCCTCCGTGAATTGAGCATGCGGCATGGCCGGATGCAGCCTCAGGGAAGGCTTCGAAGGAATTCGGATGCCGACGCCGATGTCGGTGTGGACGCGGACAGGTCTCGACGCGTCCCGCACATGGCGGTGCATCCCGAAATGCGCTGTTCCCCCTTTTTGGTCCCCCGTTGAACCGGCTGCTTCGCTTGCGCGAGCCGTGCCTGTGATCAAGATCCAGCCTCACAGACCGCGCCGTTCCCCGCATCGATCCCAAGAAGGAGTAAAGAGTTCCTACTTGAGGGCGATGACAGCCCGTCCCTCAATCGCTCACATGTTCCATTACGCCACCGGTGTGCGGCCGATGTGCGACCGATGCGCGGCCGACTCCGCGTCGGCAAAGGCACGGCAGCGGCGGGCGTAGCGTAGAGAGCATGACGAAGTACGGATCCTTCCCCGGTACGCGTCCTCGTCGGCTGCGCACCACCCCCGCGATGCGGCGCATGGTCGCCGAGACCCGGCTGCACCCGGCGGACTTCATCCTCCCCGCGTTCGTGCGCGAGGGCGTGAGCGAGCCGGTGCCGATCGCCGCCATGCCGGGCGTCGTGCAGCACACGCGGGAGAGCCTGAAGAAGGCCGCCGCCGAGGCGGTGGAGGCCGGGGTCTCCGGGATCATGCTCTTCGGGGTGCCGGAGGAGGCCAAGAAGGACGCCCTCGGCACCGCGGGCACCGACCCGGACGGGATCCTCCAGGTGGCCCTGCGCGATGTGCGCGCCGAGGTCGGGGACGAACTGCTCGTCATGTCCGACCTGTGCCTGGACGAGTTCACCGACCACGGCCACTGCGGCGTCCTCGACGCCGAGGGCCGCGTCGACAACGACGCCACGCTCGAGCGGTACGCCGAGATGGCCCAGGTCCAGGCCGACGCGGGCGCCCATGTCGTGGGTCCCAGCGGGATGATGGACGGGCAGATCGGCGTGGTCCGCGACGCGCTCGACCAGATCGGCCGCGAGGACGTCGCGATCCTCGCCTACACCGCCAAGTACTCCTCGGCCTTCTACGGCCCCTTCCGCGAGGCCGTCGGGTCCTCGCTCCAGGGCGACCGCAAGACCTACCAGCAGGACCCGGCCAACCTGCGCGAGTCCCTGCGCGAGCTGGCGCTCGACCTCGAGGAGGGCGCCGACATGGTGATGGTCAAACCGGCCGGCCCCTACCTCGACATCCTGGCCCGCGTCGCCGACGCGGTGGACGTACCGGTCGCCGCCTACCAGATCTCCGGCGAGTACTCGATGATCGAGGCCGCCGCCGAGAAGGGCTGGATCGACCGGGAGCGGGCGATCCTGGAGACCCTCACCGGCATCAAGCGGGCCGGCGCGCGCAACATCCTCACCTACTGGGCCACCGAGGTCGCGCAGAAGCTCCGCTGAGGCACGGGGGCCGGCGCGTGCTCCCCGCACGGCTGTCCCAGAGACCTCGACGACACCGAGGACGGGCCCTCGTCCCGTACGCCCTCACCGTCGTGGCAGCCCGTCAGGGCGGCCGAGGCGGTGAGCACGAGCGCGGCGGCGGCGAGCAGCCGGGTCCGGGCGCGGGTGCGCGCGGATCCGGACACGGGTGTGCGTGCGGGTGCACGGGTGGGGCGTGCGGGCATGGTCGGTCCCCCTGTGGACGGGCATGAGCTGGTGACGAGAGGTGGTGCGGCGCCTGGTCGGGCCCCAGCTTGGTCCGTACGGCCGCCCCGGCGCCACGGTGAGCCGTGAATGTGGGACACCGGGACGCCGGCATGCCATCTGACCTGCGGGAACGGCATGCCCCTGGGATACGGTACGGGACGCCCGGCCGGGACTTTCAGTAGGCCAGGGCGGTGTCCAGGCTCGGCTGCCAGTAGGTCACCGTCAGGCTGTTGTCGACGTGGACGCCCTTCGCGGGGAGGGCCACCCGCGCGATCGAACCGTCGTCGAAGGGGACCGTCAGGGTGTGCACCGTGTGCCCGCCCTCCGCGCTCCCGTCGCCCGCCGAGAGCAGCACACCCGCGTAACCCGACTTGCCCGGCGCCAGCTCGGTGGGCGCCTGCGGCTTGGTCTGCTCCGCCACCGGCGGGACCGCCTGCGCCTCGCCGAAGCGCGCCATCGGGTACGCGGGCAACCGGCACGTCCTCGAACCGGTGTTGGTGGCGGTCAGCAGCAGGTGATTGAGCGGACGGGACACCACGGTGGCGGTGATACGGACGCTCGCGGCACCGCACTTGCCCGGTCCCCGGGACGGCCGGCCGGCCTGGGTACCGCCCTTGCCCGTACCGGTGGAGCCCGACGTGCCGGAGGAACCGGTGGAGCCCTTGGAACCGGAAGTCCCGCTGCCGGACGTTCCCTTCGAGCCCGTTCCCGAGGTGTTCGGGGACTGCCCGGCCGAGCCGGCGCCGCCCTCCGCGGACGGGGAGCCCGAGGCGGCGCCCGCGCCGTTCGCGGTCGCGGAGGACGAGGACGAGCCGGCTCCCTCGGTGTCGTCCCCGCCCTGGCAGGCGGTCAGGGACAGGGCCGCCAGTGCGACCGCGGTCGTGGCGAACAGACGGGTGCGGTGCGTGCGGGCGGTGAATGCGGTGCGTGCGGACATGGCTGAACCCCTGTGCGTGTGAAGCGGCGGATCGCGAGCCGCTCGACCGTCACCGGGAGCGGCGTGCCGGGATGACCAGAAGCTTGGGGGAGCGGTCGTCCCGGCCGCCAGCGGCGCCGGAGGACCAGGGACGCTGGAACGCCGGGAACCACCGTGACCTGGAGAAACGTCATCCCCCTGGGACGGGGTTCCGGTACACGGGAGAGGGAGAGACGGTGGCGGGGGACGACTTCGCGGGGTTGCTGCGCGAGCTGAAGGAGCGGTCCGGACTGAGTTACGGCACGCTCGGCAAACGCCTGCACATGAGCGCGTCCACCGTGCACCGCTACGTCAGCGGCGACGTCGTACCGACCGACTACGCGCCCGTCGAACGGCTGGCCCGCCTGTGCCGGGCCACCCACGACGAACTCCTCGAACTCCACCGCAGATGGGTCCGCGCGGACGCCTTGCGGGGCGTGCGGGCGACGGAGGCGGCCGAAGAGGCGCCGGAAGCGGCCCAGGACGACGGGGAACAGGTCCGTGAGGAGGAAGAGGAAGCCGCCCCGCAGGGCACCGGCGACACCCTCACGGGCTACAGCGCCCCGAACCGGCGATGGAACCGCCCCCGCACCCTCCTCGCCGTCACCGGCGCCGGCGCCGTGGCCGCGGCCGTGGTCCTGGTCGCGAACCTGGTGCCCGGGCACTCGAACGGCCGCGCCCAGGACGCCGCGAACGTCACCTCGGCCCACTCGCCCACCCCCACCCGCACCCAGAGCCAGGGCGCCTCCGGACGGAGCGCGTCCCCCTCGCCCTCCGCGTCCCCCGCCCGGAGCGCCACCGCGAGCGCCTCCCCGTCCGCCTCCGCGTCGGGCTCACGGCGGAACTCCGCCGACGGCGGCGGGGACGGCAGGGACCCGGGCGGTGTACCGGTCACCGTCGGCACCACCCCGTACTACTGGGACTCGCCCTGCGACCAGAGCTTCCTGGTGGACCGCAGCCCGGGCAACGTGCCGCCGCCGCCCGCCCAGCAGGACGCGGTCGGCTGGGCCACCGCGCTCGGCGCGGTCGCCGCGGACCACCAGACGGTCACGCTGACCGTGCAGGGCACCGGGGCCCGGACGGTGGTGCTGCGCGGACTGCACGTGCGGATCGTGCGCAGCGACGCGCCGCCCGCCTGGAACAAGTTCGCGATGGGCGACGGCTGCGGCGGCGGGGTGAACACCAAGGCCTTCGACATCTCGCTGGACCTCGGCAACCCGCTGGTGCACCCGATCGGCGGGCAGCGGGACTTCCCGTACAAGGTCAGCGAGTCCGACCCGGAGGTCTTCTACGTCAACGCGCACACCAGCGCCCACGACGTCAGCTGGTACCTGGAGCTGGACTGGTCCAGCGGCGGCCGCAGCGGGACCGTGCGCATCGACGACCACGGCAAGCCGTTCCGCACCAGCGGCTCGGGCAAGCCGTACTACGCGTATCCGCTGGGCGGCAGCGCCTGGGAGAAGATCTCCGACTACTGAACCGGAACCGACACGGACGCCGGCCTCCCGCAGAGGGGCGTACCGACTACATCGACGCCCATCACTGGCGCCCCGACCGCGCGGCCCCGGTCCCCGACCAGCCCGCCCTGGGCTACCTGGAAGCGAAGGCGCCCGAGGCCGCGGTCGTCACAGCCGCTCGGGGGTCCTGATGCCCAGGAGGGCCATGCCCTGGTGGAGGGTGCGGGCCGTGATGTCGCAGAGGAAGAGGCGGTTCTCGGTCTGCTGCGGGGTCTCGGCCTTCAGCACCGGGCACTTGTCGTAGAAGGACGTGTAGAGGGACGCCAGGTGGTAGAGGTAGGCCGCCAGCTTGTGCGGGGCGTACTCCTTCGCCGCCTCGGCGACCGTCTCCGCGAAGGCGTCCACGTGCAGGCCGAGGGCGCGCTCCGCCTCCGTGAGGTCCAGCTCCGGGTGGGCGGCCGGGCGGGTCCCGCCGGCCTTGCGGAGGATGGACTGGATACGGGCGTAGGCGTACTGGAGGTAGACGGAGGTGTCGCCGTTGAGCGAGACCATCTGGTCCAGGTCGAACTTGTAGTCCCGGTTCGCCGACGTCGACAGGTCCGCGTACTTCACCGCGCCGATGCCCACCTGGGCTCCCCGCTCGGCGATCTCCGCCTCGGACAGGTCCTGCGCCTTCTCGCGCACGACCGCCGAGGCCCGCTCGATCGCCTCGTCGAGGAGGTCGACCAGGCGGACCGTCTCGCCCTCACGCGTCTTGAAGGGCTTGCCGTCCTTGCCCAGCACGGTGCCGAAGGCGAGCTGGTACGCCGTCACGTCCTCGCCCAGCCAGCCGGCCCGCCGCGCGGTCTCGAAGACCATCTTGAAGTGCAGGGACTGCCGGGCGTCCACCACGTACAGCAGGGTGTTCGCCTTGAGGTTGAACACGCGGTCGCGGATCGCGGAGAGGTCGGTGGCCGCGTAGCCGTAGCCGCCGTCGGACTTCTGGACGATCAGCGGGACCGGGTTGCCGTCCGGGCCCTTGATGTCGTCGAAGAAGACGCACAGGGCTCCCTCGCTGCGCACCGCGACGCCCGACTCCTCCAGCAGCCGGCAGGTCTCGGCCAGCATGTCGTTGTACCCGGACTCGCCGACGATGTCGGGGTCGCGGATCTCCATGTCCAGCTTCTCGAAGACGGAGAAGAAGTAGATCTTCGACTCGTCCACGAACTTCTGCCACATGGCCAGCGTGTGCGGCTCGCCCGCCTGGAGGTCGACCACCCGGCGCCGGGCCCGCGTCTTGAACTCCTCGTCGGAGTCGAACAGCCTGCGCGCGGCCTTGTAGAGGCGGTCGAGGTTCGACATCGCCTCCTCGCCGGTCACCTCGGACGCCTTGTGGTCCAGCTCGTGCGGGTGCTCGTCCAGATACTGGATGAGCATGCCGAACTGGGTGCCCCAGTCGCCGATGTGGTGCCTGCGCACGACGTTCTCGCCGGTGAACTCCAGCAGCTGGACCACCGAATCGCCGATCACCGCGGACCGCAGGTGGCCGACGTGCATCTCCTTGGCCACGTTCGGCTGGGCGTAGTCGATCACCGTGGTGCCCGGGTGCTCCGCGTACGGCACGCCCAGCCGGCCGTCGGCGTCGGCGGCCCGCGCCGCGAGGTTCTCCGTGATGGCCCGGTCGGTGACCGTGATGTTGAGGAAGCCGGGGCCGGAGACCTCGATGTCCCCGATCACGTCGCCGGTGGTGACCCGGGCGACCACCTGCGCGGCCAGCTCCCGGGGGTTGGCCTTGGCCTTCTTCGCCAGCGCGAGGATCCCGTTGGCCTGGAAGTCAGCCCGGTCGCTGCGTCGCAGCAGCGGGTCCGCGTCGGCGCTCTCCGGCAGGGCGGCCGAGAGGGCGTTCGCGAGGCGCTGGTGGACGGCGGACGTGAGGGACGTGACCGAGGCCATAGGAATGGGTGCCGTTCTCCTCGTGGGGATGGATAGACCCACCCAGTATCCCATGCGGGGTAAAGCGAATTTTCCGGTCCGCGGGTGAACGCCCGGGGCCGCGCGGCCGTCCAACGCGTTGAAAAGGCGTTTTCGTGGATGTGGCCCCGCCTGGGACAATGGAGCGGTCAGCCGTGCGACCGTACCGGCTGCCCAAGGAGAAAGAAGGACGTGCCGATCGTGGCTCAGAGCACCGAGACCACCGACTGGGTCTCCCGTTTCGCGGATGAGGTCATCGAGGAGTCGGAGCGTCGGGCCCCGGGCAAACCGGTCGTCGTCGCGTCCGGCCTCTCCCCCTCCGGCCCCATCCATCTGGGGAACCTGCGCGAGGTCATGACCCCGCACCTCGTCGCCGACGAGATCCGCCGCCGGGGGTACGAGGTGCGGCACCTGATCTCCTGGGACGACTACGACCGCTACCGCAAGGTCCCGGCCGGTGTCGCCGGGACCGACGAGTCCTGGGCCGAGCACATCGGCAAGCCGCTGACCTCCGTCCCGGCCCCCAAGGGCTCCCCGCACCCCAACTGGGCCGAGCACTTCAAGGCCGCCATGGTCGCCTCGCTCGCCGAGCTGGGCGTGGAGTTCGACGGCATCAGCCAGACCGAGCAGTACACCTCGGGCGTCTACCGCGAGCAGATCCTGCACGCGATGAAGCACCGCGGCGACATCGACGCGATCCTCGCCCAGTACCGGACGAAGAAGGCTCCGGCCAAGAAGCAGCAGCAGAAGCCGGCCGACGAGGCCGAGCTGGAGGCGGAGGAGGGTTCGGGCGCCGCGTCCGAGGACGACGGCAGCTCCGGCTCCGCCGGCTACTTCCCGTACAAGCCGTACTGCGGCAACTGCGAGAAGGACCTCACCACCGTCACCGCCTACGACGACGACTCCACCGAGCTGACGTACGCCTGCACCGCGTGCGGCTTCTCGGAGACGGTCCGGCTCAGCGAGTTCAACCGCGGCAAGCTGGTCTGGAAGGTCGACTGGCCGATGCGCTGGGCGTACGAGGGCGTGATCTTCGAGCCCTCCGGCGTCGACCACTCCTCGCCCGGCTCCAGCTTCCAGGTCGGCGGGCAGATCGTCGGCATCTTCGGCGGCAAGCAGCCCATCGGCCCGATGTACGCCTTCGTCGGCATCTCCGGCATGGCGAAGATGTCGTCCTCCCGCGGCGGGGTCCCGACCCCGGCGGACGCGCTGCAGATCATGGAGCCGCAGCTCCTGCGCTGGCTGTACGCCCGCCGCCGGCCCAACCAGTCCTTCAAGATCGCCTTCGACCAGGAGATCCAGCGGCTCTACGACGAGTGGGACAAGCTGGCCGCCAAGGTCGCCGACAGCTCCGCGCTGCCCGGTGACGTGGCCGCGTACACCCGCGCGGTCGGCACCGCCGGCGGCGAGCTGCCGAAGACACCCCGCCCGCTGCCGTACCGCACGCTCGCCTCGGTCGCCGACATCACCGCCGGCCACCAGGACCAGGCGCTGCGCATCCTGTCCGAGCTCGACCCGGCCGACCCCCTCGGCTCCCTGGACGAGGCCCGCCCGCGCTACGACAAGGCCGAGGCGTGGATCAACACCCACGTCCCCGCCGACCAGCGCACCATCGTCCGCGACGAGCCCGACACCGAGCTGCTGAAGTCGCTCGACGAGCCCTCCCGGCAGTCCGTACGGCTGCTGCTCGACGGCCTCGCCGAGCACTGGTCCCTCGACGGGCTCACCCACCTGGTGTACGGCGTGCCCAAGGTCCAGGCCGGCTTCTCCGCCGACGCCACGCCCAAGGAGCTGCCGCCGGAGATCAAGACCGCCCAGCGGTCCTTCTTCGCGCTGCTCTACCACCTGCTGGTGGGCCGTGACACCGGCCCGCGCCTGCCCACGCTGCTGCTCGCGGTGGGTCAGGACCGGGTGCGGGCGCTGCTCGGCGAGTAGGCGCCGAAGGAAGGGGGGCCCTCGTCGGAGGGCCCCCCTTTCCCGTGCGACGGGCGTCCCGGCCTACGCGATGTGGTCGTCCTCCAGCTCCGCGCTGTGGCGGCTCTGGAAGCGCTCGGCCAGGCTCTTCAGGGCGCTGGGGCTCAGCATCGTCCCGTACGTGGCCTGGATGTTGTCGCCAAGCACCCGGGGCGTGGGGTAGCTGCCGTCGATCGACTGGCGGAAGACCTGGTAGTAGTCCTCCTCGCTCGGCTCCGGCTGGGGCGTACCGCCGCCCTCGCCCAGCTCGCGTGTGCGGTTCGGGCCCACCGGGATGGGGAAGCTTCCCGTGTCCTCCATCGACGGCTGCTCGAACCGCTCGGGCTGCTGGCCCTCGTACCAGTCCTCGTACACCGGCTCCGGGTCGTACGTCGGGTCGTAGCCGCCCTGGTAGTCGACCTGCGCGTGCGACTGGAACCAGGGGCTCTGGTCGTCTGGCGGCAACTGCTCCTCGTAGGCCGCCCCCACCGGCTCCTGCTCGGCCACCGCGACCGGCCGCTGCGCACCCGGACCGCCTGCCACGGCGGGCCGGGGGCTCGCCGTCATCTCGATCCGCGGCGCCGACGGAAGAAGCGCCGGCTCGATCCCCGCCGCCGCCAGGCCCGACGGGGCCGTCTCCGCCAGCGGCACGCCGTAGCGCGCCAGCCGCAGCGGCATCAGGGACTCCACCGGGGCCTTGCGCCTCCAGGCCCGGCCGAACCGGGAGCGCAGCCGCGCCTGGTACACCAGCCGCTCCTGCTCCAGCTTGATCACCTGGTCGTAGGAGCGCAGCTCCCACAGCTTCATCCTGCGCCACAGCAGGAAGGTCGGCACCGGCGAGAGCAGCCAGCGGGTGAGGCGGACGCCCTCCATGTGCTTGTCGGCGGTGATGTCCGCTATTCGCCCGATCGCGTGCCGGGCCGCCTCGACGGCGACCACGAACAGCACCGGGATCACCGCGTGCATGCCCACGCCCAGCGGGTCCGGCCAGGCGGCCGCGCCGTTGAACGCGATCGTCGCCGCCGTCAGCAGCCAGGCCGTCTGCCGCAGCAGCGGGAAGGGTATGCGGATCCAGGTCAGCAGCAGATCCAGGGCAAGTAGGACACAGATGCCCGCGTCGATGCCGATCGGGAACACATAACTGAAGTTCCCGAAGCCCTTCTTGATGGCGAGCTCACGGACGGCCGCGTACGAACCCGCGAAGCCGATACTGGCGATGATCACGGCGCCCGTCACGACCACGCCGATGAGAACGCGGTGCATCCGAGTCAGCTGCAGTGGCGCGGCCACTCGTACTCCCCTCCCATTGCGTGTTGTTGCGCGCAACAGAGTGGCACATCCGTGCGGCGAACGGGTGGCCGGATCCGATTGCCCGCCTCGGCGGGCCGGTCCCGGCCGGTCAGCTCTTCGCGGCCGACTTGGACGCGGACGGTGAGGCGGACGCCGAGGCCGAGGCCGACTTGGACGGGGACGCGGACTTCGACGGCGCCTTGGACGGCGAGGCGGACGACGAGGAGCCCGGCGCGGCGCCGGCCTTGCCGCCGTTGGCCGCCGTCACCGCGGCCACCGCCTCCTTCGCGGCCGCCTGCGCCGACTTCGACAGGTCGTCGGCGTCCGGGGTCTTGTCACCGGCCAGACCGGCGCCGTTGTAGTCCAGGGTGACCACGACGTTCTCCACGCGCGCCACGACCGTCTGCTGCTTGAAGGCCCCCTCCTTCTTCTTCAGGTCGTAGCGCACCAGCGTCGCCTCGTCGCCCGTGCCGGAGACCGGCTGCGACTTCACGTTCTTCGCGTCCGTCGCGGACTTCGCGTCCTGCACCTGCTTCTGGTAGTACTCCCGCGCCTGCGCCTCGCCCGTGCCGCGCGTGGCGTCGGACTCGAAGCGCAGCAGCGAGACATTGAGCCAGCGGAACTGCGAGCCCTTCACGCCGTTGTTGTCCAGGCTGTTCCAGGAGCAGCTGGCCCGCGAGGAGACATCGCTGGAGGTGCCCTCCTTGGCCGACTTGGCCCCCTTGGGCACCAGATCGCCCAGCGTCTTGCCCGACAGCACCTTGCACGCGCCCGGCAACTTCGCGTACGCCGCCGCCTGTACGGTCGGCGACGCGCTCGCGCTCGACGGGCCCTTCGCGTCGGCCGAGGGCGTCTGCTTGCCGCCGTCGCCCGAGCCGGAGTCCGAGGAGCAGGCCGCGGCCAGGAACATGACGGGCACGGCCGCCGCGCAGACAAGGACACGGTTCAGCCGCTTGGCTCGCGGGGCGCTGTGGTGGTCTCGCTGGGCTGCTCGCTGCATGGTTCCTTCACTCATGACGCTCGTGGTTCCTGCGGTCGGATCGGGTCCGAGGGGCCACGCTACGCGTTGAGTGCGGTGCGCAAGTCGCTTCCCGCGCATTGCGCCGGGGCGTCAAGTGCCCGTCCAGGGGCGTCAGCCGCCGAGCGAATCCGCCAGCTGCGCCGCCAGTTTCCGGGCCTTGTCCTGCATTTCCTTGCTGTCCGGGGCCGCTCCGACCATCGCCGGCTGCTCCTCGTACTCGATGGTCACGATCACGTTCGACGTGCGGAACGCCACAGTCACGGTGCGCTGCCGGGCCGTCGAACCGGAGGTGCCGAGGGTGTCGTCGAGGAACGCCTCGTCGCCGAGGTCGTCCAGGGTGCGGGGCTGGATGTCGGCGGGGTCGGCGGTGGGGGAGGAGGAGCCGGAGGGGGTGGCGGAGGAGCCGGGGGAGTCGGAGGAGGCCGCGGCGGAGGAGGCCGAGGAGGAGGGCGCGGGGGTCGTCGTGCCGGAGCCCGGTCCGCCCGGGTTGCCGGACTTGTCCGCGCTGTCGGAGGGCGAACCGGCGGAGGGCGAACCGGCGGTGGGGCTCGTGGCGGTGGGCGCGGGGAGGTCCGCGGCCGCCTGCTTGGTGGCGAAGACCGCCTCGGCCTGGCTGTCGTCGCTGACGGTGTTGTCGTAGGAGACGACCCGCTCGAAGTCGACGTGGAGGTGGTCGGTGGCGTCCGTGGACTCCACCTTCCAGCGGCAGCCCACCTTGCGGTCGGTGTCGTACGTGAGCGTCGCCTCGCCCTCGTAGGCCTTGGTGCGCTGGTCCACGTCCGTGATCTGCTTGATGCCGGGCAGCAGTGAGTCGAGGGTGCTGTGCCGGACCGCGCCGCAGGCCTCCGGCAGCGTGCGGTACTTGCCCGGCTGGGCCGCCGCGGTGGCCGTGCCCGCGCCGCCGGGGTTGGCGTCGTCCGTCCGGCCGTCGTCCGACGGCCCGCCGGTGCAGCCCGCCAGCAGCAGCGCCGCGAGGAACGCGGCCGCGCCGGGTACGTACGCCTTCCGCAGCACGGTCAGGCTCCTCTCGATCACGCTCGCGACGGCCGCTCGCACGGACGCGGCCCCGCAGG
Source organism: Streptomyces anandii JCM 4720 (assembly GCF_014650655.1). Lineage (GTDB taxonomy): Bacteria > Actinomycetota > Actinomycetes > Streptomycetales > Streptomycetaceae > Streptomyces > Streptomyces anandii. The sequence continues at coordinate 34,124 of NZ_BMVJ01000002.1, forward strand.
TTATTCGCTTGCCGCGCGGGTGCGGCCCCTGGAGACAATGTGTATCGCACGCACTGCCGTGGACGCCGGTCCGATGTCCCGTTTCGTCGACCTTGGCGCCGGTATTGCGATTTGAGACTTCTGTACTTTTCCGGGGGAATGAGGAAGATATGTCGTACGTGGAAATGCCGGGCGCCAAGGTCCCGATCCGTATGTGGACCGACCCCGCGACCGTCGAGGACGTCGCGATGCGTCAGTTGCACAACGTCTCGACCCTGCCCTGGATCAAGGGCCTCGCCGTCATGCCGGACGTCCACTACGGAAAGGGCGCCACGGTCGGCTCGGTGATCGCCATGCGGGGTGCGGTCTGCCCTGCGGCGGTGGGCGTGGACATCGGCTGCGGGATGTCGGCGGTGAGGACGTCGCTGACATCGGCTGCGGGATGTCGGCGGTGAGGACGTCGCTGACGGCCAACGACCTTCCGGGCGACCTGTCCCGGCTGCGCTCGAAGATCGAGCAGGCGATCCCGGTGGGCCGGGGGATGCACGACGACCCGGTCGAGCCGGGCCGCTTCCACGGACTGGCCACCTCCGGCTGGGACGACTTCTGGGGGCGGTTCGACGGAGTGGCCGATGCGGTCAGGTTCCGCCAGGAACGGGCCACCAGGCAGATGGGCACGCTCGGTTCCGGCAACCACTTCGTCGAGGTGTGCACGGACGAGGCCGGTTCGGTGTGGCTGATGCTCCACTCCGGTTCCCGCAACATCGGCAAGGAACTCGCCGAGCACCACATAGGCGTGGCCCAGAAGCTCCCGCACAACCAGGACCTGGTCGACCGCGACCTCGCGGTCTTCGTGTCGGACACCCCGCAGATGGCGGCCTACCGCAACGACCTGTTCTGGGCGCAGGAGTACGCCAAGTACAACCGCACGCTCATGATGGCGCTCCTCAAGGACGTGATCCGCAAGGAGTTCAAGAAGGCGAAGCCCGTCTTCGAGCCGGAGATCTCCTGCCACCACAACTACGTGGCCGAGGAGCGCTACGACGGCATGGACCTGCTCGTCACCCGCAAGGGCGCGATCCGCGCGGGCTCCGGCGACTACGGGATCATCCCCGGTTCCATGGGCACGGGCTCGTACATCGTCAAGGGTCTCGGCAACGAGAAGTCCTTCAACTCCGCCTCCCACGGCGCCGGCCGGCGCATGAGCCGCAACGCCGCCAAGCGCCGCTTCTCCACCAAGGACCTGGAGGAGCAGACGCGGGGCGTGGAGTGCCGCAAGGACTCCGGCGTGGTCGACGAGATCCCGGGCGCCTACAAGTCGATCGACCAGGTCATCGACCAGCAGCGCGACCTGGTGGAGATCGTGGCCAGGCTCAGGCAGGTCGTCTGCGTGAAGGGCTGACGCGGGGGGCCTGCGAGACCGGGCGGTGCCCCGGGCCTACTTGGCGTGGCGGACCGCGAAGATCATCACGAAGGCCACCACGTGGATGCCGAAGAGGAAGTAGCCGAGGTAGTACCAGACGTAGCGCTCGCGCTTCTTCTCCAGGGCCAGGCGCTGCTGTTCGGCGTCGTCGGGCCGCTCGTCGCCGGTGGGCGTGGTCGAGTCCGTCATCACCGCTCCCTGTGGACCTTGGTGTTCGACGCCTGGGCGCGGGGGCGGACGACCAGCAGGTCGATGTTGACGTGGCTGGGGCGGGTGACCGCCCAGGTGATGGTGTCGGCCACGTCGTCGGCCGTCAGGGGCTCGGCCACGCCCTCGTAGACCTTGTCGGCCCTCTCCCGGTCGCCACCGAAGCGGGTCAGGGCGAACTCGTCGGTCCTGACCATGCCGGGCGCGATCTCGATCACCCGCACCGGCCTGCCGACGATCTCCAGGCGGAGGGTCTCCGCGAGGACGTGCGCGCCGTGCTTGGCGGCGACGTACCCCGCGCCGCCCTCGTAGGTGGCGTGGCCCGCCGTGGAGGAGACGACCACGACCGTGCCGTCGCCGCTCGCCTCCAGCTTGGGCAGCAGGGCCTGGGTGAGGTTCAGGGTGCCGAGGACGTTCGTCTCGTACATCGTGCGCCAGTCGGCCGGGTCGCCGGTGGCGACCGGGTCGGCGCCGAGCGCGCCGCCCGCGTTGTTGACGAGCACGCCGACGGTGGCGAAGGCCGTGGCGAACTCGTCCACCGCCGCACGGTCGGTGACGTCCAGCTGGTAGGCCGTCGCCGCGTGACCGGCCGCGTCGATCTCCTCGGCGAGCGCCTCTATGCGGTCCTTGCGGCGGGCGGTCAGCACGACGCGGTAACCGGCGGCGGCGAGCTGCCGGGCCGTGGCGGCGCCGATGCCGCTGCTCGCACCGGTGACGACGGCGATGCGGGAGGCGGCGGACGGGGCGGCGGTGGCCATGGGCTGCTCCTCGGTCGTACGGCGATGGTCCGTGCCCAGGGTAGGTGACCCCGCTCGAGGCGTGATGGGCCGTCCGGCCCTCGGGCGTCCTTCCGCTCCGGGCGCTCAGCCGCCGTTGCGCGGCGCCCACATGATCACGGCCATCCCGGCCAGGCAGATCAGCGCGCCCGTCACGTCCCAGCGGTCGGGCCGGTAGCCGTCCGCGAGCGCGCCCCACAGCAGGGAGCCGGCGATGAAGATCCCGCCGTAGGCGGCGAGGATGCGGCCGAAGTGGGCGTCCGGCTGGAAGGTGGCGACGAAGCCGTACGCGCCGAGCGCCAGCACCCCGCCCGCGGCCCACAGCCAGCCCCGCTGCTCCCGCACGCCCTGCCAGACCAGCCAGGCGCCCCCGATCTCGAAGATCGCGGCGACGACGAAGAGGGCGGCGGAGCGGAGGATCGGCATGGGGGCCAGCTTCGCACGGGCCTCGCGCCGGTCCGTCTCTGGTTGGATGGCCGGGTCGCGGCGGAGGAGGAGCGGGCGTGGGCGAGGGCACTGGCACCGGCGCGAGGCGGACGCTGGGCCGGCGGTTCGGGTGGCTGTGGGCCGCGTACGCGGTCAGCACCTTCGGGTCCTGGCTCGCCTTCGACGCCTTCGCGCTGATCGCGGTGCTGGTGCTGCACGCCGGGTCGGCGCAGGTGTCCCTGCTGGCGGCGGCCGGGCTCGCGGTGGGCGCGGTGGTGGCGGTGCCGCTCGGGCCGTGGATGGAGTTCCGGCGCAAGCGGCCGGTGATGATCGGCACGGATCTGGTGCGGTTCGCCGCGCTGGCGAGCGTGCCGGCGGCGTACGCGTTCGGCGCGCTCGGGTTCGGGCAGCTGCTGGTGGTGTCGGTGGTGGTCGCGGCGGCCGACATCGCGTTCGGGGCGGCGAGCGGGGCTTGTCTCAAGCACCTGGTGCCGCCCGGGGACCTGCTGGTCGCCAACAGCAGGTTCGAGTCGACGACCTGGACGGCGACTGTGCTGGGGCCGCCCGCCGGGGGTCTGATGGTCGGGGCGTTCGGGCCGGTGGTGACCGTGGCGGCGGACGCGGTCAGCTATCTGCTGTCGGCGGCCGGGATCCGCGCGATCGGCGGGAGCGAGAAGCGGCCCGTGCGCCCGGGGCACGGCGAGGAGGGGCGGACGCGGCTGCGGGCGGCGGACCTCGCCGAGGGCTGGCGGTTCGTCCTCCGGCATCCGGCGCTGCGTCCGCTGTTCTTCAACACGGTCCTGGTGAACTCCCTGATCATGGCGTCCTCGCCGTTGCTCGCCGTGCTGATGCTTGGCCCGCTCGGCTTCGCGCCGTGGCAGTACGGCCTCGCCTTCGCGGTGCCCTGCCTGGGCGGTCTCGTGGGCTCCCGGCTGGCCCGCCGGCTGGTCGCCCGGTTCGGGCAGCGCGGGGTGCTGCTGGGGTCGGGCGTGCTGCGGGCCTGCTGGTCGGTGGGGCTGGCGTTCGTACGGCCGGGGGTGGCCGGGCTGGCGCTGGTGATGGGCGTCGAGGTGGTGCTGATCGCCTGCTGCGCGGTGTTCAACCCCGTGTTCGCCACCCACCGGCTGGAGCAGACCCCGTCCGACCGGGTCGCGCGGGTGCTGTCGGCCTGGTCGGTCACCGGCAAGGCGGCCACCGCGGCGATGACCGGGCTGTGGGGCCTGCTGGCGGCGCTGGCCGGCCCGCGCACCGCCATAGGCGTCGCGGGCCTGCTGCTGCTCGCCACCCCGCTGCTGCTGCCGTGGCGCGAGCGGACGCCGGAGGCGGAGCCGCTGCCGGCGGTCGCGGACGCGGTGTAGGCGCCGGAGCGGCTACTGCCGCCCGCGCGGCCAGGGGAATACCGCCGACCAGGGGGCCGCTGGACGGGTATAGTTGAACAATCAACAACCTGGGAGGTGAGCGACCATGCAGTTCGGGATCTTCAGCGTCGGCGACGTCACGCCGGACCCGACCACCGGCCGTACGCCGACCGTGGCCGCCCTCATCCCGCCACCCTGCCCACCCCCCGCCGCGAGCAGGCCGAGCCGGACGCCTTCGAGGTCGTGCCCTTCGAGCAACAACTGGCGGCACTGCGCGACTGACCCCCCGCCCCCCCCGCCTCGGCGGGCGGCCCACCCGCTGCCGTGCCGGCCAGGTGGGCGAACCCCCGTATCGCGGGAGTGACGGTGAGAGGACGGTAGGCGGGCGCCGCCGGTTGCCTCCGGATCGGTGAGAGGCGGGTAAAAAGGGTGATCGTAGACCCACCCGTCCAGGCCACGGGGCTGTCGGCCTTGGCAGACTGGACGCGTGCCTCAGACTGTGCTGCTCGCCGAAGACGACCGCGCCATCCGCCATGCCCTGGAGCGGGCCCTGACCCTGGAGGGCTACGCGGTGACGGCGGTCGCCGACGGCGTCGAGGCACTCGCGCAGGCCCACCGGAACCCGCCGGACGTCCTCGTCCTGGACGTGATGATGCCCGGCATCGACGGACTCCAGGTCTGCCGGGTGCTGCGCGCCGAGGGCGACCGCACCCCGATCCTCATGCTCACCGCCCTGGTGGAGACCGCCGACCGGATCGCCGGCCTGGACGCCGGCGCCGACGACTACGTCGTCAAGCCCTTCGACGTGGAGGAGGTCTTCGCCCGGCTGCGCGCCCTGCTGCGCCGCACCAGCCCGGTCGGCGTCGGCGCGCCGGGCACGGGCGCGGGCGCCGGCTCCCCCTCCGTCTCCGGCGACCTGGCGGCGAAGGGGCCGCAGGTGCCCGAGCGGCTGGTCGAGGCGGCCGGCATCCGCATGGACCTCCAGGCCCGCCGGGTCTGGCGCGGCGCGCGCGAGCTGGAGCTGACCCGCACCGAGTTCGAACTGCTGGAGCTGCTGGTCCGCAACGCCGGCATCGTCCTCGACCACTCCACCATCTACGACCGCATCTGGGGCTACGACTTCGGCCCCGGCTCCAAGAACCTCGCCGTCTACGTCGGCTATCTGCGCCGCAAGCTCGACGAGCCGGACGCGCCGCAGCTCATCCACACCGTGCGCGGTGTGGGGTACGTGCTCCGGGAGGACTGAGTGGGCCGCCTCGCGCGGCTGCTGGACCGACCGCGGCCCGGACTGTCCTCGCTGAGGACCACCTTCGCGGTGCTCTTCGCCGTGGTGACCGCGGCCGTGACGGTCCTCGTCGGCATCCTGTCGTACAACTCCGCCGCCCGGCTGGTGCGCGTGGACGAGCAGTCGGTGTTCACCCAGGTCGTGCAGGACGTCCAGGACGAGGTGCGGCGCTACGACCGTACGCCCGCCGACTTCTCCTCCTCCCGGCCCGGGCACGAGGTGGTGCGGCCCAGCCGCACCGACGTCCAGGTGCTCGGCGACAACGGCCAGATCGTCGACCACGGCAGCCCCCAACTGCCCGTCACCGCCCGGGACCGGGCGACGGCCGCCTCGCCCAAGGCGGGCAAGACCGTCGAGTACCGGGACGTCGTCGTCGCCGACGACGTGTACCGCATCGCGACGGTCGCGCTCGGCGACGGACGCGGCGCCGTGCAGGTCGCCCAGGAGTTCAGCGACACCGAGGACCTGCTGCGCGCGCTGCAGCAGCGCACGCTGATCCTCATGGGCGTCGTGGTGATCGCGGCCGGCCTGTGCGGCTGGTGGCTGGCCCGGCGCATCACGCGCCGGCTGCGCATACTCACCGCCGCCGCCGAGAACGTGGCCCGCACCCGGCAGCTCGGCGTCCAGGTGCCCGTCACCGGCTACGACGAAGTGGGCCGCCTCGGCCGCGCCTTCGACCGCATGCTGGGGCGGCTCGCCCAGTCCGAGGAGGACCAGCGCCGCCTGGTCCAGGACGCGGGCCACGAACTGCGCACCCCGCTGACCTCGCTGCGTACGAACATCTCGCTGCTGCGCCGGATCGACGAACTGCCGTCCGCCACCCGCGAGGAACTCGTCGCCGACCTCACCCAGGAGGCCCGCGAGCTGACCGACCTGGTCAACGAGCTCGTCGACCTCGCGGCCGGGCAGTCCGACGCCGAGCCGCCGCAGCGGGTCGACCTCGCCGACATCGCCGAGGACGTCGCCGGCCTCGCGCGCCGGCGCACCGGGCGCGACATCGTGGTGCGGGCGAGCGGCGACACGACGACCGACGGGCGGCCGGCCATGCTCCAGCGGGCCGTGTCCAACCTGGTGGAGAACGCCACCAAGTTCGACCGCGACGGCAGACAGCCCATCGAGATCGCCGTCACCGGTCCAGCCCGGCGCGGCACGGTCCGCGTCGAGGTCCTCGACCGGGGGCCGGGCATCGCCGCGGGCGACCTGATCCGCGTCTTCGACCGCTTCTACCGCGCCCCCGACGCCCGCTCCCTGCCCGGCTCCGGCCTCGGCCTGTCCATCGTCCGCGAGGTCGCCATGGCCCACGGCGGCGCGCCCTTCGCCTTCCGCCGCGAGGGCGGCGGCGCGGTGATCGGCTTCACCGTGGGCGCGGACAGCTACCGCGGCGAGCGCGGCCACCACGACGGCACGGGTACGACGGCCGGGACCCGGGGCGGCATCTGACCGCCGGCCCGGGTACGCCGGCCGGAACCGCGGGCTCAGGTGGGTGTCAGGGGGTTTCGGCCGGGGCCGGGACCTGCTTGCGGCGGGTGAAGGAGGGGAGGGCCGGCGGGGTCAGGAAGCCCTCGGCGCGGGCGCTGGCGATGCCGATGCGCGGGATGTCGCCGCTCTTGGCGAACAGCAGGAAGCGGGGCTCCCACACGGGCCGGTACTTGGCGTTGGCGCGGTACAGGGACTCGATCTGCCACCAGCGCGAGAAGAAGGTGAGCACCGAGCGCCACAGCCGCAGCACCGGCCCGGCGCCGAGCCGGGAGCCGCGCTCGAAGACCGACCGGAACATCGCGAAGTTCAGCGACACCCGGCGCACCCCGATCTCCTGGGCGCGCAGCAGCAGTTCGACCACCATGAACTCCATCAGCCCGTTCTCGCAGTCGCGGTCACGGCGCATCAGGTCCAGGGACAGCCCCTGCTCGCCCCACGGCACGAAGCTCAGCAGCGCACGCGGCTCGCCGTCGGCGTCCCGGCACTCCAGCATCACGCAGCGCCCGTCGTCCGGATCACCGAGCCGCCCGAGCGCCATGGAGAAACCGCGCTCGGTGGCCCCGTCGCGCCAGTGGTCGGCGCGGTCGACGAGCCGTGCCATCTCGTCGTCGGGGATGTCCTCGTGGCGGCGGATGCGCACGGTGTACCCGGCGCGGCGCACCCGGTTGTGCGCCTGCCGCACGACCCGCATGGCGCGCCCCTCCAGGCTGAAGTCGGCCACCTCGACGATGGCCTCGTCACCGAGTTCGAGGGCGTCCAGGCCGTGGCGGGCGTAGATCGTGCCGGCCTCCTCGCTCGCGCCCATCACGGCCGGCGTCCACGCGTGCCGGCGGGCCTCGGCGAGCCAGGCGTCGATGGCGCCGGGCCACGCCTCGGGGTCCCCGATGGGATCGCCCGAGGCCAGGCTCACGGCGCCCACGACGCGGTAGGTGACCGCGGCCTTGCCGGTGGGGGAGAAGATCGCCGCCTTGTCGCGGCGCAGCGCGAAGTAGCCGAGGGAGTCGCGGTCGCCGTGCTTGGCGAGCAGTTCGCGCAGCCGCTGCTCGTCCTCCTCGCTGAGCAGGGCGCGGCCGCGGGGCGAGCGGAAGCAGGCGTACAGCACGAGCAGGAAGGTGGCCGCCATCAGGATGTTGATGGTGATGTCCACCCAGCGGGGCGCGTGCACGGCGGGCACCCGGTCGGCGAGCGGGCCGACGCTGACCCCGCGCAGCAGCGCGTAGACGACCTTGTCCGACAGCGAGCCGCCGGAGGTCTTGTTGGTGGCGTCGACCAGCCAGGTGCCGATCCCGCCGGTGACGAGCACGCCGCCGGCGCCCACCGCGAGGGCGAGCCGGGGGTTGGAGCGGTCGCCGATGGCGTTGAACTCCCGGCGGCCCACCAGCAGCGCGGCCACGAACAGTCCGGTGAGCGCGGTCGAGAGCCAGTTGAACAGGTGGTCCTGGAAGCCGTCCTGGGTGAGCGCGACGACGTAGAGCGCGAACAGGGGACCGGCGAGCAGCAGGTTGAACACCCAGGCCGCGCGCTTGCGCCGGCGCATCACCATCGCGAGGAACAGCGCGAGCGCCGCCGAGACCAGACCGGCGGTGGCGAGGTACGGCGTGAAGAACTCACCGCCGTTGTGCTCGTGGACCTCCTCGCGGAAGGGCAGCGAGAGCACCGCGACGATGTTGAGGAGCGCCAGCAGCCGCAGGTACCAGACGGTGGAGGCGGCGGCCCGCGCCCGCAGCCGGGGACCGGGCGAGGGGCGGGCGGCGGAGCGGGGATCACGCTGTGGGGGGATGACGACGGACTGCTGTGCGGGCATGGGTGACATGTCACCTCTGAGCGGGCCGGGAAACCGGCGGGGACGGGGCGGGCAGCCGGACGCGCGGTCCGCCGCACGCCCATGTCGCTGACCCTACGACTTGTAGGGTAACGGAGCCGGAGGGGGCGTCCGGCCCTGGATTCTGTGGAAAAGGTAAGACTCGCCCGTGAGGACGCTGAGGATGCCGATGACGTTGAGGACACTGAGGGCTCAGTGAGGGCGCCGAGAGGGCGCCGAGGGCGCTGAGGTTGCCGTGAGGGCGCCGGGGCTGCCGGGAGGGCACCGGGGCCGGGGCGGCCGGCGGTTCTCAGCCGGCGCCGGGCCGGCCGTGGTCGGCCCCGGCGCGGGTCCGTCTGCGGGACGCCGTCAGCAGCCAGGCCAGGTTGCCCGCCGCCGCCCCGGCGGCCACGGTGGCCGCGATCACGCCCGCGGTGGCGAACCCGTCCCCGAACAGGTGCGGGCGCCGGTCGAGGCTGTGCAGCCCGAAGCCGCACAGCTGGTACACCCCCACGGCGGCGATGGCCAGGCTCAGGACGAGCACCGCGACGGTCGCCGCGAACCCGCCCCCGCTCTCCTCGCCCCCGGCGGCGCCGGGCCCCGGACTGCGTGCCTCCTGCATGGCTCCCCCGTCGACGGTCGAATGGCGAAGCTGGACCCTACAGTACGTAGGGCCGTGCACGCGGCGCCCACCGGCCGCCGCCGAGGGGGTGGACCGTGGGCGGACCGCGGGGGGACCGCGGAAAATGCGACGTACTGTCCAAGGCCGGCTGGTTGGATCGGGAGCCGGACTACGCCGACGGGGACCGCCGGAGCGGGGCCCCGCCCGACGGAGGGAGACAGGATGAGCACGGTCGCCAGGACGGACGCGGACGCGGCCCCGGGAGAGGACAGCGGTGTGGGCACGGACGCGTCCTCCGCGCCGCACGGTGCCGACAGCCACGACCTGATCCGCGTGCACGGCGCCCGCGAGAACAACCTCAAGAACGTGAGCGTCGAGATCCCCAAGCGCCGCCTGACGGTGTTCACCGGCGTCTCCGGCTCGGGCAAGAGCTCCCTGGTCTTCGACACCATCGCCGCCGAGTCGCAGCGGCTGATCAACGAGACCTACAGCGCCTTCGTACAGGGCTTCATGCCGACGCTCGCGCGGCCCGACGTCGACGTACTGGAGGGCCTGACCACCGCGATCATCGTGGACCAGCAGCGGATGGGCGCCGACCCGCGCTCCACGGTGGGCACCGCCACCGACGCCAACGCGATGCTGCGCATCCTGTTCAGCCGGCTCGGCCGTCCGCACATCGGCTCGCCCAAGGCCTTCTCCTTCAACGTCGCCTCGATCAGCGGCGCCGGCGCGGTCACGGTGGAGCGCGGCGGCAAGACCGTGAAGGAGCGGCGCAGCTTCAGCATCACCGGCGGCATGTGCCCGCGCTGCGAGGGCCGGGGCCGGGTCTCCGACATCGACCTGACCCAGCTCTACGACGACTCGAAGTCCCTCGCCGAGGGGGCGCTGGCCGTCCCCGGCTACAAGTCGGGCGGCTGGAACCACCGCCTCTACAGCGAGTCCGGCCTCTACGACCCGGCCAAGCCGATCCGTGAGTTCACCGAGACCGAGCTGCACGACTTCCTGTACCGCGAGCCGACCCGGATGAAGATCGCGGGAATCAACATGACGTACGAGGGCCTGGTCCCGCGCATCCAGAAGTCGATGCTGTCCAAGGACCGGGAGGCGATGCAGCCGCACATCAGGGAGTTCGTGGACCGGGCGGTCACCTTCACCCTCTGTCCCGACTGCGGCGGTACGCGGCTCAGCGAGGCGGCCCGGTCGTCGAAGATCAAGGGGGTGAGCATCGCCGACGCCTGTGCGATGCAGATCAGCGATCTGGCCGAGTGGGTGCGCGGTCTCGACGAGCCCTCGGTGGCGCCGCTGCTCACGAATCTGCGGGACACCCTGGACTCCTTCGTGGAGATCGGGCTCGGCTATCTGTCCCTGGAGCGGCCGGCGGGCACCCTGTCGGGCGGCGAGGCGCAGCGCGTGAAGATGGTCCGCCACCTCGGCTCCGCGCTCACCGACGTCACGTACGTCTTCGACGAGCCGACCACGGGCCTGCACCCGCACGACATCCAGCGGATGAACGAACTGCTGCTGCGGCTGCGGGACAAGGGCAACACGGTGCTGGTCGTGGAGCACAAGCCGGAGGTCATCGCGATCGCCGACCATGTCGTCGACCTCGGGCCCGGCGCCGGCACGGCGGGTGGCGGCGTCTGCTTCGAGGGCACCGTGGAGGGGCTGCGGGCGGGCGGCACCATCACCGGCCGCCATCTCGACGACCGGGCCCGGCCGAAGGAGACGGTGCGCAAGCCCACCGGGGTCCTGGAGATCCGCGGCGCCAGGGCGAACAACCTGCGGGACGTGGACGTCGACATCCCGCTCGGCGTGCTGGTCGTGGTCACCGGCGTGGCCGGCTCCGGCAAGAGCTCCCTGCTGCACGGTTCACTGCCGGCCGGCGCGGGTGTGGTCTCGGTCGACCAGGCTCCGATCCGCGGCTCCCGGCGCAGCAACCCCGCCACGTACACCGGTCTGCTGGAGCCCATCCGCAAGGCGTTCGCCAAGGTCAACGGGGTCAAGCCGGCGCTGTTCAGCGCCAACTCCGAGGGCGCCTGCCCGAACTGCAACGGTGCCGGCGTCGTCTACACCGACCTGGCGATGATGGCGGGCGTCGCCACCACGTGCGAGGAGTGCGAGGGCAAGCGCTTCGAGGCCTCCGTGCTGGAGTACCACCTCGGCGGGCGGGACATCAGCGAGGTGCTGGCGATGCCGGTGAGCGAGGCCGAGGAGTTCTTCGCCGCGGGCGAGGCGCGCACCCCGGCGGCCCACCGCATCCTCCAGCGGCTGTCCGACGTCGGCCTCGGCTACCTCACTCTCGGCCAGCCCCTCACCACCCTCTCCGGCGG
>NZ_BMVJ01000002.1:45832-50643 GCF_014650655.1 Streptomyces anandii JCM 4720
CGAGCGCCAGCGGCTCAAGCTGGCCACCCACATGGCCGAGAAGGGCGGCGTCTACGTCCTCGACGAGCCGACCACGGGCCTCCACCTCGCCGACGTGGAGCAACTGCTGGGCCTGCTCGACCGGTTGGTCGACTCCGGCAAGTCGGTCATCGTCATCGAACACCACCAGGCGGTCATGGCCCACGCCGACTGGATCATCGACCTCGGCCCCGGCGCCGGCCACGACGGCGGCCGCATCGTCTACGAGGGCACCCCCACCGACCTGATCACCACCCGCCCGACCCTCACGGGCGAACACCTGGCGAGGTACGTGGGCGCCTGACGGCCCCCGGACCAGCCGCCCAGTTCGCCGGAACAAGGACCGGCCTCACCTGTCCTTGTTCCGGCGAGCCGCCCCGAGCCGCCTCACCGGCAGGCTCGCGACCGGAGGGGAGACCCCAGGAGCAGCACGCGCACTCTCATCAGATATACACTCAGGATATATCCGCGGTGTATGGTCCTCTCATGAGTGTTCCTCTCACCCTGTTGGGGCTGTTGGAGCGGGAGCCGAGCCACGGCTATGACCTCAAGCGCGACTACGACGCCTTCTTCAACCGCGGCAAACCGCTGCCGTACGGGCAGGTCTACACAACGCTCGGCCGGCTGGCGCGGGACGGGAAGGTCATCGCCGGCGAGGCGGAGCCCGGGGTCGGCCCGGAGCGCAAGCGCTACGTGATCACCGAGGCGGGGGCCACGGAGTTCGAGACCTGGCTCACCGAGCCGGTGGCCCCCGAGCCCAATCTGCAGACCGTGCTGTTCACCAAGGTCGTGCTCGCCCTGATGCTCGGCCGTGACGCCCAGCAGTATCTCGACACCCAGCGGGCCGCCCACCTGGAGCGGATGCACGAGCTGACGAAACTGCGCCGCAGCGGCCCGATCATCGACGCCCTGCTCGCCGACCACGGCCTGTTCCACCTGGAGGCCGACCTGCGGTGGATCGAGCTGACCACGGCCCGGATGGACACGCTGGCAGCGGCGGTGCGCGCGTGACCGCCCTGATCGAGGCCCGCGACCTCACCCTCTCCTTCGGCGAGACCCCCGCGCTGCGGGGCGCCGGCCTGGCCATCGAGGCCGGCGAGGTGTTCGCCGTGATGGGCCCGAGCGGCTCGGGCAAGTCCACCCTGCTGCACTGCCTGGCCGGCATCCTCACCCCCGACTCGGGCGAGGTGCGCTTCGACGGACGCCGCATCGACACCCTGAACGAGGCCGAGCGCAGCGCCCTGCGCCTGAACAGCTTCGGCTTCGTCTTCCAGTTCGGCCAGCTCGTTCCCGAGTTGACCGCCGAGGAGAACGTCGCCCTGCCGCTGCTGTTCTCCGGCATGCGCCGGGCGGCCGCGCTCGCCGAGGCACGGCCCTGGTTCGCACGGCTGGGTCTGGACGGCCTGGAGCGGCGCCGTTCGGGGGAGTTGTCGGGTGGTCAGGCGCAGCGGGTGGCTCTGGCCCGCGGCCTGGTGACCCGGCCCAAGGTGCTGTTCGCCGACGAGCCGACCGGGGCGCTGGACTCGCTGACCGGCGAACAGGTGATGGACCTGATGATGGACGCGGCACACGAGGCGGGCACCACCGTGGTCCTGGTGACCCACGAGCCCCGGGTCGCCGCGCACGCCGACCGGGAGGCCATCGTCCGCGACGGCAAGGTCAGCCTGCTCACGACCGGACGGACAGCCTCGTGATCGCCTTCGCGCTCCGCCTCGCGATCAGCGGCGGCCGGGAGGCGCTCGCCCGGCTCGCCATGATCGCCGCCGCGGTCGCCATCGGCGTCGGGCTGCTGCTGTCGACCTTCGCCAGCATGAACGCCGTCGAGCGGACCAACCAGCGGCAGGTGTGGCTCGACACCGGCGCCGCGAGCCGTACCGAGCAGGCGCCGGCGGACCCGCTGTGGTGGTGGCCGCACGGCGACTACTACGACGGCAAGTCCCTCACCGAGGTCGACGTCGCCGCGACCGGCCCGACCTCGCCCGTCCCGCCCGGCCTGACGCACCTGCCGGCGCCCGGCGAGTACTACGCCTCACCCGCGCTGGCCAAACTGATCCGCGGCACTCCCGCCGACCAGTTGGGCGACCGCTTTCCCGGGCGGCTCACCGGCACGATCGGCGACGCCGCCCTGGCCTCCCCGGACTCGCTGATCGCCGTCATCGGCCGTACCCCCGCCCAGCTCAGGGGCACACCCGGGGCGAGAACGGTCACGACCATCGCCGACACCCGGCCGGCCACCTGCGACAACGCGTGCTGGGACAACGCCGTGCGCGGCGACGCGCTGACGCTCATCTCCTCCGTGGTGGCCGGGGCGCTGATCTTCCCGGTGCTGATCTTCATCGCCACCGCGACCAGGCTGTCCGCCGCCACGCGCGAACAGCGGTTCGCGGCGATGCGGCTGGTCGGCGCCACTCCCCGGCAGGTGTCGCTGATATCGGCGGTGGAGTCCGCGCTGGCGGCGGCCGCCGGGACGGTGATCGGCTTCGGGCTCTACGCCGCGCTGCGCCCGCTGGTCGCCACCATTCCGCTCACCGGGCAGCAGCGGTTCTTCCTCCCGGACCTGACGCTCAGCGCCCCGCAGGCCCTCTGCGTCGTCGTCGGCGTGCCGGTGGCGGCGGCGATCGCCGCGCTCCTCGCACTGCGCCGGGTCACCGTCTCCCCGCTCGGCGTGACCCGTCGGGTGACGCCGCGCCCGCCGCGCGCCTGGCGGCTGCTCCCGCTACTGGCGGGCCTGGCCGAGCTGGCGTACTTCGTCTTCGCCGGCCGCCGACCGGCGACCGGGAACGGCCAGACGGCGGCCTACCTCCCCGGCTTCCTGGTGGTGATGCTGGGCCTGGTGATCGCCGGGCCGTGGCTGACCATGACCGCGGCCCGGGTCGTCGCCCGGCGCACCCGGCGCCCGGCCGCCCTGATCGCGGTACGGCGGCTCGCCGACGACCCGAAGGCCGGCTTCCGCGCGGTCAGCGGCCTCGTCCTGGCCCTGTTCGTGACCACCGCGACCGTCAGCATCATCGGCACCATCGACGACCACCGCGGCACGCTGGGCGGCGACCGGCAGACCCGGACCGTGGTGGAGGCGGGCGGTGACGGCGAGGCGCCGCTGGCCCGGGCCGTCCCGGCACGGCTGCTCAGCGAGGTGCGCGCGATACCGGGCGTGCGGGGCGTGGCCGTCGTCCACGCCAACCCCGACGGCGTCGGCGAGGTCGTGAACCGGCGCGTCCACCCAGGCGATCCACCCCCGGACGCACCGGCGCTGGTGACCTGCTCCGACCTGGCGCAGACTCCCATGGTGGGCCGCTGCCCGGCCGGCGCGGGCGTCACGGCCGTCGACTTCTACGAGTTCGTCAGCCTGCGGTCGCACCCGAGCCTGCAATGGCCCGCCGCCGCGATCAGCACCGCAGCCGTGGCCAGGCTCCCCGTACAACTGGTCTACGTGGCCACCGACGGGTCGACGGCCGCCAAGGAACACGTACGGACCCTGCTCACCATCGCCTACCCCCACCACCAGGCCCGCACGGTGGGCGACTGGGGCACCGACTTGCAGCAGGAGCTGGCCGGTTGGCGGCAATTGGCCAACGTGGTGCTGCTGACCACCCTGCCGATCGCAGGCTGCAGCCTGGCGGTGAGCGTCGTCGCGGGCCTGTCGGATCGCCGGCGCCCGTTCGCGTTGCTGCGGCTCACCGGCGCACCGCTGCCGTTGTTGCGGCGGGTGATCGGCCTGGAGAGCACCCTGCCGCTGCTGGCGGTGACCGCGATCTCGATCGGTGCGGCCTTCGCCGCCTCCGCCCTGTTCCTTAAATCGCAGATGCGCTACGACCTGGTGTCACCGGGCGTGGCCTACTACGCGCTCATCGCCCTCGGCCTCGTCACCTCGCTGGGCATCATCGCCTCGACCCTCCCCCTGCTCAAACGCATCACCGGACCAGAGGCCGCCCGCAACGGCTGACACGCCAACTCCCCGCTACGGCCCCGGGCACCCCGCCGAACGGCGTCCGGAGCCGATGGAGCACTCGGCAACACGACAACGGTTGTCTCCGAATCCACAGCCAGGAGCCACGAAACCCAGACCCGGGAGGATTCATGACCATCACGGCGACCACCACGGCGTCCAACAGCCGAAAACCCATGACACGCCGTCGCATGCTCGGGACAGCGCTGGCCACTGGGGTCGGGACTGCCGTGCCGCTCGGCCTCGCATCCCGCGCGTGGGCGGCTCCGACCGCCTCCGGCCCGGCGCGACTGACCCTGCCTCCGCCCACCGGACCGCACCCGGTGGGCACGGTGACGCTCCACCTCGTCGACACCTCACGCCCGGAGCCCGCGGCCGGCCCGGGGCATCACCGCGAGCTGATGGCCGGCGTCTGGTATCCCGCCCGCAGGGCGGAGAACCTGCCCCGCGCCCCTTGGATGACCGAGGGCGCGTTACGGGCGTTCCTGGCAGACGTCGGCTTCCCCCTCGACCCCGCCCTCGGCCCGCTGACCGCCGGGCACGTGGGCGCGCCCGTGCGCCGTACGGGCCACCGCCTGCCCGTCGTCGTGTACTCGCACGGCTCGGGCAGCCACCGCGGCGACCACACCGTCATGGTCCAGGAACTCGCCAGCCACGGCTACGCCGTGGTCACCGTGGGCCACACCCACGACACGTTCACCGAGTTCCCCGACGGCCGGGTGCTCACCCCGGACGACGTTCCGATGTTCCCCAGGGACTACGCCGCGGACCTCCGGTTCCTGCTCGACTGCGTGGAGCAGCTCGCCGCCGGGCACAACCCCGACGTCGACGGCAAGCCATTGCCCCA
>NZ_BMVJ01000002.1:50664-57410 GCF_014650655.1 Streptomyces anandii JCM 4720
GGGCCTGCTCGGCGCCCTCGACCCGCAGCGCGTCGGCGCGTTCGGATGGTCGAAGGGCGGCACCGCCACCGCGCTCACCATGCTCGCCGACCAGCGCGTCAGGGCCGGGCTCAGCATCGACGGCCCGATGCAGCCGACCGTCACCGCCAACCTGGACCGGCCGTTCATGATGATGACGGCCGTGTTCACCCGGGCCGCCGTGCCGGACGTCGCCGAGTTCTGGTCGCACCTTCGCGGCTGGCGGCTCGACGTCCAGGCCGACGGCGCCATCCACAACTCGTACGGCGACAACGCGACGCTCATCCCACAGGCGGGCAGGATCCTGGGTATGACCGACCGGCAGATCCAGGACTGGATCGGCACCCTCGACCCCGCCCGGTCGGTACGGATCCAACAGGCGTACCCGCTCGCCTTCTTCGACCTGCACCTGCGGCACCGTCGAGGGCATCTGCTCGACGGTCCGAGCGCGGCCTTCCCGGAGGTGAGGTTCCTTCCATGACGCCGTGGACCGCGGCGCTCACGTTCCGCGCCGCGGTCCACTGCCCGGCCGCGGCGAAAAGCCGCTGCCGTCCACTCCGTCCGGAATGAGTGAAACCCCGGCTCAGGGCCACACCAGGCAATACGCCTGGTGTCCCGCGTCATGAAGCCGGTGGCTGAAGTCCTGCCACTCGTGGAGCAGCTGGTACACGTTGAAGGCGTCCCGGGGGCCGCCTCGGTCCGGGACCGTGGACCAGATGAAGGCGGCCGCGCCGACCGCCTCCTCGCCGATGTCGCGAAGGGGGTCGACGACCGTCATCGGGAGCTTGACCACGGCGTAGTCGGGGTGCAGGACGACCAGCTCCAGGGGCGGCACCTTGTGCAGGGGGACGCCCTCGATGCCGGTCAGCACCATCGCGGCCATCGTCTCCGGCTTGATCTTGGTGAACATGCCGTTCATGCCGAGCTCGTCGCCGCCGAGTTCCTCGGGGCGCATCGAGATCGGGACACGGGCGGCCGTAGCACCGTCGGGCGCGCCGAAGTACTTGTACGTCACCCCCACCCGACCACCATTCCTGCTCCCGTCCCGGAGGCTGTCGATCCTGCGGTCGATCCGGTGATCGAACCGCCGCTCGAGCCCCTCGGGCTCACTCGGTACACCGTGTTCCTGACGTGCTTCGGCCGCTTCCTCCGCCTCGCGTCGGTGCCTTCCCCGCCGGGCACGTCGAGGACCCAGGTCATCAGTCCCCTCGCCCAGTCCGCCACCGCGATGCATATCTCCACCCGACTGCTTTTCTAGGACGCGTGGCCCCCGCCGCGCAACCCGATCATCGTGTCAGTGACCTCCCCCACGGCCGCCCGCCGAAACGTGCGCCGAAACATCTGTCCGTGGGGATCTTCGAGGCCCTCGACACGACCCTTCGCCTGTCTATACGTACGCGGAGCCCAGTTTCGCAGATGGGCGGCGGCGAATCCGTGTGATCCGCCGCCCAGGGGGCCGCCGGCCGCGCTGGCCTACCCTGAACAGGGCACTGCCCACCCCATTTCAGGGAACCAGCCGAGAACGACCCGAGAAGTCGGAGAAGTCGCAGGTCATGAGCGAACTGCCATACCCATACGAAGCACCCGCCTCGCAGGCGCTGTTCGACCGTGCGGCGGCCGTCACACCCGGCGGTGTGAACTCGCCGGTGCGCGCCTTCGGCGCCGTGGGCGGCACTCCCCGGTTCATGGTGTCCGGCAGCGGCCCGTATCTGAAGGACGCCGACGGGCGCGAGTACGTCGACCTCGTCTGCTCCTGGGGTCCGATGATCCTCGGACACGGCCGCCCCGAGGTGCTCGCCGCCGTGCAGGAGGCGGTCGCGCGCGGTACGTCCTTCGGCACGCCCGGTGAGGGCGAGGTCGCGCTCGCCGAGGAGATGACCGCCCGGGTCGCCCCGCTCGCGCAGGTGCGGCTGGTGTCCAGCGGGACCGAGGCCACCATGTCCGCGATCCGCCTGGCCCGCGGGTTCACGCGGCGCTCCAAGGTGGTCAAGTTCGCCGGGTGCTACCACGGGCACGTCGACTCGCTGCTCGCCGCCGCCGGCTCCGGCGTCGCCACCTTCGCGCTGCCCGACACCCCGGGCGTCACCGGAGCGCAGGCCGGGGACACGATCGTGCTGCCGTACAACGACCTCGACGCGGTGCGCGCGGCCTTCGCCGCCCACCCCGGTGAGATCGCCTGCGTGATCACCGAGGCCTCGCCGGGCAACATGGGCGTGGTGCCGCCGCTGCCCGGGTTCAACCAGGGGCTCAAGGACCTGTGCGGGGAGAACGGCGCCCTCTACATCTCCGACGAGGTCATGACCGGCTTCCGCACCAGCCGCGCCGGGTGGTTCGGTGTGGACGGGGTCGAGCCGGACCTGATGACCTTCGGGAAGGTGATGGGCGGCGGCTTCCCCGCCGCGGCGTTCGGCGGCCGCGCCGACGTCATGGCGCACCTCGCCCCCGCCGGGCCCGTCTACCAGGCAGGCACCCTGTCCGGGAACCCGGTGGCCACCGCCGCCGGACTGGCCCAGCTGCGGCTGCTCGACGACGCGGCGTACGCGAAGGTCAACGCCGTCTCGCAGCAGGTCCAGGCCATGGTCTCCGAGGCGCTGACCAAGGAGGGCGTGGCGCACACGCTGCAGAACGCCTCCAACATGTTCTCGGTGTTCTTCACCGACCGGCCGGTGCGCAACTACGACGACGCCAGGGCGCAGGAGTCGTATCGTTTCACCGCCTTCTTCCACGCGATGCTCGCGAACGGCGTCTACCTGCCGCCGTCCTCCTTCGAGTCCTGGTTCGTCTCCACCGCCCACGACGAGCAGGCCCTCCAGCGGATCGCCGACGCCCTTCCGGCGGCGGCCCGGGCGGCGGCGGAGGCGGAGACCACGGCATGAGCGAGATCCACGGCAACAACGACGGCGACAACGGCGGCAGCGGCGACGACATCACCGTCGTCCACCTCATGCGCCACGGCGAGGTGGAGAACCCCACCGGGGTCCTCTACGGGCGGCTGCCCGGCTACCACCTCTCCGAGCTCGGGCGGAAGATGGCCGAGCGGGTCGCCGAGCACCTCGCGCCCCGGGACATCACCCACGTGGTCGCCTCCCCGCTGGAGCGGGCGCAGGAGACGGCGACGCCGATCGCCAAGGCGCACGGGCTCGACCTCGCGACCGACGAGCGGCTGATCGAGGCGGAGAACGTCTTCCAGGGCAAGACCTTCGGCGTCGGCGACGGCGCGCTGCGCCGGCCGGGCAACTGGAAACACGTGCTCAACCCGTTCAGGCCGTCCTGGGGCGAGCCGTACGTCGACCAGGTGGTGCGCATGATGGGCGCGCTGAACGCGGCGAAGGACAAGGCGCGTGGGCACGAAGCGGTGCTGGTGAGCCACCAGTTGCCGATCTGGATCGTGCGTTCCTACGTCGAGCGGCGCCGGCTGTGGCACGACCCGCGCCGGCGGCAGTGCACGCTCGCCTCGCTGACGACGTTCACCTACCGGGGCGACCGGATCGTCTCCGTCGGCTACAGCGAGCCGGCCCGCGACCTGGTCCCGGCCCACCTGCGCGCAGGCGCCAAGCCGACGAAGGGCCAGAGCAAGGCCTTCGGCGCCTGACCACCACCCCGCGGGCGGCGCCTTCGGCGCCCCCGCGGGCGGTGCGCTCGCCTGTGGCGCAACTCGCCCCCGCCCCCGGCGTCCTGGGCCGGCGCACGCGGCGTCTCGCGCCATCGGCGCACCCCGTGCGTCGGCCACCGCACAGTTTCATTACGTTTGTTGCGAAATTCATACTGGTACCGGGAACCCCCGCGTCCGTCACCGCCTCTCAGTGGGTGACCATCAGAGGACGTGACGGATCGGGGATCTCATGCGCACCTACTCCCGGAGGGGAATGCTCGGCATCGGCGCGGGCACCGCGGCCGCCATCGGGCTCGCGGGCTGCGGCACCGACAACTCTTCCGACGGCGGCGACCGCTCCGGCGGTTCCGGCAAGGGGAGTTCGGGTGACGGCAAGAGCACCGACCGTCCGGAGCGCCTGATAGGCGACGGCTCCACGGCGTTCACGGGCAAGCAGCCCTTCCAGCCCGCCAAGCCCGAACCGCTGGAGCCGGGGCAGACCCCGCCGCAGTTCGTCATCTTCTCCTGGGACGGGGCGGGCGAGGTCGGCAACGGCCTCTTCCCCCGCTTCCTCGACCTCGCCAAGCAGCACGGCGCCCACATGACCTTCTTCCTCTCCGGCCTCTATCTGCTGCCGGAGTCCAAGAAGCGCCTGTACGACCCGCCGAACAACCCGCGCGGCGCCTCCGACATCGGCTACCTGACGGACGAGCACATCAAGTCCACGCTCACCAACGTCCGCCGGGCCTGGCTCGAGGGCCACGAGATCGGCACCCACTTCAACGGCCACTTCTGCGGCGGCCACGGCACGGTCGCCAACTGGACGCCCAAGCAGTGGCGCAGCGAGATAGACCAGGCCAAGGCGTTCGTGAAGCAGTGGAAGACGAACACCGGCTGGCGCGACCTGCCCGCGCTGCCCTTCGACTACGACAAGGAACTCGTCGGCGGCCGCACGCCCTGCCTGCTCGGCCAGAACCAGCTGCTGCCCACCGCCCGTGAGCTCGGCTGGCGCTACGACGCCTCCTCGCCCGGCGGCCTCCAGGTGTGGCCGAGGAAGAAGCTGGGGATCTGGGACCTGCCGTTGCAGCAGATACCTTTCCCCGGCCGCAAGTTCGAGGTCCTCTCGATGGACTACAACATGATGTACAACCAGTCCCAGAACTCGACCAAGGCGCCCGCCGGCAACTACCCCGGCTGGCGACAGCAGGCGGCCGGCGCCTACATCGCGGGCTTCAAGCGGGCATACGAGACAAACCGGGCACCGCTCTTCATAGGCAACCACTTCGAGCACTGGAACGGCGGCATCTACATGGACGCCGTCGAGGAGGCCTTCAAGCACATCGCGCGCGAGAAGGAGAAGGGCGCCGACGTGCGCATCGTCTCCTTCCGGCAGTACGTGGACTGGATGGACGCGCAGAAGCCGGAGGTGCTCGCCAAGCTGCGCGGCCTCGGCGTGGGCCAGACGCCGCCCGGCGGCTGGAAGCAGTTCATGCAGAGCACCGGCGGCACGGGGGCCGGCAAGGGCACGGGAACGGGAACCGGCACGGGTACGCAGAACGCGTCCTGAAATGCGGTTTTCCTGCCGCAAGGGGGGTGCGCAAGATCCCCGGAACGGGCATGCGAAACTTTTCACATGAGTGCCGTCAGCCGCGCCCCCCAGTGCTCGAACCGGGCGAACCGTACGCCCCGTCCGCACCCCACGCGCACGAGCCGCGTCCGCCGCCGCGCCGCCCTGCTCGCGGCGGGGACGGCCGTCGCGGCACTCACCCTGTCCGCGTGCGGCTCCGGCGGCACCTCCGGCGGCTCGGGCAACACCAACTTCATCACCGGCGCCGACGGAATCGCCACCGTCAAGAAGGGCGAGCGCAAGCCCGCGCCCGACCTGTCCGGCAAGACCATCGACGGCAAGCAGCTCGACCTCTCCTCCTACAAGGGCAAGGTCGTCGTCCTCAACGTCTGGGGCTCCTGGTGCGCGCCCTGCCGCGCCGAGGCGCCCAACCTCGTGAAGGTGGCGAAGGACACCGCCGCCAAGGGCGTGCAGTTCGTCGGCATCAACACCCGCGACACCAGCACCCAGCCGGCCCAGTCCTTCGAGAAGCAGTTCGCGGTGCCGTACCCGAGCCTGTACGACCCGACGGGCAAGCTGATGCTCCGCTTCAAGAAGGGCACGCTCAACCCGCAGCTCATCCCGACCACGATCATCCTCGACCGGGACGGGAACATCGCGGCGCGCGCCCTCCAGGCGCTCAGCGAGGACAAACTGCGCAAGATGCTCGACCCGGTCCTCGCGGAGAAGTGACCCGTCGTGCTACTGGCCGAAGCCATTGACCCCAACCGGACGGTCAGCAGCGGAGCGCTGCTGCTCGCGCTTCCCGTCGCCGTGCTCGGCGGACTGGTCTCCTTCTTCTCCCCCTGCGTCCTCCCGCTCGTCCCCGGCTACCTGTCGTACGTGACGGGAGTCACCGGCACCGACCTCGGCGAGGCGCGCCGGGGCCGGATGGCCGTGGGCGCCTCGCTCTTCGTGCTCGGCTTCACCGCCGTGTTCGTCTCCGGCGGCGCGCTGTTCGGGTACTTCGGGCAGACCCTCCAGGACCACAAGGGCCCCCTCACCAAGGTGCTCGGGGTGCTCATGATCCTCATGGGCGTCTTCTTCATGGGCCTGATGCCCTGGATGACCCAGCGTGAGTTCCGCCTCCACCGGCGCCCGGCCACGGGGCTGGTGGGCGCGCCGCTGCTGGGCGCGCTGTTCGGGATCGGCTGGACCCCGTGCATCGGACCCACCCTCTCCGCCGTCCAGACGCTCTCCTTCCAGCAGGCGAGCGCGGGGCGCGGCGCGCTGCTCACCGTCGCCTACTGCGCCGGGCTCGGGATCCCGTTCGTGCTCACCGCGGTCGCCTTCCGCAAGGCCCTCGGCGCCTTCGGCTGGGTCAAGCGTCACTATGTCTGGGTGATGCGCATCGGCGGCTCGATGATGATCCTGACCGGTGTGCTGCTGCTGACCGGTGCCTGGGACCGCCTGGTGCAGCAGATGCAGACCTGGTCCACCGGCTTCACTGTGGGGATCTGATCGATGAGCAAGACGACAACCGGCACCCCCGCCGACGAGACCCCGGCCACCGGGAACCTCGCGGGCGAG
>NZ_BMVJ01000002.1:57450-58718 GCF_014650655.1 Streptomyces anandii JCM 4720
GAGGATCTCGGCGCCGCCGGGTCCCAGCTGTCCACCGCGCCCACCGAGACCGCGGTCCCCGGCTCCTTCGGCGGCAACCGCGCCCCCGGCGCGGCCGGCTGGCTGGCCTGGACCGGGCGGGAGGTCATCGGCTGGTCCCGCTGGTTCTGGCGGCAGCTCACCTCCATGCGGGTCGCGCTGCTGCTGCTGTTCCTGCTCTCGCTCGGCGCCGTCCCCGGCTCGCTGATCCCGCAGACCAACACCAACGCCATGAAGGTCGACGCCTTCCGGCAGGCGCACAAGACCCTCGCGCCGCTGTACGACAAGCTCGGCCTGTTCCACGTCTACAGCTCGGTGTGGTTCTCCGCGATCTACATCCTGCTGTTCGTCTCCCTCATCGGCTGCATCGTGCCGCGCACCTGGCAGTTCACCGGCCAGCTGCGCAGCCGCCCGCCGGGCGCCCCCAAGCGGCTGACCAGGCTGCCCGCGTACGCCACCTGGCGCACCGGCGCCACGCCCGAGGAGGTCCGCGAGGCCGCGCTGGGCGTGCTGAAGGACCGCCGCTTCCGCGCCCACACCGCCGGTGACGCCGTCGCCGCCGAGAAGGGCTATCTGCGCGAGGCCGGCAACCTCGTCTTCCACATCGCGCTGATCGTGATGCTGGTCGCCTTCGCCTGGGGCCAGCTGTACAAGACCGAGGGCAACAAGCTGATCGTCGAGGGCGACGGCTTCTCCAACACCCTCACCCAGTACGACGACTTCAAGTCCGGCAACCTCTTCAACGACGACGACCTGGTGCCGTTCAGCTTCAACCTGGACAAGTTCACCGCCACCTACGAGCGCAGCGGCCCCAACAAGGGCACCGCCCGCACCTTCCAGGCGGCCGTCGACTACAGCGTGGGCGCCGACGGCAAGGAGCGGCGCACCACCGTCAAGGTCAACGAGCCGCTGGAGATCGGCGACGCCAAGGTCTACCTCGTCAGCCACGGCTACGCGCCCACGGTCACCGTCCGCGACGGCAAGGGCAACGTGGTGCTGCACCAGGCCGTGCCGATGCTGCCGATCGACTCCAACGAGACCTCGCAGGGCGCGATCAAGGTCCTCGACGGCTACCGCGACGCGCAGGGCAAGTCCGAACAGCTCGGCTTCTCCGCGTTCTTCGTGCCCACCTTCGCGGGCGCGGGCCAGGGCACGATGTTCTCCCAGTTCCCCGCGCTGGACTTCCCCGTCCTCGCGGTGAGCGGCTACCACGGCGACCTGGGCGTCAACGCGGGCGTCCCGCAGAACGT
>NZ_BMVJ01000002.1:58742-76627 GCF_014650655.1 Streptomyces anandii JCM 4720
GTACCAGCTGGACACCAAGGACAACCCCAACCTCAAGCAGTTCAAGGACGCCAAGGGCGACATCGTCAAGCAGCGGCTGCTGCCCGGCGAGACCATGACGCTGCCGAACGGCGCCGGCTCCATCACCTTCGACAAGGACATCAAGGAGTGGGCCGGCTTCCAGATCGTCCAGCAGCCCGGCAACGACTGGGCGCTGGCCGGAGCCCTCGCCGCGATCGCCGGACTGGCCGGCTCGCTGTTCATCCAGCGCCGCCGGGTCTGGGTGCGCGCGGTGCGCGGCGCGGACGGCGTGACGGTCGTCGAGGTGGCCGGCCTCGGCCGCAGCGAGTCCGCGAAACTCCCCGAGGAGATCGGCGACCTCGCCGCCCTCGTCCACCACAAGGCACCCGCACAGACCGACGCCGACCCCGACCGGGAGCCGGACGACGAGACTTACGCATCCGCCGAAGGGGCTGAGAAGAAGTGACTCCCGCCGCCGCAACAGAGCTCGCCACGGCGACCAACGAGCATCTGGCGAACATCAGCAACACGCTGATCTACTCCGCGATGGCCGTTTACACCCTGGCCTTCTTCGCCTACATCGCCGAGTGGCTGTTCGGCAGCCGCAGCAAGGTCGCCCGCACGGCGGCCGCGCTGACCGCCGGGACCGCCACGGCCGGGGCGAAGGGCCCGGCCGTCACCGTCAAGTCCAAGGGGGGCACCGCCGTCCTGGAGCGGCCCGAGGTCGTCGTACGGTCCTCGGCCGGCTCGCGTGACGTGCCCGACGGGCCCGGCGCGCACGGCGGCGACGAGCAGGGCGACCTCTACGGCCGGATCGCGGTGTCCCTCACCGTGCTCGCCTTCCTGGTGGAGCTGTGCGGCGTGATCGCGCGCGCGGCCTCCGTGCAGCGGGCGCCGTGGGGCAACATGTACGAGTTCAACATCACCTTCTCCACGGTCGCGGTCGGCGTCTACCTCCTGCTGCTGGCCCTGAAGAAGAACGTGCGCTGGCTCGGCCTCTTCCTGACCACCACGGTCCTGCTCGACCTCGGCCTCGCGGTCACCGTCCTCTACACCGCGAGCGACCAGCTGGTCCCGGCCCTGCACTCGTACTGGCTCTACATCCACGTCTCCACCGCGATCGTCTGCGGCGCGGTCTTCTACGTGGGCGCGGTCGGCACCCTGCTGTACCTGTTCAAGGACTCCTACGAGAACAAGCTCGCGGGCGGCGGCAAGCCGGGCTCCTTCGCGACCTCCGTCCTGGAGCGGCTGCCCGCCTCGGCGTCCCTGGACAAGTTCGCCTACCGGATCAACGCGGCCGTCTTCCCGCTGTGGACGTTCACGATCATCGCGGGCGCCATCTGGGCCGAGTCGGCGTGGGGCCGCTACTGGGGCTGGGACCCCAAGGAGACCTGGGCCTTCATCACCTGGGTCGCCTACGCCTGTTACCTGCACGCCCGCTCCACGGCCGGCTGGAAGGGCCGCAAGGCCGCCTACATCGCGCTGATCGCGTTCGGCTGCTGGCTGTTCAACTACTACGGCGTGAACATCTTCGTGGGCGGTAAGCACTCCTACGCCGGGGTGTGAGCCCTGCGCGGGGGTGTGAGCCCGGCTCCCACGCCGGGCGCGAGCCCGCGCGCGACACTGGAGGCATGACCGGTTCCATCGAACAGGGCACCAGCCAGACCCACGGCAACACGCACATCCTGGGCTTCCTCGTGCGGCTGCCGAGACCCATGGAGGGTGTCTGGCCGGCGCTCGCCACACCCGAGGGGCTCCAGCGCTGGTTCACCCCGGCCGACGAGCTGGAGCCCCGGCTCGGCGGCGCGGTCACCCTGCGCGACCTCGGCAGCGGACGGATCACCGCCTGGGACGTCGACCGGGTCGCCGAGTACACCCTGGAGGGCGGCGGCCGTATCCGCTTCCACCTGGAGCGCGACGGCGAGAACGGCTCGGTGCTCCGCTTCACCCACGAGTTCCAGGGCGAGGGCGAGACCGAGCCGGGCTGGCGCGCCCGCTTCGAGCGGCTGATCGGACAGCTCTCGGGCGGCTGACCGGCTGAGCCGTCACTCCGTCCTGGGGTCGTCCTTGCGCAGCGACTTCAGGAACTCGGGATTGTCGTCGGGGGCCACCCAGCTCGGGCCCGGGGCACGCCCGGGCGCCTGACGGACCTTGCCCGCCAGCAGCCAGGCGACGGGACCCACCAGTACCTCGCCGAAGAGCAGGATGACGATCACCCACGCCACCTTCGGCATGCCGCGCACCTCGTCCTCGGGGGTGTTCAGGCAGTCGACGAACGCGTAGATCCACAGGGCCAGGACCAGCAGCAGGGGCAGATACCTGAGCATGGGGCCTCTCCGGGCGGTCGGGCGGGGGAGCCTTGGGACGGCCCCGGTGACCGGGCCAGGGTAGCCGGTGACAGATACTGGGACGCATGGCTTACGACGATCTTCGCTCCCTGCTCAGGGCGCTGGAGCGCGAGGGCGACCTCAAGCGCATCAAGGCCGAGGTCGACCCGTATCTGGAGGTCGGTGAGATCGTCGACCGGGTGCAGAAGTCCGGCGGTCCCGCGCTGCTCTTCGAGAACGTCAAGGGCTCGGCGATGCCGCTCGCGATGAACGTCTTCGGCACCGACCGCCGGCTGCTCAAGGCGCTCGGCCTGAAGTCGTACGGCGAGATCTCCGAGAAGATCGGCGGGCTGCTGCGGCCCGAGCTGCCGCACGGGTTCGTCGGCGTGCGCGAGGCGTTCGGCAAGCTCGGCGCGATGGCGCACGTACCGCCGAAGAAGGTGAAGTCCGACAACGCGCCCGTGCACGAGGTGGTGCTGCGCGGTGAGGACGTCGACCTCGACCGGCTGCCCGCGCTGTTCACCTGGCCCAAGGACGGCGGGTCGTTCTTCAACCTCGGGCTCACCCACACCAAGGACCCCGAGACGGGCGTCCGCAACCTGGGGCTGTACCGGCTCCAGCGCCACGACCGGCGCACCATCGGCATGCACTGGCAGATCCACAAGGACAGCCGCAACCACTACCAGGTGGCCGCCCGCAGGGGCGAGCGGCTGCCCGTCGCCATCGCCTTCGGCTGCCCGCCCGCCGTGACGTACGCCTCCACCGCGCCGCTGCCCGGCGACATCGACGAGTACCTGTTCGCCGGGTTCATCGCGGGCAAGCGGATCGAGATGGTCGACTGCAAGACCGTGCCGCTCCAGGTGCCGGCCAACGCCGAGGTGGTCCTGGAGGGGTGGCTGGAGCCCGGCACGACGCTGCCCGAGGGCCCTTTCGGCGACCACACCGGCTTCTACACACCGCAGGAACCCTTCCCGGCGCTGACCATCGACTGCGTGACGATGCGCAGGCGCCCCCTGCTCCAGTCGATCGTCGTGGGCCGGCCCCCGACCGAGGACGGCCCCCTGGGACGCGCCACCGAGCGCTTCTTCCTGCCCCTGCTGAAGATCATCGTGCCGGACATCGTGGACTACCACCTGCCCGAGGCGGGCGGCTTCCACAACTGCGCGATCGTCTCCATCGACAAGAAGTACCCCAAGCACGCCCAGAAGGTGATGCACGCCGTCTGGGGGGCACACATGATGTCGCTGACCAAGCTGATCGTGGTCGTCGACGCCGACTGCGACGTGCACGATCTGCACGAGGTGGCCTGGCGTGCCCTCGGCAACACCGACTACGCCCGTGACCTCACGGTCGTGGACGGCCCCGTCGACCACCTGGACCACGCCTCCTACCAGCAGTTCTGGGGAGGCAAGGCGGGCATCGACGCCACCCGGAAGCTGCCGGAGGAGGGCTACACCCGCGACGGCGGCTGGCCCGAGATGGTGCTGTCCGACCCCGAGACGGCGGCGAAGGTCGACCGCCGGTGGAAGGAGTACGGCCTGTGAGTTCCGCTTCCGCCGCGATCCCGCAGCCGGGGCGCACCAAGGCGTTCCTGCGCCTGGTGATGATCGAGCACTCGGTGTTCGCGCTGCCCTTCGCCTACATCGCCTCGCTCACCGCGATGTACGAGTGGGACCGGAACATCCACTGGGGCCGGCTGCTCCTGGTCACCGTGTGCATGGTGGGGCTGCGCACCTTCGCCATGGCCGTCAACCGGATCATCGACCGTGAGATCGACGCCCGCAATCCGCGCACCGCCCACCGCGAGCTGGTGACCGGCGCCATGTCGCTGCGGCACGCCTGGACCGGCGCGCTGATCGCGCTCGTCGTCTTCCTCGGCGCCGCCGCCCTGCTCAACCCCCTCTGCCTGGCGCTCGCGCCCCTCGCGGTGATCCCGATGGTGGTCTACCCCTACGGCAAGCGGTTCACGAACTTCCCGCAGGCCATCCTCGGTCTCGCCCAGGCGATGGGACCGGTCGGCGGATGGCTGGCCGTCACCGGCGAGTGGTCCTGGAAGGCGGTGATCCTTGGCGTGGCCGTCGGCGTGTGGATCGGCGGCTTCGACCTGATCTACGCCTGCCAGGACGTGGAGACCGACCGCCGGATCGGCGTCCGCTCGGTCCCGGCCCGCTTCGGCGTCCCGGCCGCGATCTGGGGGGCGCGCGGCTGCCACCTGGTCACCACCGCCCTGTTCGTCTGGTACGCGATCGTCACCGGCGCCGGCGCCTTCCTGTGGCTGGGCCTGCTGATCGTCGCGGGCGCCTTCGTCTACGAGCACTCGATCGTGCGGCCGAACGACCTCTCCCGCGTCAACCGCGCGTTCTTCAGCGTCAACGGGTTCATCGGCATCGCCCTGTTCGTGTGTGCCCTGCTGGACCTCCTGGTCCGGGGCCTGAGCGTGTGAGCCGGGGGCCCCGGTGGCCGACCGGTCCTGAGCAGGGACCGGTCCGCCGGTAGGCTCAAGGTGTGAACGCAGGAGAAACGCAGCGCACGCCTTGGATCGTGGGGGTCTCCGGGGCGTCGGGAACGCCCTACGCGGCTGCCGTGCTGCGCGCCCTCCTCGACGCGGGACACAGCGTCGACCTGGTGGTCAGCCGGGCCTCGCGGCTCACCCTGCTGGACGAGACCGGCATCTCCTTCCGGGACGCCCACTGGCAGGACGATCTGCGCGAATGGCTGGCCCGCGGGGCCGACGGCAAGCCCGGCACCTTCGCCTGCGACATCGCGCCGGTGCGGTACTGGAACGCGGGGGACCTCGCCGCGGGGCCGTCCTCGGGGTCGTACCCGGCGAAGGGGATGATCATCGTGCCGGCCTCCACCGCCTGCGTGGCCGGGGTCGCCCTCGGGCTGTCGAAGGACCTTCTGCAGCGGGCGGCGAGCGTCACACTGAAGGAACGGCGCCCCCTGGTCGTGGCCGTACGGGAGACCCCGCTGAACGGCCAGACCCTGCGGCAGCTGGTCGCCCTGGACGACGCGGGCGCGGCGGTGGTGCCGGCCTCGCCGGGCTTCTACGCGGGCGCGACGCACATCCAGGACCTGGTGGACTTCGTCGCGGGGCGGGTGCTCGACGCGGCGGGCGTGGAACACCGCCTGTACCGCCGCTGGCAGGGCGGACTCGGCGGCGGCGCCGGCACACCGGACCGGTAGCAGTACTCGCAGTACCTCGCAGCACTTCGCGGCACCCATCAGTACCTCTCATCACTTCGGAACTCTTCAGCGGAAGGCTTCGATCGCATGGACGCGGTGGACAGGCAGCTCATCCAGGCCCTGAGGGAGAACGGCCGGGCCTCCTACGCGGAGCTGGGGCGCCTCGTCGGCCTGTCGGGACCGAGTGTCACCGACCGCATCAACCGGCTGGAGGCGGCCGGTGTCATCACCGGCTACCGGGCCACGGTGGACGCCGCCTCGCTCGGCCTCGGCGTGATCGCCCTCATCGGCATCTCGCTCTCCGACGCGGCCGACCACGAGGACGTGGCGCAGCGGCTGAAGGACCTGCCCGAGATCGAGGACTGCTGGTTCATCGCGGGCGACGACTCCTTCATGCTCAAGGTCCGCGCCACGGACGTCGACGGACTGGAGCGGATCATCCGCCGGCTGTCCGGCACCAAGGGCGTCTCCCGGACCCGTACCACCATCGTGCTGTCCACCAAGTGGGAGAACCGCGTGGGTGAGCTGCCCGAAGGTGCGTAGGTCACCCGGCGTACGGTGGTCGGAGTCTTTCCGGAAAGAGGTATTCGCATGGACGCCGGGCTCAAGCGCGAGCTGGAGGAGAAGGTACGGGCGGGTGACCGCCTGACCCGCGAGGACGGCATCGCGCTGTACGAGTCGGACGACCTGGCCTGGCTGGGCGGCCTGGCCCACGAGGTGCGCACCCGCAAGAACGGCGACGTGGTGCACTTCAACGTCAACCGCCACCTCAACATGACGAACGTGTGCACCGCGTCCTGCGCCTACTGCTCCTTCCAGCGCAAGCCGGGCGAGAAGGACGCGTACACGATGCGCATCGAGGAGGCGGTGAAGCTCGCCAGGGCGATGGAGTCGGAGAACCTCACCGAGCTGCACATCGTCAACGGCCTGCACCCCAACCTGCCCTGGCGGTACTACCCGCGCTCGCTGCGGGAGCTGAAGGCCGCGCTGCCCCACGTGTCGCTGAAGGCGTTCACCGCCACCGAGATCCACCACTTCGAGACGATCTCCGGGCTGAGCGCGAGCGAGATCCTCGACGAACTGATCGACGCGGGCCTGGAGTCGCTCACCGGCGGCGGCGCGGAGATCTTCGACTGGGAGGTCAGGCAGCACATCGTCGACCACCGCACCCACTGGGAGGACTGGTCGAGGATCCACCGCCTGGCGCACGAGAAGGGCCTCAAGACGCCCTGCACCATGCTCTACGGCCACATCGAGGAGCCCCGCCACCGCGTGGACCACGTGCTGCGGCTGCGTGAACTCCAGGACGAGACCGGCGGTTTCCAGGTCTTCATCCCGCTGCGCTACCAGCACGACTTCGTCGACATGAAGGACGGCAAGGTCCGCAACCGCCTCCAGGCGCGCACGACCATGGCCACCGGCTCGGAGGCCCTGAAGACCTTCGCCGTCTCCCGGCTGCTCTTCGACAACGTCCCGCACGTCAAGGTGTTCTGGGTGATGCACGGAGTGCAGACCGCCCAGCTCGCCCTCCAGCACGGCGCGGACGACATGGACGGCTCGGTCGTCGAGTACAAGATCACGCACGACGCGGACAACTTCGGCACGCCGAACAAGCTGACCCGCGACGACCTGCTCGAGCTGATCCGCGACGCCGGCTTCCGCCCGGTCGAGCGCAACACGCGCTACGAGATCATCCGGGAGTACGACGGCCCGGACACCGGCCGCCGCGAGGCGCCGCAGCCCATGCGCGTGTGAGCACCGCCGGGCGCGGTACCCGGCGGGGCGTGAGTCCGCGTACGTCACCTGCCGCCGCCGCGCCCGAGGACGCGTACACCGCCGAGCCCTTCGTGCCCGGCGGCGGAGGGCTGCCGGCGCTGCGCCGTGCCGCCGCCGGGTGCCGGGGCTGTCCGCTGCACCGGGACGCCACCCGGACGGTGTTCGGCGCCGGGACCGCGGACGCCCGGGTCATGCTGGTCGGCGAGCAGCCGGGCGACCAGGAGGACCGGCAGGGCAAGCCGTTCGTCGGCCCCGCCGGGCGGTTGCTGGACCGGGCGCTCGCCGAGGCGGGCCTCGACCCCGGAGAGGCCTATGTCACCAACGCGGTCAAGCACTTCAAGTTCACCCGGGCCGAGCCGCGTAAGCGCCGCATCCACAAGGCGCCGAGCCTGCGGGAGATGACCGCCTGCGGGCCCTGGCTCGCGGCCGAACTCGCGGTCGTCGAGCCGGAGCTGATCGTGGTGCTCGGCGCCACGGCGGGCAAGGCGCTGCTCGGCTCGTCGTTCCGGGTGGGAGAGGTGCGCGGCACGGTCCTGGAGCGCGAGATCCACGGCCGGCCCGAGCGGCTGGTGCCGACCGTGCACCCGTCGTCGGTGCTGCGCGCGGACGACCGGGAGGGCGCCTACCGTGGGCTGGTCTCGGATCTGGAAGTGGCGGTGAGCGCACTGTCGTAATAGATACGATGACCGTATGCCCCTTACTTTCACGCTGGACCCCGCCGTCGACCGCGCCCTGCGCGACGGCGTCCTCGACCTGTGGACCGACGTGTCCAACGCGGGCGGCTCCGTGGGCTTCGTGCCCCCCGTCACGCGCGAGACGATCCGGCCCGAACTGGTCAGGCACCTCGTGGCCATGGCCGAGGGCCGCGCCCGGCTGCTGGTCGGCCACGACGAGCAGGGGCGCGTCGCCGCCACGGCCTTCCTGACCCTCAACACCCACCGGCTGATGACCCACTGGCTGTGGCTCTACACGGTGATGGTCCACCCGCGCCACCAGGGCAGGGGCTACGGCCGCGACCTGCTGGCCGCCGCCGGGGAGGCGGCGCGCGGCATCGACGGCATCGAGGCGATACGGCTGAC
This sequence comes from Streptomyces anandii JCM 4720, assembly GCF_014650655.1. Classification (GTDB taxonomy): domain Bacteria; phylum Actinomycetota; class Actinomycetes; order Streptomycetales; family Streptomycetaceae; genus Streptomyces; species Streptomyces anandii. Next base: position 67,111 of record NZ_BMVJ01000002.1, read on the forward strand.
CTGCCGGGGCGGGCTCGGCCTGGAGCGGTTCTACGAGTCCTGCGGCTACAAGGAGGTCGGCCGGGTACCGGGCGCCATCAGGGTCGCGCCGGACGACGACCGCGACGACGTGTTCATGCTGCTGCCGCTGACCTGAGGATTTGGCCCCCTTTGACACCCCCCTGCAAGATCCGGCGCCGGACGTGCTTCACTTGACGGTGGGCCTTTGGGATCGTTCTGGACGGAAGAGTGGATTGAGATGCTCCGCTACACGCTGATGCGCCTCGGAATCTTCGTGGGCTGCCTCGTGGTCGTCTGGGGCCTGGTCTACTCCGGCGTGGTCCCGCGCGGCCTCGGCAGCTCCAACGGTCTGTGGATCGCCCTGCTCGCCCTGGTGATTTCGGCCCCGATCAGCTTCGTGGTCCTGCGCAAGGAGCGCGACCGCGCCTCGGAGCAGGTCGCCCGCCGGGTGGACCGGATGAAGGCGAACATCGAGGCCAGCGCGAGCCAGGAGGACCTGGCCGACGACCGGGCACGGGCCCAGGGCTAGGGCCTTTCTTCCGGATCAGGCCGGCTCCGAGCGACCTCGCCTCCCGGCCGACCGCGACCGGCGGCAAGATCCGGAAGAGAGTTCCAGGTGTCCTGATCCGGCCGGGACGGCGGGTGCGGGGCCGCTTCGCGGGCGGCGCGCCGGTGTGCGAACCGTAGGCTATGCCTCCATGGGTGCCGTGAAGACCACGCGGATGCCGCGTGCGGTTCGTGAACAGCAGATGCTCGACGCCGCCGTGCGGATCTTCGGCCGGCGCGGGTACATGGCCGCGTCGATGGACGAGATCGCCGAACTGGCGGGTGTGTCCAAGCCGTTGGTCTACCTGTATCTGAACTCCAAGGAAGACCTCTTCAGCGCCTGCATCCGCCGCGAGGCCATCGCGCTGACCGAGGCCGTGCGTGCCGGAGTACGCCCCGAGCTGCCCGCCGACCGCCAACTCTGGGAAGGGCTGCGGGCGTTCTTCACCCACACCGCGCAGCACCCCGACGGCTGGTCGGTGCTGCACACCCAGGCCCGCACCCACGGCGAGCCGTTCGCGGCCGAGGTGGGCGAGCTGCGCAGGGAGTTCGTCGCCTTCGTCACGCAGCTGATCGCCGTCACCGCGCGGGAGGCCCACCGCGATCCCGACCTGCCCGAGCGCGAGGTGTCCGGGCTCGCCGAGGCCCTCGTGGGCGCCGCCGAGTCCCTCGCCGCCTGGGCGAACGCCACCCCCGGCGTCACGGCCCGGCAGGCGGCGGCCACCCTCATGAACTTCGCCTGGGCGGGCCTGGACAACCTCATGACGGGCAAGCCCTGGACCCCGCCCGCCGCCTGACCGGGCGGCTCAGGTGAGCAGCGGCAGCACCTCGCCCGAGAGGTGGACGCGCCCGTCCTTCGCAGCGCGCAGCTCGAAGCGGCCGATGTCGTCCGCCGCGTAGGTGACCGCGCCCGGCAGCGGCACCGGTGCCCGGAACTCCCCCCGGACCAGTGCGGCCGGCGGAGTGCCGTGGGCGGCGAGGCAGCGGGCCACGGTCCACATGCCGTGCGCGATCGCCCGGGGGAAGCCGAACAGGCGGGCGGTGAGCGCGAAGAGGTGGATGGGGTTGCGGTCCCCGGAGGCGGCCCCGTAGCGCCGCCCCACGTCTCCGGCGAGCCGCCACTCCTCGACGGCGGGCAGCGGCGGACGCTCGTGGCCCGCCCGGACCGGCGCCCTTCCCGGCCTCTCGTCCGCCCCGGCGCCGTCGGTGCGGTGGCGGGCCAGATAGGTGCTGGTCGACGCCCACACCGCCTCCCCGCCGGCCGAGCGCAGCTCGGTGACGACGGTCGCCTCGGTGCCGCGCCGGTGCGCGGCCATCCCCGCGACGTACACCGTCAGTTCGTACGTCCCCGTCGCGGGCAGCACCCGGTGCCGGGTGATGTCGATCGAGGTGTGGACCAGGCCGAGCAGCGGCAGCGGGAAGTCGCCGCCGCTCATCAGGCGCATCGCCAGCGGAAACCCCAGCACGTGCGGATACGTGACGGGCAGCGCGTCCTCGCCGGTCGGGAAGCCGCACACCCGCTCGTAGGCGGCCAGCCGTCCGAGGTCGACCCGGAGGGAGGGCAGCACCAGCCGGGTGCGGGGGAAGGGCGCGTCGGGGCCGGGCCGCTTGAAGGGCGAGCGCAGGGCGCCCCGGGCGAGGAGCGGGGCGAGTGAGGGCGGGCGGGGGAGGACGACGGACGAGGGCGCGGTGCCGCGGTCGGGGGTGGGGTCGGCCGTGGTCACCGGTCACGCCCCCAGCAGGCTCTGGCCGCAGACCCGTACGACCTGGCCGTTGACCGCGCCGGAGGCGGGGTGCGCGAGCCAGGCGGTCGTCTCGGCCACGTCCACGGGCAGTCCGCCCTGCGCGAGGGAGTTCATGCGGCGGCCCGCCTCGCGGATGAACAGGGGGATCGCGGCGGTCATCCTGGTCTCGATGAAGCCGGGCGCGACCGCGTTCACCGTCACCCCGTGCTCCTCCAGGGCGCGCGGCGCCAGCGAACGGACCAGGCCCACGACGCCCGCCTTGCTCGCGCCGTAGTTCGTCTGCCCGGCGTTGCCCGCGAGGCCCGCGATGGAGGCGGTGGCCACGATCCGGCCGCCCGGGCGCAGGGTGCCCGAGGCGAGCAGCGCGTCGGTGGTGCGCAGCACGCTCGCGAGGTTGACCTCCATGACCGGACTCCAGCGCTCGGCGGGCATGTTGACCAGCCGCCGGTCGCGGGTGACTCCCGCGTTGTGGATCAGCACGTCGAGGCCGCCGGGCAGCGCGGCCGCGATCCGCCCGCCCGCGTCGGCGGCGGTGATGTCCAGGGTGAGGGCGGTGCCGCCGAGGCGCTCGGCCAGTGCGCGGGCGCCCTTCTCGGCGGCCGGCACGTCCAGCACGACGACATGGGCGCCGTCCCGGGCGAGGGTCTCGGCGACCGCCTCGCCGATGCCGCGGGCGGCGCCGGTGACCAGGGCGGTGCGCCCGGCGAGCGGGCGGTCCCGGTCCTCGGGGGAGGTGGCCGCGTCCGCGCCGACGTGGATCACCTGGCCGCTGACGTAGGCGGACTTGGGGGAGAGCAGGAAGCGGAGGGTGGACTCGGCCGCGGACGCGTCGGTGAGCCGCACGAGGTTGACGGTCCTGCCCCGGCCGATCTCCTTGCCCAGCGAACGCGTGAAGCCCTCCAACGCCTGCTGGGCCGCGGCCTGGTGGTGGTCGGCGGCATCGAGCGGGGCGCCGAGCACGACCACGCGCCCGCTCGCGGCCACCGAGCGCACGACGGGATGCAGAGCGGCGTGCACATCGCCGAGCGCGTCGACGTCACGCACACCGGTGGCGTCGAGGACCACGGCGGCGGGGGGCTGCCCGGAGGGGGCGTCGGATGCGTCGACAGCGGTCCCGGTCTGCGCGCCGGACGGGTGCGGGCCCGTGCGGGTCAGGACGTCCGCCAGGCCGGCGGCGAGGTCCGGGTCCGGCTTGCCGGCCACGAGACGCAGCAACGTGCCGTCGAGCGATGGCCGTTCGGGTGACCACCGCCGGAGCGCCGCGGGCTGCGGCAGGCCCAGCCGGCGGGTCAGGAAACGGCCCGGCGCGGTGCCGGTGAAGCTGAGGTAGCGGTCGGCCATGGGCCATCTCCCAGGGGTTCCCAATTGCTTACTCTGGAGTAAGGTTACCGGAGGTAAGCCTATGTCACGGGTGAGGAGCAGGTCGAGATGAGTCCCCTTGAGCCCCCTCGGACCCGCCGGGTCGCGGTGATCGGCGGGACGCGCGTCCCCTTCGCCCGCTCCGACGGCCCCTACGCCACCGCGGGCAACCAGGAGATGCTCACCGCGGCCCTGAACGGCCTCGTCGAGCGGTACGGCCTCGACGGGCCGGGCGCCGTGGGCGAGTTCGTCGCCGGCGCGGTCCTCAAGCACAGCCGGGACTTCAACCTGGCCCGCGAGACCGTGCTCGGCTCGAAGCTGGACCCGCGCACCCCGGCGTACGACATCCAGCAGGCCTGCGGCACCGGGCTGCAGGCGGTGATCGCCGCCGCCAACAAGATCACCCTCGGGCAGACCGAGTCCGCGACAGCGGGCGGCGCGGACACCGCGAGCGACGCGCCGCTGGGCGTCAACGACAGGCTGCGCCGCGTCCTGCTCGAGGCCCGCAGGTCCAAGTCGGCGGGGGCGCGCCTGCGGGCGCTGGCGAAGATCCGCCCCTCCCACCTCGTCCCCGACATCCCGCGCAACGCCGAGCCGCGCACCGGGCTTTCCATGGGCGAGCACGCCGCCGTCACCGCCCGCGCGTCCGGCGTCACCCGCCGGGAGCAGGACGAACTGGCGGCCACCAGCCATCAGCGGCTCGCCGCGGCCTACGAACGCGGCTTCTTCGAGGACCTGGTGGTGCCCTTCCGGGACCTGTCCCGCGACCAGAATCTGCGCCCCGGCTCCACGGTGGACAAACTCGCCGCGCTGAAGCCGGTGTTCGGGCTCGACGGCCCCGAACCCACCATGACCGCGGGCAACTCCACGCCCCTGACGGACGGCGCGGCGACCGTGCTGCTGGCGTCCGAGGAGTGGGCCGGGGCCCGCGGCCTGGAACCGCTCGCCTACCTGACCGCGTACGAGACGGCCGCCGTGGACTTCGCGCACGGCGACGTGGCGGGCGGCGAGGACGGTCTGCTGATGGCGCCGGCGTACGCGGTCCCGCGCATGCTGGAGCGCGCGGGGCTGGGCGTCGAGGACTTCGACCTGGTGGAGATCCACGAGGCGTTCGCCTCCCAGGTGCTGGCGACGCTGGCGGCCTGGGAGAAGCGGGGCCTGGCCCCGGTCGACCGCGCCCGCCTCAACGTCGCCGGCTCCTCGCTCGCCACCGGCCACCCCTTCGCCGCGACCGGCGCCCGGATCGTGGCGACCCTGGCGAAGCTGCTCGCCGAGCGTGAGGGCCCCGGCCGCGGGCTGATCTCGGTCTGCGCGGCGGGCGGCCAGGGCGTGACGGCCATCCTCGAACGCCCGTGACGATGACCCCCGACCGGCCCTGACGGACGTACCGGAACGGCCCCGCGGCGCCCCACCGCCGTGAATCCGAAGACTGCACATCCCCGGCCCCGGACCATCCCCGCTCCCGCCCCGAACCCGCACGAACTCCCCACGAGGGAGCCGTACGATCCCGGTTCCGACCGGCGGTAACACCCCAGCCGCCCCCCAGCCGCACATCCCCGGTGAACGCCCCGGCGCGCCCGGCGCGTACCAGATGCTGCAGTGCGGTACGTAGCTGCAGGCCCCAGGAGCTGCCATGCCCATCTCGTACTCGTCCTCCTCACCGTCGCCCTCGTCCCCCCACCGGCAGCCGTCGCCGGAGTTCGCGTACGACCCGGACATCGGCCCGGTGCCCGTGGAACCGCTGACGCGGCGGCTGGACGGGGAAGTGCGGGAGGCCTACGTGCCGCCGCTGGTCGCGAGCGTGACGCACGGCTCGCTCGCGGACCTCCCGTTCGAGAACGCGGACGCCGACCCGGACCGCCGTGTGCTCAGCCGCCGGGACGCGGACGGCGAGTGGACGGACGTGACGGCGGCCCGGTTCGCCGACCAGGTGCTGGCCGTGGCCAAGGGCCTGATCGCGGAGGGCCTGGTCCCGGGCGACCGGATCGCGGTCATGGCCCGCACGCGGTACGAGTGGACGCTGCTGGACTTCGCCGCCTGGGCCGCCGGCCTGGTCACCGTGCCCGTCTACCCGACGTCGTCCCTCTTCCAGACCCGCTGGATCCTCCAGGACTCCGGCGCGGTGGCCCTGGTCACGGAGACGGCCGGGCAGGCGGCGGCCCTCGGCCCGGAGCGCGAGCGCCTGCTGGGCCTGCGCCACATGTGGGTCATGGACAAGGGCCACGTGGAGCGGCTGGCCGAACTCGGCGCGGCGACGGTCCCGGACCAGGAGGTCGACGTGCGCCGGGGCATGCTCGGCCCCGACACGCTGGCCACGCTGATCTACACCTCCGGCACCACCGGCCGTCCCAAGGGCTGCGCGCTCACCCACGGCAACTTCCTGGCCGAGGTCGACAACGCGATCGAGCTGCTTCACCCCATCTTCAAGGCGAGGACCTCCGACGAGCCCGCGACCCTGCTCTTCCTGCCGCTGTCGCACGTCTTCGGCCGCATGGTGGCGGTCGCCTGCGTCCGCGCGGGCGTGCGGCTCGGGCACGCGCCGAGCCTGAAGGCCGAAGACCTGCTGGCAGACCTGGCGAGCTTCCGGCCGACCTTCCTGCTGGCCATCCCGTACATGCTGGAGAAGATCTACAACAACGCGCGGGCGGCGGCCGAGCGCGGCGGCCGGGCCTCGTCCTTCGACCGCGCCGCGAACGTGGCCCGCCGCTACGGTGAGGCGGTGGAGGCCCGCCAGCACGGCACCGGCCCCGGCCCCGGCCGCGCCCTGAAAACCGCCCGCGCCTTCTACGACCCCCTGGTCTACCGCCGCATCCGCGGCGCGCTCGGCGGCCGGCTGCGCTACGTCATCTGCGGCGGCTCACCGCTGGGCCGCCGCCTGGCCGCTTTCTTCGCCGGCGCCGGCGTCGAGATCTACGAGGGCTACGGCCTGACCGAGACGACCGGCGCGGCCACCGTGACCCCGCCGCGGAAACCCCGGCTGGGCACGGTGGGCCGCCCGCTGCCGGGCACCAGGGTGCGCATCGCGACGGACGGCGAGGTGCTGCTGTCCGGCGGGCAGGTCTTCCGCGGTTACTGGGACCCGAACGCGGGCGGGGTGGTCTCGGCGACGTACGAGGGCTGGTTCCCGACCGGGGACATCGGCCGCCTGGACGACGAGGGCTATCTGACGATCACGGGGCGGAAGAAGGAAATTTTGATCACCTCGGGCGGCAAGAACGTGGCCCCCGCCCCGCTGGAGAACTGGCTCCGCTCGCACCCCCTGATCTCCCAGTGCCTGGTCCTGGGCGACGGCCGCCCCTACGTCTCCGCCCTGATCACCCTGGACCCCGACGGCATCACCCACTGGCGCCAGATGAACGGCAAGCACCCGGTGCCGCCCGAGCTCCTCGTGGACGACCCGGATCTGGGCGCGGTCCTGCAGCGGGCGGTGGACGAGGCGAACAAGCTGGTGTCCCGCCCGGAGTCCATCCGCCGGTTCGCCGTGCTGCCCGTCGACTTCACCGAGGAGGCGGGTCATCTGACGCCCTCGATGAAGCTGCGCCGGGAGGCGATCATGCGCGACTTCGCGCGGGCCGTGGAGGGGCTGTACGCGGGCTGAGGCCGCGGAGCCGATAGACCTCGCCGAATTCCCGCCGTCCGTCCGGGAGGGCGGCAGGAATTCGACGGCGGGCCCCGGCGGCCGCCACCCGCAATTCACGGGGAATTCACGAACGGCCCCGGGCGAACGGCCCCGGCCCATGGGCGGGCGGGGCCCCCGCGCCGCGTGCGGCAAAGGCAGGAGCCCCGTCGCCGGACGGCGCGGGGCTCCTTGGGTACTGCTGTCGGATCGGTTACTGCGCGCGGAACGCTCAGACCGGGGTGACGTTCTCCGCCTGCGGGCCCTTCGGACCCTGCGTGACGTCGAAGCTCACCTGCTGGTTCTCTTCGAGGGAGCGGAAACCGGTCGCGTTGATCGCGGAGTAGTGGACGAAGACGTCGGGGCCGCCGCCTTCCTGGGCGATGAAGCCAAAGCCCTTTTCGGCGTTGAACCACTTCACGGTTCCGGTAGCCATAAGCCCTCCTTGGGCCCAAAGGGTCGCCCTGCTCCAGAACCTGCAAGTGTGAAAACGAAATCGCCGCACAACTGCATACGTCTGAAAACGACCAGAGCCCGCGGTCACATGCTCCGCAGGCTCTGTACTGCAAGGGAAACCAAACTGCAACTTGCTCGTGAGCCTAGCATGCGGCCGACGAAAAGCAATAGAGGTCAAGATCACGTCACCCGGATGTTTGAAGGTTCTGGTGAGAGGTTGACGTAGAGAGATCGGCGGAAGTCCGGCCCCGATCGGCCAGGAGAGGGAACGCGGGCCGCGGGGAGCCGCCCCCGAGAGAGGGGACAGGGGGTGGCGGCGGGGTCACCGGGGGCAGGGTCTAGTCTCGCGATGTGGACAATTCTCGCATCCGGCCGCGCGTCGGCCACATCCAGTTCCTCAACTGCCTGCCCCTGTACTGGGGGCTCGCGAGAACGGGCACGCTGCTCGACTTCGAGCTCACCAAGGACACGCCGGAGAAGCTCAGCGAGCAGCTCGTGCGCGGGGACCTCGACATCGGTCCGGTCACCCTCGTCGAGTTCCTCAAGCACGCGGACGAACTGATCGCCTTCCCCGACATCGCCGTCGGCTGCGACGGCCCGGTGATGTCGTGCGTGATCGTCTCCCAGGTGCCCCTGGACCGGCTCGACGGCGCCCGGGTCGCCCTCGGCTCGACCTCCCGCACCTCCGTCCGCCTCGCCCAGTTGCTGCTCGCCGAGCGGTACGGGGTGGCTCCGGACTACTACACCTGCCCGCCCGACCTCAGCCTGATGATGCAGGAGGCGGACGCGGCGGTGCTCATCGGCGACGCCGCCCTGCGCGCCAACCTGCACGACGGCCCCCGCTACGGTCTCGACGTCCACGACCTGGGCGCCCTGTGGAAGGAGTGGACGGGCCTGCCGTTCGTCTTCGCGGTCTGGGCGGCCCGCCGCGACTACGTCGAGCGCGAGCCGGAGATCACCGGGAAGGTGCACGAGGCCTTCCTGTCCTCCCGCAACCTCTCCCTGGAGGAGGTCGGCAAGGTCGCCGAGCAGGCGGCCCGCTGGGAGGCCTTCGACGAGCAGGTCCTGGAGCGGTACTTCACCACCCTCGACTTCAGCTTCGGCGCCCCGCAGCTGGCGGCGGTCGCGGAGTTCGCCCGGCGGGTCGGCCCGACGACCGGCTTCCCGGCGGACGTGAAGGTGGACCTCCTCCAGCCGCTGTAGACGGAGCGGCCGACGGCCGGCCGGCGCCCTTTCGGCACTACCCTGCTGGGAAGTCGTGGGGAGCCGCGCGGAGTCGTACGGGGGAGGAGTGGACGCCATGCAGCCGCTCGAAGTCGACGAGCCCACCGCCGTGGGGCCCTACCGGCTGCTGGGCCGGCTGGGCTCCGGCGGCATGGGCCGCGTGTACCTGGGCCGCAGCGCGGGCGGCCGCACGGTCGCGGTGAAGATCGTCCACCCGCACTTCGCGCTCGACGAGGAGTTCCGCGCCCGCTTCCGGCGCGAGGTCGAGGCCGCGCGCCGGGTGGGCGGCGCCTGGACCGCGCCCGTGCTGGACGCCGACCCCGGCGCGCCCGTGCCCTGGGTCGCCACGGCCTACGCGGCCGGCCCCTCCCTCGCCGCGGCCGTCACCGACGCGGGCCCGCTGCCCGAGCACTCGGTACGGGCGCTCGGCTCCGGTCTCGCCGAGGCGCTGGGCGCGGTGCACGAACTCGGCCTGGTGCACCGGGACGTGAAGCCGTCCAACGTGCTGCTGACCCTCGACGGCCCGCTCCTGATCGACTTCGGCATCGCCCGCGCCACCGACGGCACCGCG
>NZ_BMVJ01000002.1:76659-79964 GCF_014650655.1 Streptomyces anandii JCM 4720
TCCCTCACCTCCACCGGCGTGTCGATCGGCTCGCCCGGCTACATGTCCCCCGAGCAGATCCTGGGCAAGGGCGCCACCGGCGCGGCCGACGTCTTCTCCCTGGGCGCGGTCCTCGCCTACGCCGCGACCGGGGCGCCCCCCTTTCCCGGCGACTCCTCGGCGGCGCTGCTCTACAAGGTCGTCCACGAGGAACCCGAACTCGGCGCGCTGGAGGGCGGCATACGGGACCTGGTCGGGGCCTGTCTCGCCAAGGACCCCGCCGCCCGGCCCGCCCCCGCCGACATCGCCCGCCGGCTCGCCCCCGAGGGCACCGCCCGCCTGGTCGCCGGCGGCTGGCTCCCGGGCCGGCTCGTCGAGCAGGTCAGCCGCAGCGCCGTACAACTGCTGAACCTGGAGGCGGGCGGGGAGGTGACGGGCAGCCAGGGCGCCAGGTCCTCCAGGCCGTTGGAGTCCGACAGCGCGTCCGGGCCGGTGGGGTTCAGCAGCGTGTCGGTCGCCTCGGAACGTCCTGCCGCCACCGGGGAGTTCGGGCCCCCGCCCGTCATGCCCGGGACGGTCCCTCCCACACCGCCTCCCGTACCCGCACCCGCGTCCCCACCGCTGCCCACCGCCCCGCCCTTCGGCGTTCCCGAACCACGTGACGCGCCGCCGCAGGAGAGCGTCGCCCCGGCCGGCGCGTCCGGACGGCCCGGATCCGGGCCGTCCGGGCCCGGCCGGTTCTCCGTCACCGTGGCGGCCGGCTCCGCGCCGGGCGACGGCGGCCGGGGCCGCCGGATGAGCTGCAGCGTGGTGCTGGCGGTCGCGGGCGCGCTCGCGGTGGCCACGACCGTGGGCGGAGTACTGCTGTCCCAGCTGCACGGCGACGGTGGCAAGGACGGGGCGAGCAGCGGCGCGCCCCCCGGAAGCACCGGGACCCGGCCGTCCGCGTCGGCGGCGGCCACCGGCGCGGTGCCCGAGGTGTATCTCGGCACCTGGCGGGGAGACGGCACGGTGACCGCGCTCGGACAGGACCTGCCCGGCGGCACCTACGAGATCGTCGTACGGCAGGGCGCGCCCGGCTCCGTCGTCGGCTCGGTCACCCAGACGGACGCCCTCGGCGGTGCGTGCGTCGACGAACTCACCCTCAAGTCGGCCACCGGCACGGAACTGGTGGCCACCGGGCGCGGCCGGAAGGACAACCCCTCCCACTGCGTCCCCGACGCCCACGAGGTGCGGCTGCGCCCGGACGGCGACGACGCGCTGCGGTTCACCTCCGTGGACCCCAAGGCGGGCAACCCGAAGGCCCGCGTGCTGAAGGCGGACTGAGGTCAGCACGGCAAAAGGCCTGGCGTAGGCTGGTTCGGTCCGTCAAGAAGCCCAACGAACCTTGCGAAAGGGACGCCGGTGACCGAGAAGGCCGACCTCACCTCTTTTGATGTCACAGCCGTCCTCGGCCGTGCCGCCGCGGGCGGACGGATCACTCCCGAGGAGGCGCTGGACCTCTACCGCTCCGCGCCGCTGCACGCGCTGGGCGCCGCGGCCGACGCCGTGCGCCGCCGCAAGTACGCGGGCACCGAGCACATCGCGACGTACATCATCGAGCGCAACATCAACTACACCAACGTGTGCGTCACCGCGTGCAAGTTCTGCGCCTTCTACGCCGCGCCCAAGGACACCGCCAAGGGCTGGACCCGCGACCTGGACGACATCCTGCGCCGCTGCGCGGAGACCGTCGAGCTCGGCGGCACCCAGATCATGTTCCAGGGCGGCCACCACCCGGACTACGGCGTGGAGTACTACGAGAAGCACTTCCGCGCCATCAAGGACGCGTTCCCGCAGCTGGTGATCCACTCGCTGGGCGCGTCCGAGGTCGAGCACATGGCCCGGATCAGCGGGGTCTCCGTGGAGGAGGCCATCACCCGCATCCACGAGGCCGGCCTCGACTCCTTCGCCGGCGCCGGCGCCGAACTCCTGCCCGAGCGGCCGCGCAAGGCCATCGCCCCGCTCAAGGAGTCCGGCGAGCGCTGGCTGGAGATCATGGAGACCGCGCACCGGCTGGGCGTGGAGTCCACCTCCACCATGCTGATGGGCACCGGCGAGACCAACGCCGAGCGCATCGAGCACCTGCGGATGATCCGGGACGTCCAGGACCGCACGGGCGGCTTCCGCGCCTTCATCCCGTACACCTACCAGCCCGAGAACAACCACCTGAAGGGCCGCACCCAGGCCACCATCTTCGAGTACCTGCGGATGATCGCCATCGCCCGCCTGTTCCTCGACAACGTCATGCACATCCAGGGCTCCTGGCTGACCACCGGCAAGGACGTCGGCCAGCTCACCCTGCACTACGGCGCGGACGACCTCGGCTCGATCATGCTGGAGGAGAACGTCGTCTCCTCCGCCGGCGCCAAGCACCGCTCCAACCGGATGGAGATCATCGAGCTGATCCGCAAGGCGGACCGCGTCCCGGCGCAGCGCTCGACGACGTACGAGCACCTGGTCGTCCACGACGACCCGGCGAACGACCCGGTCGACGACCGCGTGATGTCCCACATCTCGTCGACGGCGATCTCGGGCGGCACGGCCCACCCCGAACTGAAGCTGCTCGCCTCCAACTGAGCCGGACGTGCTGACGATTCACGCGGCCGGCGAACTCCGCCGTACCTGGGACGACGCCGATCCGCTGAAGGAGGGCGCCGTGGTCGTCGAGGGCGCCAGGGTCGCCGCCGTGGGCACGCTCGCCGAGGTGGAGGAGCGGTTCCCGGGCGCGCGGGTGCGGCGGTGGCCCGGGGTGCTCGGTCCCGCGCGGGTGCACGAGGGGCCGCTTCCGGACGCGCCCAGTCCGCGCGAGCGCGTCCACGCCGTGCTCAAGCTCGGCGCCACCGCCGTCCTGGCCGAACACGCCGCGACGCCCGAACTCCGCCACGCCGCCGAGCGCAACGACGTGGCCGTGCTGCCGGGCGCCCGGCCGGCCGCCGTGGTGGAGGGCGGCCGCGCGGACCTGGCCGTCCTGGACGCGAGCGGCGCGTGCCTGGCGACCGTGTGCGCGGGCCGTCTCGTGCACCGCCGCCGCTGAACGGCGTCCGCTCAGCCCGCGAAGGCCTTCCCGAACGCGCCCGCGCTCTGCGCCACCCCGCTGCACTCCGTCGCCGCGTCGCCGCCGGACGACTCGCCCGCCTGGCAGCTCCGGTCGCGGAAGGCGGACCACATCGACACCCAGGCGATCCCCTTCTTCTCGGCGAAGGAACGCACCCGGGCCGCGTCGGAGAGCGTGAAGGTCTCCCCGGCGATGTCGTTGACGCCGATCATCGAGGTGAGGGCCGTGC
>NZ_BMVJ01000002.1:79996-88335 GCF_014650655.1 Streptomyces anandii JCM 4720
TCTGCCAGGCGGCCGCGTCGGACAGCCCGAAGACCTTCTTCAGCTGGGCGTGAGCGGCCTCGGCCGAGGTGACGGCGTAGTCGCCCATGTCGCCGGTGTAGGACTCGCCGTAGTTCATGGTCATGAGGTTGACCGTGGAGACCTGGACGTCGTACTCGTTCGCGGACCGCAGCAGTGCCAGGCCGCCGAAGTCCAGGCCCGAGGGCATCACGGGCAGGGTGAAGGAGACCTTCAGGTCCGGCTGCGCCTTCTGCAGCGCGGCGATGGCCCGGGACCGCAGGGCGACGGCGGCCGCGTCGGTCAGCTGGTCGCCCTCGATGTCGAAGTCGGCCAGGTCCGAGCCCGCCGCGTCCAGGGCCGCTCCGTAGGCCGCGGCCAGCGTGGAGACGCTCCCGCAGGCCGCCGCCAGCTCCTTCCCGGACGCCCCGCCGAAGGAGACGCGAACCTTCGCCCCCGAGGCCTTCAGCCGTGCGATACGGCTCTTCACGGACGCGTCGCCGATCGCGTGGGTGCCGTTCCACTTCGGTGTGCAACCGCCGCCGGAGACGACGAAGGCGAGGTTGTACGCCGACGGGGAGCCCGCGGAGTCGGTGGCGTACGCGGTGGTGGCGCTCACGTAGGGGGCGTAGGCGGTGGTGGAACCCGAGGAGCACCCCGTGACGGCCAGGGCGAACAGGCAGGTGAGCCCGGCCGCCGGCTTCGGGAAACTCCTCATCGCGCATGCACCGGCTCTCGTGACGATTACGGAGTGGAAATCTCTCACACGGGGCTGGGGGCGACAGGCGCATGAACAACTCGGACATCAATCGGACAGAAGTGATCAGATGTGGCAAGAATTCTGCGCGAAAGGGGCGTTCCGGACCGGCGTGCTCCGCTCTCGACGAGCAGATATTCGCGCATTCCCTTGGCAAGGAGACAAGTCTGCCCTCAAATCCTGGGTGGCTCACAAGAAGCTGAAAGAAGGAGCCACGAAAAGCACTCCTGATATCCGGGGAATGCATTCCGAGTCCGTCGGCTGGGGCACCTCGCTGAACCCCTCGTCGCTGCTGCCCTTCGGCGGCGGGAACGCCCGGGGGCCGGGCGGCACTGACGTCTCGGAGATCGGCGTCGGCCGGACCCTGATCGCGGCCTGCGTGCTGCTGTGCGGGTGGGCGGAGGGCGTGGCGGCGCGCAGGAAGCCGAGGCTGCTGCCGTGAGGCCGGGTACCCGCCTGCCACAATGGGCTCGTGACCCGCGCATCCCTGGAGAAGCAGCCGCACGAAGTCGCCTCGATGTTCGACGGCGTGGCGGAACGGTACGACCTCACCAACGACGTGCTGTCCCTCGGGCAGGACCGGCGGTGGCGCAGGGAGGTCGCCAGAGCGGTCGACGCCCGGCCCGCGCAGAAGGTGCTCGACCTCGCCGCCGGCACGGCCACCTCCTCGCTGCCCTTCACTCGCGCCGGCGCGTACGTCGTGCCGTGCGACTTCTCCCTCGGGATGCTCCAGGTCGGCAAGCGGCGGCACGCCTGGCTGCCGTTCACGGCCGGTGACGCGACGCGGCTGCCGTTCCGCGACGACACCTTCGACGCCGTCACCATCTCCTTCGGGCTGCGCAACGTGCACGACACGGACGCGGCCCTGCGTGAGATGTACCGGGTGACCCGGCCCGGCGGACGGGTGGTCATCTGCGAGTTCTCGCACCCCACCTGGGCGCCGTTCCGCACCGTCTACACCGAGTACCTGATGCGCGCGCTGCCGCCGGTGGCGCGCGCGGTGTCGTCCAACCCCGACGCCTACGTCTACCTCGCCGAGTCCATCCGCGCCTGGCCCGACCAGCCGGGCCTCGCCGCCCGACTCCGCGACGCCGGCTGGTCAAAGACCGCCTGGCGCAACCTGAGCGGCGGAATCGTGGCCCTCCACCGCGCCTACAAGCCCTGACGGGCCGCACCGGGCTGCACGGGGCCCGCCGCGGGCAGGCTGATGCCCGCCGGCACCGAGCCCCGGCCTCGGCCGGTCCGCCGGCCCAGGGCTCCGGGGAGGATCTGCGGTCCGGCCTTCCTGGGCTCCGGAGGCCGACGGCCCTGCGGTCCTAGACGACTTGACGGGGCCACCGGCCCCGCGGCTCTGCCGCCGGCCGGGCCGGTGCCCGCGAGGCCGGCGGCGGCGGGACGTGCGCCCGCGGGGCCCGCGCCCGCCGGGCCGTCGGCGGCGTGGCCGGCGCCCGCCGAACCGCCGGGGGCGGGCTGTCGCGGGCGTGGCTGCCGCCGACGCCTGCGCTCGGCGGGGTGTCGCTGGGGCGGGCTCAGGCCCGGATGACGGCGTACGGGTCGCCCGGTTCGTCGAGTTCGCGTTGGAGGCCGCCTGTCGGCGGCCGGGGGGCGCGGGGCTCGCGGACGCCTCCGCCGCCCTCGCCCGGGCCGAAGTCGAACCACACGTACACCATCGAGTCCCGGGGCACCTCGGCGCCGGGACTCGGGTACTGGCGCACGACGTAGTCGACCACGGCGAGATGGAAGTCCGGGCGGTCCGGCGCGTTGACGAACAGGCCGTGCGCGCGGGCGGCCTCGCGCGCGTCCACGGCCATCAGCCCGACCAGGCGTGGCACGCGCACTTCGGGTGTCTTGGGTGGAATGAACACAGACGTCACCCCCAGCGGTACCGGCAGGGTAACCGGCCGGGTGCGCCCCCCGGAAGCGTCAAGTGTCTTTCTGTGACAGTCGATTACCGAAGGTAGTCGGTGAGGGGGGCCGCCGCGCGAGGGCGCCTACAACTCGAGCCGGTAGCAGTGCGCCACGCGCCGCGACACCGGCGTCATGAACGTCTCCGCCCGCCGCATCCCGAGCCGCTCGGTCACCGCGACGGAGCGCGCGTTGCCGGCGTCGACCATCGCCACCACGTCCGCCAGCCCCGCCGTGCGCAGCCGCTCCAGGGCCGTCCGGGCGGCCGCGGTGACGTATCCCCGGCCCCAGTACTCCCGTCCGAGCCGCCAGCCGATCTCGATCTCGCCCGTGGGACCCCATTCCCGCTCCCAGGGCTGCGCTCCGGTGAAGCCGACGACCCGGCCCGACTCGTCGAGCACCGTCCACAGACAGAAGCCGCGTTCGGCGTCGTGCCGGCGCTGGCGGGCGGTGAGCTCCTCGTACACGGACAGCTCCGCGGGCTTGCCGCCGAGGAACTCCATGACCTCCGCATCGTCGAAGACCCGGTGCCAGGCGACGGCGTCCTCGTCGGTGGGTACGCGCAGCCGTATCACGGGGAGAGCTCGGTTCACGGGGGCAGCCCTTCAGCCGGGTGATCAATTCTGCTGCATAGACTGCCCATGTCCAGTGCCGGCCGGCACGCAGATTCCGAACTTGGGGAGATCCCGCCGTGACCGTCGTGACTGAGCCCCTCTCCGAGAACACCGCCGATGTGATCGTCGTGGGCGCGGGGCCGGCCGGGTCCACCACCGCCTACCACCTCGCCCGGGCCGGACTCGACGTACTCCTGCTGGAGAAGACCGAGTTCCCGCGCGAGAAGGTCTGCGGCGACGGTCTCACCCCGCGCGCCGTCAAGCAGCTCGTCGCCATGGGCATCGACATCTCCGAGGAGGCGGGCTGGCTGCGCAACAAGGGGCTGCGGATCATCGGCGGCGGCGTCCGGCTCGAGCTCGACTGGCCGGATCTCGCCTCCTTCCCCGACTACGGACTGGTGCGCAGGCGCGACGACTTCGACGAGCAGCTGGCCCGGCAGGCGCAGAAGGCCGGCGCACGGCTCTTCGAGCGCTGCAACGTCTCCGGCCCGGTCGTCGACGACCGCACCGGCCGCATCACCGGCGTGAAGGCCAAGCTCGGCGAGGAGAAGCGCGAGGTCACCTTCCACGCGCCGCTCGTCGTCGCCGCCGACGGCAACTCCACCCGCCTGTCCCTGGCGATGGGCCTGCACCGGCGCGAGGACCGCCCCATGGGCGTCGCGGTGCGCACGTACTTCGAGAGCCCCCGCCACGGCGACGACTACCTGGAGTCCTGGCTGGAGCTGTGGGACCGGCGCGGCCCGCAGGACCGCCTGCTGCCCGGCTACGGCTGGATCTTCGGTATGGGCGACGGCACGTCCAACGTCGGTCTGGGCGTGCTCAACACCTCGGCCTCCTTCAAGGAGCTCGACTGGCGCGAGATCCTCAAGGCCTGGTGCGCCTCGATGCCCGAGGACTGGGGCTACACCCCCGAGAACATGACCGGCCCGATCCGGGGCGCCGCCCTCCCCATGGCCTTCAACCGCCAGCCGCACTACACGCGCGGCCTGCTGCTCGTCGGCGACGCGGGCGGCCTGGTGAACCCCTTCAACGGCGAGGGCATCGCCTACGCCATGGAGTCCGGCCAGCTCGCCGCCGACGTCATCGTCCAGGCCCACGGCCGCGCCACGCCCGCCCAGCGCGAACTCGCCCTCCAGCGCTACCCGCGCGTCCTGAAGGACACCTACGGCGGCTACTACACGCTGGGCCGCGCCTTCGTGAAGCTCATCGGCAACCCGAAGGTCATGCAGATCGCCACCCAGCGGGGTCTGACCCACCCGATGCTGATGAAGTTCACCCTCAAGCTGCTCGCCAACCTCACCGACCCGACGGGCGGCGACGCGATGGACCGCATCATCAACGGCCTGAGCAAGGTGGCTCCGCGTTCGTGATCATTCAAGCCGGATGGCTTGGGTCAGTTGTGGCCTACGGTGCGAGCCCGTTCACGCCGTAGGCCATGACTGGTTAGCCGATTCGAGATCTGGGTAAGCCAGGCTGCGACTGCGCAGTACGGGGTCGCGTCCGAGCCCTAGCATGATCATGAACCCAGGTGGCTGAAGCCATGACTTCCCAGCACTACGAAGCCGGATCGGCGGGCGAGCCGTAGGTGGCGGGACATCTTCTCTATGGGGAGCTCTGTCCATGTCCGCCTGGCTTGGTGACGTTGTTGTTCTCGTAGTGCTCGCACTCGTTCGTCCAGGGCGAGCCGACCATCAGATCGTTGAACGCGATCATGCCGAAGAACAGGAAGAAGAAGGCCATGTACGGCGACGCCTCCATCGGGTCGCCGTCGATGCCGTACGTCGGGGTGAGGGACAGCTCAATGGTGTCGTCCGACTCCCGGTAGAAGCACCCGGCCGCTGTGAGGGTGGCGTGCGAGAGCTGGGTCTCCCCGACGTACGACTCGAAGAGTCCGCCGCCGAGGCTCTTGGCGAGAGCGTTCATCTGCAAGTACTGATTGGCCGGGTTGCTCGGGATCACGGCGTCCCGCACGGCGTCGGCAGCCTCCGGGTCGTATTTGTACCCACCGTCGTCCGCCGCCTTGCGGAGACCGGCGTGCTTGAACTGGTGTGCCTTGTTCATGGAGTCCACGGCGTCTTCGCCGTCTCTGACGAGCCACTGGAGGTGAGCGACGTACTCGATCATCAGGCGCCGGTTGGGAGCGGCTTCGTGGCCAAGTCCCTTGCTGTGCAGAGTGACCACTGCGGCGGCCTACCGGTGCAGGGCGGCCACCAACCCCCAGCCGACCTGAAACGGTCGACGGTTCTCGGGGGCGGGAGCGTGGTCGGCGGCACCACCGACCAGCAGCTTGGTCAGAGCCTCCAGGCCAGGCACTGCCCGCCTGTTGAACTCTGCGATATCTACGGTCATACGCAAATCGTCCCGCACGTGGTGTCCCGTGCGCACCACGGTTTCCGAACTGACAAAGAATCATCCGGTGCGCCCATGAAAGGCCCTTTATGGAAACGGCACACTCTCGCGATGGGTAGCCCACTCTCGTGCGGCGGCGGTGAGGGCGGCACGGTGCGGCAGTGGTCGAGTCCGTTCCCAGTCTTCCCACGCGCGGAAGACGGTGCGCGCGAACGTGGTGACCATGGCAGGGGCGGCAGCGCTGTATGCGGGAATCTGCCGGGCGATTGCTTCGGCCTGCTCTGCGGAGTGTCCGGCGGAGATGAGCCGCGGGATGGTCAACGCGGTGTCCGCCCATGCGGGGGCGGGGCAGGCTAGAGCCCAATCGAGTAGCAGCAGCTGACCAGCCGGGGTCAACAGCATGTTGTGCGGCGACATGTCTGTGTGAGCGAGCCCTCGACCTTGCAGCCCGGCTGGAACATCCTCGGGAAGGAAGCTGGCCCACCGTGTGTGAAGCGGCTTCTTACGCAGCGCCTCAGGCCACGGCACCTCGGACACGATGGTGAGCGTCCGCACAAGGGGGGCGAGATCGTCGGACCCCGGTGTCAGGTCCGGGTAGCGTCCCTCGACGTACTCGTACCCGTACAGCAGCCACCCGCCGGCGTCGAGGTCCCAGAGGACGTGGGGCGCGCGAGGCGCGTTCCGGGTGACTTGCGCCTCGTGGCGGTACACCCAAGCCTGTGGGTCGTCACGGCGGGTGCCCTTGACGAACATTCGGCCCGCTCGTGTGTCGACGGTGCAGGCGAGTCGAGACATGACGCCGTGCGGTGCGGTCGCGGCCTCCTCGACCGGGCCCGTGTGGTGCTCGACGGCGGCCCGGGTTGCAGCTGGTAGGTCGTGCCATTCGATGCGGTCCACCGCCGGTCTCCCTGCGTTGGTCGAACAAAAGGGGCCGGCCCCCGGCCTGGCCACAGCGTGGCACAGACCAGAGGCCGGCGGGGGCGCGGTCAGGGATGGAACGGGCTGTCCGAGCAGTTCGCACGGCACTGCGAGCACTCGGCGAGGTCCAGCTCGGGCCAGAACTCCATGTCGATCTCGTACCCGGCGAGTGTGATCGCGTCGACCGTCCGGGCCCGGAGGGCCTTGCCGCCCCCGTGCTCCTCCGGGTCGAGGTATCCGGGCTGGTGGTCCAGGAATCGGCCGAACTTCTCCTCGCAGAACTCCCGGTACCCCTTGGTGTGGAGCAGGAAGGCGTGCCAGAAGTCGTCCACGAGGGGGGAGGGGCTGAGCGGCCTCTCGCTATAGTCGCACGCGGCGAGGAAGGCGAGCATCTGCCCGACGCCGCGGTCGGCCTTCTCCTCGGTCAGCTGCGGGAACCTGGCGCGCATGTTGTCGACCAGGGTCTCGCGCAGTTCCGTGCTGATCAGCGTCCGCGCGTCGGTCGCGGTGCGCTTCTGTGCGGTGGTCACGTTCCGTGCCTCCTTGCGTTGGGTGGTGCTTCGGACGTGGTGGTGCGCACCGCGGCGGGCCCCGGTTGGCGGCCTCGGCCGCGGTGGAACCCCGCCCGCCCAGGGGGAGCAGGAAGCGTCCGGGCGGGCGGGGGGCCTTATGCCGCTTCCGGGGCGGCGTCGGGGATGGTCAGTGCCGGGCCGTTGGCTCGCGGGCCGTCGAGGCCGGTGCCTACGAGCACACCGAGACAGGTGAACCGGTAGCCGTGCCGATGGCCCAGAGCACGCTGAAGAAGAACCCGACGGGATCGGAGAGGCGCCGTAAGCGGGCGGACGCGTGGCGGGCGCTCACAGGTTGCCCCCGCGTGCCGCGTCGCGCAGTTCGAGGATGCGCCCAACCTGGTAGGCGTACAGCTCCAGCTGCGCGGGGTCGAGCACGAGCAGTGATTCGCTGATCCCGCCGTCCTCGTAGTGGACGGTGACAGGCAGGCCGCCCTGCTCGGCGCGCTGGTCGTACATCACGTCTCGCTTCTGCGGCGTGATGTGCGTGACCTGAGCGGGGACAGGGCGCAAGGTTGTTCCGTCGTAGGGGGCTGACCACTCGTCGCCGCCTCCGGGCGGAACCAGGCCGTAAGTCCGTCTGCCGCCGCCGGGCAGAGCCACGACGACACCGATCTGGTCCTTGGTGGTGTCCCGGGCGATGTCACCGAGTCGGGGATAGAACGGTGCGGCGGTCCCTAACTCGCCGCCCTGCGAAGGGAGATGGGGGGTTCCTCGTCGAGCCATGTCCCTGACGCTAAGACGGCGTCAGGGGCCCAATATGAATCAGAGGAATACGACCCTCATCCGTCGAGGTGGAACCGGTCCGACATGCGGCGCAGCTTCTCGCGCGTCGCGGAGCGCTCGGCGTAGACGACGCTCCGCAGCGTCGAACGGGCGATGGGGTGGTTGCGCACCAGCTGTGGGGCGATACGCTCTGCGGTCTCCAGTTCGGCGAGTGCCTTGTCGCGGTTTCCGTCCCACAGCCAGGCTCGGGCGAGGTCCATGTGATGGTGCCCCTGCCTGGAGTTGGGCAGGGCGGCGACCAGTTCGGGACCTGTACGACGGTTTATCGCGAGCGCTCGGGTCTGGTCGCCGTATTCCAGCGCAACGCTGATCGCGTGAATCTGCACGTTGCCCGGTGAGAACGTCACAGAATGCCGGTCGTAGACGGGTGGTCCCTGGTGGTTGGTCATCCGTTCGGCGGCGGCGCGGGCGTGCGCGATGCGGTCCTCGGACTCCGCCGGTCGG
>NZ_BMVJ01000002.1:88360-98862 GCF_014650655.1 Streptomyces anandii JCM 4720
CCCGCGCGGGCGGCCGACACAGCGGCGCGCAGGTGCAAAGATCCCCACATTCGGACGGCGAGAGGGTCGCCGCGGTCGTAGTCGTCCTGGATGCCGCCGAGAGCCTTGTCGGACAGTGACAGGGAGTCGTCCCAATCAGCGGTCACCCACATGTCCCAAACGCGCATCCAGTCGGCGAGTGCGGGCATGACGGGGTCACCGGACAGGCGAGAAGACCATGCTGCACGCTCGGCGGCCATGGTGATCAGCTCGGCGTGTCCGAGGGCGTGGGCGGCCGTGTGGGTGAACTTGCAGGCGACGGCGTAGATGGCGTACGCCTCTTCGCGTTCGTGGCCGTTGGAAACCTCGGCGAGCGCACGCGCCTCACGTAGCAGGTCCGGCAGCACTCGCAGGATGGCCACGTTGGCGGCGGCGTCTCGTAGGCGGTGCAGCCTGGTCATGTCGCGCCACAGTTCGCTGGACTGCCGGGGGGTGCCCTCGAATACCGGCGTGAGGTCGTAGCGGCGTAGTTCACGCAAGATGGACGCGGCGGCGACCTGCCACTGATTGTCAGCCGGGCTGCTGGTGTAGGGGCGCCCGATCAGGTCGTTGGGATGAACGTGCAGCTCAGCCGCGAGTGCGTTGAGCAGGCCAACGCGGTCGATCTCGATTTGTCCGCGTTCCATCTTGGACACCCACCCCTGGGACTTCCCCAGGGCGGCGGCGAGGTCCGCCTGTGGCATGCCTAGGCGCAAGCGCGCGCGGCGAACACGGCGGCCGATCTCCTCGGCTTCTTCCAGCATGCGCGGGGCTCCATCCGCTCGGGCTCTCTCAAGAACGGTACCCATGAGGCGCGGCGAGCGTCTTCCCCAGCGGTAGAACGACAGAAGCCCCCCGGTTCGGCCTGTGCGGCCGTACCCGGGGGCTTCTGTGCCACGTGGTGGCGTCTTCGTCATCTGAGTCGGGCGAGTGCGGCGAGCCTGAGGCCGACGAGACCTACCAGGGCGCCGATGCTAGGCAGCGGCCACCGTCGGCTTTCGAGTTCGTCGAGGCGTCCCTTGGTCTGGTCGCTCCGCTGAACGAGCGGGGCGAGCGCACCGTCGATCCGGACGAATCCCACCTCGACCGTGACCCAAGCCGTTCAAGAGCGACTGTTGCCGAGTCGGGCGGCGGCTCGGGCTTGGTCACACACTGCCCCGTTCTTCCGGTCGAGCGCGAGCAGCTCGTCGTCTGCGTCCGGGGCGGGGCGCAGCCACGCTGGCAGCAGGTTCTCGACGACCGCCAGCGCCATCACGCGGGTGATGGCGCTGGCGAGGGCGAGCGCGAGGCCGACACCTGCGGCGGCCTCGGGGATGCCGGCGGCATTGAGTTCGACTTCGCCGAGCTTGACGGCGTCGGCGGTGTTGAAGTCGGGGAGGTAGGTGTTCACCAGCGGGGCGCACCCGCCGACGCTCGCCCCGTGGAATCTGTCGAGGCCGTAGCGGACTGGCGAACAGGTCACCGAGTCCGGTGATGTTGCCGCCGCTGCCGACGCCGTCCGGATCGCGAGTGACCAGGCCAATCTCACGCTGTAGCGTCGCTGTGACAGATTGCAGATGCTTCTGTGACATCGAAGGAGAATCATTGCTATTTCCTTCGATTGCTAGGCTTGGGGCTCTCGGTCGTGCACACTGGTTGCCAGACAAGCCGTGGGTGCACACACGCTCTGTCGCCGTCTCGTGTCCAGCACGGGCCCGTCTTCAGAGAGCACGGTGCAGTGAAGAGCAATCGGTCGGGGCGTGAGTCAACTCAGCCACGAAACGAACTAGTTGTGAGGGTTCCGCGTCCCTCGGTTCGATGGAGCGCCATTACCGGCAGTGGCATAGCGGCCCTCATCGCCAGTGGTCGCGTACATGACCCAGTGGCGGTGTGGGCGCTCGTGCTACTGGGAGTTGTAGGTCAGTGCTGTGATGCCTTGATCGCTTGGGCAGCGCTGAGACGGGAGCACCCAGACACGTGAACTAGGCCAGTTCACCAGCCTGCATCGGGTCGGGTACCGCCTGGCCGGTTTCGGTGAGGATGCGGTTGACCTCACTCTGCACGGCGGTGTCGTCCCAATCTGGGTGTAGCCAACACACCTTGGTGTCGGTGAAGGCAGCCTGCGCCTGCTGGAGCAGGGACAGGATCTGCGCGGTGCTGGTCGGGTCCTCGCTCACGGAGTCGCCGAACGTGATCCGGGGCCGCTCGGGTACAAGGCCAGGCGTGGACAGTGCCCGGTCGAGCCGCAGCATGACGAACAGGATGTGCGTGAGCGCCGGTCACCAGTAACGGGACTTCTTGTCACGGGTGATCATCGATCGGCGCTCGCGGGCGGTGACCTCGGTCGCGGGGGCAGCGGGTTGATCGCCGAGCCCGAACGTGGTCGGCGTCGAGCTGCTCCCGACGGAGCGGCCTCGGTTGATGGTCCTCCCCCGGTATGCGCTCTTGCGTGCGTAGTGTCCGCCCCTCAGTCCCGCCAGGGAACAGGGACCGGCCAGCGTCTCCATGGACACAGAACCCCCTCTGTCCTCCGAGTATGCCTTTTACTCGGAGGAACCAAGGTGGCGCCGAAGGCGTGAGCCCGCGCGGGATGTGCAGCGACGGCTGAGGCCGGCTCAGGAATGAGCCGGCCTCAGCCGTTGTCGTCCGCGGACGGCGCCTCAGAGCACCCGCACCGCGCCGGTGGGCGGGTCGTAGGACAGCGGGCGCTCCACGACGCCGCTGGAGGGGTTCTGCGCGCCGACGAACATGCCGTCGCCCACGTACACCGCCACGTGGTACGCGCTGCCCGCGCTGCCCCAGTAGAGGATGTCGCCGGGCTGGAGGTTGGACAGCGACACCTGGGTGCCGGCGGTCGACTGGTCCTGCGAGACGCGCGGCAGGCTGATGCCCACCTGCTTGAAGGCGGTCTGCACCAGGCCCGAGCAGTCGTACGCGGACGGGCCGGTGGCGCCGGAGACGTAGGCCTTGCCGACCTGCGCCTTGACGAACGAGATGACCGCCGCGGCCGAACCGGTCGCCGTGGACGTGCTCGTGGAGGAGCTGGAGGAGCTCGCCGGGGCGGCGAGCGTGGTGCGCTGGGTGCTGCGCGAGGCGCGCTCGGCGGCCTGCTTGCGCGCGGCCTCCTCGGCGGCCTTCTTCTCGGCGGCGGCCTTCTTCTTGGCCTCCGCGAGGTCCGCCTTGGCCTGCTTCGCGGCCTTCGCGGCGGCCGCGTCACGTTCGGCCTGAAGCTGGTAGTTCGCGGCGGTCTGCTGCGTCGCGTCCGCGGACTGGGCGATCTGCGCGGCCAGGTCGGCCGTCAGCGTGGGCAGTTCGAGCGTCTGCGTCACCGGCTCGGCGGCGTTCGCCGAGGAGGCCGACGCACCGGCCACTGCCATGGTGCCGAGGACGCCACCGGCAACTCCGGCCCGCATCGCGATTCTCGACGCGCTACGGCGGGGCTTCCGGTGGCTGCGTATGTGAGCGGTGTGGGACATGGGAACAACCGGTACCAGGGGCTCCTTCATATCTTCAAGAAACGTGTGCTGCGCCACATTTGCTCAACGCAGGCCCCGAACACCTGGAACTGTTTCCTTTATTGACGCCGTAACGGACATTGCGGACGCAGGTGATCATGCCTGTGATCATGGTCTTTCGCTGTTACGCCCGAATTGCCCCGCGCCTACCACCGGTTGGGACCGTTGGCCAAGCCCGCTTCTCATGGCCCTCTCATCAATGTGGCGGAGGTCACGGAACGGTCACCGCCCCGCCGTGCGTCTGTGCCTCACGCCCTCCGGCTCGGGGTCGACTGTCACTTCGGCCCGTTGAGCCACTTAGGTCCCTTTTGCCTCGATGGCCACACGGGCCACAGCGCGGGCTTGTGAACCGGCGAACGTGTCCACTTTCCGTGACGCCGTCCCCCTGATGTGTGAATAGCGGCCCTATACCAAGGTCTTGACTCCCTCGGCCACTTTGCGCCGGACGCCGTGCGTCTGATAGAGGGCACCCCCTCCGACCTGCAAAGACGAGGTCAAATGTCACCGCTCGTGATCACTTCGGTGCTTCGCGTGTGAAGATCAATGCTCATCCGCCTTCATGATCGTTCGTCAGGTGGTGGAGATCACAAAGATCAGGGAATACCCCGTGTCGCAAGTCACAGAGTGTCGGGCATAAGATGCGAGGCAGTTGGGCTTGTGACCTGCTTCACATGTTCTCGATCTTCGCCGGAAACGGTGGGGTTCGCGGGGCTGAAGGGGCGGCCGTGAGCCCGCAACCGCCAGCAGTCAGTGCCGACTGAGAGGAGCGAGGAGCGGTGAACGCGTATGCGCCCATCCTCGTACTGGGAGCCCTCGGGGCAGGCTTTGCGATCTTCTCCGTGGTCATGGCCACGCTGATCGGACCGAAGCGGTACAACCGCGCCAAGCTCGAGGCATACGAGTGCGGTATCGAGCCGACCCCCACGCCGGCCGGCGGCGGGCGCTTCCCCATCAAGTACTACCTGACGGCGATGCTCTTCATCGTCTTCGACATCGAGATCGTCTTCCTCTACCCGTGGGCCGTCACCTTCGACGCCCTCGGTGTTTTCGGGCTCGTGGAGATGCTGCTCTTCGTGCTCACCGTCTTCGTCGCGTACGCGTACGTGTGGCGGCGCGGCGGGCTGGAATGGGACTGAGGGGCCTTATAAGACATGGGACTCGAAGAAAAGCTGCCGAGCGGCTTCCTGCTGACCACCGTCGAGCAGGCCGCGGGCTGGGTGCGCAAGGCGTCCGTCTTCCCGGCCACCTTCGGCCTGGCCTGCTGCGCGATCGAGATGATGACCACCGGCGCCGGCCGCTACGACCTCGCGCGCTTCGGCATGGAGGTCTTCCGCGGATCGCCCCGGCAGGCCGACCTGATGATCGTGGCCGGCCGGGTCAGCCAGAAGATGGCGCCGGTCCTCAGGCAGGTCTACGACCAGATGCCCAGCCCCAAGTGGGTGATCTCCATGGGCGTGTGCGCCTCCTCGGGCGGAATGTTCAACAACTACGCCATCGTCCAGGGCGTCGACCACATCGTCCCCGTCGACATCTACCTCCCCGGCTGCCCGCCGCGGCCCGAGATGCTGATGGACGCGATCCTCAAGCTCCACCAGAAGATCCAGTCCTCCAAGCTCGGCGTGAACGCCCAGGAGGCGGCCCGCGAGGCGGAGGAGGCGGCGCTCAAGGCCCTGCCCACGATCGAGATGAAGGGGCTGCTGCGGTGAGCGACGCGAACGGCACCCACGGTGCGAACGGGTCCGGGAACGGGGTCAACCCCGAGAAGGACCTCGCCGCCCAGAACCTGCCCGGCCGGCGCGGCGAGGGCGGTGAGGAGATCCGCGTCCAGCGCGGCATGTTCGGCGCGAACAACGGCGGGGACACCTCCGGCTACGGCGGCCTGGTCCGCTCGGTCCGGCTCCCGGGGCCGGCGAGCCGTCCCTACGGCGGCTGGTTCGACGAGGTCGCCGACGAACTCGAGGGCGCGCTGGAGGAGCAGGACCTGCTGCCCGCCAACGCGATCGAGAAGACGGTCGTCGACCGCGGCGAACTCACCTTCCACATCGAGCGCGAGCACCTGGTCCGCGTCGCCCGCACCCTGCGCGACGACCCGGCCCTGCGCTTCGAGCTGTGCACCGGCGTCAGCGGCGTCCACTACCCGCACGACAAGGGACGCGAGCTGCACGCCGTCTACCACCTGCGCTCGATCACCCACAACCGGCTGATCCGCCTCGAGGTCAGCTGCCCCGACGGCGACCCGCACATCCCGTCGCTCGTCTCCGTCTACCCCACGAACGACTGGCACGAGCGCGAGACCTACGACTTCTTCGGGATCGTCTTCGACGGTCACCCGGCCCTGACCCGGATCATGATGCCCGACGACTGGCAGGGCCACCCGCAGCGCAAGGACTACCCCCTCGGCGGCATCCCCGTCGAGTACAAGGGCGCCCAGATCCCTGCTCCGGACCAGCGGAGGTCGTACTCGTGAGCACGCAGTCAGCATCCGCCGCATCCGCGGAATCCGCCGCGTCGGCCGCCTCGGCACGCGAGACGACCGAGGGCACCGTCTACACGGTCACCGGCGGCGACTGGGACGAGGTCGTCCAGTCCGCGGCCCGCGCCGACGACGAGCGCATCGTCGTCAACATGGGTCCCCAGCACCCCTCCACCCACGGGGTGCTCCGCCTGATCCTGGAGATCGACGGCGAGACGGTCACCGAGGCCCGCTGCGGCATCGGCTACCTCCACACCGGGATCGAGAAGAACCTCGAGTTCCGCACGTGGACGCAGGGCACCACGTTCGTGACGCGCATGGACTACCTGACGTCCTTCTTCAACGAGACCGCCTACTGTCTCGCCGTCGAGAAGCTCCTCGGCATCGAGGACCAGATCACCGAGCGCGCCAAGATCATCCGGGTGCTCCTGATGGAGCTGAACCGGCTCTCCTCCCACCTGGTGTGCATCGCCACCGGCGGCATGGAGCTCGGCGCCACCACGATCATGATCTACGGCTTCCGCGACCGCGAGATGATCCTCGACATCTACGAGCTCGTCACGGGCCTGCGGATGAACCACGCCTACATCCGCCCCGGCGGACTCGCCCAGGACCTCCCGCCCGGCGCGGTGGACCAGATCCGCGAGTTCGTCAAGAAGATGCGCAAGAACCTCCCGGAGTACGACAAGCTCGCCACCGGGAACCCCATCTTCAAGGCCCGTATGCAGGACGTCGGCTACCTCGACCTGGCCGGATGCATGGCCCTCGGCGCCACCGGCCCGATCCTGCGCTCCACCGGCCTCCCGCACGACCTGCGCAAGGCGCAGCCCTACTGCGGCTACGAGACCTACGACTTCGACATCCCGACCGCCGACACGTGCGACTCCTACGGCCGCTTCCTGATCCGCCTGGAGGAGATGCGCCAGTCGCTCAGGATCGTCGAGCAGTGCCTGGACCGGCTGCAGCCCGGCCCGGTCATGGTCGCCGACAAGAAGATCGCCTGGCCCGCCCAGCTCGCCCTGGGCCCGGACGGGCTCGGCAACTCCCTGGACCACATCAAGAAGATCATGGGCACCTCCATGGAGGCCCTGATCCACCACTTCAAGCTCGTCACCGAGGGCTTCCGCGTCCCGCCGGGGCAGGCCTACGTGGCGGTCGAGTCGCCCAAGGGCGAACTCGGGGCGCACGCCGTGTCCGACGGAGGCACCCGCCCCTACCGGGTCCACTTCCGCGACCCGTCCTTCACCAACCTGCAGGCCATGGCGGCGATGTGCGAGGGCGGCCAGGTCGCCGACGTCATCGTCGCCGTCGCGTCCATCGATCCCGTGATGGGAGGCGTCGACCGGTGACCACTTCTTCTTCGGAGCGGGGCGTCAGCCTGGGCATGCCCGAACTGCCCGCGCCCGACTACCCGGACGACGTCCGCACCCGCCTGGAGGCGGACGCGCGCGAGATCATCGGCCGCTACCCCGACTCCCGCTCCGCCCTGCTGCCGATGCTGCACCTGGTGCAGTCGGAGGAGGGCTACGTCAGCCGCACCGGAGTGCGCTTCTGCGCCCAGCTGCTCGACCTGACCACGGCCGAGGTCACCGCGGTCGCCACGTTCTACACCATGTACCGGCGCAAGCCGAGCGGCGACTACCAGGTGGGCG
This sequence comes from Streptomyces anandii JCM 4720, assembly GCF_014650655.1. Classification (GTDB taxonomy): domain Bacteria; phylum Actinomycetota; class Actinomycetes; order Streptomycetales; family Streptomycetaceae; genus Streptomyces; species Streptomyces anandii. The sequence continues at coordinate 95,998 of NZ_BMVJ01000002.1, forward strand.
TCTGCACCAACACCCTGTGCGCCGTGATGGGCGGCGACGCGATCTTCGAGTCGCTCCAGGAGCACCTGGGCGTCGGCAACGGCGAGACCACCGACGACGGCAAGGTCACCCTGGAGCACATCGAGTGCAACGCGGCCTGCGACTTCGCGCCGGTCGTGATGGTCAACTGGGAGTTCTTCGACAACCAGACGCCGGACAGCGTGCGCCGCGTCGTCGACGACCTCCGCGCGGGACGCGCGGTGACGCCCACGCGCGGTGCCCCCCTGTGCACCTTCAAGGAGACCGCCCGGATCCTGGCCGGCTTCCCCGACGAGCGGGAGGGGGCCACGGAGTCCGGCGGCAGCGCGGGACCCGCCTCGCTGGTGGGCCTCCGCCTGGCCAAGGGAGAGGCCGCACCCGCGCGGGTGGTCCACCCGAGGGAGTCGGGTCCGCACGACGAGCCGCGCGACGCCGCCGTGGGGGACGCGTCCGCCACCAAGCACCTGAGCTCCCACGACGCGCCCCAGGAGACATCGGCCTCCGACCCGTCCCACCCGGCGGGGCCTGTCGCGAAGGAGGGGGAGGAGTCATGACCTTGGCACCCGAGATCGACGAGAGCAGCCCCGAGAAGCTGCTCGCACCCGTGCTGTCGGCCTTCTGGGACGAGGACAGGTCCTGGACGCTGGACGTCTACCGCAGGCACGAAGGGTACGAGGGGCTCCGCAAGGCGCTCGCCATGTCACCGGACGACGTGATCGCGTACGTCAAGGACTCCGGTCTGCGCGGGCGCGGCGGCGCGGGATTCCCGACGGGAATGAAATGGCAGTTCATTCCCCAGGGTGATGGAAAGCCGCACTATCTTGTTGTCAACGCCGACGAGTCGGAGCCGGGGACCTGCAAGGACATCCCGCTCCTCTTCGCGAACCCGCACAGCCTCATCGAGGGCATCGTGATCGCGTGTTACGCCATCAGGTCGTCGCATGCGTTCATCTATCTGCGGGGTGAAGTCGTCCCCGTACTGCGGCGGTTGCACTCGGCAGTCCGCGAGGCCCGCGAGGCCGGCTACCTCGGCGAGAACGTCCTCGGCAGCGGGCTGGACCTCGACATCACCGTGCACGCGGGCGCGGGCGCGTACATCTGCGGTGAGGAGACCGCACTGCTGGACTCGCTCGAAGGCCGCCGTGGTCAACCGCGGCTCCGTCCCCCCTTCCCTGCCGTCGCGGGCCTCTACGCGTGCCCGACTGTTGTGAACAACGTCGAGTCGATCGCGTCAGTTCCCGCCATCATGAAGAACGGCAAGGACTGGTTCAGGTCGATGGGCAGCGAGAAGTCCCCGGGCTTCACGCTCTACTCGCTCAGCGGCCATGTCGCGAGCCCCGGCCAGTACGAGGCGCCGCTCGGCATCACCCTGCGTCAGCTGCTCGACATGAGCGGCGGAATGCGGGCCGGGCACCGACTGAAGTTCTGGACCCCGGGCGGCTCCTCCACGCCGATGTTCACCGACGAGCACCTCGACATCCCGCTCGACTACGAGGGAGTGGGCGCCGCGGGCTCCATGCTCGGCACCAAGGCACTGCAGTGCTTCGACGAGACGACCTGCGTGGTGCGGGCCGTGACCCGCTGGAGCGAGTTCTACGCCCACGAGTCCTGCGGCAAGTGCACGCCCTGCCGCGAAGGCACGTACTGGATGGTGCAGTTGATGCGCGACCTGGAGGCCGGCAAGGGCGCGATGTCCGACCTCGACAAGCTGTACGACATCGCCGACAACGTCAACGGCAAGTCCTTCTGCGCCCTCGGCGACGGCTCCGCCCAGCCGATCTTCTCCTCCCTGAAGTACTTCCGCGAGGAGTACGAGCAGCACATCACGGGGCGCGGCTGCCCCTTCGACCCGGCCAAGTCCACGGCCTGGGCCGACCGCCCGGAGGTGACCGCATGACCGTGACCACGAACGCCCCCTCCGGCGGGGGAGAGGCGGCCCTCCCGCCGGAGGACCTCGTGACCCTGACCATCGACGGCGTCGAGATCAGCGTGCCCAAGGGCACCCTGGTCATCCGCGCCGCCGAGCAGATCGGCGTCGAGGTCCCCCGGTTCTGCGACCACCCGTTGCTCGCCCCGGTCGGCGCCTGCCGCCAGTGCATGGTCGAGGTGGAGGGCCAGCGCAAGCCGATGGCCTCCTGCACCATCACGTGCACCGACGGCATGGTGGTCAAGACCCAGCTCTCCTCGCCCGTCGCCGAGAAGGCCCAGAAGGGTGTGATGGAGCTCCTGCTCATCAACCACCCGCTGGACTGCCCGGTCTGCGACAAGGGCGGCGAGTGCCCGCTGCAGAACCAGTCCATGTCGCACGGCACCGCCGAGTCCCGCTTCGACGGCAGGAAGCGGACGTACGAGAAGCCCGTGCCGATCTCCACCCAGGTGCTGCTCGACCGGGAGCGGTGCGTGCTGTGCGCCCGCTGCACCCGGTTCTCCAACCAGATCGCGGGCGACCCGATGATCGAGCTGCTCGAGCGGGGCGCGCTCCAGCAGGTCGGCACCGGCGAGGGCGACCCCTTCGAGTCGTACTTCTCCGGGAACACCATCCAGATCTGCCCGGTCGGCGCCCTCACCTCGGCGGCGTACCGGTTCCGCTCCCGCCCCTTCGACCTCGTCTCCTCGCCGTCGGTGTGCGAGCACTGCTCGGGCGGCTGCGCCACCCGCACCGACCACCGGCGCGGCAAGGTCATGCGGCGGCTCGCCGGCAACGACCCCGAGGTCAACGAGGAGTGGATCTGCGACAAGGGACGCTTCGCGTTCCGGTACGCGCAGCTGAAGGACCGGCTCACCACCCCGCTGGTGCGCAACCCGGAGGGCGAGCTGGTGCCGGCGTCCTGGCCGGAGGCGCTGGAG
>NZ_BMVJ01000002.1:98887-103464 GCF_014650655.1 Streptomyces anandii JCM 4720
ATCGCCGCCCAGGGCCTGCTCGCCTCGCGCGGCCGCACCGGCGTCCTCACCGGCGGCCGGCTCACCGTCGAGGACGCCTACGCGTACAGCAAGTTCGCGCGCGTCGCGCTCGACACCAACGACATCGACTTCCGCGCGCGCGTGCACAGCGGCGAGGAGGCCGACTTCCTGGCCGCCCGCGTCGCCGGGCACGGACGGGACGTCGACGGTACGGGCGTCACGTACACCTCCCTGGAAAAGGCGCCCGCCGTCCTGCTCGCCGGGTTCGAGTCCGAGGAGGAGGCGCCCGGGGTCTTCCTGAGGCTGCGCAAGGCCTGGCGTGGCCACGGACAGCAGGTGTTCGCGCTGGCCACGCACGCCACCCGGGGCCTGGAGAAGGCGGGCGGCAGGCTGCTGCCGGCCGCGCCGGGCACCGAGACCGAGTGGCTGGACGCGCTCGCGAGCGGCGTCGGCCTGGAGGCCGGTGGCGCACAGGCCGCCGAGGCGCTGCGCGCCGAGGGCGCGGTGATCGTCGTCGGCGAGCGCCTCGCCTCCGTCGCGGGCGCCCTGACCGCCGCCGTACGGGCAGCGACCGCGACCGGCGCCGAACTGGTGTGGATCCCGCGCCGGGCGGGCGAGCGGGGCGCGATCGAGGCCGGCGCGCTGCCGTCGCTGCTGCCGGGCGGACGCCCGGCGACCGACCCGCGCGCGCGGGAGGAGGTCGCCGCCGTCTGGGGAGTGGCTACCCTGCCGCACCGCTACGGCCGTGACACCGGCCAGATCGTCGAGGCCGCGGCCGCCGGCGAACTCCAGGCGCTCGTGGTCGCCGGCGTGGAGATCGCCGACCTGCCCGACCCGGCACGCGCGCGTGCCGCACTGTCCGAGGCCGGCTTCCTGGTCTCGCTGGAGCTGCGGCCCAGCGAGGTCACCGCCCACGCGGACGTGGTGTTCCCGGTGGCGGCCGTCGCCGAGAAGGCGGGCACCTTCCTCAACTGGGAGGGCAGGGTGCGCTTCTTCGAGGCCGCGCTCAAGCCGGACCAGATGACCCGCCGCCTGGCCCCCGGCGACCTGCGGGTGCTGCAGATGCTCGCGGACGCCATGGACGTGCACCTGGGCCTGCCGGACCTGCGCACCGCCCACGCCGAGCTGGACCGGCTCGGCGCCTGGACCGGGCCCCGCGCCACCGGCCCCGCGGAGAGCCCGGGCGTGCTGCCCCGGCCGGCCGCCGGTGAGGCCGTGCTCGCCGGACACCGGCTGCTGCTCGACCGCGGTGTGCTCCAGGAGGGCGACGACGCGCTCGCCGGGACCCGGCACGCCGCACGCGCGCGCGTGTCGGCCGCCACGGCCGCCGAGGCGGGCGTCGCGGACGGCGAGCCGCTCGCCGTGACCGGTCCCGTGGGCACCCTCGAACTCCCGCTGGAGATCACGGAGATGCCCGACCGGGTGGTGTGGCTCCCGCTGAACTCGGCCGGCGCCGGCGTCGCCTCCGACACCGGGGCGCTGCCCGGCTCCCTCGTCCGCATCGGCCCGGCGCGGCGCGCGACCGAGGCCCCCGAGGAGGTGGAGGCATGAGCCCGTACCTCGCCGCAGAGAACCTGTCGATGTTCGGCACGGACCCCTGGTGGCTCGTCGTCATCAAGGCGGTGTTCTGCTTCGCCTTCCTGATGGTGACCGTGCTGTTCTCCATCGTCTGGGAGCGCAAGGTCGTCGCCTGGATGCAGCTGCGCATCGGCCCCAACCGGCACGGCCCCTGGGGCATGCTCCAGTCGCTCGCCGACGGCGTGAAGCTGATGCTCAAGGAGGACGTCGTCGTCAAGCGCGCGGACAAGGTGGTCTACGTCCTCGCGCCGATCGTCGCGGCCATCCCGGCCTTCATGGCGATCGCCGTCATCCCCTTCGGTCCCGCCGACAACGAGATCTCCGTCTTCGGCCACCGCACCGCGATGCAGCTGACCGACCTGCCGATCGCGATGCTCTACATCCTCGCGGTCGCCTCGGTCGGCATCTACGGCATCGTGCTCGCGGGCTGGAGCTCCGGCTCCACCTACCCGCTCCTGGGCGGCCTGCGCTCCTGCGCCCAGATGATCTCGTACGAGATCGCCATGGGCGCCGCCTTCGCCTCGGTGTTCCTCTACTCCGGGTCGATGTCGACGTCGACGATCGTCCAGCAACAGCACGACCGCTGGTACGTCCTGCTGCTGCCGGTCTCCTTCATCATCTACATCGTCACCATGGTGGGTGAGACCAACCGCGCCCCCTTCGACATGCCGGAGTCCGAGGGCGACCTGGTCGGCGGCTTCAACACCGAGTACTCGTCGATCAAGTTCGCGATGTTCATGCTCGCCGAGTACGTCAACATGGTGACCGTCTCGGCCGTGTCGACCACGCTCTTCCTGGGCGGCTGGCGGGCCCCCTGGCCGATCAGCACCTTCTGGACGGGCGCCAACCACGGCTGGTGGCCGCTGCTCTGGTTCGTGATCAAGGTGCAGCTCCTGCTGTTCTTCTTCATCTGGCTGCGCGGCACCCTCCCGCGCGTGCGCTACGACCAGCTGATGAAGCTCGGGTGGAAGGTCCTCATCCCGGTCTCGGTGACCTGGCTGATGCTCGTCGCGACCGTGCGCACGCTGCGCAACGAGAACTACGGCTTCACCGACATCGCCCTCTACGTAGGCGGCGCCGTACTGGCCCTGCTGCTCGTGTCCCTCGTCGTCGACGTGCTGCGCGACAAGGGGAAGAAGGGCGAAACGGCCGGGGAGCCGGCCGGCTTCGACCCGATGGCCGGCGGATTCCCCGTACCGCCGCTGCCCGGGCAGGAGCTGCCGCCGGTGCCGCGGCGCCGCCCGCACCGCGAGCGGGAGTTGATTGTCAGTGGCGGGCCGGATACTGCCAGTGACGGATCTCTGGATGGAAAGGAGGCGTCCGATGGCTGAGGAGCCCAAGGAGACCAAGCCCGGTTTCCTGAACCCCGTGGCCGGCTTCGGCGTGACCTTCAAGGCCATGTTCAAGAAGCGGCTGACCGAGCAGTACCCGGAGCAGCAGAAGACCACCGCTCCGCGCTTCCACGGACGGCACCAGCTCAACCGCCATCCGGACGGCCTGGAGAAGTGCGTCGGCTGCGAGCTGTGCGCCTGGGCCTGCCCCGCCGACGCCATCTACGTCGAGGGCGCCGACAACACCGACGAGGAGCGCTACTCCCCGGGCGAGCGGTACGGCAGGGTGTACCAGATCAATTACGCCCGCTGCATCCTGTGCGGCCTGTGCATCGAGGCGTGCCCCACGCGCGCGCTGACGATGACCAACGAGTTCGAGCTGGCCGACTCCAGCCGCGCGAACCTCATCTACACCAAGGAACAGCTGCTCGCCGGCCTCGAGGACGGCATGGTCGACACGCCCCACGCCATCTACCCCGGTACCGACGAGCAGGACTACTACCGGGGCCTGGTGACCGAGGCCGCGCCCGGCACGGAGCGCCAGGTGGCCGTCTCCAAGGGCGAGCGGCCCGAGGATCAGGAGGTGGACGCATGAGCGCCCAGCTCGCCGCCTACTCCACCTCCACCGGAGAGGCCTTCCAGTTCTGGGTCCTCGGGACCGTCGCGGTGATCGGCGCCCTGTGCACCGTCTTCATGAAGCGGGCCGTGCACAGCGCGCTCTGCCTCGCGGGCACCATGATCATCCTGGCGGTCTTCTACCTCGCCAACGGCGCCTACTTCCTGGGCATCGTGCAGATCGTGGTCTACACCGGCGCGATCATGATGCTGTTCCTGTTCGTGGTGATGCTGGTCGGCGTGACCGCGGCGGACTCCCTGAGGGAAACCATCAAGGGCCAGCGCTGGCTGGCCCTTCTGTGCGGGCTCGGCTTCGGCGTCCTGCTGTTCGCCGGAATCGCCAACGCCTCCCTCAAGGACTTCAACGGCATCGGCAGGGCCAACTCGGGCGGCAACGTGGAGGGCCTGGCCTCCCTCCTCTTCACCAAGTACGTCTTCGCCTTCGAACTCACCGGCGCCCTGCTCATCACTGCCGCCGTCGGCGCCATGGTGCTCACCCACCGGGAGCGCACCGAGCGCGCCAAGACCCAGCGCGAGCTGTCCGAGCAGCGCGTGCGCGAGGGCACGCACGTACCGCCGCTGCCCGCGCCCGGTGTCTACGCCCGCCACAACGCCGTGGACATCGCGGGCCTGCTGCCCGACGGCACCCCCTCCGAGCTCACGGTCAGCAAGACCCTGCGCGACCGCGGCCAGATCCGCGACGTCTCCGCGGAGGCGCTGAACGACCTCAAGGCCCTGGAGCAGCGCGCCGAGGAGCGGCTGGAGCGCACCGAGATCGAGCCGACGACCTTCAAGCGGCCCGAGGAGGCGTCGAAGTGAACCCCGTCAACTACCTCTATCTCGCCGCGCTGCTGTTCACGATCGGCGCCACCGGCGTGCTGATCAGGCGCAACGCCATCGTGCTCTTCATGTGCATCGAGCTGATGCTGAACGCCTGCAACCTCGCGTTCGTCGTCTTCTCCCGCATGCACGGCAACCTCGACGGCCAGATCATCGCCTTCTTCACGATGGTCGTCGCCGCAGCGGAGGTCGTGGTCGGGCTCGCGATCATCG
>NZ_BMVJ01000002.1:103491-105125 GCF_014650655.1 Streptomyces anandii JCM 4720
TGTCGCTGTTCCGTTCCCGCCACTCGGCCTCGGTCGACGACGCCAGCCTGATGAAGCTGTAAGGGGTCGGAAGAATCGTGGAGAACCTCATTGCGCTGCTGATCGCGGCGCCCCTGCTCGGAGCGGCCGTCCTCCTGGTCGGCGGCCGGCGCCTGGACGCCGTCGGCCACTGGCTCGGCACACTGCTGTCGGCCGCCTCCTTCGTGATCGGCCTCGTCCTCTTCGCCGACATGCTCGGCAAGAACGCCGAGCACCGCACGATGATCCAGCACCTGTACACCTGGATCCCGGTGGAGAGTTTCCAGGCGGACGTCACCTTCCGCCTCGACCAGTTGTCGATGACGTTCGTGCTGCTGATCACCGGCGTCGGCTCGCTCATCCACCTGTACTCGGTCGGGTACATGGAGCACGACGAGCGCCGCCGCCGCTTCTTCGGCTATCTGAACCTCTTCCTCGCGGCGATGCTGCTGCTCGTCCTCGCCGACAACTACCTGCTGCTGTACGTCGGCTGGGAGGGCGTCGGTCTCGCCTCGTACCTCCTCATCGGCTTCTGGCAGCACAAGCCCAGCGCGGCCACCGCGGCCAAGAAGGCCTTCCTGGTCAACCGCGTCGGCGACATGGGCCTGTCCATCGCGATCATGCTGATGTTCGCGACGTTCGGGTCGTTCGCCTTCGGGCCGGTGTTCTCCCACGCGGGCGACACCTCGCAGGGCAAGCTCACCGCCATCGCCCTGATGCTGCTGCTCGCGGCCTGCGGCAAGTCCGCCCAGGTCCCGCTGCAGTCCTGGCTCGGGGACGCGATGGAGGGCCCCACCCCGGTCTCGGCCCTCATCCACGCCGCCACGATGGTGACCGCGGGCGTGTACCTCATCGTCCGCTCGGCGTCGATCTTCAACGCGGCCCCCGACGCGCAACTGGTCGTCACCGTCGTCGGCGCGGTCACGCTGCTGTTCGGTGCGATCGTCGGTTGCGCGAAGGACGACATCAAGAAGGCGCTGGCCGGCTCGACCATGTCGCAGATCGGATACATGGTGCTGGCCGCCGGCCTCGGCCCCATCGGCTACGTCTTCGCGATCATGCACCTGGTGACGCACGGCTTCTTCAAGGCCGGCCTGTTCCTCGGGGCCGGCTCGGTCATGCACGGAATGAACGACGAGGTCGACATGCGCCGCTACGGCGGCCTGCGCAAGTACATGCCCATCACGTTCATCACCTTCGGCCTCGGCTACCTCGCCATCATCGGCTTCCCGGGCCTGTCCGGCTTCTTCTCCAAGGACAAGATCATCGAGGCGGCCTTCGCCAAGGGCGGCACCGAGGGCTGGATCCTCGGCGGCGCGGCCCTGCTGGGCGCGGCCATCACGGCGTACTACATGACGCGCGTGATGCTGATGACGTTCTTCGGAGAGGAGCGCTGGCGCGACAAGCCGACTCCGTCCCCGGCCGAGCCCGACGTGGAGCCGGCGGCCGAGGAGCGCGGTGAGCACGCCGAGCCCCACCCGCACGAGTCGCCCAAGGTCATGACGATCCCCATGATCGTGCTGGCGGTCGGGTCGGTCTTCGGCGGCGCGTTCTTCAGCATCGGCGACCGCTTCCTCAAGTGGCTGGAGCCGGTCACCGGGCACAGCGAGGGCAAC
>NZ_BMVJ01000002.1:105153-128287 GCF_014650655.1 Streptomyces anandii JCM 4720
TCTCCGGTCAGCGCGCTGACGGTCACCGGCGCCACCATGGTGTGCCTGGTCGTCGGCGTCGCCATCGCCTGGGCGCAGTACGGCCGCAGGCCGGTCCCGGCCGTGGCCCCGCGCGGGTCGCTGCTCACCCGGGCCGCCCGGCGCGACCTGCTCCAGGACGACTTCAACCACGTGGTCCTGGTCCGCGGTGGCGAACACCTCACGCGCTCCCTGGTGTACGTCGACCACACCCTGGTCGACGGTGTCGTCAACGGCACGGCGGCCTCGTTCGGCGGCCTGTCCGGACGGCTGCGCAGGCTGCAGAACGGCTTCGCGCGGTCCTACGCGGTCTCGATGTTCGGCGGTGCGGCACTCCTCGTCGCCGCGACCCTGCTGATGAGGGCGGTCTGATACCGATGTCCTTTCCTCTGCTCACAGCGACGGCGGCGCTCCCGGCCGTCGGGGCCGTCGCCACGGCCGCCGTGCCGGCGGCGCGGCGCACCGCGGCCAAGTGGCTGGCACTCGTCGTCTCGCTCGCCACGCTCGCCCTGGCGATCACCGTCCTGGTCCGCTTCGACCCCGGCGGCGCCCGCTACCAGCTGGCCGAGTCCCACTCCTGGATCAAGGAGTTCGGGGTCAGCTACGAACTGGGCGTGGACGGCATCGCGGTGGCGCTGATCGCGCTGACCGCCCTGCTCATCCCGTTCATCGTCCTCGCGGGCTGGCACGACGCCGACCCGCTGGAGACCGGCAGCCGCCGCTGGCGTCCGACCCAGGGCTTCTTCGCCCTGATCCTGGCCGTCGAGGCGATGGTGATCATCTCCTTCGAGGCGACCGACGTCTTCCTCTTCTACATCTTCTTCGAAGCCATGCTGATCCCGATGTACTTCCTCATCGGCGGCTTCGGGGACCGTGCCCACGAGCACGGCGAGTCGGCGGCGTCCACGCAGCGGTCGTACGCGGCCGTGAAGTTCCTGCTCTACAACCTGGTCGGCGGCCTGATCATGCTGGCCGCGGTGATCGGCCTGTACGTGGTGGCCGGGAACTTCTCGCTCACCGAGATCGCGCAGGCCCGCGCCAACGGCTCCCTGCACATGGCGACCAGCACCGAACGCTGGCTGTTCCTCGGCTTCTTCTTCGCCTTCGCGGTGAAGGCGCCGCTGTGGCCGCTGCACACCTGGCTGCCCAACGCCATGCAGGAGTCCACCGCGCCGGTCGCCGTCCTCATCACGGCCGTCATCGACAAGGTCGGCACCTTCGCGATGCTCCGCTTCTGCCTCCAGCTGTTCCCGGGGGCCAGCAAGTGGGCGACGCCCGTCATCCTGGCGCTCGCCCTGGTCAGCATCCTCTACGGGGCGCTGCTCGCGGTCGGCCAGCGGGACATCAAGCGCCTGATCGCCTACGCGTCGATCTCGCACTTCGGCTTCATCATCATGGGCATCTTCGCGATGACCAGCCAGGGCCAGTCCGGCGCCACGCTCTACATGGTCAACCACGGCATCTCGACGGCCGCGCTGATGCTGATCGCCGGCTTCCTCATCTCCCGGCGCGGCTCGCGGCTCATCGCCGACTACGGCGGCGTGCAGAAGGTCGCCCCGGTGCTCGCCGGCACCTTCCTGATCGCCGGCCTGTCGACCCTGTCGCTGCCGGGCCTCGCGCCCTTCGTCAGCGAGTTCCTGGTCCTGGTCGGCACGTTCACCCGCCACCCGGCCATCGGCATCATCGCCACCTTCGGCATCGTGCTCGCCGCGCTCTACACCCTCGTCCTGTACCAGCGGACGATGACCGGCCCGGTGAAGCCCGAGGTCTCCGCGATGCCGGACCTGCGGGTGCGCGAGCTGGCGGTGGTGGCCCCGCTGATCGTGCTGCTCATCTTCCTGGGCGTCTACCCGAAGCCCGTCACGGACATCGTCAACCCCGCGGTCAAGCAGACGATGTCCGACGTACACCAGACCGACCCCAAGCCCGAGGTGGAGGCGGCCAAGTGAGCGCAGCAGCCGTCCACAGCCTGTGGACAACCGCGGCCGACCCGATCTCGAAGATCGACGCGCCGAAGATCGAATACGGGCAGTTGTCGCCCACCCTGATCGTCGTCGGGGCGGCCCTCGTCGGCGTGCTCGTCGAGGCCTTCGTCCCGCGCAGGTCCCGCTACCACGCGCAGGTGTTCGTCTCCGCCGTCGCCCTGTGCGCCGCCTTCGCCGCGGTCGTCGCCCTCGCGGCGGACGGGTACGGCACCACCAAGGCGCACATCGCGGCCATGGGCGCCATCGCCGTCGACGGCCCGTCGCTGTTCCTGCAGGGCACCATCCTGCTGTCCGGCCTCGTCGGCCTGTTCACCTTCGCCGAGCGGCGCCTGGACCCGGCCGCGCACGGCAACCGGGTCGACTCCTTCGCCGCGCAGGCCGCGTCCGTGCCGGGCAGCGACAGCGAGAAGGCCGCGGTGAAGGCCGGCTTCACCACCACCGAGGTCTTCCCGCTGCTGCTCTTCGCGGTCGCCGGCATGCTGGTCTTCCCCTCGGCCAACGACCTGCTGACGCTGTTCGTGGCCCTGGAGGTCTTCTCCCTGCCGCTGTACCTGATGTGCGCCCTGGCCCGCCGCAAGCGGCTCATGTCGCAGGAGGCCGCCGTCAAGTACTTCCTGCTCGGCGCGTTCGCCTCCGCCTTCACCCTGTTCGGCATCGCCCTGCTGTACGGGTACGCGGGCTCGGTGTCGTACGCGACGATCGCGCAGGTCGTCGACGGCAACGCGGCCAACGTCGACCCGGCCCTCGCGGGCACCATGGGCAACGACGCGCTGCTGCTCATCGGCGCCGCGATGGTCGTCATGGGCCTGCTGTTCAAGGTGGGCGCGGTGCCGTTCCACATGTGGACCCCGGACGTCTACCAGGGCGCGCCGACCCCGGTGACCGGGTTCATGGCGGCGGCGACCAAGGTGGCCGCCTTCGGCGCGCTGCTGCGGCTGCTGTACGTGGTGCTGCCTGGGATGCGCTGGGACTGGCGGCCGGTCATGTGGGGGGTGGCGATCGTCACCATGCTGGGCGGCGCGATCGTCGCGATCACCCAGACCGACATCAAGCGCCTGCTGGCGTACTCGTCGATCGCCCACGCGGGATTCATCCTCGCGGGTGTCATCGCGACCTCGAAGGACGGCGTCTCCTCCGTCCTGTTCTACCTGGCCGCGTACTCCTTCGTCACGATCGGCGCCTTCGCCGTGGTGACGCTGGTGCGCGACGCGGGCGGCGAGGCCACGCACCTGTCCAAGTGGGCCGGGCTCGGCCGGCGGTCCCCGCTGGTGGCGGCCGTCTTCGCGGTGTTCCTGCTGGCCTTCGCGGGTATCCCGCTGACCAGCGGCTTCGCCGGGAAGTTCGCCGTGTTCAAGGCGGCCGCGGAGGGCGGCGCGGCCCCGCTGGTCGTGATCGGTGTGATCTCCTCGGCGATCGCCGCCTTCTTCTACATCCGGGTGATCGTGCTCATGTTCTTCAGCGAGCCGCGCCCGGAGGGCCCGACGGTGGCGGTGCCGTCGCCGCTGACGATGACCGCGATCGGCGTCGGCGTGGCGGTCACGGTGGTCCTCGGCGTGGCCCCGCAGTACTTCCTGGACCTGGCGAGCCAGGCGGGGGTGTTCGTGCGCTGACGCGCCCCCGCCAGAACGCCGTGGCCCGGTCTCCTCGCTCGCCGAGGGGGCCGGGCCGTCGCGTTGGGCGGGGACCGCGACCTTCTCGCCCTCACCGGCGCGGGGGCGGGGGCGGGGGCGGGTGAAGCCTGTGGAAAACTCCGGGGCTGTCGGCGCCGCCCCCTATCGTGGAGGCAGTGGTCGAGGGACGACGTACGGGGGACGGGACGATGGGCGGGACGGGCGGTGGCACCGAGATGGCGGTGACGGACGGCGAGACGAGCGAGGCGCTGACCACGCTGCACCGCGTCTTCGGGTACGAGGCCTTCCGCGGCGAGCAGGAAGCCGTCGTCGAGCACGTGATCGCGGGCGGCGACGCCGTCGTCCTGATGCCCACCGGCGGCGGCAAGTCGCTGTGCTACCAGATCCCGGCCCTGATCAGACCCGGCACGGGCATCGTGGTCTCCCCGCTGATCGCGCTCATGCAGGACCAGGTGGACGCACTGCGGGCGCTCGGCGTGCGGGCCGGCTTCGTCAACTCCACGCAGGACTTCGACGAGCGGCGCGTGGTCGAGGCGCAGTTCCTGGCCGGCGAGCTGGACCTGCTCTACCTCGCGCCGGAGCGGCTGCGCCTGGACGGCACGCTGGACCTGCTCTCCCGCGGCAAGATCTCCGTCTTCGCCATCGACGAGGCGCACTGCGTGTCCCAGTGGGGCCACGACTTCCGCCCCGACTACCTGGCGCTGTCGCTGCTCGGCGAGCGCTGGCCGGACGTGCCGAGGATCGCGCTCACGGCGACGGCCACGCACACCACCCACCAGGAGATCACCCAGCGGCTGGGCATGCCCCGGGCCCGCCACTTCGTGGCGAGCTTCGACCGGCCCAACATCCAGTACCGGATCGTGCCCAAGTCCGACGCCAAGAAGCAGTTGCTGGCCTTCCTGCGCGAGGAACACCCGGGCGACGCGGGCATCGTCTACTGCCTCTCGCGCAACTCGGTGGAGAAGACCGCCGAGTTCCTCTCCCGCAACGGCGTCGAGGCGGTGCCCTACCACGCGGGCCTGGACGCGGGCACCCGCGCGGCCCACCAGTCCCGCTTCCTGCGCGAGGACGGCCTGGTCGTGGTCGCCACGATCGCCTTCGGCATGGGCATCGACAAGCCGGACGTGCGGTTCGTGGCCCACCTCGACCTGCCGAAGTCGGTGGAGGGGTACTACCAGGAGACCGGCCGCGCCGGCCGCGACGGCCTGCCCTCCACGGCCTGGATGGCCTACGGCCTCAACGACGTGGTGCAGCAGCGCAAGCTGATCCAGACCGGCGATGGCGACGAGGGCTTCCAACGCCGGGCGGCCGCCCACCTGGACGCGATGCTCGCCCTGTGCGAGACCGCGCGCTGCCGCCGGGGCCAGCTCCTCGCCTACTTCGGACAGGATCCGCAGGCGGCCGGCTGCGGCAACTGCGACACCTGTCTGACCCCGCCCGAGACCTGGGACGGCACCGTCGCCGCCCAGAAGCTGCTGTCGACGGTGGTCCGGCTGCAGCGCGAGCGCGGGCAGAAGTTCGGCGCGGGCCAGATCATCGACATCCTGCTCGGCAAGCGCACCGCGCGGGTGATCCAGTTCGACCACGACCAGCTGTCCGTGTTCGGCATCGGCGAGGACCTCACCGAGGGCGAATGGCGCGGTGTCGTCCGGCAGTTGCTCGCCCAGGGGCTCCTGGCCGTGGAGGGGGAGTACGGCACGCTGGTGCTGACGGAGAGCAGCGGCTCGGTACTGCGCAGGGAGCGGGAGGTGCCGCTGCGCAAGGAACCGAAGCGCCCGGCGGCCGCCCGTGGCGGCGGGTCCTCCTCCGCCGGGCCCGCGAAGGCGAAGGCGGTGGCCGTGGCCGAACTCCCCGAGGAGCTGCTGCCCGCCTTCGAGGCCCTGCGCGCCTGGCGTGCCGAACAGGCCCGCGAGCAGGGCGTCCCCGCGTACGTCATCTTCCACGACGCCACCCTCCGCGAGATCGTCAGCGTGTGGCCCACGTCCGTGACCCAGCTGGGTACGGTCGGCGGCGTCGGCGAGAAGAAGCTGGCGACATACGGGGAGGGCGTGCTCGCGGTCCTGGAGTCACTGAACGGCGGCACGGCGGACACAGCGCCCGCGCAACCCCGCCCCGAGCCCGAGGACACCTGGCCCGACCCGGACACAGAGCCCGAGCCCGAACCGGACGACTGGATATAGGCACTCAGGACGGCTGGACCTGGTCGAAGACGGCGACGGCTTCGGCGGGGTCCGGGCTCACGAGGCGTTCCAGACCGGCCGCCGTGATCTCGGCCCACCGGCCGGCCCGTGCCCACATCCGCTCCTCGAAGACGCGGACGGCTCCGTCCAGGTCCACGGGACCGGCGGCGATGGCCTCGGCGAGCTCGGCGCCCTCCAGCATCGCGAGATTCGCGCCCGCCCCCAGCGGGGGCATCAGATGGGCGGCGTCGCCCAGCAGCGTCACCCCGGGGAGGTGGGTCCAGGTGTGGGACACGGGCAGGACGTGGAGGGGGCGGTGGACGAAAGCGGTGCCGTGGCGGAGGAGGTCGAGGAGGGGGGCGGCCCAGCCGTCGAACAGGGCCAGCAGGCTCGCTCGGACGGCCTCGGCGTCGGTCAGGTCCAGGTCGGTGTGCCAGTCCAGCGGCGCGCGGAACTGGGCGTTCACCTTGACGTGGCCGCCGCTGTTGCGCTGGGCGACGAGAGCGCGGTTGACGCCGTACACGGCCATGGAGCCTTCGCCGATCAACCGGGCGAGGCCGGGGTGGTGGGTGTCGACGTCGTCCAGGGAGGTCTCGACCGAGGTGACGCCGGTGTAGCGCGGGGTCGCCGGCGAGACGGCCGGGCGGGTCCGGGACCAGGCGCCGTCCGCGCCGACCACGAGGTCGAACGTCTCCTGCCGTCCGTCCGCGAAGCAGACCGTGACGCCGTCCCGGTCCCGGTCGGTCCCCGGCACCACCCGCGTCGCGTCACGGCCCCACTGAACGTCGAGAGGGCCCAGCAGCAGATCACGCAGTTGTCCGCGGTCGATCTCCGGATTGGCCCGGTCGTCCGGTCGCGGTGGCCAGTCGCGCAGCACGGTGCCGTCCGTGTCCAGGATGCGCATGGCCTGGCCCTCGGGGCGGGACAGCGTCCGGAACTCCGCCAGCAACCCCGCCTTGTCCAGCGCCAGCTGGCCCAGCCCTTCGTGCATGTCCAGGGTGCCGCCCGGGGGACGGGCGTCGGGGGCGGGATCGCGTTCGAGGACGGCGACGGGGCAGCCGTGGCGGTGCAGGACACGGGCGAAGGTGAGGCCGGCAGGGCCGCCGCCGATTACCGCGATACGTTGTCTCATACCGATACACTGTATTCCTCCAATGCGATGCACCGCAGCAGAACGGTGATGACCATGACTGTCTGGGACCGCCCGGAGCCGACGGCCCGACCCGTGCCACTCGACCGGGAGCGGATCGTCGCCGCCGCGATCGCGCTGGCCGACGAGGGCGGGCTGGAGCAGGTGTCGCTGCGCAAGGTCGCCGCCCGGCTGAACGCCGGCCCGATGCGGCTGTACGGATTCATCTCCACCAAGCAGGAGTTGTTCGACCTCATGGTGGACGAGGTCAACGCCGAGATCCTCCCCGAGCGGCAGCCCGGCGACTGGCGGGAGGCGCTGCGTGTCCTCGCCCACCGCACCAGGCAGGCCGCTCTACGGCACGAATGGCTGGCCGATCTGCTCGGCGGGCGCCCCTCCCTCGGCCCGAACGGCCTCGCCGTGACCGAGGCCAAGCTGGCCGCCCTCGACGGCCTCGCCGACATCGACACCGCCATGCGCGCCGTGGAGACCGTCAGCGCCTACGCCAACGGCGCGATCAGGCGCGAGATCGCGAACCTGCGGGCCGAGCGCGCCACGGGCCTGTCCAAGCGCGACTGGCAGCGCGCCTCCGGCCCGCATGTGACGAGGATGCTGGCCACGGGCCGCTTCCCGGCGCTGAGCAAGGCCGTGTACGACGGCACGGACGTGGACGCCGAGACGTCCTTCGCGACCGGACTCGACTGGGTCCTCGACGCCGTGGCCGCCAAACTCACCCGGCCACCGGCATGACGCCCCGCCCCCACGGGCCACGTCCGCGACGGCTGGTGCGGCGGGCTCAGCCCAGGGCTGTCAGACCGGGGGCGAAGGTGATCAGGAGCGGCAGCAGGGGGACCAGGGCGGCCACCGTCGTGGCCAGCGCCCTGCGCCTCGGGCCGAGCCGTGGCGGGGGCTGCAGCAGCCGGTCCACGCGCTCGCCGAGCAGCCGGTGGCTGGAGGCGCAGGAGAGCACTCCGCGGTGCTGGTTGAGCTCGATCAGCGCCAGCGCGGTGGTGAGGTGGCCGTGGTGGCGGGAGGCGGTGTCGTCCGCGGCCAGTTCCACCAGCCGGTGCGTCTGGTCGCAGAAGTGGGAGAAGAGCGGCACGCGCGGGAAGCCGGTCGCCAGCGCGGTCGACAGGTGCAGCAGCCAGTCGTGGTGGGCGCGCGCGTGCCCGCGCTCGTGGGCGAGCACCGCGTCGAGCTGATGGCCGGTCAGGCGGCGCAGCGCGCCCGTGGTGACCACGAGTTGGGGCGGATGGCCGGGCATCCACCAGGCGTCGGGGTACTCGTCCTCCAGCACCAGCATCGGACCGCGGCCCCCGGGAAGGCCCGCGGGCAGGTCGGGGGCGCGTTCGCGCAGGTGCGCGCGGGTCCGGCCGCGCCGCCTGCGCGCCTCGGCGAGCTCGCGGGCGAGCATCGCGGTGGTCCAGGCGGCGCCGCAGGCCAGCAGCACGGTCAGCGCGGCGGCCCAGGGCGGGGCCGTCGACAGGTCGTACGCGGCCGTCACGGCGGGCGGCGCCGGGGCGAACACCCGGTCGCGCACGGTGTGGAAGACCGCCGCCGCGCCCAGCACCAGCGCGGCCAGACAGCACAGCAGGACGGTCGCGACCATGCACTGCCACACCCACAGCGCCACGACGGGCTCCCGCTCGGGCCACACCGCGCGGGTGAGCGCACGGGGGACCGGCACGGCGGCCATCAGGGCGACGGCGCTCAGCAGGAGCAGGCAGACGGTCATGCCACGGACTCCGGATCCTGATCGGAGGTGGGCGGGTGCGGGGTCGTGCGAGTCGTGCGGGAAGCGCCGGTCGTGCGCAAGCGCGACCGGCCTGCCGTCAGTATGACGGCGCGGGGCGCCGCGGGTCAGGGTCCGGCACCGACCAATCCCCGGGGCGATCCCCGACCCGGCTCCCGCGCCGCGCCGACCGATCCGGTGCTGTGCCGGCCGGCAACCGGCCCGATCACGTCCCGATCACGCCCGATCACCGGTCCGCGCCCCGCGCCCCGCGCCCCGCGCGCCGCGCCCCGCACCCCGCAAGTCCCCGCGGGGACCGTGCCTGCGAGGCCGGCGCCGCTTCCCCCGCTCCCGTCCCGGCGGTCAGCCCGCCACCACGCGGCCCGTCACCTCGCCGAGCCCCACCCGGACGCCGGCCGCCCCGGGCGCCCACGCAGACAGCGTCACCACGTCCCCGTCCTCCAGGAACGCCCGCTTGCCGTCGGGCAGTTCCAGCGGGTCCCGGCCGTTCCAGGTCAGCTCCAGCAGCGAGCCGCGCTGCGCCGGCTCGGGCCCGCTCACCGTGCCGGACCCGTAAAGGTCGCCCGTGCGCAGGGAGGCGCCGTTGACCGTCATGTGGGCCAGCTGCTGCGCGGCGGTCCAGTACATGGTGGAGAAGGGCGGCTCCGACACCACGTGTCCGTTGATCGCCACGGAGATCCGCAGGTCGTAGCCGCCGGGCTCGTCCCCGGAGTCGTCCAGGTAGGGCAGCAGCGGGTGGGTGCGCTCCGGCGGGGCCACCCGCGCCTCCTCCAGCGCGTCCAGCGGGGTGATCCACGCCGACACGGAGGTGGCGAAGGACTTGCCGAGGAACGGGCCGAGCGGGACGTACTCCCAGGCCTGGATGTCGCGCGCCGACCAGTCGTTGAGCAGGCACAGTCCGAAGACGTGCTCGCGGAAGCCGTCGAGCGCGACCGGGCTGCCGATCGTGCTCGGCACGCCCACCACGAAGCCGACCTCCGCCTCGATGTCGAGCCGGACCGAGGGCCCGAACACCGGGGCCGGGTCGGTGGGGGCCTTGCGCTGGCCCGAGGGGCGTACGACGTCGGTGCCCGACACCACCACCGTGCCCGAGCGGCCGTGGTAACCGATCGGCAGGTGCTTCCAGTTGGGGGTGAGGGAGTCGGCGGCGTCCGGGCGGAAGATGTGGCCGACGTTGCGCGCGTGGTTCTCGGACGCGTAGAAGTCGACGTAGTCCGCGACCTCGAAGGGCAGATGGAGCGTCACCGAGGACAGCGGGTGCAGGAACGGCGCGACGGTCTCCTGGTGCGCGGGCACCGTCACCCACGCGGTCAGCGCCCGCCGCACGTCCGACCACGCGGTGCGTCCCGCCGCCAGCAGCGGGTTGAGGGTGGGCCGGGCGAGCAGGGAGGCGTAGGGCGAGCCGAGCGCGTGCGCCGCCGCGCCGGCGTCGAGGACGTGGTCGCCGAGGCGGACGCCCACGGTCCGCTCCTGCGAACCGGCGTGCGAGAACACGCCGTAGGGAAGGTTGTGCGGGCCGAAGGGGTCGCCCTCGGGGACCTCGAAGGGGGGCATGGGGGTGCTGCCTTCCTTTCCCGTGTGCCATGGGGTCGGGTTCCATGTGGTCGGCCCACACGTTACGGGTGCGCGGTGGTCTTGGGCAGTGTCTAAAGAGTTTGCAATGTCCCAATTGGCCTTGTCGGAGGGGGCAATTCCGGCTTAGCGTCCTTTGGGGGGACGCGGGCGGGGTGGGTCCGCTCCGTAAGGGGGACGCGTGGTGGGACCCGTGGCCAGGAACGCCGTCAGTGTGCCGTTCGCGGCCGACCGCGATGTGCCGGGCCTGATCGTGAAGTTCGGCGACTATCCGCTGCACCACGGCGGCGTGGGCGCGATCCGCAGCCTGGGCCGGCTGGGCGTCCCGATGTACGCGATCACCGAGGACTCCCGCACACCCGCGGCCTCCTCACGCTTCCTGGAGCGGGCCTTCGTCTGGCCGACGCGCGGCACGGAGGAGGCGGACCGCCTGGTGGAGGGCCTGCTGCGGATCGGCCGCCGGATCGGGCGCCCCGCCGTCCTCGTCCCCACCGACGAGGAGGCCGCCGTCCTGATCGCCGAGCACCAGGAGGAACTCGCCGGCCCCTTCCTCTTCCCGCGGGTCGCCCCCGGCCTGCCGCGCCGCCTGGCCAGCAAGCAGGGCCTGCACGAGCTGTGCGCGGAGCACGGCATCGCCACTCCGGAGGCCGCCTTCCCGCGGACGTACGACGAGATCGTGGCGTTCGCGGACAGGGCCCGCTTCCCGGTGGTGGCCAAGAACCGCGAGGCGTTCGTGCGGCGCAGCCGTCCGGCGGTCAACGGCACCACGAGGATCAACACCCGTGAGGGCCTGCTCGCCCTCGCCCGCGACTGGGGCGAGCGGCCCGGGGTGATCCTCCAGGAGTACCTGCCGAGGGAGGACGCCGAGGACTGGATCGTGCACGCCTACGTCGACCGGGACGCCACCCCGCTCGCCCTGTTCACCGGCGTCAAGGTCCGCTCCTGGCCGCCGCACGCGGGCATGACGGCGAACGCGTACGTGGTCGACAACCCGGAACTCGCCGACCTCGCCGCGCGTTTCGTCAAGCAGATCGGCTTCAGCGGAATCATCGACCTCGACCTGCGCTTCGACCGCCGCGACGGGCAGTACAAACTCCTCGACTTCAACCCGCGCACGGGCGCCCAGTTCCGGCTCTTCGAGAACGAGTCGGGGGTGGACGTGGTGCGCGCCATGCACCTCGACCTCACCGGGCGTCCCGTGCCGGAGGGGGAACAGCGGGCCGGCCACCGGTTCGTCGTGGAGAACATCGACCTGCCCGCCCTCCTCGCCTACCGCCGCAGCGGCTACACGACGCCGAACGCGCCGGCGAGGGCGAGCGGGACGGAGCTGGCCTGGTTCGCGGGTGACGACCCGCTGCCGTTCCTCACGATGCTCGCACGCTCGGTGCGGCCCGGCGCGAAGCACCTCTACCAGCTCTGGCGGACCAACCGCCGTGGGGCTGTTTGATCCAAAAGCGACAAAAGCGAAGGAAGTCGGAGGTGAAAGGGGACGCTCAGGAGGGCGGACGGCCGTCGTGCGGAAGCGTCCCGAACACCTTGAGTGGGCGGAGTCGCCGATCCGTATTCTCTGATCATGGCCGCTCCCCTCCCTCCCGCCCTCATCGCCACCGACCTGGACGGAACGCTGCTGCGCGGCGACGACACCCTGTCCGAACGGTCCCTCGACGCCCTCGCGCGGGTGGCCGCGGCCGGCGCCCGGCACCTCGTCGTGACGGGCAGGCCGGCGCCGAGGGTAAGGGCGCTGCTCGCGGCCCTGGGCACCGGCGGACTGGCGGTGTGCGGCCAGGGCGCACAGCTCTACGACGCCGGGGCGGACCGTCTGCTGTGGTCGGTCACCCTGGACCGGGAGCTCGCCGAGACCGCGCTCGGCAAGATCGAGGCCGAGGTGGGGGAGGTGTACGCGGCGGCCGACCAGGACGGGATCGACGGGCTCACGCTCATCGAGCCCGGGTACCTCATGCCGCACCCGACCCTGCCCTCGGTACGGGTGGAGCGGCGCGGCGACCTGTGGCGGGCGCCGATCAGCAAGGTGCTGCTGCGCCATCCCGTGCTGTCCGACGACGAGCTGGCGTCGGCCGCCCGGAGCGTGGTCGGTTCCCTCGCCACGGTCACCATGTCGGGGCCGGGGACCGTCGAGCTCCAGCCGTGCGGCATCACCAAGGCGACCGGGCTGGCCATGGCCGCGGCCCGACTGGGCCTGGGCCGCGAGAGCGCCGTGGCCTTCGGGGACATGCCCAACGACATCCCCATGTTCCAGTGGGCCGCGCACGGCGTCGCCATGGCCAACGCGCACCCGGAGCTCAAGGCGGTGGCCGACGAGGTGACCACGTCGAACGAGGACGACGGCGTGGCCGCCGTCCTCGAACGACTGTTTCCCGCGACTGCTCGCCGGGCCCGTCAGTAGGCGCCGAAGACGTTGTCGATCGAGCCGTAGCGGGCGGCGGCGTAGTTGCAGGCCGCGGTGATGTTGGCGACCGGGTCGTAGATGTCGTACGACGTGCCGGCCACGTGGTAGGCCTTGAAGGTGGGGTCGATGACCTGGAGCAGACCCTTGGACGGGATGCCCTTGGCGGCGTTGGAGTCCCAGAGGTTGATGGCCAGCGGGTTGCCGGACGACTCGCGCATCACGTTGCGGTAGATGCCGTTGTAGGTGCCCGGGATGTTCTTCTCCGCCATGACCGCGAGCGAGGCGCGGATCCAGCCGTCGAGGTTGTTGGGGTAGCCGACCGTGGCGGCGGTCCTGGCCGACGCGGGGGTGGCCGCGGAGGCGGTGGTCGCGCCCATGAGCGGGAGGGCGAGGACGGCGGCACCGGTGCCGGCGACGGCGAGGGTGCGGACGAGGCGGGCGGTGCGGGTACGGCGCTGACCGTTTGCAGGCATGGGGGATTCCTCTCCGTCGCCTGCGAGGTGAGCTGTCGGGTTCGGGCGGGGAGGTGCCCGGCCGCGCCCCTGAGGGCACGGCTTCACCCCTAGCCGTTGCGACGGCGTACGACGTGGGCCGTACGACGCGCGGACCGGCGACTTACCTGGGTCCCCCGCTCCTGCCATGGCTGTTCGTCGATGGGTTCCGGGCGGCGGCAGGATTCGGCGTCCGCCCGACGGCCCGGAACGTATGCGAGAGCACATGTCCCGAACAAGTACCTGATTCATACATCGCCCTAATTGACCTTGGTCTGAGGCGTATGAGGTACTTGATCCTTTGCACTTGCCAAGGTTCAACTGCCGTGCGGACGACGGGAAACCGGACCAGTGGCTTCCGGGTGGCGCCGGAAGCCGGGCGTGACCCAACTCACGGTTTGCCCTGGCCAAGAGCATTTGCGGCCAAGGGGAATTGGAGTCCCATTAGGGGTAAATCGGTCTCACGGTCACGCTGCCGCCGCCTCCCGGCCCGCGCGGGGCGCCGGAGCGTGGGGTGCGCGTGACGGTGGTCACGTCGGGTGATGCCGTGGCCCGTTCGTACGTGTGTATCGGTGGGCATGTGTGCGCGAGAAGGGGGAGGGTGGGTAGGTGAAGAAGTCGATAAATATCTACTCATACGAGGTGATCGAAAACATATCGGGCGTGATCCGGTACCGCCTGGCCTGTAACGGTGGGCGCTATCGGTGATCGAAACGTGACCGGATACGCTGACTTGAGTGATGGCAGCGACCTATCGACAAACCGCGTAACCGCCAGCAGACACCAGCAGACAGGAGACCCCTCGTGACCGTCGTCGGGCCGTTCGGGCTGAGCGTGCGGGACCAGGCTCTCGAAGCCGATGTCCAGGCCGGGTTGGCGGCTGTCGAGGAAGGGCTGCTCGAGGCCACCAAGAGCGAGGTGCCCTTCATCACGGAGGCCGCACAGCATCTCGTCAAGGCGGGCGGGAAGCGGTTCCGGCCGCTGCTCGTGATGCTCGCGTCGCAGTTCGGCGACCCTTACGCGCCGGGCATCGTGCCGTCGGCCGTGGTGGTGGAGCTGACCCACCTCGCGACGCTCTACCACGACGACGTGATGGACGAGGCCGCGGTGCGCCGCGGCGTGGCCAGCGCGAACACCCGCTGGGGCAACTCGGTGGCCGTCCTGACCGGCGACTTCCTGTTCGCGCGCGCCTCCCAGATCCTCGCCGACCTCGGGCCGGAGGCGGTCCGGGTGCAGGCCGTGGCGTTCGAGCGGCTGGTCACCGGCCAGATCCTGGAGACCGCGGGCCCGCAGGACGGCCGCGACCCGGTCGACCACTACCTCGACGTGCTCGGCGGCAAGACGGGGTCGCTGGTGGCCGTGTCCTGCCGCTTCGGGGCGATGATGTCCGGCGCCGACGAGACGGTCGTGGACGTGCTGACCCAGTACGGCGAGCGGCTGGGCGTCGCCTTCCAGCTGGCGGACGACGTCCTGGACATCGCCTCCGACTCGCACGAGTCCGGCAAGACCCCCGGCACCGACCTGCGCGAGGGCATCGCCACGCTTCCGGTGCTGCGGCTGCGCGAGCGCGCGGCCCGGCTGGGGCTCGCCGAGGACATCGCCCTGTGCGAGCTGCTGGACTCCGACCTGAGCGACGACGCGCGGCACGCCGAGGCGCTGGCCGCGCTGCGCACCCACCCGGCGCTCGAACAGGCCCGCCGGGACACCGTGCGCTATGCGGAGGAGGCCCGCGCCGCGCTGGCCCCCCTGCGTGAGTGCGACGCCAAGACGTCGCTGCTGGAGCTGTGCGACGCGGTGGTCCACCGGGCGGGATAGCCGCCGTGGCGGTCCGCCCGTCTCCCGTCCCCTACGGGGTGGTGGAGGCGCACGGGCCGCCGTGTCATACCCCAGGCGTACACGAGTTGGCTCCGCGGTCTGACGCTTCCTCGCCGGCTATTTGGTCAGATGGAAGCACGGACAACACCACTGCTCACCGATTCGGGTGAGAATGGCGGCTCGGGGTGGGACCCGGTGCGAGACGGAAAGCCGCCGCCGACGACGGAGGTAGGGCACACATGGCACCGTACGAATCCGACGACAGCACGAGCGCCGGGGAGGTCGACGACCTGCGCTCGGGGCGCCGCAAGGCCGCGCGCTACGTCGTCCCGGTAGCGGTGGTGGGGGTGGCGGCGGCGACCATCGGCCTGGTCCCGGCACTCGCCAACTCCGGCGACCCCAGTCTGCCGAAGATCACCGCACAGCAACTCATCGAGAAAATCGCCAAGTCGGACGTCCAGGAACTGTCCGGCACGGTCAAGGTCAGCACCGACCTCGGCCTGCCGAACCTCGGCGGTCTGGAGAGCGGCCTGCTCTCCGGCGCGGCCAAGGGCCGTGACGGCTCGTCGGCCGACCCGGCGTCCAAGCTCACCGAGCTGGCCAGCGGCACGCACACTCTGCGCGTCGCGGCCGACGGCCAGGACCGGCAGAAGGTCTCGCTGATCGAGAGCGCGGCCGAGTACAGCCTCATCCACAACGGCAAGGACGTCTGGGGCTACGACAGCAAGTCCAACGAGGTCTACCACGGCACCGCGGACGAGTCCGGCCGCAAGCAGCACAGGAACGAGGTCCCGGCCACGCCCAAGGACTTCGCCGAACAGGCGCTGAAGGCGGCCGACGACACCACCTCGGTGACGGTCGACGGCACCGCGCAGATCGCCGGCCGGGACGCCTACCGCCTGGTCCTCAAGCCGAAGCACGCCTCCGGGACCACGGTCGGCGTCATCAGCATCGCCGTGGACGCCAGGACCGGCATGCCGCTGAAGTTCACGCTCACCCCCGCGGGCGGCGGCGCCGCCGTGGTCGACGCCGGCTTCACCCAGGTCAGCTTCGCCAAGCCGGCCGCCTCCACCTTCGACTTCACCCCGCCCAAGGGCGCGAAGGTCACCGAGGAGAAGGACAAGGCCGACAAGCGCGGCGAGCGCTCCCACGAGATGGCCCCCTCGCAGAAGGACCTCGGCAAGAGCGGCGCCCCGAAGGTCATCGGCAAGGGCTGGAACTCGATCGCGGTCATCGACTCCGGCGCCAAGGGCGGCATCCCGTCGTCCTCCGGCAAGGGGGACCTGAGCGGCTTCATCGGCTCGCTCGGCGACCACGTCTCCGGCAAGTTCGGCAAGGGCACGGTCTTCTCGACCCGCCTGATCAACGCACTGATCACCGACGACGGCAAGGTCTACGTCGGCGCGGTCACCAAGGACGCGCTGGTGAAGGCGGCCGACGCCGGCCGGTAACCACACCGGACACGGGGGCGCGCGGGCGCTCGAAGGGCCACGACGAATCGAGGAAGCCGATGGACGAGGCGTCCGCCACGGAGCCGGACCCGGCCGCGGGGGACGCGGGCGACGGACCGGCCGCGGGGGACGCGGGCGACGGCGTCATCCGCACCCGCGCGCTCACCAAGCGCTACCGCGGCGGGCAGCTCGCCGTGGACGGTCTGGACCTGACCGTCCCGGCGGGCAGCGTCTTCGGCTTCCTCGGTCCGAACGGCTCGGGCAAGACCACCACCATCCGCATGCTGATGGGGCTGATCGAGCCCACGTCCGGCACGGCGCGGGTGCTGGGGCACCCCATGCCCCGCTCCTCCCGCGCCGTGCTGCCGCACGTCGGCGCGCTCATCGAGGGCCCGGCGCTCTACGGCTTCCTCTCCGGCCGCGACAACCTCCTGCGCTACGACGCGGCCGACCCGACCGCCGACCCGGGCACCCGGCGCGTCCGCGTCGCCGCCGCCCTGGACCGGGTGGGCCTCACGGCCGCCGCCAGCAAGAAGGCCAAGGCGTACTCCCTGGGCATGAAGCAGCGCCTGGGGCTGGCCGCCGCGTTGCTGCAGCCGCGCAGACTGCTCGTGCTGGACGAGCCGACCAACGGCCTCGACCCGCAGGGCATGCGCGAGATCCGGGCCCTGGTCCGCGAGCTGGCCTCCGACGGCACCACCGTCTTCCTCTCCTCCCACCTCCTCGACGAGATCGAGCAGGTGTGCACCCACGCGGCCGTCATGGCGCGGGGCAGACTGATCGTCCAGGGCCCGGTGTCCGAGCTGGCCGCCGGGGCGCGCGGCCGGCTGGTCGTCACCACCCCCGACACCGGGGAGGCGGTCCGGGTGCTGAAGGAACAGGGCGTCGCCGACGTCACCGCCGACGAGGACCGGGTCACCGGAGAACCACCGGAACGCGACCTCGCGGAGGTGAACGCCGCGCTGGTCACCGCGGGCGTCCGCGTCCGCGGCTTCGGGGTCGAACGCGCCTCGCTCGAGGACGCGTTCGTGGCGCTCACGGGGGAGGGCTTCGATGTCGCGGGCTGAGTCCCTCGCCGTGCGCGCCCCGAGCCCGCTGTGGACGTTCGGGCTGCTCCGCAGTGAGCTGGTCACCACCTTCCGTCGCTGGCGCACCCTCGCCCTGCTGGGCGTGCTGGCCGCCGTTCCCGTCCTGGTCGGGGTGGCCGTCCGGATCGAGACCAGGGGCGGCGCGCCGTCCGGCCGCGGCGGCGAAGGCGGCCCGGCGTTCATCGCGCAGATCACCAACAACGGGCTGTTCCTGGTCTTCACCGCGCTCGCGGCGACCCTGCCGTTCTTCCTGCCGATGGCCGTCGGCGTGATAGCGGGCGACGCGATCGCCGGCGAGGCGAACTCGGGCACCCTGCGCTATCTGCTGGTCGCGCCCGCCGGGCGCACCCGCCTGCTGCTCACCAAGTACGTCACGACGATCGCGTTCTGCCTGGTCGCCACCCTCGTCGTCGCCGTCTCGGCACTCGCCGTGGGCGCGCTGCTCTTCCCGCTCGGCGACCTGACGACCATCTCCGGCACACAGATCACCTTCGCCGACGGTCTCGGCCGGGCGCTGCTGATCGCCCTGGTCGTCGCCGCGTCCCTGACGGGACTGGCCGCGCTGGGACTGTTCGTCTCGACGGTGACCAACAGCGGCATCGCCGCCATGGCCACCACCGTCGGCCTGCTCATCACCGTGCAGATCCTCGACCAGATACCGCAGCTGCACGCGATACAGCCGTACCTCTTCTCCCACTACTGGCTGTCCTTCGCCGACCTGATGCGGGAGCCGGTCTACTGGGACGACCTGGTGAAGAACCTGGAGCTCCAGGCCCTGTACGCGGCGGTGTTCGGCTCGGCGGCCTGGGCCCGGTTCTCGGCCAAGGACATCACCGCCTGAGCGGCTACCGGGCGGGGGCCGCGGCCCGCTGAGCGGCAAGCTCGTGGGGGAAGCGCGCCAGGGGCGGCTCCTCGGCGAAGAACGTCTTGGCGCGCGCCAGCGCCCCGGTGTCCTTCAGTACGTCGCCGGGCGCGGTGCCGTTGCCGAGAAGCACCCCGCCGAAGCGCATCCGCAGATAGGCGGCCGAGTTGTTGAGGGTGCCGGCCAGCGGATCGGCGACCGAGGGTTCGTCGGCGGCGAGGGCCGCGACGCCCCACAGGGTGCGCCCGGCCATGGCCGCCCTGAAGTCCAGGCCGGGCGTGCGCAGCCAGGCGGACCAGTGGTCGAGGTAGCGCTTGGTGTGGCTGGACACGGAATACCAGTACAGCGGCGAGGCGATCACGATGTCCGTCGCCGCGAGCGTGGCGTCCAGCAGCAGGGCGGTGTTTCCCGAGGCGGGACGCGTGTGGTCGCTGTCGTGCCGCAGGTCGGTGAAGTCGGGCAGCGGATGGTCCACGAGCCGTATCCACCGCTGTTCCGTGTCGGAGGGCAGTTGCTCGGCGGCGCGGCGGGCGAGGAGTTCGGTGTTGCCCTCGCGGCGGGCGCTGCCCAGTACGAACAGGAAGCTGCGGGTCATGGAGGTCTCCTGGGGTGAGCATGGGCCGATGCCAGGTAGGTGCGCATGCATTATATGCACACGCATGAAGATGCCCGCGGGTGTTTCCGCCGGGCCCCGACGGGCGTTGGTTCAGCGGCGCCGGCCCGCCGCTCCCGTCAGCCGGGCCAGGGCCTCGGTCTCCCGCGGCAGCGGCCCGCTCAGGTCGCCGATCCGCCAGGCCGGCACCCACGGGACCCGGTAGACGTCGATGACGGACTCGAGCGGCTTCACGCGCTGGGCGAGCGGTCGCGGCAGGCGCCCGGGAGCGTCCGCGACCAGCACCACCGCGTCCAGGTCGAGCCCCGCCGGCGCCTGTCCCCGCCGGAACACCTCCAGGGTGCGCACCACCGCCTCCAGACCCGCCGAGTGGGTCCGGGCGACCAGCAGGACCGAGCGCGGAGCGCCCGGGCCGGGCCAGTCGCGTCCGCAGTCGTGCCCTCCGTAGACCGCCGCGAGCGTCGTCGCGCCCGCACCGCCGTGTGTGGCCAGCCAGGAGAAGCGGCGGCGCGTGACGGGCATGCCGGCGGGCCGTTCGGGCATACGTTCCGCGTCGGTCACGGCACCGGTGCCGGCGAGGGCGCCGGGGGCGGGGCCGGCCACCGGTCCGCGGATCCAGATCTCCGGTCCCTGCCGCACGTCGGTCCGCATGCCTGTTCCCTCCCTCGTCATCCCGGCGATCTTCGCGCTCCGCCCGTCACCCGGGACACGGTGCCGGGGTTCCTGGTGCGAGTCTGTGACGTCGCGGTGACGCACGGAGGGCGGGCGAGCGGAGAGACTCGACAGTACGCGTACGACCGGATGGCACGCATCCGAGTGAGGGAGCCGATGTCTCGACTGAGCCGCGAGAAGAAGCGGGAAGACCAGCGCGCCGGGCAGCCGGCGGCGTCCGCGGCGGCGCCCATCGCCGTCCACGTGCCGCTGGACGGCGCCGCCGCCTCGGTCGGCGGCGTCCCGGTGCGGTCGGCCCCGGGCGAGGAGATCCAGCACGCCGTCCTCGACCACCTCCACCGCATCGCCCTCGCCACCGGCCACCCCGTCCTCGCCACCGTCACCGACGAACGCATCGGCTACGTCGTCCCCCTCCAGGTCCGCCACGACGGCTCCAGCACCTTCACGGCCGAGCCCTTGCCGGCACCGGCACGGGCTTCCGCGCCTGCGCCGCCAGCCGTGCCCGCAGCCGGCTCCGCGCCCGCGCCGGTTTCCGCGCCCGCCGCGCCCGCGCCCGCACCCACACCCGCGCCTGGGCTTGCCCCTGCACCTGCGCCCGCATCGGGCTGCGCCCCGGCACCCGCGCCCGTACCCGGGCACGCCCCTGCCGCCGCACCCCCGCCTGGGCCCGCGTCCGCCCCGCCACCGCCGCCCGCGTCCGCTTCCGGATCCCCGGCCGTGCCGCCGCTCGTCTCCGACGTGCCCCCCGCCGAGCCGCGGCGGGACAAGGCGACGCATGTTCTGCGGCAGGTGCCGGAGCCGGTGCGGGACCCGGCTCCCACGTTCCCGCTGCGCGCGGTCACCGAGCCCGGTGTCCCCACGCCCCCCACGTTCCCGCTGCGCGCCCTGCCGGTGCCCTCGGACGCCACGCCTTTGGGCACGGCCACCGCACCCACGGGAGAGTTCGGGCCCCCGCCCGTGATGGACGCGGCGCCGGCCGCCGAACGGAAGCCGGCGCCCGCACCCGCCTTCGCACCCGACCTCGCCCACGTCCCCGACCCCGACCCCAAGCCCACCCCCGCCCGCGGCTTCGACGCCGTGGCCGAGGCGGTGCTCGGCGACGATCCGAGGACCGCGGCCGGCGAAGGAGGCGCCGTCCTGTTCGCCGAGCCCCTCGCCCGGGTCAACGAAGCCGTGAAGGCGGGGCGGATCGAGGAGGCGGCGGCCCTTGCGGAGCGGACCGTCAGCGAGGCCTCCGGCACGCTCGGCGCGGAGCACCCCGAGGTGCTGCGCCTGCGCGAGCTCACCGCCTACATCGCCTACCTGGCCGGCGACGCCCTGCAAGCCTTCACACTCTCCCTGGAACTGGCCCGCATCCACCGCCGCGCCCAGGACGCCGAGGGCGCCTACGGCAACGTGCAGAGCGCGGCCTCCGCCTGGCGCGCGGTGCGCGACCCCGAGCAGGGCCTGCGGCTCGGCCGTGACCTGCTCGACCTGTGGACCGAGCTCACCACCGAGGACGGTCCCGCCGCCGACGACATCGAGCAACTGGAGTCCGCCCGCGCCCGCATGGGCCGCCTCGCCGAACGGGCCCGCAAACAGGCCTCCCCGCCGGCGGGCTGACCTACCGGCGGCCCGCTACGACACGCAGAACTCGTTGCCCTCCGGGTCTGCCATGACCACCCACTGGCCGGCCGGCTCCCTCACGTGCCGCAGCACGCTCGCGCCGAGCCCCTCCAGCCGCTCCACCTCCCGCTCCCGCAGCCCCTCACCGGGATGCAGGTCGAGGTGGAGCCGGTTCTTGCCGGTCTTGCCCTCCGGCACCCGCTGGAAGAGCAGCCGCCGCCCGAGCCCGGTGCCGTTCTCCTTGTCGTACGGGTCCTCGGGATGCCGTACGGCGATGAGGTCGCGGAAGGCGGGCCGGCCGTGGAACTCCACGGTGGCCGCGCCCGGCAGTGCGCCCGTCTCCAGCAGCCGCTCGATCAGCGCACTGTTGTCCTCGGCCTCGTAGTGCAGCGCGGCGGCCCAGAAGTCGGCCTGGGCGTGCGGGTCGCCGGCGTCGATGACGATCTTCCAGTGCAGCGGGGCGGGGGCGGGAATCTCGGGCGTCTGTGTCATGGACCAGTCGTATCCGCCACCGGAGCACCCGGCAACAAGAACGCCGAACCGGACCGGACCCGTCCGCACCCCCGGCAGCCGTCAGGCCTCCACGGGGTCCGAACTCGGCCGGGCCTGGCCCGGCCCAGGTGCCGTCACGGCCGGCCGGGGTGCGGCGAGCCGTGCCCTGAGCACCGCCGCCCGTCGCGCCGTGCGCAGTCCGTCCCAGGTCAGCAGGGTCAGCGCCAGCCACACCAGCGCGAACCCGGCCCAGCGCTCGGCCGGCATGGACTCGTGGAAGTACAGCACCCCGAGCAGGAACTGGAAGACCGGCGCCAGGTACTGCAGCAGTCCCAGCGTGGACAGCGGCACACGGATCGCGGCCGCGCCGAAGCAGACCAGCGGCAGCGCGGTGACCACACCGGTGGCGGCCAGCAGGCCGGCGTGGCCGGCGCCCTCGGCGGTGAACGTCGAGCGGCCCTGCGCGCCGAGCCACAGCAGATAGCCGAGCGCGGGCAGGAACTGGATCGCCGTCTCCGCGGCCAGCGACTCCACGCCGCCCAGGTTGACCTTCTTCTTCACCAGACCGTAGGTGGCGAAGGAGAATGCCAGGCACAGGGAGATCCACGGCGGTCGCCCGTAGCCGATGGTGAGCACGAGGACGGCGGCCGCGCCGGTGCCGACCGCGAACCACTGCACGGGCCGCAGCCGTTCCTTGAGGATCAGCACGCCCATGGCGATGGTGACCAGCGGGTTGATGAAGTAACCGAGTGAGGCCTCGACCACGTGCCCGCTGTTCACGGCCCATATGTAGACGCCCCAGTTGACCGTGATCACCGCGGCGGCGACCACGACGAGCCCGAGCCTGCGCGGCTGGCGCAGCAGCTCGCCGGCCCAGGCCCAGCGCCGTACGAAGAGCAGCGCGACCGCGACGAAGGCGAGCGACCACACCATCCGGTGGGCGAGGATCTCGATGGCCCCGGCGGGCTTGAGCAGGGGCCAGAAGAGCGGGACGAGGCCCCACATCCCGTACGCCGCGAAGCCGTTCAGCAGCCCTGTGCGCTGCTCGCCCCTGGACTTCCCGCTCACGGGCGCCTCCTTCGTGCCTTGCCTGGCCGCGTGTCGTACGGCAAGCACGAAGGTAACGCCACCCACCCCCGTCTGTCATGCCCGTATCGCCATACGGTCATGACAGGCGTGACGGGCGGACCGCGGAGGGCTCTCAGCCCTTGAGCGCGGCCGCGATCGCCTCGGCGAGCGGGGTGGTCGGACGGCCGGTCAGACGGGACAGGTCGCCGCCGTCGACGACCAGTTCGCCCTTCTCGATCGAGGCGTCCACGCCCGCGAGGACCGCCGCGAAGGGCGCGGGCAGTCCGGCGCCGGTGAGGATG
>NZ_BMVJ01000002.1:128308-134062 GCF_014650655.1 Streptomyces anandii JCM 4720
CCCTGGAACTCCTCCACCGAGACCGGGCGGTAGACGATCTCCCTGCCGGACTGCCGGCCCACCTCGGCGGCGAACTCGGCGAAGCCCCACGCCTCGTCCCCGCCCAGCTCGTACGTCCGACCCTCGTGCCCCTCGCCGGTCAGCACCGCGACGGCGGCGGCCGCGTAGTCGGCGCGCGCGGCGGAGGAGACCCGGCCCTCGCCCGCGGCCTGGACGACGGCGCCGTGCTCCAGAACGGGGGCCAGGTTTTCGGTGTAGTTCTCGTGGTACCAGCCGTTGCGCAGCAGCACGTAGGGCACGCCCGAGGACAGCAGGGCCTCCTCGGTGCCGCGGTGGTCGTCGGCGAGCGCGGCCTTCAGGCTGCCGGGGGCGCTGGTGTAGGCGAGCAGGGCCACGCCGGCCGCCTTCGCGGCGTCGATGACGACCCGGTGCTGTCCCACGCGGCCCTTGTCGAACTCGTTGCCGGAGACGAGCAGCACCTTGTCGCCGGCCGAGAAGAGGCCGTCGAAGGTCTCGGGCGCGTTGTAGTCGGCGACCGCGATGCGCACGCCCCGCGCCGCGAGGCCGGCGGCCTTCTCCGGGCTGCGGACCACGGCGGTGACCTGGTCGGCCGGGACCTTCTCCAGCAGCTGTTCCACGACGTGGCGGCCGAGGTGTCCGGTGGCTCCGGTGACGACGATGCTCATGAGGGCTCTCCTTGCGGGGGGTCTGTTTTCACTAACCCTAGGAGTGGCGCTCTCCTTTCGAAAGTACCCACTTTGAAGTAAGGTACTGGCATGACGGTAAGTGAGAGGGTGGCGGCCGGACGCGCGGAGACGGGGGAGCAGCTCTGCCCCTACCGTCTGGTACTGGAGCACGTCACCAGCCGCTGGGGCGTCCTCGTCCTGGCCGAACTGCTCGAGCGCTCGTACCGGTTCAGTGAGCTGCGCCGCGCGATCGGCCGGGCGGTCGACCGCAACGTCAGCGAGAAGATGCTGACCCAGACGCTCCAGACGCTGGAGCGCGACGGCCTGGTCCACCGGGACGCCAAGCCCGTGATCCCGCCGCGGGTCGACTACTCCCTCACCCCGCTCGGCCGCGAGGCAGCCGAGCAGGTACGGGCGCTGACCCTGTGGACCGAGGCGCGCATGGCGGACGTGGTGAAGGCCCGCGAGGCATACGACGAAGCCCGGGCGTCCGCCGCCCGGGCTCGGTCGCTGTCGTCGTGAACGTCGTGCGCGCCGGCGCTCAGCCGACGACCGTCCAGGTGTCCCCGCCCGCGAGCAGCGCGGCCAGGTCGCCCTTGCCGCGCTGTTCGACGGCCGTCTCCAGCTGATCGGCCATCGCCGTGTCGTAGACCGGGCGGTCCACGGAGCGCAGCACGCCGATCGGGGTGTGGTGCAGCGTGTCGGGGTCGGCCAGCCGGGAGAGCGCGAAGGCCGTCGTCGGGGACGCGGCGTGCGCGTCGTGGACGAGGATGTCGGCCTCGTTGGCGGCGGTGACGTCGACGATCCGCAGGTCGCCGGTCCGCGGGTCCCGTACGACACCGCGCGAGCCGTCGGCGCCGAAGCGGATCGGCTGCCCGTGCTCCAGGCGGATCAGCGCCTCCTCCGCCTGCTGCTTGTCCTTGAGGGCGTCGAAGGCGCCGTCGTTGAAGATGTTGCAGTTCTGGTAGATCTCGATCAGCGCGGTGCCCGGGTGGGCGGCCGCCGCGCGCAGCACCGACGTCAGGTGCTTGCGGTCGGAGTCGATGGTGCGGGCCACGAAGGACGCCTCCGCGCCGAGCGCCAGCGACACCGGGTTGAAGGGCGCGTCCAGCGAGCCCATCGGCGTCGACTTGGTGATCTTGCCGACCTCGGAGGTCGGGGAGTACTGGCCCTTGGTCAGACCGTAGATCCGGTTGTTGAACAGCAGGATCTTGAGGTTGACGTTGCGGCGCAGGGCGTGGATCAGGTGGTTGCCGCCGATGGACAGCGCGTCGCCGTCACCGGTGACCACCCACACGCTCAGGTCGCGCCGGGAGGCCGCTAGGCCGGTGGCGATGGCGGGGGCGCGGCCGTGGATGGAGTGCATCCCGTAGGTGTTCATGTAGTACGGGAAGCGGGAGGAGCAGCCGATGCCGGAGACGAAGACGATGTTCTCCTTGGCCAGGCCCAGCTCCGGCATGAAGCCCTGCACGGCCGCGAGGATCGCGTAGTCGCCGCAGCCGGGGCACCAGCGCACTTCCTGGTCGGACTTGAAGTCCTTCATGGACTGCCGGGCCTCGGCCTTCGGCACCAGTGAGAGCGCCTCGGCCGTACCCGTGCCTTCCGTGGACGTCTCAGCCATCGATGGCCTCCTTCAGAGCCGTGGCGAGCTGTTCGGCCTTGAACGGCATGCCGTTGACCTGGTTGTACGAGTGCGCGTCCACCAGGTACTTCGCCCGCACCAGGGTGGCGAGCTGCCCGAGGTTCATCTCGGGGATCACCACCTTGTCGTAGCGCTCCAGGACCGCGCCGAGGTTCTTCGGGAAGGGGTTGAGGTGGCGCAGGTGGGCCTGCGCGATGGGCACCCCGGCCGTGCGCAGCCGCCGTACGGCCGCCGTGATCGGCCCGTAGGTCGAGCCCCAGCCCAGCACCAGGGTGTCCGCCCCGCTCGGGTCGTCGACCTCGACGTCCGGGACCTCGACGCCGTCCACCTTGGCCTGCCGGGTGCGGACCATGAAGTCGTGGTTGGCCGGGTCGTAGGAGATGTTGCCCGTGCCGTCCTGCTTCTCGATGCCGCCGATGCGGTGCTCCAGGCCCGGAGTGCCCGGGATCGCCCACGGGCGGGCCAGCGTCCGCGCGTCCCGCTTGTAGGGCCAGAACACCTCGGTGCCGTCGGCGAGCGTGTGGTTGGGTCCCTGCGCGAACTGCACTCTGAGATCGGGCAGCTCGTCCAGCTCGGGGATGCGCCACGGCTCGGAGCCGTTGGCCAGGTAGCCGTCGGAGAGCAGGAAGACAGGGGTGCGGTACGTCAGCGCGATCCGCGCCGCCTCCAGCGCCGCGTCGAAGCAGTCGGCCGGCGTGCACGGGGCGACCACCGGGACCGGGGCCTCGCCGTTGCGCCCGTACACCGCCTGCAGCAGGTCGGCCTGCTCGGTCTTGGTGGGCAGACCCGTCGACGGGCCGCCGCGCTGGATGTCGACCACCACCAGCGGCAGCTCCAGCGACACCGCGAGGCCGATGGTCTCCGACTTCAGCGCCACACCGGGGCCGGAGGTCGTGGTGACGGCGAGCGCGCCGCCGAAGGCGGCCCCGAGCGCGGCGCCGATGCCCGCGATCTCGTCCTCGGCCTGGAAGGTGCGCACGCCGAAGTTCTTGTGCCGGCTCAGCTCGTGCAGGATGTCGGAGGCCGGGGTGATCGGGTACGACCCGAGGAACAGCGGCAGGTCGGCCTGCCGGCCCGCGGCGACCAGGCCGTAGGCCAGGGCGAGGTTGCCGGAGATGTTGCGGTAGGTGCCGACGGGGAAGGCCTTGGCGGCCGGGGCGACCTCGTAGGAGACGGCGAAGTCCTCGGTGGTCTCGCCGAAGTTCCAGCCCGCGCGGAAGGCGGCGATGTTGGCGGCCGCGATGTCCGGCTTCTTGGCGAACTTCGACTTCAGGAACTTCTCGGTGCCCTCGGTGGGCCGGTGGTACATCCAGGACAGCAGGCCCAGCGCGAACATGTTCTTGCTGCGCTCGGCCTCCTTGCGGGAGAGCTCGAACTCCTTGAGCGCCTCCACGGTGAGCGTGGTCAGCGGCACCGGGTGCAGGTTGTAGCCGTCCAGCGAGCCGTCCTCCAGCGGGGAGGCCTCGTAGCCGACCTTCTGCATCGCGCGCTTGGTGAACTCGTCGGTGTTGACGATGATCTCCGCGCCGCGCGGCAGGTCGCCGATGTTCGCCCGCAGCGCCGCCGGGTTCATCGCGACCAGCACGTTCGGCGCGTCGCCCGGGGTCAGGATGTCGTGGTCGGCGAAGTGCAGCTGGAAGGAGGACACGCCCGGCAGGGTCCCTGCGGGGGCCCGGATCTCGGCCGGGAAGTTCGGCAGCGTCGACAGGTCGTTCCCGAAGGACGCCGTCTCGGAGGTGAAGCGGTCGCCGGTGAGCTGCATGCCGTCACCCGAGTCGCCCGCGAACCGGATGATCACCCGGTCCAGGCGGCGGACGTCCTTCGCCCCGGCCGCCCTGCGCTGCTCTCCTACGACGGCCCCGTCGGCCTGTTCCGCTGGACTGCTGACCTGGCTGGTCACTGAACTGGACCTCCTTCGAGGCGGCTGCGCGGGAGCGGTCTTCAACGAAGACCTCGAAGACCTCGAAGACCTTCCCAGGACCTTCCCGCTTTCGACCTTCTCGTTTTTGACCTTCCCGCTTTCAACCCTACGACCGTCGTGGTCGCCTTCCCTGGACCGTTCGCATGCTGGACGCGGCCGTGAGACGGTGACGAGACGGCGCCGAAACTGCCCTTTTACGCCGGTGCGCGGTGTTCCACCGAGCCTCCTGACACAGTTTCAGCCCATCAGGAGTTCAGATAGGTGAGCACGGCCAGAACACGCCGGTGATCCCCGTCACTCTGCGACAGCCCGAGCTTGAGGAAGATGTTGCTGACGTGCTTCTCGACCGCGCCGTCG
This sequence comes from Streptomyces anandii JCM 4720, assembly GCF_014650655.1. Taxonomy (GTDB): domain Bacteria; phylum Actinomycetota; class Actinomycetes; order Streptomycetales; family Streptomycetaceae; genus Streptomyces; species Streptomyces anandii. Next base: position 132,915 of record NZ_BMVJ01000002.1, read on the forward strand.
CTCACCACCAGCTGCCGCGCGATCGCCGAGTTCGTCCGCCCCTCGGCCATCAGACCCAGCACCTCGCGCTCCCGCGGGGTGAGCCCGGCCAGTACGTCCTGCTTACGGCTGCGCCCGAGGAGCTGGGCGACCACCTCCGGGTCCAGGGCCGTACCCCCCTGGGCGACCCGCACCACCGCGTCCACGAACTCGCGCACCTCGGCCACACGGTCCTTGAGCAGATAGCCGACCCCGCGGCTGGAACCGGCCAGCAGCTCGGTGGCGTACCGCTCCTCGACGTACTGCGACAGCACCAGCACGCCGAGCTGCGGGTGCGCCTTGCGCAGCTGCACGGCGGCCCGCACGCCCTCGTCGGTGTGCGTCGGCGGCATCCGCACGTCCGCCACGACCACGTCGGGCAGCGCGCCCTGGTCGTGCAGCTCGGTGATGGTCTTGATCAGCGCCTCGCCGTCGCCCACGCCCGCCACGACCTCGTGTCCGCGGTCGGTCAGCAGCCGGGTCAGGCCCTCCCTGAGCAGCACTGAATCCTCGGCGATGACCACCCGCACCCTGTCCTCCACGATCTCCGGCCCCCCACAGCCTCGACGAACATGGTCCAGCATTCCAGCATTCGGACCCTGCCGCGCCCGGGCCGGGAGAAGTGGTGGAGGCCTCCGCGGTTTACGGCGTGCTTTTCGGCCTGTCTCACGCCGGATCGGCTGAGCTCTTACGTCGGGCCGGCCAGCCCTTGGGCGGGGTTGGCTCAGCCCTCGGGCCGGGTTGGCTCAGCCCTCGGGCCGGGTTGGCTCAGCGCCGCCAGGGCAGTTCCGCCGTCACCCGGGTGGGCCCGCCGGCCGGGGAGTCGACCACGAGGATCCCGTCCACCGCGTCCAGCCGCCCGGCCAGCCCCGCGAGACCCGACCCCGCGGACACGTCCGCACCGCCGACCCCGTCGTCCACGACCTGCAGCATCAGCCGGTCCTCGACCCGCCACACGTCCACCGACGCCGACCTCGCCCCGCTGTGCTTGCTGATGTTCTGCAGCAGCTCGGAGACCGTGAAGTACGCGATGCCCTCGATGGCCGGGGCCGGCCGCTCGGCCAGGTCCACGTCGACCGAGACCGGCACCGTGCAGCGGGAGGCGACGGAGGACAGGGCCGCGTCCAGAC
>NZ_BMVJ01000002.1:134089-142301 GCF_014650655.1 Streptomyces anandii JCM 4720
CGCGGTCGGTCAGTACGGCGGGATGGATGCCGCGGGCCAGGTCCCGCAGCTCCTGGAGCGCCGTCTTCACCTCGCCGTGCGCCTCGTCCACCATCCGCGCCGCCGCCCTCGGGTCCTCGGCCAGCTTCTCCTTCGCCAGTCCGAGGTCCATCGCCAGCGCCACCAGCCGGGCCTGCGCCCCGTCGTGCAGGTCCCGCTCGATGCGCCGCAGGTCGGCGGCCGCCGTGTCCACCACGGTCCCGCGGTCCGACTCCAGCTCCACGACCCGCGCCGACAGCCGCGACGGCCCGAGCAGCCCGTGCACCAGCACCCGGTCCACCATCGTCAGCGCCCGCACGATCCACGGCGTGGCCAGCGTGAACAGCAGGCCCACCAGGGCGGTGACCCCGATCTCGAAGGGGTTGTCGAGGAAGACGCGGTGGTGCTCGTCGCCGTAGAGCTGGATGCCGCCCTGGCCCGCCCACACCGGGAAGACCCAGAACCACAGCGGGTACGTCAGCAGCGTCCAGCCCACCGACCACACGGTCAGGCCGACCACGAAGGAGAACACCGACCACGGGAACTGCAGCACCGAGTAGAGCAGCGCCCGCCACGAGGCGCCGCTCTTCAGCACGGCCCCCGTCCAGGCCAGCACCCCGTGCCGCTTCATCCGCAGCGGCTCGGGCTCGGCCACCTCCAGACCCAGCAGCCCGCGCGCCCGGGCCCGCTCCAGCACGCCGATCCCCCGGCAGCCCGCCAGCGCCGCCGCCAGCACCGGCACCCCGAGGAACGTCACCAGCAGGCCGGCCCCCAGCGACACCATCGTCACGGCGTAGGTGAACATCAGGATGCCCATCGGCAGACCCAGCAGCACGTACCCGAACTCGCGCCGGCTGCGCGCCTCGAACGGCGCCCGGAGCCCGGCGGGCAGCCGGTGCCGCCGGTGACCCCGGTCGGCGCCGTATCCGTGTCCGTACCTCGCGTACTCGGTGGCCATCGGCTTCGTCCCGTTCCCCTCGTCGTGCCGTCGTGCCGCTTCCTCAGCGGTCGCCTCTCGGCTTGTGCGGTGCGGCTTCCCGCCGTACCCCCAGCCTGCTCGGCCGCGGCCCACGGGACCATGGAGCGCGTCGGCGTCCTGGACGGGGGGTTTTCCCTACCTGCGGGGGGGGGGGGGGCCCGACCGTCTGCTGGGCGTGACCGTCCGACGGGGTCTCGGCGGGCCGGGGAAGCCGCGGGCTGGTGGTGGCACGGACCGGCGTGCCGCCGGCCGGTGGCACCGTGCGTCGGCGTGTCGCAGGTCAGCGCGGCGCGGGTCAGCGTGGTGCGGGCAGGCCCGCAGCGCGCGCCGGTGTGCCGCGGGCCGGGGCGGGGCGGGCTGGTGGTGGCGCACGTCGGCGTGGTGCGGACCGGCGGCGCGTGCCCGTGTGCCACTGGCCGGTGGCGGTGCGGGCCGGTGCGGCAGGCCGATGGCACCGGCTCACGCCGGCGTGGCGTGGGCCGGTGCCGTGGTCAGCGGGCGTTGGCGTCCGTGCGGTCCCGCCACGGCAGTTCCGCCGTGACGGTAGTCGGGCCGCCCGCCGGTGACTCGACGACGAACAGGCCGTCGACGGCGCCCAGCCGGTCGGCCAGCCCCCGCATGCCCGTACCGCCGTCGAGCCGGGCCCCGCCGCGGCCGTCGTCCCATACCTGGATCAGCAGCCGGTCCTCGGACCGCCACACGTCCACCGACGCCGATCTCGCCCCGCTGTGCTTGCTGATGTTCTGCAGCAGCTCGGAGACCGTGAAATAGGCGATGCCCTCGATCGCCGCCGCGGGCCGCGTGTCCAGGTCGGCCGTCACCTTCACCGGCACCGTGCAGCGCGAGGCCACGGAGGACAGCGCCGCGTCCAGGCCGCGGTCGGTCAGTACGGCGGGATGGATGCCGCGGGCCAGGTCCCGCAGCTCCTGCAGCGCGAGCTTCACCTCACCGTGCGCCTCCTCGACCATCGCGGCCGCCGAGTCCGGGTCCTCCAGCAGCTTCTCCTTGGCCAGACCGAGCCCCATGGCCAGGTTGACCAGCCGGGCCTGCGCCCCGTCGTGCAGATCGCGCTCGATGCGCCGCAGGTCGGCGGCGGCGGTGTCGACCACCACTCCCCGGTCGGACTCCAGTTCGGCGATGCGCCGCTCCAGTTCGTCCGAGGGCGACAACAGCGCGCGCGCCATCGCCCGGTCCACGTTGGCCATCCCGCGCGCGAGGTAGGGCAGCACCGGCCACAGGACGAAGAGCGAGGTCAGGGTGACGGTGAAGGTGAGGATGCCCCAGGGCAGCCGGATGAGGCCGTAGAGCGCGGCCCGCCAGGCGACCGGGTCCTTCAGCATCAGCCACAGCCGGTTGAGCGGGCCCTTGGTCCGCGCCAGCGGCAACGGGCTCGGCTCCTCGACCGACGTCCCCAGCAACGACCGGACCCGGGTCCGCTCCAACCGCCCCAGCTGACGCGAGCCCGTAAGCCCGGCCGCGAGCAGCGGCAGGCCGACCACGGTGACCGTCAGTCCGGCACCGGTGGTGAGCACGGTCACGACGTAGACGAAACCGATCAGGGACATCGGCAGGTTGGCGAGGAGATGCGTGATCTCCTTCCAGGTGGGCAGGTCGTAGGCGAAACGGACCGGGGGCGGGCCGTCCTCGGCGCCGGCCGCCGCCCGGTCGGAGGAGGAGATGGGTGCGGTCATAGCCGCTAGCGTGCCGTGCGGCGCGCGAGCGCGCCATGAGGTCGGCCGCCCAGGTCCACGGGGGAAAACCCCACCCCCGCGTCCCACGGTGCGACGGGCTGCTTACCCTCCCTTTATCAGGGCCTAGACTCCCGTGCGTACAGATCGTCGAACACCACGGACATCACGAACACCACGAGGTCAGGGAGCGAGGGACGGACGGTGCCTGAGACGTTGCGGGAGACACCGCGGGGGTCGACCGCCGTCGTCGCGGCGGACTACTTCCACTCCTACTCGGTCGTCGGACTGCTCGCCGTCGTCGGCGTGCTGTTCGTCGCCGTCGCCTTCGGCGCGGGCCGGCTGCTGCGGCCGGTGGTCCCCACCCCCGAGAAACTCCTGACCTACGAGTGCGGCGTCGACCCCGTCGGCGAGGGCTGGGCGCACACCCAGGTCCGCTACTACGTCTACGCCTTCCTCTACGTGATCTTCGCCGTCGACTCGATCTTCCTGTTCCCCTGGGCGACGGTGTTCGCCGCCCCCGGCTACGGCGCCGCGACGCTCGTGGAGATGTTCGTCTTCCTCGGCTTCCTGGCCGTGGGCCTGCTGTACGCATACAAGAAGGGCGTCCTGGCATGGACGTGAACCCCGGGATGGACGCGGCCCCGGAGCCCGTTCCCGAGCCCGTTCTGCTTCCCGAGCCGAAGCGGCTGGGCGCGCTCGCCCGGCTGGCGCCCGAGCCGATGAAGGTCGTCCTCAACTGGGGCCGCCGCTACTCGCTCTGGGTCTTCAACTTCGGCCTGGCCTGCTGTGCGATCGAGTTCATCGCCGCGTCGATGGCCCGCCACGACTTCATCCGGCTCGGCGTGATCCCCTTCGCCCCGGGTCCGCGCCAGGCCGACCTGATGGTGGTCTCCGGCACGGTCACGGACAAGATGGCCCCGGCGGTCAAGCGCCTGTACGAGCAGATGCCCGAGCCGAAGTACGTCATCTCCTTCGGCGCCTGCTCCAACTGCGGTGGCCCGTACTGGGACTCCTACTCGGTCACCAAGGGCGTCGACCAGATCATCCCGGTGGACGTCTACGTCCCCGGCTGCCCGCCCCGCCCGGAGGCGCTGCTCCAGGGCATCCTCAAACTCCAGGAGAAGATCGCCCGGGAGTCGCTGGGGGAGCGCTACGGCACGGATCCGGCACGTCCGTCGGTGGCGGCGGCACGCCCGTCGGTGGCGGCGCTGCGGAGCGGGCTGGTGCGGCCTCCCGCACCGGAAGGGTCCGAGGGAGCCGAGGGGTCCGACAGGTCCGAGGGGTCCGAGGGGTCCGAGGGGTCCGAGGGGGAGACACGATGACAGCGGCCGGCTGGCTGCCCGCGCCCGCCGAAGAACTCTTCGGCGCCGAGGCCACCGCGGAGGAGTCCTACGAGGTCCTGACGGTCGACGTACCGCCGGCCTCCTGGATCCCCGCGCTGCGCACCGCCCGCGACGAGCTGGGCTGCACCTACTTCGACTGGCTGAGCGCGGTCGACGAGCCGGGTACCGGCATGCGCGTCTGCGCCCACGTCGTCGCCCTCTCCCCGGTACGGCGCCTGCTCCTGCGCACGACCGTTTCCCACGAGGCCCCGGCCCTGCCGTCCGCGGTGGACGTCTACGCGGGCGCGGCCTGGCACGAGCGCGAGACGCACGAGATGTTCGGCGTCCGCTTCGAGGGCCACCCGGGCCTCGGCCACCTGCTCCTCCCCGACACCTTCGAAGGCCACCCGCTGCGCAAGGACTTCGTCCTCGCGGCCCGGGTCGCCAAGGCCTGGCCCGGGGCCAAGGAACCGGGCGAGTCGGACCACGGCGGCCCCAAGCGCCGCCAGATGCTGCCGCCCGGCGTCCCCGACCCCAACGAGTGGGGCCCCCTGAAGGGCCAGCTCCCGCCCGCCCCGGCCCGCCCGGCCCGGGGCGCCGGCCGTGCGGCGGGCGAGCGCCCGGCCCGCGCCGCGGGCGACCGCCCGGTCCGCCGCACCCGCACGGCGGCGCAGGGCTCCGCCGGCCAGACCGACCCGGCGGCGCAGCCCCCCATGGAAGCGCCGGCCCGGCAGGCGGCCGGCGCCAACGAGGCCCCGGCACCCCGCCCGCGCCGGATGCGGAGCGCGAGCCAGGGCTCGGTGAGCCAGACGGCGCCCCAGGAGCAGCCGACCCCGGCCGAGGGCACGGCACCGGAATCACCGGCACCCGGCACCCCGGCCCCCGAGGGCCCCACCCCGCCGAACCCCCCGCGCAGCACGGACGCCCCCTGGCACCACGCCCGCCCGGCATTCGACGAGCCCAGCCAGGATTCAGCGGACAACGGCACCGACGACAGCGGAGACCAGACCGAAGGAGGCCGGCAGTGAACGACACGGTCGACGTCGCCCTGCGACTCCTGATCGTCTTCGTGGTCTTCCTCACCTTCCCCCTGATAGTCGGTCAGACCGAGCACAAGGTGATGGCCCACATGCAGGGCCGCCTCGGTCCCATGTACGCCGGCGGCTTCCACGGCTGGGCCCAGCTCGTCGCGGACGGGGTGAAGTTCGCGCAGAAGGAGGACGTGGTCCCCTCCGGCGCGGACCGCCGCGTCTTCCAGCTCGCCCCGGCCGTGGCCCTGCTGCCGTATCTCCTCGTACTGCTCGCCATCCCCATCGGCCCCGGCGAGGGCGCCGTCGGCCAGGTCCTGGACGCCGGGATCTTCTTCGTGCTCGCCGTGATGGGCGTCGGCGTCCTCGGCTCTCTCATGGCCGGCTGGGCCTCCGCGAACAAGTTCTCCCTCCTCGGTGGTCTGCGCACCGCCGCCCAGCTCCTCGCCTACGAGCTGCCGATGCTGCTCGCCGCCGCCTCCGTGGCGATGGCCGCCGGCACGGTGTCCCTGCCGGGCATCCTGCACGCCTTCCACTGGTGGTGGCTGCCCTGGCAGATCGTCGGCGCGATCGTCTTCTTCGTCGCCGGACTCGCCGAACTGCAACGCCCGCCGTTCGACATGCCCGTCGCCGACTCGGAGATCATCTTCGGCGCGTACACCGAGTACACCGGTCTCCGCTTCGCCCTGTTCCTCCTCGCCGAGTACGCCGGGATCGTCGTCCTGTGCGGCCTGACCACCGTCCTGTTCCTGGGCGGCTGGCACGGCCCGTGGGGCGCCGAGGGCCTCGGCTGGGTGTGGACCCTGCTGAAGACGGCCGTCCTCGCGTTCGTCGTCATCTGGCTGCGCGTCACCTACCCGCGCCTGCGCGAGGACCAGTTGCAGAAGCTGTCCTGGACCCTGCTCGTCCCCCTTTCCCTCGCCCAGATCGCCCTCACCGGCGTCGTCAAGGTGGTGATCTCCTGATGTCCCGCCCGTCGCCCGACCACCGCCCCTCGGCGACGCCCTCCGGGCGGCCCCGCCTGTCGATCCCCGGCTCCGGCCTGGCCAAGGGCCTGGCCGTCACCCTGCGCACGATGACGAGGAAGACCGTCACCGAGCAGTACCCGGACGCCCAGCCGGACCTCCCGCCCCGCACCCGGGGTGTGATCGCCCTGTTCGAGGAGAACTGCACGGTCTGCATGCTGTGCGCCCGCGAGTGCCCGGACTGGTGCATCTACATCGACTCCCACAAGGAGACGGTGCCGGCGGCGGTCCCCGGCGGCCGCGAGCGCAGCCGCAACGTCCTCGACCGCTTCGCCATCGACTTCTCCCTGTGCATGTACTGCGGTATCTGCATCGAGGTCTGTCCTTTCGACGCCCTGTTCTGGTCCCCGGAGTTCGAGTACGCCGAGACCGACATCCGCGAGCTCACCCACGAGCGGGAAAAGCTCCGCGAGTGGATGTGGACCGTCCCGGCCCCGCCTGCCCTGGACCCCGGCGCGGAGGAGCCGAAGGAGATCGCCGCCGCCCGCAAGACCGCCGAGAAGCTCGCCTCGGCCCAGCCGGGGCCCGAGGAGGGAGACACGTGAGTCTCGCTGCCCAGACGCACGGTTTCCTCTCGCCGACCGGCGTCGAGATCGCCTTCCTCCTCGTCGGCCTGGTCACCTTCGGCGCGGCCCTCGTCTCCGTGACCACCCGGCAACTGGTGCACGCCGCCCTGTGGCTGGTCGTCGCCCTCGGCGGTCTCGCTGTCGAGTACCTCCTGCTCACCGCGGAGTTCATCGCGTGGGTGCAGGTCCTCATCTACGTGGGTTCCGTCGTCGTCCTCCTCCTGTTCGGTCTGATGCTCACCAAGGCCCCCATCGGCCGCTCCCCGGACGCCGACTCGGGCAACCGGTGGGCCGCCCTCACCGTTGCCGTCGCCGCCGCGGCCGCCCTGGTGTGGGTGGTCGTCGACGCCTTCCGCGCCACCTGGATCGATCTGGACGGCGCGGCCGCCGGCTCGACGAAGGTCACCGGCGCGAGCCTGTTCCAGAACTGGGTGCTGCCCTTCGAGGCGCTCTCCGTCCTCCTTCTCGCCGCCCTGGTCGGCGCGATCGTCCTGTCCCGCAAGGCGAAGGCCACGGCCGCCGCGTCCTCCGCCGTCGCGGACGCCCCCGGCGGGCGGGCCGCCAAGGAAGAGGTCCGCTGATGCACCTCGCCTATCCCGCCGTGCTCTCCGCCCTCCTGTTCTGCACCGGCCTGTACGGCGTCCTCGCCCGGCGCAACGCGATCCTCGTCCTGATGTCCGTCGAGCTGATGCTCAACGCGGTCAACCTCGACCTGGTGGCCTTCGACGTCTGGCTGAGCAAGGCGGCCGTCGAGACCCTGCACTCCGGCCAGGCCCTGACCCTGTTCACCATCGCCATCGCCGCGGCGGAGATCGGCATCGGCCTGGCGATCGTCCTCGCCGTGTACCGCAACCGCGGCACCTCGGACATCGACCGCCTCCGCGACTCCGCGGAGGGCCCCGACGACGACCCCGGCCCCGGCGACGCCGCCCCGGCCGCTCAGGACACCGAGAAGGCTGAGGCCACCACGTGACCACGACCACCCTCGCCGTCCTCGTCCCCCTCCTTCCGTTCCTGGGCGCGGCGGCCGGCCTGCTCCTCGGCCGCACCGCCCCCGGCTACGTCCGGCCGCTCGCCGTACTGCCGACCCTGGCCTCCCTCGTCCTGGCCGTGCTGGTCGCCGCCCGCCAGGGCGGTGGCCGGTCCATCGACGCCGCCACCGAGCTCACGCCCACCGGCTCCGTCCCCGTCGAGCTCGCCCTGCACATCGACGGCTTCGCCGCCCTCGTCGCCGTCCTGGTCGGCGTCGTCGCCACCTGCGTGCAGATCTACTCGACGGGCTACCTGCGCCACGACCCGCGCTACCCCTCGTACGCCGCTCTCGTCTCCCTGTTCACCTCCGCGATGTTCCTGGTCGTCTACTCAGGCGACCTGATCGTGCTGCTGGTCGGCTGGGAAGTCATGGGCATCTGCTCCTACTTCCTCGTCGGCCACTACTGGGAGACCCCGGAGGCCCGCGCCGCCTCCATCAAGGCCTTCCTGGTCACCAAGCTCGGCGACGTACCCTTCCTGATCGGCCTGTTCGCGCTCGGCACCGCCGCCGGGTCCTTCCAGATCACCAAGGTCCTCGGCACCGTCGCGAG
>NZ_BMVJ01000002.1:142323-155147 GCF_014650655.1 Streptomyces anandii JCM 4720
CGGCGGCCTGCACCACCCGACCGTGATCGCCCTGCTGCTCCTCGCGGGCGTGGCGGGCAAGTCGGCGCAGTTCCCGCTGCACACCTGGCTCCCCGACGCGATGGCGGGCCCCACGCCCGTCTCCGCGCTGATCCACGCCGCGACGATGGTCGCCGCCGGCGTCTACTTCGTCGCCCGTCTCCTCCCCGTCTTCCAGGCCTCCGCGGCCGCGATGACCGTGCTCGCCGTCATGGCCGCCGTCACGATGGCCGGCTCGGCGCTCGCCGCGCTCGCCCAGGACGACATCAAACGCGTCCTCGCCTACTCGACGATCGGCCAGCTCGGCTACATGACCGGCGCGCTCGCCGTCGGCGACCGCGGCGCGGCCGTCTTCCACCTCCTGTCCCACGGCGCCTTCAAGGCGCTGCTCTTCCTCGCCGCCGGCGTGATCATCCACGCCGCCGGCACCAACTCGCTGGCCGCCATGTCCCGCATGAGCAACCTGCGCGACCGCGTCCCGGACGCCTACTGGACGATGACCGTGGCGCTGCTCGCGCTCGCCGCGATCCCGCCCTTCAGCGGCTTCTTCTCCAAGGAGTCCGTCCTCGGCGCCGCCGAGCGGGTCGCCACCGGCCACAGTGGCGGCGCCCCCGGCGCGGCCGGCTGGATCGTCCTCGTCGCGAGCCTCCTCACCGCCCTGCTCACCGCCGCGTACGCGATGCGCCTGTGGCTGCTGACCTTCCGGGGGCGGGGCGTCGAAGCCCCCGACCACGGCAAGCAGCCCCTGGTCATGAACGCCGTCCTCTGGGTCCTCGCCGTGCCCTCCCTCGCCTTCGGCGGGCTGGCGTTCCGCCTGCTGCCCGACTGGTTCGACGGCCGCGACCTCGCGCCGGCCCTGACCACGTCCGTCCTCGGCACGGGCCTCGCCCTGGCCGGCGGCATCGTCTGCTACGGCGCCTGGCGGCACACCAGCGCGCTCGCGGCCCGCGTTCCGCTCGGCGCGGTCGCGGCCCATCCGGAGGCCGACGCCGCACTCGTCGAGGCCGAGGCCATCGCCACCCACAAGCCCGCCTACGGCGACATCGCCTACGCCGCCGACCCCGCGGACCCCGGGAGGCTGCTGCTCGGCCCGCTGCACCGGCACGCGGCCACCGGCTTCCACCTCGACGCCGTGTACGCGGCCCTCTTCGTCCGCCCCGTCCTGGCAGCGGCCGACCTCGTGCGGTTCCTCGACCGGGAGGTCGTCGAGACCTACGTACGCGGTGCGGGCGCTCTACCCCGCTTGCTCGGGGCCGCCGTACGGCGCGCCCAGACCGGCAATGTGCAGACCTATGTGAGCGCGCTGCTCGCCGGCACCGTCGTCCTCGCGGTCGCCGCCGTCCTCGTCGCCACGGGAGCGTGAGCAGGCGTGATCGATATCAGCGAGTCCGTGATGCAGTTCCTTCTGGCGTTCGTCGTCGCCGGCCCGCTCCTCGGAGCGCTCGCCGCTCTCCTGCCGGCCCCGCCCGGACTGAAGGGGAAGTCACCCGCGCAGGCGGTGCTGCGGCACGGCGTGACCGTCACCGGCGCCGTGCTCATCGCCGCGATCGTCCTCGCGCTCGGCTTCGACCACGACCACCCGTCGAAGATGCAGGCCACGACCGACATCAGCTGGATCCCCGCACTCCACGTGCGCATCCACCTCGGCATCGACGGCATCTCCCTCCCCCTCGTCGTCCTGACCGCGCTGCTGACCTTCCTCTGCGCGCTGTACTCCTACTTCAAGCCGCCCACGGGACCCACCCCGAAGGCCTTCCTCGCGCTGCTGCTCCTGCTCGAGTCCGGCACCCTCGCGACCTTCGCCGTACTCGATCTGCTGCTGTTCTTCCTCGCCTTCGAGACGGTGCTCGTCCCGATGTACTTCCTCATCGCCCGCTGGGGCGGCGAGGCCCGCCGGGCCGCGGCCTGGCGGTTCATCCTCTACACCCTGCTCGGCTCGGTCGTCATGCTGCTCGGCCTGCTCCTGATCGGAATCAAGGCGGGCACGTTCGACATGGTGGCACTCGCCACTGACAACGGCCGGTCGCTCACCGCATCCGTGCAGGTCATCGCTGTTTTGGCGATCGGGATCGGGCTCGCGGTGAAGACGCCGATGTGGCCGCTGCACAGCTGGCTGCCCGACGCCCACACCGCCGCTCCGACCGTCGGCTCGGTCCTGCTGGCCGGGGTCCTGCTGAAGATGGGTACGTACGGATTCGTCCGGATTCTGCTGCCGATCGCACCGCACGGCTTCCGCACCTTCGCGCCCTACCTCGCCGCCTTCGCCGTTGTCGGGATCATCTACGGATCCCTGGCCTGCCTGGCCCTCGCCAAACGCGGCGCCAAGGGCGACCTCAAGCGGCTCATCGCCTACTCCTCCGTCGGCCACATGGGCTTCGTCCTGCTCGGCATCGCCACCATGACCCCGACCGGCGTGAACGGCGCGCTGTTCGCCAACATCGCCCACGGCCTCATCACCGGCCTGCTCTTCTTCCTCGTGGGCGCGCTGAAGGACCGCACCGGCACCACCGACCTCGACGCCCTGGCCGAGGAGACCGGCGCCGCGCTGTACGGCAAGGCCCCGCGTCTCGGCGGGCTGATCGCCTTCGGCGCCGTCGCCTCGCTGGGACTGCCGGGGCTGGCCGGCTTCTGGGGCGAGATGCTCGCCATGTTCGGCGCCTTCGAGCCCGGCGCCGGTCTCAGCCGCCCCGCCTTCCTCACCTTCATGGCGATCGGCGCCTTCGGCACCCTGCTCACCGCCGCCTACATGCTCGCCGTGGTCCGCCGCGTCTGCATGGGCGCCCTGCCGCAGGACGCGCCGAAACTCGCCGACGTCCACACCTTCGAGTTCGCGGCCTGGACCCCGCTCGTCGTCCTCACCGTCCTCGCGGGCCTCTGGCCCAAGGCCCTGCTCGGGCTCACCGACCCGGCCGTGCAGCAGCTCCTCGCAGGAGGCACCCGATGAGCGCCCTCGCCCAGCCCCTGGCCGAGTCGGCGGTCCAGTCCGTCGACTGGCTCGCGATCGCCCCGCCCACCCTCACCGCGGTGGTCGCGCTCGTCGTCCTCGTCGCCGACCTCTTCCTGCCCGCCGCGCGCAAGGCCCTGCTCGGCTGGACCTCGGTCGCCGGCCTCGCCGTCTCCGCGCTGCTGCTCCTGCCCCTCCTCGACGGCGACCGCGACACCTTCTGCCTGACCGGCCGGCCCGGCGTGTGCAGCTACAGCGCCGACCGGTTCACCCTCGTCATCCAGCTCCTGGTCCTCGGCGGCGCCCTCCTGGCGGCCCTGCTGTCGGTCACCGCCCTGAAGGACGCGCGCGGAGGACTCCCCGAAGGGGAGTACTGGTTCCTGCTGCTCTCCTCCGCCGCCGGCGCCGCCCTGCTGCCCGCCTCCCGCGACCTGGCCACCCTGATCGTCGCCCTGGAAGTGGCCTCCCTGCCCGCGTTCGCCCTCGTCGGTCTCCGGCACGGCGACCGCAGGTCCTCCGACGCGGCACTGAAGTTCTTCCTGTCGTCGGTCACCGCCACCGCGGTCAGCCTGCTGGGCATCAGCTTCGTGTACGCCTCGACCGGCACCCTCTACCTCACCCAGGTCGCCGACCGCATCCAGCACGTCGACGGGCAACTGCACACCCTCGCTCAGACCGGCGTCGTCCTGACCCTGGTCGGCTTCGCCTTCAAGACGGCCGCCGTCCCCTTCCACTTCTGGGTGCCCGACACCTACGTGGGCGCGCCCCTGCCCATCGCCGCCTATCTGTCGGTCGTCGGCAAGGCGGTCGGCTTCACCGGCCTGATCCTCGTCACCGTCGTCGGCTTCCCTTCCTACGGCGACGTCTGGGGACCGGCGCTCGCCGTGCTCGCCGCGCTCACCATGACCGTCGGCAACGTCGGCGCCCTGCGCCAGCGGGCCACGCGCGCGTACAGCGCGGTACGGCTCCTCGCCTGGTCCTCCGTCGGCCAGGCCGGCTACCTGCTGGTGCCGATCGCCGCCGCCGGCTACACCAAGGACGCCCAGAAGACGATCGGCTCCACGGTCGCGTACGCCCTCATGTACGCCGCAGTGAACCTCGGCGCCTTCGCCGTGGCCGCACTCGTGGGCCGCACCAGGCGGAGCAACCGCGTCGCGGACTACCGGGGCCTGTACGCGACGAACCCGCTGACCGCGCTCCTCATGGCCTTCTTCCTGCTGTGCCTGGCCGGGCTGCCCCCGGGCGTCATCGGGCTCTTCGCCAAGGTCACCGTCTTCTCCGCCGCCGTCGACGCCGGACTCGGCTGGCTCGCCGTCGTCATGGCCGTCAACGTCGTCATCGCGCTGTTCTACTACCTCCAGTGGGCGGCCCTGCTGTTCCGCGCCCCCGAGGGCGAGGCCGCCCGGCACCGCGTCCCGGCCCCCCTCACGGCCGCCATCTCCCTGACGGCCGTCCTCGGCATCGCCCTGTCCGGCGCCCCCCAACTGGTACTGCGCTTCGCGAGCACCGGACTGTTCTGACCCGGGCCACCACCGCACGCGCGGGGCACCACAACCCCCGGGCGTCATCACGCGCGCGCGGGGCACCCGGTCCCCACGCGCGCGTGCCACCCGGTGTCCCGCTCACCCGGACGGCCCGCGCGCCGTCGCACGCACCAGGGAACCAGGGGCTCTCGCCTGGCGTTGACCAGTACGGAAGGGTCCACTGGACGTGACGCCACGACACGTCACGGCGCCAGTGGCACCGAACAGCAGCAAGCGAAGGGTTCCCCTGCCGCACCACTTGGAGGGCGTACCGTGCACCGCCGGCACAACGGGCTCAGGACCGCAGTACTCCTCGGGGGACTGTCCGCACTCATCATCGTCATCGGCAGCTTCTTCGGCCGCACCGGCCTGATCGTCGCGGTGCTCATCGCCCTCGGCACCAACGCCTACGCGTACTGGAACAGCGACAAGCTGGCCCTGCGCGCGATGCGCGCCCGTCCGGTCAGCGAGTTCGAGGCGCCCGGCCTGTACCGCATGGTCCGCGAGCTCTCCAACCAGGCCCGCCAGCCCATGCCCCGCCTCTACATCTCCCCGACGGAGGCCCCGAACGCCTTCGCGACCGGCCGCAACCCGCGCAACGCCGCCGTGTGCTGCACGGAAGGCATCCTGCGCATCCTGGACGAACGCGAATTGCGCGGCGTCATCGGACACGAGCTCAGCCACGTCTACAACCGCGACATCCTCATCTCGTCCGTCGCCGGCGCCCTCGCCTCGGTGATCATGTTCCTCGTCAACTTCGCCTGGCTGATCCCCGTGGGCCGCTCGGACGACGACGACGGCCCCGGCCTGCTCGGCATGCTCCTGATCATGATCCTCGGACCGCTCGCGGCCACCCTCATCCAGCTGGCCATCAGCCGCTCCCGGGAGTACGAGGCCGACGCCTCCGGCGCCCGCGTCACCGGTGACCCACTCGCCCTCGCCAGCGCCCTGCGCAAGCTGGAGGCGGGCACCCAGCAGCTGCCGCTGCCGCCCGAGCCGCGCATCGAGACGGCGAGCCACATGATGATCGCGAACCCGTTCCGCCCGGGCCAGGGCCTGTCGAAGATGTTCTCCACCCACCCGCCCATGGCGGAGCGCATCGCCCGCCTCGAGCAGATGGCAGGTCACCACCGATGAAGACAATCCTCAACGTCATCTGGCTGGTTCTCAGCGGCTTCTGGCTCTTCCTCGGCTATCTCCTCGCCGGGGTGCTCCTGTGCATCACCGTGATCGGCATCCCCTTCGGCATCGCCTCGTTCCGCATCGGCGTCTACGCCCTGTGGCCCTTCGGGTACACCACGGTCGAGCGCCGTGACGCGGGCGCTCCCTCCTGCGTCGGCAACGTCCTGTGGCTGGTCCTGGCGGGCTGGTGGCTCGCGCTGACCCACATCGTCACGGGCATCGCGCTGTGCGTCACGATCATCGGCATCCCGTTCGGCATCGCCAACTTCAAGCTGATCCCCGTCTCGTTGCTCCCTCTCGGACGCGAAATCGTGCGCACCGACGAGCCGTTCGCGACGCGCTGAGCCGGGTTCGCCGGGCGGGCAGGGGTTTTCCACAGGCCGGTTTTTCCACAGCCGACGGGTTGTCCACAGGCCCGCACGGATTTACGCCGTTGCCCGCATGATGACTCCATGACCGAGCACGAGCAGTCGCCGAGACCGGTGGGAGCCGAAGCCCTGACCGCGGACCGCAACACCCCGCCGCGGAGCGGGACTTCGCATCCCGCCCCCACTCCTCACATACGCGCCGTACGCGTCATGCGCGCCTGAGCGGCTACGGCGCCGCCGTCCACCGCCGTACGCCGTAAGCCCCCACGCCCAGCGCGAGGACTCCCGCCCCCACGGCCACGGAGACCCACGGCAGGGCGAACGCGAGCGTCACACATCCGATGAGCCCCACCGCCGGCACCGCGCGCCGCACCGGGGCCGGATCGAGGGTCCAGGCGGAGGCATTGGCCACCGCGTAGTACGCCAGCACACCGAAGGAGGAGAAACCGATCGCGCCCCGGACGTCCACCGTGGCGGCCAGGACGGCGACCACCGCGCCCACGGCCAGTTCGGCCCGGTGCGGCACCTGGAAGCGGGGATGCACGACGGCCAGCGCCCCGGGCAGGTGATGGTCCCGGGCCATGGCCAGCGTGGTGCGCGAGACACCCAGGATCAGGGCGAGCAGCGAGCCCAGCGCGGCCACGGCGGCACCGGCCCGCACCACCGGCACCAGCGCGGGGGCCCCGGCCGCCCGTACGGCGTCGGCCAGCGGTGCGGTCGCCGCCCCGAGCCCGCGCGCCCCCAGCACGGACAGCACGGCCACCGACACACCCGCGTACACCACCAGTGCGATGCCCAGGGCGATCGGGATCGCGCGGGGAATGGTGCGCACCGGATCCCGCACCTCCTCGCCGAGGGTCGCGATCCGCGCGTACCCGGCGAACGCGAAGAAGAGCAGCCCCGCCGCCTGCAGCACGCCGCCGGCGCCCGCCGAACCGCTCACCGCGAGCCGCCCGGCGGCGGAGGCGTCCGAGCCCAGACACACGACGACCACGGAAGCGAGGACCGCCAGGAC
Source organism: Streptomyces anandii JCM 4720 (assembly GCF_014650655.1). GTDB lineage: Bacteria > Actinomycetota > Actinomycetes > Streptomycetales > Streptomycetaceae > Streptomyces > Streptomyces anandii. The sequence goes on from NZ_BMVJ01000002.1 coordinate 149,374, forward strand.
CACCGCCACGATCACCCGCGTCAGCCACGCGGACTTCTGGATGCCGCCGTAGTTCACCGCCGTCAGCGCCACCACGGCCGCCACCGCCACCGCGTGCGCCTGTCCCGGCCAGACGTACGCACCCACGGTGAGCGCCATTGCCGCACAGGAGGCCGTCTTCCCGACCACGAAGGCCCAGCCCGCCAGATAACCCCAGAACACACCGAGGCGCTCGCGCCCGTACACATAGGTGCCGCCCGAAGCCGGGTACCGGGCGGCCAGGCGGGCGGAGGAGGTGGCATTGCAGTAGGCGACCACGGCGGCGACCGCGAGTCCGAGCAGCAGCCCCGGGCCGGCGGCGCGCGCCGCCGGCCCCAGGGCGGCGAAGATGCCCGCCCCGACCATCGAACCGAGCCCGACGACCACCGCGTCCCCGACACCCAGTGCCCGACGCAACTGCGGGCCGGGCACGGAAGCGGGCGGAGAGCCGGAGCGTGTCATGGCCCGCACCTTACTGACCAGTGCAACCGTGGGGTGTCGCCGTGACGTCCTCCTCGGCAACACGGCACGAACACGCGGGTGGCGCAGAGATCACCGGCACGAAGAGAACGACGCACGGCCTGCGGGCACAGCTTGTCCGGAACCTGGATCACAGCACCGGGACAGTGCAGGCACAGCGTGGAAGGGCAGGTTCAGGGCATGGGCATCATCAGCTGGATCCTTCTGGGACTGTTCGCCGGGGCCATTGCGAAGTTCCTGCTTCCGGGCCGTGACCCGGGTGGCTTCATCGGCACGACCGTCATCGGCGTCGCGGGCGCGTTCATCGGCGGCTGGATCTCGGCCCGCTGGCTGCACCACCCGATCTCCAAGCACTTCTACGACGGCGCGACCTGGGTGGCGGCGATCGGCGGCTCCCTGGTGCTGCTGATCGCCTACCGCATCATCTTCGGCAACTCACGCGACTGAGCCCGCCGGGGGCCGGTACGCGGGGGCGGTGTGCCCGGAGTGGCCGGGCACACCCGTCGTCATCCCTGCCGGAAGCCGACCGAATCCCTGTCGGTTCCCTACCGGTAGTTCACGAACTGCAGCGCGAAGTCGAAGTCCTGGCCCTTCAGCAGGGCGATCACGGTCTGCAGATCGTCGCGGCTCTTGGAGCTGACACGCAGTTCGTCGCCCTGGACCTGGGCCTTCACGCCCTTCGGGCCCTCGTCGCGGATGAGCTTGGCGACCTTCTTGGCGTTCTCCTGGGAGATGCCCTCCTGGATCGTGGCGAAGAGCTTGTACTCCTTGCCGGAGAGCTGGGGTTCGCCGGCGTCCAGGGCCTTCAGCGAGATGCCGCGCTTGATCAGCTTGGACTGGAAGACGTCGAGGACGGCGTTGACCCGGTCCTCGGAGTTCGCCTCCATGAGGATCTTGTCACCGGACCACGAGATCGAGGCGCCGACGCCCTTGAAGTCGTAGCGCTGCGAGATCTCCTTGGCGGCCTGGTTGAGGGCGTTGTCGACCTCCTGCCGCTCGACCTTCGAGACGATGTCGAAACTGGAGTCGGCCATGTCCTGTGGCTCCTTGTATCAGGTGAATCGGGTGGGTCCGCCGCGCCCGGTCATCGGGCCCCGGCCGCATCCGCACCAGCCTAGCCATCCCCCGACCCCCGGGTGCCGATCAATCGGGTGGCGAAGCACCCCGCCGTATCGGGTATTGTTTACGTCGTTGCCAGGGAGCACTGCCGCAAGGTGGTTCGAACGGCATCAACCCCCGGCGGTGTGGCTTCGCCTTCCCAGGTTCGAATCCTGGCGCCGCCACGCTGAGGGAAACCCCCTCCGACCTGCTGAAAAGCGGGACGGAGGGGGTTTCTTCGTATTCGAACACGCTGATTCGAACGATGCTCGAAAAGCGAGGCTTGTCTCACCTAGTCTCAGGTGTGACCCGACCCTGATCAGCGCGTGTCCCCCAGGTGTCCCCCGGGGGGAAGTGCTCTCTCAGTGCCACTCCCGCAGGCCAGCCTCAATCTGGCGGTTCGCTCGGTCCTGGGCCTGTGCCAGAACCTTCGCGTAGACCCGCAGGAGCACAGCCACGGAGTGCCCGGCCCTACGCGCTACCTCCATGGGATCGACCCCAGAGAAGAGCCAGAAGGAGACGCCGGCGCACCGCAGGTCGTACGGCCGACGGGCGAGCGGGGACGCCACCTCGGAGGGAGACAGGGCGGCGCTCCGGGCTTCCGCCCAAACCTCTCCGTAACCCGTGTCCTGAATCACACCGCCGCGGCTGGTGCGGAACAGGCGCCCATCCGGTGCCGCGCCGAATCGCTCGATGTGCCACCGGAGCATTGCGACGAAGTGCGGCGGGATCGGCACGACTCGCGACTCCCGGACCGCTCGGGCCTTCAGATGGCGCTCTTGGTGGGCCCGGTTGTCGTCTGTCCAGGTGTGGCCGGCATGGACAATGCCGCCGCGAAGTGTGAGGTGGCCCCACCCGTGTTTGGGCAGATGACACTGTGATGCCTTCAGGCCCACGGCCTCAGCGGGGCGCATGGCGGCGTAATAGAGGCACCCGAAGAAGGCTTCGAGGTGCGCGCCACGCTCCCCCTGCGCGCGTACCGCTTCGAGTAGTTCCCGCACTTGGCGCGGATTGGCGACACTCGCCGGGTCGACTTCCTCCGTGGACTTGGGGGCCGTCCACTTCATCGTGGTCAGGGGGTTCACGGGGACGGTTAAGTACCGCCGTTCGACAGCGAGTCCGAGAACGTCGCTCAGGCAGGCTCGCTTGCGGCGGGCGGTACGCCCCGCCGCCGGGGAGCCGTCGAGCAGCGTCGACAGGGCGTCCAAGGCCGTGCGGAGCGTCCCGGGGTCCTCAAGCGCTGAAATGGCCACGGAGTTCTTCTCCACCCACCGAAGAGCCTCAGCCACTTCAGTGGGAGGCTCTTGGCCCCAACGGTTCTTGTTGTACGCCCAGCCGTACAGAGCCCTGCGGAGCACTTTGGGTGCCGGGCGTCCAGCCGTGGTCTTCACTAGCGCAGGCGTCAGAGTGGCCAGGGCGTCAGCGTCGTTGCGGCGAGACTTGGCCGGGAGGCGGTCCCACCTGCCGTCCACATACGCCCGGGTGTGCTCATACCAGGTCACGGAGCCGTTCAGCGCGCGCAGTTCCGAGGCGGGCAGGCCCGTCTCCACGTCGAACTGCTCGCCCTTGCGGAGAGCGGTCATCAGCTCGGATCGGCGGCCGTCTGCCTGGGCTTTGACGGTGTAGCTCTTGGAGTGCTTCTGAGTGCCGACGAGCCAGCGGACGCGATAGGGCTTTGGGCGGTCTCGGCGGGTTTCGATGCTGTACACGCGAACGTCGTACGTGAGGGGCATTGCTCTCCAGACAGCGAAAGGACCCGCCCTTTCAGGGCGGGCCCGATGGGGGTGGTGCGGTTCAGGCGGCGTGTTCGGTGCAGCGCTCCCACCACGCGTCCAGGTCGGCGCGGCTGATGCGGACTTGGCCGTTGGGGAGCTTGCGGAGCTTGGGGGCTTGGCCGCGGGCGCGCATGCGGTAGAAGGCGGCGCGGCTCATGCCGATCTCTTCGAGGACTTCGGGGAGCTTGAGCATCTTGGTGCCGGCCATTCGATGGCTCCTCAACAGTCGACTTGGTCTTGGTCTTCGTGAGCCCGTGTCTGTCCGAGGTCGGGATTTCTGCGTCACCCGCGTCATCTGCGTCATTCACGCTTCTGACCTGCGGCTATGTGGTGACGCAGGGCCCTGGGGGGTGCGTCATCGGTGACGCAGGCCCTTCGTCATCGGTGACGCAGGTGACGCAGGTGACGCAGGTGACGCAGGTGACGCGGGGTGACGCAGAGGTGGGCCGTCTGCGTCACCGTCTTTGGTGCAGGTCACGGGTTGTTTTCGGGGTGTGGGTGACGCAGGTGACGCAGCGTCTCTCTACTTCGGACAAGGAGGGGTGGTGTCTGTTGTGGTGCGCGGATCAGAGAGTGAAGAGCGGGCCGCTTCGCGGCGCGACCTTCGCAGGGCGGCTGGCGCCGCCGAACAGCAAGAGGAGCACGCCGGGCCGGGGTGCTCCTCTTGCTTGTATGGGGGTCGTGGTGCCGCTCGGTCAGAAAGCCGCTTCCTGCTCGTGCGGGGACACCGAGACGGACGGCCGCGCGATCTCGATGAAGCGGGACGTCTTGGTGCGGCCCCAGTCGATGAGGACGCCTCGGGCGGCGAGGGTGGGCTGGAGGCGCTTGAGGCGGTCGGAGAGCACCTTGCCGGTGGTCGGCCACCCCTTGGGCAGGGGACGGCAGTCCTCGCCGCTGTAGAGGCCGGACAGGCAGTGCAGCCACTCGGCGGAGGTCATCCGCTGCTCGGTGCCCGGGTCGATGCCGGCGGCGTGCTTCAGCACCGTCTGCGCGAGCAAGTCGCCCTCAATGACGTCGTCGTTGAGATCGTCCAGGCTGGCCCGGTAGGCGGTCAGCGACCCGAACCCGGTGGCCGCGTCGAGCTGGGCGCACAGGTGGGCGAAGTCGGCCATGCGCAGGTCGGTTGGGATGTCCGCCTGCGCTGCGCGGACCTTGACCGTGAGGTCCAGCAGGGACCCGAGGATGACCGGCAGCGCCTCCCCGTACTCCGCCCACAGCTCCGCCTCGGTGCGCCGGACCTTGGGCCGCTCCAGCCGCAGGGGCAGCAGCCGTTCGGCGAGGTCCGGGCGGATCACGCCCACGTCGATGCCGGTCAGCAGCAGGGGGCGCCGGTAGCGGGCGCGGAAGACGTCCCCGTCGGTGAACAGAGCGCGCTTGACGTTCTCGGCCCCGGTGACGATGCAGCACATGGCGTCGGAGAGGTCGGGGGTCATGTGGGAGAGGTTGTCCAGGGCGGTGACCCACCCGGCCGCCACGGCCGCGATCAGGTTCTCCTCGTCCTTCGGTGCGCGGCGCAGGTCGCCGCTCATGCCCTCGATGACCCGTACGAGCATCCGGCCGCCGGTGGACTTGCCCGCGCCCTGCGGGCCGGTGAGGAACGGGGCGGGGACGGGCACGGACGGTTCCAGGCAGCCGATGAGCCAGGCGATGGCCAGGCACTCGGTCTCCGCGTTGGCGAAGTTGCACAGCCTCAGCAGGGCGTCGATGCCCTTGCCGTTGGTGTCCTTGGCCGGCAGGGGCAGCTCCCCGGTGAGCTGGGTGCGCCGCCAGCACACCTCGCGCGGGTCGGGGACGGCGATGTCCCACCCGGTGGCATGGATGCGGACGGATTGCCCGTCGCTGCGCCCGAGGTCGAGCCAGGTCGCCCCGTCGAATCCGGGGGCGACGCGGATGTGGACGGGCTGTACGTCCTCGGTGAGCGCGAGGGCTTCGATCAAGTCCAGGGCCTCCTTGAGGGCGGTGCCGTTGAAGACGCCGATGCCGTCGCGGAAGAGTCCGACCATGAGTTCCTGGCGGTGGCTGCCGGTGGTGCCTTGGGAGCGGATCGGGCGGGCCACGGGGTGGCCGTTCTTCTGCGCGTATACGGTGCCGTCGGCGGTGCGGAAGTACCGGAAGTGGGCTTGGGCGTAGTCGGTGATGATCTGGCGGGCGGGGTTCTTGTCGTCGTCCGTCATGCTCACAGTCCCAACGTGGCGCGGGCATTGGCCCACGCGTCGGTGCAGTGCCGCGGGGTCTCGCCCTTGGTCTGCGCGGCGGTGAACAGCCGGCCGATGTGGGCGTCGGTGAGGCAGCCGCACCGGCCGTGCCTAGACAGCACCGCCAGGAAGGTCCGATACACCGTGGCGTGGACCCCGCTGCGCGCCTCGGTGATGCGCTGCTCTGCCATGGCGATGCCGCGTTCCA
>NZ_BMVJ01000002.1:155173-172465 GCF_014650655.1 Streptomyces anandii JCM 4720
GGTAGGCAGGGGTGCGGTGCGGGCACTCCCCGCCCCCGAGCGGCGCGGTAGTGGAGAGCGACGTCGGCCGGGCCGGGGAAAGCGCCTTGACGGCCAGCTCGCGCACCGCTTCCGGCAGGTCGGTCATGGTGCCGGTGCCGGGAGCGAGGTAGCGGGCGTAGGCCATAGATGACTTGATGTCCACCCCAGGCCGTACCCCGTTACGGGAGGTCATGGCGCCCCGGTAGATCCAGTGCTCACCGCGCGTGGTCGCCACCGTCCGGGTGGCGGGAAGGGCGGTACGGGCCCATGCGATGGCGTCCGCGTCGTCCAGGTCCACGACAGTCAGGCCGGCGCCGCCGGGGTGGTAGCCGACGCACACCGCCTGCCGCCACGCCGAAGCCCACGACGGCGAGGTGAGCACGTGAGGGTCGGTGGTGGCGGCGGCCCACGCGTGGCACACGCCGGGGCACCGGCACGTGCCCGGGGTCTTCATGTTCGGCCGGCCGCCGCACGCGTTGTCCGCGCAGCGACGGCAGTTCCCGAACGGGACCTTTCCCTTGCGAAGGGGCAGCACGGGCAGTCCGCTGGCCGCGAGACGCAGAGCAGTACGCAGGTGCTGGTTCATGCCGCGCTCCTGTCGATGAGCAGCGTCTGGCGATGGGTGGGGATGGCGCGGATCACGCGGGTGCGCCAGTTGAGGGCGTAGTCGATGCAGTTGGCGCAGTTCTTGTGCGGGTGGCCGGGCAGGGGCGGCCGGCGGCGGGCGTGGGAGCTCCAGGCGGCGGAGTCTGCTGAGGCCAGCAGGTGGCCGACGCGTTCCAGGCCGAGGATCTTGAAGCCGAAGCCGTGCAGTTTGAAGCCGTGGGAGGCCATCGCGGTGACGATCGCGGCGCCCTGCCGGGTGGACTGCAACCGGCACACCGACCCGAGCCCCACCACGGGCTCACGACGCAGGTCGACCCCGGCCTTCTCATACAGCTCCACGCACCGCTCGTAGGCCGGGACGTTGTCACCTTGGATCACTGGGGCGATGCGCAGGTCGGGGGCGAGGGAGCGCAGTTCGAGGAAGTTGGCGACGGTGCGGCGCTGATGTTCGGCGACGCTGAGGTGGGTGCCGACGAAGTGCTGTCCCTGGAAGGTGCCGCCGTTGATGATGGCGTCCTCGCACATCCAGTCCTGCTGTGCGGCCCAGTCGTAGGGGCCGACGTGTTCCCAGATGCGGCGCAGGTCATCGACGTACTGGCGGGGCGTGCGGGTCCACGTGCCCTTGCTCTTCAGCTCCATGAAGCCGCCGGAGTCGATGGCGTAGGGGCCGCGGGCTTCGTCCCACTTGGCGGCGCGGTCGAAGTGCTCGGCCTTCAGGAACAGCGGCACTTCGGTCAGGCGCAGCCAGTGCCGCTTGTGGGTGGTCAGGTAGAACCGCATCCCGCCCGCGGCGGGAGCTCCCGCCGGTAAGGCTCGCGGAAGGGTGGTGGGTTGGGTCATCCTGGATGCCTCCAGTTCGATACCAGCGTGCTGGATCACAGGGGCGGCCCGGTCTTTGGCGAGAGGGGCCGCCCTTGGCATGTCAGCGGTGGTTGATGGTTCCGTTCGCGCGGCCGAAGAGGCCGGTGGCGGTGATGTTTTGCGTGATCTGCGTCGGTGCCGTCGGGCGCCGCCCGGAGCGCAGCAGGACGGGGACGGCGATGACCGCGGCGACGATCAGGGCGGCGGCGGACCACAGGGCGTGGCTCATGGCGATCAGTCCCGGTGCGGCGTAGGAGAGTCCGACGGATGCGGCGCCGATGCCGAGCCCAACGGTCGGGGCGAGCAGGGCGGTGGTCTTGGCCCAGGCCGGGATCGGCTGCACGGCCGGCGCCGCCGCGGGCGGGGTCGGGGCGGTGGGCGGTTGGGTGTAGGCGAGGGTGCGGATGCCGCCGGGCAGGGTGACCATCTGAACGCCCGGCGGCAGTTCCTCGGGCAGCATCGCCGGCCGCCCCCAACCGGTCTCGTGAGCTACGGCTCCGGTGGGCAGGGGGCAGACGGTGGTGATCTCGTACGGGGTCTGGGGGTGCACAACGCGGTCCCTTCAACGCGGCGGGCAGCCTCCGCCGTGTGGTGGCTGCCCGTGCCTTGCTTGTCGTGTCGCTTGTCGTGCGGCTTGTCGTCTGGCTTGTCGCTTGTCTTGTCTTGTCGCTTGTCGCCTTGTAGGTCACAAGCCGTTTCCAAGCCTCTGAGAGCCGCCGAGGGGGCTTGCTTAGAGCGGGGCGACAAGCGACAAGCGATCAGTTCTCGGGGGGCTGCTCTGGGGCGTGCTGGCGGTGGACGTAACGGGCTTTGGTGCCCTCTCCGACGCGCACGGCGATGCCCTGCCGGGTCCAGTCGCGGAGCCAGCCGACGACCGTCTGACGGCTGGTGCCGTACTCGTCGGCGAGCGCACGAGCGATCGCTGAGGCTCCGGTCCCGTCGGGGCCGGCGGCGAGCAGCAGCGCGAGCGCGGCCTGCTGCGCGGGGCTGTCCTGCTCCCCGCGCAGCGCCGACAGGTTCAGCCCGCCCGATGCCGGCGGCGCCGTATCGCTGGCCGGGGTGGTCGGGTCGGGTGCGGTGGCGAACTGGGCGTCGATCTGCGCCCGGAACTGGCGCAGCATCTCCTCTTCTGGCGAGACCTGCTCGGCCGGCTGGCCGGTGCGCAGCGCGGACAGGTTCAGCCCCGATCGTGCCTCGGTCGGCCCGGCCTCGATGGTGTCGGCGTTGGGGGTGTGGTCGCGCATCCATGCGGTGCGGTCGGTGTCCCAGCGTCCGGCGTAGGCGGGGCCGGCGGCTTTGGCGGACAGGTCGTCCAGGCGGGGGTGCCGGTCGGACGTGGCGGCGATGATGTCGCGGATCTGGTTGGGCAGGATCCGCCAGGTCTTGAATAGCGCGGCCGGGGACTCCGGGGTGCCCATGAACCCGGAACCCTTGTAGGGGGCCTGCTCGACGCGGAGCCCGCGGGAGCCGGGGAACATCTTGGACAGGTCCATGCCCTCGGTCTCGCCGCCGGTCAGGGCGACGCGCACCTTGGCCTCGCGGCGGATCATCAGGTTGCCCAGCACGTTGCCGGTCGCTCCGAGGGCGGTGAGGACGGTGCGGATGCCCATGGCGCGGGCGATCCGGATGACCTCCAGGATCTTCTCGGCGAGCTTGCGCATCTGCCGGTCGGGGCTGGCCAGGATCTCCGCGCCCTCGTCGATGACCAGCATGATCTGCGGAACCTGCGGGCTGATCGGGAGCAGGTCGGTGTTGTGGCGGGCGAGCAGGTCCTGATAGCCCATCTTGCGCTGCTTGGCCACGTTCACCGCGGTGTCCAGCATGGTCACCGCTTCCTCGAACGTCCCAGCGAGCCAGTCGATACCGGGCCGCACCGGCTTGCCGTCGCCCGTCTTGATCTCCCCGTTGAGCGCGGGCAGGACCCAGGGCAGGCCCGCGCTGCCGGCGTTCAGGTCGATGACCCAGGTCAGGATGTCCTCGGCGCGGGAGAACCCGGCGAGGATGCCGTGGACCATGTTGGTCTTGCCCGAACCGGTCGGGCCGACCACCAGCGCGCACTGCTCACGCAGATAGGCCCGGATCTCCTCGGCGTTGGTGCGGTAGCCCCAGGGGATGCCGGTGTGCAGGGACAGCGGCCCGTACTCGGTCGGGTAGGTGCGCTCCTGCTCCAGCACGTTGACGGTGGTCACGTCGATGATGACGCGCCCCTGATGGATGCCAGGCGACGCCGTGGCGGTGCAGCCGTGCGGCAACCGCGCATCCGCGGACAACCGCGCCGACTCGGCGGCAATCTTGTTCCAGGTGGCGCCACCGGGAGGGAGCTCCGCGTCGAGCGAGTAGCCGGTGCCGGTCTCCCACTTCTCCACACCCACCACGCGCACCGTGATGGAGCACACCCGCTGGATGCGGTCGATCCACTCAGCCGCGATCGCCCGACGCTCGGCGGACAGTTCGGCCGCGATCTGCCGCTGCTCCGCCGCGATCGCCTCCTCCTCCCGCGCCTCCTCATGCAGGGCGGTGGAGCGGGCGGCGGCGCCGATGCCGACGCCGATGGTGGCGAGCGAGCCGAGGGCGGCCCAGGTGAGGGGGCCGTGGGTGATGGCCCAGGTGGTCCATCCGGCGCCGACCAGCCAGGATGCGGCGCGGGTGGCGAGGGTGCGGCCGGCGTTACGGGCGCGGCGTCCGGCGACGGTGTGGCCGAGGGCGCCGGCCGCGCCGACGGCGAGCGCCCAACCGGGGGGCATGTGGGTGGTGGCGCCGGTGGTGGCGACGGCGAAGGCTCCGGTGGTGGCGGACAGGGCGCCGGTCACGGGTCCGTGACCGGCAGCCCAGTCCAGCACCGGGCCACTCGGCTGCTGTTTCGTGGTGGTGGTGGTGGCCATGGTTTAGACGTTCCAGCCCTTCTCGGCCTCGTGGCCGTTGCGGGGGTCCTCGTGGCGGGCGATGTCCTGCTCGTGGGCCTGCCGGAACAGCGGGCCCATGTCCTCGGCGACGGCGACGGCGCTCATCAGGGCGCCGAAGATGTCGTTGAAGCCGTCCGCGACTTCCTTCTCCAGCGGGAACTCGCTGTCGGAGCGCTCGGCGAGGATCTTCATCACGTTCGCCACGGACGTGAGGGCGGCCGGGAGGCCCTCGACCATGGCGAGGATCTCCATGGCGTTCTCGGGGTCGTACTGGCTGGCGGCCTGCTCCATCTCGGCGGCGGCCTCTTCGAACCGGAAACCGGACACGTGCTCTCCCTCACTGGAGTCGGGTGTGGTGCTGGTCGGAACGGTGGCCGCGGGCCGCTCGACCCCGTCCGCGATGCCGTCTGCGGGGTCCTTGGCGGCCTCGGCGTCGGCGGCTGCTTCCTGCTGGGCCTGCTCCTCGCGGATCGCCGCATCGCGTTCGGCGCGTTGCTCGGCCGCGACGCCGGCCAGGCGCCGGAAGAGGCGGCGGCCGGGGTGGATGAGCCAGGGGATGCCCAGCTTGCGGCCGATCGGGCTGGTGACCAGCCCGAGCAGTCCAAGCGGCAGGGCGAGCAGCGCGGCGAGCAGGCGCCGGCCGTGGAAGCGGGCTGCGGAGCGGCGCAGGGCCTGCCGGGCCGCCTTGCGGGCGGGTGCCTTGCGGACCTGGGCGCGCTGGGCGGCGACCTTGCCACCCGTCGCGGCGTCCCGCTTGGCACGGTGCTTGGTGATCGCCGCATCCCGGGCGGCGCGGGCCTTGCGGACGGCGCCGCCCAGCAGCCGCCCGGCGCTGCCAGCGTGCTTGCCCGGTCGGTTGGTGCCGGCGGCGGCTTTGGCCTGGCGGCGGGCGTCGGCGACCGCGCGGCGGGCCGCCGTGGTCTGCGCCCGCTGCCCGCCACGCGACCCGGCCGCGGCCTGCTGCGCCGAGCGCAGCGCCCTGACCTGTCCGAGGCGGCCCGCCGCCCTGCCCGCACCGCCACCCGCTCCCCTGGCTAGGCTCTGACCAGGCTTCTTGCCACTCCTGCTGCCCGGCGGCGTGCTGCCGTTGCGGGCGGCCGGTGTGGCCTTGCGGCGGTGCTGGCCCGGCACGCTGCCGAGCCGTCCCGCAGATCGGCCGCCCGCTGGGCGGCCGTTGCGGCTGGCCGTTGAGCGGCCGCTGCTGCGGTTGGGTGTGCCGCGGCCGGCGTTGCCCCGGCCGCTGCCTGCGGTCGCGCCCGTGCCCTTGGGGGCGAGGCCCGTGCTGCGAGCGGCGGCTGAGCGGCCGGCGGCGCGGGCCGCGGCGCGGCGGGCGTCGCGGCGCTCGTTGGGCTTGCGGGAGCGGGTGGCGGCGACGGTGCCGAGCACGACCGCGCCCGTGGCGGCGACCATCGCGGCGAGCGGGCCGCCGGCCAGGGACGCGGCGGCGACCATGCCCACCGTGGTGTTCGCCCCGGACAGGGCGAGCGGGACGACCGGCCAGCCCCCCGGCGTGTGCTCCACGGCCGGGGCCGGCGTGGCCGTGGTGGGGGTCGGGTCGGGCGGCGGGGGCGGGGTGGCCGGTGCCTCAACGGCTACCGGCTCGGTGCTGAGTTCCGTCATGCTGAGTGCACTCCTTCAGGGGAGTAGGGCCCGGCCGGGGCCGTGAGAAGTTGCCGGCCGGGCCTGCCAACGGGGGCTTATGCGGCGCGCTGTTCCTCGGGATAGGCGCAGGTGGCGCACATGCCGAGCGAGGCGGGGATGACGTAGCCGGCATCCCTGCGGCACTCGGGGCAGGTGCGGCGGGCGGCGTTCGCCCGCTCCAGCGCCGCCCACTTGGCGGGCGTCATGGGCCGCACGGGCTTGGCCTGCTCGATCGAGTACAGGTAGGCGACCAGCGGGCCACGCCGACGGCGCGGCCGTTCGAGCTGGGCGGCCACGTCCTGACCCCCGGGCCGCAAGCCTTGGGCGCGCAGCTGGCGGCGGGTGGCCAACCCATCGGGGGCCAGCCGCCACCGGTAGACCGGGACGGCGGCCATCACACGGCGGCGGTGTCGACGGCCCGCAGCAGCGGGCGGGAGGACTCCTCCTCGTCGCGGACGGCGAGGATCTGCTTGCGCCCCCACGACTCGCTCATGCCGAACGCCTCGCCCAGCGCACGCGCGCTGAGCGGGCGGCCCGCCTGTGCGGACTCCGTGTACGCACGGCGGGCGTCCTGCCGCATCCGCTCCAGCTCCGCCTCCTCGAACTGCGCCTGCCGCAACGCCTCATCGGCCATCTCGGCTTCGGGTGTGCGGGGGGCGTGCGGGGTGTGCGGAGCGGGCGCCCGCTCGGCGTCCGCACGGGTCATGACCAGCGCGGACGGCTCCGCCAGCAGCGCGGCGGCGACGGGGTCGGGGGTGGCTGTGGGGGTGGGCTGTTCGGGGTGTGCGGGGGTGTGCGGGGCGGGTACGGATTCCTGCCCGTCCGGCCCGCACACCGGCGCCTCGGTGGTGGCGGGGGTGCGCTGGTGGAGCACCTTGGCCACCAGGTCCGAGCCGAAGTAGATCGACCCGACCGGCAGCGAAGAGGCCAGCAGGACCAGCACCCAGTGCGCCCCGTTCCACTGCGCCAGCCGCACCCGGCCGGCCGGGGCATCGTGCAGGGCGGGGACCAGCCCGTGCACGTAGTTCAGAACGAGCGAGGCGAGGGTGTAGGTGGCCAGCACCCGCAGCGCGAACCGCTTGTCGCCCCGATCGGTCAACACGAGAGTGGCCACCAGCGCCAACGCCATCAACCCGTCCACCACGAACGGATACAGCAGCGCCGCGGTGGCGTCCGCGCCGATCGCCTTGGCCACATCCCGCAGCGCGTTCCACGACACCCGAAACGCCATCGCGACAACCGCGACCAGCGCCAGGACCAGCAGAACCCTTCCCTTACGGTTCACACCACACCCCCGTCGGTCCACGGGGTGTAGGTGACGGGCCCGAGCCGCACCATGTCCCGCAGCGTCGCGGCGGCCCCGCCCAGCTCGTGGTCGTCCTGCAGGACGCAGGCAAGCGCGACCCGCGCCTCCATCGCCCGCCGGTCCAGCAGCCGGGCGTAAGCGCGCTCATCCGCGTCGGTCAGGCCCGGCAACGGCAGGTCCAGCGCGTCATGAACCGCGCGCAGCAGCGCCACCACCGGCTCCGGAAGGGAACCGAGGCGTACGGTCGGCTCCCTCATGCCGCACCGCCCGCGGCGTCCTGTTCGGCCGCGCGGTTGGCCAGCGCACGCCGCGCGGCCAGCACCCGGCGACGGGCCCGGCGCAGCCGGCGCGCGTCCACCTCCGACGGGATGCGGTCAAGGGTGGTGATGTGTGCGTCGAGCAGTTCCACTTCCGCCACGATGAGCGGGAGCTCCCGCTCGATGGCGTCCAGCTCCGCGGCGGTCGGCTCGCGGTCGTACTCGCCGGCGGTAACAACCGCCTGAACAGCAACGATGTGCCTCATGGGTCGTGTGTCCTCTCAACAGGTAAACGGCCCAAGCAGCGCCCCGGAGTTGCCGCTCCGGGGCGCGCGCCGTTGAAGTCGGTGGATCCGGCTCCCCACGCCTCGCCCGTACGACCGACGCACCAAGTGCGTGGCCGGACGGGCGAGGGAGGCAACCAGCCGCAGCGCTAGCCGCTGCGAGCCGATAAGAGCGGACCGGATTGGGCCGCGAGCGCGTGTTCCACTCACGAAGCGAGATGACCTACTGGCGCCCGCCGGCCGGTCCGTCGCGGCGGCGCCCAACGCTTGCGTCGATGCACCGGACTGCCTCTCAGTCGAGGTCAACAAGGGATGAAGCACTGCAAGGGGGACCATGTCCCCACCCTCCGGCCGTTGCTCGCGGTCACCGGGCCACCTCGCCAGTACGGGTCGAAACCCTGTTCAGCCTGGCCTTCAGCGGGATTGCAGCGTCCCCGCCTTCTGCGCATGCGGCATGAAGCCGCCTTCCGACCGAGGGCTCGCTTCGGTCGTTGCAGTACCTGTTTTACAGGTACTGCATGAGGATCCGTCAAGTACGTTGCGGACTGTCTTGGTTCTCGCGCCGGGACGTCTTGGCGCACATTCAGAATCGATGCAGGTCAGGGGAGTTGGACACCGCACCCATGGACAGCTCTGGGACTTCTGGCTACGGTCAGGAAGTCCCTAGACGTCCCCACGGGGGGTGCAGATGCCGAACGAGCGTTTACGGTCAGCCCTTCTGGCACGCGGTATGACCGTCCAGAGCCTCGCTGAGGCGATCGAGGTCAACCCGAAGACGGTGGAGCGCTGGATCACGCAAGGCAAGGTGCCGTACCGGCGCCACCAGTACGCGACGGCGGCGGTGCTGAAGGTCGACGTGACGACGCTGTGGGATGACGAGCGGGCCGCCGAGAGCGCCGCGGACATGGCCAAAGCCGAGATCGTCGCTGTCTACCCGCATAGGCACACCGTGCCGCCGAACCTCTGGCGCGACCTCTACGCGCACGCGGAGAGGAACGTGGACGTCCTCGTCTACTCGGGTCTCTTCCTGTCGGAGGATCACCTGTTCCACGACCTTCTGAAGAGAAAGGTGGAAGGGACCGCGCAGGTCCGCATCCTGCTGGGGGACCCTGAGTGTGAAGCCGTTCGACAGCGCGGCATCGACGAGGGACACCGGATCATGGACGGCAAGATCCGGAACGCGTTGGTGAACTACCGGCCCCTCATCGAGAGTCACCCTGAGATTGGGTTCCGGCTCCACGCCACCACGCTGTACAACTCCATATACCGAGCCGATGACGAGATGCTCGTCAACCCCCACGTCTACGGCATCGGCGCCTACATGGCCCCCGTGTTCCACCTGCGACGTATGCCGGGCGGCGGACTGTTCGACACGTACGCGAATAGCATCGAGCAGACCTGGGGAGGCGCTCGCCAGGTGACGGACCGCGACATCACGGGAGCCTGACTATGGGACGCATCGACTACCTGCACGACCCTGACGCCCCGCCGGCCAACTCCGTGGTGCCGTCTGTCGTCGCGCTCGTCCAGAACGACGCTGGTCAGGTGCTGATGATTCAGCGGTCGGACAACGGGCGGTGGGCCCTGCCGGGAGGCGGTCACGACGTCGGTGAATCAATCAGCGACACGGTCGTGCGAGAGGTCTGGGAAGAGACCGGGATCAAGGTGGAGGTCGTGGACGTGTCCGGGCTCTATACCGACCCCGGACACGTGATGAAGTACGACGACGGCGAGGTGCGCCAGCAGTTCAGTATCTGCTTTCGTGCGCGGCCGATCGGTGGCGAACTGCGCACGAGCAACGAGTCCACTCAGGTCCGATGGGTCGACCTCGCAGAGCTCGGGACGCTTGACGTGCACCCCACCATGCGGCTCCGGATCGAGCACGCGATGGACCGGACGCGCACGACGCCCTACATCGGCTGAATCTTGGCAGCGGCAACCCGTTCAAGTACGCGGGCCGTCGACGCCAGGATTTCGGGTTCTGCCCGACGGATAAACGTTCCGATCAGGCTCTCCGGTCCGTACCGCCCTGCGATCTCGTTGACGCGGTCGATCGGGTTCGTCGGGCTGCCGTCGGGGGTGGTGTTCATGTCGCAGTAGCAGAGGGCGTCGTTCAGATGCTCGCTCTCCCGAGGGAACTCCTCCTCCAGCTCCGACCGCAGGCCGCGTGCTTCCGCCTCCATCCATGCACAGGAGTGGTGGGCGACCAGGTTGACGACGCGGGGGTCTGCGTCGGCGACATCCTGGAGGTAGCGCGCGCCGTCCAGCGGATGAAAGCCCGTCTTGGCCAGGCCAGGCGCATACCCGATGTCGTGCAGCACCGCCGCGGCCTCCAGCAAATCCGAGTCCTCGCCGAGAGCAACCGCGAGCGTGCGCGCTCGCTCTGCGACTCCAAGGCAGTGCTTCCACCGCCGCGGCAACGGCTCAGCGAGCAGCGACTCCGCCAGGGGGTAGGCCCACTCGGTCAACCTAGGCAAGCTACGAACGCTCCTCTCGCGCCGGCACGGCACGGACTGTCCGCACCCTGCCCTGACCGCCCCCCGTAAGCACGCCGGCGGCTTCCAATTTCTCCAGAGCCTTGGTCACTGTGGGACGAGAGACGCGAAAGCGGTCTGCCAGCGCGGAAGCGCTGGGAAAAGGTTGCCCCGCTTCAAGACCATCAGCCGTGATGACGTCTGCGATTCGCTGCTCGAGCGGGCGCCGGTCCACCCGAGTACCCGCGCGCAGGACGCGCCACCGCCCGCCTGGTACCGGCTCAGCGACACCTTCCTGTCTCAACACGGCGAATGCCCGGAGCGCAACCCCCCGTGAAACCTTGTGGTCGCGCATGACCTCAGCCAGGGACGGAAGCTCCGTCATGTCCGGGTCCGTCACGATCCCTGTCCTTAGCGTGTCGGCGATCCTCAGGAAGGTCCCCCGAGGGTTGGCTTGCTGCGGCACTTGCTCTCCCTCTTCCCCTCACTAGAGCCGAACAAGAAGCTTACTCAAGTCGGCCCGCGGCACTGGGCGCTCGTGCGGCTGCGGGCACGGGACCTCGCATTTGGGTGGCAAGATGCGGGTCTCTACAGAGGTGACGGTAGGCGAGTTCAGGGCTCCTGGCTTCTTTCTGCCAAAGAGAGCGTCAATCCGGCACAGCTAACGAGAAGCCCTATCACGCTCGATACTCCTGCAGACGTGATGATGCTCGTGAAAAAGAAGCTTCCCGTTTTGCCGTCATCGATACCGACAGCCAAAGTGGCTGTCACGAGAATCACCATCAGTAGCGCGCTGGTTGCTAGGAGGATTTTGCTAATTCCCACTCGCGCATCAGCTAGCCGGTTTTCACGTTGGCGTTCTTCTGAGGTTTCTGCAGATCTCCTGCCGAATGCGGCCATGATTGCGACTGCTGCGAGAGCGAAACCGAGAAGCCCGCTTGAACTGCCGGTTAGGGATGAGTAGATCTCCTTGCGGTGATCGGCATCCAAGCGGGCCAGTAGGAGCGCTCCTTCTTTAACAAAGCGCGTCGTTATGAAACCAGCTTCGGTCCCGAGGAAGATGAGGAGCGGGAGGGTCCATAGATGTCGGTCAAGCCATTGCCCTATTGATCGCCACACAGGCCCTCCGTTAGATTTATTACCCCTTGCCCCGCATCTTCTGTCCCTGCACAGCCGAGGCGAGTTTTCCGTCGCGCTGAAACGTTTTGTAGGCCTGGTCCAGAGCCAGGAAGACTTCGTCCGGATTGGGCATGGATGGCACCGTGTTGCTGCGTGAGAAGTCCTGTTCAACCTGCAAGCGTTCTTGCAGCAAGTTGATGGTCTCCACGCGCCCGGTTGCGCTGTTTCGTCCGCGGATGATCATGTTCGTGACGAAGTCGTCGGCCTGCTCGGCAAGGGCGAAGACCTGCTCCTCGGTTTCGCCGTCGAGGTACCGGTCGCGCGGACCGTACCTACCCATGCCAAGAGTGAACCGAATGGAGGGAGCTTTGCGCCCGAAGCTCTCCGGGATGAGAGTGCCGAAGACCTGACCCGATGTCTCTGTGTGCCGCCTTGTCATCGCCACTTCGACGGATCGCACCTGCCCTTCCATCGCCTTCAGCTTGTCAATCATGTCCTCTCGGTAAAGAGCGTCAAACTTGACGTGAGCATTCATCTTTCGGCGCAGGAAGAGCGACAATCGAGAGATGCGCGGGACGTCTTTTGCGTAGTCGTGGGCACAGACTCCGTCGGGCCAGAGCGAAACGTGGCTGACGTCGGCCGGGTACTCGTGGGCTCGGAGGGAGATCGGGCTGACGCTGCCTGTGCTATCCCACTTAAAGGGGCGATTATCTGCTCCCCGCAGTGCAAAAAGGCGCAGGTTTGTCGGCTCGCTGCCAGTACCGATCGACGCGACCTCTACCGCCGTCACTGCGTCGCCGTCGTCAAAGATCGCGAAGTTGCCATCTGCGGCGATCGCGGAGCTCAGAGCGGACGCGACGTCACGCGGGTTGAAGTTGGGCTTCCCGGCTACGGAGCCCCAGCGGTGAAATATGAGCCTGCGCTTCAACATGACGTCATGTTAGCCCCCCAGTTACCGAACGACTACGGAAAGGTGTAGCCGTGCGTTCGATTTTAAGTTCGATTTTATTCGCTTGCAACCTCTGTGACCTGCGGAAGGGTGCCTCCAGAGTCAGACACTAAGAGTCTGCCAGGGGGGTCTGACAGTGACGGGTCGTCAGGTTGCTGGGGGTGGTCGCGGTACGTCCCCCTGAGTCCCTCGGGGGTTGGCGGTAGTGGCTCGCAGTGGACGGCTGGCGAAGTGGTAGGGGTGGCCTGTGTCGTTCGTGGGGCACTCCTGGTCTCACTTGTGGTCTCAATCGGTGTTCGATCCACAGTCAGTCGCCTCTGTCCACTGTGGTCCACCGTGGCCGTTGAGCAGGTGTGCAAGCGGGTCGTGACGCGGAAGGCTCCGCGGTCGCGGCACCGCCCGACACGGCCTGACGGGCACCAAGAGTGACGAGGTACGGAGCGCGGTCGTCATGTCAGACGGGGTGTCAAGGCTCGTCACCGAGTGCTGCATGGCCACATGGGAAGAGGTGTTTGCCGCACTGCAGGCGGGGGCGTGACCTTATCGAGCTGTTCGCAAGGTTGAGGCGACAGACCCAACTGGCATCCGGTGGCCGCGGTGCCAATCTGGGGATGACCCGAGCGTGGCCTTCTGTTAGTGGTGACGGCGGGGACTGGCGCGTTCGCGTAGGTCAGCCCATACCCCAACAGCAGCGAACAACCGCGGTCCACTGTGGGAGCCCTCGCCAACTCCCGGCCCGCACACGAGCAAGCCCACTCGCCAGCGAACGACGCCGCCGGCGAGTGGGCTTGCTGGCGTCCGATCCGGCGTCACTTCCGTTGTCTGGCACCCGCGTTCAGCCGCCGCAGCCGTGGACCCTTAACTTTCCTCGTGATATTTTCACGCCTGTGATTAAGGATGAGGTCGCCCGCATCCGTGATGCCGCGGCGCAACTCTGCGAACCCCTGCACGACGCCTTCGCTTGGGCTGTTCAGCGGCAGCGCAGCCGACTCCCTGAGATGAACGGCCCCGCCTACGGGTGGATCCGCACCCACATGACCCGCGCCCTTGTCCACTCCCGGCTCACGTCAGCAGCCGACAGCCTCGGAGACTGGAAGCTCAGCGGCAACCATCGCCGCAATGGAGAGCTGTGGTTGACAAACGACGAGTACCGCACCCGCCTGCTGCACGGTTTCCGGGATGACCACGTCCCAGCTCCTGGGCCCAACCGTCAGCGTCGGGCCTTCTACCAGAACCGGCCGCTGGCCAAGTTTGGCCAGATGACCCTGCTCGGGCCGGAGGACAACGACCTGCTTATCCTCTGGCGTATCGATGCTGAAGGTGCCCCGTTGTTTCGGGTGGTGCGGACGATCGGCACATGGCGGTTCGGCAAGGAGCAGTTAGTCGATCTTGACTTCCCGCTCCTCACCAGCGCGTCCGACCTGCGCGACCTTCACTTCGAGCCGCAAGATGAAGGTCTGGAACTTGAACTTCCGAATGAGGAGACGAACGATGCCGACGGCACTGGAGGCTTCTCCTGGTGAGCGGCTGCGGACCCTCCGTGACCTTCTTGGGCTCACAGGTGCCGACCTCCATCGCCTGACCAAGATCAGTCAGAGCTGGATCTCGCAAGTTGAGACTGGCGCCCGAGAGCCGGCAGAGGACCGGCTCCGCGTCATCGCCGAAGCCACCGACACCCCGATGAGCTTCTTCTACGCTAGGCCGTCTTCTGTGCCACTGGACTCCTTGCGCTTCCGGAAGATGGCAACTGCTAGCAGGACTGTCACACGTCGCATCAGCGCGTTCTATGGCGAAGGCTTCCGCGTAACCGAAGAGATCACGGGCCGAGCCCACTACCCAGCTCCGCCTCTCCCGTTCGCCAGCGAGTCGGAGCTTGGCGACGATGACATTGAGGAACTTGCAGCGCAGACCCGTGTCGCCATGCGCTTGGCTGCTGACAAGCCGATCCCCCACCTGACCCGCGCCCTGGAACGGGCGGGCATCGCCGTTGCTCCCATCGTGCTACCTGACCCAACGGGTGACTCCGTTAGCCCAACAAACAAGCACTTCGGTGTGTCGTACTGGGCGGGGATCGGGGAAACAGCGCTGATCGCATACTTCCCCGGCCCCCAGGGAGACCGCGACCGGTTCACCCTTGCCCATGAACTTGGCCACCTTGTGCTTCACACGTTCAGGCCCCACGCAGCGGATCCAGAAGGTGAGGCGAACCGTTTCGCGGGCGCCTTTCTCGTGCCCTACGAACGGGCGCGAGAGGAGATGACAGACCGCCTAACGTTGGAGGGCTTCGCCCGCCGCAAGCAGGTTTGGGGGGTGTCCATCCAAGCCCTCATCCTTCGCGGCGCTGCTGTAGGCAACATCGGTGAGAGTCGCAAGCGTTCGCTGTATGTGCAGCTAACTCAGCGAGGCTGGCGGAAGGAAGAGCCCGTGTCAGTCGGCCAAGAGGACCCCTTGCTCCTGTTTACCCTGCTCCAGCGCCAGTTCGGAGACAAGCCGTACTTGCCTGCCTCGGACGAGCTCGCGATCCAACCCACCGTTCTGCGCTCCATTGCTCCACAGCCGGTCAGCAGGAGACCTGCCTCTGAAGCGTCGATGCCTCGCCCTGACGGAAAGGTCTTGAGCTTCGGTCACCGCGCCGCGCAATCGCCGACGACTATCCGAAGAGCAGCACAGTAGTGCTTAGAAGCGTGAGTCGATTAGCGCTTCTACGGCCACGAGCCAGCCGATGGATCACTAGCCCTTCGTCTCCACAAGCCACCGTGGGTTCCACACCTACCGCGCAGGTGAACGGCCTCTGACCTCTCACTGAGGTTCATTCGCACGCCACAGCGCCGTCACCGCCCCACGGGGCTCAACGAGCCGGACACGGGCGCTGCGGCGGCGTACACCGCCGCAGCACCGTCGATCGACTCACGGATCTCGTGAGTCGGACGACCACGGGTGGTCGGCCGTCGATGAGGGACAACGTTCTCTTGGGTTGCCCGCTCCGCCCCAGGTGGCAGCGCGGCCAACCTCTGGCCAACTCGCCGCGGATGGCGCCCGGTGATAGGTCGCTTTCGCTGGTCAAGTTGCCTCTAACGTCGCCCCGGCCGGCCGGCCGGCCGCGCCAAGGCGGGGCGCTGGCGAGCTGCGGGCATGCGGTGGGAGACACCCTCTGCGGCTGGGGCGGCCGGTTCCGCGGCTTTAGGCAGCTACATTGAGGCGAGCCTCTAAGATCACGGCCCCAGCGTCGTGCTTACCGGGCAGGTCCACAGACTGCCCGACGCACCGCAAGCTTACGAGGCCATGATCACTCGCCCCAAAGCAGCTCCAGCCCAAAGCCGTTCAACCGCCCACTCGCCCAGGCACAGGAACGGTCAGACGGACCCATCGTCTCGCTCTAGATCACGCAGAAGCTCTGGCGAATCCCTTACAGCCTTGCGCGTCCGTTCCTTGGCTGCCTCAAGTCGCCTCTTTCGGAACCACCGGGAGCGCTGAGGGTGCCACAGAGCTTGGTAGATCATCTCGGCCGCCTCGTTCAGGCCTTGCAGGTGGTGGCGTTCCAGCCACCCGCCCCCCTCATCCGGACCGCCGTGCCGATCATAGTTACGACGGCTCTGCCTATAGAGGGCCACCCTCGTGGTCACGTACCAATTCGAGAGGTCACGACGTACCCCCGCGATCATGGAGGCTGATTCGAATGCGTGCAGGGCCTTACGGAGCCGGGGCCAGGCCTCGGGGTCGTCTGCACGCCAAACAAGCTCATCCAGTTCCGTCATGGCGCGCCGAACTTCGGCACGTGCTTTACGACGTTCGGGGCCAGCACTCACGTATTGGGCTACCACTTGGCCTGCGACACCACCAATGCTGCCCGCACCAAGTAGCTGCAACCATCCAACAAGATCAGCCATCGGGCGACGGTAACAGGGGACTTGAGCCGAGCGGTGCGACCGAGTCGGAGGGAAGCTACGGCCCCGATCGCCCACTCATGCTCAGACCGACGAGGCCGCACACAGGACTCGGACCGTGCCACTCTCGCGCCAGAACGAGTGGGGACTCACGCGGAATCAAGGCGGGCGACTTGGCAGCATGGCGCCAAGTAGGGGAACCGGCAGGTCACGGCTCCGCCGAGCAATGCTCAAGACTTGTGGACCAGCGGAACGGACGCGGAGGACAGAGCCATTGACGTCATCGAGTAGGCCCGCGTTGCAGCGCGGGTCGGGAAGGCACGCCCGTGCTCAGGGTAGTCACCGAGGCCGGCACCACCCCGTGTCAGGCTGTGGCCATGATCGGTGATGTACCCAACGTTGAAGTGGGTCAGGAGTTCAGCACCCGCCGGCAGGCGCACGAGGCGGGTGTCCATAGGCCCTTGCAGGCGGGCATCTGCGGAACGAAGAAGACCGGTGCCGAGTCCATCGTCGTGTCCGGCGGCTACAAGGACGATGAGGACTACGGAGACGTCATCGTCTACACCGGCCACGGTGGCCAGAACGGCGCCGGCAAGCAGGTGAGCGACCAGACCTTGGACGACTCCGGCAACGCAGCGCTCGTGACCAGCTACCTCGAAGGATTGCCTGTCCGCGTTCTGCGCGGCTACCAGGCTGGCACCCCTTACGCCCCAGCGTCCGGGTACCGGTACGACGGCCTGTACCGAGTCACCAACTACGGCAGCAAGCTCGGCATCGATGGCCGCCTGATCTGGCAGTTCCGCCTTGAAGCCTATGACGACACACCCACGCCCCAGGCGACGCAGCAGCCGGAGCTCCCGAACACGACTGCCGAGTCGGAACCTGCCGCTGCCACGGGGAACGAAACCCCGGAGCGCGTCACCTCGACCGTGCAGCGCATCGTTCGGAGCAGTGCCGTGAAGCGGCAGGTAAAGGAGTGGCACGACA
>NZ_BMVJ01000002.1:172488-181348 GCF_014650655.1 Streptomyces anandii JCM 4720
ACCGGTGCCAGATCTGCGACCTGCGCATCGAGGTCCCTGGCGGTAGCTACAGCGAGGGCGCCCACATTCGAGCCCTCGGGGCTCCTCACAACGGCCCGGACACCACCGGCAACGTCCTCTGCCTCTGCCCGAACTGCCACGTGATGCTCGACGCCGGCGCCATCGTCATCGAAGACGACCTGACGGTGATCCGCGGCGGCCAGCCTGCCGGCACGCTGCGAACCGACCCTCGGCACACGATCGACCTGGAGTGCGTCCGCCACCACCGCGAACGCTGGCGCCAGTAGGCCATGGTCACGCCAAGAGGGACGGGCAGGTGTCCTGTGCCATCGCACCTTGGTCGCCTCGCGGACCTACCTGTTGTTAGATGAAGATCAAACAGCGGAAATGGCGGGAGCCGCGTAGCTGCAAAGGTGTTTTCATTCAATTTTTCGCAGGACCCCCCAAGGCTGCCACATTGCGCCCATGGGCTGGGCAGATCCTGGCCGTATTGGAGGCAACTCAGCGCGCTACCCACGAGGGGTCGAAGCGCCCATCAATTACTCAGATGTGCATCACCCATGGCCCCGATGTATGTCCCATCTTCCTTGTTGAGGAGGCTCACTTTGAATGTCAGTCGAAGAACACCAGTGACATTCAAAGTGACAGGATTCGATTCTCCGTAGGTCAGCGTTCTGTCGTAAATCTCTTGCCCATCGATAAATATCTGGAACCTCAGTTCCGCGCCAGAAGTGGAGTCATCTGTTACTCCGGCCGTCGCCGCAAAATGTCGCCAGTCTCTTCCTAGGTTATATGAGACTTCATTAACTGGGTTGGCGACATAGTAAACTTGAAATTCAATGCTTTGAGGATGAACTTGGCCATTAATGCTGGCCTGACCGGGGACGGGATCATAGTTACTTTGTGTCGCATACATGTCGCTGAGGTAGGTGGAACGAGGTTCGGCCGAATTCGGCGTAGTGGGTGCTGGTGTGGCGGAGGTTGGAGTGAGGGTGGGTGGGAGGGGCGCGCTTGAGGTTTGCGGTTGGGTAGATTGGCCAGTGGTCGTATGTGATGGCCCACACTGGCTCAGACCTGCCAAGATGGCTGCGGTTATCAATCCTCCGACCACAGTGATAACTACACCGACTGCTATGTTGTGTGCGGTGGAATCTTCCACGACTCGTCCTTGAAAGCGCGGTCACAGGTCGGCAGTCCAATAGCGTCTTATGGGCCCTGGGCCGTCCCTGGGTCGCCAGACGGATCTCGCCGCTTGATAGTTGCTGCTCTCACTACACCGATCAAGCGCCCGTCGTCGCTTCGTTTGCCGGATAGGCGTACAGAGCATTGGGTCATTTCTTAAGTAGAAGGAGTAGACCAGCACCTGCCCGCTGGGCGTCTGTGACGGCATAGGGGTCGAGGTTATACGTTTCCGCGTCCACGTAGCCAACCGTGTCACCTGAGCTCCCGTAGACCGTGTTCCCCTCAACCTTTCCGGCGAAGTCACCGTTCCCATCGACCACCCTTCCGATGCTTGATACGGAACCTACACACCATTCCGCGTTGTCATACACGGCTCCCTTCCAGTCCACCCTCCCTACGGACCGTTCACCAGTGTCTGTCACAGTTCCAGACGAGGTGAAGTGCCCGATCACGCTACCGTAGGTGTCCTTGAGGTAACTCATTGCGATTCTCCTGCGTGCCATCCGCCGCATGGCTGGCACCGAGTGAGACGCCAAACATGCCTGCCGCATTTCGCTGGATAGGCCGCCGAGGCGCTTACCTATTAACAAGCGTGCACTCATTCCGTCCGTCCGTCGACCCGAAGGGATGACACGTAATGGAAGGCAGCTTCGACACGGACATTGACGGTATGCAAAGTTAAGATCCTGAAAGGTGAGGCAGCAATAAAGTTGAATCGTGGAGAGACGCCCGCAAACCTGGTAGGAGGAATGCGGTGGTAGTCCTCGATGTCAGGGCGGATGCGCCTCCCAAGAAGGGGTCCCGACAGGGCCCATCCGACAGTCCTTCAATATAGGCGACAGGGCAGTTCGGGCAGCTGGGGGACATGGAGCCCCATGCCTAACTTCCGCCAGCACGGCCAGCTACCCCACTCGATCCAGCATCCTTGGCGTTAGAGCTGGGCCATCAGCCCGATAAATGCGACAACGGCAGCGGCTGGAAGCCAGCCCACGAGGATCCCCGGCCATGCGGCGGCCCGTTCTTCCGCCTGCAGTCCATCCCACAGCCTGCCCATGCGGGTAACAGTTAGGGAAGTGACACCGGCCGCGAGGCAGAGCAGGCCGAAGAAAATAAGCCCGCCTCCGGCCGTGAACGCTCCAAACAGGAGTAGTAGCAGTCCCCCGGCCGTTGAGCACAGCCCGCCCAGGAGCCGCTTTCCGCTGGTTTCCTCGGCCTTGTTATACACATAGCTTCCGTCTGGCAGCCATGTGGGGGTGGTTACCTTTCCTCGCTGCCACCCGCAGGTCGGGCAGGTACCCCGGTGGGGCATCAGACGTTTGCAGGCCTGGCACTTGTCCGTGCGCTCTGCTGTCGATGGCGAGTCACTCATGCCTCTCGCCTCCCCGGGTACAGGGCAGTCTCCTTCCATTTGACCTCTGACAGGCATGCTTCGCACCCCCAAGGCGGGCACTAGCAGTCGCCAGGCGCCGCTCAAGTAGCTGAGAGGTCGGTGCCCCGGAATGGCGCGGCACCTTCCGAGGGCGCGCGGCGAACTGCGGCCATTGGGGTGCTTTCCCCCAGGCGTCCCCCGGGAGGCGCCCGAACGGTTAAAAGACCCGCTCAGAGTCTGCGAAGTTGGCCCGCTGTAAATCTGCCGGCTCAGCCTTCCCAGGTTCGAATCCTGGCGCCGCCACATCGAGGAAGACCCCCTGCGGTTTGCGGAAACGCAAGCGGAGGGGGTCTTTTCGTGTGCGGTGGGCGGGACATATCGGGGGCACACCCCCGGCCCCTGCGTGCCGGGGTCGGGTGTCAGTTGCCGGCGACCGACTTCACCGCCACCGAGACCGGGGCGGAGCCGCTGACCAGTTCCAGGGTGAGGCCGGCGGTGGCCGGGGTGTCGACCAGTTCGGCCAGGACCGCGGCCACGTCGTCGCGGGGGACCGCGCCCCGGCCCGTGTGGGCCTCCAGGCGGACCAGGCCGGTGCCGGGGTCGTCCGTCAGGGCGCCGGGACGCAGGATCGTCCAGTCCAGGGCCTCCTGGCGGCGCACATGGTCGTCCGCAGCGCCCTTGGCCCGCAGGTACACGTCGAAGACCTCGTCGCCCTTGTGGCCGGCGTCCGCGCCCATGGACGACACGACCACATGACGCCGTACGCCCGCGCGGACCGCCGCGTCCGCGAACAGGACCGCCGCACCCTTGTCGACCGTGTCCTTCCGGCCCGCCCCGCTGCCCGGCCCAGCGCCCGCCGCGAACACCGCCGCGTCCGCGCCCCGCAGCCGCTCCGCGACCTCCTCGACCGAGGCCGACTCCAGGTCCAGCACGATCGGTTCGGCGCCGGCCGCCCTCAGGTCGTCACCCTGTTCCGCGCGCCGGACGATGCCCGCCACCTCGTCCCCGCGCCCGGCGAGCAGCCGCTCCAGCCGCAGCGCGATCTGTCCGTGACCTCCAGCGATGACAATGCGCATGTCTCGACCGTACGCCCAGACGCCCGCGCCCGCCGCACGGCTCGGCCAACTCCCGTGCGCCTCCCGCCCCGCCGCCCGTCGACTGCCACGGCCGCCCGGGGGCCACGGCCGGCCACGGCTACGACAACTCGCCGCGTCCCTGACGAGGCAGCCCCAGTTCCACCGTCGCCGCCGAGTCGCAGAACTCCCGTACCGCGCTGGTCCGTGCCACCACGCGCCCCCGGTGCACCACGATGCGGCTGTACGCCAGCGACAGCGCGCCCGCGAGCCGGTCCCCGCGCACCGCGAGCAGTTCGGCCGGGAAGCCCGCCTCGACCCGCACCTCGGGCAGTCCGAGCGCCGCGCGGGCCGACGCGCTCACCGCCTCGTAGGCGTCCTCGGGGCGCAGCCCGTACCGCGAGGCCAGCAGGTACGCCGCCTCCAGCGGATCGCCGCGCCCCACCGGGTTCGCCGCGTCCCGCAGGGCGCCGCTGCCCGCGGCCACCCGCACCCCGGCCGCGCGCAGCAGCCGTACCGGAGCCGTCCCGCGCCCCTCGGCGCCCTGGCAGCCGCCCTGCGGCAGGCACACCACCGTCACGCCGGCCGCGGCCAGTTGGTCCGCGGCGCGCGAGGCCGCCGCGGCGGGCAGCCGGGACAGACCACCGCACGGGCCCAGCGTCACGCCGGGCCGCAGCCCGCCCGCCATCGCCGCGACGCGCGCCAGACGTGCCGGGTCCCCGGCGTCGGTGTGCAGGTCCACCGGACAGCCGTGCTCGGAGGCGACCTCCAGCACCGCCTCCACGTACCCGGTGGGATCCGGGTCGACGTCCGGGCAGCCGCCCACCACGCAGGCGCCCATCTTCAGCGCGTCGCGCAGCATCGCCAGCCCGTCCGCGCCCGCAGCCCCCGTCAGCACACGCGGGACCGCGACCGTCGTCACCTCGGCGAGCCCGCGCAGCGACCGCCGCGCCCGCAGCACCGCCCGCAGGGCGCCGAGCCCCTGGACGTCGCCCACGCGCACGTGCGCGCGTACCGCGGTGGCGCCGTGGCCGAGCTGCAGCAGGGTGGCCTCGGTCGCGCGGCGCTGTACGTCCTCCGGGTCGTCGGAGGCGGGGCCGTCGGCGTCCGCGGTCAGGGCGGTGTCGGGGTGGGCGTGCGGTTCGGCCGGGGCCGGCAGGAGCAGGTAGCCGGTGAGGTCCACCCGCGCCCCGCCCTCAGGGGAGCCGCCCGCGGCCCGGCCGCCGCCGCACGCGCCGTGGCCGCCGCCCCCGCCCAGGCTGCCGGCCGTGCCGACCGCCTCGATGCGCCCGCCGGACAGCCGTACGTCCACGGTCCGTCCGTCGGTCAGCCGGGCCCCGCACAGCAGCAGCCCGTCCGGGTCCGGCGGTCCGGAGGGACCCGGCGAGGAGGACGAGTGGGGCGGCTGCGGCTTACCGGGGGGCATCGCACTCCAGGCACGACAGGGGATGAAGGGCAGGGGTCGAAGGAAGGGCACGCAAGATCACGCAGAGTGAGTCGAGCCTAGGGTGGCGGCCCGCCGGGGAGGGGGAGGAGCGCAATAGTCGTACCGGCGTGGCCGCGGCACGCACCGGGCGGGACGGGTGCCGCGAAACGGATTTGGGCGAACGGCGGCGGAGCGTGTAATGTCTTCATCGCTCGCCCCAATAGCTCAGTCGGCAGAGCGTCTCCATGGTAAGGAGAAGGTCAACGGTTCGATTCCGTTTTGGGGCTCTGGTGTGAGAGGTTCCCGTCGCAAGGCGGGGCCCGATCGCATCGCAGCGGTGTAGCTCAGTCGGTAGAGCAAGCGGCTCATAATCGCTGTGTCACCGGTTCAAGTCCGGTCACCGCTACTGTCAGTAGCCGATTGCGGGGTCGGTCCTTCGATCGGCTACTCTTTCTTGCGTTGAAATAGCCCACCCGTTCGTCAAGGAGCACTCACGTGGCTGCCACCGACGTCCGCCCGAAGATCACGCTGGCCTGCGTGGAGTGCAAGGAGCGGAACTACATCACCAAGAAGAACCGGCGTAACAACCCGGACCGTCTTGAGATGAAGAAGCACTGCCCGCGTTGCAACGCGCACACCGCGCACCGCGAAACGCGATAAATCAGGCTCACGCATGAGGCCGTCCCCTCCCGAGGGGGCGGCCTCATGCTGTTTTGGCCGCAACCGTCGCCGCAGCGGCCGAAGTCACACCAGCGGCAACCGCAGTCCCGACCGAGTCCCGACCGAGAGTGACACCAGGAGGTGCCGAGCCATGGCGCTCGACCAGTCCTTCGTGGGGCGTTCCTACCCGCCCACCGCCCCCTACGAGGTCGGGCGGGAGAAGATCCGCGAGTTCGCGGAGGCGGTGGGGGACGCCAACCCGGCGTACACGGACCCCGAGGCCGCCAAGGCGCTCGGTCACCCCGACGTGATCGCCCCGCCGACCTTCGTCTTCGCGATCACCTTCAAGGCCGCCGGACAGGTCGTGCAGGACCCGCAACTCGGCCTCGACTACAGCCGCGTGGTGCACGGCGACCAGAAGTTCGCCTACAACCGGCCCGTGCGCGCCGGTGACCGGCTGACCGTCACCTCCACCATCGAGGCGATCAAGTCCCTGGCCGGCAACGACATCCTGGACATCCGCGGCGAGGTGCACGACGAGGCCGGCGAGCACGTCGTGACCGCCTGGACCAAGCTGGTGGCCCGCGCCGCCGAGGGGGCGTGAGGAAGCGATGACGGCGAAGATCGCCTACGACGACGTCGAGGTCGGCACCGAACTGCCGGCGCGGACCTACCCCGTGACCCGCGCCACCCTCGTGCAGTACGCGGGCGCCTCCGGTGACTTCAACCCGATCCACTGGAACGAGAGGTTCGCCAAGGAGGTCGGGCTGCCGGACGTGATCGCGCAGCTGGAACGAGAGGTTCGCCAAGGAGGTCGGGCTGCCGGACGTGATCGCGCACGGCATGTTCACCATGGCCGAGGCGATCCGCGTCGTCACCGACTGGACGGGCGACCCGGGTGCCGTGGTCGAGTACGGCGTCCGGTTCACCAAGCCGGTCGTCGTCCCGGACGACGACAAGGGCGCCGTGATCGAGGTCAGCGGCAAGGTCGCCGCCAAGCTCGACGACAACACGGTCCGGGTCGACCTGACCGCGACCAGCGCGGGCCAGAAGGTGCTGGGCATGTCCCGGGCCGTCGTACGGCTCGCCTGACCGCGCGCGGGCCCGCACACGGTAAGGGGCGTCCGCCATTTGCGGGCGCCCCTTACGGGCTTGACGAAGTTAGTGATTGAGCACTAACTTACTTCGCATGGTCAGGATGAGTGCGCAGGAGCGGCGCGAGAGCGTCATCCGCGCCGCGACGAGCGAGTTCGCGCGCGGTGGCTACTACGGCACGTCGACCGAGTCGATCGCCCGGCGGGTCGGCGTCTCGCAGCCCTACCTCTTCCGGCTCTTCCCGAACAAGAAGGCCCTCTTCCTGGCGGTCGCCGAGCGGTGCCTGGAGGACACGGTCCGCACCTTCGCGGAGGCCTCCGAAGGCCTGGAGGGCGAGGAGGCGCTGCGCGCCATGGCCAACGCGTACACCGAGGTCATCGCGGAGCGGCCCGAGCGGCTGCTCATGCAGATGCAGATGTACGTGGCCGTGGCGGCCGCCGAGCAGCAGGGCGACCGGGAGTTCGGTGAGACGGTCAGGGCCGGCTGGATGCGGCTGTGGGAGACGGTCCACCTGCCCCTGGGGGCCGACGTCGGCGAGACGACGACCTTCCTGGCGTACGGCATGCTGATCAACACCCTGGTGGCCATGGGTTTTCCGCCGGCCCACCGGGTCTGGGAGGGGCTGTATCCCGAGGCGCGGATCAAGGGGCGGCTGGAGAAGTAGCGCTCGGGCGCCGTCAGTTGGAAGCGGTGCGGTTCTTCATGACCGTAAAAGTTAGTGATCAATAACTAATCCAAGAGTGGTCACCCAATGGGGGAGCGATGTCGGAACACGCACACACAGAGCGGGGCCGGACCGTCTGGGCCTTGGTCATCACCAGCGTCGCCGGTTTCATGGCGGCCCTCGACAACCTCGTCGTCACCACCGCACTGCCCTCGATCCGCCAGGACCTCGGCGGGGCGCTCGGGGACCTCGAATGGACCGTGAGCGCCTACACGCTGACCTTCGCCGTGCTGCTGATGTTCGGCGCGGCGCTGGGCGACCGGTTCGGCCGCCGCCGGCTCTTCCTCGCCGGGCTGGCCGTGTTCACCGGCGCGTCCGCCCTCGCGGCCGTGGCGCCCGGCATCGACTCCCTGATCGCCGCACGCGCCGTGCAGGGGGTCGGCGCGGCGGTCATGATGCCGCTGACGCTGACCCTGCTCACCGCCGCCGTGCCCGCCGCCAAGCGCGGGATGGCGTACGGCATCTGGGGCGCCGTCAACGGGCTCGCCGTCGCCTCCGGGCCGCTCATCGGCGGCAGCCTCACCCAGCACGTCTCCTGGCACTGGATCTTCTGGCTGAACGTCCCGCTCGGCCTCGCCCTGCTGCCGCTCGCGCGGCTGCGCCTGGACGAGTCCCACGGCACCGGCGCCCCACTCGACGTCCCCGGCACCCTGCTCGCCAGCGGCGGCCTGTTCGGCATCGTGTACGGGCTGGTGCGTGGGCCCTCCGACGGCTGGACCAGCGCGCTCGTGCTGACCGGACTGTTCGCGGGGACCGCGCTGCTGACCGGGTTCGTCCTCTACAGCACCCGGGCGAAGAACCCCATGCTGCCGATGCGGCTGTTCCGCTCCCGCGCCTTCTCCGGGATCAACGCGGCGAGCATGCTGATGTTCCTCGGGATGTTCGGCTCGATCTTCCTGCTCAGCCAGTACATGCAGGGAGTGCTCGGCTACTCGCCCACCGAGGCGGGGCTCAGGATGCTGCCGTGGACCGGCATGCCCATGCTCGTGGCGCCTGTCGCGGGCATCCTCTCGGACCGCATCGGCGGGCGGCCCGTGGTCGCCGCCGGTCTGTTCTTCCAGGCGGCCGGACTCGCCCACCTGGCGTGGGTGGCCACGGCCGACGCCTCCTACGGCGTCCAGCTGCCCGGCCTGATACTCAGCGGCATCGGCATGGCGCTGTTCTTCGCTCCGGCCTCCAACCTGGTCATGTCCAGCGTCCGCCCGGCCGAGCAGGGCATCGCCTCCGGGGCCAACAACGCGCTGCGCGAGGTGGGCGGTGCCCTCGGCGTCGCGATCATGTCGTCGATCTTCTCCGCGCAAGGCGGCTACGAGTCCGCGCAGGCCTTCGTC
>NZ_BMVJ01000002.1:181372-201217 GCF_014650655.1 Streptomyces anandii JCM 4720
GACGGTCTGCGGCCCTCGCTGGTGACCGGGGCGGCGGTGGTGGCCCTCGCCGGGGTCGCGGCCCTGTTCATCCCGGGCCGCCGACGAGCCGCCCGCATCGCGGGCCCCGCCGATCAGCCGGCACCGGCCCTGGAGACCGCCGTCCGCTGACCGGCAACGCCCACGCGCGCGTGCGGCCTCGCCCGAGCGGGCGGGCCGCACGCGCGCGTGCCGGGTCATACGGCGGGCCGCGCCCGGCCGTGCACCGGCCCGCCCGTGTCGGGCGGCACGCGGGCCCCGCCCGGCCGGCGCCCGCCGTGTCCGGCCGTACGTCCGCCGGTGTCCAGCCGCACGCGCGCGCGTGGGCGTGCGGGACCACCGCCGACCGCGCGGGCAGCCGCGATCACGGAAACCACCGCCGGGCTGGGCCACCGCGGCCGCGGCCTCAGAGGCGCCGCCGGCACCCCCGCCCCATGTACACCTGCCCGGGCTGTCGGTGGGGTCTCGTAGTCTGGGCGGGTGCAGGAACTTCACGATGTGCCCCTCGCCCCGCTGACCACCTTCCGGCTGGGCGGTCCCGCGACCCGGCTGGTCACGGCGACCACCGACGCCGAGGTGATCGACGCCGTGCGCGAGGCCGACGCCGCCGGCACCCCGCTGCTCGTCATCGGCGGGGGATCCAACCTGGTCATCGGCGACAAGGGTTTCGACGGCACCGCGCTGCGCATCGCCACCCGAGGTTTCGAGCTCAGCGGTACGACGCTGGAGCTGGCCGCCGGCGAGGTGTGGACCGACGCCGTCGCCCGCACCGTCGAGGCCGGGCTCGCCGGCATCGAGTGCCTGGCCGGCATCCCCGGCTCCGCGGGCGCCACCCCGATCCAGAACGTCGGCGCGTACGGCCAGGAGGTCTCCTCCACCATCACCGAGGTCGTCGCCTACGACCGCGAGGCCGGCGGGACGGTCACCCTCACCAACGAGGAGTGTGTCTTCTCCTACCGCCACAGCCGCTTCAAGGAGCACCCCGAGCGGTACGTCGTCCTGCGTGTCCGCTTCCGGCTGGAGGACGCGGACGGGCTGTCCGCGCCGGTCAAGTACGCCGAGACGGCGCGCGCGCTCGGCGTGGAGGCGGGCGACCGGGTCCCGCTCGGCGCCGCCCGCGAGACCGTGCTGAAGCTGCGCGCCGGCAAGGGCATGGTGCTCGACCCGGAGGATCACGACACCTGGTCGGCGGGGTCCTTCTTCACCAACCCGATCCTCACCGACACCGCCTTCGCCGCCTTCCGCGCGCGCGTGCGGGAGCGGCTGGGCGAGGGCGCCGAGCCGCCCGCGTACCCGGCGGGGGAGGGACACACCAAGACGTCGGCGGCCTGGCTGATCGACAAGGCCGGCTTCACCAAGGGCTACGGCACCGGCCCCGCCCGCATCTCCACCAAGCACACCCTCGCCCTCACCAACCGCGGCGGCGCGACCACCGAGGACCTGCTGGCACTGGCCCGCGAGGTCGTGGCCGGCGTGCGCGAGGCCTTCGGCATCACCCTGGTCAACGAGCCGGTGACGGTGGGCGTCAGCCTCTGACCACGCGGCCGGCACCGACCGATCCCGCGGCCGGCACGCGACCCCCGCCTCTCAATACGCCACCCCCACCCCCTGCTTCACCGTCGACGGGTCGGCGACCGCCGCCAGCATCGCGTGGGCCACGTCGGCCCGCCCGGCGAACCGGCCGCGCGGCGGGAAGCCGCCGACGACCGTGCGGTACCTGCCGGTGAGCGGCTTGTCCTGGAGGCGCGGCGGGCGCACCACCGTCCAGTCCGTGGTGCTGCGGGCCAACTCGTCCTCCGCCTCGCGCAGATCGGCGTAGACGTCCTTCAGGAGCGCGGAGATCAGCCGGCGGCCCGCGCGGTCCAGGATCCCGTCGTGCTCCGGCGCGGGGCCGACCGGGGCGGCGGTCACCACGACCAGCCGCCGTACGCCCTCCGCCTCCATCGCGCGCAGCACCGTCCGGGTCAGCCGGGTCGTCACCCCGGCGTCCTTACGGCTGCGGGCGCCCAGCCCGGACAGCACCGCGTCGCGGCCCGAGACGGCGGGGCGCAGCGCCTCCGGGTCGGTGAGGTCCGCGCGGAACACCTCCAGGCCCGTGCCGGTCACCTCCAGCCGGGCCGGGTCGCGCACGACCGCCGTCACCCGGTGACCGGCGGCGAGCGCCTGCTGGACGATCTGCCGGCCGATTCCGCCGGTGGCGCCGAAAACGGTGAGGTTCATCTGTGGCTCCCAGGGCCCGCTGGTGGGTGAGTATTCACTCACCTAGGTTTCCTCTAGGGTGAGTAAGCACTCACCCATCCGTCAACCCCCGGGAGGCCGCCATGGAATCCTTGGGCCCCATGGAGCAGAAACCGGCCCGCGTCCGCGTCCTCGACGCCGCCCACGAGCTGATGCTCACCGTCGGGCTCGCCCGGGCCACCACCAAGGAGATCGCGCGGGCAGCCGGCTGTTCCGAGGCCGCCCTCTACAAGTACTTCGCCAGCAAGGAGGAGCTGTTCATCCAGGTGCTGCACGAGCGGCTGCCGCGCCTGACCCCACTGCTGCGCAGCCTGGCCGCCGAACCGGGCCGCGGCACCCCCGAGCGGAACCTCACCGAGATCGCCCGCCAGGCCGCCCTCTTCTACGAGCAGAGCTTCCCGATCGCCGCGTCCCTCTACGCCGAGATGCAGCTCAAGCGCCGGCACGACCAGGCGATGCGGGAGATGGGCTCGGGCCCCCACGTGCCGATCGAGGAACTGGACGCCTATCTCCGCGCCGAGCAGGCCCTGGGCCGGATCGGCCCCGACGCCGACACCTTCGCGGCCGCCTCGCTGCTGCTCGGCGCCTGCGCCCAGCGCGCCTTCGCCTACGACGCCTCGCCGAGCGGCGAGCGCCCGCCCGTGGACGACTTCGCCGCGCGCCTGGCCCGCACCCTGCTCGCGGGCATCGCCGACGCGTGACCGGCGGCACCCGGCCGCGCCGCGCCGGGCCGCCCTATCCCGTCTTCTCCCGTCCGCCGGTGCGGCCGGCTCAGCCCGTCAGCCAGTCGTCCACGCCCGACAGCAGCTTCTGCCGTACGTCCTCCGGGGCGGCCGAGGCGCGGATGGACTGCCGGGCCAGTTCGGCGAGTTCGGCATCGGTGAAGGCGTGGTGGCGGCGAGCGATGTCGTACTGGGCGGCCAGCCGGGAGCCGAACAGCAGCGGGTCGTCGGCGCCCAGGGCCATCGGCACGCCCGCCTCGAAGAGCCGGCGCAGGGGCACGTCCTCGGGCTTCTCGTAGACGCCCAGCGCCACGTTCGACGCCGGGCACACCTCGCAGGTGATCTGGCGGTCGGCGAGGCGCCGCATCAGGCGCGGGTCCTCCGCCGCGCGCACCCCGTGGCCCACCCGGTGGGCGTGGAGGTCGTCCAGGCAGTCGCGGACCGAGGCCGGGCCGGTCAGCTCGCCGCCGTGCGGGGCCGCGAACAGCCCGCCGTCCCGCGCGATGGCGAAGGCGCGGTCGAAGTCCCTCGCCATGCCCCGGCGTTCGTCGTTGGAGAGGCCGAAGCCGACCACCCCGCGGTCGCGGTAGCGCACCGCCAGCCGGGCCAGCGTGCGCGCGTCCAGCGGGTGCTTCATGCGGTTGGCGGCCACCAGGACCCGCATGCCGAGGCCGGTGTCCCGCGAGGTCGTCTCCACCGCGTCCAGGATGATCTCCAGCGCCGGGATCAGCCCGCCCAGGCGCGGGGCGTACGAGGTGGGGTCGACCTGGATCTCCAGCCAGCCGGAGCCGTCGTTCAGGTCCTCCTCGGCCGCCTCGCGCACCAGTCGCTGGATGTCCTCCGGCTCGCGCAGGCAGGAGCGCGCCGCGTCGTACAGCCGCTGGAAGCGGAACCAGCCCCGCTCGTCGGTGGCCCTCAGTCTCGGCGGTTCCCCACTGGTCAGGGCGTCCGTCAGGGCCTCGGGCAGCCGCACGCCGTACTTGTCGGCCAGTTCCAGCACGGTGGTGGGCCGCATCGACCCGGTGAAGTGCAGGTGCAGATGGGCTTTCGGCAGCTCAGAGACATCACGTGCACGCGGGGAGGTCGGGGGGTACCCCCCTGAAGAGCTCAGCATCCCAGGATCCTGCCGCACGCCCCGTGAGTCCCGGTAGCGTTTTCCCCGTTCGTGGTCTTGCTCGCACAAACAAACGGACCACCGGGTGCATGCACCCAGTGGTCCGCGTCGGGAAGCGTGAGACGTCAGTCCCGCGCCTCCGCCAGCAGCTTCTGGATCCGGCTCACGCCCTCCACCAGGTCCTCGTCACCGAGGGCGTAGGAAAGGCGCAGATAGCCGGGGGTGCCGAAGGCCTCGCCCGGGACGACCGCGACCTCGGCC
Source organism: Streptomyces anandii JCM 4720 (assembly GCF_014650655.1). GTDB lineage: Bacteria > Actinomycetota > Actinomycetes > Streptomycetales > Streptomycetaceae > Streptomyces > Streptomyces anandii. The sequence goes on from NZ_BMVJ01000002.1 coordinate 185,726, forward strand.
TCCTCCAGGATCAGCGCGGCCAGTTCCACCGTGTTCTGCGGGCGCTTGCCGCGGATCTCCTTGCCGATCAGCGCCTTCACCGACGGGTAGGCGTAGAAGGCGCCCTCCGGCTCCGGGCAGAGCACGCCGTCGATCTCGTTGAGCATCCGCACGATGGTCTTGCGCCGGCGGTCGAAGGCCTCGCGCATCTTCGCCACGGCCTCCAGGCCGCCGGAGACGGCGGCGAGGGCGGCGGCCTGCGAGACGTTCGACACGTTGGAGGTGGCGTGCGACTGGAGGTTGGTCGCGGCCTTGACCACGTCCTTGGGGCCGATGACCCAGCCCACGCGCCAGCCGGTCATGGCGTACGTCTTGGCGACGCCGTTGACGACGACGCACTTGTCGCGCAGTTCCGGCAGCAGGGCCGGCAGGGAGACGGAGACGGCGTCGCCGTAGACGAGGTGCTCGTAGATCTCGTCGGTGAGGACCCACAGGCCGTGCTCCAGCGCCCAGCGGCCGATCGCCTCGGTCTCGGCCTCGGAGTACACCGCGCCGGTCGGGTTGGAGGGCGAGACGAAGAGGACGACCTTGGTCTTCTCGGTGCGGGCGGCCTCCAGCTGCTCGACCGTGACCCGGTAGCCGGTGGTCTCGTCGGCGACGACCTCGACCGGGACGCCGCCGGCCAGGCGGATCGACTCCGGGTACGTCGTCCAGTACGGCGCCGGCACGATGACCTCGTCGCCCGGGTCGAGGATCGCGGCGAAGGCCTCGTAGATCGCCTGCTTGCCGCCGTTGGTGACCAGGATCTGGGAGACGTCCGGCTCCCAGCCCGAGTCGCGCAGCGTCTTCGCGGCGATCGCGGACTTCAGCTCGGGCAGGCCGCCGGCCGGGGTGTACCGGTGGAACTTGGGGTTCTTGCAGGCCTCGATCGCGGCCTCGACGATGTAGTCCGGGGTCGGGAAGTCGGGCTCGCCGGCGCCGAAGCCGATCACCGGACGCCCGGCGGCCTTGAGGGCCTTGGCCTTGGCGTCCACGGCGAGGGTGGCGGACTCGGAGATCGCGCCGATGCGGGCGGAGACCCGGCGCTCGGTGGGAGGGGTTGCAGCGCTCATACCGTCCATCGTTTCAGACCCCGAACGCGCCGGGCACGCGGGTTTCACGGACTGAACAGGACCGGTCGAACCCTTGAACAACCGTCCGGATCCGGGCCCCGGCCAGGCGATCTTCCAACGGGCGGGCGCCGGGCGGCACTTTCTGTTCGACGACCGGCCCCGGACCACGTACACTCTTCCCTCGTTGGCCTTCAGCAGCCGCTGCCGCACCCGGTGCACACCGGGCATCCGGTCGGATGCGGTACGTTGGGGGACACACAAAGGGTCGTAGCTCAATTGGTAGAGCACTGGTCTCCAAAACCAGCGGTTGGGGGTTCAAGTCCCTCCGGCCCTGCTACACACACCTTCGCCGAGATGTGTGCGCATGTACGTACAGCAATGCACCGCCGTGCGGCTCGACCGGGCGCGGCACGGCCACGACCCGGAATCAGGTGAGGACGAATGACGGACGCCGTGGGCTCCATCGACACGCCTGATGCCCAGGACCAGGTGACGGAGTCCAAGAAGAAGCCCCGCAAGGGCGGCAAGCGCGCCAAGAAGGGCCCGCTGAAGCGCCTTGCCCTCTTCTACCGCCAGATCGTCGCGGAGCTCCGCAAGGTCGTCTGGCCCTCCCGCAACCAGCTGACGTCGTACACCACCGTGGTGATCTTCTTCGTTGCCGTCATGATCGCTCTGGTGACCGTGATTGACTATGGGCTCAACCACGCGGCCAAGTACGTTTTCGGCTGAGCCAGAAGCGAAGGGCGCCGTGGTTACCGGCGCCCGTTTTCGCATGTTCCACCCCTATGTATCCAGGAAGAAGCAGCCACCGTGTCTGACCCGAACCTGAACGACGCCATCGAGCCGACCGAGTCCGTGGATGACGAGCTCGACATCGTCGAGGGTGCGGACGAGGTCGACGAGGCCGAGGCTGCCGAGGCCGCCGCGGGCGAGCCCGCCGAGGAGGCCGCCGTCCACGTCGAGGACGACGAGGCCGCCGAGGCCACCGAGGACGAAGCCGGCGAGGCCGCCGACGAGGAGCCCGGTGAGCCCGAGGAGGAGCTCGACCCGGTCACCCAGCTCCGCGAGGAACTGCGCACGCTGCCCGGCGAGTGGTACGTCATCCACACCTACGCCGGCTACGAGAAGCGCGTGAAGGCCAACCTCGAGCAGCGCGCCGTCTCGCTGAACGTCGAGGACTTCATCTACCAGGCCGAGGTCCCCGAGGAAGAGATCGTCCAGATCAAGAACGGCGAGCGCAAGACCGTCCGGCAGAACAAGCTGCCCGGTTACGTCCTCGTCCGCATGGACCTGACCAACGAGTCGTGGGGCGTCGTCCGCAACACCCCGGGCGTCACCGGCTTCGTCGGCAACGCCTACGACCCCTACCCGCTGTCCCTGGACGAGATCGTGAAGATGCTCGCCCCGGAGGCGGAGGAGAAGGCCGCCCGTGAGGCCGCCGAGGCCGAGGGCAAGCCGGCCCCGCAGCGCAAGGTCGAGGTCCAGGTGCTGGACTTCGAGGTCGGCGACTCGGTCACCGTCACCGACGGCCCCTTCGCCACGCTGCAGGCGACGATCAACGAGATCAACCCCGACTCCAAGAAGGTCAAGGGCCTGGTCGAGATCTTCGGCCGCGAGACCCCGGTCGAGCTGAGCTTCGACCAGATCCAGAAGAACTGACGCCTCACGGCGACAAAGCCACCGGACGGGTCAGACAGGTTGTCGCAACCTGTCTGACCTGCTCGGTTTCAAGCCGCGCATCCATACCCGCTATCGTTGTGCGGTATGCCTGCGTCCGGGTGGTCCCCGGGAGCGGGCAGGACCCGAAATCGAAAGGACCCGGAGAGCTATGCCTCCCAAGAAGAAGAAGGTCACGGGGCTCATCAAGCTCCAGATCCAGGCCGGTGCCGCCAACCCGGCTCCGCCGGTCGGTCCGGCGCTGGGTCAGCACGGCGTCAACATCATGGAGTTCTGCAAGGCCTACAACGCCGCGACCGAGTCGCAGCGCGGTTGGGTCATCCCGGTGGAGATCACGGTCTACGAGGACCGCTCCTTCACCTTCATCACCAAGACGCCGCCGGCCGCCAAGATGATCCTCAAGGCCGCGGGCGTGGAGAAGGGCTCCGGCGAGCCGCACAAGACCAAGGTCGCCAAGATCACCCAGGCGCAGGTCCGCGAGATCGCCCAGACCAAGCTGCCCGACCTCAACGCCAACGACCTGGACGCCGCCGCGAAGATCATCGCCGGCACCGCGCGTTCCATGGGCGTCACCGTCGAGGGCTGAACCCTCCCGTAGTACATATGCGGCCGTGATCACCCGATCCCAGCGCCGCACGTGGCAGGGCCTGCTCGGCCCGTACCACGACTCCTTTCAGAACACACAGGAGCAGTTGTGAGCAAGCGCAGCAAGGCCCTTCGCGCTGCGGACGCCAAGGTCGACCGGGAGAAGCTGTACGCCCCGCTCGAGGCCGTCCGTCTCGCCAAGGACACCTCCACGACCAAGTTCGACGGCACCGTCGAGGTCGCCTTCCGTCTGGGTGTCGACCCGCGCAAGGCCGACCAGATGGTCCGTGGCACCGTGAACCTTCCGCACGGCACCGGTAAGACCGCCCGGGTCCTGGTCTTCGCGACCGGTGACCGTGCCGAGGCCGCGCGTGCCGCGGGCGCCGACATCGTCGGCGCCGACGAGCTGATCGACGAGGTGGCGAAGGGCCGTCTGGACTTCGACGCCGTCGTCGCCACCCCGGACCTCATGGGCAAGGTCGGCCGCCTCGGCCGCGTCCTCGGCCCGCGTGGTCTGATGCCGAACCCGAAGACCGGCACCGTCACCCCCGACACCGCCAAGGCCGTCACCGAGATCAAGGGCGGCAAGATCGAGTTCCGCGTCGACAAGCACTCGAACCTGCACTTCATCATCGGCAAGACGTCGTTCGACGACAGCAAGCTGGTGGAGAACTACGGCGCCGCGCTGGAGGAGATCCTCCGTCTGAAGCCGTCCGCCGCCAAGGGTCGTTACATCAAGAAGGCCGCCATCACCACCACGATGGGCCCCGGCATCCCGGTCGACCCGAACCGCACCCGCAACCTCCTCGTCGAGGAGGACCCGGCCGCGGTCTGAGCCTCACCGCTCGCGAGTCCGGCGACGAGCCCCGCAACCCGATGGGTCGCGGGGCTCGTCCCTTTTCGCGTACGGCTGTCGGTGGGCTGCGCTAGCGTGCAACTCACAGCAATCGTCTGGGGGGACGCATGAAAAGCACGACCACGCGCCGCATCACGCTCTGCGCCGCGGTGGCCACCGCGGTGACGTCCGTGGCCGCCTGCGGTTCGTCGGGCTCGGGGAAGGCGGCCAAGGCGGCCGGCCAGGGCGTGACGCGCGTGAGCCCGATAGCGGCCCTGCGCTCCGCCGAGGCGTCCACGGACAAGGCCGACTCCGCCCGGGTCGACGGGACGACCACCATCGGCTCCATGGTGTCCATGAAGGCGCAGGGCGCGCTCGCCTGGGGCGAGGGCCTGACCGGCCGGCTGACCCTGACGTACACCGGCGGCACCATGGCCGAGACCATGCGCGGCACGGCCGGCATCACGTCGATGGAGGCGCGCTACCTGCCGGACGCGTACTACGCGCACATGAGCGACACCTTCGCCGCCCAGGCCGGCGGCGGCAGACACTGGCTGCGCTACGGCTACGACGACCTCGGCCGGCTCGCCGGCGGCTCCGGCGCGTACCTGAAGGACCAGCTGCGCAACACCACGCCGAACCAGTCGGTGAAGCTCCTGCTGGCCTCCGGCGACGTGAAGAAGGCGGGCGAGGCCACCGTCCGCGGCCAGCACACCACGCACTACGCCGGCACGGTCGACGTCGCCGACCTCGCCACGCGAACCTCCCACCTGCCCAAGAGCCAGCTGGACCAGCTCAAGCAGCAGCTCACCCAGGCCGGCGTCACCACCGAGAGCGTCGACATCTGGATCAACGACCAGAACCTGCTGGTCAAGAAGGTGGAGAAGGCCGACATGACGGCCGGCACCATGACCAGCACCGCCTACTACAGCGACTACGGCACGAAGGTCTCCGTCACCGCGCCCCCGGCCGGCGACACCAGGGACTTCAAGGACCTGATGAAGTCGCAGGGCACCGTCACGGGCGGCACCGGTACCGGCACTGGCACCGGCACTGGGTCCTGATTTGCCCGACGGCGACCCCGTCCCGTACTCTCCTACAGAAGCCAAAGACCGCTGGTCGTTGCCGTGCGCTCGCTCGAGGGCGCGGTGGCCGAAGGATCCGCTGAAACTGCGGACGACCCGCGCAGGTGACTGTGGAAGAACTCCCGGAGTGCGCGCGCCCACATCGCGTGTGCCACCGGTCGAGTCCGCCCCGTGCGCCTGCGCCGGGGCGTTTCGTTTTCCCCAGTCCTCCTTCGGGTCCGCGCGGTCAGAATCACCCGGAAGGAGGCCGAGGCTCTATGGCGAGGCCCGACAAGGCTGCCGCAGTGGCGGAGTTGACGGAGCAGTTCCGCAACTCCAGCGCTGCCGTGCTGACCGAGTACCGCGGTCTCACCGTGGCGCAGCTCAAGACGCTGCGCCGTTCGCTCGGTGAGAACGCCCAGTACGCCGTGGTGAAGAACACGCTGACCAAGATTGCGGCCAACGAGGCCGGGATCACGACGCTGGACGACCTGTTCAACGGTCCGACGGCTGTCGCCTTCGTCACCGGTGACCCGGTGGAGTCGGCGAAGGGTCTCCGTGACTTCGCCAAGGACAACCCGAATCTCGTCATCAAGGGCGGTGTCCTTGACGGCAAGGCGCTGTCCGCCGACGAGATCAAGAAGCTTGCGGACCTCGAGTCCCGCGAGGTTCTGCTCAGCAAGCTGGCCGGTGCCTTCAAGGCGAAGCAGTCCCAGGCTGCCTCCGTCTTCCAGGCGCTGCCGTCGAAGCTCGTCCGCACCGTGGACGCGCTGCGCGCCAAGCAGGCCGAGCAGGGCGGTGCCGAGTAACTCGGCTCGCTTTCTGATCCGGGCCGCCTCGCGGCGGCAGGGGTCACAGCGGGCCGACGTACGCCCGCCATTCATGTACATCCGGCACCAGCCGAATTAGTGGAAGGATCGCCCATCATGGCGAAGCTCAGCCAGGAAGACCTGCTCGCGCAGTTCGAGGAGATGACCCTCATCGAGCTCTCCGAGTTCGTGAAGGCCTTCGAGGACAAGTTCGACGTCACCGCCGCCGCGGCCGCCCCGGTCGTCGTCGCCGGCCAGGGTGGCGGCGCCGCCGCCGAGGCCGTCGAGGAGAAGGACGAGTTCGACGTCGTCCTCACCGGTGCCGGCGACAAGAAGATCCAGGTCATCAAGGTCGTGCGCGAGCTGACCTCCCTGGGCCTGAAGGAGGCCAAGGACCTGGTCGACGGTGCGCCGAAGCCCGTCCTGGAGAAGGTCAACAAGGAGGCCGCGGACAAGGCCAAGGAGGCGCTCGAGGGCGCCGGTGCCTCCGTCGAGGTCAAGTAAGACCTCCTCGGGTCCGCACGGACTCGCGCGCACGGCAGCCCCGTAGCGCATCCCTGAGAACGGGCCGCACAGGGCTGTAACGCGAACGCACCGAAGAGCGATCATCCATCCGGGTGGTCGCTCTTCGGCGTTCCCCGGGGGTGGCTGTGGCGGCCTTGCACCCGAGTTCGGGAGGGGTATGGTGATCTTCGTCGTGCCTCGAGAGGCCCCCGGCGGCAGGCCGCAAGAGATGGTGCAAGTGACGATGGCAGCATCCGGTTCGGGCATGGGGGGCCTTGACGAACCGCACGCAGCGCGCAATTCTCAGGACGCGTCGTCACAAGGATCCGAATCCGAGGCATGGATCGACGGCGAAGAGGGCAGTATCAACGTGCGTTGAGGGCAAGCATGCCGCAGGCGGTGACGACAACGAGGGTCTCGGAAAACCGGCGCTGGACATCAGTGTGCCAAGTGGCTACACTGACCCTTTGCGCTGCCTGTTAGCTGTCCCCTGCCCGTCACCAGGGGCCTGCCCTCGCCTGAGCATCGACGACCGGACCGCACCTGACCTGGCCTCATGGCCACTTCAGGCACCGTCTGTCCCGTTGCCCCGGAGAGGGGCCGGTACGCGCGTAGTGAGTCCGAGCCCTCGGAAGGACCCCCTCTTGGCCGCCTCGCGCAACGCCTCGACCGCGAATACGAACAACGGCGCCAGCACCGCCCCGCTGCGCATCTCCTTTGCAAAGATCAAGGAGCCCCTCGAGGTTCCGAACCTTCTCGCGCTGCAAACCGAGAGCTTCGACTGGCTGCTCGGCAACGACGCGTGGAAGGCTCGCGTCGAGGAGGCTCTGGAGAACGGTCAGGACGTCCCCACCAAGTCCGGCCTCGAGGAGATCTTCGAGGAGATCTCCCCGATCGAGGACTTCTCCGGGTCGATGTCGCTGACGTTCCGGGACCACCGCTTCGAGCCGCCGAAGAACTCCATCGACGAGTGCAAGGAGCGCGACTTCACGTACGCCGCCCCGCTCTTCGTCACCGCCGAGTTCACCAACAACGAGACCGGTGAGATCAAGTCCCAGACGGTCTTCATGGGCGACTTCCCGCTCATGACGAACAAGGGCACTTTCGTCATCAACGGCACCGAGCGTGTCGTGGTGTCGCAGCTGGTCCGTTCCCCCGGTGTCTACTTCGACTCCTCCATCGACAAGACGTCCGACAAGGACATCTTCTCCGCCAAGATCATCCCCTCCCGGGGCGCCTGGCTGGAGATGGAGATCGACAAGCGCGACATGGTCGGTGTCCGCATCGACCGCAAGCGCAAGCAGTCCGTCACCGTACTGCTCAAGGCGCTCGGCTGGACCAACGAGCAGATCCTCGAGGAGTTCGGCGAGTACGAGTCCATGCGCGCCACCCTGGAGAAGGACCACACCCAGGGCCAGGACGACGCGCTGCTCGACATCTACCGCAAGCTGCGTCCGGGCGAGCCCCCCACGCGTGAGGCCGCGCAGACGCTGCTCGAGAACCTCTACTTCAACCCCAAGCGCTACGACCTCGCCAAGGTCGGCCGCTACAAGGTCAACAAGAAGCTGGGTGCGGACGCCCCGCTGGACGCGGGCATCCTGACCGTCGAGGACGTCATCTCGACGATCAAGTACCTGGTGAAGCTGCACGCGGGCGAGACCGAGACCGTCGGTGACGCCGGCGGGACGATCGTCGTCGAGACCGACGACATCGACCACTTCGGCAACCGCCGTCTGCGCAGCGTGGGCGAGCTCATCCAGAACCAGGTCCGCACCGGCCTGGCCCGTATGGAGCGCGTCGTCCGCGAGCGCATGACGACCCAGGACGTCGAGGCGATCACGCCGCAGACCCTGATCAACATCCGGCCGGTCGTCGCCTCCATCAAGGAGTTCTTCGGCACCAGCCAGCTGTCCCAGTTCATGGACCAGAACAACCCGCTGTCCGGGCTGACGCACAAGCGGCGTCTGTCCGCGCTCGGCCCGGGTGGTCTCTCCCGTGAGCGGGCCGGCTTCGAGGTCCGTGACGTGCACCCCTCGCACTACGGCCGCATGTGCCCGATCGAGACGCCCGAAGGCCCGAACATCGGTCTGATCGGCTCGCTCGCCTCCTACGGCCGGGTCAACGCGTTCGGCTTCGTCGAGACCCCGTACCGCAAGGTCGCGGGCGGCCAGGTCACCGACGAGGTCGACTACCTGACCGCCGACGAGGAGGACCGCTTCGTCATCGCGCAGGCCAACGCCACGCTCGGCGACGACCTGCGGTTCGCCGAGGCCCGCGTCCTGGTCCGCCGCCGTGGCGGCGAGGTCGACTACGTCAGCCCCGAGGACGTCGACTACATGGACGTCTCGCCGCGCCAGATGGTGTCGGTCGCGACCGCCATGATCCCCTTCCTCGAGCACGACGACGCCAACCGTGCCCTCATGGGCGCGAACATGATGCGCCAGGCCGTGCCGCTCATCAAGAGCGAGGCCCCGCTCGTCGGCACCGGCATGGAGTACCGCTCCGCCGTCGACGCCGGCGACGTCGTCAAGGCCGAGAAGGCCGGTGTGGTCCAGGAGGTCTCCGCGGACTACATCACCACCGCCAACGACGACGGCACCTACATCACCTACCGGCTGGCCAAGTTCGCCCGCTCCAACCAGGGCACCTCGGTCAACCAGAAGGTCATCGTCAACGAGGGCGACCGCGTCATCGAGGGCCAGGTCCTCGCCGACGGCCCGGCCACCCAGAACGGCGAGATGGCGCTCGGCAAGAACCTGCTGGTCGCGTTCATGCCGTGGGAGGGTCACAACTACGAGGACGCGATCATCCTGTCGCAGCGCCTCGTGCAGGACGACGTCCTCTCCTCGATCCACATCGAGGAGCACGAGGTCGACGCCCGTGACACCAAGCTCGGCCCCGAGGAGATCACCCGGGACATCCCGAACGTCTCCGAGGAGGTCCTCGCCGACCTCGACGAGCGCGGCATCATCCGCATCGGCGCCGAGGTCATCGCCGGTGACATCCTGGTCGGCAAGGTCACCCCGAAGGGCGAGACCGAGCTGACCCCGGAGGAGCGCCTGCTGCGCGCGATCTTCGGTGAGAAGGCCCGTGAGGTCCGTGACACCTCGCTGAAGGTGCCGCACGGCGAGACCGGCAAGGTCATCGGTGTGCGCGTCTTCGACCGCGAGGAGGGCGACGAGCTGCCCCCGGGCGTGAACCAGCTGGTCCGCGTCTACGTGGCGCAGAAGCGCAAGATCACCGACGGTGACAAGCTCGCCGGCCGCCACGGCAACAAGGGTGTCATCTCCAAGATCCTGCCGATCGAGGACATGCCGTTCCTGGAGGACGGCACCCCGGTCGACATCATCCTCAACCCGCTGGGTGTGCCGTCCCGAATGAACCCGGGACAGGTCCTGGAGATCCACCTCGGCTGGCTCGCCAGCCGCGGCTGGGACGTCTCCGGCCTGGCGGACGAGTGGGCGCAGCGCCTCCAGGCGATCGGCGCCGACCAGGTCGACCCGGGCACGAACGTCGCGACCCCCGTCTTCGACGGTGCGCGCGAGGACGAGCTCGCGGGTCTGCTGCAGCACACCATCCCGAACCGGGACGGCGAGCGCATGGTGCTCCCGACCGGTAAGGCGCGGCTGTTCGACGGCCGCAGCGGTGAGCCGTTCCCGGACCCGATCTCGGTCGGCTACATGTACATCCTGAAGCTGCACCACCTGGTCGACGACAAGCTGCACGCCCGCTCGACCGGTCCGTACTCGATGATCACCCAGCAGCCGCTCGGTGGTAAGGCGCAGTTCGGCGGCCAGCGGTTCGGCGAGATGGAGGTGTGGGCACTCGAGGCCTACGGCGCCGCCTACGCCCTCCAGGAACTGCTGACCATCAAGTCCGACGACGTCACCGGCCGCGTGAAGGTCTACGAGGCCATCGTCAAGGGCGAGAACATCCCCGAGCCCGGCATCCCCGAGTCCTTCAAGGTGCTCATCAAGGAGATGCAGTCTCTCTGCCTGAACGTGGAGGTGCTGTCCAGCGACGGTATGTCCATCGAGATGCGTGACACCGACGAGGATGTCTTCCGCGCCGCGGAGGAGCTCGGCATCGACCTGTCCCGGCGCGAGCCGAGCAGCGTCGAAGAGGTCTGACGGGAGTCCGGCGGGCCTTCTGACCAGAAGGCCCGCCGACCCCCAGGCCCCCGTTTCAGACCAAAGACTTACGACCCTGAGAGGGATTGACGCATAGTGCTCGACGTCAACTTCTTCGACGAGCTCCGGATCGGCCTGGCCACCGCTGACGACATCCGTCAGTGGAGCCACGGCGAGGTCAAGAAGCCCGAGACCATCAACTACCGCACCCTCAAGCCCGAGAAGGACGGACTCTTCTGCGAGAAGATCTTCGGTCCGACCCGGGACTGGGAGTGCTACTGCGGCAAGTACAAGCGCGTCCGCTTCAAGGGCATCATCTGTGAGCGCTGTGGCGTGGAGGTGACCCGCGCCAAGGTGCGCCGTGAGCGGATGGGCCACATCGAGCTGGCCGCCCCCGTCACGCACATCTGGTACTTCAAGGGCGTCCCGAGCCGGCTGGGCTACCTGCTCGACCTGGCCCCCAAGGACCTCGAGAAGGTCATCTACTTCGCGGCGTACATGATCACGTACGTCGACGAGGAGCGCCGCACCCGCGACCTGCCCTCGCTGGAGGCCCACGTCTCCGTCGAGCGCCAGCAGGTCGAGCAGCGCCGCGACGCCGACCTCGAGGCCCGCGCCAAGAAGCTCGAGACCGACCTGGCCGAGCTGGAGGCCGAGGGCGCCAAGGCCGACGTGCGCCGCAAGGTGCGCGAGGGCGCCGAGCGCGAGATGAAGCAGCTGCGCGACCGCGCGCAGCGTGAGATCGACCGCCTCGACGAGGTGTGGACCCGGTTCAAGAACCTCAAGGTCCAGGACCTCGAGGGCGACGAGCTGCTCTACCGCGAGCTGCGTGACCGCTTCGGCACCTACTTCGACGGCTCGATGGGCGCCGCGGCGCTGCAGAAGCGCCTGGAGTCCTTCGACCTCGAGGAGGAGGCCGAGAAGCTCCGCGAGATCATCCGCACCGGCAAGGGCCAGAAGAAGACCCGCGCCCTGAAGCGGCTGAAGGTCGTCTCCGCGTTCCTGCAGACCTCCAACAGCCCCAAGGGCATGGTCCTGGACTGCGTCCCGGTCATTCCGCCGGACCTGCGTCCGATGGTGCAGCTGGACGGTGGCCGCTTCGCGACCTCCGACCTGAACGACCTGTACCGCCGTGTCATCAACCGCAACAACCGCCTGAAGCGGCTTCTCGACCTCGGCGCGCCCGAGATCATCGTGAACAACGAGAAGCGCATGCTCCAGGAGGCCGTCGACGCGCTCTTCGACAACGGCCGCCGCGGCCGCCCGGTAACGGGCCCCGGCAACCGTCCGCTGAAGTCGCTGTCCGACATGCTCAAGGGCAAGCAGGGCCGCTTCCGCCAGAACCTGCTCGGCAAGCGCGTGGACTACTCCGCGCGTTCCGTGATCGTCGTCGGTCCGCAGCTCAAGCTGCACCAGTGCGGTCTGCCGAAGGCGATGGCGCTGGAGCTGTTCAAGCCGTTCGTGATGAAGCGCCTGGTCGACCTGAACCACGCGCAGAACATCAAGAGCGCCAAGCGCATGGTCGAGCGCGGCCGCACGGTCGTGTACGACGTGCTCGAAGAGGTCATCGCCGAGCACCCGGTCCTGCTGAACCGTGCGCCCACCCTGCACCGCCTGGGCATCCAGGCCTTCGAGCCGCAGCTGGTCGAGGGCAAGGCCATCCAGATCCACCCGCTCGTGTGCACCGCGTTCAACGCGGACTTCGACGGTGACCAGATGGCCGTGCACCTGCCGCTGTCCGCGGAGGCGCAGGCCGAGGCCCGCATCCTGATGCTGTCCTCGAACAACATCCTCAAGCCGGCCGACGGCCGTCCGGTGACGATGCCGACCCAGGACATGGTCCTCGGTCTGTTCTTCCTCACCACCGACGGCGAGATGCGGGACGTGAAGGGCGAGGACCGCTCCTTCTCCTCCGTGGCCGAGGCGATCATGGCGTTCGACGCCGGCGAGCTCTCGCTGCAGTCGCGCGTGGACATCCGCTTCCCGGTGGGCACCATCCCGCCGCGCGGCTGGACCCCGCCGGCTCGCGAGGAGGGCGAGCCGGAGTGGCAGCAGGGTGACAGCTTCCGGCTGAAGACCACCCTGGGCCGCGCGCTCTTCAACGAGCTGCTGCCCGAGGACTACCCGTTCGTCGACTACGAGGTCGGCAAGAAGCAGCTCTCCGAGATCGTCAACGACCTCGCCGAGCGCTACCCGAAGGTCATCGTGGCGGCGACGCTCGACAACCTGAAGGCGGCCGGCTTCTACTGGGCCACCCGTTCCGGCGTCACCGTCGCCATCTCCGACGTCGTCGTTCCCGAGGCGAAGAAGGAGATCGTCCGCGGTTACGAGGCGCAGGACGAGAAGGTCCAGAAGCAGTACGAGCGCGGTCTGATCACCAAGGACGAGCGCACGCAGGAGCTCATCGCGATCTGGACCAAGGCGACCAACGAGGTCGCCGAGGCGATGAACGACAACTTCCCGAAGACCAACCCGATCTTCATGATGGTGAACTCGGGTGCGCGCGGCAACATGATGCAGATGCGTCAGATCGCCGGTATGCGTGGTCTGGTGTCGAACGCGAAGAACGAGACGATCCCGCGGCCCATCAAGGCCTCGTTCCGTGAGGGTCTGTCCGTGCTGGAGTACTTCATCTCCACGCACGGCGCCCGTAAGGGTCTGGCGGACACCGCTCTGCGTACCGCCGACTCGGGTTACCTCACCCGTCGTCTGGTCGACGTCTCCCAGGACGTCATCATCCGCGAGGAGGACTGCGGCACCGACCGCGGCCTCAAGCTCCAGATCGCGGAGGTCGGCGCGGACGGCGTGCTGCGCAAGGCGGAGAACGTCGAGACGTCCGTGTACGCGCGCTGCCTCGCCGAGGACATCGTGGTCGACGGCCAGGTGCTGGCCCCGGCCGGCACCGACCTGGGCGACGTCCTCATCGAGGAGCTCGTCTCCCGCGGCGTCGCGGAGGTCAAGACCCGCTCGGTCCTGACCTGCGAGTCCGCCGTCGGCACCTGCGCCATGTGCTACGGCCGTTCGCTCGCCACCGGCAAGCTGGTCGACATCGGTGAGGCGGTCGGCATCATCGCCGCCCAGTCCATCGGTGAGCCCGGCACCCAGCTGACGATGCGTACCTTCCACACCGGTGGTGTGGCCGGTGACGACATCACCCAGGGTCTGCCGCGTGTCGTCGAGCTCTTCGAGGCCCGTACGCCCAAGGGTGTCGCCCCGATCTCGGAGGCGGCCGGCCGCATCCGTATCGAGGAGACCGAGAAGACCAAGAAGATCGTCGTCACCCCGGACGACGGCAGCGACGAGACGGCGTTCCCGATCTCGAAGCGCGCCCGTCTGCTGGTGGGCGAGGGCGACCACGTCGAGGTGGGCCAGAAGCTCACCGTGGGTGCCACCAACCCGCACGACGTGCTGCGCATCCTGGGTCAGCGCGCCGTCCAGGTCCACCTGGTCGGCGAGGTCCAGAAGGTCTACAACTCGCAGGGTGTGTCGATCCACGACAAGCACATCGAGATCATCATCCGGCAGATGCTCCGCCGCGTGACGATCATCGAGTCCGGCGACGCCGAGCTGCTGCCCGGCGAGCTGGTCGAGCGCTCGAAGTTCGAGCAGGAGAACCGCCGTGTGGTCCAGGAGGGCGGTCACCCGGCCTCCGGTCGTCCGCAGCTGATGGGTATCACCAAGGCCTCGCTGGCGACGGAATCCTGGCTGTCGGCCGCCTCCTTCCAGGAGACGACCCGAGTCCTGACGGACGCGGCGATCAACGCCAAGTCCGACAGCCTCATCGGCCTCAAGGAGAACGTCATCATCGGTAAGCTCATCCCGGCCGGTACGGGCCTGTCCCGCTACCGCAACATCCGGGTCGAGCCGACCGAGGAGGCCAAGGCCGCGATGTACTCGGCCGTCGGCTACGACGACATCGACTACTCGCCGTTCGGCACCGGCTCCGGCCAGGCCGTCCCGCTGGAGGACTACGACTACGGTCCGTACAACCAGTAAGCGAGCAGCCGCTTGACGCGGTGAAGGGCGGTCACCCCCTGCGGGTGGCCGCCCTTCGGCGTGTCCGGGTCCGTGCCCTCCTCAGAGCTTGAGCCGGAGATACGGCTCCAGTGCGCTCAGCCGGGTCTCGTGGTCCGGGTGGGTGGACAGCAGCCGGTCCACGGTGCCGGGCGCCTTCAGCTTCTGCCCCTGCGCCACGGCGGCCGCCTTCGCCGCCTCCTCCTCGGTGCGGAAGTGGTGGATCACCTCGGCCAGCCGGCGCGCGAAGCCCAGCTCGGCGGCCTGCTGGTCGGCGCGCAGCTCGCCGCGCCGGCCCATGTACGCGAGCAGGTAGGGGGCGGCCACCAGCGGGACGGTGATGTACCAGGCGCCGAGGAAGCCGGCGACCACCGCCATGCCGATGAAGAGGTACACGAACCCGGCGGCGGCCAGCGAGAACACGCTCGCCACGGCGATCGCGACCCGGGCCAGGCCCCGCATCACCGCCCAGGCGATCCGCCCGGGCAGCGAGTACCAGTAGCCGAGCAGTCCCGCCCAGGCGTGCCCGCCCGTGTGGTGGCCGAGCTCGTGCGCGAGTACGGCCGCGAGGTTGCTGCTGGGAATCCTGTTCAGGGCGTACGTGGTGACGCCGACGACGTGTCCGGCCACGGCCACGGCGTTCAGCTCGTCGCTGTTCTCCACCATCAGCTCGTAGGTGTGCGCCTCGATGCCCGCCCGCGCGGTCACCTCCCGCCACACCGGCTCCAGCCGTGCCCGCTCCTCGGCCGTGGGCGCGCGCAGCTTGAGCACGTGCCGGGCGAA
>NZ_BMVJ01000002.1:201247-209180 GCF_014650655.1 Streptomyces anandii JCM 4720
CGCCAGCTCGGAGGGCCGGTGGAAGACCAGGGCGCCGCTGGCGAGCCAGGCCAGGGTGACGATCCATCCCATCACCGTGCCCAGCATCCCCAGGGCGATCGAGCTGACCACGGCCAGGCTCACCAGCGCGCCCGGCAGTTGCACCGCCAGCCGCCCGATCGCGGTCGCGTCGGCCCCGCGCTGATGGCCGGCGACGATCACGCGACCGCCGCGGTGCCGGTAGTCGAGGTCGTCGGGGGCGGGATCGGGCTCGGGCTCGGGGTCGGGCTGGGGAGCGGCGGCGTGCGGGGGTTCGGGCGCCGGTGCGGGGGCGGGCGCCGGGTGGCCGCCGCCCGGGTACGGGGGAGGGGCCGTGGCCGTCGCCCCCGGGTACTGCGGCGCGCCCGGGTACGCGGGCCCGGCAGGGGTGCCCGAGGTACCGGGGTACGGGGGTGCGGCCGGGGTGCCGGGGTACTGCGGAGGTAAGCCGGGGGCGCCCGGGTACGCGGGGCCGGGCATGGCCGCGCCCGGGTACTGCGGAGGCGGAGCGGTGGGCGGTCCCGGGTACTGCGGGGGCGGTGGTGTGGGCGCGCCCGGGTAGAGCGGTTCGGCGGGCTCGGGCATGGGGCGGGGCTCCTTCGAGGTGCGGGGACGTGGAGCGGCGGGCAGCGGTGCCGTGGTGTCGCCGCTGTCAGGCGGGGTCCGCCGGGCCGGCCGGGGATTCCGTGCCGTACGTGCCGTACGGCGGCGCCTGGCCCGGCAGCGGGGGTACGACGGGCGCGGGCCCGGGCTTGACGGGCGGCACCGGCGGTGACGCGGGCGCCGCCTGCCCGTACGCCCCGGCGTACTCCGGCGCGGTCGGATCACCGGGCGCCTGGACGGACCCCGACCCGGGCGCTGGCGCGGGTGGCGCGTACGACGGCGGGGCGTACGCCGAGGGCGCGTACGGGTCCTGCGGCGCCGGTGGTGCGTACGCGGGCGGCGCATATCCCGGTGGTGCGTACGGGTCCTGTGGCGCGGGCGGTACTGGCGGTGCCTGCGGCGCCTGCGGCGGCGTACCCGGGGGCAGGGCCTCCGCCGTGACGGGTGGCTGGGCGGCGGCCTGGTCCTGCTGCTGGATCAGGTCGTCCACCGACTTCAGCACCGTCCGCGCCGACTCGGCCTTCTGGAAGTCCTCCAGCGTGTCGCCCGCGATCAGCTGAAGCTGACCGCGGATCGCGCCGAGCTGGTCCTTCTGCAGGGTGCCGATCACCATCTTGGTGTCCATGGGGTGCTGCGCGAGGTGCAGCGCCCAGGCGGCGACCCCGCCGTGCTGCAGGTGGTACTGGTAGAACGCGATCTTCTGCGCGACCAGCTGGTGCGACTGCTGCTGGCGCAGCCACTCCAGCTCGTGCTCCTGCCGCGCCTGGCGCATCCGGAACTCGTGCTCCGGGTCCAGCATCTCGGACTCGTAGCGCAGGCTGCGCTTGCGCCGGCGGTGGGCGATCGCCTCGTCGTCCAGGCGCAGCCGCACCACGCACGTCACGTCCAGGCCGGTGCCCGCGGCGAACCGGCCCTCCGCCATCACCGCGCCAAGCACGGCCTGTTCGGCCTCGGGGCTGTCCTCGATGGAGTAGCGCCGCGTGATGGGCCGGGCCAACTGCTGAAGCTCCCTGCTGAGCCGGGTGGGCACATCGCGCTCGCCGCTCGCCACGTAGGCGACCGGGTCGGCCACCCGCCAGGTCAGGTCGGCGATCGCGCCGAAGGAGAACGCGTCGTCGTCGCTGGGCAGCCGCAGTTTCAGCTGGACCGGATGGCTGCCCATGTCCACCTCGTACACCGAGGTGTAGCGCCGGGTCGCAGCCTCGGCGCGGGTGGGCCGCTGCGGCGGCATGAAGACGTCGTACGAACCGCTCGCGGTCACGAAGACCAGCGCGTGGTCGATCGCGCCGACCTGTCTGCGGGCGACGTAGTCGAAGCGGGAGATCGGGCGCACGGTCAGCACCGGGTCGATCAGCGTGCTGTGCCGGTCGGCGTCCTGCTGCCACTCCGGCGGTCGGCGGAAGTCCGCCATGGGTCAACTCCTCGAGCAGATCGGGATGTTCAGTGAGTGGTGGACGCGGCCGGGTGCAGCACCGTGAGCAGGTGGCCGGCCAGCGGCGGGCGGGGGCCTCCGTCCTCGGCGCGCAGCGTGCGCAGTTCGTGGTCCAGGCGCTTGCGGTCGTCCGCCGTGACGACGAGGGCGGGCAGCAGCAGCTCCAGCGCGTGGGCGGCGTCGGCGCGGCGGCCCCCCACGTGCACCCAGGTGCGCAGGGCGTCCAGGGCCGCGCGGGTGTGGGCGCGGTCGCCGAGCGCGGTGCGCCACAGGGTGGCGAGGTCGCGGGCCGCGTCCGCCTCGTACATGCCGCTCTCGGCGTACCAGCCGACGAGCGCGCCGTCCTCGGCGTTGTCGCAGGCGCGCACGAACGCGGCGAGCGCCAGGTCGCGCACCGCCGGCGTGTCCAGGTACAGCAGCCGTACGAACTCCGCGAGCACCTCGCCCCGGCGGCGGCCCGGGCCACCCGACAGCAGCAGCGCGGCGGACTCGGTGAGGCTGTCGCGCTCGGCCTTGTTGCCGGCGTCCGCGCGGGCCCGGCCGGCGAGCGCGCCGAGCGCCGCTCCCGCGAGGTCGGGGCGGAGCGGGGCGAGCAGGCCGAAGGCCCGGATGGCCGTCCAGCGGCGGCCCACGTGCCCGTCGGAGCACCACTGGGTGAGCAGCCGCAGCACCACCGGCGCGTCCAGGAGCAGGGCGAGGGTGAGCGTGTTGGCGGCGGTGACGCGCGGCCCGATCGCACGGGAGGTCGCCCAGCGGTCGACGAGCAGGGCCATCGTCGAGGGCAGGTCGGCGGCGGCGAGCTGCGCGGTCGCCGCGGCCGCGCGGGTGCGCACGAGGGGGCGCCCGTCGCGGGCGAGCTGACCGATCCAGGCGACCAGCGCGGGCCGCGCGGAGGGGTGCCGGGTCCACACCTCGGTGAGCAGCACCCGCGGCGTGCGCTCCTCGCGGAAGCCGGCCGTGAACTGGGTGACCGGCCCCCACTCGGTCGCCTCGCCGCGCAGCTCCCCGTCGGCCCGGGCGAAGGCGAGCCGGTCGGCGGCCGGCGGCCCGAACACCGGGATCTCGGGCGGCTGCTCGGGGTGCTGCAGCCGCTGGAAGTGCACGTACAACTGGTCGGCGAGCTCGGCGGCCAGCACGTAGGGGGCCTGGTCGAAGACGGCGAGCGAGATGAGGAAGGCCTTGTCCCGCAGGCCCGTGTCCGGGTCGCCGAGCCAGTCGCGGCAGCGCTTCTCGACCGCCGCCTGCCCGAAGTCCGCGAGCCGCGAGAGCGCCTCCGCGCTGCCGTCGTGGGCGGCGAGCGCCTCGGCGAACGCGGCCGCCTCCGCGGGCTGCCGGTCGGCGGAGAGGAAGCCGGCCACCGGCTCCAGCGCGAGCAGCCGCTCCACCTCGGCGGCGGCCGTGCCGTGCCGTGAAAGGTGGGCCCGTACGACGTCCTCCGCGCTCGGCGGCTCCCAGACGCAGGGCGCGATTCCCGGCAGGTGGGGGGAGTTCTCCACGGTGACGACCAGATAGCCGTCGGACTTCTCCAGCTGCTCGCGGGCCGCGTACAGGTGGGTGTCGCGCAGCGGGCGGTTGCGGCTGAGCGGCAGATCCCGCAGGACGTGCCCGCCGGGCCGCGTCAGCCGCCCGGCCAGCGCGCCCGGAGTGGTCTCGGGGTCCAGCGCGTGCACGGCGGAGAGGCCCAGGCGGTGCAGCAGCATCAGCGCGGCGGCACTGCGGCCGGTGGCGTGCGCGCCGGACAGGATCAGTACCCGCTCCTCGCGCAGCCGCCGCAGCGCGCCCGCGAAGGCGGGGCCGTCCGTGAAGACGGCGGCCAGCGCGTCCAGACGGCCCCGGGGTATCTCGCCGGTGGCGTCGGGCGTGGCGCCGGCGGGCCCGTGGTAGTGGTGCTCGGTCCGGCCGCCCATGTAGACGTCGCCGCCGACCTGGCCGCCGGACACGCCGTGCTGGGCCCCGCCGACCAGGCTCCCGCCGAAGGCCGCGGTGTCCCCGAGGATGAACCCCGGGGTGTGCGCGAACAGCTCGCGCTGCGCGGCCCGGGCCTCCTGCGTGCGCTCCTCGGTCCGCTCCTCCTCTGGCCCGGTGCCCTCGCCCGCGCTCCCGTCCGCGCCCCCGTCCGCGTCGGGTGCCCCCGGCGTCCCGGGCGCCGTCCGGTCCGCCGGAGCCGCCGGAGCGCCGGTGCCTGCCGGGCGTACGCCCTCCGGCGCCTCCTCGGCCGCGGGCGCCGTCACACGCCCTCCCCGGCCGTACCGCCCAGACGCACGTCCCCGGTGACCCGGCCCCCGGACACCCCGTGCTGGTCGCCGCCGACGAGGCTGCCCCCGAAGCGGGGCCCGCCGCTGCCGAAGTTGAACACCGGCCCGCCGCCGGTCCCGGCTCCTCCGGGCACCGCTCCTTGCGGCCCCGGTGCCGGGCCGTCCCCCGAGGAACCCGGCACCGGAGCCTCCCCCACCCCCGTGTCACCGTGGTCTTCGCCACCGGGCGGCACCGGACCGTGCAGCCAGGCGCGCAGCGGGCCGCTCTTGCCGGTCATCGTCACGGGGTGGAAGTCGGCGGCCCGCACGCCGGCGTGGTCGTGGCGCACGATCCCGGCGTGCACGCCCTCGGACACGCACAGCGCCAGACCGTCCGGGCGGGCGCGCAGCGCCTCCCGCAGCAGCTGGGCGTCGAGCAGCCGGCAGGCGTCGTTCAGGTCGGAGCCGACCCAGCCGCCGTGCCCGTCCACGGCCACGTAGCCGCTCGCGACGACGCCCCGCAGCCGGATCTGCGCCGTGCTGGAGGCCATGCGGTTGTACTCGTGCAGCTGCGCCGGAAGCTCCGTGAGCAGGGCCCGCAGCAGCGCCCGTACGGAGGCGCCCGCGTCGATCAGCTCCATCACCGAGTCGCCCCGGTCCGCACGCAGCCGCAGCGTCTCCTCGATGCCCGCGGCCTCCAGCGTGCGGTCGGCGATGTCGTAGAGCTTGCGCCGCAGGACCGCCTGGGCGACGTCGTCCCGGTCGCTGTACTTCTCGATGTCGAGCAGGAGGATCGTCCGGCTCACGGGGTCGGTCATGGTCGCCTTTCCACGGCTGGCGGTGGTTCGGTTCCGGGCGGGGACCAGCCGCCGCCCGGGGCAGAAGGCTGACGCCGGACGCGCCCGGGGTGTGAGGACGAATGACCCACCCGAACTGTGACCGTGTGCACACTCGCCCCACGGACCGCCCCCGCCGCAGCACTCACCCGGGTTTCTCGGCGCGCGATCCGGCGCGGCACTCACCCGGGTTCCTCGGCGCGCGCGATCCGGCGCAGCACGTCCGGCCGTACGATCACCAGCGTGCGCCGCCCGGTGGTGACCACGCCCCGCTCGCGCAGCCCCTTCAGCAGCCGCTGGACCGCCTCCCGGGAGGCCCCCACCGACCCGGCGAGCTCCTGCTTGCTCAGTGGCACGGACAGCTCCACGCCCTCGGGGGTGCGCCTGCCGTGGGTGCGGGCGAGGTCCAGGAGCAGGGCCGCGAACCGCTCCCTGACGGTCATCGAGGCGAACTCCAGCCGGCGCCGGTCGGCCGCGCGCGTCCGGTCGGAGGTGAGGCCGAGCAGGGCGAAGGAGACGGCGGGGGAGCGGGCCAGGAACTCGGTGAACCGCTCGCGCTGCACGGCGACCGTGCGCACGTGCTCCAGCGCGGTCACCGTCGCCGACCTGGTACGCCCGGTCAGCGCGGCCGACTCGCCGACCACGTCACCGGGGCCGCGCAGGGCGAGCAGCGCCTCGTACCCGTTGGCCGCGGCCGCCGTCACCTTGGTCCAGCCCCGCACGATGAACAGCACGTGCGAGGAGGGCTCGCTCTGGTGGATCAGCACCACCCGCGGCGCGTACGCCAGCTCGTGGCCGAGCCCGAGCAGGGCGTCCTGGTCGGCCTGCTCCAGCCGGGCCAGAAAGGGGACCACGTCCCCGAGGCCCTCGTCCCCCGGTGTCCCCGCCAAGCGACCAGCCGTCATCGAACCCGTCCCCCCATCGGCCCGGCGACCGCTCAAAGTACTGAAGCGGCGGCCCGGGCGCGGCGGAACCGACGGGTTTGCGCATTCGCCGTACGCATCCGTGTGTGGAGGGCACAATCGCGGGAAACCTGAACCGGGACAAGTCCGGCGTGTCGGGGTGGACTCCATTTGTTTTGACCGAAGTCCGTGAGGTAGGTACGCTCAGACCTTGTGCCTGGGGTGTGCCCTGGCCCTCGTGCGTGCCTTTGAACCGCACCGAGAGCCGCCATCGGCCACCGCGATCCGCGCCTCTTTCTGCCTAGCGGCGGGAGTCCGCAGGATTCGACACACCCGACCGCGTGGGTCGGCGACGTTCCAGGTTAGCTGTACCCATCGGCACACAGAAACCGGAGAAGTAGTGCCTACGATCCAGCAGCTGGTCCGCAAGGGCCGGCAGGACAAGGTCGAGAAGAACAAGACGCCCGCACTCGAGGGTTCCCCTCAGCGTCGTGGCGTCTGCACGCGTGTGTTCACGACCACCCCGAAGAAGCCGAACTCGGCCCTCCGTAAGGTCGCGCGTGTGCGTCTGACCAGCGGCATCGAGGTCACGGCCTACATTCCGGGTGAGGGACACAACCTGCAGGAGCACTCCATCGTGCTCGTGCGCGGCGGCCGTGTGAAGGACCTGCCGGGTGTTCGCTACAAGATCATCCGTGGCTCCCTCGACACCCAGGGTGTCAAGAACCGCAAGCAGGCCCGCAGCCGTTACGGCGCCAAGAAGGAGAAGTAAGAATGCCTCGTAAGGGCCCCGCCCCGAAGCGCCCGGTCATCATCGACCCGGTCTACGGTTCTCCTCTGGTGACCTCCCTGATCAACAAGGTGCTGCTGAACGGCAAGCGCTCCACCGCCGAGCGCATCGTCTACGGCGCCATGGAGGGCCTGCGCGAGAAGACCGGCAACGACCCGGTCATCACGCTCAAGCGCGCTCTGGAGAACATCAAGCCGACCCTCGAGGTCAAGTCCCGCCGTGTCGGTGGCGCCACCTACCAGGTGCCGGTCGAGGTCAAGCCCGGCCGCGCCAACACCCTGGCGCTGCGCTGGCTGGTCGGTTACTCCCGCGCCCGTCGCGAGAAGACCATGACCGAGCGTCTGCTCAACGAGCTCCTCGACGCCTCCAACGGCCTCGGTGCCGCTGTGAAGAAGCGCGAGGACACGCACAAGATGGCCGAGTCCAACAAGGCCTTCGCGCACTACCGCTGGTAGTCGCTACCCACATCGAGACCGAGAGAAGACTGAAGCCTTATGGCTACCACTTCACTTGACCTGGCCAAGGTCCGCAACATCGGGATCATGGCCCACATCGACGCGGGCAAGACGACCACCACCGAGCGGATCCTGTTCTACACCGGTGTGTCCTACAAGATCGGTGAGGTCCACGACGGCGCTGCCACCATGGACTGGATGGAGCAGGAGCAGGAGCGTGGCATCACGATCACCTCTGCTGCCACCACCTGCCACTGGCCGCTGGAAGACGTCGATCACACCATCAACATCATCGACACGCCGGGCCACGTCGACTTCACCGTCGAGGTGGAGCGTTCCCTGCGCGTGCTCGACGGTGCCGTGACGGTGTTCGACGGCGTCGCCGGCGTCGAGCCCCAGTCCGAGACGGTGTGGCGTCAGGCGGACCGCTACGGCGTTCCGCGGATCTGCTTCGTCAACAAGCTCGACCGCACCGGTGCCGAGTTCCACCGCTGTGTCGACATGATCAGCGACCGTCTGGGCGCCCAGCCGCTGGTCATGCAGCTGCCGATCGGCGCCGAGGCGGACTTCAAGGGCGTCGTCGACCTCGTGACGATGAAGGCCTTCGTGTGGTCCGCCGAGGCCACCAAGGGCGAGATGTACGACATCGTCGACATCCCGGAG
>NZ_BMVJ01000002.1:209419-216983 GCF_014650655.1 Streptomyces anandii JCM 4720
TTCTGCGGCACCGCCTTCAAGAACAAGGGTGTCCAGCCGCTGCTCGACGCGGTCGTGCGCTACCTGCCCTCCCCGCTCGACGTCGAGGCCATCGAGGGCCACGACGTCCGGGACGCGGAGAAGGTCATCACGCGCAAGCCGTCCGACGACGAGCCGCTCGCCGCGCTGGCGTTCAAGATCATGAGCGACCCGCACCTCGGCAAGCTCACCTTCGTCCGCGTGTACTCCGGCCGTCTGGAGTCCGGCACCGCCGTGCTGAACTCCGTCAAGGGCCGCAAGGAGCGCATCGGCAAGATCTACCGTATGCACGCCAACAAGCGTGAGGAGATCGAGTCGGTGGGCGCCGGCGACATCGTCGCCGTCATGGGCCTGAAGCAGACCACCACCGGTGAGACGCTGGCGGACGAGAAGAACCCGGTCATCCTGGAGTCCATGGACTTCCCGGCGCCGGTCATCGAGGTCGCGATCGAGCCCAAGTCCAAGGGTGACCAGGAGAAGCTGGGTGTCGCCATCCAGCGTCTCGCGGAGGAGGACCCCTCCTTCCAGGTGCACACCAACGAGGAGACCGGCCAGACCGTCATCGGCGGTATGGGCGAGCTTCACCTCGAGGTGCTCGTCGACCGCATGAAGCGCGAGTTCAAGGTCGAGGCCAACGTCGGCAAGCCGCAGGTCGCGTACCGCGAGACCATTCGCAAGGCCGTCGAGAAGGTCGAGTTCACCCACAAGAAGCAGACGGGTGGCACCGGCCAGTTCGCTCGCGTCATCATCGCGATCGAGCCGATCGAGGGTGGCGACACCTCGTACGAGTTCATCAACAAGGTCACCGGTGGCCGCGTGCCGAAGGAGTACATCCCCTCGGTCGACGCCGGTGCGCAGGAGGCCATGCAGTTCGGCATCCTCGCCGGCTACGAGATGACCGGTGTCCGCGTGACGCTGCTCGACGGTGCCTACCACGAGGTGGACTCCTCCGAGCTCGCGTTCAAGATCGCCGGCTCGCAGGCCTTCAAGGAGGCCGCGCGCAAGGCCAGCCCGGTTCTCCTCGAGCCCATGATGGCCGTCGAGGTCACCACGCCCGAGGACTACATGGGCGAGGTCATCGGCGACATCAACTCCCGCCGTGGCCAGATCCAGGCCATGGAGGAGCGGGCGGGTGCCCGCGTCGTGAAGGGCCTCGTGCCCCTCTCGGAGATGTTCGGTTACGTCGGCGACCTGCGCAGCAAGACGTCCGGCCGGGCCAGCTACTCCATGCAGTTCGACTCCTACGCCGAGGTTCCGCGGAACGTCGCCGAGGAGATCATCGCGAAGGCCAAGGGCGAGTAACTCACCCGAGTTCCAGCCCGTAGGCTTGACTCCGGAGCCTCGTGGGGCATTCCACCGCTTCCGTAGCGAAGCGGGAGGAATGCCCCGGGGATCCGGGCCATCCAGCAAAGATCACCTGGCGCCGATGAAGTAAGGCGTACAGAACCACTCCACAGGAGGACCCCAGTGGCGAAGGCGAAGTTCGAGCGGACTAAGCCGCACGTCAACATCGGCACCATCGGTCACATCGACCACGGTAAGACGACCCTCACGGCCGCCATTACCAAGGTGCTGCACGACGCGTACCCGGAGCTGAACGAGGCCACCCCGTTCGACAACATCGACAAGGCTCCCGAGGAGCGCCAGCGCGGTATCACCATCTCCATCGCGCACGTCGAGTACCAGACCGAGGCGCGTCACTACGCCCACGTCGACTGCCCGGGTCACGCGGACTACATCAAGAACATGATCACCGGTGCCGCCCAGATGGACGGCGCGATCCTGGTGGTCGCCGCCACCGACGGCCCGATGCCGCAGACCAAGGAGCACGTGCTCCTGGCCCGCCAGGTCGGCGTTCCGTACATCGTCGTCGCCCTGAACAAGGCCGACATGGTGGACGACGAGGAGATCATGGAGCTCGTCGAGCTCGAGGTCCGTGAGCTCCTCTCCGAGTACGAGTTCCCGGGCGACGACCTGCCGGTCGTCCGTGTCTCCGCGCTGAAGGCCCTCGAGGGCGACGCGCAGTGGACGCAGTCCGTCCTGGACCTCATGAACGCCGTCGACACCGCGATCCCGGAGCCGGAGCGCGACGTCGACAAGCCGTTCCTGATGCCGATCGAGGACGTCTTCACCATCACCGGTCGCGGTACGGTCGTCACCGGCCGCATCGAGCGTGGTGTCCTCAAGGTCAACGAGACCGTGGACATCATCGGTATCAAGCAGGAGAAGACCACCACCACGGTCACCGGCATCGAGATGTTCCGCAAGCTGCTCGACGAGGGTCAGGCCGGTGAGAACGTCGGTCTGCTGCTCCGCGGCATCAAGCGCGAGGACGTCGAGCGCGGCCAGGTCATCATCAAGCCGGGCTCGGTCACCCCGCACACCGAGTTCGAGGCCCAGGCCTACATCCTGTCGAAGGACGAGGGCGGCCGCCACACCCCGTTCTTCAACAACTACCGTCCGCAGTTCTACTTCCGTACGACGGACGTGACCGGCGTCGTGACCCTCCCCGAGGGCACCGAGATGGTCATGCCGGGTGACAACACCGAGATGAAGGTGGAGCTCATCCAGCCCGTCGCCATGGAGGAGGGCCTGAAGTTCGCCATCCGCGAGGGTGGCCGCACCGTGGGCGCCGGCCAGGTCACCAAGATCAACAAGTGATCACGGCCAGGTAGCTGCAGCGTGAGCTGAGCTCCTGAAAGGGCCCGTACGACTTCGGTCGTACGGGCCCTTTCGCATGCGCGGGTGGGGCCGGCCCGGGGCGACACGCCCGGAGGGCGTGACGAAGGGGGGCTTGCGGCGGTTGATGGGTCGAAGGGGTTGAAGGGACCGTATCGAGCGAGGTCAGGGGCGAGCGGTGGACGGTGGACTGCACGGAGGGCCGGGCGGCGGAACGGGCCTGGTGTCCTCGCCGGCCGACAAGCGGGCCGCGGCGCTGTCCATCGAGACGGGCATCGCGCCCGGGACGCGCAAGGCGGGGGAGTGGGCCGACGAGGACACGGCCGCGGCGGTGACCGCCTTCGGCGCACGCGACGGCGGGGGCTGGCTGACCTCGGCCGCCCTGAGGAAGGCCCACCACAGGTGGACGGACCAGGTCCGCGACCTGATGGACCGCCTGACGGCGGAGCGTGACGCGCTGCGGAGCACGAACAGCGTCCTGACGAGCACGGACCTGGCGACGGGCTCGACGCTGCGCGAAGTCTCGGTACTGGACATGTTCTGACGCGCGAGGGGCGACGGGCGAGGGGAACGGGGACAGCCAGGTGCCGACGTACCACGAAATCATGAGCACGGACCTCTCCGCACTCACCACGGCGGCGGACCGCTGGGACGGGATGGCGGCGGAGTTCGAGAAACAGGGGAAGGCCTACGGGCGCGAGGTCCACGGCATCGCGATGGGCCGCACCTGGACGGGCCTGAGCGCGGAGGCCGCGAGCGCCCGCTTCACGATCACCCTCAGGGAGTTCCACCACGCCCGGACGGAGGCGAGGGCGGTCGCGTCACTGCTGAGGGACGCGCACACGCAGTTCACCGCGCTGCGGGCAAGGCTGAGGACGGCGTGCGCGGAGGCGGTGGCGGCGGGGCTGAGGGTGTCGGAGCGAGGCCTGGTGACCACGGACCGGACCGACCACCCGGAGCCAGTCGTGCGTTCCTGGCAGAACCGGATCGACAAGGTGGTCCGTGAGATGACGGACGCCGACACGGGTGTGCACATCGCGCTGGCCGCGGTGACGGTCGACTCGGACGTGATGGCGGGCGGCAAGGGCTTCAACGGCGCGGCGCTGGGCGACATCGAGAGGTACGAGGCCCGGGCGGCGGAGGACACGCTGGCGAAGCTGAGCAGGGGCGGCCACCTGTCGGACACCGAACTGACCGAACTGGAGCGGACGTTCCGCGACAACAGCGACGACGAGGCGTTCTCCCGGACCGTGCTGGACGACCTGGGCCCGACGGGCACGATCCGCCTGACGAACGAGCTGAACGACCTCGTCCACATCCGCCCCGGCCACGACGCGCAGAGGTACGCGACCCTCGAAACGGGCCTGGCGGACGCCTTGGCGACGGCGACGCGGAAAACGAACTCGCGGTGGTACCGCCACTGGCGCACGGGCATGCGGCACGCGGGCGTGGCCCACTACGCGACCGACGCGCAGGGCGCCCGCCTGGACAAGGCGGTGGGCTACCAGTCCCTGGTCACGCTGGTGCGGAGGGGGCGGGGCTACGGCCGTGGCGTACTGGAAGACCTGACGGACGACATGATCGCGGCGGAAATGCGGGACCCGGGAATCTGGCGCCTGAAGGGCGCGTACGCCGGCCGCCACGAGGGCTGGTTCGCGAACGACCCCGTGGACGGAATGCTGGGCATCATGAGCCGCGACCCGGCGACGGCGGCCCATTACCTGAGCGACGAGTCCCACATGAAATACCTGATGAAGGACCGCGACTGGAACGTCACGCTGCACGACCACGGCGGGGAAAAGGCGGGCGGCTACGCACCGACGCTGGACACGGACAACCGAGCGGGTTTAGGCGCCGCCCTCCAGGCGGCGGCAACGGGAATCGACCCCTCGGACAGACACGCGCACTACGTACCCCACACGAAGCAGAACGACGCAGTACTGAAATCAGCGATCTCCTACTTGTCCGACCAGGGCGACGACTTCCCCCCGGCGTTGCGCCGCCCCATGGCCAACATCCTGGTGAACCACGGCTCGACGGTCCACGCGTCCATGAGCGAGATCGACATCGCGAAGTCCCCCCTGAAACAGGACGAACTCTTCGAGGTAACGAAACAAATCTCCAAGGACAAGGACGCCTACGCCACTCTGAACGGCGGCCTGAACCATTCCCTGGTATCCGCAATCCACCAAGACCCCTCCCACTCCACAGAACCCTTGATCCGGGTCGGCCGCACAGTGGGCTTCCTCGAAGAGGCCCGCATCCAGTCCGAGGGCGACCCCAAACAAGCCACCTTCGAAACCAAGCCCCTGATCGACAAGGCAATCAGCTACATCCCGGTGGTGAGCGGGGACGTACAGGAGGGGTTCGACTACGTCACGGGGAAGTGGATGGAGGACGAGCAGAGGAGGCTGGATGAGGGGCAGGCGGATGCGAACATCAAATCGTATTCGAGGAGGAATGGACAATTAATGGCTCTCGCGGAGGAATGGAAGAGGGTGCACAGAGGGTTTCAGGATCCGTACTTCAACCCTAAGGAGGAGATCAGTAGGTCTGCGCGAGACGGCAGCGCACATGCGACTGGGGTTTCAGGGGAACGGTTGCAGTGAAGAGGCCAATCTCAGTTCTCTGCGTCCTACTGCTTCCCTTGTTGGTCATCGGCTGTGGCAGGCTCACGGAGCGGGTCTTACCAAAGGTGATTTGCGGCACTCCCATCAATCCTCAAGTTACCCGTTTACTCGTATCCTCGAACAATGACCTACACGAGTTCAACCGGGTTGTCAGGGCAGACGCCATTACGGCACCTTGCGTGCTTCTTTCGGGGCCTGAGCCAGTGCTGGAGTTTCACTTTTCGTGGGATGACAGTGAGACCGATCTGATATACCTGGCCACAGGTAGCGGCTCGGTCTCCAACGTGACGGCCCCCCGCAGCATCACCGCCCCCTACAAAACAGTCATCGGCACCGACGGTGCCATCGCCACGACGCCGTGCAAGACCAAGGGGGGTGAGTACTTCACCCTCACCCTCCAACTCCCCCAGATCAAGCTCATGGACCAGACCCACCGCAACGACATCGAGAAGTTCATGCGCGCCTACTTCCCCGCCACAGTCAAGACGCTCGGCTGCGGCAAGACGTAGCCCGGACCACAGACATGAGTACGAGCACCCATGTGCCGCCCCCGACAAGCGACTTGGATGGTGTGACGTTGGCCGTATCTCCCACACAGGGGCACGCCCCGACGGAGAAGTGTCACTGCTCGTAGATAGAGTTGTCACCGAGGCTTCCGCTTTACGAACGCACGGGGGAGGACGTTGTGTTGCCGAGCGATGCCGGGTCCGGAGCGGCCGACCAGCCGCCGTCGTTGTTGTCCGGCCTAGCAGGCGTGTCCGGCGCGCTGAGCGCCGCGGTAGGCGCCCAGGCCGACATGGCCATGGAACTGTCGTCGTTCACGAAGTTCCAGAAGCGAGTGGACGACCTGATCCGCGACCTGAAGGGCTCGGACGCCGGCCCGACGAAGGTCGGACAGTCCCAGCTGGCCCGCCACCAGTTCGGCGGCGGGGGCGGCTCATGGGCCGAGGCCGCCGGCCTCTACACGGCGTACGAGACGGTGATCAGCGAGCTAGAGACACTCTCGAAGCTGCTGTCCGACTCCATGGAGGGCATGGGCATCGCCGTCATGGCCTCGCACAAGGGCTACCAGAACATCGACCTGGACACCCGCCACCGCATGGCGGCGATCAGCGCCGAGGCGAGGAAGAACTACGGCGGGAACTACGACCCCTCGCTGCCCCAGCACGGCCACGAGGCCGGAACCAAGTCGCCGCACACCGAGCAGACGCCGACGGGTGACGCGGGCGGCTCGATCTGATGGCGGGCAGGGGTTCTGGCTCGAGTGGTGGTACGTCCTTCGAGGGCATGAGCCACGAGCAGATGTTGGCGTGGCTGGATCAGGCGAATGCGGGTGAGGTGCAGGCGGCGGCGGATCGTTTGACGGCTGCTGCGAAGGAGATCCGTAAGATCGCGGAGGAGTTGAAGGTCCGTCCGCAGTGGGTGGCGTGGAAGGGCGAGGGCGCGGACGCGTTCCGCGCGTGGGCCAACGACCTGGCTAACTCCACGCATGCGCTGGGGGACTTCAGCGAGGGCGCGGCGAAGTGGCTGGGTGAGGCGTCGGGGGCGATCGCCCGGGCTCAGGTGTCGATCCCGCGGGATGCGAAGAGTGCTCAGGCGAACCTGGACGCGGCGAACGTGGCGCACAACGATCCCGATGCGGCCCCGGTCCGCTCCAAGGCGGCGTACGACCTGGCGGCCTTGAAGGCCGACAAGGAAAAGGTCCGCCAAGAGGCGGCGGCCGAGATGCACAAGCTGGGCCAGTCCTACGACCTGTCGGCCACCCAGATGAACACCCTGCAACGCCCCAAATTCCCACCACCACCGGCGGCGATCGCGCCGGGTCATGGTGAAGCATCCGAAGACCTGGTCCGCCCCGGAGGCACTGACAACAGCTCACTCAGCCGGGTCGGCAGTTACGGCTCCGGTTCCAGCGCCGTAGGCGTTGCTGGGGCCGATCGGGCTGATCGGGTTGAGCCGCGGAACTCTGCCGTCCCGGCAATCCACTCGAAGCTTCCCGAGAGCGGGACGCCCAGTGGCGGGCACACGCCAACGCTGGCACCAGCCACGCATGTAGGCATTGACTCAGTGTCCGCGCCGCCAGAAGTGCATCAACCATCCAGAGGCCCCGTAGGCGGCCCTTCCAGCCCCGTGCCCACAGATGGGAACAGCGTCCTTCCCCCCACTGGGCCCGTGCTTGCGACACCTCGCAGTCCCGTGCGACCGCCTGCCCCCTCGGGGCCTTTCGGCAGAACAGG
>NZ_BMVJ01000002.1:217008-223550 GCF_014650655.1 Streptomyces anandii JCM 4720
CACGGGTGGGCGCCTGCCCACCCAGCCAGGTCAAGAACCGGTTGGACCTGTCAAACAGGTTGGACCTGTCACCACTCGTGGAGTCGTGGGAGTCGGTGGCTCTCCGGAGCGGGGCCTCACGGGACCTACCGGGCCGGTTGGCCGCTCTGTCTCAAGTCAGGGTCCTGTATCCGGTGGTGGCCGGCCCGGTTCCAAAATGCGTGGCGGGCGCCCAACTGCTCCGGCCGTCACCGGCCGACCGGTTGGACCCGTGTCTGGTGGCGCGTCTGCAGCCGGTCGTGATGCGATCAGCCGTCTGCCGAACGGAGGATCGCCGGGGCAAGCAGCAAAGCGGACGCCCATGCCCGGCGGTGGACGAGGTGCGGCAGCGCTAGGCGACGGCATCGTCGGCGGCACTCGGCAGCAGGCGGGGCGCACTCCTGCTCAGCCCGGTGCTCCGCTGCCTTCCGCACCGACGCGCGGCGGCATCTCCGGCGGAGTACCCGGCGAACGAGGTACTCGTGCCGGTGATCGTACGGCTCCTGACGGTTCGACGCGCGGTGCCCGGCAGCGACGGGCGAAGCAGGACAAGGACCGCCGCCGCGACACGACGCCCACTGATTGAGACCGGGAACACGACGACATGCACAAATTCACTGGCAGGGCGTTGCGCCGGGGAACCAGGGCGGCTGCGTCGGCGGTCGTCGGCATGCTGCTGGTGGGGGGCGTGGCCACACAGGCTCACGCTGACTCCACCCGCTCCCAGGAGTGGTACCTGGACGCCATGCACGCGGAGGGCATGTGGCGGACGGCCACCGGCAAGGGAATCACCGTCGCCGTGATCGACCGCGGAGTCGATCCGCGAAACCCAGACCTCAAGGGACGTGTACTGGACGGGCTGGATCTGGCCGCTGGACGCCCCGGTGACGAGCACACGGATCTTGACGGTCATGGCACGGGGATGGCGGGGCTGATCGCCGGCACTGGGGCCTTCGGGGGTGGCAAGGGCGCATTCGGCCTCGCCCCGGGCGCCAAGATTCTGCCCATCCGGATGCCGGGTGTGAGCGATGACGACCCTTTCACCGGTCCTGGTTACCTCAGCAAAGCAATCCGCTATGCGGCTGAAACCGGTGCTCGGGTGATCAACATTTCCTTGGGTTCGCCCGCCCACTCGGCTCAGTTGGACGCTGCCGTGAGGTACGCCCTGAATCACGGATCACTCATCTTCGCGGCGACGGGAAACTCCGGAAACAAGGGAAATCCCGTCGAATACCCGGCCGCCACACCCGGCGTCGTCGGTGTTGCGGCCGTCGGCAAAGATCTGCGACGGACTTCATGGTCGACATACGGCCCTCAAGTCGACGTCGCAGCCCCCGGAGAAGACATGGTCCATGCCTGCGGTGGCAAGACCGGTCTCTGCAAGACCAGCGGCACCAGTGACGCCACCGCCCTCGCCTCCGCCAGTGCCGCGCTGATCTGGTCCAAGCACCCCGACTGGACGAACAACCAGGTCCTCCGCGTCATGCTGAACACCATCGGCGCCCCGACCAACGGCGCCAAACGCAACGACTCCATCGGGTACGGGATCGTACGGCCGCGCGTCGCGCTGCAGGACCCCGGCGACCCCGGGCCGGCCGACGTCTACCCGCTCCCGGACCTGGCGGCCGCCGCCACGTCGCCCTCACCCTCGGCGGAGTCCCCCGCTGCCGCGTCCAAGGGTGACCACCCGGCCGGCGGTGCGTCCGCCGCCGCGAGCGGCAGCGGTGACAGTGACAGCACGCTGTGGGTCGGACTGGGCGTCGGCGCCGTCGTAGTGCTCGGTGGGGCCGTGGCCGCGTTCGCCGCCCGCAAGCGGCGGCGTTCCATGGTCTGACGCGATCGACGTGTAGCCGGGTGAGGCCTTTGAGTTCAACAGGCCGGCGCCGGGGGTGTGTCCCGTGGCCCCGGCGGACACGGTGCTCACACTGCGGGCCGGCCTCCAAGGACCTCTTCTCCGGGTCCTGTGTGGACTTCCGACGGCCCTGACGCCTACACGACTCTTCCCGTGCCATCCGACCCCTGAAGCAATGGCGGGGAACGTCCACGGCGCGCGTCGGCCGCAAGGGTCTCCTGGGTGACAACCGGGTGCGGACGGCCTTGGGATCCGCGTTCGGGACCGCGATGTCCTCGCGCGCCGGACGAAGAGCACCGTTCGCGGGGACGGCCGCTTCTCAGGGGCGGGCTTGGGTCTGGTGGGTCAGCCGGGAGAGAACCTTGGCGTACACCGTGGTCGCCGCCGCAACGACCGTCGAGATGACCGCGAGCGCCGTCACGCCCAGCAGCGCGGGCCACTGGCGCCACTGATCACCGAGGCAGTCGTCGGGGCGCGGGAAACGGGCGAGCAGCGGACCCTTGCACATCCCTTCCTTGACTCCTGGGTACGCCTCCACTTCGGGACCGTACGAGGCGAGCAGCAGGAAGGCGAGCAGTCCCCACAGCGCCAGTGTCAGAAGCAACCAAGCGATCGACCACTTGTCGATTCGCGCCACCTCCTTGTGGCGAACCTCCGTACTCTCCCCCTGTGTGACGGAGGGCCCCCGGGACGTCTCCTGCGCAGTCACTTCTTTCCCCTCGGTCCGCGAAGATCGGCGGCCAGTTCATCACACTGGTAGATCAAGTGCGCCAAGGGCCGGGCGAGTTCGACAACCAACCGGAGCGGCCGTCGCGTCCGACGTCGGCGTACGCGACGAACACCCTGCCGCAACGGTTGCCGTACGATGCGCCGTTGTGGCGATACAGAATCCGTATCCGTGGGGATCACCGTACGGTGGCCCGCCGGCTCCGCCGCCGAACATCGCGGCGAAGGACTTGCGTCCTCGGCGTATCTGGTACTTGGTGGCCGCGCTGCTGGGGATCGTGCTGGCCGGTGCCGGCATCGCCTTCTTCGTGGCGGCGGTGAAAGACACGGTGCACTCGATCGACACGGTACAGAGCTTCTCCGGCGGTGAGCCGCGGACGTTCGGTTTCATCCAGGGGCAGACCAAGGCGATCTACGTTTCCCAGCCCGGGCAGGGGCACGTCGAGTGCCGGATCCCGGGGATGCGATCCGGGTCCATCACCCAGCCCAAGAGCGCTTTCCACATCACTGTCAGGTCCCGCACCTGGGACCGGGTCTTCGAGGTGAGGCCCGACAGCAGCGGCGACTACACGGTCACCTGCACCTCACAGCTGCCGGCCGAGTTCGCGCTGGGGGACAAGCCCCGGGTGGGAACCATGGTGGGCGGCATCATCGCGGGGATCGGCTGTTTCCTCGCCGCGCTTGCCGTAGCCGTGACCATCCCCGTCGTCACCGCGGTCCGGCGCGGCAGCCACCGCCGACGCCTCGCCGCCGCGCTGGCGCCCCCGCCGCAGTGGGGCCCACCGCCTTCCGGCCCTGCACCGTGGCCTCCGCCCGGGCCCGGGGCCTAGCGCGGTGCGGTGAAGGGAACCCAGCGAACCCCGGCGACTATCACGACGTGACCGCCCCCCCCACCTCACCGCCATCCACATCCGCGACTCCAAGTACACCGACGGCCTTCGGCTCGCCGTCACCCCCACCACATGGACCGCCTTCGTCACCTGTGCAGCCGGACGCCGGCGGCTCGGTGGGCCCAACTGCCGTAAGCAGGACGACGACTTGCTACCGTGACGCGGGCACGCCAGATCGTCGGACGGGGGTTGGCGCCGTGGCAGGAAGCGCCCAGGGCAGGCAGCACACCGCGGGGATGCGGCTCAATCAGATTCCGGCAGATCCCAGCAGTGGCGGATCAACGGGCAGCGGACACTCTCAATTCGGCAGGCTACGCGGTCGGATTCATGGAGGAAGGCCGCTATCTGGCACTCAAGTCAGATAAGCACGATTACACCTGGGACAAAGCGTGGAGCTATCACGCCTCCGGTGCTTTGCTGAACTTCATCCCTGTCTATGGTGATCTCGCTCAGCGCGGCGCCGACGTGCTCACCAGCGCCTGGGTCATGGATGA
Source organism: Streptomyces anandii JCM 4720 (assembly GCF_014650655.1). GTDB lineage: Bacteria > Actinomycetota > Actinomycetes > Streptomycetales > Streptomycetaceae > Streptomyces > Streptomyces anandii. The sequence goes on from NZ_BMVJ01000002.1 coordinate 220,989, forward strand.
ACCACAGCATCAGGACGTGGGCCTGGGTACCGCGGCTGTGGTGCTGTTGGGCGGCGCCGGCGTGGCCTACACGCTGATTCGGAAGCGCCATAGCGCCGTCGGGTGACATCCGCTCCCGGTTCCGGGGCAGCCGCTGTCGGCGACGGCCCCGGGATCCGGCGCTGACGAAACGGCACCCGGGTGTACTTGATCACGTCGTATCAGTCAGTTTCGCCGGGTGCCGCATCCGGTGGGGGACAACTGCGCGGTAACGCGCATGAGTACGCGTACTCAGTCGTGCTGGTCGTCGAAACGCATGGGGTGGGTGGGGCAGGCCGCTACGGTACATGTCAAGGCGAGCGAACTGGACGTCGTATGTGTGCGGCATCACCGAATCCATGTCCGTTCGACGGCGGCACGACACGGGGAGGCGACCACGCATGGCGTGGGACGAGTGGGAGCAGCTCAAAAACGCGGCAGCGGAGCGGCACGCGACCGGGATGCAACTCAACCACGTACCGATCGATCCGGTCGGTGACAGCGGCACGCTGCTGTCGAACAGGGCGGCTTGGTCCAAGGCGGGCCGGGATGTCGGTGCTCTGCGTGAGGACATCATCAAGGCGCTGGGGGATCTGTCGGGTGGGCAGAAGGGTCTTGGTGAGGGGGCCGGCTGCCTGACCGCCGGGGCCCAGAAGGATGTTCACGACTCGTGGGAGCGGTACGTCAAAGCTGTGAGCGGGCGCTGCGGGAGGTTCTCGGGCCTGCTGTCGAAGGTCGGGAGCGACCAGGTGAAGACCGATGAGGCTGTCGAGGTCGAGATCGGCAACCTCAATGTGGAGTACGCGGACACTCCGGCAGTCGGTGGTCGGGACGAGGGGCGGTGACGGGAGGTCATGGACCTTGCCACGCTCAAGGCCCTCAATCCGGCCGAGTTCCTGGAAGCGGCCGACGGATACCGCAGCACCTCTGACATGGCGAGCGGGGCCAGGGACCGCATCGAGAGCCGGATCGCCGTGGCCATGAGGAACTCCCTGAAGGGGGAGGCCGCGACCGCGGCGATCAAGCAGCTGAGGGAGCTGGGCAAGAACTTCCACTACATCCAGATCGAGTGCGGTCTTGTCGGTACGGCTCTGGAGGCGTTCTCGTACGAGATGGGGGCGGCGAAGAGGAAGCTGGAAGCGGCCCTCGACGCAGCACGGGCGGCGAAGTTCACCGTGCACGCGGATGGTTCGATCAGCTATCCGCCGGGTGGGGAGAAGGGTGAGGACGGCAAAGTCCCCGAGGGCGGCACGGTCAGTGGTCTGACGGACGGCACGGCCTCGGCGGTGGGCCGTCAAGCGGCCAACGTGGACCCCAATCCCCACCACCGCCTCGCGCAGGAATGCGCGGATCGGATCGTCGGTGCCCTCAAGGAGGCGACGGAGGTCGACGAGAAGTGGGCGCCAAAGCTGCGGGCGCTGAAGGCGGATGACGATCTGACCGTTTCCGACACGGACTGGGCCGACGCGTCCTCGGACACGAGGGGCGTGAGCGAGGCGGGAGAGAAGTATCTGGACTCGTTGCCGCAACCACCCGAGAAGGGCAGTCCGCGGGAGAACGCGCAGTGGTGGAAGGGGCTCAGCGCGGTGGAGCGGGCCGCGTGGCTCTCAACGCATCCCGACTCCGTGGGCGCGCTCGACGGACTGCCTGCCAGTGTTCGGGACGAGGCGAACCGGATGGTGCTGGCCGAGGCCCACGGTGCTGCGCAGGGCAAGTACGACGCCTGGCTCAAGAAGCACCCCGAGCCGGAGCATTTCCAGGACTATATCGACCCCTACAGCGGGACCGTGCTGAAGGGCGTGAGTGTCGAGACCCAGGCGTGGAAGGACTGGGAAGAGGCACGGAAGAACGCTCACAAGTCCCTTGACGGCATGAATGCGATCCAGACCCGCTTTGACGCGACCGGTACGAACGGACTGCCCGAGGCATATCTGCTGGGCTTCAGCGCCGAAGGAGACGGTCGCGCGATCGTGGCCAACGGGAACCCGGACACCGCGGATCACCAAGCGGTGTACGTTCCTGGGACGACTTCGGAGCTGGGAAACATTGGCGGGAACATTGACCGCATGGTCAAGGTTTGGCATGCAGCCAATGACGAAGCCGATGGAAAATCCGTTTCCACGATCACTTGGCTGAACTACGACGCACCTGACAGTGTCGTCAAGGACGCGCCATTCGAACACTACGCGTACGACGGTGCGCCTGCGTTCAACGGGTTCCTGGACGGTCTTGACGCATCACATACCGGGGATGCGGCGGCGCATCGTACCGTGATCGCACACTCATATGGATCGACCCTTGTCGGCGCCGCGGCGCAGACCGGGCATCTGAGGGCGGATGACCTGGTCTTCGCGGGCAGTCCGGGTGTCAAGGTGTCCGGCGCGGATGAACTGGACGTGCCCAGGGGGCATGTGTGGAACGAGGAGGCCGACGGAGATCCGGTACCGGACATCGGCCGCTGGGGCCATGGCGGCGACGGCTTCATCATCCCCAGTGATCCGGAATTCGGCGCCAACGAGATGACAACGGACACGGAGGGGCACA
>NZ_BMVJ01000002.1:223583-225303 GCF_014650655.1 Streptomyces anandii JCM 4720
GCGGCTACTGGGACGAGCGGTCCGGCGATCCCTCCCAGAGTCTGAAGAACCAGGCCCTGGTGGTCGTCGGGAAGGGGGACGACGTGGCGTTGAAGCCGCCTCCCGACCCGTGGGCGCACGTGAAGTAAGGGCGCTGACACTCAGAGGAAAAGACGTGACAACCGGCCCGTGGCCCACTCCGACGAAATAAGGCTCCGCTACGTGAAGAAAAAACTGAGCTCTCTTGTGTTCGCCGTACCCCTTTTCTTCGCCACCCTCACTGGATGCAGCATGACTGACAAGAACTCCGATGACATCCCGTTCGCCGGCACGAGCAGCTCGCGTGATGCCTCGCAGGCGATGGAGAAGGTGTCCAGCGGTATCTACGACCTGATCGGCGTCAAGGGAAAGGCTTCCAGTAGTCGCCCCTTTGTTGCGGAATGTTCGGGGAAGGATGCAAAGAAATACTTCCGGATCTTCCACTGGTGGAGCTTTTACCCGACGTCAGCAAGCGATCTCGGCGTGGCAATGGAACGACTCAAGGAAGAGTTGCCGAAGCGCGGCTGGAAGGTCGTTTCCTATGGGCCTGACACCAGCAGGAACAAGAATACTAATTTGACGGCTGACAATGACAGGAAGAAAGTCGGCGTCAATATCGTCCAGATGTCGAAGAATGACCCGCCGAAGCTGAGCCTGCATGTCGTGTCCGGCTGCTACAAGGTCCCGGACGGCCAAACGGTCGAGCAGTTCTGAGATGCTCGCCATGATCAAGACTCACGGAGAGTAGACCTTCTTCACCGTCACGTCCCTCTGTGTTGAGTCGAGGGTTCGACGCACACAGGTTCAAGGTCGACGACGGACCGCTGCCCATCATCGACGGACAAGGGCCCACACCCGCGCACTCCAACTACTTCAATCCGGAGGTCGACCCTGAGTCGGCCGCCAACGTGGCTGCCGTCGTGGCCGGTCAACCCGAACTCGTCACCCCGGAGAAATACCGATGAAGTACCGCGCCCTCGCGACCGCGCTGGCTGCGCTCGCCGTGACCGGCTGCAGCGTGATCGAAGACGCCCACGCCCAGGGAGAGACGACGAAATTGAACATGCAGGAAGTCGCTGACCGGGCCGAGCAGATTCTCGACGACACCCTGAAGGCGGTCCGGCCCGGGGTGGAAGCCGGCCGGGGGCCGTCCAGTGACTCGGCGTGTACCGATGTCAAGAACGACGGCACAGGTACGGGAACCGTCACACGCAGGCGCTACGTGACGACGATCGTTTCGGCAGCACGACGGGGCAACTTCCTTGGCGTGGTCGAGAGGTCTTGGAAGACGGCGGGGTACGAGATCACCGGCGTCCGCGAGAGCAAGGAGCGCCCCGCCGTTTTCGCCTCGACCACGGAGGACTTCCGGGTGAGTCTTGAGTTCGGATACAAGGGGCAGGCGTTCTTCACCGTCACGTCCCCCTGTGTGACGCAGTCGAAGGTCACCGAGGCGCCCCGCGAGCCCGTCGACCCCGACTCACCTGTGGGCAAGGGGCTTCCCTACGTTCACTCGGGCTTCTGGTCCGCCGCCACCCCGGCTTCCTGACCCGGCCAGCCTGGTGCCGAGCCGCCACTGCGCGGAGGGCGGCCGCCTGTGGTCTCGGATGCCGGACCGCGCCGCGCCATACTGGCCTCGGGGTTTACACAGGAGTAACACTTGAAAGCCGGTCGCCGGCGGATGGCCAGGTAGCTCCGGGCGGCC
>NZ_BMVJ01000002.1:225331-229741 GCF_014650655.1 Streptomyces anandii JCM 4720
TGTGTCCCGCGCGCGGCAACGGCGCCGAGCGCCGATCAGTACGTCACCGGATTCGTGCGGTGGCGCGCAGCCGTGCCAGGAAGGGGCCCCGTGACCAACCGACCCGATGCCAGGATCTCGCCCACGCTGCTGTCCTCGTCGTCCGACCTGGACATCCTGCGGACCGAGATCGAGCACCGCAATCCCGCTCAGCCGGAGTTCCACCAGGCGGTGCGGGAGGTGCTGGAGACGCTCACTCCCGTGTTCGCGGCCCGGCCGGAGTACGCCGAGCCGGGGCTGCTCGAGCGGCTGTGCGAGCCGGAGCGGCAGATCATCTTCCGGGTGCCCTGGCAGGACGACCACGGGCAGGTGCACGTCAACCGAGGGTTCCGGGTCGAGTTCAACAGTGCTCTCGGGCCGTACAAGGGCGGCCTGCGCTTCCACCCGTCCGTGAACCTCGGGATCATCAAGTTCCTCGGCTTCGAGCAGGTCTTCAAGAACGCGCTCACCGGTCTGGGCATCGGTGGCGGCAAGGGCGGCAGCGACTTCGATCCGCACGGCCGCTCCGACGCCGAGGTCATGCGGTTCAGCCAGTCCTTCATGACGGAGCTGCAGCGGCACATCGGCGAGAACACCGACGTGCCGGCCGGTGACATCGGTGTCGGCGGCCGCGAGATCGGCTACCTCTTCGGGCAGTACCGGCGGATCACCAACCGCTGGGAGGCCGGCGTGCTCACCGGCAAGGGGCCCGGCTGGGGCGGCTCCGCCATCCGGCCGGAGGCGACCGGGTACGGGAACGTGCTGTTCGCCCAGGCGATGCTGCGCGTGCGGGGCGAGGAGATGGAGGGCCAGACGGCCGTCGTCTCCGGCTCCGGGAACGTCGCCATCTACACGATCGAGAAGCTGCTCGCCCTCGGCGCGCACCCGCTGACCTGCTCTGACTCCAGCGGATACGTCGTCGACGAGAAGGGCGTCGACGTGCACCTGCTCAAGCAGGTCAAGGAGGTCGAACGCGGGCGGATCAGCACCTACGCCGAGCGTCGGGGCGCCTCCGCGCGGTTCGTGCCGGGCGGGCGGGTCTGGGAGGTGCCGGGTGACATCGCGCTGCCCTCGGCCACGCAGAACGAGCTGGAGGAGAAGGACGCGGCGCTCCTCGTACGGGGTGGTGTGAAGGCCGTCTCCGAGGGGGCCAACATGCCGACCACGCCCGATGCGGTACGCCTCTTCCAGGAGGCCGGGGTCGCCTTCGGGCCCGGCAAGGCGGCGAACGCGGGCGGGGTCGCGGTCAGCGCGCTGGAGATGGCGCAGAACGCCTCCCGTACGGCCTGGTCGTCGGCCCGCGTCGAGGAGGAACTGGCGCGGATCATGACCGACATCCACGCCACCTGCCACGAGACCGCCGACCGCTACGGCGCCCCAGGCGACTATGTGACCGGCGCCAACATCGCCGGCTTCGAACGCGTAGCCGACGCGATGCTCGCCCAGGGCGTCATCTGAGCCTGCGGGACCTGCGCCCTCCGGGTACCGACCGACAGGACTTCGGACGACGGGACCTGCGCCCTCCGGGTACCGGCCGACAGGACTGTGCCCTCGGGGTACCGACCGAGGGGCCTGGACCGTCCTGGCACCGGCCGAGGGGCCTGGGCCAGTCCGGACACCGGCCGAGCCCAGGCCCGGCGCCCGCTCCGCGCCGGCCGAGCCCCGGCCCCGCGCCAGCTCGGCCCCGGCCCCGGATCAGTACCGACGCACCCCCGGCCGGCGCCCCTCGCGTCAGCCGGGGCTGTCCCGCGGCGCCCTCGAGGCGGAACCCCGATCCGCCTGCCACGGGCGCCACGCCCGTCCCCTCGTCGCCCCCGGTTTGACCCGCGCCCCCCGCCGGGTAAGGTCTTCGCCCCGATTGGCCAGGCCCCCGTCGGATATGGCAGACTGTCCGAGTTGCTCGGTCGAGTGTTGATGCTGCGCGCCTCCCGCCGGGAGGACCGGAAGCGAGTCCCACAGTACTCGTCGCCTTAACTGCCTCACGGCAGCGCTGGGGCGGACGTACGGGAATCTTCCGGGAAGCGTGGGCGCGGCACCGACCAGGCATCCGGTGGGCCCAAGGCCCCGGTCCGCGGTTCCGGCAACGGCCGTGTCATTTCCCAGCAGGGATGTTCGAACAAGGGACATCCATGTCAGCGGGAGCGCGACACGCCCGACCGCGTGGGTCGGGGGAGGTCAAGGGAACACCGGGTTCCAGAGCGTATGAGAGACAGGACTACTGAGTAGCCATGGCGGGACAGAAGATCCGCATCCGGCTCAAGGCCTACGACCACGAGGTCATCGACTCCTCGGCGAAGAAGATCGTCGAGACGGTGACCCGTACTGGTGCGTCGGTCGCGGGCCCGGTGCCGCTGCCCACTGAGAAGAACGTGTACTGCGTCATCAAGTCGCCGCACAAGTACAAGGACTCGCGCGAGCACTTCGAGATGCGCACGCACAAGCGCCTGATCGACATCCTCGACCCCACCCCCAAGACCGTTGACTCTCTGATGCGACTCGACCTCCCGGCCGGTGTCGACATCGAGATCAAGCTCTGAGGCGCGGTGATCTGAGAGATGGCTAAGCAGATCAAGGGCATCCTGGGCGAGAAGCTCGGCATGACGCAGGTGTGGGACGAGAACAACCGTGTTGTTCCGGTCACCGTCGTCAAGGCCGGCCCCAACGTCGTGACCCAGGTTCGTACCAACGACGTCGACGGCTACGAGTCGGTCCAGATCGCCTTCGGCGAGATCGACCCGCGCAAGGTGAACAAGCCCCTCAAGGGCCACTTCGCCAAGGCCGACGTCACCCCCCGTCGTCACCTCGTCGAGATCCGCACCGCGGACGCCGCCGAGTACACCCTCGGCCAGGAGATCACCGCCGAGGTGTTCGAGGCCGGCGTGAAGGTCGACGTCACCGGCAAGAGCAAGGGCAAGGGCTTCGCCGGTGTCATGAAGCGCCACAACTTCGGTGGCCTCGGCGCCGGGCACGGTACCCAGCGCAAGCACCGCTCTCCCGGTTCCATCGGCGGCTGCGCCACCCCGGGCCGTGTGTTCAAGGGCCTGCGCATGGCGGGTCGCATGGGCAACGAGCGGGTCACCACCCAGAACCTGACCGTCCACGCCGTTGACGCGGAGAAGGGTCTGCTGCTCATCAAGGGCGCGGTTCCCGGTCCGAACGGCGGCCTCGTCCTGGTCCGCACCGCGGCCAAGGGGGCCTGAGGTAACCGATGAGCACTGTTGACATCCTTTCGCCGGCGGGCGAGAAGGCCGGTACCGTCGAGCTCCCCGCGGAGATCTTCGGCGTTGAGAAGGTCAGCGTTCCGCTGATCCACCAGGTCGTCGTCGCGCAGCTGGCCGCTGCCCGCCAGGGCACGCACAAGACCAAGACCCGTGGCGAGGTCCGCGGCGGCGGCAAGAAGCCGTACCGCCAGAAGGGCACCGGCCGCGCCCGTCAGGGCTCGACCCGCGCGCCCCAGTTCGCCGGCGGTGGCGTCGTGCACGGCCCCGTGCCGCGCGACTACTCGCAGCGGACCCCGAAGAAGATGAAGGCCGCGGCCCTGCGCCACGCCCTCACCGACCGGGCCCGCCACAACCGCATCCACGTCGTCTCCGGCGTGGTCGAGGGCGAGATCTCCACGAAGGCCGCCAAGACGCTGTTCGGCAAGATCAGCGAGCGCAAGAACCTGCTGCTCGTCGCCGACCGCTCCGACGAGGCCGCGTGGCTGTCCGCCCGCAACCTGCCCCAGGTCCACATCCTGGAGCCGGGCCAGCTGAACACGTACGACGTTCTCGTCTCGGACGACGTGGTCTTCACCAAGGCCGCTTTCGAGTCCTTCGTCGCCGGCCCGAACAAGGCCAACGACAACGAAGGGAGCGAGGCCTGATGGCTACGCGTCACCCCTCCATCGCCTCGAAGGCCGCCAAGGCCGCCAAGGCCGCGCGCGTCGCCAAGGCGCGCCGTCACGCCGCCGAGGGCAAGAACACCGTCGAGACCCCGCTGAGCAAGTCGTACACGGACCCCCGTGACGTCCTGCTCAAGCCGGTCGTGTCGGAGAAGAGCTACGCGCTCCTCGACGAGAACAAGTACACGTTCGTCGTCGACCCGCGGGCCAACAAGACCCAGATCAAGGAGGCCGTCCAGGCGGTCTTCGAGGTCAAGGTCACCGGGGTCAACACGATCAACCGCCAGGGCAAGCGCAAGCGGACCCGCACCGGTTTCGGCCAGCGTGCCGCGACCAAGCGCGCGATCGTGACCCTCGCCGAGGGCGACCGTATCGACATCTTCGGCGGTCCGACCGCGTAAGCGCGTCGGATCGTCCGATATCGGACGAGGACTGAGAAATGGGAATCCGCAAGTACAAGCCGACTACGCCGGGCCGTCGTGGCGCCAGCGTCGCCGACTTCGTCGAGG
>NZ_BMVJ01000002.1:229765-235969 GCF_014650655.1 Streptomyces anandii JCM 4720
TCACGCGGTCCACGCCGGAGAAGTCGCTGGTCCGTCCCCTGCACAGCAAGGGCGGCCGTAACAATTCCGGTCGTGTGACCGTTCGCCACCAGGGTGGCGGACACAAGCGCGCCTACCGCGTGATCGACTTCCGTCGTCACGACAAGGACGGCGTGCCGGCGAAGGTCGCGCACATCGAGTACGACCCCAACCGCACTGCGCGCATCGCGCTGCTGCACTACGCGGACGGCGAGAAGCGCTACATCCTCGCGCCGCGCAACCTGCAGCAGGGCGACACCGTGGAGAACGGTCCCGGGGCCGACATCAAGCCGGGCAACAACCTGGCGCTCCGCAACATCCCGGTCGGTACCACGATCCACGCGATCGAGCTCCGTCCCGGTGGCGGCGCCAAGTTCGCCCGTTCCGCCGGTGCCTCCGTGCAGCTGCTCGCGAAGGAGGGCTCGATGGCCCACCTCCGCATGCCGTCCGGTGAGATCCGCCTGGTCGACCAGCGCTGCCGCGCCACGGTCGGCGAGGTCGGCAACGCCGAGCAGAGCAACATCAACTGGGGCAAGGCCGGCCGCAAGCGCTGGCTGGGCGTCCGCCCGACCGTTCGCGGTGTGGCGATGAACCCGGTTGACCACCCCCACGGTGGTGGTGAGGGCAAGACCTCGGGTGGCCGCCACCCGGTCAGCCCCTGGGGTCAGAAGGAAGGTCGTACTCGTTCTCCCAAGAAGGCGAGCAACAAGTACATCGTCCGCCGCCGCAAGACGAACAAGAAGCGCTAAGGACGGGTTGAGATGCCGCGTAGCTTGAAGAAGGGGCCTTTCGTCGACGACCACCTGATGAAGAAGGTGGACGTCCAGAACGAAGCCGGCACCAAGAACGTCATCAAGACCTGGTCCCGCCGCTCGATGATCGTCCCGGCCATGCTGGGCCACACGATCGCGGTGCACAACGGCAAGACCCACATCCCGGTGTTTGTCACCGAGTCGATGGTCGGCCACAAGCTCGGCGAGTTCTCGCCGACCCGCACCTTCCGGGGTCACGTCAAGGACGACCGGAAGTCGAAGCGCCGCTAGTCGCGGGGTGATTGACCATGACAAACACTGAAGGGACAACCATGGAAGCCAGGGCCCAGGCGCGGTACATCCGCGTCACGCCCATGAAGGCCCGCCGTGTGGTGGACCTCATCCGCGGCATGGGCGCCGCGGAGGCTCAGGCGGTCCTGCGTTTCGCCCCGCAGGCCGCGAGCGTGCCGGTCGGCAAGGTGCTGGACAGCGCCATCGCCAACGCCGCGCACAACTACGACCACACCGACGTCGACAGCCTCTACGTCTCCGAGGCCTACGTCGACGAGGGCCCGACCCTGAAGCGGTTCCGGCCGCGCGCCCAGGGCCGTGCCTACCGGATCCGCAAGCGGACCAGCCACATCACCGTGGTCGTCAGCAGCAAGGAAGGAACCCGGTAATGGGCCAGAAGGTAAACCCGCACGGGTTCCGGCTCGGTGTCACGACCGACTTCAAGTCGCGTTGGTACGCCGACAAGCTGTACAAGGACTACGTCAAGGAAGACGTCGCCATCCGCAGGATGATGACGTCCGGCATGGAGCGCGCCGGCATCTCCAAGGTCGAGATCGAGCGCACCCGTGACCGCGTGCGTGTGGACATCCACACCGCTCGTCCGGGCATCGTCATCGGCCGCCGTGGCGCCGAGGCCGACCGCATCCGCGGCGACCTCGAGAAGCTCACGGGCAAGCAGGTCCAGCTGAACATCCTCGAGGTCAAGAACCCCGAGACGGACGCTCAGCTCGTGGCCCAGGCCGTCGCCGAGCAGCTCTCCTCCCGCGTCTCCTTCCGCCGTGCCATGCGCAAGAGCATGCAGTCGGCGATGAAGGCCGGCGCCAAGGGCATCAAGATCCAGTGCGGCGGCCGCCTCGGCGGCGCCGAGATGTCCCGCTCGGAGTTCTACCGCGAGGGCCGCGTGCCCCTGCACACGCTCCGCGCGAACGTGGACTACGGCTTCTTCGAGGCCAAGACGACCTTCGGCCGCATCGGTGTGAAGGTCTGGATCTACAAGGGCGACGTCAAGAACATCGCCGAGGTCCGCGCCGAGAACGCCGCCGCCCGTGCGGGCAACCGCCCGGCTCGCGGTGGCGCCGACCGCCCGGCCCGTGGTGGCCGTGGTGGCGAGCGGCGCGGTCGCAAGCCGCAGCAGCAGTCGGCTCCCGCCGCCGAGGCCCCCAAGGCCGAGGCTCCGGCCGCTGCCGCTCCGGCTGAGAGCACCGGAACGGAGGCCTGACCGACATGCTGATCCCCCGTAGGGTCAAGCACCGCAAGCAGCACCACCCGAAGCGCAACGGCATGTCCAAGGGTGGCACGCAGGTTGCGTTCGGCGAGTACGGCATCCAGGCGCTGACCCCGGCCTACGTGACGAACCGCCAGATCGAGGCGGCCCGTATCGCGATGACCCGTCACATCAAGCGTGGCGGCAAGGTCTGGATCAACATCTACCCGGACCGTCCCCTCACCAAGAAGCCGGCCGAGACCCGCATGGGTTCCGGTAAGGGTTCTCCGGAGTGGTGGATCGCGAACGTCAAGCCCGGACGCGTGATGTTCGAGCTGTCGTACCCCAACGAGAAGATCGCCCGTGAGGCGCTGACCCGTGCGGCCCACAAGCTGCCGATGAAGTGCCGGATCGTCAAGCGCGAGGCAGGTGAAGCGTGATGTCGGCCGGTACCAAGGCGTCCGAGCTGCGCGAGCTGGGCAACGAGGAGCTTCTGGGCAAGCTCCGCGAGGCCAAGGAAGAGCTGTTCAACCTCCGCTTCCAGGCGGCGACCGGTCAGCTCGAGAACCACGGCCGTCTCAAGGCGGTCCGCAAGGACATCGCCCGGATCTACACCCTCATGCGTGAGCGTGAGCTCGGCATCGAGACGGTGGAGAACGCCTGATGAGCGAGAGCAACGTGACTGAGCAGAACAAGGAAACCCGCGGTTTCCGCAAGACCCGTGAGGGTCTGGTCGTCAGCGACAAGATGGACAAGACCGTCGTCGTCGCCGTCGAGGACCGCGTCAAGCACGCGCTGTACGGCAAGGTCATCCGCCGTACCAACAAGCTCAAGGCGCACGACGAGCAGAACGCCGCGGGCGTCGGCGACCGCGTCCTCCTGATGGAGACCCGGCCGCTGTCCGCGACCAAGCGCTGGCGCGTCGTCGAGATCCTCGAGAAGGCCAAGTAGGCAATTCCCGCAGGGGAATTCCAAAAAGTACGTTCCTGCGGGGCATTCCTCGCAGGACAGTTCCGCCAGGCTCGGCAGGGGTTCCGTAGCAGGACCCCTGCCGGGAACCGGCAGACAAACAGGAGATAGACGTGATCCAGCAGGAGTCGCGACTGCGTGTCGCCGACAACACTGGTGCGAAGGAGATCCTTTGCATCCGTGTGCTCGGTGGCTCCGGTCGCCGCTACGCGGGCATCGGTGACGTCATCGTCGCCACCGTCAAGGACGCGATCCCCGGTGGCAACGTGAAGAAGGGTGACGTCGTCAAGGCGGTCATCGTTCGCACCGTCAAGGAGCGCCGCCGTCCGGACGGCTCGTACATCCGCTTCGACGAGAACGCCGCCGTCATTCTGAAGAACGACGGCGACCCTCGTGGCACCCGTATCTTCGGCCCGGTGGGCCGTGAGCTGCGCGAGAAGAAGTTCATGAAGATCATCTCCCTCGCGCCGGAGGTGCTGTGAGCATGAAGATCAAGAAGGGTGACCTGGTCCAGGTCATCACCGGCAAGGACAAGGGCAAGCAGGGCAAGGTCATTGCCGCTTACCCGCGCGAGGAGCGTGTCCTGGTCGAGGGTGTCAACCGGGTCAAGAAGCACACCAAGGCCGGGCCGACCGCCAGCGGTTCGCAGGCCGGCGGCATCGTCACCACCGAGGCCCCGATCCACGTCTCCAACGTCCAGCTGGTCGTGGAGAAGGACGGGCAGAAGGTCGTGACCCGCGTCGGTTACCGCTTCGACGACGAAGGCAACAAGATCCGCGTTGCCAAGCGGACGGGTGAGGACATCTGATGGCTACCACCACTTCCCCGCGTCTGAAGCAGAAGTACCGCGACGAGATCGCCCCCAAGCTGCGTGACGAGTTCAAGTACGAGAACGTCATGCAGATCCCGGGCCTCGTCAAGATCGTGGTCAACATGGGTGTGGGCGACGCCGCCCGCGACTCCAAGCTGATCGAGGGCGCCATCCGCGACCTCACCACGATCACCGGTCAGAAGCCGGCCGTCACCAAGGCCCGCAAGTCCATCGCGCAGTTCAAGCTGCGTGAGGGCCAGCCGATCGGTGCCCACGTCACGCTCCGTGGCGACCGCATGTGGGAGTTCCTGGACCGCACCCTGTCGCTCGCGCTGCCGCGCATCCGCGACTTCCGCGGTCTGTCCCCCAAGCAGTTCGACGGCCGTGGCAACTACACCTTCGGTCTCACGGAGCAGGTCATGTTCCACGAGATCGACCAGGACAAGATCGACCGTACCCGGGGCATGGACATCACCGTGGTCACCACGGCGACCAACGACGCTGAGGGCCGCGCGCTCCTTCGTCACCTCGGCTTCCCGTTCAAGGAGGCGTGAGCGAGATGGCGAAGAAGGCTCTGATTGCCAAGGCTGCTCGCAAGCCCAAGTTCGGTGTGCGTGGCTACACCCGCTGCCAGCGCTGCGGCCGTCCGCACTCCGTGTACCGCAAGTTCGGCCTGTGCCGCGTGTGCCTTCGTGAGATGGCTCACCGTGGCGAGCTGCCGGGCGTGACCAAGAGCTCCTGGTAACAGCCCACTTGGGTTGAATCAGGACTCTCGGTAAGCAACTGGGGTAGGCAGGAGGCCCACCTCACATGCCTTAGGCTTGTGGGGTTGGGCGCCTGCCGCGCCCTAAACGACTTACTACGCCGTAGGTCCACCGCGCCGCACCCGTCCCGTCTCGGATCGGGGAGAGGGATGGCGCACCAGGAAACCCCGGCGAGAGAGGCCGAAGGCCAATTCATGACCATGACTGATCCGATCGCAGACATGCTCACGCGTCTGCGGAACGCGAACTCGGCATACCACGACACCGTGTCGATGCCGCACTCGAAGATCAAGTCGCACATCGCGGAGATCCTCCAGCAGGAGGGCTTCATCACGGGCTGGAAGACCGAGGACGCCGAGGTCGGCAAGAACCTCGTCCTCGAGCTGAAGTACGGCCCGAACCGTGAGCGCTCCATCGCGGGCATCAAGCGGATCTCCAAGCCCGGTCTCCGGGTGTACGCGAAGTCCACCAACCTGCCGAAGGTGCTCGGCGGCCTCGGCGTGGCGATCATCTCCACGTCCCACGGGCTCCTCACCGACAAGCAGGCCGGCAAGAAGGGCGTGGGTGGGGAAGTCCTCGCCTACGTCTGGTAACGGAAGGGAACGGAGGAAACAGCTATGTCGCGCATCGGCAAGCTCCCCATCGCGGTTCCCGCCGGCGTGGACGTCACCATCGACGGCCGCACGGTCTCGGTCAAGGGCCCCAAGGGCGAGCTGACCCACACCGTCGCCGCGCCGATCGAGATCGTCAAGGGTGAGGACGGCGTTCTGAACGTCACCCGCCCCAACGACGAGCGTCAGAACAAGGCCCTCCACGGCCTGTCCCGCACGCTGGTGGCGAACATGATCACCGGCGTGACCCAGGGTTACGTGAAGAAGCTCGAGATCAGCGGTGTCGGTTACCGCGTCACGGCCAAGGGCTCGAACCTCGAGTTCGCGCTCGGCTACAGCCACCCGATCACCGTCGAGGCCCCCGAGGGCATCTCCTTCAAGGTGGAGAACCCGACCCGTTTCTCGGTCGAGGGCATCGACAAGCAGAAGGTCGGCGAGGTCGCGGCCAACATCCGCAAGCTGCGCAAGCCCGACCCGTACAAGGCCAAGGGCGTCAAGTACGAGGGCGAAGTCATCCGCCGCAAGGTCGGAAAGGCGGGTAAGTAAGCCATGGCATACGGGCAGAAGATCCTCAAGGGCGACGCCTACAAGCGCGCCGCGATCAAGCGCCGTCACATCCGGATCCGCAAGCGGATCTCCGGTACGGCGGAGCGTCCCCGTCTGGTCGTGACCCGCTCCAACCGCCACATCGTGGCGCAGGTGATCGACGACCTCAAGGGCCACACCCTGGCGTCGGCGTCCACCCTGGACAGCTCGATCCGCGGTGGCGAGGGCGACAAGTCCG
>NZ_BMVJ01000002.1:235996-257968 GCF_014650655.1 Streptomyces anandii JCM 4720
CGCAGGCCAAGCAGGTCGGCGCCCTGGTCGCCGAGCGTGCCAAGGCCGCCGGTGTCGAGGCCGTCGTGTTCGACCGTGGTGGCAACCAGTACGCCGGGCGCATCGCCGCCCTGGCCGACGCCGCCCGCGAAGCCGGCCTGAAGTTCTGAGCCGGTTCCGTAGCTAGCGGAGACAGAGAGAGGTAATTCCAATGGCTGGACCCCAGCGCCGCGGTGGCGGTGCCGGTGGCGGCGAGCGGCGGGACCGGAAGGGCCGTGACGGCGGTGCGGCTGCCGCCGAGAAGACCGCGTACGTTGAGCGCGTCGTCGCGATCAACCGCGTCGCCAAGGTTGTGAAGGGTGGTCGTCGCTTCAGCTTCACCGCGCTGGTCGTGGTGGGCGACGGTGACGGCACCGTGGGTGTCGGATACGGCAAGGCCAAGGAGGTGCCGGCCGCCATCGCCAAGGGCGTTGAGGAGGCCAAGAAGCACTTCTTCAAGGTCCCCCGGATCCAGGGCACCATCCCGCACCCCATCCAGGGTGAGAAGGCTGCCGGCGTCGTGCTGCTCAAGCCCGCGTCCCCCGGTACCGGTGTTATCGCCGGTGGTCCGGTGCGCGCCGTGCTCGAGTGCGCCGGTATCCACGACGTGCTGTCGAAGTCGCTTGGCTCCGACAACGCGATCAACATCGTGCACGCGACCGTGGAGGCCCTCAAGGGCCTGCAGCGTCCCGAGGAGATCGCGGCCCGCCGCGGTCTGCCGCTCGAGGACGTCGCTCCCGCGGCCCTGCTGCGTGCGCGTGCCGGGGCGGGTGCGTAATCGTGGCGCAGCTCAAGATCACGCAGACGAAGTCCTACATCGGCAGCAAGCAGAACCACCGTGACACCCTGCGTTCCCTGGGCCTCAAGCGCCTGGGTGACGTGGTCGTCAAGGAGGACCGCCCCGAGTTCCGCGGCATGGTGCACACCGTCCGCCACCTCGTGACGGTCGAGGAGGTCGACTGATCATGGCGGAGCAGAACCCGCTGAAGATCCACAACCTCCGTCCCGCCCCGGGCGCCAAGACCGCCAAGACCCGTGTCGGTCGTGGTGAGGCGTCGAAGGGTAAGACGGCCGGTCGTGGAACGAAGGGCACCAAGGCCCGCTACCAGGTTCCGGAGCGCTTCGAGGGCGGCCAGATGCCGCTGCACATGCGCCTCCCGAAGCTGAAGGGCTTCAAGAACCCGTTCAAGACCGAGTACCAGGTCGTGAACCTCGACAAGCTGGCCGCGCTCTACCCCGAGGGTGGAGAGGTCACGGTCGAGGACCTGGTGGCCAAGGGCGCCGTTCGCAAGAACAGCCTGGTCAAGGTCCTGGGCCAGGGCGAGGTCTCCGTGGCGCTGCAGGTGACGGTCGACGCCGTCTCCGGCTCCGCCAAGGAGAAGATCACCGCCGCCGGCGGTTCGGTCACCGAGCTCGTCTGAGTCATTCAGGCGCCTCGATGACGTAAACCATCCCGACCGGGGATACCTCACAATGAGGTATCCCCGGTTGGTCGTTCCAAGGGGGGCAGTGTCGCCGGTAAGGTGGCCTGCACTGCTCTTTTCATCGAACCTCAAGACCGTCACCCTTGACGCACTTGCGCGGGGGTCGCAGGAGGCACCGTGCTCACCGGCTTCGCCCGGGCGTTCAGGACGCCCGACCTGCGCAAGAAGCTGCTCTTCACACTCGGCATCATCGTGGTGTACCGCCTCGGTACGCACATTCCGATCCCGGGCGTCAACTACAAGGCCGTCCAGCAGTGTGTGACCGAGGCCTCCGGCAACCAGGGCCTGTTCGGTCTGGTCAACATGTTCAGCGGCGGCGCGCTGCTCCAGATCACGGTCTTCGCGCTGGGGATCATGCCGTACATCACGGCGAGCATCATCCTTCAGCTGCTGACCGTGGTGATCCCGCGCCTGGAGGCCCTCAAGAAGGAGGGCCAGGCCGGCACCGCGAAGATCACCCAGTACACCCGGTACCTGACGGTGGCGCTCGCCATCCTGCAGGGCACGGGCCTGGTGGCCACCGCCCGCAGCGGCGCGCTGTTCAGCGGCTGCACGGTCGCCGGCAACATCGTGCCGGACCGGGCGATCTTCTCCACGATCACCATGGTCGTCTGCATGACCGCCGGTACGGCCGTCGTCATGTGGCTCGGTGAGCTCATCACCGACCGCGGCATCGGCAACGGCATGTCGATCCTGATGTTCATCTCGATCGCCGCGACGTTCCCGTCGGCGCTGTGGGCCATCAAGAAGCAGGGCACCCTGGCCGGCGGCTGGATCGAGTTCGGCACGGTCATCCTGGTCGGCCTGGTCATGGTCGGCCTGGTGGTCTTCGTCGAGCAGGCCCAGCGCCGCATCCCGGTCCAGTACGCCAAGCGCATGATCGGCCGCCGTTCCTACGGTGGTACGTCGACGTACATCCCGCTCAAGGTGAACCAGGCGGGTGTGATTCCCGTCATCTTCGCCTCGTCGCTGCTCTACATTCCGGCACTGGTAGCGCAGTTCTCCGGCGGCAACTCCGGATGGAAGACCTGGGTCCAGCAGAATCTGACCAAGGGCGATCACCCGATTTACATCACGATGTACTTCTTGCTCATCGTTTTCTTCGCGTTCTTCTACGTGGCGATCTCGTTCAACCCCGAGGAAGTCGCGGACAACATGAAGAAGTATGGTGGCTTCATCCCGGGCATCCGGGCTGGCCGACCGACCGCTGAGTACCTGTCGTACGTGCTCAACCGGATCACCTGGCCGGGTTCGCTGTACCTGGGTCTGATCGCTCTCGTGCCAACAATGGCGTTGGTCGGGTTCGGCGCAAGCCAGAACTTCCCCTTCGGCGGGACCAGCATCCTGATCATCGTGGGTGTCGGCCTCGAGACGGTGAAGCAGATCGAGAGCCAGCTCCAGCAGCGCAATTACGAAGGGTTCCTCCGCTGATGCGAATCGTCCTCGTCGGCCCGCCGGGTGCCGGTAAGGGAACGCAGGCCGTCCGCCTGGCCGAGAAGCTGCGCATTCCGCACATCTCCACGGGTGACCTGTTCCGCGCCAACATCAGCCGGCAGACGGAGCTCGGCAGGCTCGCGAAGTCCTACATGGACGCAGGCAACCTGGTGCCCGACGAGGTCACCATCGCCATGGCCAAGGACCGCATGGAGCAGCCGGACGCCGAGAACGGCTTCCTGCTGGACGGTTTCCCGCGCAACGTCTCGCAGGCCGAGGCGCTGGACGAGCTGCTGGAGGGCGAGGGTATCAAGCTCGACGCGGTGCTCGACCTCGAAGTGCCCGAGGAAGAGGTCGTGAAGCGGATCGCCGGCCGGCGCATCTGCCGCAAGGACTCCTCGCACGTCTTCCACGTGACGTACAGCCCGCCGAAGGCGGAGGGCGTCTGCGACGTCTGCGGCGGCGAGCTGTACCAGCGCGACGACGACTCCGAGGACACGGTCCGCAAGCGGCTGGAGGTCTACCACACGCAGACCGAGCCGATCATCGACTACTACAAGGCGCAGGGGCTGGTCGTCACGATCTCCTCCCTGGGCCCGGTGGACGAGATCACGCGGCGCGCGCTGGAGGCTCTCAAGCGCGAGGACGCCACCCAGTAGTTTCTGCTGGTTTCTGCGCAGTTCGCAGCCGCGGTTCCCTGTCAGGGACCGCGGCTGTGCTGTGGGGGCGGGCGTACGCCCCCGTATCGTTGGAAGAGTCCGTCCTTCCCGGTCCCAGAAAGGCCGTAGTCCCCATGGTGCAGATCAAGTCCCCCGAGCAGATCGCCAAGATGCGTGCGGCGGGGCTGGTCGTCGCCGCCATCCACGCGGCCACCCGGGAGGCGGCCGTGCCCGGGGCGACCACCAGGGATCTGGACCAGGTGGCGCGCAAGGTGCTCGCCGAACACAACGCCAAGCCGAACTTCCTGGGCTACGGCGGCTTCCCGGCGACGATCTGCACCTCGGTGAACGAGGTCGTCGTCCACGGCATCCCCTCCGACGACGTCGTCCTCAAGGACGGCGACGTCATCTCCATCGACTGCGGCGCCATCGTGGACGGCTGGCACGGGGACGCGGCGTACACCGCGTTCGTCGGTTCCGGTCACGCGCCGGAGCTGATCGAGCTCTCCCGGGTGACCGAGGAGTCGATGTGGGCCGGCATCGCGGCCATGAAGCAGGGCAGCCGGCTCGTCGACATCTCGCGCGCGGTCGAGACGTACATCCGCCGCCAGCCCAAGCCCGGCGGCGGCCGCTACGGCATCATCGAGGACTACGGCGGCCACGGCATCGGCACCGAGATGCACATGGACCCGCACCTGCTGAACTACGTCGACCGCCGCCGCGGCAAGGGCCCCAAGCTGGTCCCCGGCTTCTGCCTCGCCATCGAGCCCATGGTCTCCCTCGGCACCCCGAAGACCCGCGTCCTCGAGGACGACTGGACGGTCATCACCACGGACGGGACCTGGTCCTCCCACTGGGAGCACTCGGTAGCCCTCACCGACCAGGGTCCCCTGGTCCTCACCGCCCCCGACGGGGGAAGGGCCAAGCTCGCCGAGCTCGGGGTCACGGCGGCGCCGGATCCGCTGGCGTAAGGATCTCCCGCACGGGGCAGAATTCTGCGATTCGTGTTTCCTGGTGCGCTGACGTAGACTGACTCGTCGGCTCTCGTGCACCCGCATGCCTGCATGCCCCCGCAAGGGGAAAAGGGGAACGCCCGGGAGTCGATCAAGGTAGTCGATTCGAAGGGCGAAGCGTGGCCAAGAAGCAAGGTGCCATCGAGATCGAGGGCACTGTCGTCGAGTCTCTGCCGAACGCCATGTTCAAGGTCGAGCTCCAGAACGGCCACCAGGTCCTGGCACACATCAGCGGCAAGATGCGCATGCACTACATCCGCATCCTCCCTGACGACCGGGTCGTGGTGGAGCTGTCTCCGTACGACCTGACGCGTGGCCGGATCGTCTACCGGTACAAGTAGATCTTGCCCACGTCCCGCGACCGCAGCGCAAGCCGCGCCGTGGGGCCGCCGGCAACTGACCCGGAGAACCTCACATCCCATGAAGGTCAAGCCGAGCGTCAAGAAGATCTGCGACAAGTGCAGGGTGATCCGCCGTCACGGGCGGGTCATGGTCATCTGCGAGAACCCGCGCCACAAGCAGCGCCAGGGCTGACGCACGAACGACCACTCCCTCTGCACCCCCATCGCAGAGATTCGCGCGACGCGAGCTGAATATGTTCATACGCAGGACCCGGACCTGAGCGATCAGGTCTGACACCCCCGGTTCGGAGGCCGGGGACCCGGTTCGTACCTCGTACGGCGGCCGGGATCCGGTCCTGCGGAAGACCTCCGAAGATCAACTGGAGCCATTGAATGGCACGCGTTTCCGGTGTTGACATCCCGCGCGAAAAGCGCGTGGAGGTCGCCCTCACCTACGTGTTCGGCATCGGCCGGACCCTCTCCCAGCAGACGCTGGCCGCCACCGGCATCGACCCCAACACCCGCGTCCGCGACCTGAGCGAAGAGCAGCTCGTCGCGATCCGCGAGTACGTCGACAACAACATCAAGACCGAGGGTGACCTCCGTCGCGAGATCCAGGCCGACATCCGCCGCAAGGTCGAGATCGGCTGCTACCAGGGCCTGCGTCACCGCCGCGGTCTGCCCGTCCGCGGTCAGCGCACCAGCACCAACGCCCGCACCCGCAAGGGCCCGCGTCGCGCCATCGCCGGCAAGAAGAAGCCGGGCAAGAAGTAGTCCGCAGCGACACTCGCCGTCCAGCGGTCTTCGCTGTAGGACCGACCACCTCCCGTAGGAGTTTTCGACATGCCCCCCAAGGGACGTCAGGGCGCTGCCAAGAAGGTGCGCCGCAAGGAAAAGAAGAACGTCGCTCACGGCCACGCGCACATCAAGAGCACGTTCAACAACACCATCGTTTCGATCACCGACCCGAGCGGCAACGTGATCTCCTGGGCCTCCGCCGGCCACGTCGGCTTCAAGGGCTCCCGGAAGTCCACGCCGTTCGCCGCGCAGATGGCCGCCGAGTCGGCCGCCCGCCGCGCCCAGGAGCACGGCATGCGCAAGGTCGACGTTTTCGTCAAGGGCCCGGGCTCCGGTCGTGAGACCGCGATCCGCTCCCTGCAGGCCACGGGCCTCGAGGTCGGCTCCATCCAGGACGTCACCCCGACCCCGCACAACGGCTGCCGTCCGCCCAAGCGCCGCCGCGTCTGACGCGACGCCGCTTTCGCGGCTGGTTCCGGGCGGTACGGCACCTGCGGGAGCCGTACCGCCCGTACCCTTGCAGTACCCGCACTTTTCCACGGGTGCGGTTTCCGTCGGACGTCAAATAGCGGGCGTCCACGAAAGAAGGATCTGATCCACACATGCTGATCGCTCAGCGTCCCTCGTTGACCGAAGAGGTCGTCGACGAGTTCCGCTCCCGGTTCGTGATCGAGCCGCTGGAGCCGGGCTTCGGCTACACCCTCGGCAACTCCCTCCGCCGCACCCTCCTGTCGTCGATCCCCGGTGCCGCTGTCACCAGCATCCGCATCGACGGCGTCCTGCACGAGTTCACCACCGTGCCGGGCGTCAAGGAGGACGTCACCGACCTGATCCTCAACATCAAGCAGCTGGTCGTCTCCTCGGAGCACGACGAGCCGGTCGTGATGTATCTGCGCAAGCAGGGCCCGGGTCTGGTCACCGCCGCCGACATCGCGCCCCCGGCCGGTGTCGAGGTGCACAACCCCGACCTGGTCCTCGCCACGCTCAACGGCAAGGGCAAGCTGGAGATGGAGCTGACCGTCGAGCGCGGTCGCGGCTACGTCTCCGCCGTGCAGAACAAGCAGGTGGGCCAGGAGATCGGCCGTATCCCGGTCGACTCCATCTACTCGCCGGTGCTCAAGGTCACGTACAAGGTCGAGGCCACGCGTGTCGAGCAGCGCACCGACTTCGACAAGCTGATCGTCGACGTCGAGACCAAGCAGGCCATGCGCCCGCGTGACGCCATGGCGTCGGCCGGCAAGACCCTGGTCGAGCTGTTCGGTCTGGCCCGCGAGCTCAACATCGACGCCGAGGGCATCGACATGGGCCCGTCCCCCACGGACGCCGCCCTCGCCGCCGACCTCGCGCTGCCGATCGAGGAGCTGGAGCTCACGGTCCGCTCCTACAACTGCCTCAAGCGCGAGGGCATCCACTCCGTGGGTGAGCTCGTGGCCCGTTCCGAGGCGGATCTGCTGGACATCCGCAACTTCGGTGCGAAGTCCATCGACGAGGTCAAGGCCAAGCTCGCGGGTATGGGGCTTGCGCTGAAGGACTCGCCTCCCGGGTTCGACCCGACCGCCGCTGCCGACGCCTTCGGCGCCGACGACGACGCGGACGCCGGGTTCGTGGAGACCGAGCAGTACTGAGAGCTCGGGCCCACTGGTCCCTTTGCGGCTGCCGGCCCGCTGCGGCTGGTCGCGCAGTTCCCCGCGCTCCTTTGGGGCGCGGGGTCTCCGACGGGCAACCGCTCGCTCGGATACTGACCCCGGTACCTGATACGGCCGGGGCAGACACACAGGAGAAGAACAATGCCGAAGCCCACCAAGGGTGCCCGTCTGGGCGGCAGTGCCGCGCACGAGAAGCTGCTCCTCGCGAACCTCGCGAAGTCGCTGTTCGAGCACGGCCGTATCACCACCACCGAGGCGAAGGCCCGCCGCCTGCGCCCGTACGCCGAGCGTCTGATCACCAAGGCGAAGAAGGGCGACCTTCACAACCGCCGTCAGGTGCTCCAGGTCATCACGGACAAGGGCATCGTCCACACGCTCTTCACCGAGATCGGCCCGCGCTACGAGAACCGTCCCGGTGGCTACACCCGCATCACCAAGATCGGCAACCGTCGTGGCGACAACGCGCCCATGGCGGTCATCGAGCTGGTCGAGGCGCTGACGGTGCAGCAGAAGGCCGTGGGTGAGGCCGAGGCCGCCACCAAGCGTGCGGTCAAGGAGGCCGACGAGGCCAAGGTCGAGGAGACCAAGGCCGAGGACGCCACCGAGGCTCCGGCCGAGGAGGCCGCCGAGGAGTCGAAGGACGCGTAAGCGTTCTCCGCGCCCCCGAGGCGTTGGCGGGTCCGTTCCTTATCAGGGACGGGCCCGCTTTTCCGTACCTGAGAGGATCTCCGTGTGAGCGATGAAGTACAGCCCGGGTACGTCCGTGTCCGCCTCGACCTGTCCTACGACGGCAGCCAGTTCCACGGCTGGGCCAAGCAGGCCGGCGGGAAGCGGACCGTGCAGGGGGAGATCGAGGACGCGCTGCGCACGGTCACTCGGTCCCGGGAGACGTACGAGCTGACGGTGGCCGGACGGACCGACGCCGGTGTGCACGCGCGCGGCCAGGTGGCGCACGTGGACCTGCCCGAGGAGGTCTGGCGCGAGCACCACGAGAAGCTGCTCAAGCGGCTCGCCGGGCGCCTGCCCAGGGACGTGCGGGTGTGGGCGCTCAGGCCCGCCCCCAGCGGCTTCAACGCCCGTTTCTCCGCCGTCTGGCGCCGCTACGCCTACCGCGTCACCGACAACCCCGGCGGCGTCGACCCGCTGCTGCGCGGGCATGTGCTGTGGCACGACTGGCCGCTCGACGTGGACGCCATGAACGAGGCCGCGCGCGGGCTGCTGGGCGAGCACGACTTCGCCGCGTACTGCAAGAAGCGCGAGGGCGCGACCACCATCCGCACCCTTCAGGAGCTGAGCCTGGAGCGCGGGGCCGACGGGATCGTCACCGCCACCGTGCGCGCCGACGCCTTCTGCCACAACATGGTGCGCTCGCTCATCGGCGCCCTGCTGTTCGTCGGCGACGGGCACCGGGCGCCCGACTGGCCCGCCAAGGTGCTGGCCGCCGGCGTACGGGACTCAGCGGTGCACGTCGTACGGCCGCACGGGCTGACCCTGGAGGAGGTCGGCTACCCGGCCGACGAGCTGCTCTCCGCCCGCAACAAGGAGGCGCGCAACAAGCGGACCCTGCCGGGGGCCGGCTGCTGCTGAGCGCCGCCGCCGCAGGTCGCGCCGGTCGTCACGGTTCGTGACGGTACGGATGCGGCCCGGCGGGAACTCGCCGTACTTACTTGCTGCCGTACGGCGAGAGAGGCGGTCCCATGCGGCTCACCGTCATCGGCACCGGCTACCTGGGTGCCACGCACGCCGCCTGCATGGCGGAGCTGGGACACGAGGTGGTCGGGGTCGACGTCGACGCCGGCAAGGTCGCCGCTCTGCGCGCGGGCAGGGTGCCGTTCCACGAACCCGGCCTCGCGGACACGGTCGCCCGGCACACGGCGAGCGGACGTCTGCGCTTCACGACGTCGTACGAGGAGGCAGGCGCGTTCGGGCAGGTGCACTTCGTGTGCGTCGGCACCCCGCAGCGCAAGGACGGCGACGCGGCCGACCTGACCTGCGTCGAGGCGGCCTTCGCGGACATCGCCCGGCACGCGCGCAAGGGCGCCCTGCTGGTGGGCAAGTCGACCGTGCCGGTCGGCACGGCGGCCCGGCTCGCCGCCGCACACGGGTCCGAGGTGGCGTGGAACCCGGAGTTCCTGCGCGAGGGCTTCGCCGTCGAGGACACCCTGCGGCCGGACCGGCTGGTGTTCGGGGTGCGCACACGGCGGGCGGAACATCTGCTGCGCCAGGTCTACGCCCCGGTCCTCGGCGCCGGGACCCCGCTGGTGGTGACCGACTTCGCCACCGCCGAGCTGGTCAAGACGGCCGCGAACTCCTTCCTCGCCACCAAGATCTCCTTCATCAACGCGATGGCCGAGGTCTGCGAGGCGGCGGGCGGTGACGTGCGGAAACTGGCCGAGGCGCTCGGCCACGACGACCGTATCGGTCACACCTTCCTGCGGGCCGGGGTGGGCTTCGGCGGCGGCTGCCTGCCCAAGGACATCCGCGCCTTCGCGCACCGGGCCGCCGAGCTGGGCGTGGACCTGGGCTTCCTGCGCGCCGTGGACGCGATCAACATGCGGCGCCGGGACCGGGTGATCACCCTGGCCCGCGAGCTGTGCGGGGGTACGGTGCTCGGAGCGCGGGTGGCCGTGCTCGGCGCGGCCTTCAAACCGGACTCGGACGACGTCCGCGACTCGCCGGCGCTGAACGTGGCCGCGCGGCTGGACCTCGACGGCGCCGACGTCACCGTCTACGACCCGGAGGCGATGGACAACGCCCGCAAGGCGTTCCCGCTCCTCGGGTACGCGCTGTCGCTCGAGGAGGCGCTGCGCGGCGCGGACCTGGTGCTGCACCTGACGGAGTGGCCGCAGTTCCGCGAGGTCGATCCCGGCTGGGCGAGAGGGCTGGTGTACCGTCCGCGGATCGTGGACGGCCGGGGAGCGCTGGACGCCGACCGCTGGAC
This sequence comes from Streptomyces anandii JCM 4720, assembly GCF_014650655.1. Classification (GTDB taxonomy): domain Bacteria; phylum Actinomycetota; class Actinomycetes; order Streptomycetales; family Streptomycetaceae; genus Streptomyces; species Streptomyces anandii. The sequence goes on from NZ_BMVJ01000002.1 coordinate 246,331, forward strand.
GGCGGCCGGCTGGCGGTTCAGGGCGCTGGGCAGACCGGCGCCGGAGGGGGAGACCAGGTGGACGGGGGAGGCAGAGGAGAGATGACGGGATGACCGACCGGCCGGCCGACGGCGATCAGACGGGTGACGACGGCCCTTCGCGCGGCGCGCACGACTCGCACGACCTGGACGACCTGGACGACCTGGACGGCGTACGGGTCACCGTGGTGATGCCGACGTACAACGAGGCGGCGAACCTGCCGCGGATGGCCGAGGCCGTGCTGGCCCTGCCGCTCGGCGGGCTCAGGCTGCTGGTCGTCGACGACTCCAGCCCTGACGGCACCGGGCGGATCGCGGACGAACTCGCCGAGAAGTACAACGCGGCGGGCCAGGACCGGATGGGCGTGCTGCACCGCACAGAGAAGGACGGCCTGGGCCGGGCGTACGCGGCCGGCATGACGGCGGCGCTGGACGACGGCGCGTCCTACGTCGTGCAGATGGACGCGGACGGCAGCCATCCGGTGGAAGCGGTGCCGCGGATGCTGAAGGCGGCGCTCACCACCGGCGCCGGGCTGGTGGTCGGCAGCCGCTATGTGGCCGGCGGCTCGCTGGACGAGGACTGGGGCGCGCACCGCGTGCTGCTCTCCCGCTTCGCCAACACCTACGCGCGTGCGGTGCTCGGCACGGACATCAACGACATCACCGCCGGCTTCAACCTGTGGTCGGAGCGGACCCTGCGGGACGTGGGTCTGGGCACGCTGGACAGCGCGGGCTACAGCTTCCAGGTCGAGCTGAAGTACCGGGCCGTGCGTGCGGGGCACCGGGCCGTGGAGGTCCCGATCCGGTTCGCGGAGCGTACCGAAGGTACGTCCAAGATGACGCTGCGTACTCAGCTGGAGTCGGCGGTGCTGCCGATCCGGCTGCGGCTGCGGGGCAGGTAGCGGGCGCGGGTAGCGGGCGGCCGGCCTGTGCGGCCGGCCGCTCCCGCGGTCCCCGGCCTACTGGGCGGCCGCGGAGGCCTGCGCCTCGCCGCGCCGGCGGATCTGCGTGAAGGCGAACTCGGCGAGGTCGTCGCCGGTGCGGAACACCTTGGTGTCCTTGGCCGTCACGTCCTTGCCGGTGGGGAAGCCGGTGAGGGTGAAGTAGGCGTAGCGGCCGTAGGAGTTCGTGGTCGAGCGGCAGACGGCGCCGTTGCAGAACGCTTTCACGCCGCCGCCGGACAGCGGCTTGACGATGCTCTTCTTGTCGGCCTGGCCCTTGGCCTTGGTGGCCTGTGCCTCGCTGTCGAAGACGGCGACACCGAGGGTGACGGCGATGCCGTCCTTGGTGTAGGTCACCCGCATCAGACGGCCGCAGCCGTTGGCCTTGAGGACCTTGCCGAGGGTGCCCTGGGCGGCCGAGGCGCAGTCCTTGGTGTCGGCCGTCGGGCCCTTCTCGTAGACGTTGCCGCCCATGGTCAGCTGGGTGCCCGGGAAGAGGGTGTCCGGGCTCAGCGGGGCGGTGTCCTTCTTGGCGCTGGATATGAAGTCCTTGGGGTCCAGCGGCGGCGGGGCGGTGGTGGGCGCGAAGGACGGCGCCGTGGCCGAACCGCTCGGCAGGGCGGCGGTGGCGGGCAGCCGGGCCGGATTGCCCTTGGCGTCGTTGTGACCGTTGGCCGACACCACGGCCATGGCGACGGCAGCGCCGATCCCGGCGGTGGCCAGCACGCCACCGCCGATGAACAGCAGCTTGCGCCGCTTGTTGCGCGTCTCGGACGCCTCGGCGAGCGCGGCCCAGTCCGGCGTCTGGTCGCTGCCGCCGTCGCTCCACGGCTGCTGGGAATTCGGTTTCCAGGGATCCCACTGCGACTGGGAGCCCCCCTGCCCATAGCTCATGGGGCGCATCTTAGACGGGGGTTGAGGGCGCCCACGCCGCCCGCGGCGGGCCCGCGGGGCACCTTCCGCGCACCCCGGTACAAAGCGACCGGGGCGCCTCGGGGGGACACGCGGGACCGGCGCCGACTACCTCGTTTTGACCCCCGCTGTGCCGCGCGGGTATCCTGCATCTTCGTTGTGTATTGGCTTGGCTCTTCTCACGGAACCGGCCCTTACACCGGTCCACCGGGCCGATGACCAGCGACCAGCACGCGGTTTGCGTCACCGCAGTGCGGTCAGGGCTGTCGTGATCGTCTTCGGTGACCTTGTCAGGACCACTCACTGAAGAAGCGAAGGCTACGAACCGTGCGTACGTACAGCCCCAAGCCCGGCGACATCACGCGCCAGTGGCACGTCATTGACGCCCAGGACGTCGTCCTGGGCCGCCTGGCGTCCACCGCCGCCACCCTTCTGCGGGGCAAGCACAAGCCGATCTACGCGCCGCACGTCGACGCTGGTGACTTCGTCATCATCATCAACGCCGACAAGGTGCACCTCTCCGGCAACAAGCGGACCCAGAAGATGGCGTACCGCCACTCCGGTTACCCGGGTGGTCTGCGTTCCGTCCGTTACGACGAGCTGCTCGACAAGAACCCCGAGAAGGCCATCGAGAAGGCCGTCAAGGGCATGCTCCCCAAGAACTCCCTGGGCCGTCAGATGCTCTCGAAGCTGAAGGTCTACAAGGGTGACCAGCACCCGCACGGCGCCCAGCAGCCGGTGCCGTTCGAGATCACCCAGGTCGCGCAGTAAGTCCGGCCACCCCCTAAGACTGAAGAGAATCTGAGGAGAATCGTGGCCGAGACCACTGCCGAGCAGCCGCTCGAAGAGCTTGACATCGACAGCTACACCACCGAGTCCGAGGTGCCCGTCGAGGGCGAGTACACCTCGGAGTCCCTGGCCTCCCGCTTCGGCGAGCCCCAGCCGGCCGCCGGCCTGGGCCGCCGCAAGAACGCCATCGCCCGCGTCCGGATCGTCCCGGGCTCCGGCAAGTGGAAGATCAACGGTCGCACCCTCGAGGACTACTTCCCGAACAAGGTGCACCAGCAGGAAGTCAACGAGCCCTTCAAGGTGCTGGAGCTCGAGGGCCGTTACGACGTCGTCGCCCGCATCGCCGGCGGCGGTGTCTCCGGCCAGGCCGGCGCCCTCCGCCTCGGTGTCGCCCGCGCCCTCAACGAGGCCGACGTCGACAACAACCGCGGCCCGCTGAAGAAGGCCGGCTTCCTGCGCCGCGACGACCGTGCGGTCGAGCGCAAGAAGGCCGGTCTGAAGAAGGCCCGCAAGGCCCCGCAGTACAGCAAGCGCTAAATCGGGCTGCCTGCTCGTACTCCGAACGCCCCGGCGGCACGCCTGTGCCGCCGGGGCGTTCGTTTATCACAGGACTTGGGCGTATAACGGCACAAGGTGCTCAGCGGCTGGTGTGATGGAATGCCCGGGCCCGCATGAACTGCAGCTTCCTCAGGAGGACAAGTGGGACGACTCTTCGGCACGGACGGCGTGCGCGGCGTCGCCAACGCGGACCTGACCGCCGAGATGGCGCTCGGCCTGTCCGTGGCGGCGGCGCACGTACTGGCCGAGGCGGGCACCTTCGAGGGCCACCGGCCGGCCGCCGTGGTCGGGCGGGACCCGCGCGCGTCCGGGGAGTTCCTGGAGGCCGCCGTGGTCGCGGGCCTGGCGAGCGCGGGCGTGGACGTGCTGCGGGTGGGCGTGCTGCCGACCCCGGCGGTGGCGTACCTCACCGGCGCGCTCGGTGCCGACCTCGGCGTGATGCTCTCCGCCAGCCACAACGCCATGCCGGACAACGGCGTCAAGTTCTTCGCGCGCGGCGGCCACAAACTCGCCGACGAGCTGGAGGACCGCATCGAGAAGGTCTACGAGGAGCACCGCACCGGCGCCCCCTGGGACCGTCCGACCGGCGCCGGCGTGGGCCGGGTGCGCGACTACGACGAGGGCTTCGACCGCTACGTCGGCCATCTCGTCAGCGTCCTTCCCAACCGTCTCGAGGGCTTGCGGATCGTCCTGGACGAGGCGCACGGCGCCGCCTCCCGGGTCTCCCCGGAGGCGTTCGCGCGGGCCGGCGCCGAGGTCGTGACGATCGGCGCCGAGCCGGACGGCCTCAACATCAACGACGGCTGCGGCTCCACCCATCTGGACAAGCTCAAGGCCGCCGTGGTCGAGCGGGGCGCCGACCTCGGCATCGCGCACGACGGCGACGCCGACCGCTGCCTGGCCGTGGACCACACCGGCGAGGAGGTCGACGGCGACCAGATCCTGGCCGTGCTCGCGCTGGCGATGCGGGAGCGTTCCGCACTGCGCTCCGACACCGTCGTCGCGACCGTGATGTCGAACCTGGGCTTCAAGCTGGCCATGGAGCGCGAGGGCATCCACCTCGTGCAGACCGCCGTCGGCGACCGGTACGTCCTCGAGGAGATGAAGAGCAAGGACTACGCCCTCGGCGGCGAGCAGTCCGGGCACGTCATCATCCTCGACCACGCCACCACCGGCGACGGCACGCTGACCGGCCTGATGCTGGCCGCCCGCGTCGCCGGCACCGGCCGTACGCTGCGGGACCTGGCGTCGGTGATGGAGCGGCTGCCGCAGGTGCTGGTCAACGTCCCCGACGTGGACAAGTCCCGCGTGAAGACCTCCGCCGACCTGGCCGCGGCCGTCGCCGAGGCCGAGCGCGAGCTGGGCGGGACGGGCCGCGTGCTGCTGCGCCCGTCCGGCACCGAGCCGCTGGTACGGGTCATGGTCGAGGCGGCCGACATCGAGCAGGCCCGCTCGGTGGCGGGCCGCCTCGCGGACGCGGTGAAGTCGGCGCTCGGCTAACCCAGTTCGGGAGCGCGCGGAGTCCGCTGCCGGACGCGCTCGCGCTGCCTGGCCCAGAACCACTTCTGGGCGAGCAGCGTGAGCGTGCCCGCCAGCACGATGCCGAAGAGGTTCAGCAGGAGCTGCTCGGTGGATCCCCAGGTCTGCCGGGTGTCGCCGTAGGCGAGGGCGACGGCCGCGTTGGCGGCGGCCGGAACGGTGGTCACCGAGATGGCGACGCCGACCAGGGCGCCGGACTTGGCGGAGGTCAGCGACAGCGTGCCCGCCGCTCCGGCGAGGACCGCCACGACGAAGGAGAACGCGTCGGGGGCGTAGACGAAGCTGGTGTTGGGCCGCGCCCCCTCCAGCTCGTCCTTGCTGAACAGCCCGACGGCGTCCATGAACAGGCTGAAGCCCACCGTCACGGCCATCGCCAGCGCGAAGCCCACCAGCAGCGCGACCAGCGAACGCAGCGCCAGGCGCGGGGCCCGCTGCACCAGCGCGGTGCTCACCCCCGCCAGCGGCCCGAACTCCGGCCCCACCGCCATCGCGCCCACGATCAGGATGGCGTTGTCCAGCAGCACACCGCAGGCGGCGATCATGGTGGCCAGCGTGATGAACGCCAGGTAGGTGACCGACAGGGTCGACTCCTCGTGCGTGGCGTCGGTCAGGTGCTCCCAGAGCACCGCGTCGGCGCCCTCGCCCGGCGCCTCCTCCTCGGCCTTCTCGGCCCGCTTGGACAGCGACAGGTCGATGTTCTCCACGGCGATGGACCCGGTCCGGTCGATCCCCGACTCCTGGAGCGCGCTGAGGAGTTCGTCCCCCGCCTCGCGTGCGACGTCGCACATCACCACGTCCCCGGCGGGATTGCGGGCCGCGCCGCGCAGCACGACGAGATGCGTGGTGCCCACCGTCTTCTCGATCAGCCGCACCACGTCGTCGGTGCGGTCGGCGGGGGTGATCAGTCGCAGATGCAGCATGGGGGGCAGCGTAGACGCCGGTACGTCCCGGCCGTGGGCCGCCCGGTCACAACTTGCGCAGGCTGAGCCGCTGCACCTTGTGGTCGGGCCCCTTGCGCAGCACGAGGGTGGCCCGGCCGCGGGTCGGGGCGATGTTCTCCACCAGATTGGGCTTGTTGATGGTCCGCCACATGGTGCGGGCGTAGTCGAGGGCCTCGCCCTCGGAGACCTGGGTGTACTTGCGGAAGTACGAGGACGGGTCCTGGAAGGCGGTCGCGCGCAGCTTGCGGAACCGGTTGAGGTACCACTGCTCGATGTCCTCGGTGCGGGCGTCGACGTACACACTGAAGTCGAAGTAGTCGGCGAGGCCGACCCGGGTGCGGCCGTCACTGCCGGGCAGGGCGGGCTGCAGCACGTTGAGCCCCTCGACGATGAGGATGTCGGGGCGGCGCACGACGAGCCGCTCGCCGGGCACGATGTCGTAGATCAGGTGGGAGTAGACGGGCGCGGAGACCTCGCCCTTGCCCGCCTTGATGTCGGCGACGAACCGGGTCAGCGCCCGCCGGTCGTACGACTCAGGGAACCCCTTGCGGGACATCAGCCCGCGGTCCTCCAGCTCCCGCGTGGGCAGCAGGAACCCGTCCGTGGTCACCAGCTCCACGCGCGGATGCTCGGGCCAGCGCGACAGCAGCGCCTGGAGGAGCCGGGCGACGGTCGACTTCCCGACGGCGACGGACCCCGCCACGCCGATCACGAACGGCGTCCCCGACTGGGACCCCTTCTCCCCGAGGAACGTGTTCAGCGCGCTGCGCAGGCCGTCGGTCGCGCCGACGTACAGGTTCAGCAGCCGCGACAGCGGCAGATAGATGTCCCGCACCTCGTCGAGGTCGATGACATCACCGAGCCCGCGCAGCCGCTCCACCTCCTCGGCGCTCAGCGGCAACGGCGTCTTGTCACGCAGCGCGCTCCACTCGGCACGGGTGAGGTCGACGTAGGGAGTCGCCTCCGGCCGCTGCCGGTGGGCGCTCCGGGGCATCGAGGGGACCGGAGAGATCACATTCCATTGTTAACGGAGTTTGAACACCCTGGGGGGTGTGCTCCGTCACGCCGCCCCCGGGTGGGACGGTGCCCGGTCCTCGGAAAGGGGGTGGCCGAGCCGCCCGATGCCGGCCCCCAGGGGGCAAGATCACGTCCCGGTCACGGTCGGGTACCGGGTGGTGGTCTCTTGATCGACTGTGTGTGCGCTGTGCATAAAGTGCGAGCAAAGCACTGGGAAAGTCAGTGTCAGTCGAAGAGAAGGTACCGCTCCGTTGAGGACCACCGCCCTGCGTCGCACCGCCCTCGCGGCCTCCGCCGCCACCCTCGCCCTGCTGGCCACCGCCTGCGGCGGTTCGTCCGACGGTGGGGACAAGGGCGGTGACGGCAAGACCGCTCAGGCCGAGAAGACCCCGTCCGCCGCCCCCGCCAAGGCGCTCACCGCCGCCGAGCTGGAGAAGGCCGCGCTCGCCCAGGCCGACGTCAAGAGCGGCAAGGTGAGCAAGGTCGCGGCCAAGGACGACGTCGCGCAGGACAAGGCCAAGGCCGAGGACCCGGCGTGCGCCCCGCTGACGTACCTCATGGTCGGCAGCTACGTCGGCAAGCCCGCCGCCTCGGTCAAGCGGACCTACGTCGGCGACCCGAAGAAGCCCGCCGCCGGCGCGAGCGCCGAGGAGAAGCTGATGGCCGGGCTCGACCGGGCCAAGGTGATCGAGACCCTCGCCTCCTACGACAACGGCGGCGCCGAGCAGGCGATGAAGGACCTGAAGGCGGCCGCGCAGAAGTGTGCGGGCGGCTTCTCCTACACCGTGACCGGCACCAAGAGCGAGTACGAGAAGGTCGCCACCACCCAGGCCCCGGCCGGCGGCGACGACGCGCTCGCGCTGACGCTCACCATGGCGGCCGACGGCGTGAAGGCCCCCGTCAAGGCGGTCGTCGTCCGCAAGGGCGCCACCCTCGCCTACTTCCCCGCGGTCAACCTCGCCGCGGCGGCCACCGGCAAGGACTTCGACTTCCCCGCGGAACTGGTCCCGGCGCAGCTCGGCAAGCTGAAGTGACCCACGCCCACCGGGGCTTCCAGGGCTTGCTGCCCCGGTGGGAATTTCCGATTTCGGGCACACTGAGGCCACTTTCGGCGGGCGTCGGCCCGTAGGCTGCCGCTCATGTGCGGAATCGTGGGATACGTAGGCTCGCAGTCGGCGCTCGAGGTCGTGATGGCCGGGCTGAAGCGGCTGGAGTACCGGGGTTACGACTCGGCCGGTGTCGCCGTGCTCGCCGACGGCGGACTGGCCGCGGCGAAGAAGGCCGGCAAGCTGGTCAACCTGGAGAAGGAACTGGTCGACCGGCCGCTGCCGACCGGCTCGACGGGCATCGGGCACACCCGGTGGGCCACGCACGGCGGCCCCACCGACGCCAACGCCCACCCGCACCTCGACAACGCGGGCCGGGTCGCCGTCGTCCACAACGGCATCATCGAGAACTTCGCCGCCCTGCGCGCCGAGTTGGCCGAGCGCGGCCACGAACTGACCTCCGAGACCGACACCGAGGTCGTCGCGCACCTGCTCGCCGAGGAGTTCTCCTCCTGCGCCGACCTCGCCGAGGCGATGCGGATGGTGTGCCGCCGCCTGGAGGGCGCGTTCACGCTCGTCGCCGTGCACGCGGACGACCCCGACGTCGTCGTGGGCGCCCGCCGCAACTCCCCGCTCGTCGTGGGTGTCGGTGAGGGCGAGGCCTTCCTCGCCTCCGACGTCGCCGCCTTCATCGCCCACACCCGCTCCGCGATCGAGCTCGGCCAGGACCAGGTGGTCGAGCTGCGCCGCGACGGAGTGACGGTCACCGGCTTCGACGGGCGCCCCGCCGACGTACGCTCCTACAACGTCGACTGGGACGCGGCCGCCGCCGAGAAGGGCGGCTACGACTACTTCATGCTCAAGGAGATCGCCGAGCAGCCCAAGGCGGTCGCCGACACCCTGCTCGGCCGTATCGACGCCGGCGGCTCCCTCACCCTCGACGAGGTCCGCATCTCCGCCTCCGAACTGCGCGAGATGGACAAGGTCGTCATCATCGCCTGCGGTACGGCCTTCCACGCGGGGCTCATCGCCAAGTACGCCATCGAGCACTGGACGCGCATCCCCTGCGAGGTCGAACTCGCCAGCGAGTTCCGCTACCGGGACCCGATCCTCGACGCCCAGACCCTCGTCATCGCCATCTCCCAGTCCGGCGAGACCATGGACACCCTCATGGCCCTGCGCCACGCCCGTGAACAGGGCTCCAAGGTGCTGGCGATCTGCAACACCAACGGCTCGACCATCCCGCGCGAGTCGGACGCGGTGCTCTACACCCACGCCGGCCCCGAGGTCGCCGTCGCCTCCACCAAGGCCTTCCTCACCCAGCTCGTCGCCTGCTACCTCGTGGCCCTCTACCTCGGCCAGGTCCGCGGCACCAAGTGGGGCGACGAGATCCAGGACGTCATCCGCGACCTCTCCCAGATCGCGGGCTCGGTCGAGCGGGTGCTGGAGACCATGGAGCCGGTACGGGAGTTGGCGCGCTCGCTGGCCGACAAGAACACGGTCCTGTTCCTGGGCCGGCACGTGGGCTACCCGGTCGCCCTCGAAGGCGCCTTGAAGCTCAAGGAGTTGGCCTACATGCACGCCGAGGGCTTCGCCGCCGGCGAGCTCAAGCACGGCCCGATCGCCCTGATCGACGAGGACCTCCCGGTCGTCGTGGTCGTCCCCTCCCCGCGCGGGCGCTCGATCCTGCACGACAAGATCGTCTCCAACATCCAGGAGATCCGGGCCAGGGGCGCCCGTACGATCGTCATCGCCGAGGAGGGCGACGAGGCGGTCGTCCCGTACGCCGACCACCTCATCCGCATCCCGGCGACGCCCACGCTCCTCCAGCCCCTGGTCGCCACGGTCCCCCTCCAGGTCTTCGCCTGCGAGCTGGCCACAGCCCGCGGCAACGAGGTGGACCAGCCGCGCAACCTGGCGAAGTCGGTCACGGTCGAGTGACCGACCCCCGGTCCTCTCGGACGTCCTGGAGGAACACGACCCACGACTGGGCGGCCACGGTGGACATGGACCACCTGCGCCACATCGCGGCCCGCCCGGCGGAGTTCGCCCCCGGCGGCGCGGGCCACCTCGTCCTCGAGGTGATCGCCTACGCCGCCGACGAGGCGGAGAGCCGCGGCGGAGGCCGGTGCGTGGTCACCCTCCACGCCGACGGCTCGGTGTCCGTGGCCGACGACGGCCGGGGCACCGACACGCGCGTCGACGAGCACGGCAGGCCGGTGAAGAAGCCGGTCATGGCGACGAAGGACCTGCGGTTCTTCGACTCACCGGACGACGCCGAGCGGCTGCCGGACGGCCATCCGCGCCGCGGCATGTCGGTGGTGGCCGCGCTCAGCGAATGGCTCACGCACACCAACCGCCGCGCCAACGGCGCCTGGACCCAACGCTACGAACACGGCGTCCCGGTGACGGACCTGGTCCCACTGCCCCCTGACGGCACCACGGGCACCGCCGTCCACTTCATCCCCGACGCGCGGTTGCGCACGAGTGCGTGCGCCCCGACCGGGGCCGACCTGACCCGGTGGGTCCAGCACTGGCCCCACCTGTCCGTACGAGTTGACGACCAGCGAACGCCTAGAGCCGACCGCGCTTGACCGCGCCGAGAAAGGTCCCGAAGACCCGAGCAGGAACCCACAGAGCGGCCCTGCCCGGGGCCTTCGAGTCACGTATGGCTATCTCGGGACTCACGTCCGCGACTTCGACGCAGTCGTTGCCCTCGCCGCCGCCGGAGTAGGAAGACTTCCGCCACTGGGTAGGGGTGGGCATGCTGCTCCTCACAGGTCCTTGGCCAACTCGTGGATCAGGTCGCGTGACTGACCGGGGGAGAGGGACTCCGCTCTCACTTTACGGAAGAGTGTTCGGAAGTGGTCCAGTTGAGCTTCGGAGTCCACGAACGCGGTGCCGTGCGGGGCGTCTCGGATCACCGTGTCGAGGCGGGGCAGCGCGCCGCCCAAGTGCACCATGGCGCTCCCGGCGCCCGCGAAGTCGTCCAGCGCGAACGGGACGACCTGAACCGTGATGTGGTCCGCCTCGGACAACTCGAGGATGCGCAAGAGCTGAGTGCGGGTGGCGGCGCGTCCGGCCACCTTGATGCGCAGCGCCGCTTCATGGATCACCGTTTCGTACGGCAGGGGGACAGGGCCCTCGATGACGACCTTGCGCTTCATCCTGTGCTCCACCCGCAGCTCAACCTCCTCCTGGGGGAACTCCGGGTTCATGTAGGCGAAGAGGCTTCGGGCGTAGTCCTCCGTCTGGAAGAGCCCTGGCACGTGGATGACGGCCACGTCGTGGCGGAACGTCGCGTGGTGGTCGAACTCGGCGAGGTCTTGGTACGCGGCTGGCAGGACACCTCGGTACTCCTCCCACCAGCCTCGCGTCCGGTCAGTGGCCATGGCCGCCAAGGCGTCGATCAACTCAGCGTCAGTGCAGGCGTAATTGGCTGCGAGGCGGCGCAGCCGCTGCTCGCTGACTCCGGCGATGCCGGACTCGATCTGGCTTATCTGGACGGAGTTCGTGCCCAGCAGGCTCGCCGCCTCGGTGGCTTTGAGTCCTGAGGCTTCACGCAACTTGCGCAGCTCTGCGCCCAGGCGCACTTGGCGTGCGGTCGGGTGCCGTCGTGCTGGCACGGTGTCCTTCTTCCTTCAACAGCGTTTGCGAGCCGACTCGTTCGAGGGGCAGGTTACGCGACCGGCTTGCGGCGTCATAAATTTATGCCCTACCGTCGGTGACGCAGCGCACACGCTAAGGAAGCGCACCGCTCCGTCCTGCCATGGCGGCTGCGGCAGAGCCACCAAGTGGCGCGAACCCCAACAGCCCCTGCCCCCGGATGGAGTTGACCCATGCCCGAAACCGCCGGCATCCCCGACCCCTGGGAGTA
>NZ_BMVJ01000002.1:257993-269197 GCF_014650655.1 Streptomyces anandii JCM 4720
CTGCCTCTACATCCCCAACGACCTCCGCGCCGTCACCGTCAGCCGTCGCACCCTGCGGCTGATCCTCACCATGCATGGGCTGATCGGGCAGGTGGACGTGGCGGAGCTGCTCGCCGCCGAGCTGGTGGGCAACGCCGTGCGGCACACCAAGGGGCCGGCCGCGCTGCGGGTCCGCTGGTCGGCCGGCGTACTGCGGATCGGGGCCTGGGACGCGGACCCCGCACCGCCGGAGCCACCCGTGCCGCTGGAGCGGGTGGGTGAGGCGGAGGAGGGGCGCGGGCTCGCGCTGGTGCGGGCGTGCGCCGACCTGTGGGGGTGGCAGCCGCTGGCCCGGGAGGGGAACCGGGGCAAGGTCGTGTGGTGTGAGCTTGGCGCGGCCTAGAACGCGCCAGCCCCGCCGCGCAGGAGCCCCCGTGCGGGGAAGGATTTGCACGGTTCTGTGACTGACTCGCCGCGTCTCGCAACTCCGTTGTCCTGTGCGGACTTACCCGCCTAGCATTGCGTTCGCTGTTGCGAATAGAGGTTGTCTCGGCGGGGCGGGGGCCTGGTGTGACGCTGATGATGGCGGTGGCGGCCGTCTGGGGTGTGCTGCAACTGTTCGCCGTCGCCTGGCCCACGCGTTCGGTGCGTCTGTCCACCGTGCTGCTGGCATTCGCGGTCGGAGTGTACGGGTGCGGCACGGCGACGGCGTTGGTGCAGCTCGCCTACACCCGCGCCTACGCCCACCAGTCGGGGCAGCCGTTGGTCACCGTGGTGAGCACCACCAGCTACACCGTGGCTCCCTGGGTGGAGGAGCTGATCAAGGTCTCCCCCTTGTTGCTGGTCGGGCTGAGCGCGAAGGTCCGTCGGCAGTGGGGGCTGACCGACTTCACGGTGGTCGGCGCCGCGCTGGGAGCCGGGTTCGGGCTGCTTGAGGGGGTGCTGCGGTACGGGCTGGACGCGCATCGGGCGATCTCCCGCGGAGGCGGCTGGATCATCCCGGACAGCCTGTCCCCGCCCTATCTACCCGGGCTCGGGCAGGTGCTGACCGCCTGGCTGCCGGCGCCGTTCAGTCAGCTGGACACGCTCGGCCCGCCGGGAACCGAGACCTTCACGCATCTGGTGTGGACGGCCCTCGCCGGCTTCGGGGCCGGGCTGCTGTGGCGCGCGCGGGGCTGGGTGCGCCCGCTGGCCGTCCTTCCCTTCGCGGCCGCCGCCGTGCATCACACGGTGAACAACTACGCGCTGCAGAAGCCAACCAGTGGTGCCACGCACTGGCTCGCACTCCTGGACGGTAAGGCGTGGGCGGTGCCACTTGTGTGTCTGGGCATCGCCATGGCCGTCGACCTGTGCCAGATCCACCGCGGCAAGCGCGCCGCACCGGATGTGCTGCTGGCTTCCGAACGCGTCGACGGTGACAGCCTCGGGGCTCTGCTGCGGTACGCCTCCTGGCGTCTTCCGTGGAGTCTGCTGATCGCGCTGCGATTCGTCCGAGTGCGGCGCTCCTTGCTCTACGCCATGGCGTCGGCGCCGCTCGCCGGCACGGACGAGTTTCGTGGAGTCGTCGCCGGAATCACGGCTCGGATGGACGCGTCCGACAACCAGCGAGTCTGGAGGGTGCTGGACATACGGGCTCTGCTGAAGGCGGCTCGAGCGGCGCGAGGGTCACGTGGGCGCTGGCTGCTGCTGATCCCGTGCGTTCTGGCGCTGCCCTCATTGCTCTTCCTGGGCGTCGGCTCGTTCACCTCCACCGCCGGTCTTCAGAGGTTCTTCAGCACCGGGTCAGGCCCCACGATCCTCATGGGCTTCGGAATCGCCGCGCTGGTCTGGATCGCCTGCCAGATGGTGACCCTGCTCAGGGTCTGGCGTGCGGTGTCGGCCCAGCCGCTGGCGGAACTGCTGGCCGCCCACCGCTTACGCCTCGCGACAGCCGTGGGTGCGGCCACCGCAGGCGCAGTGCTGCTGTGGCGCGGATTCGGACCCGTCGGCCCCGGCGGCCGGGCGATCCGCACGTTCCACCTGCTCGACGCGCTGGGCAACTTCCTGGTCTACCTCGGCTTCGCCCTCCTCCTGCTCTCCCTGCTGGCCCTCTTCCCACCGGGCGGCCTGGCCCTGGCCGGAGGCGGAGTCGCCGCTGTCTACACGGCGGATGTGGCGCTCAACGCCGGCCTCCTCGGAGCGGCAGGCGTTGTCCTCATGGGGCTCGGGGCGTCGAACGGATCCGGTGAGGACTACAACGCGTGGCCCAGGAGCAAGCGCAAGGGGCGGGTGAAGCCCCAGCACCGTGCGGACATCCGGGGCGACGAGGGTAAGAACCTGGGAGGCAGGAGTGAGGCTCATACGATCGACAGGCATGTCGACAAGACCATCGACGGCATGCGCAGGCGGTTGCGTATGCAGCCCGAACTCGACGCCGACTCGCGCTACGTTGACGTCGACGCGGCACAACGCTTCACTGACGAGACCCTTGCCACGAAAGAGAACCAGAGAAAAATATCCGACTGGCTGGCCAGAGGTGCCAGAGGGCCGCTGAAACTGGAGGCCAAGTTCCGTGAGAACACGGGACTTCATCTCACCCGCTACGACTTCACCCACGGCCAGCCCACGAAGTGGGTGAAGGGCGTTCGAGTCGTTCTCAAGGCCGACCCGTCGGCGCCGTACGGATATCGCGTCCTCACCTCGTTCCCTCAGCCCTGACACGATGGTCTGGAGCAGCTCATGAGTCATCCGCTTCCACCGGGGCAGCGCTTCTTCGAACTTGCCGACCTCCTCAAAGCGTACGCATACGCCGGTTACACCTTTTCCGACACGCCTCAGGTGCCGGGTCCCGGTCTGGGCTCTTATCTAAGGATTGCCGCGCGGGATCCGGCGCGGGCCGTGAGGGCGGTTCAGCAGATCGACGACCTGTTGTCGGTCGGCCTCTTCTCCGAGGAGATCGCCGACGAGGTGGAGGACCTGCCGCAAATCAGCCCACCGGTGGGAAAAAGCGTGGAGGACTGCCTGCGCATCGCCAGGGGCCATCTCCATCGGCTGCTGCAGGACTCGTCGCACATTCCGCAAGTGAATCCGCAGAACTCGTGGGAATGGAACGAGCGGTTTCCCGAGTTGAGCCAATTGCTCGGTGCTTACTTCCACCGAGACTTTTCATACATCTATGAGTCCCGCGAAGAGGCTCTCGACGAGTACATTGGACAGTCCGAGGCCGGAGAACGTGAGCAAGCTGTGCGGGAGCTCGGGGAACTCCTCGCCATGGTGTCCTCCGACGAAGAGCTGCGCATTGCTGCCACCGCGCTAGGGCTCGATCTTCTGCCGCCGCAGGGAATGTCATTGCGGGAATGGCTGGAGGCGGTCCGCCGTAGGATCGACGCGGCATAGAGTGAGCCCGGGGGACTGATGCGCATAGGGTGCTCGGTATGAGCATCATCGGGGTCGGGATCGATGTGGCTGAGGTGGAGCGGTTCGCGGCGTCCTTGGAGCGGACGCCCGCGCTTGCGCAACGGCTGTTCGTCAACGACGAGTTGCTGCTGCCCAGTGGGGAGCGGCGGGGGATGGCCTCGCTGGCCGCGCGGTTCGCGGCCAAGGAGGCGCTGGCCAAGGCGCTCGGCGCGCCGGCCGGGCTGCTCTGGACGGACGCGGAGGTGTACGTCGAGGACTCCGGGCGGCCACGGCTGAGGGTCGCCGGTACGGTCGCCGCCCGCGCCGCCGAACTCGGGGTGCGCGAGTGGCACGTGTCCCTCAGTCATGACGCCGGGGTCGCCTCGGCTGTCGTCATCGCCGAGGGGTGACAGAAGCAACAAACCCCGGTCAGGGGGCAGTCGGCAGGAGGCGGAAGGCCAGTACCGTCGCGTCGTCGGCCACGTGCGGGCCGGTCAGGGCGCGGACGAGTGCGCGGATGTACTGGTCCAGGGCCTCGCCGCCCGGCGGGATGCCGTCGCGGGCGGAGTCGTCGACCGCGCGCAGCAGCCGTGAGGAGTCCCGGTCCAGGTCCGAACCGCGCCGCTCGATCAGCCCGTCGGAGTACAGCAGCACCACGTCACCGGGGATCAGGGGCGTCTCCGCCGCCGCGTAGGCCTCGCCGGGCTGGACGCCCAGTGCCAGGCCGGGGCCGCCCGGCGGCGGTTCGAGCAGGCGTGCCCGCCGGTCGCGCACCAGCACCGGCAGCGGATGCCCCGCGCACGTCCAGCGCAGCAGACCGCGGGCGGGGTGGTAGCGGGCGATGACCGCCGTGGCGGTGGACTCCTCGCCGTCGTCGCAGGCGACCTCGTTGAGCCAGGACGTCAGCCGCTCCACCCCCTCACCGGTGAACGCGAGGCCGGCCAGCGCGTGGCGCAGCTTGGCCATCAGGGTGACGGCCTCCAGTCCGTGGCCGCGGGCGTCGCCGAGCGCGATCAGCACCTGTCCGGACGGCAGGACCCGGGTCTTGTACCAGTCGCCGCCCACCCGGGCCGTCTGCGAGTCGGGACGGTAGACGGCGGCCGCCTCCACCCCGCGCCGGGCCAGTTCCGCCGGGAAACCGGGCAGAACGGCGGCCCGAAGACGTTCGGCCACCTCGGCGACCGTGTCGGCCCGCTCCCGCTGTGCCCGTGCCTCCTGCACCGCCCGCTCGGCCGTCACCCGGGCGCGCACGTCCGCCGTCACGTCCCGGCAGACCGCCCGCACGGTCCACACCGGTCCCGTCTCCGGGCGTACCGGTTCGGCGATGAGGCGGAGGATCCGCTCCTCGGGCGAGGTCAGGCACAGCTCCAGGTCCAGCACATCCCGCTCGCCCAGCAGTACGTCGCGCAGCGCGCGGTACAGCGGCTCGCGGCTGTCCGGTGCCATCATGCGGGCCAGGTCCACCAGGCCGGGCGGCCGCTGTCCGGCGGGCAGGCCGAGCACCTCGCGCAGGCCGGCCTCCTCCACGGTCCCGTCGCCGAGGTTCCACTCCGCCCAGCACACCTTGGCCAGATGCTGCACCGCCTGGGCCATCCGGGCTTGGTCCCTCTCCCCGCGCTCCCAGGTGAGCAGCAGCAGACCGCCGCACGGCGCCACGCGGACCTCGCTGCTGACGCGCACCAGCTGCCCCTGCGCTCCGGGCAGTGACCACTCGGCGGGCTCGGGGCCCTGGGGGCGTCCGGTCCGGTACGAATCCGAGAGCAGACGCGGTACGGGCGTGTCGGCCAGGTTCGGAAACCGCTCGAACAGCGGCACCGACCCGCTCCACGGCGGCAGGATCTCCGGCGGGACGGTGCGGGCGGTGAACTCCCTCGCCGCGGTGTTCTGCCCCACGTAGCAGAAGTCCTCCACCGCGCCCCGCTCGTCGAGCACCGGGCGGATCAGCATGGCGGCGAGCGGCAGGGCGTCCAACAGTTCCTGGGCCAGGGGCGGTTCGGGCACGGGGCCCGGGCGCGGGGGCGTTCGGGGGCGTTGGGGGGTGGGCGGTACGGGGACGGCGTGCGCGCGGATGTACTGGCCGATGCGGAACCGCTGCTCGGCCAGCAGCAGTTCCAGTGCCTCGAGCGGGCGGTGCGAGCCGTCGTCACCGGGGGAGCCTTCGGGGGCGTCACCGGCCGTGGGCGACGCGCCGGGTCCGACCGGATCGTCGGCCATGGGCTCGCGCCCCTTCCGTGCGGTGTGCGGCATGCGTACGTGCGGGTCGGTCAATCCCATGCTGTGCGACGCACCGGGACGGAGCCACTCGGCGGGCGCGGGCGGCCGACCGGACCGACGGTCGCCGCGGGGCTGCCGTGCCCGCGGGGCTGCCGTGCCCGCGGGGCCGCCGCGCGCGGCCGGTACGTGTTCGCGTGCGGCGTCCGGCCGATCCGGGGCAGACTCGTCCGCATGCGAACCGCGTACAGCGTAGAGACGGTCAGGACAGCCGAACGCGCGCTCATGGCGCGGCTCCCCGACGGCGCGCTCATGCAGCGCGCGGCCGCCGGACTCGCCGCCGCCTGCGCGGACTTGCTCGGGCGGGTCTACGGCCGCCGGGTCGTGCTCCTCGTCGGCAGCGGGGACAACGGCGGCGACACCCTGTACGCCGGCGCCCGGCTGGCCCGGCGCGGCGCGGGCGTCACCGCGGTGCTGCTCGCGCCGGACCACACCCATCCCGGGGGACTGGCCGCGTTGCGCCGAACGGGCGGCCGTGTCGTCCGGCTCGGGGAGGACTCCGGTGAGCACTCCGGTGAGAACACCGCCGCCCGGTCCGCGGCGGCCGGGGAGCTGATCGACCGCGCCGATCTCGTCGTCGACGGCATCGTCGGCATCGGCGGCAAGGGCGGTCTGCGCGCCGACGCCGCCCCGCTGGCCGAGCGTGCCGCCCGCTCCGGCGCGGCCGTCGTCGCCGTGGACCTGCCGAGCGGGGTCGAGGCCGACAGCGGCGAGGTGCGGGGCGCGGCCGTGCGCGCCGACCTGACCGTCACCTTCGGCACGCACAAGCCGGGGCTGCTCGTCGACCCGGCCCGCGAGTACGCCGGCACGGTACGGCTCGTCGACATCGGCCTGGGCGCGGAACTGCCCGCCGAGCCGGAACTGGAGGCCCTGCAACACGCCGACGTGGCCGCGCTGCTGCCGCTGCCGGCCGCCGAGAGCGACAAGTACCGGCGCGGTGTCGTCGGCATCGCGGCGGGCTCGGCCCGCTACCCGGGTGCGGCCGTCCTCGCCGTCTCGGGCGCGCTGCGCGGCGGGGCGGGCGCGGTGCGTTACGTCGGGCCGGCCGGGCAGGCGGTCGTCGCGCGCTTCCCCGAGACCCTCGTGTCCGACCAGGGGCCGCACAGGGCGGGGCGTGTGCAGGCGTGGGTGGTCGGGCCGGGCGCGGGGGACGACGCGGCCACCGTCGCCGAGGTGCTGGACGCCGACGTGCCCGTGCTGATCGACGCGGACGGGCTGCGGCTGGCCGACCGCGATGCCGTACGCGCCCGCAGCGCGCCGACGCTGATGACCCCGCACGCGGGGGAGGCCGCGGCCCTGCTCGGCGTCGCGCGCGAGGAGGTCGAGGGCGCGCGGCTGTCCTCGGTACGTGAACTCGCCGCCCGTTACCGGGCGACCGTCCTTCTCAAGGGTTCGACCACGCTCGTGGCCGACCCGGACGGCGGGCCCGTACGGGTGAACCCGACCGGCACCCCGTGGCTCGCCACCGCCGGCAGCGGTGACGTGCTGTCGGGCCTGGCGGGCTCGCTGCTCGCGGCCGGCCTCTCCACCCGGGACGCCGGCAGCGTCGCCGCCTACCTGCACGGCCTCGCCGGCCGCTACGCCGCAGACGGAGCCCCCCTCGGCGCCCACGACGTGGCCGAAGCCGTCCCGGAGGCCTGGCGGGACGTACGGGACTGAGCGCCTGGGGGCGCGTGCGCATCCCCGGGAGGTGCGGGACGTGTGCCCGCGAGGCGTGGAGGCGCGCGGCGCTCGCCCGGCACGGGCGGTGCATACCCGTGAGCCGCGAGGCACGGGGGGCGCGCATCCGGGAGGTGCGGGGGACGTGCGTACCCGCGAGGCGCGGGCAATCCGCGCCCTCGTCGAGCGCGGTGGACGTACTGACGCATCCGCAGCGCGCGGCCGGCGTACTGGCTTACCCACGGCGCCCGGTCGGCGTGCCGACGCATCCGCCACCCGTCACGGCCGCCGGCGGCCATGCGTACACGCGGACGTGTGTGCACGCGTGCCCCAAGTTCCTCTCCGCCCCCCGGGGGACCGCTGCCGCAGGCAGCTGTTCGCGGCTCTGAGACACTGAGGGCGCGATGAACGAGACAGCACATCCGCGGACCGCCCCGCTGCGCGCCCGCGCCGAGATCGACCTGGCCGCGTTGCGGGCCAATGTGCGGGCCCTGCGCGAGCGGGCGCCCGGCGCCGCGCTCATGGCCGTGGTCAAGTCCGACGCGTACGGCCACGGCGCCGTGCCGTGCGCCCGCGCGGCGCTGGCCGCCGGGGCGACCTGGCTCGGCACCGCCACGCCCGAGGAGGCCCTCGCGCTGCGCGCGGCCGGGCTCTCGCCGGACCGCGTGCGGATCATGTGCTGGCTGTGGACGCCGGGCGGGCCCTGGCGGGAGGCGATCGAGGCCGACCTCGACGTGTCCGTGAGCGGTCTGTGGGCCCTCGCGGAGGTCCGCGAGGCGGCCCGCGCCGCCGGACGGCCCGCGCGGGTGCAGCTGAAGGCCGACACCGGGCTGGGCCGGGGCGGCTGCCAGCCCGGCGACTGGGCCGAACTGGTCGAGGCCGCGCTGCTGGCCGAGGGCGAGGGGCTGGTCCGGATCACCGGACTGTGGTCCCACTTCGCCTGCGCCGACGAACCCGGCCACCCCTCCATCGCCGCACAGCTCGACCGCTTCCGCGAGATGACCGCCCACGCCGAGGAGCGGGGCGTACGCCCGGAGGTGCGGCACATCGCCAACTCGCCCGCCACGCTCACCCTCCCCGAGTCGCACTTCGACCTCGTACGCACCGGGATCGCCGTCTACGGAGTCTCGCCCAGCCCCGAACTGGGCACCCCGGCCGACTTCGGACTGCGCCCGGTGATGACCCTGTCCGCCTCGCTCGCCCTGGTGAAGCACGTGCCGGGCGGCCACGGCGTCAGCTACGGCCACCACTACGTCACCCCCGGGGAGACCACCCTCGGACTGGTCCCGGTCGGTTACGCCGACGGCGTCCCGCGCCACGCCTCCGGCACCGGCCCGGTCCTGGTGGGCGGCAAGTGGCGCACGGTCGCCGGGCGGGTGGCCATGGACCAGTTCGTGGTCGACCTCGGCGGCGACGAGCCCGAAGTGGGCTCACGGGCCGTGCTGTTCGGCCCCGGCGACGGCGGTGAGCCGACCGCCGAGGACTGGGCGCAGGCCGCGGGCACCATCGCGTACGAGATCGTCACGCGCATCGGAACACGCGTTCCCCGCGTCTATGTGAACGAGGAACCGGGCCGGGAACCGGACGGGGAACGAGCCGAGGAGCGGGACGGGGCACGCGCCGCGCACGACGGGTGACCCGTACGAGGAGGAGCGGTACGTGAGCGAGAGCGGTGCGGAGGCCGTGGCCTCCGCGGTGGGGGCGGCCGGCGGCTGGCGCAGGGTCACCGGCATCGCCGGCGCGGCGATAGGCGTGGTGGCCGCCGGAGCGGCGGCCGGTGTCGCCATAGAGCGGATGACGGTGGGCCGCGGCATGCGCAGGAAGGCCCGGCTCGCCCTGGACTCGGCGGGCCCCTACGGGTCGCTGCGCGGCACCCCGGGCAAGGCCTTCGCCGACGACGGAACCGAGCTGTACTACGAGGTCGACGAGGTCGAACCCGACACGGCCGCGAACCTCGGCCCGCGCCGCCGGCGCCTGTTCGGCCGCAAGTCGCCCGCCCCCGTGACCGTCGTCTTCAGCCACGGCTACTGCCTCAGCCAGGACTCCTGGCACTTCCAGCGCGCGGCGCTGCGCGGCGTCGTACGGACCGTGCACTGGGACCAGCGCAGCCACGGCCGCTCGGGGCGCGGGGTCGCCCAGAACCGGGACGGGGTGCCGCTGACCATCGACCAGCTCGGCCGCGACCTGCGGGCCGTGATCGACGCGGCCGCGCCGGAGGGGCCGATCGTGCTGGTCGGCCACTCCATGGGGGGCATGACGGTCATGGCGCTGGCCGCCCAGTACCCCGAGCTGATCCGCGAGCGGGTCGTCGCCACCGCCTTCGTGGGTACGTCCTCCGGGAGGCTCGGCGAGGTCAACTTCGGGCTGCCGGTGGCCGGTGTGAACGCGGTGCGCCGGGTGCTGCCGGGCGTGCTGAAGGCGCTCGGGCAGCGGGCCGAGCTGGTGGAGAGGGGGCGTCGGGCCACCGCCGACCTGTTCGCGGGGATCATCAAGCGGTACTCGTTCGCCGGGCGGGACATCGACCCGGCCGTCGCCCGGTTCGCCGAGCGGATGATCGAGAGCACGCCGATCGACGTGGTCGCGGAGTTCTACCCGGCCTTCACCGACCACGACAAGACCGAGGCGCTCGCCCTCTTCGCGGACATGCCCGTCCTCGTCCTGGCCGGGGTCCAGGACCTGGTCACGCCGAGCGAGCACAGCGAGGCCATCGCCGACCTGCTGCCGGACGCGGAACTGGTGCTGGTGCCCGACGCCGGGCACCTGGTCATGCTGGAGCACCCCGAGGTCGTCACCGACCGGCTCGCCGACCTGCTCGCCCGCGCGGGGGCGGTCCCGGCAGGCACTACCGTGGGTGGCTATGGAAGCACCAGCGGCACCGCACAGCCCGGCTGACCCCGTGTCCGCCGAGATCACCGTCACCTCTCCCGAGCAGATGCGGGAGCTGGGCCGCCGCCTCGCCAAGCTGCTGCGCGCGGGCGACCTGGTGATGCTCAGCGGGGAGCTCGGCGCGGGCAAGACCACGCTGACCCGCGGGCTCGGCGAGAGCCTCGGGGTGCGCGGCGCGGTCACCTCGCCGACCTTCGTGATCGCCCGGGTGCACCCGTCCCTCGGCGACGGGCCGCCGCTCGTCCACGTCGACGCCTACCGGCTCTCCGGCGGGCTCGACGAGATGGAGGACCTGGACCTCGACGTCTCGCTCCCCGAGTCCGTGATCGTCGTGGAGTGGGGCGAGGGCAAGGTCGAGGAGCTGACCGACGAGCGCCTCCAGGTCGTGATCCATCGCGCGGTCGGCGACACCCACGACGAGGTGCGGCACGTGACCGTGACCGGGATCGGACCGCGGTGGGCGGCCGTGGACCTCGCGGTTCTCACCGCCTGAGCGTTCCGACAGGACGTCGGCAACTTCTTGCGCCGGGGCTCCCGGGCGTGGTCACATGGTGTCCAGCTCGCGGTTAGGTTTGCCTAACCCGCCCGCCCCCGACTCCGAGGAGGCGTCATGCCGGCCGCCGAGAACCCGTCACGGCCGTACGCCCCGGCCGCCGCCGCGGTGAGCATGCGGGACCTGCTGGCCTCCTGCGCCGCGGCCGAGGCGGTCTCCCGCCCGCCCCGCGCCCCGGAACCGCACCCCGAAAGCCTCACCCCGCGATCCCCCCGGCATGCCGACGGCCCGGGTAAGCCCCGCGGCCCCCGCAGTTCGGACGACCACCGGGAAGCCGCGTAGGCCCCGCAGTCCGGACGACCACCGGGAAGCCGCGTAGCCCCGCACCGCGGGCCGCTGCCCGGAAGGCGCGTAGCGCCCGCGCGGCGGACGGCCGCACCGGGAAGCCGCGTAGCCCCCGCTCGGCGGGCAGCCGCCGAGAAGCGGCCCAGCTCACGCCCGGCGGCGCGGCCGGCGGAAGCGGCCTGGCCCCGCACCGCGG
>NZ_BMVJ01000002.1:269224-273776 GCF_014650655.1 Streptomyces anandii JCM 4720
GCAGCCGCCCGAAAGCCGCCTGGCCTCGGCAAGTCGGACGGCTGCCGGAAAGCCGCCTGGTATCCGCACGGCGGACGGCTGCCGGAAAGCTGCCTGGCCTCGGCAAGTCGGACGGCTGCCGGAAAGCCGCCTGGCCTCCGCAAGCCGGACAGCCGGCCGGGAGCCCGGCCAGCGCCCGTACGGTGACCCGTCGGCCGGGAGCGGTCGCCCCTAGCGGATGACGACGACCTTCTGGCCGATCGTCGCGAACATCCACATCGCCTCGCCGTCCGGCCGGGTCTCGCGGATGCCGCCGGTCTTCACGGCGGTGCCCAGGTCGGTGTCCGGCGCCGACTCCTCCACGGCCGCACTGAAACCGATGACGACGCCGTTGACGCTGGTGAAGCGCACCACGTGCTCCACGGGCAGACCGTCGGTCCCGGTGATCGCCTTCGAACGCGAGGTGACCACGTACGTGCCCGGCAGCGGGTCCACGTTGCCCGGGCTGACCCGGAAGGTGTTCTCCACCCGGTTGCCCGCGCCGACCAGCCACACCCGGTCGTCGTCCACGGAGTACACGACCCGCTCGCCCGTGCCCGAACCCCCGGGCAGCGCCGTGGGGTGCCGCTTGTCGCGGGGAGCCTTGCTGGCGCTGGCGGCGGGCGTCGCGCTCGCGCCGGGCCTGCCGCCCAGGCCGTGCGGCACGGTCGCCTGCGCCCGGTAGGCGAGGAAGCCGACCGTGGCGAGGGCGGCCGCGGTGAGCCCGGCCACCAATCCCGAGCTGCTCCTTGCCACGCTCGCCCGCCTTCCGGATCACCACTGCCGACGTCCGCCGTCGGTGCGCCGACGCTCGGGCCCCGGCCCTTGTCCTGCCCGTCTCGCGACCGTAGCAGCCCGAATGCGCACGACCCGGGCGGCCGTGCCGACGCCGCCGGAGCCGTAGGCTGTTCGCGTGCTCTTGCTAGCTCTGGATACCGCCACCCCCGCCGTGACCGTCGCCCTGCACGACGGCACGGCCGTCATCGCCTCGTCGAGCCAGGTGGACGCGCGCCGGCACGGAGAGCTGCTGCTGCCGGCCGTCGACCGGGTCCTCGCGGAGGCCGGGCTCGGCCTCGACGCCCTCACGGGCATCGTCGCCGGCAACGGCCCCGGCCCCTACACCGGGCTGCGCGTCGGTCTGATGACCGCCGACACCTTCGGGCTCGCCCTCGGCATCCCCGTGCACGGCGTGTGCACGCTCGACGGCCTCGCGTACGCGGCCGACCTCGCCGGCCCCTTCGTCGTGGCCACCGACGCCCGCCGCAAGGAGGTCTACTGGGCGCGCTACGCCGACTCCCGCACCCGGGTCACCGACCCGGCCGTGGACCGGCCCGCCGACATCGCCGACGAGGTGCGCGACCTGCCCGCGGTCGGCGCGGGCGCCCTGCTCTACCCGGACACCTTCCCCAAGGCGCACGAGCCCGAGCACGTCTCGGCCGCCGCCCTAGCCTGCCTGGCCGCCGAGCGGCTGGCCGCGGGCGAGGAGCTGCCCGCGCCCCGGCCGCTGTACCTGCGCCGGCCCGACGCCCAGGTGCCCAAGAACTACAAGGTGGTCACCCCCAAGTGACGGGCCACGTGACGGGAGAGACCACGACCGGTGCCCCGGTGCTCCGCGAGATGCGCTGGTGGGACATCGATCCCGTGCTGGAGCTGGAGAAGGACCTCTTCCCCGAGGACACCTGGTCCCGCGGCATGTTCTGGTCCGAGCTGGCGCACGCCCGCGGCCCGGAGGCCACCCGGCGGTACGTCGTCGCGGAGCTGCCGGCACCGGACGGCCCGGACGGCCCGGACGGGGCGGCGGGCGGCGCGCGGATCGTCGGGTACGGCGGCCTGGTCGCCACCGGTGAGCAGGGCGACGTCCAGACCATCGCGGTCGCGCGCGACCACTGGGGCAGCGGCCTCGGCGCCCGGCTGCTGACCGAGCTGCTGCGGGCCGCGACCGCCTTCGAGTGCACCGAGGTGATGCTCGAGTGCCGCGTGGACAACCTCCGCGCGCAGCGGCTCTACGAGCGCTTCGGCTTCGAGCCCATCGGCTTCAGACGCGGCTACTACCAGCCGGGGAACGTCGACGCCCTGGTGATGCGCCTGGCCGATCCGGCCTCCGCGAGCCCCGCGTCCCCCGCGACACCCGCAACCCCCGTCAATGGCGTAGAAGGAACCGAGACCCATGGCTGACACCCGGGACGAGCCGCTCGTCCTCGGCATCGAGACCTCCTGCGACGAGACCGGCGTCGGCATCGTGCGCGGCACCACCCTGCTGGCCGATGCCGTCGCCTCCAGCGTCGACGAGCACGCGCGCTTCGGCGGTGTGGTGCCCGAGGTCGCCTCGCGGGCCCATCTGGAGGCGATGGTCCCGACCATCGAGCGCGCGCTGAAGGAGGCCGGGGTCAGCGCGAAGGACCTGGACGGCATCGCGGTCACCGCCGGGCCCGGCCTGGCCGGCGCCCTGCTGGTCGGCGTCTCGGCGGCCAAGGCGTACGCCTACGCGCTCGGCAAGCCGCTCTACGGCGTCAACCACCTCGCCTCCCACATCTGCGTGGACCAGCTGGAGCACGGCCCGCTGCCGGAGCCGACCATGGCGCTGCTGGTCAGCGGCGGCCACTCCTCGCTGCTGCTGTCCACGGACATCACCGCCGACGTGCGTCCCATGGGCGCGACCATCGACGACGCGGCCGGCGAGGCCTTCGACAAGATCGCCCGCGTGCTCGACCTGGGCTTCCCGGGCGGCCCGGTCATCGACCGGTACGCGCGCGAGGGCGACCCGGAGGCGATCGCGTTCCCGCGCGGACTGACGGGCCCGCGCGACGCGGCGTACGACTTCTCCTTCTCCGGACTGAAGACCGCGGTGGCCCGCTGGATCGAGGCGAAGCGGGCGGCCGGAGAGGAGGTCCCGGTCCGTGACGTGGCCGCGTCCTTCCAGGAGGCCGTGGTGGACGTGCTGACCCGCAAGGCGGTACGGGCCTGCCGGGACGCGGGCGTGGACCACCTGATGATCGGCGGCGGTGTGGCCGCCAACTCCCGGCTGCGCGTGCTGGCCCAGGAGCGCTGCGAGGCGGCCGGCATCCGGCTGCGCGTGCCCCGGCCCAAGCTGTGCACGGACAACGGCGCGATGGTGGCGGCCCTCGGCGCCGAGATGGTGACGCGCGGCCGGGCGGCCTCGGACTGGGACCTGTCGGCGGACTCCTCGCTGCCGGTGACCGACCCGCACGTCCCCGGCGAGGCGCACGCTCACGCCCACTCGCACACCCACGACCACGTGCACGAGGTCAGCAAGGAGAACCTCTACTCATGACGGTCGCGCTGATGTGGGAGGCACGGGCGGCCGAGGGCCGGGGCGGGGAACTCCTCGACTGGGCCCGCGCCCAGCGGCTCGCCCGGCCCCCGCTGCGCCGCGAGTTCTTCCGCGCCCCCGGGGACCGCGTCCTCGTCATCACCTGGTGGGAGGCGGCCTACGACGCGGAGCTGCCGGAACTGCCGGAGCCGGACGGGGACTTGGTGTCCCGGCCGGTGCACCGGTGGCGTTTCGAGTCGGCGGGCGGGGAGCCGCACCGCTGAAGTGGCGTCCCGGGCGATCGGTGCGCTATGATCATCACACGCGAACGGCCGGAACAACGGCTCGGACGCAGTGCGTTGGTGGTCCAAGGAAAGACGCCCCGCTTCCTGCGGGGAGATGCAGGTGCAAGGCCTGCCCGGCGCTCCACTTCACCCCGCCCGCCACCGGTTCTCCGGTGGCGGGCGGGGTTTTCTGTCGTGCGCGCACCCAGGCCGCCGAGGTGCGGACGCTGCCCGGCGGCGTGAGCATGGAAGGCGGAGGCCGACTCGGGGGCAGCGGCCAAGGGGCTGCCTCACAGCGGAGTGGAGGCTCTCGCATGACAGACAACGAAACGTTCGTACGCCATCTCTTCGAGGCGTGGAACAACCGCGACTACGACGCCATCTCAGGAGCGGTCGCTCCCGACTGCACTCTCACCGAGGAAGGCAGCGGACGCACCCTGAAGGGTCCGCAGGAGTTCACCAGGATCGCCAAGGCCATGTTCGAGGCCATGCCGGACGGCGAGTTCCGCCTCGACCACCTCACGACCCAGGGCGACACCGTCGTCGCCGAGTACACCGGCCACGGAACGCAGACCGGGGACCTGGTCCTGCACGCGGGCACCGTGCCCGCGACGGGGCGGGAGGTCACGGTGCGCGCGTGCGACATCTACGAGGTCCACGACGACAAGGTCACCGAGGCCCGCACCTACCTCGACACCGGCGCCATCATGGCCCAACTCGGCCTGACCGAGCGGATGGGCGCTTGACCGGGCGGAAATGCCTCACCGGGCGGAGGTGCGCCTGACGCGTGACCCGGCGGATGGGACCGGGCGGCGACGCGCTCACCCCTCGGGCCTCACCTCCGTCGGGCACCGCAGCCGGCGGTCCGTGCCCACTGTCCGTACCGGCCCGGTCAGGGCCAGCCGGGCCGTGTGCCGTACGTCGGCCGCCGAGGCCGCCAACCGCAGTTCCAGCGCGCCCGGTTCGACCACTCGCCGCC
>NZ_BMVJ01000002.1:273807-274467 GCF_014650655.1 Streptomyces anandii JCM 4720
CCGAGAGGCCGGTGAACGCGGACAGGTCGGCGTGGAAGCGGAAGGTGATCCGCTTCGCCTCGCCCGGCGCCAGGTGAACGCGCTGGTAGCCGACGAGCCGGACGTCCGGGCGGGTGACCGAGGCCACCGGGTCGTGCAGATAGAGCTGCACCACGTCCGCGCCCTCGCGCCCGCCGGTGTTGCGGACGGTCAGGGAGAGGTCGTACGCGCCGTCCGTGCCGATCTCGACGACATCGTTGCCCGCCCCGCAGTCCCCGGAGTCGCCGAAGCCGCTGAAGTCCTCCCAGGCGAACGTCGTGTACGAGCCGCCGTGTCCGAACGCGTACAGCGGGGTCGGGTCCAGGCTGCTCACCTCACCCGCCAGGCCCAGCGGGGGCTGGAGGTAGGTCCAGGGCTGGCCGCCCGGGCCGCGCGGCACGCTCACCGGCAGCCGGCCCGAGGGGTTCACCCGGCCCGAGAGCACGCCCGCGACCGCCGGGCCGCCCTCCTCGCCGGGGAAGAACGCCTGGACCGCCGCGCCGAGCCGGCCGTCCCAGCGGCCGAGCGCGTAGGGCCGGCCGGTGAGCAGCACCAGGACCACCGGGACGCCCGTGGCGACCAGTGCGTCCAGCAACTCGCCCTGCACACCGGGCAGTTCCAGGTCGGCCACGTCGCAGCCCT
>NZ_BMVJ01000002.1:274504-282545 GCF_014650655.1 Streptomyces anandii JCM 4720
CGCCCGAGGTGCCCCGGCCGAACAGGCCCGAGCGGTCGCCCAGCACCGCCACGCACACATCGGCCTCCGAGGCCCGCGTCACCGCCTCCTCGAAACCGGAGGTGGAGGAGCCGGAGACCTCGCAGCCCTCGGTGAACGTCACCTTCGCGTCGGGCAGTTCGCCGCGCAGGGCGTCCAGCAGGGTGGGGATCTCGATGCCCGTGTCCATCTCCGGGTGCAGGGTGCCCACGTGGGAGGGGAAGGAGTAGCAGCCGAGCATGGCCAGCGCGTCGGCCGCCCGGGGGCCGACCACCGCGATCCGGGTGTCCGGTGCGAGCGGCAGCACGCCGTCCGGGTTGGCCAGCAGCACCACCGACTCCTCGGCCAGGCGCCGGGCCACCGCCCGGTTCGCCGGGGAGTCCAGGTCGACCGGCCCGGCCGCCGCGTCCGGGGCGCGCCGGTCCCAGTCCTCGTCCAGCAGCCCCAGTTCGCACTTCTGGAGCAGGACGCGGCGGGCCGCGCGGTCCACCAGCGACTCGGGGACCTTCCCGGACCGCACGGCGTCCACCAGGTCATTGCCGTAGCACTTCACCGTGGGCAGTTCGACGTCGATGCCGGCCTCCAGGGCCAGGCCGGCGGACTGCGCCGGGCCGGCGGCCACCCGGTGCAGGGTCTGGAGGAAGTCGACGGCGAAGTAGTCGGCGACCACCGTGCCCGTGAAGCCCCACTCCTCGCGCAGCACCCCGGTGAGCAGGCGGGGGTCGGCCGAGGCGGGGACGCCGTCCGTCTCCGTGTAGGCCGCCATCACCGAGCGCGCGCCGCCCTCGCGCAGCGCCATCTCGAACGGCGGCAGCGTGATGTCGGCGAACTCCCGGGTCCCGGCCCGCACCGGGGCGAGGTTGCGGGCGCCCGCCGAGGAGGCGTACCCGGCGAAGTGCTTGAGGGTGGCGACGACGCCCGCCGACTCCAGGCCCCGCACATAGGCGGTGCCGATCGTGCCGACCAGGTACGGGTCCTCGCCGATGGTCTCCTCCACCCGGCCCCAGCGGGGGTCGCGGACCACGTCGAGGACGGGGGCCAGGCCCTGGTGCACGCCCACCGAGCGCATGTCGCGGCCGATGCGCGCGGCCATCTCCTCCACCAGCCCGGGGTCGAAGGTGGCGCCCCAGGCCAGCGGCACCGGGTAGGCGGTCGCGCCCCAGGCGGTGAAGCCGGCCAGGCACTCCTCGTGGGCGACGGCCGGGATGCCGAAGCGGCCGGCCTCGGCGATGCGGCGCTGGGCGAGGGCGAGGGCCTGCGCGCCGAGCGCCGGGTCCACGGGCGCGGTGCCGAAGGAGCGGGTGAGCTGGCCGAGGCCGAGCGTGATCAGCTCCTCCCAGTCGTAGTCGGTGTTCATCGCCTGCTGGTGCGGGGCGACTCCGTCGCCGTCCGTGGCGGCGCCCACCCACACGCCGTAGAGCTGGGCGGACTTCTCCCGGAGGGTCATCCGGGAGAGCAGGTCGTCGACGCGGGCGGCGGCGGGCAGGGCGGGGTCGCGCCAGGGGGCGGTGCTCATGGAACTCCTGTCAGTGACGTCGGGAGAGGGTGCGGGCCGGGGTGCTCACTTGCCGCCCACGCCCATCAGGCCGCCCACGAGGGCGCGCCGGGCCACCAGGTAGACGGCGAAGATCGGGATGCCGGAGAGGACGACCGAGGCGAGCAGGGCGGGGATGTTCACGCCGAACTGGCTGACGTAGTTGAACAGGCCGAGCGTCAGCACGCGCGGGCCGTCGGACTGGGTGAAGATCAGCGGGAAGAGGAAGTTGTTCCAGGCCTGCAGGGCGGAGTAGATGACGACGGTGCTGATGCCGCCCTTGGTCATCGGGATGACCAGCTGGAACAGCATCCGGGTGGAGGAGGCGCCGTCGAGCGCCATCGCCTCGTACATCTCCTCGGAGATGTCCCGCAGGGTGCCGGTGAGGATCAGCACCGACACGGGCATCGCGAAGGCCGCCGTCGGCAGGATGACGGCGACGAGGCTGTCGTAGAGGTTCAGTTTGGCGATCATCAGGTAGAGGGGGACCACGACCGCCTGTGCGGGGATGGCCACGCCCAGCAGGAACAGCCGGAAGGCGGAGCCCGACCAGAAGGTGCGCGAGCGCACGGCCACGTAGGACAGCGGCAGGCACAGGACCAGGACGATCGCCACGACGGCCGCCGCCACGATGACCGTGTTGAGCAGGAAGTGCGGGAAGCCGTTGTGCAGGACGGTGTTGTAGTTGTCCAGGGTGGGGTCGGTGGGCGGCTTGAGCGCGTTGTTGCCGAGCGCCTTGTCCTGGCTGGTCAGCGAGATCGAGATCATCGTGTAGATCGGGACGATCACGACCGCCAGCCACACCGCCGAGCCGATCCCGGCCAGGGGGTTGGGGCGCCTGGTCCAGTGGCGGCGCACGCGGGAGGGGCCGGCGGGGGTCCGCCGCTCGGCGGCCCTCACCGGGCGCGGGCGGTGCAGAGTGCCGTGCGACACTGCGTCACATTCCTTCCCTGGTGCTGCGCATGGCGCCGAAGCCGGTCAGCCTGACCAGCAGCAGCGACAGCGCGGTGGCGGCCACGACCAGGAAGGACGCGATGGCGCTCGCGTAGCCGAAGTCGTAGCTCTTGAAGCCCGCCTCGTACATCAGGTACGGCAGGATCGCGGTGTCCGTGCCCGGGCCGCCCTGGGTCAGGATCAGCACGGTCTCGAAGTACGTCAGCGAGCCGACGATCATCAGCACGCCGGATGTGGTGGCCGTGTTGCGCAGCTGGGGCAGGGTGATGGAGAAGAACTGGCGGTAGCGGCCGGCGCCGTCGATGGCGGCGGCCTGGTAGAGAACCTCGGGGATCTGCCGGGCCCCGCCCTGGTAGATCAGGGTGTGGAAGGGGATGAACTGCCAGCCGCCCACGAAGACGATCGCGAGGAACGCGCCGGAGGTCGAGCCGAGGGTGTCCCTGTGGATGATGCCGAAGTTCGGGTCGAGCAGGGCGTAGAAGAGCAGTGAGATCGCCGTGGAGGAGAGCAGGAACGGCACGAAGAAGACCGCCGAGAGGACCGCGCGGTTGCGCTGCCGGCCCGCCGCCCACACGCCCAGGAGCAGGGACACCACCGTCTGGAAGGCCCAGCTGACCACGGTGAGCAGGACGGTCACCGTCAGGGACTGGGTCAGTCGGTCGTCGTCCAGCAGCTTCTTCCAGTTGGCGAGGCCGGCCGGCTGGGGGTCGCCCAGGCCGTTCCACTTGGTGAAGGACAGGTAGAAGGCCAGGGCCATGGGGACGACGGCGAAGAAGGTGAAGAACAGCACGGCGGGCAGGGCCCAGGAGGCGTGCGGGCGCCCGGCCCGCACGCCCTTCCCGGGCCTGCCGGCCCGCCTGCCGTTCCCCGGGGTGACGGCAGTGCTCACTTCAGCTCCTTGAGCGCGGCCACGAACCGGGCCGGCGTCGACTTCCCCACGAACAGCTTGTTGATCTCGGTGAGCATCGGGGTGGAGGAGCTGGGGTCCACCGCCTGGTCCCAGCTCAGCGTGAAGGCGGGGGCCTGCTGCACCATCTGGTACTGGAACTTGGCGAACCCGGGGTTGGGGGATGCGTCCAGCAGCTTGGCCGCGTTGGAGGTGGTCGGGATGTCGCCGTTGGCCACCAGGTCCCTGGCGTAGCTCTCGGAGGCGCAGTCGCGCAGGAAGGCCAGGGCCGCGTCCTTGTTGGACGTACGGGCGTTGACCGACCAGTAGTTGGTGGGGTTGCCGACCACGTTGCGGATGTCGCCGGCGCCGCCCTCGTACTTCGGGAACGCGCACCAGCCCAGGTCCTTCTTGGCGAAGTCCGGGAACTTGCCGAGCTGCGTGGAGTACTCCCACGAACCCATCAGGTGCATCGCCGCCTTGCCCTTGGCGAAGACCGCGGGCGCGCCGCCGTTGGTGTACGCCACCGAGCTGAAGCCCTTGCCGAAGGCGCCGTCGTCGATGAGCTGCTTGACGGTCTCGGCGGCCTTGAGGACGGCCGGGTCGCCCCAGCCGGAGGAGTCACCGTTCTTGATCTTGTCGAAGACCTCCGGCCCGCCGATGCGGTCGACGAGGTACTCCAGCCACATCAGTTCGGGCCAGATGTCCGCGCCGCCGAGCGCGAAGGGGGTGATGTTCGCCTTCTTCAGCTTGGCGTTGATGTCGAGCAGGTGGTCCCAGGTGGTGGGCGGCTGGAGCTTGTGCTCGGCGAAGAGCGTCTTGTTGTAGAAGAGGATCACCGGCTGCATGCCGCGCATGGGTATGCCGTAGTTGCGCCCGCCCAGCGCCCCGGCGGCGAGCACGGAGGGCAGGAAGCCGTCCTTGAGGACCGGGTCGGACTTGATGGTGTCGGTCAGGTCGACGAGCTGGCCGGCCTCCTTGTAGGCCTTGATGGAGCCGCCGCCCCAGTTGAAGAACACGTCGGGGGCGTTGGGCGAGCCCATGGCGGTGCGCAGCTTGGCCGGGTAGTCGGAGCCGGGCACCTTCTCCAGCTTGACCTTGCCCTCGGCCTTCTTCGCGGCCGCCGAGGCGTTGAACCGGCTGACCGCCTTGGCCTGCACCTTCACCGCGTCGTCGCCGTACACGAACGCCGTGATCGTGCCGCCGGAGCCGCCGGAGCCGCTGCCGGAACCACAGGCGGTCAGACCGGCGGCCGAGACGAGGGTGGTGGCGCCGGCGCCGAGGAACCAGCGCCTGCTGTAGGACTCCATGTGACGGCACCTCTCACAAGGTCGGCGAATGTTTCGGGTGTTATTTCGAATGTTCCGGGAACCTAAAGCGGTGGAGGGGGTTCGTCAAGGGGTCGCGCAGAGATACGATCGCGGCCATGAAGCCGACGAAGACCGCAGGAACACAGACCGCCACGCTCGCCGAGATCGCCCGCGCGGCCGGAGTGTCGGCTCCGACTGTTTCGAAGGTCCTCAACGGGCGCGCGGACGTCGCCCCGTCGACACGCACCCGCGTCGAGGAGCTGCTGCGCACCCACGGCTACCGGCGCCGGCGCGCCGAGGCGACCCGCTCACCGCTGATCGACCTGGTCTTCCACGAGCTGGAGAGCGCCTGGGCGATGGAGGTCATCCGGGGCGTGGAGAACGTGGCGCGGGACGCCGGGCTGAGCGTGGTGCTCTCCGAGAGCGCGGGCCGGCTCACCCCTGGGCGCACCTGGGCCGACCAGGTCGCCGCCCGCCGCCCGCACGGCGTGATCCTCGTGCTGTCCGGCCTGGACGAGTCCCAGCAAGCGCTGCTGACCAGCCGTTCCATCCCGTTCGTGGTGATGGACCCGGCGGGCGACCCCGGCACCGACGTGCCCTCGATCGGCGCGACCAACTGGCAGGGCGGGCTCGCCGCCACCCGGCACCTGGTCGAGCTCGGGCACACCCGGATCGGCGCGATCAGCGGGCCCTCGCGGATGATGTGCAGCCGGGCCCGGGTCGACGGCTACCGGGCCGCGCTGGAGACGGCGGGGCTGCCGGTGGACCCGTCCCTGATCCTCACCGGCGACTTCCACCACGAGGCCGGCTACCGGCTGGGCGTGGAGCTGCTGCGCCGTGAGGACCGGCCGACCGCCGTCTTCGCGGGCAACGACCTCCAGGCGCTCGGTCTGTACGAGGCTGCTCGCGAGCTCGGCCTGCGCATCCCGGAGGACCTGAGCGTCGTCGGCTTCGACGACCTGCCGGTGGCGCGCTGGGTGGGCCCGCCGCTGACGACCGTACGGCAGCCGCTGACGGAGATGGCCGAGGCGGCGGCGAAGCTGGTGCTGGACCTCGGACGCGAGGAGGATTCGCCGGTGGCCACCCGCGTGGAGCTGGCCACCAGCCTGGTGGTGCGCAGCAGCACGGCGGCACCGGGGGCGTGAGGCCCGGCGGGGCCGGTGTTGCGCCCGGCTTCGAAAGTTTCGCCGAGTTCGTCCGGCGCTCGTCGCGAGGCGGCCGGAAAAAATACTCGGGCAATTTCCGCGGACCTGTCGACACGGGCCGCCGCCGTTCGACGCACTGGGTGAGAGGCGGGAAGAGACAACACCGAACGCCCGCCGTGAGAACCCGAGGAGTCACCATGCCGCGTTACCTGTCGCTCGTGCGCGTCGACGAGAGCACCGCCCCCGCCGAGGGCCCGAGCCCCGAGCTGATGCAGCGGATGGGGGAGCTGATCGAGGAGATCACCAAGGCGGGCGTCATGCTCGACACCGCCGGACTGACCCCGCAGAGCCAGGGCAAGCGGGTGCACTGGGAGGGCGGGAAGCTGGCGGTCACGGACGGCCCGTTCACCGAGTCCAAGGAGGTCGTCGGCGGCTACGCGCTGATGCAGTGCAAGGACATGGACGAGGCCGTCGAGTGGACCCAGCGCTTCCTGAAGACCCACGAGGAGTACTGGACGGTGACCTGCGAGGTGCGGGAGATCGCGGAGGGCTGAGGGGCCGGTCGGGCGCGGGCGGTCGGTGGTTTCGGTCGGATTGGCCGGTGGTGGCCGGGGGTTCTGAGGGTGTTGCATGGTGGGCTGTGGAACCACAGCCCACCGAGCCCCTCGCGTCCACCCGGCCGCTCGCGTCCACCGGGCCCGCCGGCTCGGCGGGAGCCGCCGCGCGGGCCCTGGAGACCGTCTTCCGTCTCGAGACCCCGCGCGTGGTCGCCGCCGTCGCCCGGGTCGTGCGGGACGTCGGCATCGCCGAGGAGCTGACCCAGGACGCGCTGGTCGCGGCGCTGGAGCAGTGGCCCGGGGACGGCGTGCCGGACAACCCGGGCGCCTGGCTCATGACCACCGCCCGCCGCCGCGCCGTCGATCTGGTCCGCCGCCGCGAGACCTACGCCCGCAAGCTCGCGGAGATCGGCCGCGACCTCCACTCCACGGCCGTCCCGGCGCCGCCCGAGGAGCCGCCCGCCCCCGACGACATCGACGACGACCTGCTCCGCCTGGTCTTCACCACCTGTCACCCCGTGCTGTCCGCCGAGGCCCGGATCGCGCTCACCCTGCGGCTCCTCGGCGGCCTGACCACGGCCGAGATCGCCCGCGCCTTCCTCGCGCCCGAGCCGACCGTCGCCCAGCGCGTGGTGCGGGCCAAGCGCACCCTGGCGACGAAGAACGTCGCCTTCGAGGTCCCCTACGGCCCCGACCGCGAGGCCCGCCTCGGCTCGGTCCTGGACGTCATCTACCTGATCTTCAACGAGGGTTACGCCGCGACCGCCGGCGACGACTGGCTGCGCCCCGCGCTGTGCGAGGACGCGCTGCGCCTGGCCCGGCTGCTGTCCGGACTGATGCCCAAGGAGCCGGAGGTGCACGGGCTGACCGCGCTGCTGGAGTTCCAGGCCTCCCGCGCGGGCGCCCGCACGGCGCCCGGCGGCGCCCCGATCCTGCTCAGGGACCAGAACCGCCGTCGCTGGAACCGCATGCTCGTGGCCCGGGGCGTCACGGCGCTCGCCCGCGCCGACGCCACCCTCACCGGCGCGCCGGGCCCGTACGCCCTCCAGGCCGCCATCGCCGCCTGCCACGCCCGCGCCTACACCTACGAGGAGACCGACTGGAGGGCCATCGCCACCCTCTACGGCCTGCTCGCGGTGAGGTCGCCGTCCCCGGTCGTGGAGCTGAACCGAGCGGTCGCCGTGTCGATGACCGAGGGGCCGGGGCCCGCCCTGGAACTGGTCGACGCCCTCACCGCCGAACCCGCCCTGCGCGGCTACCACTTGCTGCCCAGCGTCCGTGCCGACCTCCTGCTGCGCCTCGGCCGGACGGCGGAGGCCCGCACGGAGTTCGAGCGCGCGGCCTCCCTCACCCGCAACGCCCGGGAGCGTGAGCTGTTGCTGCGCCGCGCCGGTGAGTGCGGCTGACGAGTGCGGCCGGCGAGGTCGGCTGACGCGGGCGCGTGGCGAGCGTGGCTGGGCGGCGCCCGGTTGGGCGGTGCTCAGCGGGCCGGGTGGCCGAGCAGCATCGTCGGTGCGCCCGCCACCCGGGTGAGGAAGACCGTCACCGCGTTCGGGCCGTGCGGCTTCGGCAGCACCTTGCGGCGCAGTTCCTCCGGCTCGACGGCCGAGCCGCGCTTCTTCACGGTCAGGACGCCG
>NZ_BMVJ01000002.1:282591-296975 GCF_014650655.1 Streptomyces anandii JCM 4720
ACCTCGCGCTCCCGGAGCAGGGCCTTCAACTTCTTGACGTTGAAGGGGAGTTGATCGGTGATCTCGTAGGCGGTGGCGTACGGGGTGGGGCGCAGTCCGTCGGCGGTGACATAGGCGATGGTCCCGTCGATCAGCCCGCCGTCGAGGTCGGCGGCGACCTCGGCGACCAGGTGGGCGCGGATGACGGCGCCGTCCGGCTCGTAGAGGTAGCGGCCGGGCGGGCGGACCCCGGGGTCGGGCAGGCCGCGGCCGCGCAGGGTGCGCGGGCCGGGGAGCAGAGTGGCGCGCACCAGCCCCGGCTCGGTGCCGAACCACAGCACCGCCTCCTTCACGTCCCCGCCGTCGGAGATCCACTCGGCCTCGGCCTGGGGTGGGACCGCCTCGTGCGGGACGCCGGGCGCGATCTTCAGGGCGGCGTGCGGGGCGCGCAGGGCCGCCTCCACGGCCCAGGACAGCGGCGGTGAGTAGGCCTCCGGGTCGAAGATCCGGCCGCGGCCGCCCCGCCGCGCCGGGTCGACGAACACCGCGTCGTACGCGGAGGTGTCCACCTCCGTGACGTCCGCCTCCCGCACCTCGATCAGGTCGCCGAGCCCGAGCGCCTCTGCGTTCGCGCGGGCGGCCGCCGCCGTCAGCGGGTCGCGGTCGACCGCGAGGACGCGGATGCCCGCGCGGGCGAGGGCGATCGCGTCGCCGCCGATCCCGCAGCACAGGTCGGCCAGGCGGGTCACGCCCAGCGCGCGCAGCCGCTCCGCGCGGTACGCGGCCACGCTCGCCCGGGTCGACTGCTCCACCCCGTTGGGCGTGAAGAACATCCGCCGCGCGTCCGCGTCCCCGAACTTGGCGGCGGCCCGCTGCCGCAGCCGGGCCTGGCCGAGCGCGGCCGACACCAGTTCCGCGGGGTGCTCGCGGCGCAGCCGGGTGGCGACGGCGAGCTCGTCGGCGGGATCGGTGCCGCGCACCTCGTCCAGGAGGGCGCGGCCTTCGGGGGTGAGCAGCGAGGCGAAGGCGTGCGGGGGGTTGGTCACCAGGTCATTGTCTTCCGGGAGGTCCGGACGGCCGTACAAGGGGGCGGTTGGGCCGGTCGGTGGATGGTGCGGCCGTGGCCGCGGTGTCGTCCCGGTTTCCGCGCGGGGGCCTGCGAGGATCCGGCGCCATGGGAGTAGTAGTACAAAATGACAAAAAGTCCGCGAAATCCGCGAAGTGTGCGTACCGGAAGTCCGGTGTCCGTGCCGGACTCGCCGTCCTGGCCGGGCTCGCCGTGGCCGCCCTCGCCGCCGGCTGCTCGCAGCCCGAGCGGCGCACCGACGCACCGGCCCCGCCGGCCCAGGGCCAGCAGCGCCTCCAGGCGCCCCCGGCCCGCGCCCTCGACTCCTACGCCACCCGGCTGCGCGCCTTCGCCGAGGCCCGGGCCGCGGCCGCCAAGCGCTGGGGGCTGGAGCAGGTCCCGCTGACACCCCCGCCGCCGCCCGCCGTCAAGCCGAGGATCACCGCGCGCGCGGGCTTCGAGGTGAACCACCAGGACGACTGGAACCTGCCCCCGGTCTTCACCACGGTCCCCACCAAGGACAAGGTCGTCTTCCTCACCATCGACGACGGCGCGGACAAGGATCCCGCCTTCCTGCGCATGATGAGCGACCTGAAGATCCCCTACACGGCCTTCCTCAGCAACTACCTGATCAAGGACGACTACGGTTACTTCCGCAAGATGCAGGCCAAGGGCGTCACCCTGAACAATCACACCCTGCACCACCCCTACCTGCCGGGCCTGTCCTACGACGAGCAGCGGCGCGAGATCTGCGGGATGCAGGACATCATGCGCAAGCAGTTCGGCAAGCGCCCCACGGTCATGCGCTTCCCCTATGGCAACTACAACCAGGACAGCCTGGTCGCCGCCAAGTCCTGCGGCATCAAGTACGCGCCGATCTGGAACGAGGAGGTCTACGTCGACCACTGGGAGTTCCGCGAGGACGACAAGCGCATGCGCAGGGGCGACATCGTCCTCACCCACTTCCGGGGCCGCGACGAGTGGAACGGCACGATGGTCGACGACATGCGCCGCTTCCTGGACTACGTCACGGCCAAGGGCTTCGCGGTGGCCCGGCTGGAGGACTACCTGTGACACCACGACGGCCCGTCGCGGGCCGGTGGCGGTCGCGGCCGGGCCGGTGGCGGTCCAGCCCGGGTCCGTGGTCCAGCCCCGGTCCGTGGTCCCGCTCGGGTGCGTGGTCCCGCCGCGGCGTGCGGCGCGCGGTCGTGGGGCTGGCCGCCGGGGCGGTTCTGCTCGTGACGGTGCCGGTGAGCGGCTGCGCGCCCTCCGTCGACCCGATCGAGCGGCTGGGGCGCAAGGCGGCACAGGGGGTGCGGTCGCAGCGGCCGGCCACCGAACAGCCGTACCGGCGCTGGGGACTCGACGCCCCGCTGCCCGCGCCCCCGCACCCACCGGCGCGCCCTCTCGGCCTCACCGCGGAGACGGGCCCGGAGACCGGCCCGCGCTCCCTGCCCCCGGTCGTGGACCACGTCCGTACCTCCGACCCGGTCGTCTTCCTCACCTACGACGACGGTGCCGAACGCGATCCGGGGTTCGCCGACATGGTCCGCGAACTGCGGCTCCCGGTCAGCCTGTTCCTCACGGACGGTGTCGTGGGCCCCGGATACGGCCACTTCGCGCGCCTGCGGTCGGTCGGCGCCGGCCTGGAGAACCACACCCTCGACCACTCCGCGCTGCGCGGCCTGCCCTACGCCGGCCAGCGTGCCGAGATCTGCGGCCAGCGCGACAAGCTGCACGCCCGCTTCGGCGTCCGTTCCCGCCTCTTCCGGCCGCCGTACGGGACGTACGACCGTACGACCCTGCGCGCCGCCGCCGGCTGCGGGGTCTCGGCCGTGGTCCTGTGGCGCGCGTCGATGGACGACACCGGCCTCCGCTTCACCCACGGACACCACGGGCTACGGCCCGGCGACATCCTCCTGGTCGCCTCGGACGACGACGACCTGGACGGTCCCGGCCTGCGCGAACGCACGACCCGGCTGCTGCGCCGGGTCCAGGAGCGCGGTCTGACGGTGGGCCGGCTGGAGGACTACCTCTGATGTGTCCGGGGCCAGGACCGCCGCCGACGCTCGCGAGGCGTCCACCAGCCGGTCGGCGGGGGAGGTCGCGGGCGCGCGGGAGCGGTCGCGGGCGTCGTGCCAGACGCCGACCGCCGCGCTCGCGACCAGCACGGCGACGGCCAGCTGCACGGCGCCGGTGAGCCGGTTCCCGCCGCGCACCAGCAGCACCCCGGCCACGGCCGCGGCGAGCGCGAAGCCGACGTAGCAGAACACCGGTACCCAGTCGACCGCCGGCGCCCCCTCCGCCGTGCCGCCGGGCAGATCCATCCGCCCGAGCCCGCGCAGCGCCAGCACGATGAGCACCAGCATCGCGGCCGTCACATCCGCCACCAGGACCAGCACGAAGACACAGCCACTGGTGAGAACGCCGTCCGGGGCGATGGAGCGAGGTCGCATGACATTACGGTCGTACGAAACCCGCCACGGGGGAAGAGGGCGTGGGGCCCTCGCCACCGCGCTCATGGCTGGGCTCGGCCGCGCCCCGGCCGGGCTCGGCCCGCCCCTGGAGGGCTCGGCCCCGCCCCTGGAGGGGGCCGGTCGCCCCGCGGAAGAGGGCCGGTCGCGCCCCGAGAAGGGCGGCCTGGGCCTGCCCCGGGGCCGACGCGCCGGGAGGTAATTGGCACTCCGCTTGACCGAGTGCTAACGACGGTCATAGTCTCGGCTCTGGCACTCCCCCCTGGAGAGTGCCAACAAAGCGACGGGCAGGTCCGGCACCCGCGACGACGGATCGACCTGGTCGCCACCTCAGACAGTTAACCCCGTGAGATCTCCGAAGGGGGAGGTCGGATCGTGACGACCGCCAGCTCCAAGGTTGCCATCAAGCCGCTCGAGGACCGCATCGTGGTCCAGCCGCTCGACGCCGAGCAGACCACGGCCTCGGGCCTGGTCATCCCGGACACCGCCAAGGAGAAGCCCCAGGAGGGCGTCGTCCTGGCCGTGGGCCCGGGCCGCTTCGAGGACGGCAACCGCCTTCCGCTCGACGTCAAGGTCGGCGACGTCGTGCTCTACAGCAAGTACGGCGGCACCGAGGTGAAGTACAACAACGAGGAGTACCTCGTCCTCTCGGCCCGCGACGTGCTCGCGATCATCGAGAAGTAAGTCACCTCAGCATTCTGCTGTGAGCTGCGCCCCTGGCCCCCGCGACCGATAAGAAGCCGGGCGCCCGGGGGCGCAGTTCTTTTTTCACCCGAGATTTCGAAAGAGGGCTCCCGCTGCCATGGCGAAGATCCTGAAGTTCGACGAGGACGCCCGTCGCGCCCTCGAGCGCGGCGTCAACAAGCTTGCCGACACGGTCAAGGTGACGATCGGCCCCAAGGGCCGCAACGTCGTCATCGACAAGAAGTTCGGCGCGCCCACCATCACCAACGACGGTGTCACGATCGCCCGCGAGGTCGAGATCGAGGACCCGTACGAGAACCTCGGCGCCCAGCTGGTGAAGGAGGTGGCGACCAAGACCAACGACATCGCGGGTGACGGCACCACCACCGCCACCGTGCTCGCCCAGGCGCTGGTGCGCGAGGGCCTGAAGAACGTCGCCGCCGGCGCCTCCCCGGCCGCCCTGAAGAAGGGCATCGACGCCGCGGTCAAGGCCGTCTCCGACGACCTGCACGCCTCGGCCCGCCCGATCGACGAGAAGTCCGACATCGCCGCCGTGGCCGCGCTGTCCGCGCAGGACCAGCAGGTCGGCGAGCTCATCGCCGAGGCGATGGACAAGGTCGGCAAGGACGGCGTCATCACCGTCGAGGAGTCCAACACCTTCGGTCTGGAGCTGGACTTCACCGAGGGCATGGCCTTCGACAAGGGCTACCTGTCGCCGTACTTCGTCACGGACCAGGAGCGCATGGAGGCCGTCCTCGACGACCCGTACATCCTGATCCACCAGGGCAAGATCTCCGCGATCGCGGACCTGCTCCCGCTGCTCGAGAAGATCATCCAGGCGAACTCCTCGAAGCCGCTGCTGATCATCGCCGAGGACGTCGAGGGCGAGGCCCTGTCCACGCTGGTCGTGAACAAGATCCGCGGCACCTTCAACGCCACCGCCGTGAAGGCCCCCGGCTTCGGCGACCGCCGCAAGGCGATGCTGCAGGACATGGCGGTCCTCACCGGCGCCACCGTCATCTCCGAGGAGGTCGGCCTCAAGCTCGACCAGGCCGGTCTTGACGTCCTCGGCTCCGCCCGCCGCGTCACCGTCACCAAGGACGACACCACGATCGTCGACGGCGCCGGCAAGAAGGAGGACGTGGAGGGCCGCGTCTCCCAGATCAAGGCCGAGATCGAGAACACCGACTCCGACTGGGACCGCGAGAAGCTCCAGGAGCGCCTCGCGAAGCTGGCCGGCGGCGTGTGCGTGATCAAGGTCGGCGCCGCCACCGAGGTGGAGCTGAAGGAGAAGAAGCACCGTCTGGAGGACGCCATCTCCGCGACCCGCGCCGCGGTCGAGGAGGGCATCGTCTCCGGTGGTGGCTCCGCCCTGGTCCACGCCGCCAAGGTCCTGGACGGCAACCTCGGCAAGTCCGGCGACGAGGCCACCGGTGTCGCGGTCGTCCGCAACGCCGTCGTCGAGCCGCTGCGCTGGATCGCGGAGAACGCGGGCCTGGAGGGCTACGTCATCGTCTCCAAGGTCAAGGAGCTCGAGAAGGGCAACGGCTACAACGCCGCCACCGGCGAATACGGCGACCTGGTCAAGGCCGGCGTCATCGACCCGGTGAAGGTCACCCGCTCGGCCCTGGAGAACGCCGCCTCCATCGCCTCCCTCCTGCTCACGACCGAGACCCTGGTCGTCGAGAAGAAGGAAGAGGAAGAGCCGGCCGCAGCAGGCCACAGCCACGGCCACGCCCACTGAGCCTGAGCTTCGCTCGAACTGACGGTGCCCAGTCCCCTGCGGGGGGCTGGGCACCGTGCGTCCGACTCGTGTACCGGTGCAACCGGGGCACCCGTGGGCGCGACGGTCCACACGGTCGGGGAGGGCAGGGGTCGGCTCCGGACTGCGGTCGTGCCCGCAAGTTTTCGTGATCGACGCGTCGGCACGAGGGGTTGTGGTGGTGAGCGGCCGCTAGCTCTCCAACTCGTCCAGTGCTCCCAGTTGTTGCATCAGACCCAGTTGGTCGTGCTGCCACCAGGTTTCGGCGATCTTGCCGTTGCCGGCGAAGCGGAAGAGGGTCAGGCCGGTCATGGTGACCCGCTTGCCGGTGGGGGCGATGCCCAGGAAGTCGCCCTTGTGGGTGGCGGTCCAGGTCCAGCGGGCGCAGGCGCGGTCGCCCTGGGCGAGTACGTCCTCGACCGTGATGGAGAAGTCGAAGGCGGCCCGCCACATGCGGTACTCGCTGCGCACGCTGTCCAGCCCGATGGTGTCCTGCGGGTTCATCGGGTCGTGGCTGTGGACGTCCTCGTCCAGCAGGTCGTTGAGCGGCGACAGTTCGCCCGGCGCCGCGAGCGCCTCGAAGAAGCGGTGCACCGTGATCTCGGTGAGCAGTTCGTCCCGTACGACGTCGAGGTCCGTGAACGTCGGCGCCCCGTCGCACAGCGCGACCATGTCCTGGAAGATCCGGTCGGTCTCCGGGAGCTTGGAGTTCCGTACCGCCTCCTCGTACGACGGGAACTCCACCACCTCGACGATGTGCGACGCATCCGAGCGGTCCTTGCCGACCAGCGCGTGGGTCGCCGTCCGTCTCCCGCTGGTCTGCTCGACCCAGTCGTCGATGAGCCGGTTCATCTCGTCCAGCCGGCTCGTCCTGCACTCGATGAGCTGTACGAAGGTCATGACGCCGCCTCCGGCCCCCCTGGTCCGGTTCCGTCCCCGCCATTTTCCCACCGGGACGGCCGCGTCACCCGTTCGCCCGGCTACTGCGGACCGTACTTGCGGCCCGTCCTGGAGGTCACGCCGCCCAGCAGCCCGCGCGGGGTCACCTTCACCAGGCCCATCAGCGCCTTGTAGCGCGGGTCGGGAATGGACAGCGTCTTGCCGCGGGCCAGGTCGGCCAGCGCCGCCGACACCAGCTTGTCGGCGTCCAGCCACATCCAGTTGGGGATGTTGTCCGTGCCCATCCCGGCCCGCTGGTGGAACTCGGTGCGCACGAAGCCGGGGCAGAGCGCCATCAGCCGTACGCCGCTGCCCGCCAGGTCGCGCGCCGCGCCCTGGGTGAACTGCACGACCCACGCCTTCGACGCGCCGTACGTCCCGCGCGGGACGAAGGCCGCCACCGACGCCACGTTGACGACCCCGCCCCGGCCGCGCTCGCGCATCGCGGCGGTCGCCGCCGACGTCAGCCGCAGCACGGCCTCGACGTGCACCTTGACCATCTTCAGCTCGTCGGCCATCGATACGTCGAGATAGCGGCCCTTGTTGCCGAAGCCGGCGTTGTTGATCAGCAGGTCGACGGGGTTCCTGCGGTCGCCCAGCCGGTCGGCGACCGCCTCGATCCCCTCGTCCGTGGCCAGATCGGCGGTCAGCACCTCCGCCTCGATGCCGTGCCGGTCGTGCAGCTCGGTCGCCTGGTCCCGCAGGCGCTTGGTGTCCCGTGCCACCAGCACGAGGTTGTGCCCGTCCGCCGCCAGCCGCCGTGCGAACGCGGCGCCGATGCCCGCGGTCGATCCCGTAATCAGAGCCGTTGTCATGGCGAAAGATTAGTGGCCGGGAAAGGGTGACTCCGATCAGCGCGCGATGCGGGGAGAGGGCGGGGACGCACCGGGTCGGTGGCGGGCCGTGTGCCTCGCCGGTGGCGGGTCGGCGCGGCCTGTGCGCCGGCCTGTGCCCCGGCCCGCCCACGGCACGTCAGGTCGCGTACGTCTCCGTGTACTCCCGCGCCGCGGCCAGCGTCTTCGGGGGCAGCGCCGCGCCCGCCGCGAGCAGTCGCGGCAGCAGG
Source organism: Streptomyces anandii JCM 4720 (assembly GCF_014650655.1). Lineage (GTDB taxonomy): Bacteria > Actinomycetota > Actinomycetes > Streptomycetales > Streptomycetaceae > Streptomyces > Streptomyces anandii. The sequence goes on from NZ_BMVJ01000002.1 coordinate 290,559, forward strand.
GAACGCTCGGTGGTGACGGCACGGAACTGCAGGGCGACCGTCACCTCGTGGTCCGGGCGGTGCACGATCTCCACCGGGTCGCCGGGGCGGATCTCACCGGCTTGCAGGACCCGCAGATACGCTCCCGGCGCGCCCCGGCGCGTGAACCGCTTCACCCACCCCTGCTCACCCAGATGGCCCTGGAACGTACGGCACGGAATCCGCCCGGAGGCGACCTCCAGCAGCACCGGGGAGCCGGACGGTGAGCCGATGCGCCAGCGCTCGCCGATCAGCGCGCCGGATATGTCGACGCCCTCGGTGGTGAGGTTCTCGCCGAAGGAGCCGTTGCGCAGGGTGCGGCCCAGTTCGCGCTCCCACTCGTCGAGGTCCTCGCGCGCCATCGCGTAGACCGCCTGGTGGTCGCCGCCGTGGTGCCGCAGGTCGCACACCGAGTCCCCGGCGAGCCCGCTGGCGCCGACGCCCTTCGGCCCCGGCGACGTCACTCGCACCGGTCCGTCCACCGGCCGCTTGTCGATGCCGGTCACGCCCTCCGGCTGATCGGTGTACGGCACGGGCCGGGCCTGGCCCACGTTCACTGACAGAAGCTTCATGAGCGCACGGTAGGGGAGCGGTCCTCAAAGTGTCGACGTGTTTTTCCGCTGGCCGGCCAAGGAAGCCTTATGGTCGCTTATGCTCGAAGGGTGATAGAGGCCCGTCATCTCCGTGTGCTGCGAGCCGTGGCCGCCACCGGCTCCTTCTCCGCCGCGGCCCGCGAGCTGGGCTGCACCCAGCCCGCCGTCAGCCAGCAGATGAAGGCGCTGGAGGGTTCCGTCGGCACCCCGCTGCTGGTGCGCGCGGGACGTGAGATGCGGCTGACCCAGGCGGGCGAGGCTCTCGTCCGGCACGCGGGCGGCATCCTCGCCGGGCTCACCGCGGCCGAGGAGGAGGTCGCCGCCATCGCCGGGCTGCGCGCCGGCCGGGTCCGGCTCGTCTCCTTCCCGAGCGGCAGCTCCACGCTCGTGCCCACCGCCCTCGCCGCGCTGCGCGCCGCGCACCCCGGCACCCGCGTGTCCCTGGAGGAGGCCGAGCCGCCGAAGTCCGTCGAGCTGCTGCGCGAGGGCGACTGCGACGTGGCGCTCGCCTTCCGCTACGAGGGCGCCGCGGGCGCGGAGGAGTGGGACGACCTCGTCGTACGGCCGCTGCTGACCGACCGGCTCGTGGGTCTCGTGCCCGAGCGGCACCGGCTGGCCCGCGCGGAGTCCGTCGCCATCGGCGAACTCGCGGGCGAGCCGTGGATCGCGGGCTGCCCGCGCTGCCGGGGCCAGCTCGTCCAGGCCTGCGAGAGCGCGGGCTTCACGCCTCGTATCGACTTCGCGACCGACGACTACCCGGCGGTGGTGGGCCTGGTGGGGGCGGGACTCGGGGTCGCCGTCCTGCCCCAGCTCGCGGTCGAGTCCGTACGGCCCCGGGGCGCGCGCACGGTCGCGCTGGAGCCGGCGGTGCGCCGGGAGATCGTCGCGCTCACCCTGCCCGACCTGGCCCAGGTGCCGGCCGTCGCGGCCACGCTGGACGAGCTGGAGCGCGCCGCTACGCGCTGAGGACCGCAGTGGCAGAGGGCCGGCGGAGTGTGCGGTCCGAGGGTGCGGCCCGCCGCAGCGGAAGGGCACGCGTACGGCTGCGCGTGCCCTGAGTGGTCGGATTGGCTGAGCGGTAAGTGAAGAAACGTTCCTTCAATTGTTCGAGGCGGAGTCCCCGCTGGACGACGAAGCCGCCGACACCAGCCGGTTCCGTGCCCGCCCCATGAGCTCCTCGCGCTCGTCCTCGGTCAGGCCGCCCCACACCCCGTACGGTTCGCGCACCGCCAAGGCGTGCGCCGCGCACTCCGCACGGACCGGGCACCTCATGCAGACCTCCTTGGCCGAGTTCTCTCGAGCGCTCCGAGCCGCCCCGCGCTCGCCCTCGGGATGGAAGAAGAGCGAGCTGTCCACGCCGCGGCAGGCAGCCAGCAGCTGCCAGTCCCACAGATCCGCGTTCGGTCCGGGAAGGCGGGAGAAATCTGCCATTACGTGACCCCTTGTAGCCGTTCGTGGCGGATACGGTGCCAACGACCGTACATCTCCGATCTAAGGAGATGAAAATATGACTCATTGCGAATCTAGCCCTAGACACCTGGAAACGGGAAGAAAAGGGGCTGAATGGGGCATAGCTTGTGATGAAAAGTTGAGGGTATGACGTCTGTGTCTGCGGTGTATCCGCTCCCTCACGTAGAGTGCCGAAGATGGCACACAGCCCCGTAACTCTTTCGGGTGACCGTCGTTGAGAGTGCGGAGGCGGTTGAAAACACAAGTGCTCGGGCAGGCGTCCGAGACGGTCGACCGCACAGGTGACGATTTCGTACCAGCCTGGAGGCTCAAGGTGACGCGCATCAGCTGCGGAGGGCGGCCATGACATCCGTCCTCGTCTGCGACGACTCCCCGCTTGCCCGAGAGGCGCTCCGCCGCGCGGTCGCGACCGTGCCCGGCGTCGAGCGCGTGACGACGGCGGCCAACGGCGAGGAAGTCCTCCGCCGCTGGGGCGCCGACCGCTCCGACCTCATCCTCATGGACGTGCGCATGCCCGGCCTGGGCGGGGTCGAGACGGTCCGGCGGCTGCTGTCCGCCGACCCCGGCGCCCGCATCATCATGCTCACCGTCGCCGAGGACCTCGACGGCGTGGCGCTCGCCGTGGCCGCGGGTGCGCGTGGGTATCTGCACAAGGACGCCTCCCGCGCGGAGCTGCGCGCCACGGTGACGCAGGCCCTCGCCGACCCGACCTGGCGGCTCGCCCCGCGGCGGCTGCGCTCGGCCGAGATGGGTGCGGCGCCCACGCTCACCGCGCGCGAGATCCAGGTCCTGGAGGGCATGAGCCACGGCCGCTCCAACGCGGAGATCGGCCGCGAGCTGTTCCTCTCCGAGGACACCGTCAAAACGCACGCGCGCCGGCTGTTCAAGAAGCTCGGCGCGTCCGACCGCGCGCACGCCGTGGCCCTCGGCTTCCGGTGGGGCCTGGTCCGCTAGCGCGTGTGCCTGTCCGGAGCCCGGGTTCCCGGCTGAAACCCGCGTCCGGCGCGCAGGCGCACCGGTGCAACCGGACCACCTCCCGGCGGCGGGGAAACGGTCGGCCCGGACCGGCGGAAACGTGACGGCACCCCCACGTACGGCCTCGGACGTGGGGGAGCGGCCCGCCGTCACCGCCGGCACCGTTGGGCTGCGGTCGCGCGGAGCGCCTGGACGGCGGTCACCGGAGCCGCCGGAGGGCGGCCCACGGGAGGCCCTGACGGGAGCGTCACCGCAAGCCCCGGAGGGCGTGGCGCCGGAGGCCACGAAGCGCGGGGCGGTGCCTCCGAAGACCACGAAGTGCGGATCAGCGGTGCCTGCGATCAAGAAGGACTGGTTGCCGGAGCCCCCGCAGTGCGGGTCGTCGAAGCCCCCGCAGGGCGGGTCGTCGGGCCTGCTGTACGGGCGGGGTGGTTGCGCCTGGTGGCTTGGTGTCCGTGGGGTCGGGGCGGGGTGCCGGTGGTGGCCGGTAGCGCACCGTGGGGGCCTGGGGCAATGCGGCCCACCGGGCGGCCGCTGCTCGTTTCGCGGCGGATGCCGCATCCTTGAGGTGTGGAGTTCCTCGGGGACGAGTCGGTCGAGCGGAAGGGGAGGGCGCAAGGGATGAGTTCCGGCGCACCTGCTCATAACGCTTCGGTGCACAACCACGATGGCGGTGCCACGGATCGGACGACGCCAAGGCACCATGGACCGATGCGTGACGACGAGGCGGCACTTGCCCATGGGGCCATCGGTGCGCTCGTCCACCGCGCGGTCGACGGAGACGAGCAGGCCACGCACGATCTGCTCGCCCGCGTCCACCCCCTCGCCCTGCGCTACTGCCGCACCCGGCTGTCCCGCCTGCCCGGTGACGCGCGCCACTTCGTCGAGGACCTCGCCCAGGAGGTCTGCGTCGCCGTACTGCTCGCCCTGCCGCGCTACAAGGACACCGGCCGCCCCTTCGAGGCCTTCGTCTTCGCCATCGCCGCCCACAAGGTCGCCGACCTGCAGCGCGCGGCCATGCGGCACCCCGGCTCGACGGCCGTGCCCTCCGACGAGATGCCCGAGCGGCCCGACGACTCCCTCGGCCCCGAGGAACGCGCCCTGCTCAGCAGCGACGCCGAGTGGGCCAAGAAACTGCTGGCCAACCTGCCCGAGAACCAGCGGGAGCTGCTGCTCCTGCGCATCGCCGTGGGCTTGACGGCGGAGGAAACGGGACAGATGTTGGGAATGTCACCGGGAGCGGTCCGGGTGGCCCAGCACCGCGCGCTCAGCAGACTGCGCGCCCTCGCCGAGCAGTAGCCGCGCCGCCGCCCCCGGGCACCGTCCGTAGCCGGCCGCTCCGTTGAACGGGCCGGGCACCGGTCTCGTACGAACATATGAAGCCCGGGGTCGCCGTCCACCGTGGAATGAGACACCTCCGCTTCCCGTTAGCATGGACATCCGCACCGATCAAGGCCATATGGAGAAGGTGTCATGACTGCCTACGTCGACGGAGTGCCCGAGAAATTCGCGACACTCGGGCTGACCTACGACGACGTGCTGCTGCTGCCGGGCGCATCCGAAGTGCTCCCGGGCGCGGTCGACACCTCGTCCCTGATCTCCCGCAACGTCCGGGTCAACATCCCGCTGCTCTCGGCGGCGATGGACAAGGTGACCGAGTCCCGCATGGCGATCGCGATGGCCAGGCTGGGCGGCGTGGGCGTGCTGCACCGCAATCTGTCGGTCGAGGACCAGGTCAACCAGGTCGACCTGGTCAAGCGGTCCGAGTCCGGCATGGTCACCGACCCGATCACGGTGCACCCGGAGGCCACGCTCGCCGAGGCGGACGCCCTGTGCGCGAAGTTCCGCATCAGCGGTGTCCCCGTCACCGACCCGGCCGGCAAGCTGCTGGGCATCGTCACCAACCGCGACATGGCCTTCGAGCCCGACCGCTCCCGTCGGGTCAGCGAAGTCATGACCCCCATGCCGCTGGTCACCGGCACGGTCGGCATCTCCCGCGCGGACGCCATGGCACTGCTGCGCCGCCACAAGATCGAGAAGCTGCCGCTGGTCGACGACGCGGGCGTCCTCAAGGGCCTGATCACCGTCAAGGACTTCGTCAAGGCGGAGCAGTACCCGAACGCGGCCAAGGACGCCGAGGGGCGCCTGCTCGTCGGCGCCGCGGTGGGCGCGAGCCCCGAGGCCCTCGAGCGCGCCCAGGCGCTCGCCGAGGCCGGGGTGGACTTCCTGGTCGTCGACACCTCGCACGGCCACAACAGCAACGCCCTGAGCTGGATGGCGAAGATCAAGTCGAGCGTCTCCGTCGACGTGATCGGCGGCAACGTCGCCACCCGCGACGGCGCGCAGGCCCTCATCGACGCCGGTGTGGACGGCATCAAGGTGGGCGTGGGCCCCGGTTCGATCTGCACCACGCGCGTGGTCGCCGGCATCGGCGTTCCGCAGGTCACCGCCATCTACGAGGCGTCCCTCGCGGCCCGCCCGGCCGGCATCCCGCTGATCGGCGACGGCGGCCTGCAGTACTCCGGCGACATCGGCAAGGCACTGGCCGCCGGCGCGGACACCGTCATGCTGGGCAGCCTGCTCGCGGGCTGCGAGGAGTCGCCCGGTGAGCTGCTGTTCATCAACGGCAAGCAGTTCAAGTCGTACCGCGGCATGGGCTCGCTCGGCGCCATGCAGTCGCGCGGCCAGGCGAAGTCGTACTCGAAGGACCGCTACTTCCAGGCCGAGGTCGCCTCCGACGACAAGCTCGTGCCCGAGGGCGTCGAGGGCCAGGTGCCCTACCGCGGCCCGCTGTCGGCCGTGCTGCACCAGCTCGTCGGCGGTCTGCGCCAGACCATGGGCTACGTGGGCGCGGCCACCATCGCGGAGATGGAGTCCAAGGGCCGCTTCGTCCGCATCACCTCGGCGGGCCTGAAGGAGAGCCACCCGCACGACATCCAGATGACGGTCGAGGCGCCGAACTACAGCAGCAAGTGACGCACGCGCGCGCGTAGACCACGTTCGAGGGCGGTCCCGGGAGCCTCCGGGGCCGCCCTCGCCATGGGTGTCGGCGATACTGGAAGACGCTGAAACGCATCAGGGAAAGGCCACAGACGTGACTGAGATCGAGATCGGGCGCGGCAAGCGCGGCCGCCGGGCGTACGCCTTCGACGACATCGCGGTCGTCCCCAGCCGCCGTACGCGGGACCCGAAGGAGGTCTCGATCGCCTGGCAGATCGACGCCTACCGATTCGAGCTGCCCTTCCTGGCCGCCCCCATGGACTCCGTGGTCTCCCCGGCCACCGCCATCCGCATCGGCGAGCTCGGCGGCCTCGGCGTGCTCAACCTCGAGGGCCTGTGGACGCGGTACGAGGACCCGCAG
>NZ_BMVJ01000002.1:296999-300453 GCF_014650655.1 Streptomyces anandii JCM 4720
CCGCTGCTCGACGAGATCGCGGAGCTGCCCTCCGAGGCCGCCACCCGCCGCCTCCAGGAGGTCTACGCGGCACCCATCAAGGAGGAGCTGATCGGCGCGCGCATCAAGGAGGTGCGCGACGCCGGGGTGGTCACCGCCGCCGCGCTCTCCCCGCAGCGCACCGCCCAGTTCTCCAAGGCGGTCGTCGACGCGGGCGTGGACATCTTCGTCATCCGCGGTACGACGGTCTCGGCGGAGCACGTGTCGTCCTCGCACGAGCCGCTGAACCTGAAGCAGTTCATCTACGAGCTCGACGTCCCCGTGATCGTCGGCGGCTGCGCCACGTACACGGCGGCCCTGCACCTGATGCGCACCGGCGCGGCGGGCGTCCTGGTCGGCTTCGGCGGCGGCGCCGCGCACACCACGCGCAACGTGCTCGGCATCCAGGTCCCGATGGCCACGGCCGTCGCCGACGTGGCCGCCGCCCGCCGTGACTACATGGACGAGTCCGGCGGCCGGTACGTGCACGTGATCGCGGACGGCGGCGTCGGCTGGTCCGGCGACCTGCCCAAGGCGATCGCCTGCGGCGCGGACGCGGTGATGATGGGCTCCCCGCTCGCCCGTGCCACGGACGCGCCCGGCAAGGGCCACCACTGGGGCATGGAGGCCGTCAACGAGGAGCTGCCGCGCGGCCAGAAGGTCGACCTCGGCACGGTCGGCACCATCGAGGAGGTCCTCACCGGCCCCTCCCACATTCCCGACGGCTCCATGAACTTCTTCGGCGCCCTGCGCCGCGCCATGGCCACCACCGGCTACAGCGAGCTGAAGGAATTCCAGCGCGTCGAGGTGACGGTCGCCGACTCCCAGCACAAGCGCTAGCTGTATTGACCTGAAGCTAGCCCCCGGCGTTCCTCCCAGAGGCCCGGTCACTCGCCAGAGCGAGCGACCGGGCCTCTTCGCGTCTGCGCAGGTGGGGGCGCGTAGAGCGATATGGGGGTGCGCGGTTGCTTTTGGGGCGAATACGCCGGGGACGGGTGAGATGAGCCGATAGTGTCCGTGATCGGCACCCCAGTTGTTCGGGGCGCCCCCTTCCAAGGACACGGGCCGGACCCCGCCCTCGGGGCCCGGCCCGAATTCCAGTGAAACCGTCTACCGGGTCTATGGGCGGCGTCATGGAAGGGGGCGCCCATGGGACGCCACCGCAAGCCCGCCCGCTGGGATCGGATCCGTCTTCGGATGGTGAAGTGCCGGCGGAGGCGGATCTTGTGGATCTACTGCCGCTGAGCGGCCACCCCTACGAACGCTAGGGGTGGACACTCCGCCTAACGGCCAGGAGCCCGCTGCAGTGACCCCTGCGGTGGGCTCCACCTGTTTACGTAAGTTACCCGTGCAGCGGTCTTCGTGCCACCAACTCCGGACCCGGTGCTCCCCCGCGCCCCCCTTCACAACCGGTGCGCTGCTCCTGTGGGAGCCGCGCCACGGGTGTCCAGGAGGAGTTGGGCCTTCACCGACAGGCCCTGGAGGTCGTAGGTGCGGTGGTGCTGGAGGAGGATCGTCAGGTCGGCGTCCGCCACCGCCTCGTACAGGGCGTCCGCGCGGGGCACGGGGCGGTCGAGGACGCTCCACACGGGTACGTGCGGGTCGTGGTAGCTGACGCACGCGCCGAGGCCGGTCAGGCGGACGGCGATCTCCTCGGCGGGGGTGCCCTGGAGGTCGGCGAGGTCGGGCTTGTAGGTGACGCCCAGGAGGAGTACGCGCGCGCCCCGGGCCGACTTGCCGTGCTCGTTGAGCAGGGTGGCGGCGCGCTGGACGACGTAGCCGGGCATGCGGCTGTTGACCTGCTGGGCGAGTTCCACCATGCGCAGGCCACGGCCGGCGGTGCCGGACAGGTCCTGGGGCAGTCCGTGGCCGCCGACGCCGGGCCCGGGGCGGAAGGCCTGGAAGCCGAAGGGCTTGGTCTCGGCGCAGCGCACCACGTCCCACAGGTCGACGCCCAGGTCGTGGCAGAGGACGGCCATCTCGTTGACGAGCGCGATGTTGACGTGCCGGTAGTTGGTCTCCAGGAGGTGGACCGTCTCGGCCTCCTTCAGACCGCGCGCGCGGACCACCTTGTCGGTGAGACGCCCGTAGAAGGCGGCGGCCGACTCGGTGCAGGCCGGGGTCAGGCCGCCGATGACCTTGGGGGTGTTGGCGGGGGTGACGTCCCGGTTTCCGGGGTCGACGCGGCTGGGGGAGTAGGCGAGGTGGAAGTCGCGGCCCGCGCGCAGCCCCGAGCCCCGCTCCAGCAGCGGGAGCAGGAACTCCTCGGTGGTGCCGGGGTGGACGGGGGACTCCAGGATCACGGTGGTGTGCGGGCGCAGCTGCCCGGCGAGGGCGCGCGCCGCGGCCTGAACCTGCCCGAGGTCGGGCCCGCCGTCCGCGCCGCGCGGGGTCGGCGCGCAGATCACCGCGGTGCGCACCCGGCCCAGCTCGGCCGGGTTGGTGGCCGGCCGGAAGCCCCCCGAGAGCATCCGGCGCAGTTCCGCGGGGCTGAGGGAGCCGGACTCGTCCCCCGTCCGGTATCCGAGGGTGGGGATGCCGGCGGCGACGGCTGCCTGGGCCAGGGGCAGGCCGAGGGGACCGAGTCCGATGACGGCGAGATCTGCGGGCATGGCGTGGGCCGTCCTTCCCAATAACCGAGGCGTGGCAGACACGCAAGTCCTGTGGACAGGACGAGCGAGTGCAATGTCAGACTAGGAGTAAATATGACCGTTTTGCGGGATTGACCAGCGTGTTTCTCGGTGAGCCGGGGCGAGTTGTCCACAGGCTGGGGGCGACTGGTGGCTGAAGACGGGCAACCCGGTCAGAATTTGGGCATGGGGAGGGACGAGGGGGGACACGGGAGGGACGGAAACGGGCTTCGCCCGACGGGTGCGGCCGATGCGACCGACAGTGGGAGGCAGCGGTGAGGACAGCGACACTGGGGCCGGCGCAGCGTGCCGAGTCACTGGCGGGAATGGCCGAGCGCGAGCTGGACATCCTGGTCGTGGGCGGCGGCGTGGTCGGCGCGGGCACGGCCCTGGACGCCGTCACGCGCGGCCTGACCACCGGGATCGTCGAGGCCCGCGACTGGGCCTCGGGCACCTCCAGCCGGTCCAGCAAGCTGATACACGGCGGCCTGCGCTATCTGGAGATGCTCGACTTCGCGCTCGTGCGGGAGGCGCTGAAGGAGCGCGGCCTGCTGCTGGAGCGCATCGCCCCGCACCTGGTCAGGCCGGTGCCGTTCCTGTACCCGCTCCAGCACAAGGGCTGGGAGCGCTGGTACGCGGGCTCGGGCGTCGCGCTCTACGACGCGATGTCGATGGCCCGCGGCCACGGCAGGGGCCTGCCACTGCACCGGCACCTGAGCCGCCGTCACGCCCTGCGCGTCGCCCCCTGCATGAAGAAGGACGCCCTGGTCGGCGCCCTCCAGTACTACGACGCCCAGATGGACGAC
>NZ_BMVJ01000002.1:300480-300792 GCF_014650655.1 Streptomyces anandii JCM 4720
GCCCGCTTCGTCGCGACCCTGGTGCGCACCGCCGTGTCGTACGGCGCGAGGGCCGCCAACCGCGCCCGGGTCACCGGCTTCCTGCGCGAGGGCGAGCGCGTCGTCGGCGCCAGGGTGCAGGACGTCGAGGGCGGCGGCGAGTACGAGATCCGCGCCAAGCAGATCGTCAACGCCACCGGCGTGTGGACCGACGACACCCAGGCCATGGTCGGCGAGCGCGGCCAGTTCCACGTCCGCGCCTCCAAGGGCATCCACCTCGTCGTGCCCAAGGACCGCATCAACTCCACCACCGGGCTGATCCTGCGCACCGAG
>NZ_BMVJ01000002.1:300820-305890 GCF_014650655.1 Streptomyces anandii JCM 4720
AAGTCCGTGCTGTTCGTCATCCCCTGGGGCCGGCACTGGATCGTCGGCACCACCGACACCGACTGGGACCTCGACAAGGCCCACCCCGCCGCCTCCAGCGCCGACATCGACTACCTCCTGGAACACGTCAACTCGGTGCTCGCCGTCCCGCTCGGCCGCGACGACGTCCAGGGCGTGTACGCGGGGCTCAGGCCCCTGCTGGCCGGCGAGTCCGACGCCACCAGCAAGCTCTCCCGCGAGCACACCGTGGCCCACCCGGTGCCGGGCCTGGTGGTGGTCGCGGGCGGCAAGTACACGACGTACCGGGTGATGGCCAAGGACGCCGTCGACGAGGCCGTGCACGGCCTGGACATGCGGGTCGCCGACTGCGTCACCGAGGAGATCGCGCTCTACGGCGCCGAGGGCTACCGCGCGCTGTGGAACGCGCGTGCGCGCATCGCCGCCGACACCGGCATCCATGTGGTCCGCGTGGAGCACCTGCTGAACCGGTACGGATCGGCGGCGCAGGAGGTCCTCGCCCTCATCGCAGAGAACCCGACCCTGGGCGCACCCCTCCAGGCCGCCGACGACTACCTGCGCGCCGAGATCGTCTACGCCGCCTCGCACGAGGGCGCCCGGCACCTCGACGACGTGCTGACGCGGCGCACCCGCATATCCATCGAGACCTTCGACCGGGGAACCCGCAGCGCCCGCGATGCCGCGGAACTGATGGCGCCCGTACTGGGCTGGGACAAGGACCAGATCGAACGCGAGGTGGAGCACTACGAGAAGCGGGTGGAGGCCGAGCGGGAGTCGCAGCGCCAGCCCGACGACCTGACGGCCGACGCGGCCCGGCTCGGGGCGCCCGACATCGTGCCGTTGTAACAGTCCGAACCCGGGAGCGGGGCGGCCGCAGGGGCCGTTAAGAGAGGAAGTGTCCCGGAGCGCCGGACCCCGGCGCCGCCCGTTTGTCACGGCCCGTCATGGCACCGCACGCAGCGCGTCGTTCACCGGCGACGCGCGTGTCCCCAGGGGCACCCTGGGCGCCGAGCACTTGTCGGGTGAGAGACAATGGAGGCTCTGTCAGGGCGGGTTGCATGAGGGGACGCATGTCGGAGGCGGAGCGGGGCGGGGCATCTCGTCGGAACACTCGTCAGGACACTCTCCAGGACCGGAGCGAGCGCCTTCTCGCCGGGCGTTACCGGCTGGGGGACGTACTCGGGCGTGGCGGCATGGGCACCGTGTGGCGGGCCGAGGACGAGACCCTGGGCCGGACGGTCGCGGTCAAGGAACTGCGGTTCCCGGCGAACATCGACGAGGACGAGAAGCGGCGGCTGATCACGCGCACCCTGCGCGAGGCCAAGGCGATCGCGCGGATCCGCAACACCAGCGCGGTGACCGTCTTCGACGTGGTCGACGAGGACGACCGGCCGTGGATCGTCATGGAACTCGTCGAGGGCAAGTCGCTCGCCGAGGTCATCCGCGAGGACGGCCTGCTGGAGCCGAGGCGTGCCGCCGAGGTCGGGCTCGCGGTCCTCGACGTGCTGCGCTCCGCGCACCGCCAGGGCATCCTGCACCGCGACGTGAAGCCGTCCAACGTCCTCATCGCCGAGGACGGCCGTGTGGTGCTCACCGACTTCGGCATCGCCCAGGTCGAGGGCGACCCCTCCATCACCTCCACCGGCATGCTCGTCGGCGCCCCCTCCTACATCTCGCCCGAGCGGGCCCGCGGCCACAAGCCCGGCCCGGCCGCCGACCTCTGGTCGCTCGGCGGTCTGCTGTACGCGTCGGTCGAGGGCACCCCGCCGTACGACAAGGGCTCGGCGATCGCCACCCTCACCGCAGTGATGACCGAGCCCCTGGGCGAGCCGAAGAACGCCGGCCCGCTCCGGGACGTCATCCACGGCCTGCTCAACAAGGACCCGGACAAGCGGCTCGACGACGCGGGCGCCCGGGCGATGCTCAACGCCGTCATCCACGCCCCCGAGCCGAAGGAGGCCGAGCCCGAGCCGCCGGCGGACGCCACCAGGGTCGTACCGCTGCCCGCGCAGCCGGACCGCCGGGGCGACCTGGCCGGTGACGGCAAGGCGGGCAAAGTGGGCAAGGCCGGCAAGGGCGGTTCGCCGGGCGGCGGTGGCAAGCGCGGTGAGGAGGCCGCCGAGCGGCTTCGCGGGGCGCTGCGCTCGATGCGCAAGGCCGCCGTGGCGGCGGGCGCGGCCACCTCGGCGGCCGCCTCCCGCACCAAGTCGGTGGCGGGCGCGGCCGGTTCGGGTACGGCGGCTTCCGCGTCGGCTGCCGCGCCGACGTCCGCGCCGGCATCGGCGGCGGTGTCCGCTTCCGCGCCGGACTCGACGGTGGATCCGGTGGCGGATCCTGCGGGCGGGGCCGCCGTCCGGACCGGCAAGGACGGCGCGGCGGGCGGCGCGGCTTCCTCCGGGGCGGGCGCCGGTGACGGTTCCGGTGACGCGGCGACCACCGCCGTGGGCGGCGCGCAGGGCGGGCGGACCCGCTCGGGATGGCCCGTGATGCCGCCGCCGGACCTGGACCTGGCGCCCCGGCCGGTGCCCAGGGCGCCGCTCACCGACGTGGTGCCGCGCCGCACGCTGGTCATCATCGCCGTGGTCGTGGCGCTCGCCGTGATCGGCGCAGTCCTGGCCCTCACCCTCGGCGGCGACGACAAGGGCTCCAAGAGCTCCAAGAACGGCGCGGCCCGCACCTCCACGACCGCCGGGGCCTCCGCGAGCGCCTCCACCAAGGAGGACACCGGCAGCGGGACCGGCACGGACGGCAAGCAGGCCGACGCCGAGAACGGCACGGCCGGCTCGGGCGGCTCGCCGGCCGCTTCCACCGCCTCCGGCGGGCAGGGCGCCGGCTCCGCCCAGGGGTCCGGCGGCTCCGGCTCGGACGGCTCCGGCTCGGACGACGGCGCCAAGGGCGACGACGGCGCGGCGACGACGTACAAGGGCTCCCAGGGGTTCACCATCGGGCTGCCCGAGGGCTGGAAGTACTCCAGCACCGACTCCGCGGGCGTCCGCTTCACCGGCCCGGACGGGCAGAAGCTGCTGGTCGCCTGGACCTCCTCGCCCAAGGGCGACCCGGTCGCCGACTGGAAGAACCAGGAAGGTGACATGGTGCGCTCGCAGTACCAGCGCATCCGCATAGAGAAGGTCGGCTACCGCGGCTGGAACGCGGCCGACTGGGAGTTCACCTACGTCGACGGCGGCACCGAATACCGCACCGTGGACCGGGGGTTCGTGGTCAACGGACATCTCGGATACGCGCTGATGTATACGGCGAAGTCCGCGAACTGGGACAGCGACCTGCGCCGGAACACCTGGCGGACGCTGACGAAGACCTTCGAGCCCAAGTCCTGAGCGGTCCGGACCCCCGGGATCCCCAGGTTTGGGGGCCCTAATCCGTCATCCCCTCTTTGCGGGTTGCCTGCGGCACGTATCGTGAGTGGTTGCGGACCGTAAGCATCGGGAACGGGACGCGTGGCGAACGGATTTGACCGACCGTGCGGCCGGGGGAGGCACTGTGGACGACTATGCGGGCCGGGTTCTCGCCGACCGCTACCGCCTGCCCCTGCCCCCGTCCCACGAGTACGAACTCACCGAGAGCCGCGCCTTCGACACCTACAGCGGTCAGGAAGTCCTCGTACGTCAGGTGCCGTTGCCCGAGGTCGTCGAGGCGGAGGTGCTCGACGCGGACGGACTGCCCGAGGGTTTCACGGGACGTACGGCGGGGCGGCGGCCCACCGATCCGGCGGTGCGGCGCGCGGTCGAGGCCGCGCAGGCCGCCGCGCGGATCCCCGACCACCCGCGGCTCGACCAGGTCTTCGACGTGTTCGCGGAGGGCGGTTCCCTGTGGATCGTCAGCGAACTGGTCGCCGCGCGCCCATTGGCGGCCCTGCTCGCCGAGAAGCCGCTGACGCCGTACCGGGCGGCCGAGGTCGCCTCCGACCTGCTCATGGCCCTGCGGGTGCTGCACGCCCACGGCTGGGTGCACCGCAACATCACCGCGCGCACCGTCCTCGTCTGCGACGACGGCCGCGTGATGCTGACCGGCCTCGCGGTCGGCGCGGCCGAGGAGGCCCTGTGCGGGTACGACCCGGTACCGGCCGAGCACCGGGAGGGCACACCGGACGCCCCCGAGGGCGGGGCCGCGGGCGGTGGTGCGCGGGCGAGCGGGACGTTCGGCGGCACGGGGGCCGGTGCCGGCCCGGCGGAGGCGGATCCCGAGGCCGCGAGGCGGGCCGCGATCGAGGCCCGTGCCGCGGGCCCGCTGCCCGGGACCGAGCCGGGCGGCGCGCCCGGTGCGCCGGGTCCGGCGGGCGCCCTCGCGCGGCGGGCGCCCGGGAGCGGCGAGGACGTCAGGGCGGCGCGGGCCGGGGCGATCGCCGCCTACCGCGCGGGCGCGCGGGCGGCGGCCCGGGTGCAGGAGGCGCAGCAGAGCGCGCGTGCCGCGCTGCCGGGCGCCCGGCAGCCCGGTGGGGACGAGCGGCCGTCCGACCGGTTCGCCGAGCCGTCGTACGGCACCGTCACGGGCCCCGACGAGCGGGGCCGCAGCACGCCCCCCGGCCGGATCGCCGACCCCTACGGAGTCCGCCCCACCCCGTGGAACGGCACCACGCCCCGGCCGGGCGCCGGGGACCCGCAGCAGCCCGGCACCGGCGGCGGGCCGGGCCCGGGCACCGCGCTCCCAGGCGGCACACCGCTTCCCGGCCCCGGGACAACTGACGTCGGTCGTACGGCGTTTCCGGTTTCCGGAGCGTCCGACGGTGGTCGTACAGCCTTTCCGGGTTCCGGGGTGTCCGGCAGTGGTCGTACGGCGCTTCCTGGTTCCGGGGCGTCCGAGGGTGGTCGCACCGCGCTTCCCGGACCCGCGGCGCCCGATGGTCGTCGTACGGCGCTTTCCGCCGGGGCGGCCGGGAGTGAACCCGGGGCCGGTGGGACGGTCGGCGGGCCGCCCGCCCGGTGGGACGACCTCGTCGCCGGTGCGGCCGTGCGGCGGGGACCGGCCACCGCGCTGGCGGCCGAGCGGGCCCGGCAGGCCCGGATGGCCGTGGTGGGCCCGGTGACCGAGCGGTGG
>NZ_BMVJ01000002.1:305916-311611 GCF_014650655.1 Streptomyces anandii JCM 4720
GCGCCCGAACAGGCCGGCCCCGTGCACGAGAACTGGCAGCTGGCCGCGCCCATCGGCCCCGCCACCGACCTGTGGGCGCTGGGCGCGCTGCTCTTCAAGGCCGTGCAGGGACACGCCCCGTACCCGGAGGAGTCCACCGCCGAACTGGTGCAGATGGTCTGCGCGGAGCCGCCCGCCTTCGCGGAGGAGTGCGGCCCGCTGCGGCCGGTCGTGGAGTCGCTGCTGCGTCAGGACCCCACCGAACGGCTGGACTTCGAGGAGCTGAGCGGCTGGCTGCGCTCACTGGTGCGCTCCGCGCCCGAGCCGGAGGCGGGCGCGCACGTCGTCGCCGCCCCGCCCGCGGACCCCAACCGGCTGCCGGTGATACGCCGCCGCGGCGAACTGGTGCGCAGGCGGCGCGCCGGGTTGCCCGCCCACCACGGGCGGCACAAGCGGACGGCGCGGCAGGCCCGTTCGCCGCGCAGCCTGGGCCGGATGCTGCTCCTGCTGATACTGCTCCTGCTGGCGGCGGCGGTGGCGTACGCGATGCTGTTCATGCCGAAGTCGGGAAACAGCGGTGCGGCGGGCGAGGACCGTACGAGAACCGCCGGGGAGGCCGGCCCCGCGCCCACGAACAGCAGCACGGACAAGGACAAGGGCACCGGCACCGGCGGGGGCGCGAACAGCACGTCGGGAGCTTCGAGTTCGGCCGAGACGCAGACCAGCGGTCCCGACGCCGGTTCCGGCTTCACCCTGCGCGACGACCCCGCGGGTTTCCGGATCGCCGTGGCCAAGGGGTGGACCCGTACACCGGGGAACGCCGACCGCCAGGTGGTGTACTCCCACGGCGACTTCGAGTTGATCGTGGTGCCCGGCCGGGACACCGCGGCCCGCTTCGGCAGCGACCCGATGGTCTACCAGCGGGAGAAGGAGGGCGAGTTGCAGGGGTACCGCTCCTCCAGCTGGGCCACCTCCTCCGGGCTGCGCACCATTCAGGTGGGCGGACGGACCATGGCCGAGGGGCAGTTCACGTGGACCGACGCGGACGGGCGGCAGCTGTTCGTGCGCAATCTGGCCGTGCTCATCGACGGCCGCTACCACGTGGTGCAGGTGCGCGGCCCGGAGGCGCAGCGCGACCGGGTGACGCAGCTGTACGAGCGGGCGTCGGCGACGTACCAGTACACGGGGTGACACCGCTCTTCGGCACGCCGGGTGACGCCGCGCTGACGCACCGGTCGAACCACAGGACTTTTCAGGTGTCCCAGGAGGCGACAACCGTCACAGTGCGGTTTCCTTGGCACCCCGCTGGTTCCCTGCCGGGGGACCGGTCCTTACTCTGGCCCTGTCAAGACCATTGCGGGGAAACGTGAATCAGATGCAGGGCCTGCTCCTCGCGGGCCGCTACCGGCTCGCCGACGCCATCGGCAGCGGTGGCATGGGCCGGGTGTGGCGCGCACATGACGAGGTGCTGCACCGGGCCGTCGCCATCAAGGAGTTGACGGCCGCGCTGTACGTCTCCGAGAGCGACCGCGCGGTCCTCCTGGCGCGCACCCGCGCCGAGGCGCGCGCGGCGGCGCGGATCAACCACTCCGCCGTCGTCACCGTGCACGACGTGCTGGAGCACGACGGCCGGCCCTGGATCGTGATGGAGCTCGTCGAGGGCCGTTCGCTGGCCGACGAGGTCAAGGAGCAGGGGCGGGTGGAGCCCCGCGAGGCCGCGCGGGTCGGGCTGTGGGTGCTGCGCGCCCTGCGCGCCGCGCACGGGGCCGGGGTACTGCACCGCGACGTCAAACCCGGCAACGTCCTGCTCGGCCAGGACGGCCGGGTCCTGCTCACCGACTTCGGCATAGCCCAGATAGAGGGCGACACCACCATCACCCGCACCGGAGAGGTCGTCGGCTCGGTCGACTACCTCGCCCCCGAGCGCGTCCGCGGCCACGACCCGGGCCCGGCCTCCGACCTGTGGGCGCTGGGCGCCACCCTCTACACGGCGGTGGAGGGCCTCTCGCCGTTCCGCCGCACCTCGCCCCTGACGACCATGCAGGCGGTCGTCGACGAGGAACCCCGCGACCCGCAACACGCCGGTCCGCTCGCGCCGGTCATCACCGCGCTGCTGCGCAAGGACCCGGCCGCACGGCCGGACGCGGCGGCGGCCGAGGCGATGCTCGCCGAGGCGGCGGAGGGCCGCCGGCCGAGCGCCGCGCAGGCGTACGTGCCGACGCAGGCGGTCGGCAATGCCCACGAGACGGCCGCGCACACGGCTGCCCTCCACCCGGGGGCGGACACGGGCGCCACGACGCCGTACCACCCGATGACCGCCCCGACGTCCGTCGGACCGGGGCCGGGACCAGGGCACGGACATGGGCATGGACCCGGCCCGGGGACGGTCACCGCGCAGGGGTACGCCACGGCGGCCGCGCCGCCCAAGCGCCGCAGGCTGCGCACGCTCGCGCTCGTGGTGGTCCTCGCCGCGCTGATCGGCGGCGGCACCGCGGTGGCGCTGCAGAAGTGGGACGCGGGCCGGCGGCAGGACAACGGCGGCACGGCCTCGGCGTCCGAGTCGCCCTCGCCCAGCCCCTCCGCCTCCCGCGGTGGCGCGTCGGACGACCTGCCCGACGGGTGGGTGCGCCGGCACGACCCGTACGGCTTCAGCATCGCCGTGCCGGGCGAGGCCTGGAAGCGGCAGGCGGCCGACGAGGCCCTGCACCAGGTCGACTACTCGCCCGACGGGGGCAAGCACTTCATCCGCATAGCCGTCGACGACTCGCCCGACTTCCCCACCGCGCACGACCACCAGCTCGACCTGGACCAGCAGTTGGAGCGGCTGGTCGACTACAAGAGGGTGACGCTGGAGGCCAACACCTACCGCGACCGCCCCGGCTCCCTGTGGGAGTACACGTGGACGGCGCTGTCCAAGGACACGCCCTTCCCCGGCCCGCGGCACGCGATCGAGGAGACGTACTTCGACCGCAAGGGCACCGAGTACGCCATCTACATGTCCTCGCCCGCGAAGGACTGGGCCACCACGCAGAAGCAGTTCAGGACGGTCCTGCAGAGCTGGCGCCCCGACTCCGGCTGACGGCCGGCCCGGTCCGCGCACCCGGCTCCGGCCGACGTGGGCCCGCGCACCCGAGGCTTGGCCGGTCGGCGCCACGGAAGGGGGCCCGTGATGCGGCATGATGGGGCGCATGGGGACCGAGGGGGACGACTTCCGTGTCATCGCGGGCCGTTACCGCCTGGAGGCGAGGCTCGGGCGCGGCGGGATGGGAGTGGTGTGGCGGGCGACCGACCAGTTGCTCGGACGGCGGGTCGCGGTCAAGGAACTCCCGCTCGACGACACGCTGTCCGCGGAGGAGGCCCGGCTCCAGCGCGACCGTACGCTGCGTGAGGCGCGGGCGGTCGCCCAGTTGCGGCACCCGCACATCATCGTCGTCCACGACGTGGTGGAGGACGACGAACGCCCGTACATCGTCATGGAGCTGATCGACGGCGGCTCGCTCGCCGACCGGATCGCCGCGAACGGCCCGGTGGACGTGGCCGAGGCGGCCCGGATCGGCGTCGCCCTGCTCAGCGCGCTGCGCACGGCCCACGCGGCCGGGGTGCTGCACCGCGACATCAAACCGGCGAACGTCCTGATGGAGTCCGGCACCGACCGCGTGGTCCTCACCGACTTCGGCATCGCCCAGGTGGCGGGCGCCACCACCCTCACCGAGACCGGGTCCTTCGTGGGCTCGCCCGAGTACACCGCGCCCGAGCGGATGTCCGGCACCCGGACAGGACCGGAGTCGGACCTGTGGTCGCTGGGCGCCCTGCTGTGCACGGCGCTGAGCGGCGCCTCGCCCTTCCGGCGCGACTCGCTGGGCGGCATCCTGCACGCGGTCGTCGTCGACGAGATCCGGCCACCCGCGCAGGCCGGGCCGGTCCTGCCGGTCGTACGGGGGCTGCTGGAGCGCGATCCGGAGCGGCGGCTGGCGGCGGCCGAGGCCGAGCGGATGCTGGGCGCCTTCCTGGAGTCGGGGCGCACCCCGCAGCCGGCCGCCCGCTACACGCAGACCCAGCGTGACGTGCCGCGTCCGGCGGCACCCGCGGTGGCCACGTCGCAGGCGGCACCCGCGGGCCCGGATCCCGGGGCGCCGGCCCGGACCTCCACCCGGGGAGTGCTGGTCGCGGCGCTGCTGGTGGCGGCGATGGCCGGGGCGGGCGTGTCCGCGGCGGCACTGCTGATGCAGGGGGACGACAACGGGGGCAGGACACCGGTGAGTTCGGCGCCGGGGACGAGCGGGCACGGCCCGGGCGGTACGACCGCCTCCAGGCCGGCCTCGTCGCCGGGCCCGCGTTCGCCCTCCCCGGCGTCTTCGTCGTCGCCCTCCTCGTCTTCCTCGTCGGGGGCCGCGTCGCCCGCGTCCTCGTCCTCGGGGGCCGGCCGCAACGCGCCCTCGGGTTACCACCTGGTGCGGGACCCGGGCGGTTTCTCGGTGGCGGTGCCGGACGGCTTCACCCGCCGGCCGCAGGGGGAGCGGATCTTCTACATGTCCCCCGGGGAGACCTTCCGTCTCGGCATCAAGATCGCCGATCCGGCAGCGGGCGGTCCCCTCGGGGTGATGCGCCGCGCGGACGCGGCCGGTCCGGACACCAACCCCGGCTACCACGACGGCCGGGTCACCGCCGCCACGCACGACGGACACCCCGCCGCCCTCTGGGAGTTCAGCTGGAACGGCTTCAGCACGGCGGAGGGCCCCCGGCACACCTACGACCTGTGCTGGGACCAGGACGGGCGGATGTACGACGTGTGGGTCTCCGCGCCGGTCGGCAAGGTCCGTGAGGCCAAGGAGTACTTCGACGTCGCCCTGGACACCTTCGCGGCCGCGTAGGACGTAGGTCACCGTTTCGTGACCACCGGGCCCACACGGTGGAGGGGCGGGCGCCGGGCGCGGTATGGATGGACCATGAGCAGCAACGGGGGAGCCCGCCACGAGGCCGACGAGCCGACGAGTTTCGTTCTGCAACCGCCCGGCCCGCAGCCGCGGGTGCGGCGCCCGCAGACCAACTACGTCGCGCCCGTGGGGCCTTCCGGGACGCCGGTCCCGGAGTCACCGGCCGCCGCGGCCTCTTCGGGAGCACCCGGGCCCCAGACGCCGCCGGCCGCGGCGAGACCCGGCGACCCCGGGGCCGGGCGGCTGATCGCCGAGCGCTACCGGCTGCTGGAGAAGCTCGGACACGGCGGCATGGGAACGGTGTGGCGGGCCCGGGACGAGGCCATGGAGCGCGAGGTCGCCGTCAAGGAGCCCCGCGTCCCCGACCACCTTCCCGAGCGGGAGCGGGCCAACGCCTTCGAGCGGATGCGCCGCGAGGCGCGCGCCGCGGCCCGGCTCGACCACCCGGCGGTCGTCGGCGTGCACGACGTGGCCGTGGTCGGCGGACAGCCGTGGATCGTGATGGAACTGGTGCGCGGCCGCTCGCTGGGCGCAGTCCTCCAGGAGGGCAGGCTGGACGCGCGCGAGGCGGCCCGGGTCGGCCTGGAGGTGCTCGGCGCGCTGGAGGCCGCGCACGCCGCGGGCATCCTGCACCGGGACGTCAAGCCGGACAACATCCTGCTCGGCCGGCACGGCCGGATCGTCCTCACCGACTTCGGCATCGCCTGGATCGAGGGCGAGACCAGTCTGACCGACACCGGCGGCTTCGTCGGCTCGCCCGAGTACATCGCCCCGGAGCGGGT
>NZ_BMVJ01000002.1:311637-322147 GCF_014650655.1 Streptomyces anandii JCM 4720
GCTGGGGCAGCGCCCCGGACCGGCGAGCGACCTGTGGTCCCTCGGCGTGGTCCTGTACGCGGCCACCGAGGGGGTCTCCCCGTTCCGCCGCAGCAACACCCCGGCCACCCTGCAGTCGGTCCTCAACGCCGTCCCCGCCCCGCCGGCGGCCGCCTCCGGCCCGCTCGCCGAGGTGATCACCGGCCTGCTGCACAAGGACCCGGCGCACCGCCCGGACGCGGCCCGGGTCCGCGCCCTGCTCGAGGCGGCCGCGGCCCCGCCCGCCCCCGCGCCCACCCAGGTGGCGCGGTACGAGAGCGAGGAGCGCCGCGGTTTCCGGCCCGGACGGCGGACCTGGTTCGGGCTCGGCGCGGTGGCGGTCGCCGCGGCGGTGACGGCGTACGTCCTGGTCGCGCACCCGTTCGCGGGCCCGCTGCCGGGCGGCTGGAGCACCCACCACGAGCAGGACGTGGCCGCGACGCTCGCGGTGCCCGACGGCTACCAGGCCTCCTACCCGGACCGGAAGACGGACAAGAGCCACTGGGTGTCCTACAGCGACTGGAGCGGGAGCATCTCGGTCGGGCTGAACCTGGTGCGCAGGTCCGAGGACACCGGCCACTCCATCCAGGACAGCGCGGCCGCACAGATGTACGCGGACAACGGCGCCTTCAAGCAGTCCGGCGACTACGACCTCGGCATGCCGGCCGGTCCGAGGACCCAGCCTCTGGAGGCCACGTTCCACGGCAGGAAGGCCGCCGAGAACACCGTCACCTACACCACCAACGACAGCCGCAACCCGCTGCCGCGCGAGCTGCGGATCTTCTACTACAAGACGACCGGCGGCGACATGTACAAGCTCACCGTCGGCTACCCGGCCAAGGGCGACTTCGTGGCCCGCGGCCGAGAGGTGGCCCGCACGGCGATCGCCAACCTCGCCCTGGACAAGTCGTAGCCGCCGGCGAGTTTCCCGCGGCGGGGGCGGCACGCTGCCACAACGCCCTGATCAGGGCATTCGTTGCCAGTCATCACTGGCGTCGTGTGGACACTCGGTGAATCCCCATTACCGACGGGTACACAAAGGCCCCGGCGCGGCATACCCTGCGCCTCATGACGGACGCTGAGGCCCCGGCCAAGACCGGCACCAATCCCCTGGCTCCCGCCCCCGCGGGCGCCCGCACCGCCGCCGACGTGGTGACCCCCGAGCTGGTCGCCCGGCTCACCAAGGGCGTCGTCGGCTCCGGCCGGACCGCCAACCACACGCCGTTCACCGGCGAGAAGCTCGCCGACCTGCCCGAGTCCACGCCCGAGGACGTGGCCCTGGCCTTCGAACGGGCCCGCGCCGCCCAGGACGTGTGGGCCCGGGTCCCCGTACGGCAGCGCGCCGCGGTCCTGCTGCGCTTCCACGACCTGGTGCTGGAGCGCCAGGCCGAGGTGCTCGACCTGATCCAGCTGGAGACCGGCAAGGCCCGGCTGCACGCGCACGAGGAGGTGCAGGCCGTCGCGATCGCCGCCCGCCACTACGGCCGCCGCGCCGCCGCCTATCTGCGCCCCAAGCGGCACGCCGGCGCGATGCCGACCCTGACCCGGGTCACCGAACTGCGCCACCCGCGCGGTGTCGTCGGCCAGATCGCGCCCTGGAACTACCCGCTGGAGCTGTCCGTCGGCGACGCGCTCCCCGCGTTCGTCGCGGGCAACGCGGTCGTGATGAAGCCCGACACCGAGACCTGCCTGACCGCGCTGTGGGCGCGCGACCTGCTGATCGAGGCCGGGCTGCCCGCCGAGGTCTTCCAGGTCGTCATCGGCGACGGCCCGGTCGTCGGCCCCGAGGTCGTCAAGCACGCCGACTACGTCTCCTTCACCGGCTCCACCCGCACCGGCCGCGAGGTCGCCCAGGGCGCGGCCGCCCGGCTGGTCGGCGTCTCCCTCGAACTCGGCGGCAAGAACGCCATGCTGGTCCTCGAGGACGCCGACCTCGACAAGGCGGCGGCGGGCGCGGTCCGCGCCTGCTTCTCCTCCGCCGGCCAGCTGTGCATCTCCATCGAGCGGCTCTACGTCCACGAGGCGGTCGCGGACGCCTTCCTCGAGCGCTTCGCCGCCCGAACGAGGGCCATGCGCCTGGGCACCGCCCTCGCCTACGGCGCCGACATGGGCTCGCTCGTCGGCGAACGCCAGCTGAAGACGGTCACCCGGCACGTGGAGGAGGCCGTCGCCAAGGGCGCCAAGGTGGTGGCCGGCGGGGTCGCCCGCCCGGACGCCGGGCCGTACTTCTTCGAGCCGACGATCCTCGACGGCGTCGAGGCGCCCATGTCCGTGTGCACCGAGGAGACCTTCGGACCGGTCGTCTCCGTCTACCGCTTCGCCACCGACGACGAGGCCGTCGAGCGCGCCAACTCCACGCCGTACGGCCTGAACTCCTCGGTGTGGACGAAGGACGCCCGGCGCGGCCGCGAGATCGCCGCCCGGCTGCGCACCGGCACGGTCAACGTCAACGAGGGCTACGCGCCCGCCTACGGCAGCGTCCAGTCCCCGATGGGCGGGATGAAGGACTCCGGTCTCGGCCGCCGGCACGGCTCCGAGGGCATCCTCAAGTACACCGAGGCCCAGACCGTCGCCCACCAGCGGCTGCTGCCCATGGCGCCGTCGCTCGGCATGGACGACGAGAAGTACGCGGCCTTCATGAGCCGCAGCCTGAAGCTGATGAAGGCGTTCCGCTTCCGCTAGCCCCAGCCACCCCCCCGTTCTCGAAGAGGAGAGCACGTGTCGCAGGAGAAGTCCGTCCAGACCCGGGACCAGGACGGGAACGACGACGGGTACGACGAGGGCGGGTACGACTACGACGTCATCGTCGTGGGATCGGGGTTCGGCGGGTCCGTCTCCGCACTCCGCCTGACCGAGAAGGGCTACCGCGTCGGCGTCCTGGAGGCCGGCCGTCGCTTCACCCGCGAGACCCTGCCGAAGAACTCCTGGGACCTCAGGAACTACCTGTGGGCCCCGAAGCTCGGCATGTACGGCATCCAGCGCATCCATCTGCTGGGCAACGTCATGGTGCTGGCCGGCGCGGGCGTGGGCGGCGGCTCGCTCAACTACGCCAACACCCTCTACGTACCGCCGAAGGCCTTCTTCGAGGACCCCCAGTGGCGGGACATCACCGACTGGCAGGAGGAGCTGGGCCCGTACTACGACCAGGCCAGGCGCATGCTCGGCGTGCGGCTCAATCCGACGATGACGCCGTCCGACGTGCACCTGAAGGCGGCGGCCGAGCGGATGGGCGTGGGCGACACCTTCCACATGGCGCCGGTCGGGGTGTTCTTCGGGGACGGCGAGGACGCCGACGGCAAGGCGCGGGCGAACCCCGGCGAGCAGGTCGCCGACCCCTACTTCGGCGGCGCGGGACCGGACCGCAAGGCGTGCACCGAGTGCGGCGAGTGCATGACCGGCTGCCGGCACGGCGCGAAGAACACGCTGAACGAGAACTACCTGTACCTCGCCGAGAAGGCGGGCGCGGTCGTGCACCCCATGACCACGGTCGTCTCCGTCACCGACGACTCGCGCGGCGGCTACGCGGTGGCCACGCTGCCCACCGACAACAAGAAGAAGGGCGCGGGCCGGCTCTTCACGGCCCGCCGCGTCGTCCTCGCCGCCGGCACCTACGGCACCCAGACCCTGCTGCACCGCATGAAGGCGAGCGGCCGACTGCCCCACCTCTCGCCCCGGCTGGGCGAGCTGACCCGCACCAACTCCGAGGCGCTGGTGGGTGCCCAGACCGACAACCGGCGCTACCGCAAGGCGACCGGCGAGGCGCGGGCCGACTTCACGCGCGGGGTCGCCATCACGTCCTCCATCCACCCCGACGCGAACACCCACATCGAGCCGGTCCGCTACGGCAAGGGCTCCAACTCGATGGGCGGCCTGTCCATCCTCCAGGTCCCCTACGCCGAGGGCTCCTCGCGGGCCGCCGCCTGGCTGCGCAACGCCGCGCGCCACCCGCTGCTGGTGCTGCGGTCGCTGTCGAACCGCCGCTGGTCGGAGCGGACCATCATCGGCCTGGTCATGCAGTCCCTGGACAACTCCCTGACCACGTACCTGAAGCCGGACGGCGTCGGCAAGGGCCTGCTCACCGCCCGCCAGGGCCACGGCTCGCCCAACCCCAAGCAGATCAGGGCCGCCACCGAGGGCGCCACCGCGCTCGCCGCCGAGATCAACGGCTTCGCCGGCTCCAACGTGGGCGAGCTGATGGGCACCCCGCTCACCGCCCACTTCCTCGGCGGCTGCCCGATCGGCGCCTCGAGCGAGACGGGCGTCATCGACCCGTACCACCGCCTCCACGGGCACCCCGGCATCTCGGTCGTCGACGGGTCCGCGGTCTCGGCGAACCTGGGGGTCAACCCGTCCCTGACGATCACGGCGCAGGCCGAGCGGGCGATGTCGTACTGGCCCAACAAGGGCGAGAGCGACCCGCGTCCGCGGCAGGGCACGGCCTACGAGCGGCTGAAGCCGGTGGAGCCGCGCGATCCGGTGGTCCCGGCCGAGGCCTTCGGCGCGCTGCGGCTGCCGTTCCTCGGCATGCCGGCGGTGCCGCCGAAGAAGTAGCGGCGGGCTGAGAAAGCGGGGAAAGCGGCGGAAAGAAAAGAGAGGACCTGCGTCCCCCTCCTGACGCAGGTCCTCCTTGTTGCTGATGTGACCCTTCCCGCCTGTGAATGGTTGTGCCGGGAGACGGGGAAACGGGTGTGGCCTGAGTCACATTTCCGGTGGGCTCGTGTGGACGGCGGTGCCGCCGGTCCAGCACGTGCGAGGGGCTCTGCACATGCGGAGGGCCTTGCACATGCGGAGGGCGCCGCGGGGGCCTGGGCCGCCGGGCCTCGGGGGGGAGCGGGGGCTTCTTCCGCCGGCCGGCCCCGGGCGTCCCCGGAGCCGGCCGCCAGTTGGGTGACCGGGCTGCTGTCCCCTGCCGTCCGGTCACTCCCCGGAGCGAGGTCCCACGGCACACGGCACGATCCGCACGCCTCATCGCCCCGGAGAGCCACGCGTGGTTCTTTCGGGCCGCCCCTGGCTGGCGCGGACACCCCGACCAACGACCCGGTTCGCACGGCGGTCACGTGCCGTACGGGTGAGAGGCCGCCCGAACTCAGACGCGACCCCGGCACAGCTCGAGCAGCGTCATCGCCAGCGGCGTACCCGGCCTGCCGAGAGCCTCGCTGTAGCGGCCGAGGATCTCCATCTCGCGGGAGAGGTTCACCCGCCGGCCGCCGGAGGCGATCCGCGCCTCCTGGACGACGGCGGACACGGCCATCCGTTCCTGGATCAGGCCGATGATCCGGTCGTCGAGCGCGTCGATGCGCTCACGTGCGCCGGTGATCACGCCGGCGGCCTCGGGGGTGCGGGCGCCGGTGATGTCGGTGGCGGTCATTCGGGGGCTCCTCGTCGGACGGGGTGCCCCGGAGCGGCAGGACCCGGAAAACGCCAGACGCCCCGGGCCTTGTCGGCCCGGGGCGCCTGGGAAGTCGCTTGTCAGTTGCTCAAGCAGCACGACCATGGCAGCCGACGGGCCGGTTGCCATAGGTAAAGAGGAAGGACGCGTGCGTGAACATGCGCCCAGTATGCCGCGCCACCCGTGGGTGGTCCAAGCCGAGGCCCGCATCGTGAGACCGGAGCGGCGGGGGATCCTCGTGGTCCCGGACCTGGGCCGGTCGGCCGGGGTCGGGCCGGGGCTCGGCCTCGCGCCGGGATGCCGCCGTCGGGGCCGGTAGACTCGGGGGCACACACCTCCTCGCTCACCGCCGGAAGGCAACCCGTGTCATCAGCGAACCCCGCAGCCACCGACACCGTCCTGGTCGTCGACTTCGGCGCGCAGTACGCCCAGCTCATCGCCCGTCGCGTCCGCGAGGCCCGGGTCTACAGCGAGATCGTGCCGAGCACCATGCCGGTCGCGGAGATGCTCGCCAAGAACCCGGCGGCGATCATCCTCTCCGGCGGCCCGTCCTCGGTCTACGAGGAGGGCGCCCCGCGCCTGGACCGCGAGATCTTCGAGGCCGGTGTCCCCGTCTTCGGCATGTGCTACGGCTTCCAGCTGATGGCGCAGGCCCTCGGCGGCACCGTCGACAACAGCGGCGCCCGCGAGTACGGCGGTACGCCGCTGCACGTCTCCAGGGCGTCCTCCACCCTCTTCGAGGGCACCCCGGCCGAGCAGTCGGTGTGGATGTCCCACGGCGACGCCTGCTCCGCCGCCCCCGCGGGCTTCACCGTCACGGCCTCCACGGACGTCGTCCCGGTCGCCGCTTTCGAGAACGACGAGAAGAAGCTCTACGGCGTCCAGTACCACCCCGAGGTCATGCACTCCACGCACGGCCAGCAGGTGCTGGAGCACTTCCTCTACCGCGGCGCGGGCCTGGAGCCCGACTGGACCACGGGCAACGTGATCGACGAGCAGGTCGCCGCGATCCGCGAACTGGTCGGCGACAAGCGGGCGATCTGCGGCCTGTCCGGCGGCGTGGACTCCGCCGTCGCCGCCGCCCTGGTGCAGAAGGCCATCGGCTCCCAGCTGACCTGCGTCTACGTCGACCACGGTCTGATGCGCAAGGGCGAGACCGAGCAGGTCGAGAAGGACTTCGTGGCCGCGACCGGCGTCCAGCTGAAGGTCGTGGACGCCGGCGAGCGCTTCCTCACCGCGCTCAAGGGCGTCTCGGACCCCGAGGAGAAGCGGAAGATCATCGGCCGCGAGTTCATCCGGGTCTTCGAGCAGGCCCAGGCGGAGATCATCGCCGACGAGGGTCCCGCGGTGGAGTTCCTGGTCCAGGGCACCCTCTACCCGGACGTCGTCGAGTCCGGCGGCGGCACCGGCACCGCCAACATCAAGTCGCACCACAACGTGGGCGGGCTGCCCGAGGACCTCGAGTTCAAGCTGATCGAGCCGCTGCGCAAGCTGTTCAAGGACGAGGTCCGCATGGTCGGCCAGGAGCTCGGCCTGCCCGAGGAGATCGTCCAGCGCCAGCCCTTCCCCGGCCCCGGCCTCGGCATCCGCATCGTCGGCGAGGTCACCCGGGAGCGCCTGGACCTGCTGCGCGAGGCCGACGCCATCGCCCGCGAGGAGCTGACCGCGGCCGGCCTCGACCGGCAGATCTGGCAGTGCCCGGTGGTCCTGCTCGCGGACGTCCGCAGCGTCGGCGTCCAGGGCGACGGCCGCACCTACGGCCACCCGATCGTGCTGCGCCCGGTGTCCTCCGAGGACGCCATGACCGCCGACTGGTCCCGGCTGCCCTACGAGGTGCTGGCGAAGATCTCCACCCGGATCACCAACGAGGTGCGGGACGTCAACCGCGTAGTGCTGGACGTGACCTCCAAGCCGCCGGGCACCATCGAGTGGGAGTGATCCGGGCGGCCTGAGCACCCCTACTCGCGCTTGACCGTGCGCAGGGGCTCACCGGGCTTCCAGATCTGGACGACCAGATACGCGTCGTCCTCGACGAAGGTCCGCACGACCTCGGTCAGCTCGGTGCGGAAGAGGTGGAACGGCTGCGGCGGTTCCACCTCTTTCACGTACCAGGCCTTCTTCGTGTCCCGCACCTCGTGCGCCAGCCCGCTGATCCGCACGTCGCCGCCCCCCATGCCCGTCCCCTCGCCCGGGTTCGCCTGGAGCGAGAAGCGCGGATCGCGGCGCAGGTCGAGGGCCTTCAGAGAGTTCTCCATCATGCCGAACCAGAGCTCGCCGTCGCGGAAGTCGGCCTCGAGGCCGGACAGGCGCGGCGAGCCGTCCTTGCGGAGGGTGGCGAGGACGTGGTGGCGGAAGGCGCCGAAGCGCCGCTCGACGGTCGCCGCCAGCTCGGGTGCGTCGGCGGCGAAGGATGCCCAGTTCCCAGGGGTGCTCATACGGCCAGTGTCACGGGGAAACCGGACAACCCCTGTCGTGTATTCGCCGCGTGCGTCATCTTTGCTCAAGACCACTGCCCTTTTGCGCTGACCGGGGGTAACTTCCGCCCGTACCCCCGATCCCGCGCCGGAGGACCCACGGACCCATGCACGGCCCCACTCCGCCCCAGCCCCTGCCCACCGAGAAGCTGCGTTTCGCGATGCCGCCGATGCACGAGTCGGTCGAGGAGGAACGCCGGCACCGCAAGGAGCGGCTCGCGGGCGCGCTGCGGATCTTCGGCCGGTCCGGCTTCGAGGACGGCGTCTCCGGGCACATCACCGCCCGCGACCCCGAGTTCAGCGACTGCTTCTGGGTCAATCCCTTCGGGATGCCCTTCAAGCACGTCACCGTGAGCGACCTCGTGCTCGCCAACCAGGACGGCCAGGTCGTCGAGGGCCGCTACCACGTCAACCAGGCGGCGTTCACCGTGCACTCCCAGGTGCACGCCGCCCGCCCGGACGTCGTCGCCGTCGCCCACTGCCACTCGGTCCACGGCCGCGCCCTGGCCGCCCTCGGCGAACTCCTGGACCCCATCACCCAGGAGAGCTGCGCCTTCTACGAGGACCACGCCCTCTACGACGCCTACACCGGCGTGGCCGTCGACGCGGAGGAGGGCCGGCGCATCGCCGGCGCGCTGGGCTCGCGCAAGGCGCTCGTCCTGCGCAACCACGGGCTGCTCACCGTCGGCGACTCGGTCGACGCGGCTGCCTGGTGGTTCCTGTCCATGGAACGCTCCGCCCAGGTGCAGCTGACCGCCCGCGCGGCGGGCCGCCCGGTGCTGATCGACCACAAACTGGCCACGGCCACCCGTGAGCAGCTCGGCGGCGACCTGGTGGCGTGGATCAACTACCAGCCCCTGTGGCAGGACATCAGCCGCGGCGAACCCGACCTGCTGAGCTGACACGGCCCCGGATCGGAACCCCCGCGGCACGGCGGATCCAGCCGGGTCAACACGGCGGTCGGGGCTTCACCCGCGCTGACCGGGCCGGGCCGACGGGGGTGGGGTGGCGTAGGGCACAATTCGCTGTCGGCGCAGGGGCGTTGTCCGCAGAGCTGCTGCGGGATCTCCGGGGAAGGCGGGCATCGGGCGTGGCGGTGCAGGAAGCGAGAGACGGCGCGGGCGCGGGGGTCCACGCGGGCGGCTGCGCCTGCGGGGACTGCCCGCACGGGGCGCGCACGGGGCATCGGCGCGCCGTCGCAGAATTCCTTCTGAAACGGGACGAGTTCGCCGCCGGACAGGGCCTTCCGGCGGCCGTCGCCCACTCGGCGTCCGCCTCCCGGCAGTGGGTCTCGGAGGAACTGACCCAGTCCGCCGGACTCGTCGCCGAACGCGGGCGGGCCGAGGGTGAGGCCTGGCTCGCCCGGCTGTGGCGGCGCACGGTCTTCGCGGTGGGTGCGGCCGTCGTCGTGCTGCTCCTCGTCCAGGCGCTGACCGCCATCGGCGCGGGCTGGACCGCCGCCCGCACGGCGGGGCTGCTGGCGGCGGTCGTGGTGGGCGGGGCGCTCACGGCCGCCTCGTGGTTCCACCGGGCGCGCGGCGGCGCCCTGGCCCCCGTCATCGGCGAGGACAACCGGCTGTCCACCTCGCGTGCGGTCGCCGCCGTCTGGGTCCTGTTCGCGGCCTACGCGGTGCTGGTCCTCGCGGGCCGCCTCGCCGTGGCCTCCGGCCACGCCGAGCGTGACGCGCTGATCGACGGGCTCGGCCTCGCCCACGGCGCCGGCGTGGCGACCGTGCTCGCCGTGGTCTGCGGGATCGCGGTCCTGGTGCGGCGCGTGGTCGCGCTTCGGGTCCTCGGGCAGCGGCTGCAGAAGGTACGGGCCTACCGGCCGCGCGGCGCCGACCTGCTGACCGACGACGCGGGACGCGGCTCCTTCGCCGACATCCAGTACGTCGTGATCAGCGCCGTGGCCCTGGTGTTCGCCGCGGTGCGGCTGGCCCGGCGCCCCGACCGGCTCCCCGACCTGCCCTGGGGGCTGGCCGTCCTCGCGCTGGTCTCGGCGGCGACCTACCTGGCGGGCAAGTACGCCGAGGGCGGCCGCCCGGTGATCCTCTCGGTGGTCCGGGCCCGGGAGGCCGGTGACCTGGACGCGCCGATCCGCACCGGCGACGACATCGAGATCCGCGGCGCCGGCTTCGTCCCGCCCGGGGCGCAGGACGCCGACCGGCTGTCGCGGATGGTGGTCCGCATCGGCGCGGTCAACGTCCATGTGCCCCTGGTTCCGGTCACGGGCGGCTTCAGCAACCCCGCGGACTCCGTCCTGACCGTGCCCGTGCCCGCGGACGTGGAACCCGGCCGGGTCGACGTCCAGGTGGTGACCGCGGCCGGAGTGGAGACCAACCGATATGCCGTCGACGTCACTGAGTGAGAGCGCCCACAAGGGACACTCGGGGTGTCCGTGACGCAGGGGGCCCAAGCCGCGCGTAAGCCGGAAAAAACGGTCCCGCAGGGTTGAGCGACTGCTTTCTTACATACGTATGGTCTCTTGAAGTGTGGACCATGTCCCGGTGAGAGGCGGCTGGTAGCGATGACTCACGGCGTTCGTACGGACACGCGCACCACTTACACCGACCGACGCGGCGGCCTGCGGGACAGCGCCGCCCGCTACGCCCTCCTTCCCCTGCGCGTC
>NZ_BMVJ01000002.1:322172-339918 GCF_014650655.1 Streptomyces anandii JCM 4720
TTCCTGGGCGTCACCTTCATCTACGCGGGTCTCGACAAACTCACCGACAGCTCCTTCATGAAGGCCGCGGGCTCCGGCTCGCTCGGCGACACCATGCGCGCGGTCCGCGACTCCGCGGCCATCCCGGCCCTCGTCGACCTGGCCCTGAAGAACCCGGTCGGCTTCGGCTACGTCATCGCCCTCGGTGAACTGGCCGTCGGCATCGGCACCCTGCTCGGCCTGCTCGGCCGGCTGGCCGCGCTCGGCGGCGCGCTGATCTCCCTCAGCCTGTGGCTCACGGTCAGCTGGGCCTCCACCCCCTACTACTACGGCAACGACCTCGCCTATCTGATGGCCTGGCTGCCCCTGGTGCTGGCGGGCACCCCGATGTTCTCCCTCGACGCGGCCCTGCGCTCGCGCCGCCGGCGCGGGGCCGGCGACTACCTGTAGCCCGGCAAGCTCCTCGCCTGCCCCCCCGGCCGGGGCGTCCGCCCGCCGCCCCGCTCGCTCAGCAGCCCGCCGGCTCCCTCAGGAGCCCGCTCCCTCCGTCCGGATGCCGTCGGCCGGGGTGCGGCCCGACCGGCGCCTGCGTACCGCGCGGTCGAGGACGGCCGCCGCTCCGGCCAGGCACAGGCCGCCCACGACCAGCGGTATCGCCACGAACCAGGGCGCCTGCCAGGCGCCGGCCGCGTCGCCCGCGTAGAGGACACCCACGGCTGTCAGGAAGACACCGGCCACCAGCCTCCCGGGCTGGAACTCATGACGCAGCACGGCTCACCTCCGCCTGTCCCAGCCCGACCTGCAGGTCGAGTTCGATCGTCCCGGCGTCCTTGGTCCCGGCGGGCGGGGGCAGCGTCACCTGCTGGTGCTTGCCCGGCGCCACGTCCACGTCCTTGGAGCTGTCGCCCGGCAGCTGGATGTCGCCGAGCCCCACGTCGATGCCGGCCCGCACCGTCACGTCCCGGGGGACGACCACCCGCAGGCGTCCCGCCCCCACCTGGGCGCGAGTCGTCACCGTGTGCCCCTGGCCCGGGCGTATCCGGGTCAGGTCGAGGGTGCCCTCGCCGGTGCCGAGGGTGTAGTGGCCCTGGACGTCGGCCGTGGCGGCGGGCTGCCATGTCCGGTGTGTCCACTGGGTGCCGATGTCCTTCGGGAGGGCCGCCGAGGCGGTGAGCAGGGCCGCGGTGATCAGGGCCAGCAGCATCGAGCCCGCCCCCGTGCGCCCGAGGAACGAACTCACCGCCACGCCCAGCCCGAACACCACCAGCGCGCAGGCGAGGCCGGTCTGCAGGCTGGTGCCGAGCGCGTGGTGTTCCCAGGTCAGACGGGTGCCTAGGCCGCCGGCGAGCAGGGCGAGCAGGAATATCCAGCCGCCCGTCCAGCGGGGGCCGCGCGGGCGCGGCGGCTCGGTGCGAGGGCTGCGCGCGTCCTCTCCGGCGTAGGCGCCGAGGCTGATGTTGACGGCGGCGGCGATGTCCCGGTCGCGCGAGTCGCTGGGGCCCCACAGATAGCCCGTGCCCCCGACATGCGTCCCGT
This sequence comes from Streptomyces anandii JCM 4720, assembly GCF_014650655.1. Classification (GTDB taxonomy): domain Bacteria; phylum Actinomycetota; class Actinomycetes; order Streptomycetales; family Streptomycetaceae; genus Streptomyces; species Streptomyces anandii. The sequence goes on from NZ_BMVJ01000002.1 coordinate 323,688, forward strand.
CCTTGACGATGGGGTCGCGCCACCAGGACGGATAGCCGGCCGGGACCGGCGGCGCCTTGGCCTCCGGCGGTGCGTCGGCGGCGGCCTGGGCGGCCAGAGGGTCGGGGTCGGGGGCGCCGCGGTGCCGCGACCAGTACCCGGCGCCCGCGAGGAGCAGGGAGACGACCACGGCGAAGGTGAGCACCCCGGCGTTGCTCAGCACGGACAGGAACACTCCGCAGCCGACCAGCGCGAACAGCACGGCCGCCAGCGCCTGCCCGTCCACCCGGCCGGTGAGGAGCTTGCGCACCTCGTTCTCCTCCTCGCCCTCGTAGGGCACGAAGAGCCAGGCGAAGCCGTAGAAGATGAGGCCTATGCCGCCGGTCCCGGCGAGCACGGCCAGGGTGATCCGGAAGATCACCGGGTCCATGTCGCACAGCCGGCCGAGGCCGGAGCAGACCCCCGCTATCGTCCTGTTCCGCCCGTCCCGCCGGAACCCCGGCATCCCCCCGGCGGTCCGCGCACCCTCCTCGGGCGCGTCCGGCCGCCCGGACGCCTCCGCTGTCCCCGTCACCTTCGCCTCTCCCCTCGGGCGGGCCCTGCCGGCCTCGTCCGGCCGTCCGCCCGCTCCTCCCTCTCCGCGCGCGCCCGCCCGCTCGTGCGCGCGCGACTCCTCACCGGCACCCGCGCCGCCGGCGGCGGGCGAGCCGGGCGTCGCGTCCCGCGGCCCGGCGCCCGAGGGCGGACGCGGACCGGAGCCGGGTCCCCTGCCTCTCCCGGCGTGCTGGTGATTCGTCATGCGTCCATGGTGACGGGCGCGCCGCCGCCACGGCAGCCCGGACTACCCTGGCCGAACCCTGATTCGCCCCTGACCCCCCGCCGGGGATCCGTTCGACCAGCCCCTCCCGCGACCGGACCCGCGCATTCCGCGGCCCGCCCCGTGCCGTCCGCATGCCCTGGCGGCAGGCGCGGTCGGAGATCAGGGGAGTCTCGGGGGCGGACCCTGATGCCCTCTTCGCCGTGGGCGTGTGACCATCAGTGGCATGCCGGAAGCCGCAAGCCTGCCCCTCGACGACCCGCGGCCGCCGCGCAAGCTCTACCGCAGCAGCGACGGACGCTGGCTCGGCGGAGTGGCGCGGGGGCTGGCCGGGCACCTCGGGCTGCCCGTGGTCTGGGTGCGGCTCGTCTTCGCGGGCCTGTTCATGGCGGACGGCCTGGGCGCGCTGCTGTACGCGGCCTTCTGGTTCTTCGTGCCCCTCGGCGTGGGAGGTGTCGGCGGCCAGAAGCCGCCGTCCCTGGTCACCACCGAGACCTCCCCGGACGGCCGCCGCAGAATCGTCGCCCGCAAGCCGGACCGGGGCCAGATGGTCGCCCTGCTCCTCATGGTCGTCGTGGCGACCGTCTTCGTCGGCAGCGTCAACCTGGGCAGCGGCGCCAAGGCGTACCTGGTGCCCGCCGTCCTCGTCGCCGCCGGTGTCGCACTGGTCTGGCGCCAGGCCGACAACGCCCGCCGGGCCCGCTGGGTCGAGGTCGGCCGCCGCCGCCGTACGCTCACGCTGCTGCGCGCCGGCGCCGGCGTCCTGCTGGTCACCGCCGGCGTCTCCGCCATCTTCGTCCTCCAGGGGTCCGCCGCGCACCTCGGCTCGGTCCTCCAGGCGGCCCTCGCCGTCCTCGTCGGCATCACGCTGCTCGCCGGTCCGTATCTCGTGCGCATGACGCAGGACCTGTCCGAGGAGCGCCTGATGCGCATCCGCGCCCAGGAGCGCGCCGAGGTCGCCGCCCACGTCCACGACTCGGTGCTGCACACCCTGACCCTGATCCAGCGCAACGCGGAGAACCCCGGCGAGGTGCGCCGCCTCGCCCGCGCCCAGGAGCGCGACCTGCGAGCCTGGCTCTACAAACCTGAGGGCAACGGCAAGGACGAGGCCGACGAACCGGCCACCCTCGCCGAGGCGGTCAAGCGCAACGCCGCCGAGGTGGAGGACAAGCACGGCGTGCCCATAGAGGTGGTCGTGGTGGGCGACTGCCCGCTCGACGAGCGGATCGGCGCCCAGATGCAGGCCGCGCGGGAAGCCATGGTGAACGCCGCCAAGTACGGTGGCGAGGGCGGCGCCGTGCAGGTCTACGCCGAAGTGGAGGGCAGGACGGTCTTCGTGTCCGTCCGGGACCGCGGCCCGGGCTTCGACCTCGACGCGATACCCGCCGACCGGATGGGCGTCAGAGAATCGATCATCGGCCGCATGGAGCGCAACGGGGGCATGGCCCGGCTGCGCGCGGTGCCGGACGGCGGCACGGAGGTCGAGCTGGAGATGGAGAGGGCGGAGAACACGTGATGAGCGACCCGACCGAGGCGAACGGTACGGCGGGGGCGGAAGCGGCGCAGGCCGCGGAGGCCGCCGGGAGCGGTGCGGGCGGCGCGGGGGGCGGGACCGGGCGGCGGGTGCGCGTGGTCCTCGTCGACGACCACCGCATGTTCCGCACCGGGGTGCAGGCCGAGATCGGCCGGACCGACGAGACCGGTGTGGAGGTCGTCGGCGAGGCGGCGGACGTCGACCAGGCGGTCACCGTCATCACCGCGACCCGCCCCGAGGTCGTCCTCCTCGACGTCCACCTGCCCGGCGGCGGCGGGGTCGAGGTGCTGCGCCGCTGCGCAGGGCTGATGGCCGACGCCGAGCGGCCCGTGCGCTTCCTCGCGCTGTCCGTCTCGGACGCGGCGGAGGACGTGATCGGTGTGATCCGCGGCGGCGCCCGGGGCTATGTGACCAAGACGATCACGGGCTCGGACCTCATCGACTCGGTCTTCCGCGTCCAGGAGGGCGACGCCGTCTTCTCCCCGAGGCTGGCCGGATTCGTCCTCGACGCCTTCGCCTCGACCGACGCCCCGCCGGTCGACGAGGACCTGGACCGCCTGACCCAGCGCGAGCGCGAGGTGCTGCGCCTGATCGCGCGCGGGTACGCGTACAAGGAGATCGCCAAGCAGCTGTTCATCTCGGTGAAGACCGTGGAGTCCCATGTCTCGGCGGTCCTGCGCAAGCTCCAGCTGTCCAACCGCCACGAGCTGACCCGCTGGGCGACGGCCCGCCGCCTGGTGTGATTTCGGTGTGAGCCGGTGGCGGCCCCGCCGCCCTCCCGCGCGAGATCCGCACCGGGGTCTCACACCACCCGGGTCGCCCCCGCGAACGGCATCTGGTCGATCGGCGCCACCCGCACCGGCGCCGAGGGGTTGGGGGCGTGGATCATCCGGCCGCCGCCGATGTAGATGCCCACGTGGCTGACGCCGGAGTAGAAGAACACCAGGTCGCCGGGGAGCAGTTCGGAGCGCGAGACACGACGGCCCGCGCCGATCTGGGCGTAGGTGGTGCGCGGCAGGGAGACCCCGGCCGAGCGGTACGCGGCCTGGACCAGCCCCGAGCAGTCGAAGGCGTCGGGCCCGGTGGCGCCCCACACATAGGGGCTGCCGAGCTTGGCGTAGGCGTACGAGACGGCCGCCGCCGCACGGGAGTCGGGCGCCTCGGCCTGCCCCGGCACGCCGAGCGGGTCCCGCGCGCCGTCCGAGCGGGACGCGTGCCCCGCGTCGCCGCCCTCGCCGATGGCCGCCCGCTCCCCGGGGGAGAGCTGGGACAGCAGCCGCCGGGCCTCGTCGAGCTTGCCGTTGATCGTCCTCTTCCGCAGCCGCAGCTCCGCCTGCCGGTCCTTGAGCGAGGCCAGCTCCACGCGCGCGTCCCCGCGCAACTGCTCGATCTCCCGGACCTGTCTGCGGACCCCGGCCACGGCGGCCGACTGCCGGGAACCGGCCCGTTCGGCGAGCTCGGCGCCCTCCAGGTAGTGCCGGGGATCGGCGGAGAGCATCAGCCGTACCGTCGGATCGAGACCGCCGGCACGGTACTGCGCGGCGGCGATCGAACCGAGCGCGTCGCGCGCGGAGTTGAGCCTCTCCTGCCTGCGCGCGGCCTCGTCGGCCAGCGTACGCAGCCGCCGCTCGGCCGCGCCCGCCTTCTCCTTCGCGCCGTTGTACTTCTCGGTGGCGGCCTCCGCCTCCTGGTACAGCTTGTTCACTTTGGCCCTGACCTGCGCGGGCGTCGGCCGCGGCGCGGCCTGCCCGGTGCCGTCGAAGACGGCGGCGGTCGCCGCGCCCGCCAGCGCGATCGTGACGGCGGTACGGGCGGTGCCGCCGCCGAGCGGATGTCTACGGGGCTTGCGGTGCGCTGCCACGTGGACCGTCACGTCCCTTCGTCCGGCCGCCGGAGTGGGCTGCGCGTCCGGCGGCGGCTCGCACAGGGGGAGCAGGCCGCCGCCGGACCTCTTGGCGGTGGTGTCCGACTGCCGCCCCTGGCCCGGGCGGCGGTGGGGAGCCGGTCACCTGGGGGAGGACGCTAAACCCGTCCGTGACCGCTCCGTGACTCCATGTGCGGAACTGGCGTGAGCGGACCGCCGGGTGACCGTATGTGACCGTGATCGCCGCGCAGGGGGGCGTCCTTCACGCGGAGCGATGACCGAAGCTGCGGTTCGCGGGCGGGCGGACGCCGCCGGGTGCTATGGGGCGCATATATGCAACCCCTGTGGCGCGGCCGCGTTGGCGCGTACATGCGACCCTTAGGCGTGCGGGCGCACGCGGCCGTCCGCGAGGGCCGGTGTCCGGACCGGGCGAGGGCCCTGGTTAGGCTCCGGCCTCATGGACGTACTCATCCATCTCTTCGTCGGCCTGCACATCATCGGCATCGCCGCGCTGCTCGGCGGTTTCCTCACCCAGATGAAGGCGATGGGCCAGGGCACGGCCCGGTTCGTCCCCGCGATGCTGCACGGCGCGCTGACCATGCTGGTCACCGGTGTCGTCCTCGTCGGCCTCAACGAGGCCCAGGACCACCACGTCGACACGATCAAGATCGGTGTGAAGCTCGCGGTGCTGGTCGTGATCCTCGGCCTGGTCTACGTCAAGCGCGACGACGAGAAGGTGGACAAGAGCCTGTTCGGCCTGGTGGGGTTGCTCACCATGGCGAACATCTTCATCGCGGTGCTGTGGACCTGAGCGCCGCCACCCCCGCGCGCGCGTCCGCGGCCGCGCCCGCGGCGACGGCGAGCCACGCCGCCACAGCGATCCACAGCAGCACCTGCCCCGGGACCTTGAGCCAGGGGTAGTGCAGGGCGGTGGCCACGGACAGCATCGCGGCCGCCGACATGCCCATCGGGAACACGGTCGACCAGCGGCGCACGTCGTAGCCCAGCCGGGGCCGCGCCACCTCGCAGGCGAGCAGGACGACGTACCAGCACACGTCGAGGGCCACGAGAACGATGGTCGCCGTGCGCAGTACGCCGCTGTCGTCGGCGTTCCACAGGTACAGGCGCGCACTGTTCGCGTCGGTCAGCCTGGCCCCGGCGAGCGCCGAGATCGCCAGCGCGCCGCCGGCGACCCAGTGGTCCCCGCGCCCCTCGACGACCTGCCGAGGGTCGAAGCGGCTCAGCGCGAAGACGTAGAGCGCGAGGCCGAGCCAGAAGGCGACCAGCGCGGCGTGCGCGAGCCACGCCGTGGTCACCGCCTTGGCCAGCGCGGCCGCGAGCACCGCCAGCCCTTCGGTGGCCACACAGCACAGGAACACCGAGCCCGGCATGCGCCGCCCGCTGTGCCGCAGGACCAGCACCAGCAGCCACGGCCACACCCCCACGGCGAGCGCCAGCAGGGCCCCGGCGAGGGTCTGCCACCCGAGCGCGGAGAACCGGGTGCCCAGCACGGTCGTCGCGGCGACGGCGGTGAGCGCGCCCGGTGTCCCCGCCTCGGCCGTCCACTCCGACCGGTCGCGCAGCAGTCGTACGGCGAAGTCCGCGGCCAGCGCGATCCAGGCGGCGCAGGCCGGCACGAGGACCACGCGGGACAGCGGTTCGTGACCCGCCAGGTGCAGTCCGACCGACACGATGCCGGTCGCCATCACGGCGGCGCCGGCCGCCGGCGGACGCTGCTCCAGCCAGGCGCGCAGGGGAGAGGTGGCGGGCATGGCCCGATGCTAGAGAGCTTCGCGCGCCGTGCGAGCGGGGCACGCGCGCGGGCGCGCACAAAACGCGAACGCGCGCGAAACGGGGATGAGCGCGAAACGGGGGACGAGCGCGAAAGCGGCCCCGCGTCAGGCCGGGCGCACCACGCCCTCGACGGCGGGGCCGCCGGCGCGGTGGATGGGCTCCTCGCACACGTAGCCGCCGGGGCGCGGGGCGTGGATCATCATGCCGTCGCCCGCGTAGACGCCGATGTGGCCGATGCCGTCGCACTCCTCGTTCCGGAAGAGGACGAGGTCGCCGGGGACCGCCTCGGCCGGCGGGACCGTCCTGCCCGCGCCCGCCTGGCCGGGGATGGTGCGCGGGAGGGTGACGCCCGCCGCTTTCCACGCGGCCTGCGTCAGACCGGAGCAGTCGTACGATCCGGGGCCGGCCGCGCCCCAGACGTACGGCTTGCCGATCTGCGCGCGGGCGAAGGCGAGGGCCTTCGCGGCCTTGGGGGCGTACGAGGTGTCCGCTGCGACCGGTGCGACCGGGGCGACCGGCGCGACGGAGGGCACCGGCGGGAGCGACGCGACAGGCGCGACCGGTGCGACGGAGGGCACCGGCGGGAGCGGCGCGGCCGCCCGGGACAGCAGTTCGCGGGCGGTGGCGAGCTTGTGCTGGACGGCGGCCTTGGCCGACCTGATGTCGTGCCGCGGCGCCGACGGAGCCTCGCGGAGCTCCTGGGGCCCACGGACCTCGCGGACGGGTACGGACTCCTGCCGCTGCCGGGGGATCACCGGCCGAGTGGCCGCCGGAACAGCCGGAACAGCCGGGGCCGCCGGAACAGCCGGGGCCGCCGCAACCGCGGGGTTCGCCGGGGCGGTGTGGTTCTGGACCAGGCTGCGCTGCCGGGCGGTGAGCCGGCTCATGACCTGTGCCGGGTCGTAGTAACCCTGCGGGGTGCCCGCGAGCAGCTCGGCCGCGGCCTCGGGGGCATCGGGCGCGGTCCGGTTCTGCGCGGCGGTGAAGGCGCCGAGCATCTCCCGGGCCCGGGTGAGCATGTCCACGCGCCTGGCGGCCCTCTCGGCCCTCGCGCCCCCCTCCGTCCGATCGGCCCTTTCCGCTCCCTCGGGCCTCTCACCGGCCGCCGGCGTCCGCGGCGGGACCGCCTGCTCCGTCGACGACTCCGCCCGGCGGTACAGGTCGTCGATCTTCCGCTGGATCTCTTCCCGGCTCGGCCGGCCCGTGTCCCCGGCGGGGGAGTCCTCGGCCGCGGGGGCGAACAGGGTGACCGGGGCGAGGGCCGCGGTGGCCGGTGCGGGGATGCCGAGGTCTGCTACGCGCGTAACTGCGGGGCGCGTCCTGCGGTGCGACGCCAAGGGAGGCGACTCCTTCCATCGTCCGCCTCGGATTGGCGGTGAAGCTGGGGCCCGGGCCTTCGAGCCCGTACGGCCTGGACGGCACGGTAACCAACTCGTGTGGCTCATGTGAAGGTTGGAGTGACATATGTCCGATACGTTTTCGTTATCTTGTGCCGCAGGGGCCGTCTTCCCGGGGCGGCCCCGGGTTGTCGGTGGCGCGCCCTAGACTCGTAGAGCGATGAGCAGCCTCTTTGACGACAGCTTCCTGGCGGATCTCCAGGCCCCGCGCGGCCATGGGGAGGAGCCCCCGCCGCCGCCCGAGGACGATCACGCTCCGGAGCCGGTTCCGGACGATCTGTTCGGCGGGAAGTTCGACGTGCCGCCGGACCGGGACGCGTACTACCGGGACGGGGCGCCGCGCCCCGCGGCGGACCCGGCCGCGCTCCTCGAGGGGCTGAACGAGAACCAGCGCGCGGCCGTCGTGCACGCCGGCGCCCCGCTGCTCATCGTGGCCGGCGCCGGCTCCGGCAAGACCCGTGTGCTCACGCACCGCATCGCGTACCTGCTGGCCGAGCGGGGCGTCCACCCCGGCCAGATCCTCGCGATCACCTTCACCAACAAGGCCGCGGGCGAGATGAAGGAGCGCGTCGAGCAGCTCGTCGGGCCGCGGGCGAACGCGATGTGGGTGATGACCTTCCACAGCGCGTGCGTGCGCATCCTGCGCCGGGAGTCCAAGAAGCTCGGCTTCACGTCCTCCTTCTCGATCTACGACGCGGCCGACTCCAAGCGCCTGATGGCCCTGGTCTGCCGCGACCTGGACCTCGACCCCAAGCGCTACCCGCCCAAGTCGTTCAGCGCCAAGATCAGCAACCTGAAGAACGAGCTGATCGACGAGGAGGACTTCGCCGCACAGGCCACCGACGGCTTCGAGAAGACGCTCGCGCAGGCCTACGCGCTCTACCAGTCGCGGCTGCGCGAGGCCAACGCCCTCGACTTCGACGACCTGATCATGACGACGGTCAACCTGCTGCGCGCCTTCCCGGACGTCGCCGAGCACTACCGCCGCCGCTTCCGCCACGTCCTGGTCGACGAGTACCAGGACACCAACCACGCGCAGTACGCCCTGGTCCGCGAACTCGTCGGCACGGGCTCGCACGACGAGGACGTACCCCCGGCCGAGGGTGACCTCCCGCCCGCCGAGCTGTGCGTGGTCGGTGACGCGGACCAGTCGATCTACGCCTTCCGCGGTGCCACCATCCGCAACATCCTCCAGTTCGAGGAGGACTACCCCGACGCGACGACGATCCTGCTGGAGCAGAACTACCGCTCCACGCAGACGATCCTGTCCGCCGCCAACGCGGTCATCGAGCGCAACGAGTCCCGCCGCCCGAAGAACCTGTGGACCAACGCCGGCGCGGGCGCCCGCATCGCCGGGTACGTCGCCGACACCGAGCACGACGAGGCGCAGTTCGTCGCCGACGAGATAGACCGCCTCACGGACGCGGGCGAGGCGAAGGCCGGCGACGTCGCCGTCTTCTACCGCACCAACGCCCAGTCCCGTGTCTTCGAAGAGGTCTTCATCCGCGTCGGCCTGCCCTACAAGGTCGTCGGCGGTGTCCGCTTCTACGAGCGCAAGGAGGTCCGGGACGTCCTCGCCTATCTGCGGGTGCTGGCCAACCCGGAGGACTCCGTCCCGCTGCGCCGCATCCTCAACGTGCCCAAGCGCGGCATCGGCGACCGCGCCGAGGCCATGATCGACGCCCTCGCCCAGCGCGAGCGGATCAGCTTCCCGCAGGCGCTGCGCCGCGTCGACGAGGCGTACGGCATGGCCGCGCGGTCGGCGAACGCGGTCAAGCGGTTCAACACGCTGATGGAAGACCTGCGCACGATCGTGGAGTCGGGCGCCGGCCCGGCGACCGTACTGGAGGCCGTGCTCGAACGCACCGGCTACCTGGCCGAGTTGCAGGCCTCCACCGACCCGCAGGACGAGACCCGTATCGAGAACCTCCAGGAACTGGCCGCCGTGGCCCTGGAGTTCGAGCAGGAGCGCGGGGAGGGCGAGCCGGTCGCGCTGTCCGACTTCCTGGAGCAGGTCGCGCTGGTCGCCGACTCCGACCAGATCCCGGACGAGGAGGAGGACGGTTCGGGCGTCATCACGCTGATGACCCTGCACACCGCCAAGGGCCTGGAGTTCCCGGTCGTGTTCCTCACCGGCATGGAGGACGGCGTGTTCCCGCACATGCGCGCCCTCGGCCAGACCAAGGAGCTGGAGGAGGAGCGCCGCCTCGCCTACGTCGGCATCACGCGCGCGCGAGAGCGGCTGTACCTGACCCGCTCGGCCATGCGCAGCGCGTGGGGACAGCCCTCGTACAATCCTCCCTCCCGCTTCCTGGAGGAGATCCCGCCGACACACGTGGACTGGAAGCGCACGGGCGGTTCCTCGCCGGTGACCTCCGGCCCCGCCTCCGCGGTCGCGTCCTCGCTGTCCTCCTCCCGGTCCCGCTCGTCGGCGTCCGGCGCCTCCGGGTTCGCCACCCGGCGGGCCTCGGAGAAGCCGGTGGTGTCCCTCGCGGTCGGCGACCGGGTCACCCACGACCAGTTCGGTCTCGGCACGGTGGTCGCGGTCAAGGGCACCGGAGCCAACGCCGAGGCGACGATCGACTTCGGCGACACCAAGCCGAAGCGGCTCCTGCTGCGGTACGCGCCGGTGGAGAAGCTGTAGAAAGCCGAACCGCCCCCGGGAGCCGGGGGCGGTCTCGTCATCGTCCGGTCAGGGCCGGGTCAGGTCGGGGCCGGGTCGGGTGAGGGCCGGATCAGGTCGGGTCCAGACCGTGGCTGCGCAGCCACGGCAGCGGGTCTATCGGCGACCCGCCGGCCGGCCTGACCTCGAAGTGCAGGTGCGGGCCGGTGGAGTTGCCCGAGTTGCCGGAGTACGCGATGGGGGTGCCGGCCTTCACGACCGTGCCGGAGGGCACCCGGTAGCTGGAGAGATGGCAGTACCACGTCTCCGTGCCGTCCTTCGCGGTCACGATCATCATGTTGCCGTAGGCGCTGTTCCACTGCGTGCGCACGGTGCCGTCGGTCGCGGCCATGACCGTCGTCCCGTAGGAGACGGGGAAGTCGATGCCGGTGTGCACGGACATCCAGTTGACGCCGGCCTGGCCGAAGTAGGCGCTGAGCCCCCTCTGGGTGACCGGCAGGACGAACTTGGGCCGCAGCCGCTCCTTGCGGGCCGCCTCCTCCGCCGCCTTCTTCTTCTCGGCGGCCTGCTGCGCCTTGAGGTCGATGCGCTCCTGGGTGCGGCTGGCGCGGTCGGCGAAGTCGTCGGCGCCGGCGGACAGGCCCTGCAACTGGGTGTCCAGCTTGTTGTTCGCGGTGGAGGGGTGCACCGGCTGCGCGTCGGAGGCGGCGGCCGAGGTGTCCTTGGTGTCGGAGCCGAGGCCGCCGACCGAGGCCGCGGCGATGCCGGCGACGCCCATCACGCAGACCGAGGGGACCGCCACGGTCAGCAGCGCGGAGCGCTTGGCGGGGGTCCGGCGGCGGGAGCGGGAACCGCCGCGCGAGGAGGCGCGCGGGCCGGGAGCCGGGGCGGCGGACGGGGTAATCTCCTCCTGGTCGTCCAGCAGCGGCGGGACGACGGACGGCTCATCGGTGGGCGTGGGCTCCGATTCGCCCTCGGCGGCGGGGAGTTCGGCCTCCTCGTAGGAGTACGGGTCCTCGGCGGGGCCGGCGGTGTTCCACTGGGTGGCGTCGTAGGCGCCTGTGTCGAAGGTCTGCGCGTTCCAGTCCCAGTGCTGGGTGGCCTCCGCGGTGCCCGACTGGTCGGGCTGGAGCCAGCCCTGCGCGTCCCACTGGCCGGTGCCGTCGACGGGCCCCGACTGCTGCGGGACGGCGGCGAGTTGCTGGTAGCCGTCGGTCCAGGCGGTCGTGTCGTAGGCCCCGGTGTCGTAGGCGGCGTGGTGCTGGGCCGCGTACGGGTCGTAGTTCAGGGTGTGGTGGCCGTCCGCGGCCCAGTGGGCGGTGTCGTACGAGCCGGTCGCCTGCGCGGTGTCCGCCGGGAAGGCCCCGAAGAGGGGGTCGGCCGCGAACTGCCCCGTGCCGTAGGTGCCGGTGTGAAATCCGGTGGCGGTGTGGTCGCCGTACGTGGTGAAGTCGCCGTACGCGGCTTCCTGTGCGCCGTACGACGCATACGGCGTCGAGGCGGCATCGGAGGCCGGAGCCGGGGTGGCCACGCTCCCCGACGGGTGACGGTCGTTCACCAACTTCTCTTTCGCCTCGACAACAGGGGCTGCCAGAGCAGTGCGGCGACTGTACCCGGCGGTACGCGGGCGCGACAATCTTCCACAGGTTTCCCACACATGGGAAACGGGCATTCGGCCGTGTTTCGGGGCTGTGCGGACACGGCTTTGGGTTTGCGTTCGAGGACAGTTCGACCCCGATGGGTCAACGCGGCGCCGTCGGGCACCCGTCGGCAGCCCCTCCTACGCGACCGTGAGGCCGCCGGCGCGGGAGGCGGACGGGTCCTTGGGCCGTACGGCGTCCAGCGCCTGGCGTATGCCGGTCGCCACGGCCGGGTGGACCGGCAGGGCGAGATGCCCGATGCCGCTGACCTGGATGTTCTCCGCCCGGAGGTCGGGGTGGTCGATGCAGGCCGACTCCAGCGGGTCCATCAGGTGGTCGAGATCGCTCCAGAAGCTGACGAAATGCGTACGGCAGCCGGGCGCGGGCCCGGACAGCTCCTCGATCAGCTCCGAACCGGGGCGCATCTGGCGCACGATCGGGTGGGCGTTGGCCAGCGGGGCCACCCGGGTGCCGGCGTGCGGGGTGCCGAGCGTGACGAGGGTGCGCACCCGCAGGTCGCCGCCGAGGCGCTGCACGTAGTACCGGGCGATCAGGCCGCCGAGGCTGTGTCCCACGACGTCGACCTGCCGGCTGCCGGTGCGCTCGCAGATCTCCTCGATGTGCCGGCCGAGCAGCTCGGCGGCGGTGCGGATGTCACAGGTCAGCGGCGAGTAGTTGAGGGACTCGACCCGCTGCCGCCCGTGCTGGGCGAGGTTGCGGCGCAGCAGGACGAAGACGGAACGGTTGTCGATGAAGCCGTGCAGCAGCACTACCGGGGGCTTGGCCTCCGTCGGCAGCTCGGTGGCGCCCTCCGGCGCGGGGAGCGGGCAGGACGGGCCGCGGCGCTCCTGGATGATGCCGGACGGATACAGCAGCAGGTGGCCGGCGAGGATCGCGAGCTCGAGGGCGGTCGCCTTCAGGAGGGCCAGTGACAGTCCCGCGAGCCTGGTCGGGAGCAGGCGCTGACAGAGCGGAAGGAAGGGGTCTGCGACGCTGGTGACCTTCATGGCCGACCTCCTGTCGGCACGCGGGAGGACAGCTCCGTCCCCCGTGTGCCCTCGTGGGCAGCCGCGGCGAAGGCGGCCGACGGGGCGTGAGCGGGACACACGAGGGGCGTCCGGTGCGCGGCGCGTGCGATGCCGCCGTGTCCGGGCGCCGCGCCGGTGTGCCGGCGGGTCCGTCCGCCGTACCGCCGGAACTGCCCTGTGTGTCCTTCGTGCCCTCGTCGATGCGCCGCACCACTGCGTCGCGCGGCTTGCGGCGCGGTGGTGCGACGACCTCGTTGCGGCTCCCGTGACGCTTGTTCCCGCTGCGGGCCCCGTGCCGCGGCGAGGTGCGGCCCGTGGGCCGCTAGGACGTGCAACTCGGCGCGGCATGGGGTTCCCCCTTGCCCCAAGTGCCCGGGGGAATGTCCCATCGTGTGATTTCCCCCTCGGTCCGCACCGTGAAACTGCCGGTTGCGGGATGCTGGCGATAACGTTCGTTCACTTCCCCGGACGGTGTGGTGCGGGGCGTCCGTCCCGAGGTGGCGCAGCCGGAGCGGTGAACGGCGGAACGCACGGCATGTGCGGTATGCCCGGCATGTTCGATGCGCTCGACATATGCGGTACTTGTCAGTACGGATGGATGTAGTCGCTTCATGGAGGCAGTGATGGGTGTGGCAGCCGGTCCGATCCGCGTGGTGGTGGCCAAGCCGGGGCTCGACGGCCACGATCGGGGCGCCAAGGTGATCGCGCGGGCGCTGCGCGACGCCGGTATGGAGGTCATCTACACGGGGCTCCACCAGACCCCCGAGCAGATCGTCGACACCGCGATCCAGGAGGACGCCGACGCGATCGGGCTGTCCATCCTCTCCGGCGCGCACAACACGCTGTTCGCCGCGGTGATCGAACTGCTCAGGCAGCGCGACGCGGAGGACATCGTCGTCTTCGGTGGCGGGATCATCCCGGAGGCGGACATCGCGCCGCTCAAGGACAAGGGCGTCGCGGAGATCTTCACCCCGGGCGCGACCACCCAGGCGATCGTCGACTGGGTCCGCGCCAACGTCCGGGAGCCGGCCGGGGCGTAGGCCTTCGCGGTACGCCGGGACACTGAGACCCGGGTGCCGCCCGGAGCCGTCCTCGCCCCGGTCCGGGGCGGGGCTCAGCCGGGCTGCGCCGGATCCAGCTCCCGCGCCATGGCGGAGCGCAGCCGCAGGGTCGTCACCAGCCGCTGGAACGCCTCGGCCCAGTACCCCCCGGCGCCCGGTGAGGTGTCCTCCGTCTCGTCCGGCACCGCCATCAGCGCGTCCAGCCGGCTCGCCTCGGCGGGGTCCAGACAACGCTCGGCCAGCCCCATCACTCCACTGAAACTCCATGGGTAACTCCCTGCGTCCCGCGCGATGTTGAGCGCGTCGACCACCGCCCGTCCGAGCGGCGCGGACCACGGCACCGCGCACACCCCGAGCAGCTGAAACGCCTCGGACAGTCCGTGCGCCGCGATGAAACCGGCCACCCATTCGGCCCGTTCGGCGGCGTCCAGCGTGCCGAGCAGTTTGGCGCGCTCGGCCAGGGACACCGCGCCCGGGCCGCCGGCCCCGGGCGCGGCGGGCGGGCCGAGCAGCGCCCGCGCCCACCGCGCGTCCCGTTGCCGCACCGCCGCCCGGCACCACGCGGCGTGCAGCTCGCCCTGCCAGTCGTCCGCCACCGGCAGCGCCACGACCTCCTGCGGGCCGCGCCCGCCCAGACGCCCGGTCCAGGTGTCCAGCGGCGCCGCCTCCACCAGCTGCCCGAGCCACCAGGACCGCTCGCCCCGGCCCGTGGGCGGCCTGGGCACGACACCGTCGCGCTCCATGCTCGCGTCGCACTCGTGGGGGGCTTCAACGACGATCGTCGGCGTCCCGCGTGTGTGGTCGACGGCCACGCAGGCCCCGGCCCTGGCCGCCATCCGCGCGGCGAGCGCCGATCCGGGCAGGGCCGACAGCAGCTCCGCGGCCGTGGCGCGGACGTTGCGGCTGCGGTCGGCGAGCGCCTGCTCCAGGAACGGCTCGTCCTCCGGGGCGAGGCCCGTGCGCAGCGAGTCGAGGAACATCAGCCGGTCCTCGGCCCGCTCGGCCGCCCAGGTACCGGCGAGCAGCTCGCGCGCGGCGGCCGGCCTGCGGGCGCGTATCGCGGCGAGGAGCGCGACCCGCTCGGCGAACAGGCCCTCCTCCCACAGCAGCCGGACCCGGTCGGCGTCCTCCGGGCCGGGCAGCGACGCGCCGCCGCCCGGGGCCGCGCGCAGGGCGAACCGCCAGTCCGGGTTGAGCCTCGCCAGCCACAGGGCGCGCGGGCCGGCGAAGGCCAGCACCGCCGGACGCAGGTCCGTGCGTCCCCGGGCCGCGTCCAGCAGCGCGGGCAGCGACTGTGGGGGAGGGGCGTAGCCGTGCGCGTTCGCCGCCGCGAGCCACTGGGGCAGCAGTTCCATGAGGTCGGGTGCGGTGCCCCTGCGGCCGCCGCCCGCCGTGCCGGGCCGGTCGGCGATCAGGAGGGCCAGCCTGCGGGCCGCCGCGGCGGGCAGGGGCGGGCGCGGGTCGGCGGGGGCCGGCTCCGGGCGCCGGGCCGCGGGAGCGGGACGCAGCCCGGCCCGTCGCCGTACGGTCTCCAGGGCCGCCGCGTCCAGCAGCGCCATCGGCGCCTCCCGGCCGGGCGCGCCGCCCGGCGGCCTGCGGCGGTCGGTGCCGAGCAGAGCCGTGGTGACCAACTCCTCCCAGGCGCCCGCCGTGGGCGCCTCCACCGGGGCGGAGGTCCTGATCATGAGCTTCCTTTCCGTTGCCGGGTGCCTGGGAGTGGTTGAGGGGTCACCGAGCCGGGTTTCCCCTGGGGCTGAACAAATGCGTGTAACGCGTGAGAAAAGGGCGAACGGGTGAGCTCTGCCGACGGTCGGTGTGCGCCTTTCGGGTGAGGCTTCCCGCTCCACCGGCGGCGCCCCGCTCCTCGGCCCGACGTCACTCCATTGCCGGACGCGATGGGCCCCTGACCGGCCCGAATGTCGCGCAGCGTGAAGGAGATGTCAACACAGAGTCACCAATTCGCCCCCGTCCCGCGGCCAGGCCGTCAGCGGGGTGAACCCGCGGTGGCCGCACTCGCCGAAAACGGTCACCGGGGCGCCGCCCGACAGCGCCACCAGCCGCCACAGCCCCGGGCGGGCGAGGGCCGCCGGTGTCAGCGGCAGCGCGGCCTCGGACCCCGCGTCGGCCAGCTGCCAGCCCTCGCCGTCCCGGACCGGCACGACCTCCGTCAGCGTCACCGGGACCGACTCCAGCCACGGGTCGTCCCGCAGCGCCTCGCCGTAGCACGCGGCCGCCTGCGCCGCCGTCACCCCGGGCGGGCGTATCTCCGTGGGCGCCGGGGCCGCGAACCGCTCGCCGAGTGCCGCGCGCAGCCGCCCCGCGCCCGGATGGGCCCGGACCTCCGCGTCGAAGGCCAGTCCCACCGGGAGGGTGAGCTCCGGGGCACGGCCGGCCGCGCCGTAGGACAGGAGCAGGGCGCTGCGGCCGGTACCGGTGCCGTGCAGCCAGATCCTGCGCGTGGTCAGCTTGGCGTCCGCGGTGTCGTACTGGGCGA
>NZ_BMVJ01000002.1:339943-347920 GCF_014650655.1 Streptomyces anandii JCM 4720
GGACGAGCCAGTGGTCACGCACCGGCGGGCCGTCCGCCGAGCCGGGCAGTCCGACCCGGGAACGGACCGTCGCCGCGAGGTCGGGCGGCAGTCCGTCACGGCGCAGCCAGCCCTGGTCCAGCAGGTGCAGCAGCGCGCACTCCTCCAGCAGCCGCACCGGCCAGCCGGGTCCCGACGACGGTATCGCCCCCAGTTCGCGCACGCGCGCGGCCAAGCCGGGAGCCTGCGCGTCGACCATGCGGGCCGCCGTCTCCTCCCACAGTCCGTACCCCGCCTGTTCCGCGGAGGCCAGGCCGGAGCGGAGCAGGTCGGCGAGGCGCTGCTCGAGCTCCGTCGCCCCCGCCGTGATCCGCTCGGCACGGCGCACCGCCCGCCGCCGCGCCGCCTCCGGATCGGCCGGTCCCGGACCGGCCGCGCCCGCCATCGGTTTCCGTGCCGTCCGCTCCCTCCGGCCCGCGAGCCACTCCTCGGCCCAGTCCGGGGCCTGCCCCGGCGGCACCGCGCCGTCGCCGCCCGCCCACAGCAACAGCAGTCCGAGCGCGTGCTTGCACGGGAACTTCCGGCTCGGGCAACTGCACTTGTACGCCGGCCCGGCCGCGTCCGCGATGTCGACGACCGTCCGGTACGGCTTGCTGCCACTGCCCTTGCACAGCCCCCACACCGTCCCCTCGTCACAACTGCCCGCCTCGGACCACGGACCGGCCGCGCCGAGTTTGCTTCCCGCTTTGCGTGACGCGTCGTCAGGCGCCAGTGCCAGCACCTGGTCCGCCGTCCAGCGCACCCCCTGCAACGTCATGCCATCGAAGGTAGATCCCCCCACTGACAATCGCTCCGGCGAGCGCGTTTGCGCAGGTCAGAACGTGTTGTCAGTGCCGTGGTGCACGGTGGATGCCAGATCCGAACCGGCCGAGCTGGAGGGGGCCTCAGCCATGTCTGTGTCCGTCGAACCGACGCCTGTCGAACCGAGTCAGCACATTTCCGCGCCCGCGAACACGGGCGCGGGAGAAGGGGGACGGGCGGGCGCGGGACAAGCCGGGTCCGAGGCGCTGCGGCCGCACGCCGAGGACGCCTTCGCCGCCGAACTGGCCGCGCTGGCCGCGCAGGACGACCGACCGCGCCCGGCCCGCTGGAAGCTGTCGCCGTGGGCCGTCGCCACCTACCTCCTCGGCGGCACCCTGCCGGACGGCACGGTGATCACGCCGAAGTACGTCGGCCCGCGCCGCATCGTCGAGGTCGCCGTGACCACCCTCGCCACCGACCGCGCCCTGCTCCTGCTCGGCGTGCCGGGCACGGCGAAGACCTGGGTGTCCGAGCACCTGGCCGCCGCGGTCAGCGGCGACTCGACCCTGCTGGTGCAGGGCACGGCGGGAACGCCCGAGGAGGCGATCCGCTACGGGTGGAACTACGCCCAGTTGCTGGCGCACGGCCCGAGCCGCGACGCGCTCGTGCCCAGCCCGGTCATGCGGGCCATGGCCGAGGGCATGACGGCCCGGGTCGAGGAGTTGACCCGCATCCCCGCCGACGTGCAGGACACGCTCATCACGATCCTGTCGGAGAAGACCCTGCCGATACCGGAGCTGGGCGAGGAGGTGCAGGCGGTCCGCGGCTTCAACCTGATCGCCACGGCCAACGACCGCGACCGCGGGGTCAACGACCTCTCCAGCGCCCTGCGCCGCCGTTTCAACACGGTGGTGCTGCCGCTGCCGGAGAGCCCCGAGGCGGAGGTCGACATCGTCTCCCGCCGTGTCGACCAGATCGGCCGGTCCCTCGACCTGCCGGCCGTGCCGGACGGCGTCGACGAGATCCGCCGGGTCGTGACCGTCTTCCGCGAACTGCGCGACGGCGTGACCACCGACGGACGTACGAAGCTGAAGTCGCCGAGCGGCACGCTGTCGACGGCCGAGGCCATCTCGGTCGTCACGGGCGGCCTCGCGCTCGCGGCCCACTTCGGCGACGGCGTGCTGCGGGCCGGCGACGTCGCGGCCGGCATCCTCGGCGCGGTCGTCCGGGACCCGGCGGCCGACCGGGTCGTCTGGCAGGAGTACCTGGAGACGGTGGTCCGTGAGCGCGACGGCTGGAAGGACTTCTACCGGGCCTGCCGGGAGGTGAGCGCATGAGCGCCAACGGGCGGATGTGGGGCGGCGCGGCACGGGCGAGCGCCGAGGACGAACCGAGCTGGACGGGCGGACGCGGCGGCCGGCGCGGGCGGCTGCGGAGAGGGGGACGGGATGGCGGGAGCTGAGCAGGCGGCGGGCCGGGGACCCGGCGCGGGGCCGCTGCTGCTGGGGGTCCGGCACCACGGGCCGGGCTCCGCGCGGGCGGAGTCCGGCACCACGGGCCGGGCTCCGCGCGGGCGGTTCGGGCAGCGCTGGACGCGGCCCGGCCGCGGGTGGTGCTCATCGAGGGGCCGCCGGAGGCCGACGCGCTCATCCCGCTCGCCGCCGAGGAGGGCATGCGGCCGCCGGTCGCCCTCCTCGCCCACGCCGTGGACGAGCCGGGCCGCTCCGCGTTCTGGCCGCTGGCCGGGTTCTCCCCGGAGTGGGTCGCGATCCGCTGGGCGCTGCGGCACGACGTCCCGGCCCGCTTCATCGACCTCCCGGCCGCACACACCCTGGCCTGGCAACGCGAGGACACCGGCACGCCGGAGGAGGACTGCCTGCCGGAGGGGGAGGGCGCGCCGGAGAGGGAGGGCGCACCGGACGGGGAGGGCGCCCAAGCCGCTCCCGTCGGCGACGGGGTGCGGGTCGATCCGCTGGCCGCGCTCGCCGAAGCCGCCGGGTACGACGATCCGGAGCGCTGGTGGGAGGACGTGGTCGAGCACCGGGGGATGGGCGACGGCGACCCGTACGCGCCGTTTCTCGTGCTGGAGGAGGCCATGGAAGCGCTGCGGGAGACCTACGGCAGCGGCGGGCACGACCGTGACCTCGTGCGCGAGGCGTACATGCGGCTCCAAGTGCGCGCCGCGGTCCGGGAGTTCGGGGAAGACGTCGCCGTGGTCTGCGGCGCCTGGCACGTGCCCGCGCTGCGGCGCAAGGCGACCGTCGCCACCGACCGCTCGCTGCTGAAGGGGCTGCCCAAGGTCAGGACGGACATGACCTGGGTGCCCTGGACGCACCGCAGACTGGCCCGTTCCGGAGGCTACGGCGCGGGCATCGGCTCACCAGGGTGGTACGCCCACCTGTTCGCCGCCCCGGACCGCCCGGTCGAGCGGTGGCTGACCAAGGTGGCCGGGCTCCTGCGCGAGGAGGACCGGATCGTCTCCTCCGCCCACGTCATCGAGGCGGTGCGGCTGGCGGAGACGCTCGCCGCGATGCGCGGCCGCCCGCTGCCCGGGCTGAGCGAGACGACCGACGCCGTGCGGGCGGTCATGTGCGAGGGCTCGGACGTCCCGCTGGCGCTCGTGCGCGACCGGCTGGTGGTCGGGGACGTACTGGGCGAGGTGCCCGAGTCGGCGCCCGCGGTGCCCCTGCAACGGGACCTGGCCCGGCTCCAGCGCCGGTTGCGGCTGAAACCGGAGGTGTCGGAGCGGGAGTTGGAACTCGACCTGCGCGGGGAGACCGACGCCGGCCGCAGCAGGCTCCTGCACCGGCTGCGGTTGCTCGGCGTCGGCTGGGGCGAGCCCACCGCCTCGCGGGGGAGCACGGGCACGTTCCGGGAGACCTGGCGGCTGTGCTGGGAGCCGGAGTTGTCGGTACGCGTCGCCGAGGCGGGGGTGTGGGGCACGACCGTGCTCGCCGCCGCGACCGCCAAGGCCGAGGCCGACGCGGTGGGCGCCGGGGCGCTCGCCGAGGTGACCGGGCTGGCCGAGCAGTGCCTGCTCGCCGGGCTCCCGGACGCGCTGCCGGTGGTGATGCGGGTGCTCGCCGACCGCGCGGCGCTGGACGCGGACGTCGGGCACCTCGCCCAGGCCCTGCCCGCCCTGGTCCGCTCCTTGCGGTACGGCGACGTACGCGGCACCGACACCGCGGCCCTCGCCGGGGTCGCCGCCGGTCTGGCCGAGCGGATCTTCGTCGCCCTGCCCCCGGCCTGCGCCGTACTGGACGCGGACGCGGCCGAGGAGATGCGCCGCCATGTGAACGCGGTGCACACGGCGGTGGGCCTGCTCGGCGACACCCCCATGGCGGGCCACGGCGACCTGCGCGCCCGCTGGCACGGCGTGCTGGGGGTGCTGTCGGGCCGGGACACGGTTCCCGGGGTCGTCCGGGGCCGTGCCGTGCGGCTGCTGCTCGACGACGGGGAGGTCGAGCAGGAGCGGGCGGCGCGGCTGATGGGGCTCGCGCTGTCGCCGGGCACCCCGCCGGCGGACGCGGCCGCGTGGATCGAGGGGTTCGTGGGTGGCGGGGGCGGGATGCTGCTCGTGCACGACGAGCGGCTGCTCGCCCTGGTCGACGACTGGCTGACCGGGGTACCGGCGGAGGCGTTCACCGACGTACTGCCGCTGCTGCGGCGGACCTTCTCGGCGTACGAGCCGGGGGTGCGCAGATCGCTCGGCGAGCTGGTCCGGCGCGGGCCGCGGCAGGGGGGCGGCCCGGCCGGCGTCACGGCGGCCGGACCTCCCGGCTTCGGCGCGGACCTCGACCGGGAGCGGGCCGACGCCGTGCTGCCCGTGCTGCGGCTGCTGCTCGGCCTGGGCCCGGACGCCGCCGACGCCGGTGCCGGTGCCGGGGAGAGAAGCGGTGAGGAGCTCGCGGGGATGGTGGGATGACCACGGCGACCGGAAGGACGTACGGCATGGACGGTTCGGACGGGACGGACGGCTTGGCGGGCAGGGGCGGCTTGGACGGTGTGGGCGGCGCGGACCCGGCGGGGGAGCGGCTGCGGCGGTGGCGGCTCGTCCTCGGCGGTGACGCGGCCGACGGCACCGGCCGCGCGCTGTCCGGGCGGGACGCGGCGATGGACGGCGCGCTCGCCGCGCTCTACGGCAAGGACGACCGGCCGGGGGCGGGCCGGACGGGACGGAACCGTTCGGCGGGGCTCGGGGCCTCCGCGCCGTCGGTCGCGCGCTGGCTCGGGGACATACGGACGTACTTCCCGTCCCCCGTCGTGCAGGTCATGCAGCGTGACGCCATCGACCGGCTGGGCCTTGCCGCGCTGCTGTTCGAGCCGGAGATGCTGGAGGCGGTGGAGGCCGACGTGCACCTCGTCGGCACGCTGCTGTCGCTGAACAAGGCGATGCCGGAGACGACGAAGGAGACGGCACGGGCGGTCGTGCGCAAGGTCGTCGAGGACCTGGAGAAGCGGCTGGCCACCCGTACCCGGGCCACCCTCACCGGCGCGCTCGACCGCAGTGCCCGTGTCAGCCGGCCGCGCCACCACGACATCGACTGGCACCGCACGATCGCCGCCAACCTCAAGCACTACCTCCCCGAGTACCGGACGGTCGTGCCCGAGCGGCTCATCGGTTACGGGCGGGCCTCGCAGTCCGTGAAGAAGGACGTCGTCCTCTGCATCGACCAGTCGGGCTCGATGGCGGCCTCGGTCGTGTACGCGTCCGTCTTCGGCGCGGTGCTCGCGTCCATGCGGTCGATCAGCACCCGGCTGGTCGTCTTCGACACGGCGGTCGTCGACCTCACCGACCAGCTCGACGACCCGGTCGACGTCCTCTTCGGCACCCAGCTCGGGGGCGGCACGGACATCAACCGGGCGCTGGCGTACTGCCAGTCGCAGATCACCCGGCCCGCGGAGACGGTGGTCGTGCTGATCAGCGACCTGTACGAGGGCGGCATACGCGACGAGATGCTGAAGCGGGTGGCGGCGATGAAGGCGTCGGGAGTGCAGTTCGTCGCGCTGCTCGCGCTCTCCGACGAGGGGGCGCCCGCCTACGACCGTGAGCACGCGGCGGCCCTGGCGGCGCTCGGGGCGCCGGCGTTCGCCTGCACGCCCGAACTGTTCCCGGAGGTGATGGCGGCGGCGATCGAGAAACGTCCGCTCCCGGTGCCGGACACCGTCTGACGACTTGTCGACCGAATCCTGTCGGCAAAAGCGGACATGCCTACCCATCGGTAACCGAGGGCTTGCGTGACCGAGGGAGGCGCGTGCGAGGATTCGGTGACCTGTCGGCAACATGTCATCCGACCGGGAAGGAAGCCCCCTGTTGCCCTTGCCAGCAGCCCTGTCCGGTGCCGCTCTGCGCGTGATGCGCACGGCGGCCGGGCGGCGTGCGCTGCAACTGGGGCTCCTTGTCAGCGCGTTGTTCGCGCTCGGGTTCCTGTGCGGGGAGCAGGCGCACGCGGCGGAGTCGGCTCCGGCCGCCCACCACGGTTCCGGGCACCCCGCGTCCCGGGCCCTGCGGGACGCCGCCCAGCGGACCGGCCGGCTCACCGCCACGGGTCCCGCCCGCCTCGTGACCGAGACGGTCCTGCGGCAGACGGCGGCGTCAGTCACCCGGCCGGCATCCGAGCCCACCGAGCAACCACTGCCGGAACCGCCCGCACGGCCGGTTCACCGGTCCGGGGCGGGTCGCGTCGCCGAGCCTGTCGTGCGCCCAGCGGCGGAGTCCGTCGTCCGGCCGGTGGAGGAGGCCGTGGTGCGGCCCGTCACCGAGTCCGTTCTCCGGCCCGTGACCGAGGCCGTCGTGCGGCCGGTGGCCGAGGCCGTCGTGCGGCCGGTGGCCGAGGCCGTCGTGCGGCCTGTGACCGAAGCCGTCGTGCGGCCCGTGGCGGACCTGGTGGACGCCGTCGGCACCGTCCAGGGGCGGGCGGGGATTCCGCCGGTCGCGGAGGTGCCCGCGTCGCCGTCCGGTGGCCCCGCTCTTCCCGCGCCGCCGGTTTTCCGGCCGTCGGGCAGTGCGCCGGTGGTGGCCGCCGGGCAGGGCGGGGAAGCCCCCCGCTCGCGCCTCGCTGCGAAGTCCTCCGGGGACGGCCTCTCGGCGGAGGCCTCCGAGACCGGACCGCGGGCCGTGCGCGGTTTCTCCGCGATTGCCGAGGCCCCCGGCCGGGGTGGCTCGGCCGCCGGTCACCGCGCCGCTCAGATGCCCCAAGCCCTCGCCGAGCCGCCCGCGGGCCAGGCGCCGGCCGGGGATCCGAACGGTGTGCTGGGTGACCACCCGGCCGGCGACTTTGGTGCGCCGCGACACGGCGACGCGCACGCCGTCACCGTTGACCACCGCGCCCCACTGCGGCTGCTGCCCGGTCCCGCCGCGCGGGCCGAGGCGCCCCGGACCCGGGACCGGCACCGGGACATCCCCCTCTTCCCCGGCTAGGCGAAGCCCGCCTCTGTCGCAGGCCTGCTCACCCTCCCGGACCCCTTCACCACCACCACCGCCGCCGCCGGCGTGCACACAAGGTCGGCGGGCCCGCAGGACAGGTGCGTACCCCCTCAGACTCCGTGGCCCGACGGGACCCGGACGGCCGAAAGCCGTCGGCCGGTCCGGGCGTCCGGTCGGACGTCCGCGGAAGAAGGGCAGGCTGGTCCCCATTGGGGTGGGGATCATCCGCCCAGGCCCCCGCGAGGGGGCTGTCGCGGGGGCCTCACCGGGTCAACCCCAGCCCGGTGAGGCCCTTCGGCCTCCGGCACGCAGTGCCAGAGAGGACGGCATCATGTGACAGGTATCACCGCTCAGGTGTGACCCCCCGATTTATGGCACCCCCGCGAGCGGGGATAACCTGCGAGACGGACATGCCGCGCGCTCGGACACCGTGTGCGCCTCCCTTGTGACACAGAGCGGACGTCACGTTGCCCTTCGCGGCACGCCCACGCATCCAACGAACCGCGAGATCACTGATAGGGACGGAAGCGCGTGGACCTGTTCGAGTACCAGGCGAGGGACCTCTTCGCCAAGCACGGTGTACCGGTGCTGGCCGGTGAAGTCATCGACACGCCTGAGGCGGCGCGCGAGATCACCGAGCGGCTGGGCGGCAAGTCGGTCGTCAAGGCCCAGGTGAAGGTCGGTGGTCGAGGCAAGGCCGGTGGCGTGAAGCTCGCCGCCACCCCGGACGAGGCCGTCGCCCGCGCGACGGACATCCTCGGCATGGACAT
>NZ_BMVJ01000002.1:347952-352068 GCF_014650655.1 Streptomyces anandii JCM 4720
CAAGGGCCACACGGTCCACAAGGTCATGCTCGCCGAGACGGCCCCGGAGATCCTCGAGGAGTACTACGTCTCCTTCCTCCTCGACCGGGCCAACCGCACCTTCCTCTCCATCGCCTCCGTCGAGGGCGGCATGGAGATCGAGGAGGTCGCCGCCACCCGTCCCGACGCCGTCGCCAAGATCGCGGTCGACGCCATCGACGGCGTGGACCAGGCCAAGGCCCAGGAGATCGTCGCCGCGGCGAAGTTCCCGGCCGAGGTGGCCGACAAGGTCGCCGACGTCCTGGTGAAGCTGTGGGAGGTGTTCATCAAGGAGGACGCCCTCCTGGTCGAGGTGAACCCGCTGGCCAAGGTCGCCTCCGGTGACGTCATCGCCCTGGACGGCAAGGTCTCCCTGGACGAGAACGCCGAGTTCCGCCACCCCGAGTTCGAGGAGCTCCACGACAAGGCCGCCGCCAACCCGCTCGAGGCGGCCGCCAAGGAGAAGAACCTCAACTACGTCAAGCTCGACGGCGAGGTCGGCATCATCGGCAACGGCGCGGGTCTGGTCATGTCGACCCTGGACGTCGTCGCCTACGCCGGCGAGGCGCACAAGGGCGTCAAGCCCGCCAACTTCCTCGACATCGGCGGCGGCGCGTCCGCCGAGGTCATGGCCAACGGCCTGGAGATCATCCTCGGCGACCCGGACGTGAAGTCCGTGTTCGTCAACGTCTTCGGCGGCATCACCGCCTGCGACGCGGTCGCCAACGGCATCGTGCAGGCCCTGGAGCTCCTGGAGTCCAAGGGCGAAGAGGTCACCAAGCCGCTCGTCGTGCGCCTGGACGGCAACAACGCCGAGCTGGGTCGCAAGATCCTCGACGACCGCAAGCACCCGCTCGTCCAGCGGGTGGACACCATGGACGGCGCGGCCGACAAGGCCGCCGAGCTGGCTGCTGCCGCGAAGTAAGGGACGAGGTCACAGAACACCATGGCTATCTTCCTCACCAAGGAATCCAAGGTCATCGTCCAGGGCATGACCGGCTCGGAGGGTCAGAAGCACACCCGCCGCATGCTGGCGTCCGGCACGAACATCGTCGGCGGCGTGAACCCGCGCAAGGCCGGCCAGAGCGTCGACTTCGACGGCACCGAGGTACCGGTCTTCGGCACCGTCAAGGAGGCCATCGAGAAGACCGGCGCCGACGTCACGGTCATCTTCGTCCCGGAGAAGTTCACCAAGGACGCGGTCGTCGAGGCCATCGACGCCGAGATCCCGCTCGCGGTCGTCATCACCGAGGGCATCGCGGTGCACGACACGGCGTCCTTCTGGGCGTACGCCGGCAAGAAGGGCAACAAGACCCGGATCATCGGCCCGAACTGCCCCGGCCTGATCACCCCGGGCCAGTCGAACGCCGGCATCATCCCGGCCGACATCACCAAGCCGGGCCGCATCGGCCTGGTGTCGAAGTCCGGCACGCTGACGTACCAGATGATGTACGAGCTGCGTGACATCGGCTTCTCGACCTGCGTCGGCATCGGCGGTGACCCGATCATCGGCACCACCCACATCGACGCCCTGAAGGCCTTCCAGGACGACCCCGACACCGACCTGATCGTCATGATCGGCGAGATCGGCGGCGACGCCGAGGAGCGGGCCGCGGCCTTCATCAAGGAGAACGTGACCAAGCCGGTCGTCGGCTACGTCGCGGGCTTCACCGCGCCCGAGGGCAAGACCATGGGCCACGCCGGCGCCATCGTCTCCGGCTCCTCCGGCACCGCCCAGGCCAAGAAGGAGGCCCTCGAGGCCGCGGGCGTCAAGGTCGGCAAGACCCCGACCGAGACGGCCAAGCTGGCCCGCGAGATCCTCGCCGGCTGACTTCCGTACGGTTCCTGAACCACGCCGGTGGGCCCGCTCCCCTGAAAGGGGGCGGGCCCACCGGCTTTCCGGGCCTCCGGCCACGGGGATGCGCCGTCCGGCCGTCTCACCTCGCCTCGGGCACCAGCCGTTCCGGCCCGGCCGCCTGCTCCTTGCGCAGCTTCTCCCTCAGCTTCAGCGCGTCCTTCGACAGCGGGCCGAGCGCGCCCGCCGCGGGCAGCCCCGCCACCGAGTGCCCCGGGGACACCGGCGCCAGGTAGTGCGTGGGAGCCGTACGCAGGGTGAGCGCGGTGGCGCCGATGATGGTGACCGTGAAGGCGATGGCCGAGCGGGTCCAGAACCGGGTCCTGCGCTCCCCGGTCGTGCGCACCGCCGTCGGCATGACCGCCGGGAGGCGCTCGGTGGCGGCCAGCCGGGTCAGCCGCCGGTGCAGTTCCGCCGTGTCCGCCAGTTCCGGCAGGCGCTCGGCGACGGCCTCGCGGGCGTGCATCAGCCGGTTCGCCGTCGCCGGGGTGCTCGCCTCCGTCTCCGCCGCCGTCTCGGGCAGGTCGAGGCCCACGCCGTCGTAGAGGACGAGGGTGCGGCGGTGCGGCGGCGGGAGTTCGAGCAGGACCTCCTGCAGCGCGCGGTCCGCGGGATCGGGGGGCGGGTCGGTGAGGTGGCCGCCCGGACGGAAGCGGTGCCAGGGGGACAGGGCGCACTCGTACGCCGCCGCCCGCACCCAGCCCGCCGGGTCCCGGTCGTGGGCCACCTCCGGCCAGCGCTGCCAGGCCTGTTGGAAGGCGTGCTCCACGGCCTCGCGGGCGCGGTCGTGCCGGCCGGTGAGCAGGTAGGTCTGGCGCACGAGGGCGGGGGCGCAGTACGCGTAGAGGGCGTCGAAGGCCTGAACGGGTGTCAGAGTGGCCGTGTCGCGGTCGGTATGACGGTCCGTCACCATGCGTCCCTCCGTGTGAATAGGCACATAAACGTATATTGAGCGACACAGCGGAACTTCGCCTCTTGCGCCGGGAAAGCGGGTGTCGTTGGGAGCATGGCGGTCGTGATCAGCACGCCCCGTCGCCGCCCTCCCCTGCCCCGACTACGCGCCCGGGTACGCGACCGCTCGCCCGGCCTGGGTGCCGGCTTCCTCGGGGGCGCCGTCGCGGCGGGGCTCGGGCTCGGCTCGTTCGCGGTGCTGGTCATCGCCCTGTGGATCAGCTCGCCGTACCCCGACAGCGGCCCGGGCGGCGCCCTGCACGTGGCCGCCGCGCTGTGGCTGCTCGCGCACGGCGCCGAACTGCTGCGCACCGACACGCTCACCTCGGTGCCCGCACCCGTGGGGGTGACCCCGCTGCTCCTCCTCGCCCTGCCCGCGCTGCTCGTGCACCGTGCGGCACGGGACGCGACCGACGCGGGCGACGGCGGACCGCTCGTCCAACCCCGCACCGCCTGGGCGGGCGTAGTCCTCGGCTACGTCGTCGTCGCGGGCGCGGCCGCCGTGTACGCCGCGGGCGGAGTGCTGCGCCCCTCGTGGCCGCGGACCGTCCTGTGGGTGCCGCTGGTCGCCATGGTGGCGGCGGGCAGCGGAGTGTGGACGGCGTACGGCTGTCCGCGTGCCCCGCTGGAGCGGGCGCTGGGCGCGCTGCCCAAGAGCGTCCGGCGGCTGCTCCTCGCGCCCGGCCCCCGCGCGCGCCTGGGCGCCTCCTCGCGGGCGGCCGGGGCGGGCGCGACGGTGTTCGCCGGGGGCGGGGCGCTGGTGCTCGGGCTGTCCCTGGTCGGGCACTCCGCGGCGGCCCAGGGCGCCTTCGTACGTCTGACGGAGGGCTGGTCGGGACGGTTCGCCGTGCTGGTGCTGTGCCTGGCGCTGCTGCCCAACGCGGTGCTGTGGGCGGTGGCGTACGCGCTGGGACCCGGTTTCGTGCTCGGCGCGGGACATGTCGTCGACCCGTTCGCCTCCGCCCCGGCCCCGCTGCTGCCGCCGTTCCCGCTGCTCGCGGCGGTGCCGGACGCGGGCCCCGGCACCTCGGCGCACTGGGCCGCGACGGCTGTCCCCGCCGTGGCCGGGCTGACCATCGGCTGGTTCGTGGCCGGGGCGGCCGTACGGGACGGGCGGGACGCGCCGGACGGACGGCAGGGCGCCGTGCGGGCGTGGACCTGGCGGCGCACCGCGGCCGGGGCCGGACTCGGGTGCCTGCTGTGCGCGCTCGGGCTCGGGGTGCTCGCCGAAGTGGCGGGCGGGCCGCTCGGCAACGCCGCGCTCGCCCGCTTCGGGCCGGTGGGCTGGCAGG
>NZ_BMVJ01000002.1:352099-353014 GCF_014650655.1 Streptomyces anandii JCM 4720
TGGGCGCGGCGGCACTGGCGTGGACGACGGCGGGGGCCCTGCCCACGGCGCTGGCCGTACGGGCGTGGCGCTGCCGGGACAGCAGGGCGGCGGAGGCGGAGAGCACGACCGGGCAGCGGATCGGCAGGCCCCGCCAGGCCTCGGCTGCGAAGGTCCCCGCCGCTGCCCAGGCCGCCGCCGTGTCCGGGCCCCGGCTGGATGACCCCACGCTGGAGCCGTACGACGTCCTGCCCCAGGAGCCCGAGGGGCCCGAGTCCACCTCCTGGCAGGACGACGACACCGCCCGCCGGGCCCGCTGGGAGGCGCTCGGACAGGCGGCGGCGAAACCCCCGGAGCCCCGGGACACGGCCGAGCCGCCGCACGGAACGGAGGCGGCGCAGGAAGCGGAGCCTCCGCACGAAGCCGGGCCACCGGACGCGGACGAGGCATCGGAAGTACGAACGGAAGTACGAACGGAACTACAAGCGGAAGTGCAACCGGACGTGCAAGAGCCCCGGGAAGGGCACGAGCCTCCCGCCGCCGAGCCACCCGCGAACCACCCGGCGCGCCCCGCCGAGGACGGCGACCCCGGGAAGCCCGACCAGCCCGCCTAGCCGGCCCGTCAGTCGTTCAACCCCAGCACACCCCGCAGCTCCTGCGGCAGATGCCGGTCGCAGGACTGCTTGGCCTGGTTGGTCAGGGCGTCGTTCACGCACGAGTAGTAGTCGCGGTACACCAGCTGCGCGGTGAAGGAAACCGCGACCAGGGCCAGCGCCAGCGAGGCGGTGACCAGGCCGCTCACCGCGGCCGTGGTCTGGGGCCGGCCCTCCGGCGCCGGGGCGCCGCCCGCGTCGGACCGGCGCGGCTTGGCGCGCAGCGAGCTCACGCCCCAGTACAGGGCCAGCGCGCCGAGCAGCAGCGCCACGTACGGCCAGC
>NZ_BMVJ01000002.1:353066-353495 GCF_014650655.1 Streptomyces anandii JCM 4720
GCGCGTACCGCGCGCGGCGCTGGGCCGGGTCCGTGGGGTCCCAGCGCAGCCCCGGGCCCTTGCCGCCGGGACCGCCGGAGCCACCGGGTCCGCCCGGACCGCCGGATCCCGGACGCTGGGGCCGCTCGCCGAAGCCGCCCTGGGAGCGGCCGGGCTGGCGGTCGCTCCACTGACTGCCCCAAGGTGAACGGCCGTCCTCGCCGGAGCCGTCGTCCGGGCCGCCGGAGCCACCCGGGCCGCCCTCGCCCGAGCCGCCGTCGGACGGGTGCCGGGGCCGCCAGGGGCTGTCCGGCGCACCCTCGGGCGGCGGCGCGAAGGGGTTGTCGTCCGGGGCCGCTCCGCCGCGCCCGCCGCCGTCACCACTGCCCGAGGGGGCGTTGGGCGGCGAACTCGGGCGCTCCCGCAGCAGCACGGCGCCGCGCTTGTTCC
>NZ_BMVJ01000002.1:353524-394694 GCF_014650655.1 Streptomyces anandii JCM 4720
CCTGCGCCGGCTGCGGGGGGAGCGTGAGGAGTCGCAGGCTGCGGTCCGGCATCAAGTGAGCGTCTTCCCCTTGGTGAGTCACGACTGAACTGGAAGGTCCCCGCAGGTGCTCAACGCCCTGGGCGCGGGGTCCCGTCATCAGGAGAACGCGCGGTGCGCGCGGTGCGTTCCCGTACCAGCTCTCCCCAGACGCTACCTTCCGGCCACGCCCCCGTCCCACGGGGGCCTTCCGGTGTGCCGGTATCGTTGCTGACGGTCGGCCGCTTCGTAGGCTTCCCCGTATCCGGGGGCCCGAAGCATTCGTACGACCGTACAAACAGCTCCCCCGAGAAAGGGCCCCACCGTGGCCGCCAAGCCCGTGGCCAAGCGCCTCGTCGTGCTGGTCTCCGGATCCGGCACCAACCTCCAGGCGCTCCTCGACGCGATCGACGCGACGGGAGCCGAGGCCTACGGTGCCCGGGTCGTCGCCGTGGGCGCCGACCGCGACGGCATCGAGGGGCTGGCCCGCGCCGAGCGTGCCGGGGTGCCGACCTTCGTGCGCGCGGTGAAGGACTACGCCACGCGCGAGGAGTGGGACGCGGCGCTCGCCGAGGCCGTCGCCGCCCACGAGCCGGACCTGGTGGTGTCCGCCGGGTTCATGAAGATCGTGGGCAAGGAGTTCCTCGCCCGGTTCGGCGGGCGGTTCGTGAACACGCACCCCGCCCTGCTGCCCAGTTTTCCGGGAGCCCACGGCGTGCGGGACGCGCTCGCGTACGGCGCCAGGGTCACCGGCTGCACCGTCCACTTCGTCGACGACGGCGTCGACACCGGCCCGATCATCGCCCAGGGCGTGGTCGAGGTCCGGGACGAGGACGACGAGAGCGCTCTGCACGAGCGCATCAAGGAAGTCGAGCGAAGGCTGCTCGTCGAGGTCGTGGGGCGGCTCGCCCGCAACGGCTATCGCATCGAGGGACGAAAGGTAGTAATCCTGTGACCGCCGAGAGCAACAAGCGGCCCATCCGGCGCGCGCTCGTCAGCGTCTACGACAAGACCGGTCTGGAGGAGCTCGCGCGCGGGCTGCACGAGGCCGGCGTCGCACTCGTCTCCACCGGCTCCACCGCCGCGCGGATCGCCGCGGCCGGTGTGCCCGTCACCAAGGTCGAGGAGCTCACCGGCTTCCCCGAGTGCCTGGACGGCCGGGTCAAGACCCTGCACCCGAAGGTCCACGCCGGCATCCTCGCCGACCTGCGCCTCGAAGACCACCGGCAGCAGCTGGCCGACCTCGGCGTCGAGCCGTTCGACCTGGTCGTGGTCAACCTCTACCCGTTCCGCGAGACCGTCGCCTCCGGCGCCTCGGACGACGAGTGCGTCGAGCAGATCGACATCGGCGGCCCCTCCATGGTCCGCGCCGCCGCCAAGAACCACCCGTCGGTCGCCGTGGTCACCAGCCCCGCCCGCTACGCAGACGTGCTGCACGCGGTGAAGTCCGGCGGCTTCGACCTCGCCACCCGCAAGCGGCTGGCCGCCGAGGCCTTCCAGCACACGGCCGCCTACGACGTGGCCGTCGCCTCCTGGTTCGCCTCCTCCTACGCCCCCGTCGACGAGTCGCGCTTCCCCGACTTCCTCGGCGCCACCTGGGAGCGCGCGCACACGCTGCGCTACGGCGAGAACCCGCACCAGCCGGCCGCCCTGTACGTGGACGCCGGCGGCGCCGGGCTCGCGCAGGCCGAGCAGCTGCACGGCAAGGAGATGTCGTACAACAACTACACGGACACCGACGCCGCCCGCCGTGCCGCCTACGACCACGACGAGCCGTGCGTGGCGATCATCAAGCACGCCAATCCGTGCGGCATCGCCGTCGGCGCGGACGTGGCCGAGGCGCACCGCAAGGCGCACGCCTGCGACCCGGTGTCCGCGTACGGCGGTGTGATCGCCGTGAACCGTCCGGTGAGCCGGGAGATGGCCGAGCAGGTCGCCGACATCTTCACCGAGGTCGTCGTCGCGCCGGACTACGAGGAGGGGGCCCTCGAGGCCCTCACCAAGAAGAAGAACATCCGCGTCCTCAAGGCCCCGGCCGCGCCCGCCGCTCCCGTCGAGGTCAAGGCGATCGACGGCGGCGCGCTGCTCCAGGTCGCCGACCGGCTCCAGGCCGACGGCGACGACCCGGCGGGCTGGACGCTCGCGAGCGGCGAGGCGCTGTCAGCCGACGAGCTCGCGCAGCTCGCCTTCGCCTGGAAGGCGTGCCGGGCGGTGAAGTCCAACGCCATCCTGCTCGCCAAGGACGGCGCCTCGGTCGGCGTCGGCATGGGCCAGGTCAACCGGGTCGACTCCTGCCGGCTCGCGGTCGAGCGGGCGGGCGAGGAGCGGGCGCGCGGCTCCTACGCGGCCTCCGACGCCTTCTTCCCCTTCCCCGACGGCCCCGAGATCCTCATCGCGGCCGGCGTCCGGGCGATCGTCCAGCCGGGCGGCTCGATCCGCGACGAGCAGGTCGTCGAGGCCGCGAAGAAGGCCGGGGTGACGATGTACTTCACCGGCACCCGCCACTTCTTCCACTGACGTCTCACCGGCCGCCCCCGGCCGGGAACGACCGCGGCCTCCGGCTCCCGAAAGGAGCGGAGGCCGCGGTCGAACGCGCCCCGAGAAGGCGCGGGAGGCTCAGTAGCGGGGCCGGTTGAACCACGCCTTGCCCTTGGCGTTGCCCACGAACACGGCGATCAGGATGGCCAGCACCAGGTGGACGATGCCCACCACGGTGAACGGGTACAGGGCGAGCACCGCGGTGATGATGCCGAAGACCAGCGTCGTCACGCGCAGTCCGTTGCCGCCGCTGGTGAACTTCGCCGCCAGCACCGCCGCCCACACCAGCCACGCCAGGGCGAGCACCGCGAAGCCCCACAGTGCGCCGGTCGGGTAGTCGGAGAGCTGCGGCAGGTCGCCGTTCTTCTTCAGGTGGTCGATGGTCAGCGCGCTGAAGACGAAGATCGCCACACCGATCGCCTGGAGGCCGACGATCACCCACAGCATCACGCGGGCCGCGCTCACCGTGCCCGGCATCGTCTCCGGCACCGGAGCGCCGTACGGCTGGACCGGCGGGGCCTGCGGGTAGCCGTAGCCCGGGGCCTGAGGCTGCTGCGCCGGGTAGCCGTAACCCTGCTGCGGCTGCTGCTGCGGGGCGCCGTAGGGGTTGTTCGGGTCGCCGTAACTCATGGCGGTGTTTCCTCCGTTGATCAAGTGCGGGGACGACGCGCGGCACCGTTCGGAGGAGATGTCTACAGAAAGTGCGGTCCGTCCCCCCGTTGAGCTGCCCGCGGCACTGTGCGGTTCATCGTTCTTGACCGAGGACATGCTTGTCCAGTCGCATTTCGCATGTGTTGTGCAAGTGCAACATCACTGATCTTGGCGGCGATCGGGCGGACGGGCCGGGGCGTACGGTTCGGCGGACCCGGATTGGAACCACGGGCCGGTCATCCGCGAGGATGGGGGCATGACCGCCCAGATTCTCGATGGCAAGGCCACCGCAGCCGAGATCAAGTCCGATCTGACCGCCCGCGTGGCGGCGCTCAAGGAGAAGGGCGTCACGCCCGGCCTCGGCACGATCCTGGTCGGGGACGACCCCGGCAGCCGCAAGTACGTCGCGGGCAAGCACCGCGACTGCGCCGAGGTGGGCATCGCCTCGATCCAGCGCGAACTGCCCGCGACCGCCACGCAGGAGGAGATCGAGGCGGTCGTCCGCGAGCTGAACGAGGACCCCTCCTGCACCGGTTACATCGTCCAGCTGCCGCTGCCCAAGGGCATCGACGAGAACCGGGTCCTGGAGCTGATGGACCCCGACAAGGACGCCGACGGCCTGCACCCGATGAACCTCGGCCGCCTCGTCCTGAACGAGCCCGCCCCGCTGCCCTGCACCCCCAACGGCGTGCTCACGCTGCTGCGCCGCCACGGCGTGGAGATCAAGGGCGCGGAGGTCGTGGTCGTCGGCCGGGGCGTCACCATCGGCCGTCCGATGCCGCTGCTGCTGACCCGCCGCAGTGAGAACGCCACCGTGACCCAGTGCCACACCGGTACCCGCGACCTGTCCGCCCACCTCAAGAGGGCCGACATCATCGTCGCCGCGGCCGGCTCCCCGCACCTGATCCGCGCCGAGGACGTCAAGCCCGGCGCCGCCGTCCTCGACGTCGGCGTCTCCCGCAACGACGAGGGGAAGATCGTGGGCGACGTCCACCCGGACGTCCGCGAGGTGGCCGGCTGGATCTCCCCGAACCCCGGCGGCGTCGGCCCCATGACCCGGGCCCAGCTGCTGGTCAACGTGGTCGAGGCGGCGGAGCGCAGTGTCGGCTGAGGCGGACGGCGGCACCCGGGGCACCCCCGCGGCCGCCGAGCCGGAGATCGAGGTGCGGGACGCGGTCAGCGCGCCGGACGCGGACGGGCGGCCGCGCCGGGTCACGCGCCGCTTCCCGCTGTTCACCAGGGACACCGCGCGCCCCGAGGGCGGCGGCCGGGCCGCGCCCGGCGACGCCCCCGCGCCCGCGCGGCAGTGGCCGATCCTCGCCGTGCTGTCCGTGGTGGGGCTCGGCCTGCTGGTGACCGCCTTCGACGCCTTCCGCGTCGGGCTGCTGCTGATCGGCGCGGCACTGCTGGGCGGCGCGGCCCTGCGCTGGTTCCTGCCCCGCGTCGGCATGCTCGCCGTGCGCTCCCGCTTCACCGACATCGTCACCTACGGCATCCTCGGCTCCGCCATCGTGCTGCTCGCGCTGATGGCCCAGCCCAAGCCGTGGCTGGAGATACCGTTCCTGGACGACGCGCTGCACTTCACCGTCCGCAACAGTCAGTGACTTCCGCGCGCGTCCCGGGCGCGCACCGGGACGGCGGCCCATCCTCTCCCCCGAGTCAGGACGGGCCGCCGTCCCGCATCCACCCTGGTGCACGCTGAACGTCCTGTTCAACGGCTGTCCGTGCGCTGTGGCACGGAAGTGACCGTTCCGCTACGGTGTCCGCGCTTGGCCACAGGGACGCCCGCGCCCGGCGCGGGAACCGTTGTGCCCGCCGTGGTCGTCACTCGCTGCGACCGGGCAACGCGAGGGACGCCGTGGAGGTGAGCGATGGGCGCCTGGCAGCCGCTGCCGGACGATCTGCCGCCGGAGGTACGGCACTTCGTGGAGCAGCTGCGGCTGCTGAAGGACCAAACCGGCCTCAGCCTGGTCGCCCTCGGCGCGCGCACCGCGTACAGCAAGTCGTCCTGGCAGCGCTACCTCAACGCCGTCCAGCCGCCGCCCCGGCAGGCGGTCGCCGCGCTGTGCCGGGTCGCGGGACTGGACGGCCCGGACGCCGAACGGCACACCGTGCGCTGGGAAATGGCCGTCCAGGCCTGGCCCCGCCCGGCGGCCGTCCCGGAGCGGCCCGAGGGGTGCAAGGCCTACGAGGAGGACCCCACCGTTCCCTGGTGGGACCGGCCGGAGGAGGACCCGCGGCACGGACCGGGCGGACGCCTCCTGGTCTACGCCGTCCTGCTCCTCCTCGCTCTCCTGCTCACCGCCGTGGTGGGCACCGTGGCGCTGGGGTGAGCGGGCCGTGCGCCCGAGGTGAGCGGGCCGTGTGCCGAGGCGCCGGCGTGCCGGCGGAACCGGTCGTCCGGGGAGAAGTCGCCCGACAACAGGGCTAGCGTGGACATTCAGGGGAGCGAGGGGGGAAGCGATGGCTCGT
The DNA here is from genome assembly GCF_014650655.1 of Streptomyces anandii JCM 4720. Classification (GTDB taxonomy): domain Bacteria; phylum Actinomycetota; class Actinomycetes; order Streptomycetales; family Streptomycetaceae; genus Streptomyces; species Streptomyces anandii. Next base: position 359,204 of record NZ_BMVJ01000002.1, read on the forward strand.
TGGAAGGCCTTGCCCGACGAACTCGACCCGCAGGTGAGGGAGTTCGCGAGCCAGCTGCGGCGGCTGGTGGACCGCGGCGGTATGAGTGTGGCCGCGCTCGCCGACCGCACCGGCTACAGCAGGACGTCCTGGGACCGTTACCTCAACGGCCGGCTCCTCGCGCCCAAGGGCGCGGTGGTCGCCCTCGCCGAGGTCACCGGCACGGAACCGGCCCACCTCGTCACGATGTGGGAGCTGGCCGAACGCGCCTGGAGCCGCTCGGAGTTGCGGCACGACCGCACCATGGAGGCCATCCGCGTCTCCCGCGCCCGCGCCGCACTGCCGGGCCCGGCCCCCGCTCCGGGCGCTTCCCCCGCGACGCAGTCGCCCCCGTCGCCCGCACAGGCGGAACCCCGGGACGCCGCCGCGCCGGGTGAGTCCGGTGGGCCGCCCCCCGCCGCCCCGGCGGCCGGTGGCGGCGACCGTGCGCGCGGTCGGCGGCGTGCGGTGATGTTCCTCGCCGGGCTGGCCGGGGCGCTGGTGCTGATCGGGGCCGTGTTCTACGTGACCGGCGGCAACGGCGGCCCGAAGGCGGCGGGGGCCGCCAAGTCGCCGTCGCCCTCCGTCGGCACGCCGCAGAAGCTGCCGCCGGGCGTGAAGTGCGCCGGGGCCTCCTGCACCGGCAAGGACGCCGAGAGCATGGGGTGCAGCGGCGACCTGGTGACCACCGCGCGCAGCGTCACCGTCGGGACGGCCCTCCTGGAGGTCCGCTACAGCCGGACCTGCGGCGCGGCCTGGGGCCGTATCACGCGGGCCGCGCAGGGCGACGAGGTGCGGGTCGTGGCGGGCGGGCGCCAGGAGACCGGCACGATCACGGCGGCCGGCGACACCATCGCGTACACCCCGATGATCGCCGTCGGGGACGCGGACCGGGCGAAGGCCTGCGCGACCCTGGCGTCCGGCCGGCAGGGATGCACCAAGTAGCGGAAGGGGCGGCCCCGAACCGAAGCCACGGGGCGAGCAACCGAAGCCATGGGGCGAGCAAACCGAAACCACGGAGCATGCATGGGTTCGCCCGAACGGGGCAGGCGGACAGCACCCCCACGGGAGTCCGGTCCTCCGGCAACCCCCATACGGCGGCCGCTCTCGTCTCTCCTCTCCCGGACGGGCGGCCGCCTCTTGATGCGGGGCGCGGTCACAAGGTCATTCTGTGGGCCGGGCCACAGGGGCCCGGCCGTCCCGGATCGCGGATGCGCGATAGCCTGACGGCCGGATATCTCTTGACGCCAAGAGATCGATCATCCGCACCCCGGGGCAGGGACGCCCCACCGCCAGCTGTCATACGGAGAACGCCATGACCCGCACTCCCGTGAACGTCACCGTCACCGGCGCGGCCGGCCAGATCGGTTACGCCCTGCTCTTCCGCATCGCCTCCGGCCAGCTGCTCGGCGCGGACGTGCCGGTCAAGCTGCGCCTCCTGGAGATCACGCCGGCGCTGAAGGCCGCCGAGGGCACGGCCATGGAGCTGGACGACTGCGCGTTCCCGCTCCTTCAGGGCATCGACATCAGCGACGACCCGAACGTCGCCTTCGACGGCGCCAATGTCGCCCTCCTCGTGGGCGCCCGCCCGCGCACCAAGGGCATGGAGCGCGGTGACCTGCTCGAGGCCAACGGCGGCATCTTCAAGCCGCAGGGCAAGGCCATCAACGACCACGCCGCCGACGACGTCAAGATCCTGGTCGTGGGCAACCCGGCGAACACCAACGCGCTCATCGCCCAGGCCGCCGCCCCGGACGTACCGGCCGAGCGCTTCACCGCGATGACCCGTCTGGACCACAACCGCGCGCTGACCCAGCTGGCGAAGAAGACCGGCTCCACGGTCGCCGACATCAAGCGCCTGACCATCTGGGGCAACCACTCCGCCACCCAGTACCCGGACATCTTCCACGCCACGGTCGCCGGCAAGAACGCCGCCGAGGTCGTGAACGACGAGAAGTGGCTGGCCGAGGACTTCATCCCGACCGTCGCCAAGCGCGGCGCGGCCATCATCGAGGCCCGCGGCGCCTCCTCCGCCGCCTCCGCCGCCAACGCGGCCATCGACCACGTGCACACCTGGGTCAACGGCACCGCCGAGGGCGACTGGGTCTCCATGGGCATCCCCTCGGACGGCTCCTACGGCGTCCCGGAGGGCCTGATCTCCTCCTTCCCGGTCACCACCAAGGACGGCAAGTACGAGATCGTCCAGGGCCTGGAGATCAACGACTTCTCCCGCGCCCGCATCGACGCCTCCGTCAAGGAGCTCGAGGAGGAGCGCGAGGCCGTCCGCTCCCTCGGCCTCATCTGACGGCCGCCGGACCCCGCCGGACCGTCACCGACGCGTGCAGGCCCCGTCCCGTTTTCGTACGGGACGGGGCCTGTCGGCGTGTACGCCGCTATCGTCGAGTTCCGTACGGCTTCTGGGGGACGGTACGCCATGCGCCAACGGTGGGACGCGGAACAGCAGCGGTGGGTGGACGACGAGGGGGGCGCCGGCACACGGCCGGAGGGCCCGGACACGCCCTGGTGGGCGGGCGCCGAGACGCAGGTGCGCCCCGCCGGCCCGGCGCCCGCCCCGCCTCCGCCCCCGGCCGGACAGTCGCCCACCCCGCCCTCGTACACCCCGCCTCCCACGTACGTCCCGTACGCCCAGCCGTCCACGCCCGCGCCCCCGCAGCCGGTGCCGCCCTCCGGCACGGTCCCGCGGGCCGTCACCGGGCCGCCCGCGCGGGCCCGCGGCCCCCGCACGGTCCTGGTCATGGTCGCGGTGGTGGCCGTGCTGGCCGGGGGCGGCGCCGGCGCCGCGGTGTGGTGGGCCGCCCGCGACCACGGCCCCGACCACCACGAGGCCGGCCCCGCGGCGCACGCCTCCGTGAGCGCCACCGCCCCGGCCGCCCCGCCGTCCACTGCCACGTCCACCCCGTCGTCCACCGGCCCGGCGTCCGCGTCCACCACCCCGGAGACCGTGGCGAGCACGGGACCCTCGCCGGGCTACCGCCGGGCCGTGGACCCCGTCGGCTACAGCCTCGACGTGCCCGACGGCTGGGTGCGCGAGGAGGAGCGCGGGGTGAGCGCGGAGGTCGTCACCTACACCGCGCCCGGCGGCGGCCGCAGCCTGAAGCTGTTCGAGGTGGTGGAGAAGACCCCCGCCGCGTCACTGGACCTCGCGGAGAACGGCCCCAGCGGATTCGTCCAGGTGCTCCACGGCTACCGGGTGCTCAAGCGCGCCTCGGGCGCCGGCTGGTCCGAACTGGACTACCGCTACGACGACACCACCGCCGGCCCCACCCAGGTCATCGACCGCCGCTTCGCCGCCGCCGACGGCAGGCTCTACGCGATCCGCTCCTCGGGCCCGGAGGGCTCCGACGTGACGGCGCCGTTCACCGCCGCGTACGACTCCTTCTGCCCGTCGGGAGCGACCTGCCCGGCCGGCTGAGCGGGCGCGGCCTCCCGTGTCCCCGCGCCCCGGCGGTCGCGGTGCTCCAGCAGCACCACGGCCGTGGCAGCCAGGAGCAGCAGGGCGCTGGTGCGCAGGGCCGGGCCCAGACCGTGGGCGAGGTCGTGATGGGCGGCCAGGACGGTGCCGGTGACGGCCACGCCGAGCGCCGCGCCCACCTCGCGGGCCGAGGTGCCGAGTCCGGAGCCCAGGCCCGCTCGGTGCGGCGGCAGTGAGGTGACGACACCGAGGGTGAGCGCGGGCATCGACAGCCCCGTACCGGCGGAGACAACCAGCAGCCAGCCGGCGTAGAGCGCGTACGGGGTGCCGGCGTCCACCGTCGAGACGCCCAGCAGCCCGAGGCCGATCAGGGCGAGGCCGCCGCCGACGACCGTGCGAGGCCGGTCCGCCCAGCGGGCCGCGAGCCTGGGGACCAGCGCCATGCCGATCGTGAGCGGCACGATCGCCACGCCGGCGAGGGCGGGGGCGTACCCCTTGACCTCCTGCAAGTACTGCGAGTTGACGTAGAAGAGGGAGAACAGGCCGAAGAAGCCGGCCGCGGTGCCCAGGGTCGTCGCGCGCAGCCGGGGCGCGGCGAAGACCGCCGGGTCGAACAGCGGGGCGGGCGAGCGCAGGGCGTGCGCGGTGAACAAGCCGGCCAGCAGCGCGCCGAGCGCGAAGGCGCCGAGGATGCGCGGGGAGGCCCAGCCGTAGGACGGGCCCTCGATGATGCCGAAGAGGACGGCGACCAGGCCGGCGGTGAGCAGCAGGGTGCCGAGCGGATCCGGGCGGCCGGCGGCGGTGGTGGGCGTGCGGGGCGTGGTGCGGGCGACGGCGAGGGCGAGCAGCGCGGCCAGGGGCACCATCGCCCAGAACAGGGCCTGCCAGGGCAGGTACTGGCCGACGAGACCGCCGCCGAGGTTGCCGGCCAGCCCGCCCGCGCCGATCGCCAGGGTCCAGGAAGCCAGGGCCTTGGGGCGTTCGGCGGGCGTGCTCAGCTGCACCAGCAGCGACATCGTGCCGGGCGTGATCAGCGCCGCGCCCGCGCCGGAGACGCCCCGGCCGGCGATCAGCAGGGCCGGGCCGGTGGCGAGCGCGCTGACGGCGGCGCCCGCCGCGAACAGCGCGAGCCCCGACAGCAGCGCCCCCTTGCGGCCGTAACGGTCGCCCAACGCGCCCGCCGGGATGAGCAGTCCGGCGAAGACGATGACGTACGCGTCTACGGTCCACAGCAGTTGGCCGGAGGACAGGTGGAGGCTCGACGAACGCAGTTGCGGGATCAGCAGGTTGATGGCGGCGACCATGCTCTGCGCCACGAGCACGCAGGCGCACAGCGCGAACAGGGTGGCCCGCCGCAGGCGGCCCGGTGCGGCGCCGTCCGGCAGGTCACGGGCAGGCGAGGGCATGGCTCCTCCAGGGAGTCCGGTGAGGGTGTGGGATGCCCTGGAACCGTAGGCTCGGCACCGACCTGCTTTCCAGTGCAATCTTCGCAAGGGACACTTGCACGTGACGCAATCCGATTCAGCGCCCCCGGCGGGCCCCGCGCACCTGGACCTCAATCTGCTGCTCGCCCTCGACGTGCTCCTGGAGGAGCAGAGCGTCGGCGGGGCCGCCCGGCGGCTGCATCTGTCGGAGCCGGCGACGAGCCGCACGCTGGGCCGGATCAGGAAGGCGCTGGGCGATCCGGTGCTGGTCAGGGCCGGGCGGCAGATGGTGCCCACCCCGCACGCGCTGGCGATCCGCGCCGAGGTGAGTGCGATCGTCGAGCGCGCCCGGACCCTGTTCCTCGCCGGACGGGCCGTCGACCTGCGCACGGTCAGCCGCACCTTCGGGGTGCTCGGCCACGACGCGCTGGCCGCGGCGTTCGCCCCCGCGCTGCTGGCCCGCGCGGCCGCCGAGGCGCCCGGAGTCCGCATCCGGTTCCTGGCCGAGAGCCACGTGGACGCGCCGTCGCTGCGCGAGGGCGTGGCCGACCTGGAGGTCGGCGTCATCGACAGCACCCTGCCCGAGGTCCGCGTCGAACACCTCCACGAGGAGTGGATGCTCGGCGTCGTACGGGCCGGACATCCGCTGCTGGAGGGCGAGTTGACCCCGCGCCGGTTCGCCGAGGAGGCCGACCACATCACCGTCTCCCGGCGCGGCCGGCTCAGCGGGCCCGTGGACGACGCCCTCGCCGGACTCGGGCTGCGACGGCGGGTGGTGGGCAGCGTGGGGACCTTCCTGGCCTCCCTGTTCACCGTCCGCGGCACCGACCTCGTGGGCCTGATCGCCGGCTGGACCCGGCCCCAGGCCGAGGCGCTGGGCCTGGTCACCTTCCCCGTGCCGCTGGACCTGCCGCCCCTGCGGCTCGGCCTCGCCTGGCACCCCCGGCACGAGGCCGACCCGGTCCACGCCTGGCTGCGCGGATGCGTGCGGGAACTGATGGCACGGGCCGCGCACCCCGACGGCTGCGACGGCGGCGGTCGGTAACGGTCGGGCTTCGGCAGGTGACGATCAGCTTCCGGCACCCATCGAGCCCCACTATGCTGATGGTTCATCAAACAACGTGCCGACTGCGCACGTTCGGACCATCGGGGGATGGGCGTGAGCACCGCCTACGTGCCGCAACAGCCGCAGCCGGTCCGCCCCGCGGCACCGGCGCCGACGACCGCGCCGTACACCAGCGAGGCCACCCGCCTGCTGTGCGCGGGCACCTACCTGGACTCCGGATACCGCGACCAGGTCATCGACGAGCTGTATCTCAACGAGCAGCGCATCACCGCGCCCTCCCTCGGCTTCGATGCCTCCCGCGTCCTCGCCCACGCCCTGCGTGCCCGGCGCCTCGAGCTTGCCTGGGACGCGGCGATCCTCGGGCTGTGGGCGGTCGGCGCCGCGCTCAGCCAGGGCTGGCTGCTGCTCTTCCTCGGCCTCGGCCTGCAGCTCGCCATCGCCTCCTGGATCCGGGGCCGCGACGAACACCCGCCGCTCTACCGGGTGGTGCCCGCCTGGGTGCTGCGCTGGTACAGCCGTATCGGCCTGTTGTACCTGTTCGTGGCCACCGTGTTCCTCGCCTTCGGCGCGGGCGACGACTCGTCCGGCTCCTCGTCGCCGTACGACGGCGTCTACGGCACGACGAGCACGTCCAGCCTCTCGGCGACCGACGTGCTCGACCCGGGCGGGAGCACCTTCAGCGCTCTCCAGGCCTGGCTCTCGCTCGCCGTGCTCGCGCTCATCGCGCTCTGCGTCGCCGCCCAGCGCTCCCAGGTCACCCGCTCGCTGAGCCAGGAGCTGTCCACGCAGCGCTTCCCCGACGCGGCGGCCGACCCGGCGCTCACCGCGGAGGGCGGGCGGCTGCGGCGGATGACCGGGCGCATCCGCGCCGAACAGCACCAGCCGCTGATCATGTACCACGAGGCCCGCCCGTTCTGCGGTGCGGGCAGCGCCTACGACACCTGGGTGCTCGCCGTCGAACTGCGGCCCGACGCCATGCGCAAGCAGCGCCCGCTGACCAACCGGACCGTCCTCGACACCGTGCGTCCGCTGCTGGAGCAGCTGCGTGAGTCGGCCGCGACCAACCTCCAGTTCCCGGTGCGCGACCGGCTGCGCGGCCTCGAGATCGACGAGTGCGTATTCCTGCCGGTGGAGGGCCTGCTGCGCCGTGAGGACGCCCCCTACCAGCCGGAGGTTTTCGAGGAACACCGCCGGCGCGCGGTGGAGGAGGGCGCCGAGAAGCGGCGGCACTTCCTGCGCGTACGGGTCGGCGGCTGGGAGGAGGAGCTGGTCGTCAGCGTCTTCTTCCGCGTGCACACCCAGGGCCGGATGCTCATGCTGGAGGTCGCCCCGCACGTACTGACGCCGGTGCGGGAGGAGTTCAAGGACGCCGACCGTCTCGCCCACCGCTACAACCGCAACAGCGTGCTGGGCAAGGCCGCCTACGCCGTGCCCCGGGTGCCGCGCTCGGCGGGCGCGGCCCTGGCACACCTGGGCCGCCTGATCGTGTTCGGCTGGCGGCTGCTGACCGCGGGCAACGCGGGCGCGCTGCCCGAGGGCCCGGCGCGGTCGGTGCGGGAGCTGGGCGCGGCGCCGCGCGGGTCGCTGTTCCAGGAGATGGACGTCGACCGCTACCTGCGCACCGTGCAGGACCGGATCGCGCACGGAGTGCGCACCGCCCTGCTGGAAGCCGGTTACCAGACCGGCGAGTTCGTCCAGAAGATCGTCAACATCAGCAACGGCGGCGTGAACATCGAGTCGGTGGAGGACTCCACCTTCGCCGTGGGTTCCCACGCCACCGCCACCAGCGGCGTCGAGCCGCAGAAGGGAGCGGACGGCGATGGCCGACCCGCATGACGAGCCCGGTGTCACCCTGGGGAACGTCTCCGGCAGCACCTTCGCCATCGGCAGCCACGCCCGCGCGGTCAGCCACCACGGCACCGCGCCGGCGCGCGACGAGGCGGCCGAGCAGCTGCTGGCGGCGGTCCGCGAGCTGCGGGCCGACCTGACCCGGGTGCGCGGCACCGACCGGACCGCGGCGCTGGACGCCGAGCTGGCCGGGACGGAGGAGGAGATCACCGCCACCGGGCAGGCCGGCCCGACCCGCCGCGAGCGGCTGCGGGCACTGCTCGCCGACTCGCAGTCCCTGCTGAACGTCCTCGCCTCCGCGGGCACCGTGGCGGGGCTGCTCGGACGGTGAGCGCACGATGAACGGGGGACAGCGGTACTGGAACGAGGACACCCAGCGCTGGGAGGACGCGACATCGCCCCCGTCCCCACCGACGGAGCCCCCCTTCCCGCCCACGGCAAACCCGGCGGCCCCGGCCCCACCGGCGCCTCCGGCGACACCGGCATCTTGGGCGGCGGCCCCGGCCGCACCTCCGGCAGCTTCGGCAACTTCGGAGGCTCCGGCGGCTCCGGCAGCCTCGGCGGGGTCGGCATCTCCGGCGGCCCCGGCCCGCACGGAGACGCCGTCGTCCTCCGCGGACGGTCCTGCGTCTGCCCCGGCAGACGGCCTTCCGCCGTCCCCGGCGACCCTCCCGCCGGGGACGGCGAACATCCCCTCCCAGGGCCACCCCGAGATCCCGCCCCCGCCCCACCCCGAGGCCGTGCCCCCGGTGTCCCCGCCGGTGTACGACCCCGACGGCGGATGGCATCCGGGGGCCACCCCCAGCGCGCCCGCGGCACAGCCCGGGCACCCGCTGTGGTGGAAGGCGGCGGTCGCGGTGGCCGCCGCGGCGGTCGGGGCCGGCACCGCGTTCGCCGTGGTGAAGCTGACCGGCGGCGACGGCTCCGACACCGCCCGCACCTCGGCCACCGCCGCACCGCACAGCCAGGCCCCCGCGCCCACGGGACAGCCCACCGGAGCCACCCCCACGGACGGCGGGACCACCGAGGCCTCGCCCTCCGCGTCGCCCTCCGCCCTGCCCGAGGGCTACCACACCGTCGACGACCCCTCCGGGTTCTCCCTCGCCGTGCCCGACGGCTGGCAACGCAGCGAGCGCTCGACCGGCGTCTTCTACACGACGGACGGCGACCACCGGCTGCTGCAGGTCTTCGTCGTCACCGAACCCGGCATGACCCCCTACGAGGCGGTCCAGAAGTCCTCCGAGAACCTGAGCACGCAGCCCGCCTACAAGGAGATCGGCCTGGAGCGGAGCGGCCCCCCGGCGGGCGCGTCCGCCGCGGTCGGCTCGGACGCCGCCCGGCTGGTGTACGCGTACGACAGCGAGAAGCTCGGCGAGCGCCGCCAGGTGGTCGAGTACGCCTTCACCGCCGACGACGGCAAGGAGTACGCCGTACTGGCGGCGGGCCCGGCGACGGACTGGCCGCAGGCGCAGAAGGACGCCGACACGGCGCTCGCGGCCTTCGGGACCCGCTGACCCCCGCCCGATCCGCGTCCCTTTTGTCCCGCCCTGTCACCAACTTCCGTGACGCGGAACACATTCGGCCATGGATTGCGCATGCGATTCCGGGGCACGGGCAGGCGCTCACGGTCCCTGTGGGTGACAACCATGTGACACAGGGCGACTGAGCAGGAACGGAAGGCATCATCGATCATGGCGGACAGTACGGAGCGCAAGGCGCGCAGCACCATTCACGCGGGCGGGGAGTGGCTCGAGGCGGTTTCAGGGGCCACGCGTGACATCCTCGACCCCGCGGACGCCGAGCCGTTCGCCGTGGTCGCCGAGGGGGACGAGAAGGACGCCGACCGGGCCGTGGAGGCCGCCCGCCGCGCCTTCGACGGCGGCGAGGGCGCCTGGCCCCGCACCCCGGTCGCCGAGCGCGCGGCCCTGCTGCGCCGGGTCGCCGCGCTGCTGGTGCGCGACCGCGAACGCCTCGGCCTGATGGAGAGCCGGGACGCGGGCAAGACCCTGGAAGAGGGCCGGATCGACGTCGACTGCGTGGCCGACGCCTTCCGCTACTTCGCCGACCTCGTCGCGGCCGAGGCCCCCGGCCGGGTCGTCGACGCGGGCTCCCCGGACATCCACAGCGTCGTCGTGCACGAGCCCGTCGGGGTGTGCGCGCTGATCACGCCGTGGAACTACCCGCTCCTCCAGGCCAGCTGGAAGATCGCCCCCGCCCTCGCGGCCGGCGACACCTTCGTGATCAAGCCCAGCGAGATCACCCCGCTGACCACCGTCGCCCTCATCGAACTCCTCGTCGAGGCGGGCCTGCCCGCGGGCGTCGCCAACATCGTCACCGGCCCCGGCCACACCGTCGGCGCCCGCCTCGCCGAGCACCCCGACGTCGACCTGGTCTCCTTCACCGGCGGCCTGGCCAGCGGCACCAAGGTGGCCCGGGCCGCCGCCCCCACCGTCAAGAAGGTGGCGCTCGAACTCGGCGGCAAGAACCCCAACGTCGTCTTCGCCGACGCCTGCGCCACCGACGAGGGCTTCGACACCGCCGTCGACCAGGCGCTCAACGCGGCCTTCATCCACAGCGGTCAGGTCTGCTCGGCCGGCTCCCGGCTCATCGTCGAGGAGTCCGTCCACGAGCGCTTCGTCACCGAACTCGCCCGCCGGGCACGGAAGATCCGCCTCGGCCGCGGCACCGAGCCCGGCGTCGAGTGCGGCCCGCTCGTCTCCGAGCAGCAGCGCGCCAAGACCGAGTCCTACGTCGACTCGGCGCTCGCCGAGGGCGCCGTGCTGCGCTGCGGCGGCAGGCGGCCCGACCCCGCCGACGATCGTCCGGCGGGCGGCTACTTCTACGAGCCCACGGTGCTCGACCACTGCAACCGCCAGATGAGGGTCGTACGCGAGGAGGTCTTCGGACCCGTCCTGACCGTCGAGACCTTCCGCACCGAGCACGAGGCGGTCGCGCTCGCCAACGACACCGAGTACGGGCTCGCGGGCGCCGTCTGGACCGCCGACGCGGGCCGGGCCCGCCGGGTCGCCGGACGGCTGCGCCACGGCACCGTGTGGATCAACGACTTCCACCCCTACCTCCCGCAGGCGGAGTGGGGCGGCTTCGGCAGGAGCGGCACCGGGCGCGAACTCGGCCCCGCCGGACTCGCCGAGTACCGCGAGACCAAGCACGTGTACCAGAACCTCGCACCCCGCCCGGTGCGCTGGTTCGCCGGCTGAGCCGCGCTCACGCACCCACCCGGACCCGCTCCCCGGCCGTCACGTCGGCCCGGCCCCGCTCGAGTCCGGCCCGGCCTCCCGGACCTCCCCGTCCCCCTTGGAGTACCACCCCCATGCCCGATCACACCCACGACCACCACGACAGCCGCCACGAGTACGACTACGTAGTCATAGGCGGCGGCACGGCGGGCTCCGTCATCGCCTCCCGCCTCACCGAGAACCCGGACGTCACCGTCGCCCTCGTCGAGGGCGGCCCCAGCGACGTCGGCCGCGACGACGTGCTGACCCTGCGCCGCTGGATGGGCCTGCTCGGCGGCGAACTCGACTACGACTACCCGACCACCGAACAGCCGCGCGGCAACTCGCACATCCGGCACAGCCGCGCCCGCGTGCTCGGCGGCTGCTCCTCGCACAACACCCTGATCGCGTTCAAGCCGCTGCCGTCCGACTTCGACGAGTGGGAGGCGGCCGGCGCCAAGGGCTGGGGCGCGGTGCCGATGGAGGCGTACTTCGCCCGGCTGAAGAACAACATCGTCCCGGTCGACGAGCGGGACCGCAACGCCATCGCCCGCGACTTCGTCGACTCCGCGCGGGCCGCGCTCGGCGTGCCGCGCATCGAGGGCTTCAACCGCGAGCCGTTCACCGAGGGCACCGGCTTCTTCGACCTCGCCTACCACCCGGAGGACAACAAGCGCTCCAGCGCCTCGGTCGCGTATCTGCACCCGGTGATGGACGAGCGCGCCAACCTGACGGTCCTGCTGGAGACCTGGGCGTACCGGCTGGAGCTGGCCGGCACCCGCGCCGAGGGCGTGCACGTGCGCACCAAGGACGGCGAGGAGCTCCTGCTGCGCGCCCGCCGCGAGGTCGTGCTGTGCGCGGGCGCCGTCGACTCCCCGCGCCTGCTGCTGCACTCGGGCATCGGCCCGAGGGCGGACCTGGAGAGTCTCGGCATACCCGTCGTGCACGACCTGCCGGGCGTCGGCGAGAACCTGCTCGACCACCCGGAGTCGGTCATCGTCTGGGAGACGAACGGCCCCATCCCGGAGAACTCCGCGATGGACTCCGACGCGGGCCTGTTCGTGCGCCGAGACCCCGCCCGGCCGGGCCCGGACCTGATGTTCCACTTCTACCAGATCCCCTTCACGGACAACCCGGAGCGGCTCGGCTACGAACGCCCGCCCCACGGCGTGTCGATGACCCCGAACATCCCCAAGCCGAGGAGCCGCGGCCGCCTCTACCTCACCAGCGCCGACCCGTCCGTCAAACCGGCCCTGGACTTCCGCTACTTCACCGACGAGGACGACTACGACGCCCGCACCCTGGTCGACGGCATCCGCATCGCCCGCGAGATCGCGAGGACCGAGCCGCTGGCCGGCTGGCTGAAGCGCGAGGTGTGCCCCGGCCCGGACGTCACCGGCGACGAGGAGCTGAGCGAGTACGCCCGCAAGGTCGCCCACACCGTCTACCACCCCGCCGGCACCTGCCGGATGGGTTCGCCCGACGATCAACTCGCGGTGGTCGACCCCGAGTTGCGTATCCGAGGCCTGGACGGCATCCGTGTCGCGGACGCCTCCGTCTTCCCCACCATGACCGCGGTCAACCCGATGATCGGGGTGCTCATGGTCGGGGAGAAGGCCGCCGATCTCATCGGAGGTGAGGCCTGATGGCTCTCGCGGTCCCCACACGCAAACCGCCCACCGGCGAACCGTCCCCCGACCCCGTCTTCTCCGTCGACGGCCTGTGGAAGGTCTTCGGCCCGAAGGCCGACCGGGTCCCCGCCGACCAGGAGCTCAGCGACCTGGGTCCCGCCGAGCTGCGCGAGCGCACCGGCTGCACGGCCGCCGTCCGCGACGTCTCCTTCGACGTGCGCAAGGGCGAGGTCTTCGTCGTCATGGGCCTGTCCGGCTCCGGCAAGTCCACCCTCGTACGCTGCCTGACCCGGCTCATCGAGCCGACCGCCGGCACCATCGCCATCGACGGCGAGGACGTGCGCGCGATGGACCGGTCCCGGCTGCGCCAGTTGCGCCGCCACCGTGCCGCGATGGTCTTCCAGCACTTCGGCCTGCTGCCGCACCGCACCGTCCTGGACAACGTGGCCTACGGCCTCCAGATCCAGGGCGTCGGCAAGGGCGAGCGCCGCGAGCGTGCGGCCGAGGTCGTCGCCAAGGTCGGCCTGGAAGGCATGGAGCAGCGCCGCCCCGGCCAGTTGTCGGGCGGCCAGCGCCAGCGAGTGGGCCTGGCCCGCGCCCTGGCCGTCGACCCCGAAGTGCTGCTGTTCGACGAGCCGTTCAGCGCCCTCGACCCGCTCATCCGGCGGGACATGCAGGAGGAGGTCGTCCGGCTGCACCGGGAGGAGGGCCGCACGATGGTCTTCATCACCCACGACCTGTCCGAGGCGCTCAAGCTCGGCGACCGCATCGCCCTGATGCGCGACGGCCGTGTCGTCCAGCTCGGCACGCCCGAGGAGATCGTCGGCTCCCCGGCCGACGACTACGTCCGCGAGTTCGTCCGCGACATCCCGCGCGAACAGGTCATGACCGTACGCACGGCCATGCGCCCCGCGTCCGGGTCGGAGGCCGGCGACGGCCCGGCCCTCGCGCCCGAGGCCACCGTGTCCGAGGCCATCGAGGCCGTCGCCCGCACCGGCTCGCCCGCGCGCGTGATGGACGAGGGCCGCTGCCTCGGCGTCGTCGACCACGCGTGCCTGCTCGGGGTCGTGGCCGGAACGGGACAGCCCGTCGGAACCGGAACGGGGCAGACCGCCGGGGCCGGAACGGAGCAGACCAGGGAGGCGAACTGATGGCGACCACCACCGCGTCCGCCTCCCGACCCGCGCTGTCGGTGCCCGCCGTCCTCAGGCACCCCGCGGTGCGCAAACTGCTGGCCCTCGCCGTGCTCGCGGCCGTCCTGGTGCCGTTCGCCGCCGCCCGCTGGTCGAGCGGCAGCTGGCCGCAGGCACTGACCGTGGACCTGTCCAAGCCGCTCGGCAGCGCGAGCGACTGGATCATCGACAACCGGGACAGCCACCCGCTGTTCCTGTACTTCTTCGGCTACATCAGCGAGGCCGTCGTCGTCTCGGTGCGCGCCGTCTACCTGTTCCTGCTGGCCGCCGGCTGGGCGGGCGTCACCGCGCTCGGCGCGGCCGTCGCCTGGCGCGTGGCCGGGGCCCGGCTCGCCCTCGGCACGGCCGCCGCGCTGCTGGCCTGCGCGGCGCTCGGCATGTGGGTGCCCACCATGCAGACCCTCGCCCTGATGGTGGTCGCGGTGCTCGCCTCGGTCGTCGTGGGCGCGCTGCTCGGCCTGGCCGCCGGCCTGTCCGACCGCATGGACCGCGCGCTGCGCCCGGTCCTGGACACCATGCAGGTGCTCCCCGCCTTCGCGTACCTGCTGCCGGTCGTCCTGGTCTTCGGTATCGGCGTGCCCGCCGCCGTCCTCGCCACGGTCGTCTACGCCGCCCCGCCCATGGCCCGGCTCACCGCGCTCGGTCTGCGCGGCGCGGACAAGGAGGTACTGGAGGCGGTCGACTCCCTCGGCGCCACCGCGCGCCAGCGGCTGCTGACCGCCCGCCTCCCGCTGGCCCGCAAGGAACTCCTGCTGGGCCTCAACCAGACGATCATGATGGCGCTGTCCATGGCCGTCATCGCCTCCGTCATCGGCGCCGGCGGCCTCGGCGACCGCGTCTACCAGGCGCTCGCCTCGGTCGACGTTGGCGCGGCCCTCGCGGCCGGCATCCCGATCGTGCTGCTGGCCGTCGTACTGGACCGGGTGACCGCGGCCGCGGGGGAGCGGATCGGGCAGGAACGGCACGGCGTCCGCGCCCTGCCGTACGCCGCCGCGGCCGCCGTGGCCGTGGCCGCCGCCGCGCTCGCCGCCCGCCTGACCGGCCGGCCGGACTGGCCCGCCGGCTGGACGGTCGGCATCGCCGAGCCGGTCGACCGCGCGGTCGACTGGATGACCGCCCACCTGTACTCCGGCGTCCCCTACGTCGGCGGCACCGCGGACTGGGCGGGCCGCTTCACCACCTGGGTGCTGGACCCGGTCCGCTCCGGGCTCCAGTGGCTGCCCTGGTGGTCGGTGCTCCTGATCGTCGCCGCGCTCGCCTGGCTGATCGGCACCTGGCGCACCGCGCTGACCGCGGCCTGCGCCATGGCCGCCATCGGCGTGCTCGGCGTGTGGAAGCCGTCGCTGGACACGCTGTCCCAGGTGCTCGCGGCCGTCGCGGTCACCCTGGTCCTCGGCTTCGCCACCGGCATCGCCGCCGCCCGCAGCGACCGGTTCGAGAAGCTGCTGCGGCCCGTACTGGACGTCTTCCAGACGATGCCGCAGTTCGTCTACCTGATCCCGGTCGTCGCCCTGTTCGGCGTGGGCCGCGCGCCCGCCGTCGCCGCGGCCGTCGTCTACGCCCTCCCGGCCGTCGTACGGATCACCGCGCAGGGCCTGCGCCAGGTCGACCCGGCGGCGCTGGAGTCGGCCCGCTCGCTGGGCGCCACCGGCGCGCAGCAGCTACGGCAGGTGCAACTCCCGCTCGCACGTCCCGCGTTGCTGCTCGCGGTCAACCAGGGTGTGGTGCTCGTCCTCGCCGTCGTCATCATCGGCGGTCTGGTCGGCGGCGGCGCGCTCGGCTACGACGTCGTCTTCGGCCTGGCCCAGGGCGACCTGGCGACCGGCCTGGTCGCGGGCATCGCCATCGTCTGCCTCGGCCTGACGCTCGACCGGGTCACCCAGCCGACGCGGCGCCGGACCGGGAAGGGAGCCTGACATGAGGAAGCCCGTACGCACCACTGCCCTGATCACCGCCGCGGCCGCCACGTGCTCGCTGCTGGCCGGCTGCGGGGCCGCCGACATGACCCGGCAGGCCTCGCCGTTCGCGGGCGCGCGCGGCTCGAAGACCGTGACGCTGTCCGTGCAGTCCTGGGTGGGCGCCCAGTCCAACGTGGCCGTGGCGCAGTACCTCCTCGAACACGAGCTGGGCTACCGCGTCGACACCGTCCAGGTCGACGAGGTGCCCGCCTGGGACGCGCTCAGCCAGGGCCGGGTCGACGCCATCCTGGAGGACTGGGGCCACCCCGACCAGGAGAAGCGCTACGTCCGGGACAAGAAGACCATCGCGCCCGGCGGCCGACTCGGGGTGACCGGGCACATCGGGTGGTACGTCCCCACGTACCTGGTCAAGCAGCACCCGGACATCACCGACTGGCGCAACCTCAACAAGTACGCCTCCCTCTTCCGCACCCCCGAGAGCGGCGGCAAGGGCCAGCTCCTGGACGGCTCCCCGTCCTACGTCACCAACGACAAGGCGCTGGTGAAGAACCTCAAGCTGGACTACCAGGTGGTTTTCGCCGGTTCGGAGGCCGCGCAGATCACGCAGATCCGCCAGTTCGCCAAGGAGAAGAAGCCCTTCCTGACGTACTGGTACTCGCCGCAGTGGCTGTTCGAGAAGGTCCCCATGACGGAGGTGAAGCTGCCGCCGTACAAGGAGGGCTGCGACACGGACGCGGCCAAGGTCGCCTGCGCCTATCCGCACACGCCCCTTCAGAAGTACCTCAACGCCGACTTCGCGAAGTCCGGCGGCAAGGCGGCCGCCTTCCTGAAGAACTTCAAGTGGACGACCGAGGACCAGAACGAGGTCTCCCTGATGATCGCCGACCAGAAGCTCAGCCCGGCCGAGGCGGCGAAGAAGTGGGTGGACACCCACCGGCCCACCTGGAAGGCGTGGCTGCCCTGATCACCGACGCTCCTTCAGCGGCCCCTTGCTCACCGGCTCCGGTGAGCAAGGGGCCGCCGGCGTCCGCGGGGCGAACAACCGAACCTGCGGCCCGACAGCGGCGGTCCGCAGGTCAAATCGACGGCCCGGATCGCCCTGGAAGGCCCCGACGACCTGCTCGATGAGTTCATCCAGGTCGGGCAGTACAAGGCCCAGCGCCAGGACTTCCTCGGCGCCACCCACACCGCGCAGATCGCCCAGTTGATCGCGGACGCGCATGGTCTCGCGTCACCTTCTACAGAAGCGGGAGTCCCGTTGCCAATCCATTCGCCTCCTAAGGATGAGGCGCCGCAGCCGAGCAGCGCCGGCCTGCCGATCTTCTTCGATCGGAAATTTCGGCCCTGGCGCTACAGCATCAGCCATTCGGAACTCAAGTTGCGAAGCGTCGAGCCGGCATCCGGGTCGCCCGAATTCATCGAGGTCACATTCTACGGCGTAATCGGAATGAAGTTGAAAACGGTGTATCGGCCGCTCACTATCAGCCATGCGGATCCGGCACGGGCGGAGGAGATCTTGAGGTTCTCCGACGTAAAAGAGTCTCATTCGCGACACGTTCACTGTCTAGCGCTGCGGTCCGACAGTGGTGATGGGTTTGTCGCGTGTCTCAGTTACACTATCTGGTCGCATAAAGGGGACTCGGATCATGCGCCATCGGACACCCCGCGCGAGGGTTCGGTACTGATCCTCAGAAGCTAGTGTTAGGGCTACTTGCAGAGGTGTCCGGCCGAAATTATCCGGCCGGGCACCGAAGCGGAAGTCATCGGACGCCAATGTTCTCTCAGTCGTCCAACGCGCTCCCCGCGTCAAAGGGCTCACGGCAACCCGCGTCGCCGGGGCAAAACGCTCTCTAACCCGCAGGCTGGAGCGAGAGCCCCGCGATCACCGACGTTCCGCGCGAGCGGCGGGGCCGGACGGTCCAGGCGGCGGCGAGGCTGTCGACGAGGAGCAGGCCCCGGCCGCTCTCGGAGTCCGTGTCCGGGCGGGCCAGTCGGGGTTTGCCGGTGCCCGGGTCGGAGACGGCGAGCCAGTAGTGCCCGTCGGCGGGCCAAAGGGTGAGTTCGATGAGGTCCTCGTCCTCCCGGCAGGCGCCGTGACGGATGGCGTTGGTGACCAACTCGGAAGTCAACAGGTTCAGGTCGTCGCCGAGGTGAGGGCGAAGGATGTCCGGCAGCGATTCGGCGACGGCGTGGCGGGCCCTCCGTACGGAGGTGGGGTGGGCGGGCAAGCGCCAATGGACGGGGACGAGGGGGATTTCGGGCATGGCGAACTCCGCGACGGTGTGAGGGGTTTCAGTTCGCCGGTGGCCTGCCGCCCTGGTCGCGGCGCACCCGTCCCAGGGCAGGCGGGCATGCTCGCGCGGTGCGCTTCCGGCGTTGCGGTGTGTAGCGTGCGCGATACTGACAGTAGAGCAGGCGGTGGTAAATTTTCCACGCACTCAAGGGAATTCACCACCGGAGGTGGAAGGAGCCTCATGCCCCCGAGGACGACGCCCACGGAACGGCAGAAGCGACTGGGAAGTGAGCTGCGGCGTATCCGTACTGCGGCAGGAGTATCCGCAGAGTTCGCGGCGGGTCTGCTGGGTGTCGACCGAGGCAAGATCTCGAACATCGAGTCAGGAGTCCGGGGTATCAACGCCGACCGCCTCCGCACGCTGGCGTGCAACTGCGATGTGACCGACGAAGCGTACGTCGAGGCGCTCGTCGCGATGGCCAAGGCGAGTGCGGGCTGGTGGGAGCGCTATCGAGGCATCCTGCCCCAAGGCCTGCTGGACATCGCGGAAACGGAGAGCGGTGCTGTACGCATGCGGGGCGCCAACACCGTGCATGTGCCGGGCATGCTCCAGACGTCGGAACAGGCGATGGCCATCTTCCGAGCGGCGGTACCTGCTCTGCCCGAGCACGAGGTTGCCCTGCGGCTCGCGCTGCGTTCGGAACGTCAGCAGGTGATCACCGGCGACACCGCGATCCCGTACGTCGCTGTCATCCACGAGGCCGCCCTGCGGATGCAGTTCGGCGGTACCGGTGTGGCCCGGGCCCAGTTGGAGCACCTGCTGGAGGTCTCCGAGTGGGACAACGTCACCGTGCTCGTACTCCCCTTCGCCCGCGGCGCCTTCCCTGGGGCAGGGCAGACCGTCGTCTACCTCGAAGGCCCCGTACCGCAGCTCGACACAGTGCAGGTGGACAGTTCCCACGGACCCACGTTCCTGCACGCTGAGAGGCAGTTGGTGAAATACCGGGCGCAACTCGATCTGTTGGAGGATCTGGCACTGCCGCCAGAGCAGTCCCGAGACTTCATCCGTGAACTCGCACGACAACTGTGAGGAGTACCAGTGCCCGACATCACCTGGGAAAGCCCCTTCTGCGCCGAAGGCAGCTCCTGCTTCCGCATAGGCACCGACGCCGACGGCAACGCCTACATAGCCGTTGCCGGTCAGGAGGACCACTACCTCACCGACTCCCTCGAAGCCTTGCGCACCCTCATCACCGACATCAAGGCCGGCAAGGCCGACCACCTGCTGTAGGGCCTGCTGGGACGGGACCGGATCCTGTGCTGAGGCAGCTCCTGTTCACGGACTTCGACGGCCTGCCCGCCGAGCCGGACGACGTCATCGCCGATGCTCTCGACGGCGGCTACGCCGAACGCACCGAGGGCCTGGTGGCCCTCCTGCGCGACGAGAACGCCGATCCGGCCACGCGCTTCCTCGCCTGCTGCGCGCTGCGTTCGTGGGCGGATCCGATCGGCTACGCGACGGTCGTCGAGGCGGCCGGCGCACCCGGCGACCTGGCCTGGCGAGGCCAGACGTACGACCGCTTCAACAGCCAGGACGACACGTTCGCGCACCTGGCTGAAGCGGTGGGCCGCAGCCGGCATGGTCGACGAGCGAGGGACCGCGGCCGAACGCATCGAGGCGGCTCGGGCGCTCATCCGGATCGCCGACCGGGTCCAACTCGACCGCAGTGCGAACGACCTGCTGTACCCGGAGATCGTCTCGGTGTGCCAGGGCGAGCTCTCCGCCGTCGTCGACCGGGGCGTCGCCCGCCTCGTGGCAGGCGATCACCCGGAGTTCGACCTCGGCGTACAACTCGCCCTGTTCATCAACGCCCTCGCCCCGTCCGAGCCCGAATGGGCCGGTGATGCCGGACACCGACTCGCCGCCGCACATCCCGGCGACCGGGCTCTGAGGGAACTGGCCGAGTCAGGAGGCGGCTCGGCTCACCCGTGCTGTCCCGGTGTGTAGTGCCCCGGGGCCATGCGGGTGGTCACGCCGAAGCGGTTCCAGGCGTTGATCACGGTGATCGCGGCGATCAGCTGGGCCAGCTCCGGCTCGTCGAAGTGCTTGGCGGCCTTCTCGTACACCTCGTCGGGCACGAAGCCGTCCGTCAGGACGGTCACCGCCTCGGTCAGCTCGATCGCCGCGAGCTCCTTCTCGGTGTAGAAGTGCCGCGACTCCTCCCAGGCGCTCAGCTGCACGATCCGCTCCACGCTCTCCCCGGCCGCGAGCGCGTCCTTGGTGTGCATGTCCAGGCAGAAGGCGCAGTGGTTGAGCTGCGAGGCACGGATCTTCACCAGCTCGTACAGCTTGGCGTCCATGCCCTTCCGGGCCGCGGTCTCCAGCCGGATCATCGCCTTGTAGACCTCGGGCGCGTGCTGCGCCCAGTTCAGCCGCGGGGTGTGCTCGGGGGCGTACTCGACGGTTTCCTGGGTTGTCTCAGTGCTCATGCCGTCGAGCCTAGGAGCCGGGCAGCCCAGGAGTATGGTCCATTTCCATGGCGAAAACTTGGGCCACTTTGGGAGTCGACCTCCACCTCCAGCCGGCCGGTCCGGGGGTGCGCCGCGGGCTGACCGGCGCCCTGCGCGAAGCCGTCCGCACCGGCCGCCTCGCGCCCGGCACCCGTCTGCCGTCCTCCCGTACGCTCGCCGCCGACCTCGGCATCGCCCGCAACACCGTCGCCGACGCCTACGCCGACCTGGTCGCCGAGGGCTGGCTCACCGCCCGCCAGGGCTCGGGCACCCGTGTCGCCGACCGTGCTCCGGCGGCCCCGCCGGCGGAGGCGGCCCGTCCGCGCCGGGCACCGGGCGCACCCACCCACGATCTCGTCCCCGGCACCCCCGACCTGGCCTCCTTCCCCCGCGCCGAGTGGCTCAGGGCCGCCCGCCGCGCCCTGACCGCCGCCCCCGACCGGGCCCTCGGCTACGGCGATCCGCGCGGAAACCTCGTCCTGCGCACCGCGCTGGCCGGCTATCTCGCCCGCGTCCGGGGCGTGCGCACCGACCCGGAGCGGCTGGTGGTCTGCTCGGGCTTCTCGCACGGCCTGGGCATCCTCGCCGCGGTCCTGCGGGCGCGCGGCGCGAGCACGGTCGCCGTCGAGTCGTACGGCCTGGACGCGCACTGGCACCTGCTGGAGCGGGCGGGCCTGCGCACCAGCCCGCTGCCCTTCGACGAACGCGGCACGGTCACCGACGGACCAGGCGGACCAGGCGGGCCGGACGGGCCGGACGGACTGGAGGGCGCCGGCGCGGTCCTGCTCACGCCCTCCCACCAGTTCCCGATGGGCGTGCCCCTGAGCCCCGGCCGGCGCGCGGCGGTGGTGGACTGGGCCCGCCGCACCGGCGGCCTGGTCCTGGAGGACGACTACGACGGCGAGTTCCGCTACGACCGCCAGCCCATCGGCGCGCTCCAGGGACTGGACCCCGACCACGTCGTCTACCTCGGCACCGCCAGCAAGTCCCTCGCCCCCGGGCTGCGGCTGGCCTGGATGGCGCTGCCCCCGTCCCTGGTGGAGGAGGTCACGGCCGCCAAGGGCCGCTCCGACACCTGCGGGGTGCTGGACCAGCTCACCCTGGCGGAGTTCATCACCTCCGGCGCCTACGACCGCCACGTCCGTGCGGCCCGTCTGCGCTACCGCCGCCGCCGGGACGCCCTCGTCTCCGCCCTCGCCGAGCACGCCCCCGAGGTCCACGCCACGGGCATCGCCGCCGGCCTGCACGCCGTGCTGCGCCTGCCGCCCGGCACCGAACCCGCCGTGGTCCAGGCCGCGGCCTGGCAGAACCTCGCCGTCCACGGCCTCACCCGCTTCCGCCACCCCCGGTCCACCGCCACCCCCCTCGACGCCCTGGTCGTCGGCTACGGCACCCCACCGGACCACA
This sequence comes from Streptomyces anandii JCM 4720, assembly GCF_014650655.1. GTDB lineage: Bacteria > Actinomycetota > Actinomycetes > Streptomycetales > Streptomycetaceae > Streptomyces > Streptomyces anandii. The sequence goes on from NZ_BMVJ01000002.1 coordinate 381,123, forward strand.
CCTGGGCCACAGCCCTGAACGCCCTGTGCCGGGCCCTGCCGTGACCGACGGCCGCCGCGAGGGAAGCCTCGAGGAGGGGTCTTGGACGGTCACACCTTCTCGGTGGCCGTCTCCTCGGCCGAGGCCGGTGCCTCGCCGAAGCGGGCCAGGGCCAGGGCGCCCGCGATCGCCACCGCGAAGCCCAGGACCGCCAGCCAGGCCAGGCCCTCACGGGTGCGGTCGCCCAGCCAGATCACGCCGATCGCGGCCGGGCCGATGGTCTCGCCGATCACCATGCCGGCGGTGGCCGTCGTCACCGAGCCGCGCTGGAGCGCCGAGGTCAGCAGCACGAAGGCCGCGGCCCCGCCCAGGACCAGGGCGTACGTCGCCGGGTTGGTCAGCAGGTGCACCGGGTCGAGCGAGTCGATCAGCCGCACCGACACCTCCACCACGCCGAAGCCGAGCCCCGCGCCCAGGCCCAGGACCAGCGCCCGGCCGCGCCCGGGGAGCCGGCCGCCCACCGCGCCCAGGGCGAGCACGCCCAGGCCCGCCCCGAGCATCGCCCACTTCAGCGCGGCCGAGCCCGGCTCGCTGCCCTCGGTGCCCGAGGCCAGGCCCAGCATCGCCAGACCCGCGCAGACCACGCCCACCGCGGTCCACTCCACCGCGCTCAGCCGCACCCGCAGCAGCCGGGAGGCGGCCACCGCGGTCACCGCGAGGCTGGAGGCGAGGGCCGCGCCGACCGCGTAGATCGGCACCGACCGCAGCGCGACCACCTGGAGCACGAAGCCCAGGCCGTCCAGGCCCAGTCCGGCCACGTACCGCCACTGCCGCACCGCCCGCAGCAGCAGTGCCGCGTCGCCGCCCGAGCCGCCGGACTCGGCGGCGGCCCGCGCGGCTATCGCCTGGAGCACCGTCGCCGTACCGAAACACACCGCCGCGCCGAGCGCGCACACCATTCCCAAGAGCACGCTGTGACTCTAGGCGAGTGCCGGGCCCCCGCCTCGACCGGACGGCCACTCACACCGATCTCCGAACCCGGGCACGGGCCCTACACCCCCAGCACCGCCGCCAGTTGGTCCAGGCCCCAGTCCAGGTCCTGCTCGCCGATCACCAGCGGCGGGGCGATCCGGAGCGTCGAGCCGTGGGTGTCCTTCACCAGCACGCCCCGGTCCAGCAGCCGCTCCGAGATCTCCCGGCCGGTGCCGTGGGACGGATCGACGTCCACGCCCGCCCACAGCCCGCGCCCGCGCACCGCCGTGACCCGGCCCGTGTTCGCCAACTCGCCCAGCCGCCGGTGCAGATGCGCGCCCAGCTCCGCCGCCCGTACCTGGTGCTCGCCCGACTCCAGCATCGCGATCACCTCCAGCGCCACCGCGCACGCGAGCGGATTCCCGCCGAACGTCGACCCGTGCTCGCCGGGCCGGAACACCCCGAGCACCTCCCGCGAGGACACCACCGCCGACACCGGCACGATCCCGCCGCCGAGCGCCTTGCCCAGTACGTACACGTCCGGCACGACCCCCTCGTGCTCGCACGCGAAGGTGCGGCCCGTGCGGCCGAGCCCGGACTGCACCTCGTCGGCCACGAACAGCACGTTCCGCTCCCGGGTCAGCTCCCGCACGGCCGCCAGATATCCGGCCGGCGGCACCAGCACCCCCGCCTCCCCCTGGATCGGCTCCAGCAGCACGGCCACCGTGTTCTCCGTCACCGCCGACCGCATCGCGGTCATGTCGCCGTACGGCACGATCTGGAAGCCGGGCGTGTACGGGCCGAAGTCGGCGCGCGCCTCCGGGTCGGTGGAGAAGCTGATCACCGTCGTCGTACGGCCGTGGAAGTTGTTGCCCGCGACCACGATCTTGGCCATCTCGGCGGGCACGCCCTTGACCTTGTAGCCCCACTTGCGGGCCGTCTTCACGGCGGTCTCCACCGCCTCCGCGCCCGTGTTCATCGGCAGCACCGTCTCCATGCCGCACAGCGCGGCCAGCCGCTCGCAGAACGCGCCGAACCGGTCGTGGTGGAAGGCCCGCGAGGTCAGCGTCACCCGCTCCAGCTGCGCCCTGGCCGCGTCCAGCAGGCGCCGGTTGCCGTGCCCGAAGTTCAGTGCCGAGTAGCCGGCCAGGAAGTCGAGGTAGCGGCGGCCCTCCACGTCCGTCATCCACGCGCCGTCCGCGGTCGCGATCACCACGGGCAGCGGATGGTAGGTGTGCGCGCTGTGGGCGTCGGCGGCGGCGATCAGGTCTTCCGTAGCGGACACGGCTGCTCCGAGGTCGGCCGGTGACGAGGGCCTGTCCGGCGGACGGGCCCCAGGGACGCCTCCTTCCTATCCCCGCTCGCATGCTGGACGCCGGAACCCGGCCGCGAAACCCGCCCGGTAGGCTGATCGGCGGGCCGTGACTGGCGCGCTGGGTTCCGCCGACCGCGTTCGCGGACCGGAACCCGAAGATGGGACCGACCATCGGGGAGCGGCCCGAGCGGAAATGTGTGCCGTGCGCCTGGGCCGTACCGTGAACGCCGAACGCCACGTCCGGAGGTCCTCATGCCAGAGCAGCCCCTTTCCCCCGAGTCCACCGCCTTCCGCGCCGCCCTGGACGTGGTGCGCGCCGTGGAGCCGCGCGTCGCCGACGCCATCGGCCAGGAGGTCGCCGACCAGCGCGAGATGCTCAAGCTGATCGCCTCCGAGAACTACGCCTCCCCGGCCACCCTCCTGGCGATGGGCAACTGGTTCAGCGACAAGTACGCCGAGGGCACCGTCGGCCGCCGCTTCTACGCCGGCTGCCGCAACGTCGACACCGTCGAGTCGCTGGCCGCCGAGCACGCGCGCGAACTCTTCGGCGCCCGCCACGCCTACGTCCAGCCGCACTCCGGCATCGACGCCAACCTCGTCGCCTTCTGGGCCGTCCTCGCCCAGCGCGTCGAGCTGCCCGCCCTGGAGAAGGCCGGCGTCCGCCAGGTCAACGACCTCTCCGAGCAGGACTGGGCGGAGCTGCGCCGCGCCTTCGGCAACCAGCGCATGCTCGGCATGTCCCTCGACGCCGGCGGCCACCTCACCCACGGCTTCCGCCCGAACATCTCCGGCAAGATGTTCGACCAGCGTTCCTACGGCACCGACCCGGCCACCGGTCTGCTCGACTACGACGCCCTGCGCGCCTCCGCCCGCGAGTTCAAGCCGCTGATCATCGTGGCCGGCTACTCGGCGTACCCCCGGCTGGTGAACTTCCGGATCATGCGCGAGATCGCCGACGAGGTCGGCGCCACGCTCATGGTCGACATGGCCCACTTCGCGGGCCTGGTCGCGGGCAAGGTCCTCACCGGCGACTTCGACCCGGTGCCGCACGCCCAGATCGTGACCACGACCACCCACAAGTCGCTGCGCGGCCCGCGCGGCGGCATGGTCCTGTGCGACGACTCCCTCAAGGACCAGGTCGACCGCGGCTGCCCGATGGTGCTCGGCGGCCCGCTCCCGCACGTGATGGCCGCCAAGGCGGTCGCCCTGGCCGAGGCCCGGCAGCCCTCCTTCCAGGACTACGCCCAGCGCATCGTCGACAACTCCCGCGCGCTGGCCGAGGGCCTGACCCGGCGCGGCGCCACCCTCGTCACCGGTGGCACCGACAACCACCTCAACCTGATCGACGTGACCTCCTCCTACGGCCTCACCGGCCGCCAGGCCGAGGCGGCGCTGCTGGAGTCGGGCATCGTCACCAACCGCAACGCCATCCCGGCCGACCCCAACGGCGCCTGGTACACCTCCGGCATCCGCATCGGCACCCCCGCCCTGACCACCCGCGGCCTCGGCACCGCCGAGATGGACGAGGTGGCAGGCCTCATCGACCGTGTGCTGACCGCCGCCGAGCCGGGCACCACCGCCAAGGGCGCCCCGTCGAAGGCGCAGCACGTGCTCGACGCGAAGATCGCGGACGAGATCTCCCACCGCGCCACCGACCTGGTCGCCGGCTTCCCGCTCTACCCGGAGATCGACCTCGGCTGATCCTGCCGGGGCGGCCGGGGCGGCTCACAGATCGATCAGCTCCTGACGCGGTTCCCCGCGTGGCGGCCCGGCCTCGCGCCGGTCCGCCACCCGGCGCACCAGCACGGAGCCGGCGATCCCGGCCGCGAGCCCCGCGGCCGCCCACCACACGCGCTCCCGCGTGCCGTCTCCGCCGGCCGCCGGGGGCGTGCTGCCGAGCAGGCCGTCGTGGTCCGCGAGGTCGTAGAACCGGAGCGGCGCCCGGTGCCAGCGGACGTCGTCGTCGGGGAGGTCCGGCGCCGGGTCGGTGCGCACCCACGGCGTGCCGTCGTCGGTCACGAACAGCTGGTCCTGGCGCAGCATCGCCACGTCCCCGCCGGGCGCCCGGCTCGTCCGCGGCCAGCCCCCGACCCCGGTCAGCCCCCACAGCACGGTGATCCGCACCGGCGGATGGCGGCCCTCCGTCCAGGCCTCCGGAACCCGCTCGGTACCCGGGTACGTCGGGTCCAGCACACCGCGCAGCCCGTCGAACTCGGCCTCCCCCGAGTGCCAGGCCGCGGTCCGCCCGGTGGCGGTGTACGTGACCACCGCCACATCGGGCTCCGGGTACGCCCCCGAAACCGACTCCGGCCGGGCACCCGGGGAATCCGCCGAGGCCACCCCCGGCCAGCCCGCCAGGACCGCCGCAGCCGCCACCACCACCGCACCCACCGGCCGTCGCATGAAGGCCCCCCCTCCGCCCGGAGGCCGAAGCCCCCCTCCGCTGGAGGCCCTTATTACCACCCCTCAGGCACAAGGGATCCGCCGCGTCGCGGAACGGTGCGCGGCCGGTGCCCGGGCAGTTCCGGATCAGTGCCCCGTACCTGAGAGAATGGTGAACATGGCCAACGACCGACCTCGCGTGCTGTCCGGGATCCAGCCCACCGCGGGCTCCTTCCACCTCGGCAACTACCTCGGCGCCGTCCGCCAGTGGGTGTCCCTGCAGGAGACCCACGACGCGTTCTACATGGTCGTCGACCTGCACGCGATCACGATCCCGCAGGACCCGGCCGAGCTGCGCGCCAACACCAGGCTCGCCGCCGCCCAGCTGCTGGCCGCCGGGCTCGACCCGGACCGCTGCACCCTCTTCGTGCAGAGCCACGTGCCCGAGCACGCCCAGCTCGCCTGGGTCATGAACTGCCTCACCGGCTTCGGCGAGGCGTCCCGGATGACCCAGTTCAAGGACAAGTCGGCCAAGCAGGGCGCCGACCGGGCCTCGGTCGGCCTGTTCACCTACCCGATCCTCCAGGTCGCCGACATCCTGCTGTACCAGGCCAACGAGGTGCCGGTCGGCGAGGACCAGCGCCAGCACATCGAGCTGACCCGCGACCTCGCGGAGCGCTTCAACGGGCGCTTCGGCGAGACCTTCACCGTCCCGAGCGCGTACATCCTCAAGGAGACGGCGAAGATCTACGACCTCCAGGACCCCACGGTCAAGATGAGCAAGTCGGCCTCCACGCCCAAGGGCCTCATCAACCTCCTGGACGACCCGAAGGCCACCGCCAAGAAGGTCAGGAGCGCGGTCACCGACACCGACACGGTCATCCGCTTCGATGCGGAGACCAAGCCCGGCGTCAGCAACCTGCTGTCCATCTACTCGACCCTCACGGGCGCGGGTGTGGGCGAACTGGAGGAGAAGTACGCCGGCAAGGGCTACGGTGCGCTCAAGACGGACCTCGCCGAGGTCATGGTCGAGTTCGTGACGCCGTTCCGGGAGCGCACCCAGGGCTACCTGGACGACCCGGAGACGCTGGACTCGATCCTGGCCAAGGGCGCGGAGAAGGCGCGCGCGGTAGCCGCGGAGACGCTCGCCGAGGCGTACGCCAGGGTGGGCTTCCTGCCCGCCAAGCACTGAGGCGCACTCCCGCACGCGCGCGCCGGGCGCGAAGCGCTGCACATCACTGCGGCTGCGCCTGCCCACAGGACGGCCGTGGTCGTACAGTCGAAGCCGGACGGCAGTGACGAAACGGCCAAACGGCTGAGAACGAAACAGACGACCCATCCGGCACGACGACAGGAGACGACGTGGGGACCGTAACGATCGGCGTGTCGATCGCGGTCCCGGAGCCGCACGGCAGCCTGCTCCAGGCGCGGCGCGCGGGCTTCGGCGACGCCGCGGCTCACGGCATCCCCACGCACGTCACCCTGCTCCCGCCGACCGAGGTCGCAGACGGCGACCTGCCGGCCATCGAGGCCCATCTGACCGAGGTGGCCGCGGCCGGACACCCCTTCACCATGCGGCTGTCGGGCACGGACACCTTCCGCCCGCTGTCGCCGGTGGTGTACGTGCGGGTGGTCGAGGGCGCCGAGGCCTGCACATGGCTGCAGAAGCAGGTCCGCGACGCCTCCGGCCCGGTGGCGCGGGAACTGCAGTTCCCCTACCACCCGCACGTCACGGTGGCGCACGGCATCGAGGACGCGGCGATGGACCGCGCCTTCGCGGAGCTCGCCGACTACACCGCCGAGTGGTACTGCACGGGCTTCGCCCTGCACGAACAGGGCGCGGACGGAGTCTGGCGCCGGCTGCGGGAGTTCACCTTCGGCGGCCGCACCGTGGTGCCCCCGCAGGCGGCCCCGGTCGACGCCCCCGCCGACCGCGGCACCCTGCCCGCGCGATAGGCCCGCGCCGGGCCCGCGCCGGCACATCAGAGCGGCAGCCGCCGGAACAGCGCCCTCGGCAGGTGCCGTACGGCCGACGCCACCACCCGCAGCGAGCCCGGCACCCACACGTCCTCCGAGCGCCGCCGAAGCCCCAGTTCGACAGCCGTGGCGACCTCCGCGGGCGTGCTCGCGAACGGCTCGGCCGGACGCCCGGCCGTCGCCCGCGTCCGCACGAACGCGGGCCGTACGACCATGACGTGGACGCCGGTTCCGTACAGCGCGTCGCCCAGGCCCTGCGCGAAGGTGTCCAGACCGGCCTTGCTGGAGCCGTAGATGAAGTCCGCCCTGCGGGCCCGCGCGGCGGCCACGGAGGAGAGCACCACCAGCGAGCCGTGCCCCTGGTTCTGCAGCTCGCGCGCGGCCACCAGGCCCGCGGACACCGCCCCGGTGTAGTTGGTCTGCGCGACCGCCACCGCGTTGAGCGGCTCGCGCTCGTCGTAGGCCTGGTCGCCGGGCACGCCGAAGGCCAGCAGCACCATGTCGACGGAGCCCTCGGCGAACACCTTGCCGAGCGCCGCCTCGTGGGCCGGCGGGTCGACCGCGTCGAAGGCGACGGTGTGCACCTCGGCGCCCAGCGAGCGCAGATGGACGGCGGCCTCCTCCAGCGCGGGAGTGGGGCGGCCGGCCAGCCACACCGTGCGGGTGCGCCGCGCGATCATCCGGCGCGCGGTGGCCAGCGCGATCTCCGACGTGCCGCCGAGGACGAGCACGGACCGGGGGAGACGGGCGGTGGGGGCGAGTCGGTCGAGGACATCCTTCACGGCAGACGACTGTATCGCCCGCTTATGGACGTTTTGTCGCAGAAACGCGGTGTTCATGCTTCCCCGCAGCGGGCACAGTCGGATCATGGACTGGCTGAAGAACCTTCCCGTCGTCGGCCCTTGGCTGGCGCGCCTGACGCTCACGCACGCCTGGCGTTCGTACGAGCGTCTGGACCGGGTGAAGTGGACGCGGCTCGCCGCCGCCATGACGTTCGTCAGCTTCGTCGCCCTCTTCCCGCTGCTGACGGTGGGCGCCGCGATCGGCGCCGCCACGCTCAGCACGGCCCAGCAGCACACCCTCCAGAGCAAGATCGAGCAGCAGTTCCCCGGGCTCGGCGGTCAACTGGACATCAGCGCCCTGGTGCAGAACGCCGGCACGGTCGGCGTGATCGCGGGCGCCTTCCTGCTGTTCACCGGCATCGGCTGGGTCGGCCAGATGCGGGACTGCCTGCGCACGGTGTGGGAACTGCCCGACGCCGACGGGAACCCGCTGCTGGACAAGCTCAAGGACGGCGGCATCCTGGTCGGTTTCGGCGGCGCGGTGGTCGTCACCCTCGCCGTCTCCACCGTCGCCTCGGCCGCCGTCGGCTGGACCTCCCGCCAGTTCGGCCTGGACGAACACGGCTGGGGCAGCCTGCTGTTGCGCGTCGTCGCCTTCGCCGTCGCCGTGCTCGCCGACTTCCTGGTTCTGCTGTACGTCCTGACCCTGCTGCCCGGCGTCGAGCCCCCGCGCCACCGGCTGCTGGTCGCCGCACTGCTCGGCGCGGTCGGCTTCGAACTGCTCAAGCTGCTGCTCAGCGGCTACATCCAGGGCGTCGCGGCCAAGAGCATGTACGGCGCCTTCGGCGTCCCCGTCGCCCTGCTGCTGTGGATCAACTTCACGTCCAAGCTGGTGCTGTACTGCGCCGCCTGGACGGCGACGGGGAGCAAGGAGCAGGAGGCGGAGGTCAGGAGCGGCTCCGGCGGCGCATCAGATCCGGCAGCGGCCAGCGGCGGTTGACGAGGAACGCGCCCGCCGCGAGCAGCACCAGCACCCCGGCGGAGATGCCCAGCGCGATCCCCATGCCGCCCGAGCCGCTCTTGACGGAGGCGCCGGCCACCGGCCGGGACGAGGAGCCGCCCGCGCCGCCCGCCTGGCCCGGGGAGGGGTTGGCGCCCGGCTGGGCACTCGCCGCGTCCGCGCTCTTCGGCGGCACCAGCGCGCCCACCGGCTGCACCTTCCCGGCCGCCTTGAAGCCCCAGTCGAAGAGCTTGGCGGCCTCCCGGTAGACCTCGTTGTGCTCCTTCTTCTCCGGGTTCATCACCGTCACGAGCAGCACCCGGCCGTCGCGCTCGGCGACACCGGTGAAGGTGGCGCCCGCGTTGGTGGTGTTGCCGTTCTTCACCCCCGCGATGCCCTGGTACACGGAGACGTCGTAGTCGCCGCTGAGCAGCCGGTTGGTGTTCTGGATCTCGAAGGAACCTCGGGTGGATTTGCCCTTCTTGTCCTTCTTTGTCTCGCCCGGGAAGGAGGCCCGCACGGTCGAGCAGTACTCCCGGAAGTCCTTCTTCTGCAGCCCGGAGCGCGCGAACAGCGTCAGGTCGTACGCCGAGGAGACCTGGCCGTCGGCGTCGTAGCCGTCCGGGCTCACCACATGGGTGTCCCTGGCCTGGAGTTCGGCGGCGTGCGCGTTCATGTCCTTCACGGTCTGCGGCACGCCGCCGTTCATCGCCGACAGCACGTGCACGGCGTCGTTGCCCGAGCGCAGGAAGACGCCCAGCCACAGGTCGTGGACCGTGTACGTCTCGTTCTCCTTTATCCCGACCAGGCTCGAGCCGGCGCCCATCCCGGCGAGGTCGGTCACGGCCACCTTGTGCTTCTCGTCGCGCGGGAACTTCGGCAGCACCGTGTCCGCGAACAGCATCTTCAGCGTGCTGGCCGGGGGCAGCCGCCAGTGCGCGTTGTGCGCGGCCAGCACCTGGCCCGACTCGGCGTCGGCCACGATCCAGGACCGCGCGGTGAGGTCCTTGGGCAGCACTGGCACGCCGCCGGCGAGGTTCACCTGGGTCCCGGGCACCGCGAGGCGGGCGCCGCCCACGGCGGACATCCGCGCCGGGGGAGTGGCCGAGGGGCTCGTCTTCGGCGTCGGCGCGGCGAGCGCGGCGGGCGCGGTCAGCGAAACGGACAACAGAGCGGCGGAAGTGACCAGCAGGGATCGCCTGACGGTCTTCTGGGGTGCGGACACGGTCGGAAAAGTACCTGCCCCGTGCGGCGAAGTCCCGTCCCCCCTCCCACCCCGCACACGGAGCGGGGCGCGCGCCGGTGATACTGAACGTATGAAGCTCAGCCGCCCCCTCTCCTGGTTCCTGCTCGCCTTCGGGGTGTGGAGCTGGATCATCTGGGTCACTTTCGTCAAGAATCTCGTCAAGGACGGCAGCGGCCTCGCGTTCGACCACGGCCGGCCGACGGCGTACTTCTGGGTGCACCTGACGCTGGCCGTCGTCTCCTTCGTATTGGGGACGGTCATCGGCGGCATCGGGTTGCGCGGACTGCGCGCACTGCGCCGGACGTCATAGCGTTCCGGACACCTGGAACCATCCGTGGCCGGCTCGGGCCCGGCACCTGATCGCGGCCGCCAACCCGGCCTGACGGGCCTCGACCGCTGCGGCGACACCCGGCCGTACGCCAGCCGGGGCGCCGACGCCCGGGGGCCGCCCACGCGCGTGGGCGGCCCGTCCGGCATCACTGTGATCCGACTCGCCTGCGGGCAGGCCCGAGCGGCCTCCAAGCGGGCTGCGGCAAAAGGACGTTGGGGCGCATCCCGGGAGGAAGGCGCGCAAGTCCGGGAACAAGCTGAGAACCGGCTGTGAAACGAACCGACAACAAATTTCCGTAACTTCTTTCCATTCTCTCCAGAACCCTCTTCCCCGGGGCGAAACCCGTGTGATTAGGTATCGGCGCCACCAAGGGGGGTGGCATATGCCCTTGTTAAGGGACCCGTGAAGGGTCTGGGGAGGACACCGATGCGATCCGTTCGCATGCGGATACTCGTGACGCTGCTCGTGCTGGCCGTCGTGGGTGTCGGCGGCTGGCAACTGCTGCCGTCGCAGGGAGACAAGAACAAGACCATCACGGTCGGCACGACGGACGCCGTCACCTCGCTCGACCCGGCCGGCGCCTACGACGCGGGTTCCTGGGCCCTGTTCAGCAACGTCTTCCAGTCGCTGCTCACCTTCGCCCCGGACGGCGCCTCCCCCATCCCGGACGCGGCCAGGAGCTGCGGCTTCGTCGGCGGCGGACTGCGCACCTACCGCTGCGAGCTGCGGGACGGGCTGAAGTTCCCGAGCGGGCGCGCGATGACGGCCGAGGACGTGAAGTACTCCTTCGACCGCGTCAAGAAGATCAACTCCGACGTCGGTCCGGCCCCCCTGTTCTCCACCCTCGGCTCCGTGGACGCCGTCGGCCAGGAGGTGACGTTCCACCTGTCGACGCCGGACGCCACCTTCCCGTTCAAGGTGGCCACCGGCGCCGGGTCCATCGTCGACCGCACCCAGTACGCCCTCAACGCGCTGCGCGGTGGCACGCAGGTGGACGGCACCGGCCCCTACCAGCTGTCCGGCTACACCAAGGACGAGGCCGCGCAGCTGACGCCGAACGGCTCCTACAAGGGCGCCGTCACCGGCACCCGCCGCCCGGTCGATCTGCGCTACTTCTCCGACGGCAAGGCGCTCGACGCGGCGTGGAAGGGCAAGCAGGTCGAGGTCGCCACCCGCACGCTGACCCCGGACGTCCTCGCCCGGCTCAACCCCAGCGACCCCAACCAGCGCGTGTCGGAGTCCGACAGCTCCGAGACCCGCAACCTCTACTTCAACACCCGGGCCTCCTCGCCGCTGCACGACGTGCGCGTCCGCCGCGCCGTCGCCTGGCTGATCAACCGCGAGCAGCTGGCCACCTCCGTCTACGACGGCACGGTCGACGCGCTGTACTCGCTGATCCCGGCCGGCATCACCGGCCACACCACGTCCTTCTTCGACGCCTACCCGGCGCAGAGCGTGAAGAAGGCCCGGGCGCTGCTGACCGAGGCCGGCGTGTCGCTCCCCGTGCGCTTCACCTACGGCTACGGCAAGGGCCGCGGCTCGGGTGAGCAGGAGGCCGCCGAGCTCAAGCGGCAGCTGGAGACGGGCGGCCTGTTCAAGGTCGACGTCAAGGGCTACGAGTGGACCGACTTCCAGAAGCGGTGGGCGGCCGGCAAGCTCGACGCCTGGGCGGTCGGCTGGGTCGCGGACTACCCCGACCCGGACACCTTCGGCGCCCCGCTCGTCGGCACCGGCTCCACGATGAACACCGGCTACAGCAGCAAGACCGTCGACCGTCTCATCACCGACAGCCGGCAGTTCGCCGACCGCAGCCGGGTGGCCGCGGACTTCCGCACCCTGCAGTCCGACGTCGCCCAGGACGTGCCCCTGATCCCGCTGTGGCAGCAGAAGGAGTACGTCGTCACCAGCGAGGACGTGGGCGGTGGCCAGTACCTCTCGGACGGCACCGGAGTCTTCCGCCTCTGGAAGCTCGGCTGGATCTGACCCCTCACCGCCGACGGGCCCCGGGCACCCGGGAGTCCTGGACCGGCTCCTGCGGCCCGGGTTCCTCGCACGGGCCCGTCGGCAGGGTGACCGTCACCTCCAGGCCCTCGCCGGGGGACGTGCGGACGGTCACCTCGCCGGAGTGGGCCTCGACCACGCCCTGGACGATGGCCAGGCCCAGTCCGCTGCCCGCGCCGGTGCCCGTGCGGAAGAAGCGGTCGAAGACCCGGGCCGCGTCCTCCTCGGCGAGCCCAGGCCCCTTGTCCGCGACCCGGAGCCGTACGAACCGCCCGGCGCGCTCCACGCCGAGCCGCACCGGGACGTCGGCGGCCGTGTGCACGCGCACGTTGGTCACCAGGTTGCCCAGCACCTGTCGCAGCCCCGACTCGTCGGCCCGCACCAGCACCGAGCCCTCCGCCTCCACCGTCACCGGCCGCTCCGGCTGCTGCGCGCGCAGATCCCCGGCGGCGTCCCGCACCAGCCGGCTGACGTCCACGTTGCGCAGCCGCAGCTCGGGCCGCTGGTCCAGACGGGCAAGGGTGAGCAGTTCGTCCACCAGCCGGCCCATCCGGTCCGCCTCGGCGTTCACCCGGTCCCAGGCCCGCCGCCGCTCGGCCGGCTCGGTGAGCATCCCCTTGTCGTACAGCTGGAGGTAGCCGCGTATCGCCGCCAGCGGGGTGCGCAGCTCGTGCGAGGCGTCGGCGACGAAGCGGCGCAGCTGGGCCGTGCTGCGCTCGCGCGTGCGGTACGCCGACTCCACCTGGTGCAGCATGGAGTTCAGCGCGATGCGCAACTGCTCGACCTCCTGGGTCGGGTGGTGGCTGGAGGGCACCCGCCGGGTCAGGTCGCCCTCGGCTATCGCGGACGACGTCTCCACCATGTCCTCCAGCGGCCGCATCCGCCGCCGCACCGAGAACATGGTCAGGCAGACCAGCAGCGCCAGCAGCAGCGTGCCCACGGCCAGGTCGAGCTTGAGGGCCTTGTCTATGCCCGTGTGCAGGGCGTCGGTCGAGGTGGCGAACAGCAGGTAGTTGCCGTCCTCCAGCCGGACGGCGGTCGTGCGGTACGCCGCCCCGTGCACCCTCACCTCGTGCGGGACGCCGTCGGCGGCGAGCGCGCGAGGGTCGCCGACCGTCCGGGCCAGCGCGATCTGGGTGTCGCTCGGCGCGAAGCCCGCGATGGGTATGGCCCGGCCGTGGCCGTCGACGGCGGTGAACACCGAGTCCGGCCGGGACTGCTGGCTGCTGGGCTGCACGAACCGGTCCCGCACCAGGGCCAGCGCCGCCAGCGAGTCGATCTGCCGCATGGTCAGCCCCGAACCCCCGATGGACTGACGCGTCTTGAGCAACTGGGAGTCCACCTGGCCGAGCAGGTAGTGCCCCATCCCCATCAGGCTCACCGCGGTGGACACCACGATGCCCACCGCCAGCAGCGCCACGTTCGTCAGGGTGAGCTTTCCGCGCAGCGAGTGCGTGCCGTGCCGCCGGCGCGGCGCCCGCGGGCCGGCCCTCCTCACGCCAGCCCGTATCCGACACCGCGCCGCGTGGTGATCACCGGCGGCCCGAGGGTGTCCAGCTTGCGGCGCAGATAGCTGATGTAGGTCTC
>NZ_BMVJ01000002.1:394726-400675 GCF_014650655.1 Streptomyces anandii JCM 4720
GACCACCGTCGACTCGGCCGGCGCGTGCTCGTACTGCCAGACGTGCTTGAGGAGTTGCTCCTTGGGCACGATCCGGCCGCCGTTGCGCACCAGGAAGCGCAGCAGGGCGTACTCGGTGGGGGTGAGCTCCACGGTCCGGCCCGCGCGGTGCACCGAGTACGTCGTCTCGTCCAGCTCCAGGTCGCCGTAGCGCAGCGGCGGGCGCCCGGGCAGGACGTCGGCCGGCCGGGTGCGGCGCAGCACGGCGGTGATCCGGGCGACCACCTCGTCGATGTTGAACGGCTTGGTGATGTAGTCGTCGCCGAATCCGAGCGCGCCGACGATCTCCGCCGGCGAGTCCCGCGCGGTGAGGAAGACCAGGGCCAGCTCCGGCCGCCGCGCCCGCAGTCGGCGCCCGAGCGCCCTGCCGTCGCCGTCCGGCAGCATCACGTCCAGCAGGGCCGCGTCCGGGGCGGTGCGCTCGGCCAGTGCGAGCGCCTCGCGGACGGTGCCCGCCGTCATCACCTCGAAGCGGTGGTAGCGCAGGGCGATCGCGAGGACGTCCGCGATGCTCGGCTCGTCCTCCACGACCAGCACGGTGCCTGGAGCCGTCGTCATGCCCCCAGTATCGGGGGGACCGCCGGCGGCGGGGGCCGCGCCCGCTTTGGAGTTCCTTGAGAGTCGGGCCCGCCGCGCCCTGCGCGCGTGAAGCGCCGCCCATGCTGGTGCCCAGGACCTGGGGGACCGACCGATACAGAAGGAGCGTTGAGCGTGGCGGCATTGGCACGGTGGTGCTACCGGCACCGGCTGGTGGTCCTGTTGCTGTGGGTGGGGGCCCTGCTGGGCCTGGGGGTTACGGCCTCGGCGGCCGGCACCGATTACGCGAACGTGTTCTCGCTTCCGGACACGGACTCCAAGCGCGCGTACGACCTGATGGAGAAGGCCTTCCCGGCCCGCGCGGGCGACACCGACACGGTGGTGTGGAAGGTGGACGGCGGCTCGGTCCGCGACGACGCCGTACGGTCCCGGATCCAGCCCGCGCTGGAGAGGATCTCCGAGATGAAGGGCGTCGGCGAGGTCGCCGGCCCCTACAGCGGTCCCCGCGGCGCGGCGCGGATCAGCCGCGACGGGCGGATCGCGTACGCGCAGATCACCTTCACCGACCGGGCCGACGCGGTGCCCAAGGACCTGGTCCGGCACGTCGTCGACACCGCACAGGGCGCCGGACGCCCCGGCCTGCAGGTCGAGTTGGGCGGCCAGGCGATCCAGCGGGTGCAGGAGCCGCCGCAGGGCCTGGCGGAGATGGTCGGCCTGATCGCCGCCGCCGTGGTGCTGTTCCTGGCCTTCGGCTCCCTCTTCGCCATGCTGCTGCCGATCGCGGTCGCGGTCTTCGGCGTCGGCACCGGCCTGTTCTCCGTCCAACTGCTCAGCCACACCACCGACATCCCCGACCTCGCGCCGCTGCTCTCCTCCCTGATCGGCCTCGGCGTCGGCATCGACTACGCACTGTTCATCGTCACCCGGCACCGGCGCGGCATCCTGCGCGGCGCCGACCCCGAGGAGTCGGCCGTCACCGCGCTCAACACGTCGGGGCGCGCGGTGCTGTTCGCGGGCGGCACGGTGTGCATCGCGCTCGCCGGAATGCTGGTGACCAACCTGCGCTTCCTGGACGGCGTGGTCATCGGCACCTCCCTGACCGTGGTGCTGAGCGTGCTCGCGGCCACCACCCTGCTGCCGGCCCTGCTCGGCTTCCTCGGCCCCCGCGTCCTCAGCCGCAGGCAGCGGCGCCGGCTCGCCGCCGAGGGCCCGGAGCGCGACCGGGCGAGCGGGACCGCGGCCCGCTGGTCGGCCCAGGTGCAGCGGCGTCCGCGTACGATCGCCGCGCTCGCCGTGGTGGTGATGGCCGTGCTCGCGCTGCCGGTGCTGTCGCTGCGCCTCGGCGCGGTCGACCAGGGCAACGACGACCCGTCCACCACCACCCGCAAGGCCTACGACCTGCTCGCCGAGGGCTTCGGCCCCGGCTTCAACGGCCCCCTCCAGGTGGTCACGGCCGACGGCGACACCACCGCCCTGGTCAAGGGGATCCAGTCGGCCGCGGGTGTCGCCCAGGCCGTCGCGCTGCCGCCGCAGAACGGTGTGACGGTGGTCCAGGTGGTGCCGACGACGTCCCCGCAGTCGAAGCAGACCGACGACCTCATCGACACCCTGCGGGACGAGGTGATCCCGGGGGCAGGGGCGCAGGCCCACGTCGGCGGGGTGACCGCGGTGTCCAAGGACTTCGCGTCCGTCACCGGCGACCGGCTGCCCTACTTCGTCGCCACCATCATCGGCCTGGGCTTCCTGCTCCTGCTGGTCGCCTTCCGCTCCCTGGTGGTGCCGCTGACGGCCGCCGTGATGAACCTGATCGCCGCCGCGGCCTCCTTCGGCGTCCTCGTCGCCATCTTCCAGTGGGGCTGGGGCCTCGACCTGCTCGGTCTGGGCAAGGAGGGGCCGATCAACGCCTTCCTGCCGGTCATCATGCTGTCCCTGCTGTTCGGCCTGTCGATGGACTACCAGGTCTTCCTGGTGAGCCGGATGCACGAGGAGTGGGTGCACACCAAGGACAACGCCCGCGCGGTCCGGGTGGGCCTCGCGGAGACCAGCCGGGTCATCAACTCCGCGGCGCTCATCATGGTCTGCGTCTTCATGGCGTTCGTGCTGAGCGGCGACAACGGCGCGGCGATGGCGGGCGTGGGCCTCGCGGCGGCGGTCGCCCTGGACGCCTTCATCCTGCGTACCGCCCTGGTCCCGGCGGCGATGCACCTGCTGGGCTCGTCCAACTGGTGGCTGCCGGCCTGGCTGGAGAAGCGGCTGCCGCACCTGGCGGTGGAGGCCCAGGAGGAACCGGCCCTGGCCGAGCCCCCGGCCTTTGGGGAAGGTCCCGCCACGGTGGTCCACGGCCTCATCCGCACCGCCGAGGGCGAGCCGGTCGACGGCGCGTCGGTCACCCTGCTGACCAAGGGCGGCCGCCAACTGGACCGGGTGACGTCCCTGGCGGACGGCTCGTACATCGTGTCGGTACCGGGTCCGGGCGCCTATCTGCTGGCGGCGACGGCATCCGCGTACGGCTCCCGGGCCCGGCGTCTCGAGGTCGGGCACGGCCCCCTGGTGTACGACGTGGAACTGGTGGAGGGGGAGTCCGACGCGGTCAACCAGCCTTCTTCTGCGCGGCCTTGAGGATCTCGTTCACGTCGAGGGTGACCTTGGCGCCGATCGAGTCGGGCAGGGTGACGGTCTCGCCGGGGGAGTACGGGCGGTGGTGCTCGTACTTCTCCCCGGTGGGGTCGGTGAGGACGTGCAGGCGCTGGTGCTTGCGGTCGACGATGACGTAGACCGGCACCTTCGCCTTGGCGTAGGCGACGGCCTTTGTCTTCAGGTCGTCCTTCCAGTTGCTGGAGGTGACCTCCAGGACCAGGCGGAAGCAGACCGGGTCGTACGCGTTGTTCTGGACGAAGTGGTCGTCGATGTCGGCGTCCACGATCACGAGGTCCGGAATGGCGTAGTCCTCGTCCCCGGTGGGCAGCCAGAGGCCGACGTTCTGCAGGACCTCGGTTTCGTCGCCGTGCAGGCCGGCTGCGATGAACGGGATCATGAGGCCGGTCAGGGCGCGGGCGTGAGGGGCATCCGGTGAAGGGGTCACGAGGAGATGTCCTCCGATGATCTCGACTCGGTAGCCCGGATGGCGCTCCATGATCTCGTCGGCGATGGCCGTGAGCGAGAACGGCTCGTCGTCGAAGGGCTGCTCGATGGCTGCGGCGGACATCGCGTGCCTCCCAGGGGCTGGTGTCGAGAACATCATCGTAGGCAGCGGGGCCGCCCGGTGTCCCGTCACGGGCGGTTCACCCGGAAGTGATCATGCGCCCCGGCGCTTGACCCGCGCCGGGTCGGGCAGCGCTCCCGTCATCCCCGGCAGGAAGTCCCTGAACAGCTCGTGCACCTCGTGCACGAGGGGCCGCAGGACGCGGAAGCGGGCCAGGGCCACCCCGCGTGCGGTCAGCCGTGCCCCCCGCTCGGCGAGGCGGTAGCTGCGCTCGCGCCCCGGGGTCCGGTCGAAGATCCAGTAGAGCACCAGCCCCATCTGCGCGAGCCACATCAGCTCGGGCAGCACCTCGCGCAGTTCCTCCGGCACCTTGGTCCTCGCCCCGTACAGCACCTGTTTGTGCACGCTGATGGCCTCCACGCGCGCGTGCTCGGACTCGGGGGAGAAGGGGCTGAGCGGGCTGTCGGGGTCGGCGGCGTTCTTGAAGAACTGCACCGCGAACTCGTGGTACGGCGTGGCCACGTCCAGCCAGGTCCGCAGCACGCCCGCCAGCCGCGCCTCCAGGTCGGTCTCCCGGGCCAGGACCTCCCGGACCGCCGCCTGGTGCTCGGCGGCGATCCGGTCGTAGAAGCCCTGGATCAGGTGCTCCTTGCCCTCGAAGTAGTAGTACGCGTTGCCGACGGAGACCCCGGCCTCCTTGGCGATGGCCCGCATCGTCGTCTTGTCGTACCCGCGCTCCTGGAACAGCCGCATGGCCGTCTCCAGGATCAGCGCGCGGGTCTGCTCGGACTTGCTGGGACTCACACCGCCGGCACCGCGGCCGTCGTCACTCTTCTGGGGCACGTGAAGAGCCTAGCCAGTGGGGCAGGAGCCGCTGTCGCAGCCGGGTGCGTCGTAGGTCCAGCCCACGTGCCGGTCGTACGACCACCCGTCCCCGCGCCGGTAGGCGCCCCCGCCCCAGCCCGTGCCGTCCCCCCGCGCGCCGTTCCACTGCCGGCCGCGCCACTTGGCGGCGGCGAGCACCGCGCCCCGGGCGAGCCTGGCGCCCGCCGGGGTGCTGAGCCGGTGGGCGAGCGGCCGGTGCTCGCGCAGTGCCCACAGGACGACGATCCAGGCGGCGGCGCCCCGGAAGACCTGCCCGGCGTCGCCCACGACGGTGACCTCCTCCAGGGTGGTCCCGTGGTCCAGGCCGGGGAAGCGCCGCCGCGCCTGCTCGGAGCCGGCCGGCACGAGCTCCAGCGGGACGAGCTGCCGCTGCCTGACGAGCCAGTCGCGCACGAAGGCGCACAGCGAGCACTCGGCGTCGTACAGGACGGTCAGCCCGCGGACCGGGACGCGCGCGGCGCCCCGGTCCGACGGACCGCGGTCGGCGAGGGCCGGCACCGTGCTCACGCCTCGCCCGCCGGGGCGACGAAACCCTGCGGTGCGACGGGCGGCACCTGCTCGCGCTCCATCACCCCGCGCCGCCGGATCCGGTTGAGCACGTACACGTTGCCCAGGTGCATCGCGCCGAGCACCAGCAGCACCACGCCGAGCTTGGTCGACAGGGCCT
Source organism: Streptomyces anandii JCM 4720 (assembly GCF_014650655.1). Classification (GTDB taxonomy): domain Bacteria; phylum Actinomycetota; class Actinomycetes; order Streptomycetales; family Streptomycetaceae; genus Streptomyces; species Streptomyces anandii. The sequence goes on from NZ_BMVJ01000002.1 coordinate 400,057, forward strand.
CGAAGATCCCGCGCGTGTCCTCGATGTCGTGGTCGCCGCTCAGGTACAGCGCGACGAAGCCGAGGTTGACGAGGTAGAAGCCGACCACCAGCAGGTGGTTCACCGCGTCCGCGAGCCTCTCGTCGCCGTGCAGCACGTCGGCGAGGAAGATCCGTCCGTTGCTGCTGAGCGTGCGGGCCACCCAGACGGTCAGGGCGATGCTGACGAGCAGATAGATGACGTAGGCGATGACCGTACGGTCCATGTCCCCACCCTTCTTGAACACGTTCAAAACGTTGTCGTGGACGACTGTAGACCTGTTTTTGAACACGTTCAACGCAAGGGATGCGAGGGGCCGGGTGACCCGCGTCTCAATCCCTGCCGGCCCCGCCGCCCCCGTCCCTCACGGCCGGCGGCCCAGCTCCGGCCGTTTGGTGTAGTCGGTGAAGCCGAGGACGTTGCCCCAGGGGTCGGCGATCTCCACGCTCCAGCCGGTGGCCACGGCGAACGGCTGGTCCAGCAGCACGATCCCGGACGCCGTCAGCTCCCGCGCCGCCGCCCGCGCGTCCGCGACCTCGAGCCACACGCGCGGGGCCATCCACGGCGGCGGCCGGTGCCCGAGCGCCTCCTCCAGCCGCAG
>NZ_BMVJ01000002.1:400698-412657 GCF_014650655.1 Streptomyces anandii JCM 4720
CAGGATCCCCGGCGTCTCGCCCCCGACCCGCAGCCCCGCGATCCCGGCCTCGTCCAGCCGGAACCCCACCGAGAACCCGGCCCGCCCGTAGAACCGGACGGCCTCGTCGAGATCCCCCACGCACAACAGCACGTTGTCGAACCCGAGCAGCTCGTACGACTCGTCATCTGACATGCCATCACATTAGGTGGACGGCCCCACCCACCCACGCAACGACGCGGACCCGGCTCCGGCATCCGTTGTAAGCGGGGTCCGTCCATAGCGGTGAAACCTGATGTCAGCAGGTGACAGCGCCCTTATGCCGGCGGTGTACCGCCTGCCGGGGTCCCTGCGACTGCCGGGCGGACGAGGAGGTGAGAGGAAATGAGCGCTGCCGTCGACCACACAGGGCCATGGACCGTCGCCGACGTCCTCTCCCTGCCCGAAGACCGCACGACGCGCTACGAGCTGCTGGGGGAATTGCTCGTGATGTCCCCCGCACCCGGCATCCGCGACCAGCGGGCCTCGCTCCGGCTCGCCATGATCCTCCCCACGCGGCGGCCACGGCGGCCAAGGCGCCGGTCGAGGTGCTGGAAGCCGTCAACGTCATCCTTGCGTCCGGTCTCGTCGTCCCCGACCTCGTGGTGGCCGACGCCGGCGCGACCGCCGAGGACGGCGCCGGCGTCGACGCGGACGGCGTGCGGCTTGTGGTCGAGCTCGTCCCTCCCGGTAACCGCATGGTGGACCGCAAGTTCAAGCCGATGCTGTACGCCGAGGCGGCCATCCCGTATTTCTGGCGACTCGAGTTCGACCCCGCGCCCATGCTCGTCGTCCACGAGCTGGAAGGCGGCCGGTATGCGGAGCGGACGACCGCACTCGCGGGTGTGACCACTCACCTGAACGCGCCGTTCCCCGTCGCGATCGACCCCGCCGGCCTTTCCCGCCAGTAGACGCCCGTGGGCCCCGCTTCGGGAAGCCGTTCCCGAGCGGGGCCCACGGTGGTGTACGCGTGGAGGTTCTCAGAAGCGCCGCGTGATCAGCGCGCGCTTCACCTCCGCGATGGCCTTCGTCACCTCGATGCCGCGGGGGCAGGCGTCGGTGCAGTTGAAGGTGGTGCGGCAGCGCCAGACGCCGTCCTTGTCGTTGAGGATCTCCAGCCGCTGCTCGCCGGCCTCGTCACGCGAGTCGAAGATGAAGCGGTGGGCGTTGACGATGGCCGCCGGGCCGAAGTACTGGCCGTCGTTCCAGAACACCGGGCACGAGGACGTGCAGGCGGCGCACAGGATGCACTTCGTCGTGTCGTCGAAGCGGGCGCGGTCCTCGGCCGACTGCAGACGCTCACGCGTCGGCTCGTTGGTGTCCTTGGTGACCAGGAACGGCATGACGTCCCGGTACGCCTGGAAGAACGGCTCCATGTCCACGACCAGGTCCTTGAGGACCGTCAGGCCCTTGATGGGCTCGATCGTGATCGGCTTCTCGGGGTTGATGTCCTTGATGAGGGTCTTGCAGGCAAGACGGTTCTTGCCGTTGATCCTCATCGCGTCCGAGCCGCAGATGCCGTGGGCGCAGGAGCGGCGGAAGGTGAGGGTGCCGTCCAGGTCCCACTTGATCTTGTGGAGGCCGTCGAGGACGCGCTCCTTCGGGTCGATCTCCAGCTGGAAGTCTTCCCAGGTCGCCTCCGCCGAGACCTCCGAGTTGAAGCGGCGGACGCGGAAGGTGACGGTGATGTACGGGGAGTCGGCGAAGCCGGGCTCGGGGGCCGCGTCCGCCTTCTCCATGGTCGGGGTTGCCATCAGTACTTACGCTCCATCGGCTGGTAGCGGGTCTGGACGACCGGCTTGTAGTCGAGACGGACGGTTTCGGACCCGTCGGCGCCGACCTCGCGGTACGCCATGGTGTGGCGCATGAAGTTGACGTCGTCGCGGTTGGGGTAGTCCTCGCGGTAGTGACCGCCGCGGGACTCCTTGCGGGCCAGCGCGGAGACCGCCATGACCTCGGCCAGGTCCAGCAGGTTGCCCAGCTCGATGGCCTCCAGGAGGTCGGTGTTGAACCGCTTGCCCTTGTCCTGGATCGCCACGTTCTTGTAGCGCTCGCGCAGCTCCGCGATCTTCTCGACCGCCGTCTTGATGGTCTGCTCGGTGCGGAAGACCATGACGTTGGCGTCCATGGTCTCCTGCAGCTCGCGCCGGATGTTCGCCACCCGCTCGGTGCCGGTGGAGGTCCGCAGCCGCTCGATCTGCTCGACGACCAGGGCCTCGGGGTTCTCCGGCAGCTCGACGAACTCGGCCCGCTGGGAGTACTCGGCGGCCGCGATGCCGGCCCGGCGGCCGAACACGTTGATGTCGAGCAGCGAATTGGTGCCCAGGCGGTTGGCGCCGTGCACCGACACGCAGGCGACCTCGCCGGCCGCGTACAGACCGGGGACGACGGTGGTGTTGTCCGCCAGCACCTCGCCCTGGACGTTGGTCGGGATGCCGCCCATGGCGTAGTGCGCGGTCGGCTGGATCGGGATCGGGTCCGTGTAGGGCTCGATGCCGAGGTAGGTGCGCGCGAACTCGGTGATGTCCGGGAGCTTGGCGTCCAGCTGCTCCGGCGGCAGGTGGGTCAGGTCCAGGTAGACGTGGTCGCCCTCGGGACCGCAGCCGCGGCCCTCGCGGATCTCGGTGTAGATCGACCGGGACACGACGTCACGCGACGCCAGGTCCTTCATGACCGGCGCGTACTTCTCCATGAAGCGCTCGCCGTCCTTGTTGCGCAGGATGCCGCCCTCACCGCGGGCGCCCTCGGTGAGCAGGATGCCCATGCGCCAGATGCCGGTCGGGTGGAACTGGAAGAACTCCATGTCCTCCAGCGGCAGCCCGCGGCGGTAGACGGCCGCCTGACCGTCACCGGTCAGCGTGTGCGCGTTCGACGTCACCCTGAAGAACTTGCCGCAGCCGCCCGAGGCGTAGATCACGGCCTTCGCCTGGAAGACGTGGATCTCGCCGGTCGCCAGCTCGTACGCCACCACGCCGGCCGAGCGCTTGACGCCGTCGACCTCGGTGATCAGCTGGTCGAGGACGTAGAACTCGTTGAAGAACTCCACGCCCTCCTTGACGCAGTTCTGGTACAGCGTCTGGAGGATCATGTGACCGGTGCGGTCGGCCGCGTAGCAGGAGCGGCGGACCGGGGCCTCGCCGTGGTTGCGGCTGTGACCGCCGAAGCGGCGCTGGTCGATGGTGCCGTTCGGGGTGCGGTTGAACGGCAGGCCCATCTTCTCCAGGTCGAGGACGGAGTCGATGGCCTCCTTCGCCAGGATCTCGGCGGCGTCCTGGTCGACCAGGTAGTCACCGCCCTTGACCGTGTCGAAGGTGTGCCACTCCCAGTTGTCCTCCTCCACGTTGGCCAGCGCGGCGGCCATGCCGCCCTGCGCGGCGCCCGTGTGGGAGCGGGTGGGGTAGAGCTTGGTCAGGACCGCGGTGCGGCTGCGCTTGGTCGACTCGATGGCCGCGCGCATGCCGGCACCGCCGGCGCCGACGATGACGGTGTCGTACTTGTGGATCTTCATCAGGAAAGTACCTCGGTCCCGGGGCCTAGCGGATGTTCGGGTCGAAGGTGAAGATCACCAGCGTGCCCAGCAGGATGGTCCACACCGTGGCGGTGTAGAGCAGCGCCTTCAGCCACAGGCGGGTGTTCGCCCGCTCCGCGTAGTCGTTGATCACCGTGCGCAGGCCGTTGCAGCCGTGCAGCATGGCCAGCCACAGCATGAGCAGGTCCCAGACCTGCCACCAGGGGGAGGCCCAGCGGCCGGCCACGAAGGCGAAGCCGATCTTGGAGACACCGCCGTCCAGCACGAGCTGGATCAGCAGGTGGCCGATGACCAGGACGACCAGCACGACGCCCGACAGGCGCATGAACAGCCAGGCGGCCATCTCGAAGTTGCCCCGGGTGGACTTCGGGGTCTTCTTGCTGCGCTGGCGCGGGGCCTCGATGTACGGCGCCGGGTTGTCGACGTTGTACGAGCCGCCCTCGACGGGGCCGACGCCGGAAGCGGTGGTTTCAGTGGTGGACATCTGCGTCAGCTCCCGAACACGACTCGAGCGGCGTGGCCCAGGACGGGGTAGATCGCCCCGAGCATGAGCACGATCCAGACACCGACGACGGTCCAGAGCATCTGCTTCTGGTACCGCGCGCCCTTGGCCCAGAAGTCGACGGCGATGACACGCAGGCCGTTGAGCGCGTGGAAGAGGATGGCGGCGACGAGGCCGTACTCCAGCACGGCGACGATCGGCGTCTTGTACGTGGCTACGACCTTGTCGTAGTCCTCGGGCGAGACGCGGACGAGAGCGGTGTCCAGCACGTGGACGAACAGGAAGAAGAAGATGAGGACGCCGGTGACTCGATGAGCCACCCAGGACCACATTCCTTCCCGGCCGCGGTACAGCGTTCCAGCCGGCACGGAAGAACCCTCCGGGAGCGGGGACTAGGGCCGCGCCGGCTTCACTGTCGGTCGGGCCCGGCCGGGTACGGTCCACCGGCCCCCAGCATCGTAGCGACCGGTGCCTGTGGTGCTTACAGGGGGCCTGGTCATGTGATCAAACTGGCACTCAAAGGGGCACGGACGGGTTAGCGGCGCCGGCGTGGCGGCCCCGGGTGGCGCGAACCAGCCGTCCGCGAGCCAGCCGGCGCAGTTCCTCCGCCGCGACCTGCCGCTCCTCCTCCGGATCGTTGGCCAGCCGGGACCTGATGGCGGCCAGGACGCGGTCGAGCACCTCGTCCGCCGGGATGTCGTCCAGGCAGATGACGAACACGTGACCGAACCGGCTCTCGTACGCGGCGTGGGCCGCGCTCAGCGCGGTGTGCGCGGCGGAGTACGTCCCCTCGGGCAGCGCGGGCAGCGACTCGTGGGCCAGCGCCCGGGCCAGGTCCGCCGGCCCCAGGTCGTACGCCGCCTCGTCCGCCGCCGCGAGCAGGGCGGGCAGGTCGGGATAGGGGCGGTGCGCGGTGACGCGGTGGGCCCAGCTGGGGCTGTGCAGGCAGGTCAGCAGGGTGCGGTGGGCCTCGTCGGCCGGGGCGGTGTTGAAGCGCTCCAGGTTCTGCGGGGGCAGCGTGGGTCCTCGGCGTGGGATGCGGCGACGCCCGCTGTGGGCGTCCCGTGCGTGGTGGCAGGGGATGCTGTGGGAGATGTGCCGTTACGTTATCGGGTGTGCTCATGACGTGTCCGGTCGATGTCCCAATTTCACTCGGACGGGAGAGTTTGGGAACGTCTGGTGGACACCGCACGCGCGCACAGGCCGTAGGTTTGCTCTGTGAGTCAGCACAGGCGGCACCGGGCCCCGGCGCGCAAACCCCGGCACAGGCAGGCACTGGCCGGCGGGGCGTTCGCCGTGACGGTCGGGCTCGGCGTCGGCCTCGGCGTGTGGGCCTCGGGCGGTGACGGCTCACCGGCCGGATCGGCGCGGCGCACCTCCGACTCCGACGCGGCGGCCTCCTCCCCGGCCTCCCCGAGCGCCAGCCCCACCCGCAGCTACCCGCTGTCCAAGGCGCCGCAGACCATACCGGCCGTGCGCTCGCACACCGCGGCCCGCGGCCCCGGCTGGCGCCCCGCGCACGGCGAGCGCGTGGTGGTGAGCGACGCGTCCCTGGCCGACGAGGGCAAGCTGATCGCGGGCGAGCTCGGGCTGACGTACGCGGGCGAGAGGAACGATGTGCGCGCCGGGGACGTGCGCCTCGCGCTCAGCGGCGGCGAGGGCGGCGACCCGGAGTCGTACACCATGACGGTGCGCGGCGGCCGGGTGGTGATCAGCGGGCCCGCCGACGCGGGCGTCTTCTACGGCACCCGCACGCTCAAGCAGGAGGTGCGCGGCGGCGGCACCGCGCCGGAGGGCGTGGTCAACGACGCGCCCGCCAAGCCCCGGCGCGGCTTCATGCTGGACATCGCGCGCAAGCCGTACACGGCCGGCTGGATAGAGGACCGCATACGCGAGCTCGGCGACCTGAAGTACAACGAGCTCGGACTGCACTTCTCCGACGACCAGGGCTTCCGCATCCAGTCCGACAGCCATCCCGAGATCGTCTCCAAGGACCATCTGACCAAGGCGCAGGTCAAGCAGATCGTCGGCCTCGCCGCCGCCCGGCACATCACGGTCGTGCCCGAGATCGACTCGCCCGGCCACCTGGGCGCGGTGATCGCCGCCCACCCCGACCTCCAGCTGCGGGACGCGCGGGGCGTGGCGACGCGCGGCGCCGTCGACATCTCCAAGGACCAGTCCGCCGCGATCCTCGACGACCTCCTCGAGGAGTACGCCGGCCTCTTCCCCGGCGACCAGTGGCACCTGGGCGGCGACGAGTACCAGGCCCTGACCGTGCGCGACCCCGAGGCGTCCTACCCGCAGCTGGCCGCCGCCGCGCGCAAGGCCTACGGCTCCGGCGGCACCGTCGCCGACCTGACCACCGCCTGGCTGAACGACCGCGCCGCCACCGTCCGCAACCACGACCGCACCCCGCGCGCCTGGAACGACGGCTTCTTCCGCAACGCCTCGGTGCGGCCCGACAAGGACATCGTGGTCGCCTACTGGACCGGCAAGGAGCTCGGCGCCCGGCAGCCGGCCGAGTACCTCGCCGCCGGCCGCAAGGTCCTCAACCTCAACGACGAGTTCCTGTACTACGTCCTCGGCGAGCCGCAGACCTTCGTCTACCCGACCGGGCAGCGCATCTACGAGCAGTGGACCCCGCGCGTGCTGCGCGGCACCCAGGCCGTCCCCGCCCGGTACGACTCCCAGATCCTCGGCGGCTCCTTCGCCGTCTGGTCCGACCTTGCCGGCGCCCAGACCCAGGACCAGGTGGCCGCAGGCATCCGCCTGCCCCTGCGGGCGACCGCCCAGAAACTCTGGGACTCGGGCCAACCGACCCTGACCTGGGCCCAGTTCAGGACACTGGCGAACCGCCTGGGCTGACCGGGGGCGCCCCGCCTCCGAGTCGATCCCGCTGTTGGCCGGAATCTTTTCTTCTGCTTTCCCCTCGACTGACAGTGACGGGCGTGTGACACTACCGGGCGATCGCGCGCAGTAAGGGTGAGTGCGGGCTCCGTAAAGGTCGGCGCCCTGGCAAGGAGGCGTGGATGAGCCTGGTGGAACTGATCGCGCAGGCCGACGAGCGCGGCCTCGCCGCCAGCGGACTGGCTTGTTTGGATCGGTGCCTGCCCCTGCTCGGCGGGGACGACGAGGTGCTGCGACCGCTGTGGGGCACCCTCACGGACTCGGGCGGCGGCGACTGGACCGAGCGGCTGGAGCAGGCGCGCGGGACGCTGGACGCGGCCGGCTCCGGCGAGGCCGCCGAGGACGAGGCCGCGCTGCTGGCCCGCCGCATGCTCGCCACCGCGCCCGCCGCACGGGACGCCGCCGAGGTACGCGTGTGGGCCGACGCCTGCTCCGTGGCCTCCCTGCAGATCCACCGCCTCCTCGACCCGGCCGAGGACGCCGCCCCCGTCGACTCGCGCCGACAGGGCCGTACGGACGGCATGTCGCCGCTGGTCGCCGCCGAGCTGCGCCGCCAGGTCGCCGTACTGGAGATCCTCGCGGGCCACGGCCCGGCCGGACTGCGTCAGGCCCTGGAGGTCTCCACGGAGGGCCGCCGGGTCCTGCGCGCGGTGGTGTCCCGCCGGGCGCGCGGCCGGGTCTGAGCGGTCCGGGCGCCGCGCCGGTGAGAGCAAACCCCTTTTCCTGGAAGGGTCCTGTGACCGTCCTGGGGGCGGGATGCGAGGGTCCTGGGGCGGTTGCCGCGGCCGTCCGGATCCGGGTGACGGAAACCGCCTTGGCCTCGCTCTTTCCTATGTGACAGCGCGGGAAGTGACGACTCAGCAGACCAGCCGGCAGACCAGGCCGCACGCCGCCGCCAAGCCGGCGCGATGGGCGGCGGACACCGTGGCCACGATGCGCGAGGGCGCCCGGCTGCGCCTGGACTACTCGGCCCAGAGCCTGTGGCGCGTCGACCGCGTCATCGAGGACATACGCCGCGAGGGCACCCCGTACGCCGCCGTCGAGCACGTCCTGCGCGGCTTCGGCGCCTACGCCGGCGAGGTGATCGTCCGCGAGGGCGGCGGGGAGTGGTGGGCGACCGGCGGCGAGCACTGGGTGCGCACCCCGGACGGCCGCCTGTGGGACCCCATCGACGAGGCCCGCCGCTGCTACGGCGGCCACGGTTCCCTGCGGCTGCTCGCCCGCGACGCGACGGCGGCCCGCCCACCGTCGCGCTGACCGCCCCGGAGCAGGCCGGAGTCCCGTCCGCGAGGCGGGATCCCGGCCGGGACCGCGTGCGGCCGGGGGCGGTACGCGGTCCCGCGGCGGGACTGCTGGTCCGTTCCGCCGCAGGACCGCCGGGTTGCCGCCGGACTACGGGGTCAGGGTCTGACCGAGGTGGGCGGCCGCCGGGGTGCCCAGGCCGTAGTAGACGCCTGTGCCGGTGTCCACGCCGGAGCTGCCGGTGTCCAGCTGCAGCACCGTGCCGTCGTAGGAGTTCTCGCCCTCGGCGCCGATGGCGAGGTCGGCGCGGCCCCAGCCGGACAGGTCCTGCAGGACCACCGCGGAACCGAACTTGTCGTCCTTCTCGGTCCAGCCGCTGATGCCGCTGGTGTCCTGGCTGAACACCTGGGCGCCGGTACCGGTCGGGCCCGAGGACGTGCCCTTGAGCAGCACGGCCATGCCCGCGTTGGTCTGGCCGACCCCGCTGCGGGTCATGTCCTCGTTCGGCACGCCCGTCAGGACGTCCGCGTAGCCGTCCGCGTCCAGGTCGCCGACCGACACCGACGAGCCCATCCCGTCACCGTCCTCGGCCGCGCCGGGGACGCCGCCGGTGTCCTGGTGGACGGTGCGCATGCCGGTCGTGGTGAAGCCGGTCGACGTGCCCGGGACCATCGTGACCTGGCCGCCGCGGTAGGCGCCGGACTCCGAGACGTACGGCTGGCCGATGACGAGGTCGTCGTACCCGTTGCCGTTCACGTCGCCCGCGGCGATGGAGCGGCCGCCCTTGACGGACAGGACGCTCACCTTGGTCAGACCGGTCCTGCCGCCCTTGAACCAGGTGACGCGGCCGACGCCGGACTGATCGCGGTAGTTCAGCGCGACGTCGGCGTACCCGTCGCGGTTGAAGTCGCCGGTGGCGGCGTCGGTGTAGGCGACCGGCCCGGTCGCGGAGGTCAGCGTGCCGTACTGGGTGGCGCCGCCGGTCAGGCGGGCGTTCCAGGAGCCGCCGTTGCCGGTGCCCGCGGCGAAGACGTCGGCCTTGCCGTCGGCGTCGAAGTCGCCGACGGTGACGGCCGAACCCAGCCCGGCGCCGGTGGCGGTGACCCCGCTGGTGGCGTACTGGTAGCCGGAGTTCAGGCCGGGACCGTACAGCAGGGTGACCGAACCGCGGTTTGCGTGGCCGCTCGTGTCGTCCTCGCCGGGCGAGCCGATCGCGAGGTCCGCGTAGCCGTCGCCGTTCACGTCGCCCCAGGCGGTCGCCGCGCCGAAGCTGTCGCCTGACTCCGAGGAGCCGGGGACGCCGGGACTGGACTGGGTGAGGTTGACCCTGGAGGCTCCGACCGGTCCGTCGGTGCTGCCCGGCACGACGACGACGGTGCCGCTCGAGGCCCTCGGCACGCCGGCCACCAGGTCGGTGACGCCGTCCCGGTTGAAGTCGGCGGAGGGGATCGCGGAGTTGGCGCCCGCGCTCTTGGCGAACCGCCGGATCTCGCCGAGATTGCCGTACAGGTTGGTGCCGGGGCACTCGGTTGCGAAGGCGTCACGGTGGCCGGAGACGGTGCTGAGGGTGGCCTGCTGGCCCTTCTTCCAGACCCCGGTGTCCTCCATGGCGGTCAGCGTGACCGTGCCGGCCGGGTCGCCGCCGTACTGGCCCAGCTTCCAGGCCGCGATCCGCGCCACCGACTCCAGGGTGGCCCGGGTCGGGCGGGCCGCCGGGATGCCCTTGCTCGCGTCCCCCTGGAAGTCACCGAGGACGGCGATGCCGGTCGAGTAGCTGTTGAAGCCGTAGGTGTGCGCGCCCAGCACCGGAAGGTCGATGCCGCCCGCACGGCCCTCGAAGATCTGGCCGCATTTGTCGACGAGGAAGTTGTAGCCGAGGTCGTTCCAGCCGTTGACGTCGATGTGGTACGCCATGATGCCGCGGACCAGCGACGCCGACTCGGCGCAGCTGTAGCTGTTCGAGCCGGCCGAGTGGTGCACGAACACCGCCTGGATCCTGTCGATGTACGAGGCCGCGTCGTCGACCTTCGACTCGTCCGCGCCCCACTGCGCCCGGCTGATGACCGGCGGCCGGGTGACGGTGGAGGGCGGGGCGACGGGCTTGCTCGCGCTGGGTGACGCGGAGGGCGAGCCGGTGGCGGACGTCTGGTCGCCCGGCGACGTGGAGTCGGCCGGGGAGGCGGTGTCCGCGGCCGTCGCTGTCCCGGCCGGGTCGGTCGCGGGAGCGGTGGCGGCGTCGGTCGCGCCGGGCGAGGCGGTCGTGGTGTCGCCCGGGCTCGCGTCGGCCGTGCCGGTGGAGGCGGTGGCCGGGTCCGTGGCGCCGACGGCCCCGTCGGCGGCGAACGCGGCGGGTTCGACCTCGCTGCCGAGGGACCGCGTCTCGGCGTTCGTCACCACCCCCGGGTCGACGAGGTTGACCTGGAGCCCCTTGGGAAGTCCGGCCGCGGCACCGCCGTCCTCGGCGACGACCCGTACCTCCACTCCGTCGGACGGGCCCACCCACAGCGGCTCGGACGCGCCACGCATACGGGGCGTGACGCGCTCCAGTGGATCCACGTCCAACTCCAGGTTCCGCCAGTCGCTCCACCGGCCGGTCCCGCTGCCGCGGGTGCGTACCTGCGCGGTGCCGTCGAGCTTCTTCGCGGCCCCCGTCCAGGAGACTCCGAGCAGGGAGAACTGCTGGGTCCCCGTCCGCGGCAGCTCCCGCATGCCGTTTCCGGTGTCCTTCAGCGCCAGCCCGTAGACCCTCACCGGACGCTTGGCCCGGCCGGCGGCACCGGCATCGTGCGACGGGCCGGCCAGGGCGTAGGTGGCCACGCCCCCGCCCCCCAGCACCACCGCGCCGAGCGTGATCCACGCTCTGCGCCTCAGGCCCAGCGGTCTGTACGCGTGCGACGTACGACGACTCAAGACGTATCCACCTCAAAAAGGTCGGCCATGGAAGACCGGAGAAGAGAAAAGAAAAGTCACGTGAGACACATCCGTCACCAGGACGGGCTGTGGAACCCAGCGCAACGCGGCTGCCAAACATCACGAGTTCGGGGGATGGAGTGACGTGGATCACTCCGCTGCGGTGGAACCCGCAAGCCGCCGCGGCGGTGGCCGCCCTGCGCGACTGTGACATTTCTGTGGGGCCCGACGCTGATGACCATGAGCCGTGAGCACGGACACCCCGTGACGGGAGGCGGGTTCGGCCGGTCCTTTCCGGACTCGGTGCGAACGAGGACTTGTTGGGCCAGGGAGGGGAACCTCGCCGCGTGCAGTCGTATGACGGGGAGTTGGGCGCGGCCGTCGCGCGGGCCCAGGAAGGGGACGAGGCCGCCTTCGCGGTCGCCTACCGGATCGTGCACCCCGGACTGCTCGGCTATCTGCGCGGCATCGTCGGCGACGACGCCGAGGACGTCGCCTCCGACGCCTGGCTGGAGATAGCGCGGGACCTCGGCCGCTTCAAGGGCGACGGGGCCGGTTTCCGGGGATGGACGGCGACCATCGCCAGGCACCGCGCGCTGGACCATCTGCGCAGACAGCGGGTGCGGCCCCGGCCGGCGGCGCTCGAACAGGACCTGCTCGACCTGCCGGGACAGCACAGCACACACGAGCAGGCCCTGGAGTCCCTCTCCACCGAGCGGGCCCTCGAACTCGTCCGCGCCCTGCCCCGCGACCAGGCGGAGGCCGTGCTGCTCCGGGTGGTGGTCGGCCTCGACGGGCCCGCGGCGGCCCGGGTGCTCGGCAAGCGGCCCGGAGCGGTTCGCACGGCCGCC
>NZ_BMVJ01000002.1:412680-419991 GCF_014650655.1 Streptomyces anandii JCM 4720
TACCGGGGGCTGAAGTCGCTCGCCGGCCGGCTGGGTGCGGCGGGTGTGACGAAGGACGGTGCCCGGACGCTGGGGGAGTCGGAGTGAGTGGCAACGGCGGCCCCAGCCGTATGGAGTGCCGACCGTGCGACAGGGATGGATACGGAAATGGGTGAACGGCAGCGCGACCGCACTGCGGGCGGCCGCCGAGGCGTGCACCCGCACGGCACCGGGTCCGCGTCCCGGTCCGGTGGCGGCATGACGGAGGCCGGTGCCTCGTTGGAGGAACTGCTCGCCGCCGCGCTGCGTGAGGGCGCCCTGGAGAGAGCGGCCGAGCGACGGGCGGTGGATGCCTTCCGGGCGGCCCGGGCCGACGGGTCGCACCGGGCGGCCCGGACCCGCCGCCGGGACGACTGGCGGCCGCGCGAGCGCCGGGGTGCCCGCCGTTCGGTGAGAGCCACCCTCGCCCTCTTCCTGTCGAGCCTGACGCTGGGCGGTGTCGCCGTCGCCGCCATCGGCTCCGCCCGGTCGGACGCCGAGCCCGAGCGCGGGCCGCGGTCCTCACCGCCCGCGAGGACCTTCGCCCCCTCTTCCGAGGACCGGTCCGCTTCCGGCTCCGGCACGGCCGGCACGTCCGGGGCCTCCGCCACGCCGGACCGTCCGGACACCGCCAAGGACACCGAGGCCCACTGCCGCGCCTACGAGCACGTCAAGGGCCGCGGCAAGGCACTGGACTCGGCGGCCTGGCAACGGCTGGTCACCGCGGCGGGCGGGAAGAACGAGGTGGCCGCGTACTGCGCCGCGCGACTGGGACGCACCACAGGAACAGGCGGCCCGTCGAAGAGGGCGGGGAAGCCCGGGCCCGGAAGCCCCGCCGAGCCGGAGAAGCCGGGGAGACCCGGAGGACCGGCCGGCAGGACGGCCGGAACCGGCGGCAAGACCGGCTGACCGGCGCCGAGGCAACGGCCGGGGCCGCCACCCCCCACAGGAGAGGCCCCGGCCGTCGCGCGGCACGGGCCGCGCGGCGGCCCGTACTTCCTACAGCGCCGATGGTGCGTTTTCTGTCACACCTCACCCCCACATTAGTTAGTTGCGCGTTGTACGGTCATGGACGGCAGACGGTTTCAGGCCGTAACGTGCCTTTCGCGCCGGGCGCGGGACGTGCATGATCACTGCACTGCAACCGCCGGCGGCCACGAGGCCGCGCACGATTGGCTCGATCTACTGAGGAACCACGGGGTGCTGGGGGACGACGCGGAGCTGACCGCCGCGGTGCTTGCGGCACAGGACGGGGACGAGACCGCGTTCCGGACTGTGTACCGCGCCGTGCACCCGCGGCTGCTCGGATACGTACGCACACTGGTCGGTGACCCGGACGCCGAGGACGTGGCCTCCGAGGCCTGGCTGCAGATAGCCCGCGACCTCGAACGGTTCAGCGGGGACGCCGACCGGTTCCGCGGCTGGGCCGCCCGCATAGCCCGCAACCGGGCCCTCGATCACATACGCATGCGCGGCCGCCGCCCGGCGATCGGCGGTGACGAAACGGAACTGACCGCGAAGCCCGCCGAGTCCGACACCGCGGGCGAGGCCATGGAGTCCCTGGCCACCGGCAGCACCCTCTCCCTGATCGCCCAGCTCCCGCAGGACCAGGCCGAGGCGGTCGTGTTGCGCGTGGTCGTGGGCCTGGACGCGAAGAGCGCCGCCGAGACGCTCGGCAAGCGTCCCGGCGCCGTACGCACGGCGGCGCACCGCGGGCTGAAACGGCTGGCGGAACTGCTCGGGGACGATCCGGAATCCGCGGGCGTGCTCGGCGCCCTGCCGCCCCCGCGAGAACCGCGTGGCCGCGCGGTGACGTCCGCCGGTGTGACGCATACGCGCGCCCGGACGCAGAAGGACATGTGATGGCCGACGAGCACTACCGATGGCTGGACCCCGAGGCGGCAGAGCGCCTGCTGCGCGGGGAGCCACTGGAGAACCTCGACGCCACCGCCCGTGACCAGGCCGAACGCCTCCTGCGCGCACTCGGCGCACTGTCCGCCGGGCCGTCCGCCGAAGCCTCCGCCACCACCACCGACGCCGACGCCGAACTGCCCGGTGAGGCCGCCGCGCTCGCCGCCTTCCGCAAGGTGCGCGCCGAGCAGGCCGACGCCCGGGCCGCCCTCGGCCGACCGGAGCAGCCGGTCACCCGGACGGACGTCGACGCCGTGGGACTCGTCCGCATCGGGGCCCGTGCCGAGGCCCGCGCCCCCTCGGGCGACGGGCACAGGGCCCGCCCCCGGCGTGCTCGCTGGGGGCGGCCGCTGCGTCTGGCACTGGCAGGCGCGCTGGCCGCCGGCGCGGTCGGCGGGGTCGCCGCGGCGGCCACGACCGGGGTCCTGCCGACGCCGTTCGGCGGCGACGAGCCCGGGCCCGCCGCCTCCGTCTCGGCCCCGGCGGCCTCCGAGCGCCCCCTGGTCTCGCCCTCTCCGGACGGCACCGCGAGCGGCGGGGGCACCGCCGCGTCCGGCGGCGGCACGTCCGGCTCCGACGGCAGCGTCGCCGGCGCCTCCCCGGGCTCCGGCGCCACCGCCCCGGGGCAGGACGACTCCACCGCCGGCACCGGCGACCCGCAGGACGGCGCCACCGGCCGCTGGAACAAGGTGGCCTCCGCCTGCCGCGACCTGCGCGACGGCCGGGACCTCGGCACCGGCCGCAAGCTGGCCCTGGACAGCGCCGCCGGTGGCCCCGGCCGGGTGTGGACGTACTGCAAGTTCGTCCTGAAGACGGTCGACGGGCGCTCCGGCGGCCAGGGCGGCGGCGACACGGACGGGAACAAGGGCGGCGGTCAGGGCGGTCAGGGCGGCCAGGACGGACAGCACGGCCACGGAAACGGAAACGGGAACGGGAACGGGAACGGCGGCCACGGTGACGACGAAGGCGGTCACATAGGCGGCGGTGGCCGTCCCGGCAAGGGCGGATCCACCCACCCGCCCTTCGGCCCCTCGCTCCCGGACCGCACGGCCACCCGCTCGGTCCCGGCCCCGGCGCCCACCTACAGCGCGCTGTGATCCTCCGGCCGGCCGGCCCCTTCACGGCCACGGCGCGGCTCCCGCGCTGAACGGCCGGTCACCGGCGTGTCCCGCTCACCCTCCTGACCCGTGCTGACCTGCGGTTTCGTGTTCGGCGAAAAATTCTTCCCGCAGGGTGTGACGTTTTCGGGCGCCGCGGCGCAGTAATGAGTGAGCCGACTGGTCATCGGCCGTCGCACAGAGCCGGGGTTCCCCCCGTACCCACGGCTCGTGCATTCGGCGCGGGCGGGACACGTTCCCCCGGTCCCGCCCGCGCCCCGAAATCCCCTCGGTCTCCAGCGCCGGGTCTTGCCGTCGCTCACCAGTACACGACGACCTTGTCGCCCACCCGCACCTCGGCGAAGAGCCGGGAGACCGCCGCCTCGTCCCGCACGTTGACGCATCCGTGCGAGCCGCCCGCGTAACCCCGGGCGGCGAAGTCGTAGGAGTAGTGCACCGCCTGGCCACCGCTGAAGAACATCGCGTACGGCATGGGGGAGTGGTAGAGCGTCGACACATGGTGCCGGGACTTCCAGTAGACCTGGAACACGCCTTCGCGGGTCGGCGTGTACTGCGCCCCGAAGCGCACCGCCATCGTCGACACGGTCCGCCCGTCGACCATCCAGCGCAGCGTCCGGCTGGTCTTGTCGATGCACAGCACGCGTCCGGTCAGGCAGCGCGGATCCGGGGCTCCGGCCGGCTGGCCGCCCATCAGGTACAGCTCCCACCGGCCCGGCTCGTGCGTCATGGCCCGCAGCCGCTGCCAGGTCACGGTGTCGGTGCGCCCCGTGCGCGGCAGCCCGCGCTTGCCCTGGAAACCGCTGACCGCCTTCTCCGTCAGATCGTCGTACGTCCCGGTCGGGCCGTCGAAGAGCCAGTCGACCTGGCGCAGCCGGGCCTGGAGCTCGCGCACGTCCCGGCCGCTGTCGCCGCGCGACCACAGGACGGGCGCGGTCGAGGCCGCGGGCGGGGACGTGCTCGGCGCGGACCCGCCCGCACCGCCGCCGGACGGCGGAGCGGTGGACCGGTGGGCGGACGGCGTCCGCGAACCGGGGATGTCGATGTGCACGGGCGAGCGGTGCCGGCCGTCCTGGCCGGGCGCCTGCACCGTGCAGCCGTACAGCGCGGCGAGCACCACGGCGGCGGTCGCGACGAGCGCCGGTCTCCTCATGCCCCCGATACGCATGCCGCCCCCCGGCGTCTCATCCGGATGCCGGGAGTGCCGTCCACGCCCGGCCGTCACGGGGATGTCTCCCCACGCGTGACGCGCGGCGAACCACAGGGCAAGGTGGGAGACACAGGTCTGTGAGGAAGGTCCCAGCGCGGTGCACTCCACCCGGCGCACGGCCGCCGCTACAGTCCGTGGCGAGGGTCGGCTGTACCGGCGGGTAACTCACGAGTAACCCAGTAATTCACACAACGCGGAACGCGGAGGCACACACCATGGCGCGCGAGTCGGAGTCCGGGCTGCCCATCGAGCCGGTCTACGGACCGGACGCCCTGGAGGGCTGGGACCCGGCCGGGAAGCTGGGCGAACCGGGCTCGTACCCCTTCACCCGCGGTGTGTACCCCACGATGTACACCGGGCGCCCCTGGACCATGCGCCAGTACGCCGGTTTCGGCACGGCCACCGAGTCCAACGCCCGCTACAAGCAGCTGATCGCCAACGGCACCATGGGCCTGTCGGTCGCCTTCGACCTGCCCACCCAGATGGGCCACGACTCCGACGCGCCGATCGCCCACGGCGAGGTCGGCAAGGTCGGCGTGGCCATCGACTCGATCGACGACATGCGGGTGCTGTTCGGCGGGATCCCGCTGGACAAGGTGTCCACGTCGATGACCATCAACGCCCCTGCCGCGCTGCTGCTCCTGCTGTACCAACTGGTCGCCGAGGAGCAGGGCGTCCCGGCGGACAAGCTCACCGGCACGATCCAGAACGACGTGCTGAAGGAGTACATCGCGCGCGGGACGTACATCTTCCCGCCCAAGCCCTCCCTGCGCCTGATCGCGGACATCTTCAAGTACTGCAAGGCCGAGATCCCGAAGTGGAACACCATCTCGATCTCCGGCTACCACATGGCGGAGGCGGGCGCCTCCCCCGCGCAGGAGATCGCCTTCACGCTCGCCGACGGCATCGAGTACGTCCGCACGGCCGTCGCGGCGGGCATGGACGTGGACGACTTCGCGCCCCGCCTGTCGTTCTTCTTCGTGGCCCGCACGACGATCCTGGAGGAGGTCGCCAAGTTCCGCGCGGCCCGCCGGATCTGGGCGCGGGTGATGAAGGAGGAGTTCGGCGCGAAGAACCCCAAGTCGCTGATGCTGCGCTTCCACACCCAGACGGCCGGCGTGCAGCTGACCGCCCAGCAGCCCGAGGTGAACCTGGTCCGCGTCGCCGTCCAGGGCCTCGCCGCGGTGCTCGGCGGCACCCAGTCCCTGCACACCAACTCCTTCGACGAGGCCATCGCCCTGCCGACGGACAAGTCCGCCCGCCTGGCCCTGCGCACGCAGCAGGTGCTCGCGTACGAGACCGACGTGACCGCCACGGTCGATCCCTTCGCCGGTTCCTACGTCATCGAGAGCATGACCGACGAGGTCGAGGCGGCCGCGCTGCAGCTGATGCGGAAGGTCGAGGACCTCGGCGGCGCGGTCAACGCCATCGAGCACGGCTTCCAGAAGCAGGAGATCGAGCACAGCGCCTACCGCATCGCCCAGGAGACCGACTCCGGCGAGCGGGTCGTGGTCGGCGTCAACCGCTTCCAGCTCGACGAGGAGGAGCCGTACGAGCCGCTGCGGGTCGACCCGGCGATCGAGGCCCAGCAGGCCGAACGTCTGGCCAAGCTGCGCGCCGAGCGCGACCAGGCGGCCGTGGACACGGCCCTGGAGTCGCTGAAGAAGGCCGCCCAGGGCGAGGACAACGTCCTCTACCCGATGAAGGAGGCCCTGCGCGCCCGGGCCACGGTCGGCGAGGTCTGCAACGCGCTGCGCGAGGTGTGGGGCAACTACGTGCCCTCGGACGCGTTCTGAGCTTGGCCATTCCTACGAACGGGTGACCGGGGGCGGAAGACATCCGCCCCCGGTTACTCTCGTGGAGAGTGGGCCCCTACAAGGAGGACGCCATGGCCGTACTGCAGCAGGAGCTGTCCCTGGGCGAGGCCGCCGCCCAGCTCGCCCGTGCACTGCCTGGCCACCGCGTGGAGATTCTCCAGGGGAGGCTCACTGTGACACCGCCGCCGGACGGCTCACATCAGCTGGCACTGACCAAGCTCGGCAGGGCGTTCGACGGCGCGGGGATCGTCGAGGCCGGGTGTGAATACGTCCAAGGCGTCGGACTCTGGCTGCCCACACTGCCCTCGGACTTCGCCATCCCGGATTTCTCCGTGGTCGAAGGAGACTTCCGCGACGCCCATGTCACCAAGAACTACTACGCACCGCACGTCTTCCGGATGGTGGTCGAGGTGACGTCGTCCAATTGGTCCGACGACCTCGGGCCCAAGGTGGAGTGCTACGCCCAGGCAGGCATTCCGGCCTACCTCGTCGCCGACCGGAAGCATGGGGAAGTCCTCCTCTACACCGACCCGGCGGACGGCAAGTACCCCGACCCCCGGCGTTTCGAGCGCGGCGTGCGCGTCCCTGTTCCGAAGTGCGTCGGCGTGGACCTCGAGCTCTCCGTCGACGTCCTTCTCGACGGCGACGGCTGATCCGCGCTCTGCCGGTGCCCCGGGCCGCTACGGCCCCGGCCGGGACAGCGCCGTGCGCAGCTTCGGGGTCAGCCGCTCCTCCACGTACCGGTTCATCAGCCACGCCAGGGTGAGCATCGCGAGCACCGTCAGCAGGAAGGTCCCGTAGGACGGGATGCCGAGCCGCCGGTGCAGCGCCTCGATGACGACCCAGCCCAGGTGTTCGTGCACCAGGTAGAAGGGGTACGTCAGCGCGCCCGCGACGGTCAGCCAGCGCCAGTCGGCCCAGTGCAGCAGCCCGAGCGCGATCACGGCGACGGCGGCGAAGCCGAGCGTCACGACGAGGACGATGCCGGTGGCGCCGCGGTAGGAGAAGCCGTGCGCGTCCGGGGCGTGCCACAGCCGCTGGACCGCGTAGTGCTGGCCGATCAGCCAGCTCACCGCCACGATGCCCCAGGCGTACGCGTCGCGCCGGTCGCGGTGGACGAGGTAGAGGCCGATGCCGCCGACGAAGTACGGCGTGTACTCGGGCATCAGCACGATGTCCAGCAGCGGCATCCTCGCGCCCTGCGCGATCGCGGAGGCCAGCGTCCAGCAGGCGCAGAAGA
>NZ_BMVJ01000002.1:420017-424547 GCF_014650655.1 Streptomyces anandii JCM 4720
GGATCACCCGCCGCCGGTTCGCGCCGGGCAGCACGATGCACAGCGCGAACAGGGCGTAGAAACGGATCTCGCACCACAGGGTCCAGCACACGCCGAGCACCCGGTCGGCGCCGAGCGGCTGCTGGAGCATCGTCAGGTTCACCAGCGCGTCGGACGGCGAGACCGTCCTGTACGCCACCACGGGCAGCGCGAAGACCGCCGTGACGAGGACGACCGCCACCCAGTAGGCGGGCAGCAGCCGGGAGGCGCGGGAGGCGAAGAAGGACCTGAGCGGCCGGCCCCAGCCGCTCATGCAGATGACGAAGCCGCTGATCACGAAGAAGATCTGCACGCCCAGGCAGCCGTAGGCGAAGTAGGAGTGCAGGGTGGGGAACTGGTGGCGCGGCGAGCCGCCCCAGGCCCGGGTCACCTCGCCGTCCCGGCCGCCGTAGTGGTAAGCCGCCACCATCAGCGCGGCCACCAGCCGCAGCCCGTCCAGTGCACGCAGCCGGGACCGCCCGCCCGACGCGACCGGACCCGCCCCCGAAGGGGGCGCCGATGCCGGAGCCCCGGCACCGGTCGCCGGGCCGGCACCGGTCACAGGGCCGGCACCGGTTGCCGTGTCGGCACCGGGCGTCGGGCCGGCACCGCTCTCCGTGGCGGCGTCAAGCGTCGAGGTCGCCGTGGCGGTGGTGGGTTCCGGGGTGTCCGTGGGTGTTCGGGGCACGGGGTTCCTCTCGTCGGCTGCGGTGTCCGGGCCTCGAGCGCGCGCGTCAGCGGCCCGCCGTGCGGCCCAGCGCGCGGGCCCGGCGGGCCACCCGCCGTACCGTCGCGTTGCGCGGGATGAAGGCGAGCTGGGCGGGGACCCCGCCGGGCAGGGCAAGGGAGGTCAGGCGGCGGCGCTTGAAGTAGCGCCGGGTGCCGGCGCCGGGGTGCGCGGCGAGATACCGCTCGGCCGCCGGGCGCAGGCCCGGGTAGATCTTCGGCTGCATGGCGAACGCGACGGCGTGCACCAGCTCGTCGAGCGCGGAGACGTCCGTACCCCGCCGCTGCTCCGCCACGGCCGCGCGGTCGCCCAGGTCCGGCAGCAGGGCGTCCACGATCGTGACCGGCACCCGGTTGCTGTTCTCGTACGGCGTCAGGCGCTCCAGCAGGGTGCCGGTGCCGGTGCGGGCCACGGGCAGACCGTAGAGCGCGGAGGCGGTGAGCAGCGCGGTGGAGAAGCAGCCGACGACCAGCGCGGGCCGTATCCGCTGGTAGAGCACCTCGGCCAGGACGGGTGTGGTGAGGACCGTGAGGTCGGCGCCCAGTCGCCCGGCCTCCCGCTCCAGCGCCCGCGACCAGCGGGCCGGCGCGGAGGGGTGCGGCTTGAACACCACGCGGGTGTGGCCCAGTTCGACCACGCCCCGCAGCATCCGCACGTGCAGCGCCTCCTCCTCCTCGGCGGTGAGGATGTCGAGCGCGGACAGGTACTGGCCGAGCAGCAGCGCCGGTTCACCCCCGACGGCCGTCAACTCGACTTCCTCGTCCGCGAGTTCGGCGAGCACCTTCGAGAACGCGTCCGTCGGCACGATCTCCGGCACCACCCCGAACTCGGTGAGCAGCACCGGGGTGAGGCCCGGCACCAGGGCGAGGTGGAGCAGGCGGTCGATGCGGGTGCCGACCAGCGGGTCGATCTTGTTGCGGGTGGGCCCGTAGCTCATCAGCCCGTCGGCGTAGACGGTGACGGGCGCGCCGGTGAAGATCTGGCAGACCGCGAGCGCCGGATTGACCTGGACGGACTCCACGGCGAGCGTCACGTCGTCCTCGCCCAGGTTCCACAGCAGCCGCAGATACCGCTCCCACAGGACGGTGTCGTCCGGGCGGGGCGCCCAGCCTCCGGGGTGGAAGGGGGAGATGGTCTCGTTCCACGACAGCACGTCGTCGAACCGGTCCCGCAGCCGCTCGAAGCCCGGCATCGCGTCCAGGGCCGGCGTGGTCTCGGGCGTGGCCGCGTTGTTGCAGACCAGCAGGATCCGGCGGTCGGCCGGGGCGAAGCAGTCGGAGTCGAGGGCGGCGGCGAGCGTGGCCGTGCCGTACAGGGTCGAGGCGAGGAAGATCTGCGTGGTCACGCGGCGGCTCCGGTCGGGGCGGGGCGGCGGCGCAGCCGGCGCAGCCGCGTGGCGCGCTGGACGTCCATGGAGTCCAGCGCCTCGTCGAGGACGTCCTGCGGCATGCGCCGCAGCGCGGCCGCGCCGAGCGACTTCAGCCTCCGCGCCACGGCGGGCTCGAACCGCTCGATGGCGCCCAGGTGGTGGGAGATGATCGCGCAGTACGTCCGCACCGCCTTGGGCAGCAGCCGGTCCGCGTCCCGGTCCCTCGCCGTCTCCTCGACGACCTGGTCGAAGGCGCGGATGAAGTCGAGCTGACGCACGTCCCCGATCTGCGTGAGCGAGGTGGCGACCCCGCGCCGGTAGTGCACGCCGAGCAGGCTCACCGCGGCGAAGGACTCCGCCTCGCGGTGCAGGCGCCAGATCCACGGCCGGTCCTCGGCCGTGCGCAGCCCGTCGGTGAAGTGCAGCAGGCCCCGGTCGACCAGCCGGCGGTGGTAGACGCCCGCCCAGGCGTAGGGGTAGTCCACGGAGGTGGAGCGGTCGGCGGGCAGTATCGCCCGCCGGGGGTCGAGCACCACGCCCCGCCGGCCGTGCGGGACCCGCTGGATGGTGCGCGCCCGCCCGGTGCACTGCACATGGTCGGTGCGCACGAAGTCGCAGCCCAGCTCCTCGATGGCGGCGAGCAGCCGCGGGTAGTGACCGGGGGCGAGCCAGTCGTCGCCGTCGAGGAACGTCAGGTACTCGCCGCGCGCCGCGTCGATTCCGGTGTTGCGCGCGGTCGCCAGCCCTCCGTTCCGCTCGTGTCTGATGCGGACCGTGCCCGCCAGTTCGCGCTCGGCGCGCGCGAGAATGTCCGGGGTCCCGTCGCGCGAACAGTCGTCGACGAGAATGAATTCGAAGTCCTCACGCGCATTCGCACGCAGACTCCGCAAGGTGTCCGGCGCGTATTGCTGCACGTTGTAGAACGGCACGATGACGGAGAGCTTGACCACGCAGGTGACGTTAGGGCGCGGGCCCCGCCTGCGTCTTTACCCGCAGTTTGAGCTTGGGTGAACGACGCGTGGCGATGCCGTGAACCACCTTTGTTTCCGGGGATACCGGGGCCCGATTCGCCGATCGGCGGGGTGCTGTTAACCGTCTGTTGCATTCCGGTTGGGCGGGACCTAGAAATGCCTTCCTACGGTCTTCGGCGTGCCAGTAAGTGCGAAGAAGGCCCGGCGGGCGGTCGTGCTCGCGGATTCCGACACCCGGTGGAAATGGGGCGCGCTCACCGCGCGGCGGCTTTTCCCGGAGGATGCGGACATCCGCCTCGACGGCCGTCTCCTGCGGGGCCGCGCCACCCCGACCGCCCGCCAGCTGACCGAGGTCGGCGTCCCCGCGGACTCGCTCCGCGAGGTGACCGCCGCCGAGTTCCTGCGCGCCCTCGGCGGGGACCCGGACGAGGAGCCGTACGACGTGGTCGTCCTCGCCCTCGTCGGCGGCGGCGTGCAGGCGATGCTGCACGGGCTCGCGCACGCCTGGCGGGGCCGCACCCGCCGGCCCGTCGTCGTCACCGGATACGTCGGCGTGGTCTACGAGAAGCTCGCCGACGGCCTGCTGCTGCGCCACGGCGCCGACCTCGTGCTCGCCAACTCCCGCCAGGACGCGGACCGTTTCCGCGCCCTGTACGAGGGCGTGGGCGCCGACGCCTCGGCGGTGACCGAGGTGGCCCTGCCCTTCCTCGCCGGTGCGCCGTACGAGAAGAAGGAGCCCCGCACGGTCGTCTTCGCCGCCCAGCCCTCCGTGCCGGCGACCCGGGCCGACCGCGCCTACCTGCTGGACCGGCTGATCGGGCACGCCCGCCGCCACCCCGGCCGCGAGGTGCTGCTCAAGCTGCGCTCCAGGCCCGGCGAGCACACCACCCACATCGAGGAACTGCCGTACCAGAAGCTGGCGCAGCACAAGGAACTGCCCGCCAACCTCCGTCTGGTGTACGGGAACATGGGCGAGGTCCTCGACCGCACCGACCTGCTGGTCACGGTCAGTTCGACGGCCGCGCTGGAGGCGCTGCACCGCCGGATCCCCACCGCCGTCCTCACCGACCTCGGGGTGCGCGAGGCGCTGGGCAACCACCACTTCGTGGGCTCCGGCTGCCTCGCCTCCTGGGACCAGCTCGACGCCGGGCACGAACCCGAGCCCGACGCGCGGTGGGTGGCCCGGCAGGGCGTCGCCGCCGCCGGGGGAGCGGCGTACGAGACCGCCTTCGACGAGGCGCGCCGCCGCGTCGGCGAACTGCTCGCCGCCGCCGGACTCCCGCCGCTGGAGCCCTACTACACACCCGTCACCGCGCCCGGCTACCTGCCCGGCGTCCTCGCCCGCCACCACCTCGCCCCGGACGGCGGTCCGCTGCCCGGCGCGCCCGCCGCCGACCGGGCGCCCGGACCCGTGCGCCGGGCCGTGCGCCGCGCCGCCCGCGGCG
>NZ_BMVJ01000002.1:424576-434184 GCF_014650655.1 Streptomyces anandii JCM 4720
CCTACCGCCACGGAGTGCAGCGCGTCGCGCCCGTGATCCGGCGGATGGGGGAGCTGTGACCCGTCAAGGAGACGGAGCCGTGACCCGTCAAGGAGACAAGCCCATGCCCGACACACCGGCCGGGGTCCGCCGCGTCCTCGCCGTCGTCCCCGCGCGGGGCGGCTCCAAGGGAGTGCCCGCCAAGAACCTCGCCCCCGTCGGAGGCGTACCGCTGGTCGCACGGGCGGTGCGCGAGTGCCGCGCGGCGCGGCTGGTGACCGACGTCGTGGTGTCCACCGACGACCAGGCCATCGCCACCGCGGCCCGCGAGGCCGGCGCGGACGTCGTGCTGCGGCCCGCCGCCATCGCCGGGGACACCGCGACCTCCGAGTCCGCGGTCCTGCACGCCATGGACGCCCACGAGGCCCTGCACGGCGCGGCGGTCGACGTGGTCCTCCTCGTGCAGTGCACCAGCCCCTTCCTCGTCCGCGAGGACGTCGACGCGGTGGCGTCCGCGGTGGCGGAGCACCGCGCGGACACCGCCCTGACGGTCGCGCCCTTCCACGGCTTCGTATGGCGCGAAGCCGCTACGGAGACCGGCGCGGAGTCCGCAGACGGTGAGGGCGTCAACCACGACAAGTCCTTCCGTCCGCGCCGTCAGGACCGCCCCCAGGACTTCCTGGAGACCGGCGCCGCCTACGCGATGGACGCGGCCGGCTTCCGCGAGCACCGGCACCGCTTCTTCGGCCATACGGAACTGGTGCGCACCGACCCCGCGCGCGTCCTGGAGATCGACGACCCGCACGACCTGGCGCGCGCCCGGGCCCTGGCCCCCCTCTTCGACACCGGCCGGCCCGGCGCGCTGCCGACCGCCGCCGACATCGACGCGGTGGTCCTCGACTTCGACGGCACCCAGACCGACGACCGGGTGCTGATCGACGCCGACGGACGGGAGTTCGTCTCCGTGCACCGCGGGGACGGGCTCGGCATCGCGGCCCTGCGCGACAGCGGCCTCGGCCTGAAGATGCTGGTCCTGTCCACGGAACAGAACCCGGTCGTCGCCGCCCGCGCCCGGAAGCTGAGGCTCCCCGTGCTGCACGGCGTCGACCGCAAGGACCTCGCCCTCAAGCAGTGGTGCGAGGAACAGGGCATCGCGCCCGAGCGCGTGCTCTACGTCGGCAACGACGTCAACGACCTGCCCTGCCTCGCCCTCGTCGGCTGGCCCGTGGCGGTCGCGAGCGCCCACGACGTCGTACGCGGCGCCGCACGCGCGGTCACCACCCTCCCCGGCGGCGACGGCGCGATCCGGGAGATCGCCGGCTGGATCCTCGGACCCTCGCTCGACTCCCCCGACCCCCTCACCAAGTAAGGACATCCCCTCATGAGCACCAACTCCCGCATCCGCACCCTCGGTTCGCGCGAGGCCGGACCCGGCCGCCCCGTCTACATCACCGGCGAGATCGGCATCAACCACAACGGCGACCTCGAGAACGCCTTCAAGCTCATCGACGTGGCCGCCGAGGCCGGCTGCGACGCCGTCAAGTTCCAGAAGCGCACGCCCGAGATCTGCACCCCGCGCGACCAGTGGGACATCGAGCGCGACACCCCCTGGGGCCGGATGACCTACATCGACTACCGGCACCGGGTCGAGTTCGGCGAGGACGAGTACCGCGCCATCGACGAGTACTGCCGCAAGCGGGGCATCGACTGGTTCGCCTCCCCGTGGGACACCGAGGCCGTCGCCTTCCTGGAGAAGTTCGACGTGCCCGCCCACAAGGTGGCCTCCGCCTCCCTGACCGACGACGAGCTGCTGCGCGCCCTGCGTGGCACCGGCCGCACGGTCATCCTGTCCACCGGCATGTCCACCCCGAAGCAGATCCGCCACGCGGTGGAGGTCCTCGGCAGCGACAACATCCTGCTCTGCCACGCCACGTCGACGTACCCCGCGAAGGCCGAGGAGCTCAACCTCCGCGTGATCAACACGCTGGAGAAGGAGTACCCGAACGTCCCGATCGGCTACTCCGGCCACGAGACCGGCCTGCAGACCACGCTGGCCGCGGTCGCCCTCGGCGCCGCCTTCGTCGAGCGGCACATCACCCTCGACCGCGCGATGTGGGGCTCCGACCAGGCCGCGTCCGTGGAGCCGCAGGGCCTGGCCCGGCTCGTCCGCGACATCCGCACCATCGAGGCGTCGCTGGGCGACGGTGTGAAGAAGGTCTACGACTCCGAGCTCGGCCCGATGAAGAAGCTGCGCCGCGTCACCGGTGTCGTCGCCGAGGCGGAGATCGCCGCGGCGGCGGGCGAGCCGGTCGCGGTCTGAGCCCGAGCCCCATGGCCCCCCGCCCCGGCCCCCACACCCTCGCCTTCGTCGAGAGTCCGGTACAGCTCCTGAACGTACTGGAATGGGCCCATACCCAGTCCCCCGCCCGGGGTTCCGGCGGCGCGGGGCTCGTCCCGTCCCAGAAGAGGCGGACGGCGACGCCGGCCACCCCCTCCGAGCCCTCCCCGGGGCTCACCCTCGTCGTGCTGTCGCCGACCGACCCCATGAGCCGGGGGCAGTTGCGGCGGATGGCCGAGCTGGCGCGGGACGAGGGCCACGAGGTGCGGTGGGAGGAGGCGCGGGGCGGGGCCTCGGCGCCGTTCCGGACCATCGGGGGACTGGCGCCGCTGCTGCGGCGGGCCGGCCGGGTGGTGATGGGGGACCCGTTCTCCCGGTACGTCCAGCTGCTGCTGACCATCACCCGGGCGCGCGACCTCGTGGTGGTGGACGACGGCACGGCGACGATGGAGTTCGCCGGCCAGCTGGCCCGCGGCGAGCGGCTGGTGCGCTGGCACCGCAAGGGCGGCCGGCCGGGCCCGCGCGACCTGCTCTTCGCGCCGGTGTCCGCCGCGGCCCGCCGCCGTCTCGCCGCCTCCGGCGGCCGCCGGGTGGAGGTGTTCTCCGCCATGCCGGTCACCGAGATCCCCGAGGGCGTGACCCTCACGGTCAACGGCTTCGCGTGGACCCGCGCCCGCTTCGGGCCGCCGCGCGTCCTGGCCGGCGCCGACCTGGTCGGCACCTCGCTCGTCGAGACCGGCGTGGTCGACGGCGACCGCTACCTGGACGCCGTACGCACCCTGGCCGGGGCGCACGGCGCGAAGCGCTACTTCGCGCACCGCCGCGAGAGCGCCGACAAGCTGCACCGGCTGGCGGCCGAGACCGGCCTGGAGGTCGTACGGCCCGACCTGCCGCTGGAGCTGATCGCCCGGCGCGGCCCGATCGGCCGTACGGTCCTCAGCTTTCCCTCCACCGTCGTGCACACCCTGCCCCCGGCCCTGGCCGGCACCGGCGTCCGCGTCGCCGTCTGCGACATCGACCCCGGCTGGCTCACCTCCCGCGCCTCCCCCCGGGCAGGCGACTTCCTGTCCGGCGTGACGGACTCGGCCCACGGCGTCGACCGCCTCTCGAGCGGGGGCGCGTACGCAGTCCCGTACGCCCCGCCGGCGGCTCCGGGTGCGTCCGACAGGTGAGCATCTCGGGCGTGGTCGAGGCAAGGCGTGGTATGCGTGGAGAAAAGAACAAGTGGGACGGGTGGACGGGGATGTGGCCTGGGTCACTCCCCGGGGATTCCATGGTCCGCCCGCCCCGCAAAGCGGGCGAGTTTACCCGCCTCAGTCGATACCTATGCGTCGGACGGCCAGCTTTTCTTCCCCTAACGGGTTGAACTTTTGTTGATCGAGGGTCAGTTGGCGGCCTCGGCGTCCTACCCTTCAGAGGGTGAAGCAACTGATGTCCCCAGAGTCCGAGGCCGACACCCCCGCGGAAGCCGCCCTGCCCGGCACCCTGCCGGAGGCGCTGTTCGCCGAGCTCGTCGCGTTCCGCCGCGACCTGCACATGCACCCGGAGCTCGGCAACCAGGAGTTCCGCACCACCGCCGCGATCAAGGCCCGGCTGGAGAAGGCCGGGCTCACGCCGCGCGTGCTTCCCTCCGGGACCGGGCTCGTCTGCGACATCGGGGCGGACACCGGCACCGCCGCCTCCGGGACGGCCGAGGGCATCCTCGCCCTGCGCGCCGACATCGACGCGCTGCCGATCCCGGACACCAAGAGCGAGAGCCCGTACCGCTCCACCGTCCCCGACCGCGCCCACGCCTGCGGGCACGACGTGCACACCACCGTCGTGCTCGGCGCCGGCCTGGTCCTCGCCGAGCTGCACCGGCGGGGCCTGCTGCCCCGGCCCGTACGGCTGGTCTTCCAGCCCGCCGAGGAGGTGCTGCCCGGCGGCGCCGCCGAGGCCATCAAGAGCGGCGTGCTGAACGGCGTGGGCCGGATCATCGCCGTGCACTGCGATCCCCGGGTCGACGCCGGCCGTATCGGACTGCGCCAGGGCCCCATCACCTCCGCCTGCGACCGCCTCGAGGTCCTGCTCGACGGCCCCGGCGGCCACACCGCGCGGCCCCACCTGACCACGGACCTCGTCACCGCCGCCGCCCGGGTGGTCACCGACGTGCCCGCGCTCGTCGGCCGGCGCGTCGACACCCGCGCCGGGCTCGCGGTGACCTGGGGCCGCATCGAGTCCGGCCACGCCCCGAACGTCATCCCGCAGCACGCCGAGCTCGCCGGCACCGTGCGCTGCCTGGACATCCACGCCTGGCGGCAGGCGCCCGACATCGTGGTCGCCGCGATCGACGAGGTGGCCAACCTGCACAAGGCCAAGTCGGAGATCAACTACGTGCGCGGGGTGCCCCCGGTCGTCAACGAGCCCGTGGTGACCGAGCTGCTGCGCGCGGCCATGGAGTCCCGGCGCGGCGAGGCGTCCGTGGAGGGCACCGAGCAGAGCCTGGGCGGCGAGGACTTCTCCTGGTACCTGGAGCACGTGCCCGGCGCGATGGCCCGGCTCGGTGTGCGCACCCCGGGCGAGCGCACCGTGCGCGACCTGCACCAGGGCGACTTCGACGCGGACGAGTCCGCGATCAGGGTCGGCGTGGAGCTGTTCACCGCAGCCGCACTCCTGCACCCCACCCACTGAGCCGAACCGCAAGGGGGGCGCCCCGATGAAGCAGATGGGCGAGGAGGCCCGGACGGGACGGGCCGCCGAGGGCGCCCGGATGGGCCGGGCCGACGCGGGCCGCCCGACGGGACGGATCCCGCACGGGCGGCGCTCCGGCCGGGCGGGCCGGCGAGTGAACTCCGGAGGGCCGGACCCGCGACGGGCGGGCGTCCCGATGGCACGGACCCGGGGCGGGCGGGGTGCCCCCGATGAAGTGGGCCGGCGCGGGGTGCCCCGATCCGCGCCCCTTCGTCCCTTTCTGTCACCTGCCGTCATCGGACCGCAATCGGCGTCACTTGGCCGTAACCGGTTGTCGGCACGTTTCGATAACGGCGCGGAGAAACCCCGTTCCCCTTGCCTTCTACGCGCGTTACTGTGCGCCGGAATCGCCACCAGAGGCGGCGTGGGGAAGCGGGCCGGCGACGGTGCCGTGGGCAAGAAGGGGTGCTTGCTGTGCGTCTGAATTCCCGGAGGACGAGGTTCTCCCAGGCCGCGGTGACCGTCGCGGTCATCGCGCTCGCGGCCGCCGGCTGCGGCAAGTCCAGCAACGAGTCGTCCGGCTCCTCCTCGGAGTCCGGCAAGTACTCGGGCAAGGGCATCGGCCTGGCGTACGACATCGGCGGCAAGGGCGACCAGTCCTTCAACGACGCCGCCTTCGCCGGCTTCCAGAAGGCCGAGCAGGAGTTCAAGATCGGCGGCCGTGACGTCGAGCCGAACGACAACGAGTCCAGCGCCGACAAGGTGCAGCGGCTGGAGCAGCTCGCCAAGGCCGGCTACAACCCGGTCATCGGTGTGGGCTTCGTGTACGGGCCGGCGGTCAAGGAGGTCGCCGCCAAGTTCCCGAAGATCACCTTCGGCATCATCGACGACGCCACCGTCAAGGCGCCCAACGTCGCCGACCTGGTCTTCCACGAGGAGCAGTCCTCGTACCTGGCGGGCGTCGCGGCGGCCAAGGCCACCAAGAAGAACCACATCGGCTTCATCGGCGGCGTGGACATCCCGCTGATCCACAAGTTCGAGGCGGGCTTCGACCAGGGCGCCCGGTCCGTCAACCCGAAGATCAAGATCGAGTCGCAGTACCTCACCCAGACCCCGCAGGAGGGCGGCTTCTCCAGCCCCGACAAGGGCAAGGACGCGGCCAACGGCCAGATCGAGGCGGGCGCGGACGTCATCTACCACGCCGCCGGCCTGTCCGGTCAGGGCGTCATCCAGTCCGCGGCCGAGCACAAGGTGTGGGCGATCGGCGTCGACTCCGACCAGTACAAGCAGTCCTCGCTGGCCAAGTACAAGGACTACATCCTCGGCTCGGCGCTGAAGAACGTCGGCGGCGCGGTGTACGACCTCACCAAGTCCGTCGTCGAGGGCAAGCCGCTGAGCGGCGAGGTACGCGGCGACCTGAAGTCCGGCGGCGTGGGCTTCGCCGACTCCAACCCGAAGTACCAGGCCATGAAGGACGTCGTCGCCGCCGTCGACAAGGCCAAGCAGGACATCATCTCGGGCAAGGTCACCGTCAAGACCCAGTGACCGCTCCCTGTCGGTACGGAGGGCGCCCCCGGCCGGGGGCGCCCTCCGTGGTGTCCGGGCCCTGGAGCCCCGGCCGCATCGGCGCGGCCGTGGCCGGGTCAGATCGGCTCGTCCGTCTCGATCTTCATGGAGAGTACGCCGGTGCCCGAGTAGCCGCCGTCGGTGGAGCAGACCGCCTTGGAGGTCTCGCCCTTGCGGGTGTTGACCCACTTGCCGTAGACGTTCCACTTGCTGCCGTGCGGGCTGACGCACACGACCTTGACCCGGTGGACGCTGAACCGGGTGTTGCCCCCGGTGCACTTGCCGTAGCCGGTCGTGCCGTCCTTGGATACCCAGGTCGAGCAGGTCGAGGCGGCCATGGCGGGCGTCGCGAGGCCGAACACGGTGGCCGACAGGGCGACGCCGACGCCGGCTGTCGCGGCCGCGAACTTGGTGAGTCTCATGATCCTCCCCTGGATCAGATGAAGCCCGCCGGCTGGTCTGACCTGCGGGCTTACCTTCGATCAAGGAGACTCGCACGCGCTTTGCGGCAAAAGATCGAACTTGGGAACGATCTTTACCGTCGCGCACCTCTGGTACTCGCGGGCCGGAGGCGGTGCCTCCCCGTGCGCCTGCGTACGTGGCGTTGGTGTCCAGAGTGGTTCGAAACGGTCCCATAACATCCTGGCAAGGCAGGGTTTTGCCCGAGGTCTACGCGCGTTACGCTGCGGCGGAACCAGCGCCTGGTTTGGGCGCTTGCACAAAGGAGTCTCGTTCCATGCGCCGGGTGTCCCGTATCGCGGTTGCAGGCGTTGCAACCGCAGCTCTTGCCGTCTCCGTTTCCGCCTGTGGCAGCTCGTCCACGTCGAGCTCGTCCGCCGGCGGCAGCGCCAAGTCCAAGGGCATAGGCCTCGCGTACGACATCGGCGGCAAGGGCGACCAGTCCTTCAATGACGCCGCGTACGCGGGCTTCCAGAAGGCCGAGAAGGACTTCGGCGTCGGCGGCCGTGACGTCGAGCCGCAGGACGGCGAGACGGACGCCGACAAGGTGCAGCGCCTGGAGACGCTCGCCAAGGCGGGATACAACCCCGTCATCGGCGTCGGCTTCGTGTACGCGCCCGCGGTCAAGGAGGTCGCCGCCAAGTTCCCGAAGGTGACCTTCGGCATCATCGACGACAACACCATCAAGGCGAAGAACGTCGCCGACCTGGTCTTCCACGAGGAGGAGTCCTCCTACCTCGCCGGCGTCGCCGCCGCCAAGACCACGAAGAAGAACCACATCGGGTTCATCGGTGGCGTGGACATCCCGCTGATCCACAAGTTCGAGGCGGGCTTCATCCAGGGCGCGCAGTCGGTCAACCCGAAGATCAAGGTCGAGAAGCAGTACCTCACCCAGACCCCGCAGGAGGGCGGCTTCGCCAGCCCCGACAAGGGCGAGAGCGCCACCAACGGCCAGATCGACGCCGGTGCGGACGTCATCTACCACGCGGCCGGCCTGTCCGGTCAGGGCGTCATCAAGGCCGCCGCCGCGCACAAGGTGTGGGCCATCGGCGTCGACTCCGACCAGTACGCCCAGGGCGCGCTGTCGAAGTACAAGGACTACATCCTCACCTCGGCGCTGAAGAACGTCTCGGGCGCGGTGTACGACCTTGCCCAGTCGGTCATCAAGGACAAGAAGCCGCTGTCGGGCGAGGTCCGTGGCTCGCTGTCCAACGGCGGCGTCAGCCTCGCCGACTCCAACCCCGTCTTCAAGAACAACGCCGACTTGCAGGCCGCGCTCAAGAAGGCCGAGGAAGGCATCAAGAACGGCACCATCAAGGTCAAGACCTCCTGACCTGACGGTCGTGGGCCACTCGGCCGGCCGTGGGGCCGTCCGGGGCATGGCCAAAAAGGCGCTGCGATGGCAGCGTTGCGGCCACGGAACGGGGTGCGGGGGACATGCCGGAACTCGTGCCCCGTTCGCGCGGCAGAATGCTCGGAACGGATCGGAAGCAACTCAAGATCGATCAGGTCCGGGCACTATTTAAAGCAGGGGCGCTACGCGCGTAGAGCGGCCCCTTTCCTGAGGAGAGTGCGCCATCGACGCGTCCAGCAGCCCTCCGCTCACCGCTCAGTCGACAGTCGCGGTAGAGCTCACGGGCATCACGAAGCGATTCCCCGGAGTCGTGGCCAACCACGACATCCACCTGTCGGTCCGCAAGGGCACCGTGCACGCGCTCGTCGGCGAGAACGGCGCCGGCAAGTCGACCCTGATGAAGATCCTCTACGGCATGCAGAAGCCGGACGAGGGCACCATCGCGGTCGACGGCGAGCAGGTCTCCTTCGGCAGCCCCGCCGACGCCATCGCCCGCGGCATCGGCATGGTCCACCAGCACTTCATGCTCGCCGACAACCTGACCGTGCTCGAGAACGTCGTCCTCGGCAGCGAGAAGCTCTACGGCATCGGCGCCGGCGCCCGGCGGAAGATCAAGGAGATCTCCGACCGCTACGGCCTCGGTGTCCGCCCCGACGCCCTGGTGGAGAACCTCGGCGTCGCCGACCGTCAGCGCGTGGAGATCCTCAAGGTCCTCTACCGCGGCGCCCGCATCCTCATCCTCGACGAGCCGACCGCCGTGCTCGTCCCGCAGGAGGTCGACGCCCTCTTCCACAACCTGCGCGAGCTGAAGTCCGAGGGCCTGTCGGTCATCTTCATCTCCCACAAGCTCGGCGAGGTGCTCTCCGTCGCCGACGACATCACCGTCATCCGGCGCGGCACCACCGTGGGCACGGCCGTCCCCGCCGAGACCACCTCCCGCCAGCTCGCCGAGATGATGGTCGGCAGCGAGCTCCCCACCCCGGAGACCGCCGAGTCCACGGTCACCGACCGCCCGGTCCTCACCGTCGACAAGCTGCGCCTTGAGGCCGAGGGCGGCCGCGCCGTCCTGGACGACATCTCCTTCACCATCCACGCCGGTGAGGTCCTCGGCATCGCGGGCGTCGAGGGCAACGGCCAGACCGAGCTGATCGAGGCGATCATCGGCCTGAAGCCGGCGGACTCCGGCACGATCACCCTGCTCGGCGAGGACATCACCGCCTGGGCCACCCGCCGCCGCCGCGA
>NZ_BMVJ01000002.1:434206-448495 GCF_014650655.1 Streptomyces anandii JCM 4720
GGCCGGCGTCGGCTACATCCCCGAGGACCGCCACCGCCACGGCCTGCTCCTCGAGGCCCCGCTGTGGGAGAACCGCATCCTCGGACACGTCACCGAGCGCCCCAACGCCAAGGGCTTCTGGCTCGACATCAAGGGCGCCCAGAGCGACACCCGCCGGATCGTCGAGGACTACGACGTCCGCACCCCCGGCATCGACGTCACCGCGGCCTCCCTGTCCGGCGGCAACCAGCAGAAGCTGATCGTCGGCCGGGAGATGAGTCACAGCCCGAAGTTCCTGATCGCCGCCCACCCCACCCGCGGTGTGGACGTCGGCGCGCAGGCCGCGATCTGGGACCACATCCGCGAGGCCCGCCGCGAGGGCCTGGCCGTGCTGCTGATCTCCGCCGACCTCGACGAGCTGATCGGCCTGTCCGACACCCTGCGCGTGATCTACAACGGCCGCCTGGTCGCCGACGCCGACCCGGCCGCCATCACCCCGGAGGCGCTGGGCTCGGCCATGACGGGTGCCGCGTCCGGCCACCTGGAAGACACAGAGACCACCACCGACGACGACGCCGGTCCGGAGGACGAGGCCCGATGAAGAAGTTCGACAAGGAGCGGGTGCTCCTCGCGGTGGCCGGCCCGGTCATCGCGCTCGTCGCGGCGATCCTGCTGACCTCGGTCGTGCTGATCGCCTCGGGCAAGAGCCCGATCGAGCCGTACACGCTGATGCTTCAGCAGGCGGCGTACTCCGACGTCCAGGTGCTGATCATCAACCAGGCGTCGATGTACTACCTGGCGGCGCTCGCGGTGGCCATCGGCTTCCGCATGAACCTGTTCAACATCGGCGTCGACGGCCAGTACCGGCTCGCCGCGATGATCACCGCCGTGGTCGGCGCGAACATCGCCCTGCCGTCCTTCCTGCAGATACCTCTGCTGCTGATCGTCGGCATGCTCACCGGCGCCTTCTGGGCCGGCATCGCCGGCGTGCTGAAGGTGACGCGCGGTGTGAGCGAGGTCGTCGCCACGATCATGCTCAACGCCATCGCGACCAGCCTCATCGGCTACCTGTCCCTGTCCAACGTGTGGGGCGTGCAGGTCGGCAACAACATGACGACCGGCATCATGAAGAAGTCCGGCTGGTTCCCGGGCATCAACCTGGGCTCGGACGTCGGCGAGATCTACGGCCTGGTCTTCCTCGCCATCGCCATGGGCGTCCTGTACTGGGTCGTCCTCAACCGCACCCGCTTCGGCTTCGACCTGCGCGCCACCGGCGAGTCGGAGACCGCCGCCGCGGCCTCCGGCGTCGACGCCAAGAAGATGGTGCTCACCGCCATGCTGATCTCCGGCGCGGTCGCGGGCCTGTCCGGCCTGCCGCTGCTGCTCGGCGACTCCCACACCTACAGCCTGAGCTTCCCGACCGGCCTCGGCTTCACCGGCATCACCATCGCCCTGCTCGGCCGCAACAACCCCGTCGGCATCGCCTTCGCCGCCCTCCTCATCGCCTTCCTCGACAAGGCCTCTCCCGCCCTCGACTACGCCACCCCGGTGGCGTACGAGAAGGAGATCGCCACGATCATGCAGGGCCTGATCGTCTTCGCGGTCGTCATCTCCTACGAGGCCGTACGGCAGTGGGGTCTGCGCCGCCAGCAGAAGCGGGTGGGCGCCGAACTCGCCGCGGCCGCCGCCCAGAACAACTCCGAGAAGAAGGAGGTGGCGGCCCGATGAGCACCGCGACCATCGCCAAGCCGCAGGCCAAGCGGCCCGCCCGGGGCGGCCGCCGGCTCTCCCTGCCGGTACTCCTGCTGATCATCGCGGGCGTGCTGGTGCTGACCTCCGCCGTCCGCCTGATCACCGGCGCCGACGGCATCACCTCCACCGGACAGATGTCCACCGCGCTGCGGCTCGCCGTCCCGATCGGCCTCGCGGGCCTCGGCGGCCTGTGGGCCGAGCGCGCGGGCGTCGTCAACATCGGCCTCGAGGGCATGATGATCCTCGGCACCTGGTTCGGCGCCTGGGCCGGATACCAGTGGGGTCCGTGGACCGGTGTCGCCTTCGGCATCATCGGCGGCGCGCTGGGCGCCATCCTGCACGCCATCGCCACGGTGACCTTCAACGTGAACCACATCGTCTCCGGTGTGGCGATCAACATCCTGGCCCTCGGCACCACCCGCTACCTGTCGAAGTTCACCTTCGAGAACGCCCCCCAGGGCTCCTCGAAGCAGTCCCCGCCGATCGACTCGCTGGGCACCTTCGACATCCCGGGTCTGTCGCACTGGCTGGACACGCTGAACGGCAAGCACTGGTTCCTGGTCTCCGACATCGCCGGGCTGGTCGGCGGCCTGATCACCGACCTGTCGCCGCTGACCGTCATCGCGGTCGCCCTCGTCCCGGTCACCTGGTGGGTGCTGTGGCGCACCGCCTTCGGGCTGCGGCTGCGCTCCTGCGGCGAGAACCCGGTGGCGGCCGAGTCGCTCGGCGTCAACGTCTACAAGTACAAGTACCTCGCCGTGATCATCTCCGGCGGCTTCGCCGGCCTCGGCGGCGCGTTCCTGTCCATCGTGGCGTCCAACGTGTACCTCGACGGCCAGACCGCCGGCCGCGGCTACATCGGTCTCGCCGCGATGATCTTCGGCAACTGGATGCCGGGCGGCCTCGCCCTCGGCGCGGGCCTGTTCGGTTACACCGACAGCCTGAACCTGCGCGGCGGCACCACCAACGTCCACGCGCTGATCCTGCTGCTGGCGATCCTGCTGGTGTTCGGGGTGGCGTACCTGGTGTGGAGGAAGCGCTACGTCCCCGCGGTGATCACCGCCGCGGTGTCGGCGCTGATGTTCGTCTGGTACGTGACCACGAACGACGTGCCGAAGCAGATCGTGACGGCGACCCCGTACCTGGTCACCCTGCTGGTGCTGTCGCTGTCGGCGCAGCATCTGCGGATGCCGAAGGCGGACGGTCTGCCGTACCGGAAGGGACAGGGCAAGTGACCTCGGGCGACACGCCGGGCGACACCCCGGCCGCGGGGGCGGGCGTCGACTGGGCGGCCCTGCGCGAGGAGGCGCGCGCGGCGATGTGCCGCGCCTACGCCCCCTACTCGGGCTACCCGGTCGGCGTGGCCGCCCTGGTCGACGACGGGCGGACGGTCACCGGCTGCAACGTCGAGAACGCCTCCTACGGCCTCGGCCTGTGCGCCGAGTGCGGTCTGGTCTCCCAGCTGCAGAACAGCGGCGGCGGGCGGCTGACCCACTTCACCTGCGTGGACGGGGCCGGCGAGATCCTCGTGCCGTGCGGCCGCTGCCGCCAGCTGCTCTACGAGTTCGGCGGTCCCGGCCTGCTGCTGGAGACCCCGGCGGGGATCCTGCCGCTGTCCGCGATGCTGCCGCAGGCCTTCGGCCCGGACCACCTCACCAAGTGATCACCGTGCGGCCCTCCTGAGGAACCAGGGGGGCCGCACCCCTTCGTACGCACGTAAGGAACCCACTCCATGGCCATGGACGCCATCTCCGTCATCCGCACCAAGCGGGACCGCGGCGAGCTCAGCGACGAGCAGATCGACTGGGTCATCGACGCGTACACCCGCGGGGAGGTCGCCGACGAGCAGATGTCCGCGCTCGCGATGGCCATCCTGCTCAACGGCATGAACCGCCGGGAGATCGCCCGCTGGACCGCCGCGATGATCGCCTCCGGCGAGCGCATGGACTTCTCCTCCCTGTCCCGCCCGACGGCCGACAAGCACTCCACGGGTGGCGTCGGCGACAAGATCACCCTGCCGCTCGCGCCCCTGGTGGCGGCCTGCGGCGCGGCGGTCCCGCAGCTGTCGGGCCGCGGCCTCGGCCACACCGGCGGCACCCTGGACAAGCTGGAGTCGATCCCGGGCTGGCGGGCGCTGCTGTCCAACGAGGAGATGCTGTCGGTGCTGGACGGCACCGGCGCGGTGATCTGCGCGGCCGGCGACGGCCTCGCGCCCGCGGACAAGAAGCTGTACGCGCTGCGGGACGTGACCGGCACGGTGGAGGCCATCCCGCTGATCGCCTCCTCGATCATGTCGAAGAAGATCGCCGAGGGAACGGG
Organism: Streptomyces anandii JCM 4720; assembly: GCF_014650655.1. Lineage (GTDB taxonomy): Bacteria > Actinomycetota > Actinomycetes > Streptomycetales > Streptomycetaceae > Streptomyces > Streptomyces anandii. Next base: position 438,257 of record NZ_BMVJ01000002.1, read on the forward strand.
CTCGCTGGTGCTGGACGTGAAGGTGGGCTCCGGCGCCTTCATGAAGACCATCGAGGACGCGCGCGAACTGGCGTCCACGATGGTGGGCCTGGGCACGGACCACGGCGTACGGACGGTGGCGCTGCTGACCGACATGTCGACGCCGCTCGGCCTCACGGCCGGCAACGCGCTGGAGGTCCGCGAGTCCGTGGAGGTCCTGGCCGGCGGCGGCCCGGCGGACGTGGTCGAGCTGACCCTGGCCCTCGCCCGGGAGATGCTCGACGCGGCGGGCGTGAAGGACGCCGACCCCGCCAAGGCCCTGGCCGACGGCTCGGCGATGGACGTGTGGCGCCGCATGATCGCGGCCCAGGGCGGAGACCCGGACGCCTCGCTGCCCACCTCCCGGGAGCAGCACGTGGTGACGGCCCCGTCCTCGGGCGTCCTGACCCGCCTCGACGCCTACGACATCGGCGTCGCCGCCTGGCGCCTCGGCGCGGGCCGCGCCCGCAAGGAGGACCCGGTCCAGGCGGGCGCGGGCATCGAGCTCCACGCCAAGCCCGGCGACACGGTGAAGGCCGGCGAGCCCCTCCTCACCCTCCACACGGACACCCCGGAACGCTTCGAGTACGCCCTCCAGTCCCTGGAGGACTCCTACGACATCGCGACCGACGGCACGGAGTTCACCGCCGCCCCGGTGGTGCTGGAACGTATCGCCTGACCAGGTATTTCTTCTTTCGGGTGAACGGGACCGGTGGACCGCCGCCGGTCCCGTTCGGCATGCTGGGATCGGTGACGCACCGATGGGAGAACCGCCATGAGCGCACTCACCGTGAGCCAGGACCCCGAGCAGGGCTGGGACGACCTCGTCCGGTTCTGGGAGGAGATGGAGTGGCCGGAGGGCAGCAAGGTGGAGATCATCGAGGGGATCCTCACCGTGTCACCACCGCCTTCCGAGAAGCACAACGACACAGCGGAACTGCTTCACGAGCGCCTGTACGGCGCGCTCCCGACCGGCCGCGACTGGGGTGTCTACCAGACGCTGGGGCTGACCTGCCCGGAGTCGGGCAGCCTGTACGTCCCCGACCTGTGTGTGGTGCCGAGAGCCGCCCTGCGCCTCGGCAGGCGCGTACATGCCGGCGAGGCGGAACTGGTCGTCGAGATCACCTCGCAGAGCAACGCGAACCACGATCGCATCAAGAAGGCCCACGGCTACGCCGTGGCGAGTGTGCCGTTCTACCTTCTTCTGGACCCCTGGCACTCTGGCCGCCCCACGGCGACGCTCTACGGCGAACCACAGGGCGGCACGTACCGCGTACTCGCCTCGGTCGAGTACGGCGATGAGCTGAAGCTGCCGGAACCGTTCGAACTGGTCCTCGACACCGGGATCCTCCCCTGCAACTGAGGGCGTGATCATCGCCGGACCGCGATGAGTCGGGGCCCCTTCCGGGGTCTACCGTTCGTGGACGCCATGACACCCGCTGTGCTCGTGCTCGCCGGACCCGTTGGCCGGGGGGAGGTGGCGGGGCTGTGTGAGGACGTGCGGGGGCTGGTGGGGCCGGGGCGGGTGGTGGTGTGCGATGTGGGCGGGCTGGGGCCGGCGGGGCTGGGGGCCGTGGACCTGCTGGCGCGGCTCCAGCTCGCCGCACGGCGGGCCGGGGGGCGCATACGGCTGCGCGGCCCCGACCCCGGGCTACGCGCCCTGCTCGACCTGGTCGGCCTCGCCTTCGAGATGGAGGGGGAGCCCGAACAGCGGGAACCACCGCTGGGTGTCGAGGAAGCAGTGGAACCCGGTGATCCGGCCCTCTGACGTCTCCAGCACCTGCACCGCCCACGGCGCGAAGCCGCCCTTGTCCGGGTCCGGCTTGTAGTGCGCGAACCCGGGCAGCCCGTTGGCCTCGACGGGCAGCAGCCGGGAGCCCGCGCAGGAGGCGCCCAGCGTGGTCATGAAGCCGGTGATGTCCGCCGGGCCGGTCAGCCACAGGTCGAACGGCGGCATCGTCATCACCGCGTCCTCGTGCAGCAGGGCGGTGAGCGCCGTCATGTCGTACCCCTCGAAGGCCTTCACGTAGCGCTCCAGGAGCCGCTGCTGCTCCTCGTCCAGCGGGTCCGACACCGCCGCCCCGGCCCCCCGGTCCTCGCGCTCGGCGAGGGTCGCACGGGCCCGCTGCAGCGCGCTGTTGACCGAGGCGACCGTCGTGCCGAGCAGCTCGGCCACCTCGCTCGCCCGCCAGGCCAGCACCTCGCGCAGGATCAGCACCGCCCGCTGCTTGGGCGGCAGTTGCTGGAGGGCGGCCATGAACGCCAGCCGCACCGACTCCTTGGCGACGGCCGCCTCGGCCGGATCCTCGACGGCCGGCAGGACGCGGCCGTCGGGCATCGGCTCCAGCCAGGTGTTGTCGGGCCGGGGCGCCAGCGCGGCCTGGGCGAGCGGGGTCGACTCGGTCAGGTCCATGGGCCTGGCCCGCTTGTTGCCCGCCGTCAGCATGTCCAGGCAGACGTTCGTCGCGATCCGGTACAGCCACGATCTGAGGCTGGAGCGGCCCTCGAACTTGTCGTAGCTCCGCCAGGCGCGCACCAGGGTGTCCTGGACCGCGTCCTCCGCCTCGAAGGAGGAGCCGAGCATGCGGTAGCAGTAACCGGTCAGCTCGACGCGGTGCTTCTCCAGCTGTGCGTCGAGGTCCGTCGTCGTCGCCGTGCCGTCGCCCATCGTCGTCCACCCGCCCCTGTGGCCGTTCCTTGGCCGGACGCGTCGTCACGTCCAGCACTTCGGAAGCTACCGCAGCCCACTGACAACGGCCCCCCGAGCGGAGAAAGCCCCTGGTGGGACGGTCGGGGACGGCCGGGACGATCCCGCCGCCCACGCCCACGCCCACGCCTACGCCGGCACCGGCTCCCGCCGCGCCGCCGCCCGCGCCGCCCTCGAACCGAGCAGCGTGATCGTCACCACGCCCAGTACCGCCAGCAGCCCGACCCCCACCGTCCCGGCCCAGCCCTGGGCGTGGAAGGCGACCGCGCCGACCGTGCTGCCCGCGCTGGAGCCGACGTAGTACGCGGACTGGTACAGGGCCGAGGCCTGCGCCCGGCCGTGGACCGCCGTCCTGCTGACGGCCGAGGACGCCACCGCGTGCCCGGCGAAGAAGCCCGCCGTGATCAGGACCAGGCCCAGCAGGACCGGGACGACCGAGTCCAGCAGGGACACCAGCAGGCCCGCGGCCGTCGTCGCGCCCGCCAGGTACAGGGCGCCCCTGCGGCCCACCCTGCCCACCAGACGGCCCGCCGTCGACGCCGACACCGTGCCCACCAGGTACACCAGGAAGACCGAGCCGATGATGCCCTGCGGGAGCGAGAAGGGCGCCTCGGTCAGCCGGTAGCCGATCACCGTGTAGACGCCGCCGAACACCGTCATGAACAGGGCGCCGATCGCGTACAGCCGGCGCAGCAGCGGATCGGCGAGGTGGTCGCGCACGGTACGGGCCAGCACACGCGGCCGCAGCGAGCCCGCGCTGAAGTGCCGCGGCGCGGGCAGCAGCAGCCGGAAGGCCACCGCGCACACCACCGCGATCACGCCGACCACGCCCACGGCGACCCGCCAGCCCCACTCCTGGGCCACCCAGCCGGTGATCACGCGACCGCTCATGCCGCCCACGCTGTTGCCCGCCACGAACAGGCCGATCGCCGTCACCAGGGCCCTCGGCCGGACCTCCTCCGCCAGATACGCCTGCGCCGAGGCCGGCAGCCCGGCCAGCGCGGCACCCTGCAGCCCCCGCAGCACCACCAGTGCGCCGAGCGAGGGCGCGAAGGGCACGAGCAGTCCGAGCGTCACCGCGACCGCCAGGGAGGCCGTCATCACCGTGCGCCGCCCGAACCGCTCCGACAGGGCGCTCATCGGCAGCACGAACAGGGCCAGACCGCCGGTCGCCGCCGCCACCGTCCAGCTCGCGTCGCTCGCCGTCACCCCGAAGTCCCCGGAGATCAGCGGCAGCAGCGCCTGCGTGGAGTACAGCAGCGCGAAGGTCGCGACCCCGGCGAGGAAGAGGGCGAAGCTCATCCGGCGGTAGCCGGGACCGCCCGGAGTCATCCGGGAGTCGGTGGAAGGGATTGCGGGGACGGGAACGTGCGCTGCGGCGTCCACGGTGGTGGACGCCCCGGTACTGGCGGGAGACATGCCACGACCGTAGGGACGGCCCATCTGATCCGTCCAATGCACACAACCGCCATAATCGTTCCCATGGCGCATCAGCAGAGTTCACGGGCGCGCGTGTCACCGAACAGTGACACGGAAGACATGTTCGAGATGGCGACGGTGCTCGCCCCCCGCCTCGCGTACTTCGCGGGCGTCGCCCGCACCGAGCACGTCACCCGGGCCGCGCAGGAGATGCAGGTACCGCAGTCGACCCTGTCCCGGGCCATGGTCCGCCTCGAACAGGACCTCGGCGTCGACCTCTTCGCCCGCCGCGGCCGCACCCTCTCCCTGACCCCGGCCGGCCGCACCTTCCTCGGCTCGGTCGAGCGCGCGCTCGCCGAGATCGAGCGCGCCGCCGACGAGGTGCGGGCCGACGCCGACCCGGCCACCGGCAAGGTCGCCTTCGGCTTCCTGCACACCATGGGCGCCGAGACCGTGCCCGGCCTCATCCACGCCTTCCGCGCCGGTCACCCCCGCATCCGCTTCAGCCTGGTGCAGAACTACGGCGAGGCCATGCTGGAGCGGCTGCGGGCGGGCGAACTGGACCTGTGCCTGACCTCGCCGGTGCCGAACGCGCCCGACCTCGTCGCCCGCCGCCTCGACGAGCAGAAGCTGCGCCTGGTGGTACCGGCCGACCACCGCCTCGCCGCCCGCCGCCGGATCCGGCTCGCGGAGGCCGCCGAGGAGACCTTCGTGACCCTGGAACCCGGCTACGGCCTGCGCCGCATCACCGACGACCTGTGCCGCGAGGCCGGTTTCAAACCGCGGATCGCCTTCGAGGGGGAGGAGGCCGAGACCCTGCGGGGCCTGGTCGCGGCCGGGCTCGGCGTCGCCCTGCTGCCGCCCCCGGCCGTGCCCCGCCCGGGCGTGGCCGAGCTGACCGTGACGGCTCCGCGCGCCGCCCGCGAGATCGGCGTGGCCTGGCTCGACGGCCACCCGGACACACCCCCGGTGGCCGCCTTCAAGAAGTTCCTGCTCTCCAAGCGCGGGAACCTGCTGCCCAATTGAGCCGGCACCGCCCCGGCAGGGGCGGCAGCGCATCACGGCACCGGCACGGCACCGCCCCATGCCGCCGGCACGGCACCGCCCCTACCACCGCAGCGACTTGCCGAACCCCGCCGCGAGCGGCATCCGCAGCCCCAGCGGCGGCGGCGCGGCCAGCGCGTCCTGCACCGGCCGCGAGAACGCCCGCCCGAACAGGGTCCCCATGGCGAAGTCGCACACCAGCGAGTGGACTTCAAAGCGGTACTGGTGCAACCCGTGCCCGTCGGCGTGCACTTCGAAGCGGCACACGTCCCGGTTGGCCTTCTTCGCCCGCGCCGCGAACCGGAAGGACAGCTCGGGGTCGGTGCGCCCGTCGTTGGTGCCGTGCACGAGCAGCACCCGTCGCCCGACGAGCTGCTTCACCGGTTCGGGGGACGCGGCCACGTCGTCCTCGGGCAGCCAGGGGGCGATCGCCACCACCGAGTCGACGGCCTCGTGACCGCCCGCGTGCAGCGCGGCCCGGCCGCCCATGTCCAGCCCGGCCAGGCACACCGGGACGTCGCCGTAGCGCCGTACGACCTCCTCCACGGCCCAGGTGGCGTCGCGGGCCAGATGCGCCTCGCTGCCGTTCCAGCCGCGGTAGCGGTAGTGCACCACGTGAACGGCCAGGCCCTCGCCGCGTCCCGCGCGGGCCAGCCGGCGCCCGAGCGCGCGCACCGAGGAGGCCGCCAGCACCGGCGCCGGTCTGCGGGCCGAGACCTCCTCGCCGCCCGGGAGCAGCAGCACCACTCCGCTCACCGTGGCCGGCTCCGGGCCGAGCGTCCTCCCCAGCCGGGCCGTGCGAACCGGCGTCGCTTGCTGTGCCATGACAGAACAGTGTCAGAAGCAGTGGTGTACGCCACCCGTCCGTGCGGTCACCGTTACGTATCGACGGATGTGTACACCGGCGCCGTCTACGCGCGTAGGGAGTACAGTGCGGAAATGACGAGCCAGACTGCCCACCTGGGGAACACCCCGAGCTCGGACCAGATCCGCCGGGCGCCCAAGGTTCTGCTGCACGACCACCTCGACGGCGGCCTCCGCCCGGCCACGGTCGTCGAACTCGCCCGGGACTGCGGGTACGCCCAACTCCCGGACACCGACCCGGACAAGCTCGGCCTGTGGTTCCGCGAGGCCGCCGACTCCGGCTCCCTCGAACGGTATCTGGAGACCTTCTCCCACACCGTCGCCGTGATGCAGACCCGGGACGCCCTCGTCCGCGTCGCCCGCGAATGCGCCGAGGACCTCGCCGCCGACGGCGTCGTCTACGCCGAGGTGCGCTACGCCCCCGAGCAGCACCTGGAGGGCGGGCTCACCCTGGAGGAGGTCGTCGAGGCCGTCAACGAGGGCTTCCGGCAGGGCGAGCGGGCCGCGCTGGAGGCCGGCCGGCGCATCCGGATCGGCGCCCTGCTCACCGCCATGCGGCACGCCGCCCGCGCCCTGGAGATCGCCGAACTCGCCAACCGCTACCGGGACCTGGGGGTGGTCGGCTTCGACATCGCGGGCGCCGAGGCGGGCTACCCGCCCACCCGGCACCTGGACGCCTTCGAGTACCTGAAGCGGGAGAACAACCACTTCACCATCCACGCCGGCGAGGCCTTCGGGCTGCCGTCCATCTGGCAGGCGCTGCAGTGGTGCGGGGCCGACCGGCTCGGGCACGGTGTGCGCATCATCGACGACATCGAGGTCCGCGAGGACGGCACCGTCGAGCTCGGGCGGCTGGCCGCGTACGTGCGCGACAAGCGCGTCCCGCTCGAGCTGTGCCCCAGCTCCAACCTCCAGACCGGCGCGGCCGCCTCGTACGCCGAGCACCCGATCGGGCTGCTGCGCCGGCTCCACTTCCGGGTCACCGTCAACACCGACAACCGGCTCATGTCCCACACCAGTATGAGCCGGGAATTCGAGCACCTTGTCGAGGCGTTCGGCTACACGCTCGGGGACATGGAATGGATCTCCGTCAATGCGATGAAATCAGCGTTCATCCCTTTCGATGAACGACTGGCGATGATCAATGACGTGATCAAGCCCGGATATGCCGCGTTGAAATCCGAATGGCTGTTTCAGCAGACCGCCACGACCAGCGGTTCCGCGGGCGTTCAGGGCTGAACGGGGGACACCGGGTGCGGACGGGCTTCACAACCCGTCCGCATTTCCATGTTTGCGGCCACCGGGCCGACGTGTTTACGGTCGTGGACCGCTCGGTTCCCCGTCTTCCATTTCAAGGACGCGTTTTCATGAAGCAGTCTGCCGTCAAGACCCTCGGTGTCGCCGCCCTCGGCGCCGCCTTCGCCGCCGCCGGTGCGGGCGCCGCCGACGCGGCTCCGTCCCTGCCGGACACCGGCCAGACGCTGGGCACCGTCAGCAAGGCCGTCCCGGAGAACCTCACCGGTACGCTGCCGGCCGGGCAGACGCTGAAGGACGCCAAGCCCGCCGTCGCGACGGGTCTGGCCGCCGCGCAGCCGGTCGCCCAGGACACGCTCGAGCACGGCCCCGCCAAGCCGGCCGCCGGCCTGCTCGGCGGACTGCCCGTGCAGGGCGTGCCCACCCACGGCCTGCCGGTCAACGGCATTCCGCTGGGCTGAGCCGCACCCCTCCCGTGACGCCGCCGGGGCGCCCTGAAGTCAGGGCGCCCCGGCGGCGTTCGTTCCTCTCCCCGGCTCTCCGCGGGCCCCGGCCGTCACCAGGCCGTACGGGGCTTGTCCTCGGAGGGCAGCAGGATCCACAGCGCGATGTAGACCAGGAACTGCGGGCCCGGCAGCAGGCAGGAGAGCAGGAAGATCACGCGCATCGTCGTCGCGGAGGTACCGAAGCGCCGAGCCAGCGCAGCGCACACTCCGCCGATCACACGGCCGTGGGTCGGGCGGGCAAGGGCGGTCATCTCGACTCCTCGTGAGCGGTCGGTCCGGGGCCTCCCCTTCGGCGGCCCCTTGTGACCACAACGCTACGGAGCCGACGGCGGAAGGGCGTCGCTCCACGGAGCGAGACCGACCCTGGGATACGTCGGGGTCCGACCCTGAGCGGGGTCGTCCTGGCGGACGGCCGGACGCCGCCGCCGCTGCGCCCTGCGGCGCAGCCGGGCACGGGCCGCGGGGACGACGGCGAGATGGGCGAGGACCACGCCCACGGTGTTCAGCAGCAGCGTGTCCACGTCCACGACCCGGCCGGGCACACCGGTCTGCAGCAGCGCGATGCCCAGGGAGGTCAGGGCGCCCGCGGCGACCGTACGGGCCAGGGAGGCGAGCGGGGAGACGTCCAGCCGGCCGTGCGCCAGGGGCAGCAGGACGCCCAGCGGGGCGAGCAGCGCGAGGCCCTCACCGAGGCGCCTGGCCGCCTCCGGCCAGCCGAGCGCCAGATCGGCCCGTACGGTGGCGAGCGGGCGCAGATTGGCCGGCATCACCCAGGGCACGTCCAGCGGCCGCAGCGTGAGCCAGGCGACGAGCGCGAGATGGGCGACGAGGAGGACACCTCCTGTCACGCGGACGCGGATCGCGGCGCTGCCGCCGATGGAGCCTTGACGCTGCACGCCCCCCAAGACGCCACCATCGGCACGATCGGTTCCGAATGCTGACGTGGTGTCGCCCTCTCCCCGGTCTCAGCCCGTCGGCACCTCTGTGGACGGGGGCTTGGTCGTGGCCGGGTGGGAGCGGACGTCCTCGGTGCACTCGTAGTGGCGGGGGCGGGTGTCGCCGGGGCCGCCGAGGACCACCGAGCCGTCGCCCTCGGCGGCCGCCGAGTCCGACAGCGTGCACACGATCTGCGCGAGCGCGTAGGAGTTGAGGTCGGCCGGGGCGGTGCTCAGCCGGAGCGTGTCCTCCGGGTCGTGGGGGTGCGGACCGGTGACGGTCAGGCCGCCCGGCACGTGCGTGGTGTACCCGGCCGCCTTCTCGCTGGCCGAGGGCGGCGCCGCGAGCTGGTCCAGCAGCCCCTGCGCCACGAGCACCCGCCGCCGGGCGTCCGCCGTGCCCTCCGGCACCCGTACCGTACGGTCGACGGTCACCAGCGACTGCCCGCACAGCAGGAACGCCTGCACGGGTACCCCGCGCGCGCCCTGCGTGGACAGCTCGGGCTGGGACAGCGAACACGGCACCCGGGAGGGCGCACCGCCGAAGTCGGTGGGCACCTCGGTGGGGCGGATCCCGCAGCCGGCGAGCAGCAGCAGCCCGAGGGCGGGAGCGGCCCGCAGCGCACGGCGTGCGTTCATCGCGCGCCCCCCTTCGTGTCGTCGCCCTCGCCCGTGCCCCCGGTCCCGTCCCCGTCCGTGTCCCGGCCGCCGCCCTCGTCCTGCTCGGTCAGCGCGGAGGCGTCCCGGGGCAGCCGCAGGGTGAACACCGCTCCGCCGCCGGGGGAGTTGGCGGCCGTGATGCCGCCGCCGTGGATGTGGGCGTTGTTGAGGGCGATGGACAGGCCGAGGCCGCTGCCCTCGGAGCGCGGCCGGGAGGCGCTCGCCTTGTAGAACCGGTCGAACACGTGCGGCAGGACGTCCTCCGGGATGCCCGGCCCGTGGTCGCGGACCTCGATGACGATCTCGTCGTCGGCCTCGCGCACCGACACCCGCACCGGCGAGCCGCCGTGCTTGAGCGCGTTGCCGATCAGGTTGGCGAGGATCACGTCCAGGCGCCGCGGGTCGAGGCGGGCGTGCAGCCCGCGCTCGGCGTCCAGCTCCACCGCGTCCAGCCAGGCGCGCGCGTCGATGCAGGCGGTGATCTGGTCGGCGAGGTCGACGTCGTCCAGGACCAGCCGGGCCGTGCCCGCGTCGAAGCGGGTGACCTCCATCAGGTTCTCGACCAGGTCGTTCAGCCGTCGGGTCTCGCTGACCACCAGCCGCACCGCGGGCTCGATCATCGGGTCGATGCCGCCGCTCTCGGAGTCCAGCTCCTCCTCCAGCACCTCCGTCACGGCGGTGATGGCGGTCAGCGGCGTACGCAGCTCGTGGCTCATGTCCGCCACGAAGCGGCGTGAGGCGTCGTCCCGGGCGGCCATGTCGGCGACCCGCTTCTCCAGGGCCTCGGCCGCGTTGTTGAACGTCCTTGACAGATCGGCAAGTTCGTCGGTGC
>NZ_BMVJ01000002.1:448528-448919 GCF_014650655.1 Streptomyces anandii JCM 4720
CGGACACCCTGAGCCTGGTGTCCAGCCTGCCCTCGCCCAGCCGGCGCGCGGCGACGCCGAGCCGGTGCACGGGCTTGAGCACGGTCGTGGCGGCGGCCTGCGCGAGCAGCGCGGCGCCGATCAGGGCGAGCCCGGTGGCGATCCCCAGCGACCAGGCCAGCGAGTTGAGGTCCTTGGCCTCCGGCTCGAGGGACTTGAGCATGTAGCCGGTCGGCCCGCCCCCGACCAGCCTGGTGCCGGCCACCAGGTACGGGTTGCCGTGCTCGGTGACCCGCTGCCAGTACAGGTGGTACGGCGACTTGTTGGCCGCCGACAGCGGCTGCCGCTTGTTCACCGCGGCGCGCAGGGACTCGGGCACGTCCTCCAGCGCGAAACCGCTCAGCCCGCCGGA
>NZ_BMVJ01000002.1:448941-460556 GCF_014650655.1 Streptomyces anandii JCM 4720
GTTGCCGTACACCGTCCGGCCGCTCGTGTCCTGGCCGACCAGCAGCACGCTGAAGCGCTGGCTGCTGCCCGCCATCTGCCCGGCCGTGTGCTGCAACTGGTCCTGCGTCGGATGCACCGGCAGCGCGCCCGCCCGGTTCTGCATCTCCTGCTGGAAGTCGCGCAGCACGGCGTCCTGGGTGCGGGTGAGCACGGCCTCGCGGTTGAGCCAGTACGCGATTCCCGACGCCGACACGGCGGCCGTCAGGGCCACCAGCGCGAAGACGACGACCAGCCGCAGACGCAGGCTCGTGAAACGCAGCCGGGACATCGCTCCCCTGCGCCCCGCGGCCCAGCCGCGGAGCCCCCCTTGCCGTTCGGTCACTGAGGCGCGTCCAGGCGGTAACCGACGCCGCGGACGGTGCGGATCAGCGTCGGGGACGACGGCACGTCCTCGACCTTGGCGCGCAGCCGCTGCACACAGGCGTCCACCAGCCGAGAGTCGCCGAGGTAGTCGTGCTCCCACACCAGCCGCAGCAGCTGCTGCCGGGAGAGCGCCTGCCCGGGCCGCCGGCTCAGCTCCAGCAGCAGCCGCAGCTCGGTCGGCGTGAGCTGGAGGTCCTCGCCGTTCTTCGTCACGGTCATCGCCGCGCGGTCGATCACCAGGCTGCCGAAGGTCGCCGAGTCGTTCGCCTCCCGCTCGCCGCGGCGCAGCACGGCCCGGATCCGGGCGTCCAGCACCCGGCCCTGCACGGGCTTGACCACGTAGTCGTCGGCGCCGGACTCCAGCCCGACCACCACGTCGATGTCGTCGTTCCGCGCGGTCAGCAGGATGATCGGCAGCTGGTCCGTGCGCCGGATGCGCCGGCACACCTCGAACCCGTCGATGCCGGGCAGCATCACGTCCAGCACGATCAGGTCCGGCCGCTGCTCGCGCAACAGCTTCAGACCGTCCTCACCGCTGGCAGCGGTGGCCACCCGGTGTCCCTGGCGCGTCAGTGAGAGCTCCAGGGCCGTCCGGATGGCGTCGTCGTCCTCGATCAGCAACAGGGAAGGCACGGGCCTCATTCTGGCCCATGCCGGGCCGGGGTTTCGACACCTGGAGCGCTCCCACCGCGACTCGTGGGAACGATCCGCGGCGCGCGTGCGTCTTCGCGTTCGTTCGCGTAGCCGTACCGCTCTGCACCGTGACCATGCTGTGCCCGGCTGCGCGTGACCCCTGTGACAGGTCTGTGACAGTCGGCGGACACGGCGATGAAGTGGCGGCGGCAAGCTTTTCGGCACGGCGGGAGAACAAGCCACCAGGCGGACCGCCCGCACCGCAAGAACACCGGAAGTCCACGACGGGGGGCGCGAGATGAACACGCTGCACGGCACCAGCACCAGCGCAGTGGTCACGCGTCTGCACGACGTGAACGGGGGCCGGGGGCACGAGAAGTCCGGCGTCGCGATCGGGCGGGGGTGCGCTCGCGGCGCCGGGCGTCAGCACACCGGCTTCATGACGGTGGTTGACGCGAACACGGGGGAACCGCACGGGGGAACCGCGTACAGGGAGGACTCGGGGGAGCGTCGTCGCTCGCTGTCGGAGGCGGAGTTCACCGCCTACGTCCAGGAGCGCCGCGCCTCCCTGTACGCGACCGCGTACCACCTCACCGGCGACCGCTTCGAGGCCGAGGACCTGCTGCAGAGCGCGCTGTTCTCGACGTACCGGGCGTGGGACCGGATCAGCGACAAGGCGGCGGTCGGCGGATACCTGCGCCGCACCATGACGAACCTGCACATCAGCGCCTGGCGCCGGCGCAAGCTCAACGAGTACCCGACCGAGGAACTGCCGGAGACGCCCGGCGACACGGACGCCATGCGCGGCACGGAGCTGCGCGCGGTGCTGTGGCAGGCGCTGGCCCGGCTGCCCGAACTCCAGCGCACCATGCTGGTCCTGCGCTACTACGAGGGCCGCACGGACCCGGAGATCGCGGAGATCCTCGACATCAGCGTCGGCACGGTGAAGTCCAGCATCTGGCGGTCCCTGCGCCGGCTGCGCGAGGACGAGGTCCTCAGCTTCGGCCGTGACCAGGAGGAGTCCTTCGGCGAGCTCGTCGCCTGAGCGAGCCTGCGCCGGAGGCGGGGGGGGGAAACGGGGAACACGGGGGAACGACGGGGGAAGACGGGGGAGCAACCGGGGGAAGCACCACCCACGGGGGAAGTGGGGGAGCACCACGGGAAGCGGGACCGGAGGGCCGGGGGGTCCGTCCGGTCCCGCTTTCGCGTGTGCTTTCCCGCTACGCCTCCTGCGCCGCCGCCGGGGTGTGCCGCCGGCGGCCCGCCGCCGCGGCGGCCAGCCGGCCCAGGGCCTCGTCGCGGTCGCACGGGTGGGCGCCCAGCGCCACCTGGCGGGCCACGATCGACCGCTCGGCGCGCAACAGCCGCCAGCCGCGGCGCAACAGGAACGGCACCGACTTGCGGCCCTCGCGCAGATCCCGCACGAAACGGCGGCGGAAGGTGGTGACCGGCCCGCGCGACAGGCACAGCGCGTCGGCCAGCACGCCCAGTTCCCGGCAGCGGGTGACGATCTCGGCGGCGAAGACGCCCTCCGCCACGAACAGCGGAGTGCGCCCGATGTGCAGCGTGTCCTCACCGGTGCGGGCGCTCAGCGAGATGTCGTACACCGGCACCATCGCCGTGCCCGTCGCGCACAGGCCGGTGATCGCCGCGAGCGCCGCGTCGGCGTCCCACGATTCCGGGTGGTCCCAGTCGATGTCCGAACTCCCCGCCACCTGCGGCAGCGTGGGGTCGTCGGCCTCCTTGTAGAAGTCGTCCAGGCGCAGCACGGGCAGCCCGGAGCGGGCGGCGACGAGGGACTTTCCCGAACCCGAGGGGCCGCAGAGCAGCACCACACGGGCGGGTGACGGGGGATGAAGGCTCACGGAACACCAGTTTGACGCATGGCGGCCCCGCTGCCGACCCCACGGGTCGGCTTCGGAGCGTGGGTTACGTCTCAACTACCCTGTGTGCCGACTCGGTTACCCGGCGCTCCGGAAGGCGGCACCACCCATGGCTCGGCACGCGTCCCTTCCCCGGTCCACCGCCCGGCGCGTCCTGGTGGCCCTCGCGACCGCCTCGGCCGCCCTGGGCGCGGGCGCGACGGCGGCCGCGGCGGACACGCTCCCCGTCCTCGGCGGGACCTACGAGGCCGGCTCACCGGGCAAGGTCGGTCCGCGCGCCGGGCTCCGGGCGCCGACCGGCATGGTCGGCCACGCCACCGGCCCGGTCGCGGACCTCAAGCCCAACCCGCTCGCGGGCACCGGCGTCGCCCCGCTCGACAACGGCGTCGGCGCCCGGCTCGCCGACTTCCGCCCGCTCAACTCCCGGACGCTGACCGGCCCGGTCGCCGAGGCGCCCTCGGTCGGCGGCGTCCCGGTGCTGGTTCAGGCCGCAACCCTCCTGAACCACCGACCCGTCCCGAAGAGCCGCGCTCTCCCGGGCAGCGGGGGCGCGGCTCTCGGTTCGGGTGTCGGCCTCGGCTCAGTAGGACGAGCCCGACGCGCCCAGTGATCCCGTGGGGTGCCAGACCGTCTTGGTTTCCAGGAAGGCGGTCATGCGGTCCGTGCCCGGCGTCGCCGACCAGTCGTCCACAGGCTGTGGACGCAGGACGCGCTTGAGGTTGTCCGCCGCCGCGATCTCCAGTTCCTTGGCCAGCGCCTCGTCGGCGCCCGCCAGGTCGATCGCGTTGACGTCCTGGTGCGCGGCGAGCGGCGCGGCGATCTCGGCCGTGCGGCCGGAGAGGACGTTGACGACTCCACCGGGCACGTCGGAGGTGGCCAGCACCTCGGCGAGCGAGAGCGCCGGCAGCGGGGCCCGCACGTCGGAGGTGGCCAGCACCTCGGCGAGCGAGAGCGCCGGCAGCGGGGCCCGCTCGTCGGCGATCACCACGGCCGTGTTTCCGGTCGCGATCACCGGGGCGAGCACCGAGACCAGGCCCAGGAACGACGACTTCTGCGGCGCGAGGACCGCCACCACGCCGGTCGGCTCCGGGGAGGAGAGGTTGAAGAACGGGCCCGCGACCGGGTTGCCGCCGCCCACCACCTGGGCGATCTTGTCGGTCCAGCCCGCGTACCAGACCCAGCGGTCGATCGCCGCGTCCACCTGCGCGGCGGCCTTGGCCTTCGACAGCCCCTCGGCCTCGGCGACCTCGCGCACGAACTGCTCGCGGCGGCCCTCCAGCATCTCCGCGACGCGGTAGAGGACCTGGCCGCGGTTGTACGCGGTCGCTCCCGACCAGCCGCCGAACGCCTTGCGCGCGGCGACCACCGCGTCACGGGCGTCCTTGCGGGAGGACAGGGGGGCGTTGGCCAGCCAGTTGCCCTTGGAGTCGGTCACCTCGTACACCCGGCCGCTCTCGGAACGCGGGAACTTCCCGCCGACGTACAGCTTGTAGGTCTTGAAGACCGTCAGACGCTCAGGGGTGCGGTCAGACATCGAGGTACGCCTCCAGGCCGTGGCGGCCGCCCTCGCGGCCGAAGCCCGACTCCTTGTAGCCGCCGAACGGCGAGGTCGGGTCGAACTTGTTGAACGTGTTGGACCAGATCACGCCCGCGCGCAGCTTGTTCGCGACCGCCAGGATGCGCGAGCCCTTCTCCGTCCAGATGCCGGCCGACAGGCCGTACTGCGTGTTGTTGGCCTTGGCGACCGCCTCGTCGGGCGTGCGGAAGGTCAGCACGGACAGCACCGGGCCGAAGATCTCCTCGCGCGCGACGGTGTGGGCCTGGGTGACGCCGGTGAACAGCGTCGGCGCGAACCAGTAGCCGGACGAGGGCAGTTCGCAGGCGGGCGACCAGCGCTCGGCGCCCTCCGCCTCGCCCCGCTCGGCCAGCGCCGTGATGCGGGCCAGCTGCTCGGCGGAGTTGATCGCGCCGATGTCGGTGTTCTTGTCCAGCGGGTCGCCGAGGCGGAGCGTGGAGAGCCTGCGCTTCAGGGAGTCGAGGAGCTCCTCCTGGACCGACTCCTGCACCAGCAGACGGCTGCCCGCGCAGCACACCTGGCCCTGGTTGAAGAAGATGCCGGTCACGATGCCCTCGACGGCCTGGTCGATGGGGGCGTCGTCGAAGACGATGTTGGCGCCCTTGCCACCCAGTTCCAGGGTGAGCTTCTTGCGGGTGCCCGCGACGGTCCGCGCGATCTCCTTGCCGACGGCCGTGGAGCCGGTGAAGGCGACCTTGTTCACGTCCGGGTGCGCGACGAGCGCGGCGCCCGCGTCGCCGTAGCCGGGAAGGATGTTGACGACGCCGTTCGGCAGGCCCGCCTGGCGGCAGATGTCCGCGAAGAACAGCGCGGACAGCGGAGTCGTCTCGGCGGGCTTGAGGACCACCGTGTTGCCGGTGGCCAGCGCCGGGGCGATCTTCCACGCCAGCATCAGCAGCGGGAAGTTCCACGGGATGACCTGGCCGGCGACGCCGAGCGGCCGGGGGTCGGCCCCGAACCCGGCGTGGCCGAGCTTGTCGGCCCAGCCCGCGTAGTAGAAGAAGTGGGCCGCGACCAGGGGGAGGTCGGCGTCCCTCGTCTCCTTGATCGGCTTGCCGTTGTCCAGCGTCTCCAGGACGGCGAGCTCACGGCTGCGCTCCTGGATGATGCGGGCGATGCGGAAGAGGTACTTGGCGCGCTCCGAGCCGGGCAGCGCCGACCACTTGGCGAAGGCCCGGCGGGCGGCCTTCACGGCACGGTCGACGTCCTCGGCGCCGGCCCGCGCGACCTCCGAGAGCACCTCTTCGGTGCTGGGGGAGAGCGTCTTGAAGACCTTGCCGTCGGCCGCGTCCGTGAACTCGCCGTCGATGAACAGGCCGTAGGAGGGCGCGATGTCGGCGATCGCGCGGGACTCGGGCGCGGGTGCGTATTCGAATGCCGATGCCATGGTGATCAGTCCACCGTCACGTAGTCGGGGCCGGAGTAGCGGCCGGTGGCCAGCTTCTGACGCTGCATCAGCAGGTCGTTCAGGAGCGAGGAGGCGCCGAAGCGGAACCAGTGGTTGTCGAGCCAGTCCTCGCCCGCGGTCTCGTTGACCAGGACCAGGAACTTGATCGCGTCCTTGCTGGTGCGGATGCCGCCGGCCGGCTTCACGCCCACCTGGA
The DNA here is from genome assembly GCF_014650655.1 of Streptomyces anandii JCM 4720. Lineage (GTDB taxonomy): Bacteria > Actinomycetota > Actinomycetes > Streptomycetales > Streptomycetaceae > Streptomyces > Streptomyces anandii. The sequence continues at coordinate 455,042 of NZ_BMVJ01000002.1, forward strand.
TCCCGGTCTGCGCACGGAAGTCGCGCACGGCCTGAAGCATCAGGAGGGTGTTGGCGGGGGTCGCGTTGACGGCGACCTTGCCGGTGGAGGTCTTGATGAAGTCCGCGCCCGCCAGCATGCCGAGCCAGCTCGCCCGGCGGATGTTGTCGTACGTCGACAGCTCGCCGGTCTCGAAGATGACCTTCAGACGGGCCGACGTGCCGCAGGCCTCCTTCACGGCCACGATCTCGTCGTACACCTTCATGAAGTGGCCGGCGAGGAACGCGCCGCGGTCGATGACCATGTCGATCTCGTCGGCGCCCGCGGCGACCGCCTCGCGCACGTCGGCCAGCTTCACGTCGAGCGCCGCGCGGCCGGCCGGGAACGCCGTGGCCACCGAGGCCACCTTCACGCCGGAGCCCGCGACGGCCTCCTTGGCGACGGCCACCATGTCGGGGTACACGCAGACGGCGGCGGTGGTGGGCGTCGTACGGTCCGTCGGGTAGGGGTGGACCGCCTTGGCGCCGAGCGCCCGGACCTTGCCCGGGGTGTCCGCGCCTTCCAGCGTCGTCAGGTCGACCATCGAGATGGCGAGGTCGATGGCGTACGCCTTCGCGGTGGTCTTGATGGAACGGGTGCCGAGCGAGGCGGCGCGCGCCTCGAGGCCGACCGCGTCGACGCCGGGCAGCCCGTGCAGGAAGCGGCGCAGCGCGGCGTCCGACGCGGTCACGTCGGAGAGGACGTGCGCGGCGGCGGATGCGGTGGGTGCGGTGGTGGGCATGGTCACCAGCCGAGCATATCTACGCGCGTAGCGGCTGTACAGCCCCGGGTGCGGATCCGGTACTCGCCGGCCGGGGGGCACCCCGGGTGAGCGGCCCCGGAGCGTCGGGCAGAATCGGGGCCATGACGACGCCCGAGCCCCAGTCCCCCGCGCCGCGGCCGCCGGCCACCGAGTCCCCGGACCGGATCCACCGGTCGGCCGGTGGCATCGCGGGCGGTGTCCTGCTGCTCGCCATCGTCCTGTGGCTGGGCTGCGACGCGCTGGTCACCGGCCACGGCCGTGTGCCCTGGCTGGCGCTCGCCGCGATGATCCTCGTCGTGCCGCTCGTGACCGCCTTCACCCTGCGGCCCGCCGTGTACGCCAACGAGGAACGGCTGCGCATCCGCAACCCCTTCCGCGTGATCGCGCTCCCCTGGGGGCAGATCGCCGCGCTGCGCTCCGGCTACTCCAACGAGGCCATCGGCAAGTCCGGCACCAAGTACCAGCTGTGGGCGGTGCCCGTGTCGATGCGGGCGCGCAAGCGGGCGGCCCGGCAGAAGGCGCGGGAGAACACCGTGGGGGAGCGGGAAGGGCGGGCCGGACGGTTCGGGCTCGGATCGCGGGGCGGGCCCTTCGCGGGCACCGGTTTCGGCGGCGGGGGCTCCGGGGGCGGTGCCGGCGGTGCGGGCGGTGCCGGTGGTGCGTCCGGGCGGGCGCCCGCCGACCAGTTCATGAGCGACCTGATCGACCTGCACGAGGCCCGCGAGAACGCCGACGCGGCCCAGGGCGAGGTGTCCGTGCGGTGGGCTTACGAGATCCTCGGGCCCGCGGTCGCCGGGGCGGTCGTGCTGGCGATCCTGCTCGCCGTGGGATGAGCGGGGCGGAGGCCGCGCCTTGAGGCGCCGGACAGGCTCCGTGCGAAGAGGGTGCCTCCCACGGGAGGCACCCTCTTCGCACGCGGTCCGGGGAGGCGTCAGATGCCCGCCGCTGCCGACAGGTCCCGCTTGATCGCCGCCAGTGTCTCGGCGGCCTGCGCGCGCGCCGCCGGGAGGTCGGCGTGCGCAGCCACCGGGACGACCACCTCCAGGTAGCACTTGAGCTTCGGCTCCGTGCCGCTCGGGCGGACGATCACGCGGGCGCCGTCGAGCGTGTAGCGCAGGCCGTCCGTGGGCGGCAGGGTCGCGGTGCCCCGGGTCAGGTCCTCGGAGCGGGTGACGGGCAGGCCCGCCAGCTCCGCCGGCGGCCGCTCGCGCAGGCGGCCCATCGCGTCCGCGATCACCGAGAGGTCCTGGACCCGGACCGCGAGCTGGTCGGTCGCGTGCAGGCCGTGCTCGACGGCCAGGTCGTCGAGGAGGTCCAGGAGCGTGCGGCCCTCCTCCTTGAGCCGCGAGGCCAGTTCCGTGATGAGCAGGGCGGCCGTAATGCCGTCCTTGTCGCGTACGCCGTCCGGGTCGACGCAGTAGCCGAGGGCCTCCTCGTAGCCGTAGCGCAGGCCCTCCACGCGGGCGATCCACTTGAAGCCGGTGAGGGTCTCCTCGTACGGCAGCCCCGCCCCTTCCGCGATGCGGCCCAGGAGGGAGGAGGAGACGATCGACTCCGCGAACGTGCCGGTCGCGCCGCGGGCCACCAGGTGGGCGGCGAGCAGGGCGCCGACCTCGTCGCCGCGCAGCATGCGCCACCGGCCGCCGTCCTCGACCGCGACCGCGCAGCGGTCGGCGTCCGGGTCGTTGGCCACGATCAGGTCGGGACGGGCCTCGCGGGCCCTGGCGAACGCCAGGTCCATCGCGCCGGGCTCCTCCGGGTTGGGGAAGGAGACCGTGGGGAAGTCCGGGTCCGGCTCGGCCTGCTCCGCGACCAGGTCGGGGGCCGGGAAGCCGGCGCGGGCGAAGGCGGCGAGCAGGACGTCCTTGCCGACGCCGTGCATCGCCGTGTAGACCGTGCGGGCCGTGCGGGGGGAGTCCTTGGCGAGGACAGCGTCCGTACGGGCCAGGTAGGCCTCCAGGACCTCCTCGCCGAGGGTGTCCCAGCCGGCGTCCGGGCGGGGGACGTCGTGCAGGCTCCCGATCGCGTCGATCTCCGCCGCGATGTCCGCGTCGGCGGGCGGCACGATCTGGGAGCCGTCGCCCAGGTACACCTTGTAGCCGTTGTCGCGGGGCGGGTTGTGGCTGGCGGTGACCTCCACGCCGGCCACCGCGCCGAGGTGCCGGATGGCGAAGGCGAGGACCGGGGTGGGGAGGGGGCGCGGGAGTACGGCGGCGCGCAGGCCGGCGCCGGTCATCACCGCGGCGGTGTCGCGGGCGAAGTCGGCGGACTTGTGGCGGGCGTCGTAGCCGATGACGACCAGGCCGTCGGGGTGGCCGTTCTTCCTGAGGTAGGCGGCCAGGCCCGCGGCGGCCCGGATCACCACGGCGCGGTTCATGCGCATGGGGCCGGCGCCGAGTTCGCCGCGCAGGCCGGCGGTACCGAACTGGAGGGTGCCGGCGAAGCGGGCCGTGAGCTCGGCCACGTCCCCGGCGTCGATGAGTGCGGCGAGTTCGTCACGGGTCTCCGCGTCGGGGTCCTCGGCCAGCCATGCCTTGGCCCGTGCGATGAGGTCTTCCTGCACGGTTGCGTCAGCCTCTCGTTTGGGTGTGCTTGTGTTGTCGGCTCGCGGTGCGTTGTCTTTGCCTGCGGTGCGTTGTCCTCGGGACGGGGCCGTGGGGGTGCGGCCGGCCCGCCGCACACGGACATACTGCTCCGGATCTCGCCGGTTCAGGGCGGCAGGGACCGCTGTACGCGGCCGGCGTTCGACGCACCCCCACGGTCCCTTCCGCCGTCTTGCGGTTGTCCCGGTGTGCCCCGCGGGGGCCCTACAGGCGGCCGAGCACCTGCGCGAGCAGGGAGCCCATGCGGGTGGCGCTGTCGCGGCCCGCCTGGAGGACCTCCTCGTGGTTGAGGGGCTCGCCCGTCATGCCGGCGGCGAGGTTGGTGACCAGGGAGATGCCGAGGACCTCCGCGCCCGCCTCGCGGGCCGCGATCGCCTCCAGGACCGTGGACATGCCGACCAGGTCCGCGCCGATCACACGGGCCATGCGGATCTCGGCCGGGGTCTCGTAGTGCGGGCCGGGGAACTGCGCGTAGACGCCCTCCTCGAGGGTGGGGTCGATCTCCTTGCACAGGGCGCGCAGGCGCGGGGAGTAGAGGTCGGTGAGGTCGACGAAGTTCGCGCCCACGATCGGCGAGGTGGCCGTGAGGTTGATGTGGTCGCTGATCAGGACCGGCTGGCCGGGGCGCATGCCCTGGCGCAGGCCGCCGCAGCCGTTGGTGAGGATGATCGTCTTCGCGCCTGCGGCGACGGCGGTGCGCACCCCGTGGGCGACGGCGGCCACGCCGCGGCCCTCGTAGTAGTGCGTGCGGCCCAGGAAGACCAGGGCGCGCTTGTTCCCGGTGCTGTACGAGCGGATCTTGCCTCCGTGGCCCTCGACCGCCGGCGGCGGGAATCCGGGCAGCTCGGTGACCTGGAGCTCGGCGTCGGGTGCGCCCAGGGCGTCGACGGCCGGAGCCCAGCCGGAGCCCATCACGAGGGCGACGTCGTGGGTCTCGGCGCCCGTCAGTTCCCGCAGGCGCGCGGCGGCGGCGTCGGCGGCCGCGTAGGGGTCGCCCTGGATGTCGTCCGGAAGGAGAGATGCGTTCACGCGGATGAGAGTAGCCGGTATCGGCCTACGCGCGTAGATGACGGAGGTCACGGGAATGCGATCGTTGTCTTGTCGTTTCCGGCCAGGACTGCCGGCTCGCCGGTTCCCGTCAGGCCTCGTCCGGGATGAGGACGTCCTGGTCGTTGAAGACCTCGACGATGAAGATCAGCAGTCGGCCCCGGCTGACGGTGTATTCCACGAGGATGTTCTGGGTGAGCCTGATGGTGCGGTCGTCGCCAGTGGAGCTTATGGGCCGGGAGACCGGCAGGAAGGGATCACGGGCCAGAAGAGCGATGCCCTTGTCGAACGCGGTGCGCTGCTGGTCGTCCAGCCGATCGCGGGCCACCGCGGCCTGCTCGGTGTAGTACACGTCGTAGGTGGGGGCCATGGCGCTCTCCCGCTCGTGCGTCGGTCGGACCAATTTTATGGCCGTCACCGCTCAGCAGGGCCGCTTGCGTAGTTCCATCACGTAATCGTGTGGTGCGCCGGCGGACTCCGCGGCGTCGGCGATCTCGCCCAGGTAGCGGGCGGAGGGGAGGCCGCCCTCGTAGCCGTTGAGGACGTAGGTCCAGGCCTGTTCCTCGCCGTCAAGGGTGTGCGCGCGGACACGGGTGCGCCGGTAGACGTCCAGGCCCACGCCCTCCCAGCGGTCCAGGGAGTCCTCGTCCATGGGGGCGATGTCGTAGAGGGCCACGAAGACCTGGGAGACGGGGTCCTCGACCAGGGTCGCCAGCGCGCCCTCCCAGCCCATGTGCTCGCCGCCGAAGGTGAGCCGCCAGCCGTTCAGCCAGCCCGTCGCGCGCAGCGGTGAGTGCGGGGCGCGGCGGGACATCAGCCGCGCGTCGAGATTGCCGGCGTACGCGGCGTAGAGCGACATGGGTCGAAGGGTACGGCAGGGGAGGGCCGCGTCCCGCGCGCCCCGGAGGTAACGGAACGGGGGATCTCGCGGGGCCCGGGCAGTAGCACCTTGAACAGTGCGGGACAATGGAGTACGTGACTCGGATCGTGATCATCGGTGGCGGACCCGGCGGATATGAAGCGGCGCTGGTCGCCGCGCAGCTCGGCGCGGAGGTGACCGTCGTCGACTGCGACGGTCTGGGCG
>NZ_BMVJ01000002.1:460583-461029 GCF_014650655.1 Streptomyces anandii JCM 4720
GTGCGTCGGTGCTGACCGACTGCGTGCCGTCGAAGACTCTCATCGCCACGGCCGAGGTGATGACCACGTTCGACTCCTCCTATGAGGAGCTGGGCATCATCGTCGCCGACGACACCCCGCCGCTGGAGCGGGCCGCCCGCGTGGTGGGCGTGGACCTGGGCAAGGTCAACCGGCGTGTGAAGCGCCTCGCGCTCGCCCAGTCGCACGACATCACCGCGTCGGTGACGCGGGCCGGCGCCCGGGTCATGCGCGGCCGCGGCCGGCTGGACGGCATGCAGGCCCTCGACGGGTCACGCAAGGTCGTGGTGACGGCCGCCGACGGCAGCGAGGAGACGCTGACCGCGGACGCCGTGCTCATCGCCACCGGCGGCCACCCGCGCGAGCTGCCCGACGCCCAGCCCGACGGCGAGCGCATCCTCAACTGGACCCAGGTCTACGACCTCACC
>NZ_BMVJ01000002.1:461052-469754 GCF_014650655.1 Streptomyces anandii JCM 4720
GAGCTGCCCGAGGAGCTCATCGTGGTCGGCTCCGGCGTCACCGGCGCCGAGTTCGCCGGGGCGTACCAGGCGCTGGGGTCCAAGGTCACGCTGGTGTCGTCCCGCGACCGGGTGCTGCCCGGTGAGGACCCCGACGCCGCGGCCGTGCTGGAGGACGTCTTCCGGCGCCGCGGCATGAACGTCATGGCCCGCTCCCGGGCCGCCGCAGCCAAGCGGGTCGGCGACCGGGTCGAGGTGACGCTGGCCGACGGGCGGGTCATCTCCGGCTCGCACTGCCTGATGGCCGTCGGCGCCATCCCGAACAGCGCCGGACTGGGTCTCGAGGAGGCCGGCGTCAAGCTGCGCGAGTCGGGGCACATCTGGACCGACAAGGTCTCGCGCACGACGGCTCCCGGCGTCTACGCGGCCGGCGACGTGACCGGTGTCTTCGCGCTCGCCTCGGTGGCGGCGATGCAGGGACGTATCGCCATGTACCACTTCCTGGGCGACGCGGTGGCCCCGCTGAACCTCAAGACGGTCTCCTCCAACGTCTTCACCGACCCCGAGATCGCCACCGTCGGCTACAGCCAGGCCGACGTGGACGCGGGCAAGATCGACGCCCGCTGTGTGAAGCTGCCGCTGCTGCGCAACCCGCGCGCCAAGATGCAGGGCATCCGGGACGGCTTCGTCAAGATCTTCTGCCGGCCGGGCACCGGGATCGTGGTCGGCGGTGTGGTCGTGGCGCCGCGCGCCTCGGAACTCATCCACCCCATCTCGATCGCCGTCGACAACAATCTGACGGTCGAACAGATCGCGAACGCCTTCACCGTGTACCCCTCCCTGTCGGGCTCGATCGCCGAGGTGGCACGTCAGTTGCACGGCCGCAAGGCGACCGGCGAGGCGTAGCGAGGGCGCGGCCGGTTCCGGCTCCCGCTGGTCACGGGGAGTTGCCGACCATGCGTACGGCATAGGCGCAGGGACTAACCCCTATACCACTTGGTGTCACGCCGTGCGAACAACTTCTGTTAATCGGCGCAAACTGCTGAAAGCAGACGGTCGCTGGGGTTACTGTCAGTTTCGTGTTCGCTGCTGAACGTCGCCAATTGATCCTCGAAATGGTGCGCGCGAACGGAGCCGTGTCGCTCCGTGAGCTCGCCCGCGTCGTCCAGACCTCCGAAGTGACCGTACGGCGGGACGTGCGGGCACTGGAGGCCGAAGGACTCCTCGACCGCCGGCACGGCGGTGCGGTGCTGCCGGGCGGGTTCACCCGCGAGTCCGGCTTCCCGCAGAAGTCGCATCTCGCGACCGCGGAGAAGACGGCCATCGCCGACCTCGCCGCGGGCCTCGTCGAAGAGGGCGAGGCGATCGTCGTCGGGGCCGGGACGACCACGCAGGAGCTGGCGCGCCGGCTCGCGCGCGTGCCCGGCCTGACCGTCGTCACCAACTCCCTCCTGGTCGCCCAGGCGCTCGCCCACGCCAACCGGGTGGAGGTGGTGATGACCGGCGGCACCCTGCGCGGGTCGAACTACGCCCTCGTCGGCTCCGGGGCCGAGCAGTCCCTGCAGGGGCTCAGAGTGTCCAAGGCGTTCCTGTCGGGCAGCGGTCTGACCGCCGAGCGCGGACTGTCCACGTCCAACATGCTCTCGGCGTCCGTCGACCGCGCCCTCGTCCAGGCCGCCGCGGAGGTCGTGGTCCTCGCCGACCACACCAAGCTGGGCACGGACACGATGTTCCAGACCGTCCCCACCGAACTCATCACCCGCCTGGTCACCGACGAGCCCCCGGTCCACGACGACCGCGCCGCCACCGAGCTGCAGGCCCTCGCCGACCAGGGCGTGCAGATCAACGTGGCCGGTCCGGCGGGAAACCCGGTGGGTGACCAGCCCCCGGCGCGCGGCGACCGCCGCCGGGACCTGCCCCTGCCCGGCCCGCGCCGCGGCCCGGTCGGCGGACCGGCCACCGCGCTGCGCCCCGCGGGGCTGGGCGGCGAGCAGCCGCCGGGCGCGGAGCGGGCCGAGCGCGCCGCCCGGGTGGCGGACCTGCGCAGGCGCTGAGGGGCCGTAACGGGGAGGCGCCCGGCCTGTCGCCGATGCGACGGGCCGGGCGCCTCGAAGGTCGTACGGGTGGTGCGGGACCGGGTCAGTCCTTGATCTCGCAGATGGCCGCGCCGGACGTCACCGAGGCGCCGACCGCCGCGCTCAGGCCCTTGATGGTGCCGCTCTTGTGGGCGTTGAGGGGCTGCTCCATCTTCATGGCCTCCAGGACGACGACCAGGTCGCCCTCCTTGACCTCCTGGCCCTCCTCCACCGCGATCTTCACGATGGTGCCCTGCATCGGGGAGGCGAGGGTGTCGCCGGAGGCGACCGGGCCGGACTTCTTCGCCGCGCGCCGCTTGGGCTTGGCGCCCGCCGCGAGGCCGGTGCGGGCCAGGCTCATGCCCAGCGAGGACGGCAGGGAGACCTCGAGGCGCTTGCCGCCGACCTCGACGACGACCGTCTCGCGGCCCGGCTCCTCGTCCGACTCGGCGTCGGCCGGGGCGGTGAAGGGCTTGATGTCATTGACGAACTCGGTCTCGATCCAGCGGGTGTGGACCGTGAACGGGTCGGCGGAGCCGGTCAGCTCGGGGGCGAACGCCGGGTCGGTGACCACCTTGCGGTGGAACGGGATGGCGGTGGCCATGCCCTCGACCTGGAACTCCTCCAGGGCACGCGAGGCACGCTCCAGCGCCTCCTTGCGGGTGCGGCCGGTGACGATCAGTTTGGCCAGCAGGGAGTCCCAGGCCGGGCCGATGACCGAGCCGGCCTCCACGCCCGCGTCCAGCCGCACACCGGGTCCGGCGGGCGCCTCGAAGCGGGTGACCGTGCCGGGGGCGGGCAGGAAGTTGCGGCCCGGGTCCTCGCCGTTGATGCGGAACTCGAAGGAGTGGCCGCGCAGCACCGGGTCGTCGTAGCCGAGCTCCTCGCCGTCGGCGATGCGGAACATCTCGCGCACCAGGTCGATGCCGGCGACCTCCTCGGTGACCGGGTGCTCGACCTGGAGGCGGGTGTTCACCTCGAGGAAGGAGATCGTGCCGTCCTGGCCCACCAGGAACTCACAGGTGCCGGCGCCCTCGTAGCGTGCCTCCTTGAGGATGGCCTTGGAGGCGCGGTACAGCTCGGCGACCTGCGCCTCGGACAGGAAGGGGGCCGGGGCCTCCTCGACCAGCTTCTGGTGACGGCGCTGGAGCGAGCAGTCGCGGGTGGAGACCACGACGACGTTGCCGTGCTTGTCCGCCAGGCACTGGGTCTCGACGTGGCGGGGGCGGTCCAGGTAGCGCTCGACGAAGCACTCGCCGCGGCCGAAGGCGGCCACCGCCTCGCGCACGGCGGAGTCGTAGAGCTCGGGGACCTCTTCCAGGGTGCGGGCGACCTTCAGGCCGCGGCCGCCGCCGCCGAAGGCGGCCTTGATGGCGATGGGCAGGCCGTGCTCCTCGGCGAAGGCCACGACCTCCTCGGCGCCGCTGACCGGGTCGGGCGTGCCCGCCACCAGCGGGGCGCCGGCGCGCTGGGCGATGTGCCGGGCGGCGACCTTGTCGCCGAGGTCGCGGATGGCCTGCGGCGGGGGGCCGATCCAGATCAGGTCCGCGTCCAGGACCGCCTGTGCGAAGTCGGCGTTCTCCGAGAGGAAGCCGTATCCGGGGTGGATGGCGTCCGCGCCGGACTCCTTGGCGGCCTTCAGGACCTTGTCGATGTCCAGGTAACTGGTGGCCGGTGTGTCACCGCCCAGGGCGAACGCCTCATCCGCGGCGCGGACATGCAGAGCGTCCCGGTCCGGGTCGGCGTAGACGGCCACGCTCGCGATTCCGGCGTCCCGGCAGGCCCGGGCCACGCGGACAGCGATTTCGCCACGGTTGGCGATGAGCACCTTGCGCACGATTGAGGCTCCCTCCTTGAAACAAGCCGAGTTTAGGGACTGCCGACACGGCACTTCGACCCGTCCCCAATGGTGAGCTTGCCCACACGGAGCGTGATTCGAGGCTTGCTCGACCTGCGAAATCCCTTGTCGCACCGCTGTACGCAGGACTCCTCCGGCAAACCCTAGCCCTCCGATGTGGTCAAGGTCTCTGTGAGAGCGTGCTGCGGCCCACTTCGTTTCTTTGTGGAGTCCCTACGAATGGCCCAATGATTCTTTGCCGTTCGCAGGACCCTTGTCCCCACGTTTACCCGTTAGTAGCGTTCGCGATGTCGCAACGGTACTGGCGGTAACAGGGCTCCCGATGGAGTCGCAGTCGAAAGTGGGTGGGACCGGTGGTGCGCAGACCGGTGGCGTGGGTGGTGGCGGTCGTGCTCTTCGTCGAGGCGTTCTTCCTCGCGGCGCTCAACTGGTTCCTCGGGGAGGTGGTCCACCGTCAGAAGATGTCCCTGGCCGGCCTCGACCCGGACGTGATGTCGACGTCCTCGAAGGCCGGCGGCGTCGTCTTCGGCCTCTACTTCGCCCTGTGCGGCCTGGTCGCCCTGCTCGTCGCCCTGCGGAACCGCCGCCCGGCCGGGTTCGGCCGCATCCTGCTGATCAGCGCGGCCGTGGTGCACGGGCTGCTCGGCGCCTTCGCCTGGGGCCTGGTGGGCTGGTCGGCGTTCCTGTTCATGGTGGTGGTGCTGGGGCTGATCGTGCTGCTCCTCATGACGTACGACCGCGAGGAGGGCAGCCCGGCCGGCGCGGCGAAGGACGGCGCCGCACCGGACGGCGAGGGACCGGGAAGCGGTGAGGGCCCGCAGGGCGGTGAAGGTCCGAGGGCTGGTGAGGGCCCGCGGGGCGGCGGCGAAGGACCCGTGGACGCCGGCGGGCCCCGGGACGGGGACGCGGGCGGTCCGGTCACTCCTCCGGCGGAGCCCAGCACCGCCTGAGCCGGGGCCGGTCCGGCGCGGCGGCCCGGGTCAGTCCGCGTCCGGCTTCCACAACTGCGTGATGCCCACGCCCAGTTCGGCCAGCAGCCGCCGTACCAGCGGCAGGCTGATGCCGATGACGTTGCCGTGGTCGCCGTCGATGCCGTCGATGAAGGGGGCCGAACGGCCGTCCAGGGTGAAGGCGCCCGCCACGTGGAGCGGCTCGCCCGAGGCGACGTACGCGGCCACCTCCTCGTCCGTGGGGTCGCCGAAGCGGACGACGGTGGAGGCGGTGGCTGAGGCGTGGCGGCCGCTCGCCGTGTCCCACACGCAGTGGCCGGTCTGCAGGGTGCCCGCGCGGCCGCGCATCGACTTCCAGCGGGCGGTGGCCTCCTCCGCGTCGGCGGGCTTGCCGAGCGCCCGGCCGTCGAGGTCGAGCACCGAGTCGCAGCCGATCACCAGGGCGCCGTGCACGTCCGGCCGGGCCGCCACCACGGAGGCCTTGGCCTCGGCGAGCGCGAGGGCCAGTTCGGCGGGGGTGGGGGCACTGATCGCGTCCTCGTCGACACCGCTGACGATCACTTCGGGGTCCAGTCCCGCCTGCCGGAGCAGCCCGAGCCGGGCGGGGGACTGGGAGGCGAGCACGAGTCGGCGGCGCGGCTGATCGGTCATGCGGCCAGCGTATCGGCGGTACGCGTCCGGGCTCACCCGGCTCTTGCGAGGAGGCTGCGGCGTGCACGCCGGTGAGGAATCGCATCCTCAACGGCGTGGAGGGCCGCGGTGCCCGGCTGCCCAGGGCGCGGAGCGCCCTGACGGCCTGCCCGGCGGAGCCGGGGCAACGTCAGCACTTATGCCTGCATTCGCTGATCAGGGTGATCTCGGCGGGAGGGGGTGCGGTTGTTCGGGTCCCGCGCGTACGGTCGGGTGGCCGGAGTCGGTGGAGCGGATCAAGGGGTGGGGGTGTGCGGGCGGGGGAGATCGAGGAGGCCGGGCACGCCCCACCCGGCGCGGCTTCCGGCTGACGGGCGGACGGCTGCACCTGGCGGGCGGGATCGTGCTGAGGGTGGTGTGGTCGCGTGAGCTGCCGGCCGAACCGTCCAGCGTGCGGGTCTACCGTGACGCTCTGGGCGCCTGGTACTGCTCGTTCGTCGTCCCCGCCATCGTCGAACCGCTCCCGGCGACCGGGGCGGTGATCGGTATCGACTGGGGCGTCAAGGAGGCGGCCACCACCACCTCCGACGCCCACGACCTGGCCCACGCCCGGCACGGCCACAAGGCCCGGACCTGCCGGAGCGCCGCTCCGGGAGGCAGCCTGAGCCAGGAATCCCCTCCTTTCAGGGAGGGGAGCATTCAACTCAGTCCGATCACCAGCATCGCGAGCACCATGGCCAGCGCCATGAGAACACCCAGCCGCCGGAGCATCTCCTGCGTCTCCCGCATCTCCTCGGGCGGCTCGTTCTCAGGGTCGGACCACAGCATTCTTCGATGGTCCGCCGGGGGCCCGGCCGGGCGCCTGAGTACGCGTACTCAAGTTGCCGGCAGGGCGGGGCGGTACGAACGCGAACCGGCCGCCGCCCCCGCGGGACGGGGGGCGGCGGCCGTTCGGCGGCGCGGGTCAGCTGGGCCAGTAGGTGCGGGTCCAGGCCGCCGGGCCGGGGTGGGGGACCCGGCTGCCCGCGATGCGGGCGGGGTCGGCCCAGGAGTCCTTCGGACCGGCCGCGCCGGACGGCAGGGAGGCTGCCGCCGCGGCGCGGGCCCGGACCACCGCCAGGGCGGCGGCGAGCTCCTCGGGGGTCGGGTTGCCTCGTACGACCTTGATCACAGCGGCTCCTTACAGGGGGATGTTGCCGTGCTTCTTGGGAGGCAGGGATTCCCGCTTGGTGCGCAGCTGACGCAGGCCGCGGACGACGTGGGCGCGGGTGTCGGACGGCATGATCACCGCGTCGACGTAGCCGCGCTCGGCCGCGATGTAGGGGTTGAGGAGGGTGTCCTCGTACTCCTGGATCAACCGGGCACGGGTGGCGTCCGCGTCGTCCGCCTCGGCGATGGTGCGGCGGTGCAGGATGTTGACCGCGCCCTGGGCGCCCATGACGGCGATCTGGGCGGTGGGCCAGGCCAGGTTGAGGTCGGCGCCCAGGTGCTTGGAGCCCATGACGTCGTAGGCGCCGCCGAAGGCCTTGCGGGTGATGACGGTGATCAGCGGGACGGTGGCCTCGGCGTAGGCGAAGATCAGCTTGGCGCCGCGGCGGATGATGCCGTCGTGCTCCTGGTCCACGCCGGGCAGGAAGCCGGGCACGTCCACGAAGGTCAGCACCGGCACGTTGAACGCGTCGCAGGTGCGCACGAAGCGGGCGGCCTTCTCGGAGGCGTCGATGTCCAGACAGCCCGCGAACTGCATCGGCTGGTTGGCGACGATGCCGACCGGGTGGCCCTCGACCCGCCCGAACCCGGTGAGGATGTTCGGCGCGAACAGCGGCTGCGTCTCGAAGAACTCGGCGTCGTCCACGATGTGTTCGATCACCGTGTGCATGTCGTACGGCTGGTTGGCGCTGTCCGGGACGAGCGTGTCCAGCTCCAGGTCCTCCCCGGTGACGGACAGGTCCGCCTCCTCGGGGAAGACCGGGGCCTCGGAGAGGTTGTTGGAGGGCAGGTACGACAGCAGCTGCTTGACGTACTCGATGGCGTCCTTCTCGTCCCCGGCCATGTGATGGGCCACGCCGGAGGCGGAGTTGTGGGTGCGGGCGCCGCCCAGCTCCTCGAAGCCGACGTCCTCGCCGGTGACCGTCTTGATGACGTCCGGGCCGGTGATGAACATGTGGCTGGTCTGGTCGACCATGACGGTGAAGTCGGTGATGGCGGGGGAGTAGACCGCGCCGCCCGCGCAGGGGCCGACGACCAGGCTGATCTGCGGGATGACGCCGGAGGCGTGGGTGTTGCGGCGGAAGATCTCGCCGTACGCGCCCAGGGACGCGACGCCCTCCTGGATGCGGGCGCCGCCGGAGTCGTTGATGCCGATGACCGGGCAGCCGGTCTTCAGGGCGAAGTCCATCACCTTGACGATCTTCTGGCCGTAGACCTCGCCCAGGGCGCCGCCGAAGACGGTGAAGTCCTGGGAGAACACGGCGACCGGGCGGCCGTCGACCGTGCCGTAGCCGGTGACGACGCCGTCGCCGTAGGGGCGGTTCTTCTCCAGGCCGAAGTTGGTGGAACGGTGCCGGGCGAACTCGTCCAGCTCGACGAAGGAGCCCTCGTCGAGGAGGAGCTCGATCCGCTCACGGGCCGTCAGCTTGCCCTTGGCGTGCTGCTTCTCGACGGCACGTGCGGAGCCGGCGTGCGTCGCCTCCTCGATGCGGCGCTGGAGATCCGCGAGCTTGCCCGCGGTCGTGTGGATGTCGATCTCTTGGACCTCAGGACGCTCTTCCGGCTCGGACATCGGGATGCGGCTCCCTGCCTGCTCAAAAGGGGGGACGGTTACTCATCCGTAGAGTAGTGGTGGCCCTACGGTTCGGCAGTGCGGCGTTTGCCACACCTAGGGTGGCTTGCATGACGCCGCGAGATGCAGCAGACGACAACCACGCGAACACGCCCCGGGGCAGCCGCTGGTCCGACCTCGACCGGCCGCCCCTCAACACCACGGCGCTGCGGCGCGGGCTGGTGCGCGAGGGCGGCCTGTGGACGGGGGTGGACGTGGTGCAGCGCACCGGCTCCACCAACTCCGACCTCGTCGCGCGGGCCGCCGCGGGCTCGGCCGCGGAGGGCGCGGTCCTGGTCGCCGAGGAGCAGACCGCCGGGCGGGGGCGCCTGGACCGGCAGTGGACGTCGCCGCCCCGGTCCGGCCTGTTCTTCTCCGTGCTGCTGCGG
>NZ_BMVJ01000002.1:469781-476728 GCF_014650655.1 Streptomyces anandii JCM 4720
CCGCGCGAGGTGCCGGTGGCCCGCTGGGGCTGGCTGCCGCTGCTCACCGGGGTCGCGGTGGCGACCGGCCTGTCCCGGGCCGCGGGCGTCGACACGGCGCTGAAGTGGCCGAACGACCTCCTGGTCACCGTGGGCGGCGAGGAGCGCAAGGCCGGCGGCATCCTCGCGGAACGCGCCGGCGACGACGGGGTCGTGATCGGCGTCGGCGTCAACGTCACCCTGCGGGCGGAGGAGCTGCCGGTCCCGCAGGCCGGCTCCCTGGCCCTCGCCGGGGCGGTGAGCACGGACCGCGACCCGCTGCTGCGGGCGATGCTGCGCTCGCTGGAGGACTGGTACGGCCGCTGGCGCGGCGCGGGAGGCGACCCGGTCGCCTCCGGCCTCCAGGAGACCTACGTGGCGGGCTGCGCGACCCTCGGCCGCGTGGTGCGCGCGGAACTGCCGGGCGACCGGTCGGTGGTCGGCGAGGCGGTGGCCGTCGACGCCGACGGCCGCCTCGTCCTCGCCACCGAGGCCGGCCTCCAGGAACCGGTGGGCGCCGGCGACATCATCCACTTGCGCTCGGCGTGAAGGGGGAGCCGGCGGCCGGCGTCGGCTCGGGCCGTGGCCCGGCCCGAGCCGGCGGCCGGCGTCGGCTCGGGCCGTGGCCCGGCCCGGGGGTCTCGTGGGTGTCTCCGGACCGGGTCCCCGGGCGGGTCCGGGCGTGTGAAGGTGCGGCGCCCGGCCTCGGGAGGGGCGGGCCGACGGTGGGCGGAGCCGGTGCGGCGGTGGGTCCGGGAGGGGCCGGAAGGGGGCTCACCTCGCGTTCCGGGCTCCTGGGGTGGAACCTGACGGAGTGAGCTGGCGCACACCTGCCGTAGAGTTGAGGCCGGTCGATACCTGACCGTGGCAGATCGGAAGGGCAGCAGGCGTGACCGTCGACGACACGGGCTCCGGCGCGGATGCGGACGGCCGGGTGGACCCGCAGGACGCCGACTCCGGCGGGGACCCGCTCGCCCTGCGCCTGGAACAGCTCATCCTCGGCGCCGAGCGGCGCTACACCCCTTTCCAGGCGGCCCGCAGCGCCGGTGTCTCACTGGAGCTGGCCACCCGCTTCTGGCGGGCCATGGGCTTCGCCGACATAGGCCAGGCCAAGGCGCTGACCGAGGCCGACGTACTGGCCCTGCGCCGCCTCGCCGGTCTCGTCGAGGCGGGCCTGCTCAGCGAGGCCATGGCCGTGCAGGTGGCCCGCTCCACCGGGCAGACCACCGCCCGGCTGGCCGAGTGGCAGATCGACTCCTTCCTCGAGGGCCTGACCGAGCCGCCCGAGCCGGGCATGACCCGCACCGAGGTGACGTACCCGATCGTCGAGCTGCTCCTGCCCGAGCTGGAGGAGTTCCTGGTCTACGTCTGGCGCCGCCAGCTCGCCGCCTCGGCGGGCCGGGTGGTGCAGGCCGCCGACGACGAGGAGATGGTCGACCGGCGGCTCGCGGTCGCCTTCGCGGACCTCGTCGGCTTCACCCGGCTGACCCGCCGGATGGAGGAGGAGGAACTCGGCGAACTGGTCGAGGCCTTCGAGACGACCAGCGCCGACCTGGTCGCCGCGCGCGGCGGGCGCCTGATCAAGACCCTCGGCGACGAGGTGCTGTACGCCGCCGACGACGCCGGAACGGCGGCCGACATCGCCCTGCGCCTCGTCGAGACGCTGGGCAACGACGAGACGATGCCCGAACTGCGGGTCGGCATGGCGTTCGGCACCGTGACCACCCGAATGGGCGATGTCTTCGGCACGACCGTCAACCTCGCCTCCCGGCTGACCTCCATAGCCCCGCGCGACGCCGTGCTGGTGGACAGCGCCTTCGCCGAGGAGCTGATCCGTACCGGCGAGGCGCCCGCCTCCGAGGCCGAGGCGGCCGAGGCCGCGGCCGCCGCCGAGAAGGAGGGCGAGGAGCCGCCGGTGTACCGGTTCGCGCTCCAGCCCATGTGGCAGCGCCCGGTGCGCGGACTGGGCGTGGTCGAGCCCTGGCTGCTCACCCGCCGCCCGGGCGAGGGCACCGGGCCGTCCTGACCCCGGTCCGCGTCAGTGGGCCGAGGCGCCCACGCACAGTCCGACGATCGGCAGACAGAGCCCGTCCCCGCCGCCCGAGGAGGGCGGGGGCGTGCCGGTGTTCCGGCCGGGTGCCGGGGTGGGGTCCGGCGCGGGCGCCGTCGTGGTGCCGGGCGCGCGACGGGTGTGGCGGGGCCGCGTCGGCGCCGGTGCCGTGGCCGGGTGCCCGGGCGGCTTCGTGGCCTGCCGGATCGTCGACGGTACGGCCGTGGGGGCGTCCGTGGTGCCGGGCAGCGTGGAGGGCGGGACCGCGCCGGCCGCCGAGGGGGAGGACGCGGACGCGGCGCCCGTGACCGGGCCGCCGATGCCGCCCAGGGGAGCGGTGGCCGTGGGCGTGGCGGACGCGCCGTCCGAGGCGCTGTCGGACACGGCGGCCGGCCCGTCCGCTCCGCCGCCCTCGGTCTGCGCACCCACGCGGGGCGCGGCCTCCGGACCGCCACCGGGTTCGGTCGCCGCCCGCAGCAGACTCAGCGCCCCGGCGGCCAATGCCAGCCCGCCGGCGGCCAGCAGCACCTTGCGCGGCCGCGGCCGACGGTGCCGCCCCCTCCCCCGAACCAGCACAAGACCCACCCGCCCGGCCTCGGCCGCAGGTTCCGCTTCGGTGTCCGTCGTCTCCGTGGGCGCGTCGTTCCCTATGGCGGGTGTGCCGTCCCGTGCCGGCCTGGTGTCCGTCCTCATCGCAGTCCTCCCCGGTGCGCGCCCCCTGTGCGCCGTGGCCGAGCACGCTAGGTGCTGCGGGCCGGTGCCGGGCGGGAGTCGGGGGTGATGTCACTCGAACGGGGTGCCGGGTGTCGACAGGGAGGGCGTGCGGTGGCACCGCGGCCCTTTCGCCGGGCGGGCGCGGCTGCGATGATCGGGGCGTACGTTGTTAACCCGCGTTAACCGGAGGGTGTCATGAGCGAGGAGCGGTTCGGGGAGTTCGTGCTGGTGCGGCGGCACGACTACGTCGCGGAGCTCGTCCTGGACCGGCCCAAGGCCATGAACGCGGTGTCGACCGACATGGCCCGGTCGATCGCCGGGGCCTGCGCCGCCCTGGCCGCCGACCGGGACGCGCGCGTGGTCGTGCTGACCTCGTCGCACGAGCGCGCGTTCTGCGTCGGGGCCGACCTGAAGGAGCGCAACTCCTTCACCGACGCGGACCTGGTCCGGCAGCGCCCGGTCGCGCGCGGCGCCTACACCGGCGTACTGGAACTGCCGATGCCGACCGTCGCCGCGGTGCACGGCTTCGCGCTCGGCGGAGGCTTCGAGCTGGCGCTGTCCTGCGACGTGATCGTGGCCGACCGCACGGCCGTGGTGGGCCTGCCGGAGGTGTCCGTGGGAGTGATCCCCGGCGGCGGCGGTACGCAACTGCTGCCCCGGCGGGTGGGGGCGGCCCGCGCCGCCGAGCTGATCTTCACCGCGCGCCGTCTGGAGGCCGCCGAGGCGCACGAACTCGGCCTGGTGGACGAGCTGGTGGACGAGGGACAGGACAGGGACGCGGCGCTGGGCCTGGCCGCGCGGATGGCGGCGAACTCCCCGGTCGGGCTGCGCGCGGCCAAGCGGGCGCTGCGGCTCGGGCACGGGCTGGACCTGCGGGCCGGCCTGGAGGTCGAGGACGCGGCCTGGCGCTCGGTGGCGTTCTCCGGGGACCGCGCCGAGGGCGTGGCGGCGTTCAACGAGAAGCGCGCGCCCCGCTGGCCGGGAGAGTGAGGGACACGGCACAACCGCCTGCGGACGGGTTGTTCACCGACGGTCGTACCAATATCCCCGATTCACCCAAAAAATCCCTAACCTGGGGTAATGGGCGAGAACAGGCGGCTGGCCGCCGTCGTGGCGTTGGCGCAGGGCATGGCCGCGGCGCACACCCCGCGCGAGTCGTGGCGGGCCGCCGCGCTCGGCGCGTGCCGCGCGCTGGAGGGGGACTTCGCCGCACTGTCGGTGTGGGAGCGTGAGCGCGGCCGGCTGCGGGTCCTGGTGAACGTCGGCGAGCGCGCGCCCGAGGAGGAGGAGTTCCCGGAGGACGAGGCCTATCCGGTGAACCAGTTCCCGGAGATCGCCGAGTTCCTGCACGAGCGCTGGGCCTCGGGCGGCGAGCCGGACGCCTGGGTGGAGACCGCCGAGGGGCCGGCAGCCGGGGACCCGGGCTACTGCCATCAGCGGGTCGCGGCCCTGCGCCGGCGCGGCCGCGGCTGCTGCGTCGTCGCGCCGATCGTGCAGCACGGCCGCGCCTGGGGCGAGCTCTACGTCGCCCGCGCGGCCGGCACCCCGCTCTTCGCCCGCGCCGACGCCGACTTCGCCACCGTGCTCGCGGCCGTGGTCGCCGCCGGGCTCGCGCAGACCGAGCGGCTGGAGGAGGCCCGCAGGCTGGCGTTCACCGACTCGCTCACCGGGCTCGCCAACCGCCGGGCGGTGGACGTGCGGCTCGACGAGGCGATCGAGCGGCACCGCGAGGAGGGCGTCGCCGTCAGTCTCGTCGTCTGCGACCTCAACGGGCTCAAGCAGGTCAACGACACCCTCGGCCACGCCGTGGGCGACCGCCTGCTGGAACGGTTCGGCTCGGTGCTGTCGCTGTGCGGGGCGATGGTGCCGGGCGCACTGGTGGCCCGGCTCGGCGGCGACGAGTTCTGCCTGCTCGCGGTCGGGCCGTCCGCCGACGAGGTGGTCAAGGCGGCCGACGAGCTGTGCCGGCGCGCGGCCGAACTCGAACTGGGCGAGGGCGTCGCCTGCGGGGTCGCCTCGACCGACGACGCCATCGGGCCCGTACGCTCGGCCCGGCGGCTGTTCCGGCTCGCCGACGCCGCGCAGTACCGGGCCAAGGCCCTGCGTGCGGACCGCCCGGTGGTCGCCGGCCGCGAGGGTCCCGAGGACCCGGTGGTCCGCCTCGCCGACGAGCCCTCCCCGGACCCGGGCGCCCCGGCGGAGCGCCGGCGGTTCCGGGGGCGCAGGCCGTGAAGGCGGGAAGCGGCCGGGGCGTCGTGCAACGGTAAGGGGCAGTGGGCCGCACCACTAGTGACATCTTCGCATTCACTGCGTACGCTCCTGAATATGGATATGCACACTGTGGTGGTGGGGACGTCGGGTGTCACCGCGTCCGACGTTCTCGCCGTGGCGCGCGGCGGCGCCCGGGTCGAGCTCTCGGGGGAGGCGGTGGCGGCCCTCGCGGCGGCCCGGGAGATCGTGGACGCGCTGGCGGCCAAGCCCGAGCCCGTCTACGGCGTCAGCACCGGCTTCGGCGCCCTGGCGACCCGGCACATCAGCCAGGAGCTGCGCACCCAGCTGCAGCGCAACATCGTCCGCTCGCACGCGGCCGGCATGGGACCGCGGGTCGAGCGCGAGGTCGTGCGCGCGCTGATGTTCCTGCGCCTGAAGACCGTCTGCTCCGGACACACCGGGGTGCGCCCCGAGGTCGCGCAGACCATGGCCGACGTGCTGAACGCGGGCATCACCCCGGTCGTGCACGAGTACGGCTCCCTCGGCTGCTCCGGCGACCTGGCCCCGCTCTCCCACTGCGCCCTCGCGCTCATGGGCGAGGGCGACGCCGAGGGCCCCGACGGTGTCGTACGGCCCGCCGGCGAACTCCTCGCCGAGCACGGCATCGAGCCCGTCGAGCTGCGCGAGAAGGAGGGCCTGGCCCTGCTCAACGGCACCGACGGCATGCTCGGCATGCTGATCATGGCCCTCGCCGACCTCGAAGCCCTCTACACCGCCGCCGACATCACCGCCGCCCTCAGCCTCGAGGCGCTGCTCGGCACGGACAAGGTCCTCGCCCCCGAGCTGCACGACATCCGCCCGCACCCGGGCCAGGGCGCCTCCGCCGCCAACATGCTGGCCGTGCTCAAGGGTTCGCAGCTCACCGGCCACCACCAGGACGACGCGCCGCGCGTCCAGGACGCCTACTCCGTGCGCTGTGCCCCGCAGGTCGCCGGCGCCGGCCGGGACACCCTGGCGCACGCCCGCCTGGTCGCCGAGCGTGAACTGGCCTCCGCCGTCGACAACCCCGTCGTGCTGCCCGACGGCAGGGTCGAGTCCAACGGCAACTTCCACGGCGCCCCGGTCGCCTACGTCCTGGACTTCCTCGCCATCGCCGCCGCCGACCTGGGCTCCATCGCCGAGCGCCGCACCGACCGGCTGCTCGACAAGAACCGCAGCCACGGCCTGCCGCCCTTCCTCGCCGACGACGCCGGCGTCGACTCGGGCCTGATGATCGCCCAGTACACGCAGGCCGCCCTGGTCAGCGAGATGAAGCGGCTCGCCGTGCCCGCCTCCGCGGACTCCATCCCGTCCTCCGCGATGCAGGAGGACCACGTCTCGATGGGCTGGTCCGCGGCCCGCAAACTGCGCACCGCCGTGGGGAACCTGACCCGGATCCTCGCGATCGAGCTCTACGCCGCCACGCGCGCCGTGGAGTTGCGCGAGGGCCTCGCCCCGGCCCCGGCGACGCGCGCGGTCATCGACGCCGTGCGCGAGGCGGGCGTCCAGGGCCCCGGCCCCGACCGGTTCCTGGCCCCCGACCTGGCCGCCGCCGACGCCTTCGTGCGCGACGGGAAGCTCGTCGCCGCCGCGGAGACGGTCACCGGCCCGCTGCGGTGAACCGCTGAAGAAGGGGCTGCCACCGCGCGGAGCGGTGGCAGCCCCTTCAGCATGTCCCTACCGAGTCCGTACGCCTCAGAAGCCGAGCCGTTCCCGCCGTACCGAATACACCACGAAACCGGCGCCCAGCCCCAGGAACAGCGTGCCGCCCACGACATAGGGAGTGGTGTCCACGCTTCCCGTGTCGGCGAGTTCGGTCCCGCCGGGCGTGATCGTGCCCGAGGCCGGCTCCTCGGCCGTGGTCGCGGCCCGGCCCTGCTCGGTGACCTGTGTCGTCGACGCCGTCCGGGCCGCC
>NZ_BMVJ01000002.1:476758-480636 GCF_014650655.1 Streptomyces anandii JCM 4720
GCTCTCGCCGGGGTTTCCACCGTCGCGTTGGCGGAGGGGACGAACCACAGGGCGCCCAGCAGGGTGCCCGCTGCGGTGGCGGTCAGCAACGTACGACGAGCGGGTGACACGGAATATCGATCCCCTTGTGACGCTGGCGAATTGGCCGTGTGGGCTGATGTTAGTGAAAATCCAGGGTCACGGGAAAGTCACGGGAGGTTTGAACCGGGAAGGCCCATTCGTTCGTACTGGTCGACGACCGGCCCGACCCCGGCTTCCCCGGCCGGAGTCCGCACGGGGATGATGGTGGGCAGTGGGGACGGCGAGGACCAGGTCGTCGGCGCCCCCGGACGGCAACCGCCGACCGGGGTTTCGTCGTCTCCCCCGGCGCAGGGACCGGCACCCGCACCGTCCGCCTCGGCGGACGTGGTGAGCCCCACACCCGTACGGCGAGGGGAACGGGAACAAACGGTCGTAGCGTTGTTGGTTCGGTGACGGGGGACTCGAGGGGTTTTGGGGTTCGGCGACGATGGAGAAGCGTGTGATGACGAACAGTAAGCGGCGCAGGAGCCTGGTGGCCGCGTCGACACTGCTCGGCGGTGTTCTGGTGCTCACTGCCTGTTCCGGAAGCGGCAACGCCTCCGACGGCAGCGGCGGCGACACCTCGCAGGCCAAGGCCGACAAGGCCGCGGCCCAGGAGTCGTCCGAGGCGCAGATCAAGATCACGCCCGGCGACGGTTCGGACAACGCCTCCATCAACAACTCCGGCGTGACCGTGACCAAGGGCACGCTCACCGGCGTCACCATGACCACGTCCGACGGAAAGGCCGTCAGCGGCCAGATATCCGCCGACAAGAAGAGCTGGAAGCCCAGCGTCCAGCTGGAGCGCGCCACCACCTACAAGGTCGCGGCGACCGCCACGGACGCCAAGGGCCGCGCCGCCCACGAGAACGCCTCCTTCACCACGGTCGCCCCGGCGCACAGCTTCATCGGCTCCTTCACGCCGGACAACGGCGCCACGGTCGGCGTGGGCATGCCCGTCTCGATCAACTTCGACAAGGGCATCACCAACAAGGCGGCCGTCCAGAAGGGCATCACCGTCACCTCCTCCAGCGGCCAGGAGGTCGTCGGCCACTGGTTCGGCGCCAACCGCCTGGACTTCCGGCCCGAGCAGTACTGGAAGGAGGGCTCCACCGTCACGCTGAAGCTCAACCTCGACGGCGTCGAGGGCACGAGCGGCGTGTACGGCGTGCAGCAGAAGACGGTCACCTTCCACATCGGCCGCAACCAGGTCTCCTACGTCGACGCCAAGACCAAGCAGATGAAGGTCACGCAGGACGGCAAGACGGTCAAGACCATCCCGATCTCCGCCGGCGCCCCGGACCACACCACGTACCAGGGCCAGATGGTGATCTCCGAGAAGTTCACCCAGACCCGGATGAACGGCGCGACGGTCGGTTTCAAGGACTCCGACGGCAAGGGCGAGTACGACATCAAGGACGTGCCGCACGCCATGCGCCTGACCACCTCCGGCACCTTCATCCACGGCAACTACTGGGGCGCGCCGTCCGTCTTCGGCAACGTCAACACCAGCCACGGCTGCGTGGGTCTGCAGGACAAGAAGGGCGCGGGCGACCCGAGCACGCCGGCCGCGTGGTTCTTCAGCCACTCCCTGATCGGTGACGTCGTGGTCGTCTCCAACACCGGCGACAAGACCGTCTCCCCGGACAACGGCCTCAACGGCTGGAACATGAGCTGGGCCCAGTGGAAGGCCGGCTCGGCCGCCTGACGCCCCCTCAGCACACGCGCCGGTGCCGCCCTTCGGGGCGGCATCGGTGTTCTCCGGCGACCACTCGGCGGAGCCTGAAGACGTCCGGCGCGTCACGTAACGGAGTTCGGGAGGGTACGTAACAGTTCCCCGACGGAATTCTTACCCTTCTCTCATCTATTGAGCGGCTGATCACCCCCCGGCATACTGCGTGACCCGGGGGGCGTACGCGCACCAGTACGAGTCTTCCCCCGGCCGGGTGAACGGGGAATTCGCCCGGCAGACCGGCTCCAGGGGGAGTTTTGCGCAGACAAGTGAAGAGAGCTTGTGCGGCCACGGTCGCCACGGCGGCCTCCGTCGCCCTGGCCACGGGCATGACCAGCCCGGCCACCGCGGACACGGCCCCGGCACGGGACGGGCAGCGCCCGGCCGGCGCCGCCCGGCTCGCGCCCCACCACAGCATCGCCCTGATCACCGGCGACCGCGTCACCGTGGACGCCAAGGGGCGCGTGGTCGGCCTGGAGCGGGCCAAGGGGCGCGAGCACATACCCGTCCAGGTCCGCACGGTGAACGGGCACACCCTCGTCGTGCCCGCCGACGCCGCCCGTCTCGTCGCCTCCGGCAAGCTCGACCAACGGCTGTTCGACATCACGGAGTTGAACACCTCCGCCGCCCGCAGGTCCTTCCGCCACGGGCTCAAGGTCATCGTCGGCTACCAGGGCGCCGCCGTCGGCGCCCGGGCCGGCGTCCGCTCCTCCGGCACCCTGCGCCGTGCCCTGACGGCGCTGAACGCCGACGCGGTGCAGACCCCGGACACGGACACCCACGCGTTGTGGAAGGCGGTCACCGACGGCAAGAGGACCGCCGCGGGCATCGCCCACATCTGGCTCGACGGGGTCCGCAAGGCCAGCCTCGACAAGTCCGTGCCGCAGATCGGCGCCCCGGCGGCCTGGAAGGCCGGCTACACCGGCAAGGGCGTGAAGATCGCCGTCCTGGACACCGGCGTCGACGCCACCCATCCCGACCTCAAGACCCAGGTGATCGCGGCCAGGAACTTCTCCGGCGCCGCCGACGTCAAGGACCACTACGGCCACGGCACTCACGTCGCCTCCATCGCGGCGGGCACCGGAGCCGAGTCCAAGGGCAAGTACAAGGGCGTCGCGCCCGGCGCCAGGATCCTCAACGGCAAGGTCCTCGACGACACCGGCTCCGGCGACGACTCCGGCATCCTCGCCGGCATGGAGTGGGCGGCCCAGCAGGGCGCCGACATCGTCAACCTCAGCCTCGGCGGCCCGGACGCGCCGGGCGTCGACCCGCTCGAGGCGGAGGTGAACAAGCTCTCCGCCCAGAAGGGCATCCTCTTCGCCATCGCCGCCGGCAACGACGGCCCGGAGTCGATCGGTTCGCCCGGCAGCGCGGACGCCGCCCTCACCGTCGGCGCCGTCGACAAGAAGGACAAGCTCGCCGACTTCTCCTCCACCGGCCCGCGCGTGGGCGACGGCGCCATCAAGCCCGACGTGACCGCGCCCGGCGTCGACATCACCGCCGCCGCGGCCAAGGGCAGCGTCATCGACCAGGAGGTCGGCGAGAACCCGCCCGGCTACCTCACCATCTCGGGTACGTCGATGGCGACCCCGCACGTCGCCGGCGCGGCCGCGCTGCTCAAACAGGAGCACCCCAAGTGGGGTCACACCGAGCTGAAGGCCGCGCTGACCGGCTCGGCCAAGGGCGGCGCGTACACCCCCTTCCAGCAGGGCGCCGGCCGGATCGCCGTGGACAGGGCCATCAAGCAGACCGTCGTCGCCGACCCGGTCTCGCTGAGCTTCGGCGTGCAGGCCTGGCCGCACACCGACGACAAGCCCGTCACGAAGAAGCTCACCTACCGCAACCTCGGCGCCAAGCCCGTCACCCTCGCCCTCACCAGCACGGCCACCGGCCCCAAGGGCAAGGCGGCCCCGGCCGGCATGTTCAAGCTCGGCGCCACCAAGGTGACGGTGCCGGCCGGTGGCACCGCCTCCGTCAAGGTCACCGTCGACACCCGCCTGGGCGGCACCCTCGACGGCGCCTACTCGGCGTACGTCACCGCGACCGGCGGCGGCCAGAGCGTCCGCACGGCCGCCGCGGTGATCCG
>NZ_BMVJ01000002.1:480667-492742 GCF_014650655.1 Streptomyces anandii JCM 4720
CGAGGTGCAGTCGTACGACGTCACCCTGAAGTTCCGCGGCCGCGACGGCAAGCCGGCCAAGTACTACGGCGCCGGCCTGTCCGGCATCGCCGGCCTCGGCGCCGGCCGGAACTACTCGCCCTACGACCCCTCCGGCACCGTCAAGGTCCGTGTCCCCAAGGGCACGTACATCCTCGACTCCGCCCTCTTCGCCGACCCGGACGACTCCACCAAGGGCATCGACTGGCTCGCCCAGCCGAAGCTGAACGTCAACAAGAACACCACGGTCACCCTCGACGCCCGCAAGGCCAGGCCGGTCGACATCACCGTCCCGGCCAAGGCGGCCAAGTCCGAGTTCGCCGCCCCGTCCTACACCGTCGAGCAGGGCGACGACTCCTACGGCTTCGGCTGGTTCCTGGACACGTACGCCAACTTCCGCACCGCGCACATCGGCGCGCCCGTCACCGACGGCTCGCTCTCCCAGCAGTGGGACGGCCACTGGAGCGCGGGCGGCAAGGACCAGTACGACACGACCGTGGTGAACCGGGTCAGGCAGCTCGCCACCGGTTACACCCGGCACTACAAGGCCGGTGACCTGGCCACCGTCAAGGTCGGCATGGGCGCCTCGGCGCGCGGCAAGAAGGGCGTGGTCAGCGCCGCGGGCTGGCTGCCCGGCAGCTTCGGCGCCAGCTCCGTCGGCATCCCGCAGCCCGTGCCCGGCACCCGCACCCTGCACCTGTCCACGCAGGGCGGCGTCAAGTGGGGCCTCGACTTCGAGCAGGACGGCGGAGTCGACCAGGAGGGTTTCCCGGTCGCCGACGCCTACTACACCCTGGGCGCCCCGCAGACCTTCAAGGCCGGCAAGAGCTACGAGAAGGTCTTCAACACGGCCGTCTTCGGCCCCCACCTCAACGCCGACTACGGCATCTTCCGCGACGGCGACGACCTCTACGGCTTCCTGCCGCTGTTCGCCGACGACAACCAGCACGCCGGCTCGTCCGCCTTCACCAAGGTGACCACGACGCTGTACCGCAACGGCGCCAAGGCCGGTTCGAACGACGACCCGCTCTTCGGCGGCAAGACGTTCACGGTCCCGGCCGGTGACGCCGCCTACCGGCTCACCACCTCGGTCAGCCGCAGCACCAAGGTCGCGGGCGTGTCCACCCGCATCGACGCGAGCTGGACCTTCCGCTCGAAGAAGCCCTCCGGCGCCGGCGTGGACCGACTGCCCGTCTCGTCCGTCCGCTTCAACGCCGCCACCGGCCTGGACAGCCGTGTCCCCGCCGGCAAGCAGGTCGGCCTGCCGGTCTCGGTGGAGGGCGCGGCACGCGGCGCCAACCTCAAGTCCCTGACCGTCTGGATCTCCTACGACCAGGGCAAGACCTGGAAGAAGGCCAAGGTCACCGGCGGCCGCATCACGCTGAAGAACCCGGCGAAGGACAAGAGCGTCTCCTTCCGCGCCGAGGTCGTCGACAAGAAGGGCAACAAGTCGACGCTGTCCATCTACAACGCGTACTACGGCAAGTGAGCCGCCGACGGCGGTGAACGGAGCGGGGCGGCCCGCCGGGAGCACACCTCCCGGCGGGCCGCTCGTCGCCGGTCCGGGCTCTCCTCGGCCTCTCGGCCTCAGCCGCCCGTGTGCGGGCCCTCAGCCGCCCGTGTGCGGGCTCGCCGTCCCCGCCCGGGTGGCGTCCGCGCCCCAGCTGGCCAGCAGGCGCAGCGCCTCCGCGGAGGGGGAGCCGGGCTCGGCGTGGTACAGCATCATGGCCTGATCGGCGTCGTCGGCGAGTCTGAACGACTGGTAGTGCAGGGCCAGTTCGCCCACCAGCGGGTGGCGCAGCCGCTTGACGCCGTGACTCTTCTCCTTGACGTCATGGGTGGCCCACAGCCGCCGGAAGTCCTCGCTCTTGACCGACAGTTCGCCCACCAGCGCCGAGAGCCGGGGGTCGTCGGGATAGCAGCCGGCCTCCATGCGCAGCCCGCACACCACGTCGATCGCCTTCTGCTCCCAGTCGATGTACAGATCGCGGTACTCGGGGTTCAGGAAGACCATCCGCGCCCAGTTGCGCTCCTGCGCCGGCACCCGCGACCAGTCGCCGAAGACGGCGGCCGCCATCCGGTTCCACGCCAGCACCTCCGAGCGCCGGCCCACGATGTACGCCGGCACCTCGTCCATCGTGTCCAGCAACTGCCGCAGCCCGGACCGCACCTGCTGGGCGCGCACCGCCTGCTTCTTCTTGTGCTTGGGCTTGGCCAGGTGCGTGAGATGGGCGTGCTCGGCGTCGGTGAGCCGCAGCGCGCGGGCGATGGAGTCCAGGATCTCCGCCGAGACATTGCGCCCGTTGCCCTGTTCCAGCCGGGTGTAGTACGCCACCGACACCCCGGCCAGCTGGGCCAGCTCCTCGCGGCGCAGCCCGGGCACCCGGCGCTGCCGCCCGTAGTGCGCGAGGCCGACGTCCTCCGGCCGCAGCCGGGCCCGGCGGGTGCGCAGGAACTCGCTCAGCTCGGCACGGCGGTCCAGCCCGCCGGCGTCCTGGGGAAGATCGGGCTCGTCCATATGTCCAGTATCCCCGGTCCTACGCACAGCAGCCTGACCCCGCCAGTGGTAGGAACGGCGAGCGTACGCAAAGGCGTGACCTGGGTGAACGCCGTACGCCGGGGCACGCTGGAGGAGCGCCCGGCCGAACACCGGTCCGGCGCGGACAACCGCTCGTGAAGCGACCGCCGAACCAACCCGAAGAACCGGAGAACCCCGGCATGACCACCGTTGCCGCATACGCCGCACCCGCCGCCAAGGCCCCGCTGGAGCGCACCACCATCGAGCGCCGTGCCGTGGGCGAGTTCGATGTGCTGATCGACATCAAGTTCGCCGGCATCTGCCACTCCGACATCCACCAGGCCCGCGAGGGCTGGGGCGAGGCGATCTTCCCCATGGTCCCCGGCCACGAGATCGCCGGCGTCGTCTCCGAGGTCGGCCCGGGCGTCACCAAGTACGCCGTGGGCGACCGCGTGGGCGTCGGCTGCATGGTCGACTCCTGCCGCGAGTGCGACAACTGCAGGGCCGGCCTCCAGCAGTACTGCGTCGAGGGCCCGGTGTGGACGTACAACGCCGTCGGCAAGGACGGCGAGACCACCTACGGCGGCTACAGCGAGAAGATCGTGGTCGACGAGAACTACGTCGTCCGCATCCCCGACGGCCTCTCCCTGGACGTGGCCGCGCCGCTGCTGTGCGCCGGCATCACCACGTACTCCCCGCTGAAGCACTTCGGTGTGGGCCCCGGCAAGAAGGTCGCCGTGGTCGGGCTCGGCGGCCTCGGTCACATGGGCGTCAAGATCGCGCACGCGATGGGCGCCGAGGTGACCGTGCTGTCCCAGTCCCTGCGCAAGAAGGACGACGGACTCAGGCTCGGCGCCGACCACTACCGCGCCACCGGCGACCCGCAGACCTTCGAGGACCTGCGCGGCACCTTCGACGTCGTCCTCAACACCGTCTCCGCACCGCTCGACTTCGCCGCCTACCTCTCCCTGCTGCGCACCGAGGGCGCCATGGTCAACGTGGGCCTGCCCGAGGAGCCGGTCCGCATCGAACTCTCCGCGATCTTCGGCAACCGCCGCATCCTGACCAGCTCCAACATCGGCGGCATCCCCGAGACCCAGGAGATGCTCGACTTCTGCGCGGAGCACGGCCTCGGCGCCGAGATCGAGCTGATCGGCGCCGACGGGATCAACGAGGCGTACGAGCGGGTCGTGAACAGCGACGTCCGCTACCGCTTCGTGATCGACACGGCGACGATCTGACGCGCGGCCGCCCGGCCTTCGGGCCGGGGCCGGGTGGGCGGGTGGCCGAGGGACCGCCGGGGGAGAGGCCGGCCGGGGCTGTGGCGGGTGGCCCGGTCGGCGGATACCGTGGCCGGGGGCCCGGCCCGCGTCGGTGACCGCGACCACTGACCCATGATCGCGGCCCGCGGGAGGCGCCGGACCCGTCGGATCTGCCGGGGGCGGGGGCGGGGAGCCATGGATCCATTGACGGCGGTCACCGCCGGTAAGGCCGCGGCGGGGCGGCGGTTCGCCTTCTACGTCTCCGTGCAGCTGACCTCCGTCCTGGTGCCCGGCCTGGTCGCCGTGACCTGCCTGGCCGCGCTCATGCTGCACGCCCGGCACCCGGGGGACACCGGCGCGGCCCTGGGCGAGGCCGTGCGCACGCTCCGGGGCCCGGCCATGGTCCTGGTCGACGTCTCCTGGCTGGCCTTCGCCTACATCCTGGGTTACGTCGGCCGGGAGCTCGCCTTCCGCCTCCTCGGCCTCGCGGAACGGCTCAGCCCGAGGCACCGGACGTCGCTCGACTCGCTGTACGGCGAGCTGGAGGCCGTCTACGGGGACACGGCCCTGCGCCGCTGCATGCGGACGCACCCCTTGATGCGGTACCTGCTCGATCCCGCGCACAACGCCTCGACCCCCGTGCAGTTACTGCGCCGGCCGGGCGGCGCCCTGCGCGGCGGAAACGCCTACGAGGCCTTCACCTACGCCAGGTTGTGGCTGCGGGAGCACAACCCCTCACTCGCGCCGGACGCGACCGAGGCGGAGATCAACATCCTCCTCTCCACCCTGGTGCCGCTGGCCCTCGGCACCTGGACCCTGATCGCCCTGGCGCCCCTCGGGGCCGTCTCCGCCGCCATGAGCGCGCTGGTCGCGGCGGCGACGGCGGCCCTCACCTTCGCCCAGGTGCTGCGCCTGCGCCGGACGGAGTGCTGGGAGGCGCTGCGCAACCTCGTGGAGGACCACGAGATGCGGCTCGCCGTGACGAGGCTTCCCGGGTCCCCCTTTCCGGCGGACCCGGACGACGAGGACCCGGACGACGAGGACCCGGACGACGCCGAGGCGGATCCCGATGCCGATGCCGAGCCCGGCCCTGGTGACCACCCTGACGCAGGCGCAGGCGCAGGCGCGGGTGCGGGGGCCGGACGCCGGGCGGGCGGCGCGGGTGCCGGCCGTCAGCCGAGCGGGGCGGCGTAGTGGTGCAGATCGGGCAGTATGCCCTCGCACACGGGCCCGGTCAGCGCCCACAGGGTCAGCTCCACGTCCCGGCCCGCCCGGTGGGCCGCCACGGCACGGTGGTTGCCGTCGAGGAGGACATGACAGTCCTCACCGACCCGGTACGTGGGCAGGGTGAGCGGCACCGGCCGTGACCCCTCGGCGTATCCCCGCGCCAGCGCGTCGACGGCACGCCTGCGGTCCTCGGGCCAGCTGGGCAGCGTACGCCCGGCCGAACCCACCCGCAGCGGCCGGCTCCCCGGACTGTTCCAACTGCTGTCCGCGCCGCGGGCGTCGGCGTACCAGACGGTGAACAACCCCGCCAGGCATCGCCTGGCCGCACCCCCCGTCACCGTCTCCACCCGGACCCCCGCCCCCACGTCCGCCAGCCGCCCCCAGTCCAGCGCGGCCCGGATCACCGGCCGGAACCGGACCGCGAAGTCCCCGAACTCCACCGACACCCTCCCTTTCCGCCCCGCGTCCGTAGCCCTTCCCCCCAGGACCGTCCCCCACGCGGCCCGCACCCCGCCAACGGATCCCGACCCACGGCGTGTGCGCGTGCGGGACCGCTGGAGGTCTCCGTCCAGGACTTCGGCGTCGGGGTGGAGTGGGCCCGGGGTCAGCCCGCGAGGGTTGCCGGGCTGCCGCCGTTGGCTTCGTAGCCGGCTACCGCCAGGGCGCGGTGGACGGCGAACTCGGCCGCCGGGTCCGGGGACAGGGTCCAGGGGAGGGCGCCGACGTGGCCGTCGACGTGAATGAGCTGGTTCATGGCCTCGGCCCAGCGCTCGGAGCGGACCAGGAAGAAGATCAGCAGGTGGCGGACGTGGGCCAGCATGGGGTCGCCGGGGCGGGCCGCGTGCACCGCGAACAGCGCGCCGTGGATCGCCTTGGTGACGACCTCGCTCTGGTAGAAGCCGCTGACGAGGTTGACCTCGGGCAGGTGCTCGAAGACCGCGAACAGGGGCATGGCCGCGAGCAGTGACCCGCGCGGGGCGCGCGCGGCGGCCGCCTCGGCGAACTCCATCGCCAGCTTCCGCGAGCCGTGCCACTTCTCGCACCAGTAGTGCAGGGCGGCCAGATGCGCCCCCATGTGCGCCGGAGCACGGTCGAGGATCTTCAGCCACAGCTGCTCGAACTCCGGCTGCGAGTAGCCCAGTCCGCGCGCCACCGACAGCTCCACGATGTACGGCACGGGGTCGCCCGGGGCGAGCAGCGCGGCCTGGCCGCAGACGTCCCTGGCCTCCTCCATGATGATCCGGAACTCGTCCGTGCCCGGCGTCGACGTGCGCCACGCCTGCTGCACCAGGAACTCGGCCTGCACCGCAGCGCCGCCCGCGTCCTTGGGCGCCTCGGCCCGCCACACCCTCAGCCACTGGCCGCCGGGCGTCTCGTGTATCCCGCCCGGCCGCTGCCGCAGCTCCAGCGAGGCGGCCCCGGCGAAGGCCTGCACGCGCTGCCAGCGCAGCTCGCCCTCCGCCTCGGTGCCCGCGAGCAGCTGGGAGGCCGCGCGGTAGTCCTGCGTGCGCTGCACCAGGTCCAGTACGTCCAGCAGGTCCTGGTCGGGACCGGGCATGCGGACGTCCAGCTCCTCCGTGGGCAGGAATCCGTAGTTCGCCGGGTCCGCGGCGTCCGGGTGCCCGGGCGGCACCTGCTCGAGGACACCCCGCCTGCGCCGCAGGAACGGGAGCAGCACGAAGCCCAGCATGACCAGTGCCATCAGGACCCAGAGAATCTCCATGCCTCAAGCGAACCAGACACCGCCGACGATTGGCCAACCCGTCCCGCGAGCCTGTGGAAAACCCGCCCCCGGCACGGTCCACGGCCGGCGTCCGGCAGCCGGCCCGCGGGCGCACTACCCTCGGGCCCATGAGCGACAGGCACATCAGTCAGCACTTCGAGACCCTCGCGATCCACGCGGGCAACACCGCGGATCCCCTCACCGGCGCGGTCGTCCCGCCGATCTACCAGGTCTCGACCTACAAGCAGGACGGCGTGGGCGGTCTGCGCGGCGGCTACGAGTACAGCCGCAGCGCCAACCCGACCAGGACCGCACTGGAGGAGAACCTCGCCGCCCTCGAGGGCGGCCGCCGGGGCCTCGCGTTCGCGTCCGGACTGGCGGCCGAGGACTGCCTGTTGCGTACGCTGCTCAGCCCCGGCGACCACGTCGTCATCCCCAACGACGCCTACGGCGGAACCTTCCGCCTCTTCGCCAAGGTGGTCTCCCGGTGGGGCGTGGAGTGGTCGGTCGCCGACACCAGCGACCCGGCCGCCGTACGGGCCGCCCTCACCCCGAAGACCAAGGTCGTGTGGGTGGAGACCCCCTCCAACCCGCTGCTCGGCATCACCGACATCGCCGCCGTGGCCCAGGTCGCCCGGGACGCGGGCGCCCGGCTCGTCGTCGACAACACCTTCGCCACGCCCTACCTCCAGCAGCCCCTCGCGCTCGGCGCGGACGTGGTCGTGCACTCGCTCACCAAGTACATGGGCGGCCACTCGGACGTCGTCGGCGGCGCGCTGATCGTCGGCGACTCCGCGCTGGGCGACGAGCTCGCGTACCACCAGAACGCCATGGGCGCCGTCGCCGGCCCCTTCGACTCCTGGCTGGTGCTGCGCGGCACCAAGACCCTCGCCGTCCGCATGGAACGGCACAGCGAGAACGCCACGAAGATCGCCGACATGCTCACCCGGCACGCGCGCGTGAACAGCGTGCTGTACCCGGGCCTGCCCGACCACCCCGGTCACGAGGTCGCCGCCAAGCAGATGAGGGCGTTCGGCGGGATGGTCTCCTTCCGGGTCGAGGGGGGCGAGGAGGCGGCCGTCGAGGTCTGCAACCGCGCCAAGGTGTTCACGCTCGGCGAGTCCCTGGGCGGCGTCGAGTCCCTGATCGAGCACCCCGGTCGCATGACCCACGCCTCCGCGGCCGGTTCGGCCCTGGAGGTCCCGGGCGACCTGGTCCGCCTCTCGGTGGGCATCGAGAACGTCGACGACCTGCTCGAGGACCTGCAGCAGGCCCTCGGCTGACCTCCGCGCGGGCCGGCGGAACGGTACGAGACCGGCCGCCGGTCCCGGGCTCACCAGCCCGACAGCGGTGGGGTCGTCTGTGAGGGCGGCTCCACCCAGGGCCGTACCGTCAGCGCCCACACGGTGAAGGCCACGGCCGCGGCGAACAGCATCAGCCACAGCACGCGGCGCGCGGCCGTCCGGCGGCGCAGCATCCGGCCGCCGCGCCGCAGCACGTCCTCGTACAGGTCCGCCGGCACCTGAGGCGGAGTCTGGTCCAGGATCCGCCGTACGGCCGCCTCACGCTCGGTCCGGTTCACTTCCCTCCCCTGCCCTTCCCAGCCGCCGTCCTGCTCCCTCCGCCTTCCCCGCTCATGACGGGGCGACCTTCGGGCCGCGCACTGCCGGGGTGCTCTCGCGGGGCGGGTGGGTGAGCGTGGTGATCGCCCGGTCGCAGATGGCGCGGACGCGTTCCGCGGGCAGGCCCAGCAGGGCCGCCGCCTGCTCCTCGGCGACGCCCTCGTACAGCCTGAGGACGATGATCAGCCGCTCCTGCGGCGTGAGGACGGCCAGCGTGCCGGGCGGCCGCGGGCGGCCCCGGCCCAGAGCGGTGTGCTGGTGCCACACCTCGCGCGCGTACCGGGTGGCCAGATACTGGCGGGCGCGGTCGTACGGGTCCTCGCCGCGCAGCCGGTGCCAGCACGCGTACGTGTGCGCGAGGGCGAGGGTCAGCAGGCGCCGCGCGCGCGGGTTGGCGTCCGGCGCCTCCGCGGTGAGCAGCGTGGCGGCATGCAGCAGCCGCCCGGCCGCGCCCGCGACGAACGCCTCGAACTCCCGGGCCCGGCCAGCGTCGTGGGACGCCTGCCGTTCTCGCACCGCGCCTCCCGCCAAGGGCGACCGTGAGGGACCGGGCCCGTCCGCGTACGGGATACGGAACCGTGTGCGACTGGGGGCCCGGTCTCATATGAGGCCAGGCGGGGGCCGCCGGTCAAGAGCCGCGCGCCCGCGCGCCGGTCTCCCGTGCGCCGCGGGGCGCCTACGACGCCGGGGCCGTCGTCTCGGCCGGCGGCACGCCCTGGGAGGCCTGCCGGGCGGAGAGGGCGTGGTTGAAGCGGGTCAGCAGGGAGCAGAACGTCTCGCGCTCCTCCGGCGACCACTCCCCGGTCAGCTCGGCCATCAGCTGCCGCCGCGAGGTGCGCACCTCGTCCAGCCGCGACAGCCCGCGCGGGGAAAGCTGCAGCACCACGGCCCGCCCGTCCTCGGGGTGCGAAGTGCGCTTGACCAGCCCGGTGTCGACGAGCGGCGCCACCTGGCGGGTGACGGTGGAGGAGTCGATACCCATGCTCGCGGCGAGCGCCTTGACGCCCATCGGGCCCTCCTTGTCCAGGCGGTTCAGCAGGAGGTAGGCGGCGCGGTCCATGGAGTTGCGCACCTGCCCGACCCCGCCGAGCCGCGTCTGTTCGGCACGCCGGGCGAACACCGCCACCTCGTGCTGGAGGACGTCGAGAAGACCGGTGTCACCGACGGTCGTCATGTCCATCGACATTTCAGGTGTTGTGGGCATGGCGGGGGGCTCACTTCTGAAGGGCGGCTGCTGGGTTGGGGGACAGGGTACGCGGCCGGGACACGGGCCGTACCGGCGCTGCGCAATCCGGTCTCGGAGGTTGGTCACACCGCCGTCCGGAGCCCGTGAACTGCGAGACTTGGAGGATGAGCTACAGCACGGCCGGTTCCTTGCGCTCCGTCACCCTCGACGACGTGCTCGGTGCCCAGAAGATGCTCTCCGGGATCGCGCGCGTGACCGCGATGGAGGGCAGCAGGCACCTGTCGCAGCTGGTGGGCGCCCCGGTGCTCCTGAAGTGCGAGAACCTCCAGCGCACGGGTTCGTTCAAGCTGCGAGGCGCCTACGTCCGCATCGCCGGGCTGCTGCCGGAGGAGCGCGCCGCCGGCGTGGTGGCCGCGAGCGCGGGCAACCACGCGCAGGGCGTGGCGCTCGCGTCGTCGCTGCTCGGCGTGCACTCCACGGTGTTCATGCCGAAGGGCGCCCCGCTGCCCAAGATCAGCGCCACCCGGGACTACGGCGCGGAGGTGCGCCTGCACGGCCAGGTCGTCGACGAGACGCTGGCCGCCGCCCAGGAGCACGCGGCGCGCACCGGCGCGGTGTTCATCCACCCCTTCGACCACCCGGACGTCATCGCGGGCCAGGGCACGGTGGGGCTGGAGATCCTGGAGCAGTGCCCGCAGGTGCGCACGATCGTCGTCGGTATCGGCGGCGGCGGGCTCGCGGCCGGGATCGCGGTGGCGGTGAAGTCGCTGAAGCCGGACGTGCGGATCATCGGTGTGCAGGCGGAGGGCTCGGCGGCGTATCCGCCCTCGCTGGCGGCCGGGCGGCCGGTGGCGATCGAGAACCCGGCGACGATGGCCGACGGGATCAAGGTGGGACGGCCCGGCGAGGTGCCCTTCGCGATCGTCGAGGAGCTGGTCGACGAGGTCCGCACGGTCGGTGAGGACCAGCTGTCCGCGGCGCTGCTGCTGTGTCTGGAGCGGGCGAAGCTGGTCGTCGAGCCGGCCGGTGCGAGCCCGGTCGCGGCGCTGCTCGGCGGCGGGGACGGCATCGAGGGGCCGGTCGTGGCGGTGCTGTCGGGCGGCAACGTCGATCCGGTGCTGCTCCAGCGCGTCCTGCGGCACGGCATGGCCGCGCAGGGCCGCTACCTGGCGGTCCGCCTCCGGCTGACGGACCGGCCGGGCGCCCTCGCCACGCTTCTCGGGGTGTTGTCAGTGGCCGACGCTAACGTCCTCGATGTGAGCCACGTACGGACCGACCCTCGGCTCGGGCTCACGGAGGCGGAGGTGGAGCTGCACCTGGAGACGAAGGGGCCGGCGCACTGCGCCGAGGTCGGCCAGGCACTGCGCGACTCCGGTTACACGGTCATCGACTGACGACCGACTGAGAGCCGGCGTCGGACACCTCGGCCGCGAACACGCAGGCCGGAAGCGCTTCGTCACCCGTTCGGGCAAATCCATTGAGAGACGCGATACATCGCGTTATGGTGTGTCGCGTGCCGCACCCTCGCGGTGCATTCAGTCATTCCGCGGGCGCTGTCCGCGGACGAAATTCGCAGGCGGAACAGCGCCCGCGTACCTAGGCTTTTCCGACAATCCCCGACGACGTGGAGACTCACATGCCAGGCGCCATCTATGCCGAAGGCCTGGTGAAGACCTTCGGTGACGTAAGGGCTCTGGACGGCGTCGACCTCGATGTCCCCGAGGGCACCGTGCTGGGCCTGCTCGGGCCGAACGGCGCGGGCAAGACCACCGCCGTCCGCTGTCTGACCACCCTGCTGCGACCCGACTCCGGCAAGGCCGTGGTCGCCGGCGTCGACGTGCTCAGGCAGCCCGACCGGGTCCGGCGCTCGATCGGCCTGTCCGGCCAGTTCGCCGCGGTCGACGAGTACCTGACCGGCCGCGAGAACCTTCAGATGGTCGGCCGGCTGTACCAGATGCCGGGCAGGGCCGCGAAGGCCAGGGCCGTGGAGCTGCTGGAGCAGTTCCACCTCGCGGACGCCGCCGACCGCCCCGCCAAGACGTACTCCGGAGGCATGCGCCGCCGGCTCGACCTGGCGGCGGCGCTCGTCGTCTCCCCGCCGGTGATGTTCATGGACGAGCCGACGACCGGCCTCGACCCCCGCAACCGCCAGCAGCTGTGGGAGGTCATCAAGCAGCTCGTCTCCGGTGGTACGACGCTGCTGCTGACCACGCAGTATCTGGAGGAGGCCGACCATCTCGCGCACGAGATAGCCGTGGTCGACCACGGCCGCGTCATCGCCCGCGGCACCTCCGACCAGCTCAAGGCCCGCACGGGCGGCGAGCGCGTCGAGGTCGTCGTGCACGAGCGCGACCACATCGCCACCGCCTCCGAGGTGCTGCGCGGTTTCGGCAAGGGCGACACCACGGTCGAGGACCACACCCGCAAGCTCACCGTGCCGGTCACCGGCGGGGCCAAGCTGCTGGCCGAGGTCATCCGTGAGCTGGACTCCCGCGGCATCGAGATCGACGACATCGGAC
>NZ_BMVJ01000002.1:492763-505656 GCF_014650655.1 Streptomyces anandii JCM 4720
TGCGCCGCCCGACCCTCGACGACGTGTTCCTGTCCCTGACGGGTCACGCGGCCGAGACCGAGGAGCAGACCGGAGCCGGCGGCGAGGGCGACACCGACCCCAAGGACCGCAGGCGCAAGAAGGAGACCGTGAAGTGAGTGCCGTGAGCGATTCCCTGGTCATCGCCCAGCGGAACCTGATCCGCATGGGCCGCATCCCCGAAATGATCATCTTCGGGCTGATCCAGCCCATCATGTTCGTGGTCCTGTTCACCTATGTGTTCGGCGGCTCCATCCAGGTCGGCTCGTCCAGCTCCACCCAGGCCTATCGCGAGTTCCTGATGGCCGGCATCTTCGCCCAGACGGTCACGTTCGCCACGGCGGGCGCGGGCGCGGGCATAGCCGACGACATGCACAAGGGCCTCATCGACCGCTTCCGCTCGCTGCCCATGGCCCGCGGCGCGGTGCTGACCGGCCGCACCATGGCCGACCTGGTGCAGACGACGCTCACCCTGGTCGTCCTCGCGGTCGTCGCCCTGATCGTCGGCTGGCGCACGCACGAGAACTTCGCCAAGGTGCTCGCCGGCTTCGGCGTCCTGCTGCTGCTCGGGTACGCGTTCTCGTGGATCGGCGCGCTCATCGGACTCTCGGTGCGCACCCCGGAGGCGGCGACCTCGGGCGGCCTGATCTGGCTCTTCCCGCTGACCTTCATCTCGAACGCCTTCGTGGACGCCAACCAGATGCCCGCCTTCCTCCGTCACATAGCGGAGTGGAACCCGTTCAGCGCCACCGTCCAGGCCTGCCGAGAGTTGTTCGGCAACCTCCCGCCGGGCTTCAAGACGCCCGACGCCTGGCCCATGCAGCACCCGGTGTGGGCGTCGCTGATCTGGTCGGTGCTGATCATCGCCGTCTTCCGCACTCTGGCGGTCCGCAAGTACCGCTCGGCCACCGCGTGAGCGTGAGGGCGGGCGGAACGGCATGAAGAAGCCCCCGGTGCCTCGAGGGCGCCGGGGGCTCGTCGGTCGAATGGGCCGGGATCAGCCCGAGTAGGGCTCGGCCTTGAGGATCTTCACCGAGGCCTTCTTGCCGTTCGGGAGTTCGTACTCCGCGTCCTCGCCGACCTTGTGCCCCATCACGCCGGACCCCAGGGGGGACTGCGGCGAGTAGGTCTCGATGTCGGCGCTCGCGTACTCACGCGAGGCCAGCAGGAAGCTCAGCGTGTCGTCCTCGTCACCGTCGAAGGCGATCGTCACGACCATGCCGGGGGCCACGGCGCCGTCCGCGGAGGTCGGAGCCTCGCCCACCTGGGCGTTCTCCAGGAGCTGGGTCAGCTGGCGCACACGGAGCTCCTGCTTGCCCTGCTCCTCCTTGGCCGCGTGGTACCCGCCGTTCTCCCGCAGGTCGCCCTCCTCGCGCGCGGCCGCGATCTTGGCCGCGATCTCCGTGCGCGCAGGACCAGTAAGGTGCTCAAGCTCGTCCTTGAGCTTGTTGTACGCCTCCTGGGTCAGCCAGGTGACGTTCTCGCTGGTCTGGGTCACAGGTGCTCCTCGTCGGTACTGGGAATACAAAGCATCGCCCTACCCAGAAGAATGTTCCCTCTTGGATGGGCGAAACCACGAGCCTAACAATTCACGGCCCAAAGGGGGAGGACATAAGCCATCACTCTGGCGTCAACGCAGGTCAGGGCCTACGTATTCCGGGCGAAGTCGCCCCTCAGCCGGCGTGGCAGCCGAGCAGCTCGGCCGTCGTCCCCCGGGACGTCGTACGCAGCGTGACCACCTTGTCGATGCGCGTGGCGTGCTGGTCGAAGCGGAAGTCGGCCCGGCCCACCTCGTCGCCGTTGGCGGCCTGCGACCGCAGGGTGCAGTAGCCGCGGGCCCCGGCGTCCTTGCGGACCTCGAGATGGACCTGCACGGAGTCGTCGGAGGCCTGGAAGGCGATGACCTGGCCGCTGATCTCGTTCTGGCCGACGTAGTGGTAGGCGAAGTAGCCGACCAGGGCGAGCAGCACGGCGCCCAGGACACCGCCCGCGATCTTGAGCTTGCGGTCCGCGCGCTCGTCCGCGGAGCGGCCGTAGCGGCCCTCGGGGAGCCGGGTGCTCGCCGTACTCATGATCGTCCTCTCGGCAGGAGCGGGATGCGGTCCCGCGGGGGGATCCCAAGGCGGGCCCCGGAATTATTCGCCCCCCGATTCGGTCACTATAGAAGGCCCCGCCCGCAGACCGACCGCCACCCCGCAGCGACGTCCCCGCGGTACGGCATACGGTGACTGCCCGCGACGCCGGGCACCGACTTGACCAATGAGGATTGAGCCTTGACTGACCAGTTGCGACTGATGGCCGTGCACGCGCATCCCGACGACGAGTCGAGCAAGGGTGCGGCCACCATGGCGAAGTACGTGTCCGAGGGGGTGGACGTGCTGGTGGTGACCTGCACGGGCGGAGAGCGTGGCTCCATCCTCAACCCCAAGCTCCAGGGCGACAAATACGTCGAGGAGCACATCCACGAGGTCCGCAAGAAGGAGATGGACGAGGCCCGGGAGATCCTCGGCGTCAAGCAGGAGTGGCTCGGCTTCGTCGACTCCGGGCTCCCCGAGGGCGACCCGCTGCCGCCGCTGCCCGACGGCTGTTTCGCCCTGGAGGACGTGGACAAGGCGGCCGGCGAACTGGTGCGCAAGATCCGCTCCTTCCGTCCCCAGGTGATCACCACCTACGACGAGAACGGCGGCTATCCGCACCCCGACCACATCATGACCCACAAGATCTCGATGGTGGCCTTCGAGGGCGCGGCCGACGCCGAGAAGTACCCGGAGGCGGAGTACGGCCCGGTCCACCAGCCGCTCAAGCTGTACTACAACCAGGGCTTCAACCGGCTGCGCACCGAGGCCCTGCACAAGGCGCTGCTCGACCGGGGCCTGGAGTCCCCCTACGGGGAGTGGCTCAAGCGCTGGGAGGGCTCCGGCCACAAGGACCGCACCCTCACCACGCACGTCCCGTGCGCCGACTTCTACGAGATCCGGGACAAGGCGCTGATCGCCCACGCCACCCAGATCGACCCCGACGGCGGCTGGTTCCGGGTGCCGATGGAGATCCAGAAGGAGGTCTGGCCGACCGAGGAGTACGAGCTCGCGAAGTCCCTCGTCGGCACCTCGCTGCCCGAGGACGACCTCTTTGCGGGCGTCCGGCAGGCCTGAGGGACAATGCTGGCATGAGCGCAAGCGCGAGCCTCGCAGTGACGCATCTGGTCCCCCTCGCCGAGGTCGACCAGAACAAGGTCACCCCCGGCGTCCTCGGCTTCATCGTCTTCGCGGTGATGGCCGTGGCGGTGTGGGGTCTGATGAAGTCCATGAGCCGGCACATGGGCAAGGTCGACTTCAAGGAGGCCCCGGACCCGAAGAGGGAGTCCGGCGCCCCCTCGTCGGACCCCAAGCCCCACCACGGCTGACCCCGGGATCCACCGCGGCCTGCTCGCCGAGCAGACCGCGGTGGATCCCGCTGTTCGCGGCCCTGCCGGCCCCGCCGTTCACGGCCGGGCCGGCACCGGCACTCCCATGACCTCCCGCGCGTGGCGGTCGGGGGCCATGCCCAGGCGCCAGGCCTGCCAGCCCGCCTCCAGCTGGACACCGCGTTCGAGCAGCAGCTGGTAGGCCTCGACGTAGTCGTCGAGCTTGCCGTCGCGCAGCGGGTGGCCCGCGCGGGAGAGCGCGGCGAGCTCCTCCTGGGCCACCGCCGTGCCGACCTCCACGCCCCCGGGCGCCGCGTACGGCAGGAGGGTGCAGCGCAGGAAGCGGGCCCAGTCCTCGCCCCGGCGGTCGCCGTAGGAGGCGAACAGGGTCAGCGCCTCGTCGCACAGGCCGAGCGCCTGCTGGGTGCGGGCGTTGCCCGCGTCCACCACCGCCAGCTCCAGACACGTCCAGGCCTCGCCATGGGCGACGCCGATGCGCTGGAAGTCGGCGCGGGCGTCCACCAGGAGCTGGCGGGCGAAGCCGGAGTTCCTCAGCGAGCCGGTCTGCGCCGCCCGCTGGTCGCGGGTCGCGCGGGCAGAGTGGTGGCGGGCGCAGGCCAGGCCGTAGACGTCGCGCATCCGGGAGAACAGCGTGCGGGCGCGCTCCAGCTCGCGCACCGCCTGGTCGAGGCCGCCGGTCTCCTCCAGCGCCTGCCCGAGGTAGTACAGCGTCCACGCCTCGCCGCGCGCGTCCTCGTTGTCCCGGTGCCGCACGACCGCCCCGCGCAGCGCCTCCACCGCCTCCGGGGCCTCGCCCGCCACCAGCCGGGCCCGGGCCAGCTGGGTCAGCGCCCAGGCCTCGCCGCGGGCGTCGCGGGTACGGCCGTAGCGCTCCAGGGCCTGGCGCAGATCCGCCTCCGCGCGCTCCACGTCCCCGAGCCGCAGCGCGAGCTGGCCCAGCTGGAAGTGGGCCCACGCCTCGCCGTGCACCGAGTCGCCCTGCCGGTGCAGCACCAGCGAGCCCGTCAGCAGCTCCAGCGCCTCCGCCAGCCGCCCGCGGTCCCGCTCGACCGCCGCCAGCGCGTGCATCGTCCAGGCGCGGTCGGTCTCCAGCTCGGGCACCGACTGCAGCTGGAGCGCCTCCCGCAGCCGCGCCGCCGCCTCGGTGAGATTGCCCTGGTGGTGCAGTGTGATGCCGAGCGAGTTGAGGGCGCGCGCGGCGCCCGCGTCGTGGTGGGCCTCGCGGTAGAGGTCGACCACCGACGTCAGGGTGGTGCGCGCCTTGTCCAGCTCGCCCAGCTGCCGGGCCGCGATGCCGGTGCGCCACTGCACCGAGCGCACCAGCAGGCCCTGGTCCACGGCCTGGGTGAGCTCGCTGATCTCGCCGAGGCGGTAGAGGTCGCCGCGCAGCAGGCAGTAGTCGCACAGTGCGCCCAGCAGGTTCAGCACCGCCGCCTGGTTGACGCCCTCGGCGTGTCTGAGGGCCGCCGTGATGAAGCTGGACTCGTCGTCCAGCCAGCGCAGCGCCTCGTCCAGGGACGTGAAGCCGTGCGGGCTGAAGCGGTCGGAGCGGGTGGAGTTGTTGCCGTCGACGAGCCGCAGCACGGAGTCGGCCAGCTCGGCGTAGTTGACGATCAGCCGCTCCTGGGCCGCCGTCCGCTCGGCCGGGTCCTCCTCGTCGAGCAGACGGGCGGCCGCGAAGGCGCGCACCAGGTCGTGCAGGCGGTAGCGGCTGCCGCGCACGTGGTCGATCAGGCCGGCCCGGGCGAGCGCGTCCAGATTCCGGCCGGCCTCCGCCTCGTCGGTGGCCAGCAGCGCGGCCGCGGCGGCGGTGCCCAGCGAGGCGCGGCCGGCCAGCGCCAGCCGCCGCAGCAGCCGCCGGGCCGGCTCCGGCTGGTCGGTGTAGCGCAGCCACAGCACGCGTTCGACCGGTTCCACCGGGCCGTACGCCCCCAGGTCGATGGCCAGGGAGCGCGGTGAGCGCGGGCCGAGCGAGGAGCCCGCGATGCGCAGCGCCAGCGGCAGGCCCCCGCACAGTTCGCCGATCCGCTCGGCCGAGTCGGCGTCGTAGGGCCCGGAGCTGTCCTGGGCGGCCGCGCCCAGCAGCTCCTCGGCGCCCGCCGTGTCCAGCGCCTCCACGGGCAGCTGGTACACCCACGCCGGCAGGTCCGCGGGCAGCTCCAGCGGCTTGCGGGTGGTGACCAGGACCAGGCTGTCGGAGCGTTCGGGCACCAGGGCCCGCACCTGCTCGGGGTCCGAGGCGTCGTCGAGCACGATCGTCACCGGCAGCCCGGTCAGGTGCTGGTGGTACAGCTCGCCGAGCCGCTTGAGCTGCTGGTCGGAGGAGGAGCGTTCACGGAACAGCAGTTGCTCTCGGGGCGCGCCGAGCCGGTTCAGCAGGTGCAGCAGGGCGTCCCGGGTGGGCAGCGGCGGCTCCTCGGGGCTGTCGCCGCGCAGGTCGACCACGACCGCGCCCCGGAACTGGTCCTTCAGATCGTGGGCCGCCCGCACCGCGAGCGTGCTGCGGCCGGAGCCGGGCGGCCCGTGCAGCACGACCACGGTGGGCCGGGTCTGGGTGCTGGCGCGGGCGGCCTGCACCCACTGCCTGATCCGCGCGACCTCCTGCCGCCGCCCTGCGAACACACCCACGGCTTCGGGCAGTTGGCCGAACGACTGTTCCAGCACGCTGCGTCTGCGGGCGGCCGCGCTCTTGTCCGTGCCGCGCAGCCGGGGCGCCGCCTTCTTCGGCGCGGTGGACGCGCTGAGCACGCGCTGCTGGTCGAGGAAGGGGCGGATGCCGCGCACCTCCAGCGCGGTGAGCCACTGCAGCCGCAGCTGCTCCGTGCCGCCGGGCTGGCCGGCCGCGCCCGCGCGGTGGTGGGCCGCCGGCAGGTGCGCGGCCGTCACCTTCACCACGGTCGCGGCGGCGCCCGCCACGCCCACGGTGACGCCCGCCCCGACGGCCGTGCCCGTGCCCGTGCCCAGCGCGATGTCGGCGACCACCGCGGTCAGCGCCGCAACGGCCGCGACCAGCAGGG
Organism: Streptomyces anandii JCM 4720; assembly: GCF_014650655.1. GTDB lineage: Bacteria > Actinomycetota > Actinomycetes > Streptomycetales > Streptomycetaceae > Streptomyces > Streptomyces anandii. Next base: position 499,223 of record NZ_BMVJ01000002.1, read on the forward strand.
GAGTTCCGGCGCCCTCGCGGGCGTAGCGCTGGGCGAAGGTGAGCTGTCCGGCGGACGCCTCGTCCAGGGCGCGCGTGTACGCCTCGTACTCCTCCGCCGCCGGCCCGGCCAGGGTGTCGAGCGCGCCACGCGCCCGGGACAGCAGTACGGCCCCGTCCACCCGTCCGCCGGAGCGCCGCACCTCCTCCTCCACGGCCCGGGCCAGCAACCGCTCGGCCTCGGCCCGATGCGCGTCCCGCATGTTCCGTCCCCCTCTTGGTGCCAACTCCGTTGCCTACGAGTGTCCTTCGCGCGGGCCCCGAGCGCGAGGGGGCGACGATCAACGTCCGCGCGCGACGGGGGCGCGCGGGGCTCCCCGCGAGCCGGCGAGCCGGGCCGGTGGTGACGTTCCGTGCCCGGCCGGAGCGGGTGAGGCAGGATGGGGGTATGCCGAACCGACTGGCTCACGAGACGTCCCCGTACCTGCTCCAGCACGCCGACAACCCGGTCGACTGGTGGCCCTGGTCGGACGAGGCCTTCGCCGAGGCGCGGCGGCGGGACGTGCCGGTGCTGCTGAGCGTCGGGTACAGCAGCTGCCACTGGTGCCATGTCATGGCGCACGAGTCCTTCGAGGACGAGACGACGGCGGGCTACCTCAACGACCACTTCGTCAGTGTCAAGGTGGACCGCGAGGAGCGCCCCGACGTGGACGCGGTCTACATGGAGGCCGTGCAGGCCGCCACCGGTCAGGGCGGCTGGCCGATGACCGTGTTCCTGACGGCTGACGCCGAGCCGTTCTACTTCGGCACGTACTTCCCGCCCGCGCCCCGCCACGGCATGCCCTCCTTCCGGCAGGTGCTGGAGGGGGTGCGGCAGGCGTGGGACACGCGGCGCGAGGAGGTCACCGACGTCGCCGGGAAGATCGTGCGCGACCTCGCCCACCGGGAGATCGGCTACGGCGGCACCGAGGTCCCCGGCGAGGAGGAGCTGGCGCAGGCTCTGCTCGGGCTGACCCGGGAGTACGACGCGCAGCGCGGCGGATTCGGCGGGGCGCCCAAGTTCCCGCCGTCCATGGCGATCGAGTTCCTGCTGCGGCACCACGCGCGCACCGGCTCCGAGGGCGCCCTGCAGATGGCGCGGGACACCTGCGAGCGGATGGCCCGCGGCGGTATCTACGACCAGCTCGGCGGCGGCTTCGCCCGCTACTCCGTCGACCGGGACTGGGTGGTGCCGCACTTCGAGAAGATGCTCTACGACAACGCGCTGCTGTGCCGGGTCTACGCCCACCTGTGGCGGGCCACCGGCTCGGAACTGGCCCGCCGGGTGGCCCTGGAGACGGCCGACTTCATGGTGCGCGAACTCGGCACGGACGAGGGCGGGTTCGCCTCCGCGCTGGACGCCGACAGCGACGACGGCACGGGCCGGCACGTCGAGGGCGCGTACTACGTGTGGACGCCCGATCAGTTGACGGAGGTCCTCGGCGAGCGGGACGCCGAACTCGCCGCCCGCTGCTTCGGGGTGACCGAGGAGGGCACCTTCGAGCAGGGTTCGTCGGTGCTGCAACTACCGCAGCAGGAAGGTGTGTTCGACGCGGAGCGGGTGGCGTCCGTCAGGTCCCGGCTGCTGCGCGCCCGGTCCGCCCGCCCCGCGCCCGGCCGGGACGACAAGGTCGTCGCTGCCTGGAACGGGCTGGCGATCGCCGCGCTGGCCGAGACCGGCGCCTACTTCGGCCGCCCCGACCTGGTGGACGCCGCGACCGGCGCCGCCGACCTGCTCGTACGGCTGCACATGGACGAGCACGCCGGGCTGTCCCGCACCAGCCGGGACGGCCGGGCCGGGGCGAACGCCGGTGTCCTGGAGGACTACGCCGACGTCGCCGAGGGCTTCCTCGCGCTGGCGTCCGTCACCGGCGAAGGGGTCTGGCTCGACTTCGCGGGACTGCTCCTCGGCCATGTCCTGACCCGGTTCACCGATCCCGAGTCGGGCACGCTGTACGACACCGCGGTGGACGCCGAGAAGCTGATCCGCCGCCCCCAGGACCCCACCGACAACGCCACCCCGTCCGGCTGGTCGGCCGCCGCGGGCGCGCTGCTCTCCTACGCCGCCCACACCGGCTCCGCGGCCCACCGCGCCGCCGCCGAGAAGGCACTGGGCGTGGTCCGGGCGCTCGGCCCGCGTGTGCCGCGCTTCATCGGCTGGGGGCTGGCCGTCGCCGAGGCCGCGCTGGACGGGCCGCGCGAGGTCGCCGTGGTGGGCGCATCCCCGGCCGAGGAGGCCGCGAAGGCCCTGCACCGTACGGCACTTCTGGGCACCGCGCCGGGAGCCGTGGTGGCGTTCGGGGCGGCGGGCGGCGAGGAGTTCCCGCTGCTCGAGGGCCGCCCGCTGGTCGGCGGCGCGCCCACCGCCTACGTCTGCCGCAACTTCACCTGCGACGCCCCGACCACCGACCCGGACCGCCTGCGCGCCGCCCTCGGCGGCTGAACCGGTCACTTCCCTACGTCAGTTGCGGCCGGGCTCCGCGTATCCGGCCAGGGCGCGCTCCACGATCGCCTCGAGCTGGTCGTGGTGGGCGCCCTTCCAGTAGGCGCGGCCGCAGTCGGCGCACCGGGCGAAGACGTCGTAGGTGCGGTGCGTGCCGTGTTCGAGCTGGTCGGCCACCTCGTCCTTGGTGGCCTCCCGCAGCAGGCCGTTGCAGGCGGTGCAGCGGGTCCAGGGGGCGAGTGGGGGCCGGAACCGGTCGAGGACGTCGTGCAGTTGCTCGTCGGGGCGGGTGCTGTAGACGTAGGCGCCGGCCCACAGTTCGCGGCGGCGCAGCAGGCCCCGGTCGCGGCTGAGCATGACCCGCTTCTCTGCCGCGGAGCGCGCGGCCAGCGCCGGGTCGCCGATGTCCGTGGACTCGTAGGCCGCGTCGACGCCCAGCAGGCGCAGCCGGCGGGCGAGGGTGCCGAGGTGCACGTCGAGCAGGAAGCGCAGGGGAGCGCCGGGCACCCGCTGGGGGCGCTCGACCGCCCGCACCTCGACCCGCTCGCCGGCGCGCGGCACGTGGGAGACGGGCACCTCGTGGCCGTCGACGAGCAGGGCGCCCGCCTCGGTGAGCGGCACGCCGAGGGACTCCACGACGTGGCCGAGGGTCGAGACGCCGTCGGTGGCGACCGCGGTGGCGCCCGCGCGCCGGGAGTGCGGGACGAAAAGGTGCAGGCCGGGGGCGAACTCGACGTGGATCTCGGGACCGTTCACCCGGTGAGGATGTCACGGAAGGGACGCGGCGGGCTCAGGAATTCGCTGCGGGAAGGCCGTGCTCCAGGACGTCCAGGGCGCGGTCCACGAGGCCGCGCAGGTCGTCCTGGAAGCCGTTCTCCGCCCAGTACAGGTAGACCTCCAGCAGACCGCCGGTGAGGGACATCGCGTAGACGCGCGCCTCCAGGCTGTCCGGGGCGAGGCCCGAGCGCTCGGCGATGGCCTCGCGCAGCATCCGCCCGGTCTCCGACATGCTCTCCACCATGCGGGAGCGGACGGCCGGCACCTGGATCGCGAGATGCGCCCGCGTCCGGACCGTCTCCGGGTCCTCCTCCGTCAGCACGTCCAGGGCCATGTGGATCACGTGCCGCAGTGAGTCGATCCACGGCTCGCCCGCGGGCCGCGCGCGCAACTCCTCCAGCATCAGCGGGTCGTACTCGTCCGTGAGGACGATGTCCTCCTTGGTCGGGAAGTACCGGAAGACGGTCGACGGCGACACCTCGGCCCGGTCGGCGATCTGCTCGATCGTCGTCGCGTCGTACCCCTGCTCCTTGATCAGCGCGTAGGTCGCGTCGCGGATCGCCTCGCGGGTCTTGATCTTCTTGCGCTCACGAAGTCCCAGCTGGGGGCGGTCGGCGGGGGAGAAGCGGGAACGTGCGGCCGTCATGGGGTTCATTGTCGGGCATCACCAGCCGGGGCAGCCATGCCGGGAACGGCGTCCTCCTCGGCGGTCTCGGCGGTCTCGGCGGTCTCGGCGGTCTCGGCGGTCTCGGCCGCATCGGCGGCCGCGGGCGCCTCCTTCGGCAGGAAGGCCGCGGCCAGCAGCGCGGAGACCAGCGCGGCGACACCGCAGACCAGCAGGACCACGCCCATGCCGTGGACATAGGCGCTGTCCGCGGAGGCCACCAGACGGGCCGAGCCCAGCCGCTCGCCGATCAGGTGGGCGGCGACCACGGAGTCCCCGGCGGCGTCGCCGGCCCGCGCGGGCAGTCCCGTGACGTCCAGCCGGTCCCGGAAGACGCCCGCGAGCAGGCTGCCCAGCAGGGCGATGCCGATGGCCGCGCCGACCTGGCGCAGCGTCATGAGCAGGCCCGAGCCGCTGCCGGCCCGGTCCCGGGGCAGGGTGCCGAGGGCGGCGTCCATGGCGGGCACCACGGAGAACCCGAAGCCGACGCCGGTGACGGAGAGCCACAGCGCGGTGAAGCCGTAGCCGGAGTGGACCGTCGTACGGCTGCCGAGCAGCGCGGCGAAGGCCAGCACCACCAGGCCCGCGCTCACCACCGCGCGGGGGCCGAACCGCGCGACGACCGGCTGCGCGCCCCGCGCGGCGAGCATCAGGCCGCCCATCATCGGCAGCAGGCGCAGCCCGGTGCCGAAGGCGTCCTGGCCGAGCACGGCCTGCAGATACGGGGGCAGCACGAACAGCAGCCCGGACAGGACGAACATCACCAGGGTCGCGGCCAGCGTGTTGAACAGGAAGCCGCGCCGGGCCAGCAGGGTCGTGTCGAGCATGGGGCGCACGGCCCGCCGCTCGCGCAGGACCAGCGCGGTGAGCAGCACCGCGGCCGCGCCGGACATGATGAGCACCAGGGCGTCCCCCCAGCCGCGCCCGGGCGCCTCGATGATCGCGTAGACGAGGGCGCCGAGGCCCGTCGCGGCGAGCGCCGTGGACAGGGCGTCGACCCTGGGGGACGCGGGGTCGCTGGTCTCCGGGAGCAGGAAGAGACAAGCGGCGATGCCGAGCGCGGCCATCGGCACGTTGACGAGGAAGACCGAGCCCCACCAGAAGTGGTCGAGCAGCCAGCCGCCGATGATCGGGCCGAGCGGCAGGCCGAGCGCGGAGGCGGCCGAGATGACGCCGACGGCCTTGGTGCGCTCGTCGGGGCCGAAGAGCGAGGGCAGCACGGAGAGCGCGAGCGGGGTGACCAGGGCCCCGCCGACGCCCATGAACGCGCGGGCCGCGATCACCCAGTTCACGTCCCCGGCCAGCGCCCCGGCGAGCGAGCCGGCGAGGAAGACGCCGAGTCCGGCCATCAGCATCAGCCGCCGCCCGAAGCGGTCGCCGAGGAGTCCCGCGGGCAGCATCAGCGCGGCGAAGACGACGACGTACGCGTCCGCCATCCACTGCTGCTGGCCGGTGGTGGCGCCCAGTTCGCCGGCCATGGTCGGCAGCGCCACGTTGAGGATCGTCATGTCGAAGCCGAGCGTGAGCATGCTCGCGACCAGGGCGCCGAGGGCCCACCAGCGGCGGGGGTCGTGCCGGGTGTCCTGAAGCTCAGTGACAGTAGCCATGAAATGAGGGTAGCTCTCAAAATCTACTAACTGTCAATCGACATGCACTTTCGATCTCCTTCCTGGGGTACGAAAAATGGCCACGGCTCGTGCGAGCCGTGGCCACCGGGAGGGCGGTCGGGGGGCGCTACGCGTGCTGGTACGCCACCAGGGAGATGCCGACGTAGTGCACTACGAAGGCCGCCAGCGTGAGGGAGTGGAAGACCTCGTGGAAGCCGAACCAGCGCGGGGAGGGGTTCGGCCGCTTGATGCCGTAGACGACGCCGCCCGCGCTGTAGAGGAGGCCGCCGACGACCACCAGGACCAGCACCGCGATGCCCCCGGCGTGCATGAAGTCCGGCAGGAAGAACACGGCCGCCCAGCCCATCGCGATGTAGCAGGGGGTGTAGAGCCAGCGGGGCGCACCGACCCAGAAGACCCGGAAGACGATGCCCGCGGCCGCCGCCGCCCAGATGCCCCACAGCAGCCACTGGCCCTTCGCGCCGGGCAGGAGCAGCAGGGTGAGCGGGGTGTAGGTGCCCGCGATGATCAGGAAGATGTTCGCGTGGTCGAGCCTGCGCAGCAGTCCGCCGGCGCGCGGGCCCCAGTTCCCGCGGTGGTACAGCGCGCTGACGCCGAACAGCAGACAGGCGGTGAGGACGTAGATGCCGCAGGCGACCCGCCCGCGGGTGGAGTCGGCGAGCGCGGTGAGCACCAGGCCCGCGATGAGCACGGCCGGGAACATCCCGAGGTGCAGCCAGCCGCGCAGCTTCGGCTTGATGGGGTGCGGCAGGGAGAGCGCCGCCGGACCGCGGCCTGCGGCCGGCGTGTCCAGAGGCGCGTCGGAGGCGGACACAGTCATGCGCGCATGGTACCTACGCGACCGTAAGTCGGGTGTGAGTACCTTGCGATGATCGTTGCCGACCGGGCCGAACGCAAAAAGTCCT
>NZ_BMVJ01000002.1:505689-508848 GCF_014650655.1 Streptomyces anandii JCM 4720
TCAGTCGAACTCAACGTGGACGCAAAGAATCACGGAAACCGTGGGATTCCTCACGCTGCTCACCTGGGCGGCCCTCTGGACAGATGCGCACAGGAGTCGGATGATCAAATGAGTGCGGTCGGCACCGGATGAGCGGCTACGAAGCGTCCGGGTCGCAGCCCCCACGGGGCGACAAGACAAGAAACCCCTCATTTAGGAGCAATCGTGGCGCGCGACATCGCGGCTCCCCCCGTCATTCCCACCAACCATCAGGACCTGATCTCGTGGGTGAACGAGATCGCCGAACTGACGCAGCCGGACAACGTGGTCTGGTGTGACGGATCCGAGGCCGAGTACGAGCGACTGTGCGAGGAGCTCGTCGCGAAGGGCACCTTCAAGAAGCTCGACCCGATCAAGCGCCCCAACTCCTACTACGCGGCCTCCGACCCCTCGGACGTGGCCCGCGTGGAGGACCGGACGTTCATCTGCTCCGAGAAGGAGGAGGACGCCGGCCCCACCAACCACTGGAAGGCGCCCGCCGAGATGCGGGAGATCTTCTCCGGTGAGAAGGGCCTGTTCCGCGGCTCCATGAAGGGCCGGACGATGTACGTCGTCCCGTTCTGCATGGGCCCCCTCGGCTCCCCGCTGTCCGCGATCGGCGTCGAGATCACCGACTCCGCCTACGTCGCCGTCTCCATGCGCACCATGACCCGCATGGGACAGCCGGTGCTGGACGAGCTCGGCGACAGCGGCTTCTTCGTCAAGGCCGTCCACACCCTCGGCGCCCCGCTGGAGCCGGGCCAGGAGGACGTGCCCTGGCCGTGCAACTCCACCAAGTACATCTCGCACTTCCCCGAGGACCGCGAGATCTGGTCCTACGGCTCCGGCTACGGCGGCAACGCCCTGCTCGGCAAGAAGTGCTACGCCCTGCGCATCGCCTCCGTCATGGCCCGCGACGAGGGCTGGCTGGCCGAGCACATGCTGATCCTCAAGCTCACCCCGCCCACCGGCGAGTCCAAGTACGTCGCCGCCGCCTTCCCGAGCGCCTGCGGCAAGACCAACCTCGCCATGCTGGAGCCGACCATCTCCGGCTGGACGGTGGAGACCATCGGCGACGACATCGCGTGGATGCGGTTCGGCGAGGACGGCCGCCTGTACGCGATCAACCCCGAGGCCGGCTTCTTCGGCGTCGCCCCCGGCACCGGTGAGCACACCAACGCCAACGCCATGAAGACGCTGTGGGGCAACTCGGTCTTCACCAACGTCGCGCTCACCGACGACAACGACGTCTGGTGGGAGGGCATGACGCAGGAGACCCCGGCCCACCTCACCGACTGGAAGGGCAACTCCTGGACCCCCGAGTCCGGTACGCCCGCCGCGCACCCCAACGCCCGCTTCACCACGCCCGCTTCGCAGTGCCCGATCATCGCGCCGGAGTGGGAGAGCCCGAAGGGCGTGCCGATCTCGGCGATCCTCTTCGGCGGCCGCCGGGCCAGCGCGGTGCCGCTGGTGACCGAGTCCTTCGACTGGAACCACGGCGTCTTCCTCGGCGCCAACGTCGCCTCCGAGAAGACCGCGGCCGCCGAGGGCAAGGTCGGCGAGCTGCGCCGCGACCCCTTCGCCATGCTGCCCTTCTGCGGTTACAACATGGGCGACTACATGGGTCACTGGATCGAGGTCGGCAAGGACAAGGACCAGTCCAAGCTGCCGAAGATCTACTACGTCAACTGGTTCCGCAAGAACGACGAGGGCAAGTTCGTCTGGCCCGGGTTCGGCGAGAACAGCCGCGTGCTGAAGTGGATCGTCGAGCGCCTGGAGGGCAAGGCCGAGGGCGTCGAGACCCCGATCGGCGTGCTGCCCACCCGGGACGCCCTGGACACCGACGGCCTGGACCTGTCCGAGTCGGACCTGGACTTCCTGCTCACCGTCGACAAGGAGGTGTGGCGCGAGGAGGCCGCCCTGGTCCCCGAGCACCTCAACACCTTCGGCGACCACACGCCCAAGGAGCTGTGGGACCAGTACCGCGCGCTCGTCGAGCGCCTGGGCTGACCGCAGCCCGCCCCGGGCCCTGGCGGGCCCGCCCGAGCTCCGCGGCCGGCCGCGACTTGCCCTGACCTGCGATGTCGCTCCGGCCGGCCGCGGCGTGGACCCAGGAGGCCGGGTGCGCACAACGGCGTGCGCACCCGGCCTCTTCGGTGTGGCCGGCCCGGCTCCGGGTACCCGGGAGTCCTCCAGGTGAAGGAGTGATGAGGGCATGGCTGGAGATGGTGACTTCTACACCCGGGACCGCCCGGACCACACGGACCTGACCGAGGACCGTCCACGCGGCGGCGGCCCGGAAGAGCCGCACAGCCGGGGCACATGGCCCGTCTGGCTGATCGTCCTCCTGGTCGTGGTGCTGTTCGTGATCGTTGTGGTCCTGCTCGGCTGACGCCCGCCGGTCAGCGGGCGCCGGTCTCCTTCGGGGCCAGCGCCCGTTCCAGCAGCAGCGTGTCGATCCAGCGGCCGTGCTTGTACCCGACGGCGGTCAGCCGTCCCGCGTCCGCGAAGCCGAAGCGGCGGTGCAGGGCGAGGGATGCGGCACCTGAAGCGTCCGTGCCGGTGCCGGAGCCGTCGTCGCCGGGGATCGCGACGACGGCGATCATCCGCCGCGCTCCCGCCCGTTCGCACCCCTCGATCAGCCCGCCCAGCAGTGCGCCGCCGAGCCCCCGCCCGGTGGCCCGGGGGTCGAGGTACACGGTGTCCTCCACGGTGTGCCGGTACGCCGGCTTCGGCCGCCAGGGTCCTGCGTACGCGAACCCTAGGACCTGGCCGGCCTCCTCCGCGACGAGGAACGGCAGCCCGCGCGCGGCGAGTTCGTCGTGACGCAGCTCCCATTCCTCAAGGGCGCGCGGCACCTCGTCGAACGTCGCGACGCTGTGCAGGACGTAGTGCCGGTATATGCCGGCGACGGCGGTGAGGTCGGCGCGGGCCGCGGGCCGCACCGTGGCGGTGGAGTCGGTCACGGCTCCATCCTCGCCGAGACGGCGGGTACGGGGACAGCGGGTTCAAAGACGGCGAGGCCGCCGGACGGCGGGGTTCATGGCGCCCGGTCCGCGCGTCGCTGCGGGTGCACGCGGACCGGGGCCGTTCTGAGGAGCCCTCGGATCAACTGGATCGACGGGGATCAAGGGCTAGTGG
>NZ_BMVJ01000002.1:508871-509818 GCF_014650655.1 Streptomyces anandii JCM 4720
GCGGCGCCACTCAACTCCTGCCGCTCCTCGGGCGCGGCGGCCGCGTGCGCGTCCATCCGCTCGGCCGCGAGGATCGCCGCCGCCGTGTCCGCCCGGGAGGCGGCGACGACGAGCGCGCGTCCGGCGAGTGCGTGCGCCCGCCGGTGCAGCGCCCGTGTCCCGGTGCCGGGGGCCGCCGACGAGCGGGCGGGAGCCCTGCCTCCCCGCAGCCGGGCCACCTGCCCGGCGAGCCGCTCGGCCGCCGCGTCCAGGTCGGCGGAGGGGGCCAGTGCGCGCAGCTCGTCGGTGACGGCGAGCAGCGCCGCGAGATGGCCCGCGAGCTGGATGTCCAGCTCCTCCTCGCGGGATCGGTGGGGGAAGTCGGGGGTGGTGCCGGCCATCGTGGTGTGGACCGACTGGGTGCGGATCGGTTCGTACATGGGATGGCCTCCTGTGCGCTGACAGAAGGCATCCTAGCTTAGAACCCGTCTAAAGTTGAGCCGGTTCGCGGAACCGGCCCGTAACCGCACTGTCGGTGATCCGTACGGCGTCGGTGGTGCCGCGGTTCAGGCCTGGCCGTAACCGTCCAGGAAGTTGCCGATGCGGCTCACCGCGTCGCGCAGGTCCCCGACCGTGGGCAGGGTGACGACGCGGAAGTGGTCCGGCTCGGGCCAGTTGAAGCCGGTGCCCTGCACGACCATGATCTTCTCGCGGCGCAGCAGGTCGAGCACCATGCGGCGGTCGTCCTTGATCTTGAAGACCTTGGGGTCGAGGCGGGGGAAGAGGTAGAGCGCCCCCCGGGGCCGAACGCACGTCACGCCCGGGATCTGCGTGAGCAGTTCGTAGGCGACGTCCAGTTGCTCCTTCAGCCGTCCGCCGGGCAGCACCAGGTCGTTGATGGTCTGCCGCCCGCTGAGCGCGGCGACCACGCCGTGCTGGCCCGGCATGTTGGCGCACAGGCGCATGTT
>NZ_BMVJ01000002.1:509842-518296 GCF_014650655.1 Streptomyces anandii JCM 4720
GGCCAGGATCGTCAGGCCCTCGATGTAGGAGTCGGCGTGCGCGCGGGGGCCGGAGATCGACATCCAGCCGACGCGGTAGCCGGCCACCCGGTAGGCCTTGGACATGCCGTTGAACGTCAGGGTCAGCAGGTCCGGGGCGACGGCCGCGGTCGGTGTGTGCGTGGCGTCGTCGTAGAGGATCTTGTCGTAGATCTCGTCGGAGCAGACCAGCAGGTTGTGCCGGCGGGCGATGTCGGTCATCCCCTTGATCACGGCCGGGTCGTAGACCGCGCCCGTGGGGTTGTTGGGGTTGATGATGACGATCGCCTTGGTGCGGTCGGTGACCTTGCGCTCCACGTCGGCGAGGTCGGGCATCCAGTCGGACTGCTCGTCGCAGCGGTAGTGCACGGCGGTGCCGCCGGACAGGGAGACGGCGGCGGTCCACAGCGGGTAGTCCGGCGCCGGTACGAGGACCTCGTCGCCGTCGTCGAGCAGGCCCTGCATGGCCATCACGATGAGCTCGGAGACTCCGTTGCCGATGAAGACGTGCTCGACGTCGGTCTCGATGCCGAGGGTCTGGTTGTGCATCACCACCGCGCGGCGGGCGGCCAGGAGGCCCTTGGCGTCGCCGTAGCCGTGCGCCGAGGAGACGTTGCGGAGGATGTCCTCCAGGATCTCCGGCGGGCACTCGAAGCCGAACGCCGCCGGGTTGCCGGTGTTCAGCTTGAGGATGCGGTGACCGGCCGCCTCGAGCCGCATCGCCTCCTCGAGCACCGGGCCCCGGATCTCGTAACAGACGTTGGCGAGCTTCGTCGACTGGATCACCTGCATGCCTGGGAGCTTACGGCCCGGTAACGCCCGGCGCCGCGTGTTTCCCGCCACGTGAGACGCGGCGGGTCGCGCGATCGGCAAGGTGGCTGTCCGGACGGCGCGGGCAGTCCCTATGCTTTTCGGCCATGTCCATGCCTCCCGACGTCCACGGTCTTCCGCGCCCGGACGGCGAGCCCTCGGTACCGCCGAACGTGTACCAGCCGCAGCCCACCCCCGTGGAATACGGCGGCTACGCCGACCCGGCCACGGCCCACGGCTGGCAGAACGCTTACGACGAAACCCGCGAGCTGCCCCGCATCCCGTCCGACGCGGGCGCCGTCGGCGGGGCGGGTGCCGCCGGCCCGGCCGGCGCCGGATACGGGCCGTCCCCGCAAGGGCAGGGCCCTGGGACCGCCGCGCACGGGCGGGACGGCGCGGGGTACGTGCCGGACGGGCCCGGTCCCGCCGGGTACGGCGCTGCCGCGTACGGAGTGGATGGCGAAGGGCACCGCCCCGGCGGGCCGGGTGCGGCCGGCAGCGGAGCGGCCCATGCCGGGTACGGCGCTGACGCCGCCGCGTACGGACCGGAGGCCACCGGGTACGGGCCGGGCGGAACCGGTGCCGGCAACGGGGCTGACCCTGCCGGGTACGGCAGCGGGCCGGAGGCTGCGGGCCGCACGCCCGGCGCTGCCGGGGACGGACCGGGTGTCGCCGGGTACGGGACCGGTGCGGCAGGCCGCGGAACGGACGCCGCCGGGCGTGCCCCTCGCGCCGCCGAGGACGGCCACGGCGCCCCCGCGTACGGTCCGGACGGGGCGGCGTACGGTCCGGACGCGACCGCGCACGGCCCCGCTGTCGCCGGGTACGCGACGGACGCCACCGATCACGGACAGAGCAGCGCGGGGTACGCCCCGGACGGCGCGGGCTACGGGCCGGACGGGGCCGTGCTCGACTCCGGTGTCGCCGGGTACGGACCGGGCGCCGGGGGATACGGCTCGGACGGGGCCGTGCACGAGGCCGGTGACGGGTTCGGGCCCGGGCGCGGGTCCCGCCCGCGGCGGGGGAAGGAGCGTACGTCCGAGCGGCGTTCGCGGCGGGCGGTGGTTGTCGCCGGGGCCGTCGGGGCTGTTTCGGTGGCCGCGGTGGTCGCCGGGGTGATGGCGCTCGGGTCGTCGCCGGACGCATCGCCGGGGCGGGCCGAGCCCAGCCGGCCGGCGGCCGGTGCCGACGACGCCGTCCCGCCGGTGGGCGACGACGCCACCGCGAGCCCGGGGTCCTCCGTGCCGGGGTCGAAGAGCGCGGCGCCCGGAGCCTCGGCGCCGGGCGGCCCCGCTTCCTTGGCCGCGCCCGGCGCGAGCCCCACCGCGCCCTCGCCGACGGCTTCCCCCACGGGAACGAGCGCCACGCCCTCGCGGCCGGCCCCCGACTCGAGCACCCCGGCGGCCGCGCCCACCCCGACCCCCTCGGCGGCCACCACGACCCCGCAGAGCCCGCGCCGGGGCCACGGCAGGGGCGGTCCCTGGCACCCCCGATGGTGACCTGACGGCTTCTTGTGGCCACCCCCTCGCGCCATCACAATGCCCATGACAAAGAAGACAGGCGACCGGAAGATCTCCGGTCGCTCACTTCTGCAGAGGGGACCCCCACATGAACAAGCCTCTCCTCGCCGCGCTCGCCACCCTGGTGATCACCGGGGCGGGCATGGCACCCGCGGCCGCCGCCACCGCGGACCGGGCCACGGGCGCCACGGCGACCGGAGCGACCACGGCGCGGACGTCCGGCCGGACCACGGGCGCGGCCCCCGCGCTCAAGGCCGTCGACTTCGCCGGCACCGTCTCGCTCAGCAACTGCTCCGGCTCGGTCATCCGCTTCCCCGGCTCGGCGGAGACCGACCCGGCGCTCGTGCTCACCAACGGCCACTGCCTGGAGACCGGTTTCCCGGCCCCCGGCGAGGTCGTCGTCGACCAGTCCTCCAGCCGCTCCTTCGGCCTGCTCAACTCCTCCGGCAGCCGAGTCGCCACGCTCCGCGCGAGCAAGGTCGCCTACTCGACCATGACCGACACGGACGTGACGATCTACCAACTCACCCGCACCTACGCCCAGATCAAGAGCTCCTACGGCATCAGCGCGCTGACCGTGAGCGACACCCACCCGGTCGCCGGCACCGCCATCAAGGTGGTCTCCGGCTACTGGAAGCGGATCTACAGCTGCAACATCGACGGCTTCGTCTACCGCCTCAAGGAGGGCGACTGGACCTGGAAGGACTCCGTCCGCTACACCTCCGCCTGCAACACCATCGGCGGCACCTCCGGATCGCCCGTCGTCGACACCGCCACCGGCAAGGTCGTCGCCGTCAACAACACCGGCAACGAGGACGGCGAGCGCTGCACCGTGAACAACCCCTGCGAGGTCGACGCGAGCGGCAACGTCACCGTCCGCCAGGGCATCAACTACGCCGAGGAGATCTACCAGATCCCCGCCTGCTTCGGCGCGGGCAACAAGCTCAACCTGAACGCGAGCGGCTGCGTCCTGCCCAAGCCGTAGACCACAGCCGTGGACCACAGCAATGGACCACAGCCGTGGACCACAGCCGTGGACCACCTTTCGCGGGGCCCTCGCGGGGCGGTGCCGTCACAGGGGAGTCCTGCGGACCGCCCGCCCCGCGAGCACGTCCGTCCGGCGGCCGTCCTCGATCACGAACCGTCCGTCGATCAGGACGTGCGGGATGCCCGTGGGCAGAGTGCGCGGCTCCTCGAAGGTGGCGCCCGCCGCGACCGTCGCCGGGTCGAAGAGCACCAGGTCGGCCCGGTGGCCCTCGCGGACCAGGCCGCGGTCCGGCAGGCGCAGCCGGGCCGCCGGCCGGCCGGTCAGGTGCGCCACGCACTCCTCCAGCGACAGCACCCCCGACTCCCGTACGTAGTGGCCGAGATAGTGCGGGAAGGTGCCGTACGCCCGGGGGTGCGGCTTGTCGCCCTGGAGGATGCCGTCCGAGCCGCCGGTGTGGACGCGGTGCCGCATGATCGCGCGCACGTTCTCCTCGTGCCCCACGTGCTGGAGGATGGACGAGCCCAGCCGGTCCTCCCGCAGCAGGCGCCGGGCGACCGTCCACGGGGTCTCGCCGCGCAGATCCGCCGACTCCCGGACGGTCCGGCCGACGTAGGGGGCGAGCTCCGGTGCGGTGACGCCGGAGATCTCCACGGTGTCCCACTCCACGGGCACCCCGTGGCAGCCGTCGGAGCCGGTGACCTCCATCTCGTACCGGATGCGCTCCGCCGTGGCGTCGTCGGCGAGCCGCGCCAGGACCCGAGCCGGCCCGCCCTCGCCCGCCCAGCCCGGCAGCAGCGCCGCCAGCGTGGTGGCGCCGGGCGTGTAGGGGTAGGTGTCCAGCGTGATGTCGGCGCCGGCCGCGAGGGCGTCGTCGAGCAGGGACAGCAACTCCGGGGCGCGGCCCTTGTTCACGCCGAAGTTCATGGTGGCGTGGGCCAGGTGCAGCGGGCAGCCCGCCTCCCGGGCCAGGTTCACCATCTCCTCGTACGCCTGCAGGGCGCCCGCCCCGTAACTGCGGTGGTGGGGGCAGTAGTAGCCGCCGTAGGAGGCCACCACCCGGCACAGTTCGGTTAGTTCGGAGCCGGTGGCGTACATCCCGGGGGTGTAGGTGAGCCCGGACGACATGCCGACGGCGCCCTGCTCCATGCCCTCGGCGACCAGCCGCCGCATCCGGTCCAGTTCCTCCGGCGTCGCCTCCCGGTCCTCCCAGCCGACCGCCAGCATGCGGACCGTGCCCTGCGGGACGAGGTACGCCGCGTTGACCGCGATGCCCTCGTCCAGCCGGTCCAGGTACTCGCCCACGGACCGCCAGCTGAAGTCGGCGTCGTCGCCGTACCCGTTCCAGCCGGTGATGGCGTGGCGCACCTCCTCCAGGGTGCGGTCGTCGACCGGGGCGTACGACAGCCCGTCCTGCCCGATCACCTCGAGCGTCACGCCCTGCGCGGCCTTGGCGCCGTGGTCCGGGTCGCGCAGCAGGGCGAGGTCGCTGTGGGCGTGCATGTCGATGAAGCCGGGCGCCAGGACCAGGCCCTCGGCGTCCAGCTCCCGTACGGCGCGCGGGCGTTGGCAGCCGGCCAGGGCGGCCTCCTTGACGATCGAGACGATCCTGCCGTCCTTGACCGCCACATCGGCGCGGTACGAGGGCCCGCCCGTGCCGTCCACGACGTCGGCGTCCCGGATGGCGAGATCGGGGAGGCCGGTGAAGTCCACCGGATCCATGCCGTGCACGTGCCCTCCTAGAAGAACGTACGGATGTACTCGACGACCGTGCCGTCCGCCCGCGCCACCGGGATCAGCGGCCACTTGTCGAACGACGTGCACGGGTGCGACAGGCCGAGGCCGACCCAGTCGCCCACCTCCAGATCCGCCCCGGGGCCGGTGCGCAGCCAGGCGTGTTGGTCGGACAGGCCGGTGACCTCGATGCCGGTGGCCGGGAGTTCCGTGCCGTCCCGGCGTACCACCTGGGCCAGCGGCAGGTCCAGGTCGTAGGCCGCGTCCCGCTTGCCCGCGTTGACGAAGGCCTGCTCGGCGGAGGGGCGGGAGACGACCTGCGCCCACAGCCGGAAGGCGGGCTCCAGGGCGCCCTCCTCCGGCACCCGGTTGAACGGGGTGAGCCTGCGGTAGTGCCCGTCGTCGTGCGAGACGTACGCCCCCGAGCGCAGCAACTTCAGTACGGGCGCGGACAGTTCGGGGATCTCGCCGAACACCTCCGCCACCGCGTCGAACCAGGCGCTGCCGCCCGCGCTGACGACGATCTCCTCCACCCCGCCGAACCGCCCGGCCTTGTCGAAGTCCACGGCCAGCGCGACCAGCCGGCGCAGCCAGGCCCGCACCCGCTCCGGGTCCGCGCGCGGCACCTCGCCCTCGTAGCCCGCGACCCCGACCAGCCGCAGCGTGCGGGTGGCGGCGACCGCGTCGGCGACCGCCGCGCACTCGGCCTCCGTGCGCACCCCGGTCCGCGCGCCCTCGCCGGCCGCCAGCTCCACGACCACGTCCACCGGGCGGACGCCGCCGGCCAGGGCCGCGTCCATCAGCTCCACCCCGCGCACGGAGTCGACGTAGGTGACCAGGCGGAAGGACGGATCGGCGGCGAGCCGGGCCGCGACCCAGCGCAGGGCGGCCGGGTCCACCACCTCGTTCGCCAGGAACACCCGCCGTACGCCGAAGGCGACCGCCACCCGCACCTGGTGCGGTACCGCGAGCGTGATGCCCCACGCGCCGCGCTCGATCTGCCGCTGGAAGAGCTGGGGCGCCATGGACGTCTTGCCGTGCGGGGCGAAGGCGAGGCCGTGCCGGGCCGCGTACGTCTCCATGAGCCGCAGGTTGTGCTCCAGGCGCTCGGCGGACAGCGCCAGCACGGGCGTGGTGAAGCCGCCCGTGAACAGGTCGCGGCGTTGGGCGGCCAGCTCGCCCACGGTCAGCCCGTCCGCGTCCGGCGGGAGGCCCTTGAAGCGGTGGTCGACGCGTTCCTCGGCCAGCCGGGCGAGCGCCTCGATGCTCATGCGACCTCCTGATCAGCTACGTTGCATGCATTGCAACACTCATTGCGTATGTCGCTCACCGCTGTCTAACATCTCGGCCGACGCGGGTCAACGAAAGCCGCGAGGCGCAAGCAGCGAGCCGCCGCAAGCGGCAAGCAGCGAGCCACAAGCAGCGAGCCGAGAGCCGGGACGGACGACCGGCGCCGCCACCCCGCGCGACCGACGAGGAGCCACCACCATCGTGACCACCCCCGAACACATCCCCGCCCCTGATGACGTACCCGTCGTGGACGTCGTCGCCCTCGGCGAGTCCATGGTCACCTTCCTGCCCACCCGCCCCGGCCGCCTCGCCGACGTGCCGTCCTTCGAGCGGGCCATCGGCGGCGCCGAGTCCAACGTCGCCTGCGTCCTCGCCGCCGCCGGGCACTCCGCGCGCTGGGTCGGCCGGGTCGGCGCGGACGGCTTCGGCGACCACCTCGTCGAGGCGATCGGCTCGTACGGCGTCGACGTCTCCCACGTACGGCGCGACCCCACCCGCCCGACCGGCGTCTACTTCCGCACGGCGGGCGACCGGGCCACCGACGCCCATGAGGTCGCCTACTACCGGGCCGGCTCGGCGGCCTCCGCCATGACGGCGGACAACCTCGACCTCGCGGCGGTGCGCGCGGGCCGCGTGCTGCACCTGTCCGGCATCACCGCCGCGCTCTCCGCCGGCTGCCTGGAACTCGTCCGGGAGCTGACCGCGCCCCGCCCCGGCCGCCCGCTCGTCTCCTTCGACGTCAACCACCGGCCCGGGCTGTGGCGGGAGGCGGACGCCGGCCGCGCGCTGCTCGAACCCGCGCGCCGCGCCGACCTGGTGCTCGTCGGGGAGGACGAGGCCGCCGAGGCCTGGGGCGTCACCGGCGGCCCGGACGCGATCCGGGAACTCCTGCCCCAGCCGCCCGTCCTGGTGGTCAAACAGGGCGGCCGGGGAGCCGTCGCCTTCCACCCCGGCGGCCGCACCTGCGTCCCCGCCCTCCATGTCGCCGTCGTCTCCCCGATCGGCGCCGGCGACGCCTTCGCCGCCGGGTTCCTCTCCGCCACCCTGCGGGGCCTGCCCGTACGCGACCGCCTCCGGCACGGTCACCTCATGGCCGCCGCCGCGCTCACCGTCCCCGGCGACCTCGCCGCACCCCCGGCCCGCCACCACGCGGACCGGCTCGCCGCCCTGGACGAGGCCGCGTGGGAGAGACTTCGACTCGGCCCCGGCTGGACGCCCACCGCCGAGGGCGCCGAGGAGGAGGTACGTACGCCATGAGCCAGACCGTCGACCGCGCGCTGAGCATCCTGCCGCTGCTCGCCGAGGGACCCGCCGACCTCGGGCAGGTCGCCGACCGCCTCGGCGTCCACAAGTCCACCGCGCTGCGCCTGCTGCGCACCCTGCACGAACACGGCCTGGTCTACCGCCAGTCCGACCAGCGCTACCGCCTCGGCGCCCGCCTCTTCGCCCTCGCCCAGGAGGCGATGGAGAACCTCGACATCCGCGAGATCGCCCACCCGCACCTGACCCGGCTCAACGACGCCTGCGGCCACACCGTGCACCTCGCCGTGTACGAGGAGGGCGAGGTCCTCTACATCGACAAGGTGGACAGCCGCTACCCGGTGCGCATGTACTCGCGGATCGGCAAGCCGGTCGCCATCACCGTGGCAGCCGTGGCCAAGCTGCTGCTGGCCGACCTGCCCGAGGCCGAGCGGCGCGCGGTCGCGGAGAAGCTCGAATACCCGATGTACACGCCCCGTTCGACCCCCAACGCACCCGCCTTCCTCGCCGAGCTGGAGAAGGCGCGCGAACAGGGCTGGGCCACCGACCTCGGCGGCCACGAGGAGTCCATCAACTGCGTCGCCGCGCCCGTCCGCGGCGCGGACGGCCGGGTGGTGGCCGCGATGTCGGTCTCCGCGCCGAACGTCGTCGTCTCCGCCGACGAACTCCTCACCCTGCTCCCGCTGGTCCGCCGCACCGCGGACGCGATCAGCGGCGAGTACTCCGGCAGAAACCCCGTGACCAACCCAGGCAGGGACACCGTATGACCCAGAAGATCGCGCTCACCCCCGGCACCCACACCACCCCGCCCGCCAAGTTCTCCCACGGGGTGCGCAA
>NZ_BMVJ01000002.1:518325-524644 GCF_014650655.1 Streptomyces anandii JCM 4720
GGGCAACATCCTCCAGGTCGCGGGCCAGGTCGGCTTCCTGCCCGCCGAGGAGGGCAAGCCGCCCACGCCCGCCGGACCCACCCTGCGCGAACAGACCCTCCAGACCCTCGCCAACGTCAAGGCGATCCTCCAGGAGGGCGGTGCCGGCTGGGACGACGTGATGATGATCCGCGTCTACCTCACCGACACGGCGCACTTCGCCGAGATGAACGACATCTACAACGCCTACTTCGAGGAGCAGGGCCTCACCCAGCCGCCCGCCGCGCGCACGACGGTCTACGTCGGCCTGCCCGCGGGACTCCTCATCGAGATCGACGCGCTCGCCGTACTCGGCTGACGCCTCGTCGACCCCGCCTGATCCCGTACGTCCGTCACGGCACGGCGCCCGCCACCCCCTGGGCGCCGTGCCGCGATCCCCCCTGCCCGAAAGCTCCATGTACTTATCCCGAGGACCCCCGTATGTCCTTCTCGCTCGCCGCCACCGCCCCGCCCGCGCCCCCGCACACAGGAGGCCTGCTCCTCCTCGTCGGCGGCACCACCGGCCTGCTCCTGGTCGCCGCCCTGGGCATCGCCCTGCTGCTGTTCCTGATCATGAAGGCGAGACTCCAGCCGTTCGTGGCGCTGCTCGCCGTCTCCATAGCCGTCGGCCTGCTGGCCGGCCTGTCCGTCACCGAACTCTTCGGCACGGTCCAGCGATCGGACGCCGTCTCCACCATCGAGTCCGGCATGGGCGGCATCCTCGGACACGTCGCCGTCATCATCGGCCTGGGCACGATGCTCGGCGCGATCCTCGAGGTCAGCGGCGGCGCGGAGGTGCTGGCCTCCCGGCTGCTCGGCCTGTTCGGCGAGGAGCGGGCGCCCCTGGCCATGGGCCTGACCGGCCTGATCTTCGGCATCCCGGTCTTCTTCGACGTGGGCATCTTCGTCCTCGCGCCCCTCGTCTACGCGGCCGCCAAGCGTGGCGGCAAGTCGATCCTGCTGTACTGCCTGCCCCTGCTCGCGGGCCTGTCGATGACCCACGCCTTCCTGCCGCCGCACCCCGGCCCGGTGGCCGCGGCCGGCCTGCTGCACGTGCAGCTCGGCTGGATCATCCTGATGGGCGTCGTCTGCGGCATCCCCGCGGTGCTCGCCGCGTGGGCGTACTCGGCCTGGGTCGGCGCGCGGATCTTCGTCGAGGTCCCGCAGGACATGGTGGAGGCGACGGCCGAGGCCCGGCAGGCGGTCCTGCGCGAGCAGCGGGCCTTGGGCGCCCAGCCGCAGGAGAGGCCGGTGCCGCTGGGCACCGTCCTCGGCATCATCGGCACTCCGCTGGTCCTCATCCTGGCCGCGACCTTCTCCTCCATCGCGCTGGACCCCTCGACGGGCCGCTCGGTCGTCGAGTTCTTCGGCCACCCCTTCGTGGCCCTCACGATCGCCCTGGTGCTCGCGTACTACTTCCTCGGCATCCGCCGGGGCTGGTCCCGCAAGTCCCTGGAGACCGTCTCGACCGCCTCGCTCAAGCCGGTGGGCAACATCCTGCTGGTCGTCGGCGCGGGCGGCGTCTTCGGCGCGGTCCTCAAGGCGAGCGGGGTCGCGCAGGCCCTCTCGGACACCTTCAACGGCGTGGGCCTGCCGGTGATCGTGCTGGCGTACCTCATCTCGCTGGTGCTGCGCGTGGCCCAGGGCTCGGCGACGGTCGCGATCGTCACGACGGCGGGCATCGTGGCCCCGCTGCTCTCCGGGGGCCACCACTCCCAGGCCTTCGTCGCCCTCGTCATCATGGCGATCTCGGCCGGCTCGATCTTCGCCTCGCACGTCAACGACGGCGGCTTCTGGATGGTGGCGAAGTACTTCGGCATCAGCGAGCGCGACACCCTGCGCACCTGGACCGTGCTGGAGAGCGTGCTGTCGGTGGCGGGGTTCGCGGTGGCGGCCGCGGTGAGCGTGTTCGTATGAGCGCGTTCGTATCGGCGTGATTTCCGAGCAGGGCCCCGATTTGGTGTAGGGCTCTGGTAACGATGCGGGGGCTGGCTGTGTGCGGCACAGGATCGTCGACCATACTGCCCGCTGTGGAGCAGCGCATAGGACCGAGCAGCCAGCCCCTGAAGGGCGACCCCGTCAAGGGCGCCGGATTCGACCCGGCTTTCATCCCGGGCCTCACGACGCCGACACCGGCGGACGCGGAGGGCGTGCCGGCGCCGGCCGACCCGGAGCCCCCGACCGAGCCGTCCGACTCGGCCGAGCCCACGGAGGCCTCGGCCGGCGACAAGGAGCCGGCGGCCGAAGAGCCCGAGGACGAGGCCGTCGCCCCGGAGCCCTCCGAGGGCCCCGTCTTCGAGGCCGCCGACCGCCGTGCGAGGATCATCGCCGACCACAGGGGCGTACGTCTGAGCCTGGACGACCAGGAGTGCGAGTTCCGCTGGGACGAGATCGGCGCCGTCGAGACGGAGACCCCCCGCTTCGGCAAACGCTTCACGATCACCGTCCACACCCCGGACCGCCGCTGGTACCCCATCGAAATCGAGGCAACCTCCAGGTCCACCTTCCCGACCTGGGAGTCGGAACTGGACGCGGTACTGGACGCCTACTTCGAGGACACCACGGCCGAACCGACGGAGGACGACAACTGAGGGGCGAGGGGCGCCGCTGGCCCGCCGGGCGGCGTCCGACCCGGAAGCCCGAACGAACCCCGATCCCGGACTCGTGCCTCATGCCTCGTGATCGGGGTCGAGCACGACCCTGAACCGGTTGCCTTCGGGGTCCGTCATCAGGGCTTCCGCAGGATCATGAAGTTCCACCAGAGAGGCGCCCTTGGCGATCAACGTCTGCATTGAGGGGCGCCTTGAAGGAAACTGTGCGAATGGTTGTTCCCGCCGGATTTTGTGCCGCCACGGCGCGGGCGTTGAGGGAGACTCCCAGCGCCAGCCAAGCGGCATCTTTCCAATAGATGCCTTCTGTTGGCAGGATCAGCCTGACGCCGTTGTGGATGTGCATATGTGAAACATCATCCTGCGCAAGCGGACGTGCCTCGGCAGCAAGGTCGGCCGCCAGTCCTCCGACTGGACCGCGTAGGCGATAACGAATGGTTCTCATAACGCCATCATTCCTCCAGCCCCTCCACGACATTTCTCGCAAATGCCCGGGTCGTCGAACTCCAAGCCGTGATTTTCTGCGCCTGTCCAGCCTTTGAAGCGTCGGCATCGGGCGAGCGCGGCCTCGTCGGAGAGGCGTAGATCCAGCGCACGCCGCCGTAGTCCCCGGCCAGGGGTGCCTCGTCCTCGCCGAGCGGTACGAGCACCACCGCGCGGCGGAACTCGCCGAGCAGGGTGGCGAACTCGCGGTGCGCGCCCACGACTTCGCCGCCCACCGGATCCCCCCCCTGTGCCACCGTCGCCCCCGTGATCAGACACGCCCGGGATCATCGCATCGTCACATTACGGTTCGCAATGCAAACAGTGCGGCGCCTGGCCGGGCCGGGCGCCGCACCGGAATGTGCTCAAGCAGCGGTTACGGCAGGGCGTGGACGTGGGCCCCCACCGTGTTGGACCAGGTGTTGCCGGCCGCCGCGTCCCAGTTGGTCGACCAGGTCATCGCGCCGCGCAGGTCCGGGTAGGTCCTGGAGGGCTTGAACGAGCCGCAGTTGGTGAGCTTGGTCAGGCAGTCGAGGGCGTTGTTCACCACCGTCGGCGAGACGTAGCCGCTGCCGGCGCCGCTCGGGGAGGCGGGGACGCCGAGGCCCACCTGGGACGGGGCGAGACCGCCCTCCAGCTGGATGCAGGCCAGGGCCGTCAGGAAGTCCACCGAGCCCTGCGAGTACACCTTGCCGTCGCAGCCCAGCATGGAACCGCTGTTGTAATACTGGGTGTTGACGACCGTGAGGATGTCCTTGATGTTCAGGGCCGTCTGGAAGTAGCCCGCGGACGTGGACTGCATGTCGATGGTCTGCGGGGCCATCGTGATGATCAGGGACGGGCCGGCCTTCTGCGACAGGGTGCGCAGCGCCTGCGACATGTAGGTCGCGTTGATGCCGTTCTCCAGGTCGATGTCGACGCCGTCGAAGCCGTACGTCTGCATCAGGGAGTACACGGAGCCGGCGAAGTTCGCCGCCGACGTCGGGTCGCTGACGGAGACCGTGCCGTTCTGGCCGCCGACCGAGACGACGACCTTCTTGCCGGCCGCCTGCTTGGCCCTGATGTCCGCCTTGAACTGGTCGGCCGTGTAACCGCCGAGGCCCGCCGAGTCGAGGTTGAAGGTCACCGCGCCCGGCGTCGTCGTGGCGTCCGCGAAGGCCACCGCGATGATGTCGTACTGAGAGGGGACGTCGGAGATCTTCTGGACGGTCGCGCCGTTGTCGAAGTTCTGCCAGTAGCCCGTCACCGCGTGCTTGGGCAGGCCCGAACCGGATCCGCCGCCCCCGCCGGTCCCGGCCGTCGTGGCGGTCACCGTCGCCGACTTCGGCGACTCGCCCGCCGCGTTCACCGCCGTCACCTGGAAGGAGTACGAGGTGGAGGCGGACAGCCCGGTCACCGTCGCCGAGGTGCCCGTCACCGACGTCACCTCGGTGCCGCCCCGGTAGACGTCGTAGCCGGTCGCGTTGGACACGGTGTTCCAGGCCAGGGACACCGAGGACGACGTCGTGCCCGTGGCCGACAGGCCCGTCGGGGCCGCCGGGACGGTGGGGGCCGGGTCACCGCCGCCGCCCCCGTCGGGACCGTAGACGGAGACGTCGTCGGCGTAGTACGCGGCCTGGCCGTACCAGCCGTGCAGGTAGACGGTGACCGAGGTGGTGGACGAACCCGTGGTGAAGGTCGTCGACAGCTGCTTCCAGCCCGAGGTGTCCGGCGTCCACGTCGACACGTCCGTCGTGCCGGTGCCCGTGGCGCCCAGGTAGGTGTAGCCGCCCTGGACCCACGCGCTCAGCGTGTACGTCGAGTTGGGCTTGACCGCCACCGACTGGGTGCACTGGGCGTTGTCCTGCCCGGCCGGCGTGGCCTTCAGCGCGGCCGAGCCGCTGTGCACCGGCGAGGAGACCGCCGTACCGCTGCCGGCCGAACAGGTCCAACTGCCCAGGCCCGCTTCGAAACCGGCGTTCTTGGCGTTGTTGACGTCCGCCGCCGACGCCTGGCCCGTGCCGGCGAAGGACAGGGCGAGTGCCGCGGCGACGGCTCCCGACCAGATGCGCAGCGGCCGGAGCCGTCCGGGTCTGGGCATGCCTGATACGCGGTCCACTGGGGCCTCCGGTGGGGGAGAAGGGAGGAGAACAACTGGCGGGGCAACTGGGAGAGCAGCGGGGAGAGCAGTCGGCAGGACAACTGCCGGGACGGTGGCCACCGTTAGGCGTACAAGTTGGTCCAGACCAATTGTCTTGTCAAGAGGTCCAGACCAACTTCGCCGGTCAATGGACGGCGCCGAATCCACGCTTCCGGGTCCGGCCGGGCCGACGGGCCCGCTCAACCCGTCCCGTTTTGCCGTGACTTGCGACAGGCAGTTGCCACTCAGCTACAGAATCGCTGTTCTCCGGTCACAGAGGCGTGGATACAGTGCTGAGGTAGTCACGCAGTGAAGTCAACTCGGCGTGCCGGAGGAACGCCGGCGGGCCGAACGGCGTGAAACGGGGAGCTGCGCGTGTCAACTGCCATTGCTGTGACCAGCGCCGACATGGCGCTGCCCGCGCACGACGAGCGGACCGTGCCGGCCGTCGTCCTGCGCGACCTGGACCGACAGCCGCTGGAGCAGTCGCTGGACGCCGTGCAGGCGCTGATCGAGCAGCACGGGCACGTGATCGTCGTGTGCTCGCGCGCCGTCCCCAGCGGGGTCGAGCGGCGGCTGCACACCGTGCGCTCGCTGCTGGAGAGCGACCGCATCGCCCTCTTCCGGCCCGACCTGCCCCCGCTCGCGCTGGCCGTCCTGGCCCGCCAGTTACGGCAGCTGGCCTCCTGCGACCTCAGCCCCGGCGTGCTCGCCTCGGCCGGCCGCCTCCTCACGCACTACGTCCACGCCGGCGCCGTCCTCGGTTCCGTCACCCGCCTCGACCGCGTCCCCGTGGGGCTCAAGGCGCACGCCAAGTCCTGGGTGCCCGGCAGTCAGTTCGGCGTGATCGCCCACCCCCAGCCCCAGCTCGTGCGCATCGGCCCCGAAGCCGTACTCGCCGGGCCCGAGTTCGGCACCTGGATGCTCGTGGGCAAGGGCCAGCTCCAGTCCGACTGGGCCGCCACCACCCTCGCTCCCGCCTGGAACGTACAGGGGCTGCGCGAGGCCCAGCTTCCCGCGGAGTCCGCGCGCTGGTGGGGGACGGGAAGGCTCGTCGAGTTCTGCACCTACCTGCCCGACCTGTCGGTCC
>NZ_BMVJ01000002.1:524679-533984 GCF_014650655.1 Streptomyces anandii JCM 4720
TCTACCAACTGGTGACCTCGGTCCGCCAGGGCGTCTGCCACTGGTGCGGCATCGACGTCATCGGCGACCGCTGCGTCTTCTGCTCCGCCACCCCGCCCGTGCAGCACGAGAGCCACACCCCGACCGGGTAGCCCCGGCGGGACGAGTACGGCCCGGCGCGTCCGGCCGCACCCGCCCCGCCGAGACCGCCCCGTCCCCTACCGCGACCACCGCTCAGGCCATTCGATCCCGCTCGACCGATATCCCCAACGAGGTTGTACGGTTCATGAACTCCCGTCAGCGCCGCGGCGTGATACTCCTGATTCTGTCCGTCATCTGCGC
This sequence comes from Streptomyces anandii JCM 4720, assembly GCF_014650655.1. Classification (GTDB taxonomy): domain Bacteria; phylum Actinomycetota; class Actinomycetes; order Streptomycetales; family Streptomycetaceae; genus Streptomyces; species Streptomyces anandii. The sequence goes on from NZ_BMVJ01000002.1 coordinate 525,001, forward strand.
CCTGGGCGCGTTCGCGGGCGTGCTCTCCGTCATCAGCGACGTCAAGTCCAAGGTCGGGCCCGAGGTGACGGCCTACCGGCTGCGGACCAACGTGCAGCCCTACACGACGCTGAACACGAGCCAGTTCGAGAAGATCAAGATGCCCAAGCGGTGGCTGTCCGCCAACGCCGTCACCGACCTCGCGCAGATCCAGGGCAAGATCGCGGTCACCACGCTGCGCGCCGGCTCCCTGCTCCAGAACGACATGATCGTCGACCAGCCGGCCCTCCAGCCGGGCCAGCAGGAGGTCGCCATCATGATCGACGCGGCCACCGGCGTGGCCGGCAAGATCACCCCCGGCTCCACGGTCAACGTGTACGCCACCTTCGCCGGACAGCGGCAGGGCGACCCCGCGCAGTCCAAGATCATCGTCACCAACGCCCGGGTGCTCGACGTGGGCCGGATCACCGCACTGGACCCCAACGCCGACAACAGGAACCAGCAGCCCACCGAGGCGGTCCCCATCACCTTCGCGCTGTCCACCATCGACGCCCAGCGCATCACCTACGCCGAGTCGTTCGCCCAGCGGGTCCGGCTCGCCCTGGTCGCTCCCGGCAGCGACACCGGCGTCCCGGCCAAGGACCGCACCTACGAACTCGCGAACGACAAGTGAGAGGCCGCGCGCATGCCCACCAGGATCCTCCCGGCAGTCGGCGACGCGGACGCGGTCCGTTCCATCACCACACTGCTCAGCCAGCTCCCCGACGCCGAACCCGTCGGCCCGGTCGCCGACTCGACCCAGCTCATCGACACCCTCGCGCGCCTGGCCGCCGAGTCCGTCGACGAGCTGCCCGAGGTCGTGGTGGTGCACGAGCGGATCGGCCCGGTCCCGGCCCTGGAACTGGTCCGCGAGGTCGCGCTGCGCTTCCCGGCGGTCGGCGTCATCCTCGTCACCTCCGACGCGAGCCCCGGCCTGTTCTCCGCCGCCATGGACTCCGGCGCCCGCGGCCTGGTCGCGCTGCCCCTCAGCTACGAGGAACTCGTCAGCCGCGTCCAGGCGGTGGCCCAGTGGTCGGTGGGCGTACGCCGTCATCTCGGCCACGGCGGCGACGTGTTCACCGGGGCCGGCGGGCGCGTGGTCACGGTGAGCGGCGCCAAGGGAGGCGTGGGCGCCACCCTCACCGCCATCCAGCTCGCCCTGGCCGCCCAGGCCTCCGGACACGCCACGGCCCTGGTCGACATGGACCTGCAGACCGGCGACGTCGCCTCCTACCTCGACGTACAGTTCCGCCGCTCGGTCGTCGACCTCTCCGCCATCACCGACATCTCCCCGCGCGTCCTGGCCGACGCGGTCTTCCGCCACGACACCGGCGTCGCCCTGCTCCTCGCCCCCGGCGAGGGCGAGCGCGGCGAGGAGGTCACCGACCGCGCCGCCCGCCAGATCGTCAGCGCCCTGCGCTCCCGCTACGACGTCGTCGTACTGGACTGCGGCGCCCAGCTGAGCGGGGCGAGCGCGGCGGCCGTGGAGATGGCCGACACCGCCCTGCTGCTGACCACCCCGGACGTGGTCGCGGTGCGCGCCGCCAAGCGCACGGTGCGGATGTGGGACCGGCTGCAGATCCGCAAGGCGGAGGAGACGACGATCGTCGTCAACCGGCACACCCGCGGTACGGAGATCCAGCCGCCGCTCATCCAGAAGATCACCGGTACGGCGGTAGCGGGCACCGCCGTACCCGCCAACTTCAAGGAGCTGCAGGGCGCGGTGGACGCCGGCCGCGTGCACGAACTGGACAACCGCAGCACGGTCAAGCAGGCCCTTTGGGGACTCGCGGGCGAACTCGGCATCGTCAAGGCGCCGGACGCCGCCGCCCACCGGAGCGGCGGACGCCTGCGGGGCGGCGACCGGGGCTCGGTGCGCTTCGGGCGCAGGAGGGAGACCGGGGGATGAGGGGTGGAGGGGCGGGAGCCGACGGAACGCCGGTCCGCGGGCCCCGGGTGCGAAGGCTCGTACCGGTGCGGCTCCGGTCGGACGACGGCCAGGTCGCCATCGAGTTCCTCGGCATGGCGCCGACGATCACCATCACGCTGGTGCTGCTGTGGCAGTGCGTGCTGCTGGGGTACACGTACACGCTGGCGGGGAATGCCGCCGACGAGGCCGTGCGGGCGGGGACGGCGGCCACGGGGGACCGGCAGGGGGCGTGCGTGCGGGCGGGGCTGAAGGATCTGCCGAGTGCCTGGCAGGGCGACGCGGAGATCAACTGCGGGCCGGGAGCGCCCGGTTACCTGCGGGCCGAGGTGAAGCTGAAGGTCCCGGTCCTCCTCCCCGGTGTGATCGGCTTTCCGATCCCGGTGACGGGCCACGCCGGCGCCGTCGAGGAGGTGAAGGACTGAGATGCCGTACGCCCTCGAACACCGCCGCGCCCGCGCCCGTGGATTCGGACGCCGTCGTGACCGCGCCCGCGACTGCGGAATCGGACGCAGCCGCGCCCGCGCCCGTGGATTCGGACTGTGCCGCCGACGTGACGGCGGCCAGGTCGCCATCGAGTACCTGGGGTTCATCCCGGTCCTGATGCTGGTCGCCGTCGCGGTCATCCAGATCGGGCTGGTCGCCTGGGCCGCCCAGCAGGCGGGCACCGCCGCCCGCGCGGGAGCGCGCGCCGCCTCGCTCGGGATGAGCGCCCAGCAGGGCTGCCAGGAGGCGGTCGCCGACTCGCTGAGCGGCCGTACGAGCTGCTCGGAGGCCTCGGGCGGCGGCACGGTCACCGTCGTCGCCACCGTCCGCATCCCCTCGATCATCCCGCTCTGGGATCCCGTCGGGGACGCCCACAAGACCGCCACCATGCCGCTCGACCACTGAACGAGGAACCAGGGGAAGCAGCCATGAGTCTCCGCGCACGCATCAACTCCCCCGAGGAGCAGGGCAGCCGGGGCGAGGACGGCCACCTCGTCGCCTCCTACCGGGCCAAGCTGCTGGAGGAGATCGACCTCGCGGAGATGAGCTCGCTGGCCGCGGCCGAGCGCAGGGTGCGGCTCGAGCGGGTGCTCGGGCACATCATCAGCCGCGAGGGCCCGGTCCTGTCGACCGTGGAGCGCTCGCAGCTCATCCGCAGGGTGGTCGACGAGGCGCTGGGCCTCGGCATCCTCGAACCCCTCCTCGAGGACGCCTCCATCACGGAGATCATGGTGAACGGCCCCGACGCGATCTTCGTCGAGCGCGGCGGCCGGGTCGAACAGCTGCCGCTCCGCTTCGCCTCCAACGACCAGCTGATGCAGACCATCGAGCGGATCGTCTCGACCGTCAACCGCCGCGTGGACGAGTCGAACCCGATGGTCGACGCCCGCCTGCCCTCCGGCGAGCGCGTCAACGTGATCATCCCGCCGCTCTCCCTGACCGGCCCCACCCTCACCATCCGCCGTTTCCCGCGCTCCTTCACCCTCCAGGAGCTGATCGGCTTCGGCTCGCTCGACGAGCACATGCTGTTCCTGCTGGCCGGTCTGGTGCAGGCGAAGTTCAACATCATCGTCTCCGGCGCCACCGGCACCGGAAAGACGACCCTGCTCAACGCCCTGTCCGGCCTGATCCCCGAGGGCGAGCGCATCATCACCATCGAGGACTCCGCCGAACTCCAGCTCCAGCAGAGCCATGTGATCCGCCTGGAGTCCCGCCCGCCGAACGTGGAGGGCAGCGGCCAGATCACCATCCGCGACCTGGTGCGCAACTCGCTGCGCATGCGGCCCGACCGCATCGTCGTCGGCGAGGTCCGCGGCGGCGAGTCACTGGACATGCTCCAGGCGATGTCGACCGGCCACGACGGCTCGCTCGCCACCGTGCACGCCAACAGCGCCGAGGACGCGCTGATGCGTCTGCAGACCCTGGCCTCCATGTCCGACGTCGAGGTGCCCTTCGTCGCCCTGCACGACCAGATCAACAGCGCGGTCGACGTGATCGTCCAGCTCACCCGCTTCGCGGACGGCGCCCGCCGGGTCACCGAGATCGCCGTGCTCGACAGCCACGGCAGCGAGCCGTACCGGCTGGCGACCGTCGCCCGCTTCGCCGCGCGGCCGATGACGCACGACGGCCGGATCCACGGCGTCTTCGAGTACCACCCGCTGCCCCGCCGCACCGCCGACCGCCTCTACATGGCGAGCCAGCCCATTCCCCAGGCCTTCGGCGTCGCCCAGTCCGCAGACCAGCTGGCCACCCGGGAAGCCAGGTAGACAGGCCAGGTAGACAGGCAGGAAGAAGCATCCCCATGGATCTGAGCACCCTCGTCACCTTCACCACCGGCGTCACCCTGCTGACCTGCCTCCTGGCCGTCATGGGCCTGCACGCCTACTCCTCGGGCCGGGCCCAGCGCGCCGCCCTGGTCGACCGGCTCTCGCAGACCGGGCAGATCACGGTGGGCCGCAGGCGCCGCTTCCGCAACCTCGACCGCCGACTGCGCACCACGAAGCTCGGCCGCAAGCTGGAGCTGAAGCTGGCGGCGACCGGCCTGGACATCACCCCCGGCGAGTTCTTCGTCTACATGCTCGCCGCCGTGGCCGCGCTCTGGCTGATCGGGCAGGCCGCCCTCGCGCCCTTCTTCGGACCGCTGGCCGGACTGCTCGGCGTGTGGGCGGCGATGCAGTTCCTCAGCTGGCAGCGGCAGAAGCGCATCGAGAAGTTCATCAACCAACTCCCCGAACTGGCCCGCATCCTCGCCAACGCCACCCAGGCCGGCCTCGCCCTGCGCACCGCGATCGGCATGGCGGCCGAGGAGCTCGAGGCCCCGGCGGGCGAGGAACTGGGCAAGGTCGCCCACCAGTTGGCCCTCGGCGCCTCGATGGACGACGCGCTCGGCGAACTCGCCGACCGCCTGCCCTCGCGTGAACTCGTCGTCCTGGTCACCACCCTGGTCCTGTCCAACCGGGCCGGCGGCCAGGTCGTCAGCGCCCTGCGCAACCTCACCGAGACCCTGGAGGAACGCAAGGAGACCCGCCGCGAGATCCGCACCCAGCTCTCCCAGGTCAACATGACGTCGTACGCCGTCCCCGTGCTGGGCGTCGGCGCGTTGTTCCTGATGAACGGGGTGAAGGCGGGCGCCCTCGACCGTATGACGGGCTCGCCGGTCGGCCAGGGCGCGGTGATCATCGCCTTCGCGCTGTACGCCGTCGGCTTCGTCCTCATCCGCCGCCTGTCCCGTATCGACGTCTGAGCGCGCACCCACACGGAGGGAGGGAGAAGGACAATGGCACTGCTGCTCGCACTGGCGATGGGCCTGAGCGTCTGGGGGATCTTCGCCGGCATCCGCATGTACCGCGCGGACGCCCGGCTCCCCAGCGACCTCGTGCTGGCCCTGGAGGTCGGCTCCACCCGCACCGGCGCCGTCGACTCCGTCGTCGACCGCCTCGGCATGCGCTACGCCCCCGCCGTACTGCGGCTGATGGGCCCCAAGCTGGTCGCCAGGTACCGCCGCAAGATCGACCTGGCGGGCAACCCCGGCGGCCTCACCATCGACCGCTACGCGGCCCGGCGCGCGGTCTACGGCTTCCTCGGCGGCGTGGGCTGCCTGGTCTTCCTGCTGCGCGGCCAGTACCTGGTGGCGCTGATCCTGCTGGCCTTCGGCGCCTTCTGGACCGAGGTCGGCATCTGGTCGGCCATCCGCATCCGCAGGGAGGTGATCGAGCGGACCCTGCCGGACTTCCTCGACGTGCTCGCCGTCGTGGTGAGCGCGGGCCTGGGCTTCCGCCAGGCCCTGGACCGGGTGGCGACGAAGTACGAGGGTCCCTGGGCGGACGAACTGCGCATCACCCTGCGCCAGATGGACCTCGGCATGAGCCGCCGCCAGGCCTTCGCCGAACTGCGCCGCCGCAACGACTCCGAACAGGTGGCCATGTTCGTGACCGCGCTCCAGCAGGGCGAGGAACTGGGCGCGCCCATCGTCGACACGCTGGTCTCGCTCGCCAAGGACATGCGCCGCACCGACGCGCAGAACGCCCGTCGCAAGGCCGCCCGCGCGGTCCCCAAGGCCACCATGATGATCACCACCTTCATGGTCCCGGGCACCCTGATCCTCCTCGGCGCGGGCCTGATCCTCGGCTCCGGCGTGGACTTCGGCTCGGTGACGGGGAAGTAGGGGGGAGGGACGGACGAAGATGCCGACGACGGAAGAACGTACGGGACACACGGAACGCACGGGACTGCTGCGCCGCCGCCCCAGGGCTCCCGAGATCACGACCCCGCCGGCGGGCACGGTCCTGCCGGCCCACGTCCGCACCGGGGCACCGGACATCCCGGTGACGTCGGTGACCCCGGCACTGCCGCCGGGCTGGGAACCGGCACGGGCGCCCACGGATCCGGGTTCGGGCGGGCACGCGGGCCCGGGCGGGGACGCGGACTCGCCGGCGGCGGTGGAGCGGCAGGAGCGCCGCCCCGCGGGCGAACCGGCACCCGCCGGACCCCCCGCAGCCGCCGCACCGGTCGCGCCTGTCAGCGGTACGGCTGCCGGTGCGGGTACCGACGGCCCGAACCCGTCCGAAGGCGAGACGGTCGCGTCCGAACGCATCCAGATCAGCGCGCTCCAGGCGATGTGCCGCTACGTCTTCGCCTTCCGCCTGGCGATGATCGCGCTGTCCGCCCCCGCGGCCCTGGTGAACGCGGCGCCGGGCCTGGCCACCCGACTGGTGAGCGCGGCGGTCGTCGTCACGTTCATGGGCTCCTACGTCCTGTTCCGCGACTGGGAGCGCTTCGGCCCCCTCCTCCTGCGCCACCCCACCCTGCTCGCCCTGGACACCCTCTTCGGCGCGCTGCTGCTGATCGCGGCCGGCCCGGACAGCACGCTGGCCTATGTCTGCGTCTGCACGCCCCTGCTGGCCGGCCTGGTCTACGGCTGGCGCGGCGCGGCTCTCTTCGCCTCCCTCCAGTCACTGATCCTGCTGGTCGTCTACGCCGCCTCGAAGGAACTGTCCGCCAACCTCGCCCAGTCCACCCTCTTCCCCGGCCTGTGCGTGATCGCGGGCGCGGCCGGCGTCACGCTGCGCAACCTGCTCCTGCGCTTCGGCGAGGCGACCCAGGCGCTGACGACGGTCCAGGCCCGCCTGGCCGTCACGGAGGCGGTGGGCGCCGAACGCGCCCGTCTCGCACGGGAGATGCACGACTCGGTGGCCAAGACCCTGCACGGCGTGGCCCTCGCGGCGGACGGCCTGGCGGGCTCGGCGGGCGCCGACCGCATGGACCCGGCCCTGGTGAAGCAGCAGGCGGAACTGGTCGCCCGTTCGGCCCGCAGGGCGGCGGCGGAGGCGCGCGAACTCCTCGCGGACCTGCGCCGCGAGAACGACCCCGCCCACGGCACCGACGTGCTGGTCGAACTGGCGGCACGCACACGGGACTTCGGCGGCCGCACGGGCGTACCGGCGACGTACCGCCCCACGGGCGAGCACGGCGTTCCGCCGATCCCGCCCGCGGTGGCCCGTCAGTTGCTCACCATCGCTTCGGAGGCGATGGAGAACGCCCACCGCCACGCGGAGGCGACCAGGGTCGACGTGAGGGCGGGCGTCCACGGCGACCTGCTGCGCATCAGCGTGTACGACGACGGCCGGGGCCTGCCCCCCGGCACGACGCTGGAACAACTGCGCCGTACGGGCCACTTCGGCCTGGTCGGCATGGTGGAGCGCGCCGCCTCGGTGGGCGCCCGCATCCGCATCGGCCGCGGCACCCACCCGAAGGGCACGGAGGTCCGCCTGGAACTGCCGCTGGGGGCGCTGACGACGCAGGCGGCCTGAAGCCCCGCCCAACTCACCATCATTATCGACTGTTTGTCCCACCCAGCTCCGAGAGGAGGCCGTTCGATGCCGGACCAGCCGACTTCGTACCCCGGCGTGCCGCAGTCCCCGCCCCCGAGCCCCCTGGGGAACTTCCCCCAGCCGCCCCCGCCCGCGCCGCTGCGCGTGGTCGTGGCGGACGACAACCCGGTGGTGCGCGCCGGCCTGACGGCGCTGCTCTCCGGCCGCGCGGACATCGAGGTGGCCGCGGAGGCGTCGGACGGCCGCGAGGCGTGGGAGGCGGCCCACCGGCACCGCCCGGACGTGGTCCTGCTGGACGTGCGCATGCCGGGCGTGGACGGCATCTCGGCGCTGCCGTACCTCGTCCAGATCTGCCCGGTCGTGATGCTGACCTACAGCCGCGAGTCGGAAATCGTCCAGGAGTCGCTGCGCCGGGGCGCGGGCGGCTACCTTGTGCACGGCGAGTTCACGGCCGACCAACTGGTCGCGGCGGTACGGGACATCAAGGAGGGCAGGGCCCACTTCACGCCCACGGCCGCGGGGGCACTGCTGGAACAGTTGCGCCAGGCGCAGCAGGTACCCCGGGGTGGCGGCGGCCCCTTGCCGGAAGGCCTGGGAAGTGCAAATGCACATCAGGGTGTGCCTCCAACGCCCGGTCGGGTGATGGCTTCCGTAGAAAACCTTTCGCAGATGCAACCGGATGTGGGACAGTCGTCGTCTGGATGGACAGGTGGCCGTCCGGCCGCCGTGGACAGGTCGAGGTTCCAACTCAGCGCGAGGGAGGCGGAGATCATGGACCTCATCGCTTCCGGCATGACCAACCAGCAGATCGCCGCCACCTGCTTCATCAGCGAGAAGACGGTCAAGAACCACATCAACCGCATCTTCGCCAAGCTCCACAGCACGAGCCGCTCCGAGGCCGCCGCGAAGTGGCTGGGCACGGCCCAGCCGGACCCGGGTCCGGGTCGAGGGCCGAGGTGACGTGAGATGACGAAGAGCCGACGGATTCGTGCCTGGGCCTCCCTTTGGGCCCGGGATTGGGCCCAGGGACCCTCTGACGAAGGGGCGGTTCCCGCCTACCTTTCCGGTGTCGCAAGCGGCACGAAGACTCGACCCGGAGGGGAACACCATGAGCGACCTGATGCTGAAGACCGCGGTTGCGACCAAGGTCCGCGTGAACGGCTGGAAGAACACCACGGTCGAGGCGATGCAACGCCGCACCGGCGACAGGGGGCAGACGGCGG
>NZ_BMVJ01000002.1:534015-547728 GCF_014650655.1 Streptomyces anandii JCM 4720
TCGAGTACCTGGGGATCATCGCGGTGGTGGTGGCCATCGTGCTGGCGATCACGGGGACGGACATCGGGCAGACGATCCTCGACAAGATCAAGGCACAGGTCGCCAAGGTCGCTCCTTGAGGCGACCGCGCACGTACGGCGATGCAGGGCAGGCCTTCCCCATCTACATCACGGTGGTGGGGGGCCTGCTCTTTCTCGCGTTCGCCTACTTCGCGGTCGGCCAGGCCGCGGTGAACAGGAATGGCGCAGAAACGGCTGCAGATGCGGCGGCGTTGGCGGCGGCACAGGACACCCGGGACCAGCTCGCGGACCAGTGGGTGAAGGACGTACGCGATCCGACGAAGTGGCAGGACATCTTCAGCGGCAACGTCCAACTTCCCAGGCTTTCATGCTGGCGTGCTGGTCAGCTGGCTGATCAGAACGACGCCCGTGTCGAGGCTTGCCGTCGGCCCACTCTGCTGAGCTACGAGGTCGCGGTCAGGACGGCGAAGCCCGTCGGCGACTCGCTGGTCCCCGGAACGGAGAGCCGGTATTCGCACGAGTCCGCGATCGCCGTCATCCAGCCCCTGTGTACGTTCCAACCCCTTACTGAGGGAGCTGGAAGCGACGCATTGCCGTCCCTCATCTGTAATAAGCGCACTTGGCCTTTGGATCCGAAACACCTCACCGACCTTCCAGAGCCCAAGGACTTGTTCGACGTCCACCTGGCCGACCGATAAGCGAACGACGAGTGATGAAGGAAGCAGAGCAATGAGCATTCGGTTCACTGCGAAGGCCCACCGAGGGCTGGTCGCGCTGACCGTGGCGGCCGGGCTGGCCCTCGGTGTGGCCGGTTGCGGCGGCGGTGAGGACAGTAAAAAGCCCGATACCTCGGCTTCCGCGTCCAAGGGAAGCAATCCTAAGCCGAGTACTCAAGAGGGATCGGATCAGCTGCTGGCCGAGTTGAAAGGCCCCAACAGCCTTCTTCTTCAGATCACGTCTGCGAAGCGCGACTCGGGCGGATTCGTCACAGTGAATGGCACGATGAAGAATGACGGCGGTCAGAGCGTCATCATTCCCTCGAACCTCAGTGGCAACGAGACCGAGATCATCAGAAACGGCAGTTCACTGGGCGGCGCGACACTTGTGGATCCCAAAGGGAAGAAGCGCTACTACGTGCTCCGGGACACCGACGGCCGGCCTCTGACAACTACAGGGCTGCCTTCCCTCAAGTCGGGCGAGTCCATTCCCGTCTTCATGCAGTTCCCTTCACCGCCTGCCAGTACGACGGACGTCGACTTCCAGCTCCCAGGGTTTGCCGCGGCCACGATCAAGATCTCCGGGTGAGGCAGCCACCATGACCCACACCCGGACTCACCCGCGCCTGACAGCCGTCCTCGCGGCAGCCACCCTCATCGCCACCGCCAACCTCTACGGCGCAGTGGCGGCCCATGCGGACGACACGACACCGAGCGTGCCCCCGGGCACGGAACCCTCCGCGTCCGCCCCCGTGAAGGTCGATCCCAACGACCCCGACCTCAAGCTCCCCGAGGGAGCGACGCTCGCCGCGCCCAAGGTGCTGGACATCAAGTCGGTCGTCGAGGACCAGGGCGGCGAGGAGCGCAGGGAGGACACGAACACGGACGTGACGTTCGCCCTCCAGGCAGAAGTGCTCTTCGCCAAGGACAGCGCCAAGCTGAGCGACGCCGCGAAGTCCCGTATCGACGCGATCGCGCAGGAGATCAAGAAGCAGAAGGCGACCCAGGTCAGAGTCTTCGGCTTCACCGACAACCTGGGCACCCACGAGCACGGAGTGGTCCTCTCCAAGCAGCGGGCCAACGCCGTACAGGACGTCCTCTCCCAGGAGCTGAACGACCCGAACCTCACCTTCGACGTACGCGGCTACGCCGAGCAGTACCCCATCGCGGACAACTCCACTGAAGACGGCCGCAAGAAGAACCGCAGGGTGGAGGTCACCTTCCCCCGCACCCAGAACTGACCCCCACAGCAGGCGATCGGCCCTCCCGCCCTGATCCCCCGGATGAGGGTGCGGAGGGCTTCGCGGATGTCGGCGGGGCCCGGCGGTGTTTGGGCGTCGGTTTGGGTCCACGGGCCCATCCTGGGCGGCCGGTTGCTTCCTAGCCTCCCCCTAGTCGCGTCAACACGGGGGAGTGAGCATGGCCTCGATCGGGGGAGTGCCGGAGTTCGAGGGGGCGTGGCCCTCCGGGGACGGCGGGCGCAAGCGGATGCCGCGGTCGCTGTCCGTGGCGCTGGTGCTCGTGCACATGTTGTTCGCCGCCACCGTCCTCGGCGGAGTCGGACTGTTGCTCACCGCTTCGTCGTACGACGCACTCGACGGCGGAGTCGTCGCGCTCACCGCCTGGGCCGCCGCGCCCGGTGTCCTCGGGTGGTGGCTGGCGCGGCGGACATGGGAGGGCGGGACCTGGGTCCGGTGGGCGCTGATCGGCGTGCAGGCCTGGCTGATCCTCGGCGGGCTCGCCAACCTCACCGCCGGGTCCGCGCGCGGAGGCGTCCAGCTCTTCCTGCCGATCCTGATCGTCTACTTCCTGCTCCAGTCCGAGAGCCGGGAGTGGTACGAGTTGCCGGAGCTCGACCGGGCCGAGCGCCGGGCCTTCTCCCTCTCCCGGATGATCCGGTGGCGGCGGGGGGACGAGGGGCAGACCGCGATCGAGTACGCGGGGATGGTCGCGATCGTCGTGGCCATCGTGACCGCGCTCGTGGTCAGCGGGCTGGGCACGCAGATATTGGGGGGCATACAGACCCAGGTCTGCAAGGTCGTGGGCGCGGGGTGCGCGGCCCCGACGGGCGGCACCGGTGACACGGACACCAACGCCAAGGGCAAGAACACCGGCACAGGCACGGGCAACACAGGCACGGGTACGGGCAACACCGGCACCGGCAACAACAACACCGGCAACACCACCACCGACGGCGGCAAGAACAACAACAACGCTCCCACCAAGCCCGACGACAAGAAGCCTCAGACCCAGTCCCAGGGTGACAAGAAGAAGGACGACGGTTGCTTCTCCGGCGTGGGCGCCTTCTTCGGCTGTGCCGGGAACCAGGTCAAGCAGGTCGGGCAAGGCCTGTTCGTCGACGGCGTCTGGGGCGACCTCAAGGGGATCTGGGGCCTGGTCAGCCACCCCGTAGACACCGTCAAGGGCATCGGCGACTACGGCAAGCAGCTCGGCGAGGACTGGTGGAAGAACTCCAAGGGCGCCCGCGACAAGTGGTCCAAGGGCGATTACTTCGGTGCCGTGTGGGGCTGGGGCGGCGCCTCGCTGAAGACGGGCGGGACGGTCCTCTACGACCTGTTCATCGGCGACGACGTGGCCAAAGACTGGAAGAACGGCGACAAGACCCGCGCCGTCACCCACGTCATCTGGAACGTCGGCTCGCTCTTCATCCCCGGCTACGACGGCGCCAAGGTCGTCGAGAAGTTCAGCGAGCTGGGCAAACTCGGCAAGCTCGGAAAGCTGGGCGAACTCGCGGAGAAGGCCGGCAAGGCGGCCGAGGACGCGAAGAGGGCGGCCAAGGCCGGGGACGTGGAGGGCGCCGAGAAGGCGGCCAAGAAGGCCGACGAGGCGGCGGACGAGGCCGAGAACAAGGCCGAGAAGTCCGGCTGCACCATCTCCGCCCCGGCGCGCCGGGTCCCGTACGGCGACGGCCCGCACGACGACCCCGCCGCCCCCCTCACCGGCTCCTCCGGCACCGGCACCACCGTCCTCGCGGCCGGCGCTTCCTCCCCCTACGTGATCCTCGCCGAGGACGGCTGCGACGAAGAGGCCAAGAAGGAAGCCGAGGAGGCCCGCAAACAGGAGCGTGAGGCCTACCTGGCCAAGAAGCGTGCGGAGGAGCCGGGCCGTGCGGCGAAGGCAGCCCAGAACAAGAAGCAGTGGCCCGATCCCAAGCACAACGACACGTCCGACCCCCGCAACTACAACCCGCCGGACTGGGCGGCGAACCTCAAGAATCACCCGCTCGGTGACGCGGACAAGGGCGACGGATACTGGGCGAGCCGGGACCGGAACCCGTCGCCCAATTGGAAGAACGAGTCGTGGCTCCGCTACCAGGAGCAGATCACCGGCACGGTTCGGGGCGAGGAATACGTCGTTCCGTACCCCAAGGAGGGCGTCCCCGACGTCGAGTTCGACGGCTGGGACTCGGGCAGGCAGACATACCTCGAGGCGAAGAACGGCTACAACGGCTACCTCTCCAAGAGCAATCCGGGTGAATTCACCCCTTCCGGCAAGGCCGAGTTCGTCACGGAGGCGAAGAGGCAGGTGGCGGCGGCCGGCGGCAAGGCCGTGGAGTGGCATTTCTCGAACCCCGAGGTCGCCAAGGCCGCACGTCGGGCCTTCCGGGAGGAGGGACTGAACATCAAGGTCGTCTACACGGAGCAGAAGCCGGTCGGCGGCACGCGCAAGCCCGGTGCGTTCGGCTGACCCGGCCGTGGCGAAGGACTCGACTAGGGTGACGGCGATCGGACCTGACACGAGCGGCGACGACGGAGGCATGGGATGCGGCGTCTGGTGCGAGGCTTCTGGGGCCCCCGGGAGGAGTCGGTCGAGGGCTTGGCCGGCCGCTGGGCGGCAACGCTGGAGCAGCTGACCCGGCTGCTTCCCCAGGCGGACCTGCCGGCGACGTGGGACGTGGTCCGCGCTTCCGGGCCGGCCACCCCAGTGAACGCCGAGAGGTCGGCATTGCTCGGCGCTCTGACGGCGGCGCGGGCGGCGGATGACTGGTCGGAGGGCACCGGCATCGCGCTGCGGCTCGTCGCCGCCGGGGCCCCAGGATGGGAGATCGAGGTGAGCGGGCTGGCGGGAGGTACTCCGGAGTTCCTGCTCCAGTCGCTCGTGATCGGCATCCGTACACCTGCGGACGTGGAACTGCCCGGCGGTGAGCTCCTGGCCGTACTCGCCGAGATTTGGGCGCCCGACTTCGGTGATCTGACCGACGACGACGTGATGGACGCCCTGGAGGACGAGGCCGGCTACGAGGTCGGTGACCCCAGCGTGGGATGGGCCGGCTACCTCTCAGCGGCGAGGGCCGGGCTGCTGCCCGACGACCTGACCGTACCGCGCAAGGAGGTACGTGGGGGCGGCACGCTGCTCGACATCGCACCTCCGGGCGACACGGCGCCCGTGGTCCGCGTCTACGAGCGGTTGCGGACCGCCGGCGCGCTCCAGCCTCTGCCCCGCCCGATGGACCGGGCGACACTGTGACCGCCCGCGTCGGCGAGCAGTTCGCTCTGCACCGCGCTGTCTCCGACGTCGAGCACCTGCTCGCCGAATTCCTCCCCCCGGAAGGCCCGGTGGAGGTTGTTCATGATCCGGCGACCGGTGAGTGGGCCGGGGCGCGGGGTGGGGGTTTTGCCTTCGTCCCGCTCTGGGAGAGTGAGTCGCTGGTTGGGGTGTACGCGCCTGAGTGGAATGAGGTCGAGGAGGTCGCTGAGGGGCATCTGCGCGCGCTCATCGGGGAATTGGAGCGGCGTTGGGGTGCTCATCGGGTGGTGGGCATGCGCGTGCCGTTGTTCCGGAGGGTGGCGCAGGAGCCCATGCCTCCGTTCTTCCAGGCGTTGTGCGACAACGATCTCCTGGGTGACCTCGCGGTGTGGGGGCCGGTCCCCGGCGGGCCCCATGGGGACGATCGGTGGGTGGCCGTGTCCCTCAATCAGTCCGACGGGGATGCCCCGTTCGTCCTCGCCGTGGCCGTCGCCGACCACCCGGTCGTCGAGTTGGAGGACGACTGACGTACGCCGGCGTCAGGTCGTCACGCGCACCAGCACTCCCGCCCGCAGCCCCCACCCCGCCATCGCGCCCGCCTCGGACTCCAGGACGTGGCGCGAGCGGGGCCGGGGCAGGCCGAGGCGGCCCGGGGGCATGGTGACCACCGTGATGACGCGCAGGTCGCGGTCGAGGTAGGCGACGTCGATCGGGATGCGCATGCGGAAGGTGTGCACGCTGCTCGCGGGGGACAGCAGCATCGCGCCGTCGACCGACGTGCGGCCGAGCAGCCCCTTGGTGCGGGCGCGGTACGAGGTCGCCAGCTCCAGCGGGACCGTCACCGGGTCCCCCGCTCCGTGCACGGTGAGCTCTCCCCGCCCGTCCTGCCAGCGCCGCCGCCCCATGTCCCGCCGCCTTCCGTTTCGTCCCGTCCCGTCGCCGTCCGCCGTGCCGGCCATCGACCGTAGCCCCGCGGCAGTGGGCCCCGCATGGGTCCACGGGCCCATGCCACGCCCACCGGCACGGGATTAGGGTCCCCGCGTGCGCGTAACTCTCACGCTCCTCGCCGCCCTGTGGGGCGCCGGCGCCGGACTGCTGCTGCCCCGCGCCGCGCACCGGCTCTCGGTCGAGGCGGAGCAGCAGTGGCGCGGGGAATGCCCCGGAGGGCACCCGCTGGGCGGGTCGTTCGGCGGGTGGGTGGGCCGCGCCCGCTGCACGGCCGCACCGGCCTGCGGGACGTACGGGCCGGGGACAGCCGCCGTCGTGACGGTGACCGTCCTCGTCTGCGCCGCGCTGGCCGCGGCCACCGGGCCGCGCCCCGAGGGCGTGGTCTGGCTCCTGGCGGCCCCGGTCGGCGTGCTGCTCGCGCTCGTCGACCACCGTGTGCACCGGCTGCCCGACGTGCTGACCCTGCCGCTCGCCGCCGCCACCGCCGCGCTCCTCGGGCTCGCCGCCCTGCTGCCGGGCGCCGCCGGCTCCTGGCCGACGGCCCTGCTCGGCGGGCTCGCCCTCGGCGCCACGTACTTCGTCCTCTTCCTCGTCAATCCGTCCGGCATGGGCTTCGGCGACGTCAAGCTGGCGCTGGGGCTGGGCGCCGCCCTCGGGTGGTACGGGTGGCCGGTGCTGATCCTGGGCGGCTTCGCCGGGCTGCTCTACGGCGCCGTGTACGGGCTCGGTCTGGTCGTGCTGCGGCGCGCGGGGCGCAAGTCGGCCATTCCGCTGGGGCCGTTCATGCTCGGCGGGGCTCTCACCGGGCTGCTGCTGGGCGCCGCGGCCGCGGCCTGAGCACACCCGCTCGTGACGTGACCGCCGTACCACGAGCAACCGCAAGCAACCGCAAGCAACCGCAAGCAACCGCAAGCAACCGCAGGCCACCAGAAGAAACCGGAAGAAAATCGCGGGCGGTCGCCGGGCCTTCACTGCGACGATCGCCTCATGGCCAACCCCGACCAGGAATCCCGTACCCAGCAACCCCGTACCCGCGAATCCCGTACCTTCGACGAACTCGTCACGGAAGGCGCCGCCGTCCCCACCGACGGGTGGGACTTCTCGTGGTTCGAGGGGCGGGCCAGTGAAGCGCGGCCCTCCTGGGGGTACGCCGTGTCGCTGGCCGGGCGGCTCGCCGGCGCGAGTGCCGTGCTCGACGTGCAGACCGGGGGCGGGGAGGTCCTGGCCTTCGCCCTCGACCGCGCCGGCCACGACCCGGCGGCACCCACCGTCCTCGCCGCCACCGAGGGCTGGCCGCCCAACGTGGCAAAGGCCACCGCACTGCTCCGCCCGCGCGGCGCGGTGGTCGTCGCCTCCCCGGAGGCCGCGCCGCTGCCCTTCGCCGACGGGGCCTTCGACCTGGTCGCCAGCCGCCATCCCGTACGGCCGCACTGGGCCGAGATCGCCCGCGTCCTGGAGCCCGGCGGGACCTACTTCGCCCAGCACGTGGGACCCGCCAGCGTCTTCGAGCTCGTCGAGTTCTTCCTCGGGACGCAGCCGGAGGCGACGAAGAACGCCCGCCATCCCGACCGGGAGCGGGCGGACGCGGAGGCGGCCGGGCTGGAGATCGTGCGGCTGCGCGCCGAGCGCCTGCGCGTGGAGTTCCACGACATCGCCGCCGTGGTCCACTTCCTGCGCAAGGTGATCTGGATGGTCCCCGGCTTCACCGTCGAGGCGTACGAGCCGCGACTGCGCGCACTGCACCAACAGATCCGGGAGCAGGGGCCGTTCGTCGCACACAGCACCCGCCACCTCTTCGAGGCGCGCAAGCCGGGCCCGGGGAAGTGAGCCGGCGAAGTGGGCCTGGGAAGCGAGCCCGGGAAACGAGCCCCGGGAGCGGGCCCGGGGAGTGAAAAAGCCGCGAGGGACCGGGCCGCGGTGGTGGCCGGGAATCGACGTGTCCGCGCGCGCTTCGGGCCGCGCCGGCCGCCGTCATGGTTTCCACATCGTTATCGGCAGCCCCTCGCGTCACCCGTTCGCCTCGCATAAGTTCAGACCAAGGTGATTCGCGTCAGCAAAGCTGCGCTTGCGGCATCGCGCAGTGGAGGGGGCTGCGCGGCGCCGCGTCCCCTGGCCGGGCGTCAAGCGGGCGTTCGCGGCCGGGTCGCCCGCAGGAGGGACGCACGGCGGGCGCGGGGACAACTCGCCGAGCGACCCCCGAACGGCTCAAACCCTCAGAAGTTGGCCGCATTCCGTCGCTTCTTCCTGAGAATCAGCTGTGAACCGGCCAAGATCCGACGCGGAATGATGGCTTCCACCGCTTTCGCCGCGTCGCCGGGCGATTCCGGAGAGTAGTTGTGGCACGCCGATGCACGCAGCATCACTTACGAAGGGTTATGGTGGAAACCCCCCCTCGGGCCGGTCCGTCTCCCCCCCACGGACCGGCCCGTTTTTCTTGTACGACAGGTACGAGTCGCGGGGCGCCCCGCTGATACAGGCACCCGATCCCGGCACCGCCCCTCACCCGGCCCATTGAGGCACCCTGGGAAGTCGGGGGTAGGCTTCGCCCCCGGGGACCGCCGTACGGAGGGGCTGACGAACACGTGAACCTGCGCGACAAGCTGCGCGGCCTTCTGGTCAGGCTGTACGCACGCCGGGTGGAAGGCCACCTGGACCACGCTCAGGTGCCCAAGCACATCGGCGTCATCATGGACGGCAACCGGCGCTGGGCGAAGGCCGCGGGCTCCACCACCGCCCAGGGCCACCGGGCCGGCGCGGACAAGATCGAGGAGTTCCTCGGCTGGTGCACCGAGACGGACGTCCAGGTCGTCACCCTCTGGCTGCTGTCGACCGACAACTTCGACCGCCCCCAGGAGGAACTCGTCCCCCTCCTCGGCATCATCGAGGACGTCGTGCGCTCGCTCGCCGCCGACGGCCGCTGGCGCGTGCACCACGTCGGGACCATGGACCTGCTCCCGGCCGGCATGCAGGCCACCCTCAAGGAGGCCGAGGAGGCCACCGCCCACGTCGAGGGAATAGTGGTCAACGTCGCCATCGGCTACGGCGGCCGCCAGGAGATCGCCGACGCCGTGCGCTCGATGCTCCTGGACGCCCACGACAAGGGCACCCCGCTGGAGGACCTCGCCGAGGCCGTCGACGTGGACATGATCGGCCGCCACCTCTACACCAAGGCCCAGCCCGACCCGGACCTCGTGATCCGCACCAGCGGTGAGCAGCGGCTGTCCGGATTCATGCTCTGGCAGACCGCGCACTCCGAGTACTACTTCTGCGAGGTCTTCTGGCCGGCCTTCCGCAAGGTCGACTTCCTGCGGGCGCTGCGCGACTACGCCGCCCGCCACCGCCGCTACGGCGGCTGAGGACCCGCCCGCCACCAGGATCACCCCTTCCCGGGCAGGGCCCGGCGGAGGACATAACCCCTCTTCACGAGGAGTTCATCCGCGCGCCGTTCCGTGCATTTGCATGGCCGCGCGCGTTCGAGGGCATAAGCCAGACAGGTCGACTCCCGAACCACGGGTGTCGGATCTCAGCGGGCGGCTCGGGGCCGTCCGCCCGGGAGGCCCTTTGCACCAGCCCGACCGTGCGGTCCCAGCACGGACGAAGACGCGGAGGGCCGGTCTGCGGCCCGCCGCGTGCGGGGCCGTGAACCGGCCTCACTGGTTCCCGCCCGCCCGGCCCAGTCTCCATCCCGTCGCTCCCCGACCTCATCCGAGGGGGTACGTCCTTCCGTGGTGACCAGCACAAAGCGCCACAAGCCAGACCGGCGCACCTATGTTCTCGACACCAGCGTCCTGCTGGCGGACCCGAACGCCCTGACCCGCTTCGACGAGCACGAGGTAGTGCTCCCCATCGTCGTGGTCACGGAACTGGAGGCCAAGCGGCACCATCCCGAACTCGGCTACTTCGCCCGGCAGGCCCTGCGCCTCCTGGACGACTACCGGGTCCGGTACGGCCGCCTCGACGCCCCCATTCCGACCGGGGACCTCGGCGGGACGGTCCGGGTCGAGCTCAACCACTCGGACCCCAGCGTGCTGCCCACCGGCTACCGCCTGGGGGACAACGACTCCCGCATCCTCGCGGTCGCCCGCAACCTGCAGGCCGAGGGGTACGACGTCACCGTCGTCTCGAAGGACCTGCCGCTCAGGATCAAGGCGTCGTCCGTCGGGCTCCTCGCCGAGGAGTACCGCGCCGAACTCGCCATCACGGACTCCTCCGGCTGGACCGGAATGTCCGAACTGACCCTGCCGGGCGAGCAGGTGGACATCCTCTTCGAGGAAGGGCACGTCCACGTCCCCGAGGCCGCCGCGCTGCCGGTGCACACCGGTCTGACGATCCAGTCGGAGCGCGGGAAGGCCCTCGGCCGGGTGACGCCCGAGGGCGGCGTCCGCCTGGTGCGCGGCGACCGGGAGGCGTTCGGCATCAAGGGCAGGAGCGCGGAGCAGCGCATCGCGCTGGACCTGCTGCTCGACCCGGACGTCGGGATCGTGTCGATGGGCGGCCGGGCCGGCACCGGCAAGTCGGCGCTGGCGCTGTGCGCGGGCCTGGAGGCGGTCCTGGAGCGCCGGCAGCACCAGAAGGTGATGGTCTTCCGCCCGCTGTACGCGGTCGGCGGGCAGGAGCTCGGCTATCTGCCCGGCAGCGAGGCGGAGAAGATGAGCCCGTGGGCGCAGGCCGTGTTCGACACGCTGTCGGCGGTCACCTCCCGCGAGGTCATCGAGGAGGTCACCGCGCGCGGGATGCTCGAGGTGCTGCCGCTCACCCACATCCGGGGACGCTCGCTGCACGACGCGTTCGTCATCGTGGACGAGGCGCAGTCGCTCGAGCGGAACGTACTGCTGACCGTTCTGTCCCGGATCGGCGCCAATTCACGGGTCGTTCTGACCCATGACGTGGCACAGCGGGACAACCTGCGGGTCGGCCGCTACGACGGTGTGGTCGCCGTGGTGGAGAAGCTGAAGGGGCATCCGCTCTTCGCCCATGTGACGCTGACCAGGTCCGAGAGGTCCCAGATCGCGGCCCTTGTGACCGAAATGCTGGAGGAGGGGCACATCTGATCGGTTCCGCCCCCACCCGTCCCATCCTGGGGCGGTGACGCGGAAGTTGGCGCCGTTCGGCAAAGGCTCAGAGCCTAGCCGGGCGGCGCCTTCGCGTGCGGGGGTTTCAGGAAAACCCATGGGCCAAACGAGATGTGAGCTTTCACACGCACCCCGGAATTGCCTTGCGGTGTTTGGTTACGGCAGAGTCTCGGTTCTGTCAGGCCCCGCATACGGCACAGCTGTACCCCCTGGGGGCACCACCCAGGCGTTAAGCCCTGGGGGAGGTACGGCACCACATGAGCACCACCCAACTCCATAGCGTCGCCGTATGCCGCCCGAGCACCACGAGGCGCTTCCCGCAGGGGAGTTGCCCACCGGGCCCGCGCCTCCCGTGACCCCGCAGTTGGGAGGCCAGTGTTCAGGGGCACGATCGCGTCCGCCAGGGTCACCGAAGCGGGCGATGCTGGAAGGAAACCGTGTGAGCCGGATCTCGGTCCGGGGATTCGCAGTGGCCTCCGCCACCGCGGTCACCGCTGTCGGTAGCGTCGTCGGCGTTGCCTCGGGCAGTGTCGCCCAGAACAACGACGCCGAGGCGACCGCAGCCGACGCGACGCTCCTGTCGGACATACCGGTGGGCCAGCAGGCCCAGGTGCAGACCGCCTCCCTCGCGCAGCAGGCCGACGCCCAGGCCATCGCCGCCGACACCACCGCCAAGAAGGACGCGGAGGCAGCGGCGCGCAAGGCCGCCGCCGAGACCGCGATCGCCAAGAAGGCGGCCGCCGAGAAGGCGGAGAAGGAGGCCAAGGAGCGCGCCGAGGCCAAGAAGGCCGCCAGCCGCAGCGCCACCCGGGACGCCTCCAGCTTCCCCGTCCAGAGCTCGTACACCGTCGCGCAGGTCCAGGCGATCGCGCGGCAGATCGTGCCGAGCGGCCAGTTCCAGTGCTTCAGCAACATCGTGAACCACGAGTCCACCTGGAACTACCAGGCCGTCAACCCCTCCTCCGGCGCCTACGGCCTCGTGCAGGCGCTGCCCGCCGGCAAGATGGCCTCCGCGGGCGCCGACTGGCGCACCAACCCGGCCACCCAGATCAAGTGGGGCCTGAACTACATGAACCAGCGCTACGGCAGTCCCTGCGACGCCTGGTCGTACTGGCAGGCGAACGGGAACTACTGAACCCGGCCGCCGCTTCTCAACCCCGCGCAGCCCCTCCCCGTCCTAGGGGGAGGGGCTGTCGCCATGTAGCGTCTGACGGAACGACTCCAGGGGGGAGTGGTGGGGAGAGACGGGGGAAGAGGACGGATCATGTCGCGAGTGCCAGGGTGGCTCGGCCGGCTCGGCGCCGGACTGACCGAGATGGGTGAACGGCTGGACGAGCGCCGCGCCGAGGTGGAGAAGGAGCACGCCGAGCCCGCGCCGGAGCCGGCCGCCGGCGACGCCGTGCCGCTGCCCGACCACGTGACCGTCGTACCGGCCCGCCCCGACCCCGCCCAGGCCGTGCCCTGGGGCGTACGGGTCGCGGCCGAGGCGGGCTGGCGGGTGCTGGTGCTCGCGGGCACCGTCTGGGTGCTGATGCGGGTCATCAGCGCCGTCCAACTGGTGGTGCTCGCCTTCGTGGCCGCGCTGCTCATCACCGCGCTGATGCAGCCGACAGTGGCCCGTCTGCGCCGCTACGGCCTGCCGCGCGGGCCGGCCACCGCGCTCACCGCGATCCTCGGCTTCGTCATCATGGGGCTGATCGGGTGGTTCGTGACCTGGCAGGTCATGGAGAACATCGACACGCTCTCCAACCAGATCCAGGACGGCATCGACGAGCTGCGCAAGTGGCTGCTGAACAGTCCGTTCCACGTCACCGACAAGCAGATCAACCAGATCGCCAAGAACCTGCGGGACGCCATCGGCGCCAACACCGACCAGATAACGTCGGCGGGCCTGGAGGGCGTGACCGTCGTGGTCGAGGCGCTCACCGGCATCCTGCTGACCGTCTTCTCCACGCTGTTCCTGCTCTACGACGGGCGGCGGATCTGGGAGTGGACGCTGAAGCTGGTGCCGGCGGCGGCGCGGCCGGGTGTCGCCGGCGCGGGGCCGCGGGCGTGGCGGACGCTGACGGCGTATGTGCGGGGCACGGTGATCGTGGCGCTGATCGACGCCATCTTCATCGGGCTCGGGATCTACTTCCTGAACGTGCCGATGGCGGTGCCGCTGGCCGTGTTCATCTTCCTGTTCGCCTTCGTCCCGCTGGTGGGGGCCGTCGTGTCCGGGGCGCTGGCGGTGGTGGTCGCGCTGGTCACGCAGGGTGTGTTCACGGCGGTGATGGTGCTCGTGGTGGTGCTGGCGGTGCAGCAGATCGAGGGACACGTGCTGCAGCCGTTCATCCTCGGGCGGGCTGTGCGGGTGCATCCGCTGGCCGTGGTGCTCTCGGTGGCCGCGGGCGGCATGATCGCGGGCATCGGCGGCGCCGTGGTGGCCGTGCCGCTGGTGGCGGTGACCAACACCGTGGTCGGTTATCT
>NZ_BMVJ01000002.1:547759-561139 GCF_014650655.1 Streptomyces anandii JCM 4720
GCGGGCGTACTCGGTGAGTACGCGGGCCCGGGGTGAATCGCGCGAATCGCCCGCCCAGCCGGCCGACTCGGTGCCGGAGCAGTGAAGCCGGACCCCGCTCACCCATCGGTGAACGGGGTCCGGACTCACGCGTCGCCCTCTACTCGGAGAGGACCGCCTCCGCGTCCAAGGTGGTCGCCACGGCCTGGATCACCGCGGCGATCTTGAAGGCCTCCTGGACGGTGTCGCGCTCGATGCCCGCCTTGCGGAGCACCTGCTCGTGGGAGTCGAGGCACATTCCGCAGCCGTTGATGGCGGAGACCGCGAAGGACCACAGCTCGAAGTCGACCTTGTCGACGCCGGGGTTGCCGATGACGTTCATCCGCAGGCCGGCGCGCAGGGTGCCGTACTCGTGGTCGGACAGCAGGTGCCGCGTGCGGTAGAACACGTTGTTCATCGCCATGATCGCGGCCGCGGACTTCGCCGCCGTGTACGCCTCCGGCGACAGGTTCGCCTTGGCCTCCGGCTCAAGCTCGCGCAGCACGATCGGCGAGCGCGCGGCGATCGCCGTGGCCAGGACCGTGCCCCACAGCTGCTGGGCCGGCAGGTCGCTGTTGCCGATGACCGAGCCCAGGTTGAGCTTGAGGTCCTTGGCGTAGCCGGGCAGCGCGGACTTCAGGGTGTCGAGGGACATCTCGTCACTCACCGGCCAGCAGCGCGACCGGGTCCAGCGTCTCGTCGCCCTTGCTCCAGTTGCAGGGGCACAGCTCGTCCGTCTGCAGGGCGTCCAGGACCCGCAGGACCTCCTTGGGGTTACGGCCCACGGAGCCGGCGGTGACCATGGTGAACTGGATCTCGCGGTTCGGGTCGACGACGAAGACGGCGCGCTGAGCGAAGCCGTCCTCGCCCTCGATGCCCAACTCGCGCATCAGCTCGTGCTTGGAGTCGGCCATCATCGGGAAGGGCAGGTCGGTCAGGTCCGGGTGGTCCTTGCGCCAGGCGTGGTGGACGAACTCGGAGTCACCGGAGAAGCCGAGGATCTGGGCGTCGCGGTCGGCGAACTCGTCGTTCAGCTTGCCGAACGCGGCGATCTCGGTCGGGCACACGAAGGTGAAGTCCTTGGGCCACGCGAAGACGACCAGCCACTTGCCCTCGTAGGACTTGTGGTGGATCTGCTCGAACTCCTTGCCCTTCTCCAGCGAGACGCAGGCGGTCAGTTCGAACTCGGGGAACTTGTCACCGACAGTGAGCACACGCTCTCCTTGCAGCGAGGTAACGCCGATTTTGTCGGCCTTACCCATGGGTTGGACCTTGTCGATGTTGGCACAGGGTGCATTGATTGCGGAAATAGCTACACTCGGTCGAGTTGATCGGAGGTGGCTATCAGTGACTGTGGGTAATAAGCGCAGGCAGCCGAGTTTCGCACAGCTGCGGGCGTTCGCGGCCGTGGCCGAGCACCTGCACTTCCGGGACGCCGCGGCGGCCATTGGCATGAGCCAGCCGGCCCTGTCCGGCGCCGTCTCCGCACTGGAGGAGGCACTGGGTGTCACGCTCCTGGAGCGTACGACGCGCAAGGTGCTGCTCTCGCCCGCGGGCGAGCGCATCGCGGTACGGGCCAAGGCGGTGCTCGCGGAGGTCGGCGCCCTGCTGGAGGAGGCCGAGGCCGTCAGCGCGCCGTTCACCGGCGTGCTGCGGCTCGGGGTCATTCCCACCGTCGCGCCCTACCTGCTGCCCACCGTGCTGCGCCTGGTCCACGACCGCTACCCCGACCTCGACCTCCAGGTCCACGAGGAGCAGACGGCCAGCCTCCTGGAGGGCCTGGCCGCCGGACGGCTGGACCTCCTGCTGCTGGCGGTGCCGCTGGGCGTTCCCGGGGTCGTCGAACTCCCTCTGTTCGACGAGGACTTCGTGCTCGTCACGCCGCTGGACCACTGGCTCGGCGGCCGCGACGGCATACCGCGCGAGGCCCTGAAGGAACTCAAGCTGCTGCTCCTGGACGAGGGCCACTGCCTGCGCGACCAGGCCCTCGACATCTGCCGCGAGGCCGGCCGCGAGGACGCCCCGGTCACCACGACCGCGGCGGGGCTGTCCACCCTCGTCCAGCTCGTCGCCGGCGGGCTCGGCTGCACCCTGCTGCCCCGGACCGCCCTCGCGGTGGAGACCTCCCGCAGCAGCCGCCTCCTCACCGCCCGCTTCGCCGACCCGGCCCCGTCCCGCCGCATCGCCCTGGCCATGCGCCCCGGCGCCGCCCGCGCCGCCGAGTACCACCAACTCGCCACCGCCCTGCGCGAGGCCCTCCGGGAACTCCCGGTACGAGTCCTGCCCGCCCACGCCTGACCGGACCGCCCAACGGGCGGCATCCCCTCCGGGGGCCAGGGGCCTTGCCCCGGGCGCCATTCACCTGGGGCCCGGGGGCCGCGCCCCTTTGCCGACGGCGCAGGAGCCGCAGCCTTGCGCCGAGGGCGCGGGGCCGACGGCCGCGCACCGGGCCCCGCGCAGGGTCGGCAGTCCCGTGCCGAGCCCGGGGGAGCGCAGGCTCCGCCGGGGGTGGGAGGCGCCGGGGGCCCCGTGCCGGGGGGGCGCAGGGGGCGGAGCCCCCGCCGGGGCCCGGGGCGGAGCCCCGTGGGGGGACTTCCTGTCCCAGCGAGTCGGGTGGGTGGGTGGGAGACGGGGGTGCGGGGGGCGGAGTCCCCGCGTGGGGTCCGGGGCGGAGCCCCGTGGCGGGGACTGCTGTCCCACCGAGACGGGTGGGTGGGTGGGAAATCAGGGGGGCGGACTACTCCGTCCGCAACCCCTCCGGCCGCATCAACCGCATCAGCGGCGGCAGACTGAGCAACGTCACCGTGAGAACCACCCCCGCCCCGATCCCGGCCATCGTCATCACACTCACCCAGTCCACCGCCACCGTGGTGTCCGTCATCTTCAGCAGCACGGCGCCCAGCGCCAGCCCCACCCCCGAAGCCAGCAACAGCCCCAGCGCGATCGGTATCGCCGTCTGCCACAGCACCGACAGCCCCAGCGTGCGCCGCCGCGTACCGAACGCGACCAGCGACGACAGCAGCTTCCTGCGCTCGCGCAACTGCTCCAGCTGCGACACCAGCAGACTCGCCCCGATCAGCGCCAGCACGCACGTGGCGCCGACGTACAACCCGGTCCGGATCGACGTGAACTTCTTCGACTGCTCGGTCGACGCCCACAGCGAGGCGTTGGCCATCGGATCCACCGCGGCCGCCGTGTTGCGCACGTACTCGTGCACATTCGGCACCGACTCGTCCAGCGACAGGTACACCGTGCCGGAGACCACCCCCGCGATCCTCGACGGCACCGCGGCCGGCGTCAGCAGGAACCCGCCGCGCATGGCCCCGGCCGGGTCCTTGACGGAGCGGGCCGGCTTCAGGGCGCGCGGCACGGTCCAGGTGATCTGCGGACCCTTCCCCGCGTCGTAGGACGTGCTGACGTACAGCCTGCGGCCGGGCTTGGCCAGCTTCACGGTGTCGGTGTCGTAGTCGGCGCCGCTGACGACGAAGATGTCGCCGTCGCGGCAGGAGGACAGGCTCGCCACCTGCCGCAGTGCCGCGCAGTCACCGATCGTCATCTGGGCGGAGGCGGCGGGGCCGTTCTCGGTGTTCCAGGGCTCGTCGCCGAGATCGGCCGAGGCCAGCGCGGTGGCCTTGCGCACGCCCTTGGTGGCGGCGAACTTCCCGGCGGCCGGAGCGAGAGCCACCCCGCGCGGCACGTCCACCTGCATCTGCGCCCGCGTCAGATCGTTGCCCGACTGCTTGGTGTAGTCGCCCTGGACGCCGGCGAACAGCATCTGCAGCGCGATCGCCCCGGCCACCGCCACCGCGATGCCGTTGACCATGCGGGCCGCCGTGCCGCTGCTCAACTGCAGCCGCCGAACCGCCAGTTGCCAGGCCACCGAGCCGGCGCCCAGCCGGGCGACGACCGTCTCCACGATCCACGGCAGCAGCGCGGTCACCCCGACCAGCAGCAGCATCACACCACCGATGACCAGGTACTGGTTGAAGTTCCCGTTGGTCCGGCCCTGCCCGATCATCGGGTAGAGCATCGCCAGGCCGCCCAGCGGCAGCAGCAGCCGCCACCACAGCCGGCGCCGGGCGGGCTTGGCGGTGCGCACCACGCCCAGCGGCTCGATGACCACCCCGCGCAGCGCGAACAGCGTGACCAGGACGGCCGCCGCGGGTACCGCGAGGGCGACCAGCGCGGCCAGCGCGGGCGTGGGGTTGAGGTAGCTGGGGAACACGCTGATGCCGAGGATCTCGACCGAGCCCGCCAGCTCACGGCCCAGCAGGAAGAATCCGGTGCCGAAGACCAGGCCGAGCAGCGAGCCCGCGAGGGCCTCGCCGGCCGCGATCCGGCGGGTCATCCGGCTGTCGGAGCCGACCAGCCGCAGCGCGGCGAGCCGGCGGTCGCGCCGCTCGCCGCCGAAGCGCACGGCGGCGGCGATGAACACCGCGACCGGCATCAGCAGCACCACGAAGACGACCAGGACCAGCAGGATCAGCACCGGGTCGGCCCGCTCGGTGGAGGGGTGCGGGTCGCCGAAGGCGTTGATCCGGCCGACCTGCCAGCCGTTCATGCGCGGCGCAAGGCCCTTGGCCCCCGCGTAGTAGGCGAGTTCCTGCGAGCCGATCAGCCCGGTCTCGCCGATGGTGCCCACCACCTTGTACGGCAGCCGCTCGCGCAGCAGCTTCCCGGAGCCGGAGTCGAGCAGCTTCTTCAGCGCCGGGGAGACCACCATCTCGCCGGGCGCCGGATACTCCGTCAGGCCCGGCGCAATCGGCGCGCGCGGCCCCTCGGGCTCCACCAGCCGGCCGCGTACGTCCTTGTCCTGGTACGTCGTGTCGATGTCCGCGATCAGCAGCGTGTCGTCGCCCTTGGGGCGGGGGTGCTGGTCGTAGGTGTAGTCCAGGCGCGCCTGGTCCCGGTGGTGCCGTACCGCGAGCGCGCTGGGCAGCGCGGTGGTCAGCAGCAGCAGTGCCACGCCGAGACCGACGCCCACCGCCGTCAGCAGCACCCTGATCCAGCCCTCGCGCCCGCCGGTGAACGCGAACTTGGCCCCCAAGCCCAGATCCCGGGCCCTCCCCCAAGCTCTCGACTGCGCTCGAGCAGGGAGGTGCCCCCATCCGGCCCTCATACGATCCGCTCCATGTCCCGGGACTTCCCGTCCCGTACGACGATCTCGCGGTCGGAGTAGGCGGCCACCCGTGCCTCGTGCGTGACGAGGACGACGGCGGCGTTGGCCGAGCGGGCGGCCTCGGTGAGCAGTTCCATCACGCGCTCGCCGTTGAGGGAGTCGAGCGCGCCGGTCGGCTCGTCGGCGAACAGCACGCGCGGCCCGGTGACCAGCGCACGCGCGACCGCGACCCGCTGTCCCTGGCCGCCGGAGACCTCGCCCGGCCGCTTCCCGCGCAGGTCGTCGACCTCCAGGCGCTCCATCCAGGCCAGGGCGGCCCGCTCGGCCTCCTTGCGGGAGGTGCCGTTCAGGCGCAGCGGCAGGGCCACGTTCTCCACGCAGGTCAGCTCGGGCACGAGCTGGCCGAACTGGAAGACGAAGCCGAACTCCGAGCGCCGCAGCGCGCTGCGCTGGGCGTCGTTCATGGCCGACAGCTCGCGTCCGTCGTAGGTGATCGAACCGGAGTCGGGGGGGACGATGCCGGCGAGACAGTGCAGCAGGGTGGACTTGCCGGAGCCGGAGGGGCCCATGACGGCGACTATCTCGCCGGGGTGGATGGAGAACTCGGCGCCGTCCAGCGCGGTGGTCGGGCCGTAGGCCTTGCGCAGGTTCTCGGCGGCCAGCAGGGAGCCGGGGGGAGCGGTCACCGGGTCACCGCCTCACGGAGCTTCTCCAGGCGCGCGGCGGTCAGTTCCAGCCACCGCAGGTCGGCCTCGAGGTGGAAGAGGGCGTGGTCGCAGATCAGCTGGTCCGCGAGGTCGCCCCGGCGCTTGCGGTCGGTCAGGATCCGCATGCTGCGCAGGTGCTCGGCGCGCTGGGTGTCGAGGACGTCGGCGGCGTCGCGGTGCGTGAGCAGCGCGAGGACGACCTTGGTGTAGAGGGTGGACTGGAGGTACGGCTCGGGCTTCTCCGGCGTGGCGAGCCAGCGCTCGACGTCGGTGATGCCGGCCTCGGTGATGGCGTAGCGCTTGCGCTCGGGACCGCCGCCCGCCTCGATCCCGTCGACCTCGACGAGCCCGTTCTTCAGCAGCCGCGACATCGTCGAGTAGACCTGGCCGTAGTGCAGCGGCCGGTCGTGACCGAACTTCTCGTCGAAGGCCCGCTTCAGGTCGTAACCGTGGCGCGGCCCGGACTCCAGGAGTCCCAGAAGGGTGTGACCGATGGACATGGCGAGCACTCTACACATCGTGTATACGCGGTATGTATACGCCGAGTGTTCAGTCCATGGCGCCCCGTGCGGTCACGCAGGTGGCGGCCGTTTGTCACGGTTGTGCTACGGAGCTCACCGCGGGCCCGGTTCGCTGCCCGGCGGGCGGCCCCGGCGGGGCAGGGGACCGGTCTCGCGGGGCAGGCGGCCCGCCTCCGCCAGGGCCCGGCGCAGCAGGAACTCGATCTGGGCGTTGGCCGAGCGCAGTTCGTCCGAGGCCCAGCGCGCCACCGCCTCGTACACCGACGGATCCAGCCGCAGCAGCACCTGCTTGCGCTGCTGCGGCCGGCGCCGCGGGGCGGCCCCTTCGTCCTCGGGCCCCTCGGAGGAGTCCGTCACTGGTAGAGCGTCCCCGTGTTGAGGACCGGCTGCGGGGCGCGGTCCCCGCACAGCACCACCATCAGGTTCGACACCATCGCCGCCTTGCGCTCCTCGTCCAGTTCCACGATGTCCCGCTCGGCGATCCGGGCGAGGGCCGCCTCGACCATGCCGACCGCGCCGTCCACGATCTGCCGCCGGGCCGCGACGACCGCGCCGGCCTGCTGGCGCTGGAGCATCGCGGAGGCGATCTCGGGAGCGTACGCGAGATGCGTGAACCGCGACTCGATGATCCGCACCCCGGCCGCCTCCACCCGCGCGTGGAGTTCGACGGCGAGCTTCTCGGTGATCTCCTCGGCGTTGCCGCGCAGCGACAGTCCGGCCTCGTCGTGGGCGTCGTAGGGGTACTCGATGGCGATGTGGCGCACGGCCGCCTCGGTCTGGGTGGCGACGAACTCCAGGTAGTTGTCCACCTCGAAGGTGGCCTGCGCGGTGTCCTGCACCTTCCACACCACCACCGCGGCCAGCTCGATCGGGTTGCCGTAGGCGTCGTTGACCTTCAGGACCGCGGTCTCGTGGTTGCGCACGCGCGTGGAGATCTTCGTGCGCGAGGTGAACGGGTTCACCCAGCGCAGCCCGTCCTCGCGGATCGTGCCCCGGTAGCGCCCGAAGAGCTGCACCACGCGGGCCTCGCCCGGCGCCACCATGTTCAGCCCGGCCATCGCGAGCAGCGCGGCGATGCCCACCAGCACGCCGAGGACGATCAGTGCGGCCTTGGGTCCGGCGGCGGTGAGGGTCGAGCCGCCCGCGACCAGGGCCACCGCGATCAGCAGCCCGAGCAGTCCGAGGAGCAGCGCGAGACCGCCCCCGATGCTGCGCGCCGCGAACTCCCGCACCCGTGGCGCGGGCATCTCGGGCACGTCGGGCGAGTCGTGGCGTGCGTCGTGCGTGGACATGGCGGTCCCCCGTTTCCGGCCGCGCGTACGTGCCGCGCGGCCCATTGCTGCTGCTTCTGGCTCGCATAGCTTGCCTCTAGCTAAGTGATATCACTTTATCGCGTCATGGCAACCCCTGGCGTCTTTCGTACGTCGGTTCCGGTGGAGTGGGTGCCCATTGTCACGTCCGCAAAGAGCGGATCGAGGGCCCTTTGTCACAGAGGGCGGTGTTAGCTTTCTGAGCTGACCCGAGCCACGCACCTGAGTGACAGCCGAGACAGCCGAGACCGAAGCGGAGCGGACGGACGCATGGGACGAGCGGAAGAGAGACGAGCGCGACAGCGCGGCGGCCGCCGCGCGGCGCCCAGGCGCTCGTCCGGGACACCGTCGGTCGGCGCCGGGGACGGCGCCGCGGGCACGGCCCCCGGCGGCCGCGCCGCGGCCCGGCGGGCTGCCCGGCCGGGCAAGGCCCGCAAGAGCGGTATACGCAGGCTGTTCACCTGGAAGAAGATCCTCGGCACGTTCTTCGGCGTGTGCCTGCTCGCCATAGGCGCGTTCATCGTCCTGTACATGATCGTGCCCATCCCCGAGGGCAACGCGGTCGCGCAGCGCGAGAGCAACGTCTACAAGTACAGCGACGGCTCCGTCCTCGCCCGCGCCGGCACGGTCAACCGCGAGAGCGTCTCCCTGGACCAGGTGCCCAAGGACGTCCAGCACTGCTTCGTGGCGGCCGAGAACAAGAGCTTCTACCACGACTCCGGCGTCGACCTGAAGGGCACGGCCCGCGGTCTGCTCAACACCCTCAGGGGCCGGGGCACCCAGGGCGGTTCGACGATCACCCAGCAGTACGTCAAGAACTACTACCTCGACCAGAACCAGACCGTCACGCGCAAGCTGAAGGAACTGGTCATCTCGTTGAAGGTGGACCAGAAGTACTCCAAGGACCAGATCCTCGCGGGCTACATCAACACCAGCTACTACGGCCGCGGCGCCTACGGCATCCAGGCCGCCGCGCAGGCCTACTACCGCGTCGACGCGCGGAAGCTGACGGTGGAGCAGGGCGCCTACCTCGCCGCCCTGCTGCAGGCGCCCAGCCAGTACGACTGGGCGGTGGCCTCCCAGACCGGCAAGCAGCTCGTCAAGGCCCGCTGGAACTACGTCCTGGACAACATGGTCGGGCAGAAGTGGCTCGACGCCGGCAAGCGCCGGGCCATGACGTTCCCCGTGCCCAAGGACCCCAGGGGCACGCCGGGCCTCGAAGGCCAGAAGGGCTATCTGATCGACCTCGCCAACAAGCAGCTCGAGCAGAAGCTGATGAAGGACGAGGGCATCTCCCAGTCCCAGGCCGAGGCCGAGGTCGTGGGCCGGGGCTGGACCATCACGCTGAACATCGACAAGAAGAAGCAGGCCGCGCTGGAGAAGGCGGTCAAGGTCCAGCTGACCGGCAAGCTGGACCCGAAGAAGCGCAAGGTGGACGGCGACGTCCAGGCCGGCGCGGTATCCGTCGACCCCAGGAACGGCAAGATCGTCGCCCTGTACGGCGGGCAGGACTACTTCAAGCACTACACGAGCAACGCCACCCGGACCGACTTCCAGCCCGCCTCCACCTTCAAGCCGGTGATCCTCGCCGCCGCACTGGAGAGCGGCGCCAAGACCCAGGACGGCCTGCCGATCGACGCCAACACGGTCTACGACGGCACCAGCGGCCGTCAGGCGGTCGACCACGGCTCCAAGGTCGGCTTCGGCCCGCCCAACGAGGACCACAAGGACTACGGGCCCATCACCGTCCAGACGGCCATGAACCAGTCCGTCAACTCCGTCTTCGCGCAGATGGGCATCGACGTGGGCATGGAGAAGGTGATGAGCACCGCCGGCGACCTCGGCATGGACACCAAGGGCATGCAGCCCGTACCCGCCCAGACACTGGGCTCCATGGGCGCCAGCCCGCTGGAGATGGCCGGGATCTACGCCACCTTCGACAACCACGGCAAGAAGGTCACCCCGACCATCGTGGCCAAGGCCGAAGGCAAGAGCCGCTCGGTCACCATGCCCGACGCCATCGGCGACCAGGTCATCAGCCGCCAGGCCGCCGACACGGTCACCTCGGTGCTGACCGGCGTGGTCGACGACGGCACGGCCAGGACGTCGGTCGCCGCCAACCCGGCCCGCAATGGCCAGCAGGTCGCGGGCAAGACGGGAACCTCCGACGAGAACAG
Source organism: Streptomyces anandii JCM 4720 (assembly GCF_014650655.1). Taxonomy (GTDB): domain Bacteria; phylum Actinomycetota; class Actinomycetes; order Streptomycetales; family Streptomycetaceae; genus Streptomyces; species Streptomyces anandii. The sequence goes on from NZ_BMVJ01000002.1 coordinate 557,612, forward strand.
GTCCGCCTGGTTCACCGGCTACACCCCCGACCTGGTCACCTCCGTCGGCCTCTTCGGCGAGCAGCCCAAGCCCCCCTTCCGGCATGTGAGCCTGACGGGCGCCACGGGACTCCTGCCGCCGCCCGGGCGCGTCAACGGCGGCGGCTACCCGGCGGAGATCTGGGCGGCGTACACCTTCGGCGTGACGGACAAGGCCGAGTTCGACCTGGACACCACCCAGGGCGCGGCCGTCCAGCCGCCGGCCTCCAAGTCGCCCTCGCAGTCGCCGAGCCAGTCGCCGTCGCAGTCGGCGTCCAGCTCGCCGCCGCCGTCCAAGTCGCCCAGCCAGTCGCCCTCGCACTCGCCGAGCCAGTCCCCGTCGAAGTCGCCCAGCCAGTCTCCCTCGCAGTCGCCGAGCAGGACGCCGTCGGGCGGCCCGAGCATCGAGAACCCGCTCAACCCGGGGGACCAGCAGCAGCTCGACGGCAGACAGCCGGCTCAGTAGAGGCAACACGCGTACGGCGAAGGGGCGCCCGGTCCGACCGGGCGCCCCTTCGCCGTACGCGCCGTCAGTGCCGTCGCGCCGTTCGTGCCGTCGCCGGCTCAGCCCCGGTTCAGCTCGAACCAGACCACCTTGCCGGTGCTCAGCCGGGTCGCGCCCCAGCGGCGGGCCAGCTTGTTCACCAGGTACAGCCCGCGGCCGCCCTCGTCCGTGGCCCGCGCCTGCCGCAGCCGCGGCAGCTGCCCCACGTCGTCGCCGACCTCGCAGCGCAGCACGTCCGTGCGCAGCAGCCGCAGCGTCACCGGACGCGTCGCGTACCGTACGGCGTTGGTGACGACCTCGCTGACCAGCAGCTCGACCGAGTCCGTCAGCTCCTCCAGACCCCACCGGTCCAGCGCCCGCCGGGCCAGCCGGCGGGCCCGGCCGGGCGCGGAGTCCTCCGGGTCCAGGAACCAGTACGCCACGTCGCTCGGCGCGATCCCGTCGAACCGGGCGGCGAGCAGCGCGATGTCGTCGTCCCGGTCGCCCGGGCCGAGCATGTCCAGCACGTCGTCGCACAGGGCTTCCAGGGGCGGCGGATGGTCCGGGCCGGTGAGCTGCGCGGTCGCGGCGAGCTTCTCGCGCAGTTGCTCTATCCCGGTCCACACGTCCCGCAGGCGCGACTCGACCAGGCCGTCGGTGTAGAGCAGCAGGGTCGCGCCGGCCGGCGCGTCCAGCTCCACCGCCTCGAAGTCGACCCCGCCCACGCCGATCGGCGCGCCCGGCGGCACCCGCAGCACCTCGGCCTCGCCGCCCAGGTGCAGCAGGACGGGCGGCGGATGGCCGGCGTTGGCGATGGTGATGCGGTGCGACACCGGGTCATAGACCGCGTACAGGCAGGTCGCCATCCGGTCGGTGCCCAGGCGCTGCGCCTGCTCGTCCAGGTGGTGCAGCACCTCCTGCGGCGGCAGGTCGAGACCGGCGAGGGTCTGCGCGGTCGTGCGCAGCTGGCCCATGATCGCCGCCGAGGTCATGGAGTGGCCCATGACGTCGCCGACGACCAGGGCGACCCGGCTGCCGGGCAGCGGGATCGCGTCGTACCAGTCGCCGCCCACCCGCGCGGTCTCGGCGGCCGGCAGATAGCGGGACGCCAGCCGGACGCCCGTGGGGCGGGGCAGCGTCTCCGGCAGCATGGTGCGCTGCAGCTCGTCGGCGATGTACGCCTCGCGGCCGTACAGCACCGCCTTGTCGATGCCGAGCGCGCTGTGCGTGGCGAGCTGGGCGGCGACCAGCAGGTCGTCGGGCTCGAACGCGAGGCGCTCGGGGCGGCGCAGGAACAGCGCGGCGCCGATCACCCGGCGCCGGCCGCGCAGGGGGGCGAGGATCGTGCGCCGGCCGTCGGGCACGGCCAGCTCCGAGTCCTCGCCGAGCAGTTCGTCCAGTGCGGCGCGGGCGGGCTCGGTGTCGGTGAACACCGGCCGCACACCCCGCAGCACCTCGCCGAGCGCGCTGCCGGGCCGTACCTCGCACAGCTCGTTGGTCACCACCGACAGCTCGGCCGGCTGCTCCGGCACCGGCGGGGGCACGTACACGCCCTCCGTGTCCCGCTCGTCCGGTATCCGGTCGGTACGGCGCAGCCGCAGCACCAGCGGGCCCACCGGCCGCTCGTCACCCACCGGCAGCGGCTCGCGCAGATACACCAGGATGGCGTCGGAGAAGGTGGGCACGGTGGCCCGGCACAGCCCCATGACGATCTCGTCGAGGTCCATGCCGCGCGCGATACGGCGTGTCGCCGCGCCCACGAACCTCAGCCGGTCCCCGTCCCGCCGCATCGGCATGGGCCGCCCGAACGGCACCGACTGCCCGGTCCGCCGCTCCTGCCCGCCGGGCGGCGGGGCCTGGGCCGCGCCCCGGCGCTGCTGCTCCCCGGCGCCGGCCTTCTGGCCGGAACGGTCCTTGCGCCGGTCGGGCTGCGCCTGGGTTTGTGCCTGGGCTTGTGTCAGGGGCTGCGCCGGTGCCTGCGGTCCGGCCTGTTCCCGTGCCTCGCGGTCGGTGTGCCCGGACTGTTCGGCGGGCGCGCCCGCCGTGCGGGGCGCGTCGGTGGCCGCGCGGGCGGCCTCCGCGACCACGTCCGCCGGGGTGTCCGCGTCCCCGGACTCCGGGTCCGGGCCGGCGCCCTGCGGCATGGCTGCCCGCGTCGCCGCGTCCGGCTGGGCCGGGATGCCCTCAGGCACGGGACGCGGCCGGTGCGCGCCGGGCTCGGCGGAGCCGGACTGGGAGTGCTCGGACCCGGCGACGACCGGACCGCCCCCCGAGTCGGCCGGTGGCCTGGGCGCGGCCGGGCACGGTGGGGTGTCGCCCTGACGCGACTGCAGCGGTAACGCGGGCGCCCCGGGAGCCTGCACAGGCTCGGAGGTACGCAGGAGCGCCCCACGGGCGTCCGCGGGGTCGGGGCCCGTGTGGGGGCGATCGAAGGAGGTCGGCTGCTCCGTCACGCGTGTCGAATCCATCCGTCCGGGGCTGCGCGGAGTGCGCGCAGTTCGTCCCGCCGAAGACCCGATACCCGGAATACGTGCCCCAGGAACGGATTTACGGCGTGGTCAGAGGCTGTTCCTGTGCCACCGGCGAACCGTCTGCGGCCCGCACGGGTCGTGCCCTGGTACCCCTCGCTCACGTCCTGCCGCCCCTCGGTGACGTACGGTCAGACTCGGTGCCCGCTCCTGGAGTTGCTCCTGAGGCCTGCCCCTGCGCGCCCTTGCGGAGGACGATCCTACGTTTCTTGCCCGGGGGCGCATCAAGGGTCTCATGAGGACACGTGCGCGGGCGTACGGTCCCAGTCCTGTGGCAGTGACGGTACCGCCCAGGCGGGGTCCGGGCGCCAGTGCTGCCAGCCGTCCGAGAACGGCGCCCGCCAGGCACGGATCGCCCGCAGCGCCTCCTGACCGGCCGCCCGCACCCGTCCGGCGAGGCGCTCGTCCACCAGGCCGTCCTGCTGGGCCTGCGCGAACTCGTCCTCGTCGTGCCAGCGCCAACTTCGGTCCGGGTCCACGGAGATGTCCAGAAAGTGA
>NZ_BMVJ01000002.1:561171-572007 GCF_014650655.1 Streptomyces anandii JCM 4720
TCCTGGGAGTCCACTCCGCCCGCCCAACGGGCCAGCGGCTCCTCAAGATTGACGTACCAGTTCTTGAACCGCCAGTCCGGCTCCCAGAACAGCCACACCGACCACGGCTCGCCGGGGCGGGCGAGCTTCAGCACTCCCGTGCCGGACCAGCGGTCGCGGAGCACCGTGCGCGGCTTGGTGTAGCGCGAGGCGAGCGGCTCCAGGTGCACGGGCGTGCCGTCGGCGAGCACGGGCTTCACGCACTCGGTGCCGGGCGCCATCCACACGGCCAGCAGCTCGGCGTCGTCCCGTACCACGGTGACGGGACGCGCGATGTGGAAGCGCGTGCCGCCGTTCTCCCGGTAGCGCCACAGGATCTGCGTTCCGGGGGCCCAGTGGGCCGTCGTACCGCCCGCCTTCACGTCTCTCACCGCTCCGTCGTCCGCCATGCACAGATATTAGGTGCCCAGGGCACAGGACGCCGTGGGGCACTCCCGCGGTTCGCGCCCGGGGCACGAACCGTCACGGGTGTGTCATCCGCAGGACGTCCAGCGCCTCGTCCAGCTGCTCCACGGTGAGGTCGCCGCGCTCCACGTAACCGCTCTCCTCGACCACCTGACGGATCGTCTTCTGCTCGGCGAGGGCCTTCTTGGCGACCTTGGCGGCCTCCTCGTAGCCGATGTACTTGTTGAGCGGGGTGACGACGGACGGGGAGGACTCCGCGTACTCGCGGGCCCGCTCACGGTGGGCGACGATCCCGTCGACGGTCCGGTCCGCGAGCAGCCGGGAGACGTTCGCCAGCAGCCGGACGGACTCCAGGACGTTCTTGGCGATGACCGGCAGCATGACGTTGAGCTCGAAGTTGCCGGCGGCGCCGGCCGTGGCGACGGTGGCGTCATTGCCGACGACCTGGGCGGCGACCATGAGCACGGCCTCCGGAATGACGGGATTCACCTTGCCCGGCATGATGGACGACCCCGGCTGGAGGTCGGGCAGCGCGATCTCCGCGAGCCCGGTGCGGGGGCCGGAGGACATCCAGCGCAGATCGTTGGCGATCTTCGTCAGGCCCACCGCGATCGTCCGCAGCTGTCCGCTGGTCTCCACGATGCCGTCCCGCGCGCCCTGGGCCTCGAAGTGGTCGCGGGCCTCGGTGAGCGGCAGCCCGGTGACGCGGGCGACCTCCTCGATCACGGCCGCGGAGAAGCCGGGCGGGGTGTTGATGCCGGTGCCCACCGCCGTGCCGCCGAGGGGGAGTTCGGCGAGGCGGGGCAGGGAGGCGTTCAGCCGCTCGATGCCGTAGCGCACCTGGGCCGCGTAACCGCCGAACTCCTGGCCGAGGGTGACGGGGGTGGCGTCCATCAGATGCGTACGGCCCGACTTCACCACGTCCTTGAACTCGTCCGCCTTGCGGGCGAGGGCGCCGGCGAGATGGTCGAGGGCGGGGATCAGGTCCCGGGTGACGGCGGCGGTGGCGGCGATGTGGATGGAGGAGGGGAAGACGTCGTTGGAGGACTGGGAGGCGTTGACGTGGTCGTTCGGGTGAACGTCACGGCCGAGCCGCTCGGTGGCGAGGGTGGCGACGACCTCGTTGGTGTTCATGTTGGACGAGGTGCCGGAGCCGGTCTGGAACACGTCCACGGGGAAGTGCTCGTCCCACCTGCCCTCGGCGACCTCGGCCGCGGCCTCCTGGATCGCGGCGGCGACGTCCTTGTCGAGCACACCGAGCTCGGCGTTGACCTTGGCCGCCGCGCCCTTGATCCGCGCGAGCGCCTCGATGTGGGCGCGCTCGATCCGCTGCCCGGACACGGGGAAGTTCTCCACCGCCCGCTGCGTCTGCGCACGCCACTTGGCGTCGGCGGGGACCCGGACCTCACCCATGGAGTCGTGCTCGATGCGGTATTCGCTCATACCGGGTACAGCGTGCGGGGAACCGCGGATGTTCCGGAGCTGGGCCGAACGGGTGACGGGGGTTGGCGGGGGGACCGGCGGCGGGCGAAGGGCCGCCCCCGCCAGTCCCCTTCCGGCTACGCCAGGCCGGGACCGCGGACCGGGATCGACGTGAACGTCGGCTGCGGGGCCGGGTCCTGGAAGAAGTCGTTGCCCTTGTCGTCCACGACGATGAAGGCCGGGAAGTCCTCGACCTCGATCTTCCAGACCGCCTCCATGCCCAGCTCCTCGTACTCGAGGACCTCGACCTTCTTGATGCAGTCCTGGGCGAGCCGGGCCGCCGGGCCGCCGATCGAGCCCAGGTAGAAGCCGCCGTGCGCGTCGCACGCGTCGGTGACCTGCTTGCTGCGGTTGCCCTTGGCCAGCATCACCTTGGAGCCGCCCGCCGCCTGGAACTGCTCCACGTAGGAGTCCATGCGGCCGGCCGTGGTCGGGCCGAAGGAGCCCGACGCGTAGCCCTCGGGGGTCTTGGCCGGGCCGGCGTAGTACACCGGGTGGTCCTTGAGGTACTGCGGCATGTCCTCGCCCGCGTCGAGCCGCTCCTTGATCTTCGCGTGGGCGATGTCGCGGGCCACGACCAGTGGACCGGTCAGCGACAGGCGGGTCTTGACCGGGTACTTGGTCAGCTCGGCGAGGATCTGCTCCATCGGCTGGTTCAGGTCGATCCTGACGACGTCACCGGACTCGTCGAGGTGCTCGTCCGTCGTCTCCGGCAGGAACCGCGCGGGGTCGGTCTCCAGCTGCTCCAGGAAGACGCCCTCCGCCGTGATCTTGGCGACCGCCTGACGGTCCGCCGAGCAGGAGACGGCGATGGCGACCGGGCAGGACGCGCCGTGCCGGGGCAGCCGGACCACGCGCACGTCGTGGCAGAAGTACTTGCCGCCGAACTGCGCGCCGATGCCGATCCTCTGCGTCAGCTCGAAGACCTTCTCCTCCAGCTCCTTGTCCCGGAAGCCGTGGCCGAGCGGCGAGCCCTCCGCGGGCAGGTTGTCCAGGTAGTGCGCGGAGGCGTACTTGGCCGTCTTCAGCGCGTACTCGGCGGAGGTGCCGCCGACGACGATCGCCAGGTGGTACGGCGGGCAGGCGGCCGTGCCCAGCGAACGGATCTTCTCCTCCAGGAACTTCATCATGGAGGCCTCGTTCAGGACGGCCTTGGTCTCCTGGTAGAGGAAGGACTTGTTGGCGCTGCCGCCGCCCTTGGCCATGAACAGGAACTTGTAGGCGCCGCCGTCGGCGGCGTACAGCTCGATCTGGGCGGGGAGGTTGGAGCCGGTGTTCTTCTCCTCCCACATGGTCAGCGGCGCCATCTGCGAGTACCGCAGGTTCAGCTTGGTGTAGGCGTCGTAGATGCCGTGCGAGAGGGCCTTCTCGTCCTCACCTTCGGTGAGGACGTTCTGCCCGCGCTTGCCCATGACGATCGCGGTGCCGGTGTCCTGGCACATGGGCAGCACGCCGGCCGCCGCGATGTTCGCGTTCTTCAGCAGGTCCAGGGCGACGAACTTGTCGTTGGAGCTCGCCTCCGGGTCGTCGATGATCCGGCGCAGCTGGGCGAGGTGGGCGGGGCGCAGGTAGTGCTGGATGTCGTGGACGGCCTCCTCGGCGAGCTTGCGCAGCGCCTCCGGCTCGACCTTGAGGAACGTACGCCCGTCGGGCCCCTCGACGGTGGAGACGCCCTCGGACGTCACCAGCCGGTACGGGGTGGTGTCCTCACCCTGGGGGAGCAGATCGGTGTACGCGAATTCAGGCATCTCAGCCCATTCCTCACTCGGCAGACGACTGCCCGCCTCCATTGGCGGGCACCGACCAGCGTAGAACCTGCCGCCGGCGGCGGACCTGTGAGGTCCCGCTCACCTGGCGCGGGCCCCGCGTTCCCCGCTCGCGCCGCGCCGATCCGTCCACACCCCTAGTCGCGATCTATCGCGTTTCGGTACGCTGCTGCCGTGGACCTTCAGAAGCAGCAGACCGAACAGCGTCCGGCCGCCCCCGCGGGCGTCACCGAGCTGCGCGCCTCGGACGCCGACCGTGACCGTATCGCCGACATCCTGCGCGAGGCGCTCGCCGAGGGCCGGCTGACGGCCGACGAGCACGCCGAGCGCGTCGAGGGGGTGCTGAACGCCAAGACGGTCGGCCAGCTGGAGGTCTTCATCCAGGACCTGCCCGCCGGCCGGCGCGGCCCCGCCGCCCCCGCCTACGCCCCGAACCGCCCCGCCGCCGGTGCGATACCCCACGAGGCCGACGAGAACGTGGTGGCGGTGTTCAGCGCCGCCACCCGAAGGGGCCGCTGGCGCGCGGGCCGCCGCCTGCACGCGTACTCGGTCTTCGGCAGCGTCGAGATCGACCTCAGCGAGGCGGTCTTCGAGTACCAGCAGGTCGTCATCAAGGCCGTCTCCGTCTTCGGCGACGTCCAGATCCGCGTCCCGGAGAACGTGTCGCTGCGCGGCACCGGCGGCGGCGTCCTCGGCAACTTCGAGGTGGAGCCGCTGGACGCCGAGGACCCCGACGCGCCCGTGGTCTACGTCGACGGCTGGGCGGTGCTGGGCAACGTGGAGGCGCGGCCCAAGCGCGGCAAGCTCGTCGCGGACATCCTCGACCGCGTGCAGCGCAAGGTCGACAAGCGTTTGCGCAAACACCTCTGACCGGTCCGGCGGTTCGGGACTCAGTGCATAGGCGCGCGCACAGCGGGTAGGCCTTGCTGCATCGTCTGTCTCTCGCTCGCGAAGCCGTCGTCAGGAGAAGACCGTGCTGCAACCGCCGCATTCGTCCCTGCAGGTCGCTGCCGTCCCGGCCCAGCGGGTGCCAGTGCGGGACAGGGACCAAGACGCCCCCTGGCACACCGAGGCGGTGTGCCGGCGCGACGAGGCCGGCCTGTTCTTCGCACCCTCGAAGGAGCCCACCGCCGCACGGCTGTCCCGTGAGGAGGCGGCCAAGCGGGTCTGCGCCCGCTGTCCGGTGATGGTCGAGTGCCGTGAGCACGCGCTGCTCCAGCCCGAGCCGTACGGCGTCTGGGGCGGCCTGACCGCCGCGGAGCGCCGCGTGGTACTCGCCCGGCGCCGCCGCCGCGACGTGGAACTGAAGCAAGCCGCCCGCGCGGGCCGCATAGCCCAGGCCGGCTGAGCGGCCCGGCCGAGGGAGCCGCGTACGTACGCGGCGGGCTCGCGCGTACGCACTTCGTGCACGGAAAAGGGGCGTCCCTTCCGCACAAGGGGCGCCCCGTCGCCGTAGCAGGCTGGTGCCGGGCTACTTCGCCCGGTCGAAGTCGATCGCGCTGTAGGCGCGCAGCTTGCTCAGCCGGTGCTCGGAGTCGATCCGGCGGACCGTGCCGGACTTCGACCGCATGACGATCGAGTCGGTCGTCGCCGTCTCCGAGCGGTAGCGCACCCCGCGCAGCAGCTCGCCGTCGGTGATGCCGGTGGCGACGAAGAAGACGTTCTCGCCGGAGACCAGGTCGTCCGTGGTCAGCACCCGGTCGAGATCGTGCCCGGCGTCGATCGCCCGCTGCCGCTCCTCGTCGTCCTTGGGCCACAGCTTGCCCTGGATGGTGCCGCCCAGGCACTTCACGGCACAGGCCGAGATGATGCCCTCCGGCGTGCCGCCGATGCCGAGCAGCAGGTCCACGCCCGTGCCCTCGCGCAGCGCGTAGATCGACCCGGCGACATCGCCGTCGGAGATCAGCTTGATGCGGGCGCCGGCCTCGCGGATCTCCTTGATGATCCCTTCGTGGCGCGGCCGGTCGAGGATGACGACGGTGACGTCCTCGGGCGTGGAGCGCTTGGCCTTGGCGACGCGCTTGATGTTCACCGACACCGGCGCGTTGATGTCGACGAAGTCGGCCGCGTCCGGGCCGGTGACCAGTTTGTCCATGTAGAACACGGCGGACGGGTCGAACATCGCGCCGCGCTCGGCGGCGGCCAGTACGGCGATCGCGTTCGGCATGCCCTTGGCGGTCAGGGTGGTGCCGTCGATCGGGTCGACGGCGATGTCCACCTCGGCGCCGGTGCCGTCGCCCACGCGCTCCCCGTTGAAGAGCATCGGGGCCTCGTCCTTCTCGCCCTCGCCGATGACGACGACGCCGTTCATCGACACGGTGGAGACGAGGGTGCGCATGGCGCGCACGGCCGCGCCGTCGGCGCCGTTCTTGTCACCGCGCCCGACCCAGCGGCCGGCAGCCATGGCGGCTGCCTCGGTCACCCGGACGAGCTCCAGGGCGAGGTTGCGGTCGGGGGCCTCGGAGGGAACATCGAGCTCGGACGGCAAGTGATGATGCTCGGTCATCGGAGCGCACCTTTCTGATACGACGACGGCCGGATGAGGGTCTTGGCCATGACTCTATCGCCGGGCAGACAAAATGAGCAGGGGACCCCACGGATGAGCGGGCCGGACACCTGCGACGATAGTGGGCGTGGCAGGTTCGAACGGCAAGCAGAAGACAGTGCGGAGCATGCTCCTCTCCCTGGGCGTGACCGCGCTCGCGGCGGGGTCCGCGTACCTCTTCATCCCGCACGACGATCACGCTCCCGACCTCAAGCGGGTCGACTACCGGGTCGAACTGCTCACGGCCCGGCGGGCGGCGGCGTACCCGGTGGCGGCGCCCCAGGGTCTGCCGGACACCTGGAAGGCCACCTCGGTCCGCTACCAGGCCGACCGGAACGACCGCTGGCACCTGGGTTTCCAGGATCCCGAGGGTCAGTACGTGGCGGTCGAGCAGTCCACTCAGGACAGCGCCGACTTCATCGACGACGCCAGCCAGGGCGCCCACGCGACCGAGGTGACCCAGAAGATCGACGGCCGGACCTGGACCCGGTACACCGGCGGCCGCTACGACGCCCTGGTGCTGAAGGGCCCCAAGGGTTCCACCACGGTGGTGGCGGGCACGGCGTCCTTCGACCGCCTGACGGCGATGGCGCAGGCGCTGAAGACGTCCTGACGCCGGCGCGGGGGGCGCTACTGCTCGGCGCTGGTTTCTCTGCGTGGCGCGGCGGCGCCACTGCGCGGCGCGGGGCGCTACTGCGCGGCCTCGGGTCCGTCCTCGCCGTCCTCCGCCGCCAGAGCGGCGTCCAGGCGGGCCCGGGCGCCCTCCAGCCACCGCCGGCACACCCCCGCCAGCTCCTCGCCCCGCTCCCACAGGGCGAGGGACTCCTCCAGGCTCGTACCGCCCGCCTCCAGGCGCCGGACGACCTCGATCAGCTCGTCGCGCGCCTGCTCGTAGCCGAGCGTCTCTTCCGCCGGTGCCGCCTTGCTCGTCATACGCCCACCCTAGGTGTCGACCCGAACCGTGAACTCGCCCTCGGCGACCCGCGCGCGCAGCGCCTCGTCCGCCGTCACCTCGGCCGGGTCGCGCACCACGTGCCCGTCGGCCTTCTGCAGCACCGCGTACCCCCGGCGCAGCGTCGCGGCGGGGGAGAGGGCCACCACGCGCGCGTGCGTGTGCGCCACCTCCGAGTCCGCGCGGTCGAGGTGGTGCCGCAGCGTGCGCCGGGCGCGGTCGAGCAGCGCGGCGATGTGGTCGGCCCGCTCGTCGACCATGCGGTGCGGGTCCTCCATGCAGGGCCGGGCCAGGGCGTGGGCCAGGCCCCGCTCCTCGCGCTCGACGTGGGCGCGCACGCACCGGCGCGCCCGGTCGCGCAGCTGCCGCACCCGCTCGTACTCCTCGCCGACGTCCGGCACGACCTTCTTGGCGGCGTCGGTCGGGGTGGAGGCCCGCAGGTCGGCGACGTAGTCCAGGAGCGGGGTGTCCGGCTCGTGGCCGATCGCCGAGACGACGGGCGTACGGCAGGAGGCGACCGCGCGGACGAGCTGCTCGTCGGAGAACGGCAGCAGGTCCTCCACGCTGCCGCCGCCGCGCGCCACGACGATCACGTCCACCTCCTCCAGCTCGTCGAGCTCCTTGACGGCCTGGACGACCTGCGCGACCGCGTGCACACCCTGCACGGGGACGTTGCGCACCTCGAAGCGGACGGCGGGCCAGCGGTGCCGCGCGTTCTCCAGCACGTCACGCTCGGCGGCCGAGGCGCGGCCGCACACCAGCCCGATGAGCTGCGGCAGGAACGGCAGCGGCTTCTTGCGCCCGGGCGCGAACAGTCCCTCCGCCGCCAGGGTCTTCTTCAGCTGCTCCAGGCGGGCCAGCAGCTCGCCGACGCCCACCGGCCGTATCTCGGCGGCCCGCAGTGACAGCTGCCCGCGCGGGGCGTACCACTCCGGCTTGGCGTGGACCACGACCCGGGCGCCCTCGCCCACGACGTCGGCGATCGCGTCGAACACCTGGCGGTAGCAGGTGACGCTGACCGAGATGTCGTACGACGGGTCGCGCAGGGTCAGGAAGACCACGCCCGCGCCGGGCCGCCGCGACAGCTGGGTGATCTGCCCCTCGACCCACACCGCGCCGAGCCGGTCGATCCACCCGCCGATCAGCCGTGAGACCTCGCCGACGGGCAGGGGGGTCTCGGGGGACGTGGTGAGAGCCATGTCCGCGAGCGTAGCCCCCGCCACCGACAACGCCACAGACGGCGCGGGCCCGTGACCGGCGCACCTGTGGGGGATCTTCGGCGCCGGGGAGGCGGCCTTACGATGGGTGTCATGACTGCTTCGACCGGCCGCCGTGTCCTGCTCGCCGCCCCCCGTGGCTACTGCGCGGGTGTGGACCGCGCCGTGATCGCCGTCGAGAAGGCCCTGGAGCAGTACGGGGCCCCGATCTACGTCCGGCACGAGATCGTCCACAACAAGTACGTCGTACAGACCCTGGAGAAGAAGGGCGCCGTCTTCGTCGAGCGGACGGAGGAGGTGCCGCCGGGCAACATCGTGATGTTCTCGGCGCACGGCGTGGCGCCCGTCGTCCACGAGGAGGCCGAGCGCGGCCGCCTCGCCACCATCGACGCGACCTGCCCCCTGGTCACCAAGGTGCACAAGGAGGCCGTCCGGTTCGCCAAGGAGGACTACGACATCCTCCTGATCGGGCACGAGGGCCACGAGGAGGTCATCGGCACCACCGGCGAGGCCCCCGAGCACATCCAGCTCGTCGACGGCCCCGAGGACGTGGCCGGCGTCGAGGTGCGCGACCCGTCCAAGGTGGTGTGGCTGTCCCAGACCACGCTCTCGGTCGACGAGACCATGGAGACGGTCGACGCGCTCAAGGACAAGTTCCCGCAGCTGATCTCCCCGCCCAGCGACGACATCTGCTACGCCACGCAGAACCGCCAGCTCGCCGTGAAGCAGATGGGCGCCCAGGCCGACCTGGTGATCGTGGTCGGCTCCCGCAACTCCTCCAACTCCAAGCGGCTGGTGGAGGTCGCGAAGATCGCCGGCGCCGCCGAGGCGTATCTGGTGGACTTCGCCGACGAGATCGACGAGGCCTGGCTGGAGGGCGTGACCACGGTCGGCGTGACCTCGGGCGCGTCGGTGCCGGAGGTGCTCGTCGAGCAGGTCCTGGAGTGGCTGTCGGCGCGCGGCTTCGAGGACGTGGAGATCGTCAAGGCCGCGGAGGAGTCCATCACCTTCTCGCTGCCCAAGGAGCTCCGCCGCGACCTGCGCGACGAGGCGACGACGCTGGCCGCGGAGCGCGGGGGATCGGGTACGGCGGCGGAGTGATCCCCTGCCGTGACGTGACCGTCAGTCGTAGGCCGTAACGTGGAGCCATGCAGATCTTCGGCGTGGACATCGGCGGTTCGGGCATCAAGGGCGCCCCTGTGGACCTGGACAAGGGCGACCTGGCCCAGGAGCGCCGCAAGGTGCTCACCCCGCAGCCGGCGACGCCCGACGGAGTGGCCGAGGGCGTCCGGCAGGTCGTGGAGCACTTCGGCTGGGACGGACCGGTCGGCCTGACCTTCCCGGGCGTCGTCACCGGCGGCGCCACGATCCGCACGGCGGCCAACGTCGACAAGAGCTGGATCGACACCGACGCGCGCGAGCTGTTCGGCGGGCGGCTGGGCGGCCTGCCGGTGACGGTGGTCAACGACGCGGACGCGGCGGGCGTCGCCGAGATGCACTTCGGCGCCGGCCGGGACCGGCGGGGCACGGTGATCCTGCTGACCTTCGGCACCGGCATCGGCAGCGCGGTCTTCGTGGACGGCCGCCTGGTCGCCAACACCGAGCTGGGCCACCTGGAGCTGGACGGCCACGAGGCGGAGAAGCGCGCCTCCAGCAAGGCCAAGGACGACCACGAGCTCACGTGGGAGCAATGGGCCCGCCGGGTCCAGAAGTACCTGGAGCACGTCGAGATGCTGTTCTCCCCGGAGCTGTTCATCATCGGCGGGGGCGTCAGCCGCAAGGCCCACAAGTTCCTGCCGCTGATCGAGGGCATCAGGGCGGAGATCGTCCCCGCCCAGCTGCAGAACAACGCGGGGATCGTGGGAGCGGCGATGAGAGCGGCGGAGCTGCGCTGAGCGGGGCGGTCCGGCTGACGGGGCCCGGCGTGCCGCCTGGCTCACGCGGTCCGGCGTGCCGCCTGGGCCGCGCCGTCCGGCTGACGCCGCTTGGCGCGCGCCGCCCGGCCCGCGCCGCCCGGCCCGCGCGGCCCGGTTCGAGCTGCCCGGCTCACGCTGCCCGGGTCAGGCCGTTGTGCGGCCGCCGCGTGCCGTGCGTTCCCGTACGCCTCGCACGCCCCCTGCGCCCCCTACGCGCCGTCCGCCTCGTACGAGCGCCGTCCGCCGCACCGCCGCCGTGCGCCGGGTCAGGGTCGCCCGGCGCACCAGCGCGGTGACCCCCGCGAGCAGCGTCCCCCCGTACAGCCAGCCCGCCTGGGTGGCCAGCGCGGTCACCAGGCCCATCACCGTGCCGAGGATCCCCCCGTCCCCCTTGGCGACAGGCAGCACGCCGACGGCGAATCCGATCGGCACCACCACGGGCGCGGTCAGCAGGTCGCCCCTGCGCACCCACAGGGCGGTCAGCACGGACACCGGCAGGAACAGCACGCCGTAG
>NZ_BMVJ01000002.1:572041-595468 GCF_014650655.1 Streptomyces anandii JCM 4720
ACGGCCGGCGAGCCGCCGAACAGCAGCAGGTCGAGGCAGCCGACGGCGAACATCACCGCCGCGCACAGCACCCCGCTGCCGAGCCCGGTCAGCCGCGGTCCCGCCGGACGTGCGGCAAAGGGGCCCGCCGGGGGGCCCGCCTGGGGGGCTCGCGGCCTGCCCCGGGCGCCCTGGGAGGGCACCGGCCGCCCACCGCGTCGCGGTCCGTGCTGCTGATGTCGCGTCCTGTGTTCCTCCACTGGACCAACCTAGGTCTGTTTATGTGTTGAATAGGCCGTTTGACACGCCGTGCGGTCAGACCTGGCCAAGCGTTCGAACCGTCGCGGGGGCGGGGCGCGACACGCCGTAGACTGGTGGATCGGCCGCCCGGCCCCCCAGTCTCCTCATGTACGGGAAGTCGCAACGTGTCGCTCACGATCGGAATCGTCGGCCTGCCGAACGTCGGCAAGTCGACCCTGTTCAACGCCCTGACCAAGAACGACGTGCTCGCGGCCAACTACCCGTTCGCCACGATCGAGCCCAACGTCGGTGTCGTCGGCGTCCCGGACGGGCGGCTCGCCCAGCTCGCCTCGGTCTTCAAGTCGGAGCGGATCCTCCCGGCCACCGTCGACTTCGTCGACATCGCCGGCATCGTGCGCGGCGCCAGCGAGGGCGAGGGTCTGGGCAACAAGTTCCTGGCCAACATCCGCGAGTCGGACGCCATCTGCCAGGTCATCCGCGCCTTCAAGGACGAGAACGTCGTGCACGTCGACGGCAAGGTCTCGCCCAAGGACGACATCGAGACGATCAACACCGAGCTGATCCTCGCCGACCTCCAGACCATCGAGAAGGTCCTCCCGCGCCTGCAGAAGGAGTCGCGGATCAAGAAGGACGTGGCCCCGAAGGTCAAGGCCGTCGAGGAGGCCAAGGAGATCCTGGAGAAGGGCGACACGCTCTTCGCGCACGGCATCGTCCAGGGCACCGAGCGCAACGAGCTCCTCCACGACCTGCACCTGCTGACGACGAAGCCGTTCCTCTACGTCTTCAACGTCGACGAGGACGAACTGGTCGACGAGGACTTCAAGAACGAGCAGCGCGCCCTGGTCGCCCCCGCCGAGGCGATCTTCCTCAACGCCAAGCTGGAGGCGGACCTCGCCGAGCTGGACGAGGACGAGGCCCTCGAGCTCCTGCAGTCCGTGGGCCAGGAGGAGCCGGGCCTGGCGACCCTCGCCCGCGTCGGATTCAACACCCTCGGTCTGCAGACCTACCTCACGGCCGGCCCCAAGGAGTCCCGCGCCTGGACCATCAAGAAGGGCGCGACGGCCCCCGAGGCCGCCGGTGTGATCCACACCGACTTCCAGAAGGGCTTCATCAAGGCCGAGGTCATCTCCTTCGACGACCTCATGGCGACCGGCTCGGTCGCCGAGGCCCGCGCCAAGGGCAAGGCCCGCATGGAGGGCAAGGACTACGTGATGCAGGACGGCGACGTGGTGGAGTTCCGCTTCAACGTCTAGCGGTCCGCGCCCCCGAATGCGCGCTCCCCGGCCTCGTGCGCGAAAGCGGTGGGCCGGGGTTCGTCATGTAAGCAGGGGTTCAAGGCAGTCTAAGTTTCAGGTAAAGGACCCCTGGTCCGGACGTGGCGGAAAAGGCACGCGGGTGGCCGGATTTCGACGGCTCGTATACGGCTCGAATCGGGCAACGGGGCGCGGCTCATAGCGGGCAAAGGTCCCTCTAGCCGCCTGAACCAGGCGGCACGGCCGGGGGGCCGGTGGCGCGCCGCTGTCCCGCGAGGGCGGGGCGGACGCCTCGGCCCGGCCTTGACATGAGCAAGTAAGCGCTGCGTAAAGTCCTCCAGCTTTGAAGATCTTGTGACCTGCGGGTGGGACTTCCGTGGGCGGGGGATGGGGGGATGGAGACGTGGGCGTGTTCCGCGGGCCGCGTGAGGCCGGCAGATCACTGGTCGCCGTGGTGTCGGCCGCAGTGGTCCTGAGTGTCGTACCGACGGCAGGAGCCGGAAGCCCGGCCCGGGCGGCGGCTCGTGCCGCGGCCGTCGACACGGGCGCCAAGGTGCCGAAGACGGCGGTCACGCTGTCCGCGGCCGAGGACGCGGCCGCGACCGGTGGTGCCAAGGTCGAAGTCACCTCCTTGCGCACCGAGTCGAGCGAGACGTACGCGACCCCGGACGGCCGCCTGGAGGAGGTGCAGCACCTCAGGCCCGTACGGACCCGGATCGCCGGGCGCTGGAAGGCGATCGACAACACGCTGCTCAAGCGGGCCGACGGTGCGGTGGGTCCGGCGGCGGCCGCGGTGAACGTGGCCTTCTCCGGCGGCGGCAAGGCTCCGCTGGTCAGTCTTGAGCGTGCGGGCAGGAGGCTGTCGCTCTCGTGGCCGCACCGCTTGCCGGCGCCGAGGCTCGACGGGGACACGGCCACTTACGCGAACGTGCTGCCGGACGTGGACCTCAAGTTGCGGGCGACCACCGACGGTTACTCCGAAGTCCTGGTGGTGAACACACCGCAGGCGGCCCGGAACCCCGCCCTCGCCCGGCTCAAGCTGCGTGTCGACTCTCCCGGGCTGGACCTGCGCGCCACGGCCGGGGGCGGCCTCCAGGCGACGGACAAGGCCGCAGGCGGCGTGGTGTTCCAGGCGGCCAAGCCCGTGATGTGGGACTCGTCGGCCGGCAAGGGCCGCGCGTCCGCGAAGGCCGCGGGCCCCGCGTCCGCCGCCGCCCCGGTGCGCCCCGGCGGCGCGGACGGTCCCGGGGACGCGGCCAAGGTGGCCCCGATCGGCGTCGACGTGGCCTCCGGGGGCGGCGAACTGCGACTGACCCCGGATCAGCACCTGCTGAAGGACTCCGGTACGACGTACCCCGTCTACATCGATCCGCAGACCTACACCCCGAAGGCGGGGGAGTGGACGATGGTGTCGCGCTACTGGGCGTCCTCACCGCAGTGGCGGTTCAACGGCGACTCGGACGCCGGCGTCGGGTACTGCGGCTGGTCCTACTGCGCCCCGTACGACGTGAAGCGGCTGTTCTACCAGTTCCCGACCTCGCGGTTCGCGGGCAAGTCGATCATCAGTGCGACGTTCGTGGCCCACGAGACGTGGTCCGGATCGTGCGACGGGCGCTCCGTGCAGCTGTGGCGCACCAAGTCGTTCAACTCCGACACCACGTGGAACAGTTCCTCCGACAACTGGCTGGACCGGCTCGACTCGAGGGACGTGGCCAAGGGCGGCAGTTCCAGTTGCCCGGCCGGGGACGTCGAGTTCGACGCCACGGCCGGCGTGAAGTACGCGTCCTCCCACGACTCCGCCTACACCTCCTTCGGGCTGCGGGCGGCCGACGAGAGCGACAAGTACGGCTGGAAGCGGTTCTCGGACGACGCCTACCTGCGGGTCAAGTACAACCAGCCGCCGAAGCAGATCACGATGAGCCAGCTGTCGATGGAGCCCGGCGGGACCTGCCACAAGCCGGACGCGAAGGTGGCGATCCGTTCGTTGCCGAAGATCGAGGCGAACGACGTCAAGGACCCGGACGCCGACGAGGTCAGCGTCCAGTTCCAGCTGTGGTGGGACGCCGGCAGCGGCTTCCAGGCCCAGTGGACCTCGGACCGGCTGACGCACCGGGCGTCCGGCAAGGACTTCAGCGTCAGCCTGACCGAGACGCTCTCCAACGGCAAGAAGATCCCGAAGAACAAGACGATCGCCTGGTACGCGCGCGCCTGGGACTACGACGAGGGCAAGTACTACAGCTCCTCACCCTGGTCGGGCGCCGGGTCGGCGACGGGCTGCTACTTCGTCTGGGACACCAGCGTGCCGCCCGGCCCCTCGATCGCCTCCGGCGACTACCCGGCCAAGGACGACAGCGACCCGAACGATCCGGTCTACGACGGAGTGGGCCGCTACGGCAGCTTCACCCTGTCCTCCTCCGACACGAGCGTGACGAAGTACTGGTACGGGATCAACGAGGAGCCGTCCTCGGACAACACGGTGACCACCTCGGGCGGAGCGGCCAGGACCATCAGCTTCCGGCCGACCAGGTCCGGCACCAACATCCTCTACGCCAAGTCCTTCGACTCGGCGGGCAACGCCAGTGAACCGGTGAGGTACGCCTTCCGCGTGAAGCAGGGCCAGCCGGCACGCGCGGAGTGGAAGCTGGACGAAGCGGCGGGAGCGACGCAGGCGGAGGGCACCGCCGGGGACCGCACACTCGATCTGCAGGGCAACCCGGCCCTCGGGGTTCCCGGGGTGAAGGGCACCGCCGTGTCGCTGGACGGTGTGGACGACTACCTGGTCTCCGACATCCCCACCGTGAACACCGCCGGCGGATTCTCGGTGTCGGCGTGGGCGAAGCTCGACAAGATGCCGGACTCCGCCGCGGTCATCGCCGCGCAGCCGGGCAACCACGCACCGGGCTTCGAGCTGTACTACTCCAAGGCCTACGACCGGTGGGTGTTCAACCAGTACTCCGCCGACGCCGACGGAGCCACGCCCGTGCGGGTGATGCAGGCGGCGGCGGGAGGCGTCAAGGCGGGCGAGTGGGTGCACCTCACCGGCACCTACAGCTCCTCCTCCGACGAGATGAAGCTGTACGTCAACGGGGCGCTGGCCGGAACCACGTCCTACAGCACGGCCTGGGACGCGCGCCGGGGCCTGCAGATCGGCGCGGGCTCCTACAACGGCGGACCGGGCAGCTTCTTCCCCGGCACGATCGACGAGGTGCGCCTCTTCGACAAGCCGCTGGCCGCGTCCGAGGTCACCGCCCTGTCCAAGAACCAGCCCATCGGGAACGGCCGCCCCGCACGCGCGGTGTTCCCGCTGGACGAGCCGGCCACCGGAGCGGACGGCGTGGCCACGACCCAGGTGACGGGCCGCGCGGACGTCAGCCCCGCGGTGTTCCACGGCGGCGCGGTCCCGGGCAAGCCCGGCCGGGCGGGTGCCGCGCTGAGCCTCGACGGCGTGGACGACTACGCCGCCACCAGCGGCCCGCACGTGAACAACCAGAGCAGCTTCTCGGTGGCGGCCTGGGCGAAGCTCTCCAGGACCAAGCCCGCCCACGCGGCGGTCATCGCGACCCAGACCGGCACGGTGAAACCGGGCTTCGAGCTCTACTACTCGGCCAGTTACGGCTGGACGTTCAACAACTACAGCTCCGACGACGCCGACGGCACCCCGGTACGGGCGGCGCAGGGCGACCCGGACCTGGCGCCGGGCGGCGAGTGGACGTACGTGGTGGGGTCCTACGACTCGGTCAGCGACGACCTGCGCCTGTACGTGCAGGGCAAGTGGGTGGCCACCACCAAGTTCGCCACCCCGTTCTACGCGAGCGGGCCCGTGCAGATCGGCGCGGGCAAGTACAGCGGCGCGCCGGGCAGTTACTTCCCCGGCCAGATCTCGGACGTCCAGCTCTACGACCGGGCGCTGTCCGCCCCGGAGATCGCGGACATGTTCGACAGCCAGGCCACGGTGGAGGGCCGGTGGAAGCTGGACGCCGTCTCGGGCACCAGCTCCCCGGACGACCTGGTCCGTGAGGACCACACCGCGCACCCGCTGACCCTGGGCGCCGGGGCGGGCATCGACACCACCAGCTTCAGCAACATGGTCGGCGCCGGTGACCTCACCCTGAACGGCACCAGCAGCGGCTACGCCGCCACCAGTGTCTCGCCCGTCGACACCAGCAAGAGCTTCACGGTGTCCGCCTGGGTGACCGCGCCCAGCCGGCCGACCAAGCCGGTCACGGTGATGAGCATGGCGGGCGCGAACACCAACGGCTTCGCCGTGCGCTACGTGCCGGACTCCGCCGACCCGGCGAACGCCGGGCGCTGGCAACTGGTGATGGCGGGCTCGGACAGCACCACGGCGACCACGGCGACGGCCGAGCACAGCAACTTCCAGAACAACACGTCCTGGAACCACATCGCCGTCGTGTACGACGCCTTCGCCGGCCGCATGACCCTCTACGTCGACGGCCAGCCGCAGGTCACGCCCTGCCCGGACGACGACGCGGACGGCACACCCAACGATCCGGCCTGCACCGACAAGGTGTCCTGGAACACCTCGGTGCTGCCCTTCGCCGCCACCAAGGGGCTCCAGCTCGGCCGGCTCAAGACCGGCGCCAGCACCTGGGGCGAGTACTGGAGCGGCGCCATCGACGACGTCTGGGTGCTCCAGGGAGCGGCCGACGAGCGGCAGATCGCCGCCCTCTCGGGCGGTGCCGACCTGGACACCACCGCCGGGCCCTGAGCGCGGCACTCGCCGTCGGCACCTCGGTGCCGACGGCACGCACATCGGCAGTGACCGTCGGTGGTGGCTGCCTCACGCACGGCGACTCGTGAGAGACGGAGACGGAACAAACGTGAAACGAGCACGGATGATGTGGACGGGTGCGAGACGCCGGGTGGCCGTACTCGTCCCCGCCGTCCTGGTGGGGTCGATCCTGCAGACCGCGGCCGTACCCGCGGCCGAGGCCGCCGGACGCCCGCATGTGCCGTCCGCGGAGAAACCGCTGTCAGGGCACGGTCTCACCCCCGCTGGGCGCCTGAACGACGGTAGACCACGGGTCCCCAGGACCCCGCCCGCGCACGCCTGGTCGGCAGCCGGCTCGGCCACGGTGTCGCTGCGTCCCGGGACGAAGAGCGCCACCGTGCGGGCCGGTGGCCTGCCCGTCTCGCTGATCACCCCGAAGGCGGCCGGCCACCCGGCGCCGGCCGGCCGTGCGGGGACGGCCCACCTCCCGCTCTCCGGCGCCGCCACCGTCCGCGTACTCGACCGGAAGTCGGCCCGGCACGCGGGCATCGACGGCCTGCTGTTCTCCCTCCAGCGCAAGGCGGGCGCCAAGGGCGACACCGTCGGGGTCCGTGTGGACTACTCGAAGTTCGCACAGGTCTACGGCGGGGCGTACGCGGCACGCCTGAAGCTGGTCCGACTGCCGGCCTGCGCGGCGACCGACCCGGCCGACGGGAAGTGCTCGAGGGGCGTGCCGGTCGACGCGCACAACGACGTCGCGGCGCAGACCCTCACCGCCTCCGCCCTGAAGCTGCCCACGGGCGGCACCGCCCCCATGCTGCTCGCCGCCACGGCGGGCGCCTCCAGCGACGAGGGTGACTACAAGGCCACGCAGCTGTCCCCGTCGTCCGCCTGGCAGACCAACCTCAACACGGGGGACTTCTCCTGGACGTACGACATGCCGGTGCCGGGAGTGCCGGGCAAGCTGGCGCCGACGGTCACCCTGTCGTACTCCTCGGGGGCCGTCGACGGGCGTACCGCGAACACCAACAACCAGGCGTCCTGGGCCGGTGACGGCTTCAGCCTGTGGCCGGGCTCCATCGAGCGCAGCTACAAGCCGTGCGTGGACGACGGCGTCAAGAACGCCGACGGCACCAAGCCCGGCGACGTGTGCTGGGCGTACGACAACGCCACGCTCTCCTTCAACGGGCACTCCGGGGAGCTGATCGCCACCGGCGCCGACTCCTTCCGCATCAAGGGCGACGACGGCACGAAGGTCGACCGGCTGCGCGGGACCTCGCGGGACAACGGCGACAACGACCAGGAGTACTGGCGTGTCACCACCACCGACGGCACCCGCTACTACTTCGGCTACAACAAGCTGCCCGGCTGGTCGACGGGGAACCGGACGACCAACTCCACGTGGACGGTGCCGGTCTTCGGTGACGACTCCGGTGAGCCCTGCCATGCGAGCGCCTTCGCCGACTCCTGGTGCCAGCAGGCATGGCGGTGGAACCTCGACTACGCCGTCGACACCCACGGCAACGCCGTCGCCTACTACTACGACAAGGAAACCAACTACTACGCCAGGAACCTGAAGACGGCGGACGAGACGGTCTACGACCGCGGTGGCTACCTGGACCACATCGACTACGGTCTGAAGTCGTCCTCCATCTACGGCACCGCCGCCCTGGCCAAGGTGGACTTCACCTCCGCCGAACGCTGCCTGCCGGTCAGCGGCGTCACGTGCGACGCGTCCACCATCGACGACAAGTCGTTCTACTGGTACGACACCCCCTGGGACCTGAACTGCAAGTCCGGCGAGGACTGCACCAAGTCGTTCTCGCCCAGCTTCTGGACCCGCAAGCGGCTGACGGGGGTCACCACCAAGGTCCTCAAGGCCGACGGCACCTACGCCCCGGTCGACACCTGGACGCTCGGCCACCGCTGGGGCACCTCGGACATCGACTACCAGCTCCTGCTCGACTCGCTCCAGCACACCGGGAAGACCGCCACCCCCGACGTCACCCTGCCCAAGGTCACCTTCGACTACGACCAGCGCACCAACCGCCTCAAGACCACCGGCGACGACACCGCGCCGTTCATCAAGGAGCGGCTCTCCGGGATCTCCGACGAGTCGGGCGGCGAGCTGGCGGTGCAGTACTCCACGGCCGCGTGCGACGCCACGGACCTTCCCAAGCCCGAGACGAACACCACGCGTTGTTTCCCGGTGTACTCCGTCAAGGAGGGCGACGCGGACCCGACCCTGCAGTGGTTCAACAAGTACGTCGTGGACTCGGTCACCCAGATCGACCGCACCAAGTCCTCGCCGGAGATGGTCACCCGCTACAGCTATCTCGACGGCGCGGCCTGGCACTACGACGACGATGACGGGCTGACCAAGGAGAAGTACAAGACCTGGTCGACCTGGCGCGGGTACGCCCACGTCCGGGTCCAGGCCGGTGGCCAGGACCCGGTCGGCATGAAGTCGCAGACGGACCACTACTTCCTGCGGGGCATGGACGGCGACAAGGCCTCCCCCTCCGGCGGGACCAGATCGGTAACGGTCTCCGACGACAACGGCGGCACCATCACCGACCACGACTCCGCGGCCGGCTTCGAGTACAAGACCGAGCAGTACAGCGGGCCCGGCGGCAAGGTCCTGGAGAAGACCGTCTCCGTGCCCTGGCACCATCAGACGGCGTCCCGGACCCGTTCCTGGGGCACCGTCACCGCCAACCTGACCGGGACCGCCTCCACCCGCACCTGGACCTCGCTCGACGACGGCGCCGGCAGCGACTGGCGCACCACGTACAAGACCAACGCGTTCGAGAACACGGCCGGGCGCATCACGCAGACCGACGACTTCGGCGACGAGACGACGTCGAAGGACAACCAGTGCACCCGTACCACGTACGTCGACAACACCGCCGACTGGATCCTCGACCTGCCGTCGCGGGTGGAGACGGTCGCGGTCAAGTGCGCCGACACCCCGGACCGCACCAAGGACGTCCTGTCCGACGTCCGGACGGCCTATGACAAACAGACCTACGGCGTGGCACCCACGAAGGGCGACGCCACACACGTGGCCTCACTGGTCTCGCACGACGGGACCACCGCCACCTATCTGGAGGCCGGCACCGACTACGACGCCTACGGACGCAAGACGTCCTCGACCGACATCACGGGGAAGGTCACCGCGGCCGGGACCTCGGCGCCGGTGCGCACCGACCGGACCGACGGACGGACCACCACCACGGTCTACAGCCCGACGACCGGCTTCCCCACCACCATGACGGTCACCACGCCGCCCGCCACACCGGGCGACACGAGCACCGCCCAGAGCACGACGACGACCTACGACGCCCTCCGGGGCGAGGCGGTCAGCGTGGTGGACGCCAACGGCAAGCGCACCGACACGACCTATGACGCGCTCGGCCGCTCGCTGAAGGTGTGGCTGCCGAACCGCTCGAAGTCGGGCGGCGACACCCCGAACTACGAGTTCTCGTACACGATCACGGACGGCAAGCCGGCGGCGATAGGCACCACCACCCTCTACGGCACCGGCCGCAGGACTTCGTACACCCTCTACGACGGGTTCCTGCGCCAGCGACAGACCCAGACGCCCGGTCCGGACGGCGGCCGGCTGATCACCGACACGTTCTACGACGAACGCGGCCTCACCGCCAAGACGTTCGCCCCGTACTACAACACCGCGGCGCCCTCCGCCGACCTGCTGGCCGTGGACAACGCCCTCGCGGTGGAGTCCCAGACGTGGAACACCTTCGACGGCCTCGGCCGTGTCGTCCAGTCCCGGCAGGTGGCCGGCAACGGCGACGGCGCCACCGTGCTGTCGACGACCAGCACCACCTACGGCGGCGACCGTACGACCGTCACCCCGCCCAAGGGCGCCACGCCGACCACCACGGTCACCGACGCCCGAGGCCTGACCACCGAGTTGTGGCAGTACCACTCGGACACCCCGTCCGGCACCGCCGACAAGACGCGTTACGAGTACAACCCCGCCGGCAAGCTGACGAAGATCACTGACGCGGCCGGGAACTTCTGGACGTACCAGTACGACCAGCGCGGCAATCAGACGGTGGCGACCGACCCGGACAAGGGCGAGACCGACTCGTACTACACCGACCGCAACCAGCTCGATCACACGGTGGACGCCAACAAGAAGAAGGTCACCCACGTCTACGACGGACTCGGGCGCGAGACGGAGACCCACGACGGGGACGCCTCGGGTCCCCTGCTGACCAAGCACGTCTGGGACCCCAGTGGCTTCAAGGGCCACCTGGCCTCGGCCACCCGCTACGTCGGCGGGGCGAGCGGCTCGGCGTACACCACGACTTACAGCCTCTACGACACGCTGTACCGGCCGCACCGGACGACCGTCACCATCCCGGCCAAGGAAGGCGCCCTGGCCGGCTCCTACCAGACGAACGTGCAGTACAACACCGACGGCACGGTGCAGTCCAGCAGCTACCCGGCCGCGGGCGGTCTCACCGCGGAGACGATCGCACCCACCTACGACGACGCGCTGCGGGTGAAGACCCTCGGTGCCAGTGGCGGGGCCACGTACGTCACCGACACCGTCTACAGCTACACCGGCAAGGCCCTGCAGTACACCTACCGGGCGGCCGGCGGCAAGGCGACGCAGGTCGACTACTCGTACGAGTGGGGGACCCAGCGTCTGCACAACTCCAGCGTCGAGCGCCAGGACGTCACCGGCACCGACAAGTCGGCCACCTACGGGTACGACGAGGCCGGCAACATCACCTCGGTCTCCGACGTCTCCCGTGACGGCACCGACAACCAGTGCTACGTCTACGACTACCTCGGCCGTCTCACGGAGGCATGGGCACAGAACTCCACCGGCTGCGCGGCAACTCCGTCCTCCTCGGTGCTCGGCGGCCCCGCCCCCTACTGGCAGTCGTACACCTACGACCTCAGTGGCAACCGCCGCACCGAGACCCTGCACGACGTCACCGGTGACACCGCGAAGGACGTCAAGCGCGTCTACGGCTACCCCGACCCGGGGGCCAAGCGCCCCCACGCAGTGCAGCAGATCGACACCACGGGCCCGAGCGGCGTCTCACAGGACAACTTCACCTACGACGACGCGGGCAACACCTGGACCCGTACCGTCGGCGGCGACAAGCAGACCCTCACCTGGGACGCCGAGGGCCGCCTCGCCCAGGTGTCCAAGCCCGACGGCAGCGGCGGCACCAGGACGACGAGCTACGTCTACGACGCCGACGGCGGCCGCCTGATCACGCGCACCGACGCGGGCACCACGCTGTTCCTCGGCAACACCGAGATCACGCTGGCGAAGGGCGCCACCACCGCCAGGGCGACCCGGTACTACGACCTCGGCGGCGGCAACCAGGCCGTCCGCGACAACGACAACAAGCTGTCGTTCCTGATCGGCGACCAGAACGGCACGGCGCAGCTCGCCGTCGACAGCGCCGACCTGACCGAGCAGCAGCGCCGGTCGACGCCGTTCGGCACGGCCCGGGGAGCAACGCCGGCGAAGTGGCCGGGCGACAAGGGCTTCGTCGGGGGCACCCAGGACGACAGCACGGGCTTCGTGCACCTGGGCGCGCGGGACTACGACCCGGCCACCGGCCGCTTCCTGTCGGTCGACCCCGTCATCGATCCCCAGAACCCGCAGCAGCTCAACGCCTACGCCTACGCGAACAGCAGCCCGGTCACCTACAGCGACCCCTCCGGGCTCTACTACTGCCGCAACGGCCGGTCCGACAACTGCGACGTCCACGGCAACCCGCGGGGCGACGGCGCATGGTGCCCCAGCGCCGACGACCCGTACTGCCACGACCGTCCTATCGACCGCGGTGAGAGCGCGAGCCCCAGCCCCGGGCTCAGCAAGGACCAGAAGAAGCAGGCCAAGAAGGTCTACGACTACTTCTTCACCAAGAACGTCTGCTCGGGCATGGCGCTGCAGTACGGCATCGGCGACCAGCTGTGCCAGACGCAGGCCGAGGCCGACGCGGACCTGGGCCTCACCTACCAGCTCCTGTCCGCGCTCGGCGACATGACCCTCGTCGTCCCGGGCATCCGCTGCACCCTCGGCAACAAGGCCGAGTGCGACGTCTACGGTTACGCGGCCTCCACCTTCGACGTCGCCGGCGTGGAAGTCGGCTCTGCGAGGTTCCTGCGCACCCTGAGCAGGTTCGCCAAGGACATCTGCAGCTTCACCCCCGAGACCAAGGTGCTCATGAAGGGGGGCAAGAAGAAGGCGATCGCCGACATCAAGCCCGGGGACCGGGTCGAGGCGGCCGATCCCGCGACCGGCAAGCGAAAGGGGCCGCGCAAGGTCGCGGCTCGCCTGGTGCACCATGACCACGACCTCGTGGACCTCACGATCCGGGTGAAGGGCGGCGGGACCCGGACGGTTCACACCACCGCGAACCACCCCTTCTGGGACGGCACCGCTCACACGTGGACAGTGGCCGGCAAGCTGCGCGGCGGCCACCGGCTCAGCACCGCCGACGGCCGGCTCGCCGTCGTGGACCACGTGCGAGTCCGCCGCGGCGCGGCCGACATGTACAACCTGACCGTCGAGCAGCTCCACACGTACTACGTGCTGGCGGGCGAGACGCCGGTCCTGGTGCACAACATCAGCTGCCCCACGGACGTGGCCCTCGGATACCGGGCCCACGGCACGGAGAAGTGGGCCAACACCAACAAGTTCACCCACTACATGCACGGGAAGTACAGGGACACCTGGATCGGCTATGTGAGGGCGGCGGTCGACAACCCGGGGACCACGCTGCACGTCTACACCGAGGGGTTCTCCGGAGGGTTCGAAGGGATGGCCGGACGAGGCCTGCAGCCGGGGGCCGAGGCGACCGAGCAGGAGATGGGCTGGATCGCGAGGGCCGTCATCGCCGGGCGCCGATCTTGGAACTCGGTCCAGTTCTACAATAAGAACGGCCCCGTGGACGTCCCCGAGCCCAACTGGAACGACCCCTCTTTCGACAGGGCGCGCGCCCTCGAGGACCTGGACTGAGGATGCCGATGCATGCAGCCGGTGGGAACAGCGGGGACCCGGGCCTCCCGGCCGGCCTGGTGGACGCCGAGCACTATCCCGATCTCGCCCTCCGGGGCGGACTGGTGGCCGCTGTCGTGCACCTGGCGCGGGAGCGGGGTGTCGACCTCGGGGAGGTGGAGCCCCTCTCCGGTCACGGTGCCGCCGCGTACCGGACCGCCGGGGTGGACTCGGACCGCGGGAGGATCGCGGTCCGGCTCGGGCTCGGCAGGCGGGGTTTCGACGTCAGCCTGGACAGCTCCAGGGGGACGTTCGTCTGGGCCTCCGGCGAGACGGACGACCTCCTGCAGGTGGTGCTCCTGATGGACGCGTGGCGCCGGGGAGCACTGCTGAGGGAGATCGGCGACCGGTTCCCCTTCATGGAGTACGGCAGGCTGAGCCAGGGGTACGAGGACGGCACACCCGTGCAGACCCAGTGGGACATCCTGCTGCAGGACGAGGACCTGGCCGACTACCGGGAGTTCTTCCGGCAGGTCCGCGCCCACCGGCGGCTGGGGGCCATGTTCCCCTTCGTCTCCCACTGGGTCCTGCGCCTGGCGGTGGATCCGTTCGAGCGGGACGCGGGCGGGATCTTCGTCGATCCGCGGCCCGACGGGTCCTATCTCGTGTGGTCGTCCAAGGACGAGACCAGGCGGGCGGCCGGTGACCTGGGACAGGCGGCCGAGGTGGCGGAAGCGCTCGTGCGCGGACTCTGAGCACCGGCACGTCCGAAGCGCCCGTGGCATGCCACGGGCGCTTCGCACTCTGGGCACGGTCACATCGGCGGGTTCCCGTGTTTGCGTTCCGGCAGGGCGGCGTTCTTGGCGCGGAGCATGGCCAGCGAGCGGATGAGGACCATACGGGTCTCGGCCGGGTCGATGACGTCGTCCACGAGGCCGCGCTCGGCGGCGTAGTACGGATGCATCAGTTCGGCCTTGTACTCCTTGATGAGGCGGGCGCGGGTGGCCTCCGGGTCGGGGGAGGCGGCGATCTCCCGGCGGAAGACCACGTTGGCCGCGCCCTCCGCGCCCATCACCGCGATCTCGTTGGTGGGCCAGGCGAACGACAGGTCGGCGCCGATCGAGCGGGAGTCCATCACGATGTACGCGCCGCCGTAGGCCTTGCGAACCACCAGGGAGATGCGCGGCACGGTCGCGTTGCAGTAGGCGTAGAGCAGTTTGGCGCCGTGCCGGATGATGCCGTTGTGCTCCTGGTCCACGCCCGGCAGGAAGCCCGGCACGTCGACGAGGGTGACCAGCGGGATGTTGAAGGCGTCGCAGGTCTGCACGAACCGGGCGGCCTTCTCGGAGCCGTGGATGTCGAGCACGCCCGCCAGTGCGGCGGGCTGGTTGGCGACCAGGCCCACCACGTGGCCGTCGAGCCGGGCCAGCGCGCACACCACGTTCTGCGCCCAGCCCGCGTGCACCTCGAGGAAGTCGCCGTCGTCGACGATCTCCTCGATCACCGCCCGCATGTCGTACGCCTGCTGCGGGTCGGCCGGCACCAGCGAGGTCAGCGCGTCGGTGCGCCGGTCGGCGGGGTCGGAGGCCGGTGCGGCGGGCGGCAGTTCGCGGTTGTTCTGGGGAAGGAGGGACAGCAGGTGGCGCACGTCGGCCAGGCAGTCCTCCTCGTCGTCGTAGGCGAAGGCGGACACGCCCGACAGCGAGGCGTGGACGTCGGCGCCGCCGAGGCCGTCATGGGTGATCCGCTCACCGGTCACGGCCTGCACCACGTCCGGGCCGGTGATGAACATCTGCGCGGTGCCCCGCACCATGAACACGAAGTCGGTGAGGGCGGGCGAGTAGGCGGCGCCGCCCGCGCACGGGCCGAGGATCACGCTGATCTGCGGTATCACCCCGGAGGAACGGGTGTTGCGCATGAAGATGCCGCCGTAGCCGGCCAGCGCGGTCACGCCCTCCTGGATCCGGGCGCCGGCGCCGTCGCTGAGCCCGACCACGGGCGCGCCCGCCGCCTCGGCGAGGTCCATCACCTTGTGGATCTTCTGCGCATGGGCCTCGCCCAGGGCGCCGCCGAAGACGCGGAAGTCGTGGGCGTGGGCGAAGACGGTGCGGCCGTGCACCAGGCCCCAGCCGATCACCACTCCGTCGCCGTGCGGCTTGCGGTCCTCCAGGCCGAATCCGGTCGCCCGGTGCCGGCGCAGCGGCTCGAGTTCGGTGAACGTGCCCTCGTCGAAGAGGAGGCGGAGCCGTTCGGGTGCGGTCAGCTTGCCCTTGGCGTGCTGGCGGCGGGTGGCCTCGGGGTCGGGGCCCCGGCTCAGCTCCTCCTTGAGCCGTTTCAGCTCGTCGGTGGAGCGGCGCAGATCGGGCGCGGGGGCGAGGGCGAGCAGTTCGTCGAAGGTCGTCATTGCGGCACCGTAGGGAGGGCCCCTCAAAGGCCCCGGCACACCGCGCGGAGAACCGCTCGTCCACCGCTCGCGCGCCGCTGGACCGCGCGCCCCCGCGCCGGGAGGGGACCGGGTCCCTAGTCCGCGGCGGCCGGGTGCAGGGTGTGGTCCGGGTCGCCGGCGAGGACCGCCTGGTGGAGTTCCTGGAGCGTGGCCGAGGGCTCCAGGCCCAGCTCGCGCACCAGGGAGCCGCGCAGCCGCTGGTAGGCCTCCAGCGCCCGCCAGCTGCCGCCGGTGCGGTGCAGGGCCCGCATCAACTGGGCGCAGAAACCCTCGTGCAGCGGGTGGCGGGCGGCCAGCACCCGCAGTTCGGGCACCACTTCGGCGTGGCGGCCCAGCCGCAGGTCCGCCTCGATGCGCCGCTCCAGTGCGGCGGTGCGCTCCTCGTTCAGGCGCAGCACCTCCAGCTCGAGGACGGCGCCGGCCGGCACGTCCACCAGGGCCGGGCCCTGCCACAGGGCGAGCGCCCGGCGCAGCAGGTCCGAGGCCGTGCGGTGGTCGCCGAGCTCGAAGGCGGTGCGCCCGCTGTCCGAGAGCCGCTCGAACTCGTGGGCGTCGACCTGTCCGGGCTGGACCCGCAGCATGTAGCCGCCGAGCCGGGTCACCAGCACGTCCTTGGCGTCCACCAGCGGATCGCCGGCCAGCGCGGCGGCTATCTTGCGGCGCAGCTGGAGGATGTACGTCTGCAGGGTGGTGGAGGCGCTGCGGGGCACGTTCTCGCCCCAGATCTCCTCCATCAGCGTCGGTACGGCGACGACGCGGTCGGCGTGCAGGGCGAGCAGGGCGAGCAGCTGGCGGGGCTTGGCGGCGGTGGGTACCACCGGGGCCCCGCGCTCGTGCGCGGCGAGCGCCCCCAGGACCTTGATCTCCATACGCATCTCCCCCTTGGGCGCGGCCGCCCGGTGCTCCCGTGGCGGCACCTACGGAGTCCGGCTACCGAGACTGGCACCAGGGGGCCCGGCCGGCCCAGTGAGTCACGCATGCGCTCAATCATGAAAATGTCATGGGTCTCCCGTGAGCGTGGCACTGTCCGGCCGGGCGTGGCCCGATCCAGACTCTCGAAGCACACACCGACGGGGTTCGAACCGGTGCAACTGCCTTCGAACCGGAACGCTTTCCGTTCGTTTCCGTCCATGTGATCGACGTTCGCCCGAACCCGTTCGTCCGGGATTCGATGGTCCCGGACGGTTCACACCGAGGAGCCTCCATGAACGTGGCAGAGGAAATCATGCGATTCGCCGAGCTCGCGGCGCGCACCGGTCTGGAGCCGGAGCTGGCCCGGCGCTTCGAGTCGGACCCGGCGGCGGTCCTGCGGGAGTTCGGACTGCCGGCCGGCGGGGCCGGCGCCCCGGCCGTACTGGTGGCCGCGGCCGGCACCGGAACCGGCACCGGAACCGGCACCGCGACGGCGGCCGCGGCCGGCGGGGACCGGGTCGTCGAGAGCCTCGGCGCCGTGGGCACCGACTCGCCCGCCGGCTGGTGCGTGTGCTGGGCCCCGGAGCTGCCGGTCCCCGGGGTGAGTGAGTGACCGGGGCGGATCGCCCCGTCGGCCCCTTCGTGGCCTTCAAACGCCATGTGCGGGCCGAATCGGTTCCCGGCGAGGCCGTGTTCGTCTGGTCGGACAAGGACGTGACGGCGGTCCGGGGAGCCGGGGTGGAGACCCTGGTCTCCCTGCTCGACGGCAGCCGCACGCTTCCCCAACTGCTGCGGGAGGCCGCGGCGGCGATGCCCGTGGCCGAGGCGGGGCGCCTGGTGCGCCGCCTGGCCGAGGCCAACCTCGTCGGATACCGGTCCGACGGCCGGCGCGCGGAGGACGCCGGCGCCGAGGGCCGGTCCGCGGAGGCCTACTGGGACCGCGCCGGACTCGAGGGCGCCGCCGCACAGGAACGGGTCCGCTCCACCCCGGTGAGCCTGATCACCGTGGGGGACGTGGACGCCGACGAGGCGCACGCGGTGTGCCGCGCCGCCGGGCTCGGCACGGTCGGCGCCGACGTGGACGCGCCGTTCGCGCTGGTGCTGTGCGAGGACTATCTGCACCCACGGCTCCGTTCCCTGGCCGCGCGTCTGCGCGGCCGGGGGCGGCCCTGGCTCCTGGCCAGACCGTACGGCGCCGAGCCGTGGACGGGCCCGATCTTCACCCCGGCCGGTCAGGGGGAGGGATGCCCGACCGCCGGTCCGGCCCACGGGGACGGCGGTCCGGCTCAGGGGGGCGGCGGCTCGGCCGCCGGTCCGGCCCACGGCCCGGCTCGCGCCGCGGCCGGCCACGGGACCCACGGCTCACCCGGCCACGCGGCCGGCGACATGCTCCACGGATTCGCCGTCGATCCCGGGCCCTGCTGGGCCTGTCTCGCGCATCGGCTCCGTGCGCACCGGCGGGCTGAGCTGGAGGTGGAGCGGGTGCTCGGGCCGGACGGCCCGGTGCCCCGCCCCGCACCGTCGCTGTCCGCCGTGCGCACCCTCGGCCTGCACAGCGCGGCCCTGGAGGCGTCGAAGTGGCTGGCGGGGCTGCGGGTGCCGGAGCAGCGGGCGGTGTGCGTGCTGGACAGTCTGACCCTGCGCACCACCCACCACCCGGTCACCCGGCGTCCGCAGTGTCCTGACTGCGGGGACCCCGGGCTGGTGGCCGCGCGGACCCGGCGGCCGGTGGTCCTGGTGTCCCGGCCCAAGGCGGCCGGCGGCGGCAGCAACGACCGGGCGCTGTCCGCGGAGGCGATGCTCGAGCGGCACGCGCACCTCGTCGGGCCGCTCACCGGCATCGTGACCGGCATCCGGCCGGTGGCCGGGCTGCCGGAGGGCCTGTACGCGTACGACTCCGGCCACAACCTCGCGCTGCGGGCGCACTCCTCGGAAGGGGTGCGCCGGGTGCTGCGGGCGCGCAGCGGAGGCAAGGGCGCCACCGCGGTGGAGGCCAGGGCCAGCGCGCTGTGCGAGGCGGTGGAACGGTACTGCGCCGCCCGGCAGGGCGACGAGCCGACCGTCCGCGACAGCTGGGCGGGGCTCGGCGCCCGGGCCGTGCACCCGAACGACTGCCAGCTCTTCCACGAGCGGCAGTACGCGATGCGGGACCGCTGGAACGCCACCCACGGCCCCTTCCACCAGGTGGCCCGGCCCTTCGACACCTCGGCGCCCACCGACTGGACGCCGCTGTGGTCGCTCACCGGGCACACCCGGCGGCTGCTGCCCACCTCCACGCTGTACTTCGAGACCTCGCCCGGCGGCGCCCCCGACGGCCTGTGGGCGGACTCCAACGGCAACGCGGCCGGCAGCAGCCTGGAGGACGCGGTGGTGCAGGGGTTCCTGGAACTGGTGGAGCGGGACGCGGTGGCGGTGTGGTGGTACAACCGGCTCAGGGTTCCCGCCCTCGACCTCGACGCGTTCGACGCGCCCTGGCTCGCCGGACTGCGGGACGCCTTCGGCCGGGCCGGCCGTACGCTCGCGGCGCTCGACCTCACCACCGACCTCGGCGTACCGGCCGTGGCCGCGGTGTCCATGCCCGAGGGTGACGGGCAGCCCGACTTCGTGTGCGGGTTCGGGGCGCACCTCGATCCGCGGCTCGCCCTGCGCCGGGCGGTGACCGAGGCGGCGCAGCTGCTGCCCTCCCCGCAGCCCATGCCCGGCGGCACACTGCTGTCCCAGCCTCAACTACTGCCGGACCGGGGGGAGTCGGCGCGCCGTCCGGGTGACTGGCCCGCCCACCGGCGGCGGGAGGACCTGCTCGCCGACGTCGAGCACATCACCGCGCTGGTGGCCCGGCACGGGATGGAACTGCTGGTGCTCGACCAGACTCGGCCGGACGTCGGCATTCCGGTGGTGAAGGTCGTGGTGCCCGGACTCCGGCCGTTCTACGCCAGGTTCGCCCCCGGCAGGCTCTACGACGTGCCGGTGCGAACCGGTCACCGCTCGCGTCCGGCGGCGTTCGAGGAACTGAACCCCGTTCCCCTCCCCGTGTAGAACGCCTGTATCTATCACACACCTCCTGTGTCGTGCCGGTACCGCCTATAGTTCAGTCACAGATCTTCCCGAGTCCCACACGAGGATTCAGGGCGGGGCCGACCGAACAGCACCCTCTTTTCTGCCACTTGGAGGGTTGCCCCGCGTTCTGGGGTGAGGATCCGGACAACCGGACAAGGGGGAATGTGTGATGCGCAGCCCTGTGGGCGGGGCGAGACGGCTGGGGGGCCGATCGGAGGTGCCGGCGCCGCGGCTCGCGCAGGGCATCAGCATCACCGTCATATCGGGCTTCGGCGTCATCACGCTGCTGAACGTGCAGAGCGTCGTGTCCTCCGGGCTCCTGCTCGCCGTCTGCCTGGCCGCGGTGCTGGTGCTCTACGCCGTGCAGTTCCTGGTCGCCTCCCCGGGCGCCCGGCGGTGGTCCGTCCGCCGCCGGGCGCTGGCGGTGTCAGGGCAGGCGCTGCTCACGTACGTGCCCATGGCGTGGTTCGGCGTCGCCTGGGGCAGCATGGCCGGACCCCTCGGCGGATCGATTCTTCTGCTGTTACCCGCCCGGCTGGCCTGGCCGTGCTACGGAGCGGTGATCCTCTCCGTCCTCGGCTGGACGGCCTCCAACCACGCGCCCGCCCTGGAGGTGGGCTACCTGACCATCTCCACCGCGCTGACCGGACTCGTCGTCTACGGGCTGACCCGGCTCACCGACCTGGTGCACGAAGTGCACGCCACCCGGGCGGAGATGGCCCGCATGGCCGTGACCCAGGAGCGGCTGCGGTTCGCCCGGGACCTGCACGACCTGCTGGGCTACAGCCTCTCCACCATCACCCTCAAGAGCGAGCTGATCCACCGCCTCATCCCGGCCAACCCCGACCGGGCGCGCGAGGAGGTGGCGGGGGTGCTGGGCGTGTCCCGCCAGGCCCTGGCCGACGTACG
Source organism: Streptomyces anandii JCM 4720 (assembly GCF_014650655.1). Classification (GTDB taxonomy): domain Bacteria; phylum Actinomycetota; class Actinomycetes; order Streptomycetales; family Streptomycetaceae; genus Streptomyces; species Streptomyces anandii. The sequence continues at coordinate 592,591 of NZ_BMVJ01000002.1, forward strand.
GCTGGTGGCCAGCGGCTACCGGGAGATGTCGCTGAAGACGGAGGCGGACTCGGTCGCCGAGGTCATGGCCGCCGCCGACGTCAAGGTCGAACTCGACGTGGACTGCGGCCGGCTGCACCCGCTGGTGGACACCGTGCTCGCCACTGCCCTCAGGGAGGGTGTGACCAATATCCTCAGGCACAGCAAGGTGCAGTCGTGCGCGATCTCGGCCTCGGTGGAAGGGGAGACGGTGCGTCTGACACTGGTGAACGACGGCGTGGTGCCGCAGCGGGAGGCGGTGCCCGCGGGCGGCGCCAGCGGCAGTGGGCTGGGCAACCTGCGCACCCGGCTCACCGACATCGGCGGCCGGCTGACCGTGTCCACGGCCCGGGGCGGACGGTTCCGGCTCGTGGCCGAGGCGCCCGTCAAGCCCGTGACCGTCGACTGCCCGGCCGCCCGGGAGCCGGGCGCCGCAAGGCCGGCCGCGGGCGCGACGGGCGCCGGGGAGCCGGACGCGACGGTGGCCTGACGGCGGCCTTGCGGGTCCTGGCGGGAAACTCTTCGGGGGAACAGGGGGATGCGAATGCTGTCGGTGCGGGTGCTGCTCGCCGAGGACGTCCACATGATCCGGGGAGCGCTGGTGGCGCTGCTGGAGCTGGAGCCGGATGTGCAGGTGGTCGCGTCGGTGGACCGGGGCGACCTCATCGTGAAGACCGCGCTGGAGGTACGGCCCGACGTCGCCGTCATCGACATCGACCTGCCCGGCACCGACGGGCTCACCGCCGCGGCGGAGCTGCGGGTCAGGCTGCCCGAGTGCCGAAGCCTGATCCTCACCAGCCTGGGCCGCCCCGGCACCCTTCGCCGGGCGATGGCCGCGCAGGTGTCCGGCTTCCTGCTGAAGGACTCGCCACCGGACCGGCTGGCGCAGGCGGTGCGGACGGTGGCCGGGGGCGGCCGCGTGGTCGACCCCGAACTCGCCCTCAGCGCCTGGGAGGCGCCGGACAACCCGCTCTCGCCGCGCGAGACGCAGGTGCTGCGGCTGGCGGCGGGCGGCGCGGACGCGGCGGAGATCGCCGACCAGCTCTTCCTGACCCCGGGGACCATCCGCAACTACCTCACCGCCATCGTGGACAAACTCCACGCCCGCAACCGCGTGGACGCCATCCGCATCGCGGAGGAGGCGGGCTGGGTGCCGTAGGAGGTCATGGCCTCCGGCGGGCGTCAGGGGCGGGGGGAGGTGTCCTCGTCCTCCGACAGGGGGCCCGCGTTGAGGGCGGAGAGGGTGCCCGCGAGGTCCACCGCGTTGGTGCGGGGGCCCCGGCACATGGGCAGGCAGCGGGGACCTCGGGTGCCGCCCATGCGGCGCAGGAAGGCGCTGAGGACGGCCTTGGGGCCGATCTCCACCACATGGCTCGGACGCTGCTCGCCGAGCAGGGCCCGCGCCGCGTCGGCGAACCGGACCGGCGAGGTGATGTGCCGGCTCCAGTAGGCCGGGTCCAGCGGGCCGTCGTAGCGGCGGCCGTAGACCGTGGAGTAGAACGGGACCTCGGACGCGCCCGTGGGCATGCGGCGGACCAGTTCCTCCAGGCGCGGCGCCACGGGCTCCATCAGGGGCGAGTGGAAGGCGTGCGTCACCTTCAGCATGGTGCTGGCGATGCCGATGTCCGCCAGCCGCCTGGAGGCCCGCTCCAGGCCCGCCAGGTCGCCCGAGAGCACCGTGGCCCGCGCCGCGTTGATCGCGCCGATCGACACCCCCGGCTCCGCCGTCGCCGCCTCGGCGGCCTCGTACGGATTGGCGCAGGTCGCCATCATTCCGCCGCCGGACGGCAGTTGCTCCATCAGCGCGCCCCGTGCCACGACCAGCTCCGCGGCCGCGCCCAGCGGCAGCGCCCCGCCGACGGTGGCCGCCGCGAACTCCCCGATGCCGTGCCCGAGCAGCGCCACCGGCTCGACGCCCTCCTCGAGCAGCGTCATCGCCAGCGCGTACCCGACGGCGAACAGCGCGGGCTGGGTCAGCGCCGTGCGGTGCACCAGCGGGCTGCCCTCCAGCACCAACTCGACCACGGAGCGGCCCAGATGGCGTGAGATTGCCTCGTCGGCGGTGGTGAGGTGGTGCCGGTACGCCGTGCAGTGCCCGTGCAGCCCCGCGGTCATCCACGGGTGCTGGCAGCCCTGCCCGGTGAAGACGAAGGCGGTGCGGACCCGGCCGTCGGGCCACGTCACCCGGTCCCGGTCGGCCAGTCTGCGGGCGAGGCCGCGGATGGTGAGGTAGGACCAGACCTCGACCGGATGGTCCGGCAGCGGGCCGAACGCCTCCTCCGCGTCGCCGTACAGGCCCAGCAGCGCGACCGAGTCCAGACCGCACTCGATCAGCGGCATGTCCTCGCGCACCTCCCGGCGGACGTGCTCGGCGACCCGTTCCGTGAGCCACTCGACATAGCCCTGCTCGTCCGGCAGACCTCGCCCCGATCCGCTCACCTTCTGCTCCTCTCCGACGCGTTCACCTGGCGCGTGCCGCCGCGCCGGACCGCCGTCCGGTCGCCGCCGGCACCAACTCCTTGCCGAGCCGCTGGTGCAGGGGCCTGATCTCACCGTTCAGGAACAGCCGGCGCGTCGCCGCCCGCTCCACCTTCCCGCTGGTGGTACGCCGGATCGTCCCCGGGCGTACGAGCAGCACCCCGTCCACGGCCACCTCGAACTCCTCGGCCAGGCACCGCTCCACGTCCGCGGCGAGCCCGGGCAGATCCAGGCCGTAACGGCGGTGGGTGCGCAACTCCTGGACGAGGACGATCCGTTCGCGCTCCCCGGGCACCGCGAAGGCCGTGCCGGGTCCGAACATGGAGCCGATCCGCTGCACCGCGTGCTCCAGGTCCTGCGGATAGACGTTGCGGCCGGCCAC
>NZ_BMVJ01000002.1:595495-614201 GCF_014650655.1 Streptomyces anandii JCM 4720
GATGATCACGTCCTTGAGCCGGCCCGTCACGTGCAGCCGGCCCTCGACGAGCGCGCCGAGGTCGCCCGTGCGCAGGAAGCCGCCCTCGCCGTCGCCGGTCACCGCCTCGAACACCTCGGCCGTCGCCGCCCGGTCACGCCAGTAGCCCCCCGCCACCCCGGTGCCCCGGACCCAGATCTCGCCGACCTCGCCGTCGGGCAGGGCCCGCAGCGACTCCGGGTCGACGATCCGCACCTCGCCGCCCGCCGGGCGGCCGCACGCCACCAGACCGCGCTCCGGGCGGCCCGGGCGCGGGTCGCGCAGCATGTCCCGCTCCAGGGCGGCACCGTCCACTTGCCGTACCGAGAGGGGTTGTTGAGTGTCTTCGGCCGTGACCAGCAAGGTCGCCTCGGCCAGGCCGTAGCACGGTGTCAGGGCGCCGGGGCGCAGGCCGGCCGGGGCGAAGCGTTCCGTGAAGGCCCGGGCGGTGGTCGCCGAGACCGGCTCGCCCCCGGTCACCGCCGTGCGCCAGCCCGACAGGTCGAGGAGTTCGACCTCCTCCTGCGGGACGCGGCGTACGCAGAGTTCGTAGGCGAAGTCCGGCGCGCCGCTGACCGCCACCTCGTAGCGGCCGATCGCCTCCAGCCAGCGGGCCGGGCGCTTCAGGAACGCCTCGGGCGAGAGCAGCACGGAGGTGCCGCCCAGGGAGAGCGGGAGCAGCAACTGGCCGACCAGGCCCATGTCGTGGTGGAACGGCAGCCAGCCGCCGATCCGTTCGCCCTGCCCGGTGTCCAGGGCGCGGGCGATCGAGCGCAGGTTCGCCATCAGGTTGCCGTGGGTCACCACCACACCGCGCGGGGCGCCGGTGGAGCCGGAGGTGTACTGCAGGTAGGCCACGGTGTCGCCGGACAGCTCCGGCATCCGCCAGGGGCTGCGGGCGGGCACCGCGTCGGCGGCCAGGCAGGGCACTGAGCCGTGGCCGCAGGCCGCGAGGAGCCTCGATACGTCGGGGGCGAGGGCCGCGTCGGTGAAGGTCGCGCACGGCGCCACGTCCTTGACGATGCCCGCGACGCGCATCGCGTGGTGGCGGCCGCCGCCGGTGGGCGGGGCCGGGACGGCGATCGCGCCGGCGTAGAGGCAGGCCAGGAACGACACGGCGAACTGGCGGCGGGAGGTGTGCATCAGCAGCACCCGCTCGCCCAGGGCGCCGCGCGCCTGGAGCCAGCCCGCGAGTTCGCGGGCGGCGGAGTCCAGTGCGCGGTAGGAGACCGGGCTCGGCCGTCCGCGCTCGTCGCTGTCGGGGAGGAGCAGCAGGGCCTCGCGGTCGGGGGTCCGCGCGACTCTGTCGCGTATCAGTTCTACGAAGGTGTCGTGCTCGCTCATGTGGGGTCCCCCTGGCAGGTCGTCGTGCGGGCGCCCGACCCGTCTTCGTGCGCCCGGAACCATCCTGTTTTCGAACGTAGGACGGGGGGCCTAGAGGGAAGCTCGACGCGGGCTGTCCGGGCCTACGGCCGGGCTTGTGCCCGGGACCATGCGACCGGGGGGCGGCGGCGGGGGTGGGTGGGGGTCCAGGGGGCGCGGGCGGATCCGTCCCCCGGGGGTGCGTCCGGGGTTGCTGCGCGCAGTCGGGCCAGTAGTACGGCGGTCAGGGCGGCCAGTTCTTCGGGGGTGGGGTGGCCTCGGACTATGGAGAGGGACAGCGGTTGATCCATACCGGGGAGGGTGGTGGTGGGGGCTTGAGGGGGGCTCGGGGATCGCCTGCGGTGCGTAGTGGGCCGGGGCTGTGACGCGCCCCGACTGCCCCTTCCCGTCGTGGGCGGCTTTCCGGCGGTGGGGGGGGGCGGCCCTTTGGTCAGTGCAGTGGGGTTGCCTCGGACTCCGTGACGGTGGCTGTGGTGGTCAGCTTGGTGCGGCGGTCCAGGTAGCCGGGGGTGGTCAGGGCGCGGGTGCAGTGGGTTCGGGTGTGCCACCACAGGATGCCCGTGTAGGCGCGGGGGTCCACCACTGAGCGGAGGAGGTCGCTGCCGCCGTAGCCCTCGGCTGCCACGCACTGGCCCACCAGGGCGCCGAAGTCCATTTCGAAGCGGGCCGGTTCGCTGTCCACCACGGCGCGGACCAGGAGGAGGTGCGCGGCCTCGGTGAGGGGGACGGTGGCCGGCATGCGGCCCACGCTGACGGCGAGTTCATGGTGGGTGGGGGAGGTCACCGCGGCCAGGTGGGGCAGGAAGCTGTCGTCGTGGGTCGCGCGCAGCAGGGCGTCCATGCCGTGCCACAGGTCCAGGCGGACGTAGCCGGCGGTGGGCGGGAGGAGGCGGAGCGTGACTCCGCTGTCGTAGCCTCGCAGGCCCTCGCGGTAGCGCGCGTAGGCGCGCAGTGCGGGCTCCAGCGCCTCGCCGGGGCCTGCCGGCGCGAAGCGCTGCACGACGGTCACCCGGCTGAGGGGATTTCGCTGGGGCATCGGCCCGCCTCACCTCCTCCTGCCGCTCTGCGCGCGCACGCCGTCGTGTGCGCGCGCCCAGTTGACCATGCCGCGCTCGAATCCCGCTCGAACGCCGGTGCCGCGAGGGTTCCTCGAGGGCGTGCCGAGGCCGGAGGGCGACCCTCCCCGTCCCGGCGTGGTGCCGGGGGAACCGAGGGAAGGGACGTTCATGACCATCACCGACGACGTCGGCCGGCTCGCCGACGGCTCCGGGCGCACCGCCCGGCTCGCGATCGACCGCCTGGTCCGGCCGGTCTGGTACGCGCTCGTCGCCTACGGCGGGCTGTGGCTCGGGGGCGTCGACTTCGCCGCCGACGGCACACCCGTACCGCGGCTGCCGTTCGACGAGGACCCTGCCCGGCAGGACTTGAGGGCCTCTTGAGTCACGCCGGTTAGGCAGGGCCCCAGCGGGATCCGATCGAGGACGGAGACAGCCATGACCACGACGGTGAACAGGGCGGAGACCACTGAACAGGCCGTGCGGGAACGTATAGCGCGGCTCGAACACGACCTCGGTGATCTCGACGACCCCGGCAACCCGCTGGGCGCGGACCACTTCCTCGCCGCCGACGGCAGACAGCAACTGCTGCCCGCCGCCGAGCGGCTGCTGGACGACTTCGGTCTCAACGCCGAGTTCGTGCCGCGCGAACTGGGCGGCCGGCTCGACCGGCTCGACGTGCTCGCCCGGGTGCTGAGGGCGGTCTTCCGCCGGGATGCCGCCCTCGGGCTCGGTTACGGGATGACGTCGTACCTGGCGGCCGTCGTGGTGTGGGCGGACGGCAGCGGGGAGCAGCGCCGGCGGACGGCCGAACTGCTGCTCGGCGGCGGGCGGATGGCCGGCGCCTATCCCGAGCCGGTGCCGGGCAACGACTTCCTGCACAACCGGCTCACCGCCACCCGGGCCCCGGGCGGCCACCGGCTCGACGGCCGCAAGGAGGCCCTCAACAACGCCGCGCGGGTGGACTCGCTCGTCGTGTTCGCGCACACGCCCGAGGCCGGGGAGGACGCCCACACCGCGTTCCTGCTCCCCGGCCCCGGGGCGGCCGACGTCGACCTGCTGCCCCGGCGGCGCACCAGCGGCATCCGCGGGTGCGTCATCCAGGGACTGCGGTTCTCCGGTCACCGCATCGGCGCGGACGGGCTGCTGGGCGTCGAGGGCGGCGGGGCGATCCTGGCCGAGCGGGCCTTCCCCGTGACGCGCAGCACCGGTCCCTCGATGGCGCTGGGCTGCGCGGACACCGCGCTGCGCACCACCGTCGCCTTCGCCCGCGCCCACCGCGCCCGCAGCCGCGCCTCGCTGCGCAGCGCCCGTACCCGGTCGGCGCTGGTGGACGCCTTCACCGACCTGCTGGTGTGCGACTGCCTGTCGCTGGTCGCCACCCGGGGTGTGCATCTTCTGCCGCGCGAGAGCCGCACGCTGAGCGCGGTGGTGAAGTATCTGCTGCCGACCATACTCACCGAGATGGTGTACGACCTGTCGGTCGTCCTCGGCTCCGAGTCGTACGCCACCAGCGGCAGTTACGGCATGTTCCAGAAGGCGGCGCGGGACCTTCCCATGATCGGGCTCGGCAGCGCGGGCACCGCGGCCAGCCGGGGCGTGATCATCGAACACCTGCTCCGGGTACCGGAGTTGGGCGCCGATGATGACTCGGAGGGTGACTGCGGCGGGCTGTTCCGGCCGTACGACGACGGGTTGCCGCCGGTGAGGGCCGAAGAGTTGACGCTGCCTGCCGCCGGTGACTCGCTGCTCGCCTCGCTGCCCGCCGCGGTGCGCAGCGCCCGGGCCGCGCGCGGGGAGTTCGCGGGTGCGCTCGGCGAGGCGGCGGACGCGCTCGCCACCGAACTGCGGCTGCTGCGCGAGGACTGCGCCCGGCTCGCCGGGCGCCGGCCCGCCGGCGGGCTGAGCCCCCGCGTCTACGCCCTGGCCGACCGCTACGCCCTGATCGCCGCCGGCGCCGCCTGCCTCGGCGTGTGGCACCACGGTGCCGGGCCGGGCGGCGGGCTGCTCGCCGACCCGGCCTGGGCGGCGATGGCGCTGGCCCGCATCGTCGGCCGCCTCGACCGCACCGCCGTACGCGCCCCCGAGGCCGGCGCCGAACACCTGCTCGCCGAGGTGCTGGACCGCTTCGACGACGCCCGTAGCTACGACCTGTACGCCACACCGATAGGCCGATGAGCACACAAGGAGTACGCCATGGACGACAACGCCACCACATCCGGCGGCACCGCGCTGGCCGTGCTGGTCGAGGAGGCGGCGCGCATCCTCGGCAGGCCGCCCGGCTTGCTTGGGCCCGGCCAGCACCTCCAGCACGACCTGGGCTTCGACTCGGTCATGCTGCTGCAGCTCAAGGGCCGCCTGGAGACGCGCTTCCCGGTGCTGCGCGAGGTGTCCCTGCCCGACCTGCTGCTCGGGGTCCACACACTCGGCGCCCTGGCCGGCCGGCTGGAGCGCACGACCGGACTGCCGGTGGCGTGATGCGGCCGCTGCGCAACCGCGGCCCCGCGGACTCCTGGCTGCCGGTGCGCCGCGAGGTGGAGTCCTCCGGTACGTCGGTGGTCTACGCGGCCGTGGCCGACTGGCTGCCCGACGACCTCCAGCGGCCCGGACTCGCGGCCGCCCTGGGCCGGGACCACAAACGGCTGCTGGAGATGAACCACGTCCCCAACCGCTCCCGCTTCGTCGCCTCCCGGCTGCTGCTGAAGTCGGCGGCCGCGGCGGTGCTCGGCGCCACGCCCGACGAACTGGAGCTGGCCTACAAGCCCGGCGGGCGGCCGCACCTGCGCGGCGTGGACCAGCTGGACGTCAGCCTCAGCCACACCGAGGAACTCCTCGTCGTCGGCCTCACCCGGCACGGGCGGATCGGTGTCGACGCGGAGAACGCCGACCGGCGGATGCTCGGCCTCGGCACCGAGCGGCAGGTGTGCACCCCCTACGAGCTGGAGGCGGTGCTCGCCGTCCCGGTGGAGCGCCGCAACGGCGAACTGGTGCGCCTGTGGACCCTGAAGGAGGCCTACAGCAAGGCCATCGGACAGGGGCTGAGGTTCCGCTTCACCGAGTTCGGGTTCACCCCCGAGGACCGGCAGGTGCAGATGCTGCGGCCCGACGGCACCCCCGGCGCCGGGTGGGAGTGGTCCTTCCACAGCTGGCTAGTGGACGACTCGTACATGGTCAGCGCCGCCGTCTACGACCCCGGCTTCGGCGGCCGCGGGCCCGCCGCCGCGGCCCGGCCGCTGCTGCCGGTGGTGCCCGACCCCCGTTTGAGCGCGCGTTGAGCGGGCTTCCAGGTGCTGCGGTGACGCTCGACACCCGCACCCGCCGAGCGGTGCGGGACCGAAGGGGGGTCCGCGTGCATCGATACCTCGCTGTACGGCCCGGGGCCGAGGGCGCCGGGACGCGGCTGCTGTGCTTCCACCACGCCGGCGCGGGCGCCATGGCCTTCGCCGGATGGCGGCAGCGGGCCGGAGCGGACGTGGACGTCCTGCCCGTACGGCTGCCGGGCCGGGAGACCCGGACGCGCGAGCCGCGGCTCACCGACCCCGCGCGCCTGGTCGCGGACCTCCAGGAGGACCTCGGGGACCTCCTCGACGAGCCGCACGCCTTCTACGGGCACAGCATGGGCGCCTTGGTGGCCCACCGGTTCGCCCAGGCCCGGGTCGCGGCCGGGCTGCCCGCGCCGCGGCTGCTGCTCGTCGGCGCGTGCGCCGCCCCGCAGCTGCCCTCGGCCCTGCTGGACCGCACCGACCTTGACGATCTGACCGACGAACGGCTGATGGAGGCGATGGCGGACGAGGAGAGCCTGCCAGAGGTACTGCTGCGCCGCCCCGACTGGCTGCGCGCCACCCTCGACACGCTGCGGGCCGATCTGCTGCTGGCCCGGGGTCTGCGCGGCGCGCCGGCCCGTCCGCTGCCCTGTCCCATCCAGGCGTTCGCCGGCCGGGACGACCGCATGGTGACCGTGGCCCAGGTGGACGCCTGGCGGCACTGCACCAGCGCGGGCTTCCGGCTGCGGACCGTCCCCGGCGCGCACTTCTTCGTCCGCGGGCGTGAGGTGCCGCGAGCAGTCGGGCAGGTGCTGCGCGCCGCGGCGCCGGTGCCCGCCCGCTGACCACATCGTTCCGATAGGAGTTACGCGGATGGACATCAGCGTCCTCGGCCCGTTCCGGGCCACTCTGGCCGGCGTGCCGGTACACCTCACCGCCGTCAAGCCCCGCAAGGTCTTCGCCCTGCTCGCCCTCCAGGCCGACGAGGCCGTGTCGGTCGCCTCGCTGGTGGAGGAGGTGTGGGGGGAGAGCCCGCCACGCAGTGTGCAGACCACCCTGCAGACCTACATCCTCCAGATACGGCACGTCATCGCGGCCGCGCTCGGCGAGGAGGAGGCCGAACTGCCGAACGGCGCCAAGAGCGTGCTGCGCACCGAGCCGGGCGGCTACCGGCTCGACACCCACGGCGGGCTCATCGACGCCCGCGAGTACGACGCCCTGGCGTCGGTCGGGCACCGGGCCCTGGAGCAGGGCGACTGGGCGGAGGCGTCGTCGTACTTCGGCCGGGCGCTCGCCCTGTGGCACGGCCGGGCGCTGGCGGACGTGCAGTGCGGGGCCCTGCTGGAGGTGGAGGCCACGCGGCTGGACGAGTCGCGGATGAGCGTTCTTCACGGCCGAATCGAGGCGGACCTGAGGCTGGGCCGCCACCATGAGCTCGTCGGCGAGCTGTGCGGACTGGCCGCGCGGCACCCGCTGCACGAGGGGCTGCACGAGCAGCTGATGCTCGCGCTGTACCGGGCCGGGCGGCGCAGCGACGCGCTGGAGGTCTACCGGCAGTTGCGCACCGCGCTCAACCAGAGCCTCGGCCTCGACCCCTCGCCCGGCATCGAGTACCTGCACCGCGCGGTGCTCGACTCCTCGCCCCACCTCGACCCGGCCGGCGCGGCGCCCGGCGGCGCCCGGCTGCTGGCCGGCCGGCACTGATCCGCCGGCCGCGACGGGCACGGCCGGCCGCCACGGGCACGGCCGGCGCCTCGTCCGCACGACCCACACCCCTGCCGAAGGACCGAAAGGAACCATCGTGAGCGACATCACCCTGTCCGAGCTCGGCGAGCTGCTCCTGGAATGCGTCGGCGCCCCGGAGGAGGGCATGGCCTTCGAGGGCGAGAACGCCCTGGACACCCCCTTCCTGGAGTTCGGCTACGACTCCCTCGCGCTGCTGCAGGTCACCAGCGTGATCAACCGCAAGTACGGCATCGTGCTGGACGACGACGCGGTCGCCGAGGCGGAGACGCCGCGCATGCTGCTCCAGATGGTCGCGGCCGCGCCGCGGGCCGGGGCGGTCCGATGACCGCTGCGCCCCCCGCGCGGGCGGAGGCGCCGGGTTCCCTCGCGGGCCGGCGGGTGCTGGTCACCGGCGGCACCCGGGGCATCGGCCGGGCGACGGCGCTGGCCTTCGCCCGGGCCGGGGCCCGGCTCGCCGTCGCCCACCGCGGCGACGGCCCGGCCGCCGGCCGGCTCACCGCCGAACTGACCGCGCTCGGAACCGACTTCACCCTCGTCGCGGCAGACCTGACCACGCGGGCGGGGGCCGAGCGGGCGGCCGAGGCGGTGCGGGAGCGCTTCGGCGGTCTCGACGTGCTGGTGAACAACCTCGGCGTGGACGGGCACGTGCCGTTCGAGAAGCTCACCGAGGACGAGTGGCACCGCGTCCTCGACCACAACACCACCTCGGCCTACCTGGTCACCCAGGCCGTGCTCGACCTGCTGGGCGAGGGCTCCTCGATCGTCGGCATCGGCGCGTCGGTGGCCCTGCGGGGGCGGCCGCTCGGCGTGCACTACAGCGCGTCGAAGGCCGCGCTGGCCGGGTTCACCCGCGCGCTCGCCAAGGAGCTCGGCGGCCGGGGGATCCGCGTCAACCTGGTCGCGCCCGGGGTCACCGAGACCGAGGACGAGGGCCTGCCTCCGCAGCTGGCGGCCCGGCTCACCGCGCTGACCGCGCTCGGCCGCCTCGGGCGTCCGCAGGACGTCGCAGGGGCGGTGCTCTACCTGGCCGGGGACTCGGCCGCTTACGTCACCGGCACCACCATCGAAGTAGACGGAGGAATCTGATGCCCTACGCCGCCATCACGTACCGGATGAAGCCCGGTCACGAGGACGAGATCGCCGAGATCTTCGCCGGTTTCCAGCGGGTCGACCGGCCCGACTTCGCCGGTGACGACGGCGACGCGGCCGGGAAGCTGCTCGGCACGGGCGTGTTCATCAAGGACGACGTCCTGGTCCGGGTCATCCACTACGAGGGCGACTTCGCGGCGATCGGCCGGCACATGGCCGCGCAGAAGGGCGTCCACATCCTGGAGACCAAGCTCGCGCCGTACCTCGCCGAGCCGCGGACGGTGGACACGACGACGCCGGCCGGGTTCGCGGAGCACTTCCGCGAGTCGACGATGCGGACGATCGCCCAGCTCACCGTGGACACCCACCCGGCGGAGGCCGGCAGGTCATGACCGGGCCCGAGGCAGTCCTCGCGGTCGCCGCCCTGCTGGGGGGCGGCGTGACCGCGGGGGTGCTGTTCGCCGTCGCGCTCAGCGTGCTTCCGGCGCTGTTCGCGATGGAGACCGGCACCTACGTGTACGCGCACAAACTGCTGGGGCGGAACTGGGATCCCACCATGCCGGCGATCGTGCTCGGCAGCACCGCCGTCAACGCGGTGCTGGCGGTGCTCGGCGACGGGGTCGCACGGGGGTTGTTCGTCCTCGCCGCCGTGCTGCTGCTCGGCGTCTCGGGCGTCTCCCACCTGTGCAACGTCCCCATCAACCGCCGGGTCAAGTCCATCACCGACCCCACCGCCATCCCGCCCGACTGGGAGGACCCCCGCCCGGCCTGGCGCCGCTTCCACCACCTGCGCACCACCTTGGCCGTCCTGGCCCTCATCACCACGGCGACAGCGGTCACCAACCTGTGAGCCCGGCCGGGCGCCGGGACTGTGCCGGCGCGGGCCGTGCGCCGACGGCCGCCGGCCGCGCGGAGCGGTGGACCGCGGCCGGGCGATGTGCCGCCTGCCGGACCGGGGCGTGGACCGCGAGCCCCGCGCCGGCCGGGCACGGCCCGGTGGCGGGGGCCTGTCCGAGCACGGCCAGGCGGCCAGAGGCGGGGCGGGCGGGCCCGGTGACCCACGCCTGTCCGGGCACGCCCGGCGACCGAAACCTGTCCGGACGCCCAGTCGGCCGGGGTGGGGGGGCCTCCGGGCACTGTCTGGCGGGCATGGCGATGCGGCCGCACGTTTTCAGGACGTGCGGCCGCCCTGCTGTGTTCGTCGGGGTCAGGGCCTCTCTTCCGGATCCTGCCGCCGGTCGCGGGGTCTGGCACGCACTCCCCCAAGCTCTTCGAGCAGGGGGGACCCCCAGCGGCGTTGTCGTCACTCGCCGACGCTCCGCGTCGACTCCCTCCTCCGCCTTGCAGCTGCACGCACCAGACCCCGCTCGGGTCGGCCGGGAGGCGAGGTCGCTCCGAGCGGCCTGATCCGGAAGAAAGGCCCTAGGCCGCGTTCGGGGGCGTGTCCCGGGCCGAGATCTGGGCGACCGTGCGCAGGAGGCTGCGCTTGAACGTGGCCACGAAGCCCTCGACCGTGTCCGTGTCGCGGGGGCGGGTCAGGTACGGCTTGAGCTTGGCCTCGACCTCGCGTACGCCGGGCTGGCCGGCCATGTGGCGGGCCACGGCCTCGAGGTCGCCGGTGTACTCGATGACCCGTACGAGGGTGTCGTCGCGCAGGAAGACCGCGGTGGCCAGGATCGTGCCGGCCGCCGCGCCCGCCTCGTCGCGCACCTGGCTCGACCTGACGCGCTTGAAGTTGCCGAAGATCTCGGCGAGTTCCGCCTCGTGTCCGGGCTTGATGTCGTACGTGATGGCTGCGAACGGCATGTCTGTCCCTCACCTGTCGGCTTCTGTACGTCCTCGTGTGCGGCCCCAGCCGACACCAGCCCGCACGAGAACCGCTCGAACCCCGCGCCCCGGCCGCTTCAGGCCGATTCGAGCCGACCTGTAGCCCGCGGTGGGACGTTCCCGGTCGACCGAGACCGGGAGGTACACCGTGCACCGCACCCTGATCGTCGCCAAGCTCCGGCCGGACAGGACCGAGGAGATCGCCAAGATCTTCGACGAGTCCGACGCCACCGAGCTGCCCCACATGATCGGCGTCAGCCGCCGCACCCTGTTCAAGTTCCACGGCCTCTACTTCCACCTGGTCGAGGCCGACGAGGACATCGGCGCCAACCTCTACCGCGCCCGCAGCCACCCGCTCTACGACGACATCAACACCAGGCTCGCCCAGTGCGTGGAGCCCTACGACCCGGACTGGAAGGAGCCCCGGGACGCGATGGCCGAGCCCTTCTACATCTGGACCAAGGACGAAGGACGCATCCAGTGACCACCGCCATCAGCCGCACCGTGAAGGTCGCCTCGGACGAGGTCGAGGCCAACACCAAGCGCGGGGGCGACCTGCGCGTCACCCTCAGCCCCAAGACCGTCGGCTGCACCTCGGGCTTCGGCGGGGTCATGACCCTGGAGCCCGGTGACTGGGTCACCGAGCACTACCACCCGTACTCCGAGGAGTTCCTGCACGTCATCGACGGCACCCTGGAGATGACCCTGGACGGCCAGCCGCTCGCGCTCGGCGCCGGCGACTCGCTGCTCGTCCCCATCGGGGTGCGCCACCGCCTGGTCAACACCGGCGACGTCACCGCCCGCTGCACCTTCCACCTGTCCCCGCTCGCGCCCCGGCCCGAGCTCGGCCACGTGGACACCGAGCAGGCCCAGCGTCCCGACCAGGCCAACCCGGACGTGGGTGGCACGCCGTGACCCGACGGGCCGTCATCACCGGAGTCGGCGCGGTGGTGCCCGGCGGGGTCGGCCGCGAGGCCTTCTGGCGGACCCTCTCCGAGGGCCGCACCGCCACCCGCCGGATCACCCTGTTCGACGCCGCCGCGTTCCGCTCCCAGGTGGCCGCCGAGGTCGACTTCGACCCGGCGGCGGCCGGGCTGACCCCGCGCCAGATACGACGGATGGACCGCGCCGCGCAGTTCGCCGTCGTCAGCGCCCGCGAGGCGGTCGCCGACAGCGGACTCGACCTCGCCGCCCTCGCCCCCGAGCGCCTCGCCGTGTCGATCGGCAGCGCGGTCGGCTGCACCATGGGCCTGGAGGAGGAGTACGTCACCCTCTCCGACAGCGGCCGCAAGTGGCTCGTCGACCACGAGTACGGCGTACCGCACCTGTACGGGTACATGGTGCCCTCCACCCTCGCCGCCGAGGTCGGCCGCGAGGTGGGCGCCGAGGGCCCGGTCGCCCTGGTCTCCACCGGCTGCACCTCCGGCCTGGACTCCATCGGCCACGCGGTGCAGCTGATCGAGGAGGGCTCCGCGGACGTCGCCGTGGCCGGCGCCACCGACGCCCCGATCTCCCCGATCACCTCCGCCTGCTTCGACGCCATCAAGGCCACCACCCCCAACAACGACGACCCCGAGCACGCCTCGCGCCCCTTCGACGGGGAACGCGACGGATTCGTCCTCGCCGAGGGCTCCGCGGTCATGGTCATCGAGGAGCGCGAGGCCGCCCTCGCCCGCGGCGCCCGGATCTACGCCGAGATCGTGGGCTTCGCCGGCCGCAGCAACGCGTACCACATGACCGGACTCAAGCCGGACGGCCGGGAGATGGCCGAGGCCATCGACGTCGCCCTCGGCCAGGCCCGCCTCGACCCCAGCGCCGTCGACTACGTCAACGCCCACGGCTCGGGCACCAAGCAGAACGACCGGCACGAGACCGCCGCGTTCAAGCGCAGCCTCGGGCAGCACGCGTACGACATCCCGGTCAGCTCGATCAAGTCGATGGTCGGCCACTCGCTGGGCGCCATCGGCTCCATCGAGGTCGCCGCCTGCGCGCTGGCGCTGGAGCACCAGGTGGTGCCGCCCACCGCCAACCTGACCACCAAGGACCCGCTGTGCGACCTGGACTACGTCCCGGTCACCGCCCGCGAGCACGCCATGGACGTCGTGCTCAGCGTCGGCAGCGGTTTCGGCGGCTTCCAGACCGCGATGCTGCTCGCCCGCCCGGGCACCGCGGCCGCCGCGGCCGGAAGGAGCACCCGATGACCGCACCCACGACCAGGACCGCCTCCGGCGCCGCCCCGGTGATCACCGGCATGGGAATCGTCGCGCCCACCGGCATCGGCGTCGACGCCCACTGGGCCTCGGTGCTCGCCGGCAAGCCGGGCATCGGCCGCATCGAGCGCTTCGACCCCGAGGGCTACCCGGTGCGCCACGCCGGCCAGGTCCCCGGCTTCGACGCCCAGGCCGGTGTGCCCAGCCGGCTGATCTCCCAGACCGACCACTGGACCCACCTCGCGCTCGCCGCGGGCCAGGCCGCGCTGGAGGACTGCGGCGCCGACCTCGCGCGCATCCCCGAGTACGAGATGGCGGTCGTCACCTCCTCCTCGTCCGGCGGCACCGAGTTCGGCCAGAAGGAGATGACCGCCCTCTACCGCAACGACCCCAGCTGGGTCGGCGCCTACCAGTCGATCGCCTGGTTCTACGCGGCCACCACCGGCCAGCTGTCCATCCGGCACAAGATGCGAGGCCCGTGCGGGGTGCTGGCCTGCGAGCAGGCCGGCGGCCTGGACGCCATCGGGCAGGCGCGCCGGCTCACCCGCAAGGGCGCCCGGCTCGTCGTCACCGGCGGCACCGACGCCTCCCTGTGCCCCTACGGGCTCACCGCCCAGCTCACCACCGGCAAGCTCTCCACCGTCGCCGACCCCGAGCGGGCCTACCTGCCCTTCGACGCGGAGGCGTCCGGGTACCTGCCCGGCGAGGGCGGCGCCATCCTCGTACTGGAGAGCGCCGAGGCCGCCGCCGAACGGGGCGCCGGCACCGGCTACGGCCGCGTCCTCGGCTACGCCGCCGGCTTCGACCCGGCGCCGGAGTCCGGACGGCCGCGCGCCCTGCGCCGCACCGCCGAGGCGGCCCTGCGCGACGCCGGACTCGGCCCCGCCGACATCGACGTCGTCTTCGCCGACGCGGCGGGCCTGCCCGCCGACGACCGCGACGAGGCCGAGGCCATCGCCCAGGTCTTCGGACCGCGCGCGGTGCCCGTCACCGCACCCAAGACGCTCACCGGCCGGCTCTACGGCGGCGGCGCCCCGCTCGACGTGGCCACCGCGCTGCTCAGCCTGCGCGAAGGCGTCATCCCGGCCACCACCGGCACCCGCGAGCCCGCCCCCGGCCTGGAGATCGACCTGGTCACCGGCGACGCCCGCGAGGCCGAGCTGCGCCACGCCCTGGTCCTGGCCCGCGGCCACGGCGGATTCACCTCGGCCCTCGTCCTGGGCCGCTGACCTACGAGGCTGATACACGAGAAGGGAGTTCGGCGATGGCCGGACACACCGACAACGCGATCGTCGTCGACGCGCCGCTGGACGTCGTGTGGGACATGACCAACGACGTGCCCAACTGGCCCGACCTGTTCAGCGAGTACGCCTCCGCCGAGGTGCTGGAGCGCGACGGCGACACGGTCGTCTTCCGCCTCACCATGCACCCCGACGAGGACGGCCAGGTCTGGAGCTGGGTGTCGCGGCGCACCAGCTTCGTGGAGACCCGCACGGTCCGCGCCGAGCGGGTGGAGACCGGGCCGTTCGAGTTCATGACCATCTACTGGGAGTACACCGAGGAGCCCGGCGGCGGTGTGCGGATGCGCTGGGTGCAGGACTTCCACATGAAGGACGCCGCCCCGGTGACCGACGAGCAGATGACCGAGCACCTCAACCGCAACACCCTGGTGCAGATGGAGCTCATCAAGCAGAAGGTCGAGGCCGCGGCCCGCGCCCTGGCCGGATGAGGGAGCGGTGACCGTGCTGACAGTCCTCGCCCCCCTGCTCCTGCTGCTCAACGGCCTCGCGGCCGGCGTGATGCTGGGCACCCAGCTCGGCGGCTTCCCGTACATGGCCTCGCTGCCCGTCGACCGCTACGTGTACGCGCACGCCTTCCTCGGCCGGCGCTACGACCCGGCCATGCCGGTCTGCCTGATCGGCACGGTCGTCCTGGACGCGGTGCTCGCCTTCGACGCGCCCCGGGCCGGCGCCCAGGCGCTGTTCGCGCTTGCCGGGCTGCTCACCGCGACCACCCCGGTCATCGCCGTCATCAAGAACGCCCCGGTCAACCGCTGGATGCGCACCCTCGACCCGGACAACCTGCCCGCCGACTTCCGCGATCCGAGGCCCGAGTGGGGCGCCTGGAACACCCGGCGCAGCTGGATCACCATGGCCGCCCTCGCGGTCAACTGCGCGGCGCTCGGCTTCCTGCTCTGACCTTCCCGCACTCAAGAACTAGCTAAGGAATCTTTCATGGACCTCGAACTGCGGGGCAAGAAGGCCCTGGTCACCGGCGGCACGCGCGGTGTGGGCCGGGGCATCGTGCTGGCCCTGGCGCGGGCCGGCGTCGACGTCGTCACCTGCTACGTGCACCCCGGCGAGTACGTCACCACCCTCGAGGAGGAGCTGAAGGAGACCGGCGGCAACCACCACGTGGTGCGCGCCGACCTCTCCCGCCCCGAGGAGATCGCCGGTCTGCTCGCCCGGGTCCGCGAACTGCACGGCGACCGCCTGGACCTGCTGGTCAACAACGCGGGCGCGATCAGCCACGTGCCGTACGGCGACCTGGACCTGGAGGAGTGGCAGCGCATCCTCGCCACCAACCTGACCGGCGCGCACCTGGTGATCCAGTACGCGCTGCCCCTGCTCGGCGAGGGCTCCTCGGTGATCTCCATCGGCTCGCGCGCCGTGGACGCCGGCGTGCCGCTGCGCTCCCACTACACCGCCACCAAGGCCGCCCTGGTGGGGCTGAACCGCTCCCTGGCCAAGGAGTTCGGCGGCAAGGGCATCCGCTTCAACGTCATCGCCCTCGGCGTCATCGAGACCGAGAAGTACCACGAGCTGCCCGAGGACCAGAAGCGCCTGATGAGCGAGCGCTACGGCGCGAAGACGGCGCTGGGCCGGCTGGGCCGCCCGGACGAGGTGGCCGGCGCGGTGCTGTGGCTCGCCAGCGACCTGTCCCGCTACGTCACCGGCAACACCATCGGCGTCGACGGGGGGATCTCCTGATGACCTTCCGCGTGATGCTCCGGCTGGAGATAGAGCCGGGCCGGGAGACGGAGTTCGAGCAGGCGTGGCTCGCCGGCACCGACGCGGTCACCGGCCACCCCGCCAACCTCGGCCAGTCGCTGTCCCGCGAGCCGGACGGCACGTACGTCATCGTCAGCGACTGGGTGGACGAGCCGCGCTTCCGCCAGTTCGAGGACAGCCCCGCGCACCTCGAACACCGGGCCACGCTGCACCCGTTCCGCAAGGGCGGCTCCTTCCACGTGATGGAGATCCGGCACGCCGTCGAGGGAAGGGCGGCCGTCAGTGCCCGGTGAGGGCGGCGGAGCGGGCGAGGTGCGGGTGGTGGTCTACCAGGCCGCGCTGGACGAGGGGCAGCTCGCCGCCGTGCGGTCCGCCTACCACGAGGTCAGCGAGCGGCTCGCCAAGGTGCCCGGCATGCTCGGCAACGAGCTGCTGCGCAGCCCGCTGGACCCCACCGCGCTGGCGGTGATGAGCCGCTGGGAATCGCTGGAGGCGTTCCGCGCCTGGGAGGCGGGCGCGGAGCACCGCGAGGACACCGCCCCGCTCAGGCCCTACCGGGACACCCGCACCGCCGTGCCGTTCGCCGTCTACGAAGTCGACGCCGCCTACTGAGCGCCCGGCCCCGGAGCCGCAACGCGAGGGGCCGGGCGGCCGGGCGCACCCTCGGACACAGAGAAGGAAGACCACCATGAGCAAACCCCAGCTGGCCTTCATCGGCCTGGGCAACATGGGCGCGGGGATGGCCCGGCGGCTGCTGGACACCGGGCACACCCTCACCGTCCACAACCGCACCGCGAGCAAGGCCGCGCCGCTCGTCCAGGCGGGCGCCAAGCTCGCCGACGCCCCCGAGCGGGCCGCGGCCGGCCACCAGCTCGTCCTGCTGAGCCTCAGCGACGACAAGGCCGTCGACGAGGTGCTGTTCGGCCGGGTGGTGCCGGTGCTGCAGCCCGGCGCGGTCATCGTGGACACCTCCACCGTCTCGCCCGGTTACGCCCGCACCGCCGCCGAGCGGCTGGCCGCGCGCGGACTGCGCAGGGTCGAGGCGTGTGTGGTCGGCAACCCGCTCCAGGCCCGCAAGGGGGAGCTGCGGGTGTTCGTCTCCGGGGATCCGGCCGACCTGTACGAGGTACGGCCGGTGCTGGAGGCGATCGGCTCGGAGGTCGTCCACGTGGGCGCGCCGGGCACCGCGGCCAGCGTCAAGCTGATCCTCAACCTGCTGCTGGGCGCCCAGGTCGCCTCGCTCGCCGAGGCGGTGGCCTACGGCACCGCCGCGGGCCTCGACCGCGACCAGCTGATCGGGGTGATCTCGGGAAGCGGCTTCAGCTCGGTGGTGATGCGCTTCCGCGCCGAGCTGATGCTCAAGCACTCCTACGAACCCGCCTTCTTCCGCGCCGAACTGATGGAGAAGGACATCCGGCTGGCCCTGGAGGCCGCCGCCGGGTTCGGCACGTCGATGCCGGTGCTGGACACCGTGCGCGAGCGGTTCGCGGCCGTGGTGGCGGCGGGCGACGGCGACAAGGACGCCTCCGTGCTGGTGGAGCACCGGGCGTAAGCGGAAGTCGAAGGGATGTGAGGCAGTGAGCGGTACAGGCCGGAGTGCACTGAGGAACACCGATGTCCTGGTGGCCGGTTCGGGATCGGCCGGGCTGGCGACGGCCCTGTTCCTGGCCGAGCAGGGAGTGGACTGCTACCTGCTGGGAGGCCTGCGGGAACGGCTCCGGCCGCCGCGCATCCTCGGCGTCCACCCCCGCGCCATGGAGCTGCTGCGCTCCCTGGGCGTGGAGGAGGCCGTACGGGACCTGCCCTCGGCGCGGGCCCTGGCCCGCAACTCGGGCATCATCTCCATGGAGTCGCTGGCCGGGCCCGAACTGGGCGCCCTGGACGCCAAGTACGTCGTGGACGCCGACGCCGACCTGAGCGGACTGTCGCCGACCACGTGGTGCCTGTGCGACGAGGCGGAGCTGGAGGGGGCGCTGCGCGAGCGGGCGGAGCGGCTGGGCGTGCGGCTGCGCCCCGATGCCGAGCTGGTCTCCTTCGAGCAGGAGGGCTGGGGCGACCAGGGCGTCCTCGCCGTGGTCCGCGACCGGGCCGGCGGCGAGGAGCACCGGGTGCGGGCCTGCGCGCTGGTGGACGCCGGCGGCACCGGCGGCGCCGTGCGGGAGGCCCTGGGCATCGGCTTCGACGCCCGCACGCTCGGCGACTTCGTCACCGTCCGCTTCACCGCGGACCTGTCCGGGCCGCTGCGCGGCCGCCGCTTCATCATGGGCTACGTCGACAACCCGGGCGTGCGCGGCTCCCTGATGCCGCTGGACAACGGGGCCGACTGGCTGCTGCACGTGCGCCACGACCCCGAGCGGGAGCCCGCCGCGTCGTTCACCGAGGAGCGGTGCGCCGAACTGGTGCGCGCGGCCACCGGGGTGGCGGACCTGGAGCCGCGCATCGACAGCGTGAGCGCGTGGGCGGGCCGGGCGGGCGTGGCCGAGCGGTTCGGCCACGGGCCGGTCTACCTGGTCGGTGACGCGGCGCACGTGATGCCGCCGAGCGGCGGCTTCGACGCCGGCACCGGCGTCATCGACGCGCACAACCTGGCCTGGAAGCTCGTCGCCGTGCTGGACGGCTGGGCCCACCCGGACCTGCTGGACAGCTACGACGAGGAACGGCGCCCCGTGTGCGCGGCGACCGCCGAGCAGGCGGTGCTGCGGGCCGGCGACCGGGCCCGGCTGCTGGCCGCCTACCCGGACCCGGCCGACCCCGAGCTGGTCCAGGACCCGCTGGTGTGGCTGTCCTCCCGCTACCGCTCCTCGGCCGTCACGCCCTGGGACGAGGGCACCCTGCCCGGCTACGGCCTCTGGGCGGCCGAGAACGACGGCCGGCCCGGCAGCCGCGCCCCCCACCTGCGGCTGCGCCGCGGCGGCGCGGAGATCTCCGTGCACGACCTGTTCGGCCGGTCGATGGTGCTGCTGACCGGCCCCGACAACCGCCCCTGGCGCGAGGCCGCCCGCTCGGTCGCCGCCGAGCTGGGCACCCCCGTCCAGGTGTACGGCATCGGATCCGACCTGGAGGACCTCGACGACCGCTGGCCCGAGCTGTACGGCGTCACCGCG
>NZ_BMVJ01000002.1:614225-620162 GCF_014650655.1 Streptomyces anandii JCM 4720
CAGGGCGCCGTACTGGTGCGGCCCGACGGAGTGGTCGCCTGGCGCTGCACCGAGGCGCCGATCTTCACCAGGACCGTGCTGCGCGGCATCACCAAGCGGGTGCTCCGGCTGGACAGGCGGCCCGCGGAGAAGAGGACACCATGACCCAGACCCCACCGGCCGGGGACCAGGACGCCGGGCAGCCGCTGCGGGTGATCCTCCGCATGGAGATCCACCCGGAGATGGCCGCCGACTTCGAGCGGGTGTGGCTGTCGGTGGGCGAGTCCATCGCCCGCGAACCCGCCAACCGCGGCCAGACGCTGGTGCGTTCCACGGATGAGGAGGGCGTGTACTACGTCCTCACCGACTGGGCCGGCGAGCGTGCCTTCCGCGACTTCGAGGTGAGCCAGCGCCACACCCTGCACCGGCAGCGGCTCAAGCCGTACCGGCGCGGCGGCGACATGGCCGTCACCGAGGTCGTGCACCGGCTCGAGCCGGCGTCGAGCGAGCCTCAGGAGGCGTGATCGACAGTGGGGAGCCGAAGGGCCGCCCTTCCCGGACCCCACTAGGAACCGTCATGACGAAAGCCCCCCGCCTCCCGCGCCGCAGGTTCCTGCTCGGCGCGGGAGGCCTCGCCGTGGCCGCCGGAGCCGGCTGGGGCGCGACCTTCCTGACCGTCTACGGCGACCGCCGGCGCAGCAACGTGGGCAAGCTGTCCTTCCGCAACGCGCTGCGGATACCCGAACTGCTCGACCCCGCCCCCTCCGCCGACGGCCGCCGCCACTACCGGCTCACCCTGGCCCCCGGCACCAGCGAGCTGCTGCCCGGCCGCCGCACCCCCACCTGGGGCGCCAACGGCCCGTATCTCGCGCCGACTCTGCGCGCCCGGCGCGGCGACCGGGTCGCCATGACCGTGCGCAACCGGCTGCCGGAGGCCACCACCCTGCACTGGCACGGCATGCTGCTGCCGGCCCGCATGGACGGCGGCCCGCACCAGATGATCCCCACGGGCGCCGACTGGCAGCCCTCCTGGACGGTGCACCAGAGCGCCGCCACCCTCTGGTACCACCCGCATCCGCACGGCTCGACCGGCTCGCACGTCTACCGCGGCGTCGCCGGAATGATCATCCTCGACGACGAGCACGGCGACCGCGCCGCCCTGCCCCGCACCTACGGCGTCGACGACGTGCCGCTCGTCATCCAGGACAAGAACTTCCACGCCGACGGCACCCTGGACTTCACCGAGACGAAGCTCGCCGAGACCATCGCCGGCGCCGACAACCTGGGCGTCCTCGGCGACACCATCCTCGTCAACGGCACTTACGACCCGTACTTCCGCGTCACCACCCGGCGTGTGCGGCTGCGCCTGCTCAACGGCTCCAACGCCCGCGTGTACTGGCTGGGCTTCACCGACGGCCGGGTCTTCCACCAGGTCGCCACCGACGCCGGACTGCTGGAACGGCCGCGCGCCCTGCACCGGCTGCTGCTCGCCCCCGGCGAACGCGCCGAGATCGTCGTGGAGTTCGCGCCCGGCGACGAGACCGTGCTGCGCGGCTTCGAGCCGTCGCTGCACCTGGGCTTCCCCACCGAGCGCTTCATGGGCGGCGACGACACCTTCGACATCATCGCCCTGCGCGCCGCCCCCCGGCTCGAACCCTCACCCGCGCTGCCCGCCCGCGTCGACGGCGCCCCCGCCCCCGTGGCGGCCCCGGCCGGGGCCCGGCGCCGGCACCTCGAGTTCACCGGCCTGCAGATCAACGGCCGCACCATGGACATGGGCCGGGTCGACGAGGTCGTCCCGGCCGGCACCACCGAGATCTGGGAGGTCGAACGCGGCGACGACTGGGTGCACGTCTTCCACGTGCACGGCGCCGTCTTCCATGTCCTGGACATCGGCGGCAAGCAGCCGCCGCCGTACGCCCGCGGCCCCAAGGACACCTTCTACCTGCACGAGTTCGGCACCGCACGGCTCGCCGTCCGCTTCGACACCCTCACCGACCCGAGGGCGCCGTACATGTACCACTGCCACGTCCTGCGCCACGAGGACGAGGGCATGATGGGCCAGTTCACCGTGGTGGAACCGGGCACCGAGGACCGCGCACCCAGGACCGTCCCGTACGACATGCCGCACGGGGATCCGGACGGCGCCTCCCACCACCACTGAACGGGGGACGCGCGAGGCCCCCGGGGACGGAGCCCTGTCCCCGGGGGCCTCGCCGTAGCGTCCGGCGGGCGGGTCAGAGCACCAGCCGGATCCCGTACCGCCGCAGCCAGGTGTTCAGCTGGAGCGGCAGTTCCACGTTGGCCCGCCGCGCCCACCGGTTCAGGCCCTCGGGGTCCTTCAGCGTCCTGCGCACCGCGGCCACGTCCAGCAGCGGCAGCACCGGCGCCTGGGGGTCGTCCAGCAGCGCGTGCATCTCGTTGCGCAGCGCCTGCTCGTAGCCCGGGTCGAGCGTCACCGGGTACGGCGTCTTGCGCCGCTCCACGACACTGCGCGGCAGCACGTGCCGCACGGCCGCGCGCAGCAGGCTCTTCTCCCGGCCGTCGAAGTTCTGCATCGCCCAGGGCAGGTTGTAGGCGTACTGCACCAGCCGGTGGTCGCAGTAGGGCATGCGGACCTCCAGGCCGACCGCCTTGAACAGCCG
Source organism: Streptomyces anandii JCM 4720 (assembly GCF_014650655.1). GTDB lineage: Bacteria > Actinomycetota > Actinomycetes > Streptomycetales > Streptomycetaceae > Streptomyces > Streptomyces anandii. The sequence continues at coordinate 616,850 of NZ_BMVJ01000002.1, forward strand.
CTCGGTGTGCCCGTTCTGGTTCTCCATGAAGTTGGTCAGGTGCACCCAGCACAGCTCCCGCATGTGCCGCTCCTCGTCCGGGGTGCCCGGCAGGTGCGGGGCCTCGGCCACCGACTCGCGGTAGCGCTGGGCCGCGTAGTCCAGCGGGGCGAGGTCCTTGAGCAGCGACTCGTCGAACAGTCCGCAGCCCAGGCCCTTGGCGTCGTCGCGCACCACACCGCGCGCCACCCACGGGAAGGTGTCCATGCGGGACTCGACCGGGTCGCGGTTCCAGGCCACGCCGTGGAACAGCGAGTCGGCCGCCTCACCGGTCAGCACCACCTTGGTGTCCCGCTCGCCCACCGCACGCGCCAGCAGGTACAGGGAGGTGTTCATGTCGCCGAGCGGGGTGGGGCAGTCCTTGGCGCGCAGCACCTGCCAGCGCGCCACCTCGTCGCTCAGCTCGGCCGGGTCCAGCACCACACCGGTGTGGTCGGTGTCCAGGTGCCGCACCACGTCGGCGGCGTACGGGGCGTCGGGCGACTGACGGGTGTCGGTGGCCTGGAAGTTCTCCGCGTGCCGGGCGAAGTCCACGGTGAAGGTGCGGATGCGCCGCCCCGACTTGCGCAGCTCGCGGTCCGCGAGGCCGACCACGCCGCTGGAGTCCAGGCCGCCGGACAGCAGCGAGCCGACGGGCGCGTCGGTGCGCAGATTGCGCTCGATGCTCTCCTCCAGCAGGCCCCGCACGGTGTCCACGGTGGTGTCGAGGTCGTCGGTGTGCTCGGCCGCGTCCACCCCCCAGTAGCGGGTCAGCCGGGTGCCGTCGCGGCCCGCCACCAGGTGGTGCCCGGCACGCAGCCGGCGCATCCCGCGGTACGGGGTCACGTGCGGGGTGCCGGAGTAGGTGAAGATCTCCCGCAGTCCCTCGGCGTCGACCTCGGCCGGCACCAGCGGGTGAGCGAGCACCGCCTTGGCCTCGGAGCCGAACACCAGACCCGTGGCGGTCGGGTAGTACACCAGCGGCTCCACGCCGAGCCGGTCGCGCACCAGGAACAGCTCCTCGCGGCGGGCGTCCCACACCACGCCCGCGAAGGTGCCCTCCAGGCGCTGTGCGCAGCCGGTGCCCCACTCGAGGTAGGCGTGCAGCAGCGTCTCGGTGTCGCCGCCGGAACGGAAGCGGTGGCCGCGCCGGGACAGGGTGCCGCGCAGCTCCTCGTGGTTGAGGATCGAGCCGCTGTGCGCGGCCACCGCGACGGTGTGCCCGTCGTGCTCCAGGGCGACCGGCTGCTTGCCGCCCTCCGGGTCGAACACCGCGAGACGGCGGTGGCCCAGCGCCACCCGCGGACCGGTCCAGACGCCCTCGCCGTCCGGTCCGCGCAGCGCCGTCGTCGCGGCCATGGCCAGGACGGTGCCGCGTTCCCGGGTCAGGTCCCGGGACCAGTCCACCCAGCCGGTGATTGCAGACATGCTCACTCCCTAGTGTCGCGGGGTGCGCCGGCGGGGCCGGTCACCGCGCCAGCAGCGCCTTCAGTACGTCGTCGAGCACGGCGTCGGGCTCGCCGGCGGCGGTGGGGGAGCGCCAGGCGACCACGCCGTCGGGCCGCACCAGGACCGCGCCCTCGGCCCCCACGCCGTACGCCGGTCCCCAGGCGCCCGACGGGTCGCCGAGCGCGCCGTCGCCGCCCACGCGCAGCACGCCGAGCGTCAGCCCGGCCCGCTCCGCGGCGGCCCGTCCGGCCTTCTCCCAGGCCGCGCCGTCCGGCCCGGCGAGCAGCACCGGCGTACGCGTGAACAGGTCGAGCGCCGAGATCTCCCGCCCGTCGCGGGTGAGGACCACGTGCGGGGCGCGGGTGCCGGGCAGCCCCCGCGGATCCGCGAGCCACACCCCCTCCGTCTCCGGGTCGCCGGGCCCGGGCAGCACCGCCGCCGAGCGGTAGCGCCAGCCGAACCAGATCTCGGGGTCGGCGTGGATCGCCGGGTTCGCCGGGGCCGGCTCCTTCTCCGCGAGCCGCGGCCGGTCCTTGGAGCGCAGCACCGCCTGCTCGACGGTGGCCGCGCACACCGGCCGCCGCTCCGGGTCGTAGCTGTCCAGCAGGCCGGGCCCGGCCTCGCCGCGCAGCACCGCGGCCAGCTTCCACGCCAGGTTGTGGGCGTCCTGCACACCGGTGTTGGAGCCGAACGCCCCACTGGGCGGCATCACGTGCGCGGCGTCGCCCACCAGGAACACCCGGCCGGATGAGAACGCCGTCGCCGTGCGCCCGGCGGCCTCCCACGGGATCGCGCCGAGGACCTTCACCTCCAGGTCCGGCACCCCGGCCGCGCCCCGCACCAGCTCCCGGCAGCGCTCCTCGTCGAAGGAGGCCGGGTCCTCGGCGGCGGGGTCGAACACCACGTGCAGCAGCCAGCGCCGGGAGTTGTCCAGCGGCATCAGCGCACCGCGCACGGTGTCGTTGAACGTGTAGCACATGATGAACCGGCGCTCGCCGAGCTGCTCGGCGAGGTCCGCCTCGAAGTGCACGTTGAGGAAGTGCCCGGTGGTGCCGGGCCCCTCGAAGCCGATGCCCAGGGCGCGGCGCACCGGGCTGCCCGGCCCGTCCGCGCCGACCAGGTGGCCGGCGGTGACCGTGCGGACCTCGCCCGACTCCCGGTCCCGCAGCCGCGCGGTCACGCCGTCCGCGTCCTGCGTGAACGACTCCAGCTCGGTGAAGTACGCGAAGCGCGCCCCGAGTTCCTCCGCGCGCCGCCGGATCACCGGCTCGAACTCGTCCTGGTGGCACAGGCACCAGCCGGTCGGGGACAGCGCGCTCAGATCGGTGCGCACGTCCATGAAGTACTGCTCGTGCAGGGCGCCGAGCTGGTGACCGGCCAGCGACCGGGCCGCGAGGACCCCGCTGTTCCCGGCCAGCGCACGCGCCGACTCGGTGGCCCGCACCTCCGCCTCCAGGCCGGCGGCGCGCATCAGCTCCATCGCCCGCGGGTTGATGCCCCGGGCGCGCGGGTGCGGCGACATCCCGCGGTGGCGCTCCACCACCAGGCAGGGCACCCCGTGCAGGGACAGGAACAGGGCGGTGGACAGGCCGCCCAGTCCCGCGCCCGCCACCAGCACCGGGACGTGCTGCTTCTCCTGCTTCCAAGACACGTGCTTCCTCCTCCGAGCGGACTGCCTCCAGCGTCGGGGCGAGGGGTCGGGGCGCGATGGAGCAGGACTGGAAGCCCGGCTCAGTAGCGGTAGTGGTCCGGCTTGTACGGGCCGTCGGCGTCGACGCCGATGTACGCGGCCTGCTCGGGACGCAGCCGGGTCAGCTTCACGCCGAGGGCGTCCAGGTGGAGGCGG
>NZ_BMVJ01000003.1:0-7557 GCF_014650655.1 Streptomyces anandii JCM 4720
ATGGCGTCGCCCTCGTCACTGCTGCACTGGACCCGCCGCATGATCGAGATCCGCAAGCAGAATTCCGCCTTCGGACTCGGCTCGTTCACGGAACTGCCGTCCTCCAACCCCTCCGTGCTCGCCTTCCTGCGCGAGTACAAGGACGACCTGGTCCTGTGCGTGCACAACTTCTCCCGCTTCGCGCAGCCCACCGAACTCGATCTGCGCGCCTTCGACGGCCGGCACCCGGTCGAGCTCATCGGCGGGGTGCGCTTCCCCGCCATCGGTGAACTCCCCTATCTGCTGACCCTCGCGGGACACGGCTTCTACTGGTTCCGGCTCACCCGAGTCGCATCCCGGATCGGCCGGCGAGCTTGAGCGTGCGGCCGACGAAAGGAGGCGTGACCATGCCGAAGACCGCATCCCTGACACCCGTGCCCACGTCCCTGGCCGGGCCGGTGGCCTCGCTGGCGTCGCTGCTGCGCGAATGGCTGCCCCGGCAGCGCTGGTTCGCCGGCAAGGACCGGCCCGTCACCGATCTGCGGCTGCTGTCGATGACGGAGCTGTTCCCGGGCTGTCTGCATCTGCTGGTCCACGCCGAACACGCGGGTGTCCCCACCGGCCACGGCGGGGTCCCCGCCCCGGCCGGCACCTCGGCGCCACCGCCCGCCGACTGCTACCAACTGCTGCTCGGCATACGGCAGCAGCTGGCCCCGCGGCTGCACCGGGTGTTCATCGGCCGGCCGGTCGAGGGCCCGCTGGCCGGGCTCGCCGTCTACGACGCTCTGTGCGACCCGCGCTCGGCGCAACTGCTCCTGGAGCGGCTGCGGCACCCGGGCATCTCCGGCCCGCTGCGCTTCGAGGCCGACCCCTCGGTCCTCATCCCGGGCGGACTGGCGCCCAGGCTGCTGGACGCCGAGCAGTCCAACTCCTCGATCGTGTACGGCGACGAGTTCATCCTGAAGGTCTTTCGCCGCATCCAGCCGGGCGTCAACCCGGACCTGGAGGTGCCGTTGGCGCTCGCCCGGGAGGGCTGCAGCCGTGTCCCCGCCCCCGTGGCCTGGCTCCGGACCACCCAGCCGGAGCCGGCCACGCTGGGGGTGCTCCAGCCGTTCCTGCGCGACGCGGCCGACGGCTGGACCCTGGCGCTGCGGGCGCTGGCAACCGGGGACGACTTCACCGCCCAGGCGCACCAGCTGGGCCAGGCCACCGCCGAGGTGCACCTGGCGCTGGCGGGCGCCTTCCCCACCGGGGCGCACAGCGACATCGCGGACACGGCGGCCGCGATGACCGAGCGGCTGGAGGCCGCGGCGCACAGCGTGCCCGCGCTGAGGCCGTACACGACCCGGCTGCGCACCGCGTTCGCCGCGCTGGCCAGCTGCGACGCCGGGCCGCCCGCCCAGCGCGTGCACGGCGACCTGCATCTGGGACAGGTGCTGCGGGCCGGGCGCGAGTGGTTCGTCATCGACTTCGAGGGGGAGCCGTCCCGTCCCCTCGCCGAGCGCCGCATCCCCGAGTCCCCGGTGCGGGACGTGGCGGGCATGCTGCGCTCCTTCGACTACGCCGCCCGCCAGCGCCGCCCCTGGCGGCCGGAGTGGGCGCGCCGCTGCCGGGAGGCGTACTGCGCCGGCTACGCCTCCCGGGCCGGCTGGGACCCCCGCAAGAAACACGCCCTGCTGCGGGCCTACGAGACGGACCGTGCCGTGTACGAAGTGCTGTACGAGGCCCGGCACCGCCCCGACTGGCTCGCCGTACCGATGGCGGCGATCGAACGTCTCGCCGTGAGAGGAGGCTGAACCGGTGGCACTGCGCGACACGTCACTTCCCGAGCCGTCCGGACCCGTCCCGCCCACGGCGGGACCGGCCGGGGCGGCCCCGCCCCTGGACCCCGCCGACCGTGAGCGCCTGCTGTCCGGCGCGCACCACGATCCGCACGCGCTGCTCGGCGCGCACCCGGCGCCGGGCGGGATCGCCATACGGGCGCTGCGCCCGTTCGCCCGCGCGGTGAGCGTGGTGACGGACAAGGGGTCCACCCCGCTCGTCTCCGAGGGCGACGGACTGTTCTCGGCCCTGCTGCCGCTGGAGGCGATCCCCGACTACAGGCTCCTGGTCGCCTACGAGCACGACGAGTACGAGGTGCACGACCCCTACCGCTTCCTGCCCGCCCTGGGCGAGCTGGACCTGCACCTGATCCGGGAGGGCCGGCACGAGCAGCTGTGGCGCGCGCTCGGGGCGGAGCCCATGACCCACCAGGGCGTGAGCGGGACCCGGTTCACGGTGTGGGCGCCCAACGCCCGCGGTGTGCGGGTGGCCTGTGACTTCGCGTACTGGGACGGCACCGCGTTCCCGATGCGCTCGCTCGGCGCGGCGGGCGTGTGGGAGCTGTTCCTGCCGGGGATCGGCGAGGGCGTGAAGTACAAGTTCGAGATCACCTCGCAGTACGGCGACCGGTTCCTGAAGGCCGACCCGATGGCCCGCCGCACCGAGGTGCCGCCCGACACGGCCTCCGTCGTGACGGCCGCGCACCACGAGTGGGGCGACGCGGAGTGGATGACGCACCGCGGGGACACCCCGGTGCACGAGGCGCCGTTCTCGGTGTACGAGGTGCACCTGCCGTCCTGGCGACCCGGTCTGACATACCGTCAGCTCGCGGAGGAACTCCCGGCGTACGTCAAGGACATGGGCTTCACGCACGTGGAGCTGATGCCGGTCGCCGAGCACCCCTTCGGGCCGTCCTGGGGCTACCAGGTGACGTCCTACTACGCGCCGACCGCGCGCCTGGGCTCCCCGGACGACTTCCGGTACTTCGTGGACGCCTGCCACCGGGCGGGCATCGGCGTGATCATGGACTGGGTGCCGGCGCACTTCCCCAAGGACGACTGGGCGCTGGCCCGCTTCGACGGGGACCCGCTGTACGAGCCGGGGAACGCACAGCGCGCCGAGCACCCGGACTGGGGCACGTACGAGTTCGACTTCGCCCGGACCGAGGTGCGCAACTTCCTGGTCGCGAACGCCGTGTACTGGTGCGAGGAGTTCCACATCGACGGGCTGCGCGTGGACGCGGTCGCCTCGATGCTGTACCTCGACTACTCGCGCGACTCCGGCCAGTGGACGCCCAACCAGTACGGCGGCCGGGAGGACCTGGACGCGATGGCGTTCCTGCAGGAGATGAACGCCACCGTCTACCGGCGGGCGCCGGGCGTGGTCACCATCGCCGAGGAGTCCACCGCCTGGGGCGGGGTGACCGCGCCGACGGACGCCGGCGGGCTGGGCTTCGGGCTGAAGTGGAACATGGGCTGGATGCACGACTCGCTGCAGTACATGAGCAAGGAGCCGGTGCACCGCAAGTACCACCACCACGAGATGACGTTCTCGATGGTGTACGCCTACAGCGAGAACTACGTGCTGCCGATCTCGCACGACGAGGTGGTGCACGGCAAGCGGGCGCTGGTGTCGAAGATGCCCGGCGACTGGTGGCAGCGGCGCGCCGACCACCGCGCGTACCTCGGCTTCATGTGGGCCCATCCCGGCAAGCAACTGCTGTTCATGGGGCAGGAGTTCGCGCAGGGCGGGGAGTTCTCCGAGAAGCACGGGCCCGAGTGGTGGCTGCTGGACGACGGCTACTGCGCGGCGGGCGACCACCGCGGGGTGCAAGACCTGGTGCGCGACCTGAACACGCGCTACCGGCAGACCCCCGCGCTGTGGCAGCGCGACACCGGCCCGGAGGGCTTCCGCTGGGTCGCGGTGGACGCGGCCGACGACAACGTGTACGCCTTCCTGCGGTACGACGCGGCCGGCGCCCCGCTGCTGTCGGTGTCGAACTTCTCGCCCGTGGTGCGCGAGGGCTACCGGCTCGCCGTGCCCGAGGAGATCACGGCCTGGTGCGAGGTCCTCAACACCGACGCCGCCCGCTACGGCGGCAGCGACGTGACCAACCCCGACCCGGTCAAGCCGGAGGACGGGCACATCGGCCTCACGCTGCCGCCGCTGGCCACGGTGTGGCTGACGCCGTACCCCACTCCTCTCACGTGAGCCCGGCCCGCCCGGGCCGGCGGCCGGATCCGTGAACCGCACCGCACCCAGGTGTCCGGCCGCCGTCCCGGGGCAGTCGGGGTCGTACGACCCGGCGGCCGGCCGGTGTCACGGCACAGTGAGGGAAGGGCGGCGCGAGGTGCGGACCGTCGGAGTGGAGGAGGAACTCCTCCTGGTCGACCCGGAGACCGGTGAGCCGAGGGCGCTGTCCGCGGCGGTGCTCGCCCGGGCGGAGGCGGACGACGCGGACCAGGACGTGTTCGAGAAAGAGCTGTACGGCCAGATGCTGGAGTTCGCCACGCATCCGCGGACGGACATGGCACGGCTCGGGGAGGAGATCGTCCGCTGCCGCAAGGAGGCGGCCCGGCACGCCGGGGAGATCGGCTGCGCGGTCGCCGCGCTGGCCACCTCGCCGCTCCCGGTGAGCCCCACGATCAGCATGAACCGCCGCTACCAGTGGCTGGCCGACCAGTACGGCATCGCCACCCGTGAGCAACTGGTGTGCGGCATGCACGTGCATGTCGCGGTGGACTCCGACGAGGAGGGCGTCGCGGTCGTGGACCGCATCCGCCCGTGGCTGCCGGTGCTGCTGGCGATCAGCGCCAACTCGCCGTTCTGGCAGGGCCAGGACAGCCGCTACGACAGTTACCGCAGCCGGGTGTGGGACCGCTGGCCGTCGGCCGGCCCGACCGAGCTGTTCGGGTCGCCGGAGCGGTACCACCGGCGGGTGGCGGACATGGTGGCCACCGGGGTGATCCTCGACGAGAAGATGGCGTACTTCGACGCACGGCTGTCGGAGCGGTACCCCACCGTGGAGATCAGGGTCGCGGACGTGTGTCTGCACGCGGACACCGCCCAGCTCCTGGCCACCCTCGCCCGCGGCCTGGTGGAGACGGCGGCCCGCGACTGGCGGGCGGGCGGCGAACCGGTGGACCACAGCGTGAGCCTGCTCAGGCTGGCCTCGTGGCAGGCCGCCCGCGCCGGGCTCGCGCGGGAGCTGCTGCACCCGGCGACCATGCGGCGCCTGCCGGCGGAGGCGGTGCTGCGGGCGCTGCTGGAACACGTCGCCGACGCGCTGGAGTCCACCGGCGACCTGCGCCCGGCCGAGGAGGCCGTCGGCGAACTGCTGCGCCGCGGCAACGGCGCCCGTGTGCAGCGCGAACTGCTGGAGCAGGGCGGGAGCCTGCGGGACGTCGTCACGGAGTGCGTGCGACGCACCCAGGGCTGAACCACGCACCCGGGTACGGGGTTCTCAGAAGATCAGGCCGAGGGCGTAGGCGAGGAAGCCGACGGCCATCACGAGGACGAGGAGGAGGATCAGGGTCAGGGGGGCCTTCGCCCAGCCCCGGGCCGTGCTGTCCGGCTGGCGGGGACCGGCCTCGGGCATGCTGCTCTCCGCCGGCGGGGTCTCGCCGGGCGGCACACCGCCCCCCGGTTCGAGTCCGGGGGTGCTTCGGGGGTCGGGGTCTGGATTGACGTAACTCATGGCTCCCGAGTCCCCCGATCGGGCCGAGATCAACGAAACGGGAGCACTTCCCGGTTCGCCCTCCCGGGCCGCGCTCACCTGGGCTACATTCGACCCGCTCGACAACGGTACTCATCGGCGGAGTCACCCTCCGTAAACCCCAGGAGCAGCGCATGCGCGACTTCGCCCTCGCTCCGTCCGCCGTCACCTCCCTGGGCGGCGGGCTCGCCGACAGCGTCTTCGAGACCGCGGAACTGCGTCCGACCCTGCCGGTGCTCGCTCGCCGCCCGGCCCCCGCCTCGCCGGTCTGGGAGGAGGTGACCGCCGTGGAGCTGCGGGACCAGGTCTCCGACCTCGCCCGCGGCCTGGTGGCCTCCGGGATCTCCCCCGGCCACCGCGTCGCGGTCATGGCCCGCACCCGCTACGAGTGGACGGTCCTGTCCTACGCGCTGTGGGCGGTCGGCGCCGAGGTGGTGCCCGTCTACCCGACGTCCTCGCGCGACCAGGTGGAGCACATCCTGCGGGACGCCGGGTGCGTGGCCGTGGTCGTCGAGGACGAGCAGGGCGTGATGACGGTCGGCTCGGTGTGCGCGACCCTGCCGCGGCTGCGGCACGTGTGGCAGCTGGACGCGGGGGCGCTGGCGCAGCTGGTGGAGCGGGGCGCGCTGATACCCCCGACCACCGTCGACTCGCTGCGCCGGATCGTGCTGCCGGACGCCACGGCGGTGATCGCCTACACCTCCGGCACGTCCGGGCGCGCCATGGGCTGCGCGCTCAGCCACCGCGCGCTGGCCAGCCCCTGCGACACGCTCCTGGCGGGCTGGGGCCACACGGCCGCGCCGCCCGGTGAGCAGGCCTCCGTCCTCGCCTTCCTGCCGTTCTCCCACGTGTACGGCCTGATGATCCAGGGGCTGTGCATCCGCGGCGGCATCCTGATGGGCCACGAACCGGAGCTGGGCGAGGCGGCCCTGGTCTCCGCGCTGCGCTCCTTCAGGCCGACGTACTTCTACGCCGTGCCGTCCGTCTTCGAGAAGATCTACAAGAACTTCCTGCGCACCGCGCAGCAGTCGGGCCGCGGCGCGCTGTTCGAGCGGGCCGCGGGCACCGCGCGGGACTTCGCCGAGGCCCTGGAGCGCCAGCGCACCGGCCGTGGGCCGGGCCCCGGATTCGACCTGCGCCTCCAGCACGCCCTGTACGAGCGGACGGTGTACCGCAGGCTGCGCGCCGCGCTCGGCGGCAGGATCGTCCGCGCGACCTCGGGCGGCTCCCCGCTGAGCCGCGAACTGTCCCTGTTCTACGAGGGCATCGGCATCTACGTGCACGACGGCTACGGACTCACCGAGACCGCCGGCGGCATCACCATGCAGCCGCTGGGCGCGGAGAAGTCCGGCACGGTCGGCAAGGCGCTGCCGGGCACGGTGATCGAGGTCGCCGACGACGGGGAGATCCTCGTGCACGGGCCGTCGGTGTTCCAGGGCTACGTGGGCGACGAGGCCGCGACCCGGGCCGCGCTGCGCGGCGGCTGGCTGGCCACGGGCGACATCGGGCACCTGGACGCCGAGGGCTATCTGACGATCACCGGGCGCAAGAAGGACATCATCATCACCAGCGGCGGCAAGAGCGTGGCGCCCGCCCCGCTGGAGCAGCGCCTGCGGGCGCACCCGCTGGTCCACCAGGCGGTGGTCGTCGGGGACAACCGGCCGTGCGTGGGCGCGCTGATCACCCTCGACCCGGAGTTCCTCACCCACTGGCGGGCGGCGCTCGCGCTGCCGGGGGACGCGCCGGGCCGCGAGGCGCGCGAGGAGAACGCGCTGCGGGAGGAGATCGGCCGGGCCGTCGCGGCCGCCAACAGCGCGGTGTCGCGCTCGGAGTCCATTCGCGTCTTCCGGGTCCTGCCCGAGCCGTTCGACGTGGCCAGCGGGCTGCTCACGCCGTCGATGAAACTTCGGCGGGACGCGATCGTGCGCCACTACGCCTTCGAGATCGACGCCATGTACCAGGCCCGCAGCCGTCCTGGGCGCCGGAGCGCGGCGTCCGACCCGGCGGCCGACTGGGACGACTCGGACAACGTCTTCCGCTGA
>NZ_BMVJ01000003.1:7587-9801 GCF_014650655.1 Streptomyces anandii JCM 4720
GCGGCGTGGGCAGGCGTGATGTCGGCCGTGCGGGAAACCTGTTGTCGCATGTACCCGACAACCCTGTATCCGGCGAATCCGTTTCCCCCGCGCCCCGTTCGCGCGCGAAGCGGGAGGTGAGCCGTGCTCTTCCTCGTCGCGGCACTGCTGCTGCTCGGCGTCGTCCTCGGTTCGGTGGCCTATCTGCCCTGGCCCGTCACCGTGGTCCTCGCCACGGTCGTGGTCGTGTGGCTGGCACTGTTCACCGTGCGGGAACGGCGCCGGCGTTCACGGGCGGGGAGGGCGTGAGGCATGCGGCTGACCGCACCACCCCGCAGGAACACCGGCAGGCGGGACACCGAGGGCATGGCCGTCGCGTCCTTCGTGCTCGGCCTGGTCGGCCTGGTCGTCCTCAACCTGGTCCTCGGCCCGGTCGCCATCGCGCTGGCCGTGATCGCGCTGCGCCGGGACACGCCCCGCCCCTTCCGCGCCCGGCTGGGGCTCGCCCTCGGCATCGCCGACCTGCTGATCCTGGCGGTACTGCTGGCCCTCGATCACGGTGCTTCCTGGACCGCCTTCGGCTGACGCGTAGGCTTCGCGCCCTTGGGAACAAGACTGTGGGACGCAAGTGAAGGAAAGGACGACGCCCGGCGCACACCGGGCCGGAAAGGCGAGATGGCAACCGAGCCGCATTGGGACGACACACTGGCTACCGAGGGGATTCCGAGTCGCACAGCTCGCTTCGCTGGTGAGCTGCACCACGTGACGGGTGCACGCCTGGCCGCGGAGGAGTTCCTCGACGACCTCGCGCAGTCCTCGCTGCCGGCCGCTCCCGAGCACTTCGACGACATACTCCTGGTCGTCACGGAGCTCGCCGCGAACGCCGTGCAGTACGCGCCGGGTCCCTTCGTGCTGAGCATGCGCCGGACCTTCGACGGGGTGCACGTGACGCTGAGCGACACCAGCACCACTGCGCCTGCCCCGCGTCCCTTCCACCCCAGCCGCGGTGGCGGCGGGATCGGCTGGCACCTCGTCCACACGCTGTGCGACCAGGTCAGCGTCGTGGTCAACGACCACGGCAAGGACGTGCACGTCTTCCTGCCCTGGTGAGGTCCGGTCCCGCGCGCGGCGCCCTCATCCGCCGTCCGGCAGGCCGCTCTCCCGCAGCGGCACCAGCACGCTGACGCTCTTGCCGCCGCCCTCCAGCCGGTCGACGGCGATCTCCCGGGCCAGCCGGACGATCAGCGGCCAGCCGTAACCGCTGCCGTGGTGGCCGCGCGGCAGTTCGCCCGAGCCCAGCGCGCCGCGCGGGACCACGTCGCTGCGGTCGCGCACCACGACCCGTACGCCCTCTCCGTCCACCGCCGCCTCGAAGCCCGCGAGCCCGCCGCCGTGCCGGATGGCGTTGGTGACCAGTTCGGAGACGACCAGCAGCAGGTCGACGACGTCCTCCTCGCGGGCCGTGCGCAGCGGCGAGTCCCACGTCTCGCGCACCACCGACCGCGTGTACGCGCGTGCCCCGGCCGCGCTGGTCACCGCGGCCGTGCCGGACGACCCGGCGCCGGCCTCTGCCCGCTGCCGTTCCTCGCTTCTCACCGGTCGGTCACTGCCCGGGGCACCTCCGTCGCCGCCTCGCCCGAGGACGGGCTCGCTCCTGCCGTCCGGGCCCTGCGGCCCGGCCTCCCCGGGCCGCGTCCGCGCACCCGTGGGCCGCTCCAGCATAGGAGGGCGCGCCGGGCCGGGCGCGGGATACCGGTTCAGGCGGTGGCCGCCCCGCGCGGCGGCAGCCCGTGGTAGTACGCCCCCACGCTCGTGAGGTAACCGGGGTCCCTGGTCTCGCTGTCGGTGCGGAAGCGCGGCGCCGCCTTGATCTCCGCCCGGGAGCAGGCCACCGTCACCCTCCGCTCCCCGGTGTCGATGCCGGCGACCGCACCGGCCGGCACCAGCACGCTCTTGCCGAACACCCACACCCCGGTGTCCACGACCAGGTGCCGCATCCCGGAGGGGTCCGCCTCCCGGTCCACATGGCCGACGGTCCCGTCGGTGGCGACGACCGCGAAGCCGGTCAGGTCCAGCCCCTCCGGACGGGCGACCTGCGGCGGATACGACCAGACGCTGTCGATGGTCACGCTGCTCCTTCCTCCCCTGGCGAACGGGTCACGAACGGTTCACGAAAGGGTTCTCACCGCACCAACTACCCTGCGGTGACAGCCGCATTCGGCGCCGTCCGGCCCC
>NZ_BMVJ01000003.1:9827-31563 GCF_014650655.1 Streptomyces anandii JCM 4720
GTGGGCCGCGCTCAGGAGCCGACTGGGCGCCGCCCGGCGGCGGGCGGCACGGGCGGGGCGGTGAGCAGTTCCAGCGTGCCGGTCATCTCCAGCAGGCGCTCCAGGGCCGGGGGGCGCTCGTCCAGGTGCAGCGCGATGCACGCCTCGTCCGTACGGCGGCGGATGCGCAGCAGCGCGGACAGGCCCGAGGAGTCGACGCCGTCCAGCGCCGAGAAGTCCAGGCGCAGCTCGCGGACCGGGTGCCGCGCGGCGTGACGGCGGGCCAGCAGCGTGGTCACGGTGTGGAGGAACTCGTCGTGGCCCGCGTAGTCGAGGTCGCCCCTGACGCGCACCACGGCGACGTGGTCGCGGGTCTCCAGGGTGAGGCCGAGGGGCGTGGGCTGCACAGTGGTCATACGGCTGTTTCCGGGGTGTGGCTCGGGTCGTGAATCCGTCCGGGTACCCCGCTTCCCGCAAGTCATGCGCTCTTCGACCGGATCGGTTTTCCGCGGGGGATCCATTGCCGCGATGTTTTGTTCGGGGTGGCCCGAGTGGGTTAGCCTGCGACGTATTTTCTCCTCGCGCGCAAGGCATGACATGCGAAAACGCGCGGGGCAACGCACGGGCCCACGGCCCGGCCGAGGTTCACGAGCCCTCACCGCCGAGGGCTCCTGGGGAGCGGGACGAGGGTGCGCATGACCAGCGACAGGACCGAGGGCGCCGGGACCGTGCCGCCCGTGCCGGGCGACCGGGAGCTGCGCCGGCTGCTGGCCGGTCTCACGGCCGTGCGGGACGGCGACTTCGGCACACGGCTGCCCGAGGACGCCGACGGGCTCATGGGCGACATCGCGACCGTGTTCAACGGCATGGTCGACCAGCTGTCCGTGTTCACCTCCGAGGTCACGCGGGTGTCCCGGGAGGTCGGCACCGAGGGCACGCTCGGCGGGCAGGCCGAGGTGCCGGGGGTTTCCGGGACCTGGGCCGACCTCACCGACTCGGTCAACGCCATGGCGGGCAACCTGACCACTCAGGTGCGGGACATCGCCCAGGTGGCGACCGCGGTGGCCAAGGGCGACCTCTCCCAGAAGATCGATGTGCCGGCGCGCGGCGAGATCCTTCAGCTGAAGGAGACCGTCAACACGATGGTCGACCAGCTCTCCGCCTTCGCCGACGAGGTCACCCGCGTCGCCCGCGAGGTCGGCACCGAAGGACGCCTCGGCGGACAGGCCAAGGTGCCCGGCGTGGCGGGCGTGTGGCGGGACCTGACCGACTCGGTGAACTTCATGGCGGGCAACCTGACCAACCAGGTCCGCAACGTCGCCCAGGTGACCACGGCGGTCGCCAAGGGCGACCTCTCCCAGAAGATCACCGTCGACGCCCGCGGCGAGATCCTTGAACTGAAGAACACCATCAACACGATGGTCGACCAGCTCTCCGCCTTCGCCGACGAGGTCACCCGCGTCGCCCGCGAGGTCGGCACCGAAGGACGCCTCGGCGGACAGGCCGACGTCAAGGGGGTCAAGGGCACCTGGCGGGACCTCACCGACTCGGTGAACTCCATGGCGGGCAACCTGACCAACCAGGTCCGCAACGTCGCCCAGGTGGCGACCGCGGTGGCCAAGGGCGACCTCTCGCAGAAGATCACCGTCGACGCGCGCGGCGAGATCCTCGAGCTGAAGAACACCATGAACACGATGGTCGACCAGCTCTCCGCCTTCGCCGACGAGGTCACCCGCGTCGCCCGCGAGGTCGGCACCGAAGGACGCCTCGGCGGACAGGCCGACGTCAAGGGCGTCTCGGGCACCTGGAAGGACCTCACCGACAACGTCAACGTGATGGCGTCGAACCTGACCGGTCAGGTCCGCTCCATCGCCCAGGTCGCCACCGCTGTGGCGCGCGGCGACCTGTCCCGCAAGATCACGGTGGAGGCCAAGGGAGAGGTCGCCGCCCTCGCGGACGTGATCAACACCATGGTGGACACGCTGTCCGCGTTCGCCGACGAGGTCACCCGCGTCGCCCGCGAGGTCGGCACCGAGGGACGCCTCGGCGGACAGGCGCAAGTGCCGAACGTGGCGGGCACGTGGAAGGACCTCACCGACAACGTCAACTCGATGGCGAACAACCTCACCGGCCAGGTGCGCAACATCGCGCTGGTGACGACCGCGGTGGCCCGGGGCGACCTGTCGAAGAAGATCGACGTGGACGCGCGCGGCGAGATCCTGGAGCTGAAGACGACCATCAACACGATGGTCGACCAGCTCTCCGCCTTCGCCGACGAGGTCACCCGCGTCGCCCGCGAGGTCGGCACCGAAGGACGCCTCGGCGGACAGGCCGAGGTGGAGGGCGTCTCGGGCACCTGGAAGCGGCTGACGGAGAACGTCAACGAGCTGGCCGGGAACCTGACCCGCCAGGTCCGCGCGATCGGCGCGGTGGCCAGCGCCGTGGCCGAGGGCGACCTGACCCGCTCGATCACCGTCGAGGCGTCCGGCGAGGTCGCCGAGCTCAAGGACAACATCAACTCCATGGTGGAGTCCCTGCGCGAGACCACCCGGGCCAACCAGGAGCAGGACTGGCTCAAGACCAACCTCGCGCGGATCTCCAGCCTGATGCAGGGCCACCGCGATCTGCCGGTCGTCGCCGAGCTGATCATGGAGGAGCTGACGCCGCTGGTGTCGGCGCAGTACGGCGCGTTCTACCTCGCCGAGGACGGCGAGCGCGGGCCCGAGCTGCGGCTGGTCGGCTCCTACGGCCGGCCCGACGACGACGAGCGGCCCACCCGCTTCTCCTTCGGGCGCTCGCTGGTCGGCCAGGCCGCGCGCAGCCGCCGTACCATCACCGTCGACGAGCTGCCCGAGGGCTACGTCACCATCTCCTCAGGGCTCGGCCGGGCCGTGCCGACCGCGCTGGTCCTGCTGCCGATCCTGTTCGAGGACCAGGTCCTCGGCGTGATCGAGCTGGCCTCGGTCACCTCGTTCCGGCCGATCCACCGCGACTTCCTGGAGCAGCTGCGCGAAGCCCTCGGGGTCAACGTCAACACCATCGTGGCCAACGCCCGTACCGACGAGCTGCTGGACGAGTCGCAGCGGCTGACCGCCGAACTCCAGGTCCGCTCCGCCGAGTTGCAGTCACAGCAGGAGGAGCTCCAGCGCTCCAACGCCGAACTGGAGGACAAGGCCTCGCTGCTGGCGACGCAGAACCGCGACATCGAGGCGAAGAACCTCCAGATCGAGCAGGCCAGGCAGGAACTGGAGGCCCGCGCCCAGCAGTTGTCGCTGGCCTCGAAGTACAAGTCGGAGTTCCTGGCGAACATGAGCCACGAGCTGCGCACCCCGCTCAACAGCCTGCTGATCCTGGCCCAGTTGCTCGCGCAGAACCCCTCGCGCAACCTCACCCCGAAGCAGGTCGAGTACGCCGGGATCATCCATTCCGCGGGCTCCGACCTGCTGCAGCTGATCAACGACATCCTCGACCTGTCGAAGGTCGAGGCGGGCAAGATGGACGTGGCCCCGGAGCGGGTGCCGCTGCGCCAGCTCATCGAGTACGTCGAGGCCACCTTCCGGCCGATGACCAGCCAGAAGGGCCTGGAGTTCGGGGTCACCACCGCCGCCGGCGCGCCCGCCGACCTGCTCACCGACGACTCGCGGCTGCGCCAGATCCTGCGCAACCTGCTGTCCAACGCGGTGAAGTTCACCGAGCAGGGCGGTGTGGAGCTGTGCATCGAGCCGGCATCCGACGAGGAGGTGCCCCCGGGGGTCGTCCGGGGCGGCGCCGTCGTCGCGTTCCGGGTGAAGGACACCGGCATCGGCATCCCGGAGCGGCACCTGGAGTCGATCTTCGGTGCCTTCCAGCAGGCGGACGGCACCACCAGCCGCAAGTACGGCGGTACGGGCCTCGGCCTGTCCATCACGCGTGAGATCGCCCATCTGCTCGGCGGTGCCGTGGCGGTGGACAGCGCCCCCGGCCGGGGCAGCACCTTCACGCTGTACCTGCCCGTGACCCGCCCGGACTTCGAGCAGCTGCTCGGCAGCGGCCGCACCCCGGAGCGGATGCCCGCCGAACTGGTCGCCGCCGCCGGGGACCAGGCCGCCGCCGTCCCGCAGGGCGGCGCGGCCCGGCAGCGGCCGCGCCGGCTGCTGGTGGTGGAGGAGCGCTCGCGCGGGCTGCTGACCCTGGTCGCCGAGAGCGTGGTCGCCGACGTGTCCCGGCACGGCCCGGACGACGGCGCCCTGCCCGCGGTGGACGTCATCACCGCCGTGGGGGCGCAGGAGGCGGCGGGCGCGCTGGCGGCCGAGCCGTGCCACTGCGTGGTCCTGGACCTGGACATGCCCGAGGGCGAGGCCTCCCGCTTCCTGCGGGCGCTGGCGGGCGACTCGGCGCTCGCGGGCGTGCCGGTGCTCATCCACAGCGGCCACCGCCCGGACGTGGCCCGGGCCGAGGCGCTGCGCTCGCACCACGACGACGCGGCGATGGAGTTCCTCTCCAGCCTGGACGAGCTGCGCGAGCGCATCGCGCTGCACCTGTCCGCGGAGGAGCCCGGGGACGTGCTGTCCCTGGTGCGCGGCGAGGAACCGCAGGAACTCGCGCCGGTCGACGACTCCTTCCAGGGCCGCACGGTCCTGGTCGTCGACGACGACGCCCGCAACCTCTTCGCGCTCAGCGGGATCCTGGAGCTGTACGGCTTCCGGGTGCTGCACGCGGAGAACGGGCGCAAGGGCATCGAGACGCTCCTCGAGCACCCGGACATCGCGCTGGTGCTGATGGACGTGATGATGCCGGAGATGGACGGCTACACGGCGACGGCCGAGATCCGCAAGCTGCCGCGGTACGCCGACCTGCCGATCATCGCCGTCACCGCCAAGGCGATGCCCGGGGACCGGGAGAAGTCACTGGCGTCCGGCGCGAGCGACTACGTCACCAAGCCCGTCGACACCCACGACCTCATCGCCTGCGTCCGGCGCTGGCTGTCCGCGTGAGCCCGCAAGCGTCGTCCAGCCGAGGAGCATGCGCATCGTGAGCACATCGGAGGAGTCACGCGAGCCGGCCGCCGCCGGACTGCGCCCGGAGCCGTCCTCGTACGCCGCGGCCCCGGCCGCCGGGGACCCGGCGCACCAGGAGGCGGCCGGCGTCTCCCCCACCTCTCCGGTGGGCCGGCTGGCCGCCACCGTGGAGCGGCTGCGCCGCGAGGTGCGCACGGCGCAGGCCGAGGCCGAGGGCCGGGCCCTGATCGAGCTGGCCAAGGGCATCCTGGTGGAGCGGCTGGGCTGCGGCCCGGCGCAGGCCGCCCGGCAGCTCGCGGAACTGGCCGAGCAGGCCAACGTGACCCCGCTGGAGTTCGCGGTGGAGGTCATCAACCAGGCCGCCCGGGACCGCGTCTCGGAGGTCACGGACGCCTTCCTCGCCGCCGCGGGCGCCCCGGAGCGCGAGTCGGCCGCGGTGCGGCTGCGCGCGGCGGAGAGCGGGGCGCTCGCCGCCGACGACACCCAGGCCGTCGCCGACTCCCTGCTGGAGCACGCGCTGCGTCCGCTGGGCGCGGTCGCCGTGGCGGTCTGGGCCGCGGGCGCCGACGGTTCGCTCACCCTGGCGGGCAGCGCCGGCTTCTCCCCGGCCGAGGCCGCCCGCTGGCGTTATGTGCCGCCGGAGGTGGCCACGGTGGCGCGGCGGGGGCTGACCGAGCGGACCGGGCAATGGTTCGCCTCGCTCGCCGACACCGGTCTGCCCACCGTCGGCAGGCACCTACACCCGGAGGGCGGGCGCGTGGCGGTGCCCGCCGGCACCGGGGGGCGCATCCACGGCGTGCTGGAGATCGCCTGGTCCCGGCGGCTGGAGCCGCAGCCGCCGCAGGTGGTGCGGCAGGTGGAGGCGCTGGCCGAGCTGTGCGCGCACACGCTGGAGACGTACACGCCGCGCCAGGACCCGGGTCAGGAGCCGCGGGTCCTGCCGGACGCGGCCGAGCTGATGGACCTCGCCGACGGCCTGCACGACCCGGCGCTCGTGCTGGTGCCGTACGTCGACGGCTCGGGACAGCTGGTGGACTTCCGCATCCAGCACGTCAACAACCGCTTCCTGGACCCCGGGGGCCGGCCCCGCGCGGTGGTCAACGGGGCGCTGCTGCTCGAGGCCTTCCCCATGGCCGCCGGGAAGAGCGAGCTGTTCCAGCGCGTGGAGCGGGTCTACGCGACGGGTGAGCCGTTCCGGACGCACCGCATGCACCTGACGGCGCTCGTGGACCAGGTGTCGCTGTCGGCGGTCGCGGACATCAGCATCAGCCGGCACGGCAACAGCGTGCTGCTGATCTGGCGCATCGAGGACGAGACGGCCCGGCTGGCGAGCCTGCTCCAGCACGCCCAGCGCCTCGGCCGGATCGGCGGCTTCGAGGAGAACCTGCTCACGGCCGAGATCACCTGGAACGACCAGCTGTTCGACCTGTACGGCCGTCCGCCCTCCAGCACGCCGGTGCCGCTGGAGGAGCTGCCCGCGCACGCCCACCCGGACGACGCGGTGACCATCGGCCGGTTCCTGCGTACCCTGCTGCACCACCGCCGCCCGGCGTCCGCGGCCTTCCGGCTCCAGCGGCCCGACGGGGTCACCCGGCACATCCGGCTGGTGGCCGAGCCGGTCCTCGACACCGACGGGCGTCCGCTGCTGGTGCGGGGCGCCTACCAGGACATCTCCGCCCAGCACTGGACGGAGGTCGCGCTCGCGGCGACCCGCGACCAGCTCGCGCACACCGAGCAGCAGGCCACCGAGCGCAACCGGCTGACGCTTCAGCTCCAGCACGCGATCATGCCTCCGACCCAGGCGCCGCTGAAGGTGCCCGGACTGGAGATCGCGGTGCGCTACCGGCCCGCCGAGACCGAGCAGCTGGTGGGCGGCGACTGGTACGACTCGGTGGTGCTGCCGTCCGGTCTGGTGCTGCTGTGCGTGGGCGACGTCGCCGGTCACGGCATCGAGGCCGCCACCAGCATGGTCGTCCTGCGCAACGCGCTGCGCGGCCTGGCCGTGACGGGCGCGGGTCCGGGCCAGCTGCTGTCGTGGCTGAACATCGTGGCGCACCATCTGACCGGCGCGGTCACCGCCACCGCCGTGTGCGGCCTGTACGATCCCGCGCGGCGCACCCTGCGCTGGGCGCGCGCGGGGCATCTGCCGCCGGTGCTGGTGCGCGGCCCGGAGGCGGCGCCGCTGCCACTGGTCAGGGGCATGCTGCTGGGCGCGGTGCCGGAGGCCGTGTACGAGGAGGCCGAGGTGGCGCTCGCGGCGGAGGACACGCTGCTGATGTACACCGACGGGCTGATCGAGCGCCGGGACCGTTCCGTGGAGGAGTCGCTCACCCACCTGCTGACCACGGTCCGTGCGGCGCCGAGGACGCTGGACCAGCAGCTGGACCGGCTGCTGACGTACAGCAGGTCGGACACGGACGACGACACGTGTCTGGTGGGCATCCGGCTCGGGTGACTGTGAGGGTTCACCCGTTTCGCCGGGTGTGCGCGGTGCGTGCCGGGGCACTTGGAGGCGGCGAAGACGCACACTCGCCGATCCGGGGTGTACCCCACGGAGGTGCCCACATGGCCGACGACCGCCCGCAGGACCCCACGACCCGTCATCCGCGGCCGGAGTTCCCGCAGCAGGAGCAGGAGCACCCGGGCTGGACCGGCCCGATGGACCCGCCGCCGGACCACGGCGAGGAGTCGTACCGGGGCAGCGGTCTGCTGACCGGCCGCGCGACCCTGCTGACCGGCGGCGACTCGGGCATCGGCCGGGCGGTGGCGATCGCGTTCGCCCGCGAGGGGGCCGACGTGGTCTTCACCCACCTTCCCGAGGAGGAGAAGGAGGCGCGGGAGACCGCACGCCTGGTGGAGGAGGCGGGACGCACCGCGGTGCCGGTGGCCTGCGACATCCGCGAGGAGCGGCAGTGCCGGGAGCTGGTGGACCGGGCGGTCGGCGAGTTCGGGCGCATCGACGTGCTGGTGAACAACGCGGCGTACCAGATGTCCCAGCCGGACGGCATCGGGGCCATCTCCACCGAGCAGTTCGACCGGGTGGTGCGGACGAACCTGTACGGCATGTTCTGGCTGTGCCGGATGTCGCTGCCGCACATGCGACCGGGCGCCTCGATCATCAACACCACGTCCGTGCAGGCGTACAAGCCGAGTCCGCACCTGCTGGACTACGCCATGACCAAGGGCGCCATCGTCACGTTCACGCAGGGGCTGGCGCAGATGGTCGCGGGCGACGGGATCCGCGTCAACGCGGTGGCGCCGGGGCCGGTGTGGACGCCGCTGATCCCGGCGACGCTGCCGGACACCGCCGAGTTCGGCAAGCAGGCGCCGCTGGGGCGGCCGGCGCAGCCCGCGGAGATGGCGCCGGCGTATGTGTTCCTCGCCTCGCAGCGGGCGAGTTTCATCACGGCCGAGATCCTCAACGCCACGGGCGGCACACCGCTGCCGTGAGCGTCCCGGCGCGGGGTGTGGCATGAGCGAATGATTCGCGGGTAGGCGCGCGGGCGCAGTGCGGGTCACCACGCGTCGCCGACACGGGTGCCCGGCACTGGCCGCAAGCACTCGTTGGAGGTACTCGTGACCCTTGCCCAGAACCCGCTGTCCGTCGAGGTCACCCTGCCTCGCAAGGACGTCGCCCTGCTGACGGTCGAGGGCTATCTGGACGTCGACACCGCGACCGAGCTCCAGGCCCACCTGGCCAACCAGCTCCACCACGGCCGGCGGCACTTCCTGTTGGACCTCTCCGGTGTCCCCTTCATGGACTCCTCCGGCATGAACATCATCCTGCGCGTGTACCAGGAGGTGCGTGAGCTGCCCGGCAGCGTGCACATCATCGCGCCCGCCCCGGCGGTGCGGCGGATCCTCGACCTGACGGGCGTCAGCATCACCGTGCCGGTCTCGGAGACCGTGGAGGAGGCGCTCGCCCTGGCCGACCGGCAGCCGGCGGGCCCCCAGCCCCCTGACACCCCGAGCCTCTGAGCCACGGCACGACCGGGCGGCCGGGGGCCGGGGCGCGGCCGTGCCGCCGAGGCACGGCCCCGTCTCGCGTCACACCCGGTCGGGCCGGGGGGCGAGGGGGGGAAGCGATGTCGAGCAGGGAATGATGAGGAGTTGAGCGGCAGGTGCCGGAGTACGGAGCGGCTGGGCAGGGTGGATCGCCGGCGCGGGAGGTCGGGGAGTTCCTGCTCCGCCGCCGGGAGCGGATCGCCCAGCGGTGGGCCGACGAGACGCTTTTCCGGACCGTGTTCACCGTCTCCCGGGAGGAGGCGGTCGAGGCGGGCCGGGCCGTGGTCGAGGCGCTGGCCCAGGTGGCCGGCGCGGACCGGTCGGCGGACCCGGAGGCCCCCGGCTTCCTGGTGGTGCGCGACCAGCTGGCCCGGATCGGTTCCGCCCGCACCCGGACCGGGGTGACGCCCTCGCAGGTGTCCAACGACGTGGACGCCCTGCGCCCTCCCACGGTCGACCTGCTCGTCGCCGATCTGCCGGACGCCGCGCCGGAGGCCGTGCGCGAGGCCACGAACGTACTGACCGTCCTGATGGGCACCCTGCGGCTGGTGGTGATGGAGACGGCGCTCAGCGAGGGCCAGGCCCTCATCGACCGGCAGCGGCTGCAACTGATGGAGGTGGCCACGCCGGTCATCAAACTGTGGGACGGCATCGTCGCCGTACCCCTGATCGGGACGCTGGACAGCGCCCGCAGCCAGATCGTGATGGAGACGCTGCTCGAGGCGGTCGTCGACCAGCAGGCGCGGTTCGCGATCCTCGACATCACCGGGGTGCCGACGGTCGACTCGCTGGTCGCCCAGCACCTCATGAAGACGGTGGCCGCGGCCCGGCTGATGGGCGCGGAGTGCGTGGTCTCCGGGATCCGCCCGGCCATCGCGCAGACCATCGTCCACCTGGGTCTCGACCTCGGTACGGTCGTCACCCGGGCGAGCCTCGCCGACGCGCTGGGGTACGCCCTGCGCAAGCTGGGCACCGACATCGTCACCGAGGCGTCCCACGGTGCGGGTGAGCGGTGACCCACGGCTTCCCCCCGCCCGCCACGGGCCACGTGCCGGTGCTCCGGCTCGGCGACGTGCTGCTGGTCACCCTCCAAGGAGACCTGCACGACAGCGCGGCCGAACAGCTGCAGCAGGACATCGGCGAGGCCATCACCCGCAACCGTGCGGCGGGAGTGGTCATCGACCTCACCGGAGTGGAGATCGTCGACTCCTTCCTCGGGCGCGTGCTCGCGGAGATCGCGGCCAAGGCGCGGCTGCTGGCCGCGGAGACGGTCGTCGCGGGCATGCGGCCCGCGGTCGCCATCACCATGGTGGAGCTGGGTCTGTACCTGCCGGGGCTGCGTACGGCGCTGAGCACCGAGGACGCCATGCGGCTCGTCGGCGGCGGGTACGCGGACACGGTGGCGCGTCCGGGCGGCAGGCGCCCGGGGAGTCCGTGATGGAGACCGCGGCGGGCGTGGAGGCCTGCTTGCCGATCCGTTCGGACATGGATCTTGTGTGGGTGCGCCAGCACGTGCGGCAGGCGGCCGCACAGCTCGGGTTCGGCCTCGTCGACCAGACGAAGCTGGTCACCGCGGCCAGCGAGCTGGCGCGCAACACCCTGGTGCACGGCGGCGGCGGACGGATGGAGGCGGCCCACGTGGTCAGGGGGCGGGTGAACGGGCTGCGCCTGGCGTTCGCCGACGACGGTCCGGGCATCCCCGACCTGGACCGCGCGCTCACCGACGGCTACACCTCCGGGGACGGTCTGGGGATGGGGCTGGGCGGAGCCAGGCGGCTGGTGCACGAGTTCGCGATCGACAGCGCGCCCGGCGCCGGCACCACCGTCACGGTGACCAGCTGGGCGGTCCGGCCCCCGCACCCGCGCGAGGTGGTCTGATGCCGCGAGTGTGGGACGTACCGGTGCACGACTCGACCCGGGTGCGTGACGCCCGGGTCGCCGCCGTGGCCGCGGCGGAACTGGCCGGTCTCGACCGGGCCCGCGCCGACTCCGCCGCGCTGGTGGCGACGGAGCTCGCGACCAACCTGCTCAAGCACGCCGAGGGCGGCCGGCTCCTCGTCGAGGCCGTGCCCCCGCCGGACGCCGGGGACGGCGCGCGGCAGGCTCCGGTGGTGCAGATCGCGGCCGTCGACCACGGCCCCGGGATGGCCGACGTGGCCGCCGCCCTGCGCGACGGCTACTCCACCACCCGCTCCCTCGGCGCCGGCCTCGGCACCTGCCGGAGGGTCGCCGACGACTTCCATCTGCACAGCACCCCCGGCCGCGGCACGGTGGCCGTGGCCCGCCTCGGAACGACGGCCACCCGCTCCGCGGCCCCGGCGCCCGTCCGCCCACCGGACCCGGCGCCCGGATGGCCGGCCGAACCCGCGCCCGGACGGGCCGCCGCCCCCGCGGGCGGGCAGGCGGCCGACCGCGTTGGCGGACGGGCTGCCGGACCGGGCCGCGGCGAGACCGACCCGGCCCGCGGCGACACCGGCCGGGCGGCCGGCGCGACCGGACCGGACCGTGGCGGGACCGGCCGGGTACCCGGCGCGACCGGACCGGCGGCCTCCCGGCCGCGCGGGCATGGGCACGTCGGGGTGCGTGTCGGTGGGCTCAATGTCCCGTTCGGTGGAGGGGAGTACTCCGGTGATGCGTGGGCCTGGGTGGGTGCCGGGGAGTTGCGGACGCTGATGCTGGCCGACGGGCTGGGGCACGGGCCGGACGCGTCGCGGGCCTCGGCGGCCGCGGTGGAGGCACTGCACCGCTCGCCCCGCCTCTCCCCCGCCGAATTGCTGCGGCAGCTCGACGCGGCGCTGCGCGGCACCCGTGGCGCGGCCGTCGCCGTGGCCCAGCTCGACCTGCGCGAACAGGTGCTGCGCTTCGCCGGCATCGGCAACATCGGGGCCCGGCTGCGCGAGCCGGACGGCTGGCGTCCGCTGCTGTCCCGCCCGGGCATCGTCGGCGTGCACCGGCCCGCCACCCTGCCCGAGGCCCGGCTGCCCTGGACGGACGAGAGCCTGCTCATCGTGCACAGCGACGGCCTCCCCAGCCGCTGGACCCCGCCCACCGAGCCGGGCCTGCTCACCGCCGACCCCGCGCTGGTGGCCGCCGTGACCATCCGCGACGCGAGCAGCCCCGCCCGCCCGGTGCGCGACGACACCGCCGTGGCCGTACTCGCTCCGAACCCGCCGGAGCGCCCATGAAGCGCACCTGGCGGATCAGCACCGTCACCGACGCCGCTCGGGCCCGGATCGCCGTGGCCCGCCTGGCCGCCGCGCACGGAGTGCCGACGCTGGAGCGCACCCGGCTGGCCACCGCCCTGAGCGCCCGTCTGCGGCAGTGCCTGACCAAGGGCGGCACCTGGACGCTGGAAGTGCGCGCCCCCGGCCGAGGCGACGGCGAGGACCTGCTGGACATCACGGTGACACCGGCCCGGGACGCGAGCGCCGCCGGTGAGCCGCCCTGGCGGGCGGCCGTCGCCTGCCCCGAGCCCGCCGAGCCGCCGGACGGCGAGGTGCCCGGCGACGCGGCCGCCCTCGCCGAGGCGCTGCTGGGCGCCGACGAGGACACCGCGGCCGCCCTCGACAGGCTCACCGAGCAGGAGGAACTGGTCGCCTTCCACCGGGAGGAACTGCACCAGACCAACCAGGGCGTCCTGGCGCTGCACGCCGAGCTGGACGCGGCCGGGCGGGCACAGCGGGAGGCGTTCGCCGCCGAGCGCAAGGCGCGCACGGAGGCGGAGGACGCCCGGCGCAGGCTGACGTTCCTCGCGGACGCCAGCGCGGTGCTGACGGCCTCGCTCAACCACGAGGAGATCGTGCGGCGCCTGTCCGGCCTGCTGGTTCCCCGGTACGCGGGCAGCGTCGACGTATGGCTGTTCGACCACGAGGACGAGCGGGGCCGGTCCGCGCCGCGTCCGGCGGCCGCGGTCCTCGCCGCCCGCACCGGGCGGCCGCAGTACGCGGCGGACCACCCGGGCGGAATGCCGGGCGTGGACGACCGGCCGCCGTCCGCGCTGGACCCGGCGCGCCCGCTGCTGTGCATTCCGCTGCCCACCCGCCGCGCGCCGCTGGGCGTGCTCACGCTGTCGCCGCCCGGCGGGCGCTGGGACCCCGACGACGCGGTCATGCTGATCGAGCTGACCCGGCGGGCGAGCATCGCCATCGACAACGCGCGCCGCTTCGAGCACAACCGCGACATCGCCGAGACGCTGCAGCGTGCGCTGCTCACCGACCTGCCCACCACACCGGGCCTGGGCCTGGCCGCTCGGTACCTCCCGGCGACGCGCGGGCTGAACATCGGCGGCGACTGGTACGACGCGTTCCGGCAGCCGGACGGCGGCCTGATCACCGTCATCGGAGACGTCACCGGGCACGGGCTGCACGCCGCGGTCATGATGAGCCAGCTGCGCACCGCGCTGCGCGCCTACGCCG
The DNA here is from genome assembly GCF_014650655.1 of Streptomyces anandii JCM 4720. Classification (GTDB taxonomy): domain Bacteria; phylum Actinomycetota; class Actinomycetes; order Streptomycetales; family Streptomycetaceae; genus Streptomyces; species Streptomyces anandii. The sequence goes on from NZ_BMVJ01000003.1 coordinate 23,224, forward strand.
TCGACGGCGGCAGCCCCGGGCAGCTGCTGACCCGGCTGCACGTGTTCCTGCACCACCTCCAGCCCGACCTGTACGCGACCGCCGTCATCGCCCGCTTCCACCCGGACGACCCCACGGTCACCTGGGCCGCCGCGGGCCATCCGCCACCCGTGCTGCGCATGCCGGACGGGCGGGTGGGCGTCCTGGACGCCAGGCCGGGGGCGATGCTCGGCATTCCGCTGCGGCAGGAGATCGACGACCACACCGTCCGCCTGTCCCCCGGTTCGACGCTGGCGCTCTACACCGACGGGCTGGTGGAACGGCGCGCGCGGGGCATAGACCCGGGCATCGAGCGTCTCGCGGCCGCTCTCGGGACGTTCGCGTCGGCCGAGCTGGACGCCGATCTGGAGGGGGCGGCCGACCGCGTACTGGAGCCGATGCTCAGCGACTCCGAGCGCGACGACGACGTGTGTCTGCTGCTGTGCCACATCGACAGCTCGGCACGGCCGCCCGCGACGCCCACGCCGAGGGCATAGACGACATCGACGGCATGGGGCGTGGACGGGGACGTGGGCGTCCGGCCACTCGTCCCGGACACCCGTTCGCACCATGGGCCCGCACGGACCCGGGTTCCCGGTCGGGCCCGCCGCCCGCGCGGGGCCGCCGTCATGGATCGTGCGGCCCGGGGCACCCGTGCGGGCGTTCCGCCTGGTGCGTCCGGGGCCGGGTGGGGGCATCGTGGTGCTCGGCGCGTGTGTCCGGTGGCGGGCACGGGGCGGGCCTCGTGGACCGGTGAGGTGCGAATCGGCGATCCAGGGGCAGGCGCATGACGTCGAGGCAGACCGCCTGGAGCCGCAGAAGGGATGAACACCGTGACACGACCCAGGATCCTGGTGGTTGGCGCAGGCTTCGCCGGGGTGGAGTGCGTACGCCGTCTGGAGCGCAGGCTCTCCCCGAACGAGGCCGACGTCACCCTGGTGACGCCGTTCGCCTACCAGCTCTATCTGCCCCTGCTGCCCCAGGTGGCGTCCGGGGTGCTGACGCCCCAGTCGATCGCCGTGTCCCTGCGCCGCAGCAGGAGGTACCGCACCCGCATCATCCCGGGCGGCGCGATCGGCGTGGACCTGAAGGCCAAGGTCTGCGTGGTCCGCACCGTCACCGACCGCATCGTCGAGGAGTCTTACGACTACATCGTGATGGCCCCGGGCAGCGTCACCCGCACGTTCGACATCCCGGGTCTGACGGACCACGCGTTCGGCATGAAGACGCTCGCCGAGGCCGCGTACATCCGCGACCACGTCATCACCCAGCTGGATCTGGCCGACGCCAGCGAGGACCCGGCCGAGCGGGCCGCGCGGCTGCAGTTCGTCGTGGTGGGCGGCGGATACGCCGGCACCGAGACGGCCGCGTGCCTGCAGCGCCTGACGCACGCCGCCGTCAAGCGCTACCCGCGCCTGGACCCGTCGCTGATCAAGTGGCACCTGATCGACATCGCGCCGAAGCTCATGCCGGAGCTGGGCGAGAAGCTGGGCCGCGCCGCCCAGGAGGTGCTGACGCGGCGCGGCATCGAGATCTCGCTCGGGGTGTCCATCGCCAAGGCCGGCCCGGAGGAGGTCACCTTCACCGACGGCCGGGTGGTGCCCACGCACACACTGATCTGGACGGCGGGCGTGGTGGCCAGCCCCCTCATGGCCACCCTCGGCGCGGAGACGGTCAAGGGGCGGCTCGCGGTGACCCCCGAGATGTGCCTGCCCGGGTACGACGGGGTGTTCGCGCTCGGCGACTCGGCCGCCGTGCCGGACCTCGCCGAGGACGACGGCGCGGTGTGCCCGCCGACCGCCCAGCACGCGATGCGGCAGGGCAAGCGGGTGGCGGAGAACGTCATCGCCACCCTGCGCGGCGAGCCCATGCGGCCGTACGAGCACAGGGACCTGGGGCTGGTCGTCGACCTGGGCGGCACGGACGCGGTCTCCAAGCCGCTCGGCGTGGAGCTGCACGGGCTGCCCGCCCAGGTGGTGGCCCGCGGCTACCACCTCGGGGCGCTGCGCACCAACGTCGCCAGGACCAGGGTCGCCACGAACTGGCTGCTCAACGCCATCGCCGGGGACGACTTCGTGCGCACCGGCTTCCAGGCGCGCAAGCCCGCCAAGCTGAAGGACTTCGAGTACACGGACGCGTACATGACGCCCGAGCAGGTGCGGGAGCACGTGGAGCGGCGGGCCGCCGGAGCCGGGACCGGACAGCCCTGACGCGCCGCGCGGCGTCGCCTACGGGGGCGGCTGCCGGGCGCTGGGAAGACCGGTGATCATGTGGAACGGGAGAGTACGGCGGCGTGAGGGCAGCGGAGGTGTCGCTCTGGGCCAGGGTGCGCGACCGCGTCGCGGCGTCCGACCCGGGGCTGCTGAGGCTCGCGGCCGGTTCCCGTACGGCCGGCTCGATCGCGCTGACCCTCGCCGTGCTCGCCGTGCTGGGCTCCCCCGTCACCCATCTGGTGGCAGGGGCCATTGCGTCGATGGTGGCGTCCTTCGCGATCCGCGAGAAGCAGCGCCCCCGGCAGGCCGTCACCCTCGCCCTGGGGCTGGCCGTCGCGCTGGTGTCGGTGTCGCTGGCCGCGCTGCTCAACACGCGTGTGGTGGCCGGGGACGTCTTCTTCGTGGTGCTGATCTTCTGCGCGGTCTACAGCCGCCGGTTCGGTGACCGGGGCTACGCGCTCGGACTGATCGGCTTCCAGATCTACTTCATGTCCCTGTTCGTCGGCGCCACCGCCGCGACGCTGCCGGGGCTGTACGCCGTGCTCGCGATCGCGTTCGGGTGCAGCGCCCTGGTGCGTTTCGTGATCGTGTACGAGACGCCGGCGGGCATCCTCCAGCGGCTGCGGGAGGCGTTCCGGGTGCGTCTGGCCCAACTGGTGGCGGCCCAGATGGAGTTGCTGGACGCCGGTCCCGACGAGGCCGACAAGGCCCTGGAGACGGTGCGCGAGGGCACGGCGCGGCTGCACGAGACGGCCATGATGATCCAGGGCCGGCTGGAGGAGGGCACCGCCGACGAGTCCGTGGCGCGTCTGGTGCAGCGGCGGATCGCGGGCGCGGAGATCGCCGCCGAGCGACTGGGCCTGTTGCTGCTGAGCGCCCGCAGCGCCGAGCGGACGAGCACCCTCACCCTGCACCTGCCGGGCGCGCCGGTGCCCTCGGGCGGCGAGCTGCCGGTGCGGGACCGGGCGACCGACATGCTGCGCCGCGACCTGGGGGCGCTGCGCATGCTGGTGCTGCGGCCGGTCGGGGAGGGCGGCACGGCGATGTCGCACGTGCGCAACCGGCTCCTCGGCTACCGCGACGAGGAGAACCTGCCGTCCGCCTCCGCCCCCGTGCAGGACGTCTTCCGCGGCATCGGCGAGGCGGCGCGGGCGGTCATGGGTCTGAGGGTCGCGCTGGACGGCCCGCAGGACGAGTCCGACGACTCCCCCGCCACCACCCGCTCCCGGGAGGAGCTGGACGCCGAGAGCGCGGCCATCGAGGGCGCGGAGGAGGGCGAGCGGGAGGAGAAGGAGGTTCCGGCCGGGCTGCGGCGGCCGACCACCCGGGCCGCGGTGCAGGTCTCGGTGGGCTCGGCGCTGGCCATCGTCGGCGGCGAGTTCCTCTCCAGCCAGCGCTGGTACTGGGCGGTGCTGACCTGCTGGATCGTCTTCATCAACACCGCCTCCACGGGCGAGATCGTGGTCAAGGGCTACCGCCGGCTGCTGGGCACCGTGCTCGGGGTGGTGGCCGGCATCGTGCTGGCCGGCCTGGTCGGCCCGCACACGTGGCCGGCGCTGGGCATGGTGCTGCTCTTCGTCTTCGCGATGTTCTACACCGCCCCGCTGTCGTACACGCTGATGTCGTTCTTCGTGACCGCCGCACTCGGGCTGCTCTACACGCTGCTGCACAGGTACAGCTGGGAGGTGCTGGTGCTGCGGGTGGAGGAGACCGCGCTCGGCGCGGCCTGCGGGATCATCGCCGCCGCCCTGGTGCTGCCGGTGCACACGGACCGCCGTACGAACGATCTGCTGGTGACCGTGCTGCGGCGGCTGTCCGAGGTCACCGGGGCCGCCGTCGAGCAGCTGAGCGGCGGTCCGGGCGACGACCTGCTGGACCGGGCGCGCGACTTGGACCGGGCGCTGGGCGACCTGCGCTCGGCCACCCAGCCCCTGACGCACCCGATCACCCCGATGCGGACCCGGCGCAACACGGCCGAGTACCTCGTGGCCCTGCTGGAGACGTGCGCCTACCACGCGCGTTCGCTCGCGGCGACGGCCGAGCTGCTGCCCACCCATCCCTCGATCGCGGCGGACCCCCGGCTGCGCCAGGCCTGCGCCCGGATCACCCACAACATCTCGGTGATCAGCGCACATGTCACGGGCGAGCACTGCGAGGACGCCGTCGAGACGGGACCGAGCATCGCCTCGATGCTTGAGGACGCGGCGCCCGGCAGCCCGCGCTACGGCCGTATCACCGACCGGGTGCTGCGGCACCTGCAGCGTCTGGACGAGGCGGTGCTGGGCCTCGCGCGTCCGCTGGCGGTGCCGGTGCCGGAACCCGGGCGGTGACGGCGGCCTCGGCCGAGGCTCCGAAGCGGGGGCTTGGACCGGGGCTTCGGCCGGCGCCGCTCAGAAGTCGGTGGGCATCTCGCTCACCTCGGCGATGCCCCGAAGTTCCTCGGTGTCGCGGTGCCGGTCGCGGATGTAGTCGGCGATCTCGGTCAGCCGTCCGGGATCCGCCGCCGTCGCCGCGTCGGTGACCACCCGGACCGGGCCGGTCTCCTCGATGTCCAGCACCACCAGTTCGTTGTCCAGCCTGCCGGTGACCGCGGTGGCGATCACCAGGGCGGCCTCGTCCCGTATCTCCTGGGGAAGTCCCTCGGCCTGGGCGGCGTCCAGGGGGAAGTCGGCGGAGGGCACGCCCTGCTCGTCGATGGCCCGCAGGACCGGGTCGACGACGTCGAGCAGCTGCGCGTATTCCTCCTCGGGCATCCGGACCCGCAGGAGGTCGAGGTAGACCTCCACGGCCCGGCCGTCGTGCGGAAGCTCGTCATCGTTCATCCGCTCCGTGTTCCCCCCGGGGACCGCCTCAGACGCGACGGGCGGGGCCGGCGCGAAAATCGTCGCGGCGGTCAGACCTTGCGCCAGCGGGCCAGCGCGAAGGAGAACAGGCCGAACAGCACCAGTCCGGCCGCGACGAGCACCAGCAGCCACGGTCCGAAGGGCGTGCCGGCGAACGAGCGCAGGGTGTCGTCGAGTCCCTTCGCCTTCTCGGGCCGGGCGTCGACCGCGGCCCGTACGGCGAAGACACCCGCGGCGGCGAACACCAGCCCGCGGGCGCTGCCCCCGCCGACCCCCGTGACGTCCACCAGGCGCCGGGTCCGCCGCGAGAGCGCGCCGAGCTTCAGCTTCTCGTGGTAGGAGCGGCGCACGGCCTGCACGCCGATCCACACACCGGCCACCGCGATGCCCACACCGGCGGCCCCGACCAGCCACTGACCGGCCGGCACGCCCAGCGCGCGGGCGGTCAGGTCCCTCGACTGCTCGTCGCTGGACCGGCTCCCGCCGCTTCCCGCCGCGAAGGACAGCACGGACCAGGCGACACCGACGTAGAACACGCACCGCACGACGGCCAGCAGCCGCTTGCCCGGCTTGCGGCCGTCGGGCCCGGCGGATCCGAACACCGCCTCGGACAGCCGCCACAGCGCCATCCCGGCCAGTCCGGCGCCCAGCGCCCACAGCAGCACCGCGCCGAGCGGTTCGTGCGAGAGGGCGGCGAGCGCGCCCTCGCGGTCGGCCTGCTGCCCTCCGTCGCCGAAGGCGACCCGCAGCGCCAGCACCCCGACCAGCAGATAGATCACGCCGCGTGCGGCCAGTCCGGCCCTCGCGGCCCCCTCCGTCACCGAGCCCTTCGCCGCGCGTCGCACTCGCGTCCGCCCGGGCCGGGCCATGGCACTCGTGTCCATCTCCACCTCCGGACATGCGGATGCCCCGGCTCGCCCCCGGCACACCGGCCGCGCGCGGGGCCGGCGAGCACACCGCTGCCCGCGGGCGCTCGGGGCGCGCGCGGGCAGCGGATACGGGCGGGCAGCGGATACGGCGGACGGTGCTCAGGCGGGCTGGGGCTCCGTCCCGGCGGCGGGGACGACGGCGCCGGCGGGGACGCGGCCGGGCAGCGACGCGCGAGGCGCCGCCGGCGCGTCACCGGCCGCCTCGGCACCGCGGTTCACCGGAGGACGGACGGTCCGAGCAGGCGAAGTCCGAGTCCGCGGCGTCCGTGGGGTCTTGGCGGTACGGGGGGCCGCGGCTGCCGCGAGCATCCGGCGGGCGGCCTCCAGGGCGGCCCCGACCGAGCGGGTGCCCGTCGACACGCAGAGCGTGTACGCGAGGTCCTGCGCCCGGGTGTTCCGGCCGCTCGCCGCGGCGTGCCGCTCCTCGGCGAGCGCCGCCTCGTACTCGTCGAGGAGGCCGCGCAGGAATTCGGGGTGGGGCATCAGCACTCGGTCACGCTCCAGTGGTGTTCGTGGGTCGGGTCGGGTTGCCGCGGCGGCCGGACCGCTCCGCCATCACCTCGTTGCGCACCCGGGCGCAACTGCGGCTGATCAGGCGGGAGACGTGCATCTGGGAGATGCCGAGCCGGTCGGCGATGCGGCTTTGTGTCATGTCCTCGAAGAAGCGCATGTAGAGAATGGCGCGTTCGCGTTCGGGAAGCCGGCGCAGCCCTTCCTTGGCGGACTCCCGGTCGACGACGACGTCGTAGGAGGCGTCCGCCGAGCCGAGGGTGTCCGCGAGGCTGTAGCCGTCGGCGCCGCTGGAGAGTTCGGCGTCCAGCGACAGCGTGCTGAAGCTCTCCAGCGCCTCCATGCCCGTGTTGACCTCTTCCTCGGTCAGCCCCGCGTGGGCCGCGATGGCGGCGACCGAGGGCTCGGGGCTGCCGGGGTGCTGCACGAGTTCGCGGCGGGCCACCCGCACCTTGTTGCGCAGTTCCTGGACGCGGCGGGGCACCCGCAGCGCCCACATCCGGTCCCGGAAGTGCCGCTTGACCTCACCGGTGATGGTGGGCACGGCGTAGCTCTCGAAGGCCCCCCGGTCCGGGTCGAACCGGTCGATCGCCTTGACCAGTCCCAGCGCCGCGACCTGCCGGAGATCCTCGATCGACTCCCCGCGGTCACGGAAGCGGCCCGCGATGCGGTGGGCCATGGGCAGCCACGCGGTGACGAGTTCGTCGCGCACGGCGTCCCGTTCGGGGCCCTCCTCGGCGTCGGCCAGACGCCTGAAGAGGACGGCGGTGTCGGGGGCGTCGTCGTGCGCCCTCCGGGTGGGGGCGGCGTGGTCCGCGGCGGCGGCGTGATCTTGGTGAACGGCGTGGTCTTCGGGGGCGTCAGGACGGCTTGTCGACATATCGATGAGCATGCGGAATCGCTCCTGAACGGTGGTTTCAGGGAATGACCGCGGAAGGGATCACGCTGTCCGGTGGCACCTGGAGGGCCTACCGGAGCAGCCGTGCCACTCCCGCCGACGCGCCTCCGGTCCGAAGCACGAGTTTCCGTCTGCCCGGGAGCGGGAGGGACAAACTCCGCTTTGGGTAATCCTTTGCAGCGGACAACGATCGGGTGCCGCCCGCTCAGGTCAAGGGCACCACGGCCGTGATGCACTTGCCGCCGGAGGGCAGGTCGGACACCTGGACGTCCCGCGCGAGCCGGCACACGATCGGCCAGCCGCGACCGCCGGAGCGGTGCCGGCCCTGCCGGTCCACGGGCGGCCGGGCCACCGGGAGCCGGTCGCTGCGGTCGCTCACGCAGACCCGTACGCCGCGCCCGACGACGTCGACGTGGAAGTCGGTCATGCCGCCCCCGTGCAGGATGGCGTTGGTCGTGAGCTCCGAGGCCACGAGCTGGGCGTCGGAGAGGACGTGGGCGTCGCACCGGGTCCGGGTGGTGCGGCAGCACTCGCTGATCACGCGTTCCACCACCCGGCGGGCGTCGGCCGGCCCGCACGGCCCGGGATGTGCGCAGGGACCGGCGGTGGACGACTGCTCGAAGAGGTGATCGGAATCGGTCCTGTGCTTCTCGCACATCTCCTCGCTCCCTGGTCCGCGGGTCTCCCTGTCCGGCTAGCCCCGGCGGGAGCGCGCAAACATGCGGCTTGGGGGCGCGCGCGGGGCCATCGGAGCGCCGTGAGCGGGTACGCGGACGGCATGACCGAAGTAGTGGACTCGGACGAGCTGTTGCGGCGCATCCAGCGCGCCAGGGCCTGCGCGGCCGAGGAGGAGCACCGGTGGCGGGGCCGCCGCGAGAGTCTCGGTGGGGCCGATACGGAGGCGGCGCGCGAGGCGGCCGTCCGGGTGG
>NZ_BMVJ01000003.1:31595-31941 GCF_014650655.1 Streptomyces anandii JCM 4720
TGTCCTACGAGACCGTCCTGCGCGTACTGGACGAGATCCTGACCCCCGGGCGCCACGCCGGACAGGGCTGAGGGGCGGTACCGGCCGCCGCGGCGCGGGGCCGGCAGGGAGGACCGGGCCGGTCGGGCCGCCGAAGCGGCCGACTGTGAGTCATGGACCGGGGTACCCGCACGGCCATGTCTGTCGATCACACCCGTGCACCGATCCTGGAAGCCCTCGAGGAGTACCACCGTGCCGGACGGCTCGCGTTCACGCCGCCCGGGCACAAGCAGGCCAGGGGCGCCGACCCCGCCGTAAGGAAGGTCCTCGGCGACGCGGTGTTCCTGGGGGACGTACTGGCCTCGGG
>NZ_BMVJ01000003.1:31967-35993 GCF_014650655.1 Streptomyces anandii JCM 4720
CGGTCTGGACGACCGGCTGATGCGCGGCCAGGTGCTGCAGCGGGCCGAGGAGCTGATGGCGGACGCGGTCCACGCCGAGCAGACCTTCTTCACCACCTGCGGCAGCTCCCTGTCGGTGAAGGCGGCGATGCTGGCCGTCGCGGGCCCGCACGAGAAGCTGCTGATCGGCCGGGACGCCCACAAGTCGGTCGCCTCGGGGCTGATCCTCTCGGGAATCGAGCCGGTGTGGGTGGAACCGCGCTGGGACGCGGAGCGGCACATCGCCCATCCCCCCTCGGCCGCGGAGTTCGAGCGTGCCTTCGAGGCCCATCCGGACGCCAAGGGCGCCCTGATCACCAGCCCGACACCGTACGGCGCCTGCGCGGACGTGCGCGCGGTGGCCGATGTGTGCCACCGGCGGGGGGTGCCGCTCGTCGTGGACGAGGCGTGGGGCGCGCACCTGCCGTTCCACCCCGGCCTGCCGTCCTGGGCGATGGACGCGGGCGCCGACATCTGCGTGACCAGCATCCACAAGATGGGCAGCGGACTCGAGCAGGGTTCCGTCTTCCATCTGCAGGGCGACCTCGTGCCTCCGGAGCTGCTGAAGGCGCGGGCGGACCTGCTGGGCACGACCAGCCCGTCGGTGCTGATCTTCGCGGGGCTGGACGGCTGGCGCCGGCAGATGGCGCTGCGCGGTCGCGAACTCGTCGGCGGGGCGCTGGCGCTGGCGGCCGAGGTACGCCCGGCGATCGAGGCCGTCGACGGACTGCACGTCAACGACCGGGACGACTTCTGCGGCCCCTCGCTCGCCGACGACTTCGATCCGCTGCCCGTCGTCATCGACGTCACCGGGCTCGGCGTCACCGGCTACCAGGCGGCCGACTGGCTGCGCGAGCACCGCGGGGTCGACGCCCACCTGAACGACCACCGCCGGATCGGCGCCCAGCTCACCCACGGCGACAACCGCGAGACGGCCGACGAACTGCTGGCCGCGCTGAAGGACCTCGCGGGGGCCGCCCCCGGCCTCTCCCCCGCTCCGCGGGTCGACGTCCCGGCGCCGGGCGAGCTGCGCATGGAACAGGCCCTGCTGCCGCGGGACGCGTTCTTCGGGCCCGCCGAGCAGGTGCCGGTGGCCCAGGCGGCCGGACGCGTCGCGGCGGAGATGATCACGCCGTACCCCCCGGGCATCCCGGCGGTGCTGCCGGGCGAGCGGCTGACCGAGCCGGTGCTGCGCTACCTCACCACCGGTCGGGCCGCGGGAATGAACCTGCCGGACGCGAACGACCCGGAGATGGGCTCCGTCAGGGTGGTGGCCGGCGACTCCGCCGGGTGAGGGCGCGACATCGGAGTGAAACCGGTCACGTGACCCGCTCCCGGCTACGTGAAACCACCCCAGTTGGTTTATCGTTCATACATACGCGGCGACGGGGTCGACCCGGACGTCCCCCGTGCGCCGCCGCATACGGCCCTGGCTGGCTTCCCCCGTCCAGCCAGGGCTTTTTCACGCCCGCTCACGGCGAGCCCGTTCCGCCGAGGTGCCCGGTCCGTGCGAAGCGGCTGAAATGGGCTTGAGGCACATTGCGCGGAACCCATCGCCGGCGAGGAGCCCCGGGCCATGACCAAAGCGATAAAACTGCTGACCGCCCTCCCCCAGAAGCAGCGCGAACGTCTGATGGAACTCGCCCACGAGGTGTCCTTCCCCGAGGACGCCCGGATCTTCGAGGCGGGCGGAACGGCCGATCGCTTCTGGGTCATCCGCTCCGGCGCCGTCCATCTGGACCAGCAGGTCACGGCCACGCGGCGGGTCACGGTCGGCAGCCTGGGCGCGGGCGACCTGCTGGGCTGGTCGTGGCTGTTCCCGCCGTACACCTGGGACTTCGGGGCCGAGGCGTTCAGCCAGGTGCGGGCCTACGAGTTCGACGCCTCGGCCGTGCTGGCCGTGTGCGTGGAGGACCCGCTGCTCGGGCTCTCGCTGGTGCGCACGGTCGCCGAGATCCTCGCCCACCGCCTCGAACTGACCCGCGGCAAGCTGCTGGAGCAGTACACGATCTCCCGGGGGCGGGGTCTGTAGCGGCCCGGGCCCGGCGTCAGACGCGGTAGCGGCGCAACGCCGGCACGGCCGCCGCCAGGACCAGCGTCAGGACGACGACGAGCAGTCCGCCGCCGGTGACGGCCGCGCGGGGGCCGAGGACCGAACCGGCGGTGCCGTGCAGCACGTCGGCCAGACGCGGGCCGCCCGCGACGACGACGGTGAAGACGCCCTGCATCCGGCCGCGCATCTCGTCGGTGGCGGCGGACAGCAGGATCGCGCCGCGGAAGACCATGGAGACCATGTCGGCGATACCGGCGACGGCGAGGAACGCCACGGCCACCCACAGGCTGGAGCTGAGGCCGAACCCGGCGACGGCCACGCCCCAGGCGGTCACCGCCCCGATGACCATCCAGCCGTGCCGGCGCGCCCGCGAGAAGGTCCCGGAGAACAGACCGCCGGCCACCGCGCCGATGGGGATCGCCGCGAACAGCAGGCCGAGGGCGAGCCCCTCGCCGTAGGAGGCGTACGTCTGCGCGGCGAGCTGCGGGAAGAGGGCGCGGGGCATGCCGAGGACCATGGCGATGATGTCGGCGAGGAAGGACAGCAGCAGCACCCGGTGGCCGGAGATGTAGCGGAACCCGGCGGCGATCTCACGCACCCCGGCGCGGCGGGCGGCGGACGCGGTGAGCGGCGGCAGCGCGGGCAGCCGCAGCACGGCCCAGACCGTGACGCACAGCGCCACCGCGTCGATGAGGTACAGCTCGGGCAGCCCGATGACAGGTATGAGCGCCCCGGCCAGCAGGGGCCCGGCGACCAGGCCGGTCTGCATGACGGTGGAGCCGAGTGCGTTGGCGGCGGGCAGTTCCTCCTCGGGGACCAGCCGGGCGATGGAGGCGTTGCGGGCCGGGGAGTTCAGGCCGAAGAAGGCCTGCTGCACCGCGAGCAGCACCATCAGCACCGCGACGGAGCCGAGCCCGCTCGCGGCCTGCGCCCAGAACAGCAGCGAGGTGACGGCGATGCCGCTGTTGGTCACCAGCAGCAGCTTGCGCCGGTCCACGGTGTCGGCGACCGCCCCGCCCCACAGCGCGAAGACCACCATGGGCACCAGCCCGGCCAGGCTCGCGTAGCCGACCCAGGCGGAGGAGCCCGTGATGTCGTAGATCTGCTTGGGCACGGCGACCGCGGTGAGCTGGCTGCCGACCGCGGTGACGATGGTGGAGGACCACAGCCGGCGGAAGGCGGGGCGGCGCAGCGGGCGGGTGTCCATGGCCCAGCGGCGCCAGCCGCGGTGTGCGGGAGCGGCGGGATCCGGCGCGACGCCGTCCACGACCGGGCCGTCCGGCGCGGTGCCCTCCGGTGCGGCGGCGCTCGCCGCCGCACCGGGGCCGGCGGCGGGCTCCGTCCCGGGTGCCGTGCTGCTGTCGGTGGTCTCGCTGGTGTCCACGGGCTTCCTGGTTGCTCGTTACATCTTTCTGTCCGGGGTCACTATCGCAGCACCGGCCGCGTCCGTCGTAGTCCCGGGGGCGGCCCGGGCGCCGGGACCGTCAGGCTCCGGCCATGAGCGTGACGCCGAGGCTGACCATGGTCGCGGCGATCAGTCCGTCCAGCACCCGCCAGGCCGAGGGCCGGGCGAGGACGCGGCCGAGCAGCCGGGCGCCGAAGCCGAGGGCGGCGAACCAGCACAGGCTGGCGAGCGCGGCCCCGAGCCCGAAGGTCCAGCGCAGCGCGCCCCGGTCGGCGGCCAGCGAGCCCAGCAGGAACACGGTGTCGAGGTACACGTGCGGGTTGAGCCAGGTCATCGCCAGGCAGGTGAGCACCGCGCGCCGCCGGGAGCCGGCCGCCTCGCCGTCCGCCCGCAGGGCCGAGGCGGCCGGCCGCAGCACCCGGCGGGCGGCGAGGACGCCGTAGCAGAGCAGGAACGCCCCGCCGATCAGCCCGACCCCGGTGAGCGCGCCCGGCCAGGCCACGACCACCGCGCCGACCCCGCCGACGCCGAGCGAGATGAGCAGCGCGTC
>NZ_BMVJ01000003.1:36021-43515 GCF_014650655.1 Streptomyces anandii JCM 4720
CGACAGCGCGCAGATGCCGACGACGGCGAGCACGGCGTCGCGACGGACGCCCTGGCGCAGGACGAAGGCGTTCTGGGCGCCGATGGCGACGATCAGCGACAGGCCGGTGCCGAAACCGGCGGCGAGGGCGGTCAGTGCGTGGTTCACGGCGTCGACGCTACGGAGCCGATCACCGCGCGTACAGCTAAAGATTCTTACGTACCATTAGCAGACGTGATGACCGAGCTTCCCCTCGACCAGGTGCGGACCCTGCTGGCGGTGGTCGACGAGGGCACCTTCGACGCGGCCGCCGCGGCCCTGCACGTCACACCGTCCGCGGTCAGCCAGCGGGTGAAGGCGCTGGAGCGGCGCACCGGCCGGGTGCTGCTGCTGCGCACCAAACCGGTGCGGCCCACCGAGTCGGGTGAGGTGATCGTGCGGTTCGCCCGGCAGGTGGCCCGGCTGGAGCGGGACGCCTCGGGCGAGCTGGGCCTGAGCACGGCGGGAGAGCCGACCCGGGTGCCGGTGGCCGTGAACGCCGACTCGCTGGCGACCTGGTTCCTCGACGCGCTGACCCGCGCACCGCGTCAGCCGCGGCTCTGCTTCGAACTGCACCGTGAGGACGAGGACCACACGGCGGCCCTGCTGCGCGAGGGACGGGTGATGGCCGCGGTGACCTCCTCACCGGACCCGGTGCCCGGCTGCTCGGTCAGGTCCCTGGGCCGGATGCGCTACCTCCCCGTCGCGCACCCCGCCTTCGCCGCCCGCCACCTGGACGGCCGCCCGCCGCGGGACGTGCTCGCCGAGGCCCCGGTGGTGGTCTTCGACCGGCGGGACGACTTCCAGGACGCCTTCGTGCGCGGGCTCGGCGGCGGCCACGGCGCGGCGAGCGCGCTGCGGCACTACGTCCCGACCTCGGAGGGCTTCGCCGACGCGGTCGCCGCGGGCCTGGGCTGGGGCATGGTCCCCGAGGCGCAGGCCGCACCGCTGCTCCGGGCCGGCCGCCTCACCCGCCTGGACCCGGACCGCCACGCCGACGTCCCGCTGTACTGGCAGCAGTGGCGGCTCCACTCCCCCGCCCTGGCGGCCCTCGCGGACGCGGTGGCAGCGGCGGCGGCCGAGGCCCTGCGCACCGGGGCGGAGGGGGACTAGCTGTCCGTCTCCGCGCGCAGGACGGCCAGGCGGGTCGCGGCGCTGTCCAGGAGCATGTCGAGGGCGGTGGGGTAGGCACTGGTGACCATGCGGGTGGCCAGTAGCGGGGCCGCCTCGGCGATGCGCGGGTGGGTGGCGGCGGGCAGCCTGGCGTAGGTGGAGCGCCACATCTCCTCGTCGGCGCGCAGGGCGGCGCTCGGCAGGGCCAGGGACGCGGCGTCGAGGGCGGCGAAGGCGAGCGTCTGGTCGACGAAGGCGTGGTAGATCCGCACGGTGTCGGCGAGCGGGAAGCCGGCCCCGCGCAGCACCTCCAGGACGGCCTCGTCGGCGGCGAGTTCTTGCGGGCGGCCGGTGACCCGGTTGGCGGTCACCAGGGCCGCCTGCGGATGGGCGACGTAGGCGGCGTGGATGCGCAGGCCGACCGCCCGCAGGTCCGCCCGCCACTCGCCCGTGGGCCTCCAGCCGCGCAGGGCGCTGCCGACGAGCGCGTCGCCGATGGCGAGGGTCAGGTCGTCCATGCCGCGGAAGTAGCGGTAGAGGGTGCTCGGGTCGCAGTCGAGGGCCAGGCCGAGGCGGCGGGCGCTCAGCCCGGCGCTGCCGTGCTCGCGCAGCAGGCGCAGCGCGGTGTCGACGATCAGCCGCTCCGACAGCACCGTGCCGCCGCGGGTCGGGCGCCGCCGGCGCCGCTTCTCCTCGGGCACCACGGGTTTGGGCACCACGACTCCTCCTCGCCCGGTCCTCGCGCCGCTCGGCCGCTCGGGCCTCCGGCTCTTATGCCAACGCCATTGACCTTACGTGGCACGCGGGAGTTGTATCACGGCTGTCACGACCGAGGGCGCGCCTCGTGCGTTGTGGAATCTGCCCGACCCCGGATACGACAGGGAGTTCTCGTCATGCGTGTACTGCTCGTGGGCGCCGGTGGCGTCGGTACCGCGATCACCCGGATCGCGGCCCGCCGCGACTTCTTCGAGGCGATGGTGGTCGCCGACTACGACCCGGCGCGGGCCGAGTCGGCGGTCGCGGCCCTCGCCGGCGACCGCCGCTTCGCCGCCGAGCGCGTCGACGCCTCCGACGAGGCGGCGGTGGCCGCGCTGCTCGGCCGGCACCGCTGCGACGTGCTGCTGAACGCGACCGATCCGCGCTTCGTCATGCCGCTCTTCCGCGCCGCGCGCACCGCCGGCGCGCGCTACCTGGACATGGCGATGTCCCTGTCCCGGCCGCACCCCGAGCGGCCGTACGAGGAGTGCGGGGTCCGCCTCGGCGACGAGCAGTTCGCGCAGGCGGCCGACTGGGAACGGGAAGGTCTGCTCGCCCTCGTCGGCATGGGGGTGGAGCCGGGCCTGTCCGACGTGTTCGCGCGGCACGCGGCCGACGAACTCTTCGACGAGATCGAGGAGATCGGCGTCCGCGACGGCGCGAACCTCACCGTGGACGGCTACGACTTCGCGCCCTCCTTCAGCATCTGGACCACCATCGAGGAGTGCCTGAACCCGCCGGTCGTCCACGAGGCCGGGCGCGGCTGGTTCACCACCGAACCCTTCAGCGAGCCCGAGGTGTTCGACTTCCCCGAGGGCATCGGGAAGGTCGAGTGCGTGAACGTGGAGCACGAGGAGGTGCTGCTCATCCCGCGCTGGGTCGACGCGCGGCGCGTCACGTTCAAGTACGGGCTGGGCGGCGAGTTCATCGACACGCTCAAGACGCTGCACCGGCTGGGCCTGGACCGCACCGACCCCGTCACGGTGCCGGGTCCGAACGGGCGGCCGGTCGCCGTCTCGCCCCGGGACGTCGTCGCCGCGTGCCTGCCCGACCCCGCGACGCTGGGCGAGCGCATGCACGGCAAGACCTGCGCGGGCACCTGGGTGCGCGGCACCCGGGACGGGGCGCCGCGCGAGGTGTACCTGTACCACGTGGTCGACAACCAGTGGTCCATGGCCGAGTACGGCTGCCAGGCCGTGGTGTGGCAGACGGCGGTCAACCCCGTCGTCGCGCTGGAGCTGGTCGCGGCGGGCGCCTGGACCGGCGCGGGCGTGCTGGGGCCGGAGGCGTTCCCGGCCCGGCCCTTCCTGGACCTGCTGACCGAGTACGGCTCCCCGTGGGGCATGCGCGAGGGCTGAGCCCGCGCGGCCCGGCCTGTGCGGATTCTGCGAAGGTCCGCACGGCCGGCCGGGCTTGCGGTTTTACCACCGCGTCCGGGGGTGACCCGATGCCGGGTACGCAACTGACCAGGCACGGACGACTTTCGATCGCAGGTGACTATCTCATGGACAACTGGCGAGACCACGCCGCGTGCCGCCAGGAGGACCCCGACCTCTTCTTCCCGATCGGCACCACCGGTCCGGCGCTGCTCCAGACGGAACAGGCCAAGTCGGTCTGCCGTCGCTGCCCGGTGCAGGAGCAGTGCCTGGAGTGGGCGCTGGAGACCGACCAGACGATCGGCGTCTGGGGCGGCACGAACGAGAACGAACGCCGGGCCCTCAAGCGCCGCCGCGCGGCCGCCCGCCGCCGCTACGGCTAGGGCCTGTCCACGGTGGGACACTGCCGGCCGGGAGCCGGCACAGGGCCGGGGACGGGGCGGGGGATCAGTGTCCGGAGCGGCGCAGGGTTCCCCACTCCGACTCCTGGCGGGCCACCGCTTCGCGGGCCTCGGCTATGACACGGGGGCCTATCCAGCACAGCGGCTCCACGTCGACCACCAGTGGCTCGTTGTCGGGGCCCCGGCCCGTCTCCCGGCCCTTCAGGACCCAGGGGCGCACGCCGGGGCCCTTGTCGTGGGGCAGGTGGGCGTAGTCGTAGAGGCGGCGCGCGACCCAGAACTCCACCGAGCGGCCCTCCCACCAGTCCTCGACGTCGAGCGGGTTGGCGGACAGGCCCGGCATGCGCACGCCGGTGAGCTCGTCGGTGCTGGAGGTGGCGCCGAGATCCGTCCGCGGGCCCCGCGACCAGCGGACGTACAGGCCGTGGCGCTCGGCGACGAGGGCGGCGAGGCCGGCCAGCTCGTGCACCACCCGCAGGTCGTCCGGTGCGCCCGATGCGCTCATGTCGTGCTCTCCCTCTCGTCTCAGGGGCTCGGGGTACCCGCGTCCGACGACCGGAATCAGACCGGGATCCGACCGGGATCCGACCGGGATCACTCGTTCCGCTCGGTGGCGGCGGGCAGCCGCAGGGAGAAGACACTTCCGGCACCGGGCTCGCTCGCCGCCCCGGCCGTGCCGCCGTGGGCGGCCGTCAGGTGGCGCACTATGGCGAGGCCCAGACCGCTGCCGCCGGTGCGGCGGCTGCGGGACTTCTCCGCACGCCAGAACCGGTCGAAGACGTACGGCAGGTCCTTCGCCGCGATGCCCGAACCGGTGTCGGCGACGGTGAACACGGCCTCCTCGCCGTCGCGGCGGGCGGCCAGCGTGACGGTGCCGCCGGAGGGCGTGTGGCGCAGCGCGTTGGAGACCAGGTTGCCGAGCGCCTGCCGCATGCGCACCGGGTCGGCGTCCAGCCGGCAGCCGTCACCGGCCTCGGTGCGCAGCGTGACGCCCGCCGTGGCCGCGGCGACGCGGTGGGCCGCGGCGACCTGGTCGAGCAGGTCGCCGCCGCTCACCGGCTCGCGGTGCAGGCGCAGCGTGCCCGCGTCGGCGGCGGCGAGGTCCTGGAGGTCGTCGATGACGCGCTGCAGCACCACCGCCTCGTCGTGCAGGGACGCCAGCAGCCCGGGGTCGGGGTCCACGACGCCGTCGCGGGCCACCTCGAGCCAGCCTCGGATGTTGGTCAGCGGGCTGCGCAGTTCGTGGGCGATGTCGCTGACCATCGCCTTGCGCTGGGCCTCGAGCCGCTCGCGCCGCTCGGTCAGCGCGTTGAACGCCAGGGCGAGCAGGCCCGTCTCGTCGCGGGTGGTGACCGGCACCCGTACGTGCTGCTCGGGAGGCTGCCGGGCCGCCTCGGTCAGCGCCCGCAGCGGCCGTACCAGACGCAGGGCGACGACCGCGCTCACGGCGACGGTGACGGCGAGGACCAGTCCGGCGGCCCCGACGACCTTGGCCTTGTTGGCCGGGGACATGTCGAAGCGGGGGGCCACGCGGTCGCCGCCGCCGAGGAACAGTTCGGCGACGGGTGCGACGTAGGGGTCGAGCTGGGCGCGGCGGGCCTCCTCGACGCAGTCATGCGCCTTCTGGGCCGCGCCGGGGTGTCCGGGCCGGGCGAGTTTGGCGAGCACGTAGCGGTCGGGGACGCTGCGGCCGGTGGAGTCGAAGGTGAGGAGGAGGGGAAGGCGCGGGGTCAGGCCCGCGCCGTCGAGGCAGGGGCGGGCCCGGCGGGTCAGCGCGTCGATGGCTTTCCGCTCGGTGGCGGTGGGGGTGGTGAGCGCTCCGTCGGCACACTCGTCGGGCGTCTCGGTGGCGATGTCGGTGCCGTCGGCGTCGGTGAGGACCGGGCGGCCGCTCGGAGTGCGGGTGATCGTTGCCCGCAGGCCGTAGCGTCCGACGCAGGCCTGCCGCTTGCCGGCCAGCGCGTCGAGCCGGTCCCGCTCGGCGGCCGGCAGCAGGTAGGGGCCCACCGCGCGCGGGTCGATGCCGCTGAGCTGGGCGCCGGGCTGGGTGTAGGTGTCGGTGTGCAGGGGGTCGACGGTGGCGGCGGCGCCCGGGGGCAGCGGGCTGCCGTGCGGGGCGGAGTCGGCGACGAGGACGCGGTCCGTGGTGGTCAGGGCGATCCTGCGGCCGGTCCGGGCGGCCAGGGCGCCCACGAGGTCCTGAACTCCCTTCCAGTCGCGATGCGTTGCGGCGTAGCCGCTCAGCTCGGCCAGGATGTCCATGTCGTCGGCGAGGTCCTGGCCCTGTTCCTCGCGCAGGGCGCGGGTGGTGGTCTCCACGGCCAGCCAGGCCGTCGCGGCCACGGAGCAGACGGCGATGAGCGCGGAGGCGATCAGCAGCCGCACCAGCAGCCGCTTGCGCAACGGTATCCGGGCGACGACGGGGCCCTTTCCGCCGCCGTTCACACCCGGCCGCCGCTCAGTTTGTAGCCGACGCCGTAGACGGTCAGCAGGCGGGCCGGCCGGCGCGGGTCGGCCTCGAGCTTCTTGCGCAGGTTCATGATGTGCACGTCGACGGCGCGTTCGGTGGACGCCCGGTCAAGGCCCCGGGTGCAGTGCAGCAACTGGCGCCGGGTGAACACCCGTTCGGGCTCACCGGCCATCGCGAGCAGGATCTCGAACTCGGCCGGTGTGCACTCCACCGGCCGCCCCTCGCAGCGCACTTCGTGCCGCACCGGGTCGACGGCGATGCCCGCGGCCCGCACCACGGGGTCCTCCCGCCGGTCCCCGGCCCGTCCGCTGCGGCGCAGCACGGTCCGTATCCGCGCCATCAGCTCCCGCGGGCTGTACGGCTTGGTCATGTAGTCGTCGGCGCCCAGTTCCAGGCCGAGGAGCACGTCGTCCTCGGTGGAGCGGGCGGTGAGCATCAGCACGGGGACGTCGTCGTCGCGACGCAGCACCCGGCACACGCCGAACCCGTCGATCACCGGCAGCATCAGGTCCAGGATCACGAGGTCGGGCCGGTGCTCCCGGACCGCGTCCAGGGCCGCCCGGCCGTCGTGGACCACGGTCGCGGTGTGGCCCTCCGCCAGCAGGGAGCGGCGTATGAGTTCGGCCTGCATCTCGTCGTCCTCGGCGACCAGCACATGTGCGCACACGCGGCGGATCCTAGGTCGTCAGCGGGCCAGCCGGGCCGCGTCGCCCATGACGACGACGGGACGGCGGTCCGGGTCGAGGGTCAGCAGGAGCTCCTTCATGTGCCGCTCGGAGAGGCCGACGCAGCCGTGGGTGGGCCCGCCGTGGTCCACGTGCAGCCAGATCCCGCCGCCTCGCCGGGCGCCGAGCGGCCGGGTCCAGTCCAGCGGCGAAGTGCCGGGCACACGGTTGTAGTCGACGGCGATGACGTAGTCGAAGGACCCGGCCAGCGACTCGCCCTCGAAGCCGGTGCCGGGCGGGACGAAGCCGCGCGAGTGGTGGTACGGCAGCCGTGTGCCGGGGTCGGGTCTCAGCCCGCCCGCGTCGGTGAGGCCGTAGACGCCGGCCGGTGAGCGCAGGTCGCCGGCCGTGTGGTGGCCGGTCCAGCCCTTGAGCGCGTTGTGCGCGGGCCATCGCGCGCCCGCCTTCCAGCCGGCGTCGTCGCCGGTGCCGGTGCGCTGGTACAGCACGACGGTGGAGTCGGGGGAGTCGCCGCCGTCCCCGGTCACGACGACGACCTGCCCGGAGCCGGCCGGGACGGCGGCGCGGGTGCGGGGGCCGAGCCCGGGTATCTCCCGGGGAGCCGTCCCGGTCGTGGTCGTGGTCGTGGTCTTCGGTGCGGTGCCCGGCCGTGCCGTGGCGGAGCCGGAGGGGCG
>NZ_BMVJ01000003.1:43544-57160 GCF_014650655.1 Streptomyces anandii JCM 4720
GTCCGTGGCACGGCCGGGCAGGGAGTCCGCGGCGGTGTCGCCCGCGGCCACGGCTCCGGCGCACCCGGTGAGCAGCAGGGCGGCGGCCAGCAGGACAGCGGTGCGCTGGGCGAGCGGGCCGGTGGCGCGGGCGGCGAGCGGGCCGGTGGCGCGGGCGGCGGGGGACGTGCGAGTGATCATGTCTCGACCATGGCCGAGACATGTGAGGAACTCGTCAGGTCGGGACCGCGCCTCGCTGGGCGAGCGGAGGTCAGGCCTTCTTGGGCTTGCCCTTCGTCAACAGCCAGGTGTGGAAGAGGGACTTGAGGTCCTTGCCCGACTCCCGCTCGGCGAGCGCGGTGAACTGCGCGGTGGTGCCGCGGCCGTAGCGGTGCTCGGTCGCCCAGGTGCGCAGGATCCGCAGGAAGGTCCGGTCGCCGACGGCCCGGCGCAGCTCGTGCAGGACCATGGCGCCGCGGGCGTACACCGGGGTGCCGAAGATCTTGGCGCCGCTGCCCGGGTCGCCGGGCGGGTAGGCCCACAGCCCGTCGCCCGCCGGCCGGGCGTAGAGCTGGTCGAACGCCTTCTGGGCGCTGGGGCCGCCGTGCTGTTCGGCGTAGAGCCACTCCGCGTAGGTGGCGAAGCCCTCGTTGAGCCAGATGTCCTTCCAGCGGGTGAGCGAGACCGAGTCGCCGAACCACTGGTGGGCGCTCTCGTGGACCAGGGTGGCCAGGTCCGGCGCCGAGTCGTACAGGGGGCGCGTCTGGGTCTCCAGCGCGTAGCCGACCTTGGGCGCGTGGTCGACCACGGATCCGGCGGCCCGGTAGGGGTAGGGCCCGAACAGCCGGCTCTCCCACTCCAGCACCGAGGGCAGCTTCTTCAGCACGGGCGCCGCCTTGGCCGCCTCGCGCGGGTCGACCGCGTTGTAGACCTTCAGACCGTCACGCGTGGTGTACCGCTCGACCTTGAACTTCCCCACGGTGGCGGTGGCGAGGTAGGCGGCCATCGGCTCCGACTGGCGCCAGCGGTAGGTGGTACGGCCGTGCGCGGTGCGCTGCCCCCGCAGGACGCCGTTGGCGACCGCGGTATGGCCCTGGGGGACGGTGATGGTGAAGTCGTACGACGACTTGTCCTCGGGGTGGTTGTTCGCGGGGAACCATGTCATCGCGCCCTGCGGCTCCCCGGCGACGAACGCGCCGTCGTCGGTGGGGATCCAGCCGTCCGGGGAGCCGTCGGGGTCGGTGACCGGGCCCGGGGTGCCGCTGTAGGTGACGGTGACGCGGAACTCGCGGCCCTCGCGCAGGGCGGTGCGGGGGGTGACGACCAGTTCCTGGCCGTCGCGGCGGTGGGCGGCCTTGTGGTGGCCGACGGCGACGCCGGTGACCTTCAGGCCCTTGAGGTCGAGGTCGAAGCGGGTCAGCCGCCGGGTGGCGCGCGCGGTGAGGACGGCGGTGCCGTCCAGGTGCCGGGTCTTCGGGTCGTAGGCGAGGGTGAGGTCGTAGTGGCTGACGTGGTATCCGCCGTTCCCGGCGAGCGGGAAGTAGGGGTCGCCGGCTCCGGCCGACCCGGTGGATCCCGTCGTCCCGGACGACCCGGCCGGACCGGCGGTCGCGGGGCCGGCCGCCGCCAGCAGCGCGGCCACGGCGACGGGGACGGTGGCGGCCACGGCCTCGCGCCGCAGCACGGCGCCGCGCCGGGCGGGCCGCTTCTGAAAGGACGTCACAGGTGCTCCTCGGGGCTGTCCGTGCGGGTGCGGCGGATGATCAAGGCTGCCAGCCTAGGGCGCCCGGTGG
The DNA here is from genome assembly GCF_014650655.1 of Streptomyces anandii JCM 4720. Taxonomy (GTDB): domain Bacteria; phylum Actinomycetota; class Actinomycetes; order Streptomycetales; family Streptomycetaceae; genus Streptomyces; species Streptomyces anandii. The sequence goes on from NZ_BMVJ01000003.1 coordinate 45,317, forward strand.
ACGCGCCGCTCCTGTTCCGGCCAAGTCGTGCCGTGCCGCGCCGTGCCGCACACCGGGGGCGGCCGCCGTCCGGCAGTAGGCTCCCGGCCATGAGCCGACCGCACCCGAGAAAGGCCCGCCCGTGAGCGTCCGCGTGCGCCGCGTCTACGATCCTCCCGAGCCCGGCGACGGCGTGCGCGTCCTGGTCGACCGGCTCTGGCCGCGCGGCCTCTCCAAGGAGGACGCGCAGGTCGACGAGTGGCCGAAGGCCCTCACGCCGTCCACCGAACTGCGCCACTGGTACCACGCAGGCGAGGGCACCTACGAGGAGTTCCGCCACCGCTACGAGGCCGAGCTCGCCGACCCCACGTCCGCCGAACTCCTCAACCACCTCCGCGAACTGTCCCGCCGGGGCCAGGTGACCCTCGTGACCGCGTCCAAGGCCCGGGACGAGAACCACGCCTCGGTACTGGCCGCCTTGCTGACGACATGAGCCCCTCGTGGCGGCAGGCAGCCCGCCCCGAACATGCGGGCGGCCCCACGCGAGCGGACGGCGCCGCCGGAGCGGGCAGCTCCCCGTGAGCGGACAGCTCCCCGTGAGCGGACGGCGCCCCGCGTGAGCGCCGCGCCCCGGACAGCGTCACGTCTCCACTGAGCCCCACGCCCTGCCCGAGCGCCACGCGCCGCCCGAGCGCCGGCCCGACAGGCCCGGTCCGCCCGGCACGAGCAGCACGCCGCCCGCGTGCGGGCCGTCCCACGCGTGTGGGCGGCCCGGCCTCAGGCCGTCTGGTGGGACGCTGCTCGGCCCGCTGCCCGGCCCGAGAAGAGGCAGCCGCCGAGGAAGGTGCCCTCCAGGGCGTTGTAGCCGTGGACTCCGCCGCCGCCGAAGCCGGCCACCTCGCCGGCCGCGTAGAGGCCCTCGACGGGCTGTCCGTCAAGGCCCAGCGCGCGGGAGTCCAGGTCGGTCTGGATGCCGCCGAGCGTCTTGCGGGTGAGAACGTGCAGCTTGACGCCGATGAGGGGACCCGCGGCCGGGTCGAGGATGCGGTGCGGGACGGCGACGCGGCCGAGGCGGTCGCCGATGTAGCGGCGGGCGTTGCGGATGCCCTGCACCTGCGCGTCCTTGCTGTAGGGGTTGGCGATCTGGAGGTCGCGGGCCTCGATCTGGCGCCGTACCCCGGCCGCGTCGAGGAGCGGCTTGTCGGTCAGCGCGTTCATCTTCGCCACGAGGTCGTCGAGGGTGTCGGCGACCACGAAGTCCGCGCCGTGGCGCAGGAAGTCCCGCACGGGCCCGGGCGCGCCCTTGCCCAGCAGCCGGTCCCGCAGCACCGCCTTGCGGTCCTTGGCGGTGATGTCGGGGTTCTGCTCGGACCCGGAGAGCGCGAACTCCTTCTCGACGATGCGCCGGGTCAGCACGAACCAGGAGTGGTCGTGGCCGGCGATGTCCTCGGTGGTGCGCAGGTGCCTGAGGGTGCTCAGCGTGTCGTAGCCCGGCAGGCAGGGGTCGGGCAGCCGGCGGCCGAGGGCGTCGAGCCAGATCGAGGAGGGCCCGGGCAGGATGCGGATGCCGTGGCCGGGCCAGATCGGGTTCCAGTTCTGGATGCCCTCGGTGTAGTGCCACATGCGGTCGCGGTTGACCAGCCGTACCCCGGCCTCGGCGCTGATGTCGAGCATCCGGCCGTCGACGTAGGCGGGGACGCCGGTGACCATCCGCGCCGGCGGTGTGCCCAGCCGCTCGGGCCAGTGGCGGCGCACGATGCCGTGGTCGGCGCCGATGCCGCCGCTGGTGACGATCACGGCCTGCGCGGTCAGCTCGAAGGCGCCCGCCTCGTCGCGGTTGGACGCCACGCCCCGGGGGGAGTCGTCCGGGGCCAGCACCGTGCCGCGCACCCCGCGAGCCGCGCCGGACTCGACGATCAGCTCGTCCACGCGGTGCCGGTGGTGGAAGGTGAGCAGCCCGTCCCGCGCCGCCTGCTCGGCGTAGCGCGCGAAGGGCTCGACCACGCCCGTGCCGGTGCCCCAGGCTATGTGGAAACGGGGCACGGAGTTGCCGTGGCCGTCCGCCCTGAGGTCGCCGCGCTCGGCCCAGCCGACCGTGGGCAGCAGGGATATCCCGTGCCCGGCGAGCCAGGACCGCTTCTCCCCCGCCGCGAACTCGACGTAGGCCCGCGCCCAGCGCGCGCCCCAGGTGTCCTCGTCCTCCAGCCGGTCGAACGCCGCGCTGCCCTGCCAGTCGTTCCAGGCCAGTTCGAAGGAGTCCTTGATGCCGAGGCGGCGCTGCTCCGGGGTGTCCACGAGGAACAGCCCGCCGAAGGACCAGTACGCCTGACCGCCCAGGTTGGCGGCGTTCTCCTGGTCGACGAGGGCGACCCGGCGGCCCCGGCTGGTCAGCTCGTGGGCGGCTACCAGGCCGGCCAGACCCGCGCCGACGACGATGACGTCCGCGTCCATGGCGACCGTCTCCTTCCTCAGTTTCCTCGTGTCCGATGTACGGGGTGTGCGGGATGTACGGGGTTTCCGGGTTCGCCCTCGCCGCCGGTGAGCAGCGCGGTGAGCAGCTGTTTGAGCCAGGCGCGGGCGCCGTCGACGTCCTTGTCGAGCAGCAGCTGGGTGGTGACGCCGTCGTAGGCGGCGACGACCGCGTGGGCGGCGCCGTCGGCGTCACCGAGGACGGCGGGCAGCGCGGTGTGCCCGCGGGCGCGGGCGAGCCGGTCGGCGACGGCGGAGCGCAGCCGGGCGCGGTGCTCCAGCAGTGTCCGGGCGACGGCGCGGTCGCGGGCGGCGTGCACCAGGAAGTCCGTCTTGACCAGCAGCCAGTCGAGGTCGAGCAGAAGCACCTCGGTGACCCGGTCGACCGCGGCGGGCACGTCGAGGTCGGGGCCGTCCACCGCGAGCGCCCCGGCGACCTGCTCGGCGATCAGGTCGGCCCGCTCCTGGTACAGGGCGAAGAACAGCTCGTCGAGGGTGGCGAAGTTGGAGTAGAAGGCGCCCCGGCTGTATCCGGCGGCCTCGCAGACCTCCTCGATCGACACCCGGCCGAAGCCCTTGGCGGCGAAGACCTTGAAGGCGGCGTCGAGCAGGTTGGCCCGCGTGCGCGCCCGGCGCCTGGTGACGCGCGCGGCGCCGCCCTCCCGCCGCTCGTGGTCGCGTACCGGCATGCCCGACCTCCCTTTCGATGCACGAATGTATCCGATACACCTGTGTATCCAAACACCCATGCGTCCAAAGACTCCGCGTCCACCGGAATGCGACAGGGAACACGCATTCGATTAACGGGTACGCTCGGACCCATGACCGCGCACCACCTGCAGGGCTCCCTCTTCGACCAGGCCGACGAGCTCCGGCTCGGCCCGCTGGACGGGCTGCACCGCACTGTGCTCGGCCACGGCGCCTGGATCGACGTACTGCCCGGATGGCTCGCCGGCGCCGACGAGCTGTTCGAGCTCCTGGCGGCCGAGGTCCCCTGGCGCGCGGAGCGCCGGAAGATGTACGACAGCGTCGTCGACGTCCCCAGACTGCTCAGCTTCTACGGCGCGGGCGACCCGCTGCCGCACCCGGTGCTCGCCGAGGCCCGCGACGCCCTGTCCGCGCACTACGCCGGCGAGCTGGGCGAGCCCTTCGTCACCGCCGGGCTGTGCTACTACCGCGACGGCCGGGACAGCGTGGCCTGGCACGGCGACCGGATCGGGCGGGGCGCGCGCGAGGACACCATGGTCGCGATCCTCTCCGTGGGAGCACCCCGCGACCTGCTGCTGCGCCCGCTGGGAGGCGGCGGCGCCACGGTCCGGCGGCCGCTCGGGCACGGCGACCTGATCGTCATGGGCGGCTCCTGCCAGCGCACCTGGGAGCACTGCGTGCCCAAGAGCGCCCGCGTCGCCGAGCCCCGGATCAGCGTTCAGTTCCGGCCGTCGGGTGTGCGCTGAGACGGAGACGGGCGGACCGAGTACCCCCTGTCAGAACCCTGATCGCGTCTGGTTGGCTGTGCCCCGTCGGGCAGCGGCCCGGGGATGCGGGGAGATCGATGCGGACGGACATGCGGCAAGTCGCCGACAACACGTACCTGGTGCACGGCAGCAACACCAACTGGGTGATCGTGACGGAGGGGGACGCGGCCACGCTGGTCGACACCGGCTACCCGGGCGACCGGCAGCGACTGCTCGACTCCCTGGCGGAGGTGGGCAGTTCGCCGGAGGCGGTGGCGGCCGTGCTGATCACCCACGCCCACAACGACCACCTCGGCTCCGCCGAGTACCTGCGCCGCACGTACGGCACCCCGGTGCATCTGCACGAGGCCGAAGTGCCGCACGCCCGGCGGGAGTTCCTGCACCAGGTGACCGTCGGGCAGGTGCTGCGCAACGGCTGGCGGCCGGGCGTGCTGCCCTGGGTCGTGCACGCGTTGCGCGTCGGCGGCACCGCGCACGTGCCGGTGACCGCGCCCGAGGCGTTCCCGGTGACCGGCGCACTGGACCTGCCGGGCAGGCCGGTGCCCGTGCACACCCCGGGCCACACCAAGGGCCATGCCGTCTTCCACCTGCCCGACATCGGGGTCGTGATCTCCGGCGACGCGCTGGTGAGCGGCCACCGCACCTCACGCATCCGGGGGCCGCAGCTGCTGCCCGACATGTTCCACCACGAACACGCCCAGGCGCTGGCGTCGTTGGCCACGCTCGAGCGGCTCGACGCGGACATCCTGCTGCCCGGACACGGCCCCGTGCACCACGGCCCGGTGAAGCTGGCCGCGCAGCGGGCCAGGGAACACGCGTTGTAGGTGCACCCGGCGGCGCACGTCTAGGCTGCGTGCCATGGCCTTGCAGATCAGTGCCACCAACCCGGAGCACCCGGCCCTCCTGCTCGAACTGCCGTGGGGGACGCCGCTGGAGGAGTGGCCCGAGGAGTACCTGGTGCCGCTGCCGCGCGGCATCTCCCGGCACGTGGTGCGCTACGCCCGCGCCGGCGAGGAGACCGTCGCCGTCAAGGAGCTCGCCGAGCGGCCGGCGCTGCGCGAGTACGAGCTGCTGCGGGACCTGGACCGGCTGGGCATCCCCGCGGTGGACCCCCTCGCGGTGGTCACCGGCCGCACCGGCGGCGCGGGCGAGCCCCTCGAACCGGTGCTGATCACACGGCACTTGGGCGGCTCGATGCCGTACCGCTCCATGTTCGAGACGACGATGCGGCCGGCCACCATGCACCGGCTCATGGACGCGCTCGCCGTGCTGCTGGTGCGGCTGCACCTGGCCGGGTTCGCCTGGGGCGACTGCTCTCTGTCCAACACGCTCTTCCGGCGCGACGCGGGGGCCTACGCCGCCTATCTGGTGGACGCCGAGACCGGCGAGCTGCACCGGCGGCTGAGCGACGGGCAGCGCGAGTACGACCTGGACCTCGCCCGGGTGAACATCAGCGGCGAGCTGCTGGACCTGGAGGCCTCCGGCGCGCTGCACCCCTCGGTCGACCCGGTCGGGTTCGGCGCCGAGATCTGCGCCCGCTACCGGGGGCTGTGGCAGGAGCTGACCCGCACGTCGGTGTACCCGGCGGGCAAGTACCACTACATCGAGCGCCGGATACGCCGGCTCAACGACCTCGGCTTCGACGTCGCCGAGATGCAGATCGAGTCCTCCCCCACCGGCGACACGGTCACCTTCGTGCCCAAGGTCGTCGACGCGGGCCACCACCAGCGGCAGCTGCTCAGGCTGACCGGCCTGGACACCGAGGAGAACCAGGCCCGGCGGCTGCTGACCGACCTGGAGAGCTGGATGGCCACCCAGGACGACTACGCGCCGGGGGACCCCCATGCCGCCCGCCCGGAGGTGCTGGCCCACCGCTGGGTGCGGGAGGTGTTCCGCCCGACCGTGCGGGCCGTGCCGCGCGAGCTGCGCGGCGACATGGACCCGGCGGAGCTGTACCACCAGGTGCTGGAGCACCGGTGGTACCTCTCCGAGCGGGCGCAGCACGACATCGGTCTCGACACGGCCGTGCGGGACTACGTGGACAACATCCTGCCCACGGCCCGCCGGGCGCCGGAGCCGGCCCGGGACTGAACTCAGGTGTGCGGGACGACCGCCACCGGACAGCCGGCGTGGTGCAGCATGCCGTGCGCGACGGAGCCGATCCGCGCGCCCACGGCGGTGCGGCGGGCCCGGCGCCCCACCACCAGCAGCTGGGCGTGGCCGGCCGCCGACAGCAGCACCTGCCCGGCGCTGCCCATCTCCACGTGCTCGACGACGGGGACGGACGGGAACCGCTCCCGCCACGGTTCCAGCGCCGCGGTCAGCCCCTTCTTCTCGTACGGCTCCAGGCCCCCGGCCTCGTCGAGCAGGCGCAGCGAGCCGGGGCTGTAGGCGAAGACCGGCGGCAGGGTCCAGGCGCGCACCGCGCGGACGGTGGCGCCGCGGGCGGCGGCCGTCTCGAACGCGAACCGCAGGGCCTCGGCGCTGTCCTCGGGGGCGCCGTGCTGGCCGACCACGATCTCCCGGCCGCCCGCCTCCGCCGCCGCCTCGTCCCCGGCCCGCACCAGGACGACGGGCCGGGCGGCCTCCGCGATCACCTGCTGTCCCACGGAGCCGACGAGGAACCCGACGAGGGCGCCCTGTCCGCGCGAGCCGAGGACCAGCAGCTCCGCGTCGGCCGCGGCGGCGATCAGCGCGTCGGCGGCGGCGCCCTCCACCACGTCGGTGGTCACGGTCAGCTCGGGGTGCCGCACGCAGACGGTGCGTACGGCCTCGTCGACCGCGGTGCGCACCAGGTCGCGCTGCGCCTCCCGGTCGCCCAGGTCGAAGGCGTCGTGCACCTCGAAGCGCCAGGCCTGCACCACGCGCAGGGGCAGCCCCCGGCGCACCGCCTCGCGGGCCGCCCAGGCGAGCGCCGCCAGGCTCTCCTCCGATCCGTCCACCCCTGCCGTGACCGGGCGCGTCATGCCGTGTGCCTCCTCGGGTCGTTCACGTGTGCCGGCCCCAGTCTTCCCCACGCCGCCCTCGCGGTCCGGGAGCACCCCCGCCTCCCGCCGTCGGCGGCCGGCGGCGCGGTGCTTTTCCTGAGCGCGGCGGGACGATCGAACATACGATGGGCGCAAGTCGGCGCGGAGACGACGGGGGCGTGCCGGCCGCCGATCCGAACGCTCGGGGTGACTCACACATGACACAGGTCGCGGAGCCCGCGCGGACCGTCATCATGACCGTGGACGACGATCCGGGGGTCTCCCGCGCCGTCGCGCGTGATCTGCGGCGGCGCTACGGCCAGTCGTACCGCATCGTGCGCGCGGAGTCCGGCGAGTCGGCGCTGGAGGCACTGCGCGAGCTGAAGCTGCGCGGCGACCTCGTCGCCGTGATCCTCGCCGACTACCGCATGCCGCAGATGAACGGCATCGAGTTCCTCGAACAGGCCCTGGACGTGTACCCGGGCGCGCGGCGGGTGCTGCTGACCGCGTACGCGGACACGGGCGCGGCGATCGACGCGATCAACGTCGTCGACCTGGACCACTACCTGCTCAAGCCCTGGGACCCGCCCGAGGAGAAGCTGTACCCGGTCCTGGACGACCTGCTCCAGGCGTGGCGCTGCAGCGACTACCGTCCGGTGCCCAGCACGAAGGTGGTCGGTCACCGCTGGTCGGCGCGGTCCTCGGAGGTGCGCGAGTTCCTGGCCCGCAACCAGGTGCCCTACCGCTGGTACTCCTCCGACGAGCCCGAGGGCCGGCGGCTGCTGCTGGCGGCCGGGCAGGACGGGCAGCGGCTGCCGCTGGTGGTCACCCCGGACGGCACGCCCCTGGTGGAGCCGGAGGCGCCGGAGCTCGCGGCCCGGGTGGGCCTGGCGACCACGCCGACCGCCGACTTCTACGACCTGGTGGTGATCGGCGGCGGCCCGGCCGGTCTCGGCGCGGCCGTGTACGGGGCCTCGGAGGGGCTGCGGACGGTGCTCGTGGAGCGCTCGGCGACCGGCGGCCAGGCGGGCCAGAGCTCGCGCATCGAGAACTACCTGGGTTTCCCGGACGGCGTCTCGGGCGCCCAGCTCACCGAGCGGGCGCGCCGGCAGGCGGCGAAGTTCGGCGCAGAGATCCTCACCACGCGCGAGGTGACGGGCCTGGAGGTCAACGGCGCGGCGCGCACCGTGCGCTTCTCGGACGGTTCGGCGGTCGCCGCGCACAGCGTGATCCTGGCGACCGGGGTGTCCTACCGGCAGCTGGGTGCCGCGGGCTGCGCGGACCTCACCGGCTGCGGGGTGTACTACGGTTCGGCGCTGACCGAGGCGCCGGCCTGCCAGGGCCAGGACGTCTACATCGTCGGCGGCGCCAACTCCGCGGGGCAGGCGGCGATGTACCTGTCCCGGGGCGCGAAGTCGGTGACGCTGCTGGTGCGGGGCGCGTCCCTGTCGGCGTCGATGTCGTACTACCTGATCCAGCAGATCGAGGAGGCGCCGAACATCCAGGTGCGCACCGGCACCGTCGTGGAGTCGGCGCACGGCGGGGACCATCTGGAGCAGCTGACGCTGCGGGACACGGCGACGGGCGGGACGGAGCGCGTGGACGCGCAGTGGATGTTCGTGTTCATCGGCGCGGCCCCGCTGACCGACTGGCTGGACGGCACGGTGCTGCGCGACGAACGCGGGTTCATCCTGGCCGGTCCGGACCTCACCCCGGACGGCCGGCCGCCCGGGGGCTGGGAGCTGGACCGGCCGCCGTACCACCTGGAGACGAACGTGCCGGGCGTGTTCGTGGCGGGCGACGCGCGCGCGGAGTCCGCGAAGCGTGTCGCCTCCGCGGTGGGAGAGGGAGCCATGGCCGTGATGCTCGTGCACCGCTACCTGGAGCAGTCGTGAGCGGCCGGCCGCTGCCGTGCAGCGCGCAGGAGATCGGGTCGCTGTTCCTGTTCGAGAAGCTGTCCGCGGAGCAGCTGGGACGGCTGTGCGGCGAGGGCCGGGTGGAGGGCTTCGAGCCCGGTCCGGTGTACGCGGAGGGCGACCCGGCCACCTGCTTCTACGTGATGCTCGAGGGCACGGTGGTGCTCTCCCGCCGGGTCGGCGGGGACGACGTGGAGGTGACCCGGACCTCGCAGCGCGGGGTGTACGCGGGCGCGATGCAGGCGTACATCGGCGACCGGGTGCGGCAGGTCTACAACAACTCGATGCGGGTGACCGAGCCGACGCGGTTCTTCGTGCTGCCGGCGGACACGTTCGCGAGCATCATGCGCGAGTGGTTCCCGATGGCGGTGCACCTGCTGGAGGGCCTGTTCTTCGGGTCGAAGAGCACCCAGGCGGCGATCGGGCAGCGGGAGCGGCTGCTGGCGCTGGGTTCGCTGTCGGCCGGGCTGACACACGAACTCAACAACCCGGCCGCGGCGGCGGTGCGGGCGACGGCGTCGCTGCGGGAGCGGGTGGCGAAGATGCGGCACAAGCTGGCCGTCATCGCCGGCAGCCCCTTCTCCCCCGACCAGCTGGCCGGGCTCATCGACATCCAGGAGCGCACGGCCGAGCGGGTCGCCAAAGCGCCCGCGCTGACCCCGATGGAGGCCGCCGACCGGGAGGACGCCCTCACCGACTGGCTGGAGGACCACGGCATCGAGCAGGGCTGGCAGCTCGCGCCGACCTTCGTGCAGGCCGGTCTCGACGTCGACTGGCTGGAGCAGGTCGCGGCGGCGGTGGACGCGGAGATCCTGCCGGGCGCCGTGGGGTGGCTCAACTACACGGTGGAGACCGAGCTGCTGATGGACGAGATCGCGGACTCCACCACCCGCGTCTCGCATTTGGTGAACGCGGCCAAGCAGTACTCGCAGCTGGACCGCGCCCCCTACCAGGTGGCCGACGTGCACGAACTCCTCGACAGCACCCTGCTGATGCTGTCGGGCAAGATCGGTTCGCGGATCGGGGTGGTCAAGGACTACGACCGTGCGCTGCCGAGGATCCCCTGCTATCCGGCCGAGCTGAACCAGGTGTGGACCAACCTGATCGACAACGCGGTCTCCGCGATGCGGGACGCCGGCGGGGAGGGCACATTGACGGTGCGCACCGCGCGGCAGGACGAGCATCTGCTGGTGGAGTTCGGCGACACCGGGCCGGGGGTGCCCGACCCGATCCGCGACCGCATCTTCGACCCGTTCTTCACCACCAAGCCGGTCGGCCACGGGACCGGTCTGGGTCTGGACATCTCCTGGCGGATCGTCGTCAACAAGCACCACGGCACCCTGCGGGTGGAGTCGGTGCCGGGCGACACCCGTTTCCAGGTCCTGCTGCCGCTGACCGCGGCGGAGGGGGACGTCCCGGCGCCGGACCCGTCCGCCGACGGCGTCCCGCCCACGTCCGAGGAGCCCGCATGACCAGTGACTCAGGAATCGACGCCAGTGTGCCGCCGAGCGGCAGCGGCTGCGTGGAGTGCGACGCGGCGGGCGGCTGGTGGTTCCATCTGCGCCGCTGCGCCGCCTGCGGCCACATCGGCTGCTGCGACGACTCCCCCGCCAAGCACGCCACCGCGCACTGGCGGGCCACCGGGCATCCGCTGATCCGCAGCTACGAGCCGGGCGAGGCCTGGTTCTGGAACTACGACACCAACGAGCTGTACGACTCCGGCCCCGAGCTGGCGCCGCCGGCCGCCCACCCCGCCGGCCAGCCGGTTCCGGGACCGGCGGGCCGGGTCCCGGCGAACTGGGCGGACACGCTGCGCTGAGCCCCGCACGAGGATGCCCCGCCCAGGGCGGGGCATCCCGTCGTCACCATGACCGGCCGGCCGTGCGGACCGTCAGTGACGGTCCGCCGGGGTGTTGGCGGCGGTGACGTTGACCGCGGCCCAGGCCCGGTCCACCGTCTTGTACTCGGTGCTGCCGGCGCCGTAGAGGTCCTTGGCCGCCTTCAGCGTCGCGACGCGCGCGTCGTGGAAGTCGGTCGTGGAGACCATGTAGCGGGTCAGCGCCCGGTAGAAGATGGCGGTGGCCTTGGTGCGGCCGATGCCCTTCACCGAAAGCCCGCGGTAGGTGGGCGAGTTGTAGGCGACGCCCCCGATCGTCTTCTTGCCGCTGCCCTCGGCGAGCAGGTAGTACGCGTGCGAGGAGACGCCGGAGCCGGCGTGCACCTCGGTGTAGTACGTGCTGCTCGACCAGTAGTCGATCGTGCCCTCGAGCTTGTCGAGCGAGGGGTGGTCCAGGCGACGCAGGAACTTCTGGGCGAGGCCCAGCTTCTCGCCGAGCAGGTAGTTCGGCGGGTTCTTCGGGTTGTTGGCGTAGAACTCGACGTTGGAGCCGAAGATGTCGGCCAGCGACTCGTTCAGCGAGCCGGGCTCGCCGTACTGGTTGCCGTTGGCGTCCACGTAGGTCGGCTCGAGCCTGGCGGTGGCCTCCACGACGCCGTGGGTCAGCTCGTGACCGGTGACGTCCAGGGCGACCAGCGGCTTCTTGAACATCGTGCCGTCGCCGTCGCCGTAGAGCATGCAGTTGCACGTCGGGTCCCAGAACGCGTTCGCGATCTTGTTGCCGAAGTGCACCATGGCCTGGGCGCCCTTGGAGTTGTTGGCGATCCCCTTGCGACCGAAGGTCTTCTTGTAGAAGTCCAGGGTCTTGGTGATGCCGTACTGGGCGTCCACGGCGGCGCTGGTGCGGCTGGAGACCGAGCCGTTGCCCCACTTGTTGGTGGTGCTGGTGATCTTCGTGCCCTTGGAGAAGTTCTCCAGCAGCTTGTTCTTGGCGTCCCGCGTCTCGGTGCCGTAGCGGGTCGGGTCCTTGAGCAGGAAGCTGGTGCGGGCCGTCTGGGTGGTGGTCAGGGAGACCGTGCCCACGAACAGCGACGAGCCGGAGCCCGTGACGGTGCGGGGGTAGCTGACGGCGGTGCTGCCGGCGGCCGTGAGGCCGGAGGGCAGCGGTGCGTTGTCCGTGGCGGGGTTGAGCGTCTCGCCGC
>NZ_BMVJ01000003.1:57192-58988 GCF_014650655.1 Streptomyces anandii JCM 4720
GCTCGCGCAGGGTCTCGACCAGCTTCGGGGACAGGAACTCGTCGCTGTCGGGCGTGTTGCTGCGCACCTTGCCGGTGAGGGCGTCCACGACGACGGTCCGGGAGCCGCCGCCCTCGGTGGTGGCGCTGCCGGTGACCTGCACCTGGTAGGCGAGGGCGGAGGCGCCGCCGCGGGCGTCCACCACGAGGTGGGCGGTGCCCGCGTCGCCCTTGGCGACGGAGGCGGCCTTGACCGCGGCCTGCTGGGGCGTCAGCTTGGCCTTGGTGGTGGCCGGTTCGACGTCGTGGCCGGCGGCCCGGGTGACACCGGTGTAGGCCAGGCCGTGGTCGAGGTGGACGACGAGGTCGCCGCCGAGGACCGGCATGCCCTGGTGGGTGCGTATGAAGCGGACGTGGCGCGCGCCCTCGGGGTCGAGCATGACGTCCTGGGCCCGCAGGTCGTCCCCCTGTCCGACGCCGGTCTGCGAGGCGTGGGCGAAGGCGGCCGCGCGGGCGGCCTCCACGACGGGGGCGGCCGCGGCGGTCGTGGCCGCGGCCGCGCTGTCCGGTCCCGCGCCGGGAAGGGCGAGCGCCGTGCCGGCCAGCCCCGTGGCGGCCGTCGCCACCGCGACGGCGACCGCCACGGTGCGTATGTGGGGTCTGTGCACTCTTGAGGATTCCTTCGTCAGGGAAGGCGGCCGGGATCGCCAACCGCCCCGGGACATGGCGGACTTGCGCCATGGGGGCTGGTCGGGCCCCGGCAACGAACCCTTATGGATCAGTCATGCGCATGTAAAGCACGAATGATCCATTCCGTGCAGTCCATGACAATCCTTTGCCAATCCACCCCACTCAGTGATCAGCGGGTGACCAACTGTGTGTCGCCTGTGGAGATGTGACGCGATGAGGGAAGGTTGCGTTGCCCCGATGTGATCGATCTCGCACGAACCGACGCGCAAACGGAGACGGGAGAGGAATCGTATGGCCTCACGGACGATGTGCAGGAGTGCGGTACTCGGATCGCTGGTGCTGACCCTGGCGGCCGGGCCGGCGCACGCGTTGCAGGGCCGGCCGGGCACGGCCGCGGGCCGCCCGGACGCCGCCGCGGGCGCGCTGCCCGCGCCGGACACCGCGGCGCTCGGCCGCCTGCTGCGCACCGCGCTCGGCCAGGGCGCGCCCGGCGCGATGGCACGGATCGACGACCACCCCACGGCCTGGAACGACCACGCGGTGGTGCACAAGGTCACCGAGGGCACCGCCGACCGCCGGACCGGGGAGGCGATGAGCACCGCCGACCGGTTCCGCATCGGGAGCGTCACCAAGACCTTCACCGCCGTCGTGCTGCTCCAGCTCGCCGCCGAGGGCAAGGTGCGGCTCGACACCTCCGTCAACCACTACCTGCCGGGCCTGCTGCCCGACGACCGGATCACGGTGCGGCACGTGCTCAGCCACCGCAGCGGGCTGTACGACTACACCAACGACATGTTCGCGCACACCGTCAGCGGCTTCGAGGCGGTGCGCACCAAGGTCTTCACCTACCGCGACCTGGTGGCCCGCTCCCTCAAGCACGCGCGCACCCACGCGCCCGGCGCCGTCTACGCCTACTCCAACACCAACTTCGTCGTCGCCGGGATGCTGGTGGAGAAGGTGACCGGCCACTCGGTGCGCACCGAGTACGAGAACCGCATCATCAAGCCGCTCAGGCTCACCGACACCTTCTACGTCCACCCCGACACCAGGATCCCCGGCCGGCACGCCCACGGCTACCTCACCCCGGACGAGGCGAAGGCGGGCCTGGTGGACGCCACCGACCAGACG
>NZ_BMVJ01000003.1:59012-62186 GCF_014650655.1 Streptomyces anandii JCM 4720
GTCTCCTGGGCGCAGAGCGCGGGCGCCCTCATCTCCTCCGTCCGCGACCTGGACACCTTCCTGTCGGCCCTGCTCGGCGGACGCCTGCTGCCCGCCGCGCAGCTCGCCGAGATGGAGCGCTGGATCCCGGCGGGCACGGCACAGGCCTACGGCCTCGGGCTGCGCCGGCGCGACCTGTCCTGCGGGGTGTCGGTGTACGGGCACACCGGCGCCGTCCAGGGCTTCTACACCTACGCGTTCGCCTCCAAGGACGGCCGGCGCAGCCTGAGCGCGGTGGTGAACACCTCCAACAACGGCGCGGTGCACCTGACGATGCTGCGCACTCTGGAGTCGGCGTTCTGCGGCAAGAAGGCGAAGACGCGCGAGGCGGTCCCGGCCGACGGGCGGGCGGTGGTGAACGACTTCGCCCGGTGATCTTGGCGGAACGGCCCCCTCCGGGCCACGATGCCCGCATGAAGGGTGATCTCTTTTCCAGTGAGCACATGGTGGGGCCCGCGACCGCGCCGGGCATGTCCGTCGAGAACGCCAAGTGCCTGAAGTACACGGTGAACGGTGAGATGTTCGCCCGCCAGGGCTCGATGGTGGCCTTCCGGGGCGGCCTGCAGTTCGAGCGCAAGGGGCAGGGCGTGGGCGGCATGCTCAAGCGCGCGGTCACCGGGGAGGGGCTGCCGCTGATGGCCGTGCGCGGACAGGGCGAGGCCTGGTTCGCGCACGAGGCGCAGAACTGTTTCATGGTGGACCTCGAGGCCGGGGACGAGTTCACCGTCAACGGGCGCAACGTGCTGTGCTTCGACTCCTCGTTGTCGTACTCCATCAAGACGGTGAAGGGGTCGGGCATCGCGGGCGGGGGCCTCTTCAACAGCGTGTTCACCGGGCAGGGGCGGCTGGGCCTGGTCTGCGAGGGCAACCCGCTCGTCATACCCGTCGGCCCGCAGCAGCCGGTGTACGTCGACACCGACGCGGTGGTCGGCTGGACGGCCCGGCTGCGGACCTCGCTGCACCGCTCGCAGTCGATCGGCTCGATGCTGCGCGGAGGTTCCGGCGAGGCGGTGCAGCTGATGCTGCAGGGCGAGGGGTGCGTCGTCGTCCGGCCCAGCGAGGCAACCCCGCACAAACCCCAGCAGAATTGAGGGAGTTGAGCGCTTGAGCGAAGGTGATCTGCGTCGCACGGGCAACCACGGCGGCCGAACCCGCGTCTCGCTATACACACCAGGTATACGTGTTGTGTATAGAAAGGTACGCATGTACGGCAAGGCATTCGCCCCGGAATACCAGGGCGCCCTCACCTCCCTGTCCGTCAACTCCTCCCTCGACGACGTGCTGGCCGCCGGCCGCGAGCAACTGGCGGCCGCCGAACGGACCGGGCGGCGCGCGGAGGCGGCGCGCTCCGGACTGGCCGTCGCCGAGGCGCACCGCCGGCTCGGCCAGGTGCGGGAGGCGGACCGGGCCTGGAAGGCCAGTTACCGGGCCGCCCGGGACGCAGGGGACACGGCGGCGATGGCCTGGGCGCTGTGGAGCGGCGGCACGCTGGCCCGGCAGCGCGGAGCGTTCGCACTGGCCTGGCGGCTGCTCGGACTCGCCGCCGAACTCGGCGAGCGCGGCGGGGACGTGGTCGTACGCGGCTACTCGCTGGCCGGGCTCGCCGAGACCGGCCGGATCCAGGGCGACTACGAGGCGGTGGGCCGGCTGCACGAGCAACTGCTCGCCGAGGCCCGCAGGCGCGGAGAGGCACGGCACACCGTGTGGGCGCTGGAGGGCATCGCGCAGATGCACCGCAACACCGGGTCCTACGACACCGCCTACGCGATGTTCGAGGAGGCGGCCGCGATAGCCGGGGACGCCGACGACCGGCGCGGCCACGCCTGGGCGCTGCGCGGGCTCGCCGACGTCGTCTCCGTGCGCGACGGCGACACGGAGCGGGCGCTGGACCTGCTCACCCGGGCCGAGGAGAGCTGCCGGGCGATGCGGCTGTCGAGCGCGCTGGCGTACAACCACAAGATGCGCGGCAACGTCCTGTACCGCGCCGGGCGTCATGCCGAGGCGCGGGCGATGTACGAGGAGGCGCTGGCGGAGTTCGAGGCGATCGCGGAGCCGCGCGGACAGGCCCTCTCCCGGCTCGGCCTCGCCAAGTGTCTCGCGCACCTCGGCCGCGACCGCGAGGAGACGGCGGCCGAACTCGCCGACCTGGCCCGCACGATGGACCGCATCGGCCTGCGCCACGCGCGGGAGATGGTGCGCCGGGCACAGGAGGAGTTCTGCGACGGGCAGGCGGCGCCCGGATCCGCGGCCTTTGTCCGGGCGGGCCGGTGAGCGCGGTGCCCGCGGCCGCGCCGGTCGCCCCCGCCGTGCCCGAACTGCTGGAACGCTGCCGGGAGTTGGTGCGACCGGCGCTCGGCGAGGCGGTCGGACGGCTGCATCCGTGGGTGGGCGAGATGGCCTCGTACGCCTTCGGATGGTGCGAGGTGGGCGGCGCCCCGGCGGCCGCTCCGGGCGGCAAGGGGGTACGCCAGGCGCTGGCGGTGCTCGGGGCCGAGGCGGCCGGCGCACCCGGCGCGGCCGGGGTGCCCGCGGCCGTCGCGGTGGAGCTGGTGCACACCTTCTCCCTGGTGCACGACGACATCATGGACGGCGACGCGACACGGCGACGCCGCCCCGCCGTATGGAAGGCCTACGGCACCGGACCCGCGGTCCTGGCCGGCGACGCCCTGTTCGCACTCGCCGTGCAGACGCTGGCCGCGGCCCCGGCCGGCCCCGGGGCCCTGCGCCGGCTGTCCGCGACCCTCGCCGACCTGCTGCGCGGCCAGGCCGACGACCTGCTGTTCGCCACCCGGCCCTGGACCGGACCCGGGCGGGTGCCGCTCGCGGCGTACCGGACGATGGCCGCGGACAAGACCGGTTCGCTGCTGGGCTGCGCGGCGGCGCTGGGCGCGGTGCTCGGCGGGGCGCCGCCCGCGACGGCCGACGCGCTGGACCGCGCCGGACGGCACCTCGGGGTCGCCTTCCAGATCGTGGACGACGTGCTGGGCCTGTGGGGCGACCCCGCGGTGACGGGCAAGCCGGTCCACGCGGACCTGCGCGAGCGCAAGAAGACCTACCCCGTGCTGGCCGCCCTCGAGGCGCCCGGCCCGGACAGCCGGCGCCTGGCCGCCCTGCTGGAGTCGGACGGCGACCCGG
>NZ_BMVJ01000003.1:62214-66410 GCF_014650655.1 Streptomyces anandii JCM 4720
CCCGGGCGGCCGCGCTCGTCGAGGCGGCCGGCGGCCGCGGTGCGGCGCTGGCCGAGGCCCGCGACCGGATCACGGCGGCCGAGGCGGCCCTCGGCACGGCTTCCCTGCACCCGCCGGCCGAGGCCCTGCTGCGCGCCCTGCCCGCCTTCCTCCTCGACCGCGACCTGTGAACCCCGCCGGACGGCACCGGGCCCGCGATGCCGGGTGTCCCCGTGTTGACCTGGGGCGGCCCGGTGGGTGAGGGTCGGTTCGGCGCGGGTCGTCGGTTCCGTGCCGGAAGGGTGGAGAGCCTTGATCGGCATCTCGGAGATCGAAACCGCGGCCGAGCACATCGCCGGACACGTCGTGCGCACCCCGTCCGTGCCGAGCCCCGGCCTCACCGAACTGCTCGGCGCGCCGGTGACCGCCAAGCTCGAACTGCTCCAGCGCACCGGCTCGTTCAAGGCACGCGGCGCGACGGCGAAGCTGCTCTCGCTCGGGGCGGCGGAGCGGGCCGCGGGAGTCGTCGCGGTCAGCGGTGGCAACCATGGCATCGCGCTCGCCGTGATGGCCGCGGCCCTTCATGTGAAGGCCACGGTGGTCATGCCGAGGTCGGCGCCCGCCCGGTCGGTGGCGATCGCCGAGCAGGCGGGCGCCTCGGTGCGGCTGACCGACGGGATGGACGAGGCGTTCGCCACCGCGACCCGGCTGCGCGACGAGGGGCTGACCCTCGTCCACCCCTTCGACGACCCGGTGGTCGTCGCCGGACAGGGCACCGTCGGCCTGGAGTTCGCGGCGGACGCCGGTGAACTCACCGACGTGCTCGTCAGCATCGGTGGCGGCGGCCTGATCTCGGGCGTCGCCGCCGCGCTGCGCGCGCTGCGGCCCGGGGTGCGGATCTGGGGCGTGGAGACCGAGGGCGCCGAGGCCATGTCCGAGGCGCTGGCGGCCGGCGGCCCGGTTCCGGTGGCCCTGTCCTCGATCGTGACCACGCTCAGCGCGCCGGCCGTCTCGCGGCTGACGTACGACCATGTCTCGGCCCTGGTGCACGAGGTGCTCGTGGTCCCCGACCGGGAGGCGGTGCGCGGCTGTCTCGACCTCGCCGAGCACGCCAAGGTGTGGACCGAGCCCGCCGCGGGCTGTCTGCTCCCGGCCGCCCGGCAGGTGCGCGAGCGGATCGGACCGGGCGTCCGGCTGGGGCTGGTGGTGTGCGGGGGCAACGCCACGACGGCCGACGTCATGTCCTGGGCCGGGAGGTTCGGGCTGCGCTGAGGCGGTCACAGAGGATCCCCCGGGCGGAATTCGGCCGCCGCCCGCTGTTTACCGATGGTTACCAGTGGTCGGCGCGGGTGCATTCGGTCCATGGAATGCACCACGAAATGCGATGTGCTCGCACACGCGCTCTACAACGACTGAATAAAAGGCCAAAACAGCCTTCGGACGCGGTTCCTTTGAACAGATGCGGTCTCCGCCTTCGTACCTCTGGGAAAGGCGTAAACCGGGGGTTCAGTGAGGGATGACCATGGTCGAGGGACACGTGTCGGCACAGGATCTGGTGGCCGGGCGGTACCGGCTCCTGGAGGTCATCCACCGCGAGACGAACCAGGTCTGCTGGTACGGCGAGGACGTGGCGGCGGAGCGCCCCCGGCTGCTGACGCAGACCGGGCTCCCGGCCGGGGCAGGCCCCGAGAGCGCCGGCCGGATCACCGCGCGCATCATGCGCACCGCGGAGACCATGGGACTGCTGCGCCCGGGCCGCATCGCCACCGTCGTCGACGCCGTCGTCGGCGAGGGAGTGCTGTGGACGGTCACCGAGTGGATCGACGGCACCCCGCTGGGCGAACTCCTCGCCACCGAGGGCCCGTTCAACTACGTACGGGCCGCCCGGATCGGCGTGGACCTCCTGGACGTGCTGGAGGCCGCGCACGCGGAGGGCATCACCCACGGCGAGCTCAATCCTGGGCAGGTGTTCGTACGGGACCACGGCGGGGTGGTCGTCACCGGTTTCGGGCTCGCGGGCGCGACCCTGGCGCCGCGGATCACCGCGCCCTCGTACGCCTCCCCCGAGCAGGCACGCGACGAGCGCATCGGCCCGGCGGCCGACCTGTGGGCGCTCGGCGCGATGCTGTACGCGATGGTCGAGGGGCGGGCGCCCTTCCGCGACCGCGGCCGCGTCGAGGCCACGCTCAGGAGCGTGGACCGACTGCCGCTGCGCGCCCCCTTGCGCGCCGGGCCGCTCACCCAGGCCGTGCAGGGCCTGCTGCGCAAGGACTCCCGTGAGCGGCTGACCCGTCCCGTGGTCCGCGAGGCGCTCACCCGCGCGATGAGCGAGGACCCCGGCACCGTGGCGCCCTCGCTCCCCGGGCCGAGGCTGCGCGGTGTGTACGCCGCCGCCCGCGAGGCGGGCCGCAACTGGAGCAGACGGACCATGGCCGTGGGCACCACCCTGGCCGTGGTCACCGTCACGGTGGCCGTCCTCGCCGTGACCCACCAGCTGCCCGGCACCGGCTCCTCCGGCTCCGCCGCGGCAGCGGGAACCAAGGAGCCGCCCGCCGCCTCGGCCACGGCCACGGCCTCGGCCTCCGCCGGCGCGACGGGGTCCGGGACCGGCACACCGCCGTCCGCCTCGCCCTCGGCCCCGGCCGGCGCCGTGCCCTCAGGATTCCGCCGCTACACCGCCCCCGAGGGCTTCTCCGTCGCCCTGCCCGCCGGCTGGGAGCGGCGGCGCACCACCCGCGCGCCCGACGGGGCCTACCGGGTCCTGTTCGGCGCGAGCGGGGACGCCCGCGCCCTCGCGGTCACCTACAGCGAACGCGTCGGCCCCGACCCGGTCGAGGTGTGGCGCGAGGACGTCGAGCCGGATCTGCGGCGCCAGGGCGGGTACGTGCGGATCGGCGACATCCGCGCCACGACCTACCAGGGCCACCGGGCGGCCGACATGGAGTGGCTCTCGGGGAGCGGCGAGGACCGGGTGCACACCTTCGGCCGGGGCTTCCTGCTGGGCGGCGGCCGAGGCTTCTCGCTGCGCTGGACGACCCCGGCCGGCGTCTTCGCGGACGCCGCGAACAAGCAGGCGCTCACGGTCTTCCTGAACACCTTCCGCCCGGCACGGGTCTGACCGGTCCCGGCGGCGCGCGGCCCGGCACCCGGGCGCCGTTTTCGCTCACGCGAGCCGGGGACTCGGCCGTCATGGTGCAAATCGGATACACGATGATGACCGAGCAGGCCGGTCCGCGTGAGCTGGTCGGCCACGTGGTGCGGGCGGAGGAGGCCGGCTACGACTTCTCGGTGACCTCGGACCACTACTTCCCCTGGCTGCGCTCGCAGGGGCACGCGCCGTACGCCTGGAGCGTCCTCGGCGCGGCCGCCCAGGCGACCTCACGCATCCCGCTGATGACGTACGTGACCTGCCCGACCTTCCGCTACCACCCGGCGGTCGTGGCGCAGAAGGCGGCCACGCTGCAGCTGCTGTCCGAGGGCCGGTTCCGGCTCGGGCTCGGCGCGGGCGAGAACCTCAACGAGCACGTGGTGGGCGGCGGCTGGCCGGCCGTCGACGTGCGCCACGAGATGCTCGAGGAGGCCGTCGAGATCATCCGCGCCCTGTTCCAGGGCGGTCATGTCACCCGCCACGGCCCCCACTTCGACGTCGACTCCGCGCGCCTGTGGGACCTGCCGGACCAGCCGCCTCCCATCGGGATCGCCGTCTCCGGCGAGCAGTCCTGCCGGCTCGCGGGCCATCTCGCGGACCTGGTCATCGCCACCGAGCCCAAGGCGGGGCTGCTGGAGGCGTTCGACCGGCACGGCGGCGCGGGCAAGCCGCGCGTGGGGCAGCTGCCGGTGAGCTACGACCCCGACCGCGACACGGCGGTCAAGCGCGCGCACGCGCAGTTCCGCTGGTTCGGCAGCGGCTGGAAGGTCAACGCCGAACTGCCCCATCCGGACGCGTTCGAGGCCGCCACCCAGTTCGTCACCCCGGACGACGTGGCCGGGTCGATCCCGTGCGGTGACGACCCGGACGCCTTCGTGGAGGCCGTACGCCCGTACGCCGAGGCCGGATTCACCGAGATCGCGCTGGTGCAGATCGGCGGCGAGACCCAGGAGGCGTTCCTGGACTGGTCGGCGAAGACGCTGCTGCCGGCGCTGCGTGACGCCTTCCGCTGACCTGCTCCGACAGGCCGCGTGGGGCCGTGTCCGGTGAATCACCCGGTTGCCTGAGC
>NZ_BMVJ01000003.1:66437-72373 GCF_014650655.1 Streptomyces anandii JCM 4720
ATCTTGCGCGTTTCAGGGGTACTAGAGGGCTCTACGTCCTGATGCCCCTCGGAGGCCCTTCCCGTGAACTCCTTCGTGCACAAGAGTCTCGTCGTGCAGCTGCAGGCGGGCGACACGGAACGCTTTCCCGTGCTGGCCCACCTGAGCTACGACGCCGGCGACCCCTTCGCCGTCACCGTCGTCTTCAGCCACGACGGCCGGGTCCTCGCCCGGTGGACCCTGGACCGCGAGATGCTCGGCGAGGGACTGACGCGGCCGGTCGGCCTCGGCGACGTCCGCTTCCGCCCCGAGTCCGACGGCCCGTGGGAGGAGCTGCGCATGGAGTTCTACGGCAACGCCCACCCCGACGGGGGGCGGCACCACGCGGCGGTGTTCGTGTGGGCGCCGGCGGTGGCGGCGTTCCTGCGCGAGACGCACGGCGTGGTCGCCCCCGGCGAGGAGGAGTTCGGCGCCGACGGATTCCTGGCGGAGATCTTCGCGGGCGGGTCTCAGCGGGAGGTGTAGCGGCGCCGGGTCCACAGGGGCAGGACGAACCAGCACAGCGCGTACCAGAGGACCACGAGCGCGACCAGCCAGGGCACGAAGCCGTCGTGCGTCGCCACCCTGAGGATCAGCAGCAGTGAGGCGGTCATGGTGGCCAGCAGCAGGACCAGGCCGACGAAGGTCAGCCGGGACGCCCAGCGCACGGCCTGGGGCTTGACCCGGCGGCCGGAGACCAGCCGGTGCAGGGACACCGGCCCGATGAGAGCGCCGGTCGCCGTGGCGCCCAGGACGACCGTGACGATGTAGATCGTCTTGTCCGTGGCGCCGAGCGTGTCGTACTTCTGCTGGAAGACCACGGTGAGCAGAAAGCCGAAGAGGATCTGCACACCGGTCTGGGCCACCCGCACCTCCTGGATGAGCTCGACCCACATGCGGTCGGCTCTCTCCTCCTCGGTCTCGTCGCGCCCCCGTCGCCTCGTCACGTCGTCTCCCGTCACCGTCATGCCGCCCTCCCGTTCGCGATCCGGCTCCATGCCATCGCGTGTTCCCCGATGAGCGGGAATCCTGCCCGGTCGGAGGGCTGTTTGAGGGACGGCCCGGGGGTTACACGGGCTGCGTGACGCACACGGACCGGCCGAGGAGGTTTGGGCAGATGCCCGGCACACAGCTCACGGTGACGCTCGACGGCGGCGAGGTCGCCGACGCCCAGGCGGTGGTGAAGGCCCTGGAGGGCGCCTTCGGCGCACCGGACCGGCTCCCGGCCGACGACAACGCGACGGTCCGCACGGCCACCTTCTCCGCCGACCCGGCCGGCGCGGCCCCCGGCGGCGGAGGCGGTGCGGGCGGGGGTGGCGGCGGTGCGAGCGGCGGCCGGCTCTCCGCGCCGGTGACCGTGACCGTCCAGGGCACCCCGGAGTCCGTGCGCCGGGCGAGCGAGACACTGGCCCGCGCCTTCACGGCGCACGACGAGGGCACCGCCCCCGGCGACCAGGAGCAGGAACGGCAGCTGCGCCTGGAGCCGTGACGGGCGCTGCGCCTGGCGCCGTGACGGGCGCGCCCGCTACCAGCGGTTCTCGACCTGGTCCTTGATCCGGCGCTCGTAGAGCTCGTCGATGGCCGCGAGGGTCTCCTCCGGCAGCGGGGGCAGCTTGGCGGCGGCCGCGTTGGCGCGGGCCTGCTCCGGGGAGCGCGCACCGGGGATGACGGTGGTGACACCGGGCTGCTGGACGATCCACCGAAGGGCCGTCTGCGCCGGGGTGTACCCCTCGGGCGCGAGGGCGGCGAACTCGGCGGCGGCCTCGACACCGGAGGCGTAGTCGACGCCGGAGAAGGTCTCGCCCTGGTCGAAGGCCTCGCCGTGCCGGTTGAAGGTGCGGTGGTCGTCGGCGGCGAAGACGGTGTTCTTCATGTACTTGCCGGCCAGCAGCCCGGAGGCGAGCGGCACGCGGGCGATGATGCCGACGCCGGCCTCCCGCGCGGCCGGGAGCACCTCGCGCAGCGGCTTCATGCGGAAGGGATTGAGGATGATCTGCACACTGGCCACGTGGGGACGGGCGATCGCCGTCAGCGCCTGCGCGCAGGTCTCGACGCTGACGCCGTAGGCGGCGATCCGCTCCTCGGCGACCAGGGTGTCCAGCGCGTCGAACACCTCGTCGCTGGAGTACACGCGCGTCGGCGGGCAGTGCAGCTGCACGAGGTCGACGCGGTCGACGCCGAGGTTGCGGCGGGAGCGGTCGTTCCAGGCGCGGAAGTTGTCCAGGACGTAGTTCTCCGGGATCTGCTCGACACGGCGGCCCATCTTGGTGGCGATCAGCACGTGCAGGTCCGGCCGGGTGCTCAGGAAGGTCGCGATGGTCTCCTCGCTGCGCCCGTCGCCGTAGACGTCGGCGGTGTCGAAGAAGGTCACCCCCGACTCGGCGGCGGCCTCCAGCACGGCCTCGGCATCCTTGGCGTCCACGTCGCCCCAGTCGGCGCCGAGCTGCCAGGTGCCGAGCCCGATGACCGAGGCGTGCTGTCCTGACCTGCGAAATTCACGTTCGTCCATGGCGTCAGTGTGTCATTCGCGTCCCGCCCGCGCCTGCACCGAGCGCGCCACCTTCGGGCCCAGCCACCGCTTCAGCCTGCGCAGCGCCTCCAGCCGCCCGGCCGCCTTGTCGAGGCCGTAGTACACCTGGGGCGGGACGTACGGCAGCAGGGGCGAGTGGCGCTGGCCGAGTAGGGCGAACATGCGGTGCGGGGGCAGCCGGATGTAGCGGGGCAGGTTCTCGTACCACTGGGCGCTCAGACGGGCCGCGCTCTGCGTGGACAGCAGGGCCGTTCGCCGCCGGCTCTCGTAGGCGGCGAGGGCGGCCGGCAGGCTCGGGTGCTCGCGCAGGGCGCCGGCCAGGCAGACGGCGTCCTCCAGGGCGAGTGTGGTGCCGGCGCCGATCGAGTAGTGCGTGGTGTGGGCGGCGTCGCCGAGCAGGACGAGGTTGTCCCGGTACCAGGTGCGGTTGGTGAGGGTGCGGAAGTTCGGCCACGGGGCGGCCCCGCCCGGGGCGGCGCGGCCGATGAGCGGGTGGCCGTCGAGGACGTGGGCGAACAGCTCCTCCAGGAGGGCGAGTTGGTCGCGTTCGGCCAGCCGGTGGAGTCCGAGGCCGGTGTAGGTGTGCGGGGCGCACTCGACGACGCAGGTGCTGTGCCCGTCGCCGTATCCGTAGCCGTAGCACCAGATCCAGCCGTGGCCGCTGTCCACGAAGGAGAAGGTGAACGCGTCGAAGACCTTGGTGGTGCCGAGCCAGACGTAGTGGTTGCGCCCGAGGAGGACCCGGGTGCCGAAGTGGCCGGCGTGGCGGGCGCGCAGCGCGCTGTGCACACCGTCCGCGGCGACGACCAGATCGGCCTCCGGCGGTTGCCCGGCGGTGATCTCGTCCTCGAACCGCACGGTGACGCCCAGTTCGCGGGCGCGTTCGGTGAGGATCTCCAGCAGGCGGTGCCTGCCGATGCCGAAGCCCTCGTCGCCGTGATGACGGGTCGTCAAGTCCCCTACGTGGGCGACCCCGTCGCTCCAGCGGACCGAACGCTCCTCGACGGCGCGCGCGGACCGCGCGTCGCAGGCCCGCATCCGGTCCAGCAGGCCGTGCCAGTACGTGACGCCCCAGCCGTAGGTCGAGCCCTCGGGGTTGCGCTCGTGGACGGTGACGTCGTGGGACGGGTCCTGCCGCTTGAGCAGGATGGAGAGATACAGGCCGGCGGGCCCGCCACCGACACAGGCGACCTTCACACAAACCCCTGAAAACTACCGAAAGCGGTCATTTGACGCCGCAGGGTAGCAGGAGCCCGTGCGTCACGGGGTCCTCAGCGATCACGTCAGTTTCCGTGCGTGACCGGCGCCACGGGCGGCACGGCGGACCGCCAAAGAACACGCGGAACACCCGTTCGGGAGCGAGGAATTCCCCCTTCCGGAGCCTTTGGGGCGACCTCCGCGGCAAGATCATCCTGGTTCAAGCTTGTACGACATGTAGGTGATTGTCCGGATCACGGCCAACCGCTTCCCACCGATTTCTCCCCGCCCGCGGCGGCCCGATAGGCATGCGGAGTCCCACCCCGACACAGCCCGGAGGTCCCGTATGCCGGAACTCAGCCGTCGCCGCGCGCTCACCGCCACCGCCGCCCTCGCCGCGGCCGCGGGCGCCCACGCCCTCACCGCGCCGCGCGCGTCCGCCGCCCCGGCGCACGAGCACCACCCCCACGGCTCCCCGGAGCCGTTCGACGAGGTCTACAAGGGCCGCCGGATACAGGGCCGGCCCAACGGCGGCGGCCACCACCACGGCATGGACGGCATGGACTACGCCGTCTTCGTCGACGGCGCGGAACTGCACGTGATGCGCAACGCGGACGGCACCTGGATCAGCGTCGTCGGCCACTACGCCCCGGTCGCGACCCCGCGGGCCGCCGCCCGGGCCGCCGTCGACGAGCTCCAGGGCGCCCGGCTCGTGCCCTTCCCCGCCAACTGACCACGCCGAGCACGGACTTCCGGAGCACCCGCACATGACCGTACGCAAGAACCAGGCCACGCTGTCCGCCGACGAGAAGCGGCGTTTCGTCGCCGCCGTCCTGGAGCTCAAGCGCAGCGGCCGCTACGACGCCTTCGTCACCACCCACAACCACTTCATCATGGCCGACACCGACAGCGGCGAACGCACCGGGCACCGCTCGCCGTCCTTCCTGCCCTGGCACCGCAGATTCCTGCTGGAGTTCGAGCAGGCGCTGCAGTCGGTGGACTCCTCGGTCGCGCTGCCGTACTGGGACTGGAGCACCGACCGCACGGCCCGCGCCTCGCTGTGGGCGCCCGATTTCCTCGGCGGCACCGGCCGCGCCTCGGACGGCCGGGTGACGGACGGACCGTTCGCCGCCGCGGCCGGCGACTGGCCCATCACCGTACGCGTCGACAGCCGCACCTACCTGCGCCGCTCCCTCGGCACCGGCGTCCGGGAGCTGCCGACCAGGGCCGAGGTGGACTCGGTGCTGGCGATCACGGCGTACGACGCCGCCCCGTGGAACAGCTCCTCGGACGGCTTCCGCAACCACCTCGAGGGCTGGCGCGGGGCCAACCTGCACAACCGCGTCCACGTCTGGGTCGGCGGCCAGATGGCCACCGGCGTCTCCCCCAACGACCCCGTCTTCTGGCTGCACCACGCCTTCGTCGACAAGCTGTGGGCCCAGTGGCAGCGCCGGCACCCCGGCTCGGGCTATGTGCCGGCCGGCGGCACACCGGACGTGGTGGACCTGCGCGAGACGATGAAGCCGTGGAACGACGTGACCCCGGCGGACATGCTGGACCACACGGCCCACTACACCTTCGACACCGACTGAACCGGCAGAACCGGCAGAACCGGCACTGCCGGGTGACCCGCCGGAACCGGCCGGGCGCGGGCTACCCGGCCGCCGCCGTGCGGCACTCCGGGTGGCCCCAGCCCTGGTCGTTGCGGGCGATGGGCTCACCGGCCGCGTAGGAGCGGCCGCAGACGCAGCGGCCGGGGAACTTCGCCTTGATCGTGCGGGAGGAGGAACCTCCGCCGCCGCGCTTCTGCGCCGCCGCCTTGCTCCCGCCCGGCCGGCGTCGCGCGGCGGCCGGGGCGGAGGCGACGGTCGAGGGGGGCGGCTCCGGCGAGCCGAGGGCGCTGCCCGCGGCCTGCTGGACGGTGGCGGCCTGGCTGGCGGCGCGGTCGGCGAAGTCGTTGAGCGGGTCGCCGTCGACCTGGTGGGCGGGGACGTAGCGGAAGTCGACCGAGCGGCCGCCCAGCAGCTCGTCGATCCGCACGACCAGCTCCTGGTTGGCGACCGGCTTGCCGGCGGCCGTCTTCCAGCCGTTGCGCTTCCAGCCGGGCAGCCAAGTGGTGACCGCCTTCATCGCGTACTGCGAGTCCATCCGGACCTCGAGCGGCACCTCCGGGTCGGTCGCCGTCAACAGC
>NZ_BMVJ01000003.1:72399-80826 GCF_014650655.1 Streptomyces anandii JCM 4720
CGCTCGAGTGCGGTGAGTTCGGCGACGTTGTTGGTGGCGGTGCCCAGTGCGCCGGACTCCCAGCGCACCGGGGCGGTCCCCGCCCCGTCGGAGATCACCCACGCCCAGCCCGCCGGCCCCGGATTTCCCTTCGAGGCCCCGTCGCAGGCGGCCACCACACGTTCACGCATGGCCCCGATGATGCCATGACCCGCGCGGACGCTAGGAAACGTCCGTGGTCCGGGGCATCTCGCCCTTGGTCGTGGTGATGTCGATCACCGAGAAGTTCGCGCCCTGCGGATCGCTGAGGGCCGCGAACCGGCCGAAGGGACTGTCCATCGGGCCGAACCGCAGCACACCGCCGAGCCGGGTCGCGGCGGCCACCGCGTCGTCGCAGTCCGGCACCGTGAAGTACACGTTGACGTACGAGGGCACCTCGGGCGGGAAGTCGTCCGTCATCCGCATCCGGCCGAGCACCGTGTCGTCGCCGACGGAGAACATCGCGAAGTCGGCCCCCTCGTCCTCGAGCCGCTGCGCACGGTAGCCGAAGACCGAGGTCAGGAAGGCGTCCGCCTTCGCCGGCTCACGGGTGAAGACCTCCGCCCAGCAGTACGCGCCGGGCACCGCCGTCGCCTCGAAGCCCTCGTGGGCGCCGCCCTGCCACACCCCGAACACCGCGCCGCTGGGCTCGCGGGCCAGGCACATGGTGCCGAAGTCGCCGACCCGCATGGGCTCCATCAGGATCTCGCCGCCGTGCTCACGGATCCGCCCGGCCGTCGCGGAGGCGTCCGGCGAGGCGAGGTACAGGCACCACTGCGACTGGCCCTCCTGCCCCGGCATGGGCGGCACTACGGCGGCCACCGCCTTGCCGTCCGCGTAGGCCTGGGTGTAGTTGCCGTACTCCGACGACGACTCGCCGAAGGTCCAGCCGAGCACCTCGCCGTAGAAGGCCTTGGCCCCCTCCAGGTCGGTGAACATCGCGTCGGCCCAGCAGGGGGTCCCCTCAGGTTGTAGCGCCATGGCTGCCGCCCTTCCCCGCCGCCTCCGCGTGCGGTGGCTCGTGCCTTCGCTGCCGCCTCCTCACGCTAGTTGCGACCCGGGCGGCCCGCGCGCCGAACGCCCCACTCCGCTTCCGCCCGGGACCCCGGGGTCCACACTGGACGCAGAGAAGTACGCGGGAGTGCGGACCTCATCGGAACGGGGATGCGATGACGGGCGAGACCATGCGGGCGTGGGCGGTGACCGCGCCCGGACCGGTGGAGGCGGACCCGCTGCGGCTGGTGGAGCGGCCGGTCCCGGCGCCGGGGGACGACGAGCTGCTGGTACGCGTGCGCGCCTGCGGGGTGTGCCGGACCGACCTGCACGTCACCGAGGGCGACCTGCCGGTGCGGCGGCCCGGCGTCACTCCCGGGCACGAGGTCGTCGGGGAGGTCGCGGGCCTGGGCCGGGCGGTCAGCGGCTTCGCGCCCGGCGACCGGGTGGGCGTGGCGTGGCTGCGCCGCACCGACGGCACCTGCCCTTACTGCGCGCGCGGCGCCGAGAACCTGTGCCCGGCCTCGCGGTACACCGGCTGGGACGCCGACGGGGGCTACGCCGAGTACACGACCGTCCCGGCCGCCTTCGCCCACCGGCTGCCCGGCGAGGTGGACGACGTGGCGCTCGCGCCCCTGCTGTGCGCGGGCATCATCGGCTTCCGGGCGCTGCGCCGCACCTCGCTGCCGCGCGGCGGACGGCTCGGCCTGTACGGCTTCGGCGGCAGCGCCCACCTGTGCGCCCAGGTGGCGCTGGCCGAGGGCGCCACGGTGCACGTCATGACCCGCGGGGCCGCCGCGCAGGCGCTCGCCCTGGAACTGGGCGCGGCCTCGGCGCAGGGCGCGTACGATCCGCCGCCCGAGCCGCTTGACGGGGCGATCCTGTTCGCGCCGGCCGGCGACCTGGTCCCCGTCGCGCTGCGCGCCCTGGACCGGGGCGGTGTGCTGTCGGTCGCCGGCATCCACCTCAGCGACATCCCCCCGCTGCGCTACGAGAGCGACCTGTTCTACGAGAAGGAGCTGCGCAGCGTCACCTCCAACACCCGCGAGGACGCGCGGGACTTCCTGGCGGTGGCCGCCCGGCACGGCGTGCGCGCCACCACCCACACCTATCCGCTCTCGCGGGCCCCAGAGGCGCTGCGGGACCTCAAGGCCGGGCGCTTCGACGGAGCGGCGGTCCTGGTGAACGACTTCTCCTGAAGCGGCCCGCTCGCGCGAGCACGCGTCCCGGCGGGCGCGCCTCCCCGCGAGCGCGCCCGCCGCCCCCGTGCGGCCGGCCCACTCCCCCGGACGGGTGGGCCGGCCGCCCCTCGGCCCGCTACTCCCCCGCGTACGCCCGCTTCAGGGCGGCGATGTCGAGCTTGCCCATCGCGAGCATGGCGCGGGTGGTGCGGGCAGCCTTCTCCGGGTCCGGGTCGCCGATCATGTCGATCAGCCCGTCGGGGATCACCTGCCAGGACACGCCGTACTTGTCCTTGAGCCAGCCGCAGGGGCCCGGCTCGCCGCCGTTCTCCGTGAGCTTGGCCCAGTAGTGGTCGACCTCTTCCTGGTCGCGGCAGTGGATCTGGAAGGAGATCGCCTCGTTGAACTTGAACTGCGGGCCGCCGTTGAGCGCGACGAACCTGTGGCCGTTGGCGGTGAAGTCGACCGCGATCACGGACCCGGCCGGGCCGGGGCCGGCCTCGGTGTAGCGGCCGATCCGGCCGATGCTGGAGTTCTTGAAGACCGAGACGTAGTAGTGGGCGGCCTCCTCGGCCTGGCCGTCGAACCAGAGACAGGTGGTGAATCCTTCGGTGGCCACGAGTACCTCCTGGGGTGTCGGACGCCGTCAGCAGTAGTGACCGGGACGGGCGCCGGAACTCATCGGAACCCCGGCGGGAGAGTTCCGCCCGTGGCGAATCTGCCGGGGGCAGAGAAACCGGCCGCGGGAGCTGCGCGCGGCCGACAGTGGGGTCGACGGCATCCCCAGTCCACGACGAGGAGAGACGATGACACCACTGACCTCGCTGCTGCCGCGCGCCGAGGAGGGCGACACCCCGCCCAGCCGGTTCGACGACCACCTCGCGGCTCAACTGCTCGCCCAGCGCATCGTGTTCCTGGGCACCCAGGTCGACGAGGTGTCGGCCAACCGGGTGTGCGCACAGCTCCTCCTGCTGTCGGCCGAGGACCCGCGCACCGACATCGGTCTCTACATCAACAGCCCCGGCGGTTCGGTCACCGCGGGGCTGGCGATCTACGACACGATGCGGCTCATCCCCAACGACGTGTCGACCCTGGTCATGGGGTTCGCCGCGAGCATGGGCCAGTTCCTGCTCACGGTGGGCACCAGCGGCAAGCGGCTGGCGCTGCCGCACGCGCGGATCATGATGCACCAGCCGTCCGCCGGGATCGGCGGCACCACCGCGGACATCGAGATCCAGGCGGAGAACCTGGACCACACCAAGCGGACCATCGAGCGGCTCACCGCCGAGCACACCGGTCAGAGCGTGGAGACGATCTCGCGGGACGGCGACCGGGACCGCTGGTTCACCGCCGAACAGGCCAGGGACTACGGAATGGTGGACCGGGTGGTGGAGTCGCTCGCCGACGTCCGCCCGGCCTCCTCGCGCCGGCGGATGGGGCTGTGACATGGGTTCGTACACGGTTCCGTACGTGATCGAGCGGACGGCGCAGGGCGAGCGGTCGTACGACGTCTTCAGCAGGCTGCTGAACGAGCGGATCATCTTCCTGGGCACGGAGATCGACGACGGGGTGGCCAACGTCGTCATCGCGCAGCTGCTCCACCTGGAGTCCGCCAACCCGGAGCAGGAGGTCTCGCTGTACCTCAACTCGCCCGGTGGATCGTTCACTTCGCTCATGGCGATCTACGACACGATGACGTTCGTGCAGTCGCCGATCTCCACCTTCTGCGTGGGGCAGGCCGCCTCCACGGCGGCGGTGCTGCTGGCGGGCGGGGACCCGGGGCGGCGGTTCGTGCTGGAGCACGCGCGCGTGCTGCTCGGGCAGCCCGCGAGCGGCGGCCGGCAGGGCACGGTGTCCGACCTCGCCCTGCAGGCGAAGGAGATGGTCCGCATCCGTTCCCAGGTCGAGGAGGTGCTGGCCCGGCACACCGGGCACGACGCGGCGGCCCTGCGCGCCGACATGGACCGCGACAAGGTGTTCACCGCGCACGAGGCGGTGGCGTACGGACTGGCCGACGAGGTGCTGAGCCGGCGCCTCGCGATGGTCTGAGCCGCCGGGCCGGCCGGGCCCCGGGACGAACCCGGGGCCGCGGTCGCCGTCAGGCGGCCAGGCACAGTCCGTCGCGGCGGGGGGCGGGGCCGCGGCGGGGGGCCGCGGTGCGGCTCGTGAGCCGGATCAGCTCGCCCTGGGCCCGCGACAGCAGGTCGCCGAGGCCGAGACCGAGGGCCTGGGCCGCGGCGGCCAGGACCTCCGAGGAGGCCTCCTTGCGGCCGCGCTCCACCTCCGAGAGGTACGGCATGGAGATGCGCGCCGCGTCGGCGACGTCCTTGAGCGTGCGCTCCTGGGCGAGCCGCTCGCGGCGCAGCACGTCGCCGACGAGGTGGCGCCAGAGGGGCTCGCGGGCGGCGGGCCCGGTGGGAGCCGGACGGGCCGGGGCCGGACGGCCGGGAGCCGGACGGGCCGGGGCCGGACGGGCGGCTCCCTGGTCGACGGCCCCCGGACGCAGGGGGATGAGGCGGGCTCGGTCGGGCGCTTGGGTTCGGTTGGGCGCTTGGCTGCTCACCTTCCCAGCCTAGGAGTCCTGGCCGCGCGGGGAAGGCAACGGCGTTCCGCCCTGGGTGAATTCCGCCGTCGGCCGGGCGAGGCATGAATCCGGCCGCGCACGGGTACCCGGGGGTACCCACGCCGGTCGCGGGCGGACGTACGGCCCGCTCAGTCACCGTCCAGGCCGACCACCGCTCGTACGCGCTTGCCCACCGGGACCCGCTCGACGGTCACCTCCGCGGCCAGCGCGTGCACGATCTCCAGCCCGTGCCGGCCGACCCGATCGGGGTCGCGCGGCCAGCGCCGGGGCAGGGCCGCGCTGCTGTCGTACACGCACACGCCCACCGCGCTGTCCGTCCCCTCGAGTTCGAGGATGTACGGTCCGTTGCTGTGCCGGTCGGCGTTGGTGACCAGTTCGCTCACCACCAGGAGCAGCGCCTCGCCGCAGCGGGGGCCGATGCCCGCGCACCACTCGGTCCTGAGCCGGTCCAGGAAGTGCGCCGCGAAGGAGCGCGCCTCGGCTATGGATCCCGGTTCCCCGGTGTAGTGGGCCGCCCGCCGGAGCGGCTCCACGGGCACGTCGAAGCCAGTCGACGCGACTGCCCCGTCCAGATCCTCGGTCATGCGTGTCTTCCTCGCCAAGCGCCGGTCCGGCCGGACACCGCTGCACAGTGCCCTTACCCAGAGTGGCGCGCGCCAGTCCACAGGGTTCCGGCCACCGCGCCGGCCACCGCGGCCGCCCGCGCCGCCGCGAGGGTCAGGAGGGGGGCGGGGGCGTGCCCGCCGGGCCGGCCGTGGTGGGCACCGGCTGGGAGCCCAGTGACTGCGAGTTCGGCGGTGGCGGCTGGGCGGGCGATCCGTTCGACGGCGGCCCGGACGAGGGCGGCGGCGCCGGGGGTGTCGCGGGCTGGGAGGGCTGCGAGGACGGGGGCGAGGACGGGGGCGGCGGGTTCGACGACGGCGGCGGCGAGGACGGGGCCGAGGAAGGAGCGTTCGACGACGGGGCGTTCGACGACGGCCGCGAGGACGGCGGCGACTTGGGCGGGGCGGAGGACTCCTT
Organism: Streptomyces anandii JCM 4720; assembly: GCF_014650655.1. Classification (GTDB taxonomy): domain Bacteria; phylum Actinomycetota; class Actinomycetes; order Streptomycetales; family Streptomycetaceae; genus Streptomyces; species Streptomyces anandii. Next base: position 78,196 of record NZ_BMVJ01000003.1, read on the forward strand.
GCCCGGGGGCTGGTTCGGCGGGGCCGAACTGGGTGAGCCGGGCTTGGAGGCGGACGGCGGTGTGCTGCTGGGCAGGGTCACGCTCGCGCTCGGCGTGGGCGGGTGCTTGGGCGGCTCCGTCCAGTGGTCCTTGCCTCCGTGGTCGCCGTGGTCGCGGGAGAAGTACTTGTGCTCACCGGGGTCGTAGACGACGAACGTCTTGACGGGCTTGGGCGCGGGCGTGACCACGACGACGTTCTGCGGGCGGTAGGACGCCCAGGACTGGCCGGTGTACTTGGGCGCGGTGGACTCGGCGACCGGCGACGACAGCGGGTTGCCGCAGGCGCAGCGGGTGCGGGGCACGCCGTGCGAGTCGACGAGGACGGCGGTGCCGGTCTGCAGGACGGACTGGTACGTGGTGACGGAGCCGTCCCGGTAGCCGTGCGCGGTGACGCGGGTGTCCATGCCGAGTTGGACGGGGGTGAGCGAGCGCAGGTAGCCGGGCACGCCGGACGGGCTGACGCCGACCGTCGAGGCGAAGGCGGCGTTCCTGGCCGGGTCCGCCTGGAGGTCCTTGATCTGCTTCTCCACGTCGCAGCTGGCGGAGTTGTGGGTGCCGGTGTAGAGGCCGGGCGCCCCGCCGGATATGCCGCGCAGCGTGTTCGGGACCGCCGAACCGGTGCCCGAGGGCGCGGTCGGCGCCGTGCCGGAGGGCTGTCCCTGCGGTGGCCGTGCCGTGGCGGTGTCCGGGCCGGTCGTGGCCGACGAGGCGGTGAAGGGATCGGGTCCGGTGGCCGCCGCCGGCTGGAGGAAGACCTCGCCGCGCGCCTGAGGTCCGCCGGAGTTGGTGAGGACCACGGCCACGACGACCGCGGCCACCACGACGGCGGCGAGGACCGCGACCCGGGGCACCGAGGTCCACCAGGGGCGCCGGGGCTCCCGCGCGGGGCCCCCGCCTCCGGTGCCCGAGGGCTGGGTGGGCGGGCCCCCCGGCGGCTGGGAGGGCGGTCCCGACAGAGGGCCGGACGGAGGTCCTGTGGGGCGGCCGGAGGCCGGCGGTTCGACGCTCACGAGCACTCCCGACGTCGGCTTTCTGCGGGTGGCCAACAGGTATCAATCGAGAACCACCCGATTGGGCCCGCTTTTTTCCGAACATCACCATTGTGTGCTCCGGTTCCGTGCGACTCGCAAGCGGACGCGGACGGCCCTCCCGGCGGGCGCCCCGTGCTCCCGCTGCTTAGCGTGGCAGCGTGAGCCCACCGCGCCCCTCCGCGCCGCCCGTCGCCCGCCACGGCTGGGTCCAGGCCCTGGCCACGGTGCTGGCCGGGCTGATCGCCATGTGGGCGGTCGCCGCACTGGGGCTGTGGGCGGCTGGTGCCGCGAACCTGCCCGACAACGCCTTCGCGCGCGTGGTCGCGGCCACCGTGGTCGCGGCGGTCGGCGGCTCCGTGGAACTCGCGGGGAACGCGGGCGAACTCGCCCAGACGCACGCCGGGATCACGGTGATGCCGCTGTCGGTCACCCTCGTCGGCGCGCTCGTCGTCGCCGCCGGCTTCCTGCGCCCGCTGCGCCACCGCGCGGTGGCCGGAACCCGTGAACTGGCCGGGTGGGCCGCGCGGATCGCCGTCCTGTGGCTGCTCGCGCTGATCGGCCTGGCGTTCGGCGCCCGGCAGACCTTCGCCGTCGACCTCGGCGACGGCGTGCTCGGCGCCATCGGCGGCCTGCTCGGCGCCACGCCCGAGGTCGGCTTCACCACGCAGGTGCCGCTGACCGTGCTGTTCGGGCTGCTGTGGCTGGCCGGTGTGCTGGTGCTGGCGCTGCTCGTGGCGCACGGCGCTCCGCTGCCGGCCGGGCTGCTGCGGTTCCGCGCCGCGGTGCGCCCCGCCGCCTACGCCATGGTCGCCCTGCTGCTCGTGTACGTCGTCGTCGGGCTCGTCGTCGCCCTGGTGACGGCCGCGACCCGCGGGCACCCGGCGGAGTCGTTCGCGGTGATCCTGCTCGGCCTGCCCAACCTCACCTGGCTCGCCCTCACCATCGGCATGGGCGCCACCTGGAACGGCCGCGTGGACGGCCCGTTCGGGCTGCCGATGCCCCACATCCTCGACCGGGTGCTGCGCACCCCCGACGTGTCGACGCTGAACCTCGGCACGCTCGCCGAGCACGACGGACGGGTGTGGTGGCTGCTCGTCGTCGACGCGGTGCTGCTGCCCGCGGCCGCCTTCCTGATGGCGACGCGCTCACCGGCAGGCGTCGGGGTCCTGCGGCACGCCGTGCGGATGGCCGTCGCCCTGCTGCTGACCGTGTTCATGATCTGCCTGGTGGGCCGTGTCTCCGCGCACTACGGGCTGTCCCTGCTCGGCATCGGCGACCTCGGCGGCAACCTGTCCGGCGAGGTGCTGCTGCTGCCCCGGCTCTGGGGCGCCCTCGGCCTGGCCGTCCTGTGGGGCCTGGTCACGGGCCTCCTCGGCGCCCTCGCGGCCCGCCGCGTCGGCCGCAGGGGCATGGTCCCACCTGACCCGGACCGCCCCTTTGGGGGAGGCCCGGGCGGGGGCGGTGCGGGGGACGCCGGGGGCGGGGGTGGCACCGGCGGCCGCGGGGGCGGCGCGGGCACGGGCGGTGGCGCCACGCGTGGCACAGGCGGCGCGGGCGGCG
>NZ_BMVJ01000003.1:80857-85828 GCF_014650655.1 Streptomyces anandii JCM 4720
GTCCGGGGGATGCCGGCGGTGCCGGAGGCGTGGTCAAGGGTCGCCGTTGGGGGTGACGACGCGGGTCGCGGTGCGGTCGTCGGCGCGGCCGGGCGGAGGTCCGGGAGCGCGGGCGGGGTCCCGGCTGGGCGGGCGGGCGGGCTGCCGGTCCGGGGGGCGGTCCGGTACGCGGTCGGTGGTGGGGCGGTCGGCCGGCCGGTCACCGGGGTCGGCCGCGGCGGGCTCCCCGGCCGGGTCCGGTGCGCCGCCGGGACCGGGCGCGCCGAAGCGGTCCGGCTCCCCCGGGGTTCCGGCCGGACTCGCGGCTCCGGCCGGAACGGCCGCACTCGTCGCACGGCCGGCGTTCGGGACACCGGCGCCGGCAGGACCGTCGGCACTCGGGACACCCGCGTCGGTACGGCCTTCGGTGCTCAGGGCGCCTGCGGCGTCCGTCATGCCCGTACCGGCGCTCGCGAGGTCCGCGCCGGACCCCGCGAGGGCGTCCGGGTCCTCGGCGCGGGGCTCCGCGTCGGCCGCGAACGTGGTCAGGTGGTCGCCGTCCGCGTACTCCCAGCGCCCGTGGTCGCTGTCGTACAGCCACACCGACTCGCCGTCGACGACGACGCCCACCCGCATGCCGTGCGTGCGTTCGCGGAACCCCTCGCCGTCGAGGCCGCCGCCGGTCAGCTCGTCCACGGCCGCCCGGTAGTGGGCCAGCGCCTGCGCGGCCCGCTCCAGCAGCGGGCGCGGGTCGGCCGTGCGGGCGGGGGGCGCGTCGGCCTCGGGCGGCTCCTGCGGTACGGCGATCAGGAGGCGGCCGTCGACCCAGGCGGACCAGCCGTTGGCGCACAGGACGCGGCCCCAGTCGCCGCGCCGCTCCTCCAGCCGCACGGGCAGCAGCGGGTCGAGGGGCACCGTGGGCCGTGCGGGGTCGGGCTCCTCCCAGGCCGGCAGCCCGTCCTGGGGGATCACGTGGGTGGGCCGGAAGCCGGGGCTGGTCATCGGGGCGCCCTCACTTGCGCATCACGGCCGGCTCGTGCCGCCGCAGCAGGCGGGAGACGGCGAAGCCGAAGGCACCCGCCAGCACCAGCAGTACGGCCAGGTTGCGCAGCCACACCTCGGCCGAGTGCCGGAACAGCGGGTCGGAGGTCAGGTCGCTGGGCACGATCCGGGCCAGTTCGACGGTGCCCGCCATCGCCCCGAGCGCCCACCGCGAGGGCACGAGCCAGGTCAGCTGGTCCAGCCCGGGGATGCCGTGCAGCCGCACCAGGGCCCCGCAGAAAGTGACCTGGACGACGGTCAGCAGCACCAGCAGCGGCATCGTCACGTCCTCCTTGGGCACCAGCGCGGAGACGAGCAGGCCGAGCAGCATGGCCGTGAAGGCCAGCAGGGCCACGGCGAGGGCGATCTCGGGCAGCGGCGGCATGAGCACGCCCTTGCCGCCCGGGGCGTTGAGATCGACGCCGAGCAGGCCCACCAGGGTCAGCACCACGGCCTGCGCGACCGTGATCGCCCCCAGCACGACGACCTTGGAGACGAGGTACGCCGATCTGGGCAGGCCGACGGCCCGTTCACGCTGGTAGATCACCCGTTCTTTCACCAGTTCGCGCACCGCGTTGGCCGACCCCGTCAGCATGCCGCCCACGCACAGGATGAGCAGCACGTTCATCGCGGTCAGCGGGGTGAGTCTGCTGCCGGCCACCGCACGGGCCATCAGGCCGGTGAGGAACGGCAGGGCGACCATGGTGGCGATGAAGGTGCGGTCGGCGGCGAGCGCGGCCGTGTAGCGGCGTACGAGCGTGGCGAGCTGGGCGATCCAGCTGCGCGGCCGGGGCGGCGGGGCCGCCGGGACGGGGCCGGAGCGCGGCAGGTGCGGCTGGGCGCCGGCGTCCAGGATGTGGCGGTGGTACTGCGGCGAGTCGCGGTAGGCGCCGGCCCAGTCCCGGCCGCGGTCGTTCTCGAACGCCTCGAAGGCTTCGGGCCACTGCTCGAAGCCGAAGAACTCCAGCGCCTCGCCGGGTGGCCCGAAGTAGGCGACCCGGCCGCCCGGCGCGAGGACGAGCAGCCGGTCGCAGACGTCGAGGCTGAGGACGCTGTGGGTGACGACGACGACCGTACGGCCGTCGTCGGCCAGGCCCCGCAGCATTCGCATCACCGACCGTTCCATGCCGGGGTCGAGTCCGGAGGTCGGCTCGTCGAGGAAGAGCAGGGAGGGCTTGGTGAGCAGTTCGAGGGCGACGCTGACGCGTTTGCGCTGTCCGCCGGAGAGGCTGTGCACGGGCTGTTCGACGCGCTCCTGGAGGCCGAGTTCGCGCACCACCTCCTCGACCCTGGTCCGGCGCTCGGCCTGGGAGGTGTCCTGCGGGAAGCGCAGTTCGGCGGCGTAGGTGAGGGCGGCCCGCACGGTCAGCTGGGCGTGCAGGATGTCGTCCTGCGGGACCAGGCCGATGCGCTGGCGCAGCTCGGCGTAGTCGCGGTAGAGGTCGCGGCCGTCGTAGAGGACCGTGCCGTGTTCCGCGGGGCGCTGCCCGGTCAGCGCGCCGAGCAGGGTCGACTTGCCCGCGCCGCTCGGCCCGACGACGCCGAGCAGGCACTTCTCCCCCACCGGGAAGGACACGCGGTCGAGCAGGACCTTGCGGCCGCGGTCGACGGTCACGGTGAGGTCCTGCACGTCGAGGCAGACCTCGCCGGTGTCGACGTACTCCTGCAGCTCGTCGCCGACGAGGCAGAAGGAGGAGTGTCCGACGCCGATGATGTCGCCGGGGCCGACCCGGGCGTGGCTCACCGGCGTTCCGTTGAGGAAGGTGCCGTTGTGGCTGCCGAGGTCGACGATGTCGTGGCCGCCGTCATCGCGGGCGCGCAGCTCGGCGTGGCGGCGGGAGACGATCAGGTCGTCGACGACGAGGTCGTTGTCGGTGGCGCGCCCGATGCGCAGGGTCCGGGCGGGCAGCGGCCGTACGGCGGTGGGCCGGCGGAAGGTGGTGGTCAGGGACGGCAGGGAGACGGAGGACGGGCGGTCGGGGGCCGAGGCCGGGCGGGGGACGAGGACGGCGGTGGGGCCGTCGACGGGGTTGCCGAAGCGGATGACGCTGTCGGGGCGGACGCCCCAGTCGTGGACGCGCCGGCCGTCGGCGTACGTGCCGTTGGTGCTGTCGTCGTCGTGCAGCGTCCAGTGCCCGTCCTCGGGGCGCAGCACGGCGTGGTGCCAGGAGACCCGGGCGTCGTCGAGGACGACGTCGCTGAGCGGGTCGCGTCCGAGGTGGTAGTCGCGGCTGGGGGTCATCACCGTCGAGCCCGTCTCCGTCTCCAGGAGGAGCTCGGGCGCAGTCGGGGCGGCCGGCTGCTCAGCCATGGCAGAATTCTAACGATTTGCCCTGTTTCCCGCCCGGCCGAAGCCGGTGCGCCCGGTGGTCGGGTGCCGCCGTCGCTGTCCGGGGGCACGGTCGGCGGTCGCGTGCGTCAGACCATGGGCAGGGCGAGGGCGGGGAGGGTGCGCTGCATGCGCAGGGCGTCCACGGACTCGGCGAGCAGTTCGTACTCGGTGGTGTCGTCGCCGGCGGCGATCCGCACCAGACGTCCCTCCGCCAACCGCTCGGCCACGGCCTCCTGCCGGGTCACGTCCGCGCACCAGGCGCGCAGCAGGGCGGGCACGTCGGGCACGCCGTCCGGCACCGGAACCAGCGCGCTCGCCGGGATGCCGGTGGTCTCGGGCAGGGGGTCGAGCCGCTCGGCGATCCAGGAGGCCCGGTCGCGCAGCCACCACAGGGCGAGGGCGAGGGTGGGCGCCCGGTAGGTGCCGAGCGGCACCCCGATCCGGCGGCCGTCGCACATGCCGTACGCCGTGACATGGCACAGGAATTCGTCGTGCACTGCTCCTCCCCCGTCGCGCGTTCGTCTGCCGGTGCTTCCTCGCTCTCGCTGCGGTTCGTGTGCGGTACTACGTCCCTGACCTTCGAGTATGTTGACTCCTGAAACAGTGTCACCATGACTTTCCGGCCAGTCTCCTGGCATATTCAGCGCGGTCGTTGGCCGAATTGCACGGCCCGGCTGTGCGGCGCGGAGGTTCGGAGCCGCCATTACCCCCGCGGTAATCGACCCCTCGGGCGCGCCCCGGCAGGGTGGAGCCATCGGATCGACGTCCGACGACTCCACCAACCGCACCTGTGACCTCGATGGAGGCCGATCAGCCATGTCCGCGCACACCGACCGTTACGAGAACGCCGTCGCCCGCTACTTCGAGGCCTGGAACGCCGCCGGGCCCGAGGCCCGCGCCAAGGCGGTGGCCGCCGCCTGGACCCCCGACGGCCGCTACACCGACCCCCTCGCCGACGTGACCGGCCACGAGCAGATCGGCGCCGTCATCACCGCGGCGCGCGAGCAGTTCCCCGGCTTCGCCTTCCGGCTCACCGGGCGGGTGGACGGCCACCACGACACCGCCCGCTTCTCCTGGGAACTGGTCAGCGGGACCGACGGCGCCGCACCGGTCGCCGGCTCCGATATGGTCACCCTGGACGCCGAGGGCCGTATCCGCTCGGTCCTCGGCTTCCTGGACCGGGTGCCGCAGGGGGCTTAAGGACGCCCCCTGGGCGCGGTCACACGCCGGTGGTCAGGGCGTCGATGCGGGCCAGTTCGGCCGGGTCGAAGCCGAGGTTCCCGATGGCCGCGACGCTGTCCTCCAGCTGCCGCGGGCTGCTCGCGCCGACCAGGGCCGAGGTGACGCGGCCGCCGCGCAGCACCCAGGCCAGCGCCATCTGGGCCAGGGACTGGCCGCGGGACCTGGCGATCTCGTCCAGGGCCCGCAGCCGGCCCACCAGTTCCCCGGTGACCGCGTCGCTGTCCAGGAAGGGGCTGTCGCTCGCGGCGCGCGAGTCCTCCGGGATGCCGTCGAGGTAGCGGGAGGTGAGCAGGCCCTGCTCCAGCGGGGAGTAGGCGATGGAGCCGACCTGGAGTTCGTCCAGGGTGTCCAGGAGGCCCTGCTCCTCGGGGCGGCGG
>NZ_BMVJ01000003.1:85853-100205 GCF_014650655.1 Streptomyces anandii JCM 4720
TCCAGCATCGAGTAGCGCGGCTGGTGGATCAGCAGCGGGGTGCCGAGGCCGGCCAGGATCCGGGCGGCCTCGCGGGTCTGCTCCGGGGAGTAGTTGGAGACGCCGACGTAGAGCGCCTTGCCCTGCTGGACCGCCGAGTGCAGGGCGCCCATCGTCTCCTCGAGGGGAGTGTCCGGGTCGGGGCGGTGGGAGTAGAAGATGTCGACGTACTCCAGGCCCATGCGCTTCAGGCTCTGGTCGAGCGAGGACAACAGGTACTTGCGGGAGCCCCACTCGCCGTACGGGCCCGGCCACATCGGATAGCCCGCCTTGGTGGAGATCACCAGCTCGTCCCGGTACGGCGCGAAGTCCGCCGCGAGCGCCTCGCCGAGCGCGGACTCGGCGGCGCCGGGCGGCGGGCCGTAGTTGTTGGCGAGGTCGAAGTGGGTGACGCCCAGGTCGAAGGCGCGGCGCAGGATGGCGCGCTGGGTCTCCACCGGTCGGTCGGGCCCGAAGTTGTGCCACAGGCCGAGCGACAGCGCGGGGAGCTTCAGGCCGCTGCGCCCGGTGCGCCGGTAGGGCATCTCGGCATAGCGGTCGGGGTGGGCGGTGTGCAACGCGACTCCATGAGGGGTTGGCGGTGGGCGGCCGGCCCGGCGGAACCGGCGTCCCCACTCTGCCGCCACCTGCGTGCAGTGGTCCAACAGGAGAATCCGATGGAATTCAACGACTAGGCTTCTCAGTCATGGAACTGCGTCATCTCCAGCACTTCGTCGCCGTCGCCGAGGACCGCCACTTCACCCGGGCGGCCGAACGGCTGATGGTGTCCCAGTCGGGTCTGTCGGCGTCCATCCGGGCGCTGGAGAGGGAGTTGCAGACACCGCTGTTCGTGCGCACCACGCGCCGGGTGACGCTCACCGAGGCCGGGCGCGCGCTGCTCGGCGAGGCCGAGCGCGTCCTCGCCCAGGTGCGGGCGGCGCACGAGGCGGTGGCGGCGGTGCAGGGCGTGCTGCGCGGCACTCTGTCGCTGGGCACCGAGCAGTGCATAGCGGGTGTGCACGTGGCCGGGCTGCTGGCCGCCTTCCGGCGCCGCCATCCGGACGTGGAGATCAGGCTGCGGCAGGCGGGCTCCGGCGCGCTGGCGGAGGAGGTCGCGGCCGGCCGGCTGGACCTGGCGTTCGCCTACCGGACCCGGGCGGACACCGATCTGCTGCGCTCGGTGGGACTGACCAGCGAGCCGATGACGGTGCTGTGCCACCCGGAACACCCGCTCGCGGCGCGCGGCGCGGCCGTCACGCCCGGGGACCTCGGCGGCGAGGTCTTCGTCGACTTCCATCCGGACTGGGGGCCGCGCCGCACCACCGACGCGGCCTTCGCCGCCGCGGGCGTACGGCGCACGGTGGCGCTGGAGGTCAACGACGTGCACAGTCTGCTCGACCTGGTCGACGAGAACCTCGGCGTCGCGGTCGTGCCCCAGCACTTCCGGCACAAGCGGCCCTCGCTCACGCCGCTGCCCCTCAAAGGCACCGGCGAGGCGGAGTACGAGACCGTCGCGCTGCTGCCGACCGAACGGGCCACCAGCCCGGCGGCGCGCGCCCTGATGACCCTGCTCACGAGCCAGGACGAGGATACGGAACAGCCTTAGGAAGGGGCACCCGAGCGGGTGTCCCGGCCGCACGGCGCGCGGCGATGCGCGATGGTGGACGTATGCATGCGAAGGACATCCTCATCGACGGCTACGGCCGCATCCGGGAAGAAGTCCACGCCGTCGTCGACGGCCTGACGGCCGAGCAGCTCAACGCCCGCCCCGCCGCCGGCGCGAACTCCGTCTCCTGGCTCCTGTGGCACCTCACCCGCGTCCAGGACGACCACGTGGCCGGCGCGTTCGGCCTGGAACAGGTGTGGCTCGCGCGGGACTGGGAGAAGCGCTTCGGCCTCGGCCTCGGCCGCCGCGAGACGGGCTACGGGCACAGCGCGGCCAAGGTCGCCAAGGTGCGGGTCGACTCCGGCGACCTGCTGACCGGCTACTACGACGCGGTGCACGAGCAGACCCTCGGGGCCCTGCGGCAGCTCGCCGCCAAGGACCTCGAGCGTGTCGTGGACGAGCGCTGGGACCCGCCGGTCACCCTGGGCGTGCGCCTGGTGAGCGTCCTGTCCGACGATCTCCAGCACGTCGGACAGGCCGCCTACGTCCGGGGGCTCCTTCAGAGCGCGGACTCGTAACCCGGCAGGACCACGTCCCGCAGCAGGGCGTTGCGCTCGTCGAAGGGGATGAACGCGCTCTTGACCGCGTTCACCGTGACCGTGCGCAGGTCCGCCACGGTCCAGCCGGCCTGCTCGACGAGCAGGGACATCTCCCGGGTCATCGTGGTGCCGGACACCAGGCGGTTGTCGGTGTTGAGGGTGACCCGGAAGCCGAGGTCCTTCAGCGCGGTGACGGGGTGCTCGGCGATCGAAGTGGCGGCCCCGGTCTGGAGGTTGGAGGTCGGGCACATCTCCAGGGCGATACGGCGGTCGCGCACCCAGCCGGCCAGCCGGCCGAGCTTGCCGTCGACGATGTCCTCGGTGATGCGCACGCCGTGCCCGATGCGCTGGGCGCCGCACACCTGGAGCGCCTGGTGGATGCTGGGCAGGCCGTGGGCCTCGCCGGCGTGGATGGTGAACGGCACGCTCTCGCGCCGCAGGTGCTCGAAGGCGGCGAGGTGGTCGGCGGGCGGGAAGCCGTCCTCGGCGCCCGCGATGTCGAAGCCGACGACGCCGGCGTCGCGGAACGCCACCGCGAGGCCGGCGATCTCCCGGGTGCGGTCGAACATCCGCATGCCGCACAGCAGGGTGCCGACGCGGACCGGGGTGCCGGCGGCGGCCGCCTTCGCCATGCCGGCGGCCAGCCCCTCCTGGACGGTGGCGACGACCTCGTCGAGGGTGAGCCCGCCGTTGACCATGAGCTCGGGGGCGTAGCGGACCTCGCCGTAGACGACGCCGTCCGCGGCGAGGTCGAGGACGTACTCCTCGGCGGTGCGCAGCAGCCCCTCGCGGGTCTGCATGACGGCGAGGGTGTGCTCGAAGGTCGCTATGTAGCGGACCAGGTCGCCGGAGTCCGCGGCCTCGACGTACCAGGCGGCGAGCTCGTCGGGGTCGGTGGTGGGCAGGGTGTGGCCGACCGCGTCCGCGAGCTCGATGACGGTGGCGGGGCGCAGGCCGCCGTCGAGGTGGTCGTGCAGCACGGCCTTGGGGAGCCGGCGGATGGTGTCCGTGTCGATGCGGGCGTCGGTGCGCGGGGCGGCGGTCATGTGCGGTGTTTCCTCGGCGGTGGCGTGCCGGTCCCGGTCGGGACCCGGCGGTGGATGTCAGGGGGCGGCGGTGGATGTCGGGACGGCGGTGGATGTCAGCAGGTGGCGGGCTGGAGCAGGTCCCAGCGGTTGCCGTGGAGGTCCTGGAAGACGGCGACGGTGCCGTACGGCTCGTGCCTCGGCTCCTCCAGGAAGGTCACGCCCGCCGCCCGCATCCGGGCGTGGTCGGCGGCGAAGTCGTCGGTGTGCAGGAAGAACCCGACGCGTCCGCCGGTCTGGTCGCCGATCCTGGCCCGCTGGTCCTCCCCCTTGGCGCGGGCGAGCAGCAGCGCGGTGCCGTCCTGGCCGGGGCCCGGCGCGACGACGACCCACCGGGAGCCGTCCGGGCGCGGGGTGTCCTCGGCGAGCCGGAATCCGAGGGCCCCGGTGTAGAAGCGGATCGCCTCGTCGTAGTCGTCGACGACGAGGGTGACCAGGGCGATGCGTCTCATCAGGGCCTTCCGGGACGGGCGATTGACGGGTGAGGTTATACGTAAAACCTGCGTCGCGCCAGTCAGCCCCGGAGCAGGGACCGATCGTGGAACGAGCCGCCCGGGAGGGTCAGCGGGACTCTTCGCCCTGTGCGATCTCCACCCGGTGGTGGAAGTCGAGGACACCGGTGGCCGAGGAGGCGAAGGAGACGGCCGCGCAGGCCACCAGCAGCGCGGCGATCCAGGCCGCGGCGGGCCGGGGCACGTGGGGCGCGGCCAGCAGCGCCTTGACACGGTGCGGTACGGGTCCGGAGGTGGCGGCGGGGGCGAGGTCGGGGCGTACCGAGCGGGCGTCCTGGCCGGCCAGGGCGGCGCGGGCGATCGCGCGTGCGGTCAGCCGGCGGTCGCCGACGGCCGCGGCGGCGGCCTCGTCGGCGGCGCGCTCGGCTGCCAGGCGGATGGTGCCGCGGACCCGGCGGAGCGCGGGGTGGCAGTGCGCGGCCAGCTCGGCGGCGGCGAGGAAGTAGTGGTGGCCGCCGCGGTTGTGCGCCCGCTCGTGGGCGAAGAGGGCCTCGCGCTCGGCCACGTCGAGGCTGCGCAGCATGGCCGTGGTGACGACGATGCGGTGGGGGCGGCCGGGGAGGGCGTAGGCGTCCGGGTGCGGGGAGTCGACGACGCACAGGTCGCCGGCGGCGGGGCGGCGGCAGGCCTCGGAGCGGGCGCTGCGGAAGGCGCGGAACTCGCGCAGGGCGGCGCGCGCGAGGGTGCCCGCGCACACGGCGAGGGCTCCGACGGAGACGGTCGCCGCCGGGACGACCACGAGGTCGGAGGCCGTGGGCAGGGGGTGGACGAGTTCGCCGAGCGCGGCGAAGACGGGCAGCTTGAGCAGGCCGGTGAGGACGAAGCCGCCGAGCGCGGCGAGGGAGCAGCCCGCGAGCACCACGGCGGAGACGGTGATCACCCACAGCGCGGTCACGGGCGCCAGCCGGTCCAGCGCGCGCCGGGCCAGTGCCGGTACGGCGAACGGCAGGAGCAGGGGCAGCAGCAGGAGCGCGGTCATCGCTCACCGGGTTCGAGCAGGTCGCGCAGGACGCGCTCGTCCTGGGGGCTGAGCTGGGCGACGAAACGGGCGAGCACCGTCTCGCGGTCGGTGTCGCGGTCGAGCTCGGAGTGCATCCGGCGGGCGGTCAGGCCGTGGGCGTCCTGTACGGGGTAGTAGGCGTAGCCGCGGCCCTGGCGGCTGCGCTCGACCACGCCCTTGTCGTGCAGCCGGGTCAGGATGGTGGTCACCGTCGTACGGGCCAGCCCGGCGCCGAGGCCGCGCTGGACCTGACCGGGGGTACGCGGCGCGCCGGCGGCCCACAGGACGGCCATGACACTGGCCTCCAGCTCGCCGGCCGGTCTGCGCTCGTCCTTCGCGTCGGTCATGGGAACGTCCCTCACCCCGTCCTCGCCCACGGTCACCGTCCAGCGGGCCGTCCGTCTACACGAGTGTAGTCAGGCCCGGTGTGCACCGGCCGCGCGCGGCCGCGCCGGCACACCCATTATGGGAGAGCCCGTTCGGTGGGGCCCTCCCAGTCCGCAGGAGCCGATGTCATGCCCGAGCAGCCGAAGCCCGCCGAGACCCCGGCCCGCCAGAACGTGACCTTCCCGAGCGCGGGCGCCACCGCCCACGGCTACCTCGCAGTGCCGCCGTCGGGCCGGGGGCCGGGTGTCCTGCTCGTCCAGGAGTGGTGGGGGCTGACCGACCACATCGCCGAGGTCGCGGACCGGCTGGCCGCGGAGGGCTTCGTCGTGCTGGCCCCGGACCTGTACGGCGGGAGCGTGGCGCACGACGCCGAGGAGGCCCGGCGGATGATGCGCGCCCTGCCGGTCGCCCGCGGGGTCGAACTGCTCGCCGGCGCGGTCGGCCACCTGCTGTCGCTGCCGGAGGTCACCTCCGCCTCGGCCGGCGCGGTCGGCTTCTGCATGGGCGGCGGCTTCGTGCTGTACCTGGCCGCGGTGGAGCCCAGGGTGAGCGCGGCGGTGCCGTTCTACGGGGTGATCCGTGACGAGCTCCCGGACTTCTCCCGGCTGCGGGCGCACATCCTCGGCCACTACGGTGAGCGGGACCGCAGCATCACGCCGCAGCGGGTGGAGGAACTGCGCGAGACCATCCACCGCCAGTCGGGCCTCTGCCCCGACTTCCGCATGTACCCGGCCGGCCACGCCTTCTTCAACGACCACCGCCCGACCCACCACCCCGAAGCGGCATCGGACGCCTGGCACAGCACGATCACCTTCCTCCACGACCACCTGGACCCCCGGCCGTGACCGGGGGCCCGGCGCTCACGCGTCCCGCTTACGGATACGTGTAGGTGTTCAGCGTGTCGACCGCGGAGGCGGGGTCGCCCAGGTCGTATCGGTCCACTGCCAGGAAGTTGGGCTTCTTGCGGGCGGCGGGTTCGCAGAAGCGGCGGGCGCGGTCGGCGAGTTTGGTGTTGTCGGTCTGTGCGGTGCCGGAGATCGTGACGTCACGGAAGTGGTTCATCACGAACAGCGGGCGGAAGCCCGGTTCGGTGCGGGTGAGCGGGATGTTCGTGTCGGCGCCGTACCAGCGGCTGTAGCAGGACCAGTCGGAGGAGCCGAGGCCGGACCCCATCGACCAGTAGTTCTCGACGGTCCACTCGCGCTGGTACATCACGCCGAAGCTGTCCCGGGTCAGGCCCGCGGCCTCGTCGGCGGAGCGGCTGTGGTCGGTGAAGATCAGCAGCCGGTGGCCGGCCGCGGTCAGGTCGGCCAGCTTCGGCCAGCCGTTCTGCCGCACACCGGTCAGATCGGGGCGGTAGAGCACGTCGGACAGGCCGCTGACGCGGGCGAGTTCGGAGCGCAGGACGCCGGGGTCGACGTAGTCCTCGAGGAAGACGGTGACGAACTGGTCCGGATGCGCCTTGAGGAAGTTCACCATGCGCTGGATGTCGACCCAGAGGGCGACCGGTCTGCTCACCAGGGTGCAGCTGTCGTGGCACAGGATCGCACCGTCGGGCGTCTGGTGGATGTCGAGCATGAATCCCCGGACGCCGTCGGTGAGCTGGCGGTCGATGCCCCGGGTCTGGTTGGGGAAGAAGTTGACGAAGGGCGGGGCGAAGCCTCCGTCGACCCCGTTGGCGTAGGCGTTGTGGGCGGTGAGGAAGGTGACCTGGTCCAGCGTGCGCTGGTCGGCCGGCGGCATGGGAGGGGTGACCGGGGTCACCGGGGTGAGGTACCAGGCGGCGAGGTCCGGTGAGGAGCCGATGGCCAGCTGGGCCGGGTAGTTGGCGCCGGACGGTTTGGCGGCGACGGTGAGCCGGCGGTCGCTGCCGGGCACCTTCAGGGTGTACTGGTCGGCCCCGGCGTCGCTGATGTCCCAGAGCGCGTCGGCGGCCGAGCAGTCGACGGTGCGCGCCTGGTCGCCCGAACGGCCGAGGCAGTTGCCCGCGGTGTCGGCGTTCTCCAGCACGTACGAGGATCCGGCGGCCCGGAGGTTCCACTGCTGGTGGTCCTCGTCGCCCTTGGGGTTGTGCTGTTCGACGGCGCCGCCTGCGGCGGCCGCGTTCAGACCGGTGGTGGCACTCTGCACGTAGTAGGCCCCGGCGGCCGGAACGGCGGTCGCGCCGGCGGCGGGAGCGGGGGGCGCCACGACCGCGGCGGCCAGGGCCGCGGTCGTGGCGAGCAGGGCATGGGGGGTGCGCATGGCGGTGTGCCCTTCGTCCGTACGGAATGACGACGACCTGCCGGGTGGCAGGTGCATGACACCATGCCGTACGCACGCGGGTCAGCAGTAGAGGTTGCCGCCCGGTGAAACCCCGAGGATCTGCGTGAACCTCTGGTAGGCGTCGACGCGGCTCTGCACCTGCGCAGGGTTCCTGCCGTCGCACTCCAGGGAGCCGTTGATGCTGCGGATGGTCTGGCCGAACCCTGCCTGGTTCACCATCGCGTTGTGCGGGGTCATGGAACCGGGGCCGGACTGCGTGTTCCAGTACCACAGGCCGGTCTTCCAGGCCACGGCGGAGTCGTTCTGCACCAGCCAGGGGTTGTTGAGCAGGTCGATGCCGAGCGCGTCACCGGCGGCCTTGTAGTTGAAGTTCCAGCTCAGCTGGATCGGACCGCGCCCGTAGTAGGCGGACTGACCGGCGGGACAGCCGTACGGCCGGCTCCAGTCGCAGTAGTGCGAGTAGTTGGCGGTGTTCTGCTCCACCACGTACACCAGACCGCCGGTCTCGTGACTGACGTTGGCGAGGAAGGCCGCCGCCTCCTGCTTGCGCACGGTGTCGCTGCCGGTGTTGGCGAAGCCTGGGTAGGCGCTGAGCGCGGCGGTCAGCCCGCTGTAGGTGTAGAACGAGTTCCGGTTCGGGAACATCTGGTCGAACTGGGCCTCGCTGACCACGAATCCGGACGGGTTGCCGTTGCCGGAGCCGCTGTCGCAGGAGTAGGGGTCCCAGTACCAGGTGCTGATGGTGGGGTCGTAGCCCGGGTTGTCGTGCTCGGCCATGTACGCCCTGCCGTCCGTGTAACGGACGACGTCACCGGTGCGGTAGGACTTCCCGGCCACCCAGTTGGGGTAGCTCGAGCAGGAGGCCGCCGAGGCGTGGGCGGCCGGCAGGACCAGGGGGACGGCGCTGCCGATCAGGAGCGCGGTGAGCGCGGCGGAGACGTGTCGTCCTGACACTGGATCAACTCCTTTGCGGTCCACGGCCGCACCCGGGAAAGGGCGGGGGAAACCGCGCCCCGGCGCGCGTGCGGGTGGTACCGGACACGACGTGGGGGGGCGGCCGCGGTGGGGGGTGTGAGGCCACACTCAACCGCATTGGTCTGTACCAGTCAAGGCCGCAGGCCGGCCAACTCCCGGGTTAGATAAGCGCGTTCGGCCGGGCTCGGGCTCAGGGCGAGGGCCGCCTCGTAGGCCCGTACGGCCTCGCCGGGGCGGCCGAGGCGGCGCAGCAGGCTCGCGCGGACGGCGTGGAAGACGTGATAGCCGTCGAGTTCCAGCCCGTCCACCAGATCGAGGGCCGGGCCGGGGCCCTCGGTCTCGGCGACCGCCACCGCCCGGTTCAGCGCGACGACCGGACTCGGCGCGAGCGCCATGAGGTGGTCGTACAGCCGCAGGATCTGACCCCAGTCGGTGGCCCCGGCGGCCGGCGCGTCACTGTGCACCGCGTGGATCGCGGCCTGGATCTGGTACGGCCCCGGCCGGTCCCGGCGCAGACAGCGGCGGACGAGCTCCTGTCCTTCGGCGATCATGTCCCGGTCCCAGCGCGCGCGGTCCTGCTCCGGCAGCGGGACCAGCTCACCGCCGCGGCCCTCGCGGGCGGGGCGGCGCGACTCGACGAGCAGCATCAGCGCCAGCAGTCCGGTCACCTCGGGCTCGTCCGGCATCAGTTCGGACAGCAGCCGGCCCAGGCGCAGGGCCTCGGCGCACAGCTCCCCCGTGCCGGTGCAGCCCTCGTTGAAGATCAGGTAGATGACGGCCAGGACGCCGCCGAGGCGGTCCGGCAGGTCGGCGTCGCGCGGCACGCGGTACGGGATGCCCGCGGCGCGGATCTTGGCCTTGGCCCGCACGATCCGCTGGGCCAGCGTCGGCTCGGGCACCAGGAAGGCGCGGGCGATCTGCGCCGTCGTCAGGCCGCCGAGCAACCGAAGGGTGAGCGCCACCCGGGAGCGCATGGCGAGCGCCGGGTGGCAGCAGGTGAAGATCAGGCGGAGCCGGTCGTCGCGCACGGGTCCCTCCTCGTCCTGCCCGGGGTCCGGCCCCGCCGTCGCGCCCTCCGCCCCGCCCGCCGCCCCGCCCGTCGCCGCACCGGTTCCGTGCAGGCGGGCCGCCTCGGCGTGGCGGGCGTCCCGCGAGGACTCGCGGCGCAGCCGGTCGACGGCGCGGTTGCGCGCGGTGGTGATGATCCAGCCGGCCGGGCTCGGCGGCACTCCGGTCCGCGGCCACCTCTCCAGCGCCGTGGCGAAGGCGTCCTGGACCGCTTCCTCGGCGAGATCGATGTCGCCGAGGAAGCGGACGAGGACGGAGACCGCCCGGCCGTACTCGGCGCGGAAGACGGCCTCGACGTCGCCGGCGCCGGGCGGTGCGGGCATCAGTCCTCGGCCGTGTGAAGGAACGGCCGCACCTCGATGGGCAGCGTGGTGGCCCGGCCCGCCTTGCGCCCCCACTCCAGGGCCGCGTCCAGGTCGGGCGCCTTGATCAGGCACAGGCCGCCCAGGTACTCCTTGCCCTCGGCGTAGGGCCCGTCCGTGATCAGCACGTCCTCGCCCTTGGGCCGCAGCACGGTCGCGGTCTCCGGGCCGTGCAGCCCGCCCGCGAACACCCAGGCCCCGGCCTCGCGCAGCTCCTGGTGGAAGGCCTCGACGTTGCCCATGATCTCCGCGAGCGCCTCCGCCGAGGGCGGGGCACCCTCGCTCGGCTGGATCACGCTGAGCAGGTAGTACTTCATGACGTCCTCCTTGGCGTCGTACCGTTGTCCCACCTCCTACACGAACGGCACACCCCCGCATCGACACCTCGCCCGGCCGGATCGGCAGAATCTTTCCCATGACCTCTGACGCGCACCCCCTCGTCGACCGCGCCCGGCGCCTCGCCACGGACCTGCTCGCGCCGGCGGCGGAACGCGTCGACCAGGAGGGCCTGCCGGCCGGTCACATCCGGGCCGTACGGGAGTCGGGGCTGCTCGGGCTCAACGCGCCGGTGGAGTACGGCGGTTCGGCGGCGCCCTCGGCCGTGGGGCGGGAGACGGCGGAGATTCTCGCGGGGGCGTGCTGCTCCACCTGGTTCGTGATCACCCAGCACTACACCCCGGTCAAGCTCCTCGTCGACGCCCCGCCGCCCGTCCGCGAGCGGCTGCTGCGCCCGCTGGCGAGGGGCGAACTGCTCGCGGGGATCGCCTACGCCCACGTCCGCGCGTTCCCCAGGGTGCCGGTGCGGGCCGTGCCGGAGCGCGGCGGCTGGCGCTTCGAGGGCACGGTGCCCTGGTACACGGGCTGGGGGCTGAACGACGTGATGCTGCTCGCCGGGGTCACGGACGACGCCGAGGTCGTGTTCGCGTTCGCCGAGGCGCGCGAGCAGCCGGGGCTGCGCCCGTCGCCGCCGCTGCGGCTCGCCGCGCTGAGCGCCACCCGCACGGTGTCGCTGGAGCTCGACGGCCTGTGGCTGCCCGGGGACGCGGTCGTGCTGCGCACTTTGCAGGAGCGGTTCGCCCTCGTGGACCGGCCGCGCAACACCAACGCCTCCCCCGCGGTCTTCGGCGTCGCCGGCGCCGCGCTCGCGCTGCTCGACGAGGCGCCCGGAGCCGAGGCCGCCGGAACAGCCAGGTCGCTGCGGGCCCGCCTGGAGGAGGTCCGGGAACGGGCCTACGCCCTGTGGGACCACCCGGTACCGCATGAACGCGTCGAGGAACGGCTGGCGTTGAAGACACGGGCGTACGACCTGATGCGGGACGCCACCACCGCCGCGGTCGTGGCCGGCGGCGGCCGGTCCCTGGACCTGGCCGGCCGCGCGCAGCGGCTGGCCCGTGAGGGCATGTTCCTGCTGGTGCAGGGACAGACGGCCGAGGTGCGGCGGTTCCACCTCGGCCGTCTGGGCGGATGATGGGCGGCCCGCCCGGTCGGAGCGCCCCTTCGGTCAGTCGTCCTCGGCGGGCACCACCACGAGGAAGGCGTCCTCCCTCAGGTCCATCACCACGGTGGCGGGCTGGCCCTCCGCCCGCCGCCGCGCCGCGTACTCCTCCGCCGGCCAGGATCCGCGCGGAGCCCCCGCGGGGAACCGCTCCAGCACCTTCGCACCCATACCGGCACTCACCTCCGTGTCTCGTCGTCCGCGTTCGGCCCCGGCGGACGGTTTCCAGCGCTTACGAACCGCCTGCCCGCTGACCGCGGGACCATGTACGACCGCCGGTGCGGCGGCTCAGCGCGTCCCGCGTTCGCGGCTCAGCCGTCCCGGCCACCAGGCGGGTGCGCCGATGTCGCGGACCAGCGCCGGCACCAGCAGGGACCGCACCACCAGGGTGTCGAGCAGGACGCCGAAGGCCACGATGAACGCGATCTGCGCCAGGAAGGCCAGCGGGATGACCCCGAGGGCGGCGAAGGTGGCGGCCAGGACCACGCCCGCCGCGGTGATCACCCCGCCCGTGCTGACCAGGCCCCGCAGTACGCCCTCGCGCACGCCGTGCCGCAACGACTCCTCGCGCACCCGCGACATCAGGAAGATGTTGTAGTCGACGCCCAGCGCGACCAGGAAGACGAATCCGTACAGCGGCACCGACGGATCGGTGCCGTCGAAGCCGAACACGTGGTGGAACACGAGTGCCGAAACACCCAGCGTGGCGACGAAGTTGAGGGCCACGGTGGCGACCAGCAGCACGGGCGTGAGCAGCGAGCGCAGCAGCACGGTGAGGATGACGAGGATGATGGCGAGCACCACCGGGACGATGATCGCGCGGTCGCGCTCGGCGGTGCGCAGGGTGTCGTATCGCTGCGCGGTGTAGCCGCCGACCAGCGCGTGGGCTCCCGGCACCGCGTGCACCGCGGTGCGCAGCCGTGACACGGTCCGCTGGGCGGCGTCGCTGTCCGCGGCGTCGCTCAGGGTCACGTCGATCCGGGTCCGGCCGCCGACGACGAGCGGGGTTCCGCCCGGCCGGCCGGTCTTCGAGACCCCGGCGGCGGAGGCGACGCCCTCGGTGCCGCGGGCCGCGGCGAGGACGTCCTCCAGATGGCCGGCGTCGGCGATGACGACGGCGGGGTCGCCCGCACCGCCGGGGAAGTGCCGGCCGAGCGTCCGCTGGGCGGCGACGGAGGGGGCGTCGTTGACGAACGTCTCCTCCAGCGGTACGCCCTTGGAGGCGAGCGTGGGCGCGAAGGCCGCGCAGGCCAGCAGCCCGGCTAGGGCGAGGGCCCACACCCGTCGCGGCGCCCGGTCCACCAGCCGGGCGACGCGCCGCCAGATGCCGTCGGCGTCCCGGCGGTCCCGCGCGCCGGGGCGGTGCCGCAGGGCGGGCCAGTAGGCGGCCCGGCCGAGCAGGACCAGCACGGCCGGCAGGAAGGTCAGGGCGCTGAGCGCCGCGCAGGCGATGCCGACCGCTCCGACCGGTCCGAGGGCGCGGTTGTTCGTCAGGTCGCTGATCAGCAGGGCGAGCAGGCCGAGGGCGACCGTGGCCGCGCTCGCGGTGACCGGGCCCCAGGACCTCCTCAGGGCAGCGCCGGCGGCGGCGAACCGGTCGTCGCGCGCGGTCAGTTCCTCGCGGTAGCGGGCGGTCAGCAGCAGCGCGTAGTCGGTGGCCGCGCCGATCACCAGGATGGAGAGAATGCCTTGAACCTGGCCGTCGACGCGCACCACGCCGTGCCGGGCGAGCGCGTAGACGACCGCGCAGGCCAGGCCGAGCGCGAACACGGCGCCGAGGATGACCACCAGCGGGAGCAGGACGCTGCGGTAGACCAGCAGCAGGATGACCAGCACGGTGGCCAGGGCGACGCCGAGGAGCAGTCCGTCGATGCCGGAGAAGGCGTCGGAGAGGTCGGCCTGGGTCGCGGCCGGACCGGCAAGCCGCACGGTGGTGCCGGGCACTCGGGCGGCGGCGTCCTTGATGCGGCCGAGGGTGTCCGGCAGCCGCTTGCCGAGGTCGGGCCGCACCTGCACGACGCCCTGGAGAGCCTTTCCGTCCGCCGAGAGCAGCGCGGGCGAGGGTCGGCCGGTCACGCCCGGCACGCCCGCCGTCGCGGCCAGGGCGCGGCCGGCCGCGTCCCTCCGGTCGCCCAGCGGGGTGTCCGGGGCGCCGGTCCAGACGACGATCACGGGCAGTGTCTCGCCCTGGCGAAAGGCGCTCTGCTCGGCGACGACCTCGGTGGACTCGGCGCTGCGGGGCAGGAAGGCGGCCTGGTCGTTGGTGGCCACCTCGCCGAGCCGGCCCGCGAAGGGGCCGAAGGCGCCGCCGATGCCGAGCCAGAGCGCGAGCAGGGCCAGCGGGAGCAGCCGCCGTGCCCCGCGGGTGGTGATGCGCATCGCTTCCTTCCCAGGCGGAGGAGCCGGATACCTCTATGAGAAAGTATCTTGATGATTGAGGTAATCGAGACTACCCGGGTCCGCGCTCCACACACCTGCGGCGCTCCGCACCACCGGCGCTCCGCACACCGTCAGCGCTCCGGGCCGCCCTCCAGCGAGAGTTCCTCGTTCATCGCGGTCAGGAAGCGCAGCACGACCGACAGTTCCTCGTCGGTGAACCGGGACCGCGCGGCCTCGGTCGCCCGGGCAAGGGGGCGGAAGTAGGCGCGGGCCGCCGAGCGCGCCTCGGCGGCGTAGTGCAGGTGGACCACGCGGCGGTCGGCGCTCTCCCGGACCCGGCGGATGTGCCCGGCGCGTTCGAGGCGGTCGACGCACGCGGTCACCGCGCCGGAGGTGAGTCCGAGGTGGACGGCCAGCCGGCTGGGGGTCATCGGCTCGTCGGCGTCCAGGATGGCGGCGAGGGCCTGCACGTCCGTGGGGTGCAGGCCCTGGTTGCCGGCGAATCCCTGCACCAGCCGGTTGATCTCGCCGTTCATCCGCCGCAACCGTACGGCGAAGGCCCGCAGGCCGGCCGCCGCGTGCTCGGGGTCGTCTGCTGTGG
>NZ_BMVJ01000003.1:100236-108975 GCF_014650655.1 Streptomyces anandii JCM 4720
CCACGGGATCAGCGTATAGAACCCGTGGCCGGGCGGGCCGCGGCGGTCAGGGGTCCGGGACCAGCCAGGGCTCCTGCGGCAGGGGGCTGCCGGTCTCGATGAGGGACTTGAGGTTGGACAGCACCGCGGGCCACCCGGCCGACACCACGGCGAGCGCCCGCTCGTCGGCCAGGTCCTCGTGGGTGACCGTGAGACGGACGATGTCGCCGTGCGGCCGGACGGTGAAGGTGACCCGGGTGTGCGCGTCCGGCCGCTCGGCGTCCTGCGGTTCGGCCCAGGTGGTCACCAGGCGGGTGGGCCGCTCGGCCTCCACCACGGTGCCCACCACGTCGGCGATCCCGGACCCGTCCGTGCGCACGTGCCGCCAGGGGGAGCCGGGCCGCCAGTCGGACACGTTGCTGTGACCCCAGTAGGAGGCGGTCAGGTCGGCGTCGGTGAGCGCGTCCCACACGGCCTCGGGTGTGCTCTCGAGGTAGATGACGTACGCGTACGCCGGCTTGCCTGTCATGGTGCTCTCCAGTCAGGCAGCAGCCCGTCCGCCTGTCAACCGGGGCTCCCGGCGGGCTCCACGTCGGGGTCCGCCCCCTTGAGGTACTCCTCGGAGATCTCCTTGGGGCCGAACGGCCAGACCTTCTCGAAGCGCGCCCAGACCAGGAAGGCGGCACAGCCGAGCACCAGCCAGGCCAGCGACCACTCGATGGGGTGACGGCCCGGGGAGTTCTTGTCGGCGTAGCCGTAGATCACGCACCATCCGACGAAGGCGACGATGCCCGGCAGCGGATAGAGCCACATGCGGTACGGGCGGCGCAGCCCCGGCTGCCGCCTGCGCAGCACGGTGACGGCGACGATCTGGGCGAGCGCCTGGACGATCACCATCACGGTCGTCAGGAGCTGGATCAGGGTGGCGAGGTCGGTGTGCCGTCCGATCAGGAAGCCGATCGCCGTGATCACGCCCATGGTGGCCAGGCCCAGCATCGGGAAGCGGTGTCTGGGGTGCAGGGCGGCGTACGGGCGGAAGAAGACGCGGTCGCGGGCGGCGTCGTAGGGCACCCGGGAGCCGCCGAGCAGGCCGGTGAAGACCGAGGCGAAGGCGGTGATGAGGATGAGCACGGTGACGATGTCCGCCGCCGCCCTGCCCCACGTCTTCTCCAGCACCGCCGAGGCCACCGAGGTGGAGGCGATGTCGTCGGCGTGGGTCATGCGGTGCCAGTCGATCACGCCGAGGGTGCCGATCTGCAGCAGCAGGTAGATCGCCATGATGCCGAGGATCGAGTAGATGATCGAGCGGGGCAGGACGCGGCCCGGGTCCTTGACCTCGGCCGCCATGTACGCGGTGGTGTTGTAGCCGAGGTAGTCGTAGATGCCGATGGTCAGGCCGGCGGCGAAGCCCAGCCAGAAGTGGTCGCTGCCCAGGTCGAAGGCGTGCGCCGGGTAGGTGAAGGCGAGGTGTGCGCTGAAGTGCGTGGCCGCCGCCACGATGACCAGGAGCACCGAGGTGACCATGACGGCCCACATGACGGCGGTGATGCGGGCGATGTTCTCGATGCCCCGCCACAGCAGCAGCACGACCAGGGCGATGACGCCGAGGCCGATCAGGTCGCCGGACGTCTGCCCGAGATGGGGCGCGAGGTAACCGAGGTACTGGACGAAGCCGACCACGCCCGTGGACATGATCAGCGGGATGAACAGCATCGCCGTCCAGACGAACAGGAACGGCATCAGGCGTCCGGTGCGGTACTGGAAGGCCTGGCGCAGATAGACGTAGCTGCCGCCGGAGCCGGGCATCGCGGCGCCGAGTTCGGCCCACACCAGCCCGTCGGCGAGGGCGAGGACCGCGCCGGCGACGAAGCCGATGACCGCCTGCGGCCCGCCGAACGCGGCGACCATCAGCGGGATGGTGACGAAGGGGCCGATGCCGCACATCTGGCTCATGTTGATGGCGGTGGCCTGGAACAGGCCGACGCGCCGGACGAAACCACCGCCGGGTGGCGGACTACCGGACATGGGGACTCCTGCGGGGCCGGCGAGTCGGAGGGGAACGGGCGATAAAGTTAAAGAGACTTACTTGGTACGTCAAGAGGTCTCCGCCGATGCGTGAGAATGGTGCGATGCCCGCCACCGACGCCACCGAACGGCCGGAGCAGCCGTGGAACCGCCGCCGGCTGCGCAGCACCAACGAGCGGCTCCTGCTCGACCGCCTGCGCGCCTCGGGCGCCGCCTCGCGCGCCCAGCTGGCCCGCGAGACCGGCCTGTCCAAGCCGACCGTCTCCAGCGCCCTGGCCGCCATGGAGGCGGCGGGGCTGGTGCGCGAGGTGGGCACCCACGCGCCCGAGCGCGGCCGCACGGCCGTGCTGTACGCCCCCGACCCGGCGGCCGGCCATGTGCTGGGCGTCGACATCGGGCGCGGCTGGCTGCGGTGCGCGGTCGCCGACCTGGACGGCACCGTCGTGGCCCGCAGCGACGTGCGCAACAAGGCGCGCAGCTCGGGCGCGCTGGCCGAGCTCGTGGTGGCGACGGCCCGGCAGGTGGTGGCGGGCTCGGGCGTGGACGCGGACCAGGTGGTGCACGCGGTGGTGGGCACCCCGGGCGTCTACGACGAGCAGCAGCGCCGGGTGCGGTACGCGATGCACCTGCCCGGCTGGGGCAGGGCCGGACTGTTCGACCGGATGCGTGCGGAGCTCGGCGTGCCGCTGGAGATCCACAACGACGCCAACCTGGCCGCGCTCGGCGAGTACGCGTACGGCGTCGGCGCGGGCAGCCGGCTGTTCGCGTACATCCTGATCGGCACCGGCCTCGGCATGGGCGTCGTCAGCGAGGGGCGGCTGTTCACGGGCGCGCACGGACTGGCCGGAGAGATCGGGTTCCTGCCCTGGCCGGGGCAGCACAGGCCGGAGCGGCTCGAGGACGCGGTGTCCGGGCTGGCGGTGGTGGAATCCGCCCGCCGGTTCGGGATGAG
The DNA here is from genome assembly GCF_014650655.1 of Streptomyces anandii JCM 4720. GTDB lineage: Bacteria > Actinomycetota > Actinomycetes > Streptomycetales > Streptomycetaceae > Streptomyces > Streptomyces anandii. Next base: position 103,193 of record NZ_BMVJ01000003.1, read on the forward strand.
CGGGCGGCTGACCGCGAAGGCGGTGTTCGACGCGGCGCGCGGGGGCAGCCCCGCGGCGGTGAAGGCGGTACGGCTGGAGGGTGAGCGGATCGCGCACACGGTGGCCGCGGCGGCGGCCGTGCTCGACCCGGATCTCGTCGTGCTCGGCGGTGGGGTGGGTCACAGCGTGGACCTGCTGCTGGAGCCGGTGCGGGAGCACCTGCGCACGCTCACCCCGCTGCGGCCCGAGGTCGCGGCCAGCCGGCTCGGCGCGGACGCGGTGCTGCTGGGCGCGGTGGCGACCGCACTGGACACGGCCCGGGACGTGGTGTTCGAACGCCGGTCCGTCCCGTCCTGACCAACTCGCCGGGCGGCCAAGGTGATTGACACGTTCCGCGCGGGCTCCTATCGTGACCGAATTAGTAAAGTTTCCTAACTATACTAGGCTTGCGCAGAGGCTGGAGAACCCGTGTTCCACCGCCCCGCTCACGGACGCCGCCCCGCCGCCAGGCACCGTCTCGCCGCGGCCGCGGTCGCCCTCGGACTGCTCGGTTCGCACGGCACCGGAGCCTGGGCGGGCGGCCACCGGTCGGTCGTCCCGCACACCAGGATCACCGAGGTCTCCCCGGTGCCGGGCAGCGCCACGCCCATCGCCGGATACGCCATCCGGTCGGCCGCCGAGGTGACCGACCCCGCGGCGGAGGTGTCCTCGCCCGGCTACTCCCCCGACGGCTGGTACGCGGCCGGTCCCCGCTCCACCGTCCTGGCCGCCCTGCTCGCCGCCGGGAGGTATCCCGACCCGTTCCACTCGACCGACCAGCAGCGGATCCCGCGGGCGGACTTCCAGGTCCCCTGGTGGTACCGCGCCGACTTCGCGGTCGCCGACACCTCCCACCGCACCTACCTCGATCTCAGCGGCGTGATGTCCGCGGCCGACGTCTACGTCGACGGCCACCTCGTCGCCCCCGCCAAGGACGTCACCGGCGCCTACACCCGCCACGAACTCGACGTGACCTCCCTGGTCCGTCCCGGCAAGAACACCCTCGCGCTGCGCGTCCGGCCCAACGACCCGGACAAGAACCTCACCATGGGCTGGATCGACTGGCTCCAGCCGCCGCCCGACCGCAACATGGGCATCGTCCGGGACGTCCTGGTCCGCCGCGGCGGCCCCGTCGCCCTGCGCGACGCGCACGTGGTGACCCGGCTGGACGTGCCGTCCCTCGCCTACGCCGACCTCACCGTCAAGGCGACGGCCCGCAACGACTCCGCGGCGCCGGTGACCACCACCGTCACCGGGACCGTCGGCGCCACCACGTTCCGCAGGACCCTCACCCTGGCCGCCCACGAGACACGCCCGGTCACCTTCTCCCCGGACGACGTGCCCGGGCTGCGCCTGACCGCGCCCCGCGTGTGGTGGCCGGCCGGCATGGGCGGGCAGCCGCTCTACGGCCTGGACCTCACCGCCACCGTGGCCGGCACCGTCTCGGACACCGCGCACGAGAGCTTCGGCATCCGGGACGTGCGGGCACCGATCGACGCGGACGGCGCCCGCCAGTACCGGATCAACGGACGCAGGCTGCTGATCAAGGGCGGCGGCTGGTCCCCGGACGAGTTCCTGCGCTGGAACCGGACCTATGTGGAGGACCGGCTGAAGTACGCGCTCGACCTGGGCCTCAACACGATCCGCCTCGAAGGCCACCTGGAGCCGGACGAGTTCTTCGACCTCGCCGACCGCTACGGCGTCCTCACGCTTCCCGGCTGGGAATGCTGCGACAAGTGGGAGGGCAACGTCAACGGGAGCGAGACCGGCGACAAGTGGACCGCCGCCGACTACCCGGTCGCCAAGGCGTCGATGGCCGCCGAGGCCGCCCGGCTGCGCGACCACCCCAGCGTGATCTCCTTCCTGGTCGGCAGCGACTTCGCGCCCGACGCCGCCATCGAGAGGAACTACCTCGACGCACTCGGTGCCGCCGACTGGCCCGTCCCCGTCGTCAGCTCCGCCTCCGACAGCTCCTCGCCGCAGCTCGGCGGTTCCGGCATGAAGATGACCGGCCCCTACGACTGGGTGCCGCCCGGCTACTGGTACGCCAAGCGCGAGGGCGGCGCCACCGGCTTCAACTCCGAGACCAGCGCGGGCCCCGACATCCCCACCCTCGACACCCTGCGCCGCATGATGACTCCGGCCGAGCTCGACACCCTCTGGAGGGATCCCGGCGCCCGCCAGTACCACCGCTCGCCGTCCCCGGTCTTCGGCACCCTGAAGATCTACGACCAGGCCCTCGCCGGCCGCTACGGCGCCCCCACCGGGCTCACCGACTACGTCCGCAAGGCGCAGCTCGCCCAGTACGAGAACGTCCGCGCGCAGTTCGAGGCCTACGGACGCAACGCCACCGACGCCGACAAGCCGGCGACCGGCGTCGTCTACTGGATGTTCAACAGCGGCTGGACCTCGCTGCACTGGCAGCTGACGGACCGTTACCTCGACCAGGGCGGCGCCTACTTCGGCGCCAAGAAGGCGAACGAGCCGCTGCACGTGCAGTACTCCTACGACGACCGCTCGGTGGTGGTGGTCGCCAACCGGAAGGACCCCGCCTCCCACCTCACCGCCCGCGCCACCCTCTTCGACACCGACGGCACGCAGCGCTACGACCGGACGGTGCGGGACGTGCGCGTGGCCGGGGACGGCGCCCACAGCACCGTACTCACCCTTCCGGCGGCGGTGAGCGGGCCGGCGGCCACCCATCTGCTGCGGCTGACGCTGACCGACGCCTCGGGCAGGGAGGTCAGCCGCAACGTGTACTGGCTGTCCACCCGGCCGGACACCCTCGACTGGGACCGCACCGACTGGTACCACACGCCGACGACGAGCTACGCGGACCTCAAGGGGCTGAACTCCATGGCGCGGGCACCCCTCTCCTCGACCGCTTCCACGGTCTCGGCGGACGGGACGTCGACCACGACGGTCACCCTGCGCAACACCGGCGGCGCGAGGACGCCGGCCCTCTTCACGGACGCCCACCTCGTCGGCGCCGACGGCTCGCCGGTGCTGCCGGTGCGGTGGTCGGACAACGAGGTGAGCCTCTGGCCGGGCGAGTCGGTCACGCTGACCGCGACCTACCGCACGGCGGACCTGCACGGGGCCGCGCCACGGGTCCGGATCTCCGGCTGGAACACCCCGGAGCGCACGGTGCCGGCCGGGTGAGACGCAGGAAGGGCAGGGGCCCGCCGGACGTCCGGCGGGCCCCCTGTCGTGCGTGTCCCGCGTCAGCCCACGTCGAGCGCGGTGTCGTCGAGGACGAACGAGGTCTGCAAGGTCGAGCCCTCGGTGCCGGTGAACCTGACCGTCACCGTCCGGCCCGCGTAGGCCGACAGGTCCAGGCTGCGCCGGGTGTAGCCGCTCGCCGCGTTGAGGTTGGAGTACGTGGCGGGGGTGGCCAGCACGGTGCCGCCGCTGTCGAGGACCTGGACCTTGAGGGTGTCGTAGGCCGTGGTGCTCGTCGTCTCGGCGGTGTCCACGTGGAGGTAGAAGCTCAGCGCGGCCGTGGTGCAGCCGGCGGGGACGGTGACGGTCTGCGCGAGGGTGTCGGTGCGGGCCGAGCCGTAACCGTCCAGCCAGGCCTTGTAGGAGCCGGTGCGCGCCGGCTCGCCCGAGTCTTCGGTGATGACTCCGCTGCTCGCGCTCCACACCGTGTTGCCGGACTCGAAGCCGCTGTTGCCGAGGAGCTGGGCCGCGGCGCAGGTGCCGCCGCCCCCGCCGCCGCCCCCACTGCTCGTACCCGAACCGGCGAGCCAGGCGGTCGCGTTGAGGGCGAGGGCGGCGTTGGTGGCGCCGGAGTCGTTCCAGCCGTCGTAGAGGGTGTTGCCGGACTGGCCGGTGCCGTCGTCGATGGGCGAGCTGTCGCCCCAGAAGGCGACGCGGCCGCTGCCGAAGGCGCTGGTGACGAAGAACGCCCCGGTGTTGCCCGAGTAACCGCTGCGGTAGACCAGGCCCTTGACGGCGGAGTTGTCGGAGGGCTTGAGGGTGGCCGTGGTGCCGTTGGCGAACAGGCTCTTGGTGACGGTGCCGAAGGAGCCGTGCAGCACCGGGTCGGTGCTGTCGCTGATCGCGGCCGGGTAGCCCGAGGCGATGTTGAGCGCGTCGATGGAGAAGCCGAACGGGTCGGTGGAGTCGACGCTGTTGTTGCTCATCAGGTCGTTCAGGATCTTCACGGAGTCCGCGCCGTCGTTGTTGCGGTCCGAACCGTTGTGGTCCGAGATCATGAACAGGCCGCCGCCGTTCTTGACGAAGTTCATGATGGCGGTCTTCTCCGCCGACGTGAACAGCGTGTTCGGCTCGGGCAGGACGAGCGTGTCGAAGTTCGACAGATCGGTCGAGGAGGAGCCGCCGTAGGACAGGCTCGACGCGGAGGGCAGGGTCTTGAGGCTGTAGCTCCCGGTCTTCTGCAGGGCCACGCCCCAGGACGACAGGGCGCCCGTCCAGTCGGTCTCCGCGGACGGGGAGGGGTCCTGGCCGAGCGGGTCGGGCTGGCTGGTGGAGATGATCCAGTCGGCGTTGCCGGCCGTCTCGGCGTGCGCGTTGTCGAAAAGGACGCGGTGGGTGGTGGCCGCGTGGGCGGGCGTGGCACTGGTGCCGAACTGCAGGGCTGCCGAGGTGAGCAGCAGACCGAGTCCGGCGAGGACGGTGGTGACTCTGTGACGGGACCTTCTGGATCCGGGCATCCGACGGACCTCCAAGTGGGGTGAAGGGGCGGTGCGGGCGATGCGGCGGCGGATCTGCGCGCGTAGAGCCCGATTGAGCGTTCTACACGCGTCGATTGATTGAAAGGTACATGGCATGTCCGCACGGTGAACATCAAGTCCCGGCAATAACCGTGCGGAGTGGCTCCGCTTGCAGCGGGCATCCGAACAGCGCGGGGACAACGACGCGGAGGGGCAGAGATGGAGATCACCGGCATCATCAGCGCCATCGTCATCGGCATTGTCATCGGCGTCCTCGGACGGCTGGTCGTGCCGGGACGCCAGCACATCGGCGTCCTGTGGACGATCCTCATCGGCATCGTGGCCGCGCTGATCGGCGCGGCGATCGCCTCGGCGCTCGGCGTCGCGGACACCAAGGGCGTCGACTGGATCGAGTGGCTCATCCAGATCGCCCTCGCGGCGGTGGGCGTGGCCGCGCTGGACCGGTCCAAGGCGGTCCACCGCTGACCCCGGGCGGGGCGGTGGCCCGTGTGGGTCACCGGCTCGCGAGCCACTCCCCGTACCAGGCGAGCCTGGTGTCGGCGGTCCCGGCGAGCGGGGTCGGGGTCACGCCGTAGGCCCGCTCGAAGGCGGTCGAGTCCAGGATCTGCGGCTCCAGGATCTGCTGCCCGGTGTGCCGGCAGAAGATCCCGGCGTACTCGGCCATGAACCGCTCGTCGAACGGGCGGAAGGGGCGGGGCTCGTCAGGACCACGACGTTCGGCGCCCGGCCGGTCCGCTTCTCGATCACCGTATGGATCTCCCGTGTGCTCACGGCGGGCGCGGTGGGCAGGTGCCGGACCCGGCCCGCGGGCGTCACCGTGCCCGTGGCGGCCGCCGCGTTCCCGGCGGATCGACGTTTCTGCGGGCGGCGCCGTGCCCGCGGCGGGCTCCGTGTTCCCGGCGGATCGGCGTTTCCTCGGGCGTCGTCGTGCCCTCGGGCGTTGCCGTGTTCGAGTCCGGGCTAATCGTGGCCGCCCTGGCCGGCGAATCGTACGGGGAGGCTGCGGGGGCCGCGGATCATCATGCCCTGGCGCCAGGTGATCGCGGCCGGGTGGATGTCCAGGG
>NZ_BMVJ01000003.1:109007-109722 GCF_014650655.1 Streptomyces anandii JCM 4720
CCAGTTGCGGGCACCGCTCCAGCAGCGTCCTGATGGCGATGCGCGCCTCGAGCCGGGCCAGGGGCGCGCCCAGGCAGTAGTGGATGCCGTGTCCGAAGGCCACGTGGCCGCGGGCGTCGCGGGAGATGTCGAAGGTGTCGGGCGAGGCGAAGCGCGCGGGGTCGCGGTTGGCGTCGGCCATGGCGACGAGGACCAGTTCGCCGCCGCCGGGGACGACGGTGTCGCCGATCGTCACCGGCTCGTTGGTGAAGCGGTACGTGGGCGTCTCCACCGGGCCGTCGTAGCGCAGCATCTCCTCGACCGCCGCGTCGATGAGGGTGAGGTCGGCGCGGAGAGCCGCCAGTTGGTCAGGGTGGGTGAGCAGGGCGAGGACGCCGTTGGAGACGAGGTTGACCGTGGTCTCGTGGCCGGCGACGAGCAACAGCCAGGCCATGCCGAGGAGTTCGTCGTGGGAGAGGCGGTCGCCCTCGTCGTCCGGGCCGTGGATGAGGGCGCTCATGAGGTCGTCGCCGGGACGGCCGCGTTTGCGGTCCACCAGTTCGGCCAGATACCGCGCCATCGAGCCGGCGGCCGCCGCGCGTTCGGCCGGGTCGGTGGCGCCGAGCGCGTCGTTGGACCAGTCGCGGAACGAGGCGCGGTCCAGGTCCGGAACGCCGAGCAGTTCGCAGATCACCGAGATCGGCAGGGGGAAGGACAGCGCCTCGACGAGATCGGC
>NZ_BMVJ01000003.1:109743-115328 GCF_014650655.1 Streptomyces anandii JCM 4720
GCGGCCGTCGGGCGCGGTGAGCATCCGGTCCAGGAGCTCGTCGGTCGTCTTCTGCACCCAGGGCGCGAGTTCCTCGACGCGGCGCGGGGTGAACTGGCGGGCGACGAGTCTGCGCAGCCGGGTGTGGTCCGGCGGGTCCGCCCTGAGCATGTGGTAACCGGAGGAGACGGAACCCAGCGGCAGCGAGGGCGTCGCCCTGTCCCAGTCCTTCGACAGCCGGGGGTCGGCGAGCGCGGCACGGCCCGCCTCGTAGCCCACCACCAGCCAGGCCTCCGCGCCGCCCTCGGGCATGCGGATCCGGTGCACCGGGCCCTTGGCCCGTAAGCGGGCGTAGACGGAGTACGGGTCGCGGGTGAAGGAGTCGCCGAGCGCGGCGAGGTCGACGACGCTCACCGGGCCACCGCCGCGGCGGCGCGGGCGATCGTGCCGGCGTGGTCCGGGCCGGCCGGCCGGCTCGTGCGTGTGGTCATGGTCCGCCCCCTCGGATCAACGACGTGCGGCGACGTACCGCGATGTGCCGCCCGCCGACTGTAACCCGCGCCGTCACCGGCACGGACCCCTTTGCGCCAAGGGGTCCGCGGGGGGTGTTCGCGTGTTCGCGCGTCAGGAGGACCGCAGGCGCGCCTCGACGCGGCCGTCGATGATCCGGGTGTCGAAGGCGGGCTGGGGTGCGGTGGCCGGGCCCTTGACGTTCCAGCCGTCGGAGAGGCGGAAGACGCTGCCGTGCCAGGGACACCGCAGGCAGCCGTCCCGGACGGTGCCCTCGGAGAGCGGACCGGCCATGTGACTGCACCGCTCGGCCAGTACGTGCACGGTCTGCGGGCCCTGCCGGACCACGACGACCGCGATGCCCTCGATGTCGCGCCGTACCGGCTGCCCGTCGGGCAGCTCGGCGAGGCCGACCACCGGGTGCCAGCCGGGCGAGACCAGGTGGGGAATGGGCTCCGCGTGGTTGGCGCCGGAGGCCTGGCGGTAGGCGAGGTGTCCGCCCAGCGCGCCCCCGGCGGCCACCGCGGTGAGTCCGGCCATGCCGAGCGCCCTGCCGAGCGCCTCGCGGCCGCGCAGGCGTGCGGTGAGCGAGGCGGCGTACAGCGTGAGCGCGGTGACGTTGGCCGCGGCGTGCACCGCGCCGACGCGCATCTGCTCACGGTGCAGCTCCGCCCAGTCCACCCAGCCGGCCACCGCGGACGGTACGGCTCCGATCAGCCCGGTGGCGATCAGGGTGCGCGCCGCACGCCGCTGGGCGGGGAAGAGGTCGAGGACGGCCGCCGACAGCCAGCTGCCGACGGGCACCTGGACCATGAGCGGGTGCGCGGGGTGGCCCAGCCACCGCCCGTGCAGCGCGTCCCGGGCGCGGCCCAGCGGGGCGGCGCGTATGACGTCGCGGATGCGGTCGAGCGCCTGGTCGGCGCCGGAGAACTGTTCGATCCTGTCGACACCGCGCAGGACGCGACCGGGCCCAGCGGCGTCGGGCAACAGCCGCCCGGCCGCCTCGGCGGCCCGGCGGGCGAGGGTGTGATGTGTCATGCCACCCGAGTAGCCCAGCAGCACGAGGCCGAATCGCGTCGGACGCACCGGGCGGCTTGCCGCCACAGGCGGCTCTTGGGTGGGTCAGCCCAGTTCCAGGGTGGTGACTGCGAAGACTCGTTCGCGGGCGTAGGGACGTATCGGGCCCGTGTACATGCGGGCGGTTTCGAAGGACGGGGTGAGGCCGGCGTCCTCGGCCAGGGCGAGGGCCGGTTTGTTGGTCTCGGGCACGTCGATCGAGACCGGCCGGCCCTCGGCGCCGGCGGTGAGCGCGGTGAACAGGGCGCGCGCGTCCTCGGCTGTGTCGGCGAACAGCGGGCCGACACGCACGCCGTCGCGGGCGGGCCGCAGGACGCCGTACCCGGTGAGGCGGCCGCCGGAGCGGCGCAGGACCGCGCGGTGTCCGGGTGTGGCCAGCCAGGCGGCGACGAAGCGTGGGCGCGCCGCCGGGTGGCAGGCGGTGTCGTACGCCGTCACGTCGTCCACGTCCGCGGGCGTGACCGGCCGCACGTCCGCCGGCAGCCCGGCCGCCGTGGGCGCGGGCGCCGGGCCGGTGAAGCGGATGGTGCGGTGTGCGGCCTCGAAGCCCGACCGGCGGTAGTTGTCCTGCTGGGCCACCACTCCGTCGAGTCCGACCGTGCGGCTCCCGGCGTGGGCGAGGGCGGTGCGCCACGTGGCCAGTCCGTGGCCGCGGCCGCGCCGGTCGGGGCGGACCAGGTAGCAGCCCAGGAAGGCGTAGTCGGGGCCGTGGTTGACGACGGAGACCGCCGAGACCGGCTCGCCGTCGACGCGGCCCAGGAAGAAGCCCTCGGGGTCCTGGGCGAAGAAGGCCTGGCCGTCCGAGAGCCCGGGGTTCCAGCCCTCGTCCGCCGCCCATCCGCTGATGACCGGCCAGTCCTCGAGACCGGCCCGTGCGACGACGAGCCCTCCGGGGTGTTCCGCGGGCGCGGGGGTGGTCATCGTGCGTGCTCCCTTTCCGTGGCGGCCGGTGCACGCGGCATCCTTCCGGATCACGCGCGCGCACGCCACGTCGGGATCAAGCCGCCGGGCTCGCGAACCAGCCGATTGCCTACGGGACTTGAGGCGCGCCCGTGGCCGGCCGGCCCCCGGGACGGTGCCACGGCGGAGGCCCCACCGGGCGCGTTCCGCGGCTGCGGTGAGGCCTTCCGCGTGGGGTCAGGGGGTGTGCGTCAGCGCGATGCCCCGGGCCGGTGGCGTCGGTACAGCGCGGCTCCGCCGAGCACGAGCGCGGCACTGGCGGCGAGGGCGGGCATGGTCCCGTCGGCGCCGGTGTGGGCGAGCGAGGGAGCCTCGCTCCGCGGTGCGGGGGCGGTGTGCGACACCGGCTCGGGCCGGGAGCGCTCGGGCGGGGTGACCGGCTGGGGGGTGGGCACACCGGGGTGGTCGACGGAGGTGTTGGTCGAGGTGTTGCCGGTGGCCGGGTTGCCGATGCCCACCACGTTCACGCTGTTGCCGCTGACGTTCACCGGTAGGTGCACCGGCAACTGGACGTCGTTGCCGGAGAGCACGCCGGGCGAATCCTTTCCGCTCTCCCGGGCGGTCGCGCCCCCGGTCGGCCTCGCCCGATCCCTCCCGGCGGACGCGGACCCCGAGCCGGACGCGGACCCGGACACGTCGGCGCACTGGTTGCCCGCCGCGGGGTTGAGCAGCCCCACCGCGTTCACCGTGTTCCCGCACAGGTTCACCGGGAGGTGCACCGGGGGCTGAATGGTGTTGCCGGAGATCACCCCGGGTGAGCCGATCGCGGCGCCCTCCGCCGTGACGCCGCCGTCGGCCGCGAGCGCGGACACCGGTACGGCCATCGCCATCGCGCCCGAGGCGGCGGCCACGGCGATGACACCGTTTCGGGTAACCCGTTTCATAGGTCTCCCTGCCTTCCAGACATGGTCGCGGGCGCTCGCCCGCACCGGGTAAAACGCCGGCGAACGATCCGAGTTATGGCTTATCAGCCTTTCACCCCTTCGGGGGCCCGGTACTCGAACAGGCCGTGCAGGCCCGCGCGGGCGGAGGGCACGGCCCCCGCACGGCCTGCCCACCGGCCGGCGGAGGCCCCGCGCGGGGGACCCCGCCCACCGACAGGCGCCCCGCGCGGGGCCCGCTTATCGTGGGCGAGGGCGCTGCAGCCGGCCTGCGGTGGAGCGTTCCTGGAGGCATCGATGCTGGCCAAGCTGGAGACGCGGTTCGCGGCCCGGCGGTGTGCGTGCGCCGGGGCCGTCACCCTGGCCCTGCTCGGCGCGGGGCTGTCGGCGGCGGCGGGCGCGGACGGCGGACGGCAGGGCCTCGAGCGCTTCTACCAGCAGAAGGTGACCTGGGCGGCGTGCGACAAGGAGGCCCCCCAGGACCTGCAGTGCGGCAAGGTGACCGTCCCGCTGGACTACGCCCACCCGGGCGCCGGCACGCTCGACCTGGCGCTGGCCCGCTACCGCGCGACCGGGCACTCGCAGGGCTCGGTGGTGCTGAACTTCGGCGGCCCGGGCGGCGCCGGGGTCCCTGAACTCGCCGCCGACGGCAAGGAGTTCATGGACCTGACCAACGGCCTGGACGTGGTGACCTTCGACCCCCGGGGCGTCGGCAGGTCCTCCCCGGTCAGCTGCGGTCTGGGCGCGGGCGACCAGTCCTCGGCGGCGACGGACGGCAACGCGGACCTCAGCAGCGCGCAGGCCGCGCTGAAGGTGATCAATGCCTGGCAGCAGGTCGCGTCGGAGTGCATCAAGCACTCCGGGCCCGTCCTGCCCCACATAGGCACCGTCGACTCGGCCCGGGACCTGGACGTGATACGCCAGGCGCTCGGCGACGACAAGCTCAACTACCTGGGCTTCTCCTACGGCACCCGGCTCGGAGCGGTGTACGCGGCGCAGTTCCCGGACAAGGTGGGGCGGCTGGCGCTGGACGGGGTGGACACGCTGACCGAGCCGCTGACGGAGCAGGGGGTCGCCGGCGCCGAGGGGCAGCAGACGGCGCTGGAGGACTTCCTCGACTGGTGCGTGCAGGACATCGCCTGCCCGTTCGGGCAGGACCGGCGGTCGGCCGACGACCAGGTCCCGCGACTCGTCCGCTCGCTCGACGAGAACCCGGTGCCGACGGCATCCGGCGGCAAGCTGTCCGGGCAGGATCTGGTGGGCGCGATCGGCCAGGCGCTCTACAGCAGGTCGATGTGGCCCTCGCTCGAGCGGGCGATCGCCTCACTCGTCCAGGACGGCGACACGCGCGGCATCGAGGCGTTCTCCGGGGGCGGCGTGGCCCTGCCCGCGCGGCTGGGCCCGGCGGGGCGCAGCGGCAGCGGCGGGCTGGTGGACGCGGCGGACGTGCCGCTGGACAACCTGCCCGCCGCGATGATGGCGATCAACTGCGCGGACGACCCCGACCGGCCCGCCGCGGCGCAGATCACCAAGGACCTCGGCCGGCTGCGCGCCGAGTACGAGCAGGCCTCCCCGGTCTTCGGCCGCTACCGGCTCAACGAACTGCTGATGTGCTACGGCCGTCCCAAGGGCACCGACTTCATCCGCGAGAAGGTGAAGAACGTCGACACGGCCCGGATGCTGCTGATCGGCACGCGCGGCGACCCGGCGACGCCGTACCGCTGGACCGAGGAGACCGCCAAGCGGCTCGGCTCCTCGGCGGTGGTCCTGGACAACCGCGGTGACGGTCACACCGGGTACGGCTCCTCCACCTGCGTGCACCGCAAGGTGAACGACTTCCTCCTCTACGGCACCCTGCCGCCCACCGGCAGCTCCTGCCCGCCGGACCAGGAGTCGTCCGCCGGGACGGGCTGAAGCGGCGGGCGCGCGCGGCGACCGGCCGATGCGGGCGACCGGTCGGAGCGCGCGGCCGACCGGAGCGTGCGGCCGACCGGGGGGAGCGTCAGCCGAGCACGAGTTCGGGCCGGTACAGATCCAGCCACAGGGCCAGGTCGAGGGCCTTCTCCAGGCCACGCCGGGCCGCCTGGGTGCTGACCGGGCCGTCGTGGTGCGCGGCCCTGCTCAGGCGCTCGCGGTCGACGAGCTCGAAGACCGGGTGGCCGGGCCGGGCGAGGAGTT
>NZ_BMVJ01000003.1:115358-134209 GCF_014650655.1 Streptomyces anandii JCM 4720
CCTTGGCGTGGTCCTGGAGGGCGAGCGCGTACTTGGGGTCCTGGGTGGAAGGGTAGGGGCTCTTGACCCTGTCGTAGACGGACCTCGGCAGCACGTCGGCGGTGGCCTCGCGCAGCAGGCTCTTCTCCCGGCCGTCGAACGACTTCAGTGCCCAGGGCGCGTTGTAGACGTACTCGACGAGGCGGTGGTCGCAGAACGGCACGCGGACCTCGAGGCCGACCGCCATGCTCATCCGGTCCTTGCGGTCGAGCAGGGCGCGTACGAAGCGGGTCAGGTGGAGGTGGCTCATGCGCCGCATCCGGAACTCCTGGTCGCTCTCGCCGTCGAGACGGTCGACGCCCGCCACGGCCGCGCGGTGGGCGTCGGCGACGTACGCGGGCAGGTCCAGGGTCCGGGTCAGGTCCGGGCGGATGACGTCGGTGTCGTCGCCGAAGTCGCGGGCGTGGCGCACCAGCCAGGGGAAGGTGTCGGCGCGGCGGGCCTCCTCGTCGAAGAACTGCTGGTAGCCGCCGAAGACCTCGTCGGCGGACTCGCCGGACACGGCGACGGTGGAGTGGTCGCGGATGCTGCGGAACAGCAGGTAGAGCGAGGCGTCCATGTCGCCGAAGCCCATCGGCAGGTCGCGGGCGCGCACCACCCTGGCGCGGACCTCCGGGTCGGCGAGGGCGTGGGCGTCGAGCACGATGTCCTGGTGGTCGGTGTCGGCGGCCCGCGCCACGTCGTGCACGTAGGGGGTGTCGGGGGTGGCGCGCAGTTCGTCGGCGACGAAGTTCTCGCTCTGGCCGGCGAAGTCGACGGCGAAGCTGCGCACCCGCTCGCCGCGCCGCGCGAGCTCACGGGCGGCGAGCGCGGTCATGGCGGAGGAGTCCAGGCCGCCGGAGAGGAGGGTGCAGCGCGGCACGTCGGCGACGAGCTGGCGGCGCACGATGTCCTCCAGCAGGCCGCGCACGGTGGCGATCGTGGTGTCGCGGTCGTCGGGGTGCGGCCGGGTCTCCAGGCGCCAGTAGGCGCGGGTGCGGATGCCGGAGCGGTCGACGGTGACGACGGTGCCGGGCTCCACCTCGCGCATGCCGTCCCATACGGCGTGGCCGGGGGTCATCACGAAGGTGAACAGTTCGCGCAGGCCGTCGGCCGTCACGCGGCGGCGGGCCAGGGGGTTGGCGAGGACGGCCTTGGGCTCGGAGCCGAAGAGGACGCCGTCGGGGGTCGGGTGGTAGTAGAACGGCTTGATGCCCATGCGGTCGCGGACCATGACGAGCCGGTCGTGGCGGCCGTCCCAGACGGCGAAGGCGTACATCCCGTTGAGGCGTTCGGCCACCGAGTCGCCCCACTGGAGGTAGCCGCGCAGGACGACCTCGGTGTCGGAGTCGGTGGTGAAGCGGTGGCCGGCCGCGGCGAGCTCCCGGCGGAGTTCGGTGAAGTTGTAGGTTTCGCCCGAATACACCAGCGCGACCGCGCCCTCGGGGGTGGCGGCGGTCATCGGCTGGCGGCCGCCGGGCAGGTCGATGATCGCGAGGCGGCGGTGGCCGAGGGCCGCGGGTCCGCCGGTCCAGGTGCCGCGGTCGTCCGGTCCGCGGCAGGCCATCGTCTCCGTCATCGCCTCCAGGGTCGCCCTCTCGGTGCCGAGGTCGCGGTCGTAGGAGACCCAGCCGGTGATGCCGCACATGTACTGCCTCCCGAACAAACCAGTTGTATCGAGCATCTATATGACGAGCGTGTGACACACCCGGGCGACCGGTCAACGCGGCCGCCGCACCCGAGACACCCGCGCCCGCATGGTTCCGGCCGCACTTTGCTCGCGCGAAACACTGGCGCGAGCCGTGCGGCGGCTCGCACGGGCCGCACACGGGGGCGGGCGCGGTGCGAACCGGGGAGGGCGCGGTGTGAACCGGCCAACGGCAAAGCCTTCCCAATTGACCGGCCCGGCCGACCCGATTGCTCCAAATGCCCGATAAGCCGATCGGTCCTACGGTGTTGTCATGGAGCACGAGCTGAGTCCAGCGACCCTCGCCGAGCTGCGCCGTCCGCGCGGCTACCCCGCGGTGTCCGTGCTGACGCCGACGCACCGCCGCGAACCCGACAACGCCCAGGACCGCGTCCGGCTGCGCAACGCCGTGGCCGAGGCCAAGAAGCAGTTGGAGACCGACCCGGACGTCACGCGCGAGCGGCGCGCCGACGTCGTGCGCCAGCTCGATCAGGCCCTGACCGAAGTGGACCTCACCTACGCCGAGGACGGGCTGCTGATCTTCGCCGCGCCCGGTGAGCACCAGGTGTGGTCCCTGGGCCGCCCCGTGCCGGAACGGGTGGTGCTCTCCGACACCTTCCTCACCCGCAACCTGGTCTCCGCGCACGCCGCCGAGCGGCCCTTCTGGGTGCTGTCCGTGGCCGCCGACCGCGTGACCCTGTGGAGCGGCGGCGCGGGCAGGGTCACCGAGGACCACACCGGCGGCTTCCCGCTGACCAGGGACCTCGCGGAGAACTTCGACGCCGAGCGGCAGGAGCGGATCGGCGACGCGCCGAGCACGTTCCGCGACGAGCGCACCCACCACTTCCTGCGGGAGGCGGACGGCGCGATCGGCGCGGTGCTGCGCCAGGACCCGCGGCCGCTGTACGTCACCGGCGAGCCGGGGGCGCTGGCCGTCCTCGACGAGTTCGGCGGCGCCGCCCGGCACGCCGTGCACATCCCGCACGGCGGGCTGGCGCACGGCACCCCCGAGGCGGTGTGGCGCGCGATCCGCCCGGTGCGGGAGGAGACGGCGGCCAAGGAGACGGCCGCCGTGCAACGGGAGTTGGAGGCGGCGCGCGGGCGGCGGGCGTTCGCGGCCGGCGTCGACGAGCTCTGGCGCAGCGCCCGCGAGGGCCGCGTGGGGCTGCTGGCCGTCGAGGAGAACCACCGGGTCGCGGTGCGCGACGACGCCGGCGACCATCTGATCCCCGCCGAGAGCGGCGACCCCAGGGCGCGCGAGGACATCGTCGACGAGATCGTCGAGCAGTGCCTGGAGACCGGGGCGGAGGTCCGTTTCGTACCGGACGGGACGCTCAGCGAGGCGGAGGGCATCGCCGGGGTGCTGCGCTTTTGACCCGTGGGCGTGTCTACGCTACGGCGGGACGCGTCGGCGAGGGTACCTGGGAGGGAGTGCGCACGTGGGTGAGCTGCTGGGGGTGGCCGTGCTGGGCGCGGGGCACATGGGGGCCGATCACATACGGCGCCTGGACCGGGTGGTGAGCGGCGCCAGGGTCGTGGCGGTGGCGGACCCGGACAGGGACCGGGCCGAGGAGGCCGTCGGCGGCATCGAGGGCGTCCTCGTGCACGACGATCCGCTGGCCGCCCTGGACGCCCCCGGTGTGCGGGCGGTGCTGATCGCCTCGCCCGGGCCCGCGCACGAGGAGGCGCTGCTGGCCGCCTTCGACCGCGGGCTCCCGGTGCTGTGCGAGAAGCCGATGGTGCCGGAGTCGGACGGAGCGCTGCGCGTGGTGGAGGCCGAGGCGCGGCTCGGGCGGCGGCTCGCCCAGATCGGTTTCATGCGCCGCTACGACGCCGGGTACCTGGAGCTGAAGTCCCTGCTGGACGGCGGGCGGCTGGGGCGGCCGCTGATGCTGCACTGCACGCACCGCAACGTCTCCTCCCCGCCCGGCTTCACCAGCGCCATGCTGGTCAACAGCTCGGTGTCGCACGAGATCGACGCGGCCCGCTGGCTGCTCGGGCAGGAGCTGACCGCGGTGACCGTGCTGCGCCCGGCGTCCTCCTCGGGCGCGCCCGAGGGGCTGCTGGACCCGCAGTTCGTGCTGTTCGAGACCGAGCGGGGCGCCCTGGTGGACGTGGAGGTGTTCGTCAACTGCGGCTTCGGCTACCAGGTGCGGTGCGAGGCGGTGGGCGAGGCGGGCAGCGCCCGGATCGGCGAGGAGCACGGCACGGTCGTCACCGCGCGGGGCGCCGCGTCCGCTCCGGTGCCGCAGGACTACCTCGTGCGCTTCGCCGCCGCTTACGACCGCGAGGTCCAGAGCTGGGTCGACGCCACCCGCCGCGGCCGGGTCACCGGCCCGAGCGCCTGGGACGGCTACGCGTCCTCGGTCGCCGCCGAGGCGGGGGTGCGGTCACTGGAGAACGGCGGGCGGGTCGGGATCACCCTCGCCGCGCGCCCGGCGCTGTACGCCGAGAACGGCGGCGACGGCGCCCGCTGACCGCTTCGCGGAGGCGTGCGGTTCGGTTCACACCGAGCCGAACAGGGCGCTCAGGCCGCGGTCGACGGCCGCGGCGACGTCCTCCTGGCCGGGGGCGATCACGGCGTAGGTGCGCAGCAGGAAGCGGCGCAGCGCCGGGGTGTCGAAGCGGAGCAGGGCCATGCCGGACGGGGAGTGCAGTTCCAGCACCGTGCGGGAGGCGCCGCACGGCCACAGGTGGACGTCCCCGGCGCCGGCCGGCCGGCGTATGCCCTCCTCCAGCAGGGCGCGGGAGAAGGTCCACGAGACGTCGTCGCCGTCGAGGGAGACCTCGGGCGGGAAGTCCACGTGCACGGCCAGCGGGTCCGCCGAGGCGTACCGGAGCGTGGCGGGGACGGGGCGCTCCCGCTGGTCCGCGGTGATCAGCCGGGCGCGGGCGGGCTGCTCGAGGGTGATGTCCATGGTCGGTCTCCCCAGCGGGTCGGAGGACGGCCGGTTCTGCCGTGTTGTTCTTAGGAGCCCGCAGATGCCGTTTGCATTACGCCTGAGCCCCTGCCAATTGATGTGACCTGCATCACTTAGCGGGACGGACCGGCGCGGCGGCGCCGACAGGGGAACAGGCGGTCGTCGAACACCAGACTGACCGACCACGCAGGCCGGGGAGACTGTGACATATGCCGGGTGCACCACCGGATCGGGTGTTGCCGAATCCCTTACGGGCCGTCGCCGGCTGTGCAACAGTCGTAACGGCTCCCCGCGCCGCCCTGGTCGTACCGTTCCCGCATCGGAGTGCGTCATGTCCCACCTCTCCGCGGACCGTTCACCCGCCCAGCCGCCGGGGCGCGGCTCGGTCGACGCCCTGATATCGCAGGCGCGCCGGCTCAAGGGCCAGGTGGACGCCGTCCGCCGGGAGACCGAGGACGACTCGTCGGACCCGCAGGGCCGGTGGGAGCGCGCGCTGTGCGATCTGGCGCTGCATCAGCTCACCGATCTGGACCAGCACTTGACGCAGTTGAGGGACGGCCCGCCGCCGGTGCCCGCACCCCCGCAGGAGCCGGCCGACGCCGGCACCGCACCGCCGACCGGCTCGCTGCTCAGCCGGGTCGGCAGCGCGGAGTGGAACCTGCTGACGGACGAGGCCGGCTGGTCCGGCGACCTCTACCGGATCCTCGGGCGCGACCCCGCCTCCCCCGCGCTGACCCTGGACGAACTGCCGTCCCTGGTACTCGAGGCGGACCGGCCCCGGCTGACCTCGATGGTCACCGACTGCCTGGTCGACGCGCGGCCCGTCGACGGCGAGTTCCGCATCGTCAGGCCCGACGGGGCCGTCCGCACGGTGCACATGATGGGCGAGCCCGTGCTCGACGCCGACGGCGGCACCGCCTCGATGTGGGCGGTGCTGCGGGACGTCAGCGAACTGCGGCGCAGCCAGTCGGCGGTGCGCGAGACCCGTGACTCGCTCCAGCACCACCGGCACCGCGCCCGCACCGAGCGCCGGCTCGCGGCCGAGCCGCCGGAGGCCGTGCCGCCGGCGTGGCGCGGCCCCCTGCGGCTCCCGCGGAAGGGCAGCCCCGCGCTCGACCTCGCGGCCCGCCACCTCCCCGCCGGTCCCGGCACCCGGATCGGGGGCGACTGGTACGACGCGCTCGAACTGCCGGACGGTGACACCCTGCTGAGCGTCGGGGGACTCACCGGGCACGGCCCCGGCGTGACCTCGGACACGGCCATGGTGCTGGGCGCCGTACGGGGCATGGCGACGGCGGGCGCCGCCCCGGGGCCGCTCCTGTCCTGGCTCGGCCGGCTGCTGGACACCACCGCCCAGCCGGCCCTCGGCAGCGCCCTGTGCTGCCGCTACCGGCCCGAGGCCCGCACCCTGGTGTGGGCACGGGCCGGTCGCCCCGCCCCGCTGCTGTTCCGCGACGGGACGGGGCGGGTGCTCGACGCGCCGGACGGCGCGCCGCTCGGCACCGCGCCGGGCACCGCCTACGGGCAGGCCGAGGAGACCCTCCAGCAGGGCGACGTGCTCCTGCTGCACACCGGCGCACTGCTGCCGCCGGACACCGGGGCGACCCCCGCGGACCGGCTGCTCGGCCTGGCGGCACGCTTCGGCGCGGCCCGCTCCGCGCGGGACTGCCTGAGCGTGCTGGCCGAGGAGTTCGGCGCGGGTGAACGGGACGACGACGCCTGCGTACTCGTCGCCCGCGTCACGCCGTGACTACGCCTGGGCGGTACCGGCGCCTCTGCCCTTCGTGGCCGGCAGCGCCAGCTGGATCTCCTCCCGCAGTTCGTGGATCTTCGGGTAGGTGGCGTACTCGGCGGTGAGCCGGTACATCTCGCGCAGCCGGTCCCAGGTGCGGCGGGAGGAGTTGGAGCCCATCGCCATCAGGGCCAGCCGCGCGTATCCGGCCGCCTGTTCGGGGTCGTCCGCGATGAAGCAGGCGGAGGCCATGGACAGATGGTCGAAGATCTTCGACCGCTCGCGTCCGTCGATCCGCAGTGCGAGGGCCTTCTGCGCGTAGTGCTGGGCGTGTGCGGCCGCGTCCGGGTCGAACTCCGCCAGCGTGCGGTAGGCGAGTGCCTGCATGCCGTACAGGTCCTCGTCCTTGAAGGTCTGCATCCAGTCCAGCGGCTCCGCGTCGCCCCGTTCGGAGACGAAGAGGTCCTCCGCCTGTCCGAGGGTGCGGCGCATCGCCTGGCCCTTGCCCATGGACGCCTGCGCCCAGGCCTCGATGGTGTGGAACATCGCCTTGGTGCGCGGCTGGAGTCCGTCGCCGGAGCCGGACTGGGCGAGCTTCATCAGGTCCAGCGCCTCGTCTGGCCGGCCCAGGTGCACCATCTGGCGCGCCGCGCGGGACAGCGCCTCGCCGGCCCGGGGCCGGTCGCCGCCCTCGCGCGCGGCGTGGGCGGCGATGACGAAGTACTTCTGGGCGGTGGGTTCGAGGCCGACGTCGTGGGACATCCAGCCCGCGAGGACGGCCAGGTTGGCGGCGACGCCCCACAGGCGCCGCTGGAGATGGGGCGGGTGGCGGTAGGCGAGCATGCCGCCCACCTCGTTGAGCTGGCCGACCACCGCCTTGCGCTGCAGGCCGCCGCCGCGGGCGGCGTCCCAGGCACGGAACACCTCCACCGAGCGTTCCAGCTCCTCGATCTCCTGCGACCCGACGGGAGCGGCGTCGTAGCGGTCCAGCCCGGCGGGGTCGGCGTGCAGGGGGTGGTCGAGTTCGGGGGCGTCGGCCTTCAGGGTCGGATCGGTGTGCAGCCAGTCGTGCATGGCGGCGCTGAGTGCGCTTCCCGCGGTGAGCGCGGCACCCGCGCCCACCAAGCCGCGTCGGTTGAGCATGAGGTCCATTCCCGTGAATTCGGTGAGGACCGCGGCGGTCTGCTCGGGCGCCCACGGCACTCCGTCGGGATGGTCCACCTTCCCGTCGCCCTGCCGTTTCCCCGTACGCCCGTGCCGTACCAGACCGAGGTCCTCGATGGTCACGACACGGCCGAGACGCTCGGTGAACAGGGCCGCCAGCACCCGCGGCACCGGATCGCGCGGGATCTCTCCCATGTCGATCCACCGCCGCACCCGGGAGGTGTCCGTCGCCAGCTGGGGGTGGCCCATGGCCGCCGCCTGCCGGTTGACCATCCTCGCGAGTTCCCCCTTGGACCAGCCGGCCAGGCCGAACAGGTCCGCGAGACGGGTGTTGGGTTGTCCTGTCACGTCAAGCCCCCAGGTACTCGGCTGAGTTGACAGTAGACCCGGTGAATGTTGCCGGGCGACTATTCGCCAGGGTTCGCCAGGGTGCGCCAGATGGTGTGCCAGTGGGCGCCGGGTGTCAGGTAGGAACGCGCCACCCCGACCCGGTCGCCGAAGGACATTCCCCAGGGTGCTCCCGGGCGTCCGGGCCGGGCGGGGCGCGCCCAGCAGAAGGCACACGAAGGGATCTGTCTCGCCTCATGTACGCAGCATCGTCCTCCGTGTCCGCCCCGCCCCGGTCGCTGCGCCCCCGTCCGGGCGCCGGCGGCCCCTACCTCGACCCCGCGCGTCCGGCGGCGCCCCCCGTGCTCGGCGCGGGCCGGCCGCGGCGTCCCGCGGGGCTCGGCACGCAACCGCTCAGCGGGAGAATCGACTTGTCCGGCCCCCAGGGTGCCCAGCTGCGCACGGCGCTCGCCTCGGTGCACCGGATCTGCCCGGAGTTCGCCCCGGTGCAGGTGCTGCGCCGCAGCGGACGCTCCGTGCTCCTGGTCGGCACGACCGGGCGCAGCACGGCCGTCGCCAAGTGCTTACTGGACCACTCCCCCGCGTGGGCCGAACGCTACCGGCACGAGATAGCCGCATACCGCTCGTTCGTCAGGCACCGGCCACCGGTCCGGGTGCCCCGGCTGATCGCGGCGGACCCGGACAACTGCACGCTGGTGATCGAACGCCTGCCGGGGCGGGTGGCCGCGCTGCAGCGGCACCCGGTGGAGACTCCGCCGCGGGCGGACATCAGGGCGGCCCTCGGCGCGATCTGCCGGCTCAACGCCTGGCGGCCGCCGGCGGGCACGTTCGACGCCCCGCTGGACTACGCGGCGCGGATCTCCCGCTACCACGAGCTCGGTCTGCTCACCGACCGGGACATGGGCGACCTGCAGAAGCTGCTGCACGGCATCGCGCACGCGGCGGGCCGGCAGGGCATGGGCCAGTTCTGTCACGGCGACGCGCTGCTCGCGAACATCCTGCTCTCACCGGCCGGTCCAGTGCTGGTGGACTGGGAGCACGCGGGCTGGTACCTGCCGGGGTACGACCTGGCGACGCTGTGGTCGGTGCTCGGGGACGCGCCGCTGGCGCGGCGGCAGATCAGCCAACTGGCCCAGGCGGCCGGGCCGGCGGCGCGGGACGCGTTCCTGGTGAACCTGATGCTCGTGCTGACGCGTGAGATCCGTACGTACGAGACGGCCGTGCAGCGCTCGATGCACGAGGTGGCCCCGGGCCCGGCCCAGCCGGGTACCGCGCCGTCCGGCGAGGAACAGCGGCTGCTGCTGCGCCGTCTGCACGACGACTGCCAACTCGCCCGCCGAGCAGTCCGCGCAGCAGTCGGCACCCGCTGACGCCCGACGGCAAGCCGCGACACCGACGCCGCGCCGCCCACCGCCACGAGCGGCGCGCCGTCGGCCCTCCCCGAGCCCGGCAACCCCGCATCCACAGGGACCCGCGCGGGCGCACGCCCACACAGGCGGCGCTGCCCCGGTCCGGGCACGGGCGGACCCGGCCATGCCTCGCCGCTCGCCTCACCGCCCATCAACCGCGCCGGCCCGGGCGGGCAACAGCCCCTTGGGGCGCACGCCGACACGGGGAGGCCCAGCACCGGCATGGCCGACCCCGACGGCGACGCCTCGCCACTCGCAGCGCCGTCCGCCGGGCCGAGCCCGGCCCGACGTCCCCGCGGGCACGACAGCCCCGTGCGGGCGCACGCCGACACGGACGGCGCGCCGTCGGCACGGCGCTCACAGCGCCGCCGTCCGAGCCGCGTCAGGTCCGGCAAGCCGCACGCGCCACATCCCCGCCCGAGGCGCACACCGGCCCGGCCGGCACCCGCCCGCCGGGCGGCCCGCCTCCCCCGCTCGAGGCGCGACGCGCCAAGCGGCAGCCCCGCGCCGGGGTGCTGGTTCTTGGGGGGTCATTGGTGTACGCCACTGACGCCCCGCAGGCCTTGGGGTTGTGTGGGGGAAACTCGCCGGGACCCCGCATGACATGGGAAATCGCCTTTCTGCGCGCATGATTGACGGATCGTCGGCAAGCCGGTACCACTGGTCCACGCCGGCCCCGCACGCCCCGCCACGCCCGAGCGCCCCAGGAGGCTGCATTGCGAGGATCCGCCACCGACCCCACACCCACGCCGGGCCGCAGACGCGCGCGCACGGCGGCGGGCGCCGTCGCCTCGGCGGCGCTGCTGCTGCCGCTGCTGGGCGCCGCCCCGTCCGCCGGCGCCACCGCCGCGGCGGACGACACCGGCCGGCTGCAGCGGGCCTTCGCCTCCGCGGCCGCCGAGTACCACGTACCGGTCAGTGTCCTGCTGGGCGTGTCCTATCTGCAGTCCCGCTGGGACGGTCACGGCGGCGCGCCCAGCGTGACCGGCGGCTACGGCCCCATGCACCTGACCGACGCGCGCACCGCGCTGGCCCGCGCCCCGCACCACAGCCAGGGCGGCGAGGACCCGCGCGGCGACTCCGCCCGCCCCGCGATGCACCCCGACACGAAGGTGCCGGAGGACTCCGACCTTCCCGCCCGGCTCAAGACCCTGACCAAGGCGGCCGGGCTGACCGGCATCCCGGCCGGCCGGCTGCGCAGCGACGCGGCCGCGAACATCGAGGGTGGCGCCGCCCTGCTGGCCACCGCGCAGAAACGGCTCGGCGAACCCCTGAGCGCGGACCCCGCCGCCTGGTACGGCGCGGTCGCCCAGTTCTCCGGCGCGGACGACAGCGCCACCGCGGCGGCGTACGCGAACGACGTCTACGACGTGATCCGTTCCGGTGAACGGCGCACCACCGACTCCGGCCAGCAGGTGGTCCTCGACGCCCGCCCCCGGCTGGAGCCCGACACCGCCCAGCTCGCGCGGACGGGGCTGCGGCACGTGTCGGCGGCCGGCACCGAGTGTCCCGCGTCGGTGTCGTGCGAGTGGATCCCGGCGCCGTACCAGGAGTTCGGCACCGACGACTACGGCAACCACGACCTGGGCGACCGCCCCGCCTCGCAGCGCATCCGCTACATCGTCATCCACGACACCGAGGGCCGCTGGGACGGTGTCATCAACCTCGTCCAGGACCCCACCTACGTGTCCTGGAACTACACCCTGCGCTCCACCGACGGTCACATCGCCCAGCACGTCAAGGCCAAGGACGTCGCCTGGCACGCGGGGAACTGGTACGTCAACGCCGCGTCGGTCGGCCTGGAGCACGAGGGCTTCCTGGCCTCTCCGGACGCCTGGTACACCGAGGCGATGTACCGCTCCTCGGCGCGGCTGGTGAAGTACCTCTCGGAGAAGTACGACGTTCCGCTGGACCGGCAGCACATCCTCGGCCACGACACCGTGCCCGGCCCGACCACCGGCACCGTCCCCGGGATGCACACCGACCCGGGCCCGTACTGGGACTGGCGGCACTACTTCGAGCTGCTGGGCCGGCCCTTCGAGCCGACCGCGGACAGGCACGGCGGCCTGGTGACGATCCGCCCCGACTACGCGGCCAACCAGCCCCAGTACACCGGCTGCACCACGGGCGGCGAGCCCTGCCCGGCCCACGGGTCCAACGAGGTGCGGCTGTACTCGCAGCCGGACACCTCCTCGCCGCTGATCAAGGACATCGGCCTGAGGCCGGACGGCAGCGACTCGACCATCGACGTGAACGACGTGGCCTCGCGGGCGGAGACCGGTCAGCAGTACGCGGTCGCCGAGCGGCAGGGCGACTGGACGGCGATCTGGTACCTGGGCCAGAAGGCCTGGTTCCAGAACCCGGTCAAGCAGCCCACGGCCGTGGACGCGGCCGGTTTCGTGGTCACGCCCAGGGAGGGGCTGGCCGGCGTGCCGGTGTACGGGCGCGCGTACCCGGAGAAGGAGGCGTACCCGGCGGGCGTGCCCGCCCAGGCGGTGTCGCCGCTGCCGTACAAGCTGCTCGCGGGGCAGCGGTACGTGGTCGGTGACGTGGTCCCGGGCGAGTACTACTACTCGGTCACCTTCACCACGGACTCGCACAAGGTGGTCCGGGGACGGGACCTGTACTACGAGATCCAGTTCGGCCACCGGGTGGAGTTCGTCCGGGCGGCTGACGTACGGATCCTGCCGTCGCGTCTGTAGCGGGACGCGGGCGTGCGGAGGGCCGGCCCCTGAGTGGGGACCGGCCCTTCGCGCGCCCGGGTGCCGCCGGGAGCGTCAGCCCTGCTGGAACAGCTCCGCGGGCAGCGGCTTGAGCAGGGCGTACAGGTCGTCGGTGATCGGGCGGTCCCAGGCCGCGATGGTGACCAGGACGCCGTCGCTGCGGTCGAACTGCACGCAGGAGATCCGGCTCTCGGAGAGCTTCAGCCGGCGCACGATCAGGAGGTTGTCGCCCTGGAGGACCGGCATGTCCTCGGTGCCGACGACGGTGACCTCCTCGTCGTTCTCCAGGGCGAGCAGCAGCTGGGCGACCTCGAAGGGCACCTCGTCCTCGGCGACCTCGCGGGCCGGGGAGCCCTCGGGCAGATTGCCGATGATCATCGCGGTGCCGCGGCCGCCGAACAGGTCGTAGCGCAGGAACACGCCCTGGCAGGTGCCGTCGGGCGCGGGCAGCAGCCCGGCACCGAGGTTGCCGGGCCAGTCGCCCGGGTCCATGGCCAGGACGTCGAAGTCGGGCCCGGCGGGCGTGGCGCTACGGCGACGGAGGAACGACATGCCGCCATGGTACGTGTCCGGGCCCGCCACGCGACGCCCGCCCGACGGCCGGCCCGGGGTGCCCGGGCGCAGGGCCGGGCCCGGTGGCCCTACTCCTCCGGTGACGGGGGTGACGGAGGCACGACCGCGATGGGGCTCGCCGCGTGCAGGAGCACCGCCTGGGTGACGGAGCCCATCATGCGGGCAGGGGCCAGGAGGCGGCGGCGGTGACGGCCGACGACGACGAGTTCGGCGCCCGGGGAGGCGGCGACCAGGCGGCCGGCCGCGTCGCCGGGGAGCACGCGGGCCTCGGCCCGGACCTCGGGGTGGCGGGCGCGGTGCGGGGCGAGGAAGCCCTCCGCCAGGGTCCGGGTCTCGCTCTCGACCTCCTGCTGGTCGGCGACCGGCGGGGTGAACTCGCCGGGCGTCACCCAGGTGCGGGCGGGCCAGGGGTAGGCGACGACCGCCTCGATCCGGGCGCCGCGCCGGGCGGCCTCGCCGAAGGCGAAGGCGAGGGTGGCCTCGTCGGGGCTGTCCACGTTCAGGCCGGTGACCACGCGGGGACCGGGCCCGGCGGGCGCCGGGTCGTGGACCTCACGGCCGGGCCGGGGCACCACGACGACCGGGCACTCGGCGTCGCGGGCGGCGGCCAGGCCGTTGGAGCCGAGGAGCAGGCTGGCGAAGCCGCCGCGCCCGCGCGAGCCGAGCACCAGCAACTGGGCCTCGGCCCCCAGTTCGGACAGCAGGGCGCTCGGCAGGCCGACCAGCCCGTGGTACTCCACGTCCACACCGCCGCCGGGCCCGTCCGTGCGGCCGGCCCGGCCGGCCAGATGGGCGCGGGCCTGGGCGAGTACCTCGTCGTCGGCCTCGGGCGGGGCTGCGACCAGCACCTCCGGCTGGATCCAGGCCGCGTACTGCCGTACGTGGACCACCCGCAGGGGGGCGTGCCGGCGCAGTGCCGCGTCGTACGCCCAGTCCAGGGCGCGCAGGCTGTCGTCGGATCCGTCGACCGCGGCGACGACCGGTGGGGTGCTCATGGGGTTCCTCACCTCCGGGTGGCGACCTCCCCCGCCGGGGCCCAGCCTCGCTCAGACGCGGGTCCCCGCGGGGCTTTCACGGTCGCGTGTCCGCGAACGCGCGCGGAACACCCCGAAGGTCTCCCCCGGTCAGGTGAGGTCGAACTCTCCCTCCCTCGCCCCCGACACGAACGCGCCCCACTCCGCGGGCGTGAAGATCAGGGAGGGACTTTCCGGACGGCCGCTGTTGCGCATCGCGATGAATCCCTCGACAAAGGCGATCTGGACATCCCCCAGGCCACGGCTGCTGGACTGCCACTCGGCGTTCCTGAGATCCAGCTCCGGCTTGTCCCATCCCGCGAGCGGGTGCTGCTGGATAGTGCTCTCGGCCACGTCCGTGCTCCTCCCGAATCGTCGTCCGCGGGTCAGCCTAGCGATCGCGTCCGGGTGCCAACAGGCCACGTGAAGGGGACCTTTCAGGAGCCGGGGCGCTCGGATCCCACCAGCCACACGGAGAAGAACTGGGACCCGCCGCCGTAGGCGTGCCCGAGCACCCGGCGCGCCCCCGCGACCTGGTGTTCTCCGGCCTGGCCGCGCACCTGGAGCGCGGCCTCGGCGAACCGGATCATGCCGGACGCGCCGATGGGGTTGGTGGACAGCACCCCGCCGGACATGTTCACGGGCAGGTCCCCGTCCAGCTCGGTCACGCCGGACTCGGTGAGTTTCCAGCCCTCGCCCGGCTCGGCGAAGCCGAGGTTCTCCAGCCACATGGGCTCGTACCAGGAGAACGGCACGTACATCTCCACGGCGTCGATGTCGCGACGAGGGTCGGCGATGCCGGCCTGCCGGTAGACGTCGGCGGCGCAGTCCCGGCCGGCCCGCGGGGAGACGAAGTCCTTGCCGGCGAAGAGCGTGGGCTCGCTGCGCATCGCGCCGCCGAGCACCCAGGCGGGCGGCCGGGGCGCACGGGCCGCTCCCGCCCGGCCGGTGAGCACCATCGCGCAGGCGCCGTCGGAGGAGGGGCAGGTCTCCGAGTAGCGGATGGGGTCCCACAGCATGGGCGAGGCCTGGACCTTCTCCAAAGTGATGTCGTGCTCGTGCAGATGGGCGTAGGGGTTCTTCAGCGCGTTGCGCCGGTCCTTGTACGCCACCAGCGCGCCCACGGTGTCGGGTGCGCCGCTGCGCCGCATGTAGGCGCGCACGTGCGGGGCGAAGAAGCCGCCCGCGCCGGCGAGCAGGGGCTGCTGGAAGGGGATGGGCAGGGACAGGCCCCACATGGCGTTGGACTCGGACTGTTTTTCGAAGGCGAGGGTGAGGACGGTGCCGTGGACGCGGGCGGCGACGAGGTTCGCGGCGACCAGCGCGGTGGAGCCGCCGACCGAGCCGGCCGTGTGCACGCGGAGCATGGGCTTGCCGGCCGCGCCGAGGGCGTCGGCGAGGTACAGCTCGGGCATCATCACGCCCTCGAAGAAGTCGGGGGCCTTGCCGATGACGACGGCGTCGACGTCCGCCCAGGTCAGTTCGGCGTCGTCGAGAGCGCGCCGGGCCGCCTCGCGGACGAGGCCCGCGATCGAGACGTCCCGGCGGGCCGCGACGTGCTTGGTCTGGCCGATGCCCACGACGGCCACGGGTTCCTTGCTCATCGGGGCTCCCCTTCGAGTACGGCGACCAGGTTCTGCTGGAGACAGGGGCCGGAGGTGGCGTGGGCGAGGGCGCGGTCGGACTCGCCCCGGTGGACGAGGGCGGCGGCCTCCCCGATCCGGATGAGCCCGGCGGCCATGACCGGGTGGGCGGCGAGCGGCCCGCCGGAGGGGTTGACGCGCACGCCGTCGCCCAGCCGGAGCGCCTTGCGCAGCACGACCTCCTGGGAGGTGAAGGGGGCGTGCAACTCGGCCGTGTCGACGGGGCGTTCGAAGGCGCCGGCCTTCTCGGCGGCCAGGCGCGTGGACGGCGAGTCGGTGAGGTCGCGCACGCCGAGGGCGTGGGCCTCGATACGGTGGTCGATGCCCCGGATCCAGGCGGGCCGTTCGCACAGCTCGCGGGCCCGGTCGCCGGCCGCGAGGATCACCGCGGCGGCGCCGTCGCCGATCGGCGGGCAGTCGCCGGTGCGCAGCGGCCGCACGACGTAGTCGCCGTGCGGGAGCGGACCCTTCAGCTGGGCGTGGGGGTTGGCGGTGGCGTCGCGCCGGCTGCGGGCGGCGATCGCGGCGAGCGCCGGCTCGTCGGTCTCGCCCGCGTCGACGAGGGCCTGGGCCTGGAGGGCGGCGAGGGCCACGGAGTCGGGCCACAGGGGGGCGAGGCAGTACGGGTCGAGCTGCCGGGTGAGGACGTCGCGCAGCGGGCCCGGTGAGGACTTGCCGTAGGAGTACACCAGCGCGGTGTCCGCGTCGCCGGTGAGGAGCTTGGTCCACGCCTCGTACAGCGCCCAGGCGCCGTCCATCTCGACATGGGACTCGGAGATGGGGGGCCAGGCGCCGACGCCGTCCAGGGCCATGGTGAAGGAGAACGCCCGGCCGGCGAGGTAGTCGCTGGAGCCGGAGCAGGTGAAGCCGATGTCGGCGGTCCGCAGTCCGGTGGCCCGCAGCACCTCGTGCAGGACCGGCATCAGCATCTCCACCTCGGACAGCTCGTCGGTGGTGCGCCGGTGGTCGCTCTGGGCGAAGGCGACGACCGCGACGTCCCGCGGCCCGGGGGGTTCCTGGCCGGTCACAGCAGCTCCTTGTAGGTGTCGTAGTCGGCGTCTGGTTCGCCGGTCGGGCGGTAGTGGTCGGGGTGGCGGGCGCCGGGCGTCCACACGGGTTCGACGCGCAGGCCCATGCGCACCTGGTCGTAGGGGATGCCGCCGATGCGGCCGTGCAGGGCGAGGCCGGCGCCGTCGAGGGCGATGTGGGCGTAGACGTAGGGCACTTCGATGTCGAGGTTCTTCGCCTTGATGTTGACGATGCAGAAGGTGGTGACGGTGCCGCGCGGCCCCACCTCCACCCGGTCGGTCGTGGCGAGGCCGCAGGTGGGGCAGGCGCCGCGCGGCGGGACGTACACCTTGCGGCAGGAGGGGCAGCGTTCGCCGACCGTGCGGTGTCCGGCGAGGGCGTCGAGGTGGGCGCTCTGGGCGCGGCCCGGCGAGTAGGTGTAGTCGAGGCGGGCGGGGGCGACGATGCCGGTGACCGGGTCGGCGAACCGCCCGCTGTGCGGGACCGGCGGGCGGGGCTCGCCCCACGGGCCGTCGTACGGTTCGAAGCAGGCGATGTCGGTGATGGCGCCGGTGCGTTCGGCGGCCCAGCGGATCCGGACGCGCAGGCCGGTGCGCACGGCTTCGGGGCCGGGGGCGTCGAGCGCGTGCAGGAGGGCGGTGTCGGCGCCGTCGAGGCGGACCAGGACCCAGGCGAAGGGCGTGGCGAGCGGCTGGCCCCGGCGGGGCTCGTGGTTCCAGGCCCAGGTGGTGACGGTGCCGGTGGGGGCGACCTCGACGAGGTCGTGGATCTCCTCGGCGGTGACGGGGTCGTACTCGACGGGCGGGACGAGGGTGCGGCCGTCGCCGGTGCGCACCCCGAGGACGACGCGCTCGCGCAGGCCGGTCAGGAAGGCGCTCAGGACGGGGCCGAGGGAGCGGGTGAAGGGGAACTCTACGACGAGGGGGGCCTTGAGGACTTCGGGCATCGCGGCTGCTCCTTGGGGTGGGTCGCGTCCCTGGCTGCGGCGGGTCAGGCGCGCTTGTAGACGGGGGTGCGCTTCTCGGCGAAGGCGCGGGCGCCCTCC
The DNA here is from genome assembly GCF_014650655.1 of Streptomyces anandii JCM 4720. Taxonomy (GTDB): domain Bacteria; phylum Actinomycetota; class Actinomycetes; order Streptomycetales; family Streptomycetaceae; genus Streptomyces; species Streptomyces anandii. The sequence continues at coordinate 132,664 of NZ_BMVJ01000003.1, forward strand.
TTGGCGTCGGCGGTGGCGAACACCGGCCAGCCGCGCTTCAGTTCGGCTGCCAGCCCGTCGGTCTCGGTCATGTCGGCGGTCTCGTAGACGGAGGCCTTGACGGCCTCGACGGCCAGCGGGCCGCAGGAGTTGACCTGTTCGGCGATCTCCAGGGCCCTGGCGAGCGCGGTGCCGTCGGGCACCACGTGTCCGATCAGGCCGATGGCGGCGGCCTCCGGCGCGCTGTAGGGGCGGCCGGTGAGCAGCATCTCCAGGGCGTGCGCGCGGGGGATCTGGCGTTGCAGGCGCACGGTGGAGCCCCCGATGGGGAACAGTCCGCGGCGGACCTCGAACAGGCCGAAGGTGGCCGACGCGCCCGCGACCCGGATGTCGGTGCCCTGGAGGATCTCGGTGCCGCCCGCGACGCACGGGCCCTCGACGGCGGCGATCACGGGCTTGCGGGGGCGGTGGTGGCGGAGCATCGCCTTCCAGTGCAGGTCCGGGTCGGCCTTGAGCCGGTCGCGGTACTCCTCTCCCGCCATGCCGTCGCCGGCCAGGGCCTTGAGGTCCATGCCCGCGCAGAACGCGCCGCCCGCGCCGGTGAGGACGATCGAGCGGACGGCGTCGTCGGCGTCGGCCGCCAGCCAGCCGTCGTGCAGGCCGACGAGCATGGCGAGCGAGAGGGCGTTCCTGGCCTCGGGCCTGTTGAGGGTGAGCACGAGTGTGGCGCCTTCGCGCCGCACGGTGAGGTGTTCGGTGCCGTCCATGGCGGTCTCCCGTCCCGTCTGGTGGAACGAGAACAGGTTGCAGTAGGCGGGGAGGCTCTTCAAGAGTTTTCTGACAGTCAGTCAGATTTCTGCCGCGCGGGGCCTTCCCAGTTGCGGTGGCCTTTGCTCTGATGACCGGCGAACCGACCAACGCGCCCTTTCCCCTTCGGGCGCCGCGCGGGTCAGGAGGAGCGGTGGAGTACAACCTTGCCGATCTGTTCGAGTCGGTCGTCGACGTCGTCCCCGGCCGCGAGGCGCTCGTCTACGTCGACCACCCGGGCACGGGCGCGGAGCGCCGGCTGACCTACGCGGAGCTGGACGCGGCCGCCAACCGCATGGGCCACCATCTGCTCGACAGCGGGGTGCGGCCGGGCGAGCACCTGGGGCTGCACCTCTACAACGGGGTGGAGTACCTCCAGACCGTGCTCGGCTGCCTCAAGGCGCGGATCGTGCCGGTCAACGTCAACTACCGTTACGTCGAGGAGGAGTTGGTCTACCTCTACCGGGACGCGGACCTGGCGGCGCTGGTCTTCGACGCGGAGTTCACCGACCGGGTGGCGACCGCGCTGCCGCGGGCGGAGGGGCTGCGGCACCTGGTGCGGGTGGGCCACGCGCTGCCGGGAGCCTCGCCGGTGCCCGCGGTGGACTTCACGGACGCCGAGGCCGCCGCCTCGCCCGGACGTGGCTTCGGGAAGCGGTCGGGCGACGACCAGTTCATCATCTACACCGGCGGCACGACCGGCATGCCCAAGGGTGTGATGTGGCGTCAGGAAGACCTGTTCTTCGCGGGTCTGGGCGGC
>NZ_BMVJ01000003.1:134236-137098 GCF_014650655.1 Streptomyces anandii JCM 4720
GGCGCGCCCACGGGCGAGCCGGTGAAGAGGCCGGAGGAACTGGCCGAGCGCGTCGCCGCCGGGGGCGACGGGATCACCTTCTTCCCCACTCCCCCGTTGATGCACGGCACCTCCACCCTCACCGCGTTCATCGGCTTCGGCTTCGGTCAACGGGTCGTGCTGCACCGCAGGTTCGTGCCCGAGGAGGTGCTGCGCACCATCGAGAAGGAGAAGGTCACCAGCGTCTCGCTGGTGGGCGACGCGATGCTGCGGCCCCTGATCGACGCGCTGGGCGGGCCGATGAAGGGCACGGACTGCTCGTCGCTGTTCAGCGTGTCCTCCTCGGGCGCGATCATGTCGGAGACGGTGCGGCAGCAGTTCCGGGAGCTGGTCCCGAACGCCATGCTGCTGAACAACTTCGGCTCCTCGGAGTCCGGTTTCAACGGTACGGCGACGGAGGACTCCGGCCCCGGGCGCGGCTTCCGCATCCGTATGAACTCCCGTACGCGTGTGGTCGATCCGGCCACCCGCGAACCGGTCGCCCCCGGCGGGACCGGCCGGATCGCGCAGTGCGGCCATGTGCCGCTCGGCTACTACAACGACCCGGCCAAGACCGCCGAGACGTTCTTCGTCAAGGACGGCGAGCGCTGGGTACTGCTCGGGGACATGGCGACGGTCGACGAGGAGGGCGTGGTCACCGTCCTCGGCCGGGGCTCGCAGTGCATCAACACCGGCGGGGAGAAGGTGTATCCGGAGGAGGTCGAACAGGCCCTCAAGGCTCATCCCGACGTCTACGACGCGCTGGTGGCCGGGGTCCCGGACGCGCGGTGGGGCAGCCATGTGGCGGCGGTGGTGCAGTTGCGCGAGGGCGTGGCGCGGCCCTCCCTGGGGGACATCCAGGCGCACTGCCGCGACCGGCTGGCCGGTTACAAGATCCCGCGCCAACTGGTGATCACCGAGTCCATCCGGCGGTCGCCGAGCGGCAAGGCGGACTACCGCTGGGCGCGCGAGGTGGCCGCCGCGGCGGACGACTGAGTCCGCTCGCGAGCGGGCCGGGTCACGGGTGGTCCGGGAAGCCGGTCACGATCGGTCCGGGAAGCCGGTCACGATCGGCTCAGGAAGCCGGTCACGATCGGTCCAGGAAGCCGGTGACGCGGTCCGCGAACCACTCCGGGTCGTCCATCCAGGGGTAGTGCCCGGCGCCCGGCTGGACCGCGAACTCGGCGTGCCGGAACACCTCGGCGGCGCGCAGAGCCAGGTCCGGGCAGGGGCCTCCGTCGAGACCGCCGGCGAGGACGAGGACCGGGGCGGTCAGCGCGCCCAGCGCGGCGCGGGTGGCGGCGGGGTCGAACACGGCCTCTGCGAAGTAGCGTCCGGCCGCCTCCTCGTTGGTCTGCTCCTCCTCCGCGTCCGCGTGGGCGCGGGCGGCGGCGTCCCAGCGGCCGTAGAAGAACGGGGTGAACGCCGGGTCGTACGGGCCGTTGCCGCCCAGCCAGGCGCGCAATGCGGGGTGCGCCTTCTCGAACCAGGGCTCGTCGGCGCGCAGTTGGGCTGCGGCAAGCCGGTCCTCGGCCGTGGCCGCGAGGCCCAGCGGGCGCAGGGCGGTGGTGATCAGCGCCAGCCGCGACACCCGGTGCGGGTGGCGGGCCGCGTACAGGGCCGCGAGGCTGCCGCCCGCCGAGTGCCCGAGCAGGTCCGTCCGCTCCAGGCCGAGGTGGGCGCGCAGCGCCTCCACGTCGCCGGTCTGGCGGTCGCAGCGGTACGTCGCCGGGTCGGCGGGCGCCGCGGAGCCGCCGGTGCCGCGCGGGTCGAGGAGGATCAAGGTGCGGTGGGCGGTGAGCCCGCCCAGCTCGCCGAGGTAGGCGGAGGCGCGCATGGGGCCGCCGGGGAGCACGACCAGGGGGTCGCCCTGCCCGCGCACGTGGTAGGCCAGTTCGGTTCCATCGGGTGCGGTGAAGGTCGGCACGGAGCCGATCCTGGCTGGTGGGAGGCGGCGGCCGCCAGGGATTTTCTGCGCCCGGGGTCTTGCCCCGGGCCGGGGGCGCCTGGATTACTGATCTCCGGATCTCGACCGAATGGTCGGTCGACGTATGGTGGTGGCAGGTGAGGGAGACCCCGATGGCGTATGCGAACCAGGTGCCGGTGCCGGACTCGGGGGAACGGCTCGACGCGCCCGGGCTCAGGGCGCTCCAGCTGGAGCGGCTGCGGGCCCAGCTGCGGCACGCGTACGAGAACGTGCCGTTCTACCGGCGGTCCTTCGACGAGGCCGGGGTGCGCCCCGAGGACTGCGAGTCGCTCGCCGATCTGGCCCGCTTCCCGTTCACCACCAAGGCGGACCTGCGGGAGAACTATCCGTACGGGATGTTCGCAGTGCCGCGTGACCAGGTGCGCCGCATCCACGCCTCCAGCGGGACGACCGGGCGGCCGACCGTGGTCGGTTACACCGACGCCGATCTGTCCATGTGGGCGGACATGGTGGCCCGCTCGCTGCGCGCGGCGGGCGCGCGCCCGGGTGACGTGGTGCACGTGGCGTACGGGTACGGACTGTTCACCGGCGGTCTCGGCGCGCACTACGGCGCGGAGCGGCTCGGCTGCACGGTCGTGCCGGCCTCGGGGGGCATGACGGCGCGGCAGGTGCGGCTGATCGAGGATCTCCGGCCGCGGATCATCATGGTCACGCCGTCCTACATGCTGACGCTGCTGGACGAGTTCGAGCGGCAGGGCGTCGACCCTCGCGGGACCTCACTGGAGGTCGGGGTGTTCGGGGCGGAGCCGTGGACGGAGGAGATGCGGCGGGAGATCGAGGAGCGGTTCGGGATCGACGCGGTCGACATCTACGGGCTGTCGGAGGTGATCGGGCCCGGGGTCGCGCAGGAGTGCGTG
>NZ_BMVJ01000003.1:137148-147383 GCF_014650655.1 Streptomyces anandii JCM 4720
ACGTGTGGGAGGACCACTTCTTCCCCGAGGTCGTCGACCCGGTCACCGGGGAGCTGCTCCCGGAGGGCGAGGAGGGCGAGCTGGTGTTCACCTCGCTCACCAAGGAGGCCATGCCGGTGATCCGCTACCGCACGCGGGACCTGACGCGGCTGCTGCCGGGGACGGCGCGGGTCTTCCGGCGGATGGAGAAGGTCACCGGACGCAGCGACGACATGGTGATCCTGCGCGGGGTGAACCTCTTCCCCACGCAGATCGAGGAGATCGTCCTGCGCACCCCGGGCGTGGCCCCCCACTTCCAGCTCCGCCTCACCCGTGAGGGCCGCCTGGACGCCCTCACCGTCCGCGCCGAGGCCCGCCCGGGCGCCACCCCGGAGACCCGCGAGGCCGCCGCCCGCTCCATCGGGTCGGCGGTCAAGAACGGCATCGGCGTCTCGGTCGCCGTCGAGATCGTGGAACCGGAGTCCCTGGAACGCTCGGTCGGCAAGATCAAACGCATCATGGACCTACGCCACTGACCCGCCTCCGCACGTGCAGGTGCCCTTCCAGGGGGTACGCCGGGGGCGCGGCGGGCAGCGTGCCGGCCCGCTCGTAGCCACAGGCCCGCGCCACCCGGCAGGACGCCTCGTTGTCCACCTGGTGCAGGAGCTCCAGACGGCGCAGCCCCTGGCCGGCGAAGGTGGCGAAGGCCCACCCGGTCAGCGCCTCCAGGGCCCGCGATGCCACCCGCCGCCCACGGGCGTGAGCGGCGGTCCAGTAACCGACCTCGGCGGACCCGCCCCCGGGCACGACCCCCTTGACCACCACATGCCCGACCGGCCCCTCCTCCGCGCCGGACTCCACGACGGCGAAGGCGAACCGGTCCCCGGCCTCCCACCGGAGCCCCTGCTCCCGGATCCAGCGCAGGGCGCTCTCCTCGTCGGGGACGGAGTGCGACGTCCAGCGGCGCAGGCTCTCGTCCCGGTATGCCTCCGCGAGTGCGGCGGCGTCGGCTTCCTCCCAGCGGCGCAGGAGGAGCGCGGGGGCCGAGTCGGTCGCCCCCGCGCGTATCCGGCCGGTGGTCTCGTTCGTGGTCATGCCGTCATCGTGCCGCAGGCGCAGCGGCCGGGCCGCCTACGAAAGCCGGTATTCGTCGCGGAGTTGGCGTTTGAGGATTTTGCCGCTGGCGTTTCGGGGGAGTTCGTCGACGAAGACGATGCGTTTGGGGGCCTTGAAGGGGGCGAGGTTCTCGCGGGTGTGGGTGATCAGTTCCGACTCGGTGGTCTCGCCGCGGCGGACGACGAAGGCGGTGACGGCCTCGATCCACTTGTCGTCGGGGAGGCCGACCACGGCCACCTCGGCGACCTGCGGATGGGTGTAGAGGACGTCCTCGACCTGGCGGGAGGCCACCAGCACGCCGCCGGAGTTGATGACGTCCTTCACCCGGTCGACGATCGTGTAGTAGCCGTGGGCGTCGCGCACCGCGAGGTCGCCGGAGTGGAACCAGCCCTCGCGGAACGCCTCCGCGGTCTCCTCGGGCTTGTCCCAGTAGCCCTCGCACAACTGCGGCGAGCGGTAGACGATCTCACCGGGGGTGCCGTCCGGCACGTCCTGGCCCTCCTCGTCGACCACCCGTGCGTCCACGAAGAGCACCGGGCGCCCGCAGGAGTCCATCCGCCCCTTGTGCTCGTCGGGCCCGAGCACCATCGCCAGGGGGCCGATCTCGCTCTGGCCGAAGCAGTTGTAGAAGGCCAGCTTGGGCAGACGGGCGCGCAGGCGTTCCAGTACCGGCACCGGCATGATGGACGCGCCGTAGTACGCCTTGCGGAGCCCGTCCAGGTCGCGGGTGGCGAAGTCGGGACGGTTGGCCAGGGCGATCCACACGGTCGGCGGGGCGAACAGGCTGTCCGCGTGGCCGGATTCGACCAGGTCGAGGATCCGTCCGCCGTCCGGCGCGTCGAGGATCACGTTGGTGGCGCCGACCGCGAGATACGGCAGCAGGAAGACGTGCATCTGCGCCGAGTGGTACAGCGGCAGCGAGTGCACGGGCCGGTCCCCCGCGCTCAGGTCGAGCGCGGCGATCGCGCTCAAGTACTCGTGCACCAGCGCCCGGTGGGTCATCATCGCGCCCTTGGGCAGGGCGGTCGTGCCCGAGGTGTAGAGCAGCTGCACCAGGTCCTCGCCGCGCGGCGCCGGGCCGTCGTACGGCTCCGCGTCCGGCAGCCGGGCGAGCAGCCCGCCGGCGTGGTCCCGCAGCGGCAGCGTCCGTACGCCGTCGGGGAGCCGGCCCGCGAGGTCCGGGTCGGCGAGGACGAGGGCGCTGCCCGACTGGCCGACGATGTAGGCGAGGTCGTCCCCGGTGAGGTTCTGGTTGACCGGCACGTGCACCAGGCCGGCCCGGGCGCAGGCGAGGAAGGCGATCAGGTAGGCGTCGGAGTTGTGGCCGTAGGCCCCGACCCGGTCGCCCGGGGCCAGGCCCCGGCCCAGCAGCACGCTCGCCGCGCGCGAGACGGCGTCGTCGAGTTCGGCGTACGTCCAGGACCGGTCGCCGTACTCGACGGCGACCCGCGCCGGGGTGCGCCGCGCGCTGCGGCGCAGGACTGCGTCGACCGTGCTCCCGCGTTCAGGCGTCATGCCACATGATCCTCGGCTCACCGCGCGAGGAGGTCAAGCGTCCGGCCCGGCCCCCAAGCACCGCACAGGCGCCGCTCACCTCTCCGTCGCGGCACGCCCCCCGTTCGCACACCTGGATCAACATGGACGGGGCGCGCACTGGTCCGCATCCGCCATGGGCCTCGTGGGCGGCCTCCTGCCGGGGACCGGGAGACGTCCTCTTCTGCGGTTGCGTCCCCGGTGACACGCGTGCTTGCTGGAGGAGGTGTCCACGACGACCCGGCCGACGACCGACCGACATGCCCCACCACGTTTCCGAAGGAGTCCTCCATGCAGTCCGCCTTGTCCGAAGCAGTGATCGCCGGTGCCGAAGCCGCGGAACTGGAGGCCCTGCCGGTCCCGGATCACTTCGCTGCCGCCGTCGTCCGGGAGGAGGACATCGGTATCTTCCGGTCCGTCGAGGACAAGGACGTGCGGAAGTCCGTCTTCGTCGAAGACGTTCCCATGCCGGATCTCGCGCCCGACGAGGCGCTCATCGCGGTGATGGCGAGTTCCATCAACTACAACACCGTGTGGACCGCCATGTTCGAGCCGGTCCCCACCTTCCAGTTCCTCCGGCAGATGGGCCGGAACGGAGGCTGGGAGGCACGCCACGACCTGCCGTACCACATCCTGGGTTCGGACGCGTCCGGGGTCGTCGTACGGACGGGGTCGTCGGTGCGCAGGTGGAAGGCGGGGGATCACGTGGTCATCTCCCCCGCCTATGTCGACGAGCAGGACCACGACACCCATCAGGACGGAATGCTCGGCGAGAACCAGAAGGCCTGGGGCTTCGAGACGAACTTCGGCGGACTGGCCCACTACGCCGTCGTGCGTGCCAGCCAGTTGATGCCCAAGCCCGCTGCTCTGACATGGGAGGAAGCCGCCGTCAACCCGCTGTGCGCGAGCACGGCGTACCGGATGCTGGTCAGTGAGCGCGGCGCCCGCATGAAGCAGGGGGACGTCGTCCTGGTGTGGGGTGCGACCGGCGGCCTCGGGGCTTATGCCGTCCAACTCGTCCTCAACGGGGGCGGGATCCCGGTCGGTGTGGTCAACTCCGAGGAAAAAGCCCGAATTCTGATGTCCCTCGGCTGCGAAGCCGTCATCAATCGCAATGACATCGAAGAGGGAGATCCGACCTTTCTCCAGCGGCCCGACGGCTGGAAGAGAATGGGGAAAGCCATTCGCACGGCTGTGGGAGAGGATCCGCACATCGTGTTCGAGCATGTCGGCAAGAAGACTTTCGCCGCCTCCGTGTTCCTCGCTCGGCGGGGCGGCACCGTCGTCACCTGCGGGTCGAGCACCGGGTACGACCACCTCTACGACAACCGGTACCTGTGGATGCGCCTCAAGCGGATCATCGGCAGCCATGGCGCCAACCTGCACGAGCAGTGGGCGGTCAACCGGCTGATCTCAATGGGGCGGGTGGTTCCCACCCTGTCCCGCACCTACCCGTTGGACGACGTGGGGGACGCGGCGCGAAGTGTCCAGGCAAATGAGCACATCGGCAAGGTAGGAGTGCTCTGCCTTGCCCCCCGCACCGGTCTGGGAATCACCGATCCGGATGCACGCGCCCGCATCGACGAGCGTCGTCTGCACGCCTTCCGAGGATGACGCAGCGGGCCGAAGTCTCCGGTCGTGGATGTCAAGCCAAGCCCAAGAAGAGCATCCCAATGGGGAGCGCACAGACGCATTCACACCATCCCACTAAGCTCATTCGGGCCGCCGCGTCCTCGAATGCAACCTGCCGCCCACCGTCTTTTCGGGGCGCCCTGGGTACGGTTTGGATCGCCCCTCATCCACTGGGGCGACCCGCCGAACAGTGCCACCGGGTCGCATGACTACTCCGGGAAGTCGAAGAATGGACGAGGACGAATACACTTTCTGTCACTTGGCCGAAGGACTGTGCCGCGCACTGGATCACAATTGTCCGCCGTCACGGGAATGCGGGCAGCAGCCTGCCCGTCTGCCCGGGGAGGCGGCGGGGGCGATACTTCTGCGGCTGCCCTGCGCGCCCAGGTCCGTTCCGCCCTCACGGCGGCACACGCGCGAGACCCTGGCTGCCTGGCGGGTCAGCACGTCAGTGACGGAGACGCTGGTGCTGGTGGTCTCCGAGTTGGTCACCAACGCCGTGCGGTACTCATGGACACGGACGCCGCAGGCGGCCGCCGCGCGCCGCTTCTTCGAACTGTCGCTGTATGCGCTGGCCGACTGCATCCGGGTCGAGGTGCGCGACAAGGAACGAAAACTGCCCGTCCCCACTGCCGTCGCCGAGTACGCCGAGGGCGGACGAGGCCTGGAAATCGTCCAGTGCTGCACGAGCCGCTGGGGTGCGTACCACACATGCGCCGGAGGAAAGGTCGTCTGGTGCGACGTCAGCCTGGACACCACCGGCGGCGGGTGAGCACACAACGAACGCGCCCCCGCGGTACGTCCTCCGAAAGAGTGCTGATCTCGCGATGTTCTTGCGACATATGCCGGATACGGCATGCTGGAGGCATCCAACCGGTGGCCGCCCATCCCTCTCGTGGGGCGTGGCTCAAGCGCGGTCCTTTCCTCTCTTTGCGGTTTGCGGAGGTCGGGGCCCTGCCGAAGCCGCGATGGGCACCCTCGAAAGGGGGTTGGATCCCAGTCGGTGCCACGCACGTGGCACCGACTGGTCGGTTGCCGGGCACCTTCTCTCAGCGCGCCCGGACCGCGCCGTTCCCGGAGGCTCCGAGCGCGTACAGCACCGAGGGCCACATCGTGTGCAGTTCACGCTTCCAGTAGGGCCAGGAGTGCGTACCGGGCTGCATCAGGTCGAGGGTGACCATGCCCCCCGCCCGGCGCAGTTCCTGCCCGAGCCTGTAGGTCGAGGAAGTCAGCGGCTGCTCCAGAAGGGAGGCACCCGCGTTGAACTCCGGCTCCAGGCCTCCGGGCTGACCGGTGGCCGCGTACAGGTACACCCACGTTCTGGCGAGCCGGTCGACCATACGGGATGGATTGTGGGCATCCCAGATCGTCCGCTGTTCGTCGGGACGCCCCCACAGGCGCACCGGGTCGATGTTCTCCCTCAGGCAGGTCAGGGCGATCGCCAGCTGCATCACCGGATCGGAGATGTCGACGATCCCGCTGAGTGACCCGGCGAATCGGTAGTCCCCGGGGTGGCGCGCGGCGTAGTTCAGCGCTCCCAGTCCGCCCTCGGACAGCCCCACGAGGGCCCGCATGCCGCCGGCGCGGAAGGCACGCTCCATCAGTTGCCTGAGTTCCTCGGTGTGGAACGTCTCCCAGCGAGGCGCCGTAGGGCGGCCGTAGTCCCACCAGTCGGAGTAGAAGCCGGCGCGTCCGCCCTCGGGCATGACGACGAGGACGTCCGAGGGGTCGGCGAGCTTCTCGATGTCGGTCTCCCGCGTCCAGGAGGTGTAGTCGTCAGCAGCTCCCTGGAGCAGATACAGCACGGGGAAGGTCTGCTGCGGGAGTTCCTTCCAGTGTCTCGGAAGGATGACGCGCACCGCCATGGCCCCTCTCATGGCCGGGGAATCGACGGTGAGGTCCAGCATGCGCTCGTCCAGGTGGGTGACGCGGCTGATGAAGGCTCCGTCGTCGGCGCGGGCCGCCGTGAGGCCCGGGCCGGCTGTCGCCGGACGGCCGGCCCGGGCGTCCGCGGCCGGCCCGGCCGCGCCCAACGAAGCCACCACCAGAGCACCGGTCACCAGGAAAGCGCCCGGACGACGGATCCGCTTGCCGCAGCGCCCCGGGCGGGCGGACCGCCGGATCACGGCCGTGTGTGCCCTGGTGTCGCGAGGCACTGTCCGAGATGACGGGCGATCCCTGCCACATGCGGAGGGTCGATGAGCGACAGGTGGTCACCTTCGACACGGACCACTTCCAGGCGGTCGCACAAAGGCGCCCAGCCCAGGTCCGCCTCCGTCCTCAGGTAGCGCGGGTCGAGCGCCGTGGTGAGGGCCTGGGCCTGACGGGCTCGGTAGAGCACCACGCGCCCACCGTAGGGCCGAGGCGTGTAGCGCTCACCGATGCGCGCGTCGATGTAGGAGGTGCGCTGGTGTTCCACGATTCCGGAGCCCATGTCGAGCCCGGCCTCGGCGACCAGGCGCATGACCACGTCGATCTGCTCGTCGTCGGGCGTCGCCGCGAGTTCCTCGTACGGTAGTTCCACATGGTGGCCGTAGGTCTTCTCGATGTATTCGGCGAACCGGCCGAAGCGTTCCAGCAAGAATTCCGGTGAGTCCCCGCCGGGCAGGGCGGCGGGCAGGATCGTGTCGATGAGTCCGAGGAAGTCGACGGTTTCCCCGGCGTCGGTCAGCTGTTGTGCCGTCTCGTAGGCGAGGCAGCCGCCGAAGGACCAGCCCAGGAGCCGGTAGGGTCCGTCGGGCTGGAGGCTCTTGATGAGGGTGATGTAGTGGGCTGCCTTCAGCTCCATCGTGCCGAGCGCGTCGAGACGTTCCAGTCCGTACACCCCCTGGTCCCGAGGCAGGAGCTGGGTGAGGGGCCGGTAGACGGAGGTGGGACCGCCGGCCGGATGGAAGGTGAACAGCGGTGGCCTGCCGGGCCTGGTCGGTGGCCGGCGCAGTACGTTGACCACACGTCCACCGGACGGCTTGAGGGCCGGCCTGACCAGGTCCGCGAGCGCGTTGACGGTGCCCCGCTCCAGGACGCTGCCGACGGTGAGTGGCGATCGGGACCGGCCCATGCGGCGGCGGACGAGCCTGACGAGTTCTTCGGCCTTGCGCCGGTCACCTCCGGCAGCACCGAAGTCGTCGCGGACATCGGCGGGAGGCCTGCCCAGAACTTCCGCCCACACACTCGCCACCAGGCGCTCGGCGGCGTCGCGGGGCTGCAGGGTGGACGGCAGCGGCGGCGGATCCGACGGGTACGACGGCACGGTGCCGTCGGCTGCGCCGGTCGGACGGGGCGACGACTGTGTGTCCTCCGACTGCCGCGCAAGTCCCAGCGCCCGCAGGACGCTGTCACCGACATCGCGCAGGGTTGCCCCCCGCAGCATGAGATCGGTGGGCACGTCGACGCCGAAGTCCTGCTGGACGGCGTTGCGGATGCGCACCGCCATCAGCGAGTCGAGGCCGAGTCGCGGCAGTGGTACGGACTCGTCGACGCTTCCGGTCCCGAAGCCCATGACGGCGGCGGAGCGGTCCGCCAGGCGCCGCAGAACCTTGTCCGCGGCGTCTGCCCCGAGGCCGTCGATGCCCGCGGGGCCGGCCCAGTCGTCCGCCGGCAGGTCTTCCGTACGCAGCTTGCGGGAGAGGAAAGGCACCTCGGCCAGTCCCGGGAAAGCGTTCAGCAGCCGCGCGGAGTCCAGGTGGAGGACGCCGGTGTGTGTGCGGTTGTGCACGACCAGGGCCTGCAGGACGTCCAGACCCTCCGTCGGGGTCAGCGATTCCAGAGCCATGGCTCCTTCGGTGGGGGCGGCCCCGATGTCGTTCCAGGGTCCCCAGGCGATGGAGGTGGCGGGCTTGCCCTCCGCTCTCCGTCGCTGTGCCCATGCGTCGAGCCAGGCGTTCGCGGCGGCGTAGGCGCTCTGTCCGGGCGAGCCGAGCAGCGCCGCCGCCGAACTGTAGAGCACCCACCAGTCGAGGTCGTGGGACGCGAGGGCGGCCTCGAGGTTGACGAGACCGGCGATCTTGGGCCGCATCACCGTCTCCAGATCCGTGTCGTCGAGATCCGTGATCAGACGATCGTGCAGCACACCCGCGCAGTGGACGACCCCGCGCGGCCTGATGCCCTCCCCCAGTGCCGCCCGCACCATGCGCGCCGCCACCTCGGGTTCGGCGATGTCGCCCCGTACCACCGTCACGGAGGTACCCCTGGCCCGGAGCCGGTCGATGATCGCTCCGGCCTCGGGAGCGGGCCGGCGCCTGCCGTTGAGAACCAGCCGGCCGGCTCCCCGGTCGGCGAGGCGGCGGGCCGTCTCCAGCCCGAGCCCGCTCAGCCCACCGGTGACGAGGTAGGCTCCGCTGCCGCGGACGAACGGCGCCTCGTACTGCTGTTCCGACAGGTCGGCGGAGGCCAGGCGGGCGACCAGACGGGTGCCCGCTCGCCAGACGACTTCGTCCTCGGCGCTGTCGCCCAGCAGTTCCTGCACGAGATTCTGTGCGGCCTCCGGCTGACTGTCGAGGTCGACCAGACAAGCTCGCAGGGCCGGCTCCTCGATGGCGAGTGTGCGTACGAGACCGCGCAGGCACGCCAGATCCGCCCGGCCGGATTCGCCCGGTGTCGCGGCGCGTGCACCCACTGTCACCAGCCAGAGCCGGGATGGGCGCCGTTGTCCGGACCGGGAGGCCATGCCCCGGGCGGTCCGTACGGCGGTGCGCAGGGCCCACAGGTCGTGGGGCGGTGCCTCGCGGGTCAGCAACAGCACGACGGCCGCGGGCTCCTGTGCCGTGGCCCGCCAGTGCTCGATCAGTTCCGCCGTCCCGTCCGGCGGAACAGGTCTGACGGCCGTGTGCACGTTCGCCGCCTCGAGCGCCGCGCGGACGGCTGCCGCCGAAGTGGCGCCGGCTGCGCCCGTGGGCTCGTCGGCCAGGAGCAGGACGCTGCCGGGCCTGCCGGGAAGCGGGACGGGCGACTTCTCCCACTCGATTTCGCAGGTGAGGGTTTCCAGGGGCCGGGGAACCTCGTGGCGTGTGGCCGGACGCAGTTGGAGGCCCGACGCGGTGATCCGCGTCGACGCCGCGTCGGCCACCACCGTCCACTCGGGCTCGTCGTCGCCCCCTTCCGTTGTGCGGCCGCCCGAGTGGGATGAGCCCGGCGAACGCTGCGGGAAGACCTCGATGACGCACGGATCTTCCGGTGGTGCGCCAACGAGCCGGAGACTGCGCACAGCGGTGGGCATGGTCTCGGCCGTGGAGTTGTCGCCCGCGTCCGCCGGCTGTGCCGTGCCGGCTTCGAACGGTGCGTACAGCATCGCCTCCAGGAGTTCTTCGTACGGCAGGCGGGCCGGCCCGCCCTGCGCGGCGGGGGCCCAAGGGGTGGTGATGGAAGGCAGATCCCCGACGGTTTCGTCCCTGTCCGGCAACGTGTGGCGGGCGTGCGCGTCGTCGGTGCGCACCCGTGCCGACGCGTGGCATTGCCAGGTGCCGTCCGCCAAGCGGGCGTGGATCGCGACGCTTGCGCGGTTGCCGTCGGGCTCCCAGGTGATGGTGGCCGGTGTACTGCTGGAGAGCGGCAGCCATCGACGGATGGCGAGGTCCTCGATGTGCAGACCCGTCATGACCTCCGGTCCGTGGATCTCCCGGGCTGCCGCGGCAAAGAGTGCTGCGGCTGGGGGCAGGTCAAGGACATGGCGGCCGTGCAGGGGGCGGCCAAGGTGGTGTCCATCGGTTCTGCCGAGATCCGTCTGCCACAGGACGGCTCCTGAGCGCGGGTCGTCGACGCGCAGGCCCAGTACCTGGTGGGACCGTCCGGCGGCGAGCTTCCCGGGGCCACGGCGCCCGAACCAATGGCGCCGGTGGCGCCAGTCCGGGCTGGGCAGTGCGGTGCGGACACCCGTGGGCCACAGCCGGTACTCTTCCACACGTACCCCGGCGAAGTGCAGCCGGGTCAAGGCGGCCCGCAGATCGACTGCTTCGTCTCCCCGCCTCTGCAGGGTGGCG
>NZ_BMVJ01000003.1:147405-161581 GCF_014650655.1 Streptomyces anandii JCM 4720
AGGCTCAGTGCGGGGGTGACACGGGCCGCCGTCTCCAGAGTTTCGCCGAGCGGGACGAGGGCGATGGGGTGGGGCGAGACCTCCAGGAACAGGTCGTTGCCGTCCGCCGCGGCAGCCGCCACCGCCTGGTGCAGACGAACCGCCTGCCGCACGTTGGCACACCAATACCCACCGTCCGCGGTCACGGGGGCCCGTGGGTCCTCGAGCACGGTGGTGTACCACCTGGTGTCCGCCGGGCGGGGGCGCAGGGTGCGCAGAGCGTCGCGCAGCCCGGGCAGAACGGGATCGACGGCGGCCGAGTGGCCGGCTGCCCCGACGCCCAGCAGACGCGCGACACGGCCCTGGGCGGTCAGCTCGTCGACCAACTGGCCTACGCGGTGTGCGGGTCCCGCCACCGTGCAGCGGCGCGGGGAGGAATGCACGGCGATCTCCACACCGGGGAAGCGCGCGAGCATCTGTTCACGGACTTCCGCGGGCAGTTCGACGGCGGCCATCGCTCCGGCGCCCTCGGTGTCCAAGGGGGCCAGTCGCTCCGACCGGCTCAGGACGACCCGCAGGCCGTCGGCCGGGTCGAGGGCTCCTGCGACGACGGCGGCGCTGACTTCCCCCAGGGAGTGGCCCAGGACGGCGGCCGGCCGCACCCCGTAGGCGCGCAGCGTGCGGGCCAGGGCCACGTGCATTCCGAAGAGCGCGGGCTGGATGTGCTCCGCGCCGCTGTCGGGCGCCAGTGAGACGAGCAACTGGCTGAGGCTGGTCCCCGACTGCTCCTCGTAGACGCGGTCCAGCTCGTTCACCGCAGCGGCGAAGAAGGGGTCGTCCTCGAGCAGCCGCACTCCCATACCCGGCCATTGGGAACCGTGACCGGAGAACACGAAGACCGGCCGGCGGGTGCCGGGCGACCGGTCGACGAGGTCCTCCGCGCAGGGGATCAGCACCCCGGGCGCCTCTTCCTGACGGGCCAGAGCCGCGAGCCGTTCGGTGGCTTCCCGATGGGTTCGTGCGACGACGGCGGCGGTCACCGGTCCCCTCCGGTGACGGGCCAGGGTGTGCGCGAGGTCCTGCAGCGCGGGCGCCTCGCCGGCCGCCGTCCGACGGGCCAGCGCGACCGCTGCGTCACCGATGCGCTGCCGGGTCCGTGCCGAGACGACGAGCACGTGCGGTGCGGCTTCACGACCGTCGTCGTGCTGGGTGCCCTGCGGCGGGCACATGCCGTCGGCCGGCGCATTCGAAGGCGCCTGCTCGAGGACGACGTGCGCGTTGGTACCGCCGAACCCGAAGGCGGAGACGCCGGCGCGGGCCGGGCGGTCGCGCCTCGGCCAGGCTGTGGGTGCCGTGACGACCCGCAGCCGCGATCCGGTGAAGTCGATGTGCGGGTTGGGCTCGTGGAAGTGCAGGCTCTGCGGGATGCGCCGATGGTGCAGCGCCAGCACCGTCTTGATCAGACCGACGATGCCTGCCGCGCCTTCGAGGTGGCCGACGTTGCTCTTGACCGAACCGATGAGCAGTGGCTGGTCGTCGGGTCTGCCACGGCCCAGTACCGCTCCCAGGGCACCGGCTTCGATGGGGTCGCCCAGCAGGGTCCCCGTTCCGTGCGTCTCGACGTAGTCGATGCCGCCGGCGTCGATCCGGGCGTGGCTCAGCGCGGCGCGCAGCATGCTCTCCTGCGCTGCGGGATTGGGGGCCATCAATCCGGCGGAGCGGCCGTCGGAGTTGACCGCCGTGCCCTTGATGACAGCCAGGATCCGGTCGCCGTCGCGCTGGGCGTCCTCGAGCCGTTTGAGAACGACGACTCCACATCCCTCCCCCCGGGTGATCCCGTCGGCGGCCGCGTCGAACGGCTTGCAACGGCCGTCTGCGGCCAGCGCTCTCGCCTGCTCGAACGAGGCCGTGACCATAGGTGAGAGCAGGACGTTGACGCCCCCTGCCAGCGCGGTGCCGCACTCCCCTTCGGTCAGACTCCGGCAGGCTTGGTGCACGGCGACCAGGGACGAGGAGCAGGCCGTGTCGACGGTGATGCTCGGCCCGTGCAGGTCGAACTGATAGGACAGCCGGTTGGCGGCGATGCTGCCCGCGGCTCCGGTGCTGGTCCACGGGGTCAGCCGGGTGGCGTCGGCGGTGGTCAGCTGGGCGTATTCCAGGGCACTGATGCCGACGAACACTCCCGTGTCGCTTCCCTGGAGGCTGTACGCGGGGCGTCCGGCATGGTCGAGCGCCTCACAGCTGACCTCCAGGAGCAGCCGCTGCTGGGGGTCCATGACCTCCGCCTCGCGTGGAGTGATGCCGAAGTGGTCCGCGTCGAAGGCCTGGATGTCGTCGAGGAAGGCGCCCCGCCGGGTCGTCCGCTGCACCAGTTCCTCGGCACCGGGGCCGGTGGCGAAGTCCCGCCAGCGCCGGCCGGGGACGTGACCCACGAGGTCGCTGCCCGCCAGCAGACGCTTGAAGAAGCTCTCGGGACCATTGACGCCTCCTGGAAGGCGGCAGCCAATGCCGATGACGGCAATCGGGCAGCGCGCCGGCGAGGATTCGTCGCGCCGGTCGGGGTCCCTGCCGTGAGCCGCCACGGCGGCGAGGTCGCCGGGCGCGGACTGCCGCCCGTTCGGCCCCGGGGGGCGCCCGGTCATCGCCAGGCGCCGCACCAGGCGTTCGATCGTGGGCGCCTCCCAGAGCAGTGTGGTGGGCAGCGGTGTGTTCAGCCGGCGTTCCAGACTCCCTGACAGCGCGACGGCGGCACGGGAGGTGAGACCGTAGTCCACCAGGGGGCGGGCATCGTCGAGTTCGTTCTCACGGATGCCGCAGGCCTCGCTGACGAGCGCGCGCAGGACGGCCCGCAGTTCGGCGGGCTCTGTCCCGGCACGCCCGGGCGCCGGCGCCGTTTCCCTGTCTGCTTCCATCTGTGTCTCCCTGCGTGCGCGCCGATACGTGCCGTGCCCTCACGTGGGTTCTCAGGTGTTCGCGCCCGCGCTCCCCGTTCGTGACAGGTACTCATCGCGGCAGGCGCCGCGGGCGACCTTGCCGCTGGTCGTGTGCGGCACGCCGCCGGGCGGCACCAGCACGAAGTCGTGGACATTGATGCCGTGCCTCGCGGCGACCGCTGCCCGCACCGCGTTCGCCACCTGCGACCCCGTGGTGTCGTCAGGGCTCGCCCGGCGGTGGTGCTCGGCCACGACGACGAGGAGCTCTCCCTCCGGGCCGGGAACCGAGAAGGCCGCGATGCGGTGCGGCCGGATGGCCGGATGTGCGCTGTGGACCGTCTCTTCGATGTCGTGCGGGTAGTGGTTGGTCCCGTCGATGATCACCAGGTCCTTCAGACGGCCGGTCACATAGAGCTGCTTGTCGTGCCACACGCCGAGGTCTCCGGTCCGCAGCCAGGGTCCGGTCCCCTCCTCTCCGTGCAGCACGGCGCGGAAGGCGGCCTCGCTCTGCTCGGGGCGTCCCCAGTAGCCGCGTCCGATGTTCGGGCCGGAGAGCCAGATCTCACCGATCCGGCCGTCCTCCCGGCGCCGGTGTGTCACCGGGTCCACGATCGCGACCTCCTGACCGATCGGCCGGCCGCAGGCCACCAGTTCCGCCACCGGACGTTCACCCGGTTCCGCCGGCACGGCGACGCCCTTTCCCAGGGCATCCCGGTCGAAGGCGGTGACCGTGGGCGCCTCGCCCGCGGGTGAGGCGGACACGAACACCGTGGCTTCCGCCAGTCCGTAGGAGGGCCGCACAGCCGTGCGTGTCACGCCGACAGGAGCGAAAGCCGCGTGGAAGCGTTCGATCGTGGCGGGTGAGACGGGTTCACTGCCGTTGGCCATGGCTGCGACCGACGCCAGTGACAACTCGGAGCGCTCCGTCTCGTCGAGCCGCCGTACACAGTAGTCGTAGGCGAAGTTCGGCGCGGCGGTCATGGCTCCGGTGTGCCGGCTCAGCAGGCGGAGCCAACGGGCCGGCTGCTGGATGAAGGCCAGCGGATCCATGAAGACGGAGGGCATGTGGCCGACGAGTGCCAGCACGACCTGCACCACGAGTCCCATGTCGTGGTACAGCGGCAGCCACCCCACCGTGCAGTTGTGTCCCCGGCGAAGATCGTAGGCCTCCAGGATCTGACGGGCATTGACGCACACATTGGCGTGCGTGATCTCCACCCCGGTGGGAATGCGCGTGGATCCCGAGGTGTACTGCAGATACGCCACGTCGTCGGGTCGTGCCCCGCAGGACCCGGCTTCGGGCTCCGCCGGCGCCCGGACCAGTTCCCGCACGGAGGCGATACGGCAGCCCGGACCGACGCTCCGTGCCTCGCAGAAGTCCGAGAGGAGCCGGCGCTGGGTCTCGACGGTCAACAGCACCGCCGGGGCCGCGTCGCGGAGTACCGCGGCCAGTTTCTCCGCATGACCGGGCAGGGAGGGCGAGGGCAACGGAACGGCGACGGCTCCGGCGTGGGCCGCGGCGAGAAAGCCCACGACGTAGTCCAGCCCCTGCGGCGCAAGGACGGCTACACGCTCGCCCTCCGCACCCGCCTGGCGCAGACCCGTCGCGACAGCACGCACGCGGTCGTTCAGCTCGCTCCAGCTCAGCGAGGAGGCCGCGCCTTCGGTGTCTGAGCCGTGGTCGACGAACGTGAAGGAGGTCTCGTCGGGTGTCAGGGCGGCCGCACGGGCGAGATGGTGGCTGAGTGTATCCGTCACCGATGCTGGCACTTGCTCACCGAACCTTCTTTTTCAGCGTTGAGAAGCGGGTCCGCCGACAGTCGCGAACAGCGAAACACGCGGCGCTCGTTCTTTTCCGGCGACACGCCGACAAGGGCCGTTGCCCCGGCATCTCGTGATACAGATGGCTTGGATTTTCGAAGCGGTCGTGCGTGCATTGCGACTCTGAGGGCCACGACGGCGCGGGCCGCATGTGATGAAGCCGCCTTCGTACTGCTGGGCGGGCGTGTCGAATTGGGCAGAAATCATGAGCCGACTTCGCCTGTGGAGCGTCATTGTGACCGTTGTCTGTGTCACGTTCCTGACGGCCTTGGACAACAATGTGGTGAACGTCGCGCTGCCTGAGATGCAGGCCCGGCTCGGCCTGAGCGACACGGGCGTGCAGTGGGTGGCGACCTCGTATCCAATGGCGCTGGCCGGCTCCCTGCTCGGTGCCGGGCAGTTGACCGACGCCAAGGGACGGCGTTGGTCCCTGCTCACCGGCGTGGCGGTGTTCACGTTGTCGTCGGCGGGCTGCGCACTGTCGAGCACGGGGCTGACGCTGGTCTGTTTCCGCAGTCTGCAGGGCATCGGCGCCGCCTTCGTCCTGCCGGCGTCCTTGGCGGTGATGACGCACGACATCCCTCCCAGGATGCGGACGGCCGTCTTCGGCGCGGCAACAGCCACGCTGGCTTGCGCCCTTGCCTGCGGACCCCTGATCTCCGGTGCGGTCACGCAGCATCTGGGATGGGAATGGATTTTCCTCATGAACATCCCGCTGGGAGGATTCGCCTTCCTCGTCAGCACTGTTGCCGTGCCCGGTCCGGCCGGCCGCCGACGAATTCATCCGCGGCCGGCGGCAATCGCCGTGCCGGGTCGTCCGATCGCCTGGGCATGCCTTTTGCTGACTTCCCTGGTGTCCTGTCTCGTGCAGGGACCGGCGCACGGATTCGCAAGTCCTGTGGTCGTTCTGTGCGAGGCCGCTGCAGCGGTGAGCGCGCTTGCACTGTGCCGAAGTGGAATCGGCCGCCACCCGGCCCTCAAGGAACTGATGCAGAAACGGGCCTACAGCGGGGGGCTTGTCACACAACTGCTGTGGGGTCTCGGCGTGACCGGAGTTTCCTTCTACACCTCCCAGTTTCTGCAGAATGGTTTTCAGCTCAGCCCGACCCGAGCGGGCCTGACATTCACTCCCGTGTTCTCGGCCCTCTTTCTCGCGACTCCGTTCGTGGCCGCCCTGGCAAGGCGATGGGGAGAGGCCCGGGTCTGCGCCGCGGGCCTGCTGATGGTCGCCCTGGGGCTGCTGATGGTCGCCCTCGGCAGCGGACACCGGGGGCCTGCCGGGATGTTTCCCGGCTTGGTGGCCGTGGGCGTGGGCTCGTCATTGGCCCTTCCGCTGACCACCCGTGCGCTGGAGGCCTCCCCCGGTCACCTCTCCGGCTTCGCGGCCGGTCTGTTCGGAGCGGCACGGGAATTGTCCGGAGTCTTCGGCATCGTCCTCGTCGGCGCGGTGATGACCTCGGTGCAGCATTGGTGTCTGGCCCGGCACGTGACACGTCATGACGCGTCGCTGACCGCGTACCAGGCGGGGCTGAGCGCGGCAGCCGCCCTGGTCGCCGCCGGAGCCCCGGTCGCGCTCTGGGCCCTGCGCCGTCCCGTCCGGGATGCGCCGTAGCCGCTACCGCGTCGGGTAGGCACGGCCGGGCCGCCCTCCGCCGCGAGCGGGACCCGGCCGTCGCGTCCCCTGCGGCCGGAAGACGGGAATCGCCCCCGGCGGCCCGGGCGGTGGAGTCAGGCGCGTTCGTCCCCCTGCCGCTCCTGCGGAGTTGCGCTGCCGCCCCCGTCCGACGGGCTCCTGGGCCGGCCGAGCGCCGCCGGGACGGCCGCTCGGTCCGCCGTGCCCTGCACGATCCCGAGAAGCAGCGAGAAGAGGCGCACGATGCTCTCGTCGACGTCCGAGAAGGCACTGGCCTGAGGTGCGTCCACGATGAGCACCCCGACCGGCCGGGCCCCCGCATGGACGGGTGCGAGGATCGAGGACCGGTATGCGTCTCCCAGATTGATCACCGGGTACCCGCAGGTCGCACGGGTGTCCACGATCTTCATCGTCGTCCTGCGTCCCAGAGCCCACAACAGGTCCCTGCCGTCCTGGTCGTCGGCGGTGTACACCTCGGGGGCCTGACTCACGTCCCCGTACTGCCCCCGCCGGTGCAGGCGCCGGCCTTCCGCCTCGAGTGCGTAGAACGCGCATCGCGCGCTCCGCCCCACGGTCGTCGCCAGGAGGGCGGTGATCGAATCCACCGTCTGGACTCTCAGCTCACCGGCGGGTGCGGATTCGTGAGCGAGCCGGGCCACGTTCTCCACGACGGCGCACAGGTTCTCGCTGAGAGCCAGGACCTCCGCATCCGCCAGCGCCGCCTTCGAACGGAGGGTCAGGTACGCGGCAAGGCTGGAGCACGCGGCCCCGACCGCGATGAAGGCGGCTTGCACGACACCGGCCACGTGGCTGATCACGGAGCCCACCACGAAGGAGACACCAGGAAACAGCGCCGCCGCGAAGACGATGGGGAAACGCCTGTACCTGGAACGTCGTTGGACCATCGCTGCCTCTGACCGACCTCTGTGCGCCCGCGCGTGGCCGCACGAGAGCAGAGCACCTGACGTCACCGCACACGCAGGCCACAGAAATCGGGACCCGTGCGGCACCGCAGTGGATGGGCAGCGCACTGACGGCTGTGTCCAGTGACGCCGATGTCGCTCCCGGCACGCAAGTGTTGACGGCCGACCATCATCCGAACGGATCAATATTGGGCAGCAATGTCCACGACCGATGTCCTCGGGGAGCCGATGGCGGGGGCGCATGGCGGCCCCCCCTTCCCCCCCCGCAGGCCCTGAGCTCACCCCTTGCCGCTGCGGCCCTCCCAGTACGGCTCGCGCAGCCGCCGCTTGTACAGCTTGCCGTTGGGGTCGCGGGGCATCTCCGCGATGAAGTCGACGCTCCTGGGCCGCTTGTAGCCGGCGAGGCGGGCGGCGCAGTGGTCGAGGAGCGCGGCGGCGAGGCCGGGACCCGGTTCGTGGCCCGGGGCCGGTTCGACCACGGCCTTGACCGCCTCGCCCCAGTCGTCGTGCGGGACGCCGAAGACGGCCGCGTCGGCGACGGCGGGGTGGGCCAGCAGCGCCGCCTCGATCTCGGCGGGGTAGATGTTGACCCCGCCCGAGATGATCATGTCGATCTTGCGGTCGCGCAGGAAGAGGTACCCGTCCTCGTCGAGGAACCCGAGGTCGCCCACCGTGAAGAAGTCGCCGACGCGGTTCTGGCGGGTCTTGTCCTCGTCCTTGTGGTACGAGAACGAGCCGGTGCTCATCCTCATGTAGACGGTGCCGAGTTCACCGGGCCGCAGCCGGGTGCCGTCGTCGCCGAGGACGGCGAGCTCGCTGATGGGCCAGGCCCTGCCGACCGTGCCGGGCTTCTTCAGCCAGTCCTCGGCGGTGGCGAACGCGCCGCCGCCCTCGCTGGCCGCGTAGTACTCCTCCACGCACCGGCCCCACCAGTCGATCATCGCCCGCTTGACGTGGTCGGGGCAGGGGGCGGCGCCGTGGATGGCGTGCCGCATGGACGAGACGTCGTAGCGGGCGCGGACCTCCTCGGGGAGGGCGAGGAGGCGGTGGAACTGGGTCGGGACCATGTGGGTGTGCGTGCACCGGTGGGTGTCGATGAGGCGGAGCATCTCCTCGGGCGTCCACTTGTCCATCACGACCAGCCGGTGCCCGATGTGCAGGGACGCGCCCGCGAACTGGAGCACGGCCGTGTGGTAGAGCGGCGAGCAGACGAGGTGGACGTTTCCGTCGTAGGGCCTGATCCCGAAGATGCCGAGGAAGCCGCCGAGATAGGACTCCTCGGGGGGCCTGCCCGGCAGGGGGCGCCTGATGCCGCGGGGGCGGCCGGTGGTGCCGGAGGTGTAGTTCATGACCCAGCCGAGGGTGCGGTCCGCGGGCGGCGACTCAGGCTGTCCGTCCAGCAGTTCGGGGTACGGGCGGAAGCCCTCGGCCCGGCCCACCGCGTACCGGTGGGAGACGGGCAGACCGGCCTCCTCGGCGGCCCGGCGCGCCGCGTCGGCGAAACGCTCGTGCGCGATGAGCACCTTGGCGCCGGAGTCGGCGACGATCCAGGCGATCTCGGGGCCGACCAGGTGGTGGTTGACGGGGACGAGGTAGAGGCCGGCCTGGGTGGCGGCGAGGTAGGCGGTGAGGAGCTCCACCCCGTTGGGCAGGACCACCGCGAAGGCGTCGCCGCGCTCCAGCCCCGCGGCCCGCAGACCGTGCACGAGCCGGTTGGCGTCGGCGTGCAGCCGCCCGGCGGTCCACTCCTCGCCGCCGGGCGCGACCAGGACGCTGCGGCCGGGGTCGGCGGCGGCCTGCGCCCAGAAGCCGTTGGGGGGCGTGCCCGTCGTGGTGCCGGTGCCCGTACCGGCGTTCTCGGCGCGCGCTCCGGTCGGGCCCCCGGTGCCCGCTTCGGCGCCCGCGGCGGACGTACCACCCGTGTTCGCTTCGGGCGTGCTGCTCACTGGCCGCTCCTTCCGGCGATGCGGTTGACGCGGTCGACGGCCCGCTCGAAACCGCGGGTCAGGTCGTCGAACACGGCCTGGACACTGCGTTCGCTGTTCATCCGCCCGACGATCTGGCCGACGGGCGTCCCGAGCAGCGCGTCGACCTCGTACTTCTGGATGCGGGAGACCGCCTCGGCGACGAGCAGCCCCTGCAGCGGCATGGGCAGCGCGCCGGGCCCGGCGGGGTCGTCCCACGCGTCGGTCCATTCGGTGCGCAACTGGCGGGCCGGCTTGCCCGTCAGGGCGCGGGAGCGCACGGTGTCGCCCGACCCGGCGGCCAGCAGCTTGCGGGTCAGGGCGGGCGAGTGCAGGTCGGCCTCCGTGGTGGTGAGCCACACCGAGCCCAGCCACACGCCCTGGGCGCCCAGAGCGAGTGCGGCGGCGACCTGTTGCCCGCTGCCGATGCCGCCCGCGGCCAGCACGGGGAGGGGGGCCACGGCCTCGACGACCTCGGGGGTGAGCACCATGGTCGCGATCTCGCCGGTGTGGCCGCCCGCCTCGTAGCCCTGCGCGACCACGACGTCGATGCCCGCCTCGCGGTGCTTGCGGGCGTGCCGGGCGCTGCCCGCGAGCGCGGCGACCAGCACGCCCCGCTCGTGGGCGCGGGCCACCACGTCGGCGGGCGGCGAGCCCAGGGCGTTGGCGAGCAGCCGGACGGGATGGCCGAAGGCCACGTCCAGTTGGGAGCGGGCGACCTGCTCCATCCAGCCGGTGATGCGCCAGCCGGCCGCCTCGCCCTCGGCGAGTTCGGGCACGCCGTACTTGGCGAGGGTGTCCCGCACGAACCGGCGGTGCGCCTCGGGGATCATCGCCTCGACGTCCGCCTCCGTGACGCCCTCGACCTTCCGCGCGGGCATGACGACGTCGAGGCCGTACGGCCGGTCCCCGATGTGCGCGTCGATCCAGTCGAGGTCGCGTTCGAGGTCGGCGGGGGCGGTGTAGCGGACCGCGCCGAGCACTCCGAAGCCGCCGGCCCGGCTGATGGCCGCGGCGACGGCGGGGAACGGCGTGAAGCCGAAGACGGCGTGCTCGACTCCCAGTTTCCTGCTCAGCTCCGTCTGCATGGGCGCAGGATGCCGCAGTCCTCCGGACGACGGAAGACCGTTTCTGATACTCCGTCAGATCACCTTCCAGGGCCTGACCCCACCCGGGCACCATCGACGCGCGCGGCGCGTGATCAATTTCGGTCATTTTCTTTCATTCACGGCGCTTCATCATTCGAATAACAATCGACACTCGAAATACATCGACATCACTACTCTCCCTTTCTTTCATTCCGGGGTGCGCGCGCCAGAAGCGGCAACAAAAGCTCACGAATACGGGTCCCATCCGCTCAGCGGGCGATAATGTGAATCCGCAACCGGACTGGGGATTCCGGGTTCTGCGATCAGTCGTGGCCGCCTTCTCACCTGGGCTCATCCATGCCTGATGCACGTGCAACAGCGGTCGTGCGCCGCCAAGTCGCGGCACACCGGCCGTATCGGGGGGTGGGGATCAGTGCATTCGAACAACGGGCCGAACGCCCGCGCGGCCGATCTGCGGGCGGCGCTCCGCGTGGCGGACCAGCTGACCGCGGGGCCCGGCGCGCGCGACACCGGGGAAGCCGCAGACGTGGGGTACGAGGACGGGAATTCCGGCCGCGCCATACCGCCCGTCCGTCACCGCGTGGCCGCACTGGCCGCCGTCGGCACGGGCGCCGGGCCCACGCCCGGCGCCTGGGGTTCGGCCTGGCAGGACGTGCTCGCCGAGGAGCGGGCGCGGCTGTCCCGGGCGGGCCTCGGCTGGGTCCTCACGCGCCTCGCCGCCGGCGTGTTCCCGACCCTGGACGTCCTGGAGGTCGGCAGCGAGCGCCTGCGCCTGACCCGCCTCGCCTACGCCCCGGCCGCCACCGGCCCCGAGGTCATACGGCTCGCCGAGTCGGCCTGGACGGAACTCGCCCCCGCCTCCGGGGTGCTGCCCCCGGAGAGAGCCGCGCGTCTGTTCCTGCTCGCCGGCGGCGTCGGCCATGCCACGGCCGGTCTGGGCGAGGCGCTGCACAAGTCGCTGGCCGCCTTCGTGCGCGGCGCGCACCGCGACGACGCGACTGGCCCCCTGCTGCTCGCCGTACGGGCCACGGGCTGGCAGCCCCTGGAGCGGGCGGCCGAGGCCGTGCGGGAGGAATCGGGCGCGCTGCTGTGCCTGCGGCTGCCCGCCGACTGGCCCGCGGCCCCGGACGACCTGGTGGCCCCCCTGCCGCTGCGCACCACGGTGTGGCTCGCCGCCGCCCATGTCGACGGAGGCTCGGGGACGGTCGGCCTGGTGCGCCGGCCGCTGTTCGCGGCCGGCACCCGCGCCGACGACCACACCGCCGGGCCGATCGCCCACGTCCCGGTCACCGCCCCGCCGCCCGGCGCGGCCGGCGAGGGGAGTGTCGCCACCGTGGTCACCGGCGGACCCGAGGAGCCGCCGTCGCGGTGGCAGGCGCTGCGCGTCGACCGGCTCGAACTCCCGCCCGGCTCGCGCACCACGCTCCGCTACGAGCTGCGCGGCCGCCACCGCGTGGAGCTGCGCCACGACGGCCCGCACGAGTCCGAGCCCACACCCTGGGCCGTCCTGGCCTCGGGCACCCCGCGCCGGCTGTCCAGGCCCCGCCCGGTGGACCTGATGGTCGCCGTGGAGATCGCCGGGCCCCAGGTCGACGGGGGCACCGTCGTCGAGGAGCGGCTCCAGGAGGCCGCGGCCGTGGTGGACGCCGTGGCGGAGGCGGTGGGCGCGGAGGACACCCTGCGGGTCGGGCTGCTCGGATACCGCGACCACGACCCGCTGCACCGGGCCGGTGAGCACGAGCCCGTGGTGCACCGGCTCGGCATGGCGGCGGCGCCGGACGCGGTGCGCGGCCTGGCGGCCTGGCGCCCCAGTCCACTGCGGCACGACTTCGCCACCGGCCTCGAACACGTACCGCACGAGCTCGCCGCCTGGCGCCGCCTGTGGCGGCCCGACAGCCACCGGGTGCTGCTCGTGGTCGGCTCCCGCCCGCCGCATCCGCGCACCCGTCCGCCCCAGGTGCTGCGGCGCGGCGTTGCCGTGCGCATCTGCCCGGACCGGCTGGACTGGCGCTCCGCTCTGGCGACGGCCCGGCACTACGACGGCCTGGCGTGCGTGGCCGTCGTGGACGAACCGGTCTGGATGGAGGACCTCGCGGGCGAACCCCATCTCGCGCACTGGGCGGCACACGCCTGGGACGCGTTCGGCACCGAGGGACGGTTCACCGCCGGGCACGACCCGAGGCTCATCGCCGCCGCCGTCGTGGCGCCGGCCCTCTGCCTGCCCCAGGACGGCGCGCCGATCCGGCTGGTCGTCGCCGACGGCACCGCCGGCGAATGGCTGCACGCCGTGGCCGGCTGACGAAGACATCGCCCAACCAGCCGGTGCGCGCGAAAACGCGGACCGGACCACCACGCACGGCGGACACCCTCCGCCGCCCGTCAAGCAGGAGCACAGCCATGGTCGACGACGACGCGCGGCCCGAGCGCGACAAGGACGCCGAGCCGGACCGCGGGAAGCGGGACCGGGAGCGCGGGCAGCAGGACCGGGAGCAGGGACCGCTGGACGTACTGGGCCGGTCCACCCTCGTGGGCGGCAGGGCCGCCCTGCCCCCGCCCGCGCCGACGGCCCCGCCCGCGGGCACGGCGGCCGGCAACGGGTCCGCACCCCCGCGCCCCCGCCCGGGACCGCCGGACGGCAGGAAGGACGGCAGGCGGGAGGACGCCAGGGACCGGACGGACGGCCGGCGCGACGACAGAAGGGACGACGGCAGGGACGGCAGGGACGGCAGGGACGGCAGGGACGGCAGGCGGAACGACCGGAGGGACGACGCGGTGAGCGGCCGGGCCCGTGCGGCCGCCGCGCCCGCGCCCCGGTCGGCGCCGGAGGCGGAGCAACTGCCCAGCGTCTTCCTGGAGAAGCTGGACGAGGAGGCCGCGCCGGCCCGCGCCGAGAAGTCCGCGAGGAACGGCCGTAAGGCCGCCGCCCAGCGCGAGAACGAGGAAGCCGCCGCGCGGGAGCCGGAGGGGCGGGCCGCCCCGCCCGAGTCGGCGGTCACCCTCTGGGGCGGCATGGGCAGCGGCAAGTCGACCCTGCTGGCCGCGGTGTCCAAGGCCGTGCAGGACCCGCTGTACGGCAAGTGGACCATGTATCCGGCGGACCACGCCTCGCAGCGGTTCCTCGGCGAACTGGCCCGCGTCCTGTACCGCGATCGCACGTTCCCCAACGCCACCCTGAGGCCCGAGCGCCCGGTGCGCTTCACCCTGGCCGGAGACCTCACCGGCACCCGGTACTCCCGCGCCCGGCGCACGGTCTTCCGGCGCCGCGGCGAGCGGGAGCGCGATCTGACCGAGTTCCAGGTCAGCGTGCGCGACATGCCCGGCGAGGCGTTCGACCTGCACTCGCAGACCGGCGCCGCCCTCGGCGACCAGCTGATCCAGGACTTCGTGGGCTCCCGGGCCATGGTCTACGTCGTCGACCCCGTAAGGGAGTGGCAGGTCAACGGCGAGGGCGGCCCGCTGACCAAGGACGCCCGGCAGAACGCGGACTTCTTCACCGATGTCCTGGGCCGGGTGGCCACCGAGATCAACATGCGCGGCGAGCGCCAGGGCACCGTCCTGCCGCACAGCATCGCGGTGTGCCTGGCCAAGTTCGACGACGACCGGATCTTCCGCTTCGCCTGCGAACAGGGCAACGTGCGCGTCAACCCCCGTACCGGGCAGCCCGAGGTCATGGACGCCAAGCGGCTGTTCGACGGACTGTGCCACGCCCTTCCGCACGGCAGCCTGCGCGACATCCAGCGCCAGATCGAGTCGTACTTCGCTCCCGAACGCGTCGGCTACTTCGTCTGCTCCGCCGTCGGCTTCTGGGTCGACC
>NZ_BMVJ01000003.1:161608-171513 GCF_014650655.1 Streptomyces anandii JCM 4720
CCGACCGCGGTTTCGACTTCGAGAACCCGTACCTGATCAACCAGGTCGAGGACACGGTGCGTTTCGCGGCGGCGCCGCGGCCCGTCAACATCCTCGAACCGTTCCTCTTCCTGCGGGGCTTCGTCCCGACGCAGTCCTGATCCGCCCACCCGACACCCGCACGAGGAAGGACACACCATGGCACCGGGGCTGATCGCCGACTGGGCGCTGTGGGGCAAGGTGCCCCGGACCACCAGCGGCTACGAGGTTCTCGCCGCCCATCCGCCCGGCCGCAGCGCCGCGTTCAACACCGCCGTCCTGCACTGGCTGCCCGGCACGCCGGGGGCCGGCGACCGGCTGCCGTGGATCACCGTCGGCTGCGCCCCGGAGGCCGGTGGCGAGGGCACGGTGGGCGTCTTCCTGCTGGACGGCACGGACGGCGTCGACGGCACCAACCGGATGATCCACCGCGTCAGCCACTTCGCCGTGCCCTACGCGCAGGTCCGGGAGGCCGGGGTCGGATGGTGCGCGCTGGCCCGGGCCGCGCACACCGCCGCCGAGACCCTGACCCTGACCACCGCCGGGCCCGCCGGACTCCTCCTCGGCGAGGACGAGCGCCTCGTGGACGACGTCGCCGGGAACGTCACCCCGAACATCTCGGGGATCACCCGCTGGCTGGCGGCCGCGGCGGCCCATCTGCTGGACGGGCCCGTGGCGGTGGCGGGCGACGGCAGCCACGGCCCGTTCGAGTTGCTGCTCATTCTGGACTCCGTGGCCGCCCTGCTGCCCTTCGGTGTGCGCAGCACCCTGTCCGCCGCGAGCGCCACCTCCCCCGGCTCCGAGGTGCCCGTGCGCCTGTACTGGGGCGACACGGCCGCCTCTCCCGGGGCGACCGGCCTGACCGTGGGCGGCGGCCCGCTGCCGGACCTGCGCGCGCTGTCCCCGCAGGCCCGCCGCTACCACGACCTGCTCCTGGACAACTGGGCGAAGCACGGCGGCGCCTGCGTCGTACGCCATCTGGCGGACTGCCGCGAGGCACTGGACATCGACGATCCGGACGCGGCGGCGCAGGCGCTGGAGGTGCTCAAGCGACTGGACCGGTCGCTGGCCGCCGTCCGGGCCTTCACCGAGGGCCGGGAGGTCAGCACGGAGGAGGTGCACGTGGCGCTGCGCAGCCCGGGGATCACCGACCAGGAGCTCACCGTGTTCGCTGAACACGGGGTGCTCACGCATCCGGACACCGACCCGGAGGCGGTCGCGCCCCTCATGTCGCAGGCCGTCGTCTCCCAGGCCATCCGCGACCGGCTGCGGGGCGATCTGCTCGACCGCCGGACGGACGCGGCCCGCCGCGAGTTCGAGAACCGGCGCGCCTCCCTCATGGCCGCCGGGCTGACTCTCGGCCCACTGGACGAGATCCTGGCCGACGTCATCAGCGAGATCCTGCACACTCGCCCCGAGGGCACGCCGGACCCCGTGACCGGCGAACTCCTGCCCACCGTCGCACCGTTCGCCGTGGGCACCATGGGCCTGACGCAGTCCATGCTGCGCCGGGTCCCCGGGCTGGCGAGCGGACTGGTCCGCGCGCTGTACGACCAGCCGGAGCCGGTGGCCCTGGTGGGCGCCTGGCTGCGGTGGCTGTGTGACGAACCTTCGTCCGACCGCCGGCCGGAGATCGCCGGCAGCCCGGAACTCCCGTTGATCCGCGCCCTGTTGAGTACGGGCGTCTGCCCGGTGGAGGCCGACAGGAAGTGGGCGGGCCGGCACCCCTCGGCGGCGGCACGGCTGCTGGAGGCGGCGGTGGTCTGCGGCCAGGGTGACGAGGTGCTGCGGCACGCCGACTTCTTCAAGGGGCTGGTCTCCAGCGTGCCGCGGGCGGTGTCCGGGGCGGACGGCGAAGAGGTCCTGGCCGTGCTCCGGGACACGCTGCGGCGCGGTCCCGCCGGGCTGAGGGCGGCGACCGCGCCCCGCTGGGACGTGCTGTGCGCGCTCACCGGGCTGCGGCCGTCCGGTTTCACCGACGTGGTCGCGGCGACACGGCCCGCGGGCGGCGCCGACCCGGCCGGCCGGGTCGACACGTACGCCACCGCTCTGCGGGCGGAGCTCGACTCGCGTGGGCTGAAGCAGGACGCCACGCGGATCGTGCGCGAGCTGCTCCGGGTCGCGCTCGCGGTCGACCCGGAGAGCGGATACGGCCCCTGCCCGGCCGACCGGGAACTGACCGAGCGCGTCCTGGACTGGTCGGGGCCGTACGCGCAGCTCGTCGTGGACGCCGTGCACCGGCTGGTCCGGACGCCGTACTGGAACGAGTCGGAGCAGGACGGGCGTTGGCTGGACCGGATCGCCGGCCGGCTCTCGGGGCTCGGGTCCTCGCTGGCCCTGCGCAGCGTGGTGCGCTTCGCGGAACGGCCCGAGGTCACGGAGCACGACTGCGGGGAGCTGGCCGTCCGCGCCCGCGCCGCGCGCGTGGCCGGGGCGGAGAACGACGACGTCTGCGCGGCCCTGGTGATCTGGGCGGTCCGCGGGCGGATCGGCGAGCGGCTCGACGCCCTCCTCGACGCCTACCAAGAGGAGTGGGCGTCGTACTCCGGGGCCGGCCGTGCCCTCGAGGAACGCCACGACATGGAGGACGCCCTCGCCCGCTACGAGGGGGACGAGCCGGTGGCCGAGTACTACTGCGACCACCGGCTCCGGCAGCTGACGAAGACCAAGGCCGAACACGTCCGTGAGATCCGTGAGCGACAGGAGCAACTGCCCGTGCTGGAGCGGGAGATGACCCGTTTGCACAAGCTCCGCGCCTCGGCCGTACGCACCCGCGTCTGAACCACGCACATCCCAGGGGGACACACACCTCATGCTCACCATCCGGGCCACGGCCCGCAGCGCCGCGCTGCTCGTCCTCGCGGTCCTGCTGCCCCTGTGCGGCGCGGCGTCCGCCGCGGCCGCCGACACACCCGTCACACGCGACGACGTCTACCGCGCGCTCAAGGTCGACCAGGTGCCCGCCGCCTACGTCGTCCTCGTCGACGTCTCCAGCTCCATGCAGGACAAGGGGCCCGACGGCGTACCGCTCTACACCACGGTCAAGCGCCGCCTGGCCGACTTCCTCGACTCGCTCACACCAGCCGACCAGGTGGCCGTGGTCACCTTCGGCCGGGCCACCAGCGTCGTCCACCCGATGTCCCCGGCCAACCGCACCGGCGGCCTCTTCGACAGGGAACTCCCGCGCTCGGCCGAGGAGTCGGCGAGCGACCACGGCGCCGCGCTGAACGCGGCCGCCGACCAGCTCGAGCGCAGCACGGCCCCGGTCGGGGCGGTGCTGATGCTCACCGACGGCGCGGTCAACGCGCCGGGCAGCCCGTACGGCCGCCTGGGCAGCCCCTCCTGGCAGCAGCTGAAGAAGCGCTACGCCGCGCTCGGCGCGGACCACAAGATCATGGGCTACGGGCTTCCACTGGCCGAGGGCACCGGAGTCTCCGACGTCCTCGGCGGCGCCTTCGGCGCCCCGCGCATCCTGCCGGTCGACCCGGCAGCCCTCGGCTCGCAGCTGAGCGCCGCCAAGGACCAGGTGCGCACCCAGAAGGCACTGAGCGTGCTGCGCGCCGACCGGGGCGACACGGTCGCCGTGTCCGTCTCCGGCGAGGACGTGAGCCAGGGCGGGTCCGGGCACGTCACCGTGCGGACCGGGTCCCGCACGGGCGAGCGCAGCCGGACGGTCGAGGTCACGCTGGAGTCGAGGACGGCGCATGTGCCGCTGACGGTGCGGCTCACGGCGGACGGCGGCTCCGGCGGCCCGCGCCTGGCCCCGTCCGGCCCGTCCGGCCCCGTCACGCTGCCGCCGGGCGGGAAGAAGACCGTGCGGATGACGCTGACCTGGCGTCAGGAGCCGCGGTTCAGCCCGATCCCCGCCCCGCGCGGCTTCTCGGCGCGGGTGGACCTGCGGGCGGAGGTCTCCTCGCCGTGGACGGCGGTGATCCGCGGCTCGCTCGGGGACACCCGATTCTCGACCGGCGAACCGGTGGTCACCGACGTCGAGTTGCGCGGCACGGTGCCCGGCCGCACTCCCGGCTGGCTCTACCCGCTCGTGCTGCTCGTGGTGCTGCTGGGCGCCGCGGCCACCCGGTGGCACTACAAGCGGCGCAATCCGCTGCTGTCCGGGGTGCTGGTCGTCACCGACCTGCGGTCCGGCAACCGCCAGTCGATCCCGCTGCGCGGCCGGGAGGTCTCCCAGGAGACCGACGCCGGACAGGTGCGCGCCCAGGTCACCGTGCGCGGCCGGCAGGAGGCGGGACGCCTGGTGCTGTTGCTGCGCTGCGAACGGGACTCGCCGCGTCAGGGCGGGGAGCGGCTGCGCGACACCGGCATCTGCGAGCTGGGCAAGTCCACGGTGCTGTGCGGCATCGGCTTCTCCCACGAGACGCGCAGCGAGACGGAGCACGGGGCGGGCGAACCCCGGGAAGGGACGCCGGCATGGTGACGCCCCTCGATCCGGGCTCCGATCCGTCGGAGGCCGCCGGGTTCCGGCTCCTGGGCCGGCTGGGCGCCGGCGGATTCGGGACCGTGTACCTCGGCAGACGCCCCGACGAGCGGCACGGGCCGGACACCCTGGGCGCGGTGAAGCTGCTCAAGCGCGAGTTCACCGAGGACGCGCAGCACATGCAGCGCTTCCACCAGGAGAGCAAGGCGCTGGAGCGCTGCAAGGGCGCCCGTATCCCGGAGCTGCTCGCGCTGGACTTCGGGGCGGGCCGGCAGCCCACGCTGGCGACCCGCTTCATCCCGGGTCTGTCGCTGTACCGCATCGTGGAGTCGCACGGCGGTCCGCTGCCCCGCGACGCGGTGCACGCGGTGGCGGCCGAGCTCGTGGACACCCTCGGCACCGCGCACCGCAAGGGGCTGCTCCACC
The DNA here is from genome assembly GCF_014650655.1 of Streptomyces anandii JCM 4720. GTDB lineage: Bacteria > Actinomycetota > Actinomycetes > Streptomycetales > Streptomycetaceae > Streptomyces > Streptomyces anandii. Next base: position 166,488 of record NZ_BMVJ01000003.1, read on the forward strand.
GCGATCTGCACCCGGGGAACATCCTGCTGACCCGGGACGGCCCGTGGATCATCGACTTCGGGCTCACCCGGATCCGCGGCCAGCGGGTCACGCTGACCCTGGACATGGTCATCGGCCACCCGCACTTCTGCGCGCCCGAGCAGGTGAGGGGGCTGCACAGGACCGGCGACGCCACCGACGTGTTCGGCATCGCCGGGATCCTGCTGTACGCGCTGACCGGCCACCCGCCCTACACCGAGGAGAGCGACTCCCGGGCCATGCTGGTGCGCCGGGTCGGCGGCGCCTCGCCCGACCTGTCGGGGCTGCCGGAGGACTCGACGGGCCGGCTGATCCGCGCCTGCCTCGCCCCGGACCCGGCCGACCGCCCGTCCTTGGAGGAGATCGCCGGCGGCTTCGGCCCGCCGGGCACGCTGAGGCTGCCCGAGGACGTGGGCCGCACCCTGGCCGCCTACCGGGCCGAGCTGCGGGAGTTCCTGGCCGCGGCGGGCAACGCCGCGGACCTGACCGTGCCGTTCCGGCCCGGGCGGCGCAGCTGGAGCGCCGGTGTGGGTGAGTGGCCGCACAGTGTGGTGGCCACCGAGGACGGCGCCGTGGTGACCGCCGACCGGGGCGGCGCGGTGCGCCGGCTCGACGCCGCCACCGGGCAGGAGCTGGACCGGCGTACGGACTTCACCGCTCCGGTGCAGCTGTGCGCCCAGAGCGGGGTGCTGCTGGTGTGCGACGCCGAGGGGCGGCTGGAGTCGTGGAACACGCAGGACCACCGGATGTGGTGGTCCTGGCCCGCGGGCGCCCTCGCCGGGGCGCGGGCGCTGCTGCGCGGGCAGAGCGTGTTCCTCGGGGAGGCCACCGGCCGGCTGCACCACTTCGACGCGGTGACGCGCCGGCTGTGGTGGGAGACCGATCCGCTCACCGACACCTCGGGCGCCCCGGCGCTGCCGGTGGCGGCGGGGGCCGGGCACGTGTACCTGGCGGCCGTGCGGGGCGGGGAGATCCTGTCGGTGGACGACGAGGACGGCGCCCTCACCTGGAACGCTCCGGTGCGGCTGCCGGCGCCGCTGCTCGCCGCGCCGCTGCCGCTGGAGGAGCACCTGGTGGCCGCCGACGGGGAGGGCAACCTGCGGTGTCTGGCCGCCGCGGACGGGTCCCTCGTCTGGGAGTCCCGGCTGGGCGCGCCGGTGGTGGCGGCGCCGGTGCGGGTGGTCGACACGGTGATCGTCGGGGACGCGGCGGGCACGGTGCACTGTGTGAGCGCCGTGACCGGGGAGCCGGTGTGGCGCGCGCACCATGGCGGGCGGGAGGAGTTCTTCGCGCTGTGCACGGACGGGGCCGCGGTGTACGCGGGCGGCTGGAGCGGCCGGCTGCATCTGCTGGACGCGGCGGACGGCGCCTCGCTGCAGAGCTTCGACCTGGGCGGGCAGATCCTCGCCACCGCCTGCGCCCCGGGCGGAGGGAGCGTGCACGCGGCGTCGTCGAGCGGGACGCTGCACGCGCTGCCCTCGGTGGCCGGACCGCCCTGAGCCACCCCCGGCCCGGGAGGCCGCGGGCCCGCCGTCCCGGTGCGGAACGGCGGGCCCGCGGATGTTCCGGGTCCCGGGCGGGCCGTCACTCGTTGAAGACGGCCTTCTGCACCTCGTTGGGTCCGTCGAAGTGGTCCTTCTTCAGGCCGTCGAGCCGGCTGACGATCTTGTCGTCGGCCTTGTTCTTGCGGGCACGGTCGACGAGGTGCTGCTTGTCCGTCGGATAGTCCATGCCGCTGAGGGCCTTCTGCAGTTCGATCGGGCTGAGGTCGGCCATGGATGCCTCCCGTGGGGGGTGGTACGGCCGTCCGCCGGACGGCCGTCGTGCGGTTTCCCTGGCCCCATCGGAGTGCCCCGTGCGGGCCGGGGCATTCAGGACCCTTCCAGGACCGCCATTGCCGCGTTGTGCCCCGGCACGCCGCTGACGCCGCCGCCGCGCACCGCGCCCGCGCCGCACAGCAGCACGCCTGCGTGCCGGGTCTCCACCCCCCAGCGGCCGGCACCTTCCTCCGTGTACGGCCAGCTCAGCGGCCGGTGGAAGATGTTGCCGCCGGGCAGGCGCAGGTCGTGTTCGAGGTCGAGCGGGGTCTTCGCCTCGATGCAGGGCCGGCCCTCGGCGTCGGTGGCCAGGCAGTCGGCGAGGGGTTCGGCGAGATGGGCGTCGAGCTGGGCCAGCGTCGACTTCAGCAGTTCCTCGCGCACGGTGTCGTTGTCGCGGGCGAAGAGGCGGGCCGGGGTGTGCAGTCCGAACAGGGTGAGTGTCTGGTAGCCCTGTTCGACCAGGTCGGGGCCGAGGATGGTGGGGTCGGTCAGGGAGTGGCAGTAGATCTCGGAGGGCGGCGCGGCGGGCAGTTCACCGGCGGCCGCCTGGGCGTGTGCGGTGGCGAGTTGCTCGTAGCCCTCGGCGATGTGGAAGGTACCGGAGAAGGCCTCGCGCGGGTCGACCGAGCGGTCGCGGAGCCGCGGCAGCCGCTTGAGCAGCATGTTCACCTTGAGCTGGGCGCCCTCGGCAGGCTCGGGCGGCTCCTCGCCCAGCAGCGTGGCGAGGGCCTGCGGGGAGGCGTTCACCAGCACGTGCCGGGCGGCGGCGGTGCCCTCGCCGTCCCGGGTGCGGTAGGTGACCTCGGCGCCCCGGCCGTCGGCGGCCACCCGCACCGCCTCGTGGCCGGTGGCGAGGACCGCGCCGGCCCGGCGGGCGGCGTCGGCGAGCGCGTCGGTCAGGGCGCCCATGCCGCCGACGGGGACGTCCCAGGCGCCGGTGCCGCCGCCGATCACGTGGTAGAGGAAGCAGCGGTTCTGCACCAGCGACGGGTCGTGGGCGCCGGCGAAGGTGCCGATGAGTGCGTCGGTGAGGACCACTCCCCGTACGAGGTCGTCGGCGAACCGTTCCTCCACGGCGACGCCGATCGGCTCCTCGAACAGCACGCGCCAGGCCTCCTCGTCGTCGACGCGACGGCGCAGTTCCGCGCGGGTGGGCAGCGGCTCGGTGAGGGTGGGGAAGACCCGCTCGGCGAGGCGGCCGGTCATGCCGTAGAAGCGCTGCCAGGCCTCGTACTCGCGCCCGGATCCGGTCAGCCGGGCGAAGGCCTCGCGGGTGCGCTCCTCACCGCCGCCCACGAGCAGCCCGGTGGCCCGTCCGTCGCGCTCGACGGGGGTGTACGAGGAGATGGTGCGGGTGCGCAGCCGGAAGTCCAGGCCGAGATCCCGGACGATCTTCCCCGGGAGCAGGCTGACCAGGTAGGAGTAGCGGGACAGCCGGGCGTCGACGCCGGCGAAGGGGCTGGTGGAGACGGCCGCGCCGCCGGTGTGGTCCAGCCGTTCCAGCACCAGCACCGACCGTCCGGCCCGGGCCAGGTAGGCGGCGGCGACGAGCCCGTTGTGCCCGCCGCCGACGACCACGACGTCGTAGCTGCGCTGCCTGTGTGCCTCGTGTGCGCTCATGGTTCTTCGTAACACGCGGTGATCCACGACGGCCAGGGGTCCGGTCCGGGCGTGGGGCTCGCTCAAGTGCGCAGTTGCCGCAGGCAGTGGGCCTCGTCCTCGCGGCTGGCCAGGGTGTCGGGGTGGCCGGCGCCCAGTACGCGGGCGCGGGCGGCGGCGACCTCGCGGTACTCCGCCAGCGCGTCGGACCAGCGGCCGAGCCAGCCGAGGCTCACGGCGATCTCACGGCGGCTGACGAGGGTGTCCGGGTGGCCGGGCCCGAGGACGCGGTGCCGGAGCGCCCACACGTCGCGGGACTCGGCGAGGGCCTCCTCCCAGCGGCCGAGGCGGCCGAGGCTGACGGCGACGCCGTGGCGGGCGCGCAGGGTCTCGGGGTGGGTGGGGCCGTGCACGCGGGCGCGGTCCGCGGCCAGGTCGCGGTAGACCTCGAGCGCCTCCGCGCCGCGGCCGAGCCGGCCGAGGCTGACGCCGGTCTCGTGGCGGGCGGCGAGGGTGTCGGGATGGTCGGGGCCGAGGGTCTCGGCGCGGGTGGCGGCGACCTCGCGGTAGGTGTCCAGGGCCTCGGTCCAGCGCCCCAACTGGCCCAGTGCGTAGGCAACTTCGTACTGGCTGACCAGGGTGTCGGGGTGCCGTGGGCCGAGCACGCGGGCGCGGGCGGCGGCCGCCTCGCGGGCCATGCGGTGCGACTCCTCGGGGCGGCCGAGCCGGCTGAGGTTCAGGGCGAGGTTGTGGCGGCAGCGCAGGGTGTCGGGGTGGTCCGCGCCCATGGTGCGCTCCCGGTCGGCGAGCACCGCCGCGTACACCTGGTGCGCGTCCCGGTGGCGGCCCAGCCGGCCCAGCACGTACGCCATCTCCTGACGGGTGGCGAGGGTGTCGGGGTGGTCGGGGCCGAGCACCCGGATACGGGCCTCGCCGACCCGCTCGTACTCGCGCAGCGCGTCGGCGGGGCGTCCGGTGCGGGCGAGCACGAAGGCGGTCTCGTGCCGCGTGGCCAGGGTGTCGGGATGGTCCGGACCGAGCATCCCGGCCCGGGCGGCGGCGACCTCCCGGTAGACGGGCAGCGCCTCACCCCACCGCCCGAGCCGAGCCAGACCCAGTGCCACGCCGTGCCGGTCGCCGAGGGCCCGCACCCCCGGCCGCGGAACCGGCCCCCCGGCGCCCCGCGCCGGAACACCCGGCGCGGCCCCGTCGGACCGGGCCGGGACGCCACCGGCGGCGTCGGCGGTGTCCGGGGCCGTGCAGGTTCCGGAGAGGCCTGCCGCCGGATCCGGGGGCGGTGTGTGGGGGCCGGGGCCCGTGGCCTTGGGTCCGGTGGTCATGCCGTGCGTCCAGGACGGCAGGCGGGGCTCGTGAGCGGAGGCGGACGGCGGGAGCGGGTGCGGGGCGGCCACCGTCGGCACGTACGGCGCAGCGGTGCGGCCGGCGGTGATGCGGCGGGACAACTCGTCGGCGTCGGCCGGGCGTTGCTCCGGATCCTTGGCGAGCAGGTCGAGGATGACGCGCTCGAGGTAGGCGGGCAGGTCGGCGCGGTGGCGGCGGGGCGGCGCGGGCGGGGTGTCGCGGTGGCC
>NZ_BMVJ01000003.1:171536-180225 GCF_014650655.1 Streptomyces anandii JCM 4720
GACGAGGACCGCCCAGGCGTCGTCGAGGTCGAACGGCGGGGCCCCGGTGGAGATCTCGTAGAGCACGCAGCCGAGCGAGTACAGATCGCTGCGCCGGTCGACGCCGGAGCCGCCGATCTGCTCGGGCGACATGTAGTGCGGGGTGCCCATCGCGACGTTGGTGCCGGTGAGCCGGGCGGTGAAGCCGATGTCGTGGCCGAGGCGGGCGATGCCGAAGTCGCAGATCTTCACCGTGCCGTCGGCCAGCCGCACGATGTTCGCGGGCTTGAGGTCCCGGTGCACGATGCCCTGCCGGTGCGTGTAGGCGAGCGCGGCCGCGACCTGCTCGGCGATCTCGACGACCTCGGCGACGGGAAGCGGCCGGCGGCCGTTGCCGGCGAGGAGCCGGCCGAGGTCGCTCCCGTCGAGCAGCTCCATCACCAGGTACAGGACACCGTCGTCCTCGCCGAAGTCGTGCACGACGGTCACCCCGCGGTGCTGGAGCGCGGCCGCCACCCGGGCCTCGCGCCGGAACCGCTCGCGCAGCATGCGCGCGAAGGACGCGTCGTGCGGCGGGCCGAGCGGCTTGAGGCACTTCACGGCGACATGGCGGCCCAGCGACTCGTCGCGCGCCCGCCACACCTCGCCCATGCCGCCCCGCCCGATCGCCTCCAGCAGCCGGTACCGGCCGTGGATCAGCCTGCTGTCCGCCATCTCGCGCCGCCGCCCCCGTCGCCCCCGGGCCCCGCCCCCCAGGGCCCGCGCCCAGTATGGCGGGCTATCGTCCGACTTTGTACGGTGCGGGCCGTGCGCCGGGGCCGAGCCTCGCCATCGCGCGCAGGATGTGTTTGGGCGGCAGTTGCCAGCGCAGACGTGCGGGAATGCCGCGCAGCACCGCCCCCGTGGCCCGCAGCCGGCGCGTGACGGCGGCGGGTGCGGGGGCCGGTCTGCCGTAGAGCTCGTGGGCGTACGGCGGCAAAGAGGCGTACGCGAGCTGCGCCACGCGCCGCCACAGCACCTCCCGCGCCGGGACGAGCAGCGGGTGCGTCGGCGGGCGGAGCAGGAAGTCGTCCACCGCCCGGGCGTCGGCCCCGGCGGCCAGCCGGGGGCGCACCTCGGTGAAGTAGGCGGCCATCTCGGCCCGGTTCGCGGGGACTTCGGCGGGGTCGAGGCCCACCAGGCGGGCGCTGACGCGGTGTTCGGCGAGGTAGCGGTCGGCCTGGGCGTCGGTGAGGGGGTATCCGGAGCGGCGCAGCACGTGCAGATAGGAGTCGATCTCGGCGCAGTGCACCCACAGCAGCAGGTCGGGAGCGTCGATGGCGTACGCCCGGCCGGTCGCGGGGTCGGTCGCCGACAGCATGGCGTGGATCTTGCGGACCCGGGCGCCCGCCCGCTCGGCGGCCTCGGTGGTGCCGTACGTCGTGGTCCCGACGAAGTTCGCGGTCCGCATGAGCCGGCCCCAGGCGTCGCGCCGGAAGTCGGAGTTCTGCATCACCCCTCGCACCGCGAGCGGGTGCAGGGCCTGGAGGTAGAGCGCGCGGACGCCGGCGACCCACATCATCGGGTCGCCGTGCATCTGCCAGGTCACCGATCCGGGCCCGAACAGCCCGGGGTCGGGGGCCGGGCCCGGACGGGGGCGGGGGTCGCCTGCGCGCGTGGTCGCCACCACGGCAGGCTAACGCCGTACCCGCGGCATCCCCAGGCCGATCCAGGAGATGATCTCGCGCTGGATCTCGTTGTTGCCCCCGCCGAAGGTGAAGATGACCGCGGAGCGGTACCCGCGCTCCAGTTCGCCGTGCAGGACCGCCCCGGCCGAGCCCTCCTTGAGGGCGCCCGCGGCGGCGACGACCTCCATCAGCCAGGCGTAGGCGTCACGGCGGGCCTCGGAGCCGTAGACCTTGACGGCGGAGGCGTCCTGCGGGGTGAGGGTGCCGTCCTGGACGGCGCCGACCATGCGCCAGTTGAGCAGCTTGAGCGCCTCCAGCCTGACGTGCGTCCGGGCCAGCCGGCGGCGCACCCAGGGCAGGTCGATCACGCGGCGGCCGTCGGAGAGCTTGGCGGCGGCGGCCCAGCGCCGCACGTCGTGCAGGGCGCGGATGGCCATGGTGCCGTGCGCGGCGAGGGTGACGCGCTCGTGGTTGAGCTGGTTGGTGATCAGCCGCCAGCCCTGGTTCTCCTCGCCGACGCGGTGGGAGACGGGGACGCGGACGTTCTCGTAGTAGCTCGCCGTGGTGTCGTGGGAGGCGAGGGTGTGGATCACCGTGCAGGAGTAGCCGGGGTCGGTGGTCGGCACCAGGAGCATGGTGATGCCCCGGTGCGGCGGGGCGGCGGGGTCGGTGCGCACGGCCAGCCACACCCAGTCGGCGGTGTCGCCGTTGGTGGTCCAGATCTTCTGCCCGTTGACGACGTACTCGTCGCCGTCGCGCACCGCGCGGGTGGTGAGGGAGGCGAGGTCGGTGCCGGCGGCGGGTTCGCTGTAGCCGATGGCGAAGTCGATCTCGCCGGAGAGGATCCTCGGCAGGAAGTACGCCTTCTGCTCCTCGCTGCCGTAGCGCATCAGCGTGGGGCCGACCGTGTTGAGCGCCATCAGGGGCAGCGGGACGCCGGCCTGGGCGGCCTCGTCGAAGAAGACGAACTGCTCCATGGGGGTCAGGCCCCGGCCGCCGTACTCCTCGGGCCAGCCCACTCCCAGCCAGCCGTCGGCGCCCAGGCGCCGGATGGTGGAGCGGTAGAACCGCTTCTGCGCGGCCGGGTCGTCGTGGCGGGCGTAGGCGTTGTCCGGCACGAGTCCGGCGAAGTAGGCGCGCAGTTCGCTGCGCAGCCGCTGCTGCTCGGGCGTGTGGTCGAGGTGCACGGCGCCTCCAGGCTCCCAAGGCCGGTTCGACGGCGCACACGGTAGAACGCGTTGCAGAAATTGGGAATGCCGGTGCGGCGTCGCGTTGCGCGCCCGTCGGACGCCGCGGCCCCCGGATGCGTGCGCGCCGGTGTCAGGCCAGGGTCGCCATGAAGTCGCCGCAGGCGCGGGCGCAGGCGCGGCAGGCCTCGGCGGTCTGCTCGGCGCCGGGCCGGCGGTCGAAGACGTGGGCGCTCTCCAGGCAGACGGTCCGGCACCACTCCAGCTGGACGCGGATGCCGTCCTCGTCCTGCCGGTTCTGCTCGGACAGCACCCGGCAGGTCGCGTCGCACACCTCCGCGCACATGATGCCCTTGCGGCGCAGGAGCTCCTGCTCGTCACCGCTGCCGGGATCCACCAGACTGGCGCGCAGCGCACAGGCCCGGGCGCAGTCCGTGCACGCCTGCGCGCAGGCGAACCGGTCCTCGAGGAACTGGATGAGTTCCTGTTGCGAAGTCGTCGTCGATGTCGTAGTCACAGGGCTCGGGTAGCCGGTGCCATCACCGCCAAACCCCGTGCTCGCAGGGGTACCGGTCCGTTTTCGGCCTGCCCGGCGGGGCACCCGTCCGGCCCCGGAAGCGACGCGACACGGAGGTGGGACCATGCCCGGAGAGCAGGAGCTGCCGTCGACGCTGGAGCGCTCCCCCGAGGACGCCCGGCGCACCTGGATCAAGGCCCACGACTCGGCGGTGGAGAGCTACGGCGAGGGCGAACGGGCGCACCGGGTGGCCTACGGCGCGCTGAAGCACAAGTACGAGAAGGTCGGCGACCACTGGGAGCGCAAGGAGGGCGGCCGCAAGGGCCCCTCCGACCCGCAGTCGGCCCGGCCGCGCGGCCGGGGCGGGCGCAGCGGCGAGGGCGTCGACGAGAGCGCCTCCAAGGAGCACCTGTACGGCCTGGCCAGGCGTCTGGGTGTGGAGGGCCGCTCCCGGATGTCCAAGGGCGAGCTGCTGGACGCCGTCCGCAAAGCCAACCGGTCGAAGACCCGCGAGGCCCGCTCCGGCTGAGCCGGACGCCGGCCCGCCGGGCGAGCAGGTTCGCGCCCCGGTCCAGGGGTACCCGCAGGTCATGAGTACCGCATCGCTGGACATCGCCGCTCAGGGTGCCGCCATCGGCATCTGGCCGTTCGTCATCGGTCTCGTCCTGGTGGCGCTCCTGATCGGCGCCTTCTGGATGGGGATCCGCGTCCGCCGCCGCGAGCCGGCGCCGCCGCGCCCGGAGGAACAGCCCCGGGTGCCCGAGGGCGGCCCGGTCGGCGAGGTGCTGGAGAACCGCGAGCCGGACGAGGTGCCCCGCGGCCGTGACCGGCTGACCCCGCACCAGCTCAAGGAGCACGGCAACCTCGGGTCCCGGACCAGCCCGACGCAGGCCCGCCCCCGCTGGGACGAGGGCAGCAGCGGCGCGTTCGGCAGCGGTGGATCCGGCGGCCGCTGACGCGGCCGGCCCCACCCGTCAGGCCGTCGCAGCGGCCGCCGAACAGGCTGACGCACAGGCCGTCGTACAGAGGAAGTGAGATCCATGGCCGACGACTCCGGCCGCAGCACCCTGCCCCTGCCCGACTACGACCATCTCCCGCTGGGCGCGCTGGAGAGCCGGGTGCGCTCGCTGACCGCCGGGGAGGTCGAGGAGCTGCTGGCCTTCGAGCGCACGCACGCCGACCGCCTGCCGGTCACCGAGGTGCTGACCGCCCGGCTGCAGCAGCTGAAGTCCGGCGCCCAGCCGACTCACGGCGACCCGTCGGCGCTGCGCCCCGAACAGGGCGAGAGCCGGGCGGGCTCCCCGGTGACCCCGGCGACCTCGCCTCAGCCCTCCAGCCCGCCGCCGCACGGCACCCCGGACCAGCGCGGCAAGCCGAAGGGCAACCGCACGTAGGACCCTTCGGGAACCGCCCGCGCGCCACCGCGCGTGGAGAAGGCGTCACACCTGGTTTCCGTGCCCGGCGTCCGGGCACCCGTGCGCCGTGCTGTTGCGGAAGAGAAGGGCCCGGGCATCGGCCCGGGCCCGTCATGCGGCGGAGCGTACGACCGACTACCTGGACGGGCGGCTACCGGTGTCGGAAGGGGGTGGCCTTCTGCGGAAGGCCTTCCCCGAGCACTGGTCGTTCCTGCTGGGCGAGATCGCCCTCTACAGCTTCGTCGTCCTGCTGCTGACGGGCGTGTGGCTGACCCTGTTCTTCCATCCGGCGATGACGGAGGCCGTCTACAACGGCTCCTACACCCCGCTCGACGGGATCCGGATGTCTGACGCCTACCGGTCGACCCTGCACATCAGCTTCGACGTGCGCGGCGGGCTGCTGATCCGGCAGCTGCACCACTGGGCGGCGCTGGTGTTCCTCGCGGCGATCGGCGTGCACCTGCTGCGGGTGTTCTTCACCGGCGCGTTCCGCCGGCCCCGCGAGATCAACTGGATGATCGGCGTGACGCTGTTCCTGCTCGCGCTCGCCGAGGGCTTCGCGGGCTACTCGCTCCCCGACGACCTGCTGTCGGGCACGGGACTGAGGATCGCCCAGGGCATCATGCTGTCGGTGCCGGTGGTGGGCACGTACATCAGCTTCTTCGTCTTCGGGGGCCAGTACCCCGGGCACGAGCTGATCTCCCGGCTGTACTCGCTGCACATCCTGCTGATCCCCGGGCTCCTGCTCGCGCTCGTCACCGCCCATCTGATCCTCGTCTTCTACCTCAAGCACACCCAGTGGGCCGGCCGCGGCCGCACCAACGGCAACGCGGTGGGCAAGCCCCTGTACCCGCAGTTCATGGCCAGTTCGCTCGGCCTGTTCTTCATGGTGTCCGGGCTGCTGACCCTGCTCGCCGGGCTGGCCCAGATCAACCCGATCTGGGTGTACGGCCCCTACCGTCCCGACGCGGTGTCGACGGGTTCCCAGCCCGACTGGTACGTCGGCTTCCTGGAGGGCTCGCTGCGCCTGGTGCCGCCGTGGGAGACGTCGGTCGCGGGGCACACGGTCATGTGGAACGTCTTCCTGCCCGCCGTGGTGCTGCCGCTCGCGCTGTTCGCGGTGCTGTACGCGTATCCGTTCTTCGAGGCGTGGATCACCGGCGACCAGGAGGAGCACCACCTGTGCGACCGGCCCCGCGACAAGCCGGTGCGCACCGGGCTGGGCGTCGCCGCGATCACCTTCTACGCCGTTCTGCTCGCGGCGGGCGGCAACGACATCATCGCGCACACCTTCAAGGTCTCCCTCAACGCTTTGACCTGGATCTTCCGTATCTCGCTGGTGGTCCTGCCGCCGCTTGCGTTCATGGTCACCAAGCGGATCTGCCTGGCCCTGCGGGAGGCCGAGCTGGAGCGGCTGGCGGAGGGCGAGGAGACCGGCCAGGTGCGCCAGACGGTCGCCGGCGGATACACCGAGAGCCATGAGCCGGTCGACGAGGAGACGCGCTACGTCATCCTCAGCCGGCGGCTGCCGCGCCCGCTGGAGTCCCCCGAGAACGGCGACGGGGACGTACCGCAGCTGCAGCGGCTGCGGGCCACGCTGAGTTCCTGGTACTACGGCGACCGGGTGGCCGTTCAGGACGGCGAGGACCCGGAGCCGGAGTCGGCGCGCGAGCTGGAGGGCTGAGCGCCCGGGGCGGCGGGCCGGCGTGCCCGGACCACGACGACGTCCGGGCCGGTCGGCGCGCTGCCCGGGTCGTCGCGGCCCGCGTGCTGGAACACCAGGCCGACGAGGCCGAAGCCCAGTGTCCCGAAGCCCATCAGCGCCAGCCACAGGCCGAAGACGATGCCCAGGGCGAGCACGACCGCGCCGAGGGCGACCACGACCGGCCACGGGCTGTGCGGGGAGAAGAAGTCCAGCGGGCCAGCGGTGTCCACCACCTCGGCCTCGGTGCGGTCCTGGGCGCGCGGGCCGCGCCTGCGGTACTGCACGTGCAGGAAGAACGCGACGAGCGCGGCCATCAGCGCGGCCACGCCCAGGGCGGCGGTGCCGGCCGGTTCCGTGTGGCTCCACCAGCCGTAGCCGCCGGAGGCGAGGGCGAAGAAGAGGGACACACCGGCGAAGAGCCGGGACTCGGTTTTCACTGTGCCTGCTCCTGCCTCTGGTCGTGCCGGGTGACGTCGGGGTGGTGCAGGTCGAAGGCCGGGGACTCGGAGCGGATCCTCGGCAGCGCGGTGAAGTTGTGCCGTGGGGGCGGGCACGACGTGGCCCACTCCAGGGACCGGCCGTAGCCCCAGGGGTCGTCGGTCTCCGCCTTGCGGCCGTACTTCGCCGACCGCCACACGTTGTAGAGGAAGGGCAGCGTGGACAGGCCGAGCAGGAAGGCGCCGATGGAGCTGATGGTGTTGAGCAGCGTGAACCCGTCGGCGGCCAGGTAGTCGGCGTAGCGGCGGGGCATGCCCATCTCGCCCAGCCAGTGCTGGACGAGGAAGGTGGTCTGGAAGCCGGTGAACAGCGTCCAGAAGTGGATCTTGCCCAGGCGTTCGTCGAGGAAGCGGCCGGTGAACTTGGGCCACCAGAAGTAGAAGCCGGCGAACATGGCGAACACCACGGTCCCGAAGAGGACGTAGTGCAGATGGGCCACGATGAAGTAGCTGTCGGTGAGGTGGAAGTCGAGCGGCGGGGAGGCGATCAGGACGCCGCTCATCCCGCCGAGCAGGAAGGTCACCATGAAGCCGAGCGACCAGAGCATCGGCGTCTCGAAGGACAGCGAGCCCTTGTGCATGGTGCCGATCCAGTTGAAGAACTTCACCCCGGTCGGCACGGCGATCAGGAAGGACATCAGCGAGAAGAACGGCAGCAGCACCGCGCCGGTGGCGAACATGTGGTGCGCCCACACCACCGCGGACAGCATGGTGATCGCGATGGTCGCGCCCACCAGGGTGAGGTAGCCGAAGACCGGCTTGCGGCTGAACACCGGGATGATCTCGGAGACGATGCCGAAGAACGGCAGCGCGACGATGTAGACCTCGGGGTGCCCGAAGAACCAGAACAGGTGCTGCCACAGCAGGGCACCCCCGTCGGCCGCCTCGAAGATGTGCGCGCCGAACTTCCGGTCCGCCTCCAGCGCCAGCAGCGCGGCGGTCAGCACGGGGAACGCCGGCAGCACCAGGATCGAGGTGAACAGCGCGTTCCAGGTGAAGATGGGCATGCGGAACATGGTCATGCCGGGCGCGCGCAGGCACAGGATCGTGGTGATGAAGTTGACGGCGCCGAGCGTCGTGGACAGTCCGGTGACGACCAGCCCCATCACCCAGAGGTCACCGCCCGCGCCGGGGCTGCGCATCGCGCTGTTGAGCGGCGCGTAGGCGAACCAGCCGAAGCCGGCCGCTCCCCCGGGCGCCAGGAACCCGGACACCACCATCAGCCCGCCGAACAGGTACAGCCAGTACGACAGCGCGTTCAGGCGCGGGAAGGCGACGTCGGGCGCGCCGATCTGCAGGGGCATCACGGCGTTGGTGAACCCGGCGAACATCGGGGTCGCGAACAGCAGCATCATCACCGTGCCGTGGATGGTGAACAGCTGGTTGTACTGCTCGTTGCTGAACAACTGGAGCCCCGGGCGCGCGAGTTCGGCCCGCATCAGCAGGGCGAGCACGCCGCCGAAGAGGAAGAACGAGAACGCCGTCGCCATGTAGAGGTTGCCGATCACCTTGTGATCGGTCGTGGTGGCCCAGCGCATGAGGGCCCGTCCGAATCTCGGTCGTGTCCGCCGCGGCGCCTGACGCGGCCGCTGCGCGATCTCCCTGTCCACCGCCATGCGCCGTGGGTACCCGGGCCCGTCGGTCTCACGCCGTCCGTTCCGGACGGCTGCCCGGGTGCGTGCGGCCGGTCGTGCCGCGATGATGGTGCCAGATCCTGTCGTC
>NZ_BMVJ01000003.1:180416-187836 GCF_014650655.1 Streptomyces anandii JCM 4720
CCGCGTGGACCAACTTCCGCGGCGGCCGAGTTGAGCACGCGGGAGCCCGGGCCCCGCCCTACGGGCAATGTGTCGTGGGCGGTTGAGCTCTACCGGCGCGGCAAGGATCTCGAACTCATGCACCGGGCCATGGGGTTCGCGACCCTGGTCCTGGTCACGCTGGCCCCGCTGCTGATCGTCGTGGCGGCGGCGGACCCGCTGATCGGCGGGGGGTTCGCGCTGTGGCTGGTGGACGGCATGGACCTGTCCGGCAGGTCGGCCCAGGTGCTGTCGCAGGTCTTCAGCCCGCCGCGCAAGGTGGTGGGCAGCACCAGCGTGCTGGGCGGGGTGCTCCTCGCGGTGTTCGGCGTGGCCTTCGGCGGCAGCGTGCAGAACGCGTACGAGAGGGTGTGGCGGCTGCCGTCCGGGCCGTGGCACCGGATCTGGCGGCAGGCCGTCTGGCTGTGCGCGCTCATCGGCTACCTCTACGCGCAGGTGCAGACCCGCACGGCGGTCGCCGGGACGTACCGGATGCTGATCAGCGTGGCGATCGGGGTGCTGTTCTTCTGGTGGGGGCAGTACTTCCTGCTGGGTCACCAGGTGCGGTGGCGGCTGCTGCTGCCGGGCGCCGTCGCCACCATGATCGGCCTGGTGGGGCTGCGCGCCTTCTCCTTCCTGGTGTTCACCCCGCTGATCGTGACCAACGCGGTCAGCTACGGCGCCATCGGCACCATCCTGGTGGTGGAGTCCTGGCTGATCGGCGCAGGCTTCGTCGTCTACGGCGGCGCGCTGGCCGGGCATCTCTTCTGCGACCGGGCCGGACACCTGCTGGAGCATCCGGAGCCGCCGAGGGAGTGACGCGGCGGCCCGCTCACGTGTGGCGGCGGTGGGGCGGGGCACTCGGGCCGCGCCCGCCGGCCGGGCACCGCGCGCAGGTGGAAGAGGGAGGCTCTCATGGCGGCCGCACAAGGTTCCTACGACGAGAAGGGCGAGGCGCCCGTGGCTGGGTACGCGGCGCTCGCGACGACGTTCGCGGCCGGCGCCGCCGTGTTCACGGCCGTGGCCCGCCGCCAGGGCGTACGGCTGCCCGAGCGGGTGCCGCCGTGGGACGTGGCGCTGCTCGGCGTGGCGACGTTCAAGGCGTCGCGGCTGCTGTCCAAGGACAAGGTCACGAGCTTTCTGCGGGCGCCCTTCACCCGCCGTACGGAGGAGATCCCGGCCGGTGAGGTGATGGACGAGCCGCGCGGCAGCGGTGTCCAGCGCGCGGTGGGCGACCTGGTGTCCTGCCCGTTCTGCGCGTCCGTGTGGGTGGCCGGGGCGCTCATCGGGGGCTACGCCTGCGTGCCGCGGGCGGCCCGGCTGGTGTCGGCGGGCCTGACCGCGGTGACCCTCGCGGACTGGCTGCAGTACGCGTGGAGCTTCACGGAGCAGCGGGCCGAGGGCTGAGTGGGCGGTCCCGCAGGGCCGCGGAACCGTGGGCGCCGGCCGTGACCGGGGGCCGGGCGCCGTACAGGTGACCTTCGCCGCCGCAGGGCCGATACTGCGGAGAGCGGATGGATGTACCGGCCGGGCTCACCTGGAGGCAGCCATGAAGATGCTCATCAACGTCGCCGAGACCGTGGTCGCGGACGCGCTGCGCGGTATGGCGGCCGCCCATCCCGAGCTGACCGTCGACGTGGAGAACCGGGTCGTCGTACGGCGGGACGCTCCCGTGGCGGGCAAGGTGGCCCTGGTCTCCGGCGGCGGTTCGGGGCACGAGCCGCTGCACGGCGGGTTCGTGGGTCCCGGAATGCTGTCGGCGGCCTGTCCCGGCGAGGTCTTCACCTCCCCGGTGCCGGACCAGATGCTGCGGGCGGCGGCCGCCGTGGACAGCGGGGCCGGCGTGCTGTTCGTCGTGAAGAACTACACCGGGGACGTGCTCAACTTCGACATGGCGGCCGAGCTCGCCGAGGACGAGGGCATCCAGGTGGCGAAGGTCCTGGTCAACGATGACGTGGCGGTGACCGACAGCCTCTACACGGCCGGCCGGCGCGGCACGGGCGCGACCCTGTTCGTGGAGAAGATCGCGGGCGCGGCGGCGGACGAGGGGCAGCCGCTGGAGCGGGTGGGGGCGATCGCCCGTCAGGTGAACGAGAACTCCCGCAGCTTCGGCGTGGCGCTGAGCGCCTGCACCACCCCGGCCAAGGGCAGCCCCACCTTCGACCTGCCGTCCGGCGAGCTGGAACTGGGTATCGGCATCCACGGCGAGCCGGGCCGGGAGCGGCGGCCGATGATGACCTCGCGAGAGATCGCCGACTTCGCGGTGCACGCGATCCTGGACGACATGTCCCCGCGCAACCCGGTGCTGCTGCTGGTCAACGGCATGGGCGCGACGCCGCTGCTGGAGCTGTACGGCTTCAACGCCGAGGTGCACCGGGTCCTGGCGGAGCGCGGTGTGGCGGTCGCCCGCACGCTCGTCGGCAACTACGTCACCTCCCTCGACATGGCGGGTGCCTCGGTCACCCTGTGCCAGATCGACGAGGAACTGCTGCGGCTGTGGGACGCGCCGGTGAACACGCCGGGTCTGCGCTGGGGCGCGTGAGCGCGAGCGTGTGAGCGGGGCCCGACCGTACCTACCAAGCAAGGGAGATCCAGTGCTCGACGCCGATTTCTTCCGCCGTTGGATGACGGCGACCGCCGCGTTGGTCGACCGCGAGGCGGAACGGCTCACCGCCCTCGACTCGCCCATCGGGGACGCCGACCACGGCAGCAATCTGCAGCGCGGGTTCACCGCCGTGCGGACCGCGCTGGAGAAGGAGGCGCCGGACACTCCGGGCGCGGTGCTGACCCTGGCGGGGCGCCTGCTGATCTCCACGGTGGGCGGCGCGTCCGGGCCGCTGTACGGGACGCTGCTGCGCCGCACCGGCAAGGCGCTCGGCGATGCCCCCGAGGTCGGCGAGGACCAGCTCGCCGAGGCGCTGCGCGCCGGGGTCGACGGGGTGATGACGCTGGGCGGGGCCGCGCCGGGCGACAAGACGATGGTCGACGCGCTGGTGCCGGCGGTGGACGCGCTGGGCGGCGGTTTCGCCGCCGCGCGCGCCGCCGCCGAGGAGGGCGCCGAGGCGACCACGCCGCTCCAGGCCCGCAAGGGGCGGGCGAGCTATCTGGGTGAGCGCAGCATCGGGCACCAGGACCCGGGCGCCACCTCGTCGGCGCTGCTGATCGAGGCCCTCGTCGAAGCGGCGGAGGCCTGAGGTGAGCGAGGAGAAGGTGGTCGGGATCGTGCTGGTGTCGCACAGCGCGGAGGTCGCCGCGTCGGTGGCCGAGCTGGCGAAGGGGCTCGCGGGCGGTACGACGTCGGTGCCGGTGGCTCCGGCGGGCGGCAGGCCGGGCGGGGGGCTCGGCACCAGCGCCGAACTGGTCTCCGCGGCGGCCGCGTCCGTGGACCGGGGCGCCGGGGTGGCCGTCCTCACCGACCTCGGCAGCGCGGTGCTCACCGTCAAGGCCCTCCTCGCCGAGGGCGACGAGCTGCCCGGCAACACCCGCCTGGTGGACGCGCCCTTCGTGGAGGGCGCGGTGGCGGCGGTCGTCACGGCGGCCGCGGGCGCCGACCTCGACGCCGTGGAGGCCGCGGCGGTGGAGGCGTACGGCTACCGGAAGACCTGAACGCGCGGGCCCGGGCCGGTCAGCGGCTCCGCGGCGGGGTGCCGTCGAGCAGACGGCGTACCAGCCGCTCGCCCCGGGCCACGGTGGCCGCGTGGTCCTCCAGCGCGTCGACGCGGGCGTGCTTGAAGACGATGTACGTCACGCCCGAACGGACGCCGCCGCCGAACGGGTCGGCGGGGATGCCCAGGCGCCGGGCGGTGGCGTAGGAGGCCTCGCCGATGAGGTCGCGCGGGCCGGTGTCGCCGACGACGGCGTACTGCAGCCGGCCCCGGTAGACGACGGCCGCGACGGAGCCGCCGCCCACGCCGTGCGCGCCGGGGTCCCAGATGCGGCTGGGGGCGGGCAGGACGACGTAGGGCAGGCGCTCGGCGTCGAGGCGGCGGCCGTCGGACTGCGTGTAGGCGGCGGCCGGGGAGAACTGGGGGTCGGTGCGGCGGTTGCAGCGGGCGGTGGGCCGTCCGTCGCAGTCGATGTCCATGTCGGCCTTCCAGAACACCGCGCCGCGCAGCTCGCAGACCGGGATGGTGGCGCGCGCGCCCGCGTCGGGGCGGTAGCGGCCGCGGGAGACCGGTCGGCAGTGGCGCAACCGGGCCAGCAGGTCGGCGGCGCGGACGCCGCCCTCGCTGCGCGCCGGCCGCTCCTCGGGGAGGCGGTGGGGCGCGGTCGCGGCGGGCGATGTCGTCGGGGCGAGCAGGGCGGCGCTCGCCGCGACGAGCGTCAGCGACTTCAGGCGCACGATGAGGAACCCTCTCCTCGGGGACACGGGCAGACATTCACCCCATACTTCCCACAAGGGGTGAATTCGATCAGTATTCGATCCTGCGCCCACGTTAGGGGAACGGACGCCCCGCGCCCCGTAGGGCTTTCGCGGGGCCGGGGGCCGGGGCGCGTACCGGCCCGGCCCCCGGCTCACCGGCACGGCGCGGCATCAGCGACGACAGCGGTCCGCGCCTCGACGTGAACTCCTCGCTTGTCCGCGGGAGTTCGGCCGGGAGGAACTTCAGCATACGTAACCGCCGGCGGTGGTCACCAACGCCCTGCCCTCTTGCCGCGGCGCGTCCGCCGCGCCATATTGGTCCGGACCATTGCCGGGCCCCTCGCCGGACCACCCGGACGGCGGAGTGGGGGCGCCCGCACCGCCGTTGAGGGGAGACGGACCTCGTGCGACGCGCCGCCGTCCCCGTCCCGGCCCGCTGCCGCGTTTCCGGGCGTGTCGCCGCGGTCTGCGCCGCGCTGGCGCTGCTCGCCGCCTGCGGCCGGGGGGCGGCGGACGACGGCGAGGGCGGCCGGCTGCCCGGCGCGCCGACCGGGGTCACCGCGGCGGCGGGCAGCGCGACCAGCGTGCACGTCATGTGGAACGCGGTAGGGGCGGGGCCGCCGATCAGCGCCTACGAGGTGTATCGCGGGACCACGAAGGTGAGGGAGGTGCCGGCGTCCGAGCACATGGTCGACGTGGTCCGGCTCAGCCCCTCGACCTGGTACGTCTTCACGGTGCGGGCGCGCGCCGCCGACGGTGGCCTCGGGCCGCGCAGCCGTCGGGTGCGGGCGAGGACCCCGGCCGCCGTCGCGGCCGACCGCACCGCTCCGACCCGGCCCGGCGACCCGCGCGGGCGCGCGGTGGGCGGCACGGCCGTCCAGCTGTCCTGGTCGGCGGCCTCGGACGACCGGGGCGTGGTCTCCTACGACGTCTGCCAGGGCGCCGTCGCCCTTCACACCGTGGGCGGCGGCCAGACCGCGACCGTGGTCACGGGGCTGCGGCCGGGCACCCGCTACTCCTTCACCGTCCGCGCCCGCGACGCCGCCGGCAACCTCTCGCCCGCGAGCACCCCGGTCCGGCTCACCACCCGGCCGGGTTCCGACGACGGCCGGGACACCGCGCCCACCGCCTTCCGCGCCGCGACCCACACCTCCGGCGGCGCCTACTACCTCGACCTGAGCTGGGTCCCGCCGCACACCGACGCGGTGGTGACGCGGTACGAGATCCAGCTCGACGGGCAGCCCGCGACCTCGCTCGTCTGGGGCGGCACCGCACCCCGCGACAAGGCCTCCTACAGCTTCTACGTGGGCCGGGACGCCGGGGTCACCCACCGCGTACGGATCCGGGCCATGCTGCCGGACGGCACCTGGGGCGGCTTCTCGGCGCAGCGCACGGTGACCACGTAGGGGGACCCCCGCTGTGTTCACCCGACCGGCCGCGCACCGGGTGCGGGCGGCCGCCGCAGGACATTGGCTGCCTCTTGAGGCAGCACGGGCGCTCCCCTATGTCCGGCGGCACCTGGGATGGACCGCCGACCGTGCCGCCGGAGGGCAGACCCATGCGCAACACTCAGCCAAGGTTCCGCTCGGCCCCGGTCGCGGCGGTCGCGGCCGCGCTCGCGTGCGGTCTCGCCGCCGGCCCGGCCGCGGCCGGGCCGGGCATCTCGGTGAGCACCAGCGGCAAGACGGTGTCGGTGACGACCAGCGCCTGCACCCTCGTGGACGGCAGCTGGGGCACGGCGTCGCTGCTCACCAGCAGCCAGACGAACTTCACCCAGGGCCGCCAAGTGGCGCTGACCGGGACGACGGTGAGCCAGTCCGCCGCCTGGCAGAGCGTCAACCCGGGCACGTACACGGTGATCGTCGTGTGCGCCAACAACATCACGGCGGGCAGCCAGTCCGTGATCGTCTCCGGGTCGTCGACCCCGACGATCTCCGCGACGGCCAAGCCCGCCCCCTCACGCGGTGTGATGGGCGGCGTGGGCGGCGGCACCAAGGACTACGGCCCGCTGACCTTCGCGGTGGGCGGGTCGCTGGTCGCCGTCGCGATGATCGCCACGGGCTGGGTCCTGCGCCGCCGCTCCAAGCCGTACCGGCTCTGAGCCGCGTACCCCCGGGCCGGGACCGGGGTCCGTTCACGCGGGGGTGTCGTCCCCCAGGGCCTCGAATTCCGCCAGGGCGTGGGTGAGCCACTGGGTCCAGAAGGTCTCCAGGTCGATGCCGGCGCGCAGCACCAGGTGCTGGAGGCGCTTTTGGGGAGCGTCCTCGCCCGGCGGGAAGTCGCGCTCCTCGATCGCGCGGTACTCCGCCAACTGCTTTCCGTGCAGCTCCAGATGGCGCCGCAGGTCGCTTCCCAGGCCAGCGGTGCCGACCACGGCCGCGGCCCGCAGCCGCAGCAGCAGGGCGTCGCGCTGCGGTTTCGGGTCCTGGGAGGCCGCCGTCCAGCGGGCCAGTTCGGCGCGGCCCGCGGGCAGGACCTCGTAGCTCTTCTTCTGCCCGCGGGCCGGCTGCTCGGCCGGCAGGGCCCGGATGAGGCCGTCGGCCTCCAGCTTCCCCAGCTCGCGGTAGATCTGCTGGTGCGTCGCCGACCAGAAGTAGCCGATCGAGCGGTCGAAGCGGCGCGTCAGCTCGAGCCCCGACGACGGCTTCTCGAGCAGGGCGGTGAGGATCGCGTGCGGCAGGGACATGGCCTCATCCTAGGGACGCCCGGCGGGCGTCCCTAAAGGGCCGCCGCCAGCTCCGTGCCCTGCTTGACGGCGCGCTTGGCGTCCAGTTCGGCGGCCACGTCCGCGCCGCCGATCAGGTGGGCGGGGCGCCCGGCGGCGATCAGCTCCTCGTACAGTCCTCGGCGCGGCTCCTGGCCGGTGCACAGCACGATGGTGTCCACCTCCAGGACGGTGCTCTCGCCGTCCACGGTGATGTGCAGCCCCGCGTCGTCGATGCGGTCGTAGCGCACGCCCGGCACCATGGTCACGCCGCGGTGCTTGAGCTCGGTGCGGTGGATCCAGCCGGTGGTCTTGCCCAGCCCGGCGCCGACCTT
>NZ_BMVJ01000003.1:187859-223467 GCF_014650655.1 Streptomyces anandii JCM 4720
GGTGGTCTTGCGCTGGAGCAGGTGGACGGTGCGCGGCGGGGCGGGCCGCTCGGGCGCGGCCAGTCCGCCGGGCGCGCGGTAGTCCATGTCGACGCCCCAGGCGCGGAAGTACGCCGCCGGGTCCTCGCTCGCCTTGTCGCCGCCGTCGGTCAGGTACTCGGCGACGTCGAAGCCGATGCCGCCGGCCCCGAGGACCGCCACCCGGTCGCCGACGGCCGCGCCGCCCTGGAGCACGTCGAGGTAGCCGAGGACGCGCGGGTGGTCGACGCCGGGGATGTCGGGGGTGCGCGGGGTGACGCCGGTGGCGACGACGACCTCGTCGTAGTCCTCCAGGTCGCCGGCCTCGACCCAGGTGTCCAGCCGTACGTCCACGCCGTGGGCGTCGAGCTGGTGGCGGAAGTAGCGCAGCGTCTCGTCGAACTCCTGCTTGCCGGGAACCTTGCGGGCGACGTTCAGCTGGCCGCCGATCTCGCCGGCGGCGTCGAACAGCGTGACCCGGTGGCCGCGTTCGGCCGCCGAGACCGCGCAGGCGAGGCCGGCCGGTCCGGCGCCGACGACCGCGACGCGTTTGGCGCGGCGGGTCGGCGCGAGGACGAGTTCGGTCTCGTGGCAGGCGCGCGGGTTGACCAGGCAGGAGGTGATCTGCCCGCTGAAGGTGTGGTCGAGGCAGGCCTGGTTGCAGCCGATGCAGGTGTTGATGGCCTCGGGACGGCCGGCCGCGGCCTTGGCGACGAAGTGGGGGTCGGCGAGCATCGGGCGGGCCATGGAGACCATGTCGGCGTGGCCGTCGGCGAGCAACTGCTCGGCGACTTCCGGGGTGTTGATGCGGTTGGTGGTGACCAGGGGCACCGAGACGGCGCCCATGAGCCTCTTGGTCACCCAGGTGTAGGCGCCGCGCGGCACGGAGGTGGCGATGGTGGGGATGCGCGCCTCGTGCCAGCCGATGCCGGTGTTGATGATGGTCGCCCCGGCGGCCTCGACGGCCCTGGCGAGGGTGATCACCTCGTCCAGGGAGGAACCGCCGGGCACCAGGTCCAGCATGGACAGACGGTAGACGACGATGAAGTCCTCGCCGACCGCCTCGCGCACCCGGCGGACGATCTCGACCGGGAAGCGCATACGGTTCTCGTACGAGCCGCCCCAGCGGTCGGTGCGGTGGTTGGTCCGGGCGGCGATGAACTCGTTGATGAGGTATCCCTCGGAACCCATGATCTCCACGCCGTCGTAGCCGGCCTCGCGGGCCAGGCGCGCGGTGCGGGCGTAGTCGTCGACGGTCCGCTCGACCTCGGCGTCGGTGAGTTCGCGGGGCACGAACGGGCTGATGGGCGCCTGGAGGGGGCTGGGCGCGACCAGGTCGCGGTGGTAGGCGTAGCGGCCGAAGTGGAGGATCTGCAGGGCGATCCGGCCGCCCTCGCGGTGCACGGCGTCGGTGACGATCCGGTGCTGTGCGGCCTCCTCTTCGGTGGTGAGCCGGGCGCCGCCCTCGTAGGGCCGGCCCTCGTCGTTGGGGGCGATGCCGCCGGTGACGATGAGGCCCACTCCCCCGCGGGCGCGTTCGGCGTAGAACTCCGCCATCCGCTCGAAGCCGCGCTCGGCCTCCTCCAGGCCGACGTGCATGGAGCCCATCAGGACACGGTTGGGCAGCGTGGTGAAGCCCAGGTCGAGCGGGCTCAGCAGGTGCGGGTATCGGCTCATCGGGCCCCTCCGTGCGCGGTGTCGTCCTCGTAGTTGTAGAGGACGGAGGGGCCATTATGCAACTAGTTGCAAAACGCGGGGGCGTGCGGATCCCGCCGGGGCGGCACCGTCCGCGTCGGCCGGAACCGCCCACGGTGCCTCACCCCAGTGGCCGTACGGCGCTCAGCGGCTTTCCAGGCGGACGTGCAGCTCCCTCTCCTGGTCGCCGGAGGCCGAGCTCAGGTCCTGGACGGTGAACAGGGAGTCCAGCGTCGTACGGAACCGGTCGATCGCCCAGTAGCCGCCCTGCGCGTCGGCCGTGACGGAGGCGCCCAGCCTGGCCGGGCCGCAGTCCCCGCCGTGGGCGTCGGCCACGTCGAAGGTGCCGAGCCACACCGTAGGCCGCACCTCGTGGTAGTCGCGGGGCACGTCCTCCGCGCACCGGTCCGAGGAGAAGCACGCGCACAGGGCGTCGAACACCGTCCGGGCGTCCTCCTTGCTGCATCCGCTCAGCTCCACCGAGACGGATTCCGGGTGCCCTCGCTCACTGTCCATGGTGGTCGCTCCTTCCGGTACCGCACGGGGTCCCCCCGGGCCGCGCCCCACCCTCACCCCTCAGCAAAGCACCGACGCCCGCAAACGGCACCACCACCTGCCTCCTTCCCGCGGCGGTCCGTCCGGGCCATTCGGCGGGACGGGCGCCGCCGTGTTGAGAGATGGTGGAAGCAGCGCCGGACCGTCTCAAAAAAGCGTGCGGGCGCGGTACAACAGGGTGTGTCGCACGGGGACGACGGGCCGCGTGGACGGGCGAAGGCGGTGCGTGGGATGACTGCAGCCGGGGCTCCCTCGGCCGGGGGAGACGGGCCGGTGCGCGGACCGGTGCGGCCCAGCGGGCTGCTCGACGTGCTCGGCGTGGCCTCGGTGGTCCTCGACGCCGAGGGGCGCATCGTGCTGTGGAGCCCGCAGGCCGAGGAGCTCTTCGGCTACTCGGCGCAGGAGGCGCTGGGGCAGTACGCGGCACGGATCATGGTCCACGAGGAGTACCTCGACCTGGTGGTCAAGCTCTTCGCCGACGTGCTGCAGACCGGCGAGGGCTGGGCGGGCGCCTTCCCCATCCGCTGCAAGGACGGCAGCACCCGTCTGGTCGAGTTCCGCAACATGCGGCTCCTGGACGACCGGGGTGACGTGTACGCGCTCGGGCTCGCCGCCGACCAGTCGACCGTCCGGCGGCTGGAGCGCGAGGTGGCCCTGTCGGCGCGGATCGTCTCGCAGTCCCCGATCGGGCTGGCCGTCCTGGACACCCGGCTGCGCTACGTCTCGGTGAACCCGGCCCTGGAGCGGATCGACGGGGTGCCGGCCGGCGAGCACGTGGGGCGGATGATCCCGGAGGTGCTGCCGCAGATCGACGCGGACACCCTGGAGGGCGCGGCCCGGCAGGTGCTGGAGACGGGGCAGCCCCTCGTCGACGTCTTCGCCGTGGGCCGCACCCCCGCCGACCCGGACGAGGACCACGCCTGGACGGTCTCGCTCTACCGGCTGGAGGACGCGGCCGGCACGGTGCTGGGCGTGGCGGTGTCGATCGTGGACGTCACCGAGCAGTACCGGGCGGGCATCGAGGCGGAGGCGGCACGCCGGCGCCTGGCGCTGATCGCGGACGCCTCCGCCCGGATCGGCACCACGCTGGACCTGGAGCGCACGGCCCGGGAGCTGGCCGAGGTCGCCGTGCCGGAGCTGGCCGACGTGGCGGCGGTCGACCTGCTGGAGGCGGTGGTCGCGGGCCGGCGCAGCAGCCTGGGCCCGGCCGAACCGGCGGTGATCCGCGCCCTGGCCGTGCGCGCGGAGCACTCCGCCGACGCGCTGGAGGCGGCCGACCCTCCCGGTCAGATCGCCAGCTACGGCCCGGACCGCCTGGTCACCGAGTGCGTGCGCACCGGACGCCCGGTCCTGGTGGCGCAGGTCAAGGACGACGACCTGGCCCGGATCGCCCGCTCACCGGAGGCGGCGGTGCTGCTGGACCGGCTGGGCGTGCACTCGTATCTCGCCGTGCCGCTGATCGCGCGCGGCGAGGTGCTGGGCGCGCTGGACCTCAAGCGCACCCACAACCCTCGGCCGTTCAGCGAGGACGACGTGCTGCTGGCCCGGGAGCTGGCATCGCGGGCGGCCGTGCAGATCGACAACGCCCGCTGGTACCAGAACGCCCGCGACACCGCCCTCACGCTGCAGCGCAGCCTGCTGCCCCGGCACCCGTCCGTCACGGGCGGCCTGGAGGTCGCCTCCCGCTACCAGCCCGCGGGCGCCACCATCGAGGTGGGCGGCGACTGGTTCGACGTGATCCCGCTGGAGAACGACAAGACCGCGCTGGTCGTCGGCGACGTCATGGGCAGCGGGATCAGCGCGGCGGCCACCATGGGGCGGCTGCGCACCGCGACGAAGGCCCTGGCCTCGCTCGACCTCGACCCGGCCCGGCTGCTGGAGCACCTGGACCGGATCACCGACGGCCTGGACCACTCGATCGCCACCTGCCTCTACGCCGTCCACGACCCGCGCAATCGGCAGTGCCGCATCGCCAATGCCGGCCATCTGCCGCCGGCCCGGATCCGGGTGGGCCACCCGCCCGAGTTCCTCGACCTGCCGACCGGGGTCCCGCTGGGCGTGGGCGGCATCCCCTTCTCCACCACCGCCTTCGACCTGGAGCCCGGCGACCGGCTGGTGTTCTACACCGACGGGCTCGTCGAGACCCGCCGCCATCCGCTGGACGAACGTCTCCAGACGCTCCTGACCCTGCTCGACGACCCGGCCCGCCCGCTGGAGGAACTGTGCGACCTCCTCCTGCGCACCCTCCACCAGCCGGACAACCACGACGACGTGGCCCTGCTGGTGGCCCGCGTCCAGTCGACGCGGTGACCGGCCCAGGTGTATCGGTCACGAGCGTTGTCAACGCTCGTGACCGATACACCTAGGACCTTTCGCCGATCACGACGTGGGCGTACAGCTCCTCGTGGGCGGCGAGGCGGGCGGTCAGGCCCGCGCCGGTGAAGGCGGCCAGCGCCGCCGGTGACTGATGCTCACCGGTCTCGACGAGGAGGCAGCCGCCCGGGGCGAGCCACTCGGTGGCCCCGGCGGCGACCCGGCGCAGTACGTCGAGGCCGTCGGCGCCGCCGTCCAGGGCGACCAGCGGCTCGTGTTCCCGCGCCTCGGGCGGAAGGAGGCCGACCTCACCGGTGGGCACATAGGGGACGTTCGCCGCCAGGATGCCGACGCGGCCGCGCAGGGCCGCCGGGAGCGCCGAGAACAGGTCGCCCTCGTGGACGTGGCCGCCCAGGGGCTCGACGTTGCGCCGGGCGCAGCGCACCGCGGCCGGGTCGACGTCGGCGGCGTGCAGTTCGACCGGTCCGAGCGCGGCGGCCAGCGCGGCCCCGACCGCGCCCGAGCCGCAGCAGAGGTCCACCACGACCGACGCGTCCGGGACTCGGGCGAGCGCCTGGTCGACCAGGAACTCGGTGCGGCGCCGGGGCACGAAGACACCTGGTTCCACGGCGACCCGCCGGCCGTGGAACTCCGCCCAGCCCAGGACGTGTTCGAGGGGCAGGCCCGTCGCGCGCCGGGCGACCAGGTCGGTGATCTCCTGCTCGGTGCGCGCGGTGGCGAGGATCAGTTCGGCCTCGTCCTCGGCGAACACACAGCCGGCCGCGCGCAGCGCCGTGACGGCGGCCTCCCGTGCCGACGGCGGGAACGGCACGGGCGCGAAGCGGGACGGCGCGGGCGGAGGGGGTACGGGCATGCGGGCCGGGACCTTTCAAAGACCGCGCGGCCGTTCTCGGCCGCAGCCCACCCTAACAACGCGCGGACGCCGAGGGTCTCTTCGGTCCTGGCGGCCTTCACCCCGGGCAGTTCAGTTGTACTATGCAACCGGAGCAGCCGGGGAGGTATTCCGTGTCAGCAGCCGAACGGCCGGACGGGAGCGGCGCCGTCTCCCGCGGCGCCGCCGGGGAGGCGGCCGTCGAGACCATCCAGCGCGAGATGACGATCTTCGCCCGCCGGGCGCGTGCCTCGG
The DNA here is from genome assembly GCF_014650655.1 of Streptomyces anandii JCM 4720. Taxonomy (GTDB): domain Bacteria; phylum Actinomycetota; class Actinomycetes; order Streptomycetales; family Streptomycetaceae; genus Streptomyces; species Streptomyces anandii. The sequence goes on from NZ_BMVJ01000003.1 coordinate 193,588, forward strand.
CGGGCCGCATGCACCCCGAGCTGTCCCTGGTGTCGTACACCCTGCTCGGGCATCTGGAGGAGAGCGGCGGCTGCCGCGCCACCGACCTGGCCGCCCACTACGCGCTGGACAAGTCCACGGTCAGCCGGCAGGTGGCCGCCCTGGAGCGGGCCGCGCTCATCGAGCGGCGCGTGGACCCGGACGACCACCGTGTGCAGGTGCTGCACCTGACGGGCGCCGGCCGCCGGATCCTCGCCCAGGTCACCGAGAGCCGCCGGGCGGCCTTCCGCGAGCGGCTCGCCGACTGGCCCGAGGACGACCTGGAGCGCTTCGCCGCCTATCTCACCCGCTACAACGACTGGCCCCGGCCGCCCGAGGACGCCTGAGCCGGGATCCGGGGCACGCGCGCGCCGAGGAAGGTGACGTGGCGCCGCAGCCGGAAGCCCAGTGACTCGTAGAGCCGGATCGCCCCGGTGTTCGCCGCGCCGGTGTGCAGGAACGGGGTCTCGCCGCGCTCCCGGACGCCGTGGGCGACGGCGAGGATCAGCCGGGTCGCCAGGCCCTGGCCGCGGAAGGCGGGGTCGGTGCAGACCGCGCTGATCTCCGTCCAGCCGGACGGGCGCAGCCGTTCCCCCGCCATGGCGACCAGTGCGCCGTCACGGCGTATGCCCAGGTAGGTGCCCAGTTCGAGGGTGCGCGGCAGGAACGGGCCCGGCCGGGTACGGGCGACCAGGTCGAGCATCTCGGGCACGTCACCGGGACCGAGGACCACCGCCTCCGCATCGGGGGCCGCGGCCAGCCCGTCGTCCACCAGTTGCACGCCCGGAATCCGGAAGGTGACCTCCCAGCCGTCCGGCAGGCCCCCGGCGAACCCCGCCAGGGCGACCTCTCCGCCCGCACCCGCGAGGGCCGCGACGTCCGCCCAGTCACCGGCCCCCGGCTCATCGGGCAGGGCCAGCCACGGGGACACCTCGACCGGGTAGCGCAGCACCCGGCCGTGCCGCTCCGCGAAGTGGGCGTGGGGCCCGGTCAGCGCGCTGAGCACCGGATTGTCGAGCACGTGCCCGGCACCCGGGACGGCACGCGCCCCGAGGGACCGGGCCACCCCGGCCACGCCTTTCCCGTCGGCGGTCACCGCCGCCGCCTCGCTCATGCGGCGACCTCGATCACGATCTTGCCGCGGGCGTGCCCGTCCTCGACGGCGCGCAGCGCCTCACCGGCCCGCTCCAGCGGGTACGTCCGGGTCACGTGCGGATCCAGCTCCCCGCGTACGACGAGTCGCGCCACCTCGTCCAGGACGGCCGCGGTGCGGGCACGGGCCACCCGGGCACCGCCCAGTTCCTCGACGTCCCGGGCCGGCGCGCCCGCGGTGATCAGCTTCGTGCGGTCGGCCACCAGTGCGGCCGCCTCGGTGAGCACCTCGCCGCCGACCAGGTCGAAGACCGCGTCGACACCGTCCGGCGCGGCCGCCCGGGCCCGCTCGGCCCAGCCCGCCCCGGAGGGCACGTGCACCGCGCCGAGCGCCTCGACGAAGTCCTTCTTGCCCTCGCTCGCGACGCCCACGACGTTCAGTCCGAAGGCCCGGGCGATCTGCGCGGCCGCCGCGCCGACCCCGCCGCCCGCGCCGGTGACCAGCACGGTCGCGCCCGCGGGCAGCGCGAGCTGGCGCAGACCGTCGTAGGCGGTGGCCGCGGCGACGGGGAGGGTGGCGGCGTCGGTGTGCGAGAGCCCGGCGGGCTTGTGCGCGGCGACCGGGGCGGGCAGCAGCGCGTACCGCGCGTAGCCGCCGGCCGCGGTGTTGCCGAACACCTCGTCGCCGGCGGCGAAGCCGGTCACGCCCTCGCCGGTCTCCTCGACCACTCCGGACACCTCGTTGCCGAAGACGACCGGGAAGTCCCGCTCGCCGCTCTCGCCGGGGCGGCGGTATCCGGTGCGCAGCTTCCAGTCGACCGGGTTGACCCCCGCCGCGCGCACCGCGACCAGGATCTGGCCGGGGCCCGGCCGCGGCCGGTCCACCTCGGCGAAGGCCTCGGTCTCCGGGCCGCCGTACCGGGTGAACACGTACGCCTTCGGCATCGCTCCCACTCTCCTTCGCTGTCACCGTGGCTTCGGTGGCGGGGCCCCCGAAGGCCCGCACGTGAGGTGCAAGGAAGATCACCGGGCGGCTATTCCCGGTGGGGGCAGGCGTTCACGCGCCGTTGGCAGGGCCACGTTTCGCGGCGGCCCGGCCGGGGACTCCGAAGGAAGGCAACCACCCCACGGACCAGGGCCCTTGACCGCCGTCGCGCGGCGCGCAGGGCCCGCGAAGCCCGGGAGCCGGCGACCGGGCCGGTCGTCCGACGACAGGACCTGGGGCCGCGTGGGGCTCTCCTGCCCGGCGAGGAGGTCGGCATGCGTGCGTCCGTGCGCGGCTGGCGGTGGCGGCGCAATCCGCTGCGGCGCCGGTCGGACGTGGTCGAGGCGTGGACCGGGCTCGCGGTGACGCTCGCGCTGGTCCTGGGCGCGCCCCTGCTCGGGGCGCTCACCGGCTGGTGGGCCCACGGCCAGGCCCGCGCGGCGCAGCGGGCGGAGCTCGCCGACCGGCACCGCGTACGGGCCGAGGTCGTCGGCCGGACGCCGGACCCGCCGCCGTCCGTGCAGGGCGGCGGCCGGCACACGTACCGGGTGGCGGTGCGCTGGAGCGACGCGGACCACAGGGTGCACACCCTCGTGGCGCGCGTGCCGCCCGGGACACGGCAGGGCGACACGGTCGGCGTGTGGCTGGATCCCGGCGGGCGCGGCGTCCCGCCGCCCCCGGACGAGACCGCCGTCTGGCAGCACACCGTGGCCCTGGGCGCCTGCGGCGCGTGCGGGGCGGCCGCCGTCGTCCTGCTCGGCCGCTCGCTGGTGGGGCGCGTCGCGCTGCGGCACCGGCTGGCCGAGTGGGAGCGCGAGTGGGCCCGTACCGGACCGCGGTGGAGCGGACGCCGGGCCTGAGACCGTCATGCGCCGCCGCCCACGGCCGGAACCGTGCCTGGCGGTGGCCGTGAGGGCGGCCGTACGGTGTGATCATCCGCAGTGTTCCCTCGCGAAGGCGGTTGCCGATGGCCCTGTTCGACCTTCCCGTCGACGAACTGCGCGAGTACCGCAGCGCGTCCGCCGAGCCGGCGGACTTCGACGCCTTCTGGTCCAAGACGCTCCAGGAGGCGCGCGAGCACAACCTGGGCGCACGCTTCGAACTGGTCGACACCCATCTGACCACCGTGAAGGTCTACGACGTGACCTTCGCCGGGTACGGCGGCCACCCGGTCAAGGGCTGGCTCACCCTGCCCGCGCACGTCGACGCGCCGCTGCCGCTGGTGGTGGAGTTCGTCGGGTACGGCGGCGGGCGCGGGCTGCCGCACGAGCACCTGCTGTGGGCGTCGACGGGCCGGGCGCACTTCGTGATGGACACCCGCGGTCAGGGCAGCGCGTGGGGCGGCGGGGGCGGCACCGCCGATCCGGTGGGCGGCGCGCCGGCGTACCCCGGTTTCATGACCCGGGGCCTGGACGCGCCCGAGAACTACTACTACCGCCGGGTGTTCACCGACGCCGTGCGCGCGGTGGAGGCGGCGCGCTCGCATCCGCTGACCGACGCGTCCCGCACGGCCGCGATCGGCACGAGCCAGGGCGGCGGCATCACGATCGCGGTGGGCGGCCTGGTGCCGGACCTCGCCGCGGTCGCGCCGGACGTGCCGTTCCTGTGCGACTTCCCGCGCGCCGCGACGCTGACGGACCGTCACCCGTACCGTGAGATAGGCCTGTTCCTCAAGACGCACCGGGGCCGCGGGGAGGAGGCGCTGCGCACGCTGTCGTACTTCGACGGGGTGCACTTCGCGGCGCGCGGCCGTGCGCCGGCACTCTTCTCGACGGCGCTGGAGGACCAGACCTGCCCGCCCTCCACGGTGTTCGCGGCCTTCAACGCCTGGGCGCACGAGGACAAGGCCATCGAAGTCTACGACTTCAACGACCACGAGGGCGGTGGCCCGTACCAGGAGGCGGTGAAACTGCGCTGGCTGAGGTCGTACGCCTGAGCCGGACGGGCCGGATCCGGCGTCTTCCCTCCAGTCCGACCAGTCGGTACGTTCAGGATGCCGGGGCCGCACCGAGGCGGCCCGGCGTTCCGTCGATCCCGGAGGGCCCATGTCCGCACACGATCCGCAGGTCCACGGCCACTGCGATCCGCGCTTCGCCGCGGTGCGCACGGCGTTCGAGGACAACTTCCGCGACCGGGCCGAACTGGGCGCGGCGGTGGCCGTCACCGTGGACGGCGAGACGGTGGTCGACCTGTGGGGCGGGTGGGCCGACCCGGCGCGCACCCGCCCCTGGGAGCGGGACACGCTGGTCAACGTGTGGTCGACCACGAAGGGCCCGACCGCGCTGTGCGCGCACATCCTCGCCGACCGGGGACTGCTCGACTTCGACGCCCCGGTGGCCGCGTACTGGCCGGAGTTCGCGGCAGCGGGCAAGGAGCGGGTCCTGGTCCGCCATCTGCTGTCGCACCGCGCGGGCCTGTGCGGGCTGCGCGAGCCGCACTCGCTCGCAGACCTGTACGACTGGGACCTGACCTGCGCGCGGCTGGCGGCCACCGAGCCGTGGTGGGAGCCGGGCACCCGGTCCGGGTACCACGCGTTGACGTACGGCTTCCTGGTCGGCGAGGTCGTACGGCGGATCTCGGGGCTGCGGCCGGGCGCCTTCCTGGAGCGCGAGGTCACCGGGCCCCTCGGCATCGACTTCACCGTGGGCCTGCCGGAGAAGGAGGCCGGGCGGGCCGCCGAACTGGTCCACGCCCGCAACGAGGTGAGCAGCGAACAGGCGCAGGTCTTCAGCCAGTTGACACCCGCGGCGATCGCGGCGCTGACCAATCCGCTCGCGGGCGCGGCCGAGGCGAACACACCCGAGTGGCGGGCCGCGGAGATCCCGGCCGCCAACGGTCACGGCACCGCGCGGGCGGTCGCCGCGCTCTACGGCGTCCTCGCCGGGCGCGGCGCCCCGAACGGCCGGCGCGTGCTGTCCCCGGAGGCGGCCGAGCGGGTGCGCGAGGGGCAGGGCGGCTGCCGCGACCTGGTGCTGGGGGCGGGGTTCGAGCGGGAGACCGAGACCGGCCTCGGCCTCTGGCTCAGCGGCCCGAACGGCTCCTACGGCCCCAATCCGCGCGCTTTCGGACACGACGGCTTCGGCGGCTCCTGCGGTCTGGCCGACCCGGAGGCGGGGGTGTCGCTCGGGTACGTCATGAACCGGATGGGGCCCCACATCGCCGACGATCCGCGGAAGATGGCGCTGATCGACGCGCTCTACAGCGCCCTGTGAGGGCCGGCGGAAGGGCGTGAGGGGCGGCGGGGGCGGGCGGGTTTCGGACTGAATGCCGGACCGCCCTTCCCTTCTGGTTTAGACCAATGTTAGACCTGGTGGCGCAACGAGCCCGCACGGCTACGGTACGTCACCGAACCAGGAGGCGCGGCATGGCCCGCACCACCCCGCAAGAGCACCCGACGACGAACGCGCCCGCGCAGGCGCCGGACCCGGAGGACGAAGGCCCCCTCTACTGGAAGGTCGCCGCCCGCCTGCTCGGCGAGCTGCGCTCGGGAACCGCCGCTCCCGGTGAACGGCTGCCCAGCGAACGGCAGTTGGCGGTCCGCTTCGGCGTCAGCCGGGAGACCGTCCGGCAGGCGCTGGAGGTGCTGCGGCGCGACGGGCTGGTCGCCACCGACCGCCGGGGCAGCCATGTCACGCTGCCCGGACTGCCCGTCGAGGCGCCGGCCACCCTGACCTTCCCGGTGGGCGCCCGTGCCGCCGACCCGGGCGCCCGCGACCGGGCCACGATCACCTGGGAGACGCCCCCGCCGGAGCACGCGGCGGCCCTGGGGCTCGCCCCGCTCCGGCCCACCCTGGTGCACCGCTACCACTCGGCGGCGGCGGACGGCAGCGCGCTGCGCACCGCCGTGACCTCCTTCTCGACGGTCGCGCTCGCCGAGGTCGAGGAGCTGGGCCGCTACCGCGACCGCGCCGACGGCTCGGGCGCCGCCCAACTGCGCCGGGCCTACGACTGGATGCGCCGGGCGGGGCTGACCCTGCACCACCGGGACTCGATCACCCCGCTCACCGACGGGCCCTCGGTGCGTGTGACCCGGCGCGTCCACGACCAGTTCGCGCGCCCGCTGGAGATCACCGACCTGATCGTGGACGCCCGGCAGGACGCGCTCGTCTACGAGTTCACCCTGCCGGCGGCCGTCTGAGGCGGCGCACCGCGGCCGGGGGACGGCTCAGCGCGGTCTGCGCGCCGCGATCAGCCGGGCCCGCGGGCTGCCGTCGGCGCGCCGGCCGAACTCGGGCAGCGCGTGCAGCTCCACGCGCAGTCCGGCCGTCTCCAACTCCCGCACCATGTCCGGGAACCGGAACGCGCGGTAGTACATAACGAAGGGGGGCCGCCACAGGGCGTTGCGCACCCGCATCACCGCGTCGAAGCCGAGCAGCGTCCAGTACGCCCCCGAGCCGGGGCGCGGCGGGGCGAACACCGGCAACGCGAACAGCCCGCCCGGCCGCAGCGCCGAGTGAACGCCCCTGAAGAGACCGGGCAGTTCACGCGGCAGGAAGTGCCCGAGCGCGCCGAAGCCGACGACCAGGTCGAAGGCCGCGGTGAACGGCAGGGCGCGGGCGTCGGCGCGCACCAAGGAGACCCTGGGACCCGCGACAGGCGCGTGCTCCCGGGCGACGTCGAGCATCCCGGTGCTGAAGTCGACCCCGGTGACGCTGTCGCGGCAGACCCGGGCCAGCACGTCGAGTCCCGCGCCCGTGCCGCAGCACAGGTCGAGTCCGTCGCCGAAGGGCCCGACGCGTTCCAGTGCCGCGCCCACGGCGTCCAGCACCGGGCCCGGGGTGCGGAAGGGGGTGCGGTCGAACTTGGGCGCGAGCAGGTCGTATCCGCGCTCGACGGACGACAGCGCCTGTACGGCGAGCTCACGCAGGGTGGGACCCTCGGGACTGAACATCGGGGTCAGCCTAGAGGACCCCGGGTGCCGTCCGGGCCGCGCGGCGACCGGGAGTGGTACAGTGCACTCAGCACCTGTGTACGTCCCCTCTCGGACGACGGTGCGAGTTTCTCTTCGACTCCGCAGTCGAATCGTCAACGCAGCGGCGGCGCTTCAGCTTCCTGTCACCACCTCCGGGCCTTGTGAGTCCATCGGTGGTCGCTTCCGCCGTGACCGGCCGGGGTGGTGTCTCCCCCGTCCGCGGCTTCTCCCCTTCCCCCCCCGCATGCTCCTGTGCCGTACGTCCCGAAAGGACCGCACCCCATGACCACCACACTCGAACGCCCCCCGGTACGGCGGCAGCCGTCACCGGTCACCACGCCGACCGTCGTCGGAGTCCTGGACCTGGACGCGAACGGGAAGGGCGGCCGGCTGCGCGGCCCGGCACTGCTGCCCGGCCCCGACGACCCCCAGGTCTCCCCCGCCCTCGTCCGCCGCCTCGGCCTGCGCCCGGGCGACCTGGTCGAGGGCCCGCGCGGCGAGCGCAACGCCCTGACCGACGTCACCCGCGTGAACGGCCGCGCACCTCACGAGGCCCGGCTGCGCCGCGACTTCCACGGCCTCACCCCGCTGCATCCGCGCGACCGGCTGCGCCTGGAGCACCCCGCGGCCGGCCTGACCGGGCGTGTCGTCGACCTGATCGCGCCTGTCGGCAAGGGGCAGCGGGGGCTGATCGTCGCCCCGCCCAAGACGGGCAAGACCGTGCTGCTCCAGCAGATCGCGGCCGCCGTGGCCGGCAATCACCCCGAGTGCCGGCTGATGGTGGTGCTGCTCGACGAGCGTCCCGAGGAGGTCACCGACATGCGGCGCTCGGTGCGCGGCGAGGTGTACGCCTCGACCTTCGACCGGGCGCCCCGTCAGCACATCGCCCTCGCCGACCTCGTCGTCGAGCGGGCCAAGCGGCTCGTGGAGGCGGGTGAGGACGTCGTCGTCCTCCTCGACTCCCTGACCCGGCTGTGCAGGGCCCACAACAACGCGGCCGCCTCGGGTGGCCGCACCCTCAGCGGCGGCGTTGACGCGGCCGCGCTGCTCGGTCCGAAGCGGTTCTTCGGCGCCGCGCGCCTGGCCGAGGAGGGCGGCTCGCTCACTATCCTGGCCACCGCGCTGGTGGAGACCGGCTCCCGTGCCGACGACTTCTTCTTCGAGGAGCTGAAGAGCACCGGCAACATGGAGCTGCGGCTCAGCCGCGAGCTCGCCTCCCGGCGTGTCTTCCCGGCCGTCGACATCGACGGGTCCGGCACCCGGCGTGAGGAACTTCTGCTGTCCACGCCGGAGTTGGCTGGTACTCGCGGCCTGCGACGCGCGCTGCGCGGCCGCGACGGGCAGGGCGCCCTCGAGCCGCTGCTGGAGAAGCTGCGCTCGACGCCCGACAACGCCGCGTTCCTGCGCCGCGTCCAGCCGACTCTGCCGGCCGCCTGACTCCGGCTCCCATCGGCGTACGCCGTCGTCGCCCGCTCACCCGTACGCAGGAGCCGGGCGCGCGGCCGCTGGGGCATCCGGGTGTTCGTGCACCCCGTTCGGCCCTCGGCGGCGTCACGCCTGCGCCGGATCGTTCCTACGTTTGCGATATGACGATCGGATTTGCTTCTCGCGCCGCCGTGTCGGCCTGCTCGCTCTGCGCGGCAGGCATGCTGCTCCTGGTCTCCCCCGCCGCCGCGACGGGCCGGGCGGGCACGGACCCCGGCTCACCGGGTGGGTCGGGGACCACGGTGCCGCAGCCGGCCATACTCCAGCACGAGGGCACCCAGGTCCGTCTCCACGCCGACGCGCCCGGGCTTCCGGAGGTCTCCGCGCTGTCCTGGCTGGTGGCCGACGCCGGCACCGGCGAGGTGCTCGCCGCGCACAACGCGCACGAGAAGCTGCCGCCCGCCAGCACCCTGAAGACCCTCTTCGCACTCACCGTGCTGCCGGCCTTCCCCGGTGGCGTCCGGCACACCGTGACCGCCCGGGAGCTGTCCGGGATCGGCCCGGGCAGCAGCCTGGTCGGCGTCACCGAGGGGCACACCTACCAGGTGTCCGACCTGTGGCGCGGGGTCTTCCTCAACTCCGGCAACGACGCCGTGCACGTGCTCGCCTCGCTCAACGGCGGCTGGGAGCACACGGCCCGGCAGATGCAGGCCAAGGCCCGCGCGCTGGGCGCGGTGGACACCCACGTGGTCTCCCCCGACGGCTACGACGCCGACGGGCAGGTGTCCTCGGCCTACGACCTGGCCGTGTTCGGCCGCGCCGGACTGCGCAACCCCGACTTCGCCCGCTACTGCTCCACCGCCCAGGCCTACTTCCCCGGCGACGGCGGAAGCTACGGCATCGCCAACACCAACCGCCTGCTGACCGGCGCGGACGGGGTGGCGCCGTACCCGGGGCTGATCGGGATCAAGAACGGCTACACCAGCAACGCGGGCAACACGCTGGTCGCTGCGGCCCACCGGGACGGCCGCACCCTCGTCGTCACGGTGATGAACCCCCAGGACGGCGGGGGCTTCACGGTGTACGAGGAGGCGCGGGCCCTGCTCGACTGGGGGTTCGCCGCGGGCGGGCACGTCGATCCGGTGGGCTCGCTCGACGCGCTGCGCCCGGTGACCCACGGCCCGGCGATCGTGGCGTCGGCCGTACGGCCGGCGGAGTCCGACTGGCCGGGGACGGGCACCGTCGCGGGCGCCGCGGGTCTCGGCGCCGCGGGCCTCGGCGCCGGCGCCGCCCTCCTCGGCCGGCGGTCCAGGCGCAGACGTACGGCCGCGGGCTGATCCGCCCCGCACGGGGCTCAGAACACCGACAGTCCCGTCAGCGTGGTGAAGCGGTCCAGGGCCGCCACGCCCGCGACCGAGTTGCCGCGCTCGTCCAGGCCCGGGCTCCACACGCACAGCGCGCACCGGCCCGGTACGACCGCGACGATCCCGCCGCCCACGCCGCTCTTCCCGGGCAGCCCCACGCGGTAGGCGAAATCGCCCGCCGCGTCGTACGTCCCGCAGGTCAGCATGATCGCGTTGACCTGCTTGGCCTGGCTGCGGCTGAGCAGCCGGGTGCCGTCGGCCCGTATGCCGTGCCGGGCGAGGAAGGCGGTGGCCAGGGCGAGGTCGGCGCAGGAGGCCGCGACGGAACACTGACGGAAGTACTGGTCCAGCAGCACGGGCACCGGGTTGCCGATGTTGCCGTAGGACGCCATGAAGTGGCCGAGGGCGGCGTTGCGGTCGCCGTGCGCGGCCTCGGAGGCGGCGACCTCCTGGTCGAAGTCCAGGTCCTGGTTCCCGCTCTCGGCGCGCAGGAACCGCAGCAGCTCGCCGGCCGCGTCCCCGGTACGGGTCTGCAGGCGGTCGGTGACGACGAGGGCGCCCGCGTTGATGAACGGGTTGCGCGGGATGCCGTTCTCGTACTCCAGCTGGACCAGGGAGTTGAACGGGTTGCCGGAGGGCTCGCGGCCCACGTGCTCCCAGAGTTCGTCGCCCTCGCGGGCGAGGTCGAGGGCGAGGGTGAAGACCTTGGTGACGGACTGGGCGGAGAACGGCTCGCGCCAGTCCCCCACCCCGTAGACCGTGCCGTCCAGTTCTGCGACGGCCATGCCGAAGGCGCGCGGGTCGCGGGCGGCGAGCGCCGGGATGTAGTCGGCGGGACGCCCGCGGCCGGGTGTCCGCTCGATCTCCTCGGCGATGCGTTCCAGGATCGGCTGGAAGGTCATCGACGACGTCATGATCACCATTGTGCCTCCGGGCCGGTGCGGGCGCGCGTGCTGCGGATCAGGCGAGGGGTGCGCCACTGCCCGCGAGGACCTCGGGGCGCAGCAGGCCGGCCAGCCGGTCGGCGGGCAAGAGGCCCTTCTCCAGGACGAGTTCGGCGACGCCCCGGCCGGTGGCGAGGGCCTCCTTGGCGATGTCGGTGGCAGCCGTGTAGCCGATGTGCGGGTTGAGGGCGGTGACCAGGCCGATGGAGTTCTCGACGGTGGCGCGCAGCCGCTCGGTGTTGGCGGTGATGCCCTCGACGCAGCGCCCGGCCAGGGTGAGGCAGGCGTTGCGCAGGTGGGTGATGCTCTGCGAGAGAGCGTGCAGGATGACCGGTTCGAAGGCGTTGAGCTGGAGCTGTCCCGCCTCGGCGGCCATCGTGATGGTGACGTCGTTGCCGATCACCTCGAAGGCGACCTGGTTGACGACCTCGGGGATGACCGGGTTGACCTTGCCGGGCATGATGGACGAACCGGCCTCCACGGGCGGCAGGTTGATCTCGCCGAAGCCCGCCCGCGGGCCGGAGGAGAGCAGCCGCAGGTCGTTGCAGCTCTTGGAGAGCTTGACCGCGATCCGCTTGAGCACGCCGGACATCTGGACGAACGCGCCGCAGTCCTGGGTGGCCTCGACCAGGTTGGCGGCGGTGACCAGCGGCAGTCCGGTGATGGCGGCGAGATGGCGGCGGACCGACTCGGCGTATCCGGCGGGGGCGTTGAGTCCGGTACCGATGGCGGTGGCGCCGAGGTTGATCTCATGGATCAACTGGACGGCCTCGTCAAGACGATGACGGTCCTCGTCCACCATGACGGCGTATGCGGAGAACTCTTGACCGAGCGTCATCGGCACCGCGTCCTGCAACTGTGTACGGCCCATCTTGAGCACATCGCGGAACTCGACGGCCTTGCCCGCGAAGGCGTCCTGCAGTACGGACATCGCCTCGAGCAGTCCATGCACCGCGAAGATCGTCGCGATCTTGACCGCGGTCGGGTAGACGTCATTGGTGGACTGGCCGAGGTTGACGTCCTCGTTGGGGTGCAGGAAGCGGTACTCGCCCTTGGCGTGACCGAGGAGTTCCAGCGCGCGGTTGGCCACGACCTCGTTGGCGTTCATGTTGGTGGAGGTGCCGGCGCCGCCCTGGATCACGTCCACGACGAACTGGTCGTGCAGCTTCCCGGCGCGGATCTCGCGGCAGGCCGCGACGATGGCGGCGGCCTTCCCGGGCGCGAGCAGGCCGAGTTCCTCGTTGGCGAGGGCGGCGGCCTCCTTGACGGCGGCGAGGGCGGCGGTCAGGTGCGGGTAGGCGGAGATCGGGGTGCCGGTGATGGGGAAGTTCTCCGCGGCGCGCAGGGTGTGGACACCCCAGTAGGCGTCGGCGGGGACGTCGCGGTCGCCGAGCAGGTCGTGTTCGCTCCGGGGGGCGGCGGTCATGAGGGTGCGGCCTCTTTCGCGGGGACGGGAGGGGTGGGCGGTGCGCGCTCAGACGCAGGCGGTGAGCGGGGCGGGAGCCAGGGCGCGGACCGGGCGGACGCGTCCGACCGGCTCGCCGCCGCCGAGCAGCGGCTCGCCCGCGAACTCCGCGAGCGGGGCGGGGTCGACGCCCGCCCGTGCCAGGGCGGCCGCGGCGACCGGGATCCGGGCCCGGTTCGCACCGTCGGCGATCTTCACGGCGACGGCCCGGCCGTCGGGCAGGGCGGCCATCTGCACGCCCTCGAAGCCGTCCTTGGCGAGCAGCCCGGGCACGGCCCGCATCAGCGCGGCCACGTCCCGCCCGGAGCCGGAGGCCATCTCGGCGTGCTCGCGCATCGCGCCGGCCACCCGGGCCTCGGGGGTGCCGGCCGCGGCGGTGGTGAGGCGGGCGGCGGCGCGGGCGAGACCGTGCAGGGAGACGGCGAACAGGGGCGCGCCGCAGCCGTCGACGGTGACGTGGGCGACGCGCTGCCCGGTGAGGTCCTCCACGGCCCCGGCGATCGCCCGCTGGAGGGGGTGGGCCGGGTCGAGGTAGTCCTCGAGGGACCAGCCGTTGAGGCGGCAGGTGTACAGCATGGCCGCGTGCTTGCCGGAGCAGTTCTGGGCGAGCCGGGAGGGCATGCGGCCCTCGCGCACCCAGGCGTCCCGCACGACCGGGTCGTAGGGCAGGTCCGGGACGTTGCGCAGGTCGTCCTCGGTGAGTCCGGCGAGCTCCAGGATCCGCCGGGCGCCGGCGAGGTGGCGTTCCTCGCCGGAGTGGCTGGCGGCGGCGAGGGAGAGCAGGTCGCCGTCGAGCGGGAGCCCGGCTCGGACCATGGCCACGGCCTGGAGGGGCTTGAGCGCGGAGCGCGGGAAGAACGCGGCCTCGATGTCGCCGAGCTGGAGGCCGACATGGCCGTCGGCGCCGAGGACGACGACGGAGCCGTAGTGGACGCCCTCGATCACCGAGCCACGGATCACGTGGGCGACGGGGGCGTGGAGGGGTTCGCGGACGAGGGGTGCCTCGGCGGGGGAACTGCTGTGCATCACTGCCTGGTTCATCGGTGAGGTGGTGGTGGGCACGGCCGGCGCGGGGGTCAGGCGCCGTCGGAGGTGCGGGCGGTGCCGCGGCGGGCTCCGTCTTCGGCGGGAGTGTGCGCGGAGCGCATGATGTCGGTGAGGGTGTTCTCGACGCGGTCCAGGTGGTGGGACATGGCCTCGACCGCGTCCGGCTCGCTGCCGTCGGTCAGCGCCTCGACGATCGCCCGGTGCTCGCGGTTGGACTGCTCGCGGCGGCCGCCGAGTTCGTTGAGGAAGGCCGACTGGCGGGCCAGCGCGTCGCGGATCTCCTCGATCACCCGGCGGAACACCGGGTTCTGCGCGGCCTGGGCGACGGCGAGGTGGAACAGCGTGTCCAGCGCGACCCAGGAGGTCGTGTCGGTCTCCCGCTCCATCCGCTCCAGCAGATGGACGAGGTGGTCCAGGTCCTCCGGGGTGCGGCGCCGCGCCGCGTAGCCGGCGACCGGGATCTCGACGTGGCGGCGCACCTCCAGCAGATCGCTGGCCGCGTAGTCGCCGAAGGTGGGGTCCTCCACCGCGTTCGCGACCACGAAGGTGCCCTTGCCGGTGCGCGAGACGGTCAGGCCCATGGTCTGCAGCGCGCGCAGGGCCTCGCGCAGCACGGGCCGGGAGACCTCCAGGGTTCGGCACAGCTCCGCCTCGGAGGGCAGCTTGTCGCCGATCGCGTACTCGCCGCGCTCGATGGCGTCGCGGAGGTGGGTGAGCACCGCTTCCATCGCGCTGACGCGCCGGGGTGCCGACCCACCTGTCTGGCTGTCTGACAGGTTCACGGAGGCGATCCTCCGCCGTGCGGGACGGCACTGTCAAGGGGGCCGCAGGAAAGCACTCGCGGGGTGTGAGGCCTGTGTCCGGGCTTCACACCCCGCCGTGGACGGCCTCGGCCGCGGGTCCGCTCAGGCGTTGAGCACGCCGGTGCCCAGCAGGGCGAAGAGCAGCACGCCGACCGCTGTGCGGTAGAGCACGAAGGCGTTGAAGGAGTGCTTGGCGACGAACTTCAGCAGCCAGGCGATGGAGGCGTAGGCCACCACGAAGGACACCAGCGTGCCGACGACCAGCGGGGCGGCGCCCACGCCCGCGCCGAGGGCGTCCTTCAGCTCGTACAGGCCGGCGCCGGTCAGGGCGGGGATGCCGAGGAAGAAGGAGAGCCGGGTGGCGGCGACGCGGTCGAGATCCAGGATCAGCGCGGTCGACATGGTGGCGCCCGAGCGCGAGAAGCCGGGGAAGAGCAGGGCGAGGATCTGGGAGGTGCCGACCAGCATCGCGTCCTTGAACGAGGTGTCGTCCTCGCCGCGCTTGTGCCGGCCCATCTGGTCCGCGCACCACATCACCGCGCTGCCCGCGATCAGCGAACCGGCGACCACCCACAGCGAGCCGAGCGGCCCGTCGATCAGGGGCTTGGCGGCCAGGCCGACGAGGACGATCGGGATCGTCGCGTAGATCACCCACCAGGCGAACTTGTAGTCGTGGTGGTAGCGCTCCTCGCGGTGGGCGAGACCGCGCACCCACGCCGAGACGATCCTCACGATGTCCTTGAAGAAGTACACGAGCACGGCGGCGATGGCGCCGACCTGGATGACGGCGGAGAACCCGACGACGGAGCTGTCGTCGACCGGGATGTCCATGAGCCCTTCGGCGATCTTGAGGTGGCCGGTGGAGGACACGGGAAGGAACTCTGTCACCCCCTCGACTACCCCGAGGACGACGGCCTGACCGACGGAGATGGCGCTCATGGGATCCAGTTCTGCGGATGGGGGTCGACAGTGTCGTGCACAGCCCTATCGTGCCGAAGTGAAGCCGAGGTGGACGGCGTCAGAACGCGGCGGAAAGCCACACGCCGGCGAACGCTGCGCCGAGGCCGGCCACCACGCTCGCGGCCGCGTTGCCCACGGCGTACAGCCCGGCGCCGGTCTCGGTCAGCCTCAACGTCTCGTAGGAGAACGTCGAGTACGTCGTCAGCGCGCCGCACAGCCCGGTGCCCAGCAGCAGTTGCAGATGACGGCCAGCGGCGCCCGACGCCACGGCGCCGGTCAGCAGGCCGAGTATCAGGCAGCCGGTGACGTTGACCACGAACGTGCCCCAGGGGAAGACCGAGTCGTGCCGTGACTGCACGGCTCGGTCGGTGAGGTAGCGCAAGGGGGCGCCGACCGCGGCGCCCACGACGACCAGCAGCCAGTTCACGACCGCTTCCTCCCCTTCGTCGTCGGGGCGCCGGGCTCGTCGCCCCGGCCCACGTAGCGGATGACCTCGCAGTCGTCGAGGATCACCAGTCCCTCGTGGACCAGTTCGTCGAGCTGGGGCAGGAAGGCCCGCACCCGCTCCTCGGTGTCGACGATCACGACGGCCACCGGCAGGTCCTCGCTCATCGACAGCAGCCGGGAGGTGTGGATCAGGGAGGACGCGCCGAAGCCCTCGATGCCGCGGAAGACGCTGGCGCCGGCGAGTCCGGCGGCGTGCGCCCGGTGCACGATCTCCGAGTAGAGGGGCTTGTGGTGCCAGGTGTCGTTCTCGCCGATGAAGACGGTCACGCGCAGGGCGCCCCCGGTGAGCCTGGTCATCGCTGCCTCCACTTCAGGGCGCGGCGGGCCGCCGTCACGGCGAGCCACACGGCCGCGAGCGCCGCGCACAGGGTCGCGGCGAGGTAGGCCAGCCCGGTGCGGGCGTGGCCGGAGTCGACGAGCTTCTGGATGTCCACCGCGTAGGTGGAGAAGGTGGTGAAGCCGCCGAGCACGCCGGTTCCGAAGAAGGGCCGGACCAGGCGGTGGGCGGCCCACACGTCGGTGATGACCACCATGAAGACACCGATGACGGCGCAGCCCAGCACGTTCGTCCAGAAGGTCGCCCATGGGAATCCGCCGGGCGGGGTCGGCCACCACAGGGTGGCCGCGTAGCGGGCGGTCGCGCCGAGCGCGCCGCCGAGCGCCACCACCGCGACCACCGGCGCCTGGGCCCGCCAGGCGCGGCGCGGACGTGCGCGCTGCGGGCGCAGGCGCAGGCTCTCGGTTTCTGGGGCTGTCATCGGTCGTACGTCTCCTACTCGCCCGGGCCCCCGGGGTGCGCGGGGCCGCTGCCTTCGCAAGTAGGGACCGTCGGCGGCGCCACTGCCGCGGTTCGGGTACGGCGGGCCCCACCGCCGCGCCGCGAGCGACCGCGGCCGCCCAACAGGGTAGCCCCGGGTGGTCGCCGGGGTCACGTCGGGACACGGTGGGTCAGCGGCGGGACGGCGCCTCGCAGAGGGCGACGCCCCGTTCCCACAGGCTGCCGAGGACGAGGTGGCCGTCGGTCTCGCAGACGCTGGTGACCATGCGGTAGCCGGAGCGGCGGCGGGCGAGGTGGTGGGTGACGCGGCCCTCGTCGTCCACCGCGAGGACGCCGGCCGTGCCGGTCGGCCGGTACGGGGCGCGCACGGCGACGCGGGCCGCTGCCGCGCGCACCGCCGGCAAGGAGCGGTGCAGCAGGTGCAGCGGCGGCACCCGCGGGCCGGCCAGCGAGACCCACACCGGTCCGTCCTTGCCCGCCCGCCAGATGTTGTCGGGCATGCCCGGCAGGTCCGCCACGAAGGTCTCGGCGCGGCCGGCGCGCGCTCCGGTGAGCCAGTACCGGGTGAGCCGGCGGGCGCCCGTCTCGGCGACCACGAGGAAGGACTCGTCGGCGCTGGGCGCCAGCCCGTTGGCGAACTGCAGCCCGTCGAGGAGCACTTCGGGTGTGCCGCTGCCCGGGGCGAGGCGCAACAGACGTCCCGTGCCGGTGTGTTCGACGATGTCGCCGATCCACTGGCCGAGCGGGTAGCGGCGGCTGGAGACGGTGAAGTAGACGGTGCCGTCCGACAGGGCGACGACGTTGCTGCAGAACCGCAGCCGCTCCCCCGCCACCGAGCCGGCCAGGACGTGGACGGTCCCGCCGGCCGGATCGACGCGCAGCAGGCCGCGTTCGGCGTCGCACACCAGCAGCTCGCCGTCGGGCAGGAGGTCCAGGCCCAGCGGCCTGCCGCCGGTCTCGGCGAGCACCGAGACCCGCGCGGCGGCGCCCGCGGGCCGCTCCGTCAGGCCGTCCAGGCGCAGGATCCGGCCGTCCTCGACGCCGGTGAACACGCGGCCGCGGTCGTCGGCCACGACGTCCTCGGGGCCACGGCCGCCGACGCCCACATAGGCGAGCGGGACGAGAGCGGTGGGACGGTCCATGGGTGCCTGCCCTTCGACGTCGTCACAAGACGGCTCATCCTCGCAGCCCGGACCGCCCGCGACAGCCCTGTCACCAGCCTTTCTCGAACAGCCGCGCCACCTCGGCGATACGGAACTCGTCACGGCGGTAGTGCGTGCGGCGCCCGACGCGCCGGGTGCGCAGCAGGCCCAGCGCGGCGAGCATCTCCAGGTGGGACTCGGCGACCCGGCGGGGAATGCCGAGGCCGTCGGCCACGGCCCGCGCGGTCGCGCCGTCCGCCGGGGGGCGGCCGTGCCACCGCCAACGGGCCCGCGCCGGGGGATTCTTCAGCCACTCCAGGATGGCCAGACGTGTCCGGCCGACGGGCGCCTCGGGCATCGCCGCCTCCTGTCCTCCAAGCCGCCTCGTCCTGACGCTTCCCACTGTCCCGCGCGCGCACCCGCCGTGTACGGCACTCCCCGGTCTTGTCCGGTACCGGGCGAGCCGCGGGGACGACCGGTCAGGATCGGAGAAGCGGTGCGGCACGTCCCCGGCCTAGCGTGGGACCACCGACCCGGCACACGCGCCGGCGGACCGCCCACCACCGGGGAGCACGCCATGACCGAAGGCCTGAAGACCGTCATCTACCCCGTCAAGGACCTAGACCGGGCCAAGGCCCTGTTCAGGACGCTGCTGGAGACCGAGCCGTACGCGGACGAGCCCTACTACGTCGGCTTCAAGGACGCCGGCCAGGACGTGGGTCTCGACCCGAACGGGCACTCCAAGGGCGTGACCGGCCCGGTGCCGTACTGGCACGTCGAGGACATCCGGGCGCGCCTGGCGGCCCTGGTGTCCGCGGGCGCCGAGATCCTCCAGGACGTGCAGGACGTCGGCGGCGGCCGGCTGATCGCCTCGGTGAAGGACGCGGACGGCAACCTCATCGGGCTGATCCAGGGCTGACGCCGGGCCGGTCCGGCGCTGATCGCGGACCCGGTCCGGGACCGGCCGGCGCGGTGGGGGTCGGCGCGTCTCGATGCACGCGCATTAACATGCGGTGCATGGGAGCGAACGCGGCCGGGCCCCGGCTCGAGGAGCAGTGGCGGGACATCCTGTCGGTGCACGCGCGGACGATGTGCGAGATCGACCGCGCCCTGCACCCGCACGGGCTGGGCGCGAGCGACTTCGAGGTGCTCGACATCCTGGCGTCCGAGGCCCCCGAGGGGGGCGAGCACTGCCGGGTGCAGAACATCGTCGGCCGGGTGCACCTGAGCCAGAGCGCGCTGTCCCGCCTGATCGGCCGGCTGGAGAAGGAGGGGCTGGTCGAGCGGTCGGTGTGCGCGGAGGACCGGCGCGGGGTGTGGGTGTCGCTGACCGCCAAGGGCCGCGCGCTGCACGCCGAGGTGCTCCCGCTCCAGCGCGCGGCGCTGGCCCGCACGCTCAACGGCTAGGAACCGGCTGGGAACCGGCCCGTCCGGGGCTCCCGCTCAGCCCTCCGGCCGGGCCAGCAGGGTCCGCACGCCCTCGGAGGTCAGCGTCAGGCCGTGCGGGGAACTGGCGTCGATGGTGAGCGACAGGTCGTCGGCGGGCCACTGGGAGGCGAGCGCGCCGAGCGGCACCAGACGGTAGCGGGAGACGAAGGGCAGCAGCTCCGACATCTCCAGTTCCGAGGTGAACACGGGCACCACCGGCACCCCGCCCGGCTGTTCCAGGACCGGCAGCGCCACCGCCGAGGGATTGGTGGCGTCCTCCTCGCTCACGTCGTCGGGCACGGGGATCAGGACGTCGCTGCCGGCGAGCGTGTCCAGTGCCACCGCGTCCTCGGCGTTCTCGGCGAGGACGTCCAGCGCCTGCTGGGCGCGCGTCGCGGTGTTGTCGTTCGCGGGTGTGTCCATGGCAGATTCCCTGGTAGCGACGGTCGTGCGGCCGCCCGGACGGTGCTCGTCCCGGGCACGGTCCTGCTCGCGTACCCGATCATCGGCGGCGCAATCACACCAGTACAGGGGGAAGCGCCGGACATGGCGGCGGGCCCTCCGCGATACGCGACGCGGAGAGCCCCCCGGGGCTCACTTCCGAACCCCGTAGGGTCCGGGTAACCACGACTTGGGGGCCGATTCGCCGTTTCACTCCGGCTTGGCGCCGGCCTCCGCGTCCGCCGAGAACAGCGGGCGCGTGCCCGTCAGGGCGAGCAGGCGCTCGGCCACCGGGGCCGCGGCGGTGACGACGATGGTCTTGCCCTGGGCGAGGGCGCGGTGGCGCAGGCTGATGAGGATGTTGAGGGCCGAGCAGTCGCAGAACGCGACCGCCCCGAGGTCCAGGTCGACACCCCGGACCGAGCACGCGAGAGCCCGCCGCAGGGCGCGCTGGAACGCCTGACCGGCGTCGAGGTCCAGCTCGCCACGCACCGCCACGACCACCCGGTCGCCGACGGGACGGCTTTCGATCACCGGCATGACCGCCTCTCTCAACCGTGCGCGCCCGTCTTCCCGCAACAGGCTCGCTCCCCGTATGGAACGCGTCAAGGTATACCGGAAAACTTGTTCATGCTTTTGTATACATGAAACGCGGACCTTAGTCTTGGGTCATGGAAAGGGAGGGAGTGCCCGAGCCGCACACCGGATGGACGTTCGTGACGAACCACGCCCGGGTGCTGGCCGCGATCGCCGACAACAACAACGCCCGGATCCGCGACATCGCCGCCCACTGCCGGCTCACCGAACGCGCCGTCCAGAAGATCATCGCGGACCTGGAGCGCGACGGCTATCTCTCCCACACCCGGGAGGGGCGCGGCAACATCTACCGCATCGATCCGAGCAAGGTGCTGCGCCATCCGGCCGAGGCCGGACTGACCGTGGCCTCCCTGCTGTCGCTTCTGGTCAAGGCGGAGGCCGGGCACTCCGGCCCCGCGGACTGAGGCGGCGACGGCGTTACCGGGGCTTCTCGACCCGCTCCCCGGGTGACCGGATCCAGCCCAGCGAGCGCTGCACGGCCCGCTGCCAGGACTCGTACTCCCACTCGCGCCGCTCGGGGTCCATGTCCGGCAGCCACTGGGCGGCACGGTGCCAGTTGCGGCGCAGGACCTCCATGTCCGGCCAGTAGCCGACCGCGAGTCCGGCCGCGTAGGCGGCGCCCAGCGAGACCGTCTCGGCCACCAGGGGGCGCACGACGGGCACGTCGAGCACGTCGGCGAGCATCTGCATGAGCAGGTTGTCGGAGGTCATGCCGCCGTCCACCTTGAGCTGTTTCAGAGCGAGCCCGGAGTCGGCGTTGACCGCGTCCACGACCTCCCGGGTCTGCCAGGCGGTGGCCTCCAGCACCGCCCGGGCCAGATGGCCCTTGGTGATGTACGAGGTCAGGCCGACCACCACGCCCCGGGCGTCGCTGCGCCAGTGCGGGGCGAAGAGGCCGGAGAAGGCCGGCACGATGTAGCAGCCGCCGTTGTCCTCCACCGTGCGCGCCAGCGTCTCGATCTCCGGCGCGGTGCTGATCATGCCGAGCCGGTCGCGGAACCACTGGACCAGTGAGCCGGTGACGGCCATCGGGCCCTCCAGCGCGTACACCGTGGGCTGGCCCGCGATCTTGTACGCGACGGTGGTGAGCAGCCCGTTGCGGGAGCGGACCAGGTCGGTGCCGGTGTTCATCAGCAGGAAGCTGCCCGTGCCGTAGGTGCACTTGGCCTCGCCGGGCGAGAAGCAGGTCTGCCCGAACAGGGCCGCCTGCTGGTCGCCGAGGGCGGCGGTGATGTGCACCCCCGGGAGCAGGGCGCGGGCCTCGCCGTAGCTCTCGGCGGAGGAGCGGATCTCCGGCAGCATCTCCCGGGGCACCCCGAAGAAGTCCATCAGTTCCGGGTCCCAGGTCAGGGTGCGGATGTTGACGAGCATGGTGCGGCTGGCGTTGGTGGGGTCGGTGATGTGCAGTCCGCCGTCGGCGCCGCCGGTGAGATTCCAGATCAGCCAGCTCTCCATGGTGCCGAAGAGGACCTCGCCGTCCCGGGCGCGCTGCTCCAGGCCCTCGACGCGGTCGAACAGCCAGCGGATGCGGGGGGCGGAGAAGTAGGTCGAGGGGGGCAGGCCGCAGCGGTCGAGGAAGAACTCGTCGCCGGGCCGGTCGCGCAACTCGTCGACCAGCGGCGCGGTGCGGGTGTCCTGCCAGACGATCGCCCGGCCGAGCGGGGCGCCGGTGCGCCGGTCCCAGAGCACCGTCGTCTCCCGCTGGTTGGCGATCCCGATGGCGGCGATCTGCGCGGGGTCCACTCCGGCGCCGGCCAGCGCCTCGGGGACGATGCGCTGGAGGTTGCGCCAGATCTCGACCGCGTCGTGCTCGACCCAGCCGGGGCGCGGGAAGTGCTGCTGGTGCTCGCGCTGGGCGACGGAGCACAGCCGTCCGCGGTGGTCGAACAGGATGCATCGTGTGGACGTGGTGCCCTGGTCGATGGACATCACATACCGTTCCACCATGTCGGCCTGCCTTCCGATGCGTCGCGCGGGTGGGCCCTGTGGAGACCTACCAGCGGGCGGCTCCCAGATCTCGGGAGATCGCCCGGGCGGCCTCCCGGAGCAGGGCGGTCAGTGCGGGCAGCGGCCGTCCGCGCGGGTCGCAGATGCGCTCGACGGGACCGGACAGCCCGATGGCGCCCACCACGAGGCCGCCGTGGCCCCGGATCGGCGCGGCGATCCCCGCGTCGCCCATGCTCATCTCCTGCACCTCGGCGCCCCAGCCGAGCTCCCGGATCCCGGCGAGCTCCCGGT
The DNA here is from genome assembly GCF_014650655.1 of Streptomyces anandii JCM 4720. GTDB lineage: Bacteria > Actinomycetota > Actinomycetes > Streptomycetales > Streptomycetaceae > Streptomyces > Streptomyces anandii. The sequence continues at coordinate 215,734 of NZ_BMVJ01000003.1, forward strand.
CGATGTCCTCGGGAGTCACCAGGGTGTGCCGGGTGTACGCGGCCAGGCCGTCCTCGGAGGGCGGGTCGAGGGAGGCCGCCCCGAAGGCCAGGAGGACCTTGCCGAGCGAGGAGGCGTGCAGCGGCAGCAGCGCGCCCACGTCCAGGGTCTGCAGGGTGTCGTCCGGCCGGAAGACGTGGTGGATGACGAGGACCTGGCCCTCCAGGGGCGTGCCGAGGCGTACGGCCTCGCCGCTGCGGGCGGCCAGCGCGTCCGCCCAGTTGATGGAGCGCGAGCGCAGCTCGTTGACGTCGAGATAGCTGGTGCCCAGGTGCAGCAGGGCCGCCCCGAGCTGGTACTTTCCTGTGGCCTCGTCCTGCTCGACGAAGTCCACGTGCTGCAGTGTGCGTAGGATGCCGTGGGCGGTGCCCTTGGCCAGACCGAGGGACGACGCCACTTCGCCGAGGCCCAGCCTGCGCGGGCCACCGGCGAGCAGGCGCAGGATCGCCGCTGCTCGTTCGATGGACTGGACAGGTCCGGCCATGGAGCGATCGTAGCCCGATTTGCCCTGATCGGGACTGGCGTTCGGCAATGCCGACCGCCGTTCATTGACCGCCGTGCGCTGGTTGCCTAGCGTGCTTGACACGCCCGGCCACCGGTCGGCAGCGCCGCCCTGACAAGGAGGGCACATGACCGTAGCCCAGCTCGACGCAGTGCCCCGTGAGGAGGCCGCCCACGGCATTCCGCTGCCGCAGGCCCCCGGGGGCGTCAGTGCCGTGCGCAGGCGCGTGCGTCAGGTCCTCAGCGGCTGGAACCTGTCGACGGAAGCCGCCGAGGACGTGCTGCTGGTGGTCTCGGAGCTGGTCACCAACGCGCTCGTGCACGCCAGGCCGCCCGCGACCCTGCGGCTGTGCCGCGTCCCCGTGCAGGGCCGCGGGGCCGTGCGGGTCGAGGTGACCGACCAGGGGGCGGCGGCCGTGCCCGGCCCGTCGTCCGCTCCCGACCCCGACGAGCACGGCCGGGGCCTGGGCATCGTCACCGCGCTGTCGGCCCGCTGCGGCGTCCTCACCCACCGGGGCGGCACCAGCCGCTGGGCGGAGGTGCCGGCGGGCTGAGCGTCCCGGCGCCGGGGACTCGCGACCGGGCGGTCCGGGCGCCGGTCCTGCGCGCGAGTGCCATGCCGGTGTGCGCGTGCGCAGGCGGGTGCCCGGGTTGACCGCGGGCCTTCGGGGGTCGACTGTTGCCCCAGGGGTGATCCGCACTCGGGACGCACTCGGGAGGCGCCGTGAGCACATCCGCCGAGCCGCGGGTGACGGGCCTGGAGGTCCGGTCCATCGACTACGTGCCCCTGGACGAGCGCCACGGCAAGCTGTGGCACCTGGGGCCCCTGTGGTTCATGTCCAACGCCCAGATCGCCACCCTGGCGGTGGGCCTGATCAGCATCACCGAGGGCGGCAACCTGATCTGGTCGCTGCTGGCCATCGTGACGGGCACCGTCGTCGGCACCTTCTTCATGGCGTTCCACTCGGCCCAGGGCCCGCAGCTGGGGCTGCCGCAGATGATCCAGTCCCGGCCCCAGTTCGGCTATGTCGGAGCCCTGCTGGTGTGGCTGTTCGCCTATGTGCAGTACGCGGGCTTCAACGTCTTCAACACCATCCTCGCCGGCGAGGCCCTGCACACCACCCTGCACGGCGGCGTCAAGCTGTGGGTGCTCGTGGTCACCGCCGTCGCCCTGGTCGTCGCGCTCGTCGGGTACGACATCATCCACAAGGCCGAGCGGATCCTGACGTACACCTTCCTGGTGGTCTTCGGGGTCTTCACGGTGGCCGTCCTGGTCAACCTGCACTACCCGGCGGGCTCCTTCGACCTCGGCGCCTTCAAGTGGACGCCGTTCCTGGCCCAGTTCGGCGTCGTCGCGGGCTACCAGATCAGCTGGGCGATCTACGTCTCGGACTACTCGCGCTATCTGCCGCCCGACGTGACCGTCCGCAAGACCTTCTACTGGACGTACTTCGGCTCCGCGCTCGGCGGCATCTGGCTCATGGTGCTCGGGACCCTGCTGGCCGCCTGGGCGGGCAAGGGCTTCGACACGATCCCCTCCATCAACGCGGCAGGCGACACCGTGTTCACCGGATTCGGCGCGGTGGTGCTGCTGTTCGCGGCCCTCGGCCTGGTCTCCGTCACCGCCCTGAACATGTACGGCGGTTCGCTGACGCTGATCAGCGGCATCGACTCCTTCCGCCGGGTGCGGCCCACCCTCGGCGTACGGCTGCTGACCCTCGGGCTGACGGCGGTGCTGTCCCTGATCGGCGCGCTGGCCGCGACCTCCCACTTCCTGGAGAACTTCAACGACTTCCTGCTGCTGGTGCTGTACCTGTTCATCCCGTGGACCGCGGTGAACCTCATGGACTACTACGTGGTGCGCCGCGGGCACTACGCGATCGCCGAGATCTTCAACCCGCACGGCATCTACGGCCGCTGGGGCTGGCAGGGCATCGTCTCCTACCTGGCCGGCTTCGCCGTCATGGTGCCGTTCTTCTCGGTGGGCACCCTGTTCGTCGGCCCGGCCGCGCACGCGCTGGGCGGTGCGGACATCTCCCTGTTCGTCGGGCTGCCCGTCTCCGCGTTCCTGTACTGGTGGCTGACGAGGTCCATCGACGTGGAGGCCGAGCAGCGGCTGGCGGAGGCGGAGGCCGCGGAACTGGACCGTGCGGCGCACGAGCACCGCGAGCCCTGAGGCGCTCGCCGGGTGCTGTCCGGATGTCTTGACATGGAACGGTTCCACCGCGCAGGGTGAGCCGCAGGTTCTGGATCGGTCCGGGTACGGGTTCCCGGGCGGGCTGCGGAGGGGCTGTCATGGTGAACACGCTGGGCGTCGCGGTCGTCGGGTTCGGCTGGATGGGCCGGGTGCACACCCAGGCGTACGCCAGAGTGCTCCACCACTTCCCGCGACTGCCCCTGCGCCCGCGCCTGGTCTCGGTCGCCGACGAGGTGCCCGGCCGGGCCGAGGAGGCGGCGGCGCGCTACGGCTTCGACAGCGCGACGCGCGACTGGCGGGAGGTCGTCGCCGATCCCCGGGTCGAGGCGGTCAGTGTCACCGCCCCCAACTTCCTGCACCGCGAGATCGGCGTCGCCCTGGCCGAGGCCGGCAAGCACCTGTGGATCGAGAAGCCCGTGGGCCTGACCGCCGACGACGCCCGCGCGGTCGCCGACGCCGCCGCCAAGGCCCGGGTGGCCGGCACGGTCGGCTTCAACTACCGGAACGCACCCGCCGTGGCCGCCGCCCGCGAGATGCTCGCCGCCGGTGAGATCGGCGCGGTCACCCACGTCCGCATCCGCCTGCTGAGCGACTACGCCGCCCACCCCGACGGCGCGCTGACATGGCGCTACGAGCGGGAGCGCGGCGGCAGCGGAGTCCTCGGCGACCTCGCATCGCACGGGGTCGACCTGGCCCGCCATCTGCTCGGCGAGATCGACTCGCTGGCCGCGGACACCGCCGTGTTCGTGCCCGAGCGGGCCCGCCCGGCCGGCGCCACCGCCGGTCACACCCGCGCGGCCGGAGGGGTCCTGGGCCCGGTCGAGAACGACGACTACGTCAGCTGCCTGCTGCGTTTCGCCTCCGGCGCGCGCGGTGTCCTGGAGGCGAGCCGGGTCGCCGTCGGCGAGCAGAACAACTACGGCTTCGAGATCCACGGCACCGAAGGCGCCCTGTTCTGGGACTTCCGCCGCATGGGAGAGCTCGGCGTCAGCCGCGGCGCCGCCTACCAGGACCAGCCCGTCGCCACCGTGTACGTGGGCCCCGGGCACGGCGAGTACGGCGCCTTCCAGCCGGGCTCGGCCAACGCCATGGGCTACGACGACCTCAAGGTCGTCGAGGCCTCCCACTTCCTGCGCTCCATTGCCGACGGCGCCCCGCACGGCGCCACCCTGGAGGACGCCGTCGCCTCGGCGGCGGCGCTGGACGCCATGGCCCGCTCCGCCACCGAGCGCACCTGGGTGAGTCCGGCCTGAGGGCCGAAGGCGCGGTTCAGGGCAGTACCGCGGACAGTTCCTCCAGGGCCCGCGCGGAGGGCGAGCCGGGGTCGGCCGTGATCAGGACGACCTCCTGGTCGTCCTCGGGCACGAGCAGCACGTCGCAGTTCAGCCGGAGGGCGCCCACGGCGGGGTGGTCGAGGACCTTGGTGCGGTGACCGGGGGCGTGGACCGGCCGCGTCTCCCAGATCTGCCGGAACTCCTCGCTGCCGGCGCGCAGTTCGGCCAGCAGCGCGGCGAGGCCGGGGTCGTGCGGGTAGCGGTCGGCGGCCCGCCGCAGCCGCGCCACCACCACGTGCCCGAACTCCTCGGCGCTCGAACTGCCGTAGGTCCGGCCGCCCGTGCCGAGGAAGCGGCGGCGGGCCAGGTTGGCGGCGCCGGTGCCGAGGTCGCCGCCGAGCAGGCGCTGTGCCAGCGGGTTCCAGGCGACGACGCCGTAGGCCGCGTCGGTGACGATCGCGGCGGTCCCCGGCAGGCGGCGCAGCATCCGGGCCACGTGCGGGCGCACCCGGCGCACCGCGCCCGCGCCGGGCGGCACCGCGGATCCGGCCAGCCGGAACAGGTGGCTGCGCTCGGCCGGGGCGAGCCGCATGGCCTGCGCGAGGCCTTCGAGCACGCGGTCGGAGGGCCGGGGCCCGCGCGCCTGCTCGAGCCGCGTGTAGTAGTCGACCGAGATGTGCGCCAGCTCGGCCACTTCCTCGCGCCGCAGGCCCGGCACACGGCGGATCGCGGCCCTCGGGAAGCCGGACGCCTCGGGCCCGAGGGCCTGACGGCGTTCCCGCAGGAAACGGGCCAGTTCCTGCCTCGCCATGCTGCCTCCCTGGTACAGCCTGTCCCTGGCACGCGGGGACCGGGCGGGGGACGGTGGGTGCCATGAACGATCGCACAGCACTGGTCACCGGTGCCAACAAGGGCATCGGCAAGCACATCGCACGGCTGCTCGCCGCCGAGGGCTTCACCGTGTACGTCGGCTCGCGGGACGCGGAGCGCGGCCGGCGGGCCGTGGCCGAGATCGGCGACGGCGCACGTCGACTGGACCTGGACGTGACCGACCCGGCGAGCGTCGCCGCGGCGGCGGCGCGGGTGGACCGCCTGGACGTCCTCGTCAACAACGCCGGCATCGCGGTCACGCTCGACCCGCCGGAGGCGTCGGGCATGGCGGAGTTCCGGGACACCTTCGAGACCAACGTGTTCGGGGTGGTGGCCGTGACCAACGCCTTCCTGCCCGCGCTGCGCCGGTCCGCACGGCCCCGGATCGTCAACGTCTCCAGCGGCACCGCCTCGCTGACCTGGAGCACCGGCCCGAACCCGCAGTTCCTCTCCGGCGCGGGCGGGGCCGCCGCGTACCGCTCGTCCAAGGCCGCCCTGAACGCGCTCACCGTCCTGTACGCGCTGACGCTGGACGGGGAGGGCTTCAAGGTCAACGCGCTCGCCCCCGGCGCGCGGGCCACCGATCTCACGCCCCGGGCCACCGAACTCGGCGGCGACCCGGCGGAGGGCGCGGAGGGTGCCGTACGTCTGGCGCTGCTGCCCGACGACGGGCCGACCGGCGGCTTCTTCTCCTGGGACGGCACGCCCGTGCCGTGGTGAGGGCGGGTCCGGCAGGCGCGGGGCGTGCCCCGGCGGGGGCGCGCTCGGCGCGCGGGATCGGCGGTGAGCTGGTGTGCTGGGGTGCGGGGGACGTCGTAGCAGCCGCCGCGGGAGAGACAGATGACCAGTACCTACAGAGTCGCGCAGGTGGCCGCCGCCGGCGGCTCGTTCGAGATCGCCGAACGCGAGGTGCCCGAGCCCGGTCCCGGTCGGGTGCGGATCGCGGTGGAGGCCTGCGGGATCTGCCACAGCGACGTCCTCTTCGTGGACGCCGCGGTGCCCGGCGTACGGTTCCCGGTGGTGCCCGGACACGAGATCGCCGGACGGATCGAGCAGCTCGGCGAAGGTGCCGCGGACCGGGGCTGGCAGGTGGGCGACCGGGTGGCCGTGGGCTGGTTCGGGGGCAGTTGCGGACACTGCGAGCCGTGCCGCCGGGGCGACTTCATCGTGTGCGACTACCTGAAGGTCCCCGGCTGGGCCTACGACGGCGGATTCGCCGAGCGGACCGTCGCGCCGGTGGACGCGCTGGCGAGGATCCCCGACGCCCTCGCGGCGAGCGACGCCGGGCCGATGGCGTGCGCGGGCGTCACGGTGTTCAACGGGCTGCGGCGCAGCGCCGCGCGCCCCGGTGACCTGGTCGCCGTGCTCGGCATCGGCGGCCTCGGGCACCTGGGCGTGCAGTACGCGGCGGCCATGGGCTTCGAGACGGTGGCCATCGCGCGCGGGGCCGACAAGGCCGACCTCGCCAAGCAGCTCGGCGCGCATCACTACGTGGACAGCACGGCCGGCACGCCCGTCGCCGAGGCGCTGGGGGCGCTCGGCGGCGCGAAGGCGGTACTGGCCACCGCGGGCAACTCGGAGGCCATCACGGCGACCGTGGACGGGCTGACGCCGCGGGGCGAGCTGGTGGTGATCGGCGCGACGCCCGAGCCCATGGGGATCAGCCCGGTCCAGCTGCTCATGAAGGGCAAGGTGGTCCGCGGCCATCCGTCGGGCACCTCGCAGGACGTGCAGGACACCATGGACTTCAGCGCCCTGCACGGGATCCGCCCGATGACCGAGACGGTGCCGCTGGAGCGGGCGGACGAGGCGTACCGGAGGATGCTCTCCGGCGCGGCCCGCTTCCGCATGGTGCTGACCACCGGCTGACGCGGGCGTGCGGGCCGGGCCGGCCGGGTTCCGTGGAACCCGGCCGGCCCGGTGTGCGGCGCGCGCTCAGCCGCGGGCGGCGAGGAAGCGGTCCAGTGCCGCCGTCAGTTCGGCCGGCTTCTCCAGCGGGATCTCGTGGCCTGCGTCGATGACGCGGACCTCCGCGTCCGGGCAGGCCTTGGCCATCCGCAGCATCTGCCGCACGGGCAGCTGGATGTCGTGGTAGCCGTGCACCAGCAGGACCGGCACCCTGATCTCGCCGAGCCGGTCCAGGACGTCGAAGGCGCGCATCGCGGAGTAGCACGTCATGACGACCTCGCGCGGGGTGGCGGCCGAGGCCCGGATGTGGCGGCGGATGTCCTCGCGCGGGTGGCCGGGGGCGAAGGCGCGCTGGATGTTGGCGGCGACGAACAGCTTGAACGGGACGAGGGTGGAGGCCGCCATCAGCAGCCCCCTGCCCCGGCTGTAGGTCATACGGCTGATGGAGCCGACCAGCACCAGGCTCTCGACCCGTTCGGGCTGGGCGAGTGCGATGGTCTGCGCGATCATCCCGCCCATCGAGTGCCCGACGAGCACGCACCGTTCGATCTTCAGATGGTCCAGGAGCGCGACGACGTCCGCCGCCGCCGCCTCGATCGTGCGTGAGCCGGCCCCGCCGCTCTCACCGTGCCCGCGCAGGTCCAGCCGGACGACCCGGCGGCCGGCGGAGAAGTGGTCCAGCTGGTGGTCCCAGCGGTGCCGGTCGGCCGTCCAGCCGTGCACGAACACCAGGGGCACGCCGTCACCGTCGCGCGGGCCCTCGTCGTCGTACGTCAGCAGCGCGCCGTCGGCCTCGAGCTGCGGCATGGGGCACCTCCGGGAGTGCAATCGGGTTACTGGCGAGTACGGTAGCGGTGGTCCGGGCGCTCGTCACCGCCGTTCGTCCAGGAAGTCGAGGATGTGACCGAACACGTCCAGGGCTGCGCCCCGGCCGATGAACGTGTC
>NZ_BMVJ01000003.1:223496-225745 GCF_014650655.1 Streptomyces anandii JCM 4720
CAGGTGCCCGTAGCCGGGGATCTCGGTGTACGTCACGTCCAGCTGCGGCTGCCGGTGGGCGAGCACGTCGTGGCAGAGCTTCTGCGAGTCCAGCCACAGCCCGTTGTCGCTGCCCGCGAGCAGCAGGACCGGGGTGTCGATGTTGCCGGCCGCGTCGAGGGCGTTGGGCGGCAGCGCGCGGTAGCGGTGGTCGGTGTCGTGCCAGCGGACCACGCTGCGCGCCAGCTCGATACGGCGCAGGTGCGGCACGATCCACAGCGGCGCGGGGCCGAGCAGCTCGGCGAGCCGGTCGTGGGTCGCGGCGGCGAGGTTCTCGTGACGGAACAGCGAAGCGCCCGATCCCCAGGCGGAGTTGTGCAGGATCTGGCAGGTGGGGTCCGGGCAGTCCGCTCCGCGCGAGGCGAGCGCGAACAGCGGCGTGTACTTCGACCACAGGCCCACCCGGCGGAAGTCCACGGGGATGTGGTCGATCCGGCCGCGCAGCAGCTCCCCCGCCACCGACATGCGCAGCGAGGTGCGCCCGGCGAGCTTCGGTGTGAGGAACACGCCCTGGGAGACCACGCCCGCCAGCCCCGGCACCAGCCCCGCGGTCATGCTCAGGGAGAGGGAGAGCGCGCCGATGCAGTGGGCCACCACGAACAGCGGGCGGCCGCCGATGCGTTCGCGGATGTACGACACGGCGGCGGGGATGTCGTACAGCGCCACGTCGTCGTACGTGTAGCGGCCGCCGGTCTCGTTGTACGGCAGCCGGCAGCTGCCACGCCAGTCCAGCAGCCAGGGTTCGTAGCCGCCGTCGAGGAGGGCGTCGACGAGGTTGCGGGTCTCGGGCAGCAGGAACATGTCGGCGGAGGCGGTGTGCCCGTGCAGGAGCAGCACCGCGGGCCGGTCCGTCCCGCCGGCGCCGACACGGGTCAGGCCGAGCCGGACCCCGTCGCCGGCCCGCAGGGGAATCTCCTCGACGGACGCCGGGTCCAGGCGGTGACGCAGGGGGCGGGGGGCCGCGGTGGTCCTGACCCTGCGCAGCGCCGGCCGGGCCGGGCGCGTGTTCGTGGTCCTGAAGATCATCGGTGCTGCTCCGTGAGGGTCGGGGTGCGGCGCAGGTCGAGGAGGTCGGCGGCGGCCCGGGCGAAGGGGCCGAGCAGTCCGCGGCCCATCTCCAGGCCGAACCAGGCGAGCCAGGTCAGCTTGGCGGCCCGCTTCTCCCGCGCGGTCAGGCGCGGGTCGACCCGGATGCCGTCGATCTGGTCACGGACGTAGGTGTCCGCGGGGACGACGACCTCGCCGATGAAGCGGGCCGCCTCGCCCTGCCGGCCGATCTCCACGGTCAGCGCACGCGTCTGCCGCCACACGTCCCGGCGGGCGCGGGCGTGCTTGCGGCCCTCCAGCCACCACAGGCCGCCGTCGGCGTCGCGCAACCGCAGCCGGTAGCGCAGGAGCTGGTGGGTCGTGCCGTGGCGCTGCGGGATGCCCTCGTCGGGGCGGACCCAGATGTCGCCGCGCTCCACGGTCAGGGGCCGGGGGTGCACGGCCCCGCAGGTCACCTCGCCGGTCACGTCCACCCGGCGCTCCTTGACCAGTTGGTACATGCTCGCGATGGACAGGGTGAGCGCCATGGAGCAGGGGGTGTCGGCCGCGGCGCCGACCGGGCCGACGTGGCCCTCGGTGGTCTCGGTGAACCACAGGTAGGGCTGGTCGTCCTTGTGCGGCAGCCGGGCCAGGCCGTCCTCGGCGAGCCGCTCGAACGTCCTGAGCTGGGCCCGGGTGTCGTAGCGGGCGGCGGGCGGCAGGCCGAGGGCGTCGACCAGGGCGGCGGTGCGCTCGCCGCCGGCCGCGGGGCCCTTGAGGGTGGCCTCGCACAGCTTGAGCGCGGTGGGGCTCCGCAACACCCTTCCGAGGAAGGCCAGTTCGGGAACCGGTTCGGCTTCCAGGCGGGCCAGGGTATCGGTGCGCCACTCGTCCCAGTCCTGGACGCGGACGTGCATCCCGCCGAGCGCCATGTCGCGCACCACGTCGTCGAGGGTGTTGGGGACTCCGGTGAGGTTGTAGTCGTAGCCCCAGGCGTCGGGTTCGCAGATCGCGGCGACCGCGACGCGGCTGACCCAGTCGACCGGGGCCGCGTTCAGACAGTGGAAGGCGGGCACGGTACGGAAGCGGCCGAAGGCCGATATGAGGCCGCTGCTGAGGTCCTGCGGGTTGTAGGCGCCGGTCCTGGTGTGGCCGCCGATGCCGCCCGGGCGCAGCGCGGTGAC
>NZ_BMVJ01000003.1:225768-226401 GCF_014650655.1 Streptomyces anandii JCM 4720
CACCAGGCCGTGGTCGCGGGCGCGGCGCAGGGCGACCTCGGCGGCCCACTTCGACTGGTCGTAGCCGGAGATCAGCCGGTCGGCGTGGGCGAGCGGGTCGTCCTCGCCCATGGCGGTGATCCCGACCTCGTTGAAGACGGCGATCGAGGAGATGTGGTGCAGCGGCTTGGGCCGTCCGGTGGCGGCGAGTTCGGCGAGGGTCAGGGCGCCGAGGACGTTGCTCGCCCGCAGGGAGTGGTAGCCGCGCAGGAAGTCCACTGCGGCGGCGACGCCCACGACACCGTCCAGTTCATGGGCCAGGGTGTGCCATCGCTCCTCGGCCAGACCGAGCCGCGGCCGGCGGATGTCGCCGGGCAGTACGGTCACCCGGCGGCGCACCTCCGCGGACCACGGCAGCCGGTAGCCCTTCAGGGCCCCGGCGAGCCGGGCGGCGGCCGCCTCCTCGTCGGCGGCGCGGACCAGGCAGTACACGTGGGCCTCGCTGTGCCGCAGCAGGTCGAGCAGCATGTGACTGCCGAGGAATCCGGTGGCACCGGTCAGCAGGATCCGGCGCGGGGGCACCGGCTCTGGCACGTCGGTGAAGGGGAGCCGGTCGGCGAGGGCGAGATCGGCGAGGATCTGGCCCAGGTCCTC
>NZ_BMVJ01000003.1:226422-227160 GCF_014650655.1 Streptomyces anandii JCM 4720
ACGGCGGGCCCTGGTGCACGGAGCCTCGGCGGGGGCGGGGGGCGGAGTGGCCGTCTGGGCGGCGGGTGCGGCCTGGGCCGGCGCGAGCGGTGTGACGGCAACCGGTTCGGCCTGCGCGGTGGCCGGGAGCAGGCGCCGGGCCAGGCTGACGGGGCGGGCGTCGGCGAAGACCTCGTCCAGGTCGAACTCGACGCCCAGTTCGGCCTCCAGTTCCGCGACGAGTTCCACGGCCTGCACGGAGGTGCCCCCGGCGTCGAAGAAGTCGGCGTCGACCGCCAGTTGACCACCCGGCAGGTGCCGTCCCGCGGCTGTGGCGATGACGGCGGCCACGTCGTCCGCGGTCCGCGCCGGGGCGGGAGCGGGGGCGGGGGCGGGCGGTGCGGCGGCGGCCGGGGCCGTGGCGGGTGCCCCTGATGTCACCCTGGCCAGCAGGTCGGCGACGCTCAGGCCGCCGCTTCCGCCGCGTTCGATCGCCTCGGCGGCCGCCCGCTGTCCGGTGTCCTCGTTGTTCATGTCACGCATCGGAGCCCTTCATGACGTACGACGTCCTTCTCTCGTCAACTACTGCGTTCACCGCTGGTGCCACGAGCGGAACGCCCGCAGCCGGTCCGGCGTGACCACCGCCTCCAGGCGCTCGCCGTCCGGGTCGCCCCCGCCGAGCGCGGCCACCAGCCGCCGGGCCGGCGCGTTGCGCTCGGTGCGCAGCGCCGTCAACCGCACCTCGGCGCAGCCCAGTTC
>NZ_BMVJ01000003.1:227181-227971 GCF_014650655.1 Streptomyces anandii JCM 4720
CCCGGCCCGGTCGGCCAGCCACGCCAGCAGGCGCTCCTCGACGCCCCGGCCGAGCGCCCGGCAGCTCATCAGCCACGCGAGCACGTCGAGCCGGCCGGCCTCGGCACGTACGGCGATCAGGCCGATCTGGCCGTAGTCGCCGAACCGGTCGCGCGCCGAGGCCGTCCACACCTCGGCCCGCTCCCGCCACCGCGCCACGTCGCCGCCGTCGGCCGAGCGGGCGCGCAGGGTGAACTGGTTGGTGCGGCGCACGAGCTGCTCCGCCCGCTGGACGTCGTCCTCCTCCAGCGGGCGAATGTCGACCTCGAGGCCGAGCCCGGCGAGGAACTCCTCGAAGCCGGCCTGCTCGCGTGCCGCGTCCCGTTCGCGCTCCTGCTCGTAGAAGCGGGCGCGCAACGCGTCCTCGGCGGTGGCCGCCGCCGGTACGGTCGGCCACAACCGGTTCAGGAACTCGGTGAGTTGACCGGCCGGAGGGCAGGTCACCGACAGCACGTGCGGCAGCGCCGAGCGCATTCTGGCGATCTCGGCCGGGTTGTCGTCCAGGTAGAGGAAGCTGTCCAGACCGAGGTTGAGGGTGCGCGCCGCCTCGGCGAGCCGGTCGGGCTTGGGGCCCCAGGCGGCGGACAGCACACTGAAGTGCTCCGCCTTCAGCGGGCTGTCGGGCCGGTCGAGGACGGCCCGGACGGTCGTCTCGTCGTTGTTGCTGACCAGGACCAGCACCGCGCCCGCCGCCCGCCACTGCAGCAGCCTGCGGGCCAGCAGGGCGCGCGGTCCGGTCAGGTCGACGGAC
>NZ_BMVJ01000003.1:228136-229832 GCF_014650655.1 Streptomyces anandii JCM 4720
GGAGGGCCACCGCGGCCTGGAAGTGCGGGGTGAAGGGGAGGTGGGCCAGCCGCTCGGTGCGCCCGTCGAAGCGTTCGCCGGTTTCGTGGTGCCGGTCCCAGTCGCCGGGGGCGAGCACCGCGACACCGGGCACCTCGGCGAGTGCCGCGGCGACCTCCCGCTCCCACTTCCCGAGTCGCTCGCTCGGCCGGGCGGCGGGCAGGAAGCCGACGACCAGCGGCTTGCGGGTGCGTTCGGCCAGGGCCTTGAGCGCGGCCGGGTAGGAGGTGCGCAGTTCGGCGAGGAGCGCGTCGTCGACGGGGCCGAAGCGCTCCAGGTCCGCCGCCCGCAGCAGCACCGCCCCGACCGCCGTCGCGGGGTCCGCGAAGACCCCGGCGGGATCCTGAAGGCTCGCGAGCACCTGGTGGTACGGCGCTTCCGCCACCGCCCACCCCGGCTCCCCGGCGCCTTCCGCGACGGCCGCCTCGCACATCGCCGGCAGATTGCCGAGCGCGAAGGTTGCGGCGAGAGCGAGGGAGCGACGCGGCGGGGCCGGGGTCTCGGGCGCGACGGCCGCAGCCGGACCCTGCGTCGCCTCGAGCTCGGCGGGCACGGAGGCGTTTCGCGCCGGCTCGGGCTCGGCGAGCACGGCGGGCTCCTGCCTCGACTCGGGCGCGACGGGCACGGAGGAACCCCGCGCCGATTCTGGCCCGACGAGCGCCGTGGGCCCCTGCGCCGGCTCGGGGCCGACGGGCGCGGTGGCGTCCTGTGCCGTCTGGGTGAGCAGCCGGAGGAATTCCTCCCCCAGCTCGCTCGCCGCCGACGCGTCCAGGATGTCGAGGTTGTGGTCGATGCGGACGCGGCCCGCGTCGGGGGTCATGGTGATCATCAGGTCGAGGTCGGAGTAGCCGGTGCCCGCGGGCAGCACCTCGAGCCCGGTGAGGCGGCGTGAGGAGCGCACGTAGTTGAAGTAGACCTCGACGAGCGGCGCGCCGGGCCGGTGAAGCCCCTGCCGGGCCAGGGTCGCCAGGACGTCGGAGAACATGGCGCCCCTGGCCAGGATCCGCCGCATCCGGCCGTCCGTGCGCCGCAGCACCTCGGCGACCGGCTCGGCCGCCCGAGCTTCGGCCGGGAACGGCACGGGCACGCCGAAGAAGCCCACCGCGTCGTACGCGTCGGCGTGGACCCGCGTGTCCACGGGCACCGCGAGCACGAACCGCTCCCGCTGCCGTTTCCTGGCCAGCAACACGGTCAGCGTGCCGAGGCAGAAGGCGGCCGGCGTGACCGCCAGGGCGCTCGCGGCCGCCGCGATCTGCTCGGTGAGCCCGTCGGGGATCGTCACGGTGACGCTGCCCGAGCGGTAGGACCGTACGGCGGGACGCGGCCCGGTGAGTTCCAGGTCGAGCCGCTCACTGCCGTGGAAGGCCTCGCGCCACTCGGGGCCGGGGCCCTCGCCGCCCTGCTGCGCCTCGACGAGCAGGGCGATGTCGCGGTTGGTGACGGCGCCGTCGAGCGGCGTGCCGGACAGTTCGGCGTCGAGTTCCGCGGCCACCAGCAGCAGTGACTGGAGGTCGCTCACGGCGTGGTGGGCGCCGAAGACCAGGGTCTGGCCCCGCTCACCGCCGTCGACCAGCTCGAACCGCCACAGGGGCGCCTCGGCCAGGTCGAACGGCGGTTCCAGCAGCGTGCGCAGCCGCTCGGCCGGGTCCGGGTCGCC
>NZ_BMVJ01000003.1:229866-261327 GCF_014650655.1 Streptomyces anandii JCM 4720
CTCGACGGCGGTCCAGCGCAGCAGCGGCGCGGCCGGCTCCCGCTCCACCCGCAGTTGCCGGCCGCCGCCGTCACCGCCGCCGGTGATCGCGGTGCGCAGGGCCGCGTGCCGGGCCGCGAGCCGGTCGAGGGCCGACGTGAGCGCCTGGCGGGTGGCCGGCCTGGTGAGCCGTACGGCCAGTCCGATGGCGTGGGCCGCGGCCGGCATGTCCGGGCGGGCGCTGCGCAGGAGCCGTACGACGTCACGGGTGGCGGGCCGCAGCTCCGTCTCGGGGACCTCCTCGGCGGGCCCGTCCGCCGGTTGCCGGGGTCCGGAGGCCCGCCGGGCCACCGCCGCCGTGCGTTCCGGCAGGACCGCGCCGAGGGCGCGGGCGAGGCCGCGGATGTCGGAGGCCGCGAACACGTCGGCCGCCGGGAGTTCGGCGCCCAGTTCGCGGGCGAAGGCGTTGCGCAGCCGGACCAGCATCAGGGAGTCCAGGCCGAGTTCCTTCAGGGCGGTGGTCGCGGACGCGTCCACCGTGCCGCCGGACACCTCGCCGACGCGGGCCCGTACGTACGCCTCGAGCCAGGCGGCGCGCTCCTCGTCGGAGGCAGCCGTGAACACCTTCTCGACGAGGCCGTCCGCGGGGGCCGGGCCGGTGGGCACGGGGGCGAGGTCGGCCAGGATCGGGCGGGTGCGGACGGTGTCCGGGACGAGCGCCAGCATCTCCCGGTCCAGCGCCAGGGGCGCGAGCTGGCGGTGGGAGGTGGCCAGCACCCGTTCGAAGAGTTCGCCGCCCTCCTGCGGGGTGAAGGCGACCAGCCCGGACCGGCTGGTCTCGGCGGCCCGGGTGCCGGACCCGGCGACCATGCCGACGCCGGACCAGGCGCCCCAGTCCAGGCTGAGAGCGTGCCGGCCGGTGCGGGAGAGGTGGTGCGCCCAGGCGTCGAGGAAGGCGTTAGCCGCGCAGTAGGGGCTCTGCCCGGCCGAGCCGAGCAGTCCGGCGGCCGAGGCGAACAGGATCAACCTGTCCGCCTCCGGGACCAGTTCGGTGAGCAGCGCGGTGCCCAGCACCTTCGGTGCGAGCACGCGCCGCACACGGTCGGGCGTCAGGTGGGCCAGCGTCGCGTCGTCGAGGACACCGGCCGCGTGCACGACCGTGGTGATCGGCCCGGCCGCGCGGCGCACGCCGTCCAGGGCGGCCGCCAGCCCGGCGCGGTCGGCGACGTCGGCGCGGGCCAGGTGCACGGTGACTCCACGCTCCTCCAGGCCCTCGATCCAGCGGGCCGTCCCGGCGCCGGGAGTGCCCCGGCCGAGCAGCGCGAGATGGCGAGCGCCGCGCCGGACCAACCGCTCGGCGACCACGCGGCCGAGGCCGCCCAGACCGCCGGTCACCAGGTGCACGCCGTCCGCGGCGACGTCCCCGCCGCCGCTGTCCGTGGCGTCGGCGTCGTCGGGCCGGGCGCGGGTCAGGCGCGGGACCAGCCGGCCCGTGTCGCGCAGTGCCACGAGGCGTTCGTCGTCCGCGTGCCGCAGTTCGGTCCACAGCTCGTCGAGGCCGTCCTCCGGCGGCAGATCGACCAGGGTGGTCTCCAGCTCCGGGTGCTCCTGGGCGACCGCGAGCCCGAAGCCCCAGGCGAGCGCCTGCTCGGGGTGGGCGACCCGGGTGCTGTCCCCGGCGGCCTGGCTGCCCCGCGCCACCACGAACAGGCGCGGTGCCCGGCCGCGCGGCCGCTCGGTGAGGGCCCGCACCAGGTGCAGGGTGCCCAGGCAGCACAGCCGCGCGGCCTCTTCGGCCGTGTCCGGGTCGGCGACGGCCGGCGCGTCCAGCGCGGTCAGCTGGACGACGCGTTCGGGCGCCCCGTCCGGGAACGCCTCGTCCAGCAGCCGGGTCAGGTGCCCGGGGTCGGCCGGGTCGAGCACGTACCGGCCGGGGCCCTCAGCGGCGAAGTGGCCGCCGGCGCGAGCGAGGACGTGCGGTACGGACGCGGCGTCCAGCCGTGCGGCGAGGGCGTCGGCGACCCCGCTGTCGTCGGCGAGGAGCAGCCAGCTCCCGGTCGTGGGCGGCTCCCCGGCGGCGGGGCGCGGCTGCCAGCGGGTGGTGAAGAGCGCGCCGTCGAGCGGGGACAGGGCCGCGAGCTCCAACTCCTGTATCCCGAGGATGAGTTGCTCGTCCGCGTCCCAGACGCTCACGTCCAGGGTCGCGGTGTCCCCGTGCACCGCGCGCAGCCGGCAGGTCGCCCAGGCGGGGGTGGTGCGCAGCCCGGTGAACCGCAGCCGTCCCACGCCGGCGGGCACGAACGCCCGTCCCTGCGGGGCGGCTTCGGGCAGGGCGGCGGTGTGGAAGGCGGCGTCGAGGACGGCGGGGTGCAGGAGGTGCCCGGCCGACGGTGTGGCCGCGAGCCGGGCCACGGCCGCGTCGTCGGTACGGCGGCCCTCCCCGAGCCCGCGGTAGGCGGGTCCGTACTCGATGCCGAGCGCGGCCAGGGCCGCGTAGACGGCGGGCAGGTCGGCAGGCCGCGCGCACCGCTCGCGCACCGTCGCGAGCGACGGCTCGCTCTCCCCCGTCCCGCCGTTCTCCTGCGCCCCGCCGCTCCCCGTGACCCGTCCCGTGGCGTGGCGTATCCACCGGGCTCCGCGCTCGCGGGCGGGGGCGGAGGCGACGGTGAAGGCGTGGGAGCCGTCCTCGGCGGCCCGCAGCACCAGTTGCAGGCGCACCGGCCGTTCCGGCTCCAGCCGCAGCGGCTGCACGAACCGCACGCCGGCCAGCCGTACTTCGCCGCCGTCCATCACCTCGGACGCGGCCTCCAGGGCGAGTTCGAGGAAGGCGGCGCCGGGGAGCCAGACCTCGCCGTTGACGCGGTGGTCGTTCAGGTGGGCGAAGCGGGCGTCGCGCAGGTCGATCTCGGTCTGGAAGATGTGCCGTCCCGGGTCGTCACCGGCCTCGACGTGCGTGCCGAGCAGCGGCGAGGAGCCCGTGGGCGTGGCCGGGGCGGGCGCGAGCCAGTGCCGGCTGCGGGCGAAGGCGTAGGTGGGCAGGTCGGTACGGCGTCCCCGGGGGAACAGCGCAGCCCAGTCGGGCTCGTGTCCGGCGCGGTACAACTCCCCGATCCTGCGCAGCAGTACGTCCGGTGCGTCCTGCTGCCTGCGCAGCGAGGCCACGCCGACCGCCTCGACGCCGGCCTCGGCGGCGACCGCCTCGACGGAGGACAGCAGCGAGGGGTGCGGACTGAGCTCGACGAAGTAGCGGTAGCCGTCGTCCAGCATCCGCCGGACGGTGTCGGCGAAGCGGACCGGGCTGCTGAGGTTGGCGTACCAGTAGGCGCCGTCCATCCGCTGCCCGGCGAGGGGTTCGGCGAGCACCGTCGAGTACAGCGGGGTCGCGGCCGGGGTGCCCGCGATCCCCGCGAAGCGCTCCAGCAGCTCGGCGCGCACCGGTTCCATGAGCGGGGTGTGCGAGGCGAACGGCGTCGACAGCCGCCGTACCACGACCCCCCGCCGCTCCAGCGGACCGCGCAGCTCGGCCAGTGCCCCGCTGTCACCCGAGACGGCCGTGGACCCGGCGCTGTTGACGGCGGCCACGAACAGGCGGCCCTCGTACGGCGCGAGCAGTTCCGCGACCTCGTCGGCCGGGAGCTCCACGGAGATCATGCCGCCGTGCCCGACCAGCGGGACCACGGCCTGGGCGCGGCCGGTGACGACCGCCACGGCGTCGTCGAGGCCGAGGGCCCCGGCGCTGTAGGCGGCGGCCACCTCGCCCAGGCTGTGCCCGGCCACGGCGTCCGGGGTGACGCCGAGCGCGCGCCAGGCGGCGGCCAGAGAGGCGTTGACGGCGAACAGGACGGGTTGCAGGTACTCCGTGCGGTCCAGCGGCGAGAACTCCTCCGGCGCGCGCAGCACGTTGAGCACGGACCAGCCGGCGTGCCGCCGGACCGCCCCGTCGATCCGGTCCAGTTCGCCGTGGAAAGCCCGCGAGGCCGCGCCCGTTCCGGCGGCCAGCTCCATGCCCATGCCGGGCCACTGGCCCCCGTGGCCGGCGAAGAGGAAGGCCACCTTGCCGGACTGCTCCTCGCGGGGCGGCGCGAGCGCGGCGCGTCCGGTACCGAACGTCCGCAACGCGGCGGCCAGTTCGCCCCGGTCCTCGGCGACCACGGCCGTCCGCCACTCGAAGTGGGAGCGGTGCCGGGCCAGGGTGTACGCCACGTCGGACAGTCCGGAGCCGTCGGCCAGATGCCTGGCCAGCCGGGCCGCCTGCCCGCGCAGCGCCGCCTCGCTCCGGCCGGACAGCACGAACAGCCGCTTGCCTCCCGGTTGTCCGACCCCGGCCCGGTCCGACGCCCCCGCTTCCTCCGGCTCACCCGGTTCCCCCGGCTCCGCCGGCTCCCCCGGCCCGTCCGCGTCTCGGGGCGCCTCCTCGACGATGACGTGGGCATTGGTTCCGCTGATGCCGAAGGCGCTGATCCCGGCACGCCGGACGCGCCGGCGCGACCCCGGCCAGTCCACGGGCTCGTTCAGCAGCCGCAGCCCGCTCCCCTCCCAGTCGACGTGTCTGCTGGGCGTGTCCGCGTGCAGAGTCGCCGGGAGCGTGCCGTGGCGCAGGGACTCGACGACCTTGATCAGCCCGGCCACGCCCGAAGCGGCCTGTGTGTGGCCGATGTTGGACTTCAGCGAACCGAGGTACAGCGGGCGGCCCTCGGGACGCGACCCGCCGAACACCTGGGCGAGGGCGTTGGCCTCGATGGGGTCGCCGAGCGTGGTGCCGGTGCCGTGCGCCTCCACGTGGTCGATGTCCCGGGGTTCGAGTCCCGACAGCTCCAGCGCGCGCCGGACGACCTGTTCCTGGGCGGGCCCGTTGGGCGCGGACAGCCCCTGGCTGCGCCCGTCCTGGTTGACGGCGGTGCCGCGCAGCACCGCGAGCACCGGGTCGCCGTCGCGCCGGGCGTCGCTCAGCCTCTTCAGTACGACCATGCCGGCGCCCTCGGCCCACACGGCGCCGTCGGCGTCGTCGGAGAAGGACCGGCACCGCCCGGTCGGCGACAGCCCGCGCAGTCTGCTGAACTCCACGAAGGTCTGCGGGGTCACCATCAGCGTCGCACCGCCCGCGAGCGCCAGCTCGCACTCCCCCGACCGCAGCGCCTGGGCGGCGAGATGCACCGCCACCAGCGACGACGAGCAGGCGGTGTCCACCGTGAGCGCCGGTCCGTGCAGCCCGAGGGCGTAGGCGAGCCGGCCCGAGGCGACGCTGAGCGCGGAGCCGGTGCCCACGTACCCGTCGAGCTGCTCGAGCCGGGAGCCGGACAGGTAGTCGCTGCCGAACATGCCGACGTACACGCCGGTGGCACTGCCGGCCAGGCGGGCGGGCACCATGCCGGCGCGCTCCAGTGCCTCCCACGCCGTCTCCAGGAGCAGCCGCTGCTGGGGGTCCATGGCGGCGGCCTCCTTCGGCGTGATGCCGAAGAACCCCGCGTCGAAGGACTCGATGTCGTCGAGGAAGCCGCCTTCCCGGGCGTAGGACTTGCCCGGGGCGTCCGGGTCGGGGTCGTACAGCGCCTCGACGTCCCAGCGTCCCCCGGGGAACGGGCCGACCGCGTCACGGCCCTCCGCGACCAGCCGCCACAGCCCCTCCGGGTCGTGCACACCGCCCGGCAGCCGGCACGCCGTGGCCACGACGGCCACCGGCTCGTCGGACGGGACCGCCGTGATGGCGGCGGGACGAGCGGCGGCGCGCGCGACGAGGTCCGTCGAGGTGCCCGTCCCGCGTCGGCCGCCGGTGGCGAGGACCGTGCCGAGCAGGTGCCCGGCGAGGCGGTGCGGGGTGGGGTGGTCGAACAGCAGGGTCGCGGGGAGGCGGGTGCCCAGACGGGCGCCGATGCGGTTGCGGAGCTCGACCGCCGTCACCGAGTCCATGCCGAGCTCGCGCAGCGGCTGGTCGGCGCGCACGGACTCCGGCGAACGCAGGCCGAGCGCCCGGGAGACCTCCTCGCGCACCAGGGCGAGGACGCGTTCGGCGCGTTGCGCCTTTGGCAGCAGGGCCAGGCGGTCGGCGAAGCCGACGCCACCTGTTCCGGCGGCGCGGGGGGCGGGCAGCAGGGACCGCCACAGCGCGGTGACGACGGGCGGCGCGGCGGCCATCCCTTCGCGCAGGCGGGGCGGGTCGAGGATCCAGGCGACCAGGTGCGGGGCGTCCCGGCGCAGGGCGAGTTCGACCAGGTCGCGCCCCTGGGCGGGAGTGAGCGCACGGTGGCCGAGGCGGGCCATGCGGTCCAGGTCGGCGTGGGCGACGGCGAGGCCCTCTCCGGCCCAGGCGCCGAAGGAGACGGACACGGCGGGCAGGCCCGACGCCCTTCTGTGGTGGGCGAGCTGGTCGAGGAAGACGTTGGCGGCCGCGTAGTTGGCCTGGCCCGCGTTGCCGGCCACACCGGCGGCCGAGGAGACCAGCAGGAACATCCGGAGCGGGAGTCCGGCGGTCAGCCGGTGCAGATGGGCGGCGCCGTCCACCTTGGGGCGCAGCACGTTCGCCAGTCGCGCCGGCGTCAGCTCGGCGACCACCCCGTCCTCCAGCACGCCCGCGCAGTGCACGACGCCCCGCAGCGGCAGTTCGTCACCGACACCGGCGAGCAGACCGGCCAGCGCTTCCGCGTCCGAGACGTCGCAGGCGGCGACCTCGGCCAGCGCGCCGAGCGCGGTGAGTTCGGCGACGGCGTCGGCGGCACGGGGGTCATCGTGTCCATGGCGGCTCGTCAGGAGTATTCGGGGCACACCACGTTCGGCGAGCAGGCGGGCGATGTGCATGCCCACCGCGCCCAGGCCGCCGGTGATCAGTACGGTGCCGTCGGTGGGTACGGTGGTGGGCTCCCCGGTGCGGGGCGCGGCGGGATTCGGCCCTTCCGCCCGGGCGCGCGTGAGGCGCGGGGCGAGCAACGCACCCTCCCTGACGGCGATTTCGGGCTCGTCGATCCGGGCGAGCGCGGCAGCGACGGCATGCGCGTGCCCCTGGGACTCGTGGGAGCCGTCCAAATCGACGAGGACGGGCGCGAGTTCGGGATGTTCGGCACGGAACCCCCGGACCAGGCCCCACAGTACCGACTGCGCCAGGGCGGGCACGGCGTCACCGGCTCCGGTCGCGACCGCGCCACGGGTCACCCACACGGTCCGGGCGGGCGCCTGCTCCTCCGCCGCGATCAGCGCCTGCAGCTCCGTGACGGCGGCCGTCGCCAACTCGTGTGCAGACCACTCGGGTTGGACATCAGGCCGTGGGCGCGCCCACAGGCGTACGACGACCTCGGCGTCCTCCTCGCCCACGCGCACGCCCGCGGTCCGCAGGCCCCCCTCCAGCGCCGCCAGGAACTCGGTGTCGGCCGGGTCCTCGGCCACGACCCGTACGTTGCCGCGCGGTTCGGCCGAGTGCTCGGCCGGTCGTTCGTCGCCGAGGTCCGTCCAGGTCACCTCGTACAGGTGCCGCGCGCTGTCCGAACCGGCGGCGAGGTCCGCCGGGTCGGCCGCTCGCAGCCGTACGCCCTCCAGCCGGCCGGCCGGGAAGCCGTCCGTGTCCCACAGCGAGACGTCCAGCGTGAGGTCGGTGCCGGTGCCGCCGGTGCGCCGTACGCAGGCGGTGAGTTCCCCGGTCCCCGTGTGCGTCAGCGTGCAGCGGCCCACGGCGACCGGCAGCAGCACACCGCCGTCCAGGTCCGGGAAGGCGGCGGCCACCTGCAGCGCGGCGTCCAGCAGCGCGGGGTGGACCGGGTAGGGGTCGGCCGTGTCACGGGCCGCCTGCGGCAGCGCGAGCCGGGCCAGCAGCTCGCCGTCGCCGGTCCGCACGGCTTCCCGCACGCCCTGGAAGGCGGGTCCGTAGCCGAGACCGAGCGCGCTCAGGCGCTCGTAGGTCTCCGGGGGCCAGGCGGGCCGGGCGGGCGCGGCCGCTTCGGCGGAGCCGGCGGTCTCCGGCCAGGCGGGAGCCGGGCCGGCCAGGCCGGGCCGGCCGGTCCGGCCGGTCCGGTCCGTGGTGGCGGGGTCCGTGGTGGCGGGGTCCGTGGTGGCGGGATCCTGGGTGTCCGCCGAGGCGGTGGCGTGCAGGGTCCAGCCACCGTCCGCCCGGTCGCGCGGGCGGCTGTGCACGGTGACCTCGGGAACCGGCCCCGCGGCGTCGACCTCGACGGACACCTCGACGGTGCCGGAGGCGGGAAGCACCAGCGGGCTGAGCAGGAACAGGTCGGTGACGTCGGCCGGTTCGCCGGGCCGGGCGGCGGCGAGCGCGGCGCGGCACAGCTCCATCACGGTGGTGCCGGAGACCACCGTACGGCCGAACACGGTGTGGTCGGGCAGCCAGTCGGCGGTGGCCGGGGACCACTCGTTGCGGAAGGTCCACCGGGTCTCGTCCGCCGACCGCAACTGGATGCCGAGCAACGGGTGCGCGGCGCGGTCGAGGAGGCCGGGGACGCCGGCGGCGGACTCGGGTTCGGTCCAGTGGGACCGCGCGTCCCAGGCGTAGGCGGGCAGTTCCACGGGCGCGGTGCCGGTGGCCGGGCGGGCCCAGTCGACGCGGTGGCCGTGGACGTGGAGTTGGGCGGCGGCGCGGTCGAGGCAGGCGGCGCCCTCCTCGTCGCGGCGCAGCGACCCGACGGCGACCAGTTCCTGACCCGACTCCTCACCGATGGTGTGCAGGGCGGTGAGCAGCGCGGGGTGGGGGCCGAGTTCCACGAAGCGGCGGTAGCCGTCGGCGGCCATGCGGGCGACCGTCGGGGCGAAGCGGACGGGTTCGCGGAGGTTGGTGTACCAGTAGCCGGCGTCGAGTTCGCCCGTGACCGGCTCGGTGGTGACCGTGGAGTACCAGGCGACGGACGCCGGGCCGGCGATGACGCCGTCGAGCTCCTCGAGGACGGTGTCGCGGACCGCCTCCACCTGGGCGCTGTGGGAGGCGTAGTCGACGCCGAGGCGGCGGACGAAGACCTGGTCCCGTTCGAGGTCGTCGAGCAGCATCTGGAGCGGCTCGGTGTCACCGGCGATCACGGTGGAGCGCCCGCTGTTCACGGCGGCGACGGACACCCGGCCGCCCGGACCGGCGAGGCGCGCCTCGACCTCGGGGTGCGGCAGGGCGACGACGGCCATGGCGCCGGTGCCGGACAGCCCGGTCAGTGCCTGGCTGCGCAGGGCGACCACGGCGGCGGCGTCGTTGAGGCTGAGCGCGCCGGCGACGCAGGCGGCGGCCACCTCGCCCTGACTGTGCCCGACGACCGCGTCCGGCCGGACGCCCCGGGCCCGCCACACGGCGGCCAGCGACACCATCACCGCGAAGAGGACCGGCTGGACGACGTCCACCCGCTCCAGCGAGGGCGCGCCTTCGTCGCCGCGCAGCACGGCGGCCACCGACCACTCGGTGAAGGGGCGCAACGCGGCGTCGCACCGGTCGAGTTCGTCGGCGAACACCGGGTCGGAGGCGAGCAGGTCGCGCGCCATGCCCTCCCACTGGGCGCCCTGACCGGGGAAGACGAACGCCGTCCTGCCGGGCGGGGCGACGCGGTGGGGGCCGATGACGAGGCCGTCGGCCGGGTCGGCGCCCGGCTCCTCCTCGGCCAGCGCGCTCAGCGCGGTCAGCAACTCGTCACGGTGGGCGGCCCGTACGACGGCACGGTGCTCGAAGTGGGTGCGGTGGTGCGCCAAGGTCGCGGCGACGGCCGGCAGGGGCAGGTCCGGCCGTTCGGCCAGGTGTTCGCGCAGGCGCGCCGCCTGCTGCCGCAGGGCGGGGAGGGTGCGGGCGGAGAGGGGGAAGAGGACGGGACGGGTGTCGAGGGCGTTCAGTGCGTCAGGGGCGTCGGCGGTGTCCAGGGGCTCCGTCTGTCGACCGGGGCGTACGAGTTCCCGGGGCGCCTCCTCGACCACCACGTGGGCATTGGTACCGCTGATCCCGAACGCGCTGACCCCGGCCCGCCGCACCCGGCCCGCCTCGCGCGGCCAGGGCCGGGCCTCGTCGAGCAGAAGCAGTCCGCCGGCCGCCCAGTCGACGCGCTCGGTGGGGTGCTGGGCGTGCAGGGACGCCGGTACGCGTTCGTGCTGGAGGGCCAGCACTGTCTTGATGACGCCGCCGATGCCCGCCGCCGCCTGCGTGTGGCCGATGTTGGACTTCAGGGAGCCCACGCCGAGGGGCCGGCCGGCCGGGCGGTCCGGGCCGAAGACGGCGGCCAGCGCCCGCGCCTCGATCGGGTCGCCGAGCAAGGTGCCGGTCCCGTGCGCCTCCACGTGGTCGAGGTCGCCGGGCTTCAGGCCCGCCGCCTGCAGGGCCGCGTGCAGCACACGCTCCTGGGCGAGTCCGCTGGGCGCGCTCAGGCCCTGGCTGCGGCCGTCCTGGTTGACGGCCGAACCCTTGATCACGGCGAGTACCCGGTCACCGTCCCGTCGGGCGTCCGCGAGCCGCTTGAGCAGCACCATGCCGCAGCCCTCCGCCCACACCACGCCGTCGGCGTCCGCCGAGAAGGGCCGGCAGGTCCCGGTCGGGGACAGGGCGCGCAGCCTGCTGAACTCCACGTGTCCGCGCGGAGTCACGAGGAGGGTCGCGCCGCCCGCGAGCGCCAGGTCGCACTCGCCGCTCGCCAGCGCCCGGGCCGCCAGGTGGAGGGCGACGAGGGAGGAGGAGCAGGCGGTGTCCACGGTGACCGCGGGGCCGTGCAGGCCCAGCGTGTAGGCGATGCGTCCGGAGGCCACGCTGGGCGCCGTCCCGGTACCGACGTGGCCGTCGAGCCGGCCGAGCGGGGCGGTCGCGAGATACCCGCTGTCGTACAGGCCGACGTAGACGCCGGTGGCCGTGCCGTGCAGGGTCTCCGGGACGATGCCGGCCCCCTCCAGCGTCTCCCAGGCGGTCTGCAGCAGCAGCCGCTGCTGGGGGTCCATGGCCGCGGCCTCGCGCGGGGAGATGCCGAAGAAGGAGGCGTCGAAGCGGTCGATGCCGTCGAGGAAGCCGCCGCGCAGGGTGTACGCCTTGCCGGTGGCCTCGGGATCGGGGTCGAGCAGCCCCTGTGTGTCCCAGCGGCCCGGCGGCACCTCGCGGACGGCGTCCTCCCCGGCGAGCAGCAGCCGCCACAGTTTTCCGGGGTCGTCGGCGCCGCCGGGGTAGCGGCAGGCCATGGAGACGACGGCGATCTCGTCGTCGACGCGCGCGGGTCCGTCGCCGGCCGGCGGGCCGGCCAACGGCAGGGCGGCCGCGTCGGCGGCATGTGTGGGACGTTCGCTCAGGACCGCCGCGGCGAGTTCGTCGATCGTGGGGTGGTCGAAGACGAGGGACGGGTCCACGGAACGGCCCGTGCGCTCCCCGAGGTTCGCGGCCAGGGTCACCAACTGACGTGAGCCCAGGCCGAATTCGGCGACCGGACGGTCCGGTTCGACGGCCAGCGGGTCGAGCCCGGCGGCCTCGGCGACGGCGGCCGTGAGCCAGGCGCGCACGCCCTCGACGGTGGTGGGAGGCGTCTGGGCGGACTGCTTCGGGAACTCGTTCGCAGGCATCAGGGAAGGGTGTCCTCGGGAACGGGGTTTCTGGGCGTTCGGCGGATGCCGCGTTCGGGCGGATGCCGCGGGTGAGGGGGCTGGGACAGGACCGGGCCGGACCCGGCCGGTACGGGACCGGGCCGGGCCGGGCCCGGGCTGGGCTGGGGCGCGTGTGCCGGACCCGGCCCGGCGGCCCGCCCCGGCGTCACCGCCGGTCGGGCGTGCCGATCACGGCGAGGGTGCCGTCGAGGTAGGCGGCCCGGGTGGCGCGGCGCTGGATCTTGCCGCTGGAGGTCTTCGGGATGGTGCCGGGCCGGACCAGCACGACCTCGCGCAGGGGCAGTCCGTGGGCCTCGCCGATGGCGCTGCGCACCTGATCGGTGATCTTCTCCGCCTCGCCCTCCGCGTCAGGGGCGACCTCGGCGACTACGACAGGCTGCTCGCCCTCGGTGCCGCCGTCGACCGCGAAGGCGGCGGTGCAGCCGGGGCGCAGCGCCGGGTGGGACAGTTCGGCGGAGAGCTCGAGGTCCTGCGGGTAGTGGTTGCGGCCGTCGATGACGAGGAGGTCCTTGAGGCGGCCGGTGACGAACAGCTCGCCGTCGCGCAGGAAACCGAGGTCGCCGGTGCGCAGGAAGCGGCCCTCGTGGCCGGGGAGGGTGGCGCGGAAGGTACGGCGGGTGGCGAGGGCGTTGCGCCAGTAGCCCTTGGCCACGCTGGCGCCCCCGACCCAGATCTCGCCGGTCTCGCCCTCGGGCAGCTCCGCCTCGTGCTCGGGGTCGGCGATCGTCACGGTCAGGCCCGGGCCGGGGCGCCCGCAGCCGACGGCCGCCGCGTCCAGGGCGCCCGCGTGCGGCCCGTCGTCCTCGGCGCGGAGCAGGACGGGCTCGGTGTGCACGGACCCGCCGGTGACCATCAAGGTGGCCTCGGCCAGGCCGTAGCACGGGTAGAGCGCCCGCCGTGCGAAGCCGGCCGGGGCGAAGGTGTCGGCGAAGCGGCGCAGGGTGGCCGCGCGCACCGGTTCGGCGCCGTTGAAGGCGACCTTCCAACTGCTCAGGTCGAGCCGGTCCAGGAGGGCCGGGGTGGCGTGCTTGAGGCAGAGTTCGTAGGCGAAGTTGGGGCCGCCGGAGGTGTGCGGGCGGTAGCGGGTGACGGCCTCCAGCCAGCGCTCGGGGCGCTGGAGGAAGTGCAGCGGCGAGAAGAGCGTGGCGGTGGCGCCGAGGTGGACGGTGTTGAGCACCGGTCCGATGAGGCCCATGTCGTGGTAGACGGGCAGCCAGCTGACGAACATCTCGTGGCCGTACTCGGCGAGGACGTCCGGGCTGTGGCCCATCCGTTCGGTCACGAGGCGTTCGTTGTCCAGCAGGTTGGCGTGGGTGACCATCACTCCGCGCGGGGCGGAGGTGGAGCCGGAGGTGTACTGGAGGAAGGCGACCGAGTCGGCGGAAAGCGAGGCCGGCAGCCAGTCGTCGGCGGCCTCGTCGGGTATGTCCTCGGTCGCCTTGCGGGCGATGTCGTCGAGTTCGGGCAGGTGCCCCGCCAACTGCCCGAGGGAGTCGACGACTTCGCGTCCGCCGAGGATGACCTTGGCGTCCGCGTCGGCGATGAGGCGCTTCATCCGGGTCAGGGCGCGGTGGTTGTGCGACCTCCCCTGGGGGGGCACGCCCGGTACGGCGACGACTCCGGCGGCGAGGCAGCCGAGGAAGGCGCTGACGAACTCGAGGCCGGGCGGGTACAGCAGCATCGCGCGGGAGCCGGTCAGCCCGCGTTCCTGCAGCCAGGCCGCCACGGCCCGGGTACGGCGGGCCAGTTGACCGTAGGAGATCTCCCGTGTCTCCCCGTCGCAGTCGCCGGTGACCAGATACCGGTAGGCGGTGCGGTCGGGGTGTCGCGAAGCGTGTGCGGTCAGTGAATCGACCAGGGTGTGAACCATGTGGCGAGTCTCACCTGTCCGGAATGTCGGGCGAGGGAACTTGAGTTCGATGGCCGCGCGACGCGTCCGCGCGAAAGCCGTGGGCCGGCCTGGCCCCCTTGCCAGGTCGTCCGGTCTCGACCACCCGCCCGGGAAACCGCGGTGACGTAGGACGTGACCGCGTACTCCCCGTGCCCCCCGTTCAGCTTGCTACTGACGAGTAGCACCATAACAAGTCTCGTCGGCCGACGGGCCGGACACAGGTAAACGCTGTGTGTCCGAACGGAGTTGGGTCCGTCACCGACCCTAGCGCCTCAATTTCCGTACGGCTTTCAAGGTTCCGCGGTCAGACCGCCGGCCGTCGGCCGCCAAATGCCGCCCTTCACGCTTTCTACACCTTCCCGTCACGCCGTCGTCACCCGTTGGGTATGCTCCAGGCGCTCCATCCGCATCACCGAGGGGGGATCCTCATGCGCATACGTTCCCTGCTGGCCGTCACCGCCACGGCCGGGGCCGTCGCGGTCGTCGCCGCCGCTCCGGCCGAGGCCACGGAGTACGCCTCCGTCCTGAAGATCAAGGGTGTCCAGTACGACGCCCCCGGGCGGGACTCCAACAGCTGCAGCACCGGCAACACCCGGAACGAGTACCTGACCATCAAGAACTACTCGCGCTCCACGACCGTCAACCTCAAGGGCTACGTGGTCAAGGACGCGGCGGGCAACAGGTTCACGTTCGGCTCCAGCCACTACCTCCAGCCCGGGGACTACGTGAAGCTGCGCGGCGGCCACGGCACGGACTCCGACGCGAACAACGTCGTCTACCGCCAGAACTGCAACTTCATCTGGAACAACGACAAGGACACCATTTACCTCTACAAGCCCTCGGGCGCCCGCGCGGACGTGCACTCGTACACCAAGTCCCGCGACGACCGGGACGGCAACGGGTACATCAACTACCACGGCTGAGCCGCGGCACACGGTTTCCAGGCCCGGGCAGGGGGCCGGCCGCCGGGCGGCCGGCCCCCTGCTCCCGCCGCTTCCGTTCCTAGTCCTCAGGCCGGGTCCGGCCGACCTCCGGCAACTCGCCCTCCTGGGCGCGGATGTGGAGCACGTCGCCGATGAACAGGTCGTACACGAGGACGCCGATCACGCCGCCGATGAGCGGTCCGACGATCGGGATCCACCAGTAGTCGCTGAACGCCCCCGCCAGACTGCCGGGCAAGGCGAGATCACCCCACCCCGCGAAGTAGGTGAACAGGCGTGGGCCGAAGTCGCGGGCCGGGTTGATGGCGTAACCGGCGTTCACACCGAAGGACATGCCGATGGCGGCGACCACGAAGCCGATCAGCAGTGGCCCCAGGTTGGCCTGAACCGCGGTGTTGCGCAGGTCGATGAGGGCCACGACCAGCATGACCAGGAACGCGGTGCCGACGATCTGGTCCACCAGCGGACCCCAGTTGCCGCCGTGGAAGTAGGGCGCCGGGAACGTTCCGAAGATCGAGAACGAGGCGAGTGTGTGCCCGTGCGTCTTGGGCCCCTTCATCGCCGCGTCGAAGGTGTTGATCGCGTCGTGGTAGACGCCGTACACCAGCGCCGCGCCCACGAAGGCCCCCACCAGCTGGGAGATCCAGTACGGGATCACCTTGACCCAGGGGAACTTGCGCCGCACCGCGAAGGCCAGCGTCACCGCCGGATTGATGTGGGCACCGCTCACACCGCCCGCCACGTAGACGCCGAAGACCACGGCGAAGGCCCAGCCCCAGGTGATCAGCAGCCAGTCACCGGCACTGATGAAGAAGGTCGTGGGGCCCGATGTGCGGCCCGAGCCGGGCAGTCCGGCGACCGCGACGGCCACCACGCCCGTACCGAAGGAGATGAGGACGAAGGTCCCCAGGAACTCTGCCAGGCATTCGCCCCACAGCCCTCCCCGGCGCCTGAGGCGCGAGGGTTTGACCAGGGGCGGGATTTCTACGGCCATATCGGCCCCCTCAACGAACGGTCCGGCACAACCGCCGGCACAGCCCTGCTTCGGGCGGCCCCGCGTCACTGCCCGGGGCCCTCCTGAGAGAAAAGGCCCCGGTCGCGGCCCCGCGTCACTGCCCAGTCTGCGCGCCGGGCCGGGCGGAGGCCACTCGACCGGCCCTGAGTATGCGGATGTGGTGACCGCCGCACTCCCGGCACACACCGTGGGAGAGCGGCGAGGGCTCCCTGACGCCCGCCACGAAGTAGGTCGCCCTGCGCACACCCCCGCTGTCGAGGGCGTGCCGGATCTCGAAGGTCCGCTCCCAGGCGAATCCGCAGCTCAGACACACGAACGAATACGACTCACGGACCGGTGACTCGTCCATCGCCGCCACATCCTCCGGGCCGGGCGGGGACGCGTCCGGACGACCCCGCAAGCCACAGTTGCATTATGCAAAAGACTACTCCCGGCGGGCCCCACTGGCCAGAGGTCCGACAGGAGCTCCGGCAAGAGGTCTCCGGCGCGCTCCGGCACCCGGATCCGGCGCGCCCGGCAACACGGCGTTCTCCTCCCCCCCTTCTGGGGTGAACCTCCATCCGGGTGATCCCGCCGCCCGGCACGACCCCGCCCAGCCCCGCTGAACAGGCCCGACGAGCTACCCGACCAGGTGCCCCGGA
Source organism: Streptomyces anandii JCM 4720 (assembly GCF_014650655.1). Lineage (GTDB taxonomy): Bacteria > Actinomycetota > Actinomycetes > Streptomycetales > Streptomycetaceae > Streptomyces > Streptomyces anandii. The sequence goes on from NZ_BMVJ01000003.1 coordinate 245,866, forward strand.
CGAATCCCCTCGGTCACGTCCGAGTGGCAACCGCGCGATCACGGAACAAGACTGATCCTTGGTTTCGTGATCAGGCGAAAACGCACGGTCTCGGGGACCGGCCGCCGCTGGCCGATGGTTTTCGACCTTTCCTCAGGGAGCTCACATGGTGGAGAAGTCTGCCGACATCCTGATGCCCGGACCGGACGGACCCGCGGTCGCCCGACGCCCGCCCACCCGTCCGGCGGCCACGGACAGCGAGGCGGCACTCGCCGGAATCCTGGCGGACGTCGTCCACGCCGAGCGGATCTCCCCCGACAGCCACTTCTTCGACGACCTCGGCGCCAACTCCCTGGTGATGGCCCAGTTCTGCGCACGGGTGCGCAAGCATCCGGACCTGCCGTCCGTGTCGATGAAGGACATCTACCGGCACCCCACGCTGCGCGGCCTGGCGACGGCCCTCGCCGAGACCGCGACCGCTCCCCCGGCAGCCGGAGCCGCCTCCGGCGCCCGGTCGGCCCCCGCCACGGAAGCCGAGGGCGCCGCCCCTGACGGCACGGCGCCGCCCGTCCCGCCCCCCGGCAAGCGGCGCTCGCTGTGGTACGCACTGTGCGGCACCGCCCAGTTACTGATCTTCCTGGGCTATTCCTTCGTCATCGGCATGGCCACGGCCCGCGGCTACGAGTGGGTGGCCGCGGGAACGGACCTGGCCCGCATCTACCTGCGGTCCCTGGTGTGCGGCGGCGCGGGCTTCGTCGTCCTGTGCGCCTTCCCCGTCGTCGCCAAGTGGGTCCTCGTCGGCCGCTGGAAACCCGCGGAGTTCCCGGTCTGGGGACCGGCCTACCTGCGCCTGTGGATCGTGAAGGCGCTGCTGCACGCCAACCCCATGGTCCTGTTCGTCGGCAACCCGCTGTACGTGCTGTACCTGCGGGCACTCGGCGCCCGGATCGGCCGCGACGTCACGATCCTCTCCCGCTCCGTGCCCGTCTGCACCGACCTGCTGACCATCGGCTCCGGCACGATCGTCCGCAAGGACTCCTTCCTGCTGGGCTACCAGGCGCACGCCGGACGCATCCGCACCGGCCGGATCACCCTCGGCCGGGACGTCTTCATCGGTGAGAAGACGGTCCTGGACATCGACACCGCGATGGGCGACGGCGCACAACTCGGCCACGCCTCCGCGCTGTACCGCGGCCAGGAGATCCCGGCCGGCGAGCACTGGCACGGCTCCCCCGCCCAGCCCACGCACATCGACTACGTACGGGTCGCACCCGCCCGCTGCGGCAGGCTGCGCCGGGCCGGCTTCGCGCTGACCACGCTCCTGCAGCTGTTCCTGCTGTACCTTCCGCTGGCGGTCGGCGGGGTCTACATGCTGTTCGCCGAGGTCCCGGCGCTCAGCAAGCGGATGAACGCGGAGACCGCCGGCACCACCGCCGCCGAGTTCGTCACCGACACCCTGCTCGTGTCCGCCGTGGTCTTCTTCGGCGCGCTCCTGCTCGGGCTCGCCGCGATGCTCACCGTGCCGCGGCTGCTGAGCCTGATGGTCAGGCCGGACCGGGTCTACCCCCTCTACGGCTTCCACTACGCCGTCCACCGGGCGGTCGCCGGGATGACCAACATCCGGTTCTTCACCTGGCTGTTCGGGGACAGCTCCTACATCGTCCCCTATCTGCGCAGCCTCGGATACGACCTGTCCCGGGTGGAGCAGACCGGGTCGAACTTCGGCACCGAGGTCCAGCACGAGACGCCATACCTGGTGTCCGTGGGCAGCGGCACGATGGTCGCCGACGGGCTGTCCGTGATCAACGCGGACTTCTCCAGCACCTCGTTCCGGGTCTCCCTCGCCTCCATCGGCGCGCGCAACTTCCTCGGCAACAACATCGCCTATCCGGCGGGCGCGCGGACCGGTGAGAACTGCCTGCTCGCGACGAAGGTGATGGTGCCCCTGGACGGCGAGGTCCGCGAGGGTGTCGGGCTGCTCGGCTCACCGTGCTTCGAGATCCCGCGCACGGTCGAGCGCGACACCCGCTTCGACCATCTGCGCACCGGAGACGAACTGGGCCGCAACCTGGCCGCCAAGAACCGCTACAACCTCCGCTCGATGGCGCTGTTCCTGCTGCTGCGCTGGCTGCACACCGCCGTGCTCACCGCGTTCGCGCTGGGCTCGGTGGGGCTGTACGGCACGCTGGGACACGTGGTGATCGGCGCCTACCTGGCGCTCACCCTGGCCTTCTCCGCCCTCTACTTCGTGCTGGTGGAGCGCGTCATCGGGTCGTTCCGGCCGCTGTCGCCACGGCTGTGTTCCATCTACGACCCGTATTTCTGGTGGCACGAGCGGCTGTGGAAGGTGCCGGACCGCTACCTCAACCTGTTCAACGGCACCCCGTTCAAGAACATGATCTGGCGGCTGATGGGGGTGCGCATCGGGCGCCGGGTCTTCGACGACGGCTGCTACATCACCGAGCGGACGCTCGCCTCGATCGGGGACGACTGCACGCTCGGCACCGGCAGCAAGATCCAGTGCCACTCGCAGGAGGACGGCACCTTCAAGTCCGACCACAGCACGCTCGGCGCCGGGTGCACGCTCGGCGTGGGCGCGCACGTGCACTACGGAGTGACGGTGGGCGACGGTGCCGTACTGGCGCCCGACTCCTTCCTCATGAAGGGCGAGGAAGTCCCCCCGAACGCGGTCTGGGGAGGAAACCCCGCCGCGCCGACGGCGAAGTGAGGAAGGACCCTTCGATGGGAGCGCTCGTGGCAGCGGACAGGGACTTTTGGGCCGAGGCGCTGGCCGCCGGCGGCTTCACCGCGCTTCCGCGGTGGGCCGGGCGGCCGGTGCCGGGCACGGCGGCCCATGAGCAGGCCGTGCCGGCCGAAGCGGCCGAGGCGGTGCGCGCCCTTGCGGCGGACCTCGGGGTGCCGGTCAGCGCGGTGCTGCTGGCCGCGCACGCCAAGGTGCTGGCCGCGCTGTCGGCCGAGCGGGACGTGGTGACGGGCTACGCCGTGCGGGCCGGGGCCGCTCCCCTGCCGTGCCGGGTGCACCTCACGCCGCACTCCTGGCGGGAACTGGTGCTCGGCGCCCGGCGCGCCGAGGCGGACCTGCTCAGTCACCAGGACTTCGCCGTCGACGGGCTGCGCCGCGAGCTGGGGCTGACCGGTCCGGCCTACGAGGTCGTGTTCGACCCCGCCGACGCACTGGGCGAACTGCCTGGCGAAACGGTCCTGTCGGTGGCCTGGAGCGACCGCGGCGGACGGGCCGCCCTGCGGCTGCGGTACCGCAGGGACGCCCTGGACGCCGACGCGGCGGCCCGCGTCGCGGGGTACCACCTCACGGCGCTGGAGCTGATGGCGGCCGACGCGGACGCCGGGCACAGCGCGCGGACCCTGCTGTCCGAGGCCGAGGTGCGCGAGCAGCTCGACGGGCTGGCCGGGCCCGACCGGGAGCTGCCGCGGGCCCGCGCGCACGAACTGTTCGAGCGGCAGGCGCGGGAGCGTCCCGAGGCGGTGGCGGCCGTGCACGGCGAGGACGCGTGGACGTACGCCGAGCTCGACGCGCGGGCGAACCGGCTGGCGCGGGCGCTGCTGGCCCGCGGGCTGGGCCGGGAGGGCGTGGTGGCCGTGGTCACCGAGCGCAACCTGGACTGGCTGGCCTCGGTACTGGCCGTGTTCAAGGCCGGCGGGGTCTACCTGCCGATCGAGCCGCACTTCCCGGCCGGCCGGATCGCGGCCACGCTCTCCCGCGCGGGCTGCCGGCTGGTGCTGACCGAGCCGGGCAGCACCGCCACCCTGGACGAGGCCCTGGCCGGGCTGCCCACGCCCGCCGAGAAGCTGCTGGTGGAGAAGGCGTACGCCGAGGAGCACCCCGGCACCGGCCCGGGTGTGGAGGTGGCGCCGGAGCAACTGGCGTACATCTACTTCACCTCGGGCTCCACGGGCGAGCCGAAGGGCGCGATGTGCGAGCACGCGGGCATGCTCAACCATCTGTACGCCAAGATCGACGACTTGGGGATCGGCCCGGAACGGGTGGTGGCGCAGACGGCCCCGCAGTGCTTCGACATCTCGCTGTGGCAGCTGCTGGCCCCGCTGCTGGTGGGCGGGCGGACCCTGCTGGTGGAGCAGGACGCCATCACGGACGTGGAGCGCTTCCTCGACACCCTGGAGCGGGGCCGGGTCGCGGTGGCGCAGGTCGTGCCCTCGTATCTCGAGGTGGTGGTGTCCTATCTGGAACGGCACCCGCGTCGGCTGCCGGACCTGGCCTGTGTGTCGGTGACCGGTGAGGCACTCAAGCGGGAGCTGGTCCAGCGCTGGTTCGCCGTCCGGCCGGGCACCCGGCTCGTCAACGCCTACGGCCTGACCGAGACTTCGGACGACACCAACCACGAGGTGATGGACGCCGTTCCGGACCGGGTGCTGCTCGGGCCGCCGGTCGGCAATGTGCGGGTGTACGTCGTCGACGAGGAGTTGTCGCTGGTACCGCTCGGCGCGCCGGGGCTGATCGCTTTCTCCGGGGTGTGCGTGGGCCGCGGCTACGTCAACGATCCCGAGCGGACCCGGGAGGCCTACCGCGAGGACCCGTACCGTCCCGGTGAGCGGCTCTACCTCGGGGGCGACTGGGGGCGCTGGCACCCGGGCGGCAAGCTGGAGTTCCTGGGCCGCCGCGACAGCCAGGTCAAGATCCGCGGGTTCCGGATCGAGATCGGGGAGATCGAGAACACCCTGCTGCGGGTCCCGGGCGTGCGGGACGGCGCGGTGGTCGTGGCCGAACTCGTCGGCGGCGCAAAGCACTTGATCGCCTTCTACAGCGGCCGCCGCCTCGCCGACCGGGAACTGGCCGAGGCGCTGGGCGCGGCGCTCCCCGCGTACATGGTCCCCTCGGCGTTCCACTGGCACGAGAGCCTGCCGCTGACCGGCAACGGCAAGATCGACCGCAAGGCCCTGACCGCGCTGGCCGAGCGCACCGCGCCGGACCACTCCGAGGCGGATGTGGACGGCGAGCATGCCCCGCGCACCCCGGCCGAGCGGCGGCTGGCGACGGCCTGGGCCGAACTGCTGGGCCTGCCCGAGCACTCGGTGGGCCGGCGCGACCACTTCTTCGCCCGCGGCGGCACCTCGCTGTCGGCGGTCAAGCTCACCATCGCGCTGAACCGGGAGGTGTCCCTCAAGGACATCACCCGGCATCCGGTCCTCGCCGACCTCGCCGCCGTGCTCGATGGCGGCTCCGGCCGGCGCACCGGCCTTCTCCAGCCGCTCACCGCGCCGGCCGGCACACCCGAGTGCGCCCTGGTCTGCTTCCCCTACGCGGGCGGCAACGCCGTCAACTTCCGCCCGCTGGCGGACGCCCTGGCCGGCAGCGGGCTCTCGGTGTACGCGGTCGACCTGCCCGGCCACGACCCCGCCGCCCGGGACGAGCCGTTCGCGCCGCTGCAGCGGGTGGTGGCGGACGCGGTGGCCGAGATCACCGCGCTCGGCCCCGGGAAGGTGATGCTCTGGGGCCACTCCTCCGGCGCCGCGCCCGCCGTGGAGACGGCGAGGCGACTGCAGGAGCGCGGGGTTGAGGTCACCCGGGTGTTCCTCGGCGCGCAGCTCCTCGGCACGGCGGACGAACGGCAGCAAGCCGCCGAGGAGTTGACCGGGCGCACGGACGCCGAGGTCGCCGCCGCCCTCACCGCGGACGGCGGTCACCCCGAGCTGGCTGAGCTGAACGCGCGCCACGCCGAGCGCGTCGCGGCCGCATACCGGCACGACTGCGTGGCCGCGCACCGCTACTTCGCCGGGCTGCTGAAGTCCCCTCCGGCGGCGAGGCTCACCGCTCCGGTGACCGTGGTCGCCGCCGCGGACGACCCGCACACGGCGCGCTTCGCCGAGCGCCACCAGGAGTGGCGGCTGCTGGCCGAGCGGGTCGAGCCGCACGAACTGGCCGACGGCGGCCACTACTTCCCGCGCACCCGCCCGGCCGAGGCGGCCCGGGTCGTGCTGGGCGCCGGCGAACTGCTGGCCTCGCCCTGAGCGGTTGTGACCGACCCGCCCCTGAACAGATGTGCCCTACGAAAGGAAACCGAGATGTCGTTCTCGTCCCCGGCGTCACTGCTGGAGGTGGAGCCACGGCCGGACCGGCCCGCGATCCTGCGCGTCGAGGCCCCGGTCGATGCCGCCGGATGGGCCGCCGGGAACCGGGAGGCGCTGCGCGCCCAGGTCACCGAGCACGGCGCGGTTCTCGTACGCGGGCTCGGACTGCGGGACGCGGACCAGGCCGGTGCGGTCTTCTCCCGGCTGGCCGGGACGCTCATGACCGAGCGGGAGGCGTTCGCACCCCGCGACCTGCACGGCCCCAAGCTGTACTCCTCCACCGCGTGGCCGGCCAACCAGCCCATGTGCATGCACCACGAGCTCAGTTACGCGCTGGAGGTTCCCGGCCTCATGCTCTTCGCGTGCCTGACCGCGCCCGCCGAGGGCGGGGCGACCGCCGTGGCCGACGGCGAGGAGGTGCTGCGGGCGCTGCCCCGCGAACTGACCGAGCGCTTCGAACGCGAGGGCTGGCTGCTCACCCGCAGCTACAACGACGAGATCGGGGCCTCCCTGGAGGAGTCGTTCGGCACCGACGACCGCGAGACCGTCGAGAACTACTGCCGCGCCCACTCCATCGACTTCGCCTGGCAGCCGGACGGCTCGCTGCGCACCCGCCAGCGCCGCGCTGCGGTGGTGAACCACCCGGTCACCGGCCGCCGCTGCTGGTTCAACCAGATCGCCTTCCTCAACCAGTGGACGCTGGCGCCAGAGGTGCGCGAGTACCTGGTCGACGAGTACGGCGAGGACGGGCTGCCGTTCAACACCCGCTACGGCGACGGCACTCCGATCGGCGAGGACGTCGTGGAGCTGCTCAACGCGACATACGACCGGCACACCCGGCGCGAACCCTGGCAGAAGGGCGACCTGATGCTCGTCGACAACATCCGCACCGCGCACAGCCGCGAGGCCTTCACCGGCGAGCGCCAGGTGGTGGTCGCGATGGCCGACCCGCAGCGGCCTGCCGCGCCGGGCCCGGCGGCCGGCTCCTCGAAGGGAGGCCGCCGATGAACCCCGTGACGTCCACCGCCAGCGGCCCGGCCGCCCGCGGCGCCGCCCCGGTGCCCGGCTTCGCCGTCATCCCCGGCGCCCAGGTGCAGAAGGCGCTGCAGGGGCGCGAGCAGGAGATCACCGAACTCGTCGAGGCCACCTACCGGCTGCACGGCGCCGGGCAGACGGTCAATCCGCCGTCGTACTTCCTGCGCTTCCCGGACCGGCCCTCCTCCCGGATCATCGCGCTGCCGGCGTCGGTCGGCGGTTCGGTGGGGGTGGACGGGCTGAAGTGGATCTCCAGCTTCCCCGACAACGTGGCGGCCGGGCTGCCCCGGGCGTCGGCGGTGCTGGTGCTCAACGACCGCGACACCGGCTACCCGTTGGCCTGTCTGGAGAGCTCCATCATCAGCGCCACCAGGACGGCGGCGTCGGCCGCGCTGGCCGCGGACCGGCTCACCCGGACCCGGCAACGCCCCACCCGGGTCGGCTTCTTCGGCACCGGCCTGATCGCCCGCTACATCCACACCTTCCTCACGGGCACCGGCTGGAGCTTCGACGAGGTCGGCGTGTACGACGTCTCGGCGGACAGCGCGGCCGGCTTCTGCGGCTACCTGCGCCAGTCCGGCGCGGACGGACAGGGCGGCGCGGACGGACGGAGCGGCGCGCACGGACGGGGCGGCGGCGGGATCACCGTCCACGACAGCCCCGAGGAGCTGATCCGCTCCAGCGACCTGGTCGTCTTCGCGACCGTCGCGGGCCGGCCGCACGTGAGCGACCCGGCGCTGTTCGACCACGCGCCGGTGGTGCTGCACGTCTCGCTGCGCGACCTCGCGCCCGAGATCCTGCTCGCCTCGGCCAACTTCGTCGACGACGTCGAGCACTGCCTGAAGGCGGACACCTCCCCGCACCTCGCCGAACGGCTCACCGGCGGCCGGGACTTCCTCGACGGCACGCTCGACGACGTGCTGACGGGCCGGGTGGATCCGCCGGCCGACCGCACCGTGGTCTTCTCGCCGTTCGGCCTCGGCGTCCTCGACCTGGCCGTCGGCAAGTACGTGTACGACGCGGTGGCCCGGGCCGGTGATCTGCGCGTCATCGACGACTTCTTCCACGAGCTGCGCCGGTACGGCTGACCGTCCCTTCCCCCCGGCCCAGGCATCAGGAGGCCAGCGTGCCCGTCATCTCCACTCCCCACGCCTTCAACGAAGGCCAGCTCTACGTCGACCTTCGGCCGATCTTCGGGCGCTCGCTCTACCTGAAGTGCGAGGGCTTCAATTTCGCCGGCTCGATCAAGCTGAAGGCCGCGATCGAGATGGTGGAGACCGCGGAGCGCGACGGCCTCCTGACTCCCGACTCCGTCCTCATCGAGTCGTCCTCGGGCAACCTGGGCGTGGCGCTCAGCATGATCGCCGCCAGCAAGGGCTACCGGTTCCTGTGCGTGACCGACTCCCGCTGCAACCTGTCGACCAGGCTGCTGATGGAGGCGCTGGGCAGCGAGGTGCACGTCATCGCCGACCTGGACGCCAACGGCGGGTTCCTGGGCGCGCGCATCGACTACGTCCGCGCGCTGTGCGACTCCGACGAGCGGTACGTCTGGCTCAGCCAGTACACCAACCCGGGCAACTGGGGGGCGCACTACCGCAAGACCGCACCGGAGATCGCCTCCCAGTTCCCGCGCCTGGACGTGCTGTTCGTGGGGGCGGGCACCACGGGCACCCTGATGGGCTGCGCGCGCTACTTCCGCGAGTGGCACCGGCCGGTGCGGATCGTGGCGGTGGACACCGTCGGCTCGGTCGCCTTCGGCGGCAAGCCGGGCCGGCGCATGATCCCCGGCCTCGGCATGAGCATGCGCCCGCCACTGCTCGACGAGTCGTACGTGGACGAGGTGATCCGCGTCGAGGAGGCGGACACCATCCGCGCCTGTCACCGGCTGGCCAGGCGCGGCTTCCTGTTCGGCGGCTCCACCGGCACGGTGGTCAGCGGCGCCATGGAGTGGCTGGCCCGCCATGAACGGCCGGGCCTGACCGCGGTGGCCGTCGCGCCGGACCTCGGCGAGCGCTACCTCGACACGATCTACCAGACCACCTGGCTGGAGGACCTGTACGGCGACGGCATCCTCGACCTCGGCGAGGACGGGGACGACGGCCCTGACGCCGGGCCCGGCGGCTCCACCGCCGACTCGGAGTCGGAGGAGGTGACCGCCGGCTCCCGGGGCGCCGACCGGATGTCCCGCGCACCCGGCCGCCGCCGCAAGTCCTAGGGCGCGGGAACGGCGCGGCGGCGGCGCGGCTCAGCCGGCCGCGCCGCGCAGCGCCGTCAGGGTGGCCGCGTCCAGGGGCCGGGGGTCGCTGTCGGGGTCGACCAGGACGACCGTGCAGGTGGCGGCGTGCGTGAGGGCGGTGGTGAAGCTGCCGTCGGCGAACTGGGCCAGCGGGCCGCGCGGCGAGCGGCCCACCGCCACGGTGCGAGCGCCCAGTTCGGCGGCGTGCCGGGCCAGGGCGCGGCCGGCCGCGGCGTGGTCGCCGACGCTGGTGAGGATCTGCCCGGTCGCGGCGACGCCCCGGGCGGCGAGCCGGTCCAGATGGGCGGTCACGGTCGCGCGGGCGTGGCCGAGGTCCTCGGCGTCGACGGCCTGTTCCTCGACGACGGCGATGTGCTGGACGTGCACGACCTCCAGAGGGCTGCCGGTGTCGCGGGCGAGACGCGCCGCGGTGTCGACGATCACGGCGGCCCGGTCGTGGTCGCCGACCGCGACGACGACCGGGGGCGTGGTGCCGCCCGGCGCGTCGCCGACGCGGGTGAGCGTCGGTGCGACGGGTTCGCCCTCGCCGGTGCGCGACTCCGCCTGCCGCGGCAGCCGGTGGCCGCTGGCCAGCACGGGGATGGCGAGGACGAAGGTGGCCGCGCCGAGGTAGAAGGGCACGCTCAGATCGGTGGCGTCGGCGAGCTTGCCGGCGACGTAGGGGGCCAGGCCGCCGCCGATGAAGCGCAGGAAGCCGTAGGCGGAGGACGCGACGGGACGCTCGACCGGGGAGACGAGCATGACCGCCTGGGTGGTCAGGGTGTTGTTGATGCCGATGAACGCGCCGCTGACGATGACCGCGACGATCACCACGGTGGGGGTGGCGACCCCGGCGGCTATGACGGCCATGACGACGCCGAGGCCGAGGAGGTTGGCGTACAGCACGGGCGCGGTGCCGAAGCGGGCCTGCAGACGCGGCGCGAAGAAGACGCTGAAGGCCGCCACGAGCAGCCCCCACCCGGTGAAGACCAGACCCAGCTGATGGGCGCTCAGTTTCATCGGGTACGGTGCGTAGCCGAGCATGGTGAAGAAGCCCCAGTTGTAGAGCAGGGCCATGATGCCCATGGTCAGCAGGCCGCGGTGGCGCAGCGCCTTGAGCGGGGCGACGGGTGAGGTACGGCGTGCGGGCTTGGGCAGCTCCGGCACGAAGGCCAGTGTGGCGACGAGCGCGATGGCCATGAGGACGGCGACGCCGAAGAAGGGGCCTCGCCAGCTGATGGCGCCCAACTCGCCGCCGAGCAGCGGGCCGACCGCGATGCCGAGGCCCAGCGCGGCCTCGTAGAGGATGATCGCGCCGCCGAAGCCACCGCTGGCGGAGGCGACGATGACGGCCAGGGAGGTGGCGATGAACAGGGCGTTGCCCAGTCCCCACCCGGCCCGGAAGCCGACGATGCCGTTGATGGAGCCCGAGCAGCCGGCCAGGGCGGCGAAGACGACGATGACCGCCAGGCCTATGACGAGGGTGCGCTTGGCGCCGAAGCGGCTGGAGAACCAGCCCACGATCAGCATGGCCACCGCGGTGACGATCAGGTAGCTGCTGAAGAGCAGGGAGACCTGACTGGGCGAGGCGTGCAGGCTCTCGGCGAGGGCGGGCAGGATCGGGTCGACCAGGCCGATGCCCATGAACGAGATGACACAGGCGAACGCGACGGCCCAGACGGCCTTCGGCTGCTTGAAGGGACTGGCAGCCTTTCCGTGCGGTGCACTCATGTGCGCTTCTCTTCCGGGGAGTTGGGAGACGGGGGCGAGAGGAGGGACGGGGACAGGGAGAAGGGCGGGGGCGGGGGCGGGGACGGGGACAGGGAGAAGGGCGGGGGCGGGGACGGGAGGGGGCGCGGAGGGGGGCCGGGGCGGACCGGGGTTCACGGGTGGGCCTGGTGGTCCCTGATGACGCGGGCCAGCGCGGGCAGCGCCACGCGCACCGCGCGCTGTTCGACCGCGGGCAGTTCCTCGACGAGCCGGCTGAGGGCCTCGGCGCGTTCGGCGCGCCGCTGCCGGAAGACCTCCAGGCCCAGGTCGGTGGCCCGCACCACGACACCCCGGCCGTCGCTCGCGTCGGCGGCGCGCCGCACCAGGCCGCCGCGCTCCAGCCGGGTCACGAGTTGGGTCATGTTCGGCTGGGAGACGCCCTCGGTGCGGGCCAGTTCGGTCAGCCGGTACGGACCCTCCCGGCCCAGCCGGGCCAGCGCCGAGGAGGCCGCGGTGCTCAGCCCGCCGGCCGTGGCGCTGCGGCGCACGTGCCGGACCAGTTCCTCGACGGCGATGATCAGTTCCTCCGCCGAGGCGGCGGCGCCCTCGGAGTCCACGACCGGCTTATGCATAACTGCATTATGCACTTAGATGTAATGTGAAACAACCTTCTCGGCCGACCACCGACGTCAGCCCATGCAGTCCCCGGAACCCGCTCCGGCAGGCGGTCCTGGTCACCAGGTCCTGGAATCCGGCCCGGTCGGTGCTCTGTATGCGGGCGGCGCCTCGCCGTCGCGGCCGTTCCCGGTGCCGCCGCGGGCGGTGTCATGGTCCTCCCCGCCCTCGGCCACGGCGGTGGGGCGAGCGGGGAGACCGCAAGGAGGCCTCGGAGGCGGAGAAGGCCGCGCGGAGCGACCTTCCGAGGAGCAAGGTGCGGCGAAGCGGCGCCGGCGGCAGCAGCCGAAGCCCCGGCTGCGCACGCGCAGGAGCATGCCCGCCCGCCGGCGGCATCACTGACCGGCGCGTGCGCGGCGGCGGCGCGACCCGTCACGGCCGCGGCGGACGGCCCGTTCCGCTTCAGCGGGCGGAGGACGCTGTGCGGTGCTCGTCGTCGTGCTCCGGGGCGTCGCGGGCGATGCGGCTCAGATCGGTCATCAGCGAGGCGAGCCAGGACTCGGTCGCGTAGTACAGCCGGGGTGCGCCGGGCGGCTCCGCCGCGAATCCGGCGAGGTGCGGGTCGAGCAGCGTCATCGGCGCGGTCGGGGTGTCGCTGCCGGGATCGAGTTCCGCCGAGACCAGCAGCATCCGCCCGGCCACCCGGTCCCCGAGTCCGCTCACCGACTCAGCCGCCTCCGGGCCCAGTACGGTGAGCGGCGGTTCGAGCAGCCGGTCCGCTCCCCACAGGGTGTGGTGGCCTGCCATGAGGGTCGCCTGCCAGTCGACCGCGGACAGCACCCGTCCGCGCGTCCGGCCGCCGAAGGGGGCGGGCTCGCTCTGGAACTGCGTGTACGCGGACTCCGCGAGGATGACGGCGTTGCGCAGCGACCGGTGGCCCGGCACGCCCGGCGGCGCGGCCGTCGCCCCGCCCTCCGCCACCGCGGCGCCGGTCGCCACCACGATCTCGGCCGCCCTGCGCAGGAGTTCGGCGCAGGCCCGGCGCAGTTCGTCGTGCGCCCCGCGCGGCCAGGCCAGCAGGCCGAACACCGCACCCACCGCGCTGCCGACCAGCACGTCGAGCAGCCGCTCCTCCGCCAGCCGCCAGGTGGCGGGCGCAAGTTGAGCGAAGACGAGGGCCACGACCAGGGTGAACAGCCCCTGCGCCCAGCCGACTCCCTTGACGGGTCCCACGGTGAAGGCGAACAGCATCGACAGGGGCAGTACGGCGGCGTAGACCTCGGTGTGCGTGCCGACCGCGCTCAGCATGCCCGCGGTGACCAGCGCGCCGACCAGGGTGCCCGCCAGCGCCAGGCGGATGGTCCGCCAGGTCTCGTCCATGGTGGTCCGGGTGAGTGTGAGGGTGGCCAGCATGGCCCAGAAGCCGTGCGGCAGCGTGCCCACCCCGGCCACGAGCCGGGCCGCCGTCAGGGCCAGGGCCACGCGTACCGCGTTCTGGAAGAACACCGACCGGCGCCCGGCGTGGCCGCACGCCCGGTGCCACCAGAGGACGGGGGCCCGTTTCCCCGAGTACCAGAAGCGGCCCGGCGGCGCCGTGGCCGAGGCCCCCCGGCCCGCGATCGCCAGGTCGGCCGCGGCACCCATGGCGAGCGCGGCGTCGGCGACCTCCAGCACGGCGGCGTCCCGCCGCAGCGCGGCAGGCGAAAGCCCGGAAGGCGGACGGTCCGGCGGTGAGCCGCCGGGGGCGTCCGGGCCGAAGGCTTCTGTCATGTCGGTGGGCGGGCCGAGGGAGATGGCGGACAGGTGGGCGCGTGCCGTGCTCAGATCGTCCCGGGCCGCGGTGGTGGGCGGCCCGTCCGCCCCCGCCGTGAGCCGGGTCGCGGTCGCGGTGGCCAGTCGCGCGACCGAGCGCAGTACGGCGGCCGCGGCGGGCCCCGGAGCGCCGTCCGGCGCGGCGGGGAGTGTGGTCAGACGGCTGAGCAGGGTGCGGATGGCCAGACCGGTGTGGGCGAGCGCGCGGTCGCGCAGGCCCGGTCCCGCCGGGCGCTCCGCCTCCGGCACGAGCAGGGAGCGCAGGCTACGCCCCGTCTCCCGCGCGGCCCTCATGTCCGCGCCGGTGAGGCCGTACGGGGGCGCGACGAGCAGCGTCGCGCAGTGCGCCGCGGTCCGCGCCGCGTGGGCGGCGCGCTCCCGGTAGGCCGGCGGGGGCCGCTCGGGCAGGATCAGCGCCTCGGCGAGGGCGAGCAGGAGCAGCCCGGTGGTCGTGCCGGTCAGCCGGTCACCGAGCGAGCCGGGGTCGTAGGGAGGGAAGGACGGGAGGATGTAGAGCAGTTGCAGGCCCGGTGCCGCCCCCGCCGGACGCGGGCCGCCCACGGCCGAGAAGGTCAGCGCGAAACCGACCACGAACATGCCGGCGACCGCGCTCCAGGTCCGCACCGACAGGAAGGTGCCCACGACCACCAGCAGCCAGCACACCGGGAGCAGGCGCAGTACCAGCGCGGCGTGCTGCCGTCCGGTGCCGGGGATGCGGCAGAGCCCGCCCAGCGCCACGGCGGCGAACAGGGCGTAGGTCGCTGCGACCGGGCGGTCCAGGCCGTAGCGGAAGAGGTAGAAGCCGGCCGCGGCGCCGAGGGTCACGCGCACCGCCCGGCGGCCCGAGTCGGCGTAGGCCGCCGGGACGATCCGACCGGCTCGGCGACCCGACACCCCTACAGAATCACGCACCACACGGCGCCCGGCACTTTCCCGGCTCCCCGGCCCTTTGGCATAGCGCCCGCGCGCACACCTCACGCCAGAACTATGTAGTCCCACCACATGTCCGCCCGACCTGTGCGTTTCTACGGTGTGCCGACACGTACCCGTCCCCACCGCACACGAGGAAGTGGCGCACATGGCCTCCGCAGCATCCGCTCCGCCCGAACCGGCGAACCTCCCCCGCATCGTCGCCGCCAGCCTCATCGGCACCACCATCGAGTGGTACGACTTCTTCCTGTACGGCTCGGCCGCCGCGCTCGTGTTCAACAAGCTGTTCTTCCCGGACGCCGATCCGCTGGTGGGGACGCTGCTGTCGTTCCTGACGTACGCGGTCGGGTTCGCGGCCCGGCCGCTGGGCGCGCTCGTGTTCGGTCACTACGGCGACCGGATCGGGCGCAAGAAGCTGCTGGTGCTGAGCCTGCTGATGATGGGCGGGGCGACCTTCGCGATCGGCCTGCTGCCCACCCACGCGAGCGTCGGAGCCGCCGCTCCGGTGCTGCTCACCACGTTGCGTCTGATCCAGGGCTTCGCACTCGGCGGCGAGTGGGGCGGGGCCGTACTGCTGGTGTCGGAGCACGGGGACGCGCGGCGGCGCGGGTTCTGGGCCTCATGGCCGCAGACCGGGGCGCCGGCGGGGCAGTTGCTCGCCACGGGTGTGCTCTCGCTGCTGACCGCCGTACTGTCCGACCAGGCCTTCGGCAGCTGGGGCTGGCGGATCCCGTTCCTGTTGTCCGGGGTACTGGTGATCGTCGGTTTGTGGATTCGTCTCTCTGTCGATGAATCGCCGGTGTTCCAGCAGGCGCTGGAGCGGGCCGAGGCCCGCAAGGCCACGGCCGCCGGGTCCGAGGCCGAGAAGCTGCCGCTCGTGGCCGTGCTGCGGCACCACTGGCGCGACGTGCTGATCGCGATGGGCGCCCGCATGGCGGAGAACATCAGCTACTACGTCATCACCGCCTTCATCCTCGTCTACGCCACCACCTCCGCCGGCGTCTCCAAGCAGACCGCACTCAATGCCGTGCTCATCGCCTCCGCCGTGCACTTCGCCGTCATCCCGGCCTGGGGCGCCC
>NZ_BMVJ01000003.1:261351-266410 GCF_014650655.1 Streptomyces anandii JCM 4720
TCTCGGACCGCATCGGACGCCGGCCGGTGTACCTGCTGGGCGCGGCCGGGGTCGGCCTGTGGATGTTCCCGTTCTTCTCCCTCATCGACACCGGCGGCTTCGGCAACCTGATCATCGCGGTGACCGTGGGCCTGGTCCTGCACGGCGCCATGTACGCCCCGCAGGCGGCCTTCTTCTCCGAGATGTTCGCGACCCGGATGCGTTACTCCGGCGCCTCCATCGGCGCCCAGTTCGCCTCGGTCGCCGCGGGCGCGCCCGCACCGCTCATCGCCACCGCCCTGCTGTCCGACTACGGCAGCTCCACCCCCATCGCCCTCTACGTCGTCGCCGCCTCCGTGCTGACGCTGATCGCGGTCGGCGTGGCCAAGGAGACCCGCCACCGCGACCTCGCCGCCGTCGAGCCCGACGCCGCCGCCGAGCCCACGGCGACACGGCCCGCGGACGCGCGCACCGTCTGACCCCCTCCCCCTGCACAGACCCTGTCCTGCCGTCCGGCCCCCGCACGCCCACGCGTGCGGGGGCCGGGCCGGTGCGATGCGGCCCCTGGCGCGGGCCCTGGCGTGCGGGCCGGTGCGGTGCCGGCCGGTGCCGCGCGGGGTCAGCGCGGTTCGGGTGAGGACAGGCGGTGCAGGCGCAGGGCGAGCTGGATCTCCAGTGCCCGGGCCGGGGTCTGCCAGTCGTCGCCCAGCAGGCGCCCGACGCGCTCCAGGCGCTGGGCCACCGTGTTCACATGCACGTGCAGCTCGTCCTTGGTGCGGGCGGGGCTCATGCCGCAGGCGAAGTAGGACTCGAGCGTGCGTATGAGATCCGTGCCGCGCCGCTCGTCGTAGGCGACGACACGGCCGACGGTGCGCTCGACGAAGCCCGCTATGTCCCGGTCGCCGGCGAGCAGCAGGCCGAGGAAGCCGAAGTCCTCGGCGGCGGCGCCGTCGCCGGTGCGGCCGAGCAGCGCGAGAGCCTCCAGGCAGCGGCGCGCCTCCTCGTAGGCGGCCGTCACGGTGCCGGCGTGGGTGGCCAGGTCGTCGACCGGGGCGGAGGCGCCCACGGTGACGGCCTCGTGCACGGCGGTGCCCAGGTGGCGGGCGGTGCGGCGGGCCAGGTCCGTCGCGCTGTCCCCCTGCCGCAGGGGCAGCAGCAGGACGGTGCCGCCGTCCCGGGCGGCGGCCAGACCGCGCCGGGTGGCCGCCAGGTGGAAGGCCGCGGACCACAGGCGGCGCCGGGCGTCGGCCTCCTCGTCGGCGTCGGCGGCCGGGGCGTCCAGGCGGGCGGCGAGGACGACATGGGTGGCGTCGAGATCGGCGCCGAGCCGGGCGGCGCGCTCGCTCAGCAGGCGCGGATCGCGGTCGCGGGCGTCCAGGAGGTCGTCCAGCAGCTCCCCCCTGACGCGCTGCTCGGCCTCGGCGGCCGAGCGTCTGGCGAGCAGCAGCAGGGAGGTGACCATCGCGGCGCGCTCCAGGGTGCGCTGGTCCACGGGGTCGAGGCCGGGGTGCCCGCGCAGGACCAGCGCGCCGAGCAGTTCGCCACCGGCGGCGACGGCGGCGATCCAGTCGTCGCCGTGCCGTACCGCGTGTCCCTCGGCCCGGGAGGCCTCCAGGGCGCGGGCGGGGGCGGCGCCGGCCTCGGTGAAGTCGACGGTGCCGGCGAGGACCTGGGAGACTGCGGCGGCCACGTCGTGCACGCCGCCGCCGCGCAGGACGAGTTCGGCGAGCCGGTCGTGCACGTCCGAGGCGCGTTCGATCACGCCGCTGCGGTCGCGGATGATCTCGTTGGCCCGCTCCAGGCCGGCCAGGGCCGAGCGGGTCTCCGTGAGCAGGTTGGCGCTGTCGATGGCGGCCGCGGCGAGGGCGGCGAAGGAGCCGAGCAGGGCGATCTGCTCCCGCTCGAACACGCGGGCCCGGCGGTCGGCCGCGAACAGCACGCCGATGACCTGCGGGCCCAGCATCAGGGGCACGCCGAGGATGGCGACCAGACCCTCGTCCTGGACGCCGTCGTCGATGGTGCCGGTGTGCTGGAAGCGGGCGTCCTTGAAGTAGTCGTCGGTGACATAGGGGCGGGCCGTCTGGGCGACGAGACCCCCCAGCCCCTCCCCCATGCCCAGCCTCAGTTGCTGGAAGCGCGCGGCCACCGAGCCCTCGGTGACGCGCATGTAGGTGTCGCCGCGCGCCGGGTCGTTGAGCGTGAGGTAGGCGACGTCGGTGCCGAGCAGGGAGCGGGCGCGCTGCACGATGGCCTGCAGCACGGAGTCGAGATCGCGCAGGCCCGCCAGGTCGTGGGCGGTCTCGAACAACGCCGAGAGCTCCGCCTCACGCCGACGGCGCCCCTCCAGCTCCGCGCGCACCCGCAACGCGAGGAACTTCGCGTGCTCCAGCGCCGCGATCCACGCGGCCGGCCGCCCCTCGGCACGCGCCCGCAGCACCGGCTGCTCGTACGCGGCGGCCGACGCGCCCCGCGCGAGCAGCTCGAGGAAGGGAGCCCCAGCGGCAACGTCCGACGGCAGCCCCGCATCGTGCCGCCCGGCACTGGAATCCTGCGCCTCGCCGCCCCGCCCGGCGGCCGCATCGTGGCGGTCACCGGACCGCGCGGCGGCCGCATCGTGGCGGTCGCCGGACCGCGCGGCGCGCGCATCGTCGTGCGGAGCCGCCCCGGCACCCGCGGTGGGCGCGGTTGCCCGGGTGGTGGTGGGGCGGCCGGTGGGCTGCGCGTGATCGCTGGACATGGTCACAGGATTCCCCATCGCCCGGCGGTGCGGTGAGCCCTGTGGAAAACCGCGGAGCGGCCGGGCGTCACGGCGGTGCCGGTCAGTGCGCGGTCCAGCCGCCGTCCAGCACCAGCGACGTGCCGGTGACGAAGGACGCCTGCGGCCCGCACAGGTACGCGACGGCCTCCGCGACCTCCTCCGGCTCGATGAGCCGCTTGACGGCGCTGTCCTGCAGCAGCACCTCGGACACCACCCGCTCCTCCGGGATGCCGTGGGCCCGCGCCTGGTCGGCGATCTGCTTCTCGACCAGCGGAGTGCGCACGTAGGCGGGGTTCACGCAGTTGGAGGTGACGCCGTACGGGGCGCCTTCGAGGGCGGCCGTCTTGGACAGCCCCTCAAGACCGTGCTTGGCGGCCACGTACGCCGACTTGTACGCGGAGGCGCGCAGGCCGTGCACCGAGGAGATGTTGACGATCCGGCCCCACCCCTGCCCGTACATGTGCGGCAGGGCCCCGCGGACCAGCCGGAACGGCGCCTCCAGCATCACCGTGAGCACGGTGTGGAAGACCTCGGGCGGGAATTCCTCGATCGGCCGCACCAGTTGGATCCCGGCGTTGTTGACGAGCACGTCGGTGCCGGCGGCCACCTGTTCGGCGGCGTCCAGGTCGGTGAGGTCGAGGACGTGCGCCTCGAGGGTGCCCGCGAGCGGGCCGGACCGTGCGGCCAGTGCCTCCAGACCCTCGGCGTCCCGGTCGACGGCTCTGACCTTCGCCCCGGCGGCGGCCAGCCGCAGCGCGCAGGCGCGGCCGATGCCGCCGGCCGCGCCGGTGACGAGGGCGGTGCGGCCGCCGAGGTCGAGCGAGGGGGCGTGGGGTGCCGTGGGGGCGCTGGGCGAGGTCATGCCTCGAGCCTAGGCAGCACCCCTACCGGACCACATGTGGGCCGACCCCATACTTCATTCAAAACTCGTGGGCTCGAACCATGTGGGTTCATCGGACAGGGCCTGCTTGATCCGCACGTAGTGGCGTTCGTCCATTCTCGGCAGCGCGTCCACCTCGAACCAGCCGACGTCGAGCGACTCGTCGTCGTTGACCCGCGCTTCTCCGCCGACCGCCCGGCAGCGGAAGGTGAGGTCCATGAACTGGCAGACGTCGCCGTTGGGGAAGGTGACGGGCTTGCCCGACTCCACCATCACGATCCGCTCGGGCACGCACCGTACGGCGGTCTCCTCGTGCACCTCCCGCACGGCGCAGGCGGCGGGCTGCTCGCCGGGGTCGGGGATGCCGGAGATCAGTGCCCACTTGCCGTTGTCCGCGCGCCGGCCCAGCAGGACCCTGCCCCGGTCGTCGAAGACGACGACGCTGACCCCGGGCAGCCACAGCAGCTGCTGCCCCGCCGAGGCGCGGATCGTGCGGATGAAGTCAGGAGTACCCATGGAGGGACCCTAACGGGCGGTGTCCGGCCCTCCGGTCCACCGCCCGTCCGGTACGGCCCCGCGCCTACGCCCCGCCTGCGCGCCGTCGGCGCAGACCGGCGCCGACCGCCCAGCCGAGGCCGCCCGCGGCGACCAGCACCAGGGCGATCTCCGGCAGGACACCGAGTTCGGTGGCCGGGGTCTTCGAGGAGCGCAGCGGCACCTTCTGGACCAGGTAGGCGGGGACGAACATGCCGGTCTTCTGCGTGATGCGCCCGTCGGGCATGATGACCGCGCTGACGCCGCTGGTCACCGGCACGGTGACGGTGCGGCTGTGCTCGACCGCGCGGATGCGGGACATGGCGAGCTGCTGGTAGGTCATCTCGCTGCGGTCGAAGGTGGCGTTGTTGCTCGGCACCGAGATCATCTGCGCGCCGTCGGTCACGGTGTCGCGCACGGCCCAGTCGAAGGCGGCCTCGTAGCAGGTGGCCAAGCCGATCTTGGTGCCCTCGACGTCGAACACGCCCGGCTTGGTGCCGCGGCTGAAGTCCTGCCGGACCATCGTCGTCCAGTTCTTGTTGATCGCCCCGAGCAGGGAGCGCAGCGGCAGGTACTCGCCGAAGGGCTGGATCTGCCGCTTGTCGTAGGTCTGCACGGGGCCCTGGACCGGGTCCCACAGCACCTGCTCGTTGAGCAGCTTGCCGTCCCGTTCGACGACCGCGCCCACGGAGATGGGCACGCCGACCTCGCGCGACGCCCGGTTGATGACCGCGCGGGCGTCGGCGTTGGCGAAGGGGTCGACGTCGGAGGAGTTCTCCGGCCAGAGCACGAAGTCGGGCCTGGGCACCTTGCCGGCCTTGACCGCCTCGGCCAGCCGCGCGGTCTCCCGAGCGTGGTAGTCGAGCACCGCCCGCCGCTGGGCGTTGAACTCAAGGCCCGAGCGCGGC
>NZ_BMVJ01000003.1:266433-268055 GCF_014650655.1 Streptomyces anandii JCM 4720
ACGTTGCCCTGGATGACGGCCACGGTCGCGGTGCCGTTCTCCGCCTTGTCGCTCACCAGGGGCCGGGCCGCCACCGCGCCGACAACCGGCACCGCGACGCTCAGCAGGGCGACCGCGGCGGCCGGGCGCCGCACCGCGCGGGTGCGCCGTCCCTCCACCGCCAGGCGGACGGCCTCGCACAGGCCGAAGCCGCACAGGACGACGGCGAAACCCAGCACAGGGGTGCCGCCCACGGCGGCCAGCGGAAGGAACACCCCGTCGGCCTGCCCGAACGCGATCTTGCCCCAGGGGAAGCCGCGGAACGGTACGCGCGCGCGTACCGCCTCACCGGCGATCCACACGGCTGCGGCCCACAGCGGCCAGGCGGGCAGTCTGGACACCGCGGCGACGCCGGCGCCCACCAGGGCGACGAAGACCGCCTCCACGGCGACCAGCGCCAGCCACGGACCGGCGCCCACCTCCACGCCGGTCCACACCAGCAGGGGCAGCAGGAAACCCAGACCGAAGAGGTAGCCGAGGCCGAGGGCCGCCTTCCAGCCGCGGCCGCGCAGCACCCAGCCGAGGACGGCGAAGGCGGGCAGGGCCAGCCACCACAGCGCGCGCGGCGGGAAGCTGACGTACAGGAGCACGCCGGACAGCGCCGCGGCGGCGGCGGGCACGAGCCGGACCAGCCGGGCCCTCCAGGGCCCGGACGCGGGCCGCGGTCGCAGCCGGTCCGACTCGTCGACGGAAGTTGCGGTGACGGTCACCCCGGGAGTGTACGTGCGTGACCTCGGCGCCGACAGCACGGTCCGTGGGCCGCCGCGGGGACCGGCACGCGGGCGGCGTCGCCCGTCGAGCGCCTGTGCGCGCTGCCCCGCGCGGCCGTCTCCTTGCGCACGGGACGTCCACAATCCGGTCATCAGCCGTTACGGTGTGCCGGAGCCCCACTGGTGCGGCCGTTCGCGGCCGGGCAGGAAGGGGTGCGTGTGTTGGGTCGGGGGCGACCGGTGTTCCGGGGGGCGATGGGTGCGGTCCACGGGGATGACGTCCGCGGGCGGGGCGGACGGCGGAAGACAGGCGTACGACGCCGGACGAAACGTTTCTGACGCGGCCGGTGTCGCGGTGCTCGGCGCCTGCGCGGCGTGGTCGCTCGTCACGGGCGCGTGGCAGGAGGGCCGGCCCGAGGGTGTGCTGCTGGCCGTGCTGGCCGTGGCCGCCGGGTACGCCACGGGCCGGATCTGCGGCGCGCTGCTGCCGGTGGCCGCGCCGTGCGCGGGTGCGCTGGCCGGGGTGGCGCTCGCGGTGGCGGCCCCGGGACTGGCCCCCGGGCCGCAGTTCGCCGCCCCGCTGGGGCACGCGGGCGCCACGGCGGGCGTGCTGACCTTGTCGGCGGGCGCCGCCTGCTGCGCCGCCTGGGCCGCGTCGGCGCCCGCGCTGCGCCTGGCGCTGCGCGCCCTGGCCGTCGCGATCGCGGTGACCGCCGCCGCGCTCGGTTCCGGCACCGGCCTGTTCTGCTGTGCCCTGGTGCTGCTCTGCTCGCTCGCCGCCGGCCGCATACACCGTCGCGGGGCCGCCGTCGCCGGTCTGGCGCTGGTGGCCGCCGGGGTGACGGCGGCGAGTTGGGCCGTGGCCGCGCGGGG
>NZ_BMVJ01000003.1:268089-271509 GCF_014650655.1 Streptomyces anandii JCM 4720
GCTGCCCGGCGGGCTCGCCGACTCGCTCGAGGGGCAGCTGACCGCACACCGCGTCGCGCTGTGGCGGGACGCGCTCCACCTCGCCCACCGCAACGCCGGCCTGGGCGTGGGGCCGGGCCGCTTCGGGGAGTTCAGCGCGACGGCGGCCCAGTCCCTGCAGCCCGACGGCAAGCCTCACTCGGCGCTGTGGCAGCAGGCCGCCGAGCAGGGGCTGATCGGCGTGGCGCTGCTGGCGGCGGCGTACGGATGGGTGCTCCACGCGCTGTGGCGCACCGCGCGCCCCACGCCCGTCGCCCTGACGGCGGGTGCCGCGCTGACCGCGCTGGCCGCGATCGCCGCCGTCGGTGACGCGCTGAGCTTCACCGCTGTGTCGGTGGGCGCCGGACTCCTGGCCGGACTGGCCACGGCACGCCCGCTGGCCGACGAACCCCGACCCGTGGTCACCGGAACCCGGCCGTCCCGGGACCGCCTGACACCCTGAGCCCGAGCCCGGCGGACTCGGTGAGCCCGGCGGACTTTGCAGGACCGGCAGACACGGTGAGCCCGGCCGGCGCCGCAAGGCCGACCGACGCCGCGGACCCAGCCGACGCGGCGAGCCCGGCCGGCACCGCGGACCCTACTGCCCCGGTGAGCCCACACGCCGCCGTGCTCAGACGGTGCCCGGTGTCGGCGGGTGGAGCCGGTCCTTGATCACGCGGACCGCCGACTCGGCGTTGTCGATCGTGACGGTGAACGTGTGCCCGTCCCACAGCCGCAGCACGATGCCCTCGCCCCGCCGCACGACGACGGCGGTGCCCTTCTCGGGCCGCCAGCGGTAGCCCCAGCCGCCCCAGTGGCGGGGGGTGACATGCGGCGCGAACTCGGCGCCCGCGACGTGCGAGAGCGGGATCCGGCGGCGCGGCAGCCCGATGTGGCCGCAGCGCACCTCCAGAGTCTCCTTGTCGACCTTCAGCGCCACGTGCACGAAGGCCAGGGTGCCGAAGAGGACGAGCAGTCCGGCCGCGATGCAGCCCACGACGGACATCACCAGGGGGGCGACGCCGGAGCTCCACGCCGAGTCGACGGCCAGTTCGACGCCCAGCGCCAGACAGGCGGCACCGACCAGCGCCAGCAGCCACTGGAACCTGTTCGTGGCACGTCCGGTCCAGACGTCGGGGTGCGGGCCGTGGTCGCCGCGGCGGTGGTCCCTCATGTCAACGAGGTTACTCAGGTTTCCCGCCGTGGGTAGCGCGTCGCGGACGGAGAGTGTCCCGGGCTGCCGCGCACCGGCCGGGCACCCGCGCGGACCGCCGGGGGTCAGTGCGCGGGGGTGACCGACTCGAGGAGGCGGCCCTCGTCGTAGGCGAGCGCCGGTGCGGGCAGCGCGCCCTGCCGTCCGTTGAGCAGGACCGTCACGACGCCCCGCGTGGGGGCCTCGGGTTCGGGCCGGGCGCCGATGCGGCGCAGGGCCTGCGCGGCTACGGCGCCCGCCGAGCCGTGCAGCACCAGCGGCGGGTCGCCCGGACGCTGCACGGCGGCGCGGATGCGCTCGGCGACCAGTTCGTAATGGGTGCAGCCCAGGACGACGGTGGTCACGTCACGCGGAGTCAGCGCGGCCGCCGCCGCGATCGCGTCGTCGATCGCGGGCTGGTCGGCGTGCTCCACGGCCTCGGCCAGTCCCCGGCAGGGCACCTCGGTGACGGGCACACCGCCGGCGAAGTCGCGGATCAGGCCCCGCTGGTAGGGGCTGCCGGTGGTGGCGGGCGTGGCCCAGATGGCCACGGGGCCGCCGCCCGCCGCGGCCGGCTTGATCGCGGGCACCGTGCCGATGACCGGCAGGGCCGGTTCCAGGAGCGTGCGCAGGGTGGTCAGCGCGTGCACGGTCGCGGTGTTGCAGCCGACGATCAGGGCGTCGGGCGCGTGCGCCGCGGCAGCCTCGGCGACGGCGACCGCGCGCGAGGTGAGGTCCTCCGGCGTACGAGGACCCCACGGCATGCCCGCGGGGTCCAGGGAGAGCACCAGATCTGCGTCGGGTCGAAGGCGCCGCACCGCGGCGGTGGCCGCCAGCAGCCCGATTCCGGAGTCCATGAGCGCGATCTTCACCCGGCCACGATAGACGATGCCCTCGAACGAGCGACCCGCGTGGGGCAGACTGCGCGGGTGAGCGTGATCGTGTGGAGTGCCGTCGTATCGCTTGCCGCCTGGCTGTGGCTGCTGCTCGCCCAGGGGTTCTTCTGGCGCACGGACGTCAGGCTTCCCCCGCCCGCGCACGACGGTCCGCCGCCGCTCCCGGACGCCGGCGACTGGCCCGCCGTGTGCGTCGTGGTCCCCGCGCGGGACGAGGCCGGCGTACTGCCGCGGAGCCTGCCCACGCTGCTCGCCCAGGACTATCCCGGGCGGGCTGAGGTCTTCCTGGTCGACGACGGCAGCACGGACGGCACCGGGGACCTCGCCCGCGAGCTGGCGCGCGGGGGCGGGCTGCCGCTGACGGTGGCCTCTCCGGGCGAGCCGCCGGCCGGCTGGACGGGCAAGCTGTGGGCCGTGCGGCACGGCATCGGCCTGGCACGCGCGCGTGCCCCCGAGTACCTGCTCCTGACGGATGCTGACATCGCCCACGCCCCGGACAGCCTGCGCCGGCTCGTGGCGTCGGCGCGTGCCGGCGGCTTCGACCTGGTGTCCCAGATGGCCCGGCTGCGGGTGGAGAGCGTCTGGGAGCGGCTGGTGGTGCCGGCGTTCGTCTACTTCTTCGCGCAGTTGTATCCCTTCCGCCGGATCGGCCGCAGGGGCTCGCGGACGGCGGCGGCCGCGGGCGGCTGCGTGCTGCTGCGCGCCGACACCGCCGAGCGGGCGCGCGTCCCGGACGCGATCCGGCAGGCCGTGATCGACGATGTTGCGCTCGCCCGTGCGGTGAAGGGCGGCGGCGGGCACATCTGGCTGGGGCTGGCCGAGGGCGTGGACAGCGTGCGCCCCTATCCCCGGCTGCACGACCTGTGGCGCATGGTCTCGCGCAGCGCGTACGCGCAGTTGCGTCACAACCCGCTGCTGCTGCTCGGCACGGTCGCCGGCCTGGTCCTCGTCTACCTCGTGCCGCCGGTGGCCCTGCTCGCGGGCCTGGCGGCGGGCAGCGCGGCGGGCGCCCTCGCGGGCGGTCTGGCGTGGCTGGTGATGACGGGGACGTACGTCCCGATGCTGCGCTACTACCGTCAGCCGCCGTGGCTCGCTCCGCTGCTGCCGCTCACCGCGTTCCTCTACCTGCTGATGACGGTGGACTCGGCGGTGCAGCACTACCGGGGCCGGGGCGCGGCCTGGAAGGGCCGCACCTATGCGCGCCCCGACGCCGTGCCCGACGAGGGATGAGTGCTCACCGGGCCCGGCGGACGGCTCACTTGCGGCCGGGGGTCCAGTTCATGCCCCAGCCGTAGGCGCGGTCGATGGTGCGCT
>NZ_BMVJ01000003.1:271530-276377 GCF_014650655.1 Streptomyces anandii JCM 4720
GCGGGCTCACCCCGCGGTCCGGGATCAGGTAGCGGGCCTCGCGCTGGACGAGGAGGTCGCCGCCGGTGTTGGTGATCAGGGCGAGCGCGCAGACCGTCGAGGGGACGGTGCACTCGTCGAGGGAGAAGTCGATCGGGGCGCCGTGCTGCGGCTGGAGGGTGACCGTGGCGTGCAGGTCGGCGAAGGAGCGGGCGCCTTCGTAGATCGTCACGAAGACCAGGATGCGCCGGAAGGCGTCCTTGTGGTCGAGGTTGACGGTGAGGTTCTCGCCCTCGGCCACGGCGCCGGTGCGGTCGTCGCCGTCGAGGTGGATGTACGGCGGGTGGTGCAGGGCGCCGAAGGCGTTGCCGAGGGCCTGGACGACACCCTTGCGGCCGTCCGAGAGCTCGTAGAGGGCGCACAGGTCGAGGTCGAGGTCGGCGTGGGTGGCGACGGCCCGACCGCGCTTGCTGCCCCAGCCGGTGAACTGCTTGCGCACCTGCCAGTTCAGGTTCACGCGCAGGGCGCCGGAGGTGCCGCCCTGCTTGGTCAGGGACACCGAAGGGGCCGACTTGGTCAGCGTCACCTTGGTCAGGCGGACGGCGGGCACGGGCGGCGGCGGTGAGCCGGCGGGCGGACGGACGGTGACGGGAGGCGCCACCGGCGGCGCGACGGGCGGGGGAAGGGGGACGGGGGCTCCGGCGGGCGGCGGGAGCGTGGCCGGCGCGGGAGCGGGCCCGGGACCGGCCGGGAAAGCCGGTCCGATCGCGGTGGACGGTCCCGATGCGGGGGCCGTGGGCGGCGCCGTGTGCTGGGGCTCGTCGACGGTGATGCCGAAGTCCGTCGCGAGGCCCTCCAGGCCGCTGTCGTAGCCCTGGCCCACGGCGCGGAACTTCCAGGCGCCCTGCCTGCGGTAGAACTCGCCGAGCAGGAACGCCGTCTCGACGGTGGCGCCCGTGCTGTCGAAGCGGGCGGCCACCTGGCCGCCGGCGGCGTCGCGCACCTCGACGCAGAGGCCGGGCACCCGCCCGAAGGTCCCGCCGTCGGCCGAGGCGGCCAGGACGATCCGGTCGATCCCGGGCTCCACGCGCGCGAGGTCGACGAGGAGGGTGTCGCTCACCTGGCCGCCGGCGTCGCGCTTGCCCTCGTGCCGGACCGCGCCGGAGGGATGCGCGGGCTGGTTGTAGAAGACGAAGTCGCCGTCGGAGCGGACCTTTCCGTTGGCCAGCAGGAGCGCCGAGGCGTCCGCGTCGGGCACGCCCGGCCCGGAGCGCCAGCTGATCTCGACGCGGAGAGCCGCGGTCGGCACCGGTGTGTTCGAGCCCTTCGGCATTGACATGTTCGCCCCCATCACGTGTCGGCCAGGCCGTGTCCCGGCGGTCGCTCGGCTCGCTGCCCGTCCCAACCTATTCCCGTGGAGCCCCTGACTCCCAGGAGAAGCGGCACAACAGGCCCCGGCCGACCGCCGGTAACCCGCCGGGAGCTCGCCATTTACACGATCCGAGCACCGATCGGCGCCCTTTTTTGCCAAGTTCGCTCACATTGGGGATCCCGCGTCACCACGGACACGGAAAACAACCCTCTTATCGGTCTCCCCAACCAGCACATCGTGGGCTTAACTTATGTGCCATGACCTCCCCCCGCTCCACTTATGGCGGCGGTTACTATTCCGCGTCGCCTTTCCCGGACACTCCGATCTACGACTCGCTCGTGGCCGAGCGGGGCACCCCGCAGATCGCCCCGATCCGGGTCCCCGCGCCGTACGACGCGAGCAGCAGCCACCTGCCCGCGCTCCCCTCGGCCCTGCCCGCCCTGCCGGCAGCCCCGTCCCAGCCGTCCTACGGCTATCCGCAGATGCCGCAGCCCGCCCCGCTGCAGCACGCCCCCGCGGCCTACATCCCGCAGCAGGCCTCGGCCCCGCGCGGGTATCCCGGCCCGCAGCAGCCGCAGCCGCCGCGCCCGATGATGGGCGGCACGGGCTACGAGGCGATGCGTCCCGCCGCTCCCCGCCCCGCCGCGGCGCCCTACCAGGACCCGTACAACAACCAGCAGTACCGCGGTTACTGATCCACTCCCCGGCCGTCCGCGCCACCTGGCAGGATGAGGTCATGGGGAATACGGAGCTGCGGTCGATCCACCTCTATCCGGTCAAGGCGTTCCGGGGCCTCGCGCCCCGGGAGGCCGTCGTGGAGCCCTGGGGGCTGGCCGGGGACCGGCGCTGGGTACTGATCGACGACGGGGGAAAGGTCGTCACCCAACGCCAGCAGCCACACCTCGCGTTGGCCGCCGCCGAGCCCGTGCCCGGCGGCGGCCTCCGTCTGTCCGCGCCCGGGCGCGACCCGTTGACGGTTGCCGTCCCACGGCCGGGGGTCACGGTGACCGTGGACGTCTTCGGCGACAAGGTGGAGGCCGTCCCGGCCGAGCCGGCCGCGCACGCCTGGTGCAGTGAGTACGCGGGCGCCGACGTACGCCTGCTGCACATGGACGACCCCGCCACGCGCCGCCCCGTCGATCCCGACTACGCGCTGCCCGGCGAGACGGTGAGCTTCGCCGACGGCTTCCCGCTGCTGCTCACCGTCGTCGCCTCGCTGGACTCCCTCAACTCCCTGATCGCCGAAGGCGATCACGCCGAGGAGGGCCCGCTGCCCATGAACCGCTTCCGGCCGAGCGTGGTCGTCGCGGGCACCGCCGCCTGGGCCGAGGACGACTGGCAGCGCCTCGCGATCGGCGAGGTCACCTTCCGGGTCGCCAAGACGTGCGGCCGGTGCGTGGTGACCACCACGGACCAGGCCACCGCCGAGCGCGGCAAGGAGCCGCTGCGCACGCTCGGCCGCCACCGGCGCTTCGGCGGCGAACTCCTCTTCGGCCAGAACCTCGTGCCGGAGTCCACCGGCACCATCCGGCTCGGCGACCCGGTGACGGTCCTGGAGTGATCCGCCCGGCGCGTCCGGGAACCTCCGGCCGGGGCCGGGCCGTTGTGATGTCGGCGGACCAGTCCGCGAGACACCGGCCGGGGGGTGATTTCGCTCTCTCTTCGACCGGTACGCGGTCGAAGGGCTCCGCCGGGGGGTTATCACGGAGCGGGAAGGGGGTGGGGACCTTGCGGGCAGTGGGCGGTCTGTGGCGCTGGCGGCACAATCCGCTGCGGCGCACGACGGATCTGGTCGAGTCCTGGGTGGCGCTGGTGGCGCTGCTGCTGATCCTTTTCGCCGCCCCCGTGATCGGCTCGCTCGTCGGCTCCGCCGCACAGGACGCCCTGCAGCAGTCCGTGCGCGACCAGCGCGAGGCCCGCCACCTCGTCACGGCCACCATCACCGGGAAGGCCGCCAGGGCGGCGCTGGAGCCGGACCCGGAGTCCGCTTCCGGGCGGGACTCCGGCAGCCAGGTCGTCGCCGACTGGACCGCCCCCGACGGCACCCGGCGGCACGGCGAGGTCACCACGACCCTCGAACACCCGCGAACCGGCGATCACTTCACCCTGTGGACGGACGAGCACGGCACGATGGTGACCCGTCCCCTGGACTCCGCCACCGCCACCACGCACGCGGTCCTCGCCGGACTCGGCGCGGCGATGCTGGCCGCGGGCCTCTTCGAGAGCATACGCAGGCTGATCGTCTGGCGCCTGGTGCGCCGCAGATACGCCCGCTGGGACCAGGCCTGGGACCGCGCCGGCCCCGACTGGGGCCGCACCGGCACCGGCAGCTGACGGCCTTCCGGCTCCGGTCAACCGACCGCCCGCGCGCACGCTACGGTGGACCGGCCGACGCACTCGGCATCAAGTCCACGCGCGCGAGAACCACCGGGGAGCGCCCCGGAGGCGAACGAGCCGTCAGCACGACGAGGTGGGGGCACAGCAACGCATGGCACAGGGCACGGTCCAGGTGACGCACACCGGCACATCGCGGTGGCGGCGCCGCACGGGTGAGTACGCATCGCTCGCCGCCGCCCTGGAGGCCGCGGCGGACGGCGACGTCCTCACCGTCGCCCCGGGCACCTACCGCGAGAACCTCGTCGTCCAGCGGGCGGTGACCCTGCGCGGCCCCGAGGGCTCCCCCGGTTCGGTGCGCATCGCGCCCGCGGACGGGGTGCCGCTGACCGTGCGGGCCTCGGCGGTGGTGCAGGACCTGCACGTGGAGGGCCAGGACGCGGCCGCGCCCGCGCTGCTGGTGGAGGAGGGCGCGCCCGAGCTCAGGGACATGCGGATCGTCACCCGTTCCGCGGCGGGCATCGAGGTGCGCGGCGGCGCCCGGCCGACCGTGCGGCGCTGCACAGTCGACAACCCGGCCGGCATCGGCATCGCCGTACTGGACGGCGGTGGCGGGGTGTTCGAGGAGTGCGAGGTCGTCGCGGCGGGCCAGGCCGGGGTGGCGGTGCGCGGCGGCGCGCACCCCCGCCTGGAGCGCTGCCGCGTGCACCACGCCTCGGGCTCGGGCCTGACCGCGACCGGCGACAACTCCGCGCTGGAAGCGGTCGGTTGCGAGATCTACGAGGTGCGGGGCAGCGGCGTCCAGGTCACCGGGCGGGCCACCGCCCACCTCACCGACTGCGATGTGCACCGCACCACCGCGGACGGCGTCACCCTCGACACGGACGCCGTCCTGACGCTGGCCGACTGCCGCATCCACGACATCCCGGAGAACGCGGTGGACCTGCGGTCGCGTTCGGTGCTGACGCTGACCCGGACGACGGTGCGTCAGTTCGGGCGCAACGGCCTGTCGGTATGGGACCCGGGCACCCGTGTGGACGCCAACCAGTGCGAGATCTTCGACAGCACCGGCGACTACCCGGCGGTGTGGGTCAGCGACGGCGCGACCGCGGTCCTGGACTCGTGCCGGGTGCACGACGTGCCGGACGCGCTGTTCGTGCTG
>NZ_BMVJ01000003.1:276403-279552 GCF_014650655.1 Streptomyces anandii JCM 4720
GACCGCGGCTCCCGCGCGGACGTGGTGGACAGCGACCTCACCCAGGTGCGCAACACCGCCGTGTCGGTGAGCGACGGCGCCACCGCCCAGCTCGACGACTGCCGGATCAGTGAGGCGTCGACCGGCGCCTGGTTCCGCGACCACGGCAGCGGGGGCACGCTCAGCAACTGCACGGTGGACGGCACCCAGACCGGCGTGATCGTCACCAAGGGCGCCGACCCCACCGTCGAGCGCTGCACGGTCTCCTCCCCCGCCGAGGCCGGTTTCTACGTCTCCGCCGGGGGCCGGGGCAGCTTCCTGGGCTGCCGGGTGACGGGCAGCGGCGGCTACGGCTTCCATGTGATCGACGGCTGCCGTACGACACTGCGCAAGTGCCGTACGGAGCGCTGCGCGCGCGGGGGTTACGAGTTCGCGGACGGCGGGGCGGACGCCGGACCGGGCTCCGGACCGGTGGTCGAGGACTGCACCAGCGACGAGAGCGGCGGGGTGCGCCCGCCGGCGGCCCGGGAGACGGCCGTGCAGACGACGAGCCCCTCCCCCGGTCTGCTGGGCGCGATCCCCGGCCAGCGCAGCACCGAGCAGGAGCCGGCGGTGACCGCCCCCGAGCCGGAGGCGTCCGCGCGCACCGCCAAGGACGTGTTGGGCGCGCTCGACGCACTGGTGGGCCTGGACAGCGTGAAGCGGGAGGTGCGCGCGCTCACCGACATGATCGAGGTGGGCCGGCGCCGGCAGCGGGCGGGCCTGAAGGCGGCCTCGGTCAAGCGGCATCTGGTCTTCACCGGCTCGCCGGGCACCGGCAAGACGACGGTCGCCCGTCTCTACGGCGAGATCCTCGCCTCCCTGGGCGTCCTCGACAAGGGCCATCTGGTCGAGGTGTCCCGCGTCGACCTGGTCGGCGAGCACATCGGTTCCACCGCGATCCGCACCCAGGAGGCGTTCGAGCGTGCGCGCGGCGGGGTGCTGTTCATCGACGAGGCGTACGCCCTCTCGCCCGAGGACGCCGGCCGCGACTTCGGCAAGGAGGCCATCGACACGCTGGTGAAGCTGATGGAGGACCACCGGGACGCGGTGGTGGTGATCGTCGCCGGCTACACCGCCGAGATGGAGCGCTTCCTGTCCGTCAACCCGGGTGTGGCCTCCCGCTTCTCCCGCACCATCACCTTCGGCGACTACGGCCCCGACGAGCTGCTGCGGATCGTGGAGCAGCAGGCCGAGGAGCACGAGTACCGGCTGGCGCCGGGGACGGCCGAGGCACTGCTGAAGTACTTCACCGAGATCCCGAAGGGCGCGGCGTTCGGCAACGGCCGTACCGCGCGCCAGACCTTCGAGGCGATGGTGGAGCGGCACGCGGGCCGGGTGGCCCAGTTCGCCGACCCGAGCACGGACGACCTGACGCTGCTCTACGCCGAGGACCTGCCGGCGCTGCCCTGAGCCTCCCGGCCGGGGCGCGGTGCGGGCAGGTCCGGGTGGAGGCGGGCCAGGAGCCGTGCGCGTTCCTCGGCGAAGGCGGGGTCGGCCTGGTAGTCGGAGTGGCCGAGGATCGGCGCGGGCAGCGGGTGCCGTGCGGTGCGGCCGTAGGCGAGCGGGTCCTTCAGCGGGGCGCGGTCGACGGCGGGGCCGCTGTCGCCGGGCAGGGCGACCGCGCCGCCGATCGGGTCGGTGAGCCGGTGGAGGTTGCGCCAGCAGTCGACGTCGCGGTGCAGGGCGCCGAGGGCGGCCGGCCCGAAGTGGGCGGGGAACCAGCGGCCGTAGAGCCGGGTGAGCGGGGAGCCGTAGGTCAGCAGGGCGACCCGCCGGCGCACCGCGGGGGTGAGCTGCCAGGCCGCGGCGGCGGCCAGCACACTGCCCTGGGAGTGCCCGGACAGGACCAGCCGGCCGCCGGTGGCGCGCGTCCAGGTGGCCATGCGCCAGGTGAGGTCGGGCACCGCGCGTTCGGCGTAGCAGGGCGGGGCGAAGGGGTGGGCGGCGCGCGGCCAGAAGGTGCCGACGTCCCAGAGGATGCCGATGGTGCGCCGGGCGGAGGCGTCCTTGTAGGCGCGGCGGCCCCAGGTGACCAGGAGTACGAAGCCGAGGCCGACCAGCCAGGACCCGAGGGCCTGCGCGGTCTCGGCGGCGCCCTGGACCAGCGGGTGGGCGCCTTGCGCGGCGCGGGCCGGGGTGCGGTGGCCGGTCAGCGCGCCCGCCAGCGCGGCGGCGCCGAGCAGGAGGGTGGCCAGGGAGGTGACGCCGACGACGAGAGGGGCGTCGTCGGTCAGGGTCGCCATGGCGCGGGTGCGGGCGATCCGGCGGGTGCGTTCGGGGTCCTCGGGCTCGTCCGGGTAGTCCCCGCGGACCGTGGCGCGCTCGGCGCGGGCCAGGCGCCAGGCGCGGCCGGCGAGGCGTCCGCCGAGCACCAGCAGGAGCAGCAGCAGCGGCGGGATGACGGAGGCCTGCCAGGTCAGCAGCACCGGCGGGCCGGGGATCGAGCCCCCGGTGCCGTCCATCCAGTCGGCCACGCGCTGGGCGACCCCGCCGGACATCACCCCGCCGAGCGCGCAGGCCAGTGTGGCGACGGCGGGGCCGCCCTGGCCGCGTAACGCGGCGCGCGGGTCGGGGGCGGTGCGGTACAGGGTGTGGGCGGTGACGGCGAGGAGCACGACCAGCAGGCCCTGGACCAGGGCGATCCCGCCGAAGGTGGTGTCGCCGGCCAGCCTGCCGACGGAGTGCCAGGGCGGGCGCGGCCAGCCGGCGTACACGGCGGTGAGCAGGAGCAGCAGCAGCGCGCCGAGCGGCAGCCGCCGTACGAGGTGGCGGTCCAGCCGCCGGTCCAGCCGGTGCTCGCTGCGGCCCCGGCGGCAGACGACGGCGACCACCACCGCGCCGAGGGCGACGAGCGCGGCGTGCAGGCTCCAGCCGAGGACGTCGAGGGCCGCCGGGCCGCCGGGACGGCGGTCGAATGCGGCTGCGGGGGTGGCGACGGCCGCGGCGACGGTGAGCAGGCCGGCGGCGGTGTGGGCGGCGCGCAGCCGGGCCACCAGGCGGCGGCCGTACCAGAAGCCGGGCCGGCCCAGCGGCCCGCCGGCGCCGCTCTCCTCGGGCTCGGGGTCCCGGGACAGCGGCTGCTGGGACTCGTAGGCGCTCCAGGTGCGGTGGGAGAGGTACCAGAGCAG
>NZ_BMVJ01000003.1:279581-281870 GCF_014650655.1 Streptomyces anandii JCM 4720
GGCCGTGAGGGCGACCGGGACGAGGGCGGCGAGGGCGAGGCGGCGGCCGGGCGCGCTCCACCAGCCGCCGGCGGCGGGCGAGAGGAAGCCGAGCCAGGAGTGCCGGGCCGCACACGCGCGCGTGCCCGCGCACTGCCAGGCGGCGAGGTCGAGGGCGACCTCGCAGGCGGCGGCGACGAGCAGCACGGTCAGGGTCAGGCCGGCCAGCCGGACGAGCAGCCCGTACAGGCGCACGGTGCGAGGGCGTGCGTGGGCCGTGGGGCGCATCCAGTGGGCGAGGTTGACGACCATGAACGGCAGGAGCAGCAGCCACAGGGCGCGGGTGCCGTTGCCGGAGGTGAGGTTGCACCACACGTACGCCTCGGGTACCGGTTCGGCGCGCTGTCCTGCGGGGCGGTCCTCGGCGTCGGCGTCGGCCGCGCGCCGGAAGACCGCCGCCGTGTCGTCCCCGGTGATCCGCACGGTGCGCGGGTCGTCGAGCATCCTCTCGGGCGTGGTGCCGCCGACTCCGTGGACCAGGAGCTCCAGGGCGGTCTCCGCCGGCTCGGGCGGTACGGGGGCCTCTGCCCCGGCCGCCGCGCGTTGCTGCGCACCTTCCACTGTTCGCTGCTCCCCCGTGACGCGCCGTCGGGCGGTGTCCGTGCGGACCTGCGGCACCAGGATCCCGGGCGGGGGCTCGCCGGCACAGCCCCTGGGACTCGATGTCCCCGATCCGGGTGACACCGGCGCGTGCCGGCGCCGGCACACGATGACGGCGCACTGTGGCATGAGCGCGTCGAGGCGGGCGGTGGCGCGCCGGGCGGCCACCCGTGAAAGGATGGGACGCCCGCACACCGATGACGTGACGGACTCGGACCTCCTCGCCGGGGCGCGTGCGCGAAGCGGGTCGGTCGGCTTGAGGCGAAAGGAACCGGAGCACACGTGAGTGAGAATCAGAACCTCCTCGCGGAGCAGCGGCGCGCCCTGATCCTGGACGAGGTCCGGCGCCGCGGCGGTGTCCGGGTCAACGAGCTGACCCGCAAGCTCGGCGTGTCGGACATGACGGTCCGCCGCGACCTGGACGCGCTGGCCCGCCAGGGCATGCTCGAGAAGGTGCACGGCGGCGCGGTACCGGTCCTGGAGGCGAGCACGCACGAGCCGGGCTTCGAGGCGAAGTCCGGTCTGGAGCTGACGGCCAAGGAGGACATCGCGCGGGCGGCGGCCCGCCTGGTCGCGCCGGGCACGGCGATCGCCCTGTCGGGCGGTACGACGACGTACGCGCTGGCCCATCATCTGCTGGACGTGCCGGACCTGACGGTGGTCACCAACTCGGTGCGGGTGGCCGACGTCTTCCACGCGGCGCACCGCACCACCGGTCAGCGGCCGGGCGCGGCGACCGTGGTGCTGACCGGCGGGGTGCGCACCCCGTCCGACTCGCTGGTGGGGCCGGTGGCCGACCAGGCCATCGCCGCGCTCCACTTCGACATGCTGTTCCTCGGGGTGCACGGGATATCGGCCGAGGCCGGGCTGTCCACGCCGAACCTGGCGGAGGCCGAGACCAACCGGCGGCTGGTGCAGTCGGCGCGCCGGGTGGTGGTGGTCGCCGACCACACCAAGTGGGGTGTGGTGGGCCTGAGTTCGTTCGCCGGCCTGCAGCAGGTGGACACGCTGGTGACGGACGCCGGGCTGCCGGACGACGCGCGCGCGGAGGTCGCCGAGCAGCTGCGGCTGGTGGTGGCCGGCGAGCCGGAGGACGGGGCAGACATCTGAGGGGCCGTCAGCTAGGCTGAACGGTGCCCGGCCGGCCCGCCGTCCGGCCGCCGCCAGGAGGGGGTTGCGTCCATGGCTCGCCGTCTGCGCCCGGTGGGGACCGACTTCGTCGACACCGCCCCCGTACGCCTGGTCTTCGCACGGGAGGTCCGAGCCGCTCCCGAGCGGGTGTACCGCGCGCTCGCCGAGGACGTGCCGGGCTGGTCCGCGTGGTTCTCGGCGGTGACGTCGGCGCGGCCGACCGAGCTCGGGCGCGAGGTGCGGCTGCGGGGCGGGACGCGGTTCGAGGAGACCGTACTGGTCGCCAAGGAACCCGAGGTCTACGCCTATCGGGTGGACGCCACCAACGCGCCGGGCCTGCGGGCGCTGGCCGAGGAGTGGCGGCTCACGCCCGCGGGCGGCGGGACCCGGGTCCAGTGGACCTTCGCGGTGGACGGCACGGCCGTGCTGCGGCTCCTGCTCACCGTCGGCCGCGCGGGACTCGGCCGCGCCTTCCGGGACGCGGTGACCTCCCTGGACCGGCGCCTGGTGGCCGGCTGA
>NZ_BMVJ01000003.1:281900-293788 GCF_014650655.1 Streptomyces anandii JCM 4720
GGAGGGCGGCGCGTGGGACGCGCTGTGTCCGCGTGGTGGGCGGTGCCCGCGTGGTGGGCGGTGTCCGCGTGGTGGGCGGTTCGGTGAGGTGCGCGGTGCGGGCGGCTCAGGTCCGCGGCCATTCGGCGGTCGTGAGGAAGGCGTCGACGGTCCGTGCGTACGGGGCGATGTCGAGGCCCTGGGCGGCCAGCCACGCGTCCGAGTAGTACTTGTCGAGGTAGCGGTCCCCCGGGTCGCACAGCAGCGTCACCACGCTCCCCCGGTCCCCCGCCGCCACCATCTCGGCGACGATCCTCAGGGCGCTCCACAGGCCGGTGCCGGTGGAGCCGCCCGCCTTGCGGCCGATGGCGTGCTCCAGGGCGCGAACGGCGGCGACGGCGGCCGCGTCCGGCACCTTCATCATGCGGTCGATCGCGCCGGGCACGAAGCTCGGCTCCATGCGGGGCCGGCCGATGCCCTCGATGCGTGAGCCGCAGTCGCAGGTGACGTCCGGGTCGCCGGTCGTCCAGCCCTCGAAGAAGCAGGAGTTGTCCGGGTCGGCGACACAGATCCGGGTGTCGTACTGCATGTAGTGGACGTAGCGCGCGAGGGTCGCGGAGGTGCCGCCCGTGCCCGCCGTGGCGACGATCCAGGCCGGCTCCGGGAAACGCTCCAACTCCAGCTGGCGGAAGATGGATTCGGCGATGTTGTTGTTGCCGCGCCAGTCGGTGGCCCGCTCCGCGTAGGTGAACTGGTCCATGTAGTGGCCGCCGGTCTCGGCCGCGAGCGCGGCGGAGGCCTCGTACATCGTGCGCGGGTCGTCCACGAAGTGGCAGCGGCCGCCGTGGAATTCGATCAGCCGGCACTTCTCGGCACTGGTGGTACGCGGCATGACCGCGATGAAGGGAACGCCGATCAGTTTGGCGAAGTACGCCTCGGAGACGGCGGTGGAGCCGCTGGAGGCCTCGATCACCGGGCGCCCGGGGCGGATCCAGCCGTTGCACAGCCCGTAGAGGAACAGCGAGCGTGCCAGGCGGTGTTTGAGGCTGCCGGTGGGGTGGGTGGACTCGTCCTTCAGGTACAGGTCGACGCCCCACTCCTCGGGCAGCGGGAAGCGCAGCAGGTGGGTGTCGGCGGAGCGGTTGGCGTCGGCCTGGACCTTGCGCACGGCCTCTTTCAGCCAGCCGCGATAGTCGGCGTCACTACGGTCGACGTCGAGGGTTTCGCCGGTCCGGCGCTGCTCGGTGGTACTCACGGCGGGACTCCTTGGGCTGGGCGCCGACGGCGTGTCGCGCGGCCGGACGCAACCGATGATAGACCGCTTCCCCACGCTTCTCACCTGCATAAACGCCCCTTTGGGGGTCTCAAAGGCACGGCTTGGGCACGGCGCGCCAGAGGTCGGCGGGGGCGATCGCGCGCACGGGTGGGGGCGCATTCGGCCGAGTGCTCCGGGCGCCGGTCGGGAACGCGCCGCGTGCACTGGTGCTCCGTGCCGAAGGGGAGCAGACTGCACGGCGCGGGACGCGAGGACCCGTGCGAGGGGGCGGGGAAGGATGGCCAAGGCGGAGTTCACCGCGACGGGCGTGGGGATCGGCAGGCGGCTGCGGTCGCTCACCCGGGCCGGGCAGGTCCGGATCGCCGACGGCAGGCTGGAGTTGCTCAACAGCTGCGGAAGCGAGATCGACAGCGCGCCGCTGCGGGCGGTGCGCGCCTCCAGGCCGTGGTTCGCGCCGGAGGACCGGGCGCTCGCCGACCTCGACGGCACGCGGTACGTGCTCACCCTCGGCGGCCGGGACCCGGATCCCGGGGAGCCGGGGCCGCCCGCCGCGCGCCGGTTCATCGAGGCCGTGCGCAGGGCGTCGGGGCGGGGCGGCTGAGCGGCCGGGAAGGTGGCTCGAAGTTGCGGTGCCGAACCCCTTGCGTCACGCTGGTCTCACGTCACTCTGGGTTTACCGGCGATAACGCTGCGAACCAGCCCGCCGGCCACGACAGCAGGCGGCAGTGTCACGCAGGCGTCCTGCTGCATCCGAAACGTCGTGTTCTTCCGGACCTCAACGTCGGGGAGTCGCAGCCGTGATCAGTCACCCAAGCAGGCACTGCACGGTGGAGCTCCAAGCCCTGCCGTCGCGGATCGGCCAGGTCCGCAGAATCGTATCGGCGCATCTGCGCTACTGGCATCTGGACGCTCTGATAGACCGGGCCGCGCTCGGTGTGACGGAGCTGCTGACCAACGTTCACCAGCACGCCCGGCCCGACAAGCTGTGCACCGTCGAGCTGGAGCTGCTGCTCGACCGGCTCACCGTGTCCGTGCGCGACCACGATCCGCGTCTTCCGGTCATGGAGGAGATGGGCGAGATCGCGCCGCTGGCCACCGAGGGGCGCGGGCTGGCCATGGTGGCCGCGATGAGCGAGAGCTGGGGTGCTCGTCCGGACGGGGAGCACGGCAAGGTGGTGTGGTTCACCCTGCCGACCTCCGCCGCGCCGGTAGCGGTACCGGCGCGGGCGCCGCGCCTGGTGGCCGCGGACCAGCCCGCGCGCCGCTTCACCGAGGCCGG
This sequence comes from Streptomyces anandii JCM 4720, assembly GCF_014650655.1. Classification (GTDB taxonomy): domain Bacteria; phylum Actinomycetota; class Actinomycetes; order Streptomycetales; family Streptomycetaceae; genus Streptomyces; species Streptomyces anandii. The sequence continues at coordinate 284,435 of NZ_BMVJ01000003.1, forward strand.
GCCCGCCCTCGAGGGCGCCCGCCCCGCCGCACCGGCCCGGTCCGCCGTTGTCGGCTGACCCCGGCGGCGGACGCCCGCGGCGGCACGGCGGGCGCCCGCGCGCCCCGACCGGGCCGGCCCGGCTCACCCTGTGACGGACCGGGCCGCGGGCCGCGCCACGCACCGGGCCGCGCCCCGCTCCGGGCCGCGCCCCGCTCCGCACACAGGCCCGCACCCACGCCGCGTACCGAGCCGCCGGACGGTTCGTTGATCGAGGGCGCCGGCGGCCGGAGCCGGTGGCGCTGTCGTGCCGGGTGTTGTGGTGTCAACGGGTGTGGTTCTTGCCCGTCGGGCCGGGGCCGAACTGGTCGTCCAGGACCGACAGGCGGCGCCAGTACTCGTCCTCGTCGATCTCGCCCGAGGCGAAGCGGCGGCCGAGGACGGACAGCGGCGAGTCGGCCGCGGGGCGGCCGCCCGCGGCGCGCCACGGGCCCCCCGCCGTGCGCCAGGCGGTGCGGCGCAGGACGGCGACGGCGCCGACGATCACGGCCGCCCAGATCAGCGGGAAGAGCAGGATCCACGGTCCGGGGCCGCCGCCGTGCCAGTTCGCAAGGGTCTCCATCCCGGTTCATCTCCTCGGGTTGTGCGGTGATGTCCTGCTTCGAGGGTCACGCCCGGACCAGGTGCGGGGCGTCGTACGGCCAGCGGTAGTCGGCCTACTTCGCGGGGAGTACGGGCGGCTCCCGACGGGTGCCGGGCCACTGCTCGACTTCTGTACCTACTAGTATGTACAGTGCCCGCATGAGCACCCCGGAGCGTCTGATCGATTCCACCCGCGAACTGCTGTGGGAGCGCGGTTACGTGGGCACCAGCCCCAAGGCGATCCTCGAGCGCGCGGGCGCCGGACAGGGCAGCATGTACCACCACTTCAAGGGGAAGCCGGACCTCGCCCTGGCCGCGATCCGGCGGACGGCCGAGGAGATGCGCGCCACCGCCGAGGCCGTGCTCGACGGCCCGGGCACGCCGTACGAGCGCATCGAGGCGTACCTGCTGCGCGAGCGTGACGTGCTGCGCGGCTGCCCGATCGGCCGGCTGGCCATGGACCCGGAGGTCGTCGCCAGCCCCGAACTGCGCGCGCCGGTCGACCAGACGCTCGACTGGCTGCGCGAGCGGCTCGCCCGGATCGTCGAAGAGGGCAGGGAACAGGGCCTGTTCGCGGCCTCGCTCGACGGCGAGGAGATCGCGGCGGCCGTCCTCGCCACCGTCCAGGGCGGCTACGTCCTCGCCCGCGCCTCCGGCTCGCCCGCCGCCTTCGACACCGCCGTACGGGGACTGCTGTCGCTCCTCGCCCCGCACGAGAACCACGACCGCCCGGCCTGACGGAAGGAACCCGACCATGCACGCCCTGCAGTACGAGCTGACCCTGCCCGCCGACTACGACATGGACATCATCCGCGACCGCGTGGCCAGGATCGGGCATCTGCTCGACGACTGGGACGGGCTCGGGATCAAGGCGTACCTGATGCGTGAGCGCGGGGTGCACGGCTCGCCGGTCAACCAGTACGCGCCGTTCTACTTGTGGAACACCGTCGAGGGCATGAACTCCTTCCTCTGGGGCGGCGCCTTCCAGGGTCTCGCCGACAGTTTCGGCCGCCCCGAGGCCCGGCAGTGGACGGGTCTCGCCTACCAGGAGGGCAACGCGGCGGACGCCTCCGCGATCGGGGGTGCCGTGCGCCGCCGCCGGCCCGTCCCGGAGGGGGTGGTGCTGTCCGAGGTCATGGAGGAGGCGGTGCACGAGACGCGGCGGCTGGCGGGCCAGGAGGGCGCCGTTCTCGCGGCGGCCGCCGTGGACACGCGCGCCTGGGAGCTGGTGCACTTCTCGCTCTGGGCGCGGCGGGAGGAGGACGTGCCGAGCGCCGAGGGCGAGGTGTTCCAGGTGCTGCACGTCTCCCAGCCGGGACGCAAGGCGCTGCCGAGGGGCCGCCAGTGGTGAACGGTGCCCATGCGGTCCGTACGGTCCTCGGGGACATCCGCCCGGACGAACTGGGCGTGACCGACGCCCACGACCACCTCTTCCTGCGCAGTCCGCGGTTGCCCGGCCAGGAACTGGTCGACGCCCCGGCGGCACGGGCCGAACTGGCCGCGTTCCGTGCGGCGGGCGGGGCGGGCGTGGTGCAGTGGACGCCGTACGGGATGGGCCGGCGGGCCGGCGAACTGGTGCGGATCTCGCGGGAGACCGGGGTGCACGTGGTGTGCGCGACGGGGCTGCACCAGGCCGCCCACTACGACGACGGGCGGCTCACCGCGCTGCGCGGCGGCCGTCTCGCCCGGCTCTTCGTGTCCGAACTGACCGAGGGCATCGGGGAGTCGCACGTGCGGGCCGGGTTCGTCAAGGTGGCCGGCGGCTTCCACGCGCTCGACGCGCACGCCCGCTGGACGGCGGCCGCCGCCGCCGAGGCGCACCACGCCACCGGGGCGCCCGTCGCCGTGCACCTGGAGATGGGCACGGGCGCCCTGGACGTACTGGACCTGCTGTGCGGGGAGTTGGCGGTGCCGCCGCACCGGGTGATCCTCGGCCACCTCAACCGCTTCCCCGACCCCGTGGTGCACCGCCAGGCGGCGGAGAGCGGCTGTTACCTGGCTTTCGACGGCCCCTCCCGGGCCCATCACGCGACCGACTGGCGGATGCCCGGCGCGGTCCGGGCGCTGGCCGAGGCCGGTTTCGCCGACCGGCTGCTGCTCGGCGGCGACACGGTGACCGCCGGTGCCCGCTCGGTCGACGGCGGCCCCGGAATGCCGTACCTGCTGCGCCGCGTGCGCCCGCGTCTGGAGGCGGACCTGGGCGCGGAGACGGTGAACCGCATCCTCACGGGCAACCCGGCCCACGCCTTCGCCACCACCTGGCACTGACCGCGTGACAGGACGAGCCGGTCGGGCCCGCCGACACCGGACACGCCGCGCGCGCCGGGCGAGCTCGTCAGATCACGGGCGCCGGAAGCGCCGCGCAGTCCGCAGACGCCAGGCGTCCCGGCCACCGGCCGCAAACGCCAACCAGGCCGGGGAGACCGCGGGCGCCGGACTGACCGGGCGCCCCGCGGGATCCGGGCGGACGGGGCGCGGCGGCAAGCGCTGGACGCGCCGGCAAACCGTTGGCGCCGGACGGGCCGACCGGGGGCCGTGGGCGCCGGGCAGGCCGGCAGGTCGCGGGCGCCGGGCAGGCCGGCCAGGCCGCAGGTACCGGATGCACCTGGCGAGCCGCAGGTGCCGGGCGGACCGGGCACGGCAGCGGCGCCGGACTGACCGCCGACGCCGGGCGGGCCGTCGGGTGACGGGCGAGCCCGTCACGGCCGCCGGCGCCGGGCTGGTTGTCAGGTGAGGGCTGTGAGGGGGTCGTCCAGGACTGGTTGCCAGGCCAGTTCGGCGGCGCCTACCAGGCTGTTGTGGTCGAGGGTGCAGGGGAGGATGGGGACGCCGCCGCTCTGGCCCCACAGGCTGCGGTCGGCGACGACGGCGCGCAGGCGCTGCGGGTCGGCGTCGAGCAGGGCGCGGTGGAGGCCGCCGAGGATGATGCGGTCGGGGTTGAGGATGTTCACCAGGCCGGCCAGGCCCAGGCCGAGGCGGTCGATGAGGGCCTCGGTGGCGCCGCGGACGGCCTCGTCGTCGTAGTGGTGGCGGATGAGGTCGTTGGCCTGCTGGAGCAAGGAGACCTCGGGGCCCGGGTCGCGGCCCGCGGCGGTGAGGAAGGCCAGCGGATCGGCCTCGACGTCCAGGCAGCCGCGGCTGCCGCAGTGGCAGGGGCGGCCCTCGGGGTTGACGGTGAGGTGGCCGACCTCCAGGGCGAGGCCCGAGCTGCCGGTGTGCAGCCTGCCGTCCAGGACCAGCGCGCCGCCCACGCCCCGGTGGCCGGTGGCCACGCACAGCAGGTCGCGGGCGCCCCGGCCGGCGCCGTGGCGGTGTTCGGCGAGCGCGGCGAGGTTGACGTCGTTCGCCGCGAACGCCGGTCCGTCGATCCCGGCCGCGCGCACGCACTCCGCGAAGATCCGCCGCACCGGCGCGCCCGCGGGCCAGGCCAGGTGGAGCGGGTTGAGGGCCAGGCCGTCCGGCTCGGCGACCGCGGACGGCACCGCGAGCCCCGCGCCCACGCACCGCCGCCCCGTCGTGCGCAGCAGTCCGGCGCCGGCCTCCACCACGGAGCCGAGCACCTTGGCCGGGTCGGCGTCGACGGTCTCGCAGCCCGGCGCGGTCGCCACGATCCGGCCGCCGAGGCCGACCAGGGCCGCGCGGAAACCGTCGGCGTGCACCTGCGCGGCGAGGGCCACCGGGCCGTCCTCGGCGACCGACAGCCGGTGCGAGGGGCGGCCCTGGGAACCGGCGGCGGCCCCCGGCCGGGCGTCCACCCTGATCAGACCGAGTGCCTCCAGTTCGGCGGCGACCGCGCCGGCCGTCGCCCGGGTCACCCCGAGTTCGGCGGTGAGCACGGCCCGGGTCGGTGCGCGACCGGTGTGCACGAGCTCCAACGCGGGCCCGAGCGCTCCGCGCCCCCGGTCCAGCCGCGTCCTCGAGGTGGTCCCTTCCCCCGCCGTCCGGGGGTCCGCCTTGCCGCTCATGAGGGCGAGTCTGTCATGATCCGCAGGCCCGGCGGCCTACAGGCCGCTGACGCGGAGGGTGATGTTCAGCCGCCCCCGCAGCCCCAACTCCGGTGGCGCGGTGCCCGGGTGCACGCGCGGCACACCGTGGTACGCGAGCCGCGACGGGCCGCCGAACACGAACAGGTCCCCGCCGCGCAGTTCGACGTCCGTCCAGGGCCGGTTGCGGTTCTCCGTGTTGCCGAAGCGGAACACGCAGGTGTCGCCCAGGCTCAGCGACACCACCGGAGCGCCGGACCGCTCATCGCTGTCGCGGTGCATGCCCATCCGGGCGTCCGCGTCGTAGAAGTTGATCAGCGCGATGTCGTAGGCCGCGCCGGCCGCCGCCTCCGGGCCGAGCGCGTCGGCCACGGCACGGCGGCCCAGCTCGCCCAGCCAGGCCGGGAACGGCTTGACGGGCGCCCCGTCGCCGTCGACGACGGTGCGTGCGTAGCCGTACGGATACCAGTGCAGGCCGAGACAGACCTGGCGGGCGGTCATCGTCCCGCCGCCGGGGGTGCGCACCGTGCGCAGGCCGGCCGGCGGGCGGGCCCACTCCCGGCAGGCCGCGAGCAGCTCGGCCTGCCGCGCCGCGTCCAGCCAGTGCGGCACGTGCACCGCGCCCGGCGCGACCGTGGTACGGCCGCGGGGAAACAGCTCGGCGTCCATGTCCCCATCCTGCCGGACCGGGCGCGAGCTGCGGCATCCTGCCGGACCGGGCATGAGCTGCGGCTCGGCTAACCTTGACGGACGATGAACGACCGTATGACCACGCCCTGGGGCGAGCTCGGGCTGACGCGCTTTCCCGAGCACCCGCGTGACCGGCTGCGGGCCTGGGACGCCTCCGACGAGTACCTCCTGCGGCACCTCGCCGAGCAGGGCACCGACCTGTCGGGGACCGTCGTGACCGTGGGGGACCGCTGGGGCGCCCAGGTCACGGCGCTCGCGAGGCACCCCTCGGTGCGCGTCCCGGTGCAGATCACCGACTCCTTCCTCGGCCAGGAGGCGACCCGCGCGAACCTCGCACGCAACGGGGTGGAGCCCGGGGCCGTGCGGCTGCTCACCACGCGGGACGCGCCGCCCGGCCGGATCGACGTGCTGCTGGTGCGGGTGCCCAAGAGCCTGGCGCTGCTCGAGGACCAGCTGCTGCGGCTCGCGCCCTCGGTGCACGAGAACACGGTCGTCGTCGGCGCCGGCATGGTGAAGGAGATCCACACCTCCACGCTGGCGCTGTTCGAGCGCGTCCTCGGGCCCACCCGGACCTCGCAGGCCGTGCGCAAGGCCCGGTTGATCTTCTGCGTGCCGGACGCGTCCCTGGAGCGGCCGGAGAACCCGTGGCCGTACACCTACACGCTGCCCGAGGGCATCGGTGCCGTGTCCGGGCGGACGGTCGTCAACCACGCCGGTGTCTTCTGCGCCGACCGGCTCGACATCGGCACCCGCTTCTTCCTCGGGCACCTTCCGGACGGCCGCGACGCCCGCCGGGTGGTGGACCTGGGCTGCGGCAACGGTGTGGTGGGCACCGCGATGGCTCTCACCAGTCCCGGGGCCGAGGTGCTGTTCACCGACGAGTCGTTCCAGGCCGTGGCCTCGGCGGAGGCGACGTACAAGGCGAACGACGTGCCCGGGCACGCGGAGTTCCGGGTCGGCGACGCGCTGGCCGGGGTGCCGGCCGGCAGTGTCGACCTGGTGCTCAACAACCCGCCCTTCCACTCCCACCAGGCGACGACGGACGCGACGGCGTGGCGGATGTTCACCGGGGCGCGGCGGGCGCTGCGCCCCGGCGGTGAGCTGTGGGTGGTCGGCAACCGGCACCTCGGCTACCACGTCAAACTGCGGCGGGTGTTCGGGAACAGTCAACTGGTCGCCGGTGACCCGAAGTTCGTGGTGCTGAAAGCCGTCAGGCGGTAGCAGAGGCCGGGTGGTGGGGAGGGCTCACGCGGTGCGGGGCGTGCCGATCACCTCGATGAGGCGTGCGGCCTCCCGCGCCATCGCCTCCCGGCCGACGCCGAGGTACTTGCGGGAGTCGACCGCCTCGGGATGGGTGGCGAGGAAGTCGCGGATCGCGCGGGTCATCGCCATGTTGAGGGCGGTGCCGACGTTGACCTTGGCGATGCCCCCGGCGACGGCCGCGGTGAGTTCGCCGTCGGGCACGCCGGAGGAACCGTGCAGCACGAGCGGGACGTCCAGCGCGCCGGCCAGCCGCTTGAGCAGGTCGTGGTCGAGGGCGGCGGTGCGCTCGGTCATGGCGTGGGTGTTGCCGATGGCGACCGCCAGGCCGTCCACCCCGGAGTCGGTGACGAACGCGTGCGCCTCGCCGGGGTCGGTGCGGGCGCCGGGGGCGTGCGCGTCGAGCGGCGGCCGGCCGTCCTTGCCACCGACCTCGCCCAGTTCGGCCTCGATCCACAGCCCCTGGGCGTGCGCCCACTCGGCGGCGGCCCGGGTCGCGGCGAGGTTCTCGGCGTAGGGCAGCCGGGAGGCGTCGTACATGACGGAGCTGAAGCCCGCCTCGACGGCCTGCCGAAGCAGGTCGTCGCTCTGCACGTGGTCGAGGTGCAACCCGACGGGCACGGCGGCCCGTTCGGCCGCGGCGGCGGCCGCGCGGGCGAGCGGCAGGAGGCGTCCGTAGCGGAACTTGACGGCGTTCTCGCTGACTTGGAGGACGACGGGCGTGCCCGCGGCCTCGGCGCCGGCCACGACGGCCTCGACGTGCTCCAGCGTGATGATGTTGAAGGCGACGACGGCGGAGCGCGCGGCGGCTGCACCGCCGACCAGCTCGCCGGTGGCTGCAAGCGGCACGGCCTGTCCTTTCGAGAGCTGCGGGAGCGAGGTGACGGTCCGCCGGAACACCGGGGAACTCGACAGGAGGTGACGGATGGTCAGGGAGCGAGGATCACCGAGCGGGTGAGGTGGCGCGGCCGGTCCGGGTCGAGGCCGCGGGCCGCCGCGACGGCGACGGCGAGCCGCTGGGCGCGGACGAGTTCGGCGAGCGGGTCGAGGCCGCCCTCGATCCACAGTCCGCCGGTGGCGCGCACCTGCCCGGCGAGTCCTTCCGGCGCGCCGCCGAGCATCCAGGTGGCCGTGCCACGGGTGGTGACGCTGATGGGTCCGTGCCGGTACTCCATCGCCGGATAGGCCTCGGTCCACGACAGCGAGGCCTCGCGCATCTTCAGCGCGGCCTCATTGGCGAGCCCCACGGTCCAGCCGCGTCCGAGGAAGGTGAACTGGGTGCAGTCGACCAGTTCTTGGGGCAGCGGCTGGGACAGCGCGGTGCGGGCGTCGGCGACGACGGCGTCGGTGTGCAGGCCGAGATGGGCGCGCAGGAGGGTGATCGCGGTGGTGGCGAACCGGGTCTGCACCACGGAGCGTTCGTCGGCGTAGTCGAGGACGACGAGGTCGTCGGCGGCGTCCATGACGGGGGTGCGCGGGTCCGCGGTGACGGCCGTGGTGCGGGTGCCCGTCCTCAACTTGCCGAGCAGTTCGAGCACTTCGGTGGTGGTGCCGGAGCGGGTGAGGGCGACGACCCGGTCGTACGAGCGGCCGTGGGGGAACTCCGAGGCGGCGAAGGCATCGGTCTCGCCCTGTCCCGCGCCCTCGCGCAGGGCGGCCGTCGCCTGCGCCATGAACCAGGAGGTACCGCAGCCGACGATCGCGACCCGCTCCCCCGGCGCCGGCAGCGCCGGGCGGAATCCGCGGGCCTCGGCCGCCGCGCGGGTCCAGCACTCGGGCTGACTGGTCAGTTCGTCCTCCACATACGTCATGGCGCACCCTCCTCTTTGATTGTTCTTGCAAGATAGCGCCGACTTTCGAGCACAATCAAGCACTATGGAGGGGTGTCGGGTGGGTTAGGGTCACGGAGGGCCGTGGATCGGAGGGTGCGGATGTCGCGGGACGCCCGCTGGAAGTCGCTGCTGGAACTGCTCGTCGAGCGCGGGCGCCTGGACGTCGAGGAGGCGGCGGCCGAGCTGGGCGTGTCCGCCGCGACGATCCGGCGGGACTTCGACCAGCTCGCCGAGCAGCAGATGCTGGTGCGCACCCGGGGTGGCGCGGTCGTGCACGGCGTCTCCTACGAACTGCCCCTGCGCTACAAGACCGCCCGGCGCGCTTCGGAGAAGCTGCGGATCGCCAAGGCGGTCGCGGATCTCGTCGCGCCCGGCGAGGCGGTGGGCCTGACCGGCGGCACGACCACGACCGAGGTGGCCCGCGCGCTCGCGGTGCGCGGCGATCTCGCCTCCGGCTCGCCCGCGCTGACGGTGGTGACCAACGCGCTCAACATCGCGGGAGAGCTCGCCGTACGGCCCCAGTTCAAGATCGTGGTGACCGGCGGGGTGGCGCGCCCGCAGTCGTACGAGCTCATCGGGCCGCTGGCGGACGGCGTGCTCGGTCAGATCACCATCGACGTGGCCGTGCTCGGGGTGGTCGCCTTCGACGTCGCCCACGGCGCTGCGGCGAACGACGAGGCGGAGGCCGCCGTCAACCGGCTGTTGTGCGAGCGCGCCGCGCGCGTGGTCGTGGCCGCCGACTCCAGCAAGCTGGGCCGGCGCGCCTTCGCCCGGATCTGCCCGGCCGCCTCGGTGGACACCCTGGTGACGGACACCGCGGCGGAGCCGGAGACGGTCCGGCGCTTCGAGGAGGCTGGCATCCGGGTCGTGACGGCGTGAGGGGCTCCGGCCCGGCAGCGTGGGAGAAGCGCGCGGGCGGGGGTGCGCGGGTCAGATGCGCGAGAAGCCCGCGGGCGGGGGGGGCGTGC
>NZ_BMVJ01000003.1:293811-296334 GCF_014650655.1 Streptomyces anandii JCM 4720
GCCGGCTCAGGTGCGCAGGAAGCCCACGCCCCGTCCGTCGTTGCAGCCGGTGGCGGCGGTGCCGTTCCCGTCCGGTGCGTTCTGGTGGGCCTGGAGCGCGACGCTCACCAGGGTCATGAGCAGATCGACGTCCGCCGACGCGTCGAGGCGGACGGTCACCCACTGCGAGCCGGGCACGACGCGCACCGCCGCGGCGAAGCGCCTGAGGTCGCCCGCCAGCCGCCGGACGGCCCGGTCGGTGAGGTGGAGGTCGACGTCCCGGTCGGAGTGGAAGTGCGCGATCTCGCCGTACCGGGAGGAGAGCGCCTGCCCGGTGCCGCAGCTCGGCTCCGCCTTCATCAGGTCCGGCCAGGTGGCCAGTTGGGCCAGGGCGCGCGCCGCGAGCGTCATGGTTCCATCATGGCGCGCTCACCGCGGGGCAACCGGCCCGTGAGCGAGCCTTAACCAATCCGTGTCCAAAAGCCGCCGTACGACCATGCTCGTACCGTGATCTCCGCTGTGCCCGTGCCGGGCGGCCGGCGCGATTCCACCGTCGCTCCAGTCTCTCCGGGGAGCCTTTGATCCGTTCTGGGCGCACACTGGCTTTAATGGCCATCGGTGCTCACGAGGGGGTGTCGAAGGTGACACGTCGTGCGGGAGTGTGGCTGTGGCGATGGCGGCGCAATCCGCTGAGGCGGACCAGTGACGTCGTGGAGGCGTGGATCCTGCTCGTCGCCTGGGCCCTCGCCGTCGCGGGCGGCCTGGTGGCCGGGCTGCTGACGGCGGGCGCGATGCAGAACAGCGCGGACCGGGTGCGCGCGCAGAGCCGTACGGTGCCTGCGGTGCTCACCCAGGAGGTGACCCACGGGGCCGCCCGGCCGACGAGCAGTGCCCTGGTCTGGGGGACGGTGCGCTGGATGGAGCCGGACGGCTCCACGCACACCGGCCGGGCGAGAGTCCCGGCCACCGCACGGCCCGGCACCCCCGTCACGGTGTGGACGAACGGCCGCGGCGGTCTGACCTCCCCGCCCGCCTCCCCCGCGGACACCGCGTTCCAGTCCACGCTCGGCGGTCTGTGGGCCGGCACGGCCACGGTGGGGCTGGTGGTCGGCGGCTCCAAGCTGGTGCGGGCGCGGCTGGACCACCGACGCTTCGAGCAGTGGGCCGACGAGTGGGCGCGCATGGACACGCGGTGGGGGCGCAAGACGGGCTGAGCCGGCCTCGCAAGTCACCGGATCCGGGACGCCTTTCACGAGGTGGGGGCCGCCGTCGGCCCCCCGTACACTTTGATCCCGAACGACCGGTGGTCCGCCGAGCGGGCCGCCTGGTCCCGGCGATCAGACCGAGGGAGTGCCCGTGCCCGGCCAGCGATCCATCACCGAGGCGGAGAAGCTCGCGCAGGCCAAGCTCGGGGGCGTTCCCGTGCGCCGGGAGCAGATGGCGGCGGTCGCCAACATCTACCGGGCGGCCTCGGCGGTGCGCCAGCATCTGGAGAACTCGGTACTGCGCGACTCGGACCTGACGTGGACCGCCTTCGTGGTGCTGTGGGTCGTGTGGGTGTGGGGCGAGTCGGAGACCCGGCACGTGGCCGAGGAGGCCGGAATCTCCAAGGGCACGCTGACCGGGGTGTCCCGCACCCTGGAGTCGCGCGGTCTGCTGCGGCGCACCGGTCATCCCACCGACGGCAGGCTGGTGCTGCTCGCGGCGACCGAGAAGGGCGAGGAGTTCATGGGCCGCGTCTTCCCGGCGTTCAACGAGGAGGAGGCCTTCGTGACCTCCCGGCTGAGCGGCGAGGAGTGCCGTGACCTGGCCGGTCTGCTGCGGCAGGTGGTCCTGCAGGTCGAGGAGAACGGCGAGGCGCGGCGCCGCTCCCTCCTCGACGGCGCGCCCCCGACCCCCCGGCGCAGCGGCCGCCGCCCGAAGGCCTGACCCGCACCGCCGGCGGAGCCCGCGAGCCGGCGGCCGGCCGGCGCCGGTCAGTGGCTGTGCTGGGCCGCCGGCGAGTCCGCTCGGTGATGGGCGGACCGGCGGGACCAGTCGACCAGGGTGTCGAAGAGGCGCTGCTGGGCCGTGTCCTCGTGGGCCGTGTCCTCGGGGTGCCATTGGACGGCCAGGAGCGGGATGCCGGGGAGTTCCACGGCCTCCACCGTGCCGTCGGCGGCCCGGGCCGTGACGGTGAGGCCGTCGCCGAGGCGGTCGAGGTGCTGGTGGTGGTAGCAGGACGCCTCCAGCTTGTCGGCGCCCGTGGCCCGGGACAGGGCCGAGCCGGGGGCCAGGGATACGGGGTGCCGGACGTGGCGGTGGTCGCGGCCGGGGCCGCCCATGTCCTGGTGGAGCGTGCCGCCCAGCACGGTGTTGACCACCTGGAGTCCACGGCAGACCGCCAGCAGCGGCAGACGGGCGTCGAGGGCGGCGCGGGCGGCGGCCAGGTCGAAGGCGTCCTGGAGTTCGTCCACGTCGTAGACGCTGTCGTGGGCGTCGGCGGCGCCGTAGCGGTGCGGGGCGAGGTCGCCGCCGCCGGGCAGCAGGACGCCGTCGAAACGG
>NZ_BMVJ01000003.1:296360-343103 GCF_014650655.1 Streptomyces anandii JCM 4720
GCGAGCCGCGCGGCCACGTCGTCCCGGGCGGGGTCGGCCGGGTGGATGCTCACCGGTTCGCCGCCGGCCCGCCACACCGCCGTGACCAGGGCGCGGGCGTTGACCTCGGCGGCGTGGCGCAGGGCCGAGGTGGTGGCGGAGAAGCGGGCCGGGATCGCGATGAGGGGGCGGGCGGGTGCCGCGACGAAGGGGCGGGCGGGTGCGGGGTCCGGGGTGCGGGTCACAACTGGATCCAGGTGGTCTTCAGTTCGGTGTACTTCTCCAGGGCGTGCGCGGACTTGTCCCTGCCGTTGCCCGACTGCTTCATGCCGCCGAACGGCACGGTCAGGTCGCCCTCCTCGTAGCAGTTGACCCAGACCGTGCCGGCCTTGAGGGCGCGGGAGACGCGGTGGGCGGTGGACAGGTCGGAGGTCCACAGGCCGGCGGCGAGGCCGTACTCGGTGGCGTTGGCGAGGGCGACCGCCTCGTCGAGGTCGTCGAAGGCCAGCACGGACAGGACCGGTCCGAAGATCTCCTCGCGGGCGAGCCTGCTGCCCGGGTCCACGCGGTCGAAGACGGTGGGTTCGAGGAACACCCCGCCGGTCTCCGCCAGGGTGCGCGAACCGCCGGTGCGCAGCCGGGCGCCGTCCTCGCCGCCGTGCCGCACATGCTCCAGTACGCGGCCGAGGTGCGCCTCGCCGACCAGGGCGCCCATCTCGGTGTCCGGGTCGAGCGGGTCGCCCACCCGCAGTGCGCGCGCCCGGGCCACGACCGCCTCGGTGACCCGCTCGGCCACGGAGGAGTGCACCAGGAGCCGGGAGGGCGCGGTGCACATCTCGCCCTGGTTGAAGAAGATGCCCCAGGCCGCGGTGGCGGCGGCCCGGTCCAGGTCGGGGGCGTCGGGCAGGACGATGTTGGGTGACTTGCCGCCCAGCTCCAGCCATACGCGCTTGAGGTTGGAGTCGGCGGAGTAGCGCAGGAAGTGCCGGCCGACGGCCGTCGAGCCGGTGAAGGCGAGCACGTCGACGTCCGGATGGAGTCCGAGGGCCCGTCCCGCGACCGGTCCCTCACCGTTCACCACGTTGAGCACGCCGGGCGGCAGACCGGCCTCGGTGGCCGCCCGGGCGAGCAGCAGCGCGGACAGCGGGGAGTTCTCGGAGGGCTTCAGTACGACGGTGCAGCCGGCCGCGAGCGCCGGGGCGACCTTCCAGCCGGCCAGCGTGAGCGGGAAGTTCCACGGCACCACCGCGCCGACCACTCCGGCCGGCTCCCGGGTGACCAGGGCGAGGGCGTCCGGCGCGGTGTGCGGGGACTCGTCGGTGAGCTTGCCGGCGAGCTGCCCGTACCAGCGGAAGGTGTTGACGACCGCCCGCAGTTCGATGTCGTGGGCGTCGGTGACGGGCTTGCCCATCTCCAGGCTCACCGTGAGCGCGAGTTCCTCGCGCCGCTCCTCGAGGAGGTCGGCGAGGCGCTGGAGGACCCGGCCGCGGTCGGCGGGCGCCCACCGCGGCCACGGCCCGCTGTCGAAGGCCCGGCGAGCGGCGGCCACGGCGGCGTCCACTTCGGCGGTGCCGCCGTCGGCGACCTCGGCCAGCACCTGGCCGTCCCGGGGCGAGACCACGGTGAAGGCGGCGCCGCCACCGGGTTCCTCGGCGCCGTCGATGTGGTGCGCGCGAGGCGGTCGGTACGCCTTCGCCCGGCGGAGCCATTCGTCGTGGGTGACAGCGGGCATGCGGTCCTCCAGACCACGTCGATCGTTCGGAAGAGCGGGTGGGGCGGGGTGGAGCGGGTGGAGCGGGATCGGCTACTGCCCGGTGGTGCGGCCGCGCCGCCTGACCCGTTCGCCGACCACCCCGAGCAGCAGCACCGCCGGCACCGAGAGGGCCAGCCACACGGCCGTGCTGGTCTCCCCGCCGATGAGGGTGGTGAAGTTGGCGAGGATCAGCCAGATCGCGCCCGCGAGGCCGACAGCGCCCAGGGCCGGGGCGATCAGGGTGTTCCAGCGGCGGGTGTCGAGGCGCTCGCGCCGGAAGAAGACGATCACCGACACGGACGTCAGCAGGTAGAGCAGCATCATGGCGAGCACGGCCAGTCCGCTGAACCAGGAGAAGAGGGTCAGCACCGGGTCCTTGCCGGCGAGCGCGAAGGGGACGACCAGGGCGAGGGCGATGACGGTCTGCACCCAGCCGGCGACCCACGGCGAGCGGCGGGCGTTGAGCCGGCACAGGCCCTTGGGCAGCCGGCCGTCGCGGCCGAGCGAGAACAGGTAGCGGTTGGCGGAGTTGTGGAAGGTGAGGATGCCGGCGAAGAGGGAGGTGGCGAGCAGGACGGGCAGCACTTCGTTGACCCAGCCGCCGAACTGCGCGGCGATCGGGGCGAAGACGAAGCCCGCGGAGTCGCCGCTCTCCAGGGCCCGGCCGGCGGCCGCCGGTGCGTGCGAGGCGCCGTAGGCGGAGATGAGCATCCAGGAGGTCAGGGCGAAGAAGCCGGTGACGACCACCACGGCCAGGTAGGTGGCCCGGGGGACGGTGCGCCGGGGGTTGCGGGCCTCCTCGCCGTAGATCGCGGTGGCCTCGAAGCCGAACATGGAGGCGACCGCGAACATCACGGCGACGCCCGGCGCGCCCTGGAGCGCGGCGGAGGGCGAGAAGCTGTCGACCACGCCCAGGCCCTCGGGGCCGCCGCCCTTGAACAGGGTGACCAGGCCGAACACCAGCAGGATGCTGAACTCGGCCGTGACGAAGACGGCCAGCACGCGGGCGCCCATCTCGATTCCGGTTGCCCCGAGCGCCTGCACCACGGCCATGGTGACCAGGGCCCAGACCCACCACGGCAGGTCGAGGCCGAGGTGGCTGTCGACCAGACCGGCCACGATCGAGCCGTAGAGCCCGTACATGGCGGCCTGGATGGCGCAGTACGCGAACAGCGCGACACCCGCGCTGCCGGCGCCGGCGGTGCGGCCGAGGCCGGTGCCGATGTAGGTGTAGAAGGCGCCGGCGTCGACCACGTGGCGGCCCATCGCGACGAAGCCGACCGAGAACAGCAGGACCATCGCGCCCGCCAGCACGTAGGCGGCGGGGGTGCCGGCGCCGTTGCCGATGGCCACGGAGATCGGGGCCGCCCCGGCGATGCCGGTCAGGGGGGCCTGGGCGGACAGGACGAAGAAGAGGATGCCCAAAACGCCCAGCGCATTGGGCTTGAGCGTGGAAGCGGTGGATGTGTCCCGCACGGTCCGCTGCGCGGAGGCCGTCTGACTGTCCACTCGGATCACCTGCCAGAAGTGGGGAGGGTCGTTTCAGGCCAAACGAGTTGCCTCATCGTGCGGGCAAACTATCCGTTTGACAAGGGGTCCAGGACGCCCAATTGCCCTCGCCCCGGATCCTCACCGCGCGGGCGGGGGCTCCTCGGCCAGGTGCGTGAGCAGGGCGCGGAGGGAGGTGAGGGCTTCCTCGGTGACCTCGCGCTCCCCGAAGACCAGCTGGTGCAGCACCAGGCCCTCGAGGGCGGCGAAGACCAGCCTGGTCAGGCCGCGGTCGGCCGGGGCGGGGAGCATACGGGTCAGGTCGCGCCGGGTGGCCTCGAAGTACTCCTCGTACAGCGCGCGCAGGTGGCGCAGCAGCTCCGGGCGGCGCCGGGCCTCCAGGAGCAGTTCGTACTGGAAGGCCTGGAGGTCCGGCCCGTTGTCCACCATGTCCGCCAGGCCCCTGGCGAAGTCGACGGGCCGACCCGTGCCGGGGTCCAGCGCGCTGCTGTCCAGCGAGGAGCGGATGGCGTGGGTGACGGCCTCCTCGATCAGCGCGTCGCGCGAGCCGAAGTGGTGCACGACGAGCCCGTGGGTGACCCCGGCCTCCTCCGCCACGGCCCGGTAGGTGAGCCGGCGCAGCCCGCCCCGGGCCACCACGCGCACGGCGGCGTCGAGCAGGGCCTCCCGGCCCGCGCCGTAGTTCCGCACCCGCTTGCGCGGCCGGGACCCGCCGGCGGACCCGGCGGATCCCGGAGCACCCGGTCCAGCCGACTTCGCACCACCGGACTCGTGGGAGGCCGCACGTCCGGACCCGGCCGACTCCCCGCCACCGGACCCGGCGGATCCCGGAGCACCGGACCCGGCCGGCTCCGCGGCCCCGGCGTCCGCCATGCCGCCTCCCGCGCCGTCCGCCGGACCGGCCCCGCGGGGCGCCGCGGGGCTCGCGGGCTCGGCCGGGTCGGCGGGCGTGGGCGCGGGTACGGGCTCGGTCATGGCCCCGACCCTACCGACGCGCCCCCGCTCAGCGGCGAGGCGGCCGGATCCCACGGAACTCCCAGTCGCCGCCGAGCGCGGTCGACAGCACTTCCTCGGACTCGGTCGGCTGCGCCCCGACGTCCGCGCGGACCGGCGTGGGACCGGTGACGACGTGGTTGGTGAGCCGCCCCAGCCCCTCGACCTCCACCTCGACGACGTCGCCCGGTCGCACGGGGCGCGAGTTGGCGGGCGTGCCCGACAGCAGCACGTCACCGGGGTGGAGGGTGATCGTGCGGGCGATGTCGGCGACCAGGTAGTGCATGTCCCAGGTCATCTCGTCGGTGGAGCCGTCCTGGACCACCTCGCCGTTGACGTAGGTGCGCAACCGCTTGCCGTGGAAGTCCCAGTCGGTGACGAGGCCGGGGCCGAGCGGGCAGAGGGTGTCGGAGCCCTTGACCCGGAGCATGGAGCCGGCGTCGGTGTCGCGGAAGTCGTGCAGGCCGAAGTCGTTGGCGACGGTGTAGCCGGCGATGTACTCGCCCGCCTCGGCCGGGGCTATGTTGCGCGCGGTCCGGCCGATGACGATGGCGACCTCGCCCTCGTAGTTGAGCCACTTGCAGCCCTCGGGGCGCACGATCGCGCCCCGGTGCGAGTTGAGGGCGGAGGTCGGCTTGTGGAAGTAGGTCGGGGTGCGGGGCAGGCCGATGCCGAACTCCTCCACCCGGCTGCGGTGGTTGAGGTGGACGGCGATCACCTTGGAGGGGACGACCGGGGGCAGGTGCCGGGCGTCTTCGGTCTTCACCCGGCGGCCGTCCCCGGCGACGAGTTCGTCCCCGTCGACGGTGACCTGGACGGCGGCGCCGTCGAGGAGGACGCGGCGGAATTCAGGCATGGGGGACCTTCCTGGTTACGGCTGTGAGGTGGGGGCGGCGGTGGAGGCGGGCAGGCCGGCGCCGGTCCAGCCCCCGGCCGGGCGGTCGAACCACAGGTGGACCTGGCCGGTGCCGATGGAGTTCTCGTACTCCCCGTACTGGCGGGCCCGCGCCACGCAGGCCCGCTCGCCGAGCGCGCCGGCCATCATCAGGTAGTGGAAGAACCTCGCCTCGGGCCTGTACTTCCAGAACTCGTCCATGGTGTCGAGGACCTTGTCGTGGCGGCCCTCCTTGAACCAGGCGATCCGCTCGTGGTCGGCCTCGCGGGCGGCGGGCGTGAAGATGTGCGCCGGGTCGCTGGACTCGTGGTCGCGCAACTCGCGCAGCGGCCAGAAGGTGTGCGACAGCGCACCGGAGGCGATCAGCAGGACGCGCCGGCCGGGTGTGGCCGCGATGCCGTCCGCGAGCGCCCGGCCCAGGCGCAGGTGGTCCTCCATGTCGCCGGTCTGGCAGACCCCGATGGTCACCCACCGCTTGCCGGGCAGGCCCTCGCCGAGGAACTTCCAGAGGTTGATGGTGGCGTAGTAGACCGGCAGGAAGGCGTCGTCGACGGGGGTGATCCAGGTGCCGTGCTTCTCGGCGAACCCGGCTATGTTGCGAGCGAGTTCGGGGTCGCCGGGATAGTCGTACGGCATTCTGCACATGCCGCGCGGCAGTTCCTCGGAGGTGAACAGGCCGGCCCGGCGCTCCTGCGCGGTGACGACGAACTCGACGGTGGTGGCCCAGTGCGAGTCGAGGACGACGACGGTGTCGTAGTCGTCGCGCGCGAAGACGTCCTCGCGCAGTCGGCGCAGGCCGGTGACGAGGGTGATCTCCTTGCCCTCGTTCAGGGCGAGCCGGTCGGCCTCGGGCAGCACGATGGTGGGGACGTGGGCGAGCAGTCCCGCCCCGGTGATCTCACCCATGGCCGTTGAATCCCTTCGAGGCGGTGACGGTGTTCTTCAGGTCGCAGTAGAAGTCGAAGCTCCAGGTGCCGCCCTCGCGGCCGACGCCGGAGTGGCGGGAGCCGCCGAAGGGCGCGCGCAGATCGCGGACGAAGAAGCAGTTGACCCAGACGGTGCCGGCGACGAGCCGCTCGGTGACGCGTGCGGCGCGCTCGGCGTCGCCGGTGGCGAGGGTGGCGGCGAGGCCGAAGCGGGTGTCGTTGGCCAGCCGGACGGCCTCGTCCTCGGTGCTGAAGGTCTGCAGGGTCAGTACGGGACCGAAGACCTCCTCCTGGACGATCTCGGAGTCCTGGGCGACGTCGGTGAGCAGGGTCGGCGCGTAGTGGTGGCCGTCGCCGCGGTGTCCGCCGAGGACCACGCGGGCGCCGGCCGCGACCGCCCGCCGTACGAAGCCGTCGATCTTCTCCAGCTGGCGCTCGTGGATGTTGGGCCCGATGTCGGTGCTCTCGTCGCGGGGGTCGCCCTGTCTGAGGGCCGAGGCCCTCTCGGTGAAGCGGCGGGTGAACTCCTCGGCGACCGTCTCCTCGACCAGGAGGCGGGTGGCGGCGAGGCAGACCTGCCCGGCGTTGTCGTACTGCTCGACGGCGAGGTCGACGGCGAGGTCCAGGTCGGCGTCGGCGAACACCAGCAGGGGCGACTTGCCGCCGAGTTCGAGGCTGAGGGGGGTGAGGTTCGCGGCGGCCGACGCGGCGATCCGGCGGGCGGTGGGCACCGAGCCGGTGAAACTGATCCGGCGCACGTCCGGGTGCGAGGTGAGCGCGTCGCCGATCTCGCAGCCGTAGCCCTGGACGACGTTGAGGACGCCGGCCGGCAGGCCCGCCTCGGCGGCGATGTCGGCGAGCAGCGAGGCGGTGAGCGGAGACCACTCGGCGGGCTTGAGGACCACCGTGTCGCCCGCGGCGAGGGCCGGGGCGACCTTCCAGGTGGCCAGCATCAGCGGGGCGTTCCACGGGGTGATCAGGACGCAGGGCCCGGCGGGGTCCCAGCTGACGTGGTTGGTGTGGCCGCGGGTGTCGAAGTCGTCGTGGCCGAGGGTGAGCAGCCAGTCGGCGAAGAAGCGGAAGTTGTGCGCGACGCGCGGCATGACGCCTCGGCGGTGGGAGCGCAGCAGGGCGCCGTTGTCGCAGGTCTCGACGATCGCGAGGTCTTCGAGGCGCTTCTCCACGCCGTCGGCGATCGCGTGCAGGATGCGGGCGCGCTCGGCGCGCGGGGTGGCGGCCCAGCCGGGGAAGGCGGCCTTGGCCGCGGCCACGGCCGCGTCCGCCTCCGCCGCGGTGCCCCGGGCGATCCCGCCGAGGGTCGCGCCGTCGACGGGCGAGACGTCGGGGAAGGTCGTGGCGGAGGCGACGCGTTCGCCGCCGATCCAGTGCCGGGTGTCGACGGCGACCCCGGCGACGGTGAGGGTGTGCTCGGTCATGTCCGGGTCTCCAAGTCCTCTGGTGAATGGGGGGTCACTGAGCGCCGGAGGTGCCGGACTCCAGGAGCCGTCCCCCGTCCCACACCACGCCGACCTGCCGGTAGTACGCGGCGATCGGCTCGCGGATCTCCAGCCGGGCCAGTTCCTCATTGGGCGCCTCGAACAGCTCCAGCTCGGCGTCGCCGGTCCAGGCCTGCCCGCCCTCGAAGGAGGCGGCGCCGGACTCGATCAGCTCGTCCAGTGCGAGGCCCTTGCCCTTCTCGATGGAGGGCAGCCAGCGGTGGTGGGCCATGGGGTGGCCGTTGACGAAGCCGTTCACCGGGGACGGCTCGCGCAGGGTGACCACGGCCTGGGCCAGACGCCGGTCGGCGGCGGCCAGGGTCGCGCCGAAGCGGGCGCCCGCCTCGACGCGCGGGGCGGGGCCGTAGGGGTGCGGGCGGGTCTGGTGGATGGAGCCGAGCTTCTTGGGATAGCCCTGGTGCAGTCCGCGCGCGATGGCGAAGTCCTTGTCCACCCAGATGTAGACGCAGCGCGTGTAGGTCTGTCCGCGGTACTGGCAGCGGACCACGGCGAAGGCCTCCTTGTACTGGGCGCGCACGGGGTCGAGCAGCTCCTCGGCCGAGGACGAGCAGGACTGCCAGTCGGCCCAGATCAGCGCTACCGCGCCGGGGTCCTCATCGGCCAACTCCAGTGGTTCGGGCAGCAGTTCGCGCACGCGGTCCGGGTCGGTGCGGTACTCGACGGTGAGCAGGTCGCCGGAGTAGTGCCAGGGCGGCGAGGGGATCAGCGACGAGGCGCCCGTCGCCGTCTTGGGGTGGAGGTATCCGCGGACGGTGGTCATGGCAGGCGTTCCTTACGCGGTGAGGGCGGGCGTCTTGAGCAGTTCGGCGCGGTGGCGGGCGGCGGCGGCCGCGGCACCCGTTCCGCCGAGGGCGACGACACCGACGAGCCGGCCGCCCCGGTGGTAGCCGGCGAGCAGGTCGCCGTCCGGGCCGCCTTCGATGACCCGCACGTCGTCGAGGCCGAGGGCGGGAGCGCCGAAGGACTGGAGCCGGAAGTCGTGCTGGTCGCTCCAGAAGGTGGGCAGCGGCGCGAAGGGCGCCGGCTCGGGCTCGGCGCCGCCGAGCTGGGCGGCGAGCACGCGGGCGGCGTGCTTGGCGGTGTCGGTGGGGATGGACCAGTGCTCGACCCGGCGGGGTACGCCGTCGTAACGGGCGTTGGGGAAGCGGGCTACGTCGCCGACCGCGACCACGTCGGGGCGGCCGCCGGCGCGCAGGTGCTTGTCGGTGAGGACCCCGTCCGTGAGGTCGAGGCCGTTGCCGTCGAGCCACTCGGTATTGGCGACCGAGCCGACCGACTCGACCACCACGTCGGCCGGGAGCACGGTGCCGTCGTCCAGCACCACTCCGGTGACGTGGCCGTCACCGTCGAAGCCGGTGACGCCGGCGCCGAGCGCGAAGCGCACACCGCGCGCCTCGTGCCGCCGGAGCAGGGCCCGGCCGAGGAGTTCGCCGAGGGGTCCGGCCATGGGCAGGGGCAGCGGGTCGACGACGGTGACCTCGGCGGCGCCGAGGGCGACGGCGGTGGCTGCGACCTCGCAGCCGATGAAGCCGGCGCCCACCACGACCACGCGGACGCCGGGCCGGGTGAGGGCCGCGCGCAGTCCGCGGGCGTCGGCGAGGGTACGCACGGTGTGGCGTCCGGCGAGGGGGCCGGGGCAGCGCAGCCGGCGGGGGCGCATGCCGGTGGCGACGACGAGAGCCGCGTAGGACAGGGTCCCGCCGTCGTCGAGCCGGACGCGCCGCCGGTCGAGATCGGCGGAGACGACCTTGGTGCCCAGGCGCCACTCGACGTCGGCGACGGCGGCGCGGGGCCGGAAGGCCAGCGACTCGAAGGAGGCCTTGCCGGCCAGCACCTCCTTGGACAGCGGCGGCCGGTTGTAGGGCATGTGGGGCTCGTCGCCGATCAGGGTGATCGGCCCGGTGTGTCCGGCGGCGCGCAGCTGCTCGGCGGCGCGCAGGCCGGCCATGGAGGCGCCGGCCACCACGACGGGTGCGCTCACGGCTCAGTCCTCGATCCGGATGGCCTGCAGCGGGCAGACGTCGGCGGCCTCCTCGACCTCGTCGCGCAGCGCGTCGTCGGGGTCGGGGACGTAGGCGAGGCGTCCGGCCTCGTCGAATCGGAACACGTCGGGGGCGGCGAAGACGCACTGTCCGTGGTCCTGGCACTTGTTCATGTCGACGACGACCTTCATGGCCGGTCCTCCTGGTGCTGAGGGCGTCGGGGCGGGGGACTGGGAAGACGGGGAGAGGAAGGGGCCCGGTCCGGATGCGGCCGGGCCCCGGCCAACGGGGTGGGCGAGAGCCGTACCCCGGACTCGTTTGGCGTCAAACAACATAGGAACCGAGCCGGCCCTGGTCAATACCTATCCGGATGGATAAATTTTTCGGGCCGGCCTCTTGCGGCGAGGCGGGCGGGCTCCATACCGTTTGGTACCAAACGTTGAGCGGCCCCTGCTCCTCCCCGCAGTGCGACGCCGCCCCCGCGCCCCTCCCCCGGCGCCCGCTCGGGCCCGGGAGCGCCCCCCATCCCGCAGAGGAGACACCGGTGAGCGCATCCGACTCCCCATCCCCAAGCCGGCACCTGGACCGGCTCGCCGCCGAGGGCGTCGACGTGGTCCGGGTGACCTATCCCGACCTCATCGGCACCGACCGCGCCCGGGACGTCCTGCTGGAGCACCTGCCCTCGGCCTGCGACCACGGCCTGGCCTTCTGCCGCGCCGTCTACCACACCACCCCGCAGGGCGACGTCGTCCCGGTCGCCGGCGGACTGGACGCGGGCCTGCCCGACGTCTGCGTACGGCCCGACCTCGGCACCCTCCTGCCGCTGCCCTGGGAGCCGGGCGTCGCGAGCTGTCTGGGCGAGGTCACCGACCCGGTCACCGGACTGCCGGCCCCCGAGTCGCCCCGCGACCTGCTGCGCACGGTGCTCGGCCGGGCCCACGAGCGCGGACTGCGCCCGGTGGTCGGGCCCGAGCTGGAGTACTTCCTGTGCGAGGCCGCGCCCGGCTCCCCGCGCGGCTGGCGCCGCTACAGCGAGGCCCGCGGCGTCGTCTACACGGCGGGCCTGCGCGCGGACCACGACAACCACCTGCTGCGCACCCTGCGCCTGCTGCGCGACGCCGGGCTCGGCGTCAGCAGCGGCAACCACGAGTTCGACGGGTCGCAGTTCGAGATCAACCTGACCCACTCCGGGGCCCTGGACGCGGCCGACCGCGCCTTCCGTTTCAAGGCGGCGGTCAAGGAACTGGCCCGCAAGGAGGGCCGCCTGGCCACCTTCATGGCCAAGCCCTTCGCCGACGCGGGCGGCTCCGGCTTCCACCTCCACCTGTCCTGCGAGGACGAGGACGGCGCCAACGCCTTCGACGACCCCCCGGCGCCGCACGGCCTGTCCGCCACGGCACGCCACGCGGTGGCGGGCGTCCTCGCCCACGCGCCCGCCCTCGCGGCTCTCGCCAACCCGACGGTCAACTCCTACAAGCGCTTCGGCCCGGACACACTGGCGCCCTGGCTGATCGACTGGGGGCTCGACAACCGCAGCGCGATGGTCCGCGTCCCGCCCGAGCGCGGCGCCGGCGCCCGCTTCGAACTGCGGCTCGGCGACGCCGGTGCGAACCCGTACCTGCTGATCGCCGGGACCGTCGCCGCCGCCCTGCTCGGCATCGAGGCCGGCGAGGAGCCCCCCGCCCCGCTCGACGGCTACGGCTACGACACCGCCAGGGCCGCCATGCTCCCCACGAGCCTGTCGGCCGCCCTGGACGCCCTGGAGGCGGACACCCCCCTGACCGACCTCCTCGGCAAGGCCTTCACCACCTCCTACCTGACCTACAAGCGCGACGAGGTCGAACGCTTCCGACGGCACGTCACCGACTGGGAGTTCACCGAGTACGCCTACCACCTGTGACGCCGAGGAGACGCCACCCATGAGCACGCCCACCACCGCGCGGACCGAGCCGTCCGCGACCGACGCGCCGGCCGTGACCACCGCGTCCGCGGCCGCCGCGCCGTCCCCGGCCGACGCGATCCGCGAGCCGCTGGCGCTCGCCGACGTGAACCTCGCCGACCTCGACAACTTCACCGACGGCATCACGCCCTGGCGCATGTTCCACACCCTGCGCCACGAGGACCCGGTGCACTGGCAGCCCGAGGAGGCGCCCAACTCCGGCTTCTGGGCCGTGACCCGGCACGCGGACATCGCCCGCGTCGACCGCGACGCGGAGACCTTCACCTCCACGAGGTTCGTCAATCTCGAGGAGGTCGACGACGACCAGATCAAGAAGCGCGCCTCCATCATGGAGCTGGACGGCGTCCGCCACCGCGCGCTGCGCAGCCTGATCCAGCGCCAGTTCGGGGCGGGCGTGATCAACAGTTACGCCGACTTCCTGCGCGGCCTGACCGCGACCACGCTGGACAAGGCGCTCGCCAAGGGCACCTTCGACTTCGTCAAGGAGGTCTCGGCGGACTTCCCGATCAACGTGCTGGCCCGGCTCCTCGACGTGCCGCAGGACGACAACCAGCAGCTCATCGACTGGGGCAACCGCATCATCGGCAACACCGACCCCGACTACGCCGACGTACTGCTGCACAGCGAGGAGAGCGAGAAGTACCGCGACCTGCCCTTCCGCTCCCCCGCCTCGCTGGAGGTCTTCGCCTACGGCCGCGAACTGGCCCGGCAGCGGCGCGGGGGCGAGGGCACCGACCTGGTCTCCCGGCTGGTCAACGGCTCCCCGCGCGACGGCGTCCCGCTCTCCGCACAGGACTTCGACAACTACTTCCTGCTGCTGGTGGTGGCCGGCAACGAGACCACCCGGCACACCATCACCCACTCGATGCTGGCCCTCCTCCAGCACCCGGAACAGCTCGCCCGGCTCCAGGAGGACCCTTCCCTGATCCCCGCCGCCGTCGAGGAGTTCCTGCGCTGGGCCTCCCCCGTCTACCACTTCCGCCGCACGGCCACCCGGGACGTGGAGCTGGGCGGCAGGCGCGTCAAGGAGGGCGACAAGGTCGTCATGTGGTTCGCCTCCGGCAACCGCGACGAGGAGGTCTTCGGCAACCCCTACGACTTCGACGTCACCCGGCAGAACAACGACCACGTCACGTTCGGCAAGGGCAGCCCCCACCTGTGCCTGGGCAACCTCCTGGCCCGCACCGAGATCCGCATCATGTTCGAGGAGCTGATCCCGCGCCTGGCCGGCATCCGTCTCGCCGGCGACGTTCCCCGGGTGCGCTCCAACTTCGTCAACGGCATCAAGCGGCTGCCGGTGGAGGTCACGCTCGCCTGACGGGCGCCGGCGCTCCCGTGGCCGCCCTTGCCGCGGAGCGCCGGGCCTCCTAACCTGCATTTGTGCCGCTACTAAACAAAGTCCGTTCGCACAGTGCCGTGCCGGACCACACCCTCGCCCGTCTCCGTGTCGCCCTGACCACCTTCTTCGCCCTGGACGGCTTCGTCTTCGCCGGCTGGGTCGTGCGCATCCCCGCCATCAAGCACCAGACCCACGCCTCCGCGGGGGCCCTGGGCATGGCCCTGCTCGGCGTGTCCGCGGGCGCGGTGATCACGATGACCCTGACCGGGCGGCTGTGCCGCCGGTACGGCAGCCATCCCGTCACCGTCGTCTGCGCGGTCCTGCTGTCCCTCAGCGTCGCGCTGCCCCCGCTCACCCACTCCGTGTGGGCCCTGGGGGCCGTACTGCTGGTGTTCGGCGCCGCGTACGGGGGCATCAACGTCGCCTTCAACAGCGCGGCCGTCGACCTGGTGGCCGCGCTGCGGCGGCCGGTGATGCCGACTTTCCACGCCGCCTTCAGCCTGGGCGGCATGGCGGGCGCGGGCCTCGGCGCGATCGTCGCCGGGCACCTGTCCCCCGCGCGCCACCTGCTCGGCCTCACCGTGATCGGGCTCGCCGTCACGGCGGTCGCGGGCCGCACACTGCTGCGGATCCAGCCACCGGCCCCGGCGGACGAGCCGGTCCCGGCGGACGAGCCCGGCCCGGTGGACGAGCCCGCCGGCCCGTGGGGCCGCGAACGCCCCGGCGGTTCCGCCGTGCGCCACGCGGGCGGCCGGACCCGGGGGGTCGTGCTCGTGCTGGGGCTGGTCGCCCTGTGCACGGCGTACGGCGAGGGGGCCATGGCCGACTGGGGCGCGCTCCACTTCGAGCAGGACCTGGGCGCCTCGCCGGCTGCCGCCGCGGTCGGCTACTCGTGCTTCGCGCTGGCGATGACGGTCGGGCGGCTGAGCGGGACGGCCCTGCTGGAACGGCTGGGCCGCACCCGTACGGTCGTGGCGGGCGGCGCCACCGCCGCGGCGGGCATGCTGCTCGGCGCGCTCGCGCCCTCCGTGTGGGCCGCGCTGCTCGGCTTCGCCGTCACCGGCCTGGGGCTGGCCAACCTCTTCCCGGTTGCCGTCGAGCGCGCCGGCGCCCTCGCGGGCCCGAGCGGCGTCGCGACCGCCTCCACGCTCGGCTACGGCGGCATGCTCCTCGGCCCCCCGGCGATCGGCTTCATGGCCGACTGGCTCTCCTTGCCCGCCGCGCTCACCAGCGTCGCCGCACTCGCGGCCGTCGCCGCCACGATCGGCTTCGTGACCCGTCGAGCGCTGCACGACTGACGCGGAACGGCCGCCCACGCGGCGGGGCCCGACGCCGAGGCGGAGGACGCGGCGGCCGTCACCGCGACGACGGCCGGCAGTCGCCCACGGACGTGCTGTGCAGCCACCCGCGGCACATGGCCGAGGCGGAGTGCGCCGCGGCCCGAGCCGCGGCGCCACCGCCGAGCCCGGTGGTCCCGGCGGCGCCACCGCCAGGACCACCGGGACGGTCCACCACGCCGGCCCCGCCGGCCGCGTCCGCCCCGCCGGCGCCGCTCGCTTCCCCCGCGCCGCTCGCGGGAAGGTCAGGCGGTCGGCGCGGTGGCGGTCGCCTGGCCGTCGCCGCCCGGCGCCGTCGGCCGTTCCACCCGGCAGACCAGGGCGTCGTTGACGACGTCGGCCACAATCGTGTCGCCCGGGTCGGCCGAGTCGCTGAGCAGCAGGGAGGCGATGCGGTTGTCCAGCTCGGACTGGATCGTGCGGCGCAGCGGGCGGGCGCCGAACTCCGGCTGGTGGCCGTGCGCGACGAGCAGCCTCTTCGCGGCGTCGGTGACCTCCAGCTCCATGCCCTGGGCCCGCACGCGCCGCCTGCTGTTGTCGAGCAGCAGGTCCACGATCCGGTCGAGGTCCCGCTCACCGAGCGCGTGGAAGATGATGATCTCGTCGATGCGGTTGAGGAACTCGGGCAGGAACCTCGCCCGCAGGTCCTCCATCAGCTCGTCCTTGATGGCGCTCACGTCGCCGTGGTGGGCCAGGATCCGCTGGGCGCCGATGTTGGAGGTCATGATGACCACGGTGTTGCGGAAGTCGACGGTGCGGCCCTGGGCGTCGGTGAGCCGGCCGTCGTCGAGGACCTGGAGCAGGGTGTTGAAGACGTCCGGGTGGGCCTTCTCCACCTCGTCGAACAGCAGCACGCTGTACGGCTGGCGGCGCACCTTCTCGGTGAGCTGGCCGGCCTCCTCGTGGCCGACGTAGCCGGGCGGGGCCCCGACGAGCCGGGAGACCGTGTGCTTCTCCTGGAACTCGCTCATGTCGAAGCGGACCATGCGGCTCTCGTCGCCGAAGAGCAGTTCGGCGAGCGCCTTGGCCAGCTCGGTCTTGCCCACGCCGGTGGGACCGAGGAAGAGGAAGCTACCCACCGGCCGGTCGGGGTCGCTCATGCCGGCGCGGCTGCGGCGCACCGCCTGGGCGATGGCGGTGACGGCCTCGTCCTGTCCGACGACCCGGTCGTGCAGGGCGTCCTCCAGCTTCAGCAGCCGTTCCTTCTCGGTCTCGGTCAGCTGGGCGACAGGGATGCCGGTGCGCCGGGACAGCACGTCGGCGATGTCGTCGACGGTGACCTCCAGGACGCCCTCGCGGCGCTCGGCGAGCCCTTCGAGCTCGGTCTCCACCTCGACGATGCGGTCCTTGAGCCCCGAGGCGCGCTCGAAGTCCTCGGCGGCGACGGCCTCGTCCTTCTCGCGGCGCAGCTTGGCCAGCCGGTCCTCGCGCTCGGCGACCTCGGTGGACCGGCCCAGCGAGCGCAGCCGCACCCGGGCCCCGGCCTGGTCGAGCAGGTCGATGGCCTTGTCGGGCAGGAACCGGTCGGTGACGTAGCGGTCGGAGAGCCCGGCCGCGGCGGCGAGGGCGCCGTCGCTGTAGCGGACCTGGTGGTGGGCCTCGTAGGAGTCGCGCAGGCCCTCCAGGATCTGCACGGTCTCCTCGACGCTCGGCTCGGGCACCATGACCGGCTGGAACCGGCGCTCGAGGGCGGCGTCCTTCTCCACGTACCGCCGGTACTCGTCGAGGGTGGTGGCGCCGACGACGTGCAGTTCGCCGCGGGCGAGGGCCGGTTTGAGGATGTTGCCCGCGTCCATGGAGCCCTCGCCGGTGGCGCCGGCGCCGACGACGGTGTGCAGTTCGTCGAGGAAGAGGACCGTCGACTCCGAGGCCGCCTTGACCTCGTCGATGACGTTCTTCAGCCGCTCCTCGAACTGCCCGCGGTACTGGGCGCCCGCCACCAGCCCGGTCAGGTCGAGCGCGACCACCCGCTTGTTCTCCAGCGTCTTCGGCACGTCCCCGGCGACGATCCGCTGGGCGAGGCCCTCGACGATCGCGGTCTTGCCGACGCCGGGCTCGCCGATGAGGACGGGGTTGTTCTTGGAGCGGCGGGAGAGGATCTCCACGGTCTGCTCGATCTCCAGCGCCCGCCCGACCACGGGGTCCAGCTTCCCGGCCCGGGCCTCCTCGGTGAGGTCGCGGCCGTACTGGTCGAGGGTCGGGGTGGTGCTCGGGGTCTCGGCACCGCCCTGGCCGGCCTCGGCGCGCGCGGCCGTCTCGGCGCCGCGGCGCAGTTGCTCCGCCTCGAGGCCGTGCGTGGCGAGGACCCGGCCGGCCGCCGCGCCCGGGGTGTCCAGCAGGGCGCCGAGGATGTGTTCCGGGCCGATGTACGACACTCCGGCCGCCCGCGAGTGCTCGTAGGCGCGCAGCAGCACGCGCTTGGCGGCCGGGGTGAGGCCCGGCTGGGCGGAGGGGACGCCGCTCTCGCCGGGCAGCGCCTCGGCGAGGTCGGAGCCGAGCCGGTCGGGGTCGGCCCCGGCCTGGGCGAGCAGACCGCGGGTCGGTTCCACCTGGGTGCACGCCCACAGCAGGTGCTCGGTGTCCAGGTCGGAGCTGCCGTCCTCGGCGGCCCGGCTGGTGGCGCGGTTGATCAGTTCGCGCGCGGACTCGGTCAGCAGCCGTCCGATGGGCACCCTCTGCACCTGCGGGGGCGAGGCTCCCGGCGTCATGCCGAAGAACCGGTTGAGGATCTCGGAGAACGGGTCCGGGCCGCCGAAGGAGGCGCCGAAGGGGGACATCGTCATGATCGCCGTCCGGGACACTGGGAAGTGAGTCCTCTCCACCCCAACCCACCGGATGGCCCACCGCAACGCGGCATACGCCGACCCGGGACGCGGGGCCGCCGGGCGGGACCCCCTTGCCCGGGTGCGGGGCCCGTCGGGCACACTCCCTCGCATGGACACCGAGGAGTTCCTGCGCGCACTCGACCAGGAAGGCCGCCTGCTGGCGGCGGCCGCCGAGGAGGCGGGGACGGGGGCCGGGGTGCCGCCCTGCCCCGGCTGGCGGGTGCGGGACCTGCTGCGGCACACGGGCGCCGTGCACGAGTGGGCCGCCGCCTTCGTCGCCGACGCCCGTCCCGCGCCGCGCCCCATCGGCGACGGTCCGGACCTCGACGGCGCCGAGCTGGTGGCCTGGTACCGCGAGAGCCACCGCCGGCTCGTCGAGACACTGGCGAAGGCCCCTTCGGACGTCGAGTGCTGGACGTTCCACCCGGCGCCCTCGGCCGACCCCTCTGCGCTGGCGTTCTGGACCCGCCGCCAGGCGCACGAGACGGCGGTCCACCGCTTCGACGCCGAGTCGGCGCGCGGCGGCGCCCCGTCCGCGATCGGCGCGGACTTCGCCGTGGACGGCGTCGACGAGCTGCTGCGCGGCTTCCACGCCCGCTCCCGCAGCCGCGTCCGCAGCCCCGAGCCGAGGGTGCTGCGGGTGCGCGCCACGGACGCCGACGCGGTGTGGACGATACGTCTGTCCAACGCGCCGCCGGTCACCGTCCGGGATGCCTCGGGCCCGGCCGACGCCGAACTCACCGGGCCGGCCGACCAGTTGTACCTGTCCCTGTGGAACCGGCGCCCGATTCCTGAGGTGACCGGAGACCCCGCCCTCGCCGGACTGTGGCGGCGGACCTCGGCGATCACCTGACCCCGCGATGGACCTGGCGTACGTCAGCCCAGCCAGCCCGGGCGGACCAGTCCCGACTCGTAGGCGAGGACGACCAGTTGGGCGCGGTCGCGGGCGCCCAGCTTGATCATGGTGCGGCTGACGTGCGTCTTGGCGGTCAGCGGGCTGACCACCAGGCGGCGGGCGATCTCGTCGTTTGACAGGCCGATGCCGACCAGCGCCATGACCTCGCGCTCGCGATCGGTGAGCCGGGACAGCGCGCCGGCGGCCGCGGGCTGCTTGGAGCGGGCGGCGAACTCGGCGATCAGGCGGCGGGTCACGCCGGGCGAGAGCAGGGCGTCGCCGGCGACCACCGCCCTGACGGCGCGCAGGAGTTCATCGGGTTCGGTGTCCTTGACCAGAAAGCCCGAGGCGCCGGAGCGGATCGCCTCGAAGACGTACTCGTCGAGTTCGAAGGTGGTCAGCATGACCACCTTGACCTCGCCGAGCGCCGCGTCCCCGCTGATGCGCCGGGTCGCGGCGAGGCCGTCGAGCAGTGGCATGCGGATGTCCATCAGGACGACGTCCGGGCGCACTTCGCGGACCTGGCGCACGGCCTCCTCGCCGTCGGCGGCCTCCCCGGCGACCTCGATGTCCGGCTGCGCGTCGAGCAGGGCCCGGAAGCCGGCCCGCACCAGCGACTGGTCGTCGGCGAGCAGTACGCGGATCACCGCTTCTCCTCCTGGTTCCTCAGGGGCAGTACGGCCAGCACCCGCCAGCCGCCGCCGGGCCGTTCACCGGCGTCGATGGTGCCACCGAGCGCGGCGGCCCGCTCCCGCATCCCGGCCAGCCCGTTGCCGCTGCCGCCCGCGTCCGCGCCGGTTGCCGGCCCGTCGTCGTCGATACGCAGCCGCAGCGTGCCGCCCTCGTGCGCGATGCGCACCCGGGCGCGCCGGGAGCCCGAGTGCCGCACGACGTTGGTGAGCGCCTCCTGGACGATGCGGAAGGCGGCGAGGTCGGCACCGGGCGGCAGCGGGGGCGCCTCGCCCTCCACCTCGACGGTGAGTCCGGCGCCGGCCGCCTGTTCCACCAACTCGGGCAGCCGGCCGAGGCCGGGCGCCGGGGCGCGCGGGGCGGCGCCGGGGGCGCGCAGGGTGTCGAGCACCTGGCGCACCTCACCGAGCGCCTCCTTGCTGGCGGCCTTGATGGTGGTGAGCGCGGTGCGCGCCTGCTCGGGGTCGGTGTCCAGGAGCGCGAGCCCGACGCCGGCCTGGACGTTGATGACGGAGATGCTGTGGGCGAGGACGTCGTGCAGTTCGCGGGCGATCCGCAGCCGTTCCTCGTCGGCGCGCCGCCGGGCGGCGGCAGCCCGCTCGGCGCGCTCCCTCGCCCACTGCTCGCGGCGGATCCGGGCGAGCTCGGAGACGGCGAGGAGCGCCACCACCCAGGTGGCGATGACGAGTTGCTGCCCCCAGGAGGAGGCGGTGTCGCCGGACGGGGGCAGCAGGCGGTAGAGCCGGAGGGCGATGAGCGCGTGCCCGGCCCACAGCGCACCGACGGCCGTCCAGGCGGCCCGGCGGTGCCCCGCCACCACCGCGCTGAAGCAGGCGACCACGACGGTGAGGAAGACCGGCCCGTACGGGTATCCCGCGGCGAAGTAGGCCAGGGTGGCCGCCGCGGTGCCGAAGACCACGAACACCGGGTACCGCTTGCGCCACAGCAGCAGCCCGGAGGTCACCAGGAGCAGCAGCACGGCGTAGACGTCCAGCGGCTCACGGTGGCCGTGCTGGTTGCGGGCCGCGAAGGAGGAGCCGATGAGCACGAAAGCGGTGAGTACGACGGTGGACACCCACGGCCACCGGCCGCCCGGTCCTTCCTCGCCGCGACCTCGCCGTGCCGGCCCGGGCCGGCCCCACCCCGGCGGCCCGTCCCGGCGTATGCGCTGCTCTCCCATGACGGCCACGCTAGACGGCCCCCGCCGCGGGGCGCGTCGGCCGCAGGAGGTGATCACCCGTACTCCCGGAGAAGTACACCGGGCGGGCCGGACCGAGCGGCCGGGGCGGACTCAAAGGCCGGGGCAGGCCGAAAAGCCGGGTCAGGCTGAAATGCCGGGTCAGGCTCGGCAGCCGTCCGGGGTCGGAGACAGGTCAGGATCGGAGGCCGCGCCAGGCTCGGGGGCAGGGTCAGTCCCGTAGGCCGATCGACCGCCCGAGCCTGGCGACCGCGTCCCGGAAGAAGGGTTCGCGGTCCTCCACGACCCGGTGGAACTGGCCGAACAGCTCGAAGCCGACCAGCCCGTACAGCTGCGCCCAGGCGGCGACCAGCGGGGCCGCCGCCTCCGGGGGCATGCCGGGGGCGAAGTCGGCCGTCATCCGCTCGGCCTCGGCCCGCAACTCGCCGGGGAGCGGGGGCGGGGTCAGGGCGCCGCGTTCGTGGGCGTCGCGGACGACGCCGATGAGGAGCAGGCCGACCCTGGCCGCCGCGGGGACGGTGGTCTGCGGCGCGACGTAACCGGGCACGGGCGAGCCGTAGATGAGGGCGTACTCGTGCGGATGCGCGAGCGCCCAGCCGCGCACCGCCACACACACGGCGGTCCAGCGCACGGCCGGGATCTCGTCGGCGACCGCCTCGT
Source organism: Streptomyces anandii JCM 4720 (assembly GCF_014650655.1). GTDB lineage: Bacteria > Actinomycetota > Actinomycetes > Streptomycetales > Streptomycetaceae > Streptomyces > Streptomyces anandii. Next base: position 316,819 of record NZ_BMVJ01000003.1, read on the forward strand.
GGGCCTCCTCCGCGGCGGCCCCCAGGGAGTCGTAGGCGTCGATGATGAGGGCGGTCAGCAGGTCGTCGCGGCTGGGGAAGTACCGGTACAGCGCGGAGGACACCATGCCGAGGGCGCGGGCCACGGCGCGCAGCGAGAGTTTCGCGGCGCCCTCGGCCGCGAGCTGTCTGCGGGCCTCGTCCTTGATCGCGGCGGTGATCTCCGTCCTGGCCCGGGCGCGGGCTCCCTGTGGGGTGTTCATGGGAAGAGTGTTCCACGATTTCGGAGCACCGCACACAAATGAGAGCACTGCTCTTGCCATGGAGCACCGATCCGGCGCACACTGTTCTCAACCGAGAGCACTGCTCTCCCAACCAGTGGGGGTCACCATGTCGCCGGCTTCGTCTTCCTCGTCGTCCTCTCCGTCGCCGTACTACCTCAAGGGCAGCCCGATGACCGTCCGGCTCAACGGCGTCATCGGCTGGCTGGCCCGGCACGGGATCAGCCTCGCGGGCTCGGCGGAGCTGTCCGTGCCCGGCCGCAAGAGCGGCAAGCCGCAGCGGATCCCCGTCAACCCGCACACGTACGGCGGCGAGCAGTTCCTCGTCTCGGCCCGCGGCCACTCCCAGTGGGTGCGCAACATGCGTGCCGCGGGCGGCGGCGAACTGCGGGTGGGCCGCAAGGTCCGCGCCTTCACCGCGGTGGAGCTGTCCGAGGCCGAGAAGCTCCCCGTGCTGCGGACCTACCTGGAGAAGTGGGGCTGGGAGGTCAACCAGTACTTCCAGGGCGTGACGGCCAAGTCCTCCGACGAGGAGATCGCCGCGTCCGCCGGCGACCACCCCGTCTTCCGGATCACGGTCAGGGACTGACCGCGTCCTCGGCGGCGGCCGGCGCGGACGGCGCGGTCCGCCGGTCCATCGCGGTCAGGGCGCGCTGGGCCATGGGGTGGGTGCGGACCAGCTCGCCCAGCGAGGTGGAGCCCTGCGTGATGTCCCGGAAGGCCCGCCAGGCGGGACGGAAGCCGGTCAGGGCGGCGTGGAAGAGGCCGGGACGACGCTCGAACAGGGCCAGCATCCGCTTGCCGACGGACATCTCGACACCGAGGCCGGCCTTGACCGCGAAGGCGTAGTTCAGCGCCTGGCGGCGGGTGTCCACGGCGTCGTGCGCCTCCGCGATCCGCACCGCCCACTCCCCCGCGAGCCGCCCGGACCTGAGCGCGAAGGAGATGCCCTCGCGTGTCCACGGCTCCAGCAGTCCGGCCGCGTCCCCGCACACCAGCACGCGCCCGCGCGACAGCGGCGAGTCGTCGGCGCGGCAGCGGGTCAGATGGCCGGAGGAGATGCTCGGCTCGAAGCCGGCGAGGCCGAGCCGGGCGACGAAGTCCTCCAAGTACCGCTTGGTGGCGGCGCCTTCGCCACGGGCCGAGATCACGCCGACCGTCAGCGTGTCCCCCTTGGGGAACACCCAGCCGTAACTGCCCGGCATGGGACCCCAGTCGATGAGGACCCGCCCCCGCCAGTCCTCCGCGACGGTCTCGGGCACCGGGATCTCCGCCTCCAGGCCGAGGTCGACCTGGTCCACCTTGACCCCGACGTGCGCCCCTATCCGGCCGGCGCTGCCGTCCGCGCCGACCACCGCCCGCGCCAGCACCGTCTCGCCGCCCTGGAGCACCACCGCGACCGTGCGCCGGTCCGGCACCGCCGAGCCGTGCTGCTCGACCCGGGAGACGGCCACGCCGGTACGCAGCTCGGCGCCCGCCTTCTGCGCGTGCTCGACCAGTTGCTGGTCGAACTCGGGCCGGTTGATCAGGCCGAACAGCATCCTCTTGGAGCGGCGGGTGCGGGTGAAACGGCCGTTGTGGGAGAACGTCACCGCGTGCACGCGGTCCTTCAGCGGCAGCTCGAAACCGGGCGGCAGCGCGTCGCGCGAGGGGCCGATGATGCCGCCGCCGCAGGTCTTGTACCGGGGCAGCTCCGCCTTCTCCAGCAGCAGCACGCGCCGCCCCGCGACCGCCGCCGCGTAGGCGGCCGAGGCCCCCGCGGGTCCCGCGCCCACCACGACGACGTCCCACACCTGCCGCACGTCGTCCGCCGAAGAGTTCTCGCTGCTCACGATGGTCTACCGCTCCCGATCAAGCCGCTCGCTGCTGCTGTCTCCCGCATCCTACGGCGGCCCCGGCCGGTGACCGCTGTGGGAGGATCGGCAGCGTATGCGCACCACACACCGGGACGCGCCTACGCTGACCCGGTCATCCGGAACACCCAGGTGCCCGGAAGTACCACCCGAGGTACCCGCCGGCACCGAGTCGCACCTACGAGGAGCGTGCCCATGTCGTCGCATCCGGTCGCCGAGACCGTCGCCTCCCTGATACCCAGGGCCCGGGCCGAGCTCGCCGAGCTGGTGGCCTTCAAGTCGGTGGCGGACTTCGACCAGTACCCGCGGAGCGAGAGCGAGGGCGCCGCGAACTGGGTCGCCGACGCGCTGCGCGCCGAGGGCTTCACCGATGTGGCGCTGCTCGACACGCCGGACGGCACCCAGTCGGTGTACGGCTTCCTGCCCGGCCCCGAGGGCGCGCGGACCGTCCTGCTGTACGCCCACTACGACGTGCAGCCGCCGCTGGACGAGGCCGGCTGGGACACGCCGCCCTTCGAGCTGACCGAGCGCGACGGCCGCTGGTACGGGCGCGGGGCCGCGGACTGCAAGGGCGGGATCATCATGCACCTGCTCGCGCTGCGCGCCCTGAAGGCCAACGGCGGCGTACCGGTGCACATCAAGGTGATCGCGGAGGGCTCCGAGGAGCAGGGCACGGGCGGCCTGGAGCGCTACGCGGAGGAGCACCCCGAACTGCTGCGCGCCGACACCATCGTGATCGGCGACGCGGGCAACTTCCGCGTCGGACTGCCCACGGTCACCACCACCCTGCGCGGCATGACGCTCGTCCGCGCCCAGGTCGACACGCTCCAGGGCAACCTGCACTCCGGCCAGTTCGGCGGCGCCGCGCCGGACGCGCTCGCGGCGCTGATCCGTGCCCTGGACTCGCTGCGCGCCGAGGACGGCTCCACGACCGTCGACGGCCTGCCCGGCGGGGCCGCGTGGGAGGGGCTGCAGTACGACGAGGAGCAGTTCCGCAAGGACGCCAAGGTGCTCGACGGCGTGGAGCTGATCGGCTCGGGCACGGTCGCCGACCGCATCTGGGCGCGGCCGGCCGTCACCGTCCTCGGCATCGACTGCCCGCCCGTCGTCGGCGCCACCCCCTCGGTGCAGGCGAGTGCCCGCGCCCTGATCAGCCTGCGCGTGCCGCCGGGCGTCGACGCGGCCGAGGCGACCAAGCTGCTCCAGGCCCACCTGGAGGCCCACACCCCGTGGGGCGCCCGGGTGCGCACCGAGCAGATCGGCCAGGGCCAGGCCTTCCGCGCCGACACCACCAGCCCCGCCTACCGCGCCATGGCCGACGCGATGGCCGTCGCCTACCCGGGCGAGCGGATGCAGTACGCGGGCCAGGGCGGCTCCATCCCGCTGTGCAACACCCTCGCCGCGCTGTACCCGGAGGCCGAGATCCTCCTCATCGGCCTGAGCGAGCCCGAGGCCCAGATCCACGCCGTCAACGAGAGCGTCTCCCCCGGGGAGTTGGAGCGCCTGTCGGCCACGGAGGCCCTCTTCCTCCTCAACTACGCGGGCTGAAACGGCCGTCGGCGGCTCGCGGGGGGCTGCACGCCACGGGAGGCGGCGGGGCAGCCCCCTCGCGGACGAACAGCCACTCCGGGGCACGCCGGGGCCGGAAGCGGGCGCCGCTTGACAGCGGTGCCGGACAGCAGCGCGCCTGAACGGCGGCCTACCGGACGGCCTGCACTCGCGGGCCGCGGCAGCGGCACGGGCCGGGATCGGCGGCTGCCCCGGGCCCGGTCCAGCACGCCAGGGACGGCGACCGACCCCGCGCCCGGGAACCCGCCGACGGCGACCGGCCCGGGCCACGGACGGCGACCAACCCAGTGGCTGGGGACCCGCCGACGGCGAAGGGCCCGAGCCACGGATGACGACCGACCCCGCGCCGGGGGACGCGCCGGCGGCGACCGGCCCGGGCCACCAACGACGACCGACCCCGCGCTGGGGGAACGCGCCGACGGCAGCCGGTCCCGAGCCACCGATGGCGGCCGACCCGGCGCCCGAGGATCCGCCGACGGCGCGGCCGGTTCCGGGCCAGGAATGGCGGCCGACCCGGTGCCGGGGCATGCGGGCCGTGGCGCGGGCGGGCGGCGGTGTCCGGGCCCTGGTCGGCGGCGTCACCCGTGGGGACGGCCCTCCGCCGGAGGCGCGCGCCGAGGGGGCGGCTTCCGGGCCGGAGTTCGAAGCGGCACCGCGGATCGCGGCCGGTCAGCCGACCGGCACGCCCGCTTCCAGGTACAGGGCGGCGCCCCGTTCGCGGGCACGGAGGGCCCAGCGCAGGCGTTCGTAGCGCACGGGCGGGAGGAGGTCGGCGGCCTCCCGCTCGGTGACGAAGCGGCAGTCCCGCAGTTCGGGCCCCGGCAGCAACAGCCGTCCGGCGGCGGCCGAGTCGAGCCGGCCGCCGTCGAAGAGCAGGCGCAGGCCGCCGTATCCGGGCGGCGCCGGCGGCTCCCAGTCGACGACGAGCAGCCGGGGCACGTCGGCCAGGCGTATCCCGGTCTCCTCGGCGACCTCGCGCATACCGGCTCGCGCGGGAGCCTCGCCGGGCTCGACGACACCGCCGGGGAACTCCCAGCCGGCCTTGTAGGTGGGGTCGACGAGCAGCACGCGGTCGTGCTCGTCGAAGAGCAGGACGCCGGAGGCCACCGTCTCCGCCGTGGGCTCGGGGGTCTGCACGATGTCGCACACGGGCACCGTCCCGCTCCCCACCGCCTCGGCTATCCGGACGGCCGTGGCGTACGGCGTGAGCGCACTGGTGTCCACGAGGTGGGCGTCGGAGGCCAGCCAGGAGGCGAGGGCCGCGCGGTAGGGCTCGATGTGGTCGTAGGACCACTGGCGCATCCGCATCTCGCCGTCCGGGAGGTCGGGCGGGACCTCCCGGCCCCCTATTCGCTCGCGCAGGATCGTTTCGGCCGGGGCGAGCAGGATGTGCCGGACGCCGATGCGGCGCGCGGCGAGACCGCCGAAGATCTCGTCGCGGTACTCCTGGCGCAGCAGGGTCATGGGGACCACGAGGGTGCCGCCCAGCTCGGCGAGCATCGCGGCCGCCGTGTCGATCACCAGCCGCCGCCAGATCGGCAGGTCCTGGTAGTCGCCGACCTCGGCCAGACGCTTGGCCGGCAGCAGGTGCGGGAGCGCTCCACCAATGACTTCGGGGTCGAAGAGCGTGCTGTTCGGGATCAGCTCGATCAGTTCCCGTGCGGTGGTCGTCTTTCCCGCACCGAACGCGCCGTTGATCCAGACGATCACGTTTCCCCCTCTTCTGTTGGCCCCCTGTGGCTTGCCCGCTCCACCCTGCCACGGAAACCAGCCCCAGTTGAGGGCGCCGCGCACGAGGACACCTGCCTCCTCACCGCGGGCATGCCACGGCGCCGGGGCCCTGCGGCAGGGCGCCGGCGCCGTGCGCGGCGGCGCTGTCTCAGCCGCCCCGCCCAGGGGACGGACTCAGTCGCCCTGCCCCAGGGCGTCGTCGTCCATGGCGAGGCCGTCCTGGCCGACGAGGTGGTCGACGCTGCCCACGGTGTCCTTCACGTGCAGATCCCCGAGCGCGTCGTGACCTGCGGCGTGCGACGGGGTGACGGCGGCCACCACGAAACCGGTGGCGAGGGAGGCGAGGGCGAGCATGCTGCGCTTCTTCATGCCCTGTCAACGCGGACGGGCGCCATTGGTCACGGTCCCGGCGAACCGCGAGGGGACCGGAATCCGACGCGTCGGCACGCTTTCCAACAGAGTCGGACACGTCCTACCGTAAACGCGCACAGCTTGACGCGGACATGAAGCCACCGCAAGGCCGGTGCCGACCACGGCAAGCCACGGCCGCACCGCGAAAGACCACAGCACCGCATCACCCCGCATCCCACGCGAGTCCGGAGGAACGTCGACCATGCGTCACCCGCACACGCGCACCGCCCCCACGAACACCACACCCACCCGTACCGCCCCCATCGCCCGCCGCGGACGGCTGCTCGGCGCGGTCACCGCGGTACTGCTCTGTGCGGCGGGCGTCACGCCCATCGCCCTGACCGCCCCCGCCGTCGCCGCCCCCGCGGAGGTTCCCGCCGAGGCCCCCGCCCTGGCCGACGGCCTCGCTCTCACCCCACCCATGGGCTTCAACAACTGGAACTCCACGCACTGCCGCGCCGAGTTCGACGAGTCGATGGTCAAGGGCATCGCCGACCTCTTCGTCGACAGGGGCCTGAAGGCCGCCGGCTACAGGTACGTCAACCTCGACGACTGCTGGGCCCTGCCCGAGCGCGACGCGGACGGCAAGCTCGTCCCCGACCCGGCCCGCTTCCCGAACGGGATCAAGGCGGTCGCCGACTACGTCCACTCCAAGGGCCTCAAACTCGGCATCTACACCAGCGCGGGCACCAGGACCTGCAACAGCGCCGGGTTCCCGGGCGCGCTGGGCCACGAGTACAGCGACGCCCGGCAGTTCGCGGACTGGGGCGTCGACTACCTCAAGTACGACAACTGCAACAACCAGGGCGTGGACGCGAGATCGCGCTACACCACCATGCGCGACGCGCTGAAGGCCACCGGCCGCCCCATCGTCTACAGCATCTGCGAATGGGGCGAGAACAAGCCATGGGAATGGGCCTCGGACGTCGGCCATCTGTGGCGCACGACGGGTGACATCAGCGACAACTGGGGCTCCATGCTGTCGATCCTGAAGAAGAACCTGCCCCTCGCCCCCTACGCCGGCCCCGGCCACTGGAACGACCCCGACATGCTGGAGGTCGGCAACGGAGGCATGACCGACACCGAGTACCGCACCCACTTCTCGATGTGGTCGGTCATGGCGGCCCCGCTCCTCATCGGCTCCGACCTGCGCAAGGCCTCCCAGGCGACCTTCGACGTGCTCGGCAACAAGGAGGTCATCGCCGTCGACCAGGACCCGCTGGGCAGGCAGGGCACGGTGATCTCCTCCGAGGGCGGCCGCTGGGTCGTCGCCAAGGAGATGAAGGACGGCAGCCGCGCGGTCGCCCTGTTCAACGAGACCGCCGCCGCGCAGCGCGTCACCACCACCGCACGGGCCGTGGGACTCCCCGCCGCGCCCGCCTACACCCTGCGCGACCTGTGGCAGCACCGCAGCCTGCACACCGCCGGCACCATCGCGGCGACCGTCCCCGCCCACGGCACCGTGCTCGTACGGGTCTCTGCCGGCAGCGGCTGGGCCGCGCATCCGCCCGCCGTCGGAACCGGCCTGGACGGCGCCCCGTTCGTGACGGCCGGCACGCCCGCGACGCTCACCACCTCGGTCACCGACCTCGGCCGCACCCCCGCCACCCGTCTGACCGTGTCCCTGAGCGGCCCGCAGGGCTGGACGGTACGCGCCCTGTCGCCCACCGGCACGGCCGCCCTCCCGGCCGGCAGGGTGCTGCGCATCCGGTGGTCGGTCACGGCTCCGGCGGGCACGCCCATCGGGTCGTACGACCTGACGCTGAAGACGAGTTACCGCTCCCCGGCCGGGATCCACGCCGACAGCGCGGTGCCGCTCACCGCGTCGGTGGTCGTGCCGCCGCCCACCGGGACCTCCTACCTCGGCGACCTCCCGTGGCTGTCCGCGGTCAACGGCTACGGACCGGTGGAGCGCGACACGAGCAACGGGGAGAGCGCCGCGGGCGACGGTCATCCGATCACCCTGGGCGGTGCGGTGTACGCCAAGGGCCTCGGTGTGCACGCGGACAGCGCGGTGGAGTACTACACCGGCGGGACGTGCACCAGGGTCACCGCGGACGTCGGCGTGGACGACGAGAAGGGCGGCAAGGGCACCGTCGCCTTCGAGGTCTGGGCGGACGGCGCCCGGGTCGCCTCGACCGGCGTCCTGACCAACGCCATGCCCGCCCGGTCCCTCACGGCGGACGTCACCGGCGCGCAGGTGGTCCGGCTGGTCGTCACCGACGGCGGCGACGGCATCGACTCCGACCACGCGGACTGGGCCGACGCGCGGCTCTCCTGCTGAGCAGGGGTTCCTCCGGCGCCGTCAGACCCCGGCGGCCGTGGTGGGGGCGGTACGGCCCGCGAGCGCGGCGGCCGCCGCCCCCACCAGGCCGGCGTCCGTGCCCATCTGGGCCGGGGCGACCGTCAGCCGCCGCACGAAGGACAGGGTGGCGTAGTCGCCGAGGGCCTTGCGCAGCGGCTCCAGGAGCACGTCCCCGGCCTTGCCGACGCCGCCGCCGATCACCGCGATGTCGATCTCGACCAGGGTCGCGGTCGCGGCGATCCCCGCGGCCAGCGCCCGTGCGGCACGCTCGAAGGAGGCCAGGGCCACCGGGTCCCCGACGCGCGCGGCCGCGGCCACGGCGGCGGCGGAGGCGTCGCCGTCGGGGCCCGGCCGCCAGCCGTTCTCCAGCGCCCGGCGCGCGATGTTGGGGCCGCTGGCGATGCGCTCCACGCAACCGCGCGAGCCGCACGGGCACGGATCGCCGTCCAGGTCGACGCTGATGTGGCCGATGTGGCCGGCGTTGCCGGTCGGGCCCGGGTGCAGCCGCCCGTCCAGGACCAGGCCGCCGCCGACGCCCGTGGAGACCACCATGCACAGCGCGTTGTCGTGGCCGCGGGCGGCGCCCTGCCAGTGCTCGGCCGCCGTGATGGCCACGCCGTCGCCGATCAGCTCGACCGGCAGCCCGCCGGCGGCGGCCCGGGCCCGCTCCACCAGCGGGTAGTCGCGCCAGCCGGGCACGTTGACGGGGCTGACCGTGCCGGCCGAGGCGTCGACCGGGCCCGCGCTGCCGATGCCCAGGGCCGTGGCGCGTCCCCACAGCGGCGACCCGGCCAGGTCGCCGAGCACCTCCTCGACGGCCCGCATCACGGTGTCGCCGTCCTCCTGCGCGGGCGTCGCTCGCTGGGCCCGCACCAGGATGCTGCCGCGGCCGTCCACCAGCGCTCCGGCGATCTTGGTGCCGCCGATGTCGAGCGCGGCCACGAGGTCGGTGTGCATCAGAGTCAGATCTCCCCGTCAACCGTGAAGGAACCAAGAGGTGGGTGCAGCCCGGTCTCGCGGTGGGGGCGCAGGCCCGGAGTGTGCGATGGACAGTCTCTCGTGCGTATGACAACGTTGTCCAGGCTCTATGCTCGACGCCACATCCTCATACAACCCCATGGACCGACGCATCCCCCCGTGGACGACAGGACAGGACGCCGCATCGTGCCAGAGACCGCCCGCCGAGCCGACCGCCCCGCAGACCGCTCCGACCGCCTCTCCGGGACCCGTTACGGCAACCGTCCGACCATGAAGGACGTGGCGGCCCGGGCGGGGGTGGGCCTCAAGACCGTCTCCCGCGTGGTGAACGGCGAGCCCGGGGTCACCCCGGACACCGAGCGGCGCGTCCAGGAGGCCATCGAGGCGCTGGGCTTCCGCCGCAACGACAGCGCGCGGGTGCTGCGCAAGGGCCGCACGGCGAGCATCGGGCTGGTTCTGGAGGACCTCGCCGACCCGTTCTACGGCCCACTCAGCCGCGCGGTCGAGGAGGTCGCGCGGGCGCACGGGGCGCTGCTCATCAACGGCTCCAGCGCGGAGGACCCCGACCGCGAGCAGGAACTGGCGCTGGCGCTGTGCGCGCGGCGGGTGGACGGGCTGGTGGTCATCCCGGCCGGGGACGACCACCGGTACCTGGAGCCCGAGATCAAGGCGGGCGTCGCCACGGTGTTCGTCGACCGGCCGGCCGGGAGGATCGACGCGGACGTGGTCCTGTCGGACAACTTCGGGGGCGCCCGGGACGGCGTGGCGCACCTGATCGCGCACGGGCACCGGCGGATCGGGTTCATCGGCGACATGCCCCGTATCCACACGGCCGCGGAGCGGCTGCGCGGGTACCGGGCGGCGATGGAGGACGCGGGGATACCGGTCGAGGACTCGTGGATGTCCCTCGGGGTCACCGATCCGGAGCGGGTACGGCGGGCGGCCGAGGCGATGCTGTCCGGGCCGGAGCCGGTGACGGCGATCTTCACCGGCAACAACCGGGTGACGGTCACCGTGATCCGCGTGCTGGCCGAGCGGAGTCGTCCGGTGGCGCTGGTGGGGTTCGACGACATCGAGCTCGCCGATCTGCTGCAGCCCGGGGTGACGGTGGTGGCCCAGGACGCGGCGGCGCTCGGCCGCACGGCCGCGGAACGCCTCTTCCGTCAGCTGGACGGCAGCCTCGTCGGCCCTGAGCGCATCGAGCTGCCCACGAGGCTGGTGACCCGCGGCTCGGGCGAGCTGCCCCCGGCCGGCTGAACACCGCCCCCGCACCCCGCGCCGTCTCAGCGGGGCGTGGTCGTGAGGCCGGCCCGCCGGGGGCTCGCGAAGGATTCCAGAGCCGGGCGGGTCAGGCCGGTCAGGTCGGTGATCTCGGCGAGGGTCAGGGCGCCGCAGTCCAGGCCGCGCAGCAGGTGGGCACCGAGGGCCTTGGCCGTGGCGGGCTCGTCGAGGACGTCCCCGGCGGTGCGGGCCGCGTAGCGGGCGAGGCGGGTCGCGGCCTCGCGGAAGCCCTCGCGATAGAAGGCGAACACGGCCGCGTACCGGGTCGGGAGGTGCGCGGGGTGCATGTCCCAGCCCTGGTAGTAGGCGCGGGACAGGGCGCGGCGGGTGAGCCCGTAGTGCAGGCGCCAGGCCTCGTGGACCTTCTCGGCCGGGCCGACCGGCAGCACGTTGGTGGAGCCGTCCGAGAGGCGTACGCCGGTGCCCGCGGCCGCGACCTGCATGACCGCCTTGGCGTGGTCCGCGGCGGGGTGGTCGCTCGCCTGGTACGCGGCGGAGACGCCGAGGCAGGCGCTGTAGTCGAAGGTGCCGTAGTGCAGACCCGTGGCGCGGCCCTCGGCGGCCTGGATCATGCGGGCCACGGTGGCGGTGCCGTCGGCGGCGAGGATCGCCTGGCTGGTCTCGATCTGGATCTCGAAGCCGAGGCGGCCCTCGTCGAGACCGTGGGCCTTCTCGAAGGCCTCCAGCAGCCGCACCATAGCGGTGACCTGCTCGGCGTACGTCACCTTCGGCAGCGTCAGGACCAGTCCGGCGGGAAGGCCGCCGGCCTCCATCAGTCCGGTGAGGAAGATGTCCAGGGTGCGGATGCCGCGGTCGCGGACCTGCGCCTCCATGCACTTCATGCGGATGCCCGTCCAGGGCGCACCCGTGCCGTCCGCGCAGGTTGCGGCGACGAGGCGGGCCGCCCGGGCCGCGTCCCGGTCCTCCTCGTCGTCGGAGCGCCGGCCGTAGCCGTCCTCGAAGTCGATCCGCAGATCCTCGACCGGCTCGCGTTCGAGCTTGGCGCGCACGCGCTCGTGGACGGGCACCGCGAGTTCGTCGTCCAGGCCGAGCACCGCGGCGAACGACTCCGCGTCCGGGGCGTGCTCCTCCAGCGCGGCGAGGGCCTGACCGCCCCAGGAGCGGACGGTGCCGGCGGCGAAGGCGTCGCCGGGCACGTAGACCGTGTGGACGGGCTGGCGGGTGCCCGGGTCGCCCGGGTAGCGGCGCTCCAGCTCCGCGTCGACCGGCGCGAGTCGGGCGCCGATCTCCTCGCGGACCGCGCCCGTGAGAGTGGTCGCCACCCGCTCCTGCCCGTCGTGCCCCTGGCCCTGGCCCATGCCCCCACGCCCTTCCATGAGAATCAACAAAGTGTTGAAGTTGATGGGGTCGAAGGTATCCACGGCTCTTTCCGCCGGTCAACACCTGCTCGCAGCCTGGACCCAGGGGCGCGGCGGGGACAAGCCGAGGCCCCCGTGACCAGCGGGTCACGGGGGCCTCGTACAGCCGGGACGGGAGAACTCAGCCCTTGCGGGTCTTGATCTCCTCGGTGAGCTGCGGGACGACGTCGAAGAGGTCGCCGACCACGCCGTAGTCGACCAGGTCGAAGATCGGGGCCTCGGCGTCCTTGTTGACGGCCACGATGGTCTTCGAGGTCTGCATGCCGGCCCGGTGCTGGATCGCGCCGGAGATGCCGTTGGCGATGTAGAGCTGCGGCGAGACGGACTTGCCGGTCTGGCCGACCTGGTTGGTGTGCGGGTACCAGCCGGCGTCCACCGCGGCGCGCGAGGCGCCCACGGCCGCGCCGAGGGAGTCGGCGAGGGCCTCGATGATCGCGAAGTTCTCCGCGCCGTTGACGCCACGGCCGCCGGAGACGACGATCGCGGCCTCGGTCAGCTCCGGGCGGCCGGTGGACTCACGCGCCGTGCGGCCGGTGACCTTGGTGCCGGTGGCCTTGTCGGAGAAGGTGACGGACAGGGCCTCGACCGCACCGGCGGCCGGGGCGGCCTCGACGGCGGCCGAGTTCGGCTTGACGGTGATGACCGGAGTGCCCTTGGAGACACGGGACTTGGTGGTGAAGGACGCGGCGAACACCGACTGGGTGGCCACCGGGCCCTCGTCGCCGGCCTCGAGGTCGACGGCGTCGGTGATGATGCCGGAGCCGATGCGCAGCGCCAGACGGGCGGCGATCTCCTTGCCCTCGGCGGAGGACGGGACGAGCACGGCGGCCGGCGAGACCTGCTCGACGGCGGCCTGCAGCGCGTCCACCTTCGGCACCACCAGGTACTCGGCGTACTCGGAGGCGTCGTGGGTGAGGACCTTCACCGCGCCGTGCTCGGCCAGGGCGGCGGCGGTGTCGGCGGCGCCCGCGCCCAGCGCGACGGCGACCGGCTCGCCGACGCGGCGGGCGAGGGTCAGCAGTTCGAGGGTGGGCTTGCGGACGGCACCGTCCACGTGGTCGACGTAGACGAGGACTTCAGCCATGGGATTGCTCTCCTGCGGAAACGAAGTTGAGGGGCGGTCGGCGGGCGCGAGCCCTTAGATGAACTTCTGGCTCGCGAGGAACTCGGCGAGCTGCTTGCCGCCCTCGCCCTCGTCCTTGACGATCGTGCCCGCGGTGCGGGCCGGGCGCTCGGCCGCGGCGTCGACCTTCGTCCAGGCGTTCTCCAGGCCGACCTCGTCCGCGTCGATGTCCAGGTCGGACAGGTCCCAGGACTCCACCGGCTTCTTCTTGGCCGCCATGATGCCCTTGAAGGACGGGTAACGCGCCTCACCCGACTGGTCGGTCACCGACACCACGGCCGGCAGCGAGGCCTCGAGCTGCTCCGAGGCGGCGTCACCGTCGCGGCGGCCCTTGACGGTGCCGTCCTCGACCGACACCTCCGACAGCAGGGTCACCTGCGGCACGCCCAGGCGCTCGGCCAGCAGCGCGGGGACGACGCCCATGGTGCCGTCGGTGGAGGCCATGCCGGAGACGACCAGGTCGAAGCCGGCCTTCTCGATGGCCTTGGCCAGCACCAGGGAGGTGCCGATGGCGTCGGTGCCGTGCAGGTCGTCGTCCTCGACGTGGATCGCCTTGTCCGCGCCCATCGACAGGGCCTTGCGCAGCGCGTCCTTGGCGTCCTCCGGACCCACCGTCAGGACGGTGACCTCGGCGTCGTCCGCGTCCTCGGCGATCTGCAGCGCCTGCTCGACCGCGTACTCGTCCAGCTCGGAGAGCAGACCGTCCACGTCGTCACGGTCGACGGTCAGGTCATCGGCGAAGTGCCGGTCGCCAGTGGCGTCGGGCACGTACTTCACAGTGACAACGATCCTCAAGCTCACGCCGGCTCTCCTACTGCATCGTCATTTCTGGGCTGCCTTCTTGCAGGCAGCATAGGCGCCTGAAGCGGCCGATCCCGGTCGGGGCGACCCCGCGCTCCGACCGGAATATTACTCGTCAGTACACCCAGTTCATTCCCGCTAAGCAAGCGCTTTGAACTGTGACCTTCGCAACGCAGCGTAACCGGAATTCGACGTCCGCGCAGAAGGGCGCGGCCGCGTGGTCAGTCGCGCAGGCCGCTGAAGCGGCCCTGGTGGTACAGCAGGGGCCGGCCCGCGCCCGCCGGATCGCCGAGGACGACCTCCGCAAGGACGATGCGGTGATCACCGGCCGGAACCCGCCCCACGACGCGGCAGACCAGCCAGGCGAGCACGTCGTCCAGGAGCGGCACGCCCTCGGGACCCTCGCGCCAGGCGGTGGGCGGGCCGAAACGGTCGGCGCCGCTGCGGGCGAAGGTTGCGGCAAGCTCCTGCTGGTGCTCGCCGAGTATGTGGACGCCGACGTGGCCGGTACGGGAGATCGCCGGCCAGCTCGACGCGCCGGTGCCGATGCCGAACGAGATCAGCGGCGGGTCGGCGGAGACGGAGGTGAGGGAGGTCGCGGTGAAGCCGACCGGTCCGGCCTCACCGCCGGCGGTGATCACCGCCACACCCGCGGCGTGCCGGCGGAAGACGGAGCGCAGGAGATCGGGCGAGGCGAGCTGGAACGCGGTGAGGCCGGGTGTGGCCGTCATGGAGTTGTCCTTCTGCTGGTGGGACGAGCGGGATCCGGGGGTTCTCACCGGCCCGGACAGCGCGCGCTCGCGTGACGGGCGAGATCGACGTCCGCCCGCCCGAACAGAAGGAGTTCCAAAGGCATGCAGTCAGGCTGACGATAGGTGGCGCGCCCAGTCAAGTACGTCCCAGGATCTGGGAGATGCCTCACCGTCACGGCGAAGGGCGCCGGAAGGAGTGCGGCAACGGATGCCGGAAGGGCTGTCAAACCGCCGCCCCCAGGGCCGCGATGACGTCCGCCTTGCGCGGCAGCCCGGTGGCCCGCCGCACGATCCGGCCCTCAGCGTCCAGTACGAGCACGGTGGGCGTCCTGACGATGCCGAGCTCGCGCACCAGCCCAAGCCGGGCCTCCGCGTCGATCTCGATGTGGGCGACCCCGGGCACGACGTCCGCGACCTCACGGAGGATCCGCCGGGTGGCGCGGCAGGGGGCGCAGAAGGCGCTGGAGAACTGCACCAGCGTGGCGCGCTCCCCCAGGTGGCCGCCCAGTTCCCCGGCACCGAGCCGTCCGCCCTCGTCGCGCTCGCGCACCCGTTCTCTCCCGTTCCGCCGCCGATGCGGCACTCCTCGGGCGCTCGCCGCCGCGCCCGCCGCCACTCAGGTCGTCGTCCTCCTTCAGCGTTCGGACGACCGCAAGGATTCCCGCCCGGAATGCGAGATGCGTCCGCCGGCGCAGTAGGTGACGGTGCGTAGGAAGTGACGGCTGGGGCGGCGCCATTGGGCCGACGTGACGAGGATCTCGCCCCGGCCGGGCACGCGGGCTGGCTCCCCGGCCGTTCTTGGGGCACGATCTGCGACATGCCGTAAACCTACGGCAGCGTAACTTCCGCCGGGAGTCCGCTCACCTGGCAGACAGAAGGGTCCGCCCCGCTCATGGCCGAGCTCGTCTACCGTCCCGTCATCGGTCTCGCCCGCACGATGTTCAAGGTGTGGGACCTCCGGATCGACTGCCGCGGCTCGGAGAACATCCCGCGCTCGGGCGGCGCCGTGTTGGTGAGCAACCACATCAGCTACCTGGACTTCGTCTTCAACGGCCTGGCGGCCCTGCCCCAGAAGCGGCTGGTGCGCTTCATGGCGAAGGAGTCGGTGTTCCGGCACCGGATCTCCGGCCCGCTGATGCGCGGCATGAAACACATCCCGGTGGACCGCGCCCAGGGTGAGGCGGCGTACGCCCACGCGCTGGACTCGCTGCGGTCGGGCGAGGTGATCGGGGTCTTCCCGGAGGCCACGATCTCGCAGTCGTTCACGCTCAAGAGCTTCAAGTCGGGGGCGGCCCGGCTGGCCCAGGAGGCGGGCGTGCCGCTGGTGCCGATGGCGGTCTGGGGCACGCAGCGGCTGTGGACCAAGGGCCACCCGCGCAACTTCAAGCGCAGCCACACCCCCATCACGATCCGCGTCGGCGAGCCGGTGGAGGCCCCGCGCGAGCAGTACGCGGGCGCCATCACCCGCCGGCTGCGCGAGCGCGTCCAGGAGCTGCTCGAGGCGGCCCAGCGGGCCTATCCGGTGCGCCCCAGGGGCCCGGAGGACACCTGGTGGATGCCGGCCCACCTCGGCGGCACGGCCCCGACCCCGGAGCAGCTGCGCACGGCTCACTGACCTGGAGCCCCTCCGCCGACCGTAAGCTGAGACGCCGGCCGCCGGGAGCCACCGGGACTCACAGGGCGCTGGGGAGCGTCTTCCACAGCCGCGGCCGGTCGGGGGCGGCCCTCAGGGCGCCGAGCACGGCCGGGAGCGGCGCCGCGTACAGGACCGGGTGGTCGTACTCGCCCGCGGCCGGGTCGGGCGTGAAGGCCAGGCGCTCGCCCGCGAGGGAGAAGCGGGCGTCCACTCCCGGCTTGTTGCCGCGCGGGTCCTGCCGGTGCCAGGCTCCGTTGAACCGCACGGCGACGAGCCCGTGCACCACGTGTCCGGCGCCGTCGTCGTGGGTGAGCCGCTGGTAGCACAGCGCCGTGGGGATGTCCTCGGCGCGCAGCAGGGCGGCCAGCGCGTGCGCCTTGGCGTGGCAGATCCCGGTACGGCCGCTCAGCACGTCGGAGGCGCGCCAGGTGACGCGCGGGTCGCCGGCGTCCTGGGAGTGCGGGATGGTGTCGCGTACGAACTCGTAGGCGGCTCGCGCATAGGCATACGAGTCCGCCACCCCCTCGGTCAGGCGCGCGGCCGTCTCGCGGACCACCGGATGCTCGTGGTCGATCGCCTCGTCGGCGGCCAGATAGGCGGACAGATCGGGGGTGTCCTGGATCAGCTCCATGCCCGCAGAGCATAGGAATGCGATCACTCGCCAGTCAATGACTTTTCGAATGATCGCATAACTATGCAGATCGCACCACCGCTCCGGCGGGGACCCGGCGCCAGGGCCTTCCACCCGCGACCGGCGGCAAGATCCCGCGGAGAGTCGAGCTGTGGTCAGGGCCCACTGGACACCCACACACCACAGGATCCCAGCCTGCCCCGGCGTTGATCACATGCCACCGGGGGCAGTTCTCGGCTTCCGCCCGAGCGGCTATTCCCTTGAAACGAACACGCGAACCTGTTTTGGCTGTCCGGCTGTGTACGTCCGATCAGCCAGGGACTCGGCGACTTCGGCCAGGACCGAGCATGCGTTCTCGAATTCTCCCGGAGAATCCTCAGAGAAACGTGATGAGTCTTCCCAGATGATCGCGATTTTCTGGTCGCCGGTTGACGAGATCCCGCCCCAGAGAGAATCTGAAAGCGCGTCCAAGCTGCGCGAGCTCACCACCGGAGGATCCAGTGGAATGGCCGCGCGAACGGCATTGAAGAATGCCGCACGGCCTGAATCGCCGGCAGTGGTGATGGTGTACACACGATAACCCTGCTGGGCGACACTACTCGCAAGAGCACGCAGTTGATCACTGTGGACCAGCGTGAGGCCCGACTCGGAATCTTTCATGCACGATCACCGAAATCCGGAATCGTCATGGTGCGTCCATGTGCCTGACATCAGCAAGGCCCCCTGTCCCCGCCCACAACCACACCGCCGATCGACCTGGCCGTCAGTCACGGCAGGCACCGTCGCAGTACTAGCGGGCCATCTCCTCCTTGAGCGCGGCCACGAAGGCGTCCACGTCGTCCTCCGTGGTGTCGAAGGAGCACATCCAGCGGACGACCCCCTCCGCCTCGTCCCAGAAGTAGAAGCGGAACCGCTTCTGCAGGCGCTCGCTCACGTCGTGCGGGAGCCTGGCGAAGACGCCGTTGGCCTGGACGGGGTAGAGGATCTCCGCCCCGTGCACGGCCCGCACGCCCTCCGCCAGCCGCTGCGCCATCGCGTTGGCGTGCCGGGCGTTGCGCAGCCACAGGTCCCTGGCGAGCAGGGCCTCCAACTGCACCGAGACGAAGCGCATCTTGGAGGCGAGCTGCATGCTCATCTTGCGGATGTGCTTCATCCTGCGCACGGCGTCCTGGTTGATGACGACGACCGCCTCGCCGAACATCGCGCCGTTCTTCGTCCCGCCCAGCGAGAGGATGTCGACGCCGACCGCGTTGGTGAACGTCCGCATGGGCACGTCCAGCGAGGCGGCCGCGTTGGCGATGCGGGAGCCGTCCAGGTGCACCTTCATGCCGTGCGCGTGGGCGTGCTCGCAGATCGCGCGGATCTCCTCGGGCGTGTAGAGCGTGCCGAGCTCCGTGCTCTGGGTGATCGAGACGACCTGCGGCATCGCGCGGTGCTCGTCGTCCCAGCCGTACGCCTGCCGGTCGATGAGCTCGGGGGTGAGCTTGCCGTCGGGCGTGGGCACGGTGAGCAGCTTCAGGCCGCCCATACGCTCGGGCGCGCCGCCCTCGTCGACGTTGATGTGCGCGCTCTCGGCGCAGATCACCGCGCCCCAGCGGTCGGTGACCGCCTGGAGCGCGACGACGTTGGCGCCGGTGCCGTTGAACACCGGGAACGCCTCGGCGGTGGCGCCGAAGTGGCTGCGCACGATCCGCTGGAGGTTCGCGGTGTAGTCGTCCTCGCCGTACGCGACCTGGTGCCCGCCGTTGGCCATGGCCAGGGCGGCGAGCACCTCCGGGTGGACCCCGGCGTAGTTGTCACTGGCGAAACCGCGTGTCTCCGGGTCGTGACGGCGTCGTGCGTCGGTCCGGGGAGGGTTCACGGCTTCTCGGTCAGCCACAGACGGTTTCCGTTCACTTCCGCGGCGGGCATGCTCCAGACGTTCTCGATGGCCTCGGCCAGGTCCTCGACGTCCGTGAAGCCCGCGAACTTCGCGTTGGGGCGCTCGGCGCGCATCGCGTCGTGCACCAACGCCTTCACCACCAGGATCGCAGCCGCCGACGTCGCGCCCTCGGCGCCCTCCGCCTTCCCGGCCTTGCGGAAGTAGTCGGCCATGGCCAGGGTCCAGGCCTCGGCCGCGGCCTTGGCGGCGGAGTAGGCGGCGTTGCCCGCGGTGGGCCGGGTGGCGCCGGCCGCGCTGATCAGCACGTACCGGCCGCGGTCGCTGCGCTGCAGCGCCTCGTGGAAGGCGAGGGAGGTGTGCTGCACGGTCTTGACGAGCAACAGCTCCAGGAAGTCCCAGTCGTCGAGGCTGGTCTTGGTGAAGGTCTCGCTGCCGCGCCAGCCGCCCACGAGGTGGACCAGGCCGTCGACGCGGCCGAAGTCCTTCTCGATGTGGGCGGCCCAGTCCCGGGTGGACTTCAGGTCGAGCAGGTCGACGGTGTCGCCGGTGACGGTGGCGCCGCCGGAGGCGTAGCGGGCGGCGTCCACGGCCTCCGAGAGCCGCTGCGGGTCGTTGTCGGCGCCGATGACGGTGGCGCCCGCCTCGGCCAGGCGCAGCAGTGCCGCCCGGCCGGCGGGTCCGCCCGCGCCGGCCACCGCGATCACCGCACCGCTGAGAGCCCCGTTCCCCATCTTCTTCGCCTCCGTAGCAGCAGTGTTCCGGGCGCGGTCGCTCACGCGGCGATCCGCTCGGCGCCGTCCGCCGTGATGCCCTTGGTGGAGGCGATCACATTCTTCAGCTTCTTGGACAGTGCCTCGTAGAACATGCTGAGCGGAAACTCGTCCGGAAGCACGTCATCGACGAGCTTGCGCGGCGGCTGGGTCAGGTCCAGGGCCTCGGGGCCCTTGGCCCACTTGGAGCCGGGGTGCGGGGCGAGGTAGGTGGAGACCAGCTCGTAGCCGGCGAACCAGTGGACGAGCTTGGGACGGTCGATGCCGTCGCGGTACAGCTTCTCGATCTCGGCGCACAGCTGGTTGGTGACCTGCGGGGCGCGCTCCCAGTCGATGGAGAGCTTGTTGTCGGTCCAGCGCACGACGTCGTGCTTGTGCAGGTAGGCGAAGAGCAGCTGGCCGCCGAGGCCGTCGTAGTTGCGCACCCGCTCGCCGGTGACCGGGAAGCGGAACATGCGGTCGAACAGCACCGCGTACTGCACGTCACGCGCCTGGGCGACGCCGTCCGCCTGGAGCTTGACGGCCTCCTTGAAGGCGGTGAGGTCGCAGCGCAGCTCCTCCAGGCCGTACATCCAGAACGGCTGGCGCTGCTTGATCATGAACGGGTCGAACGGCAGGTCGCCGTGGCTGTGGGTGCGGTCGTGGACCATGTCCCACAGCACGAAGGCCTCCTCGCAGCGCTTCTGGTCGTGGACCATGGCGGCGATGTCCTCGGGCAGCTGGAGGCCGAGGAGGTCCACGGCGGCGGCGGTGACCCGGCGGAAGCGGGCGGCCTCTCGGTCGCAGAAGATGCCGCCCCAGGAGAATCGTTCCGGCGCTTCACGCACGGCGATGGTCTCGGGGAAGAGGACGGCGGAGTTGGTGTCGTAGCCGGCCGTGAAGTCCTCGAAGGTGATGCCGCAGAACAGCGGGTTGTCGTAGCGGGTGCGCTCCAGCTCGGCCAGCCACTCGGGCCACACCATGCGCAGGACGACCGCCTCGAAGTTGCGGTCGGGGTTGCCGTTCTGCGTGTACATCGGGAAGACGACCAGGTGCTGCAGACCGTCCGCGCGGCTCGCGGCCGGCTGGAAGGCCAGCAGCGAGTCCAGGAAGTCGGGCACCTCGAAGCCGCCCTCGGCCCAGCGGTTCAGGTCCCTGACCAGTGCCTCGTGGTACGCGGCGTCGTGCGGCAGCAGCGCGGACAGCTCCTCGACCGCGCCGATCACCTGGCGCACCGCCCGCTCGGCGTCCGCGCGGGCGGGGGCGCCCTCGGCCTCGAAGTCGATCGACCCGTCCTTGGACTGCCATGGCCGGATCTGCTCCACGGCATCCTTGAGCACGGGCCATGTCGGGTGCTCCACCACCCTGCTCGCCGGAGGAACCTGTCCCTCCGCACCCACCTGCACAAGAATTTCCGTCATGTCCCATCCTCCACGGGAGAAGCTCGCGTAAGGAGACCGTATACGTACGTGGTTTCCGCCAGCAAGGGCACCCTCCGTAAATTATTCTGCGCAGACCCATCTTTGCCGTCCATTTTCCTGCCGGACACCCGGACGGCAGCCAGTTCCCCTAGGCCGGTCGGGTGAGTCAACCCTCTGTGGGCGACGGCGAGTTCCAGCCGCGCGGGGCGCGGCGGGCGGGGGTCAACGCGCGCGGGACTCGCCCACGCCGGGGTGACCGCCCCGGCGGATCCGCGCCCGGCACATCCCGGCCGTCACCCCACTGCCCCGCGCAGGCACGGGTTCATCGGGCGCCCGGACGGTTAGGCTCCCGGCACTGCCGCGCGGACGACGACGTCCGGTCGCTCCGCGCCGCGCCGAGCCGCCGTCGACGGAAGCGAGTTGAACCTTGAACTTCCTTACCATCGGTCACCGCGGAGTCATGGGTGTCGAGCCCGAGAACACCCTCCGTTCCTTCGTCGCCGCCCAGCAGGCCGGCCTCGACGTCATCGAACTCGATCTGCATCTGAGCAAGGACGGCGCGCTCGTCGTCATGCACGACGCCGACGTGGACCGCACGACCGACGGCAGCGGCCCGATCGCCGACAAGACGCTGGCCGAGCTGCGCGCGCTCGACGCCGGGCACGGCGAGCGGATCCCGGTCTTCGAGGAGGTCGTCGACGCCGTAAGGACCCCGCTGCAGGCCGAGATCAAGGACGCCGCGGCGGCGCGCGTCCTGGCCGAGGTGATGCTGCGGCGCGACCTGGTCTCCCGGGTCGAGGTGCTGTCCTTCCACGACGAGGCGATCGCCGAGGTCGCCCGCCTGGTCCCCGGTGCGCGCACCGCGCTGGTCGCCGAGCACTACGGCACCGAGGTCGTCGAGCGCGCCACCGCCGTGGGCGCGGCCACGCTGGTGCTCGACATCCGCCGCCTCACGCTGGAGATCGTCGAGCACGCGCGCAAGGCCGACCTGCGGATCATCGGCTGGGTGGTCAACACCCTGGACCACCTCAGGCTGGCGCGCGCCCTGGAGCTGGACGGCGCGACGACCGACTACCCGGAGATCAAGCGCACGGGGCGCTTCATCGCGTAGCCGGCGGCCGTGTGCGTCACGCGACTTCCTTGTCCTTGAGTTCCTTGACCAGCAGTTCGAACTCGAGGTCGTCGCGCTGCGGGATGCCGAAGCGCTCGTCGCCGTACGGGAAGGGCGTGGTCCTTCCCGTACGGCGGTAACCGCGGCGCTCGTACCAGGCGATCAGGTCCTCGCGCACGGTGATCACCGTCATGTGCATCTCGGTGGCGCCCCAGGTCTCGCGGGCCAGGCGCTCGGCCTCGGCGATGACGACCTTGCCCAGCCCGGCGCCCTGGAGCGCGGGGCTCACCGCGAACATGCCGAAGTAGGCGTGCGCGCCGCGGTGCTCGAGCTGGCAGCAGGCGACCACACGCCCGTCGCTCTCCACGGTCAGCAGCCGGCTGTCGGGCGACTTGATGACCTCCAGGACGCCCTCCGGGTCGGTGCGCTGCCCTTCGAGGATGTCCGCCTCGGTGGTCCAGCCGGCCCGGCTGGAGTCCCCGCGGTACGCCGACTCGATCAGCGCGACGAGCGTGTCGACGTCGGCGTCGGTGGCATCGCGGAAGACGAGGGCGGTCGCGGCGGAAGGGGCGGTCGCGGCGGACTCCATGGATCATGCCTTTCGTTCTCGGGCGCGGCAGCGGGGGGCCGGACGCCATCCTGCCACTAGGGTCCGGATGCATGGTGCACGTACTCAGCAGCCGGACACTGCTCCGGCCCATGGATCCCGAGCGTTCCCGTGTCTTCTACGGCGAGCAGCTGGGCCTCGCCGTCTACCGCGAGTTCGGCACCGGGCCGGAACGCGGCACCGTGTACTTCCTCGGCGGCGGGTTCCTCGAGCTCTCCGGGCGCGCGGAGGCCGCCGCGGACCCGCAGGCCGCGCCGGTGCGGCTGTGGCTCCAGGTCGCGGACGCGGCCGCCGCCCACGAGGAGCTGCGCGCCAAGGGCGTGGAGATCGTGCGCCCGCCGGTGCGCGAGCCGTGGGGGCTGGTCGAGATGTGGGTCGCCGATCCGGACGGCATCCCCGTGGTGCTCGTGGAGGTGCCGGCGGACCACCCGCTGCGCTACCGACCGGGGATCTAGCCGGGAGTGACAGCGGTGTGCTCCGGCTGGCCGCCGTCGTTGCCCGGGGCTAGCGTGCTGGTGGTGGGGACGAGCCATCCCGGAGGAGTGCCATGGAGTTCGACAAACCGGTGGTCGGCGGCCCCTGCTGGGCTGAGCTGGGAACCAGCGATCTCCAGGCGGCCAAGCGGTTCTACGGGGAGGTCTTCGACTGGCGGTGCGAGACGGACCCCCGTGAGGAGCTGCGCGGATACACCGTCGTCCGTCTGGGCGACGCGGCCGTGGCCGGGCTCGGGCCGCTGTACCGGCCCTCGCAGCCGGTGGCCTGGAGCGTGACGTTCGCCGTCGGAAACGCGGACGCGGCCGCGAACAAGGTCGCGCAGGCCGGCGGCACGGTGATCCGGGGGCCGATCGACGTCTTCGACGAGGGCCGGCTGACGGTGGCGCTGGATCCCTCGGGCGCCGCGTTCCATCTGTGGCAGGCCGGCGAGTTCTGCGGTGCGGACGTGTTCAACCGGCCGGGCTCGCTGGGCTGGGTGGAGCTCTCCACCCGCGACATCAAGCGCGCCCGGGACTTCTACACGTCGGTGTTCGGCTGGAGCGTGAACGCCTCGGAGTGGTACACGCAGTGGGGCCTGCACGGCGAGGACTTCGGCGGCGTGACGTCGATGCACGACCGCTTCCCGGCCGACGTGCCGCCGCACTGGCTGCCGTACTTCGCGGTCGAGGACGTGGACGCCACCGCCGAGACCGCGCTGCGGGCCGGGGCCAAGGCCCTGCAGGAACCCACCTCGGTGCCGGACGGTCCCCGCATCGCGGTCCTCCGCGACCCCCAGGGCGCCGCCTTCGGCGTCTACCAGGCCGGCCAGGAGCGCTGAGACCTACACGCGCGGTGTGCGCGGGCGGCCCTCCAGGCGTTCGAGGAGTTCGCCGAGGAGCACCGCGAGGTCGCCGCGGTCGCCGCGGTCGAGGGCGGACAGGAGCTCGCGCTCGTGGGCGAGCTGCGCGGGCAGGATGCCGTCCACGAGGTCGCGTCCGGCGTCGGTGAGGCGGACGTGGGCGACCCGGCGGTCGCGGGTGTCGCCGCGGCGTTCGGCCAGGCCGCGTTCGGTCAGCTGCTTGAGCCGCTTGGTGACGGCGGCTCCGGAGGAGAAGGTCTCCCGGGCCAGCTCGCTCGGGGTGAGCTCGTGTCCGGTACGGCGCAGGGCCCCGAGCAGGTCGAACTCGGCCCGGGTGAGCCCGGCCCGGCGCAGCGGGGCGTCCTCGGCCTGCTGGAGCAGGGCGGCACAGCGGTTGATACGGCCGATGATCTCCATCGGCGCGGTGTCGAGCCCCGGATCCACGACCCGCCACTGCCGAACCACGGCGGCGACGGTGTCGTCACGGACCGGGTACGGTCCCCCGGCGGCCGACTGCTCTGCGGTGGGCTGCCGGTCGCCGGCGGTTTGCGGTTCCGCGGGGGCCGGCGGCTCCACGGCGGCCCGCTGCCCTGCGGGAGGTTGCCGGTCGCCGGCGTTTTGCGGGCCCGCGGCGGCCTGCCGGCTTCCGGCGGCACGCGGTTCTGCGGGGGGCTGCGGGTCTCCGGCGGTCTGCGGGCCCCTGGTCGTCGGGGCCGGTGTCGGGTCCGGGCCGGTCGGTTGGCTGGTGCTCGCCGTCATGGCCGTACGTCCTCCGTCGTGCTGCCCGTGTCCGCCGGGGTGTGCAGGCCCTGGCGGCGTACCGTCGCGGCGAGCGTACGGTGTGCGGTCCGCTCGGTGAGCACCACCCGCTCCTGGGGCAGCGCGCGCTGCCACCACTCGCCCGCGGCGGCCTCGGCGGTCGCCCGCAGTTCCACCAGCGCGGCGGCCAGGTCGCGGCGGGCGCTCTCCAGGGCGGCGGGCGCGGGCCGCTCCTCGGCGAGCAGACGGGCGGCGCGCTCGCGGCAGCGGTCGACGGCGGTCAGCGCCTGCTCGATACGGTCCCCGGCGCGGCGGTTGGTGACGGCGATCGCGGCGGCGAAGCCGACCAGGGCGCCGACGACGGTGTCCAGGGCGCGCTCGGTGATCAGCTCGCCCGCCGGGTGCTGTCCGGCGAACTCGGTGATGAGCAGGGCCATGGGGGTCACGCAGATGGTGCCGAGCCAGTAGTTGCGCCCGATGAGTGCCTCGGCGCCGAAGTTCAGCGCGACGCAGCACAGCACGAGGGCCAGGCCGTCGGCGTGGGCGAGTGGGGCCACGACGGCGAAGGCGAGGACGCCGATCAGGTTGCCCACGACGCGCTGGACGCCCCGCCGCCAGGTGAGGGTGATGTTGGCCTGGTAGAGGGAGGCGGCGGTGACCAGGGCCCAGTACGGGCGGCCGACACCGAGCGCCAGGGAGGCGTATCCGGCGAGCGCGCAGCCCAGCGCCGTGCGCAGGGCGATCGGCGCGAGCGGGCCGAGCCGGCGCCACCAGGGGCGGTGCCGGGCGGTGAGCTCGGCGTCCACGCCGAGGAGTTCCTCGGTGGCCGCCTCGGTCCGGCCGGTGTGCGGGACCGGGCCGCTGCCGCACAGGTCGCGGGCCCAGCTCCGCAGCGGTACGGGGTCGGTGTCGGCGGGGGCGGCGAGGGCGACCTCGGCGCGGACGAGCAGCCGCTCCAGGGCGCGCCGGGGCTCCGAGCGGGCGCCGGTGGACAGCAGCGCCTGCCAGGCGGCCTGCACGGCGGCCGCGGCCGCGGCGCGGGCCCGGGCGTGTCCCTCGCCGGTGCCGCGGGTGGCCGCATAGGCGGCGGCCGCGTTCAGCGCCTGGGCGGTGGCGCGGCGCTCGGGGCCGTGCGGGCGCAGGAGGCCCGGCGCCATGCCGACCAGCCAGGCCCAGGCGGCCGCGGCGGCGGCCAGTCCCATATGGGCGGGGATCTGTCCGAGGGACTGCGGGACGAACAGCGAGGCGGAGCTGATGAAGGTGAGGACGACGTTGCCGGGCGGGCCGATGCGGGTGGCGTCGCACAGTGCCTTCTGCGCGGCGGCCATCAGCGCGCCGACGGTGACCAGGACGACCGCGTTACGGGTGAGCGAGGCGGCGAGCAGGGCGACGGCGAGGCCGGAGAGCATGCCGAGCACGACCCAGGCCAGGGCGCGAGCCCGGGCGGCGTAGGGCCGGTTGTGCGCGTACAGGGCGCACAGCGAGCCGGCCATCGTGTAGACGGCCAGGTCGAGGCGGCCGAGGGCGAGCAGCAGCAGGTTGGGCGGGGCGACCGACGCGACGACGCTGAGGGCGGGTTTGAACCAGATGTCCGAGGGACGGCCCAGCCGCAGTACGCCGGCGAGCGGAAGACGCCGGGCGAGGCGGGTCGCGGAGGTGGGGGTGGCACTGCTCATGGTTACAAGCTTAACATGTGTTTTACCTGTAAAGCATC
>NZ_BMVJ01000003.1:343129-343749 GCF_014650655.1 Streptomyces anandii JCM 4720
TGGCGCGTTCCGGCGGGCGCACGGTCTCGCGCCGCGCTCCGCCGCACGCTCCCCTGTGCTTCCTCGCGCTCGCGTGCGAAGCGCGTGCCACGGGCATCCCTTCAGCGACCGGCCCGGCCGCCGCACCGCGGCCCGGGAGTCGTGGAGCGGGGAGGTGGGGGGTGCACGGACCGGCTTCGCCCGGCTGGCTGCTGGTCGCGCTGTGCGCGGCGACCGGGGCCTACTGTCTGCTGCGGATGCGCAGCACCGTCGAGGAGCAGCGGCGCACCGCGGGCGGCGAGGCGCTGATGAGTTTCGGCATGGCCGCCATGGCCGTGCCCGCGGCCGCGTTCACCCCGCCCGCGTGGGCGTGGCCGGCGTACGCGGTGGTGTTCGGCGCGGCGGCGCTGCGCGCCCTGTGGTCGGCGCGCAGGAGCGCGCACCATCTGCACCACCTCATAGGCGCCGCGGCCATGGTGTACATGGCCGTGGTGATGGCCGCCGCGCCCGCCGCGCACCACCACGCGCACGGCGCGTCCGGGGTGCCGCTGGTGACCGGCGCGCTGCTGCTGTACTTCGTGGGCTATGTCCTGTTGACGGGCACCCGCCTGGTCCCGGCCGGACCGGCGCCCGCGGGCGCC
>NZ_BMVJ01000003.1:343773-345231 GCF_014650655.1 Streptomyces anandii JCM 4720
GCCCCCGCTTCGGGGAGCCTCCAAGGCGCCGGCCCGGGATGGGGCGACCGTCCGGAGCTGGCACAGGCGTGCCGCCTGTCGATGGGGATGGCGATGGTGGCGATGCTGCTGGGGTTGTGAGAGCCGCCGGGCGGGGACGCCGGGGTGCGGCACGGTGGCTGCCGTGCCGCACCGGCCCGTGGTCTGTGTCACTTTGCCGGGCCGAGTCGTACCCGTGAGCGGAGGGCCGCTCATAGGGTGGTCGCATGATGGTGCCCGCGGTCCTGCTGATGATCGGCGTCCTGACCGCCGTGCTGGGTCCACGGCTGCTGGCCCGCGCCGACTGGACGGACCGTGAACCCGTGCTCGCGCTGTGGGCGTGGCAGTGCGTGGTCGCCGCGGTGCTGCTGTGCTGTGCCCTGTCGATGACCCTCAGCGCGGCGGCCGCCTGGCAGGCCGTGCGCGGGCACGTGTTCGCCCCGGCCCCCCGCTCGGTGGTGGAGGCCTACGCGCTGGGCACGGCCGGGCTCTGGGCGCCCACCACCGCGGTGGCCCTGGCCTGCGGCGGCGTCTGGAGCGCCGCCATGCTGGTCCGTGAGGTCGTACGGGCCCGGTCCCGGCGTCGGCTCCGGCGTGCCGAACTCCTGGTCCGCGTCCCGCTGTTGCCCGGGGAGGAGCCCGGCGCCGACCGGCTCGTGGTGCTGGAGGGCGACCGGCCGGACGCCTGGTGGCTGCCCGGGACCCCGCCGCGGCTCGTGGTCACCACGGCGGCGCTGCGCCGGCTGAAGGGCCGGCAGCTGGACGCCGTCCTCGCGCACGAGCAGGGACACGCGCGGGCCCGGCACGACTGGCTGCTGCACTGCTCGGCCGCGCTGGCGGGCGGCTTCCCGCAGGTGCCGGTGTTCGCCGCGTTCCGCGACGAGATGCACCGCCTGGTCGAACTCGCCGCCGACGACGTGGCCTCGCGCCGCTTCGGCCGGCTGACCACCGCGCTGGCGCTGGTCGAACTCAACGAGGACCGCGGGGTGTTCGGCCCCTGCCCGACCCCGCGGGCCGACGTCCCGAGCCGGGTGCACCGGCTGCTCACTCCCCCGGACCGGCTCACCGCCTCCCGCCGCCTGCGCCTGACCGCGCTGGCCTCGCTGGTGCCGGTGATCCCGGTGCTGGTGACGCTGGTCCCGGGACTGGGCGCGCTCAGGTAGCCGGACGGCTGCACGGCGAGGGGTTTCCCGGCCCGCGCCCGGGCGAGGATCGCATCATGCACCCCGCGCCCGCCGAGCCCCGGACCCGTCCGCCGGAACATGCCCCGTCCGCCGCGTCCCGCGCCGCGCCGGTGCTCGCCCTGTGCTCGGCGGTGCTGCTGCTCCTGGTCGTGGCCCGGTGGCAGCCGCTGATGAGCGCCGACGCCGCCGTCGCCCGCACCACCCACCGCTGGGCGGTCGGGGAGCGCGGACTCACGCACGTCTTCCGGGTTCTGAC
>NZ_BMVJ01000003.1:345265-373011 GCF_014650655.1 Streptomyces anandii JCM 4720
GGACTGGGTCTGGGACCCGGTGACCATGCGCGTGCTGTGCGCGGCGGCCGCACTCCGGCTCGCCCGGCGCCGGAGCGGGTGGCGGCCGGCCCTGTGGCTGGTCGGCGCCTGCGCGGCGGCCATGCTGTTGCAGCAGGCGCTGAAGGCGGCGGTGGGCAGACCGCGCCCGGTCTGGCCGGACCCGGTGGACTCCGCCCGCTTCGCGGCCTTCCCCTCGGCGCACGCCATGACGGCGACGGTCGTCTGCGGTCTGCTCCTGTGGCTGCTCCACCGGCACGGCGTGGGGCGGACCCGTTGGCGCATCGCCCTGGTGACGGCCGCGGTCTCCGTCGTGGGTGTCGGTCTGACCCGTGTCTGGCTGGGCGTGCACTGGGCGTCCGACGTGCTGGGCGGCTGGCTGCTGGGTGCGACGGTGGCGGCGGCCGCGGTGTGGGCGTACGACTGGCGGGTGGTACGGCCGAAAACCGCCCGCGCGGGCGGATCGCCGTCCTAGGACCGGCCTGGGACCCGTCCTAGGATCGTGACCATGGCTGCCGTCCTCTTCGACTTCTCCGGGACCCTCTTCCGCGTCGAACCCACCGAGTCGTGGCTGCGTGCCGTGCTGGAGGAGGCCGGTCTGACCCTCGGCGACGAGGAGTCGGCCCACGCGGTGCGGGCGCTGGAGGAGGCGGGCGCGCTGCCGGGCGGGGCGAGCCCCTCACAACTGCCGGAGGAACTGGTCGACCTGTGGGCGGTCCGGGACAGCAGCGCCGAACTGCACCGCGCCGCCTACACCGCGCTGTCCCGTCAAGTGACGCTCCCCGACCCGGCGTTGCACGACGCGCTGTACGACCGGCACATGACACCGGCCGCCTGGGCACCGTACCCGGACGCCGCCGAGGTGCTGCGCACCCTGCGCGAGCGCGGGATCGGGGTGGGCGTGGTCAGCAACATCGGCTGGGACCTGCGCCCCGTGTTCCGCACCCATGGGCTCGACCCCTACGTGAACGCCTACGTCCTGTCGTACGAGCACGGTGTCCAGAAGCCGGATCCGCGGCTGTTCGCGACCGCCTGCGCGGCGCTGGGCGCCGAGCCGGAGGAGGTGGTCATGGTCGGCGACAACCGTCACGCGGACGGCGGCGCGGCGGCCCTGGGATGCGGGGTGCACTTCGTCGACCACCTGCCGGTCGCCGAGCGCCCGGACGCGCTCCGGCCGGTCCTCGACCAGGTGCCCCGCAAGGGCTGAGTTCGGCGAGGGCTGAGTTCCGCGGGGGCTGAGTTCCGCGGGGGCTGAGTTCCGCGGGGGCTGAGTTGTCGAGTTCGCGTTCCAGCTCGCCGAGCCGCCGCTGTTCCGTCGCGTTGTCGATCCTCCCGGAGGCCAGGGCGTCGCGCGGTACGCGCTCGTCCTCGACCACCCGCGTGATCCCGCCCAGGATCCGCAGGGAGGCGGCACGCGCCGCGCGACCGATGTGCCGCACGCGGCGGGACGGGAGCAGCGGCCTCGGGCCACCGATCGGTGGGAGGCGAGTCCGCCTCGGGCGATCCCCCGCGTCGCCCGAGGCGGACGGCAGCCCGACCGGACCCGCGAAGGGTCCGGCGCGCTCGCGTTGAGTATAGTTGGCTGGCAGCCAGTCAACGCAGGAGTTCCAGCATGTCCCCTCGCAGCGCCTCGGTCAATGAAGAGTTGCGGCGGCGTTCCCGGGAGCGGCTGCTGCAGGCGGCGGTCGAACTGGTCGGCGAACACGGGTACGAGGCGACGACCCTCGGCGACATAGCCCGCCGGGCGGGCTCGGCGCGCGGACTGGTCTCGTACTACTTTCCCGGCAAGCGCCAGCTCGTGCAGTCCGCGGTGCACCGGCTGATGCACCGCACGCTGGAGGAGGGCCTGGAGCGCGAGCCGCGCACCGAGGACGGCCGGGAGCGGATGGCGCGGGCCATCGACGCGATCCTCGGCCTCGCCCGGGACCGGCCGGTCCTCATGCGCCAGCACATGGCGGGCATCCTGCATGCCGAGGGGTTCGTGCAGTGTCCTGAGCAGCAGCGGCTGTCCCAGCTGCTGCGGGACACGGTGGCCAGGCACGGCTCGGCGGACGTCGACACGGACTACCCGATGCTGCGCGCCCTGCTCATGGGCGCGGTCTACGCGGCACTGGTTCCCGGGGCGCCGATGCCGGTCCCGGTGCTGCGCGCGGAACTGTTCAAGCGCTACCGCCTCGACTGGGAGATGGGGGCGCCGCCGGTCCCCGGCACGCCCGGCGCCCCCTGCGAGAAGGACCTCTCCCGCTTCTTCGCGACCGGCCGCCCGGCCCCGGACGCATCGGCGACCTAGGGCCTCTCAGAAAGGCCCTGGCCCGCGGCCCGCGCGGTGCCGGGGCGGGGTGAATCGGCGACACGCCACGGGGGCGGGGCCGGGGCTCTCCCCCGGTGGGGTCGTCGGTGTCATGCTGGGGGCATCAGCGATCTCCTCCGTCCGCCGGGGTAAGGGGTTCCGCCGTGCTGCGTGTCGCCGTCATCGGCTCGGGGCCGAGCGGGTGCTACACCGCTCAGGGCCTCGTCCAGCAGGACCCAGCGGTCCACGTCGACGTACTCGACCGGCTGCCGTGCCCGTACGGGCTCGTGCGGTACGGCGTGGCGCCGGACCACGAGAAGATCAAGTCCCTGCAGAACAACCTGCGTGCCGTCCTGGAGCACGAACGCGTCCGGTTCCTGGGCGGGGTGCAGGTCGGCGGCCCCTCCGGGCTGTCCGTCGCCCGGCTGCTGGAGCTGTACCACGCGGTGGTGTACTGCGTGGGCGCGGCGACCGACCGCCATTTGGGCATCCCGGGCGAGCGGCTGCCGGGGAGTTGGTCCGCGACCGAGTTCGTGTCCTGGTACAGCGCGCATCCGGACGCCGTCGACGACGGATACGTACGGGACGTGCGCAGCGCCGTGGTCATCGGCGTCGGCAATGTCGCCGTGGACGTCACGCGGATGCTCGCCCGGGGCGCGGCGGAGCTGAACCCCACCGACATGCCCGAGGCGGCGCTGGCCGCGCTGGCGGCGAGCCGGGTGCGCGAGATCCACATGGTGGGCCGGCGCGGCCCCTCGCAGGCCCGCTTCACCACGAAGGAGCTGCGCGAGCTGGGCGCCCTGCCGGACGCCGGTGTCGTCGTCGACCCGCGGGAGCTGGCGCTGGACCCGGCGTACGGCGACCCCGCGGCGCTGCCCGCGGCCCAGCGCCGCAACGTGGAGGTGCTGCGCGGCTGGGCCGCGGCCCCGGCGGAGGGGCGCGCGCGGCGGATCCGGCTGCGGTTCTTCCTGCGGCCCGTCGAACTGCTCCCCGTGGACGGCAGGGTGGGCGCGGTGCGGTTCGAGCGCACGGTGCCCGACGGACACGGCGGCGTGACCGGCACCGGGCGGTACGAGGACGTCGAGGCGCAGCTCGTGCTGCGCTCGGTCGGGTACCGCGGGGTGCCCCTGGAGGGGCTGCCGTTCGACGCCGCCACCGGGACCGTGCCGCACCAGCAGGGGCGGGTGCTGCGCGACGGGGCCGTCGCGCGGGGCGAGTACGTGGCCGGCTGGATCAAGCGGGGCCCCACGGGCGTGATCGGCACCAACCGGCCGTGCGCGAAGGAGACGGTGGCGTCGTTGCTCGCGGACGCGCCCGTGCTCGCGGGCAGGCCGGTACCCGAGGACACCGTGGCGGCGCTGCGTGCCGAGGGTGTGGAACCGGTCGGCTGGGCGGGCTGGCAGGCCATCGAGCGGGCGGAGGCGGAACTCGGCGCCTCGCTCGGCCGCAGCGTGGTGAAACTGCCGGACTGGAATGCCCTGCGAACAGCGGCAGCCGCAGCGGCTCGCACACCCTGACCAGCCCCCGCAGCCCTGGCCGACCGGATCCCGGTCCCCATCCGGACCCACGGATCCCGGTCCCCGTCCGCACCCACGGATCCCGGTCCCCGTCCGGACCCACGGATCCCGGTCCCCGTCCGGCCCACGGGTCGCGGACCCCACCGGACCCAAGGGCCCGGCACCCCGCCCGGGCCCGGCCGGGCCCGTGAGTCCCACCTGCGGTCCGGGACGCGGAGCGGCTCGTGTCCGGCCACGCCGCCTCCGGCGAGCTCACGGCCGCCGGCGCCGTCCCGGCGCGCTCCAGGCGCGCTCCAGGCGTCCATGTCAGGTGCACCCGCCGTCACCCCGCCGTACGCGGCACGGTCTCCGCCGCCCGGGCGTTCCCGGCGCCCTCCCCCACCGCCCCACCGTTCCCGTCGCGCTCCCCACCGCCCCACCGTTCCCGTCGCGCTCCCCGTCACCCCACCGCACCCGGCGCGCTCCCCTGCGCCGACAGCGCACCCGGCGGCGGTCGGGCCGACGCGGACACCCGACCCGTGCACGCGCCCCCAGGCCCGTGCGCGGGTTGCTCAGGCCCGCGCCTTTTCCGGCAGGAGTCGTGCGATCGTCTCCTCCACGCGAGGGAGGACTCGTTGGCCTGCCAGGGCCAGGGCGATCGCCGCGATGACGCCCGCCCAGGCGACCGGGCCCAGCGGGGTGCAGCCGAAGAGGCGGCTGACGCCGGGGGTCTGCACCAGGGCGACCAGGGCGACGGCGGAGCCCAGGGACGTCACCCGGACCAGCGGGCTGTCGCGGCGGTCGAGGAGGGTCTGGGCGAGCTGGGTGCCGACCACTCCGCACAGGGCCATCGTGCCGGAACGGCGGGTCGTGCCGGGCGTGAAGCGGCCGATCAGCCAGGCCGTGACCGCGCCCAGGCAGGTGGTCATGGCGCGGTGGCGGATCTGCCGGATCAGCGGCTCGCCCAGGACTCCTCCGGCCGCGTCCTCGGGCGAGCCCGCGCGCGCCTGCTCGGCGTCCTCCTTGGGCGTCACCGCCACCGCCATGGCCGGGAAGAGGTCGGTGAAGAGGTTCACCATCAGCATCTGCCGCGTGGACAGCGGTGCGCGCCCCGACAGCAGCGTGCCGAGGATGCCGAACCCGACCTCGCCCGCGTTGCCGCCGATGAGGATGGCGATGGCGTCGGCGACGCTGTGCCACAGGGCGCGGCCCTCGCCGACGGCGTCGATGAGGACGGTGAGGTCGTCGTCGGTGAGGACGATGTCGGCGGCGTTGCGCGCGGCGGCCGAGCCGCGGGCGTTGATGCCGACGCCGATATCGGCGGCGCGGATCGCCGCCGCGTCGTTGGCGCCGTCGCCGACCATGCCGACCACCCGGCCCGCGTCCCGCAGCGCCTCGACGACCTGGAGCTTCTGCTCGGGCGCGACCCGGGCGACGACCCCGGCGTCGCGCAGCATCCGGGCCCGGGCCGAGCGGTCCGCGGCGGCCAGTTCGTCGCCGGTGACCACCTGCGTGTCCTCGGGCCAGCCCAGCTCGGTGGCGATGGCCCGGGCGGTCTGCGGGTGGTCGCCGGTGAGCATGACGGGGCGTACGCCCTCCTGGTAGAGGCCGCTCACCAGGGCCGTGGACGTGTCGCGCGGCACGTCGGAGAGCGCCAGCAGGCCGGTGAACTCCAGGTCCCCGAGCCCCTGTTCGAGAGCGTCGGTCTCGTTCTCCCCTTCGCCGAGCCGCCGTTCGGCGACCGCCAGGACCCTGAGTCCGGCGCCGGCCAGGTCGTGCGAGGTGTCGGTGGCGTGGGCGGGCAGGCCGGAGCAGGCGGGCAGGACGGTCTCGGGGGCGCCCTTCACCACGAGGACGCGCGGCCCGTCGCCGGCCCGCCCCACGGCGGCGGCGTAGCCGCGGGCGGCCTCGAACCCGAGCGCCTCCAGCTGAGCCCAGTCGGCGTCGGGCGGGGCCGCGTCGAGGACGGCCTCGTCGGTGGCGTGCACCGGCCGCTCCGAGCCGCCGTTGAGGCGGGGGCAGGCCCGGGCGGCGGTGCGCAGCGTGCCGACGGAGGCCCCGTCGCGGACCGCGTGGACGTTTCCGTCGGCGTCGGAGGCGCGTACGACGCGCAGCTTGTTCTCGGTGAGGGTGCCGGTCTTGTCGAAGCAGATGGTGTCCATCCGGCCCAGCGCCTCCAGCGTGCGCGGGGTCCGTACGAGCACTCCGCCGCGGCTGAGCCGCCGGGCGGCCGCGAGTTGCGCGACCGTGGCGACCAGCGGCAGGCCCTCGGGCACGGCGGCCACGGCGACGGCGACGCCGCCGCTGACCGCCTCGCGGATGGGGGTGCCGCGCAGCAGTGCGAGACCGGTCACGGCCGCTCCGCCCGCGAGTGTCAACGGCAGTGCCTTGCGGGTGAGTTCCTGCAGCCTCGCCTGCACACCGGCGGCCGGGGGCGTGCGCGCGGCGAGGTGCACGGCGCGGGCGGCCTCGGTGCGTTCGCCGGTGTCCACGACGACGGCCCGGGCCTGCCCGGCCACGACGGTCGTGCCCTCGAAGACCATGCACAGCCGGTCCGCGACGGCGGCGTGCGGGGTCGGGTCGGTCTGCTTCTGCACCGGCAGGGACTCCCCCGTGAGCGCCGACTCGTCGACCTCCAGGCCCTCCTCCCACAGCAGCCGGGCGTCGGCGGGCACCACGTCGTCGCCCTTGAGCTCGATCACGTCGCCGGGCCGCAGCTTCCCGGCGTCGACGGTGCGGGTGCCGCCGGCCGGCGCCTCGCCGGGCGGGGGCGCCACGCGAGCCTTCCGCTTCTGGTCGGCGAGCAGCCCGGAAAGGGCCCGTTCGGCGCGCAGCCGCTGGATGCCGCCGACGAGGGCGTTCAGGTCCAGTGCGCCGACGACCAGCAGGGCGTCCATGACGGAGCCGAGGATCGCCGAGGCCGCCGATCCGACGGCCAGCACGGGGGTGAGGGGGTCGTGCAGCTCGCCGCGTACGGCCTGGCCGAGTTGCCAGGTCCAGCGGGCCGGGGCGACGGCGGGGTGCCGGGTGACGGTGCCTGCGGCCTTGCGGACCCGGGTGGCCGCCTGCTGCAGGGCGGTGGGCACGGCCACCGGTTCCTGTTCGAGGCGCTCGCGGGCCTCGTCCCACTCCAGTTCGTGCCAGTGCACGCGCGGACGTGGGTGCGGGGCGCGGGCGGTGGCCACTCCGAGGGCGGCGCGCGCACCGGACAGCAGGGCGGCGGCGGCGCCGGCGTCCACCGGCGCGTGCCGCAGTCCGGGCAGTACGGCACGGCGCCCGCGTCCGCCCTTGGACTCGCCGACGGCCACGAGGAGTCCGGAGAGCGCGGCGCCGGAGCGGGCGAGCGTCTGGGAGCGGCGGCCCACGAAGCGGGCCGCCGGGATGGCGGTGAGCAGCCGCCACACGTCGGGCAGTCCGTGCAGGGCGAGGATGTCGGCACCCCAGACGACGGCCCCGTCTCCGTCGGCCAGGGCGACGGAGATGTCGCTGGCGTTGAGCGCGGCCGGCACGTCGCGCTCGTCGGCCGAGCGCATCCGGGCGACCGTGAGGACCGCGCCGCCCTCGCCCTCCTCCTCGTCGCCGCGCAGCCCGTGCACGACGTCGTCCAGCGGCCGCCGGGCGTCCACGACCTGGTCGGCGAGCCCGGTGATGTCCTCCAGGGAGGGGTGGTCCACCACCACGACCTTCAGTCCGGCCCGGCGTGCCGCGTCCAGTACGGGTTCGGCCCACGGATCCGCCTCACCGTCCGCTGTGCGCAGGGCACTCGGGTGCAGGACGACGGTGCCGGCCATCTCCAGTTGCCGCAGCCGCTCGGGGTCGCGCACCAGCACGCCCGTGCGGGCGAGCGCCGTGCTGAGCACGGCGTGGAAGACGGCCGGGCCGTAGCGGGCGGCCTTGGGCGAGCCGGCCAGGACCGCCTCGGCGGCCTCGGCGGTGTCCTGCTTGACCAGCAGGGTCGCGGCCGCGCCGATGAGACTGCCGGCGGAGGCGTGGTTGGCGTACTCCTGGGCCGGGGACACGTGCAGCGGCGGGCGCGGGGAGCCGTCCGGGGGAACGCTCACGCGGTGCGGGGCGCACAGTTCGTCGTGGACCGAGTCGAAGGCGGCCGAGCGGGCGACCGTCTCGGCCAGTTGGCAGGTGCGCAGCACTCCGTCCAGCACCAGCGAGGTGGGACTCTGTCCCGCGCCGTGCGCGGCGGCGTTGGCGCAGGCCAGCAGGAGGTCCATGCGGGAGCCGCCGAGGCGGGCGCGCAGCCAGGCGCGGAAGCGTGGGTTCTCCCGCAGCAGCGTCACGGTGGCGGTGACCAGGCGGGGCGACGGCGGCAGGCGCAGGGCCGAGGCGGTGAGCCCGGCGGCGATGCCGGCCACGTCGGCCGCGAGGGTGGCGGCGGCGGCCCGGACGCCCGCGGGGTCGGCCGGGTGCGTGGTCTCCTCCGGGTCGCCGGCCGCGAGGGCGAGCCCGTGCCGGGCGGCGAGCTCGGCCGCGTGGTCCATGACCTCGTCGGCGACCTCGTCCTCCGTGACCGTGACGACCAGGCGGGCGAGGCCCTGGTCCCAGTAGGCGAAGAGCACGTCGGGCCGTTCGGCCAGCCTGGCGGCGAGGCGCCGCGCCAGGTGTTCGGTGCCGCCGGCGCGGCGCACCTGTTCGGGTTCCGCGGCGCGCAGTCTCAGGTGCGCGCGCGCCCCGGAGCGCCAGTGGTCGCCGGCGCCGGGCAGCGCGTTGCGCGCGACCCGGGCGACGCGTGCCGCGGCGTCGGCGCCGCGCACGCCGGCGCGCGCGGTTCCGGCCACCGCTCCGGCGGCCGCCCCGACCGCGGGTGCGGCCGCGCGGGCGAGCAGCCGGGGGGCGGCGGGCAGCAGCCGGGCGGCGGCCGCCGGCGCCGTCAGCAGACCGAGCACCATGGCGCGCCCTCAGAGGGTGGTGCGGTCGGGCCGCGCCGTGGGGCCGAGAGGCCCTGCGGACGCCTGGGTCCCGGACGGCTTGCCCCGGCCGCTCCGGCCGGAGGCACCCTCGGACGGGGTTTCCGACGCGGTTCCGGTGGACTTGAGGGCCGCGGAGGCGAGGTCCCGCGTGCCGGACACCTTGCCCGCCGACCGGCCGGCCGTCCCGCCCGCCGTCTTCGCCGCGGACTTGCCCGCGGTCTTGCCGACGGTCTTGCTCGCGGTCTTGGCGGTGGTCCTGCTCGCCGTCTTCGTCGCGGCCTTGGCCGTGGTCTTGCGCGCCGTCGTCCTGGTCGCCGCCGTGGACGCGCGCTTGCCCGCCGCGGTCCGGGACGCGACGGCCCCGGCCGGCTCTCCGTCCGCGGTGACCGGGCCGGTCGCGGCGGACCGTGACCGGTCCTGGACCGCGCCGTCCCGTGCGGCGCTCGCGCCGTCCGTGGTCCCGGCGGGCCGGGGCTGGGTGAGCCAGGCCACGGCCGCGCCGGTGAGCGCGACGGGCCACTCCACCACGCCGGCGACACCGAGCACCCCGGCCCCGGTGTAGACGGCCAGCCGCCGCCCCCGGGGCGAGACCGCGCCGACCTTGTTCAGCGTTCCCTGGGCGGCCCTGCCCACCACCCCGGCGCCCGGCACCCGGCGCAGCACATGGGCTGCGCCGTGCAGGGGCGCCGCAAGGACCGACGACGACTTCCGCTCAGTCATGACTCTCCTCGCCTGGGGTGAGATCGCCTTTGGTGCCCCCCGGGTGCCCGCGACTGCGCTGGTCATCCCCGTCGTACTCAGGGAACGCCACGGACGGCGCCCCCGCCACCGGACGCCACCGCGAGAGTCCTGGGCAGACAGCCCTTGCCTTGCGCTCAGGTGGCTGGATGTCATGCACGGCGAGCGTTGGCCGGAAAGCACTACCGTCTACGTTTCGTTCAGCAACGTGACCGGCAGGGGCGATTCGAGCCCCCTGCGGTCGCATTGAGCGCGCACATCGTTCCGCATGGCGTACGTCTTTCACGTAAGCGACCGAGTACACCCTCCCGAAGGGACTCACACCCGCATGCGTACTCGCGGCGGCCCTCGCCCTTCCGCAGCAGGCCGGGGTCGCCGACGCCGCGCCGACCGGGTCGAGGCACGACTTCCGCCGCACGTCCGCGCGCCCGGCGGCGCGCACTGACCGGAGGCCTGGCCGCACTCGGCCTCTCGATTGCCATGCTCATGACCGAAGGAGCGCTCTCCTCCCCGAGCACCGCCACCTGGCCCACCGCGAACGGCAGCCAGGCCGTCACCGCCACCATCCCGGTCTCCGGCACCAAGGACTACGGGAGGAAGCGCCTCTACGGCAGCGGGGACCTCGGCACCGGCAGCCAGGACGAGGACCAGGGACCGATCCCGGAGGGCGGCCGGCTCGCCGGCATCAACTCGCCGACGTCCTCCCACCAGACGATCGTGGGCGACTCCGGCAGGAAGATCGTCCCCTGCCGGAAGTACGTCGGGAACAACACGGGCAAGGAGCCCACGAAGAAGGGCACCGACGCGGACGGGGCGTACTGCAAGTACGCGGCGTCGGACATCACCTACAAGTGACGGTCCCGCGCCGACGCGCTCTCACCGGCCCGCGCGGCCGAGCATCTCCTCGGTGAGCTCGCGCTGGTAGGCGGTGTAGGCGGCGCGCAGGTCCGGGGCCGGCCAGTCGTCGGGCAGGAGCGCGGCGGGAAGCACGGGGTCGGCCAGCAGGTGTCGTACGACGGCCGCGAGAGCGGTGAAGCGGTCCGCGGGCCGGTCCGCGCGCGCCACCAGGGCGAGCAGTTCGCGGGCGGTCTCGGCCCAGGCGCCGAGCGGCCACAGACTCGCGGCGAGTTCGCGGGCGGGCTCCTCGGGCCGGGCGGTGAAGCGGCGGCTCACCCGGTCGAGGCCCCCGGGCCAGGGGCGGCCGAGGTTGGCGGGGCGCAGCCAGACGCCCTCGCGCAGTTCGGCCAGGCGCAGGGCGGTCAGCCGGGCGCGCAGCTCGGCCCGCTCCGCGGGGCCGCGGCCGGTCGCCGTGACCACGACCACCTCCCACTCGCCGCGCCAGCGGCGGGTCTCGGGGTGCACGGCCGCGTCCTGGCGCCGCTGGCGCTCCAGCAGCCGTTCGCTGAGGCCGTACACGGTGTCCGAACGCCACAGGTCACCGGCGGTCACCATCCGGCTCAGCGCCGCCCGCAGAGTGGATCCGCCGACCCCGAAGGGTTCCACGACCCGCACGAGGTCCTTCACCGGCAGTTCGGGGGGATGCGTGCCCAGCAGCAGGCTGAGGACCACCGACCGCGCGGACAGCGGGCGCAGGGCGGCCCCGGCGGGCTCCCGGGAGGCGTTCATGGTCACGTACTGTACGGAACGCGCGATGTTGCATCATTGCTACGACCGCAGAGGAAATGCAACACTGACCGCATGGCCTCCACACTCGAGCACGACCGGCACCACGCGGACGCCCCCGGCGCCACCCACGGCGTCACGCATGACGTCACCAACCAGGCCCCACCGCTGACTCCCTACGACGCGTCCGACGACGCGGCCCTGATGGAGGGCCTGCGCCGGGAGGGCGCCGGATGGGCCGAGGCGGACGTGCGCCGGCTCGGGACGCTGGCCGGCAGCGCGCAGGTGCAGGAGTGGGCCGAGCTGGCCAACCGGCACGAGCCGGAACTGCGCACGCACGACCGGTACGGCAACCGCGTCGACGAGGTGGAGTTCCACCCTGCCTGGCACCACCTGATGCGGGCCGCGGTCGCCGAGGGGCTCGCCGGGTCGCCCTGGGCCGACGAGCGGCCCGGCGCGCACGTCGCCCGGACCGCGGGCGGGCTGGTGTGGGGCCACACCGACGCCGGGCACGGCTGCCCGACCTCCATGACGTACGCCGCCGTGCCCGCGCTGCGCGCCCAGCCGGAACTCGCCGCCGTCTACGAGCCGCTGCTGACCAGCCGTGTCTACGAACCCGGGCTGCGGGTGCCGGCCGAGAAGCCGGGGCTGCTCGCGGGCATGGGGATGACCGAGAAGCAGGGCGGCTCGGACGTGCGGACCAACACGACCGCGGCGACGCCGACGGGCGAGCCGGGCGTGTACACGCTGCGCGGGCACAAGTGGTTCACCTCGGCGCCGATGTGCGACGTGTTCCTGGTCCTAGCCCAGGCGCCCGGAGGGCTGTCCTGCTTCCTGGTGCCGCGCGTGCTGCCCGACGGCACCCGCAACACCTTCCGGATCCAGCGGCTGAAGGACAAGCTGGGCAACCGCTCCAACGCCTCCTCCGAGCCGGAGTTCGACGGCACGGTGGCGTGGCTCGTCGGGCCCGAGGGGCGGGGCGTGCGGACCATCATCGAGATGGTCAACTGCACCCGCCTGGACTGCGTGATGATGTCGGCGGCGCTGATGCGCAAGACGCTGGTGGAGGCGGGCCACCACGCGCGGCACCGCAGCGCCTTCGGCGCCCGGCTGCTCGACCAGCCGCTGATGCGCAACGTGCTCGCGGATCTCGCGCTGGAGTCGGAGGCGGCCACCACCCTCACCCTGCGGCTGGCGGGCGCGGCCGACCGGGCGGTGCGCGGGGAGGCGGACGGCGCGGGCGAGGCGGCGTTCCGGCGGATCGCCACAGCGGTGGGCAAGTACTGGGTCACCAAGCGGGGCCCGGCGTTCACCGCGGAGGCCCTGGAGTGCCTGGGCGGCAACGGTTACGTGGAGGACTCCGGCATGCCCCGGCACTACCGCGAGGCCCCGCTGCTGTCGATCTGGGAGGGCTCGGGCAACGTCAACGCCCTGGACGTGCTGCGGGCGCTGGGGCGCGAACCCGGCACCGCGGACGCCCTGTTCGCCGAGTTCGACCTGTCCCGGGGCGCCGACGCCCGGCTGGACGCCGCCGTCGCCGGCCTCAGGAAGGACCTGCGCCAGGCCTCCCCGGTGGGCGCCCGCCGCCTGGTCGAGCGGATGGCCCTCACCCTCCAGGCCTCCCTCCTGGTCCGCCACGCCCCGCCCGCCGTCGCCGACGCCTTCTGCGCGACCCGTCTGGCCGCCGACTGGGGCCACTCCTTCGGCACCCTCCCGGACGGGACGGACTTCGGCACGATCCTGGAGCGGGCGCTGCCGGCGTCGGTGTGAGCGCGGCCCGGATCTGCGACCGGGGGCGCGCGGCGGGGCACGCGAGGCGTGCGGGTGTCCTGGGCGGGGATCACCAGGTCTTGCGGCTCCAGGTGGGGCCGAAGTCGGTCCACTCGGTGTCCCACTGGTCGAGGCGCCGGCGTTCCAGACGTCCGCGCACGAGGCGGCCGGCCACGAAGGGGACCGCGGCGGCGCTCACTCCGACCAGGGCGCCGATCATGACGGCCCGGGTGTGGGCCTGCGCCGCGGTCGCGGGCCGGGTCACCAGCCGGCCGTGGGAGTCGGTCCACACGGTGACCGGGGCGCCGACCGCGCTCCCGGGTCGCACCCGGGCCTGGCCGGTGTGCGAGGTGCCGTCCGGGGCGGCCCAGCGGACCTCCGTCCACACCCGGAGGGCGCCGCTGTCATTGCCGGCGTTCATGGCGTCCACGGCATTCGGGTCGCTGACCTCGCCGCCGTCGTTCGCCGTACCGGGTGCGCCGGACGCGGCCGTGCCCGGCGCCTGCCGGATCACCAGCGCCACCGTGGGCCGCCAGTCGAGGCGCTCGCGGGCCAGCCCGTTCTCCACGCCACGGCTCGCGGTCCACCCGGCGAGGACCCCGGCGAGGACGGTGACGACCCAGGCGCCGAGCAGCACCCAGGCCTCCACCGTGTCGGCGCGGCGTTTGAGCGGATTGCGGCGCCACCGCCACAGCCACACCTTCGGACCCCGGAACGCCATCGAGGGCTTCCTCCTCACGCACACACGGAGATGCCTGACCGCCATCCCATACGCGGGACGACTCCCCCGTGCTCACGACGAGTTCCCCGCCCCGGCCCTCCCATGGGTGTCCGCCGGGGTCCCGCGCCGCCTCGCCACGGGACCGGGGGCTCGCTGACGACGCCGCCCTGACCTGCGCGGACGCCGTCGCGGAGGTGACTGTCAGTGGCGGGGTGCAGACTGGCCGGTGTCCGGGACAAAGACGTCCGGACGCATCGTCGCGGAGGTGATCGGCATGACCGAGGTACTGCTCGCCGTGGGCACCCGAAAGGGCCTGTTCATCGGGCGCAGGCGGGGCGGCTCCTGGGAGTTCGACGACAGTCCGTACTTCAACGCGCAGGCCGTGTACTCGGTCGCCGTCGACACCCGCGGCGGCACCACACGGCTGCTGGCCGGCGGCGACAGCTCGCACTGGGGACCGTCGGTGTTCCACTCCGACGACCTCGGCCGCACCTGGACGGAGCCCGCCCGTCCGGCCGTGAAGTTCCCCAAGGACACGGGCGCCTCGCTGGAGCGGGTGTGGCAGCTGCACCCGGCGGCCGCCGAACCGGACGTGGTCTACGCGGGCACGGAGCCGGCCGCGCTGTACCGCTCGGAGGACCGCGGCGAGAGCTTCGAACTGGTCCGCCCGCTGTGGGAGCACCCCACCCGCTCCAAGTGGGTGCCGGGCGGCGGCGGCGAGGGCCTGCACACGGTGGTGACGGACCGGCGCGACCCCAGGGCTGTCACCGTCGCCGTCTCCACCGCCGGCGTGTTCCGCACGACGGACGGCGGCGCGAGCTGGACGCCCTCCAACTCCGGGGTGTCGGCGGTGTTCCTGCCGGATCCCGACCCGGAGTTCGGCCAGTGCGTGCACAAGGTCGCCCAGGACTCGGTCAACCCCGACCGGCTGTATCTGCAGAACCACTGGGGGGTCTACCGCAGCGACGACAAGGGCGCGCACTGGACGGACATCGGCGAGGGGCTGCCCTCGACGTTCGGCTTCGCCGCCGCCACGCATCCGCACCGCGGGGACACGGCGTACGTCTTCCCGATCAC
The DNA here is from genome assembly GCF_014650655.1 of Streptomyces anandii JCM 4720. GTDB lineage: Bacteria > Actinomycetota > Actinomycetes > Streptomycetales > Streptomycetaceae > Streptomyces > Streptomyces anandii. The sequence continues at coordinate 359,921 of NZ_BMVJ01000003.1, forward strand.
CGCCGACGCCGACCGGGTGCCCGCCGACCACCGCTGCCGCGTCTTCCGCACCGCGGACGCCGGCAAGAGCTGGGAACCCCTGACGGCCGGCCTGCCCCGGGAGGACCACTACGGCACGGTGTTGCGCGACGCCCTGTGCACCGACGACGCCGACCCGGCCGGCGTGTACTTCGGCAACCGCAACGGCGAGGTGTACGCGTCGGCGGACGACGGCGACAGCTGGCAGCAGCTCGCCTCGCACCTGCCGGACGTGCTGTGCGTGCGCGCGGCGGTGATCGGTTGAGCCTCGCCGCCCCCGCCTCGGCCCCCGGCCCCGCCGCCGGTGTCGACGCGCATCCCCATGCCGATGCCGACGCGGACACCGACACAGACACCGATGCCGAAACGCGCAACTCGCAAGAAGGGAGGACCCGTTCACCCGCGCCCGCGGTCCGGTCGTCCTCGGCCGGCCTTCGGCCACCGCTTGATCGGCGCACCGTGCACGGCAGTAGGGTGACGCCCGTGGCACCACGACCCCTGCATGAAATCGTCGAACCGGGCTGGGCCAAGGCCCTCGAACCCGTCGCCGACCGGATCGCGCGGATGGGCGACTTCCTGCGCGCGGAGATCGCCGCCGGACGCACCTACCTTCCGGCCGGTCCCGACGTCCTGCGCGCCTTCCAGCAGCCCTTCGACGACGTCCGAGTCCTGATCGTCGGTCAGGATCCGTACCCGACCCCGGGCCACGCGGTGGGACTGTCGTTCTCGGTCGCGCCCGAGGTCCGTCCGCTGCCCGGAAGCCTCATCAACATCTACCGGGAGCTGCACGGCGACCTGGGGCTGCCCCAGCCGTCGAGCGGTGACCTGACGCCCTGGACCGAGCAGGGCGTGCTGCTGCTCAACAGGGCGCTCACCACAGCCCCGCGCAAGCCGGGCGCCCACCGCGGCAAGGGCTGGGAGGAAGTCACCGAGCAGGCCATACGGGCCCTGGCGGCGCGCGGCAAGCCGCTGGTGTCGATCCTGTGGGGGCGTGACGCGCGCAATCTGCGCCCGCTGCTCGGCGACCTGCCTTCGGTGGAGTCCGCGCACCCCTCGCCCATGTCGGCCGACCGCGGTTTCTTCGGCTCCCGTCCGTTCAGCCGCGCCAACGACCTGCTGATCCGGCAGGGAGGGCAGCCGGTGGACTGGCGTCTGCCGTGACGGGGTCCGCGGGGGCGGAGGCGTCCGGTTTCCTCGCGGTGGACTCGGGCGGTTCGGGGCTGCGCGTGGTCGTCGGCGTGCCCGGGCGGGGGGCACTGGCGCAGGGCTCGGCCGGCGCGCCGGTGCGCACCGGCGCGCGGGGCATCGAACCGGGCCACCTCATGGAGCAACTGGTGCCCCTGGCACGGGCGCTGGCCGCGGAGGCCGGGGTGGGGCGGCTGGAGACGGCCGTGGTGGGGGCCGCGGGGTTCGCGACCCTGGGCGACGCCCTGCGCGCCGAGCTGCCCGGCGCGCTGGCGCGTGACCTGGGCGTGGGCACGGTCGCGCTGGTCGCCGACGCGGTCAGCGCGTACACCGGCGCCCTGGGGCCCCGGCCCGGCGCGGTGATCGCCGCCGGGACCGGTGTGATCGCCATCGGCACCGATCTGGCCGGATGGCGCCGTGCCGACGGCTGGGGCCATCTCCTGGGCGACTGCGGCAGCGGCGCCTGGATCGGACGGGCGGGCCTGGAGGCCGCGTTGCGCGCGCACGACGGCCGTGACGGCGGTTCGGCGGCGCTGCTGGCCTGCGCCGAGGAGATGTTCGGGCCGATGCCGGAACTGCCGGGCCGGCTCTACCCGCGCTCCGACCGGGCGGCCGTACTGGCCTCCTTCGCGCCCCGGGTGGCGGCCTGCGCGGCCGGGGATCCGGTGGCCGCCGGGGTGCTGCGTGCGGCGGCCCGGCACATGGCCGAGTCGGCGGCCGCCGTGTGCCCGCCCTCGGGCGAGCCGCGGATCGCCCTCACCGGCGGCCTGTTCAAGCTGGGCGCCCCCCTGCTCGTACCGCTGGAGAAGGAGCTGGGCGAGCGGCTGCCGCACGCGCGGCGGGTGACGGCCGAGGGCGATCCCCTGCACGGCGCGGTGCGGATAGCGACCGATCTGTCCCGGGGTGTCCTGGCCCTGCCGGCCGACGAGCGGATGCTCTTCGTCCCGTCGCCGCAAAGGGATTGATGCGGCGGCGTCCCCACGTTTCGTACGACGACGGGACAAGTCGGCGAATGCGCGGGGTGAGTTGTCACTTCCGGTCCGATTGCACACCTCGATCAGTTCGATTCGGTACGTAACTCATCAGACAAAACAGGACGGATACCGCTCACCTGCACCCTCCCCGAACAGGGGAACCCTCAAAGCCAGTAACATGCGGCGCCATGAGCTCCCCCACTGGGCCCGCGTCCGGCCTGCCAGTACGAATGCCGCGCCCCCGCCAGCCCGGACGGCACCGCCGCCCCGAACCGCTGGCGGCTCCCGAGGGCGCGCCCGCGCTCGTCCTCGCGGTTCCGGGCACGCCCGCCGCCGCCACGCGCAGTCTCGCCGAGGAGGTCGTGAGCATCGCCCGCTCCGAGCTGCCCGGCCTCGACGCCCGGATCGGGTACCTCGACGGGGACGACGGGGAGTTCCCGGCCCTGCAGACCGTGCTCTCGCGCACGGCCGACGAGCGCACCGCCCGCTACGAGCAGGCGCGCGCCGCGGGTGTGGACGTCAAGGAGCCGGACGGTCCGGTCGCGGTCGTGGTGCCGCTGCTGGCCGGTCCGGACAGCGCGCTGCTGCGCCGTGTGCGCCAGGCCGTCATGGACAGCCGGGTCGCCGCCGAGCTGACCGACGTCCTCGGCCCGCACCCGCTGCTCGCCGAGGCGCTGCACGTGCGGCTGTCGGAGGCGGGTCTGGCCCGCGCCGACCGGGCCCGTCTGTTCACCGTGGCGACCGCCGCGGACGGCATCATCCTCGCGTCGGTCGGTGGTGAGGAGGCGGTGCAGGCGGCCGGGATCACCGGCATGCTGCTCGCCGCCCGTCTCGCCGTGCCGGTGATGGCGGCGGCCCTCGACCAGGAGGGTTCGATCGCGTCGGTCGCCGAGCAGCTGCGCTCGTCCGGTTCCCAGCAGCTGGCGCTGGCGCCGTACCTGGTCGGCCCGGAGATCGAGGCCGAGCTGGTCGAGTCCGCGGCCAAGGAGGCGGGCTGTGCCGCCGCGGAGGCGCTCGGCGCCTACCCGGCGATCGGCAAGCTGGCGCTGGCCAAGTACACGACCTCGCTGGGCATCGCCCCTCAGCAGCCGCAGGGCACGCCGGTGCGCTGACCGGACGCCGTACGCAGCGAGGGCCCGCTCCCGTCAGCAGACGGGGGCGGGCCCTTCGCCGTACGGGAAGGCCGCGGCGCGGGCGGTGGGCGTTCAGCCCAGGACCACGCAGGACGCCGCCGGCACGCCGACCGCGCCGGCCCGTTCGGGCAGGCCCGTGCTCTGGTCCACGGCGAACCAGGTGACGTCCCCCGAGCGCTCGTTGGCGACGTAGAGGAAGCCGCCGGACAGGGTCAGCGCGCGCGGCCAGTCGCCGCCGCACGGGACCGTGCCCAGCGGCCGCAGCCGTTCCCCGTCCGCCTCGACGGCGAACGCGGACAGCACGTTCTCGCCGCGTGTCGCGACCCAGACGAACCGGCCGTCCGGCGCCACGGCGATGCCCGAGGGGTAGGCGTCCCCGGCCGGGGCGGCGGGCAGCAGCGGCGTCTCGGCCACCGGCCTGAGCGAGCCGGTCTCGCCGTCCCAGTGGCAGACGGTGACGGTGGGCGTGAGCTCGTTGACGACGTAGGCGTGCCGGCCGGCCGGGTGGAAGGCCAGGTGGCGGGGGCCGGAACCGGGGCGCAGCGCGATCTCCCGGTGCAGGGCGAGCGCTCCGCCCTCCAGGGTGCACACCCGCACCGAGTCCGTACCGAGGTCGACGCTGACGGCCCAGCGGCCGGCGGGGTCCGGTTGCACCTGGTGCGCGTGGGGTTCGCGCTGCCGTTTCTCGTGGGGGCCGGAGCCGGTGTGCCACAGGATGCCGGAGGGGGCGTGGGCGAGGCGCCCGTCGGAGCGGAGCGGGACCGCGCTGACGCTGCCGGAGCCGTAGTTGGCGGTCAGGACGTGCCCGTTCAGCAGGCTGAGGTGGGTGGGGCTGCCGCCGACGCGGACGGGCGGGCCGGTGAGCTCGATCGCTCCGTCCTTCACCCGGTACGCGGCCACCGCGCCCTCCGTGGTCTCGCTGACCGCGTAGAGCGTCCCGCCGTCGGGCGAGAGCGCCAGGTAGGACGGGTCCCGCACGTCGTCGGCGGCGCTCAGCAGGATCAGGGAGCCGTCCGGCTCCGCCACCGCGGCCGTGACGACACCGGGGCCGCCCGCCGCGGTGAACGACCCGATGAAGGCCCGCCGCTCCTGTCTCCCGCCGTCTGCCACCGCTGTCCCCTCTCGGTCGACCCGTCGGGGCTGACGGTAGCAGTCGATCAGCCGCGGTCTAGACCAAGCCGGGTGCGACGGCTCACGCGCCGACCAACGGCGAACCGGACGGCGCCCGCAACGGCGCGGCCAGCTCGTCCAGAGCCCGCTCCAGCCCGTACAGATGACCGAGAGCACCACCAGCGACGGGGTGCCGGGCTGCGGCGGTGCTCGCGGTCGCCGCCGACTCGGTGCCCGCTGTCTCCTCCGTGTCGTGGGACGGCTGCTGTGGGAGGAGGGCTGTCACCGCTGTCTCGACGCGGGTGCATGCTGCGGCAAGGCGGGTGTCGTGGGAGGCCTCCGGGTCGGCGGCGACGGCGACGAGGCCGCGGATCTCGCGGGCACAGTCGTCGAGCAGGGCGAGCACGCGGCGGGCGCGGCGCTTGCGGCCGGAGAGCGGGTTGAGCGGATGCACCAGCGGGGCGACGGAGAGCCGTACCCGGCCCAGCATCTGCTCGAGTTCCGCCACGCGGGGCGCCGGATCGGCGTCCGGGACGCCGGCGAGCCGGGCGGAGGCCTCGGCCGTGCAGGCGTGCACGCAGCGCAGGGCGCGCCGGATCCAGGCGTCGGTGACGGCGTGGGTGGTGACGGGCAGCACGAACAGCACGGCGAGCCAGGCGCCGAGCGCGCCGACCGCCGTCTCCCCGAGCCGCAGCGCGAGCAGGCCCGGGGTGAGCACGCCGAGGAGCCCGTAGAGCGACTCGGCCAGGACGGTGACCCAGAGCATCATCCAGGTGTAGGACACGGCTGCCGTGTAGAAGATCCCGAAGACGCTGACGGCCACGAGGGCGAGGGTGGGCAGCGCGGCGCCGTGCAGCGGGACCACGACCAGGACCCCGAGGCCGATCCCGATGACGGTGCCGAGGACCCGGCGGAACCCGCGGACCAGGGTCTCGCCGCGCGAGGCGGTGTTCACGAAGATCCACCAGGTGGCCCCGACGGCCCAGTACCAGCGCTGCCCGGACACCAGCTCACCGGCGACGAGGGCGAAACCGGCGCCCGCGGTCGCCTGGACGGCCTGCCGGGTGGTCACCCGGGCCAGCCCGGTGCCGCCGGGCGCGGCGGGCACGGCCGCCGGGGGCAGACGGCGCTCGTAGCACCACAGACCGAAGCGCACCACGGCCGCCGCGAGCACCGACAGCACGACGGCGGCGCACAGTTGGGGCAGCCGCCCGGTCGTGGCGTGCAGGAACTGCGCCACGAAGAAGGTCATGAACGCGAACACGCCGAGGCTGTGCCCGCGCGGCCCCCAGCGGCGCGCGTACACGCCCGCGCCGACCACGGCGAGGAAGGCGAAGCCGCGGAGCACGGGGTGGGCGTGCAGTTCCGCCGCGGCGGCCAGCACCGGCAGCCCGGCGACCGGCAGCAGCGCGGTGGTGACCGCCTGCCCCCGCACCGTGGGGTCGGTGACCGTGAACAGGGCGAGCAGCGCGGCGAGCCCGCCGGTGACGGCGCCCACGAGGGAGTGTCCGGCCAGTGAGCAGACGGCGACCGCCAGGCCGATGCCGAGTACGGCCCGCGCGGCGAAGCGCAGCCGCGCCCGTCCCGGGTCCGGTGCCACGAACACCCTCTTCAGCACTGAGTACCGCCCCCTTCGACGCCCGCACAGCCGATACCGGCATGAAAAAGGCGCCACGGGGGTCCGCAGCGCCATCGACGGGTACATGAGAGCATCACGAGTGCCGTCGGCTCAAGTGGATCCCGTCGCGGTGGGCCATTGGCCCAGCACTTGGCCGTGAGCCATTGGTACTGTTCCGGCCATGGCCGTGGACCAACTCGACACCCGCATCCTGCGGCTGCTGCTGGAGCAGCCGCGCACCAGCATCCGTGAGTACGCCCGCATCCTGGGCGTCGCGCGCGGCACGCTCCAGGCGCGTCTGGACCGCCTGGAGCGGGACGGCGTCATCACCGGCACCGCCCCCGCCCTCTCCCCCGCCGCGCTCGGCCACCCGGTCCTCGCGTTCGTGCACATCGAGGTCACCCAGGGGCACCTGGACGACGTCGGGGACGCGCTCGCCGCCGTACCGGAGATCGTCGAGGCCTTCTCGATCACCGGCGGCGGTGACCTGCTCACCCGCGTGGTCGCGCGCGACAACGCGCACCTGGAGGACGTGATCCAGAAACTGATCAGCATGCCCGGCGTGGTCCGCACCCGCACCGAGGTGGCGCTGCGCGAGCGGGTCCCACACCGGCTGCTGCCCCTGGTGGAGTCGATCGGGCGTACGGCGGGAAGGTGACGGGACGGCGGCCGTCACGGCCGCCGCCGGAACCCTCTACGACCGTCGGCGCGGCTTGCCGCGCCTGGCGCCGCCGCCCGAGCCACCACCCGAGCGGCCCTGCTGCTGACGGCCCCCGCGACCGCCGGCGCGACCGGCTCCGGTGCGCCCGGCTCCCGCGCCCGTGCCACGGACGTCACCGCCCGTGCGGCCGCCTCCGTTCCCGCTCGTGCGGCCGCCTCCGTTCCCGCTCGCGCGGTCGGTGGCGCGCTCCTTCTTCCGGTCCTGCGCCTGGGGCCGCCCGCGGGTGCTGTTGACCGTGCGGCCGCGCACGATCCCGATGAAGTCCTCGACCAGATCGGTGTGCGCCTCCTCCGGCCAGGCCAGCGCGACACCGGACCGGGGAGCGTCGGTGACGGGCCGGTAGGTGAGGTCCCGGCGGTGGTACAGGCGGGCCAGCGACTGGGGGACGACCAGCAGGCCCACGCCGGCCGCGACGAGTTCGACGGCGTCCTCGGTGGTGGCGGGCCGTTCGAAGGCGGGCTCGCCGGGCGGGCTGTCCCAGCCGAGGACGTCGTCCAGCGGGTGGAAGAGCACCTCGTCGGCCAGGTCTCCGACGGACACCTCGTCGGCCGCCGTGACCACGTGGTCCCTGGGCACGACCACCACCGTGGTCTCGGTGTAGAGGGGGATCGCGCTGAAGAACGCACGGTCCACCGGGAGGCGGACGATCCCCGCGTCCGCCGCGCCCTCGCGCAGCGCGCCGGGCGCCTCGGCGGCGGGCATCTGGAGGAGGGCGAGGGGGACGTCGGGCAGGCGCTCGTTCCAGATCCGCACCCACTTGGCGGGCGTCACCCCGGGGACGTACGCCAGCCGGAAGGAGGGGGGGCTTTCCGAGCCTGTCACGCGGGCCAGGTTACCCGGCGTGGTCGGAGCGGGTGGCGGCGGTCGATAGTCTGGACACCATGAAGTCGCACCAGACCACCCAGACGATGAAGCCCGCGACCGCGGCGAAGAAGCTGGGTGTGTACCTGCCCGCCACGCCCGCGGAGTTCCAGGAGGGCGTGGTCTCGCGCGCCGAGCTCGACGAACTCCAGGCCAACCCGCCCGAGTGGCTGCGGGACCTGCGACGCGAGGGGCCCCACCCCCGCCCGGTGGTCGCGGCCAGGCTGGGCGTCTCCATCGCCGGTCTCGCCCGCGGCGGAGTCACCGAGCCGCTGACCACCGAGCAGATCGAGGCGCTCAAGCAGGACCGGCCCGAGTGGCTGGAGAAGGAGCGCGCCACCCAGGCCGGGGTCCGCAAGGAGGCGGCGCGGCTGAAGCAGCGGGACGCCGAACGCGCCGGGCGCGACGACGCCGACCCGCGCCACTGACCCCTCCGGCGGGCCGGCGCCCTGCCGAGCCGGCGACTCGCGCGGGCCGGCCCGCCCCTTCCGCGCCTGACCTGCCCGCGCCCTGCCGCGCCTGACCTGCCCGCGCTCTCCCGCCTGCCGCGTCCCGGGCCGCTCGGGCCGCCCGGGAGCTCAGGCCGCCCGGGTGCTTCGCCGGTCCGCCCGGTCGCGGTGGATGGGCGTGTCGGAGCCGGTCAGGGGCACGCCGGTTCCGCCGTGCCGGGCCGCGACGATCTCCGCCGCGATCGACAGGGCGGTCTCCTCGGGAGTACGGGCGCCCAGGTCCAGGCCGATCGGCGACCTGAGCCGGGACAGTTCGCGCTCGCCCAGCCCCACCTCGCGCAGCCGCCGCTCACGGTCCTCGTGGGTGCGGCGCGAGCCCATCGCCCCGACGAACGCGGCCGGCATCCGCAGGGCCGCCTCCAGCAGGGGTACGTCGAACTTGGCGTCGTGGGTGAGCACGCACAGCACGGTGCGCGCGTCGGTCGCGGTGCCGCGCAGATAGCGGTGCGGCCAGTCGACCACGACCTCGTCGGCGTCGGGGAAACGCGTCCGGGTGGCGAAGACGGGGCGGGCGTCGCACACCGTCACGTGGTAGCCGAGGAACTTGCCCACCCGCACGAGCGCGGCGGCGAAGTCGACCGCCCCGAAGACGATCATCCTCGGCGGCGGCACGTTGGCCTCCACGAGCAGGGTGAGGCCGCCGGGGCAGTGCGATCCGTCCTCGGACAGCTCCAGGGTGCCGGTGCGGCCCGCGTCCAGCATCGCCCGGGCCTCGGCCGCGGCGGTGCGGTCCAGCTGCGGGTGCGCGCCGAAACCGCCGTCGTACGGGGTGCCGCCGCTGCCGTCCGGGCGTACGAGCAGCGCCGCGCCCAGCAGTTCGGCCGGCCCCCGCACCACCCGGGCCAGGGCGGCCGGTTCGTCCCGGACCGCCGCCGACAGAGTCTGCTCGAGCACGGCCCTGACGGGGGCCGCGGCGGTGACCGGGGTGACCATCACCTCGATCACCCCGCCACAGGTCAGGCCGACGGCGAAGGCGTCCTCGTCGCTGTAGCCGAAGCGCTCGACGACGGTCCGGCCGTCCTGGAGGGCCTGGGCGCACAGGTCGTACACCGCCCCTTCCACGCAGCCGCCGGAGACCGAGCCGATCGCCGTGCCCCCGGCGTCGACGGCGAGGGCTGCGCCGGGACCGCGCGGGGCGCTGCCGCCGACGTCGACGACGGTGGCGACGGCGAAGTCCCGGCCCTCCTCGATCCAGCCGTGCAGTTCCGCCGCGATGTCAAGCATGCGGCGCCTTCGCCGCCGCCCGCAGCACGCGGTCGGGACGGATGGGCAGGTCGCGGTGGCGCGCGCCGGTGGCGTGCCAGACGGCGTTGGCGACCGCGGCCGCGGCGCCGACGATGCCGATCTCCCCGATGCCCTTGATGCCGACCGGGTCGTCCGGGTCGTGGTCCTCGATCCAGTCGGCCTCGACGTTGCGCACGTCGGCGTTGGTGGCGACGTGGTAGCCCGCGAGGTCGGCGCCGTAGTGGCCGCCCGTGGCGCGGTCGCGGACCGCCTCCTCGTGCAGGGCCATGGAGATGCCCCACACCATGCCGCCGACGAGTTGGTTGCGCGCGGTCAGCGGGTTGACGATCCGGCCGGCCGCGAAGATGCCGAGCATGCGCCGCACGCGCACCTCGCCGGTGGTGACGTCGACGGCGACCTCGGCGAACTGCGCGCCGTAGGAGTGCCGCTCCTTCTGCGCGAGGGCGCCGATGGCCGCGGTGGTGTCGGACCGCACCGTGATGCCCTCGGGCGGGATGTCGGCGCCCAGCGCGAGACGTTCGCGCAGTTCGGCGGCGGCGGTGTTGACCGCCCAGGCCCAGGAGCGGGTGCCCATCGAGCCGCCGGCGATCATCGCCGGCCCGAAGTCGCTGTCCCCGATCCGCACCCGGACCCGGTCCGTCGTCACGCCCAGCGCGTCGGCGGCGACCAGGGTGAGGGCGGTGCGGGCCCCGGTGCCGATGTCCGCGGCGGCGATCCGCACGGTGAACGTGCCGTCCGCCTCGGCGGTCAGCACCGCCGTGGACGGCCCGGCTCCCGCGCCGAACGAGGCGGCCGCCGTGCCGGTGCCGAGCAGCCAGCGGCCGTCGCGGCGCACCCCGGGGCGCGGGTCGCGGCCGGCCCAGCCGAAGCGGCGGGCGCCCTCGCGGAAGCAGGCGGCGAGGTTGCGGCTGCTGAACGGCAGCCCGGAGACGGGGCCGCGCTCGGGTTCGTTGCGCAGCCGCAGTTCGATCGGGTCGAGCCCGCACTTCACGGCGAGTTCGTCGAGCGCGGACTCCAGCGCGAACGAGCCCGGCGCCTCGCCCGGCGCACGCATCCAGGTCGGGGTGGGCATGTCCAGCCGTACGACCTGGTTGGCGGTGTGGTGCGCGTCGGCGTCGTACATCACGCGGGCGTGGCCGGCGCCGGGTTCGACGAAGTCGTGCACGGTCGAGGTGAGGCTGAGGGAGCGGTGCTCCAGCGCGCGCAGCCGTCCGTCGGCGTCCGCGCCGAGCCGGACGCGCTGGGCGGTGGGGCTGCGGTAGCCGGCCAGCGAGAACATCTGACGACGGGTCATGACGACCCGCACCGGGCGCCGCAGGACGGTCGCGGCCATCACGGCGGCCACCTGGTGGGCGCGCACGCCCTTGCTGCCGAAGCCGCCACCGACGTGTTCGGAGCGCACCCGCACGGAGCTCGGCTCGAGCGAGAACATCCTCGCGAGTTCGCCGACGACCCAGGTGGCACCCTGGTTGGAGTCGAACACCTCGAGCCGTCCGCCGTCCCAGCGGGCCGTCGCCGCGTGCGGCTCCATCATGCTGTGGTGCTCTTCGGGGGTGGTGTACTCGGCGTCCAGTACGGCGGCAGACGCGGCGAGTTCGGCCTCCAGGTCGCCCTTCCCGGTCACCGCCGGCATGTGGCCGTCCAGGCCCTCGGCGTCGGGGCGGCCGGAGTGGAAGTCGATGTCGTGCGGCAGCCGTTCGTAGTCCACGACGAGCGACTCGGCGGCCTCCCTGGCCTGTTCGGAGGTCTCGGCGACGACCAGGGCGACCGGCCAGCCCATACTGGGCACCTGGTCGTGCTGGAAGACGGCGCAGGTGGGGTCCGGGCGGACGCCCAGCATCCCGACGTAGTCGGTCTCCAGGCGCGGGGCGTTGCCGTGATGCAGCACGGCGAGCACGCCCGGCATGGCGAGCACGGCGTCGGCGTCGATGGAGCGGATGCGGCCGCGTGCGACGGTGGACACGGCCAGCCAGCCGTGGGCGAGGCCGGCGAAGGGGATCTCACCGGCGTAGCGGGCGGCTCCGGTCACCTTCTCGACGCCCTCCACGCGGGTGTGCGCGGTGCCGACGGCGCCGGCCGGCGGCGTGGTCGCCGCCGTGGAGCGGGGGGCTGCGGTGGTCATCGGGCGGCCTCCTCGGCGAGTTCGGTGCACACGGCCACGACGAGATTGCGCATCAGGGTCACCTTGTAGGCGTTGTCGGGCAGCGGCTCGGCGGCCGCCAGTTCGGCGCCGGCCGCGGCGGCGAAGGACGCGGCGTCGGCGGGGGCTCCGGTCAGCGCCGCCTCGGCCGCCCGGGCCCGCCACGGCCGGGAGGCGACCGCGCCGAAGGCCAGGCGTGCCTCGCGCACGACGCCGTCACGGACGTCGAGCGCGGCGGCGACCGAGCCGATCGCGAAGGCGTACGAGGCGCGCTCGCGCACCTTGCGGTAGCGGGATCGGGCGGCGACGGGCGCGGGCGGCAGGGTCACGTGGGTGATCAGCGCCCCGGCCGGCAGGGCGGTCTCCCGGTGCGGGGTGTCGCCCACGGGCAGGTAGAAGTCGGCGAGCGGCAACTCGCCGGCGCCGTCGGCGGTCCGGTACGAGACGACGGCGTCGAAGGCGGTCAGCGCCACCCCCATGTCCGAGGGGTGCACGGCCACGCAGTGCGCGGAGGCGCCGAGGATCGCGTGGTTGTGGTGCTCGCCCTCGATCGCGGGGCAGCCGCTGCCGGGGACGCGCTTGTTGCACGCCTTGGTCACGTCGGTGAAGTAGCCGCAGCGGGTGCGCTGGAGCAGATTGCCCCCGACCGTGGCCATGTTGCGCAGCTGCCCGGAGGCGCCGGCCAGTACCGCCTGCGTCAACGCGGGGTAGTTTCGCCGGACTTCGGGGTTGGCGGCGAGGTCGCTGTTGGTGACGGTGGCGCCGATGCGCAGACCGCCGTCGCCGGTGGACTCGACGGTGTCCAGGGGCAGTTCGCGTACGTCGACGAGGCGGGCGGGGCGTTCCACGCCCGACTTCATCAGGTCGACGAGGTTGGTGCCGCCGCCGAGGAAGCGGGCGTCCGGGTCCGTGCCGAGCAGCGCGACGGCGCCGGGGACGTCGTGGGCCTTGTGGTAGCCGAACTCCCTCATGCGGCGGCCTCCTTGTCCTTCGCGTCCTTGGCGCCCTTGGCGTCCTTGGCGTCCTTGGCGTCCTTGGCGGCGGGAGCCGTGGTGCCGGGGCCGGCCGCCCGGATGGCGGTGGACCGGCTGCTCTCGGCGGCGCGGGCGACCGCCTGGACGATTGACATGTAGGCGCCGCAGCGGCACAGGTTGCCGCTCATGCGCTCCCGGATCTCCTCGGGGGTGAGCGGCGGCGGTCCCGTTTCGGGGCTCACGTCGTCGGTGACGGCGCTCGGCCAGCCCGCCGCGTGCTCCTCGATCACCGCTACGGCCGAGCAGATCTGCCCGGGTGTGCAGTAGCCGCACTGGTAGCCGTCGAGGTCGAGGAAGGCCTGCTGGACGGGGTGCAGCTCGTCGCCCTCGGCCATGCCCTCGATGGTGGTGATCTCGCGGTCCTCGGCGGCGACCGCGAACTGGAGACAGGAGACGGCCCGGCGGCCGTCGATCAGCACCGTGCAGGCGCCGCACTGCCCCTGGTCGCAGCCCTTCTTGGTACCGGTCATTTCCAGCCGTTCGCGCAGGGCGTCGAGCAGGGTGGTGCGGTGGTCGACGGACAGCGTGTGCTTCTCGCCGTTG
>NZ_BMVJ01000003.1:373041-399305 GCF_014650655.1 Streptomyces anandii JCM 4720
ATGTTCAAGGTGATGGCGCTGGACGTCGATGGGTCCATGATCAGCTTCTTTCGGTATCCGAAAACGTCGAGCGGACGGCCTGACAGCGGGACGAACCGGGAAGGACGGGACGAGAGCAGTCGGAGACAGAGTCGGAGACAGAAGGTCCGGTGGCAGCGAGGGAAGTACCGCACATGGCGGAAAAGCGCTGCCCGCCACTATGGTGGAGGCAAAACGGACAGGTGTCCGTTGTTCAGGAAACCTATCGGACAGCTGTCCGCTTAGCAAGACCGGTCCGGACCTCCGGGCCCCCCGCGAGGAGGACGAGTGCGGTACGAGAAGGACGACCGGGCGCCGCTGCGCTCGGACGCCCAGCGCAATCGCGAACGCATCCTCGAGGTGGCGCTGACCGAGCTCACCCGCTGCGCGGGCACCCCGCTGAGCGTGATCGCCAAGAAGGCCGGCGTCGGCCAGGGCACCTTCTACCGCAACTTCCCCAACCGCGAGTCGCTCGTCCTGGAGATCTACCGCCACGAGATGCAACAGGTCGCCGACAGCGCGGCCGAGCTGCTGCGGACGCGTGAGCCCGAGCGGGCGCTGCGCGAGTGGATGGACCACCTGGCCCGGTTCGCCATGACCAAGGCGGGCCTGGCGGACGCGATCCGCCAGGCCACCGGCTCCCCCGGCAGTCCGGCCAAGCCGGGTCACACTCCGCTGACCTCCGCGGCCGGGCTGCTGCTCCGCGCCAACGAGGAGGTCGGCACCATCCGTCCGGGGGTGACCGCGGAGGACTTCGTCCTCGCCATCGCCGGTCTCTGGCAGCTCGATCCCCACGGCGACTGGCAGACCCGGGCGACCCGGCTGCTGGATCTGGTCATGGACGGCCTGCGCGCCAACGCGCCCGGCCGGAGGGCGGATTAGAGTTCCGGGACGGGTGGCGGCGGCAGGCGCGAGGGCGCGTACCACGGGTCGACACCCGGGCGGCAATACGGTTCGGCGTGAGGCCGTACGACGGTTCGGCAGGAGGGGGCTGGAATGACGGAGGCGCTGGTGCTCGGCGGCGGCGGTGTCGGGGGCATCGCCTGGATCACCGGACTGCTGACGGGACTCGCGGACGCGGGACGTGACGTGACCGGCGCCGACGTGATCGTCGGCACCTCCGCCGGGTCGGCCGTGGCGGCCCAGCTGGGCAGCGGGCTCGGCCTGGAGGAGCTCTACGCCCGGCAGGTCGAGCCCGCCCGGCAGGCCCACGAGATCATGGCCGAGATGGACCTGGAGGCGTTCGCCGCGGAACTCGGCCTCGTCCTGGGCAGCGGGGCCACCGTCCCCGAACTGCGGCGCGCTATGGGGAAGTTCGCGCTCGGTTCCGAGACGGTGCCCGAGGCCGAGCGGCGCGCGGTGATCGAGTCCCGGCTGCCGGTCCACGACTGGCCCGCGCGGACGCTGCGGATCGTGGCGGTGGACGCGGAGAGCGGCGAGCCCCGGGTGTTCGACAACACCAGCGGGGTCGGCCTGGTCGACGCCGTCGCGGCGAGCTGCGCGGTCCCGGGCGTGTGGCCGCCGGTGACGATCGATGGGCGCCGCTACGTCGACGGCGGCGTGCGCTCCATGGCCAACGCCGACTACGCCGAGGGCGCCTCGCGCGTGCTGGTGATCGTGCCCATGGGCGCGGTGGAGCCCTTCCCGAGCGACAGCCCGCTGGAGCGGTCGGTCCTTGAACTGCGGGCGCGGGGCGCCGAGGTCGTCGTGGTCGAACCGGACGAGGCGTCGCGGGCCGCCGTGGGCGACAACCCTTTGGACCCGGCCACCCGCGCACCGGCCGCCCGGGCCGGGCGCGCGCAGGGGCGCGCCCTGACCCTCACGTGGACGGGCGACTGAGGCCGCGGGCCACCCCGGGTTTCAGCGAGGCCTGCGCCCGGTCGGGGTCGCTGCCCGGCCGGGGTCGCTGCCCGGCCGGGAGGAGGTCGAGGGGCTCGGAATCAGGCGAGTCCGGAGGCGGAGGGCGCGCTGCACGCCTCGGTAAGTGCTCCGGTGAGCAACTCCCGCAACCAGGTGAGCCGTTCACGCCGGTGGTGGGCGCCGCCGCCGTGGCCGTTGAACTCGTAGACGCGCAGGTCCTTGGGGCCGCCGTAGCGGTGGTAGGCGGCGAAGCAGGTGGAGGGCGCGGCCGCCCGGGTCCGCGGCGGCTCCCGGCACGGACGGTCCCGGCGGCCACCGCTGGCACCGCGTCCACCCGCGGCCGCCGCAGCCGGAACCCGGGCCGGTCACGTCCGTGCCGGGAGCCGCCGCGCAGGGAACCTGACCGTCAGCCCAGGAAACTGAGCCGCACCTGGCGGTTGGGATTGTCCTTGTTGGTGTCCACCAGGCACACCGACTGCCAGGTGCCCAGTTCCAGACGGCCGCCGAGGACCGGAACGGTCGCGTGCGGCGGGACGACGGCGGGCAGCACGTGGTCTCGGCCGTGGCCCGGACTGCCGTGGCGGTGCTGCCAGCGGTCGTCGGCGGGCAGCAGGGTGTGCAGCGCCGCGAGGAGGTCTTCGTCGCTCCCTGCGCCGGTCTCGATGATCGCGATGCCGGCGGTGGCGTGCGGCACGAAGACATTGAGCAGACCGTCGCGGCCGTCCGCGGTCTCGCGGAGGAAGGTCTCGCAGTCGCGGGTGAGGTCGACGACCGTCTCGTGGGAGCCGGAGGCCACGTTCAGCACTCGGGTGGTGAAGGCGTGTGACATGCACCCCATCCTCCTGGATGCCGGGGAAGTTCCGGGCCCTTGGCACGGTTGGAACGGGCGTGGACAGCACACGCGAGGTCGACGTGGTCGTCATCGGCGCGGGCCAGGCCGGACTGTCGGCCGCCTATCACCTGCGGCGCTCCGGGTTCGAGCCGGAGCGCGACTTCGTGGTGCTCGACCGCTCCCCCGCCCCCGGCGGCGCGTGGCAGTTCCGCTGGCCGTCGCTGACGTACGGCAAGGTGCACGGGATGCACTCACTGCCCGGGATGGAGCTCACGGACGCCGATCCGGCGCGCCCCTCCTCGGAGGTCGTGGGCGAGTACTTCGCCGGCTACGAGCGGGCCTTCGGTCTGCGGGTGCGGCGGCCGGTGCACGTGCGGGCGGTGCGGAACGCCGAGGAGGACGGCGACGGCACGGGGCGCCAGCTGCTGGTGGAGACCGACGCCGGCGTGTGGTCCACGCGGGCGCTGATCAACGCCACCGGCACCTGGGACCGGCCGTTCTGGCCGCGCTACCCGGGCCGGGAGACCTTCCGCGGACGGCAGTTGCACACCGCGGGGTACAAGGGGCCCGAGGAGCTCGCGGGGCTCCGGGTGGTCGTGGTGGGCGGCGGTGCGTCCGGCACCCAGCACCTGCTGGAGATCGCGCCGTACGCGGCCGCGACCACGTGGGTGACGCGGCGGCCGCCCGTCTTCCGCGAAGGCCCGTTCGACGAGGGCGCGGGCCGTGCGGCGGTCGCGCTGGTCGAGGAACGGGTGCGGCAGGGCCTTCCGCCGCGCAGCGTCGTCTCGGTCACCGGTCTGCCGCTGAACGGGGCGATCCGGCAGGGCCTGCGCGACGGGACGCTGGACCGCCTGCCCATGTTCGACCGGATCACCCCGGACGGTGTGGCGTGGGAGGACGGACGGCACGTGGACGCCGACGTCATCCTGTGGGCCACCGGGTTCCGGGCCGCGCTCGGCCATCTCGCGCCGCTGCGGCTGCGCGAGCCGGGCGGCGGCATCCGCGTCGAGGGCACCCGGGCGGTCGCCGACCCGCGCATCCACCTGGTCGGCTACGGACCCTCGGCGAGCACGATCGGTGCCAACCGCGCCGGGCGCGCGGCCGTCCGGGACATCCGGCGCCTGCTGCGCGAGCCCTCGCCGTCCTTCGCCGCCGCATGAGGACGGCCGATGCGCGAGGCGGCCGATGCGTGAGGCCGACCGCCGCGTGAGGCCGACCGCCGCGTGGGGCCGACCGCCGCGTGAGGCCGACCGCCGCGTGAGGCCGACCGCCGCGTGGGGCCGACCGCCGCGTGAGGCCGACCGCCGCGTGAGGCCGACCGCCGCGTGAGGCCGACCGCCGCGTGAGGCCGACCGCCGCGTGGGGCGGGCCGCCGCTCACTTGGCCGGCTGGGCGCTGTGCGTCCGCTGCCAGGCGTTGAACTCGGCGACGTTGCGCTGGTGCTGGGCGTAGTCCGCGGTGAAGCGGGTGTCGCCCGGCTTGACGGTCACGAAGTAGAGCCAGTCGCCCGGTGTGGGGTTGATCGCGGCGCGCATCGCCTCCTCGCCGGGGTTGTCGATGGGCGTAGGCGGCAGGCCCATGCGCTGGTAGGAGTTGTACGGGCTCTCCACGCGCGTGTCGGCCGCGGTGGTGCGGACGGTGGAGCGGTTGAGGGCGTAGTTGAGGGTGGAGTCCATCTGGAGGGGCATGCCGCGCTCGAGCCGGTTGAAGACGACCCGGGCCACCTTGCCCATGTCGGCCTTGGAGGCGGCCTCGGCCTGGACGATGCTCGCGATGGTGACGGCCTGGTAGAGGTTCATCGAGTTGCGCTGGGCGCCCGCGGCGATCGGGGCGCCCTCGAACTTCTTGTCGGCGGTGTCGACCATCAGGGCCAGCAGCGACTGCGGGGTCGCCCCCGGACGGACGGGATACGTGGCCGGGAAGAGGTAGCCCTCGGGGTTGCCCTCGGCGGCGTCGGGCAGTTTCAGGGCCGCCTTGGCGACGGCCTGTTTCGTGCTTCCGGCGGGCAGGGCGAGGACCTTGTCGACGGCGTCGTACACCTGGCTCGCCCGCCAGCCCTCGGGGATGACGAGGGTGCGGGGGCCGGTGGACGGCCCGTCGCCGGTGAAGGTCAGCAGCGGCACCGCCACGGCGGTGCCGGCCAGCACGGCCCCGGACACGATCAGGGCCAGCCGGCCCCGGCGCGTCAGCCGGACCGAGTTCCGCGGGCTCCGTGAACCCCAGGAGCCTCGTGAGCGTCGTGGCGGGAGGTTCGTCTGCATGGGGGCACGGTAACCCGCATCTCGTCATAAACCTGGCATATCGTCAGCTTGTCGGCTCCAGTTGCGCGTCCCGGCGCACGAGGGCCGCGTAGCGTCCGCCCAGTTCCAGCAGTTCCTCGTGCGTGCCGCGCTCGGCGACGCGCCCGGAGTCGAGGACCACGATCTGGTCGGCGCCCCGGACGGTGGACAGCCGGTGCGCGATGGTGACGGTCGTCCGGTTCGCGGACAGCGCGTCGATGGCCTGCTGCACCGCCGCCTCCGTCCGCGTGTCCAGCGCGCTGGTGGCCTCGTCCAGGATGAGGACGGGCGGGTCGCGCAGGATGGTGCGGGCGATGGCCAGGCGCTGCTTCTCACCGCCGGAGAACCGGTGTCCGCGCTCACCGACGACCGTGTCGTACCCGTCGGGCAGGGCCGCGATGTGGTCGTGTATCTGGGCCGCCCGGGCCGCCGCGACCAGTTCGTCGTCGGTGGCGTCCGGCTTGGCGAAGCGGAGGTTCTCGGCGACGGAGGCGTGGAAGAGGTACGTCTCCTGGGAGACGACGCCGACCGCGCGGGCGAGGGTGTCGAAGTCGAGGTCGCGCACGTCCACCCCGTCGAGGGTGACGCGGCCGCCGGTCACGTCGTAGAGCCGGGGCACGAGGTAGCCGAGCGTGGACTTGCCTGCGCCGGTCGGGCCGACGATCGCGAGACTGCCGCCGGCGGGCACGGTGACGTCGATGCCGTCGAGGATCGCGCCGCCCTTGCCGTCGTAGTGGAAGGCGACGTCCTCGAAGCGCACCTCGCCCTTGACCCGGTCGAGGTGGACCGGCCGTTCGCGCTCGGTGATGTCGATCGGCAGGTCGAGGTACTCGAAGATGCGCTGGAAGAGCGCGAGCGAGGTCTGGATCTGGACGCCGGTGGCCAGCAGGCTCACCGTCGGCCGGAACAGGCCCTGTTGCAGCGAGACGAAGGCGACGACCGTCCCGATGGACACCTTGGGGCCGCCGAGCTGGAGCGCGAGGCCCGCGGTCCAGTAGATGACGGCCGGCATGGCGGCCATGACGATGGTGATGACGGCCATGCGCCAGCGCCCGGCCATGTTGGACCGCACCTCCAGGTCGACCAGGCCCTCGGACTCTTCGGCGAAGGACCGTGTGAGCGAGTCGGAGCGGCCCATCGTGCGGCCGAGGAGGATGCCGCTGACGGAGAGCGACTCGGTGACCGTGGCGGCCATCGCGGCCATCTGCTTCTGCCGCTGGGTGGTGATCTTCTTGCGCTCCTTGCCGACCCGGCGGCTGATCCACACGAACACCGGGAGCAGCACGAGGGAGACCACGGTCAGACGCCAGTCGAGGGCGACCATCGCCACGACCGTGGCGACCACGCTGGTGAGGTTGGAGACCAGCGAGGTGGCGGTGGAGGTGACGGTGGCCTGCATGCCGCCGATGTCGTTGGCGATGCGGGACTGCACCTCGCCGGTGCGGGTGCGGGTGAAGAAGGCGAGCGACATGCGCTGCAGGCGCCCGTAGACGGCCGTGCGCAGGTCGTGCATGACGCGCTGGCCCACGGTAGTGGAGATCAGGGTCTGCAGGACGCCGAAGACGCTGGTGAGGACCGCGCTGAGGATCATTCCGGCGGCGAGCAGGGTCAGCAGACCCGTGCGGCCCTGCGGGATCGCGACGTCGAGGATCTCCCTCAGCAGGAAGGGCGTGGCCACGGAGACCAGCGAGGCGGCCCCGACCAGCAGGCCGACCACCGCGAGACGGCCCCGGTAGGGGCGGAAGAGTTTCAGGATGCGCCGCACCTGCCGGGGCTGTTCCCGGGCGTCGGCGGGTGGGGTCCAGGAGGTCTGATGGTCGGGGTGCATGGGCTCCTACGGGGTGTGCGGGGGGGCCGGCGCGACGGTGCGGCCGGCGACGACTCGCGGATCATAGCTCATTGTTACCTATACTCACAATGAACGTAGTCCTGATATTGTTCCCGCATGAGCACCCCCGATCCCGACGGCCTCCTCGCCGAGCAGCTGCTGCGGCTCACCCGCCGGGTGCACCGCATCCAGAAGCACCATCTCCAGGAGCGCGTCGAGGGCATCACACCGGCCCAGTCGCGCCTGCTGCGCACCCTGGCGCACTTCGGCGAGCCGCCCCGCATGGCGGACCTCGCCCAGTCGCTGGAGGTGGTACCCCGCGCGGTTACCACGCTCGTGGACGGGCTGGAGGCGAGCGGCAGGGTGCGCCGGGTGCCCGACCCGGCCAACCGTCGCGTCATCCGGATCGAGCTCACCGACGACGGCCGCGCCGCCCTGCGCGAACTGCGCGGCGCGCGCCGGGCCGCCGCGGAGGAGATCCTCGCGCCGCTGACGGACCGGCAGCGCGAGGCGCTCGGCGAACTGCTGGACACGCTCGTGGGCGCGGTGCCCACCCAGGGACACCGCTGCTGAGCGCGAACCGGTACCGCCCACAGCTCCCCCGCTCCCCTGCCGACCGGGGAGCCGGCTACGCCCGCAGGGCGGCCTTGTCCCCCATCACCACGACGGGCTTCTCCTTCGGATCGAGCCTGCGTAGCAGGAACTCCATCGCGGGCCCGGGCACGCTCACACAGCCCAACGTGCCGTCACCGTGGTCGAGATGCAGCCAGATGCCGCCGCCCTTCTCCTGCCCCATCGGGCGGGTCGGGTCGTCCGGGCGCGTCCCCCGCCGGCGGTTGTAGTCGATGGCGATGACGTAGTCGAAGTCGTGCCAGTGCGCCTCGTCCCAGTAGTACGGCGAGGCGAACGCGTCCTCGTCCTGGGTGTACGGCAGCAGCGTGCCGGGGTCGTCGAGCAGGCCACCGGCGTCGGAGAGCGTGAACACCCCGACCGGGCTGCGCTCGTCGCCCTCCTGATGGTCGATGCTCCAGCCGCGCTTGCCGTTGTGCGCCGGCCAGCTGTTCGTCACCTGCCAGGCGGCTCCGCGCTTCTCGTACAGCACGAGCGTGGAGTCCGGGGAGTCCTTGCCGTCGCCGTAGACCGCGACGACCTGGCGGGTACCGGCCGGGACCTTGCTCCAGAGCCGCTCGCCGACTCCCGGGACACCGGCCGGTGTCGCCGAGGGGCTCGGCCGGGCGGTCCCCGACGGGCCACCGGGTCTGGGCACATCACCGTGGTGCACCTCCGTCCGCTGACCGCCGCACGCGGCCAGCATCGTCACTAGGAAACCGCAGGCCGCCACCGCGGCCGTCGCACGCCTACCACCGCCACTTCGCATGCCCTCCATGGTGGCCAGCCCTATCGGGGCGATCTACTCGAGACTGGTCCAAATAGCCCCATCCGCCTCCCTTTGGAGCGTGCGTCAGACACCGGACCCCGGACACCGGCAGCGGGATGCGGCCAACCCCGTTGCTCCGCACGGGAAAACCGTTTGCCTTCGACCACGGTGCGAGGCGACCCTGTCACGGCTTGTCGCCGCCCCTGCGGCGCTCTCCCGCCCCCTGCCACGAGTCACTGGGACGTCATGCAGATTCACGACCTTCCGTATCCCGACCCGGGCGTGCCGGACGCGCGCTCGGGTCCACGATTCCTGTGGTGGCTGGGGCGGAACCAGCTGGGCGGTCAGCTGCGGGCACTGGCCTGGGGACTGCTGCACTTCGCCTCGGTCGCCGCGCTGCCGTTCTGCGTGGGGCTCGCGGTGCAGGCGGTCGTCGAGGGGTCGGGCGCGCGGCTGGCCGCCGCGGGCGGGCTGCTCGCACTGGCCTGTGCGGGCAACGCGCTCGGCGACACCTTCCTGCACCGCGCCGCGGTCACCAACTGGATCACCGCGGCCGCCCGCGTCCAGCAACTCCTCGCCCGCAAGGCGGCCCAGCTGGGCTCCGCCCTCACCCGCCGGGTCGCGGCCGGAGAGGTCGTGGCCGTCTCCACCGGCGACGTCGAGAAGATCGGCTGGTTCGTGGAGGCGGTGTCCCGCTTCACCGCGGCGGCCTGCACCGTGGTGCTGGTCTGCATCGCACTCCTCCTCTACGAGCCGGCCCTCGGCATCGTCGTCGCCGCCGGGCTGCCCGCGCTGGCGCTGGCGGTGCTACCGCTGCTGCCGCGCGCGACCCACCGCGCCGACGTGCAGCGGGAGAAGGCCGGCCGCGCCACCGAACTGGCCTCCGACACCGTCGCCGGCCTGCGCGTGCTGCGCGGCATCGGGGGCGAGGAACTGTTCCTCGACCGCTACCGGCGCGCCTCCCAGGAGGTGCGGCACGCGGCCGTCCGCAGCGCCCGCATGTGGTCCCTCATCTCCGCCGTGCAGGTGCTGCTGCCGGGGCTGCTGCTGATCGCGGTCGTCTGGTACGGAGTGCACCTGGCCCGCGAGGGACGCATCACCGTGGGCCAGCTCGTCACCGTCTACAGCTCCGTCATGGTCCTCACCTATCCGCTGCGGCACTTCGAGGAGATCGCCATGGCGTACTCCTTCTCCCGCCCGTCGGCCATGCGGGCCGCGCGGGTACTGTCGCTGGAGCGCACCACGGACACCGGAGGGTCCCGGCCGGCCGGGATCCCGTCGGGCGACCTGCACGACCCGGCGACCGGGCTGCGCGCGCCCGCCGGGCTCATGACGGCCGTGGTCTGCGGCGACCCGGACGCGGCGGGCCGCCTGGCGGAACGGCTCGGCGGCCACCCCTCCGAACCGGGCACACCGGTGCTGCTGGGCGGGGTACCGCTCGACGAGCTGCCGCTGGACTCCGCCCGCACGGCCGTCCTTGTCCAGGACAAGGACCCGGTGCTGCTGTCGGGCTCACTGCGCGACCTGCTCGACGTGCCCGCATCGGGCGGCGTCACCGCGCGGGAGGCGCTGGCCGCCGCGCAGTGCGGGGACGTCCTCGACGCGCTCGCGCAGGCCTCGGCGAGGGCCGGCGACCCGATGGACGTGCGGATCACCGAGCGCGGCCGATCACTCTCCGGCGGCCAGCGCCAGCGGCTGGCCCTGGCCCGGTCGCTGATCACCGACCCGCCGGTGCTGGTCCTGGACGAGCCGACCTCGGCCGTCGACTCACACACCGAGGCGCGGATCGCGGGAGGCCTGCGCGGCCTGCGGGCCGGACGCACCACGGTGGTGTTCACCTCCTCGCCGCTGCTCCTGGACCGCGCCGACCGCGTGGTCCTGATCCACGAGGGCAGGGTCGAGGCGGTGGGCACGCACCAGGACCTGGTGCGGACCGATCCCCGGTACCGGTCGGTGGTGACCCGCGAGACGGACGCGGAGCGGTTCGCCCAGGGTCCGCCGGGCCACGGCGGCCCGCCGCGCGGCACACCGGCGGGCCGGCCGGCCGACGACGAGGCGACTCTGCGGGGCGCCTTCGAGGACATCGACGAGATCGAGGAAATCGAGGAGACGGCATGATCGGCGTAGCGCCACCGGCGTACGACCCGGCGGCTCCGACGACGGCGAACACGCTGCCCATCGGCGCCCCCGCGACCGTGCGCTCCTACGTCGTCGAGCTGCTGCGCAGGCACCGGCGTGCCTTCGTGCTCCTGGTGACCGTCAACACCACCGCCGTGCTCGCCTCCATGGCGGGTCCCTGGCTGCTGGGCGACCTCGTGGAGCGGGTGTCGCGGGACGCGCGCGAGGTCCATCTGGCGCGCACCGCCGCCCTGTTCGTGCTCGCGCTGCTCGTGCAGGCCGTCTTCGTGCGCCAGGTACGGCTGCGGGGCGCGATGCTCGGTGAGCGGATGCTGGCCGACCTGCGGGAGGACTTCCTCGTCCGGTCGGTGGGACTGCCCCCGGGCGTGCTGGAGCGGGCCGGCACCGGCGACCTGCTCTCCCGCATCACCACCGACATCGACCGGCTCGGCAACGCCATGCGCGAGGCCGTGCCCCAGCTCGCGATCGGCGTGGTGTGGGCGGCACTGCTGCTGGGCGGGCTGGTGGTCACCGCGCCGTCGCTGGCCGCGGCGGTCCTGCTCGCGGTGCCGCTGCTGGTGGCCGGCTGCCGCTGGTACTTCCGGCGGGCGCCCTCGGCCTACCGCTCCGAGGCCGCCGGTTACGCCGCGGTCGCCGCCGCGCTCGCCGAGACCGTCGACGCCGGACGCACCGTGGAGGCGCACCGCCTCGGCGACCGGCGGATCGCCCTGTCGGAGCGCCGGATCGGGCAGTGGACGGCGTGGGAGCGCTACACCCTGTGGCTGCGTTCGGTGCTCTTCCCCGTCATCAACGTCACCCACGTGACGGTGCTCGCCTCCGTGCTGATGGCCGGCGGGGTGTTCGTCCTGCGGGGCTGGATCGGGGTCGGCCAGCTGACCACGGGAGCGCTCATCGCGCAGATGCTGGTCGACCCGGTCGGGCTGATCCTGCGCTGGTACGACGAGCTCCAGGTGGCCCAGGTGTCGCTGGCCCGGCTGGTCGGCGTCCGCGACATCGCGCCGGACTCCGGGGACGCCTCGCTGGCCCCGGCCGGACGCGACGTCGACGCCGACCGCGTGCACTTCGGCTACCGGGAGGGCGTCGACGTGCTGCGCGAGGTGTCCCTGCGGGTCGCCCCCGGCACCCGCCTGGCCCTGGTCGGGCCGTCCGGCGCCGGCAAGTCCACGCTGGGCCGGCTGCTCGCCGGGATCTACGCGCCCCGCGACGGCCGGGTCACCCTCGGCGGGGCGCAGCTGTCCCGGATGCCCGCCGAGCGCGTCCGCTCCCATGTCGCGCTGGTCAACCAGGAGCACCACGTCTTCGTGGGCTCCCTGCGCGACAACCTGCTGCTGGCCCTCCCCCGTTCCGGGGCCTACGCGGACGGGCGGGACTCCGCGGGTGTCACGGGGGCCATGGGTGCAATGGGTGCAATGGGTGCCGCAGGTGCCATGGACGCCGTGGACGCGCGTCTGTGGGCGGCGCTCGGCGCGGTGGACGCCGACGGCTGGGCCCGCGCCCTGGACGACGGGCTGGACACCGAGGTCGGCTCCGGCGGGCTCGCGCTCACCCCGGCGCAGGCCCAGCAGATCGCCCTGGCCCGTCTGGTACTGGCCGACCCGCACACGCTGGTCCTGGACGAGGCGACCTCGCTGCTCGACCCGCGCGCGGCCCGGCACCTCGAGCGGTCCCTGGCCCGCGTCCTGGACGGCCGAACGGTCGTGGCCATCGCGCACCGACTGCACACCGCCCACGACGCGGACGTCATCGCCGTGGTCGAGGACGGCCGCATCAGTGAGCTGGGCAGCCATGACGAGCTGGTCCGGGCGGACGGTGCTTACGCGGCGCTGTGGCGGTCCTGGCACGGCTGACCGGACGGCGTCCCGGGGAGGGACAGGGGTCACGGCGCGGCACGGCGGACAGGGCCATGGCAGCGGGGAAACCGCCGCGGTCACCGACGGCGGGCCGACGGTCGGCGGACCGCCGGCCGCGGGCCGGTGCCGTGCCGTTGCGCGGTGCCGAACCGGGGTGGAAGGCTGGAAAGAGGCAGCGGCTCGGGGAGCGCCCGGGAACCGTCCGGTTCGTGCCGGGTGACAGTCGTGCCCCGCGCACCGGCGGCCACCCGCCGGCCGCGGCGAGAACGGGCCCGTCCCCACCACCTGGAGGTACCCGTGGACAGCGCCGACGGATGGGGAGACGACGTCTACCAGCCCGACGAGGACTCCGAGATCAAGGAGGACACCGGAGTGCTCGACTCGGAGGACACGCTGGAGTACGACGGAGTCGACGACCCCCTGGACCGTGGCTGGTCCCCTCCGGAGCGCCCGTGGGCCGTGGAGCACACCGGCGTGACCGCCGCGGAGCGCCGGCACGGCGAGACGCTGGACCAGCGCCTCGCGGAGGAGACGCCCGACCTGGCCACCCCGGACGGTGACGGCATCGGCGACTGCGCGGGCACGGACGGGGAACCCCTGGACAACGAGGTCGGCGGTGCCCGCTCCGGCCGTCTCGTCGCCCCCGACGAGGGTGCGCACGAGGACGAGGAGAGCGCGCTGATCGCCAGCGACGTGGGCATCGACGGCGCCGCCGCCTCGGCAGAAGAGGCCGCCATGCACGTCGTGGACGAGGACACGCTGTACGGATGACTCCCGTACGGCCGGCTCCGCCGTTTCCACGCCACGGCCTTCTCCCCCGCCGCACGAGGAGCACCCATGCAGCAGGACAAGCACCCCGACTACCACCCCGTCGTCTTCCGCGACCGGGCCGCCGGATACGCCTTCCTGACCCGGTCCACCGCGACCAGCGACCAGCGCATCGAGTGGGACGACGGCGAGACCTACCCGGTCGTGGACGTGGAGATCTCCTCGGAGAGCCATCCCTTCTACACCGGCAAGGCACGCACGGTGGACACCGAGGGCCGCATCGCCCGGTTCGAGCGGCGCTACGGCGGCCAGGCGGGACAGGAACCGGACGGCGGCGGAACCGCCTGACCCTCCCCCTCCCCCTGCCCCGTCCACGGCGAACCGGGCGTGGATTGGCGGCGCGGGCCTCAGATGAAGTTCAGCGCGGCCGCGCAGCCCACCCCGCCGAGCAGCATGAACACCGGCATCAGCACCTTGAGCTCCACCCAGCTGCCCGCGCGGAACCGCATGAACTTCGGCGGGCCCACCGGGTACCAGCGCCTGCGTCCCACCGGTATCGGCCACAGGATCGGGCAGCCGGAGACGGTCAGCGCGTCCCCGATGTCGTGCACCAGCGCCCCCAGCACGATCGGCAGTCCCAGCCACAGGTACTGCTGTCCCGGCTCCGTGAACAGCCAGTGGGAGCCGTTGCCCGGCTGGTCGAGGATGCCGGCGAGGATCCAGGCGCTGGTCGCGGCCAGCAGCCAGACCAGCACATCGCTGCTGGAGCCACGCGCCGCCCGCCACAGCAGGCCCTCGATCGCCAGCACCATGTGCACGAAGAGGATCGCCAGCACGGCCCACCGGCCCCCGGCGAGGGCCGTCGCGGAGGAACCGGCGCCGATCAGCACAGCCCACAGCCAGGTGTGCGTCAGGGTGCGGTGTCCGCCGGAACGGCGTGGGTCGCCCTGTTTCCGCGTCGCCTTGTAGACGGCGTAGGAGAGCTTGTCCACGATCTCGCAGAGCGCGTGCGAGACCGGTCCGAAGGCGCGCGAGATGGTGGCGGCCTTGTGGTCCAGGTCCGGTGCGAGCGCGGCGCCCGCGCAGATCAGAGCGCCGCACAGCAGCACCGGCCAGGGCATCGGATGTCCGGCGGCGGCGGCCGCGGCTCCGACGCCGAGCCAGGCCGCGGCGCCCGACAGTGAGTGTGCTGGTCCCATCATGGCCGTTCCCCGCCCCATTCCTCGCGTGCCGCTGCCCAGTTGGCCCGGTGCGCCGATCCTCCGTCGGCGACACAGCGTAGCGGTCGTGATCTTCCGTCCGGCATCCGATTCCCGCCTCGGACATCAGGCCAGGCAAGATGGGGGCGTGACCCTCATCGATCAGCTCCCGCCGACCGCCGACCCCGACGCCCTCTACGAAGCCTTCGAGTCGTGGGCGCGGGAGCGCGGTCTCACGCTCTACCCCCATCAGGAGGAGGCGCTGATCGAGGTGGTCTCCGGGGCGAACGTGATCGTCTCGACGCCCACCGGCTCCGGCAAGAGCATGATCGCCGCGGGTGCGCACTTCGCCGCCCTGGCCCGGGACGAGGTCACCTTCTACACGGCTCCGATCAAGGCGCTGGTCTCGGAGAAGTTCTTCGAACTGTGCAAGCTGTTCGGCACCGAGAACGTCGGCATGCTCACCGGTGACGCCTCCGTCAACGCCGACGCGCCCGTCATCTGCTGCACCGCCGAGGTGCTGGCGTCGATCGCGCTGCGCGACGGCAGGCACGCCGACGTCGGCCAGGTCGTCATGGACGAATTCCACTTCTACGCCGAGCCCGACCGCGGCTGGGCGTGGCAGATCCCGCTGCTGGAACTGCCCCAGGCGCAGTTCGTGCTGATGTCGGCGACGCTCGGCGACGTCTCCTTCTTCGAGAAGGACCTGACGCGGCGCACCGGTCGTCCCACCTCGGTGGTCCGCTCGGCGACCCGCCCGGTGCCGCTCTCCTACGAGTACCGGCGCACCCCGCTGACCGAGACGCTCACCGAGTTGCTCCAGGCCCGGCAGGCGCCCGTGTACATCGTGCACTTCACGCAGGCGCAGGCCGTGGAGCGGGCGCAGGCGCTGATGAGCATCAACATGTGCTCGCGCGAGGAGAAGGAGCAGATCGCCGAGCTGATCGGCAACTTCCGCTTCACCACGAAGTTCGGCCGCAACCTCTCCCGGTACGTGCGGCACGGCATCGGCGTGCACCACGCCGGCATGCTGCCCAAGTACCGGCGCCTGGTGGAGAAGCTGGCGCAGGCCGGTCTGCTGAAGGTGATCTGCGGCACGGACACGCTCGGCGTCGGTGTCAACGTCCCGATCCGCACCGTGCTGTTCACGGCGCTGACCAAGTACGACGGAAGCCGGGTGCGGACCCTGCGCGCCCGTGAGTTCCACCAGATCGCCGGCCGGGCCGGCCGCGCGGGCTTCGACACGGAGGGCTTCGTCGTCGCCCAGGCCCCCGAGCACGTCATCGAGAACGAGAAGGCGCTCGCCAAGGCCGGCGACGACCCCAAGAAGCGCCGGAAGGTCGTGCGCAAGAAGGCGCCCGAGGGCTTCGTCGCCTGGACGGACAACACCTTCGACAAGCTCATCGCCTCCGAGCCGGAACCGCTGACCTCTCGCTTCCGGGTGACGCACACGATGCTGCTGTCGGTGATCGCGCGCCCCGGCAACGCCTTCGAGGCGATGCGGCACCTGCTGGAGGACAACCACGAGCCGCGCAAGCAGCAGCTGCGGCACATCCGGCGGGCGATCGCCATCTACCGCTCGCTGCTGGACGGCGGCATCGTGGAGAAGCTGGACCAGCCGGACGCCGAGGGCCGCATCGTCCGTCTCACCGTCGACCTGCAGCAGGACTTCGCGCTCAACCAGCCGCTGTCCACGTTCGCGCTGGCCGCGTTCGAACTGCTCGACCCGGAGTCGCCGTCCTACGCGCTGGACATGGTGTCCGTCGTGGAGTCCACCCTGGACGACCCGCGGCAGATCCTCGTCGCCCAGCAGAACAAGGCGCGCGGCGAGGCCGTGGCCGCGATGAAGGCCGACGGTGTCGAGTACGAGGAGCGCATGGAGCGGCTCCAGGACATCACCTACCCCAAGCCGCTGGAGGAGCTGCTCTTCCACGCGTACAACACCTACCGCAAGAGCCACCCCTGGGTGGGCGACCATCCGCTGTCGCCGAAATCCGTGATCCGCGACATGTACGAACGGGCTCTGTCCTTCACGGAGTTGGTCTCCTTCTACGAGCTGGCCCGCACGGAGGGCATCGTGCTGCGCTACCTCGCGAGCGCCTACAAGGCCCTGGAGCACACGATCCCGGACGACCTGAAGTCCGAGGATCTGCAGGACCTGATCGCCTGGCTCGGGGAGATGGTGCGCCAGGTCGACTCCAGCCTCCTGGACGAGTGGGAGCAGCTGGCCAACCCGGAGGAGATGACGGCCGAGGAGGCCCAGGAGAAGGCCGACCAGGTCAAGCCGGTGACCTCCAACGCGCGCGCCTTCCGCGTCCTGGTCCGCAACGCCATGTTCCGCCGTGTGGAGCTCGCGGCCCTGGACCAGGTGGACGAGCTGGGCGAGATGGACGCCGAGTCCGGGTGGGACGCGGAGGCCTGGGGCGAGGCGATGGACAAGTACTGGGAGGAGTACGAGGACCTGGGCACCGGTCCGGACGCCCGCGGACCCAAGCTGCTGGTGATCAAGGAGGAGCCGCAGCACGGTCTGTGGCGGGTGCGGCAGATCTTCGACGATCCGAACGGCGACCACGACTGGGGCATCAGCGCGGAGGTCGACCTCGCCGCCTCCGACGCCGAGGGCCGCGCCGTCGTCCGCGTGACCGACGTCGGCCAGCTGTGAGCGGGCCCCGGCCACCGGCGAGCACTGGAGAATTGCCCTCATGACGAATCCGGCCGAAAGACTCGTCGACCTGCTCGACCTGGAGCAGATCGAGGTCAACATCTTCCGCGGCCGCAGCCCGCAGGAGTCCCTGCAGCGGGTCTTCGGCGGCCAGGTGGCGGGCCAGGCGCTCGTCGCCGCCGGACGCACCACCGACGGCGAGCGCCCCGTGCACTCGCTGCACGCGTACTTCCTGCGCCCCGGCCGGCCCGGGGTGCCGATCGTGTACCAGGTCGAACGGGTACGGGACGGGCGGTCCTTCACGACCCGCCGGGTCACCGCGGTGCAGCAGGGCCGCACGATCTTCAATCTGACCGCCTCCTTCCACAAGCCTGAACAGGGGAGTTTCGAGCACCAGCTGCCGCCGGCGCGCAAGGTCCCGCCGCCGGAGTCGCTGCCGACGGTCACCGACGAGATCCGGGAACATCTGGGCGCGCTGCCCGAGCAGTTGGAGCGCATGGCGCGCCGTCAGCCCTTCGACATCCGCTACGTGGACCGGTTGCGCTGGACCGCCGAGGAGGTCGAGGACGCCGAGCCGCGCAGCGCCGTGTGGATGCGCGCGGTCGGACCGCTCGGCGACGATCCGCTCGTGCACACCTGTGCGCTGACCTACGCCAGCGACATGACCCTGCTCGACGCGGTGCGCCTGCCCATCGAGCCGCTGTGGGGCCCGCGGGGCTTCGACATGGCGTCGCTGGACCACGCCATGTGGTTCCACCGGCCCTTCCGCGCGGACGAGTGGTTCCTGTACGACCAGGAGTCCCCCGTCGCCACGGGCGGCCGGGGCCTGGCCCGGGGACGCATCTACGACCTGGAGGGACGCATGCTCGTGTCGGTCGTCCAGGAGGGCCTCTTCCGCGCGGTGTAGACCCGGCGGATCAGGTGCTCCTGCCGAAGAGCCTGCCGAGCAGGCCCCCTTGCCGTTCCACTCGGGCCGGATGCTCCGGCCGTGCGGGACGGGGAGCGGGGCGGGGTGCGGGGCAGTGGCTCCGGGCCTCGTCCACCGCTCGTGCCAGGTCGGCCCGGAGCCATTCGATCTCGTCCGCGTCCTGCGCCGTGGTGATCCGTTCCGCGAGTCGGGCGGCGGCCGAGCCCGGTACGCCGTGAGCGGGAGGCAGTTGCCGGAAGCGGTTCAGATGCGCGCGTTCATAGGGGTCCCCGACGATGTCCGAGACCTGGAACGGGTCGAGGAGCGAGGCCACGGCCGCCGCCCGCTCCCAGGGGTCCCCGGCCCGGCGCAGCAGGAATCCCAAGTGCCGTCCGCGCCAGTTGCGCGGGCGCAGGTCCACACCCGCTTCCACCTGCTCCCGCAGGTTTGCCGGCAGCGACCGGTTCAGCAGATCGGTGTTCTTCGCGTCCGAGGCGAAGTCCTTCAACTCGTCGGCCAGATAGAGCCAGACCACGGCGCGGTAGCGGTTGAGATAGAAGTGCACCGGCACGACCAGGCCCAGCCGGGCGAGGCGGGTGAACCTGGCGGCCGTCACCTCCATGACCTTCGTAGCGCCGGCCGTGCCCACGGCCGTCACCCGTTCCCGCAGGGCTTCCGGAAAGCCGTCCTGTGCGCGCAGCCGCTCGATCTCCGTGCACGCCACGCGCCGGCCGCCTCCGCCCTCGTCGGGCAGGGTGCGGATGTGGCCGAGGTGAACGGCCAGGTCGAACTCGGTGCGTTTGAGACCCAGTTCGCGAGCCGCCCGGCTCTGTGTGAAGGGCGTCTCGTGCTTGCCGGTGGGCTGTGCGGCCGTGGTCGCGGCCTTGTGCGTGATGGTGTCGCCGGACATGCTCGTCTCCCCCGTGGAGTGCGGGGCTCGCGCCGGGTGCGCTCGCCTGCGAAAAACCGTAGCCGTCGGCCGCGATCTCCGTGCGAGCCTGTGGACAACTCCAGTCGGCAGGAGAAAAGGCTGGTCAGAGGTCTGTGGGTGGTGTTTCCCCGGGCCGGCGGGCGTCCACGTCGAGGTGCTCGCCGACGCGGTTGACCAGCAGGGTCATCTCGTAGGCGATCTGGCCGATGTCGGCCTCGGCGCCGGTGAACACGCACAGGCAGCTGCCCGCGCCCGCGGCCGTGACGAAGAGCACGGCGTCGTCGAACTCGACCATCGTCTGGCGCACGCCGCCCGCGCCGAAGTGGCGTCCGGAACCCTTGGCGAGGCTGTGCAGTCCCGAGGAGACGGCGGCGAGATGCTCCGCGTCCTCCCGCCGCAGCCCCGTACTCGCCCCCGTGACGAGCCCGTCGTTGGACAGGACGAGGGCGTGTCTGACGTGTTCCACCCGCTCGGTCAGGTCGTCCAGCAGCCAGCCGAGTGTCTGGTTCTGCGCCATGGTGCGCTCTCCCCGTGTGATGTCTTCCCCTTGGCCGGAGGAACTCCCGCAAGCCTTCCCCACCGCCGCTGTCCCGGCAAGCAGGATGGGGGGATGGCACAGAAGATGACCGATGAGGAATGGCGGGCGTTCGTCTCCGAGGGAACGCGTACGGCCAAACTGTCGACGGTGCGCGCCGACGGGAGCCCGCACGTGGCTCCGGTCTGGTTCCTGCTCGACGGGGACGAGGTGGTGTTCAACACCGGCAAGGAGACCGTGAAGGGGCGCAATCTGACCCGTGACGGCCGGGTCGCCCTGTGCGTCGACGACGACCGGCCGCCGTTCACCTTCGTGGTGGTGCAGGGCCGCGCCCGGCTGTCGGAGGACTTGGACGAGGTCCGGCACTGGGCCGCGCGGATCGGCGCCCGTTACATGGGAGAGGAGCGCGCCGAGGAGTTCGGCGCCCGCAACGGCGTACCGGGCGAACTGCTGGTGCGCGTCGCGGTCGCCAAGGTGACGGCGGTGAAGGACCTCGCCGACTGAGGGCGCCTCGTGCGTGGCCCGTCAGCCGACGGAGTCGAGCAGCCGGGCTGTGTGCATCCGCCCGGCATACTCGACGAGGCGGATGAGCACCTCCTTGCCCGAGTTGCGGTCCCGGGCGTCGCACAGGACCACGGGTGTGCCGTGGTCGAGGTCGAGGGCACGGGAGACGTCCTGGGCGGCGTGGGCGCGGGCGCCGGTGAAGCAGTTGACGGCGACCACGAACGGGATGTGCCGGT
This sequence comes from Streptomyces anandii JCM 4720, assembly GCF_014650655.1. Classification (GTDB taxonomy): domain Bacteria; phylum Actinomycetota; class Actinomycetes; order Streptomycetales; family Streptomycetaceae; genus Streptomyces; species Streptomyces anandii. Next base: position 392,968 of record NZ_BMVJ01000003.1, read on the forward strand.
GCTCGAAGTAGTCGACCGCCGGGAAGCAGTCCTCCAGACGCCGGGTGTCCGCGAGGACGACGGCGCCGAGGGCTCCCTGGGCCAGTTCGTCCCACAGGAACCAGAAGCGGTCCTGCCCCGGTGTGCCGAACAGGTAGAGGGAGAGGCCGGAGCGGATCGTGATGCGTCCGAAGTCCATGGCGACGGTGGTGGTGACCTTCTGGTCCACTCCGTCCGTGTCGTCCACCAGCTGACCGGCCTCGCTGAGCAGTTCCTCGGTGCGCAGGGGCCTGATCTCGCTGACCGCGCCGACCAGGGTGGTCTTGCCGACGCCGAATCCGCCGGCGACCAGTATCTTCAGCGCCAGGGCGGGTTCGGTGTCCTGGGCGTCGGGGTGCTCGGAGACCATGATCACTTCTCTCGGGAGAGGGCGGCGAGGGCCGACGTGGGTGGGGCGTGCCGCGCACCAGTGCGTCAGCATCATGACAACTTCGGCACGTGTGCGAGGAGTTCGACCGCAATATCTTGCTTGCGACCGACTCGCGCCCTTTCTGTGCCCGGACGGGTGCGCAACGGGGACACGTGCGTTCGCCGCCGGGGCCGGATCGCCGGCCGCCGGTCCACGGCTACAGCGCCCGCAGTCCCTCGATCACCTCCCGCAGGATCCGCTCGTCTGGAAGGCGTGCGGGCGGAACAGGACGGCTGACGGTGACCCGGCCGCGTTCCAGCAGGTCTCCGAGGAGCACCCTGACCACCCCGACGGGCAGGTCCGTGCCCGCGGCGAGTTCCGCGACGGACTGCGTCTCGGCGCGGCACAGATCCGTCAGGGACCGGTGCTCGGGCCCGAGGACCGGGTCGTCGTCCGTGCCTGACGCGGCCGGATCGAGGGTCACCAGGGCGATCAGGTCGAGCGGGACACCGGTCGGTCCCGGCCGGGTGCGTCCGCCCGTCATGGCGTAGGGGCGGACGAGCGGTCCGGCCTCGCCGTCGTACCACTGGCTGCCCGGCTGGTCCTGGGCGCCCTTCATGTCCTCGGTCATCCGCGCGGGCCGCCCTTCGCCTCATCCCGCGGCGGGAGGCCGCGCGCCGGTGCGCGGCGGCGTGTAGAGGTGCTCGCCGACGCGTTTGACCAGCCGCGCCATCTCGTACGCCACCAGGCCGATGTCCGCCGTGACGGCGGTCAGGACGGCGAGGCAGGATCCGTCCCCGGCGGCCGCCACGAAGAGGAAGCCGTCGTCCATCTCCACCATCGTCTGACGCACGCCGCCGGTGCCGAAGTGCCGGCCGGCGCCCTTGGCCAGGCTGTGGAAGCCGGAGGCCACCGCGGCGAGGTGCTCCGCGTCCGCGCGCTCGAGGTCGCTGGAGGCGCCCACGGCCAGCCCGTCGTTGGACAGCACCACCGCGTGCCGCACCTCGCGCACACGCATCACCAAGTCGTCCAGCAGCCAGTCGAGTTCGCCGGACTGCCGGGCGGCGGCCCTGGGGCTCGGGTCCTGGATCATGCGGGGTCCCTTTCGTCGCTGTCTGCGTCGTCCTCGGGGAAGACTCCGCGTCCGGGCAGCCTGCCCCCGCCGCGGGCCCATCCCTCGCGGTACGCGGCCATGCGGTCGCGTACGAGTTCGGGCGTGCGGCCGCCGTCCTCCCGGGGGCTGCCGGCATCGTCCTGCCGTTCGGCGTGCTGGGCGCGCAGTTGGGGAGCGAGGCTCGCCTGCCGTACGCGCCGTGGGAGGCCGTCGGACTCCGCGGGCTCCTCCGGGAGCCGGTGCCGGCGCAGATCGGTGACCGCGGGGGGCGGTGGGCCGCCCGTGGTCTGCCGCGCGGGGTGCGCCGAGGCGGTCACGGCGGGCCGGACGGACGCGGCCTGTACGGGCTGGTGCCGCTCGGCGGTGAGGGGCACGCGCGCGGGTTCGCGTTCCCGCCGCGGCTCGCGTTCCGCCGTCCCGCGCGGGGCACGTTCCGCGGCGCCGCCGTGCAGCAGGGCGGTGGGCAGCAGGACGACCGCGGTGGTGCCGCCGTAGGGCGAGGGCCGCAGGTGCACCTTGATGTCGTGGCGCGCGGCGAGCCGGCTGACCACGAAGAGGCCGAGCCGGTCGCTGTCGAAGAGGTCGAGCGCCTCGGACCGGGCGATGCGGCGGTTGGCCTCGGCCAGCGCGTCCTTGCCCATGCCGAGACCCCGGTCCTCCACCTCGACGGCGTAGCCGTTGCCCACCGGCTCCCCGGTGACGCGCACGCGCGTGTGGGGCGGCGAGAACTGGGCGGCGTTCTCCACGATCTCGGCGAGGAGGTGGGTGAGGTCGGCGACGGCGGCACCGGTGACGGACGTCTCGGGCAGTTGGCGTACCTCCACGCGCGCGTAGTCCTCGACCTCGGAGACGGCCGCGCGGACGACGTCGGTGAGGGGGACGGGCATGCGCCAGGCCCGGCCGGGTGCGGCGCCCGAGAGGATGATCAGGCTCTCGGCGTGCCGGCGCATACGGGTGGTGAGGTGGTCGAGCCGGAAGAGGTCGCTCAGCTCGTTGGGGTCCTCGGAGCGCCGTTCCATGCTGTCGAGGAGGGTCAGCTGGCGGTGGACGAGGACCTGGCTGCGGCGGGCGAGGTTGACGAAGACGCCGGAGATCCCGTCGGCGAGCTCGGCGCGTTCCACCGCGGCCCGCAGCGCGGCGCGGTGCACCGTGCCGAGGGCCTCGGCGACCTGTCCGGTCTCGTCCTCCGCGGGCGGGCCGGGCGACTGTTCGGCGTCGATGTCGATCTCCTCGCCCGCGCGCAGCCGGCGCATAGCGTCGGGCAGTTTGCGGCGGGCGATCTCCAGGGCGCCGTTGCGCAGGCTCACCAGCTCGACGACGAGGCTGCGTCCGATGCGGACCGAGATGACGAGGGAGGCGGCGACCGCGGCGAGGCCGAGGAGGACCGCCGCGCCCGCCGGTGTGAGCAGGCCGCGGGTGAAGGGGTCGGCCCGCTCGGCGACGCCTCGGCCCGCGTCCGCCTCGATGGCGCGCATGCCGTCCTGCACGCGCGCGTGTGCCCGCTCCCAGTCTGCCCGTGTGTCCGCGCCGGCAGTCCGCCGTCCCGGGCCCGCGGCGAGCACCCTGTCCTCCACGGCGCCGAGGGCGCTGTAGTCGCCGCTGCCCGCCAGACGCCGCCAGGCCGCGCGGTCGGAGCCGCTCAGGTCGGCTCCCGCCGCGTCGGTGAGGGTCCTGCGTGTGTCGACGGCCCCGGTGAACACCCTCAGCCGTTCCGCGTCCAGGCCCGCGGCGGGGCGGGCGCTCGTGAGCACCGCGTGCTCCTGGGCGAGGGCCTCTCCCGCGCAGGCGAATTCCAGCAGCACGCGCGCGTCGGACCCGAGACCGGCGTCCTGGACGCCGGTGAGCGCTCCGACCGCCTCGAAGGCGGTGGAGATGGTCCGCGTGTACTGCCCGTACGCCTCGTCCCAGCCCACGTGCCGGGCGAGTACGCCGGTGCGCAGGGCCCGGAGGTGTTCGACGCCGGTGACGAAGGCCTCCAGGCGCCGTGCGGTCCCGGCGGGCAGCTCTCCCGAGGCGGCGACGGTGTCGTGGGAACCGAGGCGGAGCCTGGCCACCGCCTGGTCCGTGCGGGCGGCTAGGCCCTTCACGTCGGCGGCGCCCGCCGCGGTGGGGTCGGAGGCGTAGCGCACCGCGGCCGACCGTTCGTCCTGGAGCGCGGCGACGGCGAGGGCGACCGGTGTCCGCACCTGGGTGTCCACGCGCTGCACCTGCCGCAGCCGGGAGACGTCCTGAGCGGTGCTGACCGTCGCGTACGCCCACAGGGCGAGCAGGGACACCACGGGAACCATGAGCAGGGACACGATCTTGGCGCGGACGGTGCGCGGACGGAGCCGGATTCGTGGCGCCCGCGCGGGGGCACGTTCCGGCGTGCCGTCGGGGGCGCCGTCGTAGTCCTCGTCGGCCGGCGGTCCCGCGTGCGCCCGGCGCCCGCGGACCGGCCGGGGCGCGGACGGTGCGGGCCGCGGTGCGTGCCGGGGGGCGGGTGTTCGGGCTCCTGTGGGCGTCCTGCGTGGTGTTCGCATGGCTCCTCGCTCGGAAGTGGTGCTGCTCGTGCCGTCCGGGCGGTCGCCCGCCGTCCTCCTACGGGACCGTGCTGCCGGCCGGCCGTACGGCCGACGCGGACGCCTCGCTCTCCCGCGCGGTGGGTGAGAGCGCGACGAACGCCGAGGTCAGGAAGAGGTAGGACCCGAGGCCGACGGCGAGGGGGAAGATGAACTGCATCGCCGTGGCCCCGGGAAGGACCGCGTCGGACGGCGTGACCCGCACGCTGACCGCGAACATCCCGGTGTAGTGCATGCTGCTGACGGCGGCGCCCATGACCAGGGAGGCGACCGTGACCGCGAGGGGCGACTGGATGTTCAGCCCCGCCCACAGGGCGGCGGTGGCCGCGAGGACCGCGATCACGACGGACAGGGCGACGAGCGCCGGGTCGTAGCGCACGTCGCCGTGCAGGCGTACCGCCGCCATGCCCAGGTAGTGCATGCTCGCCACGCCCAGGCCGGTGGTCAGTCCGCCGACGGCCAGCGCGCGTCCGCGGTGGCGGCCGTAGCCGACGGCGAAGACGCCCGCGCAGACGAAGGCGACGGCGACGAACAGGCTCAGGATGGTCAGCGGCACGTCGTAGCGGATGTCGGTGCCGCCGACGCCGAAGCCGAGCATGGCCACGAAGTGCATGGTCCAGATGCCGGTGCCGACCGCGGAGGCGGCGGTGATGAGCCAGTTGCGGCGCGAGCGCCCGGTGGAGGCGAGCGCGCGCACGGTGCAGCGCAGTCCCAGGGCGGACCCGGTGCAGGCCATCACGTACGACAGCACGGGGGTCAGCCAGCCGAAGGTGGCGTGGTCCAGGTGTCCCATGAGCCCGGCACGCTAGAGGGGCACGGGTGCACACAGGGGGCGCGTTTCGAAAGATGCCGGATTATGTCGCAGCCGGACGCCTGAAGGATCGGCTCACTTTCGAACGTGCGCACAGGAGCGTCATCCGACGGGGTGAGGGATCATGCCGGACATGAGCGATGACCACACGCACGTCCGGGAGTTCTTCGGCGCCCGCGCCGCCGACTGGGACAGCAGGTTCCCCGACGACGGCCCCGCCTACGCGGCCGCGGCGGCCGGGCTCGGGCTGCGCGAGGGCGACCGCGTGCTGGACGCGGGGTGCGGCACGGGCCGGGCGCTGACGCCGCTGCGTGCGGCCGTGGGGCCGTCCGGACTCGTCGTGGGAGTCGATCTCACTCCGGCCATGCTGGAGGCCGCCGTACGGGCCGGGCGTGGCCGGGACGGGCGGCTGCTGCTCGCCGATGTCGGCGCGCTGCCGCTGAGGTCCGGCGCGTTCGACGCCGTGTTCGCCGCGGGTCTCATCGCGCATCTGCCGGACCCGGCTGAGAACCTGCGGGAGTTGCGCCGGGTGGTGCGGCCCGGCGGCATCCTCGCCCTCTTCCACCCCATCGGACGGGCGGCGCTCGCCGCGCGCCAGGGACGCCGGATCACTCCGGACGACCTCCGCGCCGAGGACAACCTGCGGCCGCTGCTGGCCGGTTCGGGCTGGCGCATGACGTCCTACGTCGACGAGGACGCCCGTCTCCTGGCAACGGCCAGACGCGCGGACTGATGCCGAACCCCGACGGGGCCCAGCCCGCCCGGTGAGCCCCCGGCCGAGTTCGGCCGGGGGCTCACCGGGCGGTCTCGCTCGCCGGGCCGCCGGTGTGCCGCACGGGACAGCCCCGCAGACCGGGCACCGGGTGGGTGCCCAGGTCGGCGACCCGGTAGCCGTCCGGGTAGCTCTTGATCTCCCAGTTCTGCCGCGCGAAGTGCGGAGACCGGCGGGGCGGCATGAGCCGTACGACGCGGCCGCGGGCTCGCACGGCCCGGCGCACGAGCGCACGGGTGAGCGCACTCGGGGGCGCGTAGCGGAAGGCGCGCAGCAGCGGTTCGTCGAGCAGCGCGAGGGTCGACGTGCGCAGCAGGGGTGCGAAGACCCGCGGGTACCAGGACGCCATCAGGGCGAGCGTGGCGTCGGAGACCGCGCGTGACCGCTCGTCCCAGCCGAAGTGGGCCTCTTCGTAGGCGTCGAGGTGGGCCTCGAACTCCTCGTAGGACTCGGGAATGTCCTTGATGCCCATGTGCCGGCCGAGCGTGCCGTAGTGGACGGTGGACGCGACGATCTCGTGGCGGGAGAGCCGGCGCCATCCGTAGGCGTCGATCCACCGCTTGGGCATGACGACGAAGGTGCACAGGACGTACCGCATGTCGTCGTTGCTGATGTCGTAGCTGCGGTGCATCCGGTTGATGCGGCGGATGGCCTCGCGGCCCTGCTCGCTCGCGAATCCGTGCTCGACGATG
>NZ_BMVJ01000003.1:399329-411296 GCF_014650655.1 Streptomyces anandii JCM 4720
GCGTCGAGGAGCAGCGAGGTGTCGTCGTAGCGCTTCTGGGTGCGGTCGGTGAGTTCGGCGGTCTCCGACAGCAGGCGTCCGATGCCGGGGACGGCGTATGTGCGGTACAGGGCCAGTTCCAAGGAGCGGGTGAAGTCCCAGGGGAACTCGTAGGCCGCACAGAGCCGGTAGATCTCCGAGGCGTCCGCCACCGGGTCCATGCCCCGGATCTGCTCGAGCCGTTCGAATCGCTTCGCCACGCCGCCCCTCTTCTGCCGTCGGAGCTCCAACTCTACGTTGAGTGGCAGCACATGAACGCTCCGCGTCGGAACCAGGAAGGGGAAGGTGCCCATATGTTCGGCAGGCTCCGCACGTCCTTCACCAGACTCGCCGGCTCCTCGCACAAAGCCGCTGACGGCGGCCACCGCGGCGGCCGGTCCTCCAACCTGTTCGAGGCGGCCGCCGCCTATGTGTCGGCCTGCGCGGAGGACGACCAGGAAGCGGTCGACGAGGCCGCGACCTGGGTGTCGCCGGAGGCGCTGTCGTTCGGCGTGAACGAACTGGCGTGCCGTGCCGTGATCACTCTGGCCCGCGAGCGCGGCCAGTCGCCACGGACGGTGGCCCGGACCCTGCTGGGACTGCCCACGGAGTGAGGCCGGCCACGAAGCGGCCGTTTCGCCCCTCTCCAGGTGGAAAACTGCAGGTCCGCGTGGTCCCAGGAGTCGTGACAACGACGCCGCACTCGCACTAGGGTGCGCGCCGATGGACGAACCGATGGGGAGGCTGGAATGGCCGGGACGGACGAGGACGCCGTCGCCGCCGAGAACGATGCGCTCTTTGTGCTGACGGCGGTGCTGCTGACGCCGGCGCAGTTCCCGAGTGTGCTGGGCGACGACTATCCGGAGGCCTGCGCGGCGCTCGGCCTGGCGCCGCTCGCCGACGGATACGGCCTGGTGCTGGGCCAGGACGGTGACGGTGCGCGGTGGACGGTCGTCATCGACGACGTGTCGCTTGTCGCCGTGGCCATCGCGTCGTGGGACTGCGGCATGGAGTACGACCTCTCGCCCGACGAGCGCACGGTCGTAGCCGCTCTGCCGGGCTGGCCTCTCGCGGTCGCCGTCGCGGCGCCTGGAGTGCCCGCGCCGCACGACCCGGAGCCGGACCCCGCGGACGGGCCGGTGCTGACGCCGCCCGACACCAGCACCTGGGGGCCGGCTCAGCGCAGGCTGGGCGCGGACGAGATCGCACTGCGGTGGGCCGTGTGGCGGGAGCGGATCGACGACTCCGCCTTCGCCCCCGCGAGCCGGCCGACCGGAGCGGAGGCACCCGGTGGGGCGCCGTCGGCCGGGGACGACACGGACGGCACGCAGGATCGCACCCACGACGCCGCTCACCCGGACGGCAGGGACACCGGGCCCGCGTCGCCAGGACACACCGGGATCCGGCGCGTTTTGGCGGAGGCACGGGCATACGTGGCCTCGCCGCCGCCGCTCGGCCGGGTGAGGTCGGCGTTCGCCCCGGGCGAGGCGCGGACCCTGCGCGCGGACGGGCCCGGCTGGTCCATGGTGGCCCGCACCGACGACATCGCCTTCGTCCTCCTCGACGAGGAACCCGGTGAGGTTCTGCCGGTCGGCCGCGGTCCGGAGCTGCCCGGACTGCTGGAGGCACTCGACAAACTGGCGGTGCGCCCCAGCTGACCGGCGGGCCCCCGACCGCATCACGCCCACGACGCATGTCTTCTCCCTCCATGCCGAGCCACGTCTCCATATGGTGCGGACCCATGGATGACGCGGAGTCGGGACCGCACGATGGGGCAGCCCCGGGCTCGTCCCGTGTGCTGTTCCCACCGTCGTTCCGTCGTCCCACGTGCCCTGGAGGCCGTCATGCGTCTGTCCCGAGGTGTCCCGCTCGTCGCCGCTGCCCTGGTGTCGGCGGCCTTCGTGTGCCCGGTCCCGGCCGGGGCCGCGGAAGGGGGCGGGAGCGGACAGGGGCATGGCGGGCACTGCGTGCACCAGGAGCGCGTGCGGGTGCCGGGCGCGGCCTTCCAGCAGGCGGCCTGTCTCCCCGACCTGACCACCACCGGGCTGGCCGGCACCCCGTACACGGACACGGCCGACCAGGCGGGGCTCACGGCACTGGCCACCCGCACCCCCTCCGGGGTGCCCGGAGTGCAGATCGACGGCTACTTCCCGGACTCCTCCCACTTCAACACCACGCACGGCTGGAACCACGACGGGCAGTTCGTGATCCGGCTGCCCGACCACTGGAACGGCGGCCTGGTGGTGACCGGGGCGCCGGGCACCCGCAAGCAGTACGCCACGGACAAGGCGATCTCCGATCAGGTACTGGCGCAGGGCTATGCCTACGCGGCCACCGACAAGGGCAACAGCGGAGCCGACTTCTACCGCGACGGCACCCGGCCCGGCGACGCGGTCGCCGAGTGGAACACGCGGACGACCCAGCTCACGCGCGCGGCCAAGCGCGCGGTCGCCCAGCGCTACGGGCACGCCCCGCGCCGCACCTACATGACGGGCATCTCCAACGGCGGCTACCTCACCCGCTGGCAGCTGGAGCACCACCCGGAGCTGTACGACGGCGGTGTGGACTGGGAGGGCGCCCTCTGGACGGCCGACGGCCCCAGTCTGCTCACCTCCCTTCCCACGGCGGTCGCCCGGACCCTCGGCTCGGCCGGCGACGCGGACATGTACGCGGCGGGCTTCGCGCGGGGCTCCGAGTTCCTGTGGCCCTACCATGAGCACGCCTACTGGGGCGTGACGCAGAAGATCTACCGCGCCGAGTTCGACCCGGGCTACGACCCTGCCTGCCCGGGGCCGTCCGCCGGGTCCACCGCCGAGCAGATCCTCGCGCCGTGCCCCTCCGACGCGACGTACGACTACGCATCCCGGCCCGCCTCGGTGCACCGCGCGGTGGCCCGCGTGGGGCTGACCGGGCGGATCGGCAAGCCGCTGATCACACTGCACGGCGACCTGGACGCGCTGCTGCCCAAGGCCGCGGACTCCGACGTGTACGCGCGCATGGTGGACGCGAGCGGACGCGGGGCGTTGCACCGGTACTACACGATCCAGGGCGGCACCCACGTCGACGGCCTGTACGACACCTATCCGGACCGGCTGCGTCCGATCCTGCCCTGCTACCGGTCCGCCTTCGACGCGCTGGTGTCATGGGTGGAGCGCGGTGTGCGTCCGCCCGCGGACCGGACCGTCGGCAGGCCCGCGAGCGGCGACGTGGTCGACTCCTGCTCCCTGGGCACGGCCACGCCGGGCCGGTAGCGTCTCAGCGGCCCGGGTCGCCTCAGCGGCCCAGTTCCTTGCGGGTCACGCGGCGCAGCCGGCGTCGCTGGGAGGGGTCCAGCGTGAGGTACGCGGCGGCCGGGACTCCGAGGACTATCAGCAGGGCGGCCCACCAGGGCAGCCAGATCAGCAGGATGAGCCCGACCGCCACACCTCCTGCGGCGATCTTCGCGTTCTTCGACATCTGACGCCTCCTCCGCGGCCACTGCCGCTCTCTGTCGTGAGAACGGCCCCGCCCTCCCGGCGGTTCCGGACCACGACCCTGATACGTCCCTGAGACCCGCCCCTACTGGTGGGGCGGGCTCGGCGGCCACCCACCGATCAGCCGCGTTAACAACGCTTCAGGTCAATACAGCTAGCGCGTCCGGAGCGGCTCCCCGACCTCGTGCAGATGGCGCAGGGCCTGACGGTAGGAGGCCACGAGGCCGGTCTCCGCATAGGGAATACCCAATTCCCGGCAGTGGGCCCGCACGAGGGGCTGGGCCCGGCGCAGGTGGGGGCGCGGCATGCTGGGGAACAGGTGGTGTTCGACCTGGTAGTTGAGGCCGCCCAGGAACCAGTCCGTCAGCACCCCTCCGCGGATGTTGCGTGAGGTGAGCACCTGGCGCCGCAGGTGCCCCCAGCGCTCACCGTGCGGGTCGGGCATCTCCATGCCCTTGTGGTTGGGCGCGAAGGCCAGACCCAGGTGCAGTCCGAAGAGAGCCTGGTGCAGGGCCGCGAACGCCAGCGCCCTGCCCGGTGACAGGCAGGTGAGGAGCAGCGCGGCACACCCCACGAGGTGAGCCAGGAGAAGCGCGCCCTCCAGTGCCCGCTGCCGCGGAGGCTGCCGGCGCAGGTCCCGGAAGCTGTGGACCTTGAGGGCGACGCCCTCCAGGAGGGTGAGCGGGAAGAAGAACCAGGCCTGGTGGCGTGTGAGCCGGCGGCGCAGGCCCGTGCGGGCGCCCGCCTGCCCGGCAGTGAAGACCAGGACGTCCGCCGCGACGTCGGGGTCCTTGTCGATGTGGTTGGGGTTGGCGTGATGGCGGTTGTGCTTGGTGTTCCACCAGGCGTAGCTCAGTCCCAGCAGCAGATTGCCGTGGATCAGGCCGATGACGCGGCCGGCCGCCTTGTCACCCGTGATCTGCGCGTGGCCGGCGTCGTGGCCTATGAAGGCCGTGCGGGCGCAGAGCACGGCGAGGGGCGGGGCGAGCAGCAGCGCCCACCAGGAGTCGCCGATGAGGAACAGTCCGGCGACGGCGGCGGCCAGGGCGAGCGCGTTGGCGGCGATGGTGCGCGCGTACCAGGCGCGCCGGTGCTCCAGCAGTCCCTGACGCCTGACCGCGCGCAACAGCGGTGTGAACTCACTGCCCGCGGACGTACCGCCGGATGGGTCCTCTGAACTGTCCACGACGGTTGCGGCGGGATGGGGCATGGCTCGGTCTCCGGCTTCCTCGGCGATGTCCTGACCTGAGGAAACGTACGGAGCACAGGCTGCCCGGGACCATGGCGCCAGCCCCCGGGCATCCAGGGGGGACATCCCGCGCGGGTGAGGGGGGCTGGCTCCACCCGGCACCGTGGTGGCGGTCCGTGGTGCACGCGTGCGCGTGCACCACGGTCAACGGGGCCCGGGTGTCAGCCGCGTGCCCCGAGCAGGTGGTCCATGGCGAGCTGGTCCAGGTGCTCGAAGGCCATCCCGCGCGCGGCCGCGGCCTCGACGTCGAAGTCCTCGAAGGCCGCCCGGTCCGCCAGCAGCGCCTGCAGGCCGTCCTCGGCGGTGGGCTGCGCGAGCTGGTCGAGCCGGGACGCGCGCAGGGCCTCCCGCACCTCGGGGTCGGCGCGGAAGGCGGCAGAACGCTCCTTGAGGATGAGGTAGTTGCGCATGCAGCCGGCCGCCGAGGCCCACACGCCGTCCAGGTCCTCGGTCCGCGGCGGCTTGAAGTCGAAGTGGCGCGGGCCCTCGTAGCCGGCGCTCTCCAGCAGGTCGACCAGCCAGAAGGCCGCGCGCAGGTCGCCGGCGCCGAAGCGCAGGTCCTGGTCGTACTTGATGCCCGACTGGCCGTTGAGGTCGATGTGGAACAGCTTGCCCGCCCACAGCGCCTGGGCGATGCCGTGCGGGAAGTTGAGCCCGGCCATCTGCTCGTGGCCGACCTCGGGGTTGACGCCGTAGAGCTCGGGGCGCTCCAGGCGCTCGATGAACGCCAACGCGTGACCGACAGTGGGCAGCAGGATGTCGCCGCGCGGCTCGTTGGGCTTGGGCTCGATCGCGAAGCGGATGTCGTAGCCCTGGGCGGTGACGTACTCGCCGAGGAGGTCGAAGGCCTCCTTCATGCGGTCGAGGGCGGCGCGCACGTCCTTGGCGGCGCCGGACTCGGCGCCCTCGCGGCCGCCCCAGGCCACGTACGTCTTCGCACCGAGCTCCGCCGCCAGGTCGATGTTGCGGACGGTCTTGCGCAGGGCGTAACGGCGCACGTCACGGTCGTTGGCGGTGAAGGCGCCGTCCTTGAAGACGGGGTGCGTGAAGAGGTTCGTGGTAGCCATCGGCACGGTCATGCCGGTCGCGTCGAGCGCCTGGCGGAACCGCTTGATGTGCGACTCGCGCTCGGTGTCGGAGGACCCGAACGGGATCAGGTCGTCGTCGTGGAATGTGACTCCGTGGGCGCCGAGTTCCGCCAGGCGCTGCACCGTCTCGACCGGGTCGAGTGCGCGGCGCGTGGCGTCGCCGAACGGGTCCCGTCCCTGCCAGCCGACGGTCCACAGGCCGAAGGTGAACCTGTCCTCGGGGGTGGGCTGGTAGCTCATGCCGCGGCTCCTTGCTCGCTTGGCTCGCTTGCGACTATTTCGTCATGGCGATTTACAAATTAGTATGCCGACGCGTCCCTGGGAAGGGACAAGAGGGTCCCGGTCGGGGCGAGCCTCCGGCCGCCGTGCCCGGACAGGCGTGAGAACGCCAGGTCAGAGCGTTGATCCTGTGAGCCGTGAACAAGAGGGAGAGCCGATGTCAGCAGCCGAGGGACCGCTCGTCGTCGGTGTGGACTCGTCCACGCAGTCCACCAAGGTGCTCGTCGTCGACGCGGCCACCGGGCAGGTCGTGGCGAGCGGCCAGGCGCCGCACACCGTCTCGTCCGGCGCGGGACGCGAGAGCGATCCGCGCCAGTGGTGGGACGCCCTGTGCGCGGCGCTCCAGCAGTGCGGTGACGCGGCGCACGAGGCCGCCGCCGTGTCCGTCGCCGGTCAGCAGCACGGCCTGGTCACCCTGGACGGCCACGGCGAGCCCGTGCGGCCGGCCCTCCTGTGGAACGACGTGCGCTCGGCTCCGCAGGCCCGCCGGCTCGTCGAGGAACTGGGTGGCCCCAAGACGTGGGCGGAGCGCACGGGAAGCGTGCCGGGCGCCTCCTTCACGGTGACGAAGTGGGCCTGGCTGGCCGAGCACGAGCCGGAGGCAGCGCGGTCCACGGCGGCGGTGCGGCTGCCGCACGACTACCTCACCGGTCTGCTGACCGGCCTCGCCACGACCGACCGCGGCGACGCGTCCGGCACGGGGTGGTGGGCGTCGGCGACGGAGGCGTACGACGAGGAGGTCCTCGCCCATGTGGGGCTCGATCCCGCTCTGCTGCCGAGGGTGGTGCGCCCCGGAGAGGTGGCGGGAACCGTGCGCGACAGCCATGAACTGCCGTTCTCCAAGGGCACCCTCGTCGCACCTGGCACCGGTGACAACGCCGCCGCGGCCCTCGGCCTCGGTCTGCGCCCGGGGACCCCGGTGCTGAGCCTCGGCACCTCGGGCACGGTGTACGCGGTGGCCAGGCAGCGCCCCGCGGACCCGTCCGGCACGGTGGCGGGCTTCGCCGACGCGCGTGGCGACTGGCTCCCGCTGGCCTGCACCCTGAACTGCACGCTCGCGGTCGACCGCGTCGCCGCCCTCCTGGGCCTGGACCGGGAGGCCGTCGAACCGGGCACCGGCGTCACCCTGCTCCCCTACCTGGACGGGGAACGGACCCCGAACCTGCCCGGCGCCTCGGGCCTGCTGCACGGTCTGCGCCACGACACCACCGCCGGGCAACTGCTCCAGGCCGCCTACGACGGTGCCGTCCACTCCCTGCTCGGCGCGCTCGACCTGGTCCTCGACCAGGACGCCGACCGCACCGCACCGCTGCTGCTGATCGGCGGCGGCGCCCGGGGCACTGCCTGGCAGCAGACGGTGCGCCGGCTGTCAGGGCGGCCGGTGCAGGTCCCCCAGGCCAGGGAACTGGTCGCGCTGGGCGCCGCCGCCCAGGCCGCCGGGGTGCTCACCGGCGAGGACCCGGCCGCGGTAGCCCGCCGCTGGCGCACGGCCGACGGCCCGGTGCTGGAGGCAGTGGAGCGGGACGAGGAGACGCTGAACAGGATCTCCGGGGTACTCTCCGACGCGGCCCCGCTGCTGGAGAGGGGGACGGGCAGCCGCTGACACCCACGGACCGGCGGCCACGGACCGACACCACGGGCCGGAAGTCGCCGAGCCCACGCCACGGGCCGGAAGCCACCGGAACGACACCACGGGCCCGCGGGCACCGGACCGACACCACGGACCGGAAGCCACCGAGCCCACGCCACGGGCCGGAAGCCACCGGACCGCCACCAGCGGCGGCGGGCGCAACGGCTCGCCCCCACGGACACCCACCGAGGACGACCCAGGCATGACCGCACCGCTGCACCAGGCCCGCCCGGCCGGATCCGGGCGCTCGCTGCCCGACACCCAGCAGGGCATGCGCCGCCGCAACCTCGCCCGGGTCCTGCACACGGTCAGCGCAGAGGGCCCGCTGTCGCGGGCGCAGGTCGCCTCGCGCATCGGGCTGACCCGCGCCGCGGTGTCGACCCTGGTCGACGAGCTCATCCGCAGCGGGCTGCTGGAGGAACTCGGCCCCGAGCGGCCGGGCCGGGTGGGCCGGCCCGGCTCCGCGCTCGCCGTCAGCGGGCGCGGCCCGGCCGGTGTCGGCGCGGAGGTGGGCGTCGACCACCTGGCGGCCTGCGTGGTCGATCTGCGGGGCGAGGTGCGGGCGAGGGCCGTCCGGCACGGCACGAACCGGGGCCGCTCCCCCGGCCCGGTGGCCGAGGAGCTGACCGGGCTCATACGTCAGGTCGTCACCGAGGCCGAGCAGCTGGGCCTGTGGCCGGCGGGGCTGGCCGTCGCCGTGCCGGGCCTGATCGCCCGGGACGGCCGTACGGTCGTGCGGGCGCCCAACCTCGACTGGCACGACACCGACCTCGGCGCCCTGCTGGCCGCCGGGCTCCCGCTGACCGTGGACAACGAGGCCAACCTCGGTGCCCTGGCCGAACTCTGGCTCGGTGAGAGCACCCCGCGCGACTTCCTGCACGTGTCGGCGGAGATCGGCATCGGCGCCGCGGTGGTGGTCGACGGGCGGCTGCTGCGCGGGACGCGGGGTTTCGCGGGCGAGCTGGGACACGTGCCGGTCGAGCCGGAGGGGCCGCGGTGCCCGTGCGGCGGGCGCGGGTGCCTGGAGCAGTACGCGGGCGAGGAAGCGGTACTGCGCGCGGCCGGCCTGGAGCCGGGCGAGGACCGGGTCGGGCTGCTCGCCGCTCGCGCCGCCGCGGGCGACGAGAACGTACGGCGTGCTCTGCGCGACGCCGGTACGGCGCTGGGCGTCGCCCTGACCGGGGCGGTCAACCTCCTCGACCCCGAGGCCGTGGTGCTGGGCGGCGCGCTGGCCGCGCTCGCGCCCTGGCTGCTGCCGTCGCTCCGGGCGGAACTGGCGGGACGTACGGCCGGGCAGGCCTGTCCGGTGTCCGTCTCGCGCCTCGGCCCCGAGGGCCCGCTGCTGGGCGCGGCACACACGGTGGTACGTGCCGTCCTCGACGACCCGGCCGCGGTCGCCGAACGCGGCTGAGGCCCGGCAGGACGCCCGTGCGGCATCGCCTCCCGAGGCGCCCGGACGCGCGACGCCGACCACGTGCCGCGCACTCGCAACTCGCCCGAGTCGCCGCCCAATTCACCCGTTCGAGTGGCGGAGTTGTCCACAAGTCGCACTCCGTCCACCGTGCCGCTCCGTGCTCTTCTGCCCGACCCGTGGTCGCCGTACCGTGATTCACGCGAGGCGCACCACGTGTCCGCCTCGGCGAGCGACCACCGGTGAACATCCGTCACCGCGCCCTGTCCTGCCCCAGATCGGAGCTGTGCAGCGATGAGCGACCCCCGCATCCTGACCGTGCGGCCCCAACCGGGCGAGTTCGCCTGGACGTTCGGCGGCGTACCGCCTGTGGCACGGATAGCGCCGGGCACCGTTCTCGACCTGTACACGGAGGACTGCTTCGCCGGGCGGGTGCGGTCCGAGAAGGACCTCGTGTCCGAGGTGTGCGAGTTCCCGTTCCTCAATCCGCAGACCGGCCCCTTCCACGTGGAGGGCGCCGAGCCCGGGGACACCGTCGCCGTGCACTTCGTGTCCGTCGAACCCGCCCGCGACTGGGCGGCGTCCACGACGGTGCCGCTGTTCGGCGCGCTCACCTCCACTCACACCACGGCCACCCTGCAGCCGCCGCTCCCGGAGACCGTGTGGATCTGGCAGCTCGACCGGGCCCGGCGCACCGTTCTGTTCCAGGCCCAGGACGGCGACTTCGAGGCGGAGTTGCCGATGGATCCCATGCACGGCACGGTGGGCGTGGCCCCGGCCGGCCTGGAGGTGCGCTCGGCGCTGGTTCCCGACGCCCACGGCGGGAACATGGACACGCCCGAGATGCGCGCAGGGGTCACCTGCTACCTCGGCGTCAACGTGGAAGGGGCGCTGCTCAGCCTCGGCGACGGGCACGCCCGGCAGGGCGAGGGCGAGACGTGCGGAGTCGCCGTCGAGTGCGCGATGCACACGGTGGTGGTCGTCGAGCTCCTCAAGGGGATCGCCACACCCTGGCCGCGCATCGAATCGGACACCCACATCATCTCCACCGGCTCGGCGCGCCCGCTGGAGGACGCGTTCCGGATATCCCAGCTCGACCTGGTGCGGTGGCTGGTGCGCGACTACGGCTTCGGCGAGCTGGACGCCTATCAGTTCGCCACGCAGGCCGTCGAGTCACCGCTGGCCAACGTGTGCGACACCAACTACACCTGCGTGGCCAAGCTCCGCAAGGAGTGGCTGCCGGTGCGCGAGACTCACCGCGGAATGCACGCACGGATGCGCGAGACCGCGGCGGCGCTCCGGCGCTGAACACGTGCGCCGGCCGACGACCGAGAACCTCCCCCCACAGAAGGGCTCTCATCCATGGACCGGGCAAGATCCCATCCCAGCAGACGGCGGATCCTCAAGGGCGCCGCCCTCGCCGCCGTTCCCTGCGCGTTACTCCCCGCCACGCGTGCCGGAGCGCGGCCGCGGTTCGCCGACTACCCGCCCGCCGAGTGGCAGCCGGCGAGCAGCTCCAACTACACGGCGTCCAGCCGGCCCACGAGCTACTCCGTCGACCGGGTGATCGTCCACGTCACGCAGGAGACCTACGCCAGCACCCTCGCCATCTTCCAGAACCCCCGGGAGAAGGTCTCCGCGCACTACGTGGTCCGCTCCGCCGACGGCCATGTCGCGCAGTGCGTGCGCGAGGCGGACGTCGCCTGGCACGCGGGCAACTGGGACTACAACACGCACAGCATCGGCATCGAGCACGAAGGGTGGGTGGACAGGCCGGCGTACTTCACCGACGCACTGTACGAGCGATCGGCGCAGCTCACCGCGGCGATCTGCGACAGGTACGGCATCCCGAAGGACCGTGCGCACATCATCGGCCACGCCGAGGTGCCGGGCACCGACCACACCGATCCCGGGCCGAACTGGGACTGGGTCCGCTACATCAGACTGGTCAACTTCGCCTGACGCGGGCGCCGGGCGGCGCGGGCGGGCGCCGGGCGGGCCGTCGTTCGGACGAGCGTCGTCGAAGTGGTTGTCGGGGCGCGCACCCGGAGTGACGATGTCCCCCAGCCGCAACGCCGTCCGGGAGGCCGAGTTGTCCGATCCGTGGGTGGCCCTGGAGCCGGGGGCCGACGCCGTCGAGCGCCTGCGTGCGCTGCGCCGGGCGCACGAGACGTTCACCGCGGTGGGCACGGTGCCGGGGCCGGTGCGTCCGGTGGTGGCGGACTCGTGGCGGCGTTCGGCGCGGGCCGGTGTCGGGCCGGACGGCAGCGCGAGTGTGGACCTCGCGGACGGCGACCTCGGCGCCTACCGGGCGGAGCACCCGCTGGCGCCGGTGATGCCGCTGTTCCGGGAGCTGATGGGTACTTTCGCCGCCGACGGGGAGCACCTGCTCGCGGTGTGCGACGCGCACGGCCGGCTGCTGTGGGTGGAGGGCCATCGGGCCACGCGGCGGAAGGCCGACCGGATGAACTTCGTGCCGGGTGCCGGCTGGGCGGAGTCCGCGGTGGGGACGAACGCGCCGGGCACGGCGGTCGCCGTCGACCGTCCGGTCCAGGTGTTCGCGGCCGAGCACTTCATCCGGCAGGTCCAGCCGTGGACATGCGCGGCGGCACCGGTGCACGATCCGCGCACCGGGCGGGTGCTCGGCGCGGTGGACATCACCGGCGGGGACGGCCTCGCGCATCCGCACAGCCTCGGATTCGTGCAGGCGGTGGCGCGTGCCGCGGAGGCCCAGCTCGCACTGCTCGGTCCGCGTGCCGAAGCCGTCGGGACGGCCGAGCTGACCGCGCTCGGCCGCGACGAGGCCCGGTTGGTGCTGG
>NZ_BMVJ01000003.1:411318-413240 GCF_014650655.1 Streptomyces anandii JCM 4720
ACGGCCGCTCCATCCGCCTCAGCCGCAGGCACAGCGAGATCATGGTGCTGCTGGCCCGCCGTCCCGAGGGCGTGACCGGTGACGAGCTGCTCTGCGCGCTGTACGAGGACGAGTCGGTCACGCCCGTCACGCTGCGCGCCGAACTGGCCCGGCTGCGCCGGGTGCTGGGGCCGGGGCTGCTCGCGTCGCGTCCGTACCGGCTCAGCCGTCCGGTGGTGTCGGACGCGGCCGTGGTGGAGCGGCGGCTGCGCACGGGGGCGGTCGCGGCGGCCGCCGCGGCGTACGGCGGTCCCTTGCTGCCCGCCTCGCAGGCTCCGGCGGTGGTGCGGCTGCGGGAGCGCCTCGCGGACGGGCTGCGCGGCGCGCTCATCGCCCGCCGCGACCCGGACCTGCTGGCCGACTGGGCGCACGCGCCGTGGGGAGAGGACGACCTGGAGGTCTGGCGCGCCCTGGCCGCCGTACGCCCGGCGGCGGCCGTACGCTCCCGGCTCGCCGCGCTCGAGGCGGAACTCGCGGCACCGACCGGCCCGCACGCCCGCTAGGCCCTGCGGCTCGGCTCAACCACCAGGCCACCGGGCCACCAGGCCGCCAGATCGCGCAACGTCGTTGCAACGTGGCCGTGTCTAGCGTCGCGGCGAGAGCTGCCCAACCGCGGGCAGCGCTGCTGAGGGAGGCAGACCAGGATGACTCGTTACGCGGCGCCGGGCACCGAGGGCGCGATCGTCTCCTACCAGGCGCGCTACGACCACTTCATCGGCGGGGAGTACGTGCCGCCGGCCCGGGGGCAGTACTTCGAGAACCCGTCGCCGGTGAACGGGCAGGCGTTCACCGAGGTCGCGCGCGGAACGGCGGAGGACGTGGAGCGCGCGCTGGACGCGGCGCACGCCGCCGCGCCGGGCTGGGCCCGGACGTCGGCGTCCGAACGCTCCGACGTCCTGCTGAAGATCGCCGACCGCATGGAGGCCCACCTGGAGCCGCTGGCGGTGGCGGAGAGCTGGGAGAACGGCAAGCCGGTGCGCGAGACCCTGGCCGCCGACATCCCGCTGGCCATCGACCACTTCCGCTACTTCGCGGGGGCGATCCGCTCCCAGGAGGGTTCGCTCGGCGAGATCGACGAGGGGACGGTGGCGTACCACTTCCACGAGCCGCTGGGCGTGGTCGCGCAGATCATCCCGTGGAACTTCCCGATCCTCATGGCCGCCTGGAAGCTCGCGCCCGCGCTGGCGGCGGGCAACGCGGTGGTGCTCAAGCCCGCCGAGCAGACGCCGGCTTCCATCCACTACTGGATGAGCCTGGTCGCCGACCTGCTGCCGCCCGGGGTGCTCAACATCGTCAACGGCTTCGGCGTGGAGGCGGGCAAGCCGCTGGCGTCGAGTCCGCGCGTGGCGAAGGTGGCGTTCACCGGTGAGACGACGACCGGGCGGCTGATCATGCAGTACGCCGCCGAGAACATCAAACCCGTCACCCTGGAGCTGGGCGGCAAGTCGCCGAACATCTTCTTCGACGACGTCTCCGCGGCCGAGGACGAGTTCCTCGACAAGGCGCTCGAGGGCTTCACGATGTTCGCGCTCAACCAGGGCGAGGTGTGCACCTGCCCCTCCCGGGCCCTGATCCAGCGCGGCCACTACGCCGAGTTCGTCGGCGCGGCGGTCGAACGCACGGGGCTCATCAAGCCGGGCCACCCCCTCGACACCGACACGATGATCGGCGCCCAGGCCTCCAACGACCAGCTGGAGAAGATCCTCTCCTACATCGACATCGGCAGGCAGGAGGGTGCCCGGGTCCTCAGCGGGGGCGAACGCATCGAGTACGACGGCGAGTTGAAGGGCGGCTACTACGTGCAGCCCACGGTCTTCGAGGGCGACAACCGGATGCGGATCTTCCAGGAGGAGATCTTCGGGCCGGTGGTCTCGGTGACGTCC
>NZ_BMVJ01000003.1:413265-446173 GCF_014650655.1 Streptomyces anandii JCM 4720
TTCGACGACTTCGACGACGCGGTGAAGATCGCCAACGACACGCTGTACGGCCTGGGCGCGGGCGTGTGGACCCGGGACATGAACACCGCCTACCGCGCCGGCCGCGCGATCCAGGCGGGCCGCGTCTGGACGAACTGCTACCACGCGTACCCCGCGCACAGCGCCTTCGGCGGGTACAAGCAGTCCGGCATCGGCCGCGAGACCCACAAGATGATGCTGGACCACTACCAGCAGACCAAGAACCTCCTGGTCTCGTACTCGCCTAAGAAGCTCGGCTTCTTCTGAGGACACCGAGACGCACGTGATGGACCCGGCTCGCCCGCGGCACCGCACCCGACTCGCCCGTAGCAGGTGAGGTGCCGGCGGGCGATGTGGGGTGCCATGGCGGTGTGAGACATTGGCGAGCTCTGATCGTCCTCGGGACGGCGCAGTTCCTGATGGTGCTGGACACCTCCGTCATGAACGTCTCCATCAGCCGGCTGGTGGAGGACTTCGACACCGACGTCACCGCCATCCAGGCCGTGATCACCCTGTACGCCCTGGTCATGGCGGCCTTCATGATCATCGGTGGCCGGATCGGGGACGTTCTGGGGCGGCGTCGCGTGTTCCTGCTCGGGATGGCGGTCTACGGCACCGGGTCCGCCCTGACCGCCGTCGCGCCCACCCTGTGGGTTCTCACGCTGGGCTGGTCCATCATCGAAGGGCTCGGCGCCGCCATGGTGCTGCCCTCCATGGCCGCCCTCGTCGCCGAGTCCTACCGCGACAGGGACCGCTCCGTCGCCTACGGCGTCATCGGGGGCCTGGCCGGCGCCGGCATCGCCGTGGGGCCGCTGCTGGGCGGATGGGTGACGACGTATCTCACCTGGCGTCTGGTGTTCGCCGGCGAGGTCGTGGTCGTGCTGGCCGTGCTGTGCTTCCGGCGCGCGGTCGTGGAGAGCGCCCCGGGCGGGCGGCGCCCCGGCCTGGACGTGGTGGGCGCCGCCCTGTCGGCGGTCGGGCTCGGCCTCGGCGTACTCGGCGTGCTGCAGAGCAGTTCGTGGGGGTGGGTGGAGCCGCGCAACCCCCCGTTCACGGTTCTGGGCTTCGCCCCGACGCTGTTCGTGGTCGCGGCCGGGGTGGTCGTGCTCCGCCTCTTCCGCACCTGGGAGAGACACCGGGAGGCCCAGGGTGACGACCCCCTGGTGCACCTGTCCCTGTTCGGCAGGCCGGCGCTGCGTTCGGGGCTGTCCACTCTGCTGAGCCAGAACCTCATCCTGCTGGGACTGTTCTTCACCATCCCGCTCTATCTGCAGGTGGTGCAGGGTTTCGACGCCTTCCAGACGGGCCTGCGGCTGGTGCCGGTCTCCGTCACCATGCTCGTGGCCTCGCTCGGCGCCGCCCGGCTCGGACGGAAGGCCGGGGCCCGCAGGGTGGTGCGCGCGGCACTGCTGACGCTGCTCGCGGCGATCGCGTGGCTGCTGGCCACCATCGACCCCGTCATCGACGACGCCCAGTTCTTCGGGGCCATGGCGCTTCTCGGCCTCGGCATGGGACTGCTCGCCTCGCAGCTCGGCAACGTCGTGCAGTCCAGCGTCGGCGAGGAGGAGCGCAGCGAGGTCGGCGGGCTTCAGTTCACGGCCCAGAACCTGGGCTCGGCGCTGGGTACGGCCCTCATCGGGTCCCTCCTGATCGGCGCCCTGGCGCACGCCTTCACGACGTACGTCGCGGACAACCCCCTCCTGTCGGACGAGGCCCGCCGGCAGACGAGCATCGCTCTGGAGTCCGGGGTGAGCTTCGTCAGCACCGGCCAGGTGCGCTCGGCGGCCGAGCAGGCCGGGCTGCCACCGTCCGAGGTGGACGCCGTCACCGATTCCTACGCCACGGCCCAGCTGGACGGCCTCAAGGCGGCCGTACTGGCGACCGGGGGCATCACCCTGGTGAGCCTCCTGGCCACGGGCGGCCTGCCGACCGGGAAAGCGCCCGCCCGGAAGGCACCCATGGGGAATGCGCCCGCCGGAAAAGCGGCCCGGGACGGCCCTCCATGAGTGACGGCAGGAAGGCGCCGCGCCCGCAGGAGCGTGCCATCCTGCGATGGCGGACGTCGGCCCGCCGTTTCCAGGACAGCGGAGCGGGCCGGCTCTGGGGCCGGATCTGGGCGGTCGACTTCTTCGGGCACTCCTTCCAGCAGGCCGCGCTCGCGCTCCTGTGCTTCTTCCCGTTCCTGATCATCGTCACGGCCGCGGCGGGGCGCAGCGCGGCCGTCGCCCTCGCCGGCTGGCTGGGGCTGAACCAGCAGGCGGCCGAGGCCGTGGCGTCCCTCTTCGCGCCCACGACGAGCTCGTACACCCTCACGGTGACGAGCGCCGTGCTGCTCGTGCTCGGAGCCGTCGCCGTCGCCGGGACCCTCCAGAGCTGGTACCAGATGCTCTTCGACGTGCCCGGGGGCTGGTGGCGCAACACCGGGGCGCGGCTGGTCTGGCTCGCCGGGCTGCTCGTCTACGCCGCCTCGCAGGCCGCGTTCGGCAGGGCGCTCGGCGGCCTGCTCCTGCCCGTTCTGGTCGGCTTCGTGTGGGCGGTTCTCTTCTGGTGGGCGAGCATGTACGTGCTGCTCACCGGCGCGGTGCGATGGCGCGCCCTCTTCCCTGCCGCCCTGGCCACCAGTGTGTGCTGGACCGGACTCGCGGTCTTCTCCGCCCACTACTTCTCCGCGACGATCGTGGCGAACGAGCAGAAGTACGGACCCATCGGCGTGGTCATGGTCATCCTGTCGTGGCTGGTGGCGGTCGGCGTGGTGATCCATCTGGGGGCGGTCGTGGGCCGCGCCGTGCGCTGAGCGGCCCACGGACCGCCCGTCCGGGCGCGCCGTTCACCCGCCCGGCCCGGCCCGGATCGCGGGCCGCGCGCGCTACGGATCTGCTGGTCGGCATGAGCGACAGCGGTGACGAGCAGCTTCCGTCCGCGGCGCGCAGCGAGCTGGAGCAACTGCGGCAGCGGGTGAACGTCCTGGAGAGCGCCCAGCCGGCCGGGAAGCCCAGGCATCACCCGTTCCGTTCGCTCGGCTCGGTCGTGCTGATCCTTCTGGCCGCGGCGCTGTCGCTGCTGTCCGTGGTCGCGGTGTGGGCCAACAGCATCGTGCAGGACACGGACCGGTATGTGGCCACCGTGGGTCCGCTGGCGAGCGATCCCGATGTGCAGAAGGCGGTCACCAACCGGGTCACCGACGCGGTGCTGGCGCAGA
This sequence comes from Streptomyces anandii JCM 4720, assembly GCF_014650655.1. Lineage (GTDB taxonomy): Bacteria > Actinomycetota > Actinomycetes > Streptomycetales > Streptomycetaceae > Streptomyces > Streptomyces anandii. The sequence continues at coordinate 416,483 of NZ_BMVJ01000003.1, forward strand.
TCGACGTGAACGCGCTGGTCAAGCAGCTGAAGGACGCGGCCTCGCAGCAGGGTGTCCCGCCGCGGGCGGCACAGTTGCTGGGCAATCTGAGCGGTCCGATCGAGAACGGGCTCAAGCAGCTCGTGGGCAACGTCGTCGAACGCACGGTGTCCAGCAGCGCCTTCCAGACGGTCTGGGTGGAGGCCAACCGCAGGGCGCACACGGCGATGGTCAAGGCCCTGACGGGCCAGGCCGACAGCACGGTCAAGCTGGTGAACAACCAGGTCGTCATCGACCTCGGGCCGATCGTCGCCGACGTGAAGACCCGGCTGGTCGACGCGGGCTTCGCACCCGCCGCCAGGATCCCGGCCGTGCACACCCAGTTCGTGGTGTTCGCCTCCAAGGACATCGGCAAGATCAGGACCCTGGTGCGGGTCCTGCAGATCCTCGGCGGCTGGCTGCCCTTCATCGCGTTGCTGGTCGCGGCCGCCGGGGTGTACGTGGCGTTCAACCGCAGGCACGCCCTGATCGGGGTCGCGCTGGCCGTGTTCGTGGCCATGCTGATCCTCGGGATCGGCCTCACCGTCGCCCGGGACGTCTACCTCAACCATCTGCCTCCGGGGGCGTCCCAGGCCGCGGCGGGATCCGTGTACGACGCGCTGGTCAGGTTCCTGCGGGCCGGTGCCCGGGCGCTTGCCGCGGTCGCCCTGTTCACCGCCATCGGCGCCTTCCTCGCCGGTCCGTCCCGGATCGGCGTGCTCACCCGCACGGGCTGCCGCCGGAGCATCGGCGCGCTGCGTGACGTGTCGACCTCGGCAGGGCTCCGCCTCGGCGCGGTCGGACGATTCGTCCACCGCTTCAAGCACTGGATCGGGGCGGCCATCCTGATCATCGCGGCGATCGTGCTGTTCACCTGGAGCTATCCGACCACGGCGGTCGTGGTGTGGACGGCGGTCATCACCCTGGCGGGGTTCGCGATCCGGGAGTTCCTCGACCCCGGCGAACCCTCCGCACCGCCACCCGCCACCGGTCCCCCTGGCGGTACCGGTCCCCCTGGCGGCACCGTCACCCGCTGAAGCCCGGTCCGCGGCGACAGGTGTCACCGCGGACCGGGCTCACCGCCGCCGGCGGCGGTCAGGGCCCGCGCGGCGCACCCCGGGAACCGGTGGGCATCTCGTCCGGCCGCATCACGCACAGGGCCCAGATGATGAAGCCCGAGAACGCGATCATCACGACCGACCACACCGGGTAGTACGGCAGGGACAGGAAGTTGGCGAGGATGATCAGACCTGCGATCGTCACCCCGGCCACCCGGGCCCACATCGCCCCCTGGAACAGTCCCAGGCTGACGATCACCGCGAGTACCCCGAGGATCAGGTGGATCCAGCCCCAGCCGGTGAGGTCGAACTGGAAGACGTAGTTGCGGGTGCTGACGAAGACGTCGTCCTGGGCGATGCCCATGATGCCCCGGAAGATGTCGAGCACTCCGGCGATCATCAGCATGACGGCCGCGAAGGCCGTCAGACCAGTGGCCCAGGCCTGCTTCGCCGTGTCCGGGCGTGCGGTGTGGGTCGATGCCATCTTCTGCCTCGATTCGTCTCGCCCGGCGTGCTCAGCGACGGCCGGGAGTGGAGGTGACGGAGGTGTCGGGGGTCTCGGGGGTGGAGGTGACGGAGGTCGCGCGGCCCGCGGGCGTGCCGTCGGAGAGGATCATCTGCTTGGCCCGGGCGAACTCCTCGTCGGAGATGTCGCCCCGCGTACGCAGCTCGGACAGCCGGGCGAGCTCGTCCACGTGCGACTTTCCGCCGCCCGCGGTCTCCCTGATGTAGGAGTTGAACGCCTCCTGCTGCTTCTGCGCCTGGGCGACCTCCCGCTGGCCCATGGTCTTGCCGCGCGCGATGACGTAGACGAAGACGCCGAGGAAGGGCAGCACGATGCAGAACACCAGCCAGCCCGCCTTGGCCCAGCCGCCCATGTCGTCGTCGCGGAAGATGTCGACGACGACCCGGAAGAGCAGGACGAACCACATGATCCACAGGAAGAACCACAGCATCGTCCAGAAGGCGCTCAGCAGTGGGTAGTCGTAGGCGAGGTTCATCTGCGTGCTCATTTCTCTCCTCCGTCCGTTCCGGTCTCTGCCGTTTCTCAGCGTGCGCACGGCAAGGGGCGCACGCCTCACCCGAGGCGGGTGAGACAGCCGTACGTACCGCTCAGACCGTGGTGGTCGGCCCGGACAGCTGCGCCTCGCGTGCCCTGCGCAGCGCCGACCGCCAGGCGAAGGCGACCCCGAGCTCGACCACTCCGAGCAGCACCAGCCACAGTCCGAGCAACCGGGTGAGGACGACCGCCGACTGGGTGGGCAGGGCGAGCACCACGATGCCCGCGACCACGGCGAGCGCGGCCATGCCGAGGACGAAGCCGCGGTGGGGGAGGTCCTCGGCGGCCAGGGCCGTGTAGGCGGTGAGCATGCCGGACAGCAGCCAGACGGCCCCGACGATCAGGGACAGCGCGGCGATGGTCTGCATCGGGTGCCTCAGGCACAGCACCCCGGCGAGGACGAACAGCACCGCGACGAGCAACCGCGCGAGCCGCTCGCCGTGCCCTTCCCGGGAGAACGCGGCGACGAACCGGAAACCGCCCGCCACCAGCAGGTACAGCCCGATGATGACCGCCAGGACGTGCAGGCTCTCGTCCGGCCAGACCAGCACGATGATGCCGGGTATCAGCGTCGCCAGCGCCGAGGCGAGGATCCAGGTCCAGGAACTGCCGAGTGCGGACAGGGTGTCCACGGGGTTCCCGGCGGACCCGGGTGCCGTCCCGTCGGTGTGGTGCTCCGGTCCGGTACGCGCCGCCGAACCACGCGATACGGTCATGGCTCCTCCTCGCGGGGATCGGTTGCCAGGTCATCGCCGGACCGCCGACGGGACGGCGTGCGAGGACCCGACGGCCAGACTCTCGCGCCACGGTGGCCGCCGGGTCACCCATGACGGGTGATCCGTCCCCGCCACCGCCACGATGCCCGGGTGCCGGAGCCGCGCCCCGTTACCGTGACGTCCCGGCGGACGGGAACGAAACGGAACGGAAGGGACACGAGATGAGCGATCCGGAAGCTCCCCCGCGCGGGGGCGGCGCTCGGCGCCCGAACCGCTGGGCCGCCGCCATGGTGCTGGTTCGCTCCCTGCTCCTCACGGTCGGACTGATCATCGCCTACTACCTGCTCCCCATGGACTCGCACAGCACGCTCGGCGCCTCGGCGGTGCTCGTGGGCGGGCTGCTCGCCGTCGCGGTGGTGTTCGCCTGGGAGGTGGTGGTGGTCACGCAGTCGCCGTATCCCCGTCTGAAGGCGGTCGAGGCACTGGCGAGCACGCTGCCGGTGTTCCTGCTGTTGTTCGCCAGCGCCTACTACCTCCTCGACCGCGCCGACCCCACGTCCTTCACCGAGCGTCTGACCAGGACGGACGCGTTGTACTTCACGCTGGCCACGTTCACCACGGTCGGGTACGGCGACATCACCGCGCGGTCCCAGGCGGGGCGGGTGCTGGCCATGCTGCAGATGGCGGGCGGGCTGCTGCTCGTGGGCGTGGCGGCGCGTGTGCTGACCACCGCCATCCAGACCGGGCTGAGGCAGCAGCGCCGCGACAGGCCTCCGGAGCGGTAGAGCGGGGGAAACCGGAGATCACTCCGGGACGCGGCGCATCTCCAGCACCCGCAGTCCCAGTGACTGGCAGCGGGCCAGCAGCCCGTACAGGTGCGCGTCGTCCACCACGGGACCGAACAGGACCGTCTGGCCGGACATCACCACGTGGTCCAGTTCGGGGAAGGCCTTGGCCAGCGTCTCCGACATGTGCCCGTCGACGCGGATCTCGTAGCGCATCAGCTGCTCTCCCGCAGTGGCCGGGGACGGGCGTGCCACGCCCCCTGTGTGAGCCTCCGCCCCGACGGGCTCCGCGGCCTCACCCGGCGCAGGTGATACCCGCGGCCAGTGCGTCAGTGCGTCAGTGCGTCAGTGCGTCAGTGCGTCAGTGCGTCAGGACGATCTTGAGGACCAGGATCATCAACCCGATGACCAGGTTGACGCCGGCCGTGGCCGCCATCAGCAGCCAGGACGCGCCGGCGCGCCGGGCCGCGGCCGCCGACCAGCCCACCTGTCCGGCCACCGCCACGGCGAGCGCGAGCCATGCCGCGCCTTGCGGGTCCAGACCCAGCAGCGGGCTGACCGCGACGGCGACGGCGGGCGGTACGGCCGCCTTGACGATCGGCCACTCGTCGCGGCACACGTGCCACACGACCTGGCGGTCCAGGCGCCGCTGGGCCAGCCGGGCCCCGAACAGCTGGGCGTGCACGTGCCCGAGCCAGAAGACGATCCCGGTGAGCAGGAGCAGCAGCACCATCTGCACACGCGGGAAGGAGCCGGCCGCCCCGGCACCGACGACCACGGACGCTGAGAGCATCGATCCGTACACGCCGCCCGTGTAGTCGGTGTGGGCGCGCCGTTCGGCGGTGCGTGCCCGCGCCTGTGCGTCTGCGGTCTTGAACACGGCGTTCTCCCGGGTGGCCGGTTTCACAGGAGTCCCAGGTCACGGGCGCGGCGGACCGCCTCGTTCCGGCGGTTGACGCCGAGTTTGCGGTAGACGCTCTTGAGGTGGGTCTTGACCGTGTTCACCGACACGAAGAGGTCGGCGGCGATCTCCTCGGTGGACATCATCTGTGCGAGCCGCTGGAGTACGTCCTGCTCGCGGCCGCTCAGCTCCTCGACGACCAGGGGGGCCGGCTGCTCCGCGACGGGCGGCCGTGTGGCGGCGGGCTGCCGGGTGCCGAGGGGCAGGCGCGTCGTGGCGAGCGGGCGTGTCGTCGCGGGCTGGTGCGTGGCGCCCGGTGCGCGCGGCGCGGCGCTCCGGCGCCCGTACGCTCCGTACGCTCCGTACGCTCCGTACGCTCCGGCGAGCGGGTCCGCGCCGAGCAGCCGGCGCAGCCAGGGGCCGGCCTCCAGGACGGGGCGCCGCAGCCGCTCGCGGCGGGCGTCGGCGAGCGCCTGGGCTGCCAGCCGGCGGGCGGTGGCGCCGTCGCCGGCCTGGTCGGCGGCCTGGGCGCGTACCAGGGCGGCCCTGACGGTCACCGCGGGGCCGCCGGCATCCGTGGCGGGCGGGTTCGCGAGCAGGTCGAGCGCCGCTTCGGCGTTCCCCGCGGCGAGCTGGGCCCTGGCGGCCCCCACCGCGCACGCGCCGCGCCGTTCGGCCGCGTCCCGCAGCACTTTCGCGGCCGTCTCGGGGGCGCCCTCGGCCAGGTGGGCGGCGGAGACGACGAGCGCCGTGTGGTCCTCCGCCCACGGCGAGGCGACGGCGGCGGGAACGGCCGACTCGGCGGTCCGCAGGGCCGCCCGGATCTGGCCGCGGGCCAGCTGGAGGCGGGCGCGGGCGATGACGAGCCCGGCCGCGGTGACCGGGTCGGGCGGCTCGGGCTGCGCGGCGGTGGCCCGGTCCAGCAGGGCCTGGGCCGCGTCCAGTTCGTCGCGGTCGACGGCGACCGCCGCGAGGACCAGGTGCCCGAGGCCCGGACCGGCCGGCTCGGACAGGCTGAACCGTTCCGCGTCGGTGAGGGCCGCCAGGGCCTTGCGTTCGGCCGGGCCGGGCCAGCCGTCGAGGTAGTCCATGAGCGCCAGCCGGCTCAGGGACTCCTCGCGGGGCAGTGCCGTAGAGGCGCCGCCGGAGCCGGCCGCGGCCGTGCGCAGGGCGGCCCGGGCGTCCTCGAAGCGGCCCGCCCACAGCCGGGCCGAGCCCAGGTGGGCCTGGAGCAGGGCGGCGAGTTCGGGGTGCCGGTCCAGGAGTTCGGGCGGGACCTCCCGTTGGAGCTCCCACACCGTCTGGGCCGCGTGCTCGGCACGGCCGGGCGCGCCGGTCAGCCCGGCGGCGAGGACCTCCAGCAGGGCGCAGCTGAGCCTGGCTGCCGCCCTGCGCGGCCGGTCGGCGTCCAACGCCTTTCGCACGTGACGTAGTTGAGCCCGTGCGCGGTCCACGTCGTGGTCGGACAGTGCCCGCGCGGCGCGGACGAGGCGGGCCTCGGGACCGGTGGCGTCGGGCGCCATGCGGGAGAACAGCTCGCCCAGGTCGGCGGAGCGCGGTTGCGTGCGGACCTCGGCGCTCGGGCCGGTGAAGAACTGCCCGATGGCGAGGTCGTCGACGAGGGCGCGGGCGGTGAACTCCCAGTCGCCCGCGGCGGCGCCGTGGGCCAGGGTCTCGGGCAGCGGTCCGCAGGTGAGCAGCCACGCGGCGGCCCTGCGGTGGAGTTCCGCCTCCAGGCCGGGGAAGCGCACCCGCAGATGGGCCGCGAGGATCTCCGCGAACAGCGGGTGCAGGCGGTACCAGGAGTGGCCGAGGTGTTCGACGAACGCGTTCGCCCGGTGCAGCCCGGCCAGGATCGGCCCGGCGTCCTGACGTCCCGCGAGGGCGTTGGCGAGGTCCGGGCAGAACCGGTCGAGGACGCTGACGCGCAGCAGCAGGTCCTGGGTCTTGGCCGGCTGGCGCTTGAGCACCTCGGCGAGCAGGAAGTCGGCGATCGTGCTCTGGCCGGCCTCGAACTCCTTGAGGTAGCTCTCCGGGTCGCTGCTCTGCTGCGCGGCCAGGGCGCAGAGTCTGAGACCGGCCGCCCAGCCCCGGGTGCGCTCCACCAGGGCGCGGGCCGCGTCCTCGGCCAGCCGCAGGCCGTGCAGTTCGAGCAGGGTCGCGGCCTCCTCGGGGGTGAAGGCCAGTTCCGCCTCGCGGATCTCGGTGAGCGTGCCCTCGGCGCGGTAGCGGTGCAGGGGCAGCAGGGGCTCGGTGCGGGTGACCAGGATCAGGTGCATGCCGGGTCCGGCGTGCTGGAGGACGAATCCGAGCTGCTCGGTGATCTCCGGTGCGCTCACACGGTCGTACTCGTCCACGACCACGATCACGGGTTCGTCCCGTGCGTTCAGCGCGGCGGCGAGCCGGGCCAGCAGGGTGTGGTCCACCGACATCGGGTCGGCCGGGTGGCCCGCCTGCTCCGCCTCCCGCACTCCGCAGGCGCGCAGGGCCTGGAGCAGATACGCCCAGAAGACGCCGGGCGCCTGGTCCGAGGCGTCCACGGTGAGCCAGGCCACCGGCCGCTCCAGCCGGTCCGCCCAGTCCGCGACGAGCACGGTCTTGCCGGCGCCGGCGCCGCCGTTGACCATCGTCAGCGGGGTGCCGAGCGCCTGGTCGAGGTGGCCTGCGAGGCGGTCCCGGCGCAGGAAGGTGGTCGGCCGCGCCGGTACCGCGAGGCGGGTCCGCAGAAAGGGGTCGCCGAGCGGGTCCACGTCCCGGGCCGCCGGCCCCGGCCCGCCGCCACCGGCTCCGGACACCGCACCTGGATCGGGCACCCGGCTCGGCCCGGGCCCTCCGCCGGGCTCGGAACCTGGGCTCGGTTCGGACCCTGGGCTCGTTTCGGACCCTGAGTCCGGTTCGGACACCGCACTTGGTTCGGACACTGCGCTCACCACCACTGTCCGTCACGTCATGGGCAGCGCTCCCCTCGCCAGGATCTCAGTCTTCGAGCGAGCACGCGCGTTGCGGAAGGGACCGCCGGTCCACGAGAGGGCCCGGAGGGAACCCGACGGGGGTATCCGGCCGCCCCGTCGGGACCCGTGCGCCGCGGGCCCTGCGCGTGCGGTGGGCCCGGGGGCGGCGCACGCTGGAGGAGCGCCCTCGGCTGCGCGCGCCGCACCCGGGCGCGGGCAGCCGTGCGCCGCAGCGGCGCGACGGCGGGGCTGCGAGGAGGTCGATGTGGCGCACGGCGATCCCGGCCGGCAGGTGGACGAGACGTCGGCGTCCATGCTGGAGGCGCTGTTCACCAGCTCACCGGTCGGACTGCATCTGCTGGACACCGATCTGCGGGTGGTGCGGCTGAACACCGCCACGCCCGTGATGCACGGCGTGCGCGCGGACGAGATGATCGGGCGTCCGATGCGCGATGTGTACCCCGTAGTCGCGGACCTCGAGGTGGAGGCGCTGCTGCGGGAGGTGCTGCGGACCGGACGGCCCCTGTGGGAGCGGGTCGTCCAGGTGCGCCTCAGGAGCGACCCGCCGCAGGACCGCCACTTCGAGATCACCGCCCTGCGGCTGGAGAGCCCCCGCCACGAGGTGCTGGGCCTGGCGGTGACCGCGATCGACGTCACCGAGCGCCAGCTGGCCCGCGCCCGCGCCGAGGTGCTCGACGCCGTGCGGCGGCACGTGGGGCGGGCCCTGGACCCGGCGGTGACCGGCGAGGAGTTCGTCGGCGCGGTGGTCCCCCAGTTCGCCGACATCGCGGTCGTGGAGGTGGTGGACGCGGTGATCCGGGGCGACGAACCGCCGCTCGCCCCGCTGCCGCCGGGGACCCCGCTGATGCGCACCGCCTTCCGCAGTGGTCTGGCGCACCCGCAGCAGGCGCATCCGGTGGGGGACGTGCGCCATGTGCCGGCCCCCACGCCCTTCACCCAGGCCCTCACCGACCTGCGGCCCCGCGTCGTCCCGCTCGGGCCGGGGCAGGACTGGATGCACACCGACCCCGCGCGCGCGGGTGCGATGCACTCCGCACGCGCCCACACGCTGCTCGTGGTGCCGCTGGCGCTGCGCGACTCGGCACTGGGTCTGATCAGCATGTACCGCACCGAGGACTCACCGCCGTTCGACCTGGGCGACCGGCAGCTCGCGGTGGAGCTGGCCGCCCACGCGGCCCTGTGCATCGACAACGCCCGGCGCTACATCCGCGAGCACACCGTCGCCGCCACGGTCCAGCGCCAGTTGCTGCCCCGCCGGCCCGAGACCCACGCCTCGCTGGAGACGGCGTACCTGTCGGTGACCGGTGACGATCCGGGCGCCTGGTACGACACGGTTGCGCTGTCCAGCGCCCGGACCGCGCTGGTGGTCGGCAACGTCGCCGGGCGTGGCCTCAACGCGGCGGCCACGATGGGCCAGCTGCGCACGGTCGTACGGTCCCTGTCGGCCTTCGACCTCGCGCCGGACGAACTGCTCGCGCGGCTGCACGACACGGCCGCGCAGCTGGCCTTCGAGCGGGCGAACCTGCCCCTGGGCGATCCGCTGCGCCGGGAGGCGCTCACCGTCGACTGCGCCTACGCCGTCCACGACCCGCTGACCGGCACCTGTGTCATGGCCTCGGCCGGCCGCCTGGCCGCCGTGGTGGTCCACCCCGACCGCACCGTCACCGTCCCCGACACCCCCGCCGGGCCGTCGCTCGGCTCGGCGGAGGACGCGCCCTTCGCGACGGTGGAGTTCGGCGTGCCGGTCGGCAGTGTGCTGGTCTTCACCAGCGACCCGGAGCTGACCTCGTACCTCGCGGAGAACTCCCGCCCGCTGCGCAACGCGCCCGACTTCGCCGACCGCCCGCTGCAGGACCTGTGCGACTCGATCGTGTACGCCCTGCCGGACGGCCCGGGCGCGGGCGACGCAGCGGTGATCATCGCCCGCACCCGCTCCTTCTCACCGGCGGGGCTCGCCTGCTGGGCGCTGGACGCGGACCCCGCCGCGGTGGCCACCGCCCGGAGGCGGACCCGCGACCAGCTCAGGGAGTGGAGGGTGGACGAGGAGACGGTGTACAGCACGCAGGTCATCGTCAGCGAACTGGTCACCAACGCCGTCCGCTACGGCTCGGCGCCCATCGAGCTCCGCCTCATCCTCGACCGCACCCTGACCTGCGAGGTGCGGGACTCGGGGCCGGCCGCCCCGCATCTGCGGCACGCCCGGGTCGCCGACGAGGGCGGCCGCGGCCTGTTCATCGCCGCCCAGCTGGCCCAGACCTGGGGCACCCGGTACACGCCCGAGGGCAAGACGGTCTGGACGGAGCAGGCACTGCCCGAAGCCTCCTGACGCTCCGCCACCTCACGGGCCGCCGGCCGGCCCCGGGCGGCCGCCCCCACCTGCGGCGCAACCTGCTCGCAACCTCCGCCCTGGTTGGCTGCCCCCGCTTCTTGCGGCGCGGCGGCGAAGGGCGGCGACGATGTACGAGGAGATCCCGCGGGTCGGGCTCACCGCGGCGGCGGCCGCACTGCTGCGGCGGCTGGGCGCGGTCCACGGGCCGCTGATGTTCCACCAGTCCGGCGGCTGCTGCGACGGCAGCGCGCCGATGTGCTACCCCGAGGGCGAGTTCCGCACCGGCGGCTCGGACGTGCTGCTCGCGGAGCTGGACGTGGAGGGGCTGGAACGCCCGGTGCCGTTCTGGATGTCCCGCAGCCAGTACGAGGTGTGGAGTCACACCCGGCTGATCGTCGACGTGGTGCCCGGCCGGGGCAGCGGCTTCTCCCTGGAGGCACCCGAAGGAGTGCGTTTTCTCATCCGTTCCCGCGTCGTCGGGGCCTGAACACCGCGCGGAACGCCGCTCTCTGGTCCACTTCCCCTGAGTCCCAGCACAGTTGACGAGACATCAGGGGGCACGGTGAGCACTGCGGCACCTCGCGCCGTCCGGCTCAGAACGGCGCTTACGGTTCTCCTGGCCTGCGGCGCGCTGGCCGGCACCGCACTGACGGGGGCGGCCCCGGCGGCCGGGGCGCAGCGCGCCGAGCAGCCCACGCCGGGCGCCGAGCAGCCCACGCCGGGCGCCGAGCAGCCCACGCCGGGCGCCGAGCAGCTCGCGCCGGGCGTCGACTACCGCGACTACGACCTGGACGGCGCCCACGGGACGGCGCACGCGCATCTGGTCACCGTCGACCTGAGCAACGCCCACGTCCGGGTGGACCTGTTGCACCCGGGCGCGGTGGCGGAGCGCGCCACGGTGTCCCGACTCGCCGACGAGCGGGGCGCGGTGGCGGGCGTCAACGGCGACTTCTTCAACATCAGCGAGGCCCAGCACCCCGGCGTCGAGGCGACCGGCTCGGCGGTGGGCCCGGAGATCGCGGGCGGCCGGACGCTCAAGGCCGCCGTGCCGCGCGGGCAGCGCTTCGGTCCCGCCCTGCCGTCCGGCGCGACCACCGAGGACGTGATCGGCGTGGGCACCGACGGCACGGCCCGCCTGGACCGGCTGAGCCTGACCGGTTCGGTCACCACGTCCGAGGGGACGCTCGAGCTGCACGGGCTCAACCAGTACGCGCTGCCGGTCGGTTCGATCGGCGCCTACACCTCCGACTGGGGCGGCGCCTCCCGGGCGCGGGCCACCTGCGGCACGGACACGAGCCGGAGCGCGCCGTGCAGCACCGACACCTACGAGGTGACGGTCAGGGACGGCCGGGTCGTCGCAACGTCCGGCAGTCCCGGCAGTGGCGCCATTGCGGCCGGCACCACGGTGCTGCTCGGCCGCGAGGCGGGGGCGCGGGAGTTGCGCAAGCTGCTGCGCGGCGAGACCGTGCGCGTCGAGCACCGGCTGGTGGCGGCCTCCGGGGCGGCGTACACGTTCGCGGTCGGTGGTTTCCCGGTGCTGCGCCACGGGATGCCGGTGCCGGGTCTGGACGACTCGGCGTCGGCGGTGCGCAGCGCGGTGGGCATCGGGGGCGGCGGGCACCGGCTGCTGCTCCTGGTCCTGGACGGCGGCTCCGCGTACCGCAGCGGCCTGACGGTCGCCGAACTCGCGGCGGCGCTGCGGGACGCGGGCGCCACCGAGGGCTTCGACCTGGACGGCGGCGGCTCCAGCACCCTGGTGGCGCGGGAGCCCGGTGAGGGGGAGGTGAGCGTGCTGAACCACCCCAGCGGGGGCGCCGAACGCGCGGTGGCCAACGGGATCGGGGTCTTCTCCGGATCGTGAGCGCGGTACGCGGGGGCCCGGGTGCGGTGCCCGCGGGTCAGGGCCGCAGGCTGCTGACGATCTGGGCCGTGGCGGCCAGGCCCTCGTGGATGGTGGGCGCCATGCTCGTGCCGGCCAGGAAGAAGCCGAGCAGAACGCAGACCAGGGCGTGCGAGAACTTCAGGGCGCCGTTGCGCACGAAGATGGTCGCCAGGATCGCGAGCAACAGCACCACAGAGATGGAAATGGCCATCGTCAACCTCCTCCGCCACGCCCACTTCGCGGCTTTCGGCCGCAAGTGTGGCGTAGCGGAGGGTCCGACCGGGCGGCTGACGTGTCCGCCGAACGTGTGGTTCTCGGCCCGGCGGACGGCCCTTCCCCGGGGCGGGTCAGGGCGCCTGGAGGTCGACCAGCCCGGCCAGCGTCTCGCGGTGGGCACCCGCAGTGCCGTACGCGATCGAGTCGGCCTTGGCCCGCTTCAGGTACAGATGGACCGGGTGCTCCCACGTCATGCCGATGCCGCCGTGCAGTTGCAGCGCCTCCTCGGCGGCGTGGACGGCGACGGGCGAGGCGTAGGCCTGTGCGACGGCGGTCGTCACGTCGGCGTCCTCGTCGCGTGCGAGCGCGTCGGCGGCGGCCCGGGCGGCGGCGCGGAGGCTGACGACCTCCAGCCACAGCTGGGCGAGCCGGTGCTTGAGCGCCTGGAAGCCGCCGACCGGCCGGTTGAACTGCTTGCGCTCCTTCAGGTAGCGCACGGTCTCCGTCAGCGTCCAGTCGGCGAGGCCGAGTTGCTCGGAGGCGAGCAGCGCGGCCCCGGCGCGCAGGGCGCGGCGCACGGCGGGTCCGGCGTCGCCGACGCGGCGGCCGGGGGCCCCGTCCAGCCGTACGGTGGCCAGGGGCCGGGTGAGGTCGAAGGCGACCTGCCCGGTGACGGTCGCCGCGTCCGCGCCGACCGCGTACAGGCCGCCGTCGTCGGCGGGCACCAGCAGGACGTCGGCGGTGGCCGCGTCCGCGATGCCGGTCAGCTCGCCGTGCAGGGTGCCGTCCTCGAGCCGTACGGCGGGAAAGCCGGCGTCCGGGGCGATGTGCAGGCCGACGGCGAGGGCGGCGCGGGTGCGCCCGGAGGCCAGCAGGCCCAGCAGCTCCTCGTCCGCGCAGGCCAGCAGTGCCTCGGTGGCGACGACGGCGCTGGTGAGGTAAGGGACGGGGGCGACGGCCCGGCCCAGCTCCTCCAGGACGACGGCCGCCTCGCGGTGGGTGGCGCCCTGGCCGCCCAGTTCCTCGGGGATCAGCAGCCCGGCCAGGCCCATGCCCTCGGCGAGCGGCTTCCACAGCACGGGGTCGTGCGGCGCGCCGGACTCCGCGCGCGCGATCACGCCGGCCGGGTCGCAGTGGTCGGTGAGCAGGTCCCGTACCGCGGCGCGCAGCGCCTCTTCCTCCTCGGAGTAGAGAAGATCCGTCATCGGGCGAGGTCCTTCCAGGCGACGTCCTTGTCGGTGCGCGGCTCGGCGGGCAGCCCGAGGACGCGTTCGGCGACGATGTTCAGCAGGACCTCGCTGGTCCCGCCCTCGATGCTGTTGCCCTTGGAGCGCAGATAGCGGTAGCCGGCGTCGCGGCCGGTGAAGTCGACCAGCTCCGGGCGGCGCATGGTCCAGTCGTCGTACAACAGGCCCTCCTCGCCGCGCAGTTCGACCTCCAGGCCGCTGATCTCCTGGTTGAGACGGGCGAAGGCGAGCTTCATGCCGGCGCCCTCGGGGCCGGGCTGTCCGGCGACGAGCTGCTGGCGCAGGCGCTCGGCGGTGAGGCGGGAGACCTCGGCCTCGACCCACAGCTTCAGCAGCCGCTGGTGCAGATCGTGGGTGCGCAGCTCGGGGCGTTCGCGCCAGGTCTTCGAGACCGGGCCGATCATTCCGCCCTCGCGGGGCAGCCGCATGCCGCCGATGGCGACGCGTTCGTTGTTCAGCGTGGTCTGCGCGACCCGCCAGCCGTCGCCGGTCTCCCCCAGGCGCCGGGAGTCGGGGATGCGCACGTCGGTCAGGAAGACCTCGTTGAACTCGGCCTCGCCGGTGATCTGGCGCAGCGGCCGCACCTCGATGCCGGGGTCGGTCATGTCGCACAGGAAGTACGTGATGCCGGCGTGCTTGGGCACGTCCGGGTCGGTGCGGGCGATGAGGATGGCCCAGCGGGCGAGGTGGGCGCTGGAGGTCCACACCTTCTGCCCGTTGACGACCCACTCGTCGCCCTCGCGGACGGCGCGGGTGCCGAGCGCGGCGAGGTCGGAGCCGGCGCCGGGCTCGCTGAAGAGCTGGCACCAGACCTCCTCGCCGGTCCACAGGGGCCTGAGGAAGCGCCTCTTCTGCTCCTCGGTGCCGTAGCGCAGGATGGTGGGCGCGGCCATGCCGAGGCCGATGCCGATGCGGCGCGGGTCGTTGTCGGGGGCGCCCGCCGCCTCCAGTCGGGCGTCCACGACGGCCTGGAGGGAGCGCGGGGCGCCGAGGCCGCCGAGGCCCTCGGGGTAGTGCACCCAGGCGAGCCCGGCGTCGAAGCGTGCCTGGAGGAAGGCGAGGCGGTCGGTGTCCGCGGGCGGGTGGGCGGCCAGCAACTCGTCGGTGCGGCGGCGCAGTCCGGCCGCGTCGAGGGGGGTGCCGGTCATGCGGCGGCTCCGTTCTCCAGTGCGGGTACCACGGCGACACGGCCGGTGGTGACACCGTCGGCGACCCGCTGGACGGCGCCGGCGGCTCCGCTCAGCGGCACCCGTTCGCTCACCAGCGGCCTGATCGCGCCCCGGGCGGCGAGCTCGGAGAGCTGTTCGTGGCAGTGCTGGACCAGCTTGGGGTTCTTGGTGTTGTACAGGCCCCAGTGCAGGCCGAGGATCGAGTAGTTCTTCACCAGGGCGTGGTTGAGGGCGGGGCTCGGGATGGCGCCGCTGGCGAAGCCGACGACGACGATCCGGCCCTCGAAGGCGACCGTCTTGGCCGACTGGGCGTAGGCCTGGCCGCCCACCGGGTCGTAGATCACGTCGGCGCCCCGGCCGCCGGTGGCCTCCTTGACGGCGCTCACCACGTCCTCGGTGTGCCGGTCGATCACGGTGTCGCAGCCGAGCTCGCGCGCCACGGCGGCCTTGCCGGCGCCGCCGACGACGCCGATCACGGTGGCGCCGGCCGCCTTGCCGAGCTGCACGGCCGCGCTGCCCACCCCTCCGGCGGCGGCGTGCACGAGCAGGGTCTCGCCGGCCTGGAGGTGCGCCCGGCGGTGCAGGCCGAACCAGCCGGTCTGGTAGCCGATGTGCAGGGCCGCCGCCTCCGCGTCGTCCAGGGCGTCCGGCGCGGACAGCAGCGCGGCGGCGTCGGCGACGGCGTACTCGGCGAAACCGCCGTACGGCAGCGCCGGGTTGGCGATCACCCGGCGCCCGTCCGCGGTCTCGCCGCAGATCTCCACGCCGGGGGTGAACGGCAGCGGCGGCCGGACCTGGTACTGGCCGCGGCACAGCAGCGCGTCCGGGAAGTTGATGTTGGCGGCCCTGACCTTCAGCAGCACCTGGCCGTCGCCGGGCGCGGGCGGCTCGGTCTCCTCCAGCCGCATCACCTCGCTCGGCTCGCCGTTCTCGTGCACTCGCCATGCCTGCATGCGCCGCCTCCACGGGACTGCCGTCGTCTGACCGGTCCCCGGCATACTAAGCGGTCGCTTGCCGCGAGGGGAACACCTGGCCTCAGTCACCTTTCCCACGCCGCGACGGCCGCGCACGTACGTGCATCCGCTCGCCCTGCGGCCCGAACAGGCTCAGGAACTCCACCGGCCCCTCCCCCGTCGACCCGAACCAGTGCGGCACCCGGGTGTCGAACTCCGCCGCCTCACCGGCCGTGAGCACCACGTCGTGCTCGCCCAGGACGATCCGCAGCTTCCCCGAGAGCACGTACAGCCACTCGTACCCCTCATGGGTGCGCGGCTCCGGCTCCTGCCTGCGCCGGGGTTCGAGCACCTTGAAGGCCTGGAGGCCGCCCGGCTGCCGGGTCAGCGGCCAGTGGGTGCGGCCGCCGCGCACGATCGGCTCGGCCCGCACCCGTGGGTCGCCCACGGGCGGGGCGCCGACCAACTCGTCGAGCGGCACCTGGTGGGCCTGCGCGATGGGCAGCAGCAGTTCGAGGCTGGGCTTGCGCAGGCCGGACTCCAGCCGGGACAGGGTGCTGACCGAGATGCCGGTCCTCTCCGAGAGGGCGGCGAGGGTGACCTCGCGCTCCTTGCGGATCCTGCGCAGCCTCGGCCCCACACCCGCGAGTACGTCGTCCGTCGTCATGTCGACATTGCAGGTTCGGCAAAGACGTTTGTCAATCCGGCGGCCACGGGCGACCTTCGGCTGCGGAGGTGGTCACCCATGACCGAGAGGAATGCCGAGGACGTTCGCGAGAACGCCTACGAAGTGGTCGTCGCCGGGGGCGGCGCGGCCGGGCTGTCCGCGGCCCTGGTGCTCGGCCGGGCGCGGCGGCGCACCCTGGTCGTCGACGCGGGCGAGCCGCGCAACGCGCCCGCCGCGCACCTGCAGGGCTTCCTGTCCCGCGACGGCATGCCGCCCGCGGAGCTGCTCGCCGTCGGTCGCGAGGAGATCGCCCGCTACGGGGTCGGGCTGGTCCGGGACCGGGCGGTGCGGGCCGAACGCGGCGCGGACGGGGAGTTCGACGTGACCCTGGCGGGCGGGCGCACGGTCCACGCCCGCCACCTGGTCGTCGCCACCGGTCTGAGGGACGAGCTCCCGCCGGTCGCGGGGCTCGCCGGGCGCTTCGGCCGGGACGTGCTGCACTGCCCCTACTGCCACGGCTGGGAGGTGCGCGACCAGGCCTTCGGGGTGCTGGCCACCACACCGATGAGCGTGCACCAGGCGCTGATGGTGACCCAGTGGTCCAAGGACGTCACGCTCTTCCTGCACGAGGTGGCCCGGGAGCTGCTGTCCGACGGCGACCTGCGCAGACTGGCCGTGGCCGGCGTCGAGGTGGTGCCCGGGGAGGTTGCCGGAGTCGTCGTCGAGGACGACCGGCTGACGGGGGTGCGTCTCGCGGACGGCACGGTGCACGCACGCGAGGCGCTGTTCCTGGCGCCGCGCGCGGTGCCGAACACCGGCCTGCTGGAGCAGCTGGGCGCCGAGCTGGCCGACACCCCGTTCGGCGCGTACCCCGTCATCGACGAGCGGGGCCTGACCACGGTGCCCGGGCTGTGGGCGGCCGGGAACGCGAGCGGCTTCGCCGAGCAGGTGATCAACGCGGCGAGCCGTGGCTACCGGGCGGGCGCGGCGATCAACGGCGAGCTGCTGTTCGCCGACCTCGACGCCGCCGTCGCGGCCGCCCAGGACCAACAGGCCACCGAGGCCGTCGCGGTCGCCGGGCCCGCGGGCGACGCCCCGCGCGGGAGCGCGCAGGTGTAGAGCCGCGCCCCGCGGTGCACCATGACTGCATGCTGCTCGCCCGGCTCGCACAGGTGTCGCGGGAGGTCGCGGCCACCTCGGCGCGGTCCCGGAAGACCGCCCTGCTCGCGGAGCTGTTCCGGGACGCGGAGGCGGACGACGTGCCGGTCGTCATCCCGTATCTCGCGGGCAGGCTGCCGCAGGGGCGGCTCGGCGTGGGCTGGAAGGTGCTCGGGCGCAGGGTGCCACCGGCGGCCGGGCCCTCGCTCACCGTGCGGGAGGTCGACGCGCGGCTGAGCGAGCTGGGCAAGGTGTCCGGCCCGGGCTCGCAAGCCGAACGGGCCCGGCTCGTGGGCGAGTTGATGGGCGCGGCCACCGAGGACGAGCAGCGGTTCCTGCTGGGGCTGCTCACCGGGGAGGTCCGGCAGGGGGCGCTGGACGCGATCGCGGTGGAGGCGCTGGCCGGGGCCACGGGCGCGCCGGCGGCGGACGTGCGGCGGGCGGTGATGCTGGCCGGGTCGCTGCAGACGGTCGCGCGGGCGCTGCTGGCGGAGGGACCGGCGGCACTGGCGCGGTTCCGGCTCACGGTGGGCCGCCCGGTGCTGCCCATGCTGGCGCACAGCGCCTCCTCGGTGGCGGAGGCGGTGGAGAAGCTGGGGGCGTGCGCGGTCGAGGAGAAGCTGGACGGCATCCGGGTCCAGGTGCACCGGGACGGCGGGACGGTGCGCATCCACACCCGCACACTGGACGACATCACCGACCGGCTCCCGGAGGTCACCGCGGCCGCCCTCGAACTGGCCGGTGAGCGGTTCATCCTCGACGGCGAGGTCATCTCCTTCGGCGCGGACGGGCGCCCGCGCTCCTTCCAGGAGACAGCGGGCCGGGTGGGCTCGCGGCTGGACGTGGCGACGGCGGCCGAGCAGGTCCCGGTCTCCCCGGTGTTCTTCGACGCCCTCGCGACCGGCGACCGGGACCTGCTGGACCTGCCCTTCGCCGAGCGGCACGCCGAGCTCGCCCGGCTGGTCCCGGAGCCGATGCGGGTCAGACGCACCCTGGTGTCCGGACCGGCGGACGTGCGGCGGGCCGAGGAGTTCCTCGCCGACACCCTCGCGCGCGGTCACGAGGGCGTGGTCGTCAAGGCGCTCGACGCCCCGTACAGCGCGGGCCGGCGGGGCGCCTCCTGGCTGAAGGTCAAGCCCGTGCACACGCTCGACCTGGTGGTCCTGGCGGCCGAGTGGGGCCACGGCCGCCGCACCGGCCGGCTCTCCAATCTGCACCTGGGCGCGCGGACCGCGGACGGCGGCTTCGCCATGCTCGGCAAGACCTTCAAGGGCATGACGGACGCGCTGCTGGCCTGGCAGACCGAGCGCCTGCGCGAGCTCGCCGTCGAGGAGAAGGACTGGGGCGTGGTCGTACGGCCCGAACTGGTCGTCGAGATCGCCTACGACGGCCTGCAGCGCTCCACGCGCTACCCGGCGGGCGTCACCCTGCGCTTCGCCCGCGTCGTGCGCTACCGCGAGGACAAGCGACCGGAGGAGGCGGACACGGTGGAGACACTGCTGGCCGCGCACCCGGAGGTACGGCCGTGACGGACGACCGCCGGGACGGGCGGGACGAGCAGGGCCGGCGGGACGAGCAGGGCCGGCGGGACGAGCAGGGCCGGCGGGACGAGCAGGGCCGGCGGGACCGCCGCGAGCACCGGGCCCGCCGCGGCAGGCGCAGCGCGGGTCTGCTCCTCTTCCGGCGCGCGGGCGACGGCCTGGAAGTGCTGCTCGGGCACATGGGCGGGCCGCTGTGGGCCCGGCGCGACGCGGGGGCGTGGACAGTGCCCAAGGGCGAGTACGAGCCGGACGAGCCCGCCTGGGAGGCCGCTCGGCGCGAGTTCCGTGAGGAGCTGGGGCTGGCGCCGCCCGACGGCACGGCGCTGCCGCTCGGCGAGATCCGGCAGGCAGGCGGCAAGGTGGTCACGGCCTGGGCGGTCGAGGGCGACCTCGACCCGGCGGCGATCACGCCGGGCACGTTCGCCATGGAGTGGCCGCCGCGCTCCGGGCGCACGCGGGAGTTCCCGGAACTCGACCGGGTGGCGTGGCTCGGCCTGGACCGGGCCCGCGAGGTGATCGTCAAGGCCCAGGCCGCGTTTCTGGACCGGCTGGCTGAGCACTCGCTCTGACGAGGCAGGGCCTCACGCGTTGCGGCGGGCACCGCGGCGCGCGAAGGTCGAAGCACAGCCCGCGCGAAGGGGAGGTCAGCCATGTCCACCATCGCCACGGTGAACCCGGCCACCGGCGAGACGCTCAAGACGTACGAGGCCATGGGCGAGGAGGAGATCGAGCGCCGGCTCCAGCTCGCCGAGGCCACCTTCCGCACGTACCGGACGACGGCCTTCGCCGAGCGGGCCCGGCTGATGGACCGCGCCGCCGGCCTCCTGGACGAGGACCAGGACGAGATCGCCCGGGTCATGACCACGGAGATGGGCAAGCCGGTCAAGCAGGCCCGCGCGGAGGCCGCCAAGTGCGCCAAGGCGATGCGCTGGTACGCCGAGCACGCGGAGGAACTGCTCGCCGACGAGGAGCCCGCCGAGTCGGACGTGAAGGACTCCGGCGCCTCGCGCGCCCTGGTCCGCTACCGGCCGCTCGGTCCGGTGCTCGCGGTGATGCCCTGGAACTTCCCGCTGTGGCAGGTGATCCGCTTCGCCGCGCCCGCGCTGATGGCGGGCAACGTCGGGCTGCTCAAGCACGCCTCCAACGTGCCGCAGACCGCCCTGTACCTGGAGGACCTGTTCCACCGGGCGGGCTTCACCGAGGGCTGCTTCCAGACGCTGCTGATCGGCTCGGGCGCGGTGGACGACGTCCTGCGCGACGAGCGGGTGAAGGCGGCCACGCTCACCGGCAGCGAGCCGGCCGGGCGTGCCGTCGCCTCCACCGCCGGGGAGATGATCAAGAAGACGGTGCTGGAGCTGGGCGGCAGCGATCCGTACGTCGTGATGCCCTCGGCCGACCTCGACCGGGCCGCCCGGGTGGCGGTGACCGCGCGGGTGCAGAACAACGGGCAGTCCTGCATCGCCGCCAAGCGGTTCATCGTGCACACGGACGTCTACGACGCCTTCGCCGAGCGGTTCGTGGCCGGCATGGAGGCGCTGAAGTCCGGCGACCCGATGCAGGAGGACACCGATGTCGGGCCGCTCGCCAGCGAGCGGGGCCGGGCCGATCTGGAGGAGCTGGTCGACGACGCCAGGCGCGGCGGGGCGCAGGTGCTGTGCGGTGGGCGGCGGCCGGACTGGCCCGGCTGGTACTACCCGCCGACCGTGCTGTCGGGCATCACCCGTGAGATGCGCATCCACCGGGAGGAGGCCTTCGGGCCGGTCGCCACGCTGTACCGCGCGGCGGACCTGGACGAGGCCGTGCTCATCGCCAACGACTCGTTGTTCGGGCTGAGTTCGAACGTGTGGACGCGTGACGGGAAGGAGGTCGACCGATTCGTACGGGACCTGGAGGCGGGCGGGGTGTACGTCAACGGGATGACCGCCTCGCACCCGGCGCTGCCGTTCGGCGGGGTGAAGCGGTCGGGGTACGGGCGTGAGCTGTCCGGGCACGGAATCCGCGAGTTCTGCAACATCACCACGGTATGGCACGGGGCGTGACGCTTCCGCGGCTACGATCCCCTTTGTGAACCGCGAAGTGACTCTCCCTCTGATCGTCGACGACCGCGGTACCTTGCAGGTGGCCGCGGCCGATGTGAGCAAGCTGCTGCGGACGGTGGGCGGCCGGTGGCTGCGCCTGGTGGAGACCGGGCAGGAGCGTCTCGACGAGGACACGGTCGCCGCCCTGACCATCGAACTGGCCAAACTGGCCGACCGCATCGACGTCGCCTGCATCGCCCACAGCAGCGGAGCCGCGTCGGGGTGAGCGCGCGCGAGGGGCGCGTCTGCGCGCCCTCCAGGGCCGGGGCACCTCTGACTCCGAGCGCGGCACGCAAGTCCCTGGCCCGGACGGCCGCTTGGCGACGCGGCCCGGGGCGGCCCCGAGCGGCGGCCGGGGCCGAACCCGGAGCCCCGCCCCCGGGGCGAGGCCGCCCTCCCTCACGGCTCCGCCGCACCACCGCACGCGCACCGCGGCGCGTCCACCACCCCGGCCGGACGGCGCCCCCCCCCCGCGGCCGAGTCGCCGTGACCCCAAGGGCCGGCCGCCGCGTGGCCCCGGACCCGGCGGCAGGCCGCCGAGTCGCCCTCCCGGGCCACCGTCCGGGGGCGTGGGCGGTAGGTGGTGGCGCGCGGGGGGCGGGTGGGCGTGCTTTCGGGGGGCGTTGGTTTCGCGGGCTTCGAGGGTGGTGGTGCGGGGACCATGGGCGAGGCTTTGACCTGCGGGGATGCCGGGTGCGGGGTCGGCGGGCCCTGTGTGCGGCGGGGGCTGTGAGGGGCCCTGTGCCCGTCCTCGGCGTCGCCGGATTGGAGTAGTCCGGCGCGAGATCGTAGCCCTCCCGGGCGATCGTGGTTGGACCACCCTTCTGGGTGCACAACCCTCTGACCGGGGGGCTACCGGCCTTCCGGAAGGCGAAAGCAGGCACGGCTCATGGCGACTTTGTGCAGACCCTCGGTGTCCGTTCCAGAGCACGTCATCACGATGGAGGAAACGCTCGAACTCGCGCGTTCCCACCACGCGGACCACCCGCAACTCCCGCTGGCCCTCCGGCTGATCGAGAACACCGGTGTGCGCACCCGGCACATCGTGCAACCCATCGAGGAGACCCTGAAGCACCCGGGCTTCGAGGATCGCAACAAGCTCTACGAGCAGGAGGCCAAGGCACGGGTCCCCGCGGTCATCCAGCGGGCGCTCGACGACGCCGAGCTCCTGACCACCGACATCGATGTCATCATCTACGTCTCCTGCACGGGCTTCATGATGCCCTCGCTCACGGCGTGGCTGATCAACGAGATGGACTTCGACCCGACCACCCGCCAGATACCCATAGCCCAGCTGGGCTGCGCGGCCGGCGGTGCGGCGATCAACCGGGCCCACGACTTCTGCTCGGCCTACCCGGACGCCAACGCGCTCATCGTGGCCTGCGAGTTCTGCTCGCTGTGCTACCAGCCCACCGACCTCGGCGTCGGCTCGCTGCTCTCCAACGGCCTGTTCGGCGACGGCATCGCCGCCGCGGTGGTCCGCGGCACCGGCGGCACCGGCGTCCGCCTGGAGCGCAACGGCTCGTACCTGATCCCCAAGACCGAGGACTGGATCGCGTACGACGTCCGGGCGACCGGTTTCCACTTCCTGCTGGACAAGCGGGTGCCGACCACGATGGAGCCGCTCGCCCCGGCCCTGCAGGACCTGGCCGGACTGCACGGCTGGGACGCGTCCGACCTGGACTTCTACGTCATCCACGCGGGCGGCCCCCGCATCCTGGACGACCTGAGCAAGTTCCTGAAGGTCGAACCGCACGCGTTCCGGTTCAGCCGGGCCACGCTCACCGAGTACGGCAACATCGCCAGCGCCGTCGTGCTGGACGCGCTGCGGCGGCTGTTCGACGACGGCGGCACCGACGAGCGGGCCCGCGGACTGCTCGCCGGGTTCGGTCCCGGCATCACCGCGGAGATGTCGCTGGGCCGCTGGCAGATCGGGGACGGGTCATGAGCGAGGAGATCCTCGTCGAGACCCTGCCCCCGGTGCGGCACTGGCCGGCGAGCGACCTGACCGGGGCCGACTTCGACCCCGTGCTGGCCGAGCTGATGGCGGAGGGCCCCCTCACCCGCATCGAACTGCCCAACGGCGAGGGCTGGGCGTGGCTGGTGACCCGCATGGACGACGTGCGGATGGTCGCCAACGATCCCCGGTTCAGCCGCGAGGCGGTCATGGACCGGCAGGTCACTCGGCTGGCACCGCACTTCATCCCGAGCCGGGGCGCGGTCGGCTTCCTGGACCCGCCCGACCACACCCGGCTGCGCCGCTCGGTCGCCCCCGCGTTCACCGCGCGGGGGGTGGAGCGGGTGCGCGAGGACGCCCGTCGGATGCTGGACGAGCTGGTCGACGAGCTGCTCCGGGACGGCCCGCCCGCCGACCTCACCGCGGCGGCGCTCAGCCCCTTCCCGATCGCGGTGATCTGCGAGCTGATGGGCGTGCCGGCCGCCGACCGGCACGGCATGCACAACTGGACGCAGCTGATCCTGTCCTCCTCGCACGGCGCCTCGGTCAGCGAGAGGGCCAAGGAGGAGATGGGCGCGTACTTCACCGGCCTGATCGGCGCACGGTCGGGGAGCACCGAGGAGGACGTCGCCTCGCTGCTCGGCGCCGCCGTGGGGCGTGGCGAGATCACCATGGAGGAGGCGGTCGGTCTCGCGGTGCTGCTGCAGATCGGCGGCGAGGCGGTCACCAACAACAGCGGACAGATGTTCTACATCCTGCTGACCCGCCCCGAGCTGGCCGAGCGGCTGCGCGCCGAGCCGGGGATCCGCCCCCAGGCCATCGACGAACTGCTGCGCTACATCCCGCACCGCAACGCGGTCGGGCTCTCCCGGATCGCCATGGAGGACGTGGAGATCGCCGGGACGCGGATCCGGGCGGGCGACGCGGTCTACGTGTCGTACCTGGCCGCCAACCGCGACCCGGCAGTCTTCCGCGACCCGGAGGAGATCGACTTCGATCGCGGCCCGAACCCCCATGTGGCGTTCGGCTTCGGCCCGCACTACTGCCCCGGCGGCCAACTGGCCAGGCTGGAGTCGCAGTTGCTGGTGGACGCGCTGCTCGACCGGATACCGGGGCTGCGGCTCGCGGTGCCGCCGGGTCAGGTGCCCTTCAAGAAGGGCGCGTTGATCCGCGGCCCCGAGGCCCTGCCCGTGACCTGGTGAGCCGGCGATGACCAGCGAGGGGCTGCTCGTGCCGCCGGGAGAGGGCCGGGTCGTGGAGACTCCGGCCCAGCGGGTGACCTTCAAGGTCACCGGCTCCCACTCGCGCATGGCCTCCACCTTCGAGGTGGAGGTCCCGCCGGGCTTCGACGTGGGCGCCCATGTGCACACGCGCAGCGAGGAGTTGTTCTACGTGCTCGAGGGCGAGCTGGACGTGCTCGCCTTCGAGCCCCGCATCCGCACCCCCGACCACTGGCAGCGCTGGGAGTCCACCTCGGGCAACAAGGTGGTGCGGGCGGGCCCGGGCACGGTGATCGTGGTGCCCCCGGGCTGCCCGCACGCGTTCGCGAACCCGACGGACACCCCGGCGAAGATGTTCTTCCAGGCCTCTCCGCCCCCGGACCACGAGCGGTACTTCGAGGAACTGCTGGAGATCCTCGGCAACGGGGGGCCGCCGGACCACGCGGCGATCGAGGAGCTGCGGACGCGCTACGACATCGAGCAGCTGACGCCGCTCAGGCACCGCTAGAGCCTCTCTTCCGGATCCTGCCGTCGGTCGCGGGGTCTGCCGGGAGGCGAGGCAACTCGGAGCCGGCCTGATCCGGAAGAAAGGCCCTAGCCGCGGCGCGCCCGGCCGGACGCCGGATCCGCTCTACCGGATCGGCATTCCGGAGACCGTGCGGGCGATCACCAGCCGCTGGATCTCGCTGGTGCCCTCGAAGATGGTGTAGATCGCCGCGTCGCGGTGCATCCGCTCCACCGGGTACTCCCGGGTGTAGCCGTTGCCGCCCAGGATCTGGATCGCCTGGGCGGTGACCTTCTTCGCGGTCTCGCTGGCGAACAGCTTGGACATCGAGCCCTCGGCGCCCGTGAACGGCTTGCCGTTGACCGCCATCCAGGAGGCGCGCCACACCAGCAGGCGGGCGGCGTCGATCTGGGTGCGCATGTCGGCGAGCTGGAAGGCGACGCCCTGGTTGTCGATGATCGGCCGGCCGAACTGCTCGCGGGTCCTGGCGTAGTCGAGGGCGACCTCGTACGCGGCGCGGGCGGTGCCCACGGCCATGGCACCGACGGCGGGGCGGGACGCCTCGAAGGTGGCCATCGCCGCGTTCTTCACGCGCTCGCCGCCCTTGGCGGCCTTCTCGCGGGCGCGGGCGAGCCGCTCGTCCAGCTTCTCCTTGCCGCCGAGCAGGCAGGAGCCGGGGACGCGCACCTGGTCGAGGATCACCTCGGCGGTGTGCGAGGCGCGGATGCCGTGCTTCTTGAACTTCTGGCCCTGGGCGAGGCCCGGGGTGTTGGGCGGGATGATGAAGGAGGCGTGGCCCTTGGAGCCGAGCTCCGGGGCGACGGAGGCGACGACGACGTGGACGTTGGCGATGCCGCCGTTGGTGGCCCAGGTCTTCGTGCCGTTGATCACCCACTCGTCCTTGGCCTCGTCGTAGACCGCGCGGGTGCGCAGGGAGGCGACGTCGGAGCCGGCGTCGGGCTCGGAGGAGCAGAAGGCGGCGACCTTGACGTCGTTCGCGTCGCCGTACATCTGCGGGATCCAGGTGCCGATCTGCTCCTCGGTGCCGTTGGCGAGGACGCCGACGGCGGCGAGGCCGGTGCCGACGATCGACAGGGCGATGCCCGCGTCGCCCCAGAACAGCTCCTCCATGGCCATGGGGATGCCGAGGCCGGTGGCGTCGAAGTACTGCTGGGCGTAGAAGTCGAGGGAGTAGATGCCGACCTTGGCGGCCTCCTGGATGACCGGCCAGGGAGTCTCCTCACGCTCGTCCCATTCGGCGGCCGCGGGGCGGATGACGTCGGCGGCGAACCCGTGCAGCCAGTCCCGGACCTCCTTCTGTTCGTCGTTGAGCTCCATGGTGAACTCGGCCATGTCCCCTCCAGCGGTGCACATGCGTGTTACTTGCGGTAACACTACTGTGTTACTGACCGGTAGGAAAAGTCAACTCCTCATGATCTCTCGGCAGCCCGTTCGATGTCTCAGGGCCCGTCAGTGTTAGTTTGCGCAGGCGTCACCGAAACAGCACGGGTGGGGAGAGCTCATGGACACCACGCAGCGGACCGATCAGCAGCGGTCCGCCGACCGCCGAAGGCGCGAGCTGCTGGAGGCCGCCGACCGGGTGGTGCTGCGCGACGGCCCGCAGGCCTCGATGAACGCCATCGCCGCCGAGGCCGGCATCACCAAGCCGATCCTCTACCGCCACTTCGGCGACAAGGGGGGCCTGTACGCGGCCCTCGCCAAACGGCACACCGACGCCCTGCTCGACTCGCTGCGGGCCGCGCTGGACGCGCCCGCGGACCGGCGTGAGCGGGTGGAGTCGACGCTGGACACCTACCTCGCGGCGATCGAGGCCCGGCCGCAGGTGTACCGGTTCCTGATGCACCCCGCGGAGGCCGGCCAGAGCACCGACCAGGGCTTCGACGTCGGCCTGCACTCCGCCCCGCTGTTGCGCCGCATGGGCGAGGAGCTGGCCCAGGTCATCGAGGAGCGGCTGGACCTCGGCCCGAACAGCCAGCAGCTGGCCCGGGTCTGGGGACACGGCATCGTCGGCATGATGCACGCGGCGGGCGACTGGTGGCTCGGCGAGCGCCCCTGCTCCCGCGCCGAACTGGTCCGCAGCCTCGCCGACCTCCTCTGGGGCCGCCTGGCAGCAGCCGGCGACAAAATGGGCGGCCCCGGCTTCTGACACACCCCGCCGACCGAGCCGGGCCCGGCACCTGTGACCACCGCCCGGCCTTGAGCCCCGGCCCCGGACCCCGCCGACCGAGCCCACCCCGGCGCCCGGACTCAAGGCCGGTGACCGGGCCGGCGGCCGGGCTCCTGGCCGGTGGCCAGGGTCGGGGCCGGTGGCCGGGCCCCGCGCGAGTGGCGGGCTCAGGGGCTCTGGTCGAGGTTTACGGGTGGTGGGACCAGGGGGCCTTTGCGGCCTGGCGTTGGAGTTTGCGGTGACGGCGGCCTGTCAGGTGGTCGGAGTAGAGGCGGCCGGCGAGGTGGTCGCACTCGTGCTGGAGGCAGCGGGCGAAGAAGCCGGTGCCGTGCACGGTGACCGGCTCCCCCGTCACCGTGCAGCCCTCGACGACCGCGTGGTCGTAGCGCTCGGTGCCGGCCTCCAGGCCCGGCAGGGACAGGCAGCCCTCGGGGCCGCGCACCACGACCCCGTCCGCGGTGACCAGGCGCGGGTTCACGAGGTGGCCGAGGTGCCGCACGTCCTCGTCGTCCGGGCAGTCGTAGACGAACACCCGCAGCGGCTCCCCCACCTGGTTCGCGGCCAGTCCGACGCCCTGGGCGGCGTACATCGTGGCGAACAAGTCCTCGACGAGCGCGGCAAGTTCGGGGCCGAAGGCGGTGACCTCCCGGCAGGGCGCCCGCAGCACCGGGTCGCCGAGCAGGGTGAGGGGCCGCACGCGCCCGCGGGCGCCCGGGATCGAGCCGTGTCGCATGGCGGCAAGGGTACGGTCCTCCTGGACGCGCGAGAGGCGCGCGGCTTTCGTGACCGTGCCGGGATTCGGGAGCGCGAACGGATCTCGATAGGCTGAGGTCCACACCACGTTGCCGGATGGCTCAGGCGCGGCGCGTACGCAAGGAGGATCGAGAACTGATGGCAGGCAACTCGGACCCGCTCACGCCGCGGGCCAAGCTGGCCGTGACCGCGGGCAAGGCGGTCGCGGCGGCATCGCGTGCCGCGGGGCGCGGCAGCGGTTCGGTGATCGGCGGCCGGGTGGCGCTCAAACTCGACCCCGACCTCCTGGCCCGGCTCGCCCAGAACCTGGACGTGGTCCTGGTCTCGGCGACCAACGGCAAGACCACCACCACCCGGCTCATCGCCGAGGCGCTGCGGGCCGCCGGCCCCGTCGTCTCCAACGCACTCGGCGCCAACATGCCCGCGGGCATCACGTCCGCGCTGGCGGGCGGCTCGGACGCCCGGTACGGCGTGATCGAGGTCGACGAGAAGTACCTCGCGGGCGTGGCCCGGGACACCGACCCCAAGTGCATCGCGCTGCTCAACCTCTCCCGCGACCAGCTCGACCGCGCCGCCGAGACCCGGATGCTCGCCGAGAACTGGCGCGAGGGCCTGGCCGGCTCCAAGGCCGTGATCGTCGCCAACTGCGACGACCCGCTGGTCGTGTGGGCGGCGTCCTCCTCCCCCAACGTGGTGTGGGTGGCCGCCGGGCAGATGTGGAAGGACGACGCCTGGTCCTGCCCGTCCTGCGGCGGTGTGATGCAGCGCCCGGGCGACGACTGGTTCTGCGGCGAGTGCGGCTTCCGCCGGCCCACCCCGAGCTGGGCGCTCTCCGGCGAGCACGTCCTGGACCCGCACGGCTCGGCCTGGCCGATCCACCTCCAGCTGCCGGGCCGCGCCAACCGGGCCAACGCCGCCTCCTCCGCCGCCGTGGCCGCCGTCTTCGGCGTGCCGCCGCAGGTGGCGCTGGAGCGCATGTACCAGGTGCAGGCGGTCGCCGGACGCTACGACGTGGTGCAGTTCCAGGGCCGCGACCTCAGGCTGCTGCTGGCGAAGAACCCGGCCGGCTGGCTGGAGACGTTCTCGCTCATCGACCCGCCGCCCACCCCGGTGATCCTCTCGGTCAACGCGCGCGGCGCGGACGGCACCGACACCTCCTGGCTGTGGGACGTGGACTACACGCGCCTGACCGGCCACCCGCTCTTCGTGATCGGCGACCGCAAGCTGGACCTCGCGGTGCGCCTGGAGGTGGCCAACCAGCACTTCCAGGTCTGCGAGAACCTCGACCAGGCCGTCCAGCAGGCCCCGCCGGGCCGGATCGAGGTCATCGCCAACTACACCGCGTTCCAGGACCTGCGCCGCCGCGTCGGCAACTGACCACGAAGGACGAGCACTTCATGAGTGACAACCAACTGCGCCTGGTGTGGATCTACCCGGACCTGCTGAGCACCTACGGCGACCAGGGCAACGCGCTCGTCGTGGAGCGGCGGGCCCGGCAGCGCGGCCTGGACGTGGCCCGTCTCGACGTGCGCAGCGACCAGCCGATCCCGACCTCCGGCGACATCTACCTGATCGGCGGCGGCGAGGACCGGCCGCAGCGGCTCGCGGCGGAGCGGCTGCGCCGCGACGGCGGTCTGCACCGGGCCGTGGGCAACGGCGCGATCGTCTTCTCGGTCTGCGCCGGCTACCAGATCCTCGGCCACGAGTTCATCAACGACCTCGGACAGCGCGAGCCGGGCCTCGGCCTGCTGGACGTGGTGTCGGTGCGCGGCGAGGGCGAGCGGTGCGTCGGCGACGTGCTGGGCGACATCGACCCGCGTCTGGGGCTGCCCCAGCTGACCGGCTTCGAGAACCACCAGGGCGTCACCCACCTCGGTCCCACGGCCCGCCCCTTCGCCCAGGTCCGCCAGGGCAACGGCAACGGCACCGGCGACGGCACCGAGGGCGCGTACAACGACACCGTCTTCGGCACGTACATGCACGGCCCGGTCCTCGCCCGCAACCCGCTGATCGCGGACCTGCTGCTGAAGCTGGCCCTCGACGTGAACGCGCTGCCCCCGGTCGACGACCGCTGGTACGAGGCGCTGCGCACCGAGCGCATCGCCGCGGCCCAGCAGCCGGCGTAGTAGCGTCCTCACGCGCGTCGCCCCACGTAGGAACGGTTCTCCACGGGTTCTCCCGGGGTCTTCACGGCCCTGGGGAACCGTCCGCGCGACCGGCCCGCCGGGCCATCTCACCGAGCCCGTCTGACGGGCCGTACGCACAGGTGAGCGGCCCCGTCCAGCAGGCGGACGCACGGTTCGGCCCTCCCCCCTGGT
>NZ_BMVJ01000003.1:446200-450681 GCF_014650655.1 Streptomyces anandii JCM 4720
GCCGCTAGGGTGGCGGGGATCGAGCCGGACAGCGCGGTCCGGTCCCGTGCCCATGTGGAAAAGGTAACTCGGGCTATGCGCATTGGTGTCCTCACGTCCGGCGGCGACTGTCCCGGCCTGAACGCCGTCATCCGGTCCGTCGTGCACCGCGCCGTCGTCGACCACGGCGACGAGGTCATCGGCTTCCGGGACGGCTGGAAGGGCCTCCTGGAGTGCGACTACCTCAAGCTCGACCTCGACGCCGTGGGCGGGATCCTGGCCCGCGGCGGCACCATCCTCGGCTCCTCCCGGGTCCGTCCCGAGCATCTGCGCGACGGCGTGGAGCGGGCGCGGGGCCACGTCGAGGAGCTCGGGCTCGACGCGATCATCCCGATAGGCGGCGAGGGCACGCTGAAGGCGGCCCGGCTGCTGTCCGACAGCGGACTGCCCATCGTCGGGGTGCCCAAGACCATCGACAACGACATCGCTGTCACCGATGTCACCTTCGGCTTCGACACGGCCGTGACCGTGGCCACCGAGGCCCTGGACCGGCTGAAGACCACCGCCGAGTCGCACCAGCGGGTGCTGATCGTGGAGGTCATGGGCCGGCACACCGGCTGGATCGCGCTCCAGTCCGGCATGGCGGCCGGCGCCCACGCCATCGTCGTACCGGAACGCCCCTTCGACATCGAGGAGTTGGCGACGAAGGTCGGCGAGCGGTTCGCGGCCGGCAAGCGCTTCGCGATCGTGGTGGCCGCCGAGGGCGCCAAGCCCCGCCCCGGCACCATGGACTTCGACGAGGGCGGCAAGGACGTCTACGGCCACGAGCGGTTCGCCGGCATCGCCCGGCAGCTCTCCGTCGAGCTGGAGGAGCGCCTGGGCAAGGAGGCCCGGCCGGTCATCCTCGGGCACGTCCAGCGCGGCGGCACCCCGACGGCGTACGACAGGGTGCTCGCCACCCGGTTCGGCTGGCACGCCGTGGAGGCCGCGCACCGCGGGGAGTTCGGCCGGATGACCGCGCTGCGCGGCACGGACATCGTGATGGTGCCGCTGGCCGAGGCCGTGGAGACGCTCAAGACGGTCCCCGCCGATCGTTACGCCGAGGCGGAGTGCGTGCTGTAGCGGGCGCGCGAGCACACACCGCCCCCGGTCGCGAACGCGGCCGGGGGCGGTTCTACTCTGGGTGCGGACAGACAGCTGCGGACAGGCACAGCTGTGGTCGGACGGTGCACAACCCCCACGAACCAGGAGCCGGCGGATGGATCACAGCGGGCACGGCATGACGATGGATCTGCCGCCGTTCACGCTGGGACGCGGCCTGGAGTGGTCCGCGGACCCCTTCTTCCTCGTCGCCTGCCTGCTCGGCCTCGGCCTGTACGGCTGGGGCGTGGTGCGACTGCGGAGGCGCGGCGACTCCTGGCCGGTGGGCCGGACCGTCGCCTACGCCGTCGGTGTGCTGACCGTGATGCTGGTGATGTGCACGGGGCTGAACGACTACGGCATGGTCATGTTCAGCGTGCACATGGTCCAGCACATGGTGATCAGCATGCTCTCGCCGATCCTGATCCTGCTCGGCGCCCCGATCACGCTGGCGCTGCGCGCGCTGCCCCCGGCCGGGCGGGGCCGCAAGGGCCCGCGCGAGCTGCTGCTGGCGCTGCTGCACAGCCGCTACGTCCGCGTCGTCACCCACCCCGGGTTCACCATCCCGATGTTCATCGCGAGCCTGTACGCGCTGTACTTCACCCCACTGTTCGACTTCCTCATGGGGTCGAAGGCGGGACACATCGCGATGATGGTGCACTTCCTCGCGGTGGGCCTGGCCTTCTTCTGGCCGATCATGGGTGTGGACCCGGGCCCGAACCGGCCCGGTTACCTGATGCGGATGCTGGAGCTGTTCGCGGGCATGCCCTTCCACGCGTTCTTCGGCATCGCGCTGATGATGGCGTCCACGACCATGGTGGACACCTTCAGGAACCCGCCCGCCTCGCTCGGCATCGACGCCCTGTCGGACCAGACCGCGGCGGGCGGCATCGCGTGGGCGTTCAGCGAGGTGCCGTCGGTGCTGGTGCTGCTCGCGCTGCTGTACCAGTGGTACCGTTCCGACCAGCGGCAGGCCAAGCGCAAGGACCGCGCCGCCGACCGCGACGGTGACAAGGAGCTCGAGGCGTACAACGCCTACCTCGCCTCGCTCAACGCGCGCGGGAACTGACCGGTTCCCCCCGGGCACCCCTTCCCCACATCTGTCCGCCCGCGCCCCTGCGGGGCACCATGGAGACGGACGGACCATGAGGAGGGTGTCGCGATGCCCCGTTCCACGGACGGTTCCACGAAGGCGATGGGGGTGCTCACCGTCGGCGCGCTCGTCGTGGTGACGGCCTACACGGTGGCGCTCGGCGGCAACGGCTGGCTGTGGTTCGGCTGGGTCGTGCTGGGCCTGATCACCCTCGGCATGGTGGCCACCCGCAGCACCTGAAGCCGCGCCCGCCCGCTCACTCCCCGGGCAGCCGGCCCGCCGAGTGCACGCCCGGCTGGTACTTCGGCAGCCGTACGGTGATCTTCATGCCGGCGCCGGGCGCGGTCTCGATGACCAGGCCGTGGTCGTCGCCGTAGACCTGGCGGAGCCGGTCGTCCACGTTGGACAGGCCGATCCCGCCCGAGGGGCTGACCTCGCCCGCGAGGATGCGGCGCAGCAAAGCGGGGTC
This sequence comes from Streptomyces anandii JCM 4720, assembly GCF_014650655.1. Taxonomy (GTDB): domain Bacteria; phylum Actinomycetota; class Actinomycetes; order Streptomycetales; family Streptomycetaceae; genus Streptomyces; species Streptomyces anandii. Next base: position 448,882 of record NZ_BMVJ01000003.1, read on the forward strand.
CATGCCGGCGCCGTCGTCCTCGATGACGACCAGCGCCTCGGCGCCCGCGTCCTGCGCGGTGATGCGGATGCGGCGGGTGCCCGCCTTGCCCTCCAGGCCGTGCTTGACGGCGTTCTCCACCAACGGCTGGAGGCACAGGAAGGGCAGCGCGACCGGCAGCACCTCGGGGGCGATCTGCAGGGTGACGGCGAGGCGGTCGCCGAAGCGCGCCCGTACGAGCGCCAGGTAGTGCTCTATGGCGTGCAGTTCGTCGGCGAGCGTGGTGAAGTCGCCGTGCCGGCGGAACGAGTAGCGGGTGAAGTCGGCGAACTCCAGCAGCAGCCCGCGGGCCCGCTCGGGGTCGGTGCGCACGAACGAGGCGATCACCGCGAGCGAGTTGAAGATGAAGTGCGGGGAGATCTGGGCGCGCAGGGCCTTGATCTCGGCCTCGATGAGCCGGGTGCGGGAGTCGTCGAGATCGGCGAGCTCCAACTGGACCGTCACCCAGCGGGCGACCTCGCCGGCGGCCCGGACCAGCACGGCGGACTCCCGGGGCGCGCAGGCGACCAGCGCGCCGTGCACCCGGTCGTCGACGGTGATCGGGGCGACGACGGCCCAGCGCACCGGGCAGTCGGGCACCTCGCAGGCGAGCCGGAAGGCCTCGCCGCGCCCGCTGTCCAGGGGACCGGCGAGGCGTTCCATGATCTCGTCGCGGTGGTGGGCGCCGACCCCGTCCCAGGCCAGGACCCGCCGGTCGTCGGTGAGGCACAGGGCGTCGGTGCCGAGCAGGGAGCGCAGCCGGCGGGCCGACTTGCGGGCGGTCTCCTCGGTGAGCCCGGCCCGCAGCGGGGGCGCGGCGAGGGACGCGGTGTGCAGGGTCTGGAAGGTGGCGTGCTCGACGGGGGTGCCGAGGTCGCCGAGGTTCTGCGGGCGGGCCGTGCGCCGGCCGAGCCAGAATCCGGCGGCGAGCAGCGGCAGTACCGCGACGCACAGCCCGGCGAGGAAGCCGCTCACGCCTTCACCTCCGCCCGCAGCTGTTCGGGCAGGTGGAAGCGGGCCAGGATCGCGGCCGTCCTCGGCGGCACCCGGCCGGGCGTGGCCAGGGACACCAGGATCATGGTGAGGAAGCCCAGCGGCACCGACCACAGCGCGGGCCAGGCGAGCAGGGCGTGCAGCCCCCCGGTGCCCGGCAGGCCCGCCATGGTCACGGCCACGGCGACCAGCGCGCCGCCGCCTCCCGCGAGCATCCCGGCCGCCGCGCCGGGCGGGGTGAGCCGCCGCCACCAGATGCCGAGAACGAGCAGCGGGCAGAAGGAGGACGCGGAAACGGCGAAGGCGAGCCCGACCGCGTCGGCCACCGGGAGCCCGCCGACCAGGACGCTCGCGGCCAGCGGCACGGCCATGGCGAGCACGGTGCCGAGCCGGAAGTGCCGCACCCCGCGCGAGGGCAGCACGTCCTGGGTGAGCACCCCGGCCACGGCCATGGTCAGCCCGGACGCGGTGGACAGGAAGGCGGCGAAGGCGCCGCCCGCGACGAGCGCGCCGAGCAGGTCCCCGCCGAGGCCGCCGATCATGCGGTCGGGCAGCAGCAGCACGGCGGCGTCCGCGTTGCCGGTGATGGTCAGTTCGGGGGCGTAGAGGCGGCCGAGTGCGCCGTACAGGGGAGGAAGCAGGTAGAAGCCGCCGATCAGGCCGAGCACGGCCACCGTGGTGCGGCGGGCGGCGACGCCGTGCGGACTGGTGTAGAAGCGGACGACGACGTGCGGCAGGCCCATGGTGCCGAGGAAGGTGGCGAGGATCAGTCCGTACGTGGCGTACAGC
>NZ_BMVJ01000003.1:450715-473808 GCF_014650655.1 Streptomyces anandii JCM 4720
GGGCGCTCCTCGCGGCCGGAGGCGAGCGTGGTGGACATGCCCCCGGTGCCGCCCCTCTCGGCCGTGGGGACCGCGGCTCCCCGGGGGAAGGCGATTTCGGCGCCGCGCTCGACATGGTGGGTGCCGGCGGTGAGGGTCAGCCGCCGGTCGTGGAGGGCGCGGCCGTCGACGGTGCCGCTGACGGTGACGGTGAGCGGGCTGCGCAGGGTGAGGTCGACGGTGGAGTCGACGCGGACGGTGCGCTGCTCGCGGAAGGCGGCCGGCTCGTCGAAAGCGTGGCGGGGCGCGCCGTCGCCCTGCCAGGCCAGCGTGAGGAAGAGGGCGGGGACGAGCAGGGCGGTCAGCTTCAGCCAGTACTGGAAGGCCTGGACGAAGGTGATGCTGCGCATGCCGCCGGCGGCGACGGTGGCCACCACGACGACCGCGACGATGACTCCGCCGAGCGCGTCGGGTGCCCCGGTGAGCACCGCCAGCGTCAGCCCGGCGCCCTGGAGCTGCGGCAGCAGGTACAGCCAGCCGACGCCGACGACGAAGGCGCCGGCGAGCCGCCGCACGCCCTGGGAGGCGAGCCGGGCCTCGGCGAAGTCGGGCAGGGTGTAGGCGCCGGAGCGGCGCAGCGGGGCGGCCACGAAGAGCAGCAGCACCAGGTATCCGGCCGTGTAGCCGACCGGATACCAGAGCATGTCGGGGCCCTGCACCAGGACCAGTCCCGCGATGCCCAGGAAGGAGGCGGCGGAGAGGTACTCGCCGCTGATGGCGGCCGCGTTCAGGCGGGGGCCGACGGTGCGGGAGGCGACGTAGAAGTCGGAGGTGGTGCGGGAGATGCGCAGACCGAACGCGCCGACGAGGACGGTGGCAACGACGACGAGGGTGATGGCGGGGACGGTGTAGGCGGAGTTCACGGGTGTTCTGCCGGCCTCAGCGGTCCTCGACGAGGCGGACGAAGTCGCGCTCGTTGCGCTCGGCGCGGCGCACGTACCAGCGGGCGAGCAGCACCAGCGGGGCGTAGAGACCGAAGCCGAGCACCGTCCAGGTGAGGCGGCGGGCCTCGGGGGCGGCCGCGAAGACCAGCGGCAGCGGGCCGACCAGCAGCACGAGCACGGCGAACGCGGCGAGTCCGGCGCGCAGTTGGGAGCGCATCAGGGAGCGCACATAGGTGTGCCCGAGGGTGGTCTGTTCGTCGATCTCGGTGCGCGGGCGGTAGTGGCCGGGGGCCCGGCGCGTGCGGCGGGGCGGGCCGGTGACGACGGCACGGCGCTCGGCGGGGTCCTGCGGCATGACGTGCGCCCCCTCAGCCCGCGGTCCGGCGCATCAGCATCTCCCGCAGCTCGCGCGCGTGGCGGCGGCTGACCTGGAGTTCCTCGGTTCCCACGAGCACGCTCACCGTGCCCGCGTCCAGGCGGAGTTCGCCGATGTGGCGCAGCGCGACCAGGTGGCGGCGGTGGATGCGGACGAAGCCGCGGGAGCGCCAGCGCTCCTCCAGGGTGGACAGCGGGATGCGCACCAGGTGGCTGCCCTTGGCGGTGTGCAGCCGGGCGTAGTCGCCGCGTGCCTCGACATGGGTGATGTCCTCGACGGCGACGAAGCGGGTCACCCCGCCGAGTTCGACGGGTATGTGGTCGGGGTCGGGCTCGCTGACGGGTATGCGGGGGGCGGCGTCGCGCAGCTGGGCGGCGCGCCGGACGGCCTCGGCGAGCCGTTCGGTGCGCACGGGTTTGAGGACGTAGTCGACGGCCTTGAGGTCGAAGGCCTGGACGGCGAAGTCCTCGTGCGCGGTGACGAACACGATCAGCGGCGGCTCGGCGAACCCGGTGAGCAGCCGGGCCAGGTCGAGGCCGTCGAGGCCGGGCATGTGGATGTCGAGGAAGACGACGTCGATGGCGTCCGGTCCGTGCGGCCCGGACTGCAGCGCCCGGTTGATGCGGCGCAGCGCCTCGGTGGCGTCGCCGGCGCCCTCCGCGCCGGCGATCCTCGGGTCGGCGTTGAGCAGGTAGAGCAGTTCCTCCAGCGAGGGGCGTTCGTCGTCGACGGCGAGGGCGCGCAGCATGAACGTGGAGTGTAGGGGCGAAAAGCGCGCCTGGACATGTCCCGGACGTGGGCGTTCTCGCTGGACAGCGCTGGATACAGTGCGGACATGAACAGCAGGACGGCCCCGTTCGACGAGCTCGACCGGAAGATCCTCACCGCCTTGATGGCGAACGCCCGCACCAGTTTCGCCGAGATCGGTGCGGCCATCGGCCTGTCCGCGACCGCCGTCAAACGCCGCGTGGACCGGCTGCGCGAGACGGGGGTGATCACCGGGTTCACGGCCACCGTGCAGCCGTCCGCGCTGGGCTGGCGCACGGAGGCCTATGTGGAGGTGTACTGCGAGGGCGCGGCGCCCCCGCGGCGGCTGGCGGAGGTGGTGCGCAACCATCCGGAGATCACGGCGGCGATGACGGTGACCGGCGGCGCGGACGCGCTGCTGCACGTGCGGGCGCGGGACGTGGAGCACTTCGAGGAGGTGCTGGAGCGGATCCGCACGGAGCCGTTCATCCGCAAGACGATCAGCGTGATGGTGCTCTCCCACCTGCTGCCGGACAGCCCGGAGGCGGGTGCCAGCCACGCCGCGCCGGTGGACGCAGCGGACGTGCGCTGAGCGGCTCCAAGACGCAGCATTCCTGCACCGACGCGCAGCTTTTCTTTCTTGTCGCGCGTATCCCCCACTTCCTACCTTTGTGTCAACCCACAGTCGACACCGCAGGAAGCGGAGGAACCCCTTCGTGCCCGAATCACGTGTGCAGCGCCGGCGGCGGTATCTCGTCTGCGAACCCAGACACTTCGCCGTGCAGTACGCGATCAACCCCTGGATGCGACCCGACCAGCACGTCGACGTGTCCCTGGCCCAAGCCCAGTGGCAGGCGCTGATCGGCGCCTACCGCGCCCACGGCCACACCGTCGAGACCGTGGAGCCCGTGCCCGGCCTGCCGGACATGGTGTTCGCGGCGAACGCCGCGGTCGTCGTCGACGGCCGTGTCTTCGGCTCCCTCTTCCACGCGCCGGAGCGGCGCCCGGAGTCACACCCCTACGACACCTGGTTCAAGTCGGCGGGCTACGACGTCTACCGCCCGGAGTCGGTCTCCGAGGGCGAGGGCGACTTCGTGCCGGCCGGCCGCTGGGTGCTCGCCGGGACCGGCTTCCGCACCACCCGCGAGGCGCACCGTGAGGCGCAGGAGTTCTTCGGCGTCCCGGTCATCGGCCTGACCCTGGTGGACCCGTACTTCTACCACCTGGACACGGCGCTGTTCGCCCTGGACGACGACAACATCGCCTACTACCCGGAGGCCTTCTCCCCCGGCAGCCGTGAGGTGCTGGCGCGGCTCTATCCGGACGCGGTGATCGCGACCCGTGAGGACGCGATGTCCTTCGGCCTCAACTCCGTCTCCGACGGCCGCCACGTGTTCATCTCGCCCGGCGCCACGGCCCTCGCCGAGGAGCTCACCCGCCACGGTTACGTCCCCGTCCCCGTCGACCTGTCGGAGTTCCACAAGGCCGGCGGCGGCATCAAGTGCTGCACCCAGGAGATCCGCTGATGACCGCACCCGCCCGCACCCGCACCTCCGCCGAGCTGATCGAGGCCGAGGAGCCGGTCCTCGCGCACAACTACCACCCGTTGCCCGTGGTCGTCTCCGGCGCCGAGGGCACCTGGGTGGAGGACGTCGAGGGCCGCCGCTACCTCGACATGCTCGCCGGCTACTCGGCCCTCAACTTCGGCCACCGCCATCCCGCGCTGATCGAGGCGGCCCACCGCCAGCTCGACCGGCTCACGCTCACGTCGCGCGCCTTCCACAACGACAAGCTGGCCGGCTTCGCCGAGCGGCTCGCGGCGCTGACCGGGCAGGACATGGTGCTGCCGATGAACACCGGCGCCGAGGCGGTGGAGAGCGGCATCAAGGTGGCCCGCAAGTGGGCCTACGAGGTCAAGGGCGTCCCGGCCGACCGGGCCACGATCGTGGTCGCTGCGGACAACTTCCACGGCCGTACGACGACGATCGTCAGCTTCTCCACCGACGAGACCGCACGGTCGGGCTTCGGGCCCTTCACCCCGGGCTTCAAGGTCGTGCCGTACAACGACCTGGCGGCGCTCGAGGCTGCGGTCGACGAGACCACGGCCGCCGTGCTGATCGAACCGATCCAGGGCGAGGCCGGCGTGATCATCCCGGACGAGGGCTACCTCACCGGGGTGCGGGAGCTGACCCGCCGGGCCGGCTGCCTGTTCGTGGCCGACGAGATCCAGTCGGGTCTCGGCCGCACCGGCCGCACCCTCGCCGTCGAGCACGAGGGCGTGGTGCCGGACGTGCTGCTGCTGGGCAAGGCGCTGGGCGGCGGCATCGTGCCGGTGTCGGCGGTCGTCGGCAGCCGGGACGTGCTCGGCGTGCTGCGGCCGGGCGAGCACGGGTCGACGTTCGGCGGCAACCCGCTGGCGGCCGCGGTCGGCACGGCGGTGGTCGAGCTGCTGGAGACCGGCGAGTTCCAGCGCCGGGCCGAGGAACTCGGGACCGTCCTGCGCGAGGGGCTCTCCGAGCTCGTCGGCAAGGGCGTGGTGGGCTTCCGCGCCCGCGGTCTGTGGGCGGGCGTCGACGTCGACCCGGCCATCGGCACCGGACGTGAGATCAGCGAGCGGCTGATGCGGGAGGGCGTCCTGGCCAAGGACACCCACGGCTCCACGATCCGGCTGGCGCCGCCGCTGACCATCACCGAGGAGGAGCTGCGCTCGGCCCTCGGCTCCCTGGAGAAGGCACTGGCGGGCTGACGCCGGACACGCCCGGGGGCGCCGGCCGCGGTCGCCGGCGCCCCCGGGCCGGCCCCCTACTGGTTGGACTTGGCGGCGCTGATGTCGCCCAGCGCCGAGCCCGGGTCGCGCTCGATGGCCAGGTCGCCGAGCGAGACGATGCCCACGGCGTGCCCGTGGTCGACCACCGGCACCCGGCGCACGGAGTGCTCGCGCATCAGCCGCACCGCCTGGTCCAGGTCCTCGTCGGGGGTCACGGTGAACAGGTCGCCGCTGCACGCGGAGGCAACGGTCCGCTGCTCCGGGTCGCCGCCCTCCGCCAGCGCCCGCACCACCAGGTCGCGGTCGCTGACCAGGCCGCGCAACTCCTCGCCCTCGGTCACCAGGACCACTCCGATGTCCTCGTCGCGCATCTTCTGCGCCACCGTGGTCACCGAGGTCTGCGGTTCCACCGTCACCAGATGGCTGGTCATGATGTCGCGTACGTGCTGAGCCATGACGCCTCCTCTCGTCGGGTCCTACGGTGCCGTTCGCCGCACTGTGCCCGCCGGGTACCCGGCGCGGGCGGTGCCGCACCCGCCGGATGCCCGGTCCGGCGCGTTCCGTCAGGACGGGTGCCTGCCCATGGGGACCGCGGGTACCCGCCGCGGGAACGGGACTCCATGAGGAGATGACTCCCATGCTGCTCATCGGACTGCTCCTCCTCCCGGCGACCGGAGCCTTCACCGCTCTGGCCATCGCCGGCAACATGTCCGGCGGCCCGGAGTACACGGTGTCGATGCTCGGCAACGACATCGCCAGGATGAACACCCTCGAGATCTTCAGCGCCGGGCTGGCGCTCGCGCTGATCTTCTGCCTGGGCCTGACCCTCCTGGCCGGCGCCGCGACGCACCACCGGAGCACGCACCGGGCCGCCCGGCACTACGGCCGGACGGAGCCGGGCCCGCCGGACGGGACCACGAGCCGCGGTCCGCGCCCCTGAACGGGCCCGGCGGGGCCGGTCAGTGGTAGGCGTGCACGACCGCGTGCCCCTTGCCCCGGCCGATCATCCACCGGTTGACCGGAGTGGTCAGCAGGAAGGCCAGGGCGAGGGAGAGGACGAGCGACGCCCAGAACAGGGCGTCGGCCAGACCGGCGTCCATCGCCCCGGGCACCCCGACCATGACGGTGTTGTCGATCAGTTCCATCACCGCGATGGACACGGTGTCGGCGGCGAGGGCGACCTTGAGCGCGTCACGCAGCGGCAGGCCCGCCCGCAGGACGCCGCGCATGGTGAGCGCGTAGCCGAAGACGAAGGCCAGCGCGACGGAGACGACGACGGTGGCCGTGTTGTGCAGACCGGCGGCGGTGCCGACGACCATGCCGAGCACCTCGCCGATGGCGCACCCGGTCAGGCAGTGCAGCGTCGCCTGGGCGGCCATGCGCCAGGAGACTCCGGAGTGCCGTTGTTCATGGCCCTGGTGATGGCCGTGGTGATGGCCGTGGTAGGCGTGCGCCGAATGGTTCATGCCGTTCCCCCTGATGACTGAACTGCCTACTGACTGGCTTCCGCACACCTCAACCACATACCCTCGGGGGGTATTCCCTCCTGGGGGTACGGGTTTTCCGCCACCTGCGCCGTCTCCGGCTCTACCGGCCGTCGCCGTCGTCGCCGTCCTCACTCGCGCGCCGCTTGCGCCGCCGCAGCAGATGGCGGACGACGAGGGCGACGGCGAGGAGGCCCAGCGCGATGAAGAGGTACCGCTCGTACTTGGTGATCTCGTCGTAGACGGTGTTGATGTGACTGCCGGCGAAGTAGGCGATCGTCAGCCACAGGCCCACCCACAGGGCCGCGCCGAGCGCGTTGAAGACGATGAAGCGGCGCCAGGGCATGCCCGAGGTGCCGGCGATGATGCCGTTGGCCTGGCGCAGCCCCTCGATGAAGCGCGCCACCGTGACGATCTTGCCGCCGTGCCGGGCGAAGAACCGCTCGGCCTTCTCGAACCTCTCCGGCGTCAGGAAGACGTACCGCCCCCAGCGGTGCACGAAGGCGCGCCCGCCGTAGTGCCCGATGAGATACCCGATGTTGTCCCCGGCGACGGCGGCCGCGAAGGCGATCGCGCCGACCACCATCACATTGAGCTCGCCGGCCCCGGCGTACACGCCCGCGGCGATCAGGATCGTCTCGCCGGGGGCCGGGATCCCGAAGTCCTCCACGAAGACCACGCCCCCCACGGCCCAGTAGCCGTAGTGGCTGAGCAGCGGTGCCAGGTGCGCGAGGGGACCCGGAAGCGGAGGGGCCATTCCCCCACCGTACGACGTGCCGCATCGGCGACCGCGGTTTCAAGGGCCACATGCGCGCCACGAACCCCTGTGATCGCGTCACTCTCAGCGATCGACTTGATACCTACCGCTCAGTAGAACGAGGCTGACCATGCCGCGACCGGTTCCGCGTCCCTGTGCCTGCACTTACACTGACAGCCCATTCGACAGACACGTTGACCTGCGAGAACGCGGCGGTTGAGCAGATCCGCACGAGTGAGGAGCGCCCCCTTGTTCTACTACCTGCTCAAATACGTCCTGCTGGGACCGCTGCTGCGGCTGGTCTTCCGGCCGCGTATCGAGGGGCTCGAGCACGTGCCGGCGTCCGGTCCGGCCATCGTCGCGGGCAACCATCTGTCGTTCTCGGACCACTTCCTGATGCCGGCGATGCTCAAACGGCGCATCACCTTCCTCGCCAAGGCGGAGTACTTCACGGGCCCGGGCCTCAAGGGCCGCCTCACCGCCGCCTTCTTCCGCAGCGCGGGGCAGATCCCGGTCGACCGCTCGGGCAAGGAGGCCGGCCAGGCCGCGATCCGCGAGGGGCTCGGGGTACTGCGCAAGGGTGAACTGCTCGGGATCTACCCCGAGGGCACCCGTTCGCACGACGGCCGCCTCTACAAGGGAAAGGTGGGGGTCGCGGTGATGGCGCTCAAGGCCCAGGTCCCGGTGGTTCCTTGCGCGATGATCGGCACGTTCGAGGCGCAGCCGCCGGGCAAGGTGGTGCCGCGGATCCACCCGGTCGTCATCCGCTTCGGCAGGCCCCTGGACTTCTCGCGCTACGCGGGCATGGAGAACGAGAAGGCGGTGCTGCGCGCCGTCACCGACGAGATCATGTACGCCATCCTGTCGCTGTCCGAGCAGGAGTACGTCGACCAGTACGCGGCCGTGGCCAAGGCGGAGCAAACGGCGGCCAAGGGCGAGAAGGAACGCAAGTTCCCGAGGGCGCCGCTCGGTTGACGCCCACGCCGCCGGCGGCGGGCGGTACGGCGAAAGGGGCGGGGCACGCCGAAAGGTGCGGGGCACGCCGAAGGGGCGGCCGGGGTCGAACCCCGGCCGCCCCTCGCACGTCAGGTCCCCTTGTTACGGCTTCGGGGTAGCGTGCGGAGCGCAGGTCACGTCCGCCTTGTCCACCTTGCCGGTGAGCAGGTAGGCGTCCACCCTGTTGTTGATGCACGGGTTGACCAGTCCGGTGACGCCGTGCGAGCCGGCGTCCTTCTCGGTGATCAGCCGGGAGCCCTTGAAGCGCTTGTGCAGTTCGACGGCGCCCTGGTACGGGGTGGCGGCGTCACGCGTGGACTGCACGATCAGCACCTGCGGCAGGCCCTTGCCGGTCTTGACGTTCACCGGGGTCTGCTGCTTGACCGGCCAGGTGGCGCACGGCAGGTTCATCCATGCGTTGGACCAGGTCAGGAACGGGTACTTCTTGTTCAGCCGCGTGTTGTCCGCGTCCCACTTCTTCCAGCTGGTGGGCCACTTGGCGTCGGTGCACTCCACGGCCGTGTAGACGGCGTTGCCGTTCTCCGCGGAGATGTTGCCCGCGGTGTCCGACATGTTGGGAGCGGCCGCGTCGACGAGCGCCTGGGTGTCGCCGGCGTAGTACTTGCTGAACACCGTCGCCACCGGGACCCACGCGGAGTCGTAGTACGGGGCGCTCTGGAAGAAGGCGAGCAGTTCGGCCGGGCCGACCACGCCGCCGATCGGGTTCTTCTTCGCGGTGGCGCGCAGCTGGAGCCACTTGGCCTGGACGGCGTCACGCGTGGTGCCCAGGTGGAAGGTGGCGTCGTTCTTGGCGACCCAGTCCTGCCAGTCCTTCCAGCGGCCCTCGAAGGCGACGTCCTGGCCCAGGTTGGCCTCGTACCAGATGTTCTCCCGCGCCGGGTTGACGACGCTGTCGACGATCATCCGGCGGATGTGGCCCGGGAACAGGGTGCCGTAGACGGCGCCGAGGTAGGTGCCGTAGGAGACGCCCAGGTAGTTGATCTTCTTCTCGCCGAGCGCGGCGCGGATGACGTCGAGGTCGCGCGCGGTGTTCGGCGTGGTCATCTGCTGGAGCATCGCGCGGCCGGTGCGGTCCAGGCAGCCCTCGGCGTACTCGCGGGCCAGCTTGCGCTGGGCCAGCTTGTCGGCCTCGGAGTCGGGCACCGGGTCCATCTTGGGCGCCTTGACGAACTCCTGCGGGTCCATGCAGGAGATGGCCGCGGAGTGGCCGACACCGCGCGGGTCGAACCCGACGAAGTCGTAGGCCTTGGCCACGTTCGCCCAGACGGGGTTCTTGGAGGTCACCCGGGCCGGGAAACGCAGGCCCGAGCCGCCCGGTCCGCCCGGGTTGTAGACGAGCGCGCCCTGCCGCTCCTTCTTGGTGCCCGTGTTGCCGATCCGGTCGACGGCGAGCTTGATCTGCTTGCCGTACGGGTGGGCGTAGTCGAGCGGCACCGACACGTAACCGCACTGGATCGGCTTGGCCAGCCCCCAGTCGGCGGGGCAGTCCTGCCAGTGGATGCCGGCCTTCGCGGCCCGGGCCGCGGCGATCGCGGCGCCCTTGGCCTCGCGGTCCTGGCCGTGCCGGCTGTCCGCGCTCGCGGCGGGCGCCGAGACGGCCCCGGCGATCAGAGTCGCGGTGAGCAGCGCACCGGCCGAACCGAACGCCGCCACCCGGCTCTTCGGTCTCATGTCCCTCAAGTGGGACCTCCCCGTACATCGTTGCGAATGGGATACGGGGATCCTTCCGGCTGTGAGGTCCCTGACAACAGGGGTTGTTGACCTTCTTTGCCAATCCGATAACCGGCACGGAGAGTTCCGCTGAGCGGAGACGCGACGGCTCCCCGGGCCCATTCGGCGCCGTGCTCAGCCCAGTTCCGCGAGCCCTCGGTCCAGCAGCGCGCGCAGCAGCCGCGCGTCGGGCGCCACGGCGGTCACCAGCGCCGCGGGCCCGGCCAGCGGAACCACCGCCGCACCCTCCCCGAGCACCCGGGCCACCACCGGCGCCTTGGCGAACTCCGGCCGCACGAGGACGAGTTGCCCCACGGCCCGGTGTCCGCCCAGCACCGCGGGACCGTCCCAGCCGCCCGGCGCCCCGGGCCCGCAGGACAGCTCCTGGTCGAGGACGGTGCGCCCGGCGATCCGCACGGCAAGACGACTGGTGAGCCGCCCGGGTTCCTCGCCCACGCGCCCCAGTACCTGCTCCTCGCGCAGCACCAGCCGGGCGGCCGGGGCGAGTTCGGCTCGCGTGGTGACGTACAGATCGCTGCCCCGCGCGGAGATCAACTGCTCGGGCAGCCAGTGCAGTTCGCCTCCGTCCGCGACCGTGAGCCGCACGTCGTACCGCGCGGCCGCGCCCTTGGCCTGACCGGGCAGGGCGATGGTGGCGGCGGCCGAACCCACCCGCAGCCGGGCCCCTTCGGCCACGTGTGCCTCGACGGCGAAGCGGTCACCGCCGAGCGGACCACCCATCGCGCCCACGAGCAGGACGTGGGCCTCGTCCCCGCTCCCCCGGGTCCGCCGCGGTGCGAGCGGCCCCTCGCCGCGCAGCACCGGCAGGCAGGTACCGCCCCGGCCGTCACCGCGAGCACCGATCCGCGCCGTGGCCCGCACCCCGGCCGTCGTCGCCGTGTCCGTCACGGTGTCACGCCGTCCATGCCGCGAGCCGCGCCCGCACCCACGCGGCGACCTCGCCCACCCCGCCCTCACCGCGCAACGACTGCAGCACGACGGGCAGTTCGCCCCGGGCAGCCTTGGCGTCGGCGGCCATCCGGGCCAGGTCGGAGCCGACGTACGGCGCCAGGTCGGTCTTGTTGACGACGAGCAGGTCGGAGGTGGTGACACCGGGGCCGCCCTTGCGCGGGATGTCGTCCCCGCCGGCGACGTCGATCACGAAGATCTGCGCGTCGACGAGTCCCCTGGAGAAGGTCGCGGTGAGGTTGTCCCCGCCGGACTCCACGAGCACCAGGTCCAGCGGCCCGGTCTCCTCCTCCAGCTCCTCCACCGCCTCGAGGTTGGCCGAGATGTCGTCCCGGATCGCCGTGTGCGGGCAGGCACCGGTCTCCACGGCCGCGATCCGCTCCGGCGGCAGCACGGCCTCGCGCAGCAGGAATTCCGCGTCCTCGCGCGTGTAGATGTCGTTGGTGACCACGGCGAGCGAGAACTCCTCCCGCAACGCCCGGCACAGCGCCGCGACGGTGGCGGTCTTCCCCGACCCGACGGGCCCACCGAGCCCGATCCGAAGGGCCCGCCGCCGCCCATCGGGCCGCCGGGCATCGGCACTGGGGACGGGAGCGCCGGTGGCGTCGTGAGAGTGATCAAGGTGCACGAAGCAGCTCCTGGGTGAGTACTGCCGGCCCGTCCGGCACTTGAGGACGAGGCCGTCAAGGCCGAACGGGGGTCCGGGGGCAGAGCCCCCGGAGCGAACAACAACAGACGGGGCCGGGGGACCCCGCCGCTAGGAGGCGAACAACCGCACGGACCAGGCAGCATGCGCCTCGGCGCACACCTCGAGCAGCGGCGCCGACGCCGCGGGCAGCACATCCACCCCCTCGACGGCGGCGTCCCGCGCCGCCGCGACCGCCCGCCCGACCACCTCGTCCACCTCCGGCGCCAACCGCGCGAGCACACCCGCCGCTTCGAACGGATCGAGCCCGAGCAACCGCACCACCGCCGTCGCCGGCCCGCTCACACTCTCGTACGCCGCGCAGTACGCCGCGTCTTCCGGACCCAGCCCGGCCGCGCGCGCCGTGAGCCCGAGCACCACCGGCTGGTGGGCGCCCTTGGGAAAGTCCCGTGCGAGAGCGTCGAGTCCGGGCGACGGCCAGGTCGCCCGGGCGGCCCGCACCAGCTGGCGCCCCAGTCTGCGCGCGGCCAGCCGCAGTGCCGGCGACGGGGTCCGCGCGTCCGCCGCCGCGTCCAGCCCGGCGGGTTCGCAGCCGAGCGCGGCGGCCGCCGCGACGGAGGCCGCGACCAGGCCGGCCGTGTGCAGGCGCCCCCGGCAGAAGTCCTCCAGTTCGGCCGCCCCGGTGATGCGCCCGGCCCTGACGGCCGCCTCGGCCCCGCCGGAGTGCGCGTGGCCTCCGGCGGGGAAGCGGCCGTCGGCCAGGACGAGAAGCGCTGCCCTCGACATCGTGGCTCCCCTCCCTCCGTGCGTCTCGTCAGAAGAGGAAGTACCGCTGGGCCATGGGTAGTTCGGCGGCGGGCGTCGCCTCGATCAGTTCGCCGTCGACGCGGACGGCGAAGCTGTCGGGATCGACCTCGACCCGGGGCCGCGCGTCGTTCTGCCTCATGTCCGCCTTGGTCACGGCGCGCGTCGACTCGATGGCGACGAAGCGCTTGCCCAGCCGCAGCCGTTCGGGCAGCCCGTCCTCGATGGCCGACGGTGCCACGAAGTTGAGGGAGTTGGCGGCCGGCGCCCGCCCGATCGCCCCGTACATCGGCCGCGGCAGGACGGGCTGCGGGGTGGGGATGGAGGCGTTGGCGTCGCCCATCTGCGCGTACGCGATCTGGCCGCCCTTGATCACCAGGTGCGGCCGCACTCCGAAGAACGCGGGCTCCCACAGCACCAGGTCGGCCAGCTTGCCGCTCTCGACGGAGCCGATCTCGCGGGCGAGACCCTGGGCGAGGGCGGGGTTGATCGTGTACTTGGCGATGTAGCGGCGCACCCGGTGGTTGTCGGCGCGGCCGTCGCCCGGGAGGACGCCCCGGGCGCGCTTCATCACGTGCGCGGTCTGCCAGGTCCGCAGGACGACCTCGCCGATCCGTCCCATGGCCTGGGAGTCGGAGGAGATGATCGAGATGGCGCCCAGGTCGTGCAGGACGTCCTCGGCGCCGATCGTGGACGGGCGGATCCGTGACTCCGCGAACGCCAGGTCCTCGGGCACGGCCGGGTTGAGGTGGTGGCACACCATCAGCATGTCGAGGTGTTCCTCGGCGGTGTTGACGGTGAACGGGCGCGTCGGGTTGGTGGAGCTGGGCAGCACGTGCGGTTCGGAGACCACGGTCATGATGTCGGGGGCGTGGCCGCCGCCCGCGCCCTCGGTGTGGTAGGCGTGGATGCCGCGCCCGTCGATCGCGGTGAGCGTGTCGCCCACGAATCCGGCCTCGTTGAGGGTGTCGGTGTGGATGGCGACCTGGACGCCGGTGCGGTCGGCGACGGTGAGCGCGGCGTCGATGACGGCGGGCGTGGACCCCCAGTCCTCGTGCAGTTTCAGGCCCAGGGCGCCGCCGCGGATCTGGGAGAGCATCGCCTCGTGGGAGACGGTGTTGCCCTTGCCCAGCAGGCCGATGTTGAGGGGATGGGCCTCCAGCGCCTCCAGGGTGCGCGCCAGGTGCCAGGGGCCCGGTGTCACGGTGGTCGCCTTGGAGCCCTCGGCGGGGCCGGTGCCGCCGCCGACGAGCGTGGTGATCCCGGCGGCCAGCGCCTCGTCGGCGATCTGCGGGCAGATGAAGTGCACGTGGGCGTCGACGGCGCCCGCGGTGAGGATCCGCCCGTTGCCCGAGATCACCTCGGTCTCCGGCCCGATGACGAGGTCGGGGTGGACGCCGTCCATGGTGTCGGGGTTGCCGGCCTTGCCGATGCCGGTGATCCGGCCGTCGCGGATGCCCACGTCGGCCTTGACGATCCCCCAGTGGTCCATGACGACGGCTCCGGTGATCACGGTGTCCGGGGCGCCTTCGGCGCGGGTGACCCTCGACTGGCCCATGGACTCGCGGATCACCTTGCCACCGCCGAAGACGGCCTCGTCGCCGGCGCGGCCCGGGCCGCCGCAGCGGTCCTCCTCGATCTCGACGATCAGGTCGGTGTCGGCGAGGCGGATCCGGTCGCCCGCGGTGGGGCCGAACAGGTCGGCGTAGGCGGCGCGGGAGAGCTCAGGCATCGAGGGCGCCCCCGGTCAGTCCGCGCAGCCCGGGCACGATCCGGGCGCCGGCCAGCGGTACGAGTTCGACGTCGACCGGGATGCCGGGCTCGAAGCGCACGGAGGTGCCGGCGGCGATGCCGAGGCGCTTGCCGTGCGCGGCGGCGCGGTCGAAGCAGAGTCCCGGGTTGGCCTCGGCGAAGTGGTAGTGGGAGCCGACCTGGACGGGCCGGTCGGCGGCGTTGAGGACGGTCAGCCGGGTGACCTCGCGGCCCTCGTTGAGGACGACCGGGTCGTCGGCGTGGAGGATCTCTCCGGGAATCACGGCCGCGGCCCCTCAGACGATCGGCTCGTGGACGGTCACGAGCTTGGTGCCGTCGGGGAAGGTGGCCTCGACCTGGACGTCGTGGACCAGCTCCGGGATGCCCTCCATGACGTCGTCCCTGGTGAGCAGGGTCCGTCCGGAGGCCATGAGTTCGGCGACGGTACGGCCGTCGCGGGCGCC
This sequence comes from Streptomyces anandii JCM 4720, assembly GCF_014650655.1. GTDB lineage: Bacteria > Actinomycetota > Actinomycetes > Streptomycetales > Streptomycetaceae > Streptomyces > Streptomyces anandii. Next base: position 465,132 of record NZ_BMVJ01000003.1, read on the forward strand.
CTCGAGGACGTGCGAGGTGATCAGCGCGACCGCCTCCGGGTGATTGAGTCTCAGCCCTCGGGCCCGCCGCTTCCCGGCCACGTCGGCCGCCACATGGATGAGCAGCCTCTCCTGCTCGTGCGGGGTCAGTTGCACGTGCCACCTCGCCTTCCCGGCGCCGGACCGTGCGGGGCCCGGCTGGACCGGCAGGCTAGCCCGCCGGGGTTTCGGCGACGTTAACCGCGCGGCGCCGGGCCCCTTGGCTCTCTCGAGCCGTTCCAGGCCGGCCGCGCAGACCGGGGCGACGGGCTGCGGGGCCTGAGGGCCGCTCAGGCGCTCGTGGGGCGGGCGGCGGAACTGCGCGACGCGCTCACCCTGATGCACCAACGGGGCGAGACGGAGTTGCACGCGGCCACCCTTGCGCGGGCGCTGCGCGCGCTGGACGGGGAGCGGCGTACCGCCCGCGTCACTGTCCCGCCCGGCGACGGCAGTTGACGCACCCTCCGGCGCGCGTCGCCCCCGGCGACGACGAGGCGCGGATCGCTGAGTCGAAACGGACCAAATGACGTACCCCCTTTCAGCGTAGGAACACGCCCTTTTTTGGGGGCCGTCCGGCTTGCGCAACGCGCGTGCCCGGATGGCGGAATGGAGTGTTCCGGTGCTGGTCCGGGGCTCGTCATGAAAGGACACGGCCGTTCGAACGCGCGGGTGTCCACCCGAACGGGTGAGTGGTGAGTAACAACACAAATCCCCGGTTCCGTTGGGATTTTCGGACATCCGTAGGTGAAGATCCCTGTCTGACGACAAGCCCCCGCCACAGCGGCGGGGCGATCCGGGCGGACGCCGAGTCCTGCCGCCGCGCGGATGACCGGTCGACGGAAGTGGATCGGCAGGAGTGGAGGACCCAAGCACGACGGGTCGCCGGAACGGTCACGCCATGACCGGACCGAGCAGCCCTTGGGGTGAAGCCGCGGCAACGCGGCCGGGCAACTTCGCCAGCCCGAATCCGACAGGTCATCCTTCACAGGCGGCTGACGAAGGGTTGCGCATGACTGCGCTCAATCGTGTCCCGTCGCTGATGGCCCGGGCCGGCACGGCCTCCGCCCTGACCATCGCCGCCGTGGGTGGCTCCATCGTGGTTCCCGGCGTGGCCTCCGAGGCGTCGGCAGCCACTCTGGGGACGAAGGCGCTGCAGGTCGCGGCGTCCAAGAAGGGCTCGCCCTACCAGTGGGGTGCCACGGGGCCCCGCAGGTTCGACTGCTCCGGGCTGACGCTGTACTCGTTCAAGAAGGCGGGCAAGAAGCTGCCCCGCACTGCGGCCCAGCAGTACAACAAGACCCACCACATCTCCGCGAGGAGCCGCCGGGCCGGGGACCTGGTGTTCTTCCATTCGGGTTCGTACGTCTACCACGTCGGCATCTACGCCGGCGGCGGCAAGATCTGGCACGCCCCGAAGACCGGGGACGTGGTGCGGCTGCAGAAGATCTGGACGAAGAGCGTGTGGTACGGCCGGGTGAACTGACCCGCGGGCGGCTCTACGGCTCCTGCTGGCCCTGGCCCGCAGCCGTGACCGGGCGCGCCGGGGCGCACCACGGGAGCTCGATGCTGACCGTCTTGCCGCCCTCACGGGTGGGCCGCACGGTCAGCCGGCCGCCGCACTCCGCGGTGAGCCACCGGATGATCACCATGCCCCGGCCGTTGTCCTGCTGGACAGCGGCCGGCAGGCGTTTGGGGAACCGCGGATGGCTGTCGGTGACCCCGATGCGCAACTGTTCGTCACGCTCCAGGGCGAGGTTCACCGTGAAGGTGGGCGACTGCCCGAACGTGTGCTGCACGGCGTTGGTGGCGAGTTCGGAGACGATGAGCCGGACCGTGTCGCAGGTGTCCGCCTCCGCCGGCATGCCCCACTCCGCCAGGGTGCCCAGGGCGTAGGCCCGGGCAGCGGAGACCGAGGCGGGATCGCTCGGCAGAGTGACGGATGCTTCCAGATGGTCTGCCATGGCGACGTCGTCCCTTTCCCATGGGACCGCGAGTCCGACACGGAGCGGATGGTTCGAGTACGGTCCCGGACTGGTGCTTCGTCGTCAGACTGCCATCACCGCGCGTGTCCTGGGTGGCGATCCACCAAGATATGCATATATCTGTCGCTCGAAGCGGTGAACTCTGCGACGGCAGACCGTATTGGGGCGGCCCGGAAGGAGTAGGGAGTAGCCCATGCAGCACGGTCCCGCGGTCCGCCGCCGGAAACTGGGCGCCGAACTGCGCGCGCTGCGCGCCGGCGCCGGCCTCACCAGTGGCCAGGCGGCCCGGCTGGTGGGCTGGCACCAGTCGAAGGTCAGCCGGATCGAGACGGGCGCGAGCGGGGTGAAACCGGCCGATGTGCGGTTACTGCTGGACGCCTACGCGGTACGGGACGCCCAGTTGCGCGAGTTGCTGCTGGTGCTGGCGGGCTCCGAGGACGGCGGCGGCCGGGACCACTGGTGGCACGCGTACCGGGGCGTACTGCCGCCCGCCTACCGCGACTTCATCAGTCTGGAGTCGCAGGCGAGCGCGATGCGCACCCTGGAGACCTCGGTCGTGCCCGGGCTGCTGCAGACCCCCGAGTACGCCCGCGCGGTCACCCGGGCCGCCGTGGAGGGACTCGACGACGAGCGGCTCGACGCGCTGGTGGAGGTGCGGCTGGCGCGGCAGGACGTGCTGCGGGCCGAGCAGCCGCTGCGGCTGAGCGCGGTGCTGGACGAGGCCGTGCTGCGCCGGGAGATCGGCGGGCCGGAGGTGATGGCACGTCAGCTGGAGCGGCTGGCGGAGGCCGCCCGGCTGCCCCAAGTGCGGTTGCAGGTACTGCCGTTCGGCTCGGGGGCGCACATCGGCCTCACCGGGCCTTTCGTTATCTTCTCATTTTCGAACACTTCTGATCTGGACGTAGTTGTTCTCGACCACTTGACGAGTAGCCTCTACCTCGAACGGAAAGAAGACCTGGAGGCCTACACAGAGGCCTTCGACGCCCTTGGGCGCCACGCCCTCTCGCCCGAGGACTCGTTCGATTTCATCGCCCGATGCGCCGGCATCAGTGGCGGCGCGTCACCGCGCTAAGGAGGCACCATGTCCGCTCTGCCTCGGAACGTACCGTCCAGCACCGACCTGCACGGCGTGCGATGGCTGCGCAGCAGCTACAGCACCGGAGCCAACAACTGCGTGGAGACGGCCCGGCCGGCCTCGGGGCCGGGGGCCGGACTGCTCGCCGTGCGCGACTCCAAGGACCCGGCCGGGCCCGCGCTGCTCTTCTCCCCCGGGAGCTGGGCGGACTTCACGGCCGCCGTGCACCGCGATCAGTACCTCTAGCACCCAGGCCCCAGTACTTCTCAGCCCGGCGACGCCCGGCCGTGTCACGCCGACTCATGGTCGTGTCTCGCCGATGACCCGTACAGCGCGTTCGATCTGATCCCCGGAGAGGTCACCCCGGGCGGTCAGCCTCAGCCGTGAGACACCGTCGGGCACGGAAGGAGGACGGAAGCAGCCCACGGCGAGCCCGGCGGCCCGGCAGTCGGCCGCCCACCGCACGGCCCCCTCCGGGGACGGAGCCCGCACGGAGACCACCGCGGCGTCCGGACGCACCGCCTCCAGACCCGCGGCGGTCAGCCGTGCGTGGAGTTCGGCCGCCACCTCACGCGCGCGTGCCGCCCGTCCGGGCTCGCGGCGCAGCAGACGCAGCGCCGCCAGGGCCGCGCCCGCCGCCGCGGGGGCGAGGCCGGTGTCGAAGATGAACGTACGGGCCGCGTTGACCAGGTGGTCGACGACCCGCGCGGGACCTAGGACCGCCCCGCCCTGGCTGCCGAGCGACTTGGACAGCGTGACCGTCACGACCACGTCCGCGGCGCCCGCGAGGCCGGCCGCCCGCGCGGCGCCCCGGCCCCCGGGACCGAGGACGCCCAGCCCGTGGGCGTCGTCGACGACCAGGCCCGCACCGCGCTCCCGGCACACCGCCGCGAACTCGCCCAGCGGGGCGGCGTCGCCGTCCACCGAGAACACCGTGTCGGACACGAGGACCGCCGGCCCGTCGTGCGTCGCCAGCGCCTTGCGCGCGGCCTCCGGATCGGCGTGCGGGACGACCTGGGTGGAGCCCCGGGCCAGCCGGCAGCCGTCGATCAGCGAGGCGTGGTTGCCCGCGTCGGACACGACCAGCGTGCCGTGCGGGGCGAGCGCGGTGACCGCGGCGAGGTTCGCGGCGTAGCCGGAGGAGAAGACGAGCGCCGCCTCGAAGCCGCAGAATTCGGCCAGTTCGCGCTCCAGTTCGGTGTGCAGCTCGGTGGTCCCGGTCACCAGCCGGGAGCCGGTGGAGCCGCCGCCCCAGGTGTGCGCCGCGGCCGCGGCCGCCCCGGTGACCTCCGGATGGCGGGCCAGCCCCAGGTAGTCGTTGCTCGCCAGGTCCAGCAGCGGCGAGTCGGCCGGGCGGGGGCGCAGCGTCCGTACGAGCCCGGCCCGGCGGCGCGCGTCCGCCTGCTCGTCGATCCAGCCGAACGCCATGGCTCCTCCGGGGCTTTTGTAGGCAGTGGACAGACACTAGCGGGCGGACCGGCCGCCCATGGTGTGGCAATACCCACACGTCGATGCGTCTCTGTTGTGCAAAGTCTCCTTGGCCCGGGGCGGCCCCGTAGGACAGGATCGGCTTCCATGGACCTGCTGAACACGCTGGTGGACAAGGGGCTTCGGCGCGAGCTGCCGACCCGCGAGGAAGCTCTGGCCGTGCTGGCCACCTCCGACGACGACCTGCTCGACGTGGTGGCCGCGGCCGGAAAGGTGCGCCGCCACTGGTTCGGACGGCGGGTGAAACTGAACTACCTCGTCAACCTCAAGTCGGGCTTGTGTCCCGAGGACTGCTCCTACTGCTCGCAGCGCCTCGGCTCCAAGGCCGACATCCTCAAGTACACCTGGCTCAAGCCCGACGACGCCTCGAAGGCCGCCGCGGCCGGGCTGGCGGGCGGCGCCAAGCGGGTGTGCCTGGTGGCCAGCGGGCGCGGTCCGACGGACCGTGACGTGGACCGGGTCTCCGACACCATCAAGGCGATCAAGGAGCAGAACGAGGGCGTCGAGGTCTGCGCCTGCCTCGGCCTGCTCTCCGACGGACAGGCCGAGCGGCTGCGCGCGGCCGGCGCCGACGCCTACAACCACAACCTCAACACCTCCGAGTCGACCTACGGCGACATCACCACCACCCACACCTACGCCGACCGGGTGGAGACGGTGAACAAGGCGCACGCGGCCGGTCTGTCCGCGTGCTCCGGTCTGATCGCCGGCATGGGCGAGAGCGACGAGGACCTCGTCGACGTCGTGTACTCGCTGCGCGAGCTGGACCCGGACTCCGTTCCGGTGAACTTCCTGATCCCGTTCGAGGGGACCCCGCTCGCCAAGGAGTGGAACCTGACCCCGCAGCGCTGTCTGCGAATCCTCGCGATGGTGCGGTTCGTCTGTCCCGACGTGGAGGTCCGGATCGCGGGCGGCCGCGAGGTGCACCTGCGCAGCATGCAGCCGCTCGCCCTGAACCTGGCCAACTCCATCTTCCTCGGCGACTACCTGACCAGCGAGGGCCAGGCCGGCAAGGCCGACCTGGAGATGATCGCCGACGCCGGCTTCGAGGTGGAGGGCACCGGCGAGGTGACGCTGCCGGAGCACCGCGCGGCGGCCGGGGCCGGGATCTGCGGTTCGCACGAGGGCGCCGGGTGCGGCCCGGCTGAGGGCGCGGGGTGCGGGTCGCACGAGGCCGGTGGACGCGGGTCCCGCGAGGCCGCCGGGTGCGGGTCGCACGAGGCCGGCGGAGTGTGCGGTTCCGCCGCGGCGCCCGCCGCGGGGACGAAGGCGGCGGGCGACCCCCGTACGGACCTCGTGGCCGTACGCCGCCGGGGCGCCGGAACGGATCTCGCGCCCAATGCCTGAGGCGCCGGCCCTGGGCGTGCCCGAACTGCTGGACCTGGACCGCCGGCACGTCTGGCACCCGTACGGCCCGATGCCGGGTCGCCGGGAGCCGCTCGTCGTGGAGTCGGCGAGCGGGGTGCGGCTGAGGCTCGCGGACGGATCGGGCGAGCTGGTGGACGGCATGTCGTCCTGGTGGGCCGCGATCCACGGCTACAACCACCCGGTGCTCAACGAGGCCGCCCGCGAGCAGCTTTCGCGCATGAGCCACGTCATGTTCGGCGGGCTCACCCACGAGCCCGCCGTCCGCCTGGCGAAGCTCCTTGTCGACATGTCGCCCGACGGTCTGGAGCATGTGTTCCTCGCCGACTCCGGCTCGGTGTCGGTCGAGGTGGCGGTCAAGATGTGCCTGCAGTACTGGCGTTCGCTGGGCCGCCCGGAGAAGCGGCGGCTGCTGACCTGGCGCGGCGGCTACCACGGCGACACCTGGCAGCCGATGTCCGTGTGCGACCCCGAGGGCGGGATGCACGAGCTGTGGTCGGGCGTGCTGCCGCGGCAGGTCTTCGCCGACCCGCCGCCGGCGGCGTACGAGGAGTCGTACGCCGCTCATCTGCACGACCTGATCGAACGGCACGCCGGCGAACTGGCCGCCGTGATCGTCGAGCCGGTGGTGCAGGGCGCGGGCGGGATGCGCTTCCACTCCCCCGCGTATCTGCGGACGCTGCGCGAGGCGTGCGACGCGCACGGCGTGCTGCTCGTCTTCGACGAGATCGCCACCGGATTCGGCCGTACCGGCGAACTGTTCGCGGCCGGGCACGCGGCCGTGACACCCGATGTGATGTGCGTGGGCAAGGCGCTCACCGGCGGCTATATGACGATGGCGGCGACCCTGTGCACCGCGCGGGTGGCCGACGGCATCTCGCGCGGCGAGGTGCCGGTGCTGGCGCACGGCCCGACGTTCATGGGCAACCCGCTGGCGGCCGCGGTGGCGTGCGCCTCGGTCGAGCTGCTGCTCGGCCAGGACTGGCGCACCGAGGTGAAACGGATCGAGGCGGGTCTGCGCGACGGGCTCGCCCCGGCGGGCGGCCTCGACGGGGTGCGGGACGTGCGCGTCCTGGGCGCCATCGGGGTGGTCCAGCTCGACCACGAGGTGGACATGACGGCGGCGACCCGGGCCGCCGTGCGCGAGGGCGTGTGGCTGCGGCCGTTCCGGGACCTGGTCTACACGATGCCGCCGTTCGTCACGGGCGACGCGGACCTGGCACGGATCGCGCGCGCGGTGTGCGCGGCGGCACAGGAGGGTTGAGATGCCGGTACTGGTGATCACGGGCACGGGCACGGAGGTCGGCAAGACGGTCACGACGGCCGCGGTCGCCGCCGCGGCGCTCGCGGCCGGCCGGTCGGTGGCCGTACTGAAGGCCGCGCAGACCGGGGTACGCCCGGACGAGCGCGGCGACGCCGACGAGGTCGCGCGGCTCGCCGGACCGGTGACGACGGCCGAAGTGGCCCGCTACCCCGAGCCGTTGGCGCCCGGCACGGCGGCCGTGCGGGCCGGGCGCGCCCCGGTGCGCCCGCAGCAGGTGGCCGAGGCGGCCGCCGGGCTGGCCGCGGAGCACGACCTGGTGCTGGTGGAGGGCGCGGGCGGGCTGCTCGTACGGTTCGACGAGGAGGGCGGCACGCTCGCGGACGTGGCCGAGCTGCTGCGCGCCCCGGTGCTGGTCGTCGCCCAGGCGGGGCTCGGCACCCTGAACACGACCGAGCTGACCGTACGGGAACTGCGGCGCCGCGAGCTGGACCCGCTCGGCGTGGTGATCGGCAGCTGGCCCGCCGAACCCGACCTCGCCGCCCGCTGCAACCTGGCCGACCTTCCGCAGGTGGCCGGCGCTCCCCTGCTCGGCGCGCTGCCGGAGGGCGCGGGTTCGCTCGCGCCCGGCGGATTCCGCGCGGCGGCCCCGGACTGGCTGGCGCCCCGCCTGAACGGCAGGTGGGACGCGGAGGCGTTCACGGTGCGCGAGTGCCCCGCGCCGTTCGCCCCGGCGGGCGTGCGCTGAGCCTCCACGGGGGACACTCCCGGTAGGCACGTCCGCTCGGGAGGTCTCCATGCCGATACGGTCCGTGGGCGCCGGCAAGGTCGCGCCGGACCCCGTCCACCACCCGCTCTTCGCGCGCTACTACGCCCGCGCCGCCGTGGCCGCGGAGACCAGGCTGGGCATGGCCGGGATGCGGGAGCGGCTGCTCACCGGGCTCTCCGGGCGGGTTCTGGAGATCGGCGCGGGCAACGGGCTGAACTTCGCCCGCTACCCCGGCACGGTCGCGGAGGTCGTCGCCGTCGAACCGGAGCGGCTGCTGCGGCAGCGGGCGGTGGAGGCGGCCCTGCGTGCCGAGGTCCCGGTCGACGTGGTGCCGGGCTGCGCGGAGGCGTTGCCGGTCAAGAGCGAGGCCTTCGACGCCGTGGTGCTCTGCCTGGTGCTGTGCAGCGTGCGCGATGTGCCCCGGGCGCTCGGCGAGGTGCGCCGGGTGCTGCGGCCGGGCGGCGAGGTCCGCTTCTTCGAGCACGGCAGGGGCGGCGGCCGGGCGATGGGCCTGACCCAGCGCGCCCTGGACGGCACGGTGTGGCCGCTGCTGAGCGGCGGCTGCCATCTGGCCCGCGATCCGGTGGCCGCGCTGCGGGACGCCGGATTCGGGCTCGGGCCCTACCGCCGGGTGCTCATGCCGGAGAAGGGGCCGGCCCTGCCGAGCTCGTACTGCTCACTGGGCACGGCGTGGCGGCCGGAGTCCGGTGAGCCGGTGA
>NZ_BMVJ01000003.1:473830-501329 GCF_014650655.1 Streptomyces anandii JCM 4720
GTGGCTGAGTGAGTGGCCGAGGCTCGGTGACCCGGTGACGGGAGGCTGGTCACAGACTCCACTGCCGGAGCTCCTCCGCGATGTCGCGCACCGAGGCCTCACCGCTCTTGACCAGCCGGGCCAGGTCGCGGACCTGCTCGGGCGAGGTGACCACCTTCAGGCCGCTGGCGACCAGGTAGGCGTAGGCGACCGCGGAGGCGAACAGGGCGTTGGAGCGCTCCAGCGCGGGCACGTGGACGAGGAGTTGCAGCAGCGCGGCGGCGCGCGCGTGCGGGGTGTCGTAGACGGGGACGTCGAAGATCTCGGCCCGGTGCCGTGCCACCGCGGCGACCAGCGCGCCCCAGTCGGTGACCTCCGGGTCCCCGGGCGTCATCCGTTCGGCGAGCATGAGCAGCCAGGCGAGGTCGATCCTGAGATCGTTCAAGGGATCAGCGCCGGCCTTCGTCCCGTTGTCCGCGGCCGCCCTCGCGATGGTTGCCGAACTCCTCGGCGAAGACCGCCTCGTAGCTCTTCATGAAGTCCGCGGCGGCCTCCACGAAGGTGCGGCCCGCCTCGCCGGTGTCCTGGCGGACCAGTTCCTCGATGTAGCGGTTGACGCTCATGCCGCGGGCCAGGGCGCGTTCGCGGGCGGCGCGGGCGGTGCCCTCGTCCACTCTCACGTTCAGCTGGGTCTTCGCCATGCCTCGACGCTAGCGCGTGACCGCTAGCACGGGCAAGGGCCGGCTCGTCGTGCCGCGCCTTGGGTGGAGGGTGTCCCTTACACGGGCCGCGAAGGGCCTGCCCGGGGGTGGAGACGCGGCTCGGTCCAACGGGGGATACCGGCTGTGGGCCTGGTCACACTAGGCTCGGCTCGGGACAGAGCACTCATGAGCCAGGACGTTCAGGGACGCAGGACCACCGAGGAGGCCGTCGTGTCCACACCTGCTGCTGCGGCGCCGGGCCGGCCGACGGCCGAGGGCACCGCGGCCCGCGCCCGCGGGCTGACCAAGGCGTACGGGTCGGGCGAGACCACCGTGCTCGCGCTGGACTCGGTGGACGTCGACATCGCGCGCGGCCGATTCACGACGGTCATGGGGCCGTCCGGGTCGGGCAAGTCCACCCTGATGCACTGCCTGGCGGGGCTCGACACGGTCTCGGCGGGGCAGGTCTGGATCGGCGACGCGGAGATCACGGGGCTGAAGGACCGTGAGCTTACCCGGCTGCGCCGCGACCGGATCGGCTTCATGTTCCAGTCGTTCAACCTCATTCCGACGCTCAACGCGCTGGAGAACATCACCCTGCCGATGGACATCGCGGGCAGGAAGCCCGACGAGGAGTGGCTGGACCGGGTGATCGACACGCTCGGCCTGCGCGACCGGCTCGGGCACCGGCCGTCCCAGCTGTCCGGCGGCCAGCAGCAGCGCGTGGCCTGCGCGCGTGCGCTCGCCTCACGGCCCGAGCTGATCTTCGCCGACGAGCCGACCGGCAACCTCGACTCGCGGGCCGGTCTGGAGGTGCTCGGCTTCCTGCGCGAGGCCGTCGACTCCCTCGGGCAGACGGTCGTCATGGTGACCCACGACCCGGGCGCCGCCGCCCACTCCGACCTGGTGCTCTACCTCGCGGACGGCCGGATCGTGGACGAGATGGAACACCCGACGGCGGAGGCGGTACTGGAGCGGATGCGCCTGTTCGCGAGCACCCAGCCCCGGACCGGGGCCGGCGCCGGGGACCCGGGGGGCGCCGGAGGCCGGGGGAACGCCGGGGGCTCGGGCGGGCCCGGGGTTCCGGGCGGCTCCGCCGGTCCCGACGGCCCGGGCGCCCTCGGCGATCCGGGCGGCGTCGCAGGCTCCCGCGACCCTGGCGGGTCGGGCGAGCCGGGCGGGTCGGGCGGTTCCGGTGGCGTCGATGGCTTCGGTGGGGTCGGGGCGGGCCGTCGGGTTGACGGCAGCCCGCGCATTCCGGGCAGCACGCGACCCCCGCGTATGGACGCGGCCGGCGATCGGTTCGTGGAGGACGGGACGGGGACGTCCGACGGGGACGGGGCCCAGGCGGGCAACGGGGCCGGGGCTCGTGCGCGCGGCCGCGACGAGCCGGGCGCGGAGGACGACGGAGCCCGGGCGCGCGACGGTGACGGTGCCGCCGTAGAGGAGGCCTGAGCCGGTGCTCAGGGCGACGCTGCGCAGCTTCCTCGCCCACAAGGGGCGACTGCTGCTCTCCGCCCTGGCCGTCGTGCTGTCCGTGGCCTTCGTCGCGGGCAGCCTGATCTTCTCGGACACGGTCACCCGCACCTTCGACCGCCTCTTCGCCTCGACCGCCGCCGATGTCACCGTGGCGCCCCGGCAGGACCTCAAGTCCCCCATCCGCACGGGCGCCGTGCAGACCGTGCCGGCCTCGCTGGCCGCCCGCCTGGCCAAGGTGGACGGCGTCGCCGCGAGCCGCGTGAACGTCCTCGTGGAGAACGTCACGGTGGTCGACGACAGGAACCAGCCGGTCGGCCCGACCACCGGAGCCCCCACCATCGCGTCCAACTGGCAGGCCACCGCCCGAAGCCCGGTCGAGCTGACCTCCGGCCACGCCCCGCACGGCGACGGCGAGGCCGTCCTGGACGCCGACACCGCCCGGCACAAGGGCGTGCGCATCGGCGACCGGCTGGCGGTGCAGTCGCCGACCGGGACGTTCCGGGTGAGCGTCTCCGGCATCGCGACCTTCACCACCACCAACCCGGGCTCGGCGCGCGTCTTCCTCGACACCCCGACCGCGCAGAGCCGCCTGCTCGGCTCCACGGACCGCGCCACGAGCATCTCCCTCGACGCGGTGAAGGGCGTCAGCGACGCCGAGCTCAAGCACCGCGTGGGCGCGGCGATCGGCACCGGCGGCTACGACCTGAGGACGGCGGGCGAGCAGGCCAAGTCGGCCGCCGCCGACCTCGGCGGGTTCCTCAAGGTCATCAAGTACGTGATGCTCGGCTTCGCCGGGATCGCCGTCCTCGTCGGCGTCTTCCTCATCGTCAACACCTTCTCCATGCTGATCGCCCAGCGCACCCGCGAGCTGGGCCTGCTGCGCGCCCTGGGCGCGGACCGGCGACAGGTGCGGCGCTCGGTGCTGACCGAGGCCGTCCTGCTCGGCCTGGTCGGCTCGACGCTGGGCCTGGCGGCGGGCATCGGCCTGGCGGCCGGGCTGATCAGGCTGCTGAGCGCCTTCGGCATGAATCTGAGGACCACGGAGATGGTCATCGGCTGGGGCACACCGGTCGCGGCGTACGCCGTCGGTGTCGGGGTCACCTTCGTGGCCGCCTATCTGCCCGCCCGCCGAGCCGCCGGTGTGTCACCGATGGCGGCCCTCGCGGACGCGGAAGTCGCCGGTGCGGGGCAGCCGTTGCGGGTGCGCGCGGTGGCGGGGTCGGCCCTCGGCGCGGCGGGCCTGGCCGCGCTCGGGGGCTGCGCGGCGGCGACCAGGACCGCGACCGCCGCCTCCCTGCTGGGCGTCGGCGTGGTCCTCACCCTGGTCGCGACCGTCGTGGCCGGCCCGCTGCTGGTGCGGCCGCTGATCCGGGTGCTGGGCGGCGCCTTCCCCGCGCTGTTCGGCCCGATCGGGCGGATGAGCCAGCGCAACGCCCTGCGCAATCCCCGCCGGACCGGTGCCACCGCGGCCGCCCTGATGGTGGGGCTGGCCCTGGTGGGCGGCATGTCGGTGGCCAGCGCCTCGATGACCAGCTCCTTCGACCGCCAGATCGACAAGACGCTGGGCGCCGACTTCGTGGTGCAGAACCGCAACTTCGTGCCCTTCCCGGCGGAGGTCACCGACAAGGTGCGCGGCACGCCGGGCGCGGGGCTCGCCGTACGGCAGCGGCTCGCGGCGATCGCGGTACGGCTGCCGGACGGCAAGCGCGTCGAGACGGCGGCCTCCGGATACGATCCGCGGCTCGACTCGGTCGCGCACATCAAGTACGCGGCCGGGAACACCGCGGCCGCGCTGGCCGACGGCCATCTCGCCATGGACGTGGACTTCGCCCGCAAGCACGGTGTGCGCGTGGGCACCGTGGTGCCCGCCGAGTTCCAGGGCGGCCGCCGGACCGCGCTGACCGTGGGCGCCCTGACCGACCAGGAGTCCGCCGAGGGTTTCGGCGTGCAGGGCGGCCTCTTCTTCGGCATCGGCACGGTCGACAGGTACGTGCCCGGCACCGAGGACGCGGCGCTGTACGTCAACGCGGCCCCGGGCACGGGCGCCGGCGAACTGCGCTCCCGCCTGGAGCGGTCCCTCGCCCCGTATCCGAACGTGCAGGTGCGCGACCAGGCCGACTACAAGAAGCTGGTGCACGACCAGATCGCGGTGCTGCTGTATCTGGTCTACGCCCTGCTGGGTCTGGCGATCGTCATCGCCGTCCTCGGCGTGGTGAACACCCTGGCCCTGTCGGTGGTGGAACGCACCCGCGAGATCGGCCTCCTGCGCGCGATCGGGCTGGCCCGGCGGCAACTGCGGCGGATGATCCGGCTGGAGTCGGTCGTGATCGCGGTCTTCGGCGCCGTCCTGGGACTGGGTCTGGGCCTGGTCTGGGGCGTGAGCATGCAGCAGGTCCTGGCCCTCCAGGGCATGACCGCCCTGGCCGTCCCGTGGGGCACGATCGTGGCGGTCGTCGTCGGTGCGGCGGTGGTCGGCATCGTCGCGGCCCTGCTGCCCGCGCTGAGAGCCTCCCGCATGAACGTCCTGGCGGCCATCGCCCACGAGTGACCGCCGACCGCCGGCCGCGCCGGGCCCGCGTCACAGGGCCCCGTTCCGGATGGTGGAATCCGGCACGCCGGCCGCCGCTTCCTGATGGGATCGTCGCATGATCGATCTGCGTATACGGGTGGCCGCCACCGACGACCTCGACGCTGTGCTGGCCTTCTGGAAGGCGGCCGCCGAGGGCACGAGCATCAGTGACGACCGGGAGGGTGTGGAGCGGCTGGTCAGCCGCGATCCGGAGGCGTTGCTGCTGGCCGAGGAGGCGGGCGAGCTGGTCGGCACGGTGATCGCCGGATTCGACGGCTGGCGGTGCCATCTGTACCGGCTGGCGGTGCGTCCGGACCGCCGGCGACTGGGCATCGGCTCGGCGCTGCTCGCCGCGGCCGAGGAGCGCTTCGTACGGCTGGGCGGGCGGCGGGCGGACGCCATGGTGCTGACTCGCAACGAGCGCGCGCGCCACGCCTGGAGCGCCGCGGGGTACGGGCCCGAGGAGCACTGGAGGCGGTGGGTGAAGCCGCTGGCGCGGTGAGTCCGGGGCCGACCGGTGACGGAGCGGCCCGCATTCCCCGGTTCCTTTGCCCATCCTTTACCATTGCAGGATCACTCGGTCCTGCATGAAAGGTTGTGAGCGTCCGCCCATGGGCGAGCCTCCCAGTGCGCGGCATCGCGCGAACTGCCCCGTCCGGGCCAACCATGGGATGGGGGTGACCCGATGACCGAAGTGCTCCTGCTGCTGGTGGCCGTCCTGCTGTCCCTGGCCTGCGGCGCGTTCGTCGCGGCCGAGTTCTCGCTGACCACCGTCGACCGCGGCTCGCTGGAGCGGGCGGCCGAGCGCGGTGAGCGGGGCGCGGCCGGCGCCCTCAAAGCCGTACGGAACCTGACGTTCCAGCTCTCCGGCGCCCAGCTCGGCATCACCGTCACCAACCTGGTGGTCGGCATGCTCGCCGAGCCGTCGATCGCCAAGCTGCTCGCGGGCCCGATGCAGGCACTCGGGCTGTCCCGGTCCACGGCGACCTCGGTGGCGCTCGTCCTCGGCACGGCGCTGTCCACGGTGTTCCTGATGGTGGTCGGCGAGCTGGTCCCGAAGAACTGGGCGATCTCCTCGCCGCTGGCGGTGGCCCGGCGGGTCGCCACCCCGCAGCGCTGGTTCAGCTCGGCCTTCCGCCCCTTCATCACCCACCTCAACAACATGGCCAACCGCGTGGTGCGCCGGCTCGGTGTGGAGCCCGCCGAGGAGCTGGCCTCCGCGCGCGGGCCCCAGGAGCTGGCCGCGCTGGCCCGGCACTCCGCGAAGGCGGGCGCCCTGGAGGCGGACACCGCCGAGCTGTTCGTCCGTACCCTGAACCTCGCCGACCTGACCGCGGAGAACGTGATGACCCCGCGCGTCCAGGTGGTCGCGCTCGAGGCGCGGGCGACCTGCGAGGACGTGGCGAACGCGACCCGCGCCACGGGCCTGTCCCGCTTCCCCGTCTACCGCGGCAGCCTCGACTCGGTGGTCGGCACCGCCCACGTCAAGGACGTGCTGGCCCTGTCCGCCGAGCGGCGGATACGGGTGCGGGTCTCCGAGATCATGCGCGAGCCCCTGCTCGTGCCCGAGTCGCTGACGGTCGACCGGCTGCTGGACCGGCTCTCCGGCCGCCGCACGATGGCCGTCGTGATCGACGAGTACGGCGGTACGGCGGGAGTCGCCACGCTGGAGGACATCGTCGAGGAGGTCGTCGGCGAGGTGCGCGACGAGCACGACCCGCACGAGACGCCCGACCTCGCCCCGGCCGGGGCGGACACCGAGGGGCGGGCCCTGTACTCGGCCGACGGTTCCGCGCGCATCGACCAGCTCGCGCGCGTCGGCCTGCGGGTGCCGGAGGGGCCGTACGAGACGCTCGCGGGCCTTGTCGCCACCGAGCTCGGCCGGATACCAGCGGCCGGTGACGTCCTCGACGTCGGCGGCTGGCGGCTGGACGTGGTGGACGCGGGCGGCCGCCGCGCCGCGCGCGTGCTGCTGCACGCCCCGCTCGACGACGAACCGCCCGGGCCCGAGCGGCGGGACGAGCGACACGGCGGGCACACCGCCGAGGAGAGGAAGGCCGACCGGTGACCGGAGTGCAGATCCTGATCGGCCTGGCGACCCTGGTCGTCAACGCCTTCTTCGTGGGCGCGGAGTTCGCCCTGATCTCCGTGCGCCGCAGCCAGATCGAGCCCTACGCGGAGGCGGGCGACCGGCGTGCGAAGAGCGTGCTGTGGGGCCTGGAGCACGTCTCGGCGCTGCTCGCCGCCGCCCAGCTCGGCATCACCCTGTGCACGCTGGTGCTCGGCGTGGTCGCCGAGCCCGCGATCGCGCATCTGCTGGAGCCCGTGTTCCACGCGGTGGGCGTGCCCGCGAGCGCCGGGCACGCGGTGTCGTTCGTGATCGCGCTGGCGCTGGCGACGTATCTGCACATGCTGCTCGGCGAGATGGTGCCGAAGAACATCTCGCTGGCGGAGCCGGTGCGCAGCGCGCTGCTGCTCGGCCCCCCGCTGGTCGCGCTGTCCCGCGCCCTGCGCCCGGTGATCTTCACGGTCAACGCGTTCGCCAACGGGCTGCTGAAGCTGTTGCGGGTGGAGGCCAAGAACGAGGTGTCCGCGACCTTCACGGACACGGAGCTGGCCGAGATCGTCAAGGACGCCAGCGAGGCCGGACTCATCGACAACAGGGCTCAGGAGCGGCTGCACGACGCGCTGGAGCTCGGCAGCCGCCCCGTGCGCGACGTCGTGCTCCCGCTGGAGCGGGTCGTCTACGCACGTCTCGGGGTCACCCCGGAGCAGCTGGAGCGGCTGTCGGCCGACTCCGGTTTCTCCCGCTTCCCCGTGGTCGACGAGGGCCGCCGGATCATCGGCTACCTGCACGTGAAGGACGCGCTGGACGCCTCCCCGCGCGACGAGGCGTTCCGGCTGCGCGACATGCGCCCCATCGCCCGGGTCCGTGAGGGCACACCGCTGGACGACGTGCTCACCGCCATGCGCGGCAGCCGTACCCACCTCGCGGCCGTCCTGGGCCCGGACGGCCGGCTGTCGGGCCTGGTCACCATGGAGGACGTACTGCGGGAGCTGTTCGGCCAGCCGGTGTGACCCGCCGGCCCGACACCGAGAGGAACCGACCGCTTGGTATGTGACCGGCCGACCGGGATACCATCGCTCTCGCCATGCAGACGAATCCCACGTATTCCAGCCTGGTCGCGGTCGGCGACTCCTTCACCGAGGGCATGTCGGACCTGCTGCCCGACGGTTCCTACCGCGGCTGGGCCGACCTCCTCGCGGCGCGGATGGCCGCCCGGCACTCCGGCTTCCGGTACGCCAACCTGGCCGTGCGGGGCAAGCTCATCGGGCAGATCGTCGACGAGCAGGTCGAGGTGGCGGCGGCCATGCGGGCCGACGTGGTCACGCTGGTCGGCGGGCTCAACGACACCCTGCGGCCCAAGTGCGACATGGACCGGGTCCGGGGCCTGCTGACCGAGGCGGTGGAGCGGCTGGCGCCGTCGTGCGAACGGCTCGTACTGATGCGCAGCCCTGGCCGGCAGGGTCCCGTCCTGGAGCGCTTCCGGCCGCGCATGGAGCAGCTGTTCGCCTGCGTCGACGAGCTGGCCGAGCGGCACGGCGCGATCGTCGTCGACCTGTACGGCGCGCCGTCGCTGGCGGATCCCCGGCTGTGGGACGTGGACCGTCTGCATCTGACGGCCGAGGGCCACCGCAGGGTCGCGGAGGCGGTGTGGCAGGCCCTCGGGTACGAGCCGGAGGACACCGAGTGGCGTACGCCCATGACCGCGACCGCGCCGCCGAACTGGGCCGGCCGCCGCCTCGCGGACGCACGCTTCGCCCGGCGGCACCTGCTGCCGTGGATAGGCAGGCGGCTGACCGGCCGCTCCTCCGGCGACGGCCGCCCGGCCAAGCGGCCCGAACTGCTGCCGTACGGGGACCCGGCCCAGCCACCGGGCGGCACCCGGCCGGCCCTGCCGCCCGAGGGCTCCGGCGAGCTCTCCGGGCTCTCGTAGGTTCCGACGAACAACCCCGCGGCGCTGGCCTGCACGAATCGCCAGTAAACTCGGTGCACGTGACTGCTGCGCCCGCAAAGCCCCGTATCCCGAACGTCCTCGCCGGACGCTACGCCTCCGCCGAGCTCGCCACGCTCTGGTCGCCCGAGCAGAAGGTGAGGCTGGAGCGGCAGCTCTGGCTCGCCGTGCTGCGCGCCCAGAAGGATCTCGGGATCGAGGTGCCGGACGCGGCGATCGCCGACTACGAGCGCGTCCTCGACACCGTCGACCTGGCCTCCATCGCCGAGCGCGAGAAGGTCACGCGGCACGACGTGAAGGCGCGGATCGAGGAGTTCAACGACCTCGCCGGGCACGAGCACGTGCACAAGGGCATGACCTCCCGCGACCTGACGGAGAACGTCGAGCAGCTGCAGATCCGGCTCTCGCTGGAGCTGATGCGCGACCGCACGGTGGCCGTGCTGGCCCGCCTGGGCAGGCTCGCCGGCGAGTACGCCGAGCTGGTCATGGCCGGCCGCTCGCACAACGTGGCCGCGCAGGCCACCACCCTCGGCAAGCGCTTCGCCACCGCCGCCGACGAACTGCTCGTCGCGTACGGCCGGGTGGAGGAGCTGCTGGGCCGCTATCCGCTGCGCGGCATCAAGGGCCCGGTCGGCACCGCGCAGGACATGCTGGACCTGCTGGGCGGCGACGCGGCGGCGCTCGCGGAGCTGGAACGGCGCATCGCCGGCCACCTGGGCTTCTCCCAGGCGTTCACCTCGGTCGGCCAGGTCTACCCCCGCTCCCTGGACTACGAGGTCGTCACCGCGCTGGTGCAGCTGGCGGCGGCGCCCTCCTCGCTGGCGAAGACGATCCGCCTGATGGCCGGGCACGAACTGGTCACCGAGGGCTTCAAGCCCGGCCAGGTCGGCTCCTCGGCCATGCCGCACAAGATGAACACCCGCTCCTGCGAGCGCGTCAACGGCCTGATGGTGATCCTGCGCGGCTACGCCTCCATGACCGGCGAACTGGCGGGCGACCAGTGGAACGAGGGCGACGTGTCCTGCTCGGTGGTGCGCCGGGTCGCGCTGCCGGACGCCTTCTTCGCACTGGACGGGCTGCTGGAGACGTTCCTGACCGTCCTCGACGAGTTCGGCGCCTTCCCGGCCGTCGTCGCCCGGGAGCTGGACCGCTACCTGCCGTTCCTCGCCACCACCAAGGTGCTGATGGGCGCGGTGCGGGCCGGGGTCGGCCGCGAGGTCGCCCACGAGGCGATCAAGGAGAACGCCGTCGCCACCGCGCTGGCGATGCGGGAGCAGGGCGCCGAGCGCAACGACCTGCTCGACAAGCTCGCCGCCGACGAGCGCCTCCCCCTGGACCGGGCGCAGCTCGAGACACTGATGGCGGACAAGCTTTCCTTCACCGGCGCGGCGGCCGACCAGGTCGGCGCGGTCGCCGCACGCGTCGAGGAGATCGTCAAGCAGCATCCGGAGGCCGCGGCCTACGCTCCCGGGGCGATCCTCTGACCCGCTTCACCCGCGCGGAACTCGAGGCCGCCCGCGACCGCCCGATACCGGACGTGGTCGCGGCCGGCCTGCGCGTGCTGTTCTGCGGCATCAATCCCGGTCTGATGTCGGCCGCCACCGGCCACCACTTCGCCCGCCCGGGCAACCGCTTCTGGCCGGTGCTGCACCGGTCGGGGTTCACACCCAGGCTGCTCGAGCCGGCGGAGCAGGGTGAGCTCGTGTCGTACGGGCTCGGCATCACGAACGTCGTGGCGCGGCCCACCGCCCGGGCCGACGAGCTGACGCCCGAGGAGTACCGGGAGGGCGGCCGGGCGCTGGCACTGAAGGTGGCGCACTGGCGGCCCCGGTGGCTGGCCGTGGTCGGAGTGACCGCCTACCGCGCGGCCTTCGACGACCGCAAGGCCGGGGTCGGGCCGCAGGAGCGGACGATCGGCGCCACGCGGGTGTGGGTGCTGCCCAACCCGAGCGGACTGAACGCCCACTGGACGGCCGAGACGATGGCGGAGGAGTTCGCGCGGTTGCGCGTTGCCGCGGAGGCCGACTAGGGCCCTTCTTCCGGATCAGGCCGGCTCCGAGCGACCTCACTTCCCGGCCGACCCTAGCGGGATCTGGTGCGTGCAGATGCGAGGCGTAGGAGGGAGTCGACGCGATGGGGTAGTGCGTGCCGGACCCCGCGACCGGCGGCAAGATCCGGAAGAGAGGCTCTGGCGGGCGGCCCGCCGGTCACGGCGGCCCCATGTCGGTGACGACCGCGAGCAGTTGTATCCCGTCTGCCGGGTCCCGGTCGGCCACGCCGACCGCGAGCCAGCGGCCCGTCCCGTCCGGCCCCCACAGGTTCAGCTCGTCCGTGCGCAGGCTGAGCTCCGACCAGGGCTCGGGTATCGCCTCGCCGCGTGCGCGGCGCAGTCTGAGCGTGAGCATGCCCCAGGGCTCCTGCCGCCTGCCCTTGCGGGCGTCCAGGACCTGGGACAGGGCCTCCTTCAGGGCGTGGAAGTCGTCCGCGGCTCCCGCGCGCCGCTCCGCGCAGCCCGGCCGCAGACCGTGGCTCGCCTCCAACTCGGCCAGGAAATAGCCGGGTCCGCCCAGCACGGAGTCCGACCGGCCGCGCTCCGCCGGGAACTCCCGGGCGCACAGCCGGTCGATCACGGCGAGGTACTCGGCGATGTCCATGCGTTCCAGTAAACCGGCTGCCACTGACAATTGGCGGGGCGTCAGGAGTGGCGCCCTCCGGCTCGCGGTCCCGGCGCTCGCTGTGCCGGGCCGGGCCGAGTACGATCCGCCCCACACGCGCACGAGCTGGGAGGACGGACGGTGGGGCGGCTGACCGGCGGGGATCCCTCGCTGCTGCGAAGGATCAATTCCGCGGTGGTGCTGCACGCGCTGCGTGCCACGGACTGCGCGACGCTCACGGAGATCACCCGGGTCACCGGGCTGTCCCGGCCGACCGTCGAGGGAGTCGTCGAGGACCTCATCGAAGCCGGCCTCGTCGTCGAGAAGGCCGCCGAGGAGGGCGCCGCCCGCCGTCAGGGACGCCCGGCGCGGCGCTTCCGGTTCCGCGCCGAGGCCGGGCACCTGCTCGGGCTGGAGATCGGCGCGCACCGGGTCGCCGCGCTGCTCGCCGACCTCGACGGCAAGGTGCTCGGCGCGCAGGCCAGGGACGTCGACGAGACGGCCGGGGCGGACGAGCGCCTGGAACGCCTGCGCTCAGCGGTGGCCGAGCTGCTGCGCAGGGCCGGTGTGGCGCGCGGGTCCCTGCGTGCCGTGGGCGTCGGCACGCCGGGGATCGTCGAGGCGGACGGCGTCGTACGGCTGGGCACCGCGCTGCCGGGGTGGACCGGGCTGCACCTGGGCGAGCGGCTGAGCCGTTCCTTCAAGTGCCCGGTGCTGGTGGAGAACGACGCCAACGCGGCGGCGGTCGCCGAGCATTGGAAGGGCGCCGCCACCGAGTCGGACGACGTGGTCTTCGTGCTGGCCGGGCTGAGCCCGGGCGCCGGTTCGCTGATCGGCGGGCGGCTGCACCGCGGGTTCGGCGGGGCCGCCGGCGAGATCGGCGCGCTGCATCTGCTGGGCCGGGAGGCGACGCCCGAGACGCTGCTGTCGACCACGGACCAGCCGCTGCACCCGCTGGACGAGCAGGCCGTGGCCGAGGTGTTCGCGCTGGCCCGCAAGGGCGACCGGCGTGCCCGCGCGGCCGAGGACCGTTTCATCCAGCGGCTGGTGCACGACGTGGCGGCGCTGGTGCTGGCGCTGGACCCGGAGCTGGTGGTCGTGGGCGGCTGGGCGGCCGGTCTGGACGGCGTGCTCGAACCGCTGCGCCGAGAGCTGGCCCGCTACTGTCTGCGGCCGCCGCAGGTGACCCTCTCGATGCTCGGCGAGGCGGCCGTGGCGACGGGTGCGCTGCGGCTGGCCCTCGACCATGTCGAGGAGCAGTTGTTCGCGGTGGAGAGCACGGTGACGGCCCGGCGCTGAGCGCGCCGGGCCGTGGGTCCGTGCCGGCCGGCGACGGGCCGTGGGTCCGCGCTTGCCGGCCGCGTCAGGAGGCCTGGCGGCCGTGGGTCCGCGCTTGCCGGCCGCGTCAGGAGGCCTGGCGCTCGGGCCCGTGGTGGATCTCCACGCCGCCCGGGTCGCCGAAGGTGAGCCGGCAGGTGTCCGCGCGGTAGGTGGCGACGGACAGTGCGGCGATGCCGTCGCCGACGGTGAAGCGGGTGGTGACGACCAGGACGGGGGCGCCGGGCAGCCGGTCCAGCTCCTTGGCGTCGTCCGCGCGGGCGGAGCCCAGTTCGACCGCGCGCTCCTGGCCCTCCAGTTCGAGGCGCTGGAGTTCGCGCAGCACGGCACGCGCGCGTGCCGGTCCGGAGGGGGCGTCGATCGCGCTGAGGTCGGGCACGGAGGAGGCCGGGATGTACAGCAGCTCCGCCGCGACCGGCTGGCCGTGGCTGACGCGGGAGCGGCGCACGGTGTGCACGGGCTCGTCGCGGTCGGTGCCCAGGACGTCGGCGACGCTCGCGGGCGGTACGTCCTGCACGCAGTCCACGGGCTGCCAGGCGTCGCCCGCGGCGCCCGGCCAGGCGTGCTGCTCGGTGCCCACGGCCACACCCACGCGGGGCGGCGCGACGGTGGTACCGACGCCGCGGCGGCGCTGCAGCCTGCCCTCGAGCTCCAGCTGCTCCAGGGCCTGGCGGAGCGTGGCGCGGGCCACGCCGAACCGGGCGGCCAGCTCCCGCTCGTTGGGCAGAATCTCGCCCACCGAGAACTCGGAGTCCAGTGCCTCACTGAGCACGGTCTTCAAATGCCAGTACTTGGGCTCCGGCACCGTTTCCAGCTGCGTGGTCCCCACCCTGTCCTCCGCGATCGCCGTGGTCCGGCGGCGTTTAAGCGCCCTTGTTTATTAAAGGTTGTTGTACTTATCAGCGACCATAGGGCGGCCCCCACCCTTGGTCAAGACCAATCATCGAATGCCCGGGCACTCCACAGGCGCCCGCCACGAAGCGTTCATGAGGCGTTCGCGGACGGCGGGCCGGGCGGTGGGACGGGCGGTGGGCGGGGCGGCTCAGGAGGCGGCGAGGGACGTCAGCTTGTCCGGGTTGCGGATGATGTAGACGGCCTGGACCCGCCCGTCGGCGACATCGAGCTGGAAGACGCTGTCGGGGCGGCCGCCGGAGAGGATCAGCAGGGCGGGGCCGCCGTTGAGCTCCAGGATGCGGAAGGAGGGGTCCGCGATGCCCTTGCGCGCCGCGCCGACGAGGAAGCGGCCCACCTTGTCGGCGGTGCTCAGGATCCGCAGCGGCGCCTTGGCCTTGCCGCCGCTGTCGCCCACCAGGCGGACGTCGGGCGCGAGCAGCGCCATCAGGCCTTCCAGGTCGCCGTCCGCGGCGGCGGCGAGGAACCGCTCGGTCAGGTCGCGGCGCTGGGCGGGGTCGACCTCGTAGCGCGGCCGGCGCTCCTCGACGTGCCGGCGGGCGCGTCCGGCGAGCTGGCGCACCGCCGGTTCGCCGCGCTCCAGCATGGCGGCGATCTCGGCGTACGGGTAGCCGAAGGCCTCCCTGAGCACGAACACGGCGCGCTCCAGCGGGGAGAGCGACTCGAGGACGACGAGGACGGCCAGGGACACCGAGTCGGCGAGCACGGCCTGTTCCGCCGTGTCCGCGACGGTGCCGGCGACATCGGTGACCAGGGGTTCCGGCAGCCACGGGCCTACGTAGGCCTCGCCGCGCGACTTGATCTGGCGCAGCCGGTCGATGGCGAGCCGGGTGGTGACGCGCACCAGGTACGCGCGCGGCTCGCGAACGGCGTCGTGGTCGGCGCGCGACCAGCGCAGCCAGGCATCCTGCACCACGTCCTCCGCGTCGGCCACCCGCCCCAGCATGCGGTAGGCGACGCCCATGAGGACGGGCCGGTGCTCCTCGAAGAGGTCGGTCTCCATCCCGGTGGTCACCGGTCCATCCCAGCTCACGGACAGGGCAGGTGTCCAGACGGAACGTCACACCGGAGGGCTACCGGTGGGTAGTAATTGCTGACAAGCTGTCTACCCGGCGTCAGTCAGCGATCCCCGACGAGGAGCACCATGTCCGCCACCGTCTCCTTCAAGGTCCCCACCCCGCACGGGCCGCGGACCGTGACCCTGTCCTACGCGCGCGTGGGCAGCGGTGAACCGCTGCTCCTGCTGCACGGCATCGGCCACCACCGCCAGGCCTGGGACCCGGTGGTCCATCTGCTGGCGGCCGAGCGGGACGTGATCGCCGTCGACCTGCCGGGCTTCGGCGCCTCCCCCGCGCTGCCCGACGGGCTGCGCCACGACCTGCCCACGATGAACGCGGCGCTCGCCGCGCTGTGCGAGGCCCTGGAGATCGAGCGGCCGCACGTGGCGGGCAACTCCCTGGGCGGCCTGCTGGCCCTGGAGCTCGGCCGGGAGAAGCTCGTACGGTCCGTCACCGCCCTGTCCCCCGCCGGGTTCTGGTCGCAGGCCGAGCGGCGCTACGCCTTCGGGGTGCTGCAGGCGATGCGGGCGATAGCGCGGCGCACGCCGCTGCCGCTGGTCGAGCGGCTGTCCCGCACGGCGGCCGGCCGTACCGTGCTGACCAGCACCATCTACGCCCGCCCGGGGCGGCGCTCACCCGAGGCCGTGGTCGCCGAGACGCTCGCCCTCGCGCGGGCCACCGGGTTCGAGGAGACGCTCCGCGCGGGAATCGAGGTGCTGTTCACCGACGACGTCCCCGGCATCCCCGTCACGGTGGCGTGGGGCACCCAGGACCGGCTGCTGGTGCGCCGGCAGGGGATCCGGGCCAAGCAGATCATCCCCCGCGCTCGGCTCGTGCGGCTGCCCGGCTGCGGCCACGTGCCGATGAACGACGACCCGGCCCTCGTCGCCCGCGTCATCCTCGACGGCAGCCGCTGACCACGCTTCAGCCCGCGCGGGCATGTCGACGGCAGCCGCCGAGCGCCGTGCGGCCCGCGCGGGCACGCCGACGGCAGCCGCCGACCGCCGGCCGGCCCACGCGTCATCCCCGACGGCAGCCGCCGACCGCGCCTCAGCCCGCCCGGGCATGTCGACGGCAGCCGCCGACCGCCGGGCCGCCCGCGCGCGGGTTGCATCGACGGTGGCGGCCGGGCGGCGGGCCGCCCGTGCGGGGGCGGTGGAGCCCGCGGCGACCCCGGCGCACACCAGGGCGCTGCCGAGGGCCTGGGCGGCGCCGTAGGAACCCGTACCGGCCAGGGGCGCGGTGCAGGCGGCGGCGACCGGGATGAGACCCGAGAACAGGGTGGCGCGCTCGGCGCCGATCCGCTGCATGCCCATGTACCAGCACACGAAGCCGATCACGGTGACGACCGCCGCCTGCCAGAGCAGCGCGGCGGTCTCACCGGCCGTGGGCCACCGCAGCCAGTCGGCGCCGTCGAGGACCATGCCGGTGAGTGCCGCCTCCACCGCCGCCGCCCCGCACACCACCATGGCCAGCGGCCGCGGCCCCAGCGGGCGCAGTACGGGAACGGCGAGGACCGCGAAGCCGACCTCGCCGGCCAGCGCGCAGACGGAGAAGGCGAGTCCGGCGCCGTCGGTGCGGCCCCAGCCCTGCACGGCGCAGGCCCCGGCCGCCACCAGGAGGGCCCCGTACAGGACGGTCCGCTGCGGACGCCGGCCCTCCGCGAGCGGCACGAGCACCGCGACCACGACGGGGGCGCAGCCCACGAGGACTCCCGGCACGGCGGGCTCGGCGGTGCGCTCGGCGGCCAGGACCGCCAGGTTGAAGCCGACCATGCCGACCGCCGCGAGCAGCGCGAGGCGGGTCCACTGACGGGGCGTGAGCCGCCGCAGCCGGGCGGCCGTGTCCCGCCGGGCCGCCGCGTCCCGCCCCACGAGCGGCAGGAGCAGCAGCCAGGCGAGGCCGTAGCGCAGGAACTGGCCGCCGGCATACGGGTAGTGGCCGAGGACGCTGTTGGCGGTGAAGGATCCTCCGACGAGGACGCAGGCGAGCGCGGCGAGCAGGGCCCCGCGCGAGGTGGTCGCGTTCATGGTGGCGACGTTAGGGAGCGCGGCGGCCCGGTTTAAGGTCCACTTCCATGACGTCATCGGGGACCAATCCGGGCGGGCCCGCCGGTGTCGCCGCCTGGGAGCTGCTGCTGCCGGCCGTCTCGGCGCCGGCCCGCGCGCGTGGGCGCGCGCTGCAGGAGGCGCTGCGCCAGGCGGTCCGCTCGGGGCGGCTCGCGCCGGGCACGCGGCTGCCCTCCAGCCGGGACCTCGCGGCGGACCTCGGCGTCTCACGCGGGCTGGTCACCGAGGCCTACGAGCAGTTGACGGCGGAGGGCTATCTGCGCAGCGGCCGGGGCGCGGGGACGTGGGTGGGCGGAGCGGTCCGTGCCGCACGCACGCGCGCGCTCGACCTCGCCCCGCGCTCCCTGGACGCCCGCGCGGACTTCGTGCCCGGCACGCCCGACCTGTCGCTGTTCCCGCGGGCCGCCTGGGGCGCGGCGCACCGCTCCTTACTGGCGGACCTGGCCCACCACGACCTCGGGTACCCCGACCCGCGCGGGCTGCCCCGGCTGCGCACCGCGCTCGCCGGGCTGCTCACGCGACGCCGGGGCGTGGTGGCCGACCCGGAGCGGATCGTCGTCGTCTCCGGAGTGGCCCAGGCGAGCACCCTGCTCGGCTCCGTGCTGCACGCGCGCGGGATACGCGCCGTGGGCGTCGAGGACCCCGGCAGCCCCCAGCACGGCGACCTGTACGGCTCCGCGGGCGTCGGCACCGTTCCGCTCCCCCTGGACGACGAGGGCCCGGCCATGGGCCCGCTGCGCCGCTCCGGCGTCCGCGCCCTGGTGACGACCCCGGCGCACCAGTTCCCCACCGGCCTCGCCTGCTCCGCGCGGCGCCGTGCCGAACTGCTCGACTGGGCGCGGCGGGTGGACGGCTTCCTCTTCGAGGACGACTACGACGGAGACTTCCGCTACGACCGTGCCCCGGTCGGCGCGCTGCAGGGCCTCGACCCGGAGCGCGTCGTCTACGCCGGCTCCGTCAGCAAGTCGCTCGCACCGGGACTGCGGCTGGGCTGGCTGCTCGTCCCCGAGGCGCTGGCCGGCGAGGTCGTCGAGCGCAAGCGCACCATGGACCTCGGCCATCCCATCGTCGACCAGGCGCTGTTCGCCCGTTTCGTCGAACGGGGCGACTACGACCGCCAGTTGCGCCGCTGCCAGCGCGCCTACCGGGAACGCCGTGACGTGCTCGCCGCCGCCCTGGCGGAGCACTTCCCCGGCACCCGCCTGACCGGCATCGCCGCCGGTCTCCATCTGATCGCCGATCTGCCCGCACGGCACGGCCCCGAGGAACGGTTCCTCGCCCGCATGTCCGCCGCGGGAGTCGCGGTACGCACGCTGACCGCGTACAGACATACATGTGTGGGCGGAGACGCGGCGGGCGGGGAAGGCGGCGTGCGGCTGGTGCTCGGGTACGCGCATCTGCCGCCCGCGCGGATCCGCGCGGGGGTGCGGCTGATGGCCGAGGCGGCGCGCGACGGACGGTCCTCTTGAGAAAGCAACAAAAGGGATGGATCCACGCTTTACCGATCGGTCACAAACCGTTCGTGATCACGCAACACGCTTCCTCCACAGTGGCTGCATGACTCCAGACATGTCTGATGTGACCCGTGCGAGGCACGGACGCCCGGTGCACCACTGGCGGCGGGACGTAGTGGAACTGGCGGCCCTGTTCACGGCCGTCGCGGTGGCGGACGGGGTGGCCAACCTGATCGGGCACGGGCCCGACGGTCCGGCGCTCCTGGTGATCTCGGCCCTGGCGCTGGTGGCCACGGCGGCGTTCCACACCTGGTGGGCACGGCGCCACGGTCACGCACCGCCCGCGGACGATACCGGCGCCCGGCCGGCCGGGACGGGCACGCTGTGGCGGATGCGGACGACGGTGCGCGACGAGCCGGGCTCGCTGGCCTCGCTGTGCGCGGCGCTGGCCGGCCGGCACGTCGACATCCTGAGCCTGCAGACGCACCCGCTGGCCGAGGGCACCGTGGACGAGTTCCTGCTGCGGGCCCCCGCCGAACTGGAGGGGTGCGCGATCACCCGCGCGGTCTCGCTGGCCGGCGGGGCCGGTACCTGGATCGAGCGGGCCGACGCGCACGACCTGGTGGACGTGCCGACACGGGTGCTGGGCCTGGCGGCGCGCACGGCGGTGGACGCGGCGGAACTACCGCTGGCGCTGCGGCAGTTGCTGGGCCGGTGCACCATCCGTTCCCTGCCCGCCCGGCCGGCCGGCGGCGGCCCCGGACCGCAGCCGGTGCCCGCCGACGGGGTGCTCGAGGACACGGTGATGCGGCTGCGGGCCCCGGAGGGAGGGGTGATCACCGTCGAGCGGCCGTATCTGCCGTTCACGCCCACCGAGTTCGCGCGGGCCCGGGCGCTGGTGGAGCTGGACGCCCGGCTGGGCCCGCGCATCCCGCGCGGCGAGGACGTGCTGACCCTGCCCGAGGGCAACGCCATCACCGTGCGCCGGGCCGACACCGGTGACCTCGCGGCGGCCCGGCGGATGCACGAGCGGTGCTCGGCGCGCACGCTGAGCATGCGCTACCACGGGCCGGTCGGCGACGCCGACCGCTATCTGAACCACCTGCTCAGCCCGCGGTTCGGCCGGACGCTCGCCGCGCAGTCCGCCTCGGGCCGGATCGTCGGCCTCGGCCATCTGCTGTGGGACGGCGACGAGACCGAGGTCGCCCTGCTCGTCGAGGACGAGTGGCAGCACCGGGGTGTCGGCACGGAGCTGCTGGGGCGGCTGGTGGCGATGGCCGTCGAGGCGGGCTGCGCGAGCGTGTACGCGGTGACGCAGGCGTCGAACACCGGGATGGTCGCCGCGATGCGCGGCCTCGGCCTGCCGCTCGACTACCAGATCGAGGAGGGCACCCTGGTGATCACGGCCCGGATCGACGCGGCCCCGGCGGCCACGCGTCCGCCGTACGACGACCGCCGGGAGGCGCACCGGAGCCCGGCAGGGCTGCGGGACTGAGCCGGACGTTCGGCGTGCGGCCCGGCGGAGCTCGCCGGGCCGCACCCCGTACGTGACCTGGTCAGCTCATCGCCTCGTGCAGCTCCTTCACCTCGGCCGCCCGGCCCTGCCCCGCGAGCGCCTGGTCGAGGTCCGCCCACAGGTCCTCGACGTCCTCCAGGCCCACCGACATCCGCAGCAGCCGGTCGCTGACGCCGGCGCCCCGCCGGTCGTCCGCGTCGACGATGCGGTGGCTGATGGAGGCCGGGTGCTGTATGAGCGTGTCGACGCTGCCGAGGCTCACCGCCGGGGTGATCAGCCGCACTCCGCCGATGACGTCGTGCGGGTCGCCGTGCACCTCGAAGGCGACCATCGCCCCGCCGATCCGGGGGTAGTGCACACGGGCCACGCGTGGGTCGGCCGCGAGCCGGCCGGCCAGTTCGGCGGCGGTGGCGGAGGCGGCCCGCACCCGCACCGGAAGCGTGGACAGGCCGCGCAGCAGCAGGTAGCCGGCCAGCGGGTGCAGCACGCCGCCGGTGGCGAACCGCACCTGCCGCAGCTTCCCGGCGAACTCCTCGTCGCAGGCCACCACACCCGCCATCACGTCCCCGTGCCCGCCCAGGTACTTGGTGGCGCTGTGCAGCACCAGCCGCGCCCCCTGTTCGGCCGGGCGCTGGAGCACCGGGGTGGCGAAGGTGTTGTCCGCGAGCAGCGGGACGGAGCCGCAGGCGTGGGCGACGGCCCGCAGGTCGACCTCGGCGAGGGTCGGGTTGGCCGGGGACTCCACCATGACCAGACCGGTGTCCGGGCGCAGCGCGTCCGCGATCCCGGCCGGGTCGGTCCAGGTCACCTCGGTGCCGAGCAGCCCGGCGGTCAGCAGATGGTCGCTGCAGCCGTAGAGGGGGCGCACGGCGACGACGTGACGCAGGCCCGTGGCGGCGCGGGCGAGGAGGACCGCGCTGAGCGCGGCCATGCCGCTGGCGAACGCGACCGCGGACTCGGTGCCCTCCAGCCGGGCCAGGGCGGTCTCGAAGCGCGCGACGGTGGGGTTGCCGAGCCGCGCGTAGACCGGGGTGCCCTCCAGTTCCGCGCCGTCGGTGGCGAAGGCGTCGATGCGGGCGGCCTCGGCGCGGCTGTCGTAGGAGGGGTAGGTGGTGGACAGGTCGATCGGCGGGGCGTGCAGTCCCTGCCGGGCGAGGTCGTCGCGGCCGGCGTGCACGGCCTCGGTGGCCAGTGCTCGGGGGGCGGTGCGTACGTCGTCGTACGCGGACGGGCTCACTGCGTCCAAGGGCGTGTCCATGGCGGAAGGGTGAACAGCGGCCGGGTCACCGGCGTGGAAGTCCGTGTTACGTTCGAGCCATGGCCGAATCTGTCGTACTGGATCCGGTCGATCTGCATCTGCTGCGGCTGCTGCAGAACGACGCCCGGACCACCTACCGCGACCTCGCCGCGCAGGTCGGGGTGGCGCCGTCGACCTGCCTGGACCGGGTGACGAGGCTGCGCCGCTCCGGCGTGATCCTCGGCCACCAGCTGCGGCTGGATCCCGCCAAGCTGGGACGCGGCCTCGAGGCGCTCCTGTCGGTGCAGGTGAGGCCGCACCGCAGGGAGCTGGTGGGGCCGTTCGTGGAGCGGATCCGGGCGCTGCCGGAGTCGCGGACGGTGTTCCATCTGACCGGGCCGGACGACTACCTGGTGCATGTGGCGGTCGCGGACATGGCGGATCTGCAGCGGCTGGTGCTGGACGAGTTCACCTCGCGCAAGGAAGTGGCGCGGGTCGAGACCCGGCTGATCTTCCAGCAGTGGGACTGCGGTCCGCTGCTCCCGCTGGGCGCCCCGGCCGGTCCGGGCGGTCCGGCTCCGGCGAAGGGGGACGCGGCGCGGCCGGGAGCGGCGTAAACCCGGCTGACGCGGGCCGTGCCCTTGTATGAGGATGGTGCGCATGTCTCAGACCAAGAGCCCGCTTCCCCGTCAGGTCGCCGACGCCTACGTCGACGAACTCATCGCCCTCGACCCGATCACCGGTACGTACCTCGGTGTGAAGGAGAGTTCGAGCAGGCTGCCCGACACCTCACCCGCGGGCCAGGAGGCGCTCGCGGAACTGGCCCGCACCACCCTCGCCGGACTCGACGAGGCCGAGCGCCGGCCCGGCGCGGACAGCGACATCGAGCGCCGGTGCGCGCGCCTGCTGCGCGAGCGGCTCACCGCGGAGCTCGCCGTGCACGAGGCCGACGAGGGCCTGCGCGCGGTCAGTAACATCCACAGCCCCGTGCACTCCGTGCGCGAGGTCTTCACGCTCACGCCGACGGACACCGACGAGGACTGGGCCGCGGTCGCGGAGCGGCTGCGCGCCGTGCCGGCCGCGCTGCGCGGCTACCGCGAGTCGCTGGCCCTCGGCCTGGAGCGCAAGCTGTACGGCGGCCCGAGCCCGACGGCCACCTTCGTCGAGCAGCTCACCGAGTGGTCGGACACGGACGGCCGGGGCCGCGGCTGGTTCGAGGACTTCGCCGCCGCCGGGCCCGAGGCGCTGCGCGGGGAGCTGGACGAGGCCGCGCGGGCGGCGACCGCGGCCGTGGTGGAGCTGCGGGACTGGATGCGCGACGTGTACGCGCCGACCGTCGAGGGCTCCCCGGACACCGTGGGCCGTGAGCGCTACGCACGCTTCTCGCGCTACTTCAACGGCACGGACCTGGATCTGGACGAGGCGTACGCGTACGGCTGGTCGGAGTTCCACCGCCTGCTCGGCGAGATGAAGCAGGAGGCCGAGAAGGTCCTGCCGGGGGCCGCGACGCCGTGGGTGGCGCTCGCGCACCTCGACGAGCACGGCACGCACATCGAGGGCGTGGACGAGGTGCGGGCCTGGCTCCAGGGGCTGATGGACGAGGCGATCGACGCGCTGGACGGCACGCACTTCGAACTCGCCGAGCGGGTGCGGAAGGTGGAGTCCCGCATCGCGCCGCCCGGCGGTGCCGCCGCCCCGTACTACACGGCGCCGTCCGCCGACTTCTCGCGCCCGGGCCGCACCTGGCTGCCGACCATGGGACAGACCCGCTTCCCGGTGTACGACCTGGTGTCGACCTGGTACCACGAGGGTGTCCCGGGCCACCACCTCCAGCTCGCCCAGTGGGCGCACGTGGCGGAGAACCTCTCGCGCTACCAGGCGACGGTCGGCATCGTCAGCGCCAACGCGGAGGGCTGGGCGCTGTACGCGGAGCGCCTGATGGACGAGCTCGGCTTCCTCACCGACCCGGAGCGGCGGCTCGGCTACCTGGACGCCCAGATGATGCGCGCGGTGCGCGTCATCATCGACATCGGCATGCACCTGGAGCTGGACATTCCGGCGGACTCGCCGTTCCACCCGGGTGAGCGGTGGACGCCGGAGCTGGCGCAGGAGTTCTTCGGCGCGCACAGCAGCCGTCCCCGCGACTTCGTGGCCAGCGAGCTGATCCGCTACCTGTCGATGCCCGGCCAGGCGATCGGTTACAAGCTGGGCGAGCGCGCCTGGCTCCTGGGCCGCGAGAAGGCCCGCGAGCGCCGCGGTGACGCCTTCGACGCGAAGGCCTGGCACATGGCCGCCCTCTCCCAGGGTTCCCTGGGCCTGGACGACCTGCTGGACGAGCTGTCACAGCTGTGACCCCCTGACCCACCCGGGCGGGCGGCCCGGGTGGGCCGCCCGCCCGGCGGGCCTTCTCAGCAGCCGCAGGGGGCTCCGGCCACCGGCGCTGTCAGGGGGTCGGCCGGGCGGTTCTCGCCGCCCTGCCAGGTCTCGTAGGCGAAGCCCTCGCGCACCCAGTACTCGAAGCCGCCGAGCATCTCCTTGACCCGGTAGCCGAGTTCGGCGAGGGCGAGGGCGGCGCGGGTGGCGCCGTTGCAGCCCGGGCCCCAGCAGTAGGTGACGACCGGCATCGACTTGTCGACAAGGGCTTCGGCCTGCCCGGGGATCAGCGCGGTGGGCAGGTGGATCGCACCGGGGATGTGCCCCTGGTCCCACGACTCGGTGGAGCGGGAGTCGAGCAGCACGAATCCGACGTCGCCGCCGGCCTCGAGCGCGGCGGCGACGTCGGAGACGTCGGCGTGGAAGGCGAGGCTCGCGCGGAAGTGGGCGGCTGCCGCGGCCGGGGGCGCGGGGGCTACGCGCAGCACGGGGTTGTCGTATTCCATGGGCAAGAACCTAAGACCGTCCATCGCCGCGTTGAAGCGGTGTTCCCCGGCATACCTCTTGAACGTCCGGGGAATTCCCTGCTATTCATCGGTCATGACCGCGTTTTCCCCGGACGCCACCGACTGGCGCATACTCGACGTCCTCCAGCGCGAAGGCCGGGCGAGCTTCGCCGAGTTGGCGCGCGCCGTCTCGATGTCCCCGAGCGCGGTCACCGAGCGGGTGCGGCGCCTGGAGGAGGCGGGCGTCATCGAGGGGTACGCGGCGGTGGTCGACCCGCAGCGGCTCGGCCTGCCGATCCTGGCGTTCGTACGGCTGCGCTACCCCAACGGCAACTACAAGCCGTTCCACGACCTGGTCGCCGCCACGCCGGAGATCCTCGAGGCGCACCATGTGACGGGCGACGACTGCTTCGTCATCAAGGTCGCCGCACGCTCGATGCGCCACCTGGAGGAGATCGCCGGCCGCATCGGCACCCTGGGCTCGGTGACGACCAGCGTGGTGTACTCCTCCCCCCTCCCCCGCCGCCCCCTGGGCCGCTGAGCCGCCGGCACGGCCGCGAGTCAGCGCACCCCGCGCTGCCGCACCGTCGAGCCCGATCTGGTCTTGGTGATCTCCAGTTGGGCGTGGATGCGGCGGCGCAGGTCGGGGACGTGGCTGACGATGCCCACGCTGCGGTCGCGTTCGCGCAGGGAGTCGAGTACGTCGAGGACCTCGTCGAGGGTCTGGTCGTCGAGGCTGCCGAAACCCTCGTCGATGAAGAGGGTGTCCAGGCGCACCCCACCCGCCTCGTCGGTGACCACGTCGGCGAGCCCGAGGGCGAGGGCGAGCGAGGCGAAGAACGTCTCGCCTCCCGACAGCGTGGCCGTGTCCCGCTCCCGCCCGGTCCAGGCGTCGACGACGTGCAGCCCGAGGCCGCTGCGCCCGCGTCCGCTGCGGTCGTCGGAGTGGACGAGGGTGTAGCGGCCGGACGACATGCGCAGCAGCCGTACGGTCGCGGCGGCGGCCACCTGTTCCAGGCGGGCGGCGAGGACGTAGGACTCCAGGCGCATCTTGCGCTCGTTGTCCGCGGAGGTGCCCGCGGTGAGGGCGGCGAGGCGGGCGACGCGGTCGTACTCCTCGCGCAGCGGCGCCAGTTGCCGTATGCCTCTGGCCGCGCGGGCGGAGAGCCGGTCGAGTTCGGCGCAGCGGCGGGCGGCGGCGTCCCGCGCGGAGGCGGCCTCGCGCAGACGCCGGCCCCCGGCGTCCGCGGCGGCCTGCGCGGCGGCGAGGTCGGCGGGCGGACGCTCGGCGGCGGCCGCGGTGCCGGCCTCGGCGAGGACCGCGCGCACCGCGGCCTCCTCCGACTGCCAGGCGTCCAGGCGGTGTTGCAGCTCGCGGTGGGCGGCGTCGTCGAGCAGCGCGGCGGCCGCGGCCCGCGGGGTGTCGAAGCCCGCGCGGAAGGCGGCCTCGGCGAGCCGGCCGTCGGCGTCCTTGAGCCGTACGGCGCTCTCCTCGGCGGCGCGCACGGCGTCGGCGGCGTCGGTGAGCACCGCGGCCCGCCGCTGCAGTTCGGCGGCGCGCTCGCGCACGCTGCGGGCACTGCCCCGGGCGGCGGCCAGCTCCGTCTCCAGGGCGGCCTGTTCGCGGTCCAGGTTCTCGCGGCGGGTCTGGCGCGCCGCGGCCCGTACCTCCGCGCGGCGGCGGTCGGACAGCCGGCGCTCGTGCTCCTCCTCCGCGCCGCGCAGCTCCTCCCGCGCCGCGTGCAGTGCCGAGGTCTCCCGGTGCGCCCGCGCCAGCCGTCGCTCCAGGTCCGCGGTCTCCTCGGCGAGACGCGGAACCGGCGCGTCCCCGGCCTCGGCGGTGGCGGCGGCCAGGGCCGCGCGCAGGTCCGCGTGGCGGCGCTCGTCCTCGGCCCGGCGTTCCTCGGCGTCCTGGTGGCCGGCCAGGGCCCGCTCCTCCGCGTCACGGTCGACGTGCCCCGCGAACCTGCGGGCGGGCGCGGGGTGCTCGGTGGCGCCGCAGACGGCGCAGGGCTCGCCGTCGGTGAGGTGCGCGGCGAGTTCCGCCGCGATGCCGTTCAGGCGCTGTTCCTTCAGGGCGAGCCAGTGGTCCTTGGCGCGCATCGCGTGTTCGGCGGAGGCGAGCGCCCGGCGCCGTGCCTCCTCGGTCTCTCCGGCCAGCCGGTCGCGGGTGCGGGCGGCCGCGAGCCGCGCCTCGGCGCTCTCCCGCAACACGGCGAGCTGCTGGGCCTGCCCGGCCGTCTCCTGGGCGCTCTCGATACGGGCCCGCAGCCCCGCGCGGGTGCTCTCCCACCCGGCGAGCCAGTCCTCGGCCTCCTGGAGCGCCTCGGTGTCCGCGCGCTCCTGCCGGTCCACGTCCGCGCGCTCGGCGACGAGTTCGGCCAGGCGGCGCTCGGCGCGGCGGGCCGACTCCAGGGCGCCGAGCTCCTCGGCGGCCCGGCGGGCGGCCGCGGCGAGTCCGGCCGCGCCGGCGTCGGCGAGGCCGTCCGGCAGCAGGGCACGCGCGCGTGCCTCGGCGGCGGCCGCGCGAGCGTGCTCGGCGTCGGCGGCCTCGCGCAGTTCGAGCGCCGGGGCCACGGCCTCCGCCTTGCGTCCGCGCTCCATCCTCCGCTGGGCCTCGCGGTGCTCGTCGGCGCGCTCCGCGAGGCGGGCGGCGCGCTCCTGGGCCTGAGCGAACCGGCTCTGCAGCCGGGCCAGTTCGCGTGCCTCGTCCAGGGCGCGCTCGGCGGCGGCGTGGGCGGAGTCGGCGGCGGACAGGCGGCAGTGGGCGACGGTCAGCTGCTCGCGTGCGGTCGCGCGGGCCACCGCGGCGGCGGTCAGTACGGCCTCGGCAAGACCCGGTTCGCCGGGCGCGAGGCCGGGCAGTTCCATCGCGTCGCCCGCGGCCTGCTGCATGCGGTGGGCGTCGGCGAGCAGTTCGGCGTCGCCCTCGCGCACCCGCGCCTCGGCGGTGCGCCTGCGCTCGGCGAGGCGCTTTTCGACCTCGGCGAAGCGGCGGGTGTCGAACAGGCGGCCCAGCAGTTTGCCGCGGGCCTCGGCGTCGGCGCGCAGGAAGCGGGCGAAGTCGCCCTGCGGCAACAGCACGACCTGGCAGAACTGCTCGCGGCTCATGCCGAGCAGCTGGGTGATCTCCTCGCCGACCTCCTGGTGGGAGCGGCTGAGATCCTTCCAGGCGCCGGCCACCGCGTCGTACTCGCGCAGCCAGGTCTGCGCCTTGTCGACGGTGGTGCCGGTGCCGCGGCGCTTCAGGCGCTCCCAGGGGGGCTGCCGGGTGATCTCCAGCCGGCGTCCGGCGACGGTGAGGTCGAGGGTGACCTGGGTGCGGGTGCCCGCGGCGGCGTGGTCGCTGCGCAGGGTGGTCCCCTGGCCCTGGCGGGCGCCGGGCACCGAGCCGTACAGCGCGTAGCACACGGCGTCGAGCACGGAGGTCTTGCCGGCGCCGGTCGGGCCGTGCAGCAGGAAGAGCCCCGCGGCGGACAGCGCGTCGAAGTCGACGCGCTGCGCGCCGCCGAAGGGCCCGAAGGCGGTGATGTCGAGCCGGTGCAGCCTCACTGCGCCTCCCCCTGGTCGTGCGGTGCCCGGTGCCAGGCCGGGCCGCCCGCCGCTTCCGCCCCCGCCCCGCGCGCGTGCCGCGTCAC
>NZ_BMVJ01000003.1:501353-506370 GCF_014650655.1 Streptomyces anandii JCM 4720
CGGGCCGTCTCCCGGACCGTGTCGTCCGCCCGGACGGCGTCCAACGCCTCGCGCAGCACGGCCTGTTCGTACGCGTCGGGTCCCGCGCCGCGCACGTGCGCCACGAAGTCCTCGGCGATCTGCTGGTCGTCGCGGCCCGCGAGTCGGCGGGCGTAGGACACCTCCGGGTCGCCGGGGGCGCGGTCGGGGTCGAAGACGAGGCTGAGGGTGTGCGGGAAGCGGTCGCCCAGGCGGGCCATGGGGTCGGCGGGGCGGACGGGGTCGGTGAGCGTGGCCTCGACCCAGGCCTCCCGGTGGCGCTCCAGGCCGGGGTCGGCGAGCAGATTCTCGAGCGTGCCCCGGATCCGGGCCAGCGCGCGCGGCACGGGGCAGTCGATCCGCTCGGCGGTGACCGCGCCGGCGGCGTCGAGGTCGACGAGCCACATGCTCTTGCGGTGTTCGGCCTCCGAGAAGGAGTACGGCAGCGGGGAGCCGGAGTAGCGGACGCGCTCGGTGATGGTCTGGCAGCCGTGCAGGTGACCGAGCGCGGCGTAGTCGACGCCGTCGAAGACCGAGGCGGGCACCGCGGCGACACCGCCGACGGTGATGTCCCGCTCGCTGTCGCTGGCCTGGCCGCCGGTGACGAAGGCGTGCGCGAGGACGACGGAGCGGGTGCCCGGCGCGCGGCCGGCCAGGTCGGCGCGGACCCGGTCCATGGCGGCGGCGAGGACAGTTTCGTGGGCCGCCTTCTCGAGGCCGAACTCGTCCCCGACCAGGGCGGGTTCGAGGTACGGCAGGCCGTAGAACGCCACGTCGCCGTGGGCGTCGGCGAGCACCACCGGCGTACCGCACGCGGACGGCTCGGTCCGCAGGTGGATGCCCGCTCGGTCGATCAGCCCGGCGCCGACGCCGAGCCGGCGGGCCGAGTCGTGGTTGCCGGAGATCATCACCGTGGGCACGCCCAGTGCGGCGAGGCGGTGCAGGGCGTCGTCGAACAGCTCCACGGCGGCGAGCGGGGGCACCGCGCGGTCGTACACGTCTCCCGAGACGACCACCGCGTCGACGGCGCGCTCGCGCACGGTCGCCACCAGGTGGCCGATGAACTCGGCCTGGGCGTCCAGCATGCTCACGCGGTGGAACGCGCGGCCCAGATGCCAGTCGGAAGTGTGCAGCAGCCTCATGATCCCCGCAGACTATCGGGCGGGTCCGACATCACGACCGGTTGCTCCCGTTTCGCCCGTGATGGAGGGCGCGGTGAGCGGCATTCGCACCTTTCACCCGTTCCGCCCGCCGCACACTCACACGTCTCCGTAGGCCTCGCCGCCCAGTTCGAGTTCCGCCGTGCCCTGGGTGGCGTCCGCGAGCCAGGCGCGGAACGCCTCCACGTCGGCGTCGGGCAGGCCGACCTCGAGGGTCACGGCCTCCGCGTAGCGCACGTCCCGCACCTCGCGCCCGGTCGCCCTGAGGTCGTTCTGCAGCTTGCCGGCCCGCTGGTGGTCGACGGTCACCGTGGCAAGCCTGAAGCGTCGGCGCGTGCGGGTACCGACCGCGTCCAGCGCCTCGCCCACCGCGCCGCCGTAGGCGCGGATGAGCCCGCCGGCGCCGAGCTTTACGCCGCCGTAGTAGCGGGTGACGACGGCGACGACGTACCGCATGTCGCGGCGCAGCAGCATCTGGAGCATGGGGACGCCGGCGGTGCCGCCGGGTTCCCCGTCGTCGCTCGCCTTCTGCACACCGGCGTCGGCGCCGATCACGTAGGCCCAGCAGTTGTGCGTGGCGTCCGAGTGCTCCTTGCGCACGGCGGCGACGAACTCCTGCGCCTCCCGCTCACTGCCCACGGGCGCGAGGGAACACAGAAACCGGGACCGGTTGACCTCGGTCTCATGCACACCCGCGCGGGCCACGGTGCGGTACTCGTCCTGCATCCGGCCAGCCTATGCGGACCCGGCGCGGCGGCTCGTCGCAGGTGGGCGCCGGTCGGGGTCAGGCGCGTTCGGCGCCCCTCGGGACGGTCAGGGCGATGAGGAGGGCGGCGCCGGGGGCGAGGGTGCGCCAGGTGACGCCGTACCAGACCAGGACGGCGATCGCGGACGTCGGGAACTTCGTCCGGAGCCTCTCCAGGGTGTCGTCCAGGCCGTCGCCCGCCAGTTCCAGGACCAGTTCCTCCAGGCCCGGGTTGTGCCCGAGGAGCAGCAGCGTCTCCACCTCGGGCGGCGTCTCGCGCACCACCTCCAGCAGAGTGCCGGCGTCGGCCGCGTACAGCCGCCGGTCGTGGCGCACCGGCGGCGGGGTGCCCCACTGGGCGGAGGCCAGGTCCCAGGTCTGGCGCGCCCGGCGCGCGGTGGAGCACAGCGCGAGGTCGGGCAGGCAGTCCGCCTCGGCGAGCGCCCGGCCGGCCGCGGGCGCGTCACGCCGCCCGCGGCCCGCGAGCGGCCGTTCGTGGTCGGCGACGCCCTCCGGCCGGGCGGACTTGGCATGCCGCAGCACCACCAGCCGCCGCAGCGGCCCGGAGCGGGCGCGGCGGATCACCTCACGGCTCCCGCCCGGCCGCCACGGACGCGGTCGCCCACCGGCCCGTCCGTCCGGCCCGCCCTGGTCGTCGGCGCGGCTCTCACGGTGCGTGTCCGAGGTCTCGGGTGAGGTCGAGACCGAGGAGGCGGTCGGCGTAGGCGTACGTCTCGAAGCGGGCGCCGTCCGCCAGGTCGGGCCGGGTGGCGACCCACTCCAGCACCCGGAGCACCGCCGGGACGTCGAGGTCGTCCTCCCAGGCGCCGCGCAGCCGGCCGCGTACGTCGTCGGGGATCGGCCGGGAGGGCCGCCGGGCCCAGCCCGCCACGGCGCGACGCCACTCCGTGAGGGTGCGGCGGGCCTCCCGCAGCGCCCGCTCATCGATCCGCAGAGGCTGCCCGTGGCGCCGGCCGAGCAGCACCAGCCGCCACACGGCGGGGTCCTCGGCGGCCGCGCGGGCTCCGGCGTCCGCGGCGGGGCCGTGACCGACGCCACCGGACACGGCCGAGCCGCCACCGGCGGCATCGGCGGCATCGGCGGACGCGCCCGGGCTGTCGCCGGCACCGGCGGGCGCGCCCGCGCCGTCACCGGCATCCGCCCGCGTGGCCTGGTCGGCGTCAGTGTCAGTGTCAGTGTCAGTGGACGTCGGAGTGAAGGTCACCGTCGCCTCGACGGGGGCCACGGCGACCAGGACGTCGCCGCCCGGGCCGCCCCGGCTCGCGCTGTCACCGCCACCCGCTTTCCGGCCGTCCGACGCCGCACCCTCGCCATCGCCATCACCCTCACGACCACTGCCGCTGCCGCCGCCGGTACCCGGAACCCCGTCCGTCGCCCGGCGGGCAGCCTCGCTCATGGCCGCCACCTGGACGACCTGTGCCTCCCCCAGGGCCGCGCCGAGGTCTCGGCTGTCCTCGAAGGGGCGGATGCCGAGGGCCTCGGCGCCCGCCCGCAGCTCGGCCTGCTCGCGGTCGCCGGTCAGCAGCGACCACACGGGCGTGCCGCCCAGTTCCAGCGCGCGTACCAGCAGGTCGGCGACCAGAAGCACCCGCAGACCCGACGCGTCGTAGCCGGAAGCGTGCGCCTCGACGCGGGTCAGCCCGCGGCGGGCGGGGGCGGGGTCGGCGGGCTCGCCGGTTCGGGCGTCGATGATGCGCAGCACGGCCCGAGCGTAGGCGGCCGGAGGGCCGCGCGCAGGTAGGTCGCACACATTCCGGACAGGGTGGCGCGCCCAGCCGGGGCGACGGGCCGGGGAATCGGCGGGTCCCGCGCGCTGTTGCGCAGTCCGGGACCCCTGGGCGGGTCCCTCCGTCAGTTCCCGAGGCTCGAGGAGATACGTGGTGTACGGCGACGCGGCGACGATCCGGAAGATCCTGACCGAGCTCGGTGACACCTGGGCGGTGGTGGGCCTGTCCTCCAACCGCGGCCGCGCCGCGTACGGCGTGGCGCAGGTGCTCCAGCGCTTCGGCAAGCGCGTGGTTCCCGTCCACCCGAAGGCGGAGACCGTGCACGGCGAGCGCGGCTACGCCTCCCTCGCGGACATCCCCTTCGACGTGGACGTGGTGGACGTCTTCGTCAACAGCGACCTGGCCGGCCGGGTGGCCGACGAGGCGGTGGCCAAGGGGGCGAAGGGGGTCTGGTTCCAGCTCGGCGTCGTCGACGAGGCCGCCTACGCCCGCACCCGCGCGGCGGGGCTGGAGATGGTGATGGACCGCTGCCCGGCGATCGAAATCCCCCGGCTTGTGTAACCTGTGTCACGCTCTTCTTGCATATCGAAACTGAATAGAGACATTCCGTCACCTGCCTTGACCTGTGCAAAGTCCACGCAAAGGTAGCCCCCCTGGAAGAGTCAAATTTCCGGGGACGGGCTTCTGTTCAAGGGGCCTCCATTCCTAGTCTGAGCCGCCATTGTGCGTTAATCCCCTGTTCAGAAACTGAGAGGCCCCTTGACATGGTGAAAGTGGACCATGCAGCCCCCGACGTCACACGTGACCGGACCGGTCTGCGGCGCGACGTCGGTCTGATCGGACTGATGTGGGCCTCGGTGGGGTCCATCATCGGCTCCGGCTGGCTCTACGGCGCCGAGAAGGCCGTCGTGATGGCAGGACCCGCGGCGATCATCTCGTGGCTGATCGGCACGGTGGCCATCGTCCTGCTGGCCCTCGTGCACGCCGAGCTCGGCGGCATGTTCCCGGTGGCCGGTGGTACGGCCCGGTATCCGCACTACGCCTTCGGCGGACTTGCGGGCATGTCGTTCGGCTGGTTCTCCTGGCTCCAGGCGGCGACCGTGGCCCCGATCGAGGTCGAGGCCATGATCGGCTACGCCGCGCACTGGGACTTCGCCAAGGGCTTCCAGCACGCCGACGGCACCTTGACGACCAGCGGCTTCGTCGTCGCCGTCGTCCTGATGGCCGTCTTCGTCGCCGTCAACTTCCTGGGTGTGCGGGTACTGGCCCACACCAACAGCGCGGCCACCTGGTGGAAGATCGCCGTGCCGCTG
Source organism: Streptomyces anandii JCM 4720 (assembly GCF_014650655.1). GTDB lineage: Bacteria > Actinomycetota > Actinomycetes > Streptomycetales > Streptomycetaceae > Streptomyces > Streptomyces anandii. The sequence goes on from NZ_BMVJ01000003.1 coordinate 506,338, forward strand.
GCCACGATCTTCATCATCGCGATCGGCCACTTC
>NZ_BMVJ01000003.1:506407-539360 GCF_014650655.1 Streptomyces anandii JCM 4720
CACCCGCACAACTTCACCGCACACGGTTTCGCCCCGTTCGGCTCCAAGGGCGTGCTCGGCGCCATCAGCTCCAGCGGCATCATCTTCGCCCTGCTGGGCTTCGAGCAGGCGATCCAGCTTGCGGGCGAGAGCCGTGACCCCAAGCGCGACCTGCCGCGCGCCACGCTGGGCTCGGTCGCCATCGGCGCGACCATCTACGTCCTGCTCCAGGTGGTGTTCATCGGCGCCCTGCCGCTGAGCTCCTTCGCGCACGGCTGGGCCAAGCTCGACTTCCCCGGCATCAGCGGCCCGTGGGCCGGTGTGGCGACGCTGGTCGGCCTCGGCTGGCTGGGCGTGGTGCTCTACGTCGACGCCGTCATCTCCCCCGGCGGCACCGGCCTGATCTACACCACCGCCACCTCCCGCGTCTCGTACGGCCTGGCCAAGAACGGCTACGCGCCCAAGATCTTCGAGAAGATCGACTCGCGTGGCGTGCCGTGGTTCGGTCTGATCCTCTCCTTCGTGACCGGCATCGTCTGCTTCCTGCCGTTCCCGAGCTGGCAGGAGCTGGTCGGCTTCATCACCTCGGCGAGCGTCCTGATGTACGCCGGCGCCCCGCTGGCCTACGGCGTCTTCGCCGACCGGCTGCCGAGGCACGAGCGTCCCTACCGCCTGCCCGCCGGCAACGTGATCGCGCCGCTGTCCTTCGTGGTCGCCAACCTGATCATCTACTGGGCCGGCTGGGACACCCTGTGGCGCCTCGGCATCGCGATCGTCCTCGGTTACGTGCTGCTCGGCGGCTACGCGCTGTACGCCAAGAGCAAGGGCCTGCCGGACGCGCCCCGGCTGGACTGGAAGGCCGCGCAGTGGCTGCCCGGCTACCTGCTGGGCATGGGCCTGATCTCCTGGCAGGGCGGCTTCGGCGGCCAGGGCCACATCGCACTGTGGTGGGACATGCTGGTCGTCGCCGCCTTCTCGCTGGTCATCTACTACTGGGCGAAGGCCACCGCGTCCGCGCCCGAGGAGATCGAGCGGAGCATCGAGGAGGTCGTGGTCACCGACGCCCCCGCGCACTGACCCGGCCCCCCGCACGGTGTCCCGCCGGCTGCCACCCCGTGGCAGCCGGCGGGACACCGTCATTTCCACCGCCGTGCGACCGCCGCTCTCAGTCGTGCGGCGGCCGGTCGCCGAGCCGGTGGTCCGCCACGTTCAGCGCCTCGTCGACGAGGCGGCGCAGATGGCCGTCGCGCAGGGAGTAGATCACCCGGCGACCCTCCTTGCGGGTGCCGACCAGTCCGGCCAGCCGCAGTCTCGCCAGGTGCTGGCTCACGGCCGGCCGGGCCGCGCCGCACGCCTCGGTGAGCGTGCCTACGTCCGCCTCCCCACGCGTGAGCGCGTGCAGCAGGGCGAGCCGGGTGCGGTCGCCGAGCAGGGCGAGGAGTTCGGCGGCGAGCGCCAGCTGTTCCTCGCCCGGCGTGCGCGGGTGCGCATGGTGCGCAAATGACAGGTGCATGCGTGCGCTCATACGCACATAATGGCGTCGTGGATGCCGAGCGTCCACTCCCGCGGCGGAAGGGGAACCACATGAGCGACCGGCACCCGCACCATCACCATCACGACCACGACCACGCGCGGGACCACTCCCCGCACCACCATCGCGGCCACGCTCCCGCGCGGGACCACGATCCCGCCTCCCTGCGGCACCGTCTCGCACACCTGCTCGCCCCGCACTCCCACGACAGCGCCGACAGGACCGACCCCGCGCTGGAATCCTCGGCACGCGGCATGCGGGCCCTGTGGGTGTCGCTCGCCGCGCTCGGGGCGACCGCGCTGCTCCAGGCGCTGGTGGTGCTGGTCTCCGGCTCGGTCGCGCTGCTCGGCGACACGGTCCACAACGCGGCGGACGCGCTGACCGCCGTACCGCTGGGCATCGCCTTCGTGCTGGGCCGCCGCGCCGCGAACCGCCGCTTCACCTACGGCTACGGGCGCGCCGAGGACCTGGCGGGCCTGGCGATCGTGCTGACGATCGCCGCGTCGGCGGTGTTCACCGCGTGGGCGGCCGTGGAACGGCTGCTCGAACCGCGGCCCGTCCAGCACCTGCCGGCGGTGGCCGTGGCGGCGCTCGCCGGTTTCGCGGGCAACGAGTGGGTGGCTCGGTACCGGATCCGCGTGGGCCGCGCGATCGGCTCGGCGGCGCTGGTCGCGGACGGACTGCACGCCCGTACGGACGGGTACACCTCGCTCGCCGTGCTGCTGGGGGCGGCCGGATCGGCGCTGGGGTGGCGGGCGGCCGACCCGGTCGTGGGGCTGGCGATCACGGCGGCCATCGCGCTGGTGCTGCGCGACGCGGCGCGCGAGGTCTTCCGGCGGATGATGGACGCGGTCGACCCCGTCCTGGTGGACCGGGCCGAACGGGCGCTGCGCGAGGTGCCCGGGGTGCGGGCGGTGGGCGAACTGCGGCTGCGCTGGATCGGGCACCGGCTGCGCGCAGAGGTGGCGGTGGTGGTCGACGGCGAGGCGACGGTGCGCCAGGCGCACGCCGTGGCGGTGGACGCCGAGCACGCCCTCCTGCACGCCGTGCCCCGCCTCACCGCGGCCCTGGTCCACGCCGACCCGGCCCCGGTGCCCGGCGAGGCCGATCCGCACCTGGCCCTGGCCCACCACGCCCGGCTCTGATCAAGCCCTTCCCACCGCCGGACCCGCAGGCCGTCAGACCCCCAGGCCGTCCAGGACCACGGCTCCGGGCAGTCCGGCGAAGGCCTTGCCGGGGACGAGCAGCTTGCCGCGCCGCCGGCCGCTGCCGACGAGGACGTACGGCAGGTCGACGACGGCCCGGTCGACGAGGATCGGCCAGCTCTCCGGGAGGCCGATCGGGGTGATGCCGCCGTACTCCATGCCGGTCTCCCCGGTGGCCATGTCCATCGGCGCGAAGGAGGCCTTGCGGGCGTCGAGTTGGCGGCGCACGACGCCGTTGACGTCGACGCGGGTGGTGGACAGCACCACGCACGCGGCCAGACGGGTCTCCCCGCCGCGCCTGCCCGCCACCACCACGCAGTTCGCGGACTGCTCGAGGAGTTCGCGCCCGTAGTGCTCGACGAAGACCGTCGTGTCGGCCCACTGCGGATCGGTCTCGACGTAGACGATCTGGTCGGCCGGGACGCCGCCGCGCCAGTCGCGTACGGCGTCGGCGACCGGGTCGGTCAGCTCGTCCAGGCAGTCGGGTGCGGGGGTGGCCTGATCGAAGTTTCCGATGGGTGCGCGCATGCCCGCACGCTAACAGCCGTACCGCACCGGCCGGCCGGACGTCCCAGGGGCCGGGCGGCCGGCGCACGGGCCCCTCGGCGAACGGGCCCCTCAGCGCACCGGCGGCACCGAGACCGCCATGACCATCTCCATCGGGACGGCGCCCTCATTGGCGTACGTGTGCGGTGTGTTGGCCTCGAAGGAGGCGCTGGCGCCCTCGGGCACGCGGTAGTCGACGCCGTCGACGGTCAGCGACAACTCCCCCGCGGTGACATGGACCAGTTCGACCGTGCCCGCCGGATGCGGATCGGACGGGCTGCCCTCGCCCGGCATCAGGCGCCACTCCCACATCTCCAGCGGGCCGGGCGCCTCGGTGCCCGCGAGCAGCCGGTTGTAACTGCCGGCGTCGGTGTGCCAGAGCCGTACGGCCTGATCGGCGGGGACGATGCGGACCTTCGGGCCCTGCTCGTAGTCGAGCAGCGTGGTGATGCTGACGCCGAGCGCGTCGCCGATCTTGACGACGGTGCCCAGGCTGGGGTTGGTGCGGGCCTGCTCGATCTGGATGAGCATGCCGCGGCTGACCCCGGCGCGGCCGGCGAGCGTGTCCAGGGTGAAGCCGCGCTCGGTGCGCCAGCGCTTGACGTTGCGCGCCAGGGACTGGGTCAGCAGGTCGAGGTCCGACACATTCCGTCCAATATTCTGGATGACAGCGTTCATTTGCTTGAACTACGGTGGGTTGCACCCGATCGTTCACCGAACTGTACTGCGAGGCCCGCCGTGACAGCATTCTTCGCCCTGGCCACCAGCCTCCTGTGGGGCCTGGCCGACTTCGGCGGCGGGCTGCTCACACGGCGCAATCCTGCGCTGACCGTGGTCGTCGTCTCCCAGACGATCGCGGCGGCGGTGCTCGGGGCGATCGTGGTCGCCACCGGCGGCTGGACCGAGGCGGGGCCCCGACTGTGGTTCGCGTTCGCCGCGGGGCTGGTCGGCCCGGTGGCCATGCTGTCCTTCTACAAGGCGCTGGCGATGGGCCCGATGGGCGTGGTCTCGCCGCTGGCCACCCTGAGCGTGGCCGTCCCGGTCGGAGTCGGGCTGTTCCTCGGGGAGCGCCCGGGTCTGATGCAGGTGGCCGGGATCGCGGTCGCCGTGGGCGGGGTGGTGCTCGCGGGCGGGCCGCAGCTCAAGGGCGCCCCGGTGCAGCGGCGGACGATCTGGCTGACCCTGGTCGCGGCGGCCGGCTTCGGCACGGTGTTCGCGCTGATCGCCGAGGCGTCCACCGACGTCACGGGACTCTTCCTCGCCCTCTTCGTGCAGCGCGTGACCAACGTGGCGGCCGGCGGTGCGGCGCTCTGGGCCTCGGCGCGGCGGGGCGGGGCCGTGCTTCCCGAGGGCGGCTTCCCCTGGGGCGCGCTGCCCGCCCTCGGCTTCGTCGGCCTGGCGGACGTGGCCGCCAACGGCACCTACGCCGTCGCCGCCCAGCACGGCCCGGTCACGGTGGCCGCGGTGCTCGCCTCGCTCTACCCGGTGGTGACCGCGCTGGCCGCCCGCGGCTTCCTCAGCGAACGGCTGCGCACCATCCAGGCGGCCGGGGCCGGTCTGGCCCTGGTGGGCACACTGCTGCTGGCCACGGGGTGAAGGGCGCGGCCGCCGGCGGCCGGACCGCTCTGAACGCCGATCAGCGTCCCGACCGGTGGGCCGGGCGAAGCCGCCTCCGCCGGCTCAGCCCTCGGGCTCCAGCTCCGCGAGTCGCTGACCGGCCTTCCCGGAGACCGCAGGGGTCCCGGCCGTCTCCGCCCCGCACCCCGGGCCGGGGGCGCTCTCCGCGTCCAGCTCGGCGAGCCGGGCCACGGCCTCCTCGTCCAGGTCGGCCAGGGCGAGCAGCTGGTCCGGTGTGACGCCGTCCGGTATCGGCACCGGTGCCGGCGTCCGCAGCGGCGGCTGCCAACCCTCGGCGGGCGTCCAGCGGCGCACCACCCGGGCGGGCGCGCCGGCGACAACGGCGTGGTCGGGCACCTCGCCCCTGACCACCGCACCGGCCGCGACCACGACGTTCCGTCCGATCCGGGCGCCCGGAAGGATCACCGCTCCGGTGCCGATCCAGCAGCCGGGGCCGATCTCGACCGGTTCCATCCGGGGCCACTGCCTGCCGATCGGCTCGTGCGGGTCGTCGTAGGAGTGGTTGGTGGAGGTGACGTAGACGTACGGCCCGAAGTAGCAGTCGCTGCCGATGGTGACCGAGGTGTCCGCGATCACGTGGCTGCCCCGGCCGAGGACCACTCCGTCACCGATGCGCAGGATCGGCTCGGGGCCCAGGTCGAGGTCGGGCATCAGGCCGGCGGTCAGCGTGACCTGCTCGCCGACGATGCAGTGGGACCCCAGGCGGATCCACGGCTCTCCGAAGACCGTGCCCAGGGGGAAGGCGAGTCTGGTACCTGTTCCCATCGCCCCGAAGCGCAGCCGCCCGGGGTGCTCGGCCGTGACGGAGCCCGTGCGCTGCACCCAGGCCCAGCCCGCGTGGACGGCGCGCTGGGCCAGGCGGCGCCGCCATGATGAGAACGTGTTCTTGCGCTTGGGCACCCGCTCACGGTACTCAGCCGCGCACGCGCCCACGGTGCGGGACGCCTGTGATCTTCGCCCCACCGGATGACGTACGGTGCCGTGAGCACCCATGCCGTCGAGGGCATTGAAAGGCAGGACGAGGATGACGCACAAGGCGCTGATCACGGGCATCGGCGGCCGGGAGCCGCGGGTGGACGAGGGGGCGTTCGTGGCGCCCACGGCCACGGTGGTCGGCGACGTCGCGCTGAGCGCGGGGGCGAGCGTCTGGTACGGGGCGGTACTGCGCGGCGACGTCGAGTCGATCGCGGTCGGCGCGGACAGCAATGTGCAGGACAACTGCACCCTGCACGCCGATCCGGGCTTCCCGGTGAGCGTCGGCGAGCGGGTCTCGATCGGGCACAACGCGGTGGTGCACGGCGCGACGGTCGAGGACGACTGCCTGATCGGCATGGGCGCGACCGTGCTCAACGGCGCGGTGATCGGCGCCGGGTCTCTGGTGGCCGCCCAGGCACTGGTGCCGCAGGGGATGCGGGTGCCGCCGGGTTCGCTGGTCGCCGGGGTGCCGGCCAAGGTGCGCCGCGAGCTGACGGAGGAGGAGCGGCAGGGCATCAGCCTCAACGGGACGATGTACGCGTCGCTGGCCGGGGCGCACCGCGAGGTGCACTCCTGAGGCTCCCACCGGGCGTCACCGGGGCCGGTCCGAGCCGGGCGGGGTGCCGGGTCACTCCCCGGCGGGCACCGGCTCCGGCTCCTCGGCCTGCTGCGGGGCGGCGTTCGCCTTCTTGGCCTTGCGCTTGAGGACGAGCATCGAGGTGAGCCCGATCAGCACGGCCGCGACCAGGCCCAGCCAGGAGAACTTCTTCAGCCAGGACTCGGCGACGACACCGACGTAATAGATGACCGCCGTGGTGCCGCCGGCCCAGCAGATGCCGCCGAGGACGTTGGCGATCAGGAACTTCCAGTACGGCATCCGCAGCACGCCCGCGAGCGGGCCGGCGAAGATGCGCAGCAGGGCGACGAAGCGGCCGAAGAAGACCGCCCACATGCCCCACTTCTGGAAGGAGCGCTCGGCGGTGGCGATGTGCCCCTCGCTGAAGTGCTTGGGGAACTTCTTCCCGAGCCAGGCCAGCATCGGCCGTCCGCCCTTGCGGCCGATGGCGTAGCCGATGGAGTCGCCTACGACCGCGCCCACGGTGGCGCACACGCCGAGCACCACCGGGTTGATGCCCGAGTGCTGGGAGGACAGCAGGGCCGCGGAGACGAGGACGATCTCGCCGGGCAGGGGGATGCCCAGGCTCTCCAGACCGATGACCAGCGCCACGGCGGCGTAGACGGCGGCCGCGGGTACCGTGTCGAGCCACTCCTGGACGTGCACCGCCGGTTCCTCCCCGTTTCGCGTCCTGATGTTCCGTGGGGCGCCCACGGAAGGCGCCCCACGAAAGCCTACCGGTTCGCCCGCACGGGACGCCCCGCCACAATCCGGACCACTTCTCGACGGGTTCGGGGCACCGTGGGCGCGGCTCCGGCAGGCGCACCGGCCGCGCTCGGACGGACGGACTTGGCGGCGGGCTCTCCCCAGGGGGTGCGCGGGGCGCGGACCGCGCCGTCGTCCGTCCAGCCCTTGGCCACCAGCACGGTGGCGAGCAGCACCAGTGAGGTGAGCCCGACGCCGAGCACCACGGCCTTGCGGTGGCGCCGCGAGAGCGAGTCCCGGCCCACGGAGCCGCCACGGTGGCGTCCGGCGCTCACGGAGCCCGGCACCCCGGACGGTCCGGACGGCCCGGGTGCCCCTGACCGCCCGGACCACCCGGGCCGTCCGGACCGTCCGCCCGCCGCGGAGGCCGTCGCCGAGTCGCCGCGCGTCGGGCGGGAGTCGAGATAGCGGCGGGCTCCCCAGCCCAGCACGCTCTCCGCGAGCAGCACGTCCAGGGCGTCGTCGAAATGCGCGAGCTGTTCGGCCGCCGAGCGGCAGTGCGCGCACTCGCGCAGATGTCTGCGGACATCGGGCAGGAGCGCCCCGCCGCGCCGCAGGGGAACGTCGAGCAGACGGTTGTGGAAGCGGCATTCGCCGGTCGGCGCGAGTTCCCGGTGGGCACGGACGCAGCCCGCCCGGAATTGCTCGCGCGCCTGCCGCAGCGCACCCGCCGCGGTCTCGGTGTCCAGGGCCAGCAGACCGGCCGGTATGGTTATGGGTTCGCCCTCGACCTCCGTGTGCCACAGCAGGCATTGGAAGGCCGCGGGAAGTGCCTGGAAAGCCCGCTCGGCGAGTTGCCGCTTTTCGGGCGTGATGGACCTGACCGCGCGGAGCGCGCGGCCGCCGCCGGGCCTGCGCAGTTCCGGCAGCACCACGCAGGCCGCCTCGTCGGCGGCCCACTGCCGTACGGTCTCGCGGGCGGCGGCGAGCAGTTGCGGACGCAGGGCGCCGCCGACCGCTCCCCCGGTCAGCCGCCGCAGCACCTGGCGGAACGCGGCGGTTGCCACCATGGCCGCCGAACTCCCGGGCCCGGCAAGGCAGATGACGGCGTAGTCGTACGTCGCCCGCCAGTGCCGGGCGAGCAGCAGCGCGACGGCGTGGTGGCCGCCGTCGGGGTCGCGCAGCCGGGCGACGAGGCTGCGGTCGGACTCCCCCGGGGGCGGTCCGGGGTGGGGCGGGTAGGGAGGGCGCGGGGGGTGTGGGGGGTGGGGGGATTGCACGGAATCATTTCCTTCCGAGCCGCAGGACGGCATACGGAACGCACGTCCAGGGGAATGCGTGCCTGGTGGGTGCGTACTCCGGCCGGAAAAGCGCGGCCGGTTCCGCCTTTCCCACAGGGAGGCTCACCTTCGCACACGCGGCTGACGGGAAACAAGCAGTTCGAATGGGCGATGTTTCAACAACCGGGAATTCGCCGCAGGTTACCGCTGGTATCGGTCTCGGTGTGCGAAGAACGCGTCGCAGAGCGCTCAAGTTGTGCGCGAAAAAGCCCGGATGGCACACGCAATCTTCAACCGGGTTCCCACAGCCCGCTCCTCTACCGCTCCGGGCTCGCTCTCATCGCCGTGGGCCGGCCTGGCGACCATGATCATCCGGGAGCGGTACGCGGGCAGCGTGGTCGCACTCATGGAGGTGGACCCGGCCCGGGTCCACCTCCACGGCTGCGCGGCCGTGGGCGCCCACGGGCGAGGAGGGCCTCGTACGGTTCACGGACCTGGTCGAGAAGCCCTCGTCCGGCCGGGCGCCGAACACCCACGCGGTGATCGGCCGCTACGTCCTCGACCCGGCGGTGTCCCGACGTGCTGGAGCGCACCCCGCCCGGGCGCGGCGGGGAGGTCCAGCCGACCGGCACCCTGCGGGAGTTGGCGTCGGGCGGGACGGTTCACGGGGTCGTCTTCGACGGGCCGCGCCACGCCACCGGCGACAAGGCGGACTACCTGCGCACGGTCGTCCGGCCGGCCGGCAACCCGGCAACCGCCCAGCGCCGCCGGCCTCTACGACCACGCCCGCCTCAGCCGCCTGAACCACCCGCACGGGCCGCCATGGACCGGGCGCGAGCGGGCACGGACCGGGGGCGGGCCGGCACGGACCGGGGGCGGGCCGCCGTGGGCCGGGGGCGGGCCGCCGTGGGCCGGCGGGGCCGCCGGGGTTTGTTTCCGTTCAGCCGTTGGGGCGCAGGGTCCAAAGGACCGTCATCTCGCCGGTGACGGCGCCGTCCTCGCGGCGGATCTCGACCGACACCGGGAACTCGGGCCGCTGTCCCGCGTCCAGTTCCGCGACGACCTCGGCGGCCGGGCGGCCCAGGGTGGCGGTGGCGGTGACGCGTCCCATCGCCAGCTTCCGGTAGGCGATCTCGGCGCGCACGGCCAGCGGCACGGCGCGCGAGAGCTGGTCGCCGAACGCGGCCAGCACGATGGCGCCGCTGGCGGACTCCCCCAGCGTGAACATCGCGCCGGCGTGCGGGCCGCCCACGTGGTTGTGGTACTCGCCCTGGTCGGGCAGGGCGACCACGGCCTTGTCCCGGGCGGTCTCGATGAACTCGAGGTTCAGGGTCCGGGCCATCGGCACGGTGGCGGCGAGCATCTCGCCGACGGACATCTGGTCTGCGCTCATGGCGGCATGTTACTCATGGGTAGCCGCCACTGAACAGACATGGCCGGACAGGCGTGACGGCACCACGTCCGCACGGCCGCCGTTTCTGGTACGTCCCTGACAAGACCCGGTGACCGAATCGTGTCCCCGGCGCCACTAGGGTTACTGCCCATGTGGCCAGGACAGCAGCCGCCCGGGGGCGAGCAGAACCCGCAGAACAACCCCTACCAGCAGCCGGGGTACCAGCAGCCGAATCCGTACCAGCAGCCCGGCTACCAGCAGCCCAACCCCTACGCGCAGCAGCAGCCGCCGCAGTGGGGCGCCCCCACGCCCCCCGTGGGCACGCCGCAGTCGTCCCAGGGCCCCGGCGGAGGTGGCGGCAACCGGACCAAGCTCGTCGCGATCATCGCGGCCGCAGCGGTCGTGGTCGCCGCCGGCGTGACCGGTTTCCTGGTCCTCGGCACGAAGAAGGACGACAAGGCGGGCAAGGACGACAAGCCGAGCCAGTCCGCGTCCGCGACGGCGGAGCCGTCCGACTCGGCGTCCGCGACGGACGGCGACGAACGCGGCACCCAGGAGGAGAAGCCGACCATCGCCGGCTGGAAGGTCGTGGTGAACCCGAAGCGTGGCATCGCCTTCGACGTGCCCGCGGACTGGGAGGTCCAGTCGCCGGGACTGGCCATCGGCTTCGAGGACGACAAGTCGGGCAAGCCCTTGGCCATCATGTCGGGCGTCGCCAAATTCAAGTCCAAGTGGTGCACGTCGGACGACGACAAGGACGGCCGGACGGAGGACACGTCCTTGGCCGCGGTGGGCACGAAGGGCGCCGACGGGGCGAAGAACACCGACGAGGTGGCCGTCAACACCGTGGGCTGGTGGATATACGGCGGGTACACCCAGCCCGACAAGAAGAGCCTCAGCTACGACCGCAAGGCCAAGGCCTACAAGACCGCCTCCGGCATCGAGGGCAGCATCGCCTGGGCCAGGTCCACGAACACGCCGCAGAAGGGGAAGTGCGCGAGCGACGGCAAGGCGCTCAGCTTCGGCTTCAAGAACTCCGCCGGCGACTTCGTCTCCTGGAACTTCTTCGGCGCCAAGGGCGTGAAGGGCGAGGTGCCCGAGGCGACCATCATGAAGATCCTCAGCACCGTCCGCCTGCACGGCACCCCCACGGGCGGCTGAGACCGCACGGGCCCACCGGGCTCAGCCGATGCCGAACGCCCCCTCCGGAGGCTGCGGGGACGGCACCGCGTCCTCGTCGCGCACGGGAGCGGCGGCCCCGGTGAACCGCCGTAGCCCCGCCCCGTGTTCCACGCGGGCGGGGAAGGCGTCCGACGCGGTCAGGCGGGCCAGGGCGGCCGTGTCGACGGGTTCGTGGGCGGCTACGAGGACCGCGTTGCCGAAGCGGCGCCCCCGCAGCACCGCCGGTTCGGCGATCAGCGCGAGTTCCCCGAAGGCCTCGGCGAACGTGGCCAGTTGGGAGCGCAGGAAGTCGAACGGCGCGGCGTCGGCGAGGTTGGCGAGGTAGACGCCGGCGGGGCGCAGCACGCGCCGGGCCTCGCGGGCGTAGGCGAGGGACGTGAGGTGTGCGGGCACGCGCGAGCCGCCGAAGACGTCGGCGATCAGCACGTCGGCCGAGCCGGCGGGGGCCGCCTCCAGCCAGGCGCGCGCGTCGGCGGTGTGCAGCGCGATGCCCGCGTCCTCGGGCAGCGGCAGATGTGTGACCACCAGGTCCAGCAGGCCGCGGTCGGCCTCTACCACGTGCTGCCGTGAGCCGGGCCGGGTGGCGGCCACGTAGCGGGGCAGGGTGAGCGCGCCGCCGCCGAGGTGCAGCACGTCCAGCGGACGGCCCGGCTCGTCGACGGTGTCCAGGACGTGCCCGAGCCGGCGGGCGTACTCGAACTCCAGGTGGGTGGGCGCGTCCAGGTCGACGTAGGACTGGGGCGCCCCGTCCACCGTCAGCAGCCAGGCCCGGGCGCGGTCGACGTCGGGCATCAGCTTGGCGGTCCCGTGATCGACGGCTCGCGTCACGGGTATCGGCTCGGTCACGGTTCCATTGTGCCGGGGACCCCGCCGTGGGTACGGCGCGACCGGCCACTACCGGCCGCGCCGTACCCACGTCCCACGGGTGCCGCGTCCCGGCGGCCCCGTTCACTCCACCGCGGTCACGGTCCCCGCGCCGACCGTCCGTCCGCCCTCGCGGACGGCGAAGCCCAGCCCCGTCTCCAGCGGCACCTCGCGCCCCAGCTCCACGGTCATGGTGACCGTGTCGCCGGGCCGCGCGACCGCCGTCTCCCCGAGGTCGACGTCGCCGACGACGTCCGCGGTGCGGATGTAGAACTGCGGCCGGTAACCGGTGGACACCGGCGTCGTACGGCCGCCCTCCCGCGCCGAGAGGACGTACACCCGCGCCGTGAAGCGCCGGCGCGGCCGCACGCTGCCCGGCGCGGCGACGACGTGCCCGCGCCGGACCGCGTCGCGCGGGACGCCGCGCAGCAGCAGCGCCACGTTGTCCCCGGCCTGCGCCTCCTCCATGGGCTTGCCGAAGGTCTCCAGGCCGGTGACCACGCTCTCCACTTCCGCGCCGAGCACCTCCACCCGGTCGCCGACGCGGACGGTGCCGCGCTCGACCGCGCCGGTGACGACGGTCCCGCGGCCGGTGATGGTGAGCACGTTCTCCACCGGCAGCAGGAACGGCGCGTCCAGGTACCGCTCGGGCATGGGCACGTAGGTGTCCACCGCGTCGAGCAGCGCCTCGACGGACGCCGTCCACAGCGGGTCGCCCTCCAGCGCCCTGAGCCCGGAGACCCGTACGACGGGCACGGAGTCGCCCGGGTAGCCCTGCCGGGTGAGCAGGTCGCGGACCTCCAGCTCGACCAGGTCGATGAGCTCCTCGTCGCCCGCGTCGGCCTTGTTGAGCGCGACCACGATGTGGTCGACGCCCACCTGCCGGGCGAGCAGCACGTGTTCGGCGGTCTGCGGCATGATCCCGTCGAGCGCGGAGACGACGAGGATCGCCCCGTCGAGCTGCGCGGCCCCGGTGACCATGTTCTTGACGTAGTCGGCGTGGCCCGGCATGTCCACGTGCGCGTAGTGCCGGGTGTCGGTCTCGTACTCGACATGCGCGATGTTGATGGTGATGCCGCGCGCGGCCTCCTCGGGGGCCCGGTCGATGCGGTCGAAGGGCACGAAGGTGCCGGTGCCGCGCTCGGCGAGGACCTTGGTGATGGCGGCGGTCAGGGTCGTCTTGCCGTGGTCGACATGGCCCATCGTGCCGATGTTCAGATGCGGTTTGGTGCGTACGTACGCCGTCTTGGGCATGGCTGTACCTCGAAGCCTCGTGAAGTGTGCGCCGGACCCCGGGAACTCGCCGACCCTCCCCCTGCGGGGTCCGCCGGACGATCCGGGGAGGGTCAGCTTCGGGCGCCGTCGACTGCGGCCAGGAGGATCACGACGGCAGCCTTCGGGGCATCCGCGACCGCGGATGCTGCGAGGAGGAAGGCGTGCCGGAACATGACGTCGATCATCGCGGACGCCCCACCGCCCGTCCAACGGTTTTCGGGGAGGTGGGGGCGGGTGGTGAGGGGGTGTCAGCGGATCAGGACCCGAACTGCCGCAGGAGCCGATGTTCTTCAGGGCCCGACGTTCCTCAAGGCCCGATGTTCCTCAAGGCCCGATGTTCTTCAGGGCCTCGCGCACCGACAGCGGCGAGAGGCGTCCCCGCTCGCGCTCGACGAAGGCGCGTACCGCTTCGGGGTCCGTCTTGGCGTACTCGCGCAGGCACCAGCCGATCGCCTTGCGCACGAAGAAGTCGGGGTGCCCCGACTGGCGCACGCAGTAGGCGAACAGGCGCCCGGTGTCGGTGCGTTCCTTGTAGCGGAGCTGGTGCAGCAGGGCCGCGCGGGCGATCCACAGGTCGTCGTCGGCGATCCAGGCGTCCATCTCGGCGGTGAGCGCCGGGTCGGCCGCGACCAGGGGGCCGACGACGTGCGCGGCGAGCAGGTCGACGGTGTCCCACCAGGAGACCGTGGAGATCAGGTGCCGCGTCACGGGGAGGAGGCCGGAGGAGCAGCGGCCCACGTGCCGGCGCAGGTAGTCGACGGCGAAGTAGTGGTACTCGCGCTCGGGCAGCTCCCAGCAGCGCAGGGCGATCGCCGTGCAGTCGGCCTCGCCGGGGCGGGGCAGTCCGGCGACGACCGTGCGGGACAGGGCGCGGCGTACGGGGGTGGTCAGGCCGAGGAAAGGGGCCACGTCCTTCATGTACGCCCGCATGGCGGCGGCCCGCGCGGGGTCGGCCGCGCCGGCGTAGGCGGTGGTGAGCCGATCCAGCACGGTGGCGGCGAGACCGCCGGCCGGCGCCCCGGGGACACCCGCACCTGTGACACTCATGAGACGAACCATACGGCGATCACACATATGCGTCGGTTAGTGTCACCGAATGCTCGATGCCACCACCCGCTCTGGGGGCACCGCCACGGCCTCTCCCCGGGCCGCAGCCGCCGAGTTCGCCGTCGCCCGCCCCGGGGCCGCGGCGTCCGCCGCGCCGGCGGGCGTTCTCACCCGCTGCTCTCGTGTGCTGTTCTCCCCCTGGTCCCGGCTGTCCCTGCTGCTCGTCCTGCTCGCGGCGGCCGGCTCGTCGGTGCTGCTCTTCCAGCCGCAGAGACTGCTCGCGCAAGGGTGGCCGCCCCAACTCGGCGGGGCCGCCGCGGCCGTGGTGTTCGCGGTGGCGTACGGCCTGTGCACGGTGGCGTTCGTGCCGCGTCCGCTGCTGAACCTCGCCGCGGGCGCGCTGTTCGGCTCGCGGTTCGGGCTCGGTGCCGCGCTCGCGGGTACGGTGCTCGGCGCCGGGGTCTCCTTCGGCCTGGGCCGGGTGCTGGGTCAGGACGCGCTGCGTCCGCTGCTGCGCGGACGGCTGCTCAGGGCGGCGGACGGACAGCTGAGCCGGCACGGGTTCCGCTCGATGCTGCTGACCCGGCTGTTCCCCGGGGTGCCGTTCTGGGCCGCGAACTACTGCGCGGCGGTCTCCCGCATGGGCTGGCCGGCCTTCCTGACCGCGACGGCGCTCGGTTCCGTTCCGAACACCGCCGCCTACGTCGTCGCCGGCGCCCGCGCCTCCGCGCCCACCTCGCCGGCCTTCCTGATCGCCATGGCCGTCATCGCCGTACCGGCCCTGGCGGCCGCTGTGGTGGCCTGGCGCAAACGCCACCACCTGCGCCCGCGTTGACGCCGTCCGCCGGGGTCGCCCGCGACGGACGGCCGACGTGCGTTACACCGCTTCCAGGATCATCGCGTTGGCGAGGCCTCCCGCCTCGCACATCGTCTGCAGGCCGTAGCGGGCCCCGCGTTCGCGCATCGCGTGCACGAGCGTGGCCGTCAGGCGGGTGCCGCTCGCGCCCAGGGGATGCCCGAGGGCGATCGCGCCGCCGTGCACGTTGACCTTGGCGAGATCCGCGCCCGTCTCCTGCTGCCAGGCGAGCACCACGCTGGAGAACGCCTCGTTGACCTCGAACAGGTCGATGTCGTCGAGGGCGAGACCCGCCCTGCGCAGCACCTTCTCGGTGGCCGGGATCACACCGGTGAGCATCAGCAGCGGGTCGGAGCCGGTGACGGCGAAGCTGTGCAGCCGGGCGAGCGGCCGCAGGCCGAGGCGGGCGGCGGTCTCGCCCGAGGTGATGAGCACGGCGGAGGCGCCGTCGTTGACCGGGCTGGCGTTGCCCGCCGTCACGTTCCACTCGATCTGCGGGAAGCGCTCGGCGAACACCGGGTCGTGGTAGGCGGGCCTGAGACCGGCGAGGACCTCGGTGGTGCTGCCCGGCCGTACGCACTCGTCGCGGGTGACGCCCTCCAGGGGCGCGACCTCCGCGTCGAACAGGCCGCCCGCCCAGGCCTCGGCCGCCTTCCGGTGCGAGGAGACGGCGAAGGCGTCCATCCGCTCGCGCCCCAGCGACCACTTGGCGGCGATGAGTTCGGCGCTGATGCCCTGCGGGACCAGGCCCTCGGGGAAGCGCGCGGCGACTCCCGGCCCGAAGGGGTCCGCTCCCCCGGTCACGTTGGACCACATCGGCACCCGGCTCATGGACTCCACTCCGCAGGCGACGACGACGTCGTACGCCCCCGCCATCACGCCCTGGGCCGCGAAGTGCACGGCCTGCTGCGAGGAGCCGCACTGGCGGTCCACGGTCGTCGCCGGGACCGTCTCGGGCAGGCCCGCGGACAGCACGGCGTAGCGGGTGGTGTTCATGGCCTGCTCGCCGACCTGGTCGACGGTGCCGCCGATCACGTCGTCGATGAGCGCGGGGTCGACGCCGGAGCGTTCGACCAGGGAGCGCAGGGTGTGGGCGAGGAGCTCGACGGGGTGGACGTGGGCCAGGGCGCCGTTCGGCCTGCCCTTGCCGATCGGGGTGCGTACGGCTTCGACGATGACTGCGTCGCGCATGGTGCGGGCCTCCTTGGCCGCTGGGCGGACGACCGGGCCGCCCAGGCGATTACCGGTGAGTAGGAAATCTGGACCCACCATAGCCCGGTGAGTTGGAAAATCAAACCCACTGGCGGAGTACTCGTAGACTGGCGTCATGGCCGCCCCGAAGGACCCGCGTCCCTGTTCCATCGCCGACGCCCTCGCGCTCGTGGGCGAGAAGTACTCCCTGCTCGTCCTGCGGGAGGTGTGCCTGGGCAACGGCCGCTTCGACCAGCTGGCACGCAACATCGGCGCCCCGCGCGACGTCCTGGCCACCCGGCTGCGGCGCCTCGTCGACGCCGGGATCCTCACCAAGCGCGCCTACAGCGAGCGCCCGCAGCGCTTCGAGTACCGGCCCACCCCGGCCGGCCTCGAGCTCGAGCCGGTGCTGATGACCCTCATGGCCTGGGGCGACCGCCATCTGCGCCGGGACGGCGACCGCCCGATGGTGATCGAGCACAGCTGCGGCGAGGAGCTGGTCCCGGTCGTCACCTGTGCCGCCTGCGAACGCCCGGTCCACCACGAGGACCTGACGGCCCGTCCGCAGGCGCCCGGCTGGACGGTGACGGGGCCCGCGGCGGCCTGAGCGACCGGCTGGTTCTCGGCGTCGGCGCCGCGCGTTCGCCGCGCGTTCGCCGCGCGTTCGCCGGGCGTGTTCTCGTCGCCGTAGCCGTCCGGTAGCGCAGTGTCAGTGCTTGCCCCTAGGCTTGGACCATGTCCCCCGATTCCGTGGCCCTTGGTTCCGTGCGCTCCGCCTCCGAGCTGAACGAGCGGATCAGGGCCCTGTGGACGCGCGCGGGCGGCTCCCTGACCGCACAGGAGCGCGCGGAGTACGAGTTGCTGGTGGTCGAGTGGGCCGCCGCCATCAGAGGCAAGGTCATCGAGGCCGCCTGAGCCCGCGCGGCCCGGCCGCCGCCCGCCCACTCCCCAGCACGAGCACGCATCCGGCGCTCGACGCCCTCCTCCCGGCGCCCGTCAGCACCCCCTCGGCGCGTCCCTTCGACGCCCTCCGCTCAGAGCCCCTCGGCGCCCTCGCTCAGCGCCCGCCCGACACCCGCAGCACCGCTCCCGTCGTGTACGAGGCCTCCGGTGACATCAGCCACGCCACGGCGGCGGCGATCTCCTCGGCCGTGCCCGGCCGGCGCAGCGGGATCGTCGCGGCGGCGCGCCGCGCCCGGTCCGGGTCGCCCATCTCCGCGTGCATCTCGGTGTCGATCATGCCGGGCGCGACCGCGTTGACCCGGATGCCGTCCGGGCCGAGTTCCTTGGCCAGCCCCACGGTGAGGGTGTCGACGGCCGCCTTCGTCGCGGCGTAGTGGACGAAGTCGCCCGGGCTGCCCAGCGTGGCGGCCGCGGAGGACACGTTGACGATCACGCCGCTCCGCCGGGGTGCCATGAGCTGGGCCGCGCGGCGCGAACACAGCAGCGTGCCGAGGAGGTTGACCTCCACGACCCGTCGCAGATCGGCGGTGTCCGTGTCGGCGAGGCGGCCCAGCGGTCCGCTCACCCCGGCGTTGTTCACCAGGCCCGTCACCGGTCCGAGCCGCTCCTCGGCCGTGGCGAAGAGCCGCTCCACGTCGGCCTCCACGGACGTGTCCAGCCGTACGGTGACGCCGCGCGCGCCGGCTTCCAGCACCTCGTCGGCCACCGCCTCGGCGGCCGCGGTGTCGTTGACGTAGCCCACGACCACGTCGTGCCCGTCGTGGGCGAGCCGCCGGCAGATCGCGGCGCCGATGCCCCGGCCGCCGCCGGTGACGACCGTGACGAGACGCTTCATGACGACCTCCGTTCCACCGACCGTCCGTCCTCCCGTGTGATCATCCTAGGCCCGGGCGGTCATCCGCACCTCGTCGGCGAGTGCGGGCAGCCGGGGCAGGCCGTGCGAACGGGACCCCACCGCACCGCCGGCATCACCCGTCCGGCCCAGCGCACGCCTCTTGGCTCCGCACGCCGACTGCCCGACACTGTGCCGATGACACAGCGGACCGAGCTCGCGACCGTGCTGGACCGGCTGGCCGTGGACGACCTGATCACCGCGTACGCCGTGGCGGTGGACGACGGCGACTGGGCGGCGTACCGCGGGCTGTTCACTCCGGACGGGCGCGCCGACTACCGGTCGGCGGGCGGCATCGAGGGCGACGCCGGGCAGGTCGCGGGATGGCTGGCCGGGACGATGCGGCTCTTCCCGATGCGGCAGCATCTGATCGTCAACCGGCGGCTGACGTTCGGGGATCTGCGGCAGGACACGGGCGACACGGCCCGGGTGCTTGCCGACTACGTCAACCCCATGCGCCTGGCCCGCGAGGACGACGGGGGCGAGGCGACCGCGCCCGACTTCGTGTGCGGCGGGCGCTACGCCTTCGCGCTGTCCCGTACGGACGAGGGCTGGCGCCTGCACGGGGTGACCGTGACCGAGAAGTGGCGCTCCCTCCCGGAGGACCCCGGCCGCCCGGCGCCACGCTGAGGCCGGAAGGCCCTCTGGGCATGATCCCCGCCGGCGCGCAGACTGGAGTCAGCCCGGGGACCGGCCGCGGGTAGCCGGAGCCATCCACGGGTAGGAGGGCGGCCTATGAAGACGTTCGGTCGGTGGCTCGCCTCTCCGTGGCGTCGCTCGGTACTCGCCGCGCTGGCCGGCGCGCTGCCGATGCTCGCCTTCCCCGCGCCCTCCCTGTGGTGGTTCGCCTACGTGGCGCTCGTGCCCTGGCTGCTGCTGGCCCGCTCGGCCCCGACCGGGCGGCGGGCCGCGTACGACGGCTGGTACGGCGGACTGGGCTTCATGCTGGCCGTGCACCACTGGCTGCTGCCGAGCCTGCACGTGTTCACGGTGATCATCGCCGCGCTGCTCGGCCTGCTGTGGGCGCCGTGGGGATGGCTGGTACGGCGGTTCCTCGGCGGGGTGCCCTCGGGCGGCCGGGGCGCGGCGGCGCTCGTCGTGCTGCCCTCGGGCTGGCTGGCGGTGGAGCTGGTCCGCTCCTGGCAGGGGCTGGGCGGCCCCTGGGGCATGCTCGGCGCCAGCCAGTGGCAGGTGGCGCCGGCCCTGCGGCTGGCCTCGGTCGGCGGGGTGTGGCTGCTGAGTTTCCTGGTGGTGGCCGTCAATGCGGCCGTCGCCCTGCTCGTCGCGGTCCGCGGCTGCCGGATACCCGCGGTGGCCTGCCTGCTCGCGACGGCACTGGCGACGTCCGCGGCCTGGCTCTGGGCGCCGCGGCCCGCAGTGGACGGGCACGTCCGCATCGCCGTGGTGCAGCCGGGGATCGTCGCCGGGGCGGACAGCGGGCAGCGCCGCTTCGACCTCGAGGAGCGGCTGACCAGCCGCCTGGTGGGGCAGCACCTGGACCTGGTGGTCTGGGGCGAGTCCAGCGTGGGCTTCGACCTGAAGGACCGGCCGGACCTGGCGCGGCGGATCGCGGCCCTGTCCCGTGCCCTCGGCGCGGACGTCCTGGTCAACGTGGACGCGCGCCGGTCCGACCGGCCGGGTATCTACAAGAGCTCGGTGCTCGTCGGTCCCGGCGGCCCGACCGGCGACCGCTACGACAAGATGCGGCTGGTCCCCTTCGGCGAGTACGTCCCGGCACGCTCCCTGCTCGGCTGGGCGACCTCGGTGGGCAAGGCCGCGGGCGAGGACCGGCGGCGGGGCACGGAGCAGGTGGTGATGAACGTCGGGCACGGGCTGCGGATCGGCCCGATGGTCTGCTTCGAGACGGCGTTCCCGGACATGAGCCGGCACCTCGCGCAGGACGGCGCGGGCGTGCTGCTCGCCCAGTCCTCGACGTCGACCTTCCAGCACAGCTGGGCCCCCGAGCAGCACGCCTCGCTGGCCGCTCTGCGGGCCGCCGAGACCGGGCGGCCCATGGTGCACGCCACGCTGACCGGCGTCTCCGCCGTGTACGGGCCGGCCGGGCAGCGCATCGGCTCGTGGCTGGGCACGGACGCGAGCACCGCGCGGGTGTACGAGGTGCCGACCTCGCACGGCATCACGCCGTACGTCCGCTTCGGCGACTGGCCGGCGCACGGCGCGCTGCTGGTCCTCGCGGCCCTGTGCGCCGTGGAGGGCGTGCGGGCGCTCAGGCTGCGCGGGCGTGCTCCAGAACCGAGCGCACCACCCGCTCGCACAGTTCATGGGTCTCCAGCGCGTCACGGGCACTGAGCACCTTCCCCGCCCGCACCGCGTCGAGGAAGGCCAGCACGGCCTGTTCGATGCCGCGCTGCCGGGCGACGGGCACCCAGTCGCCGCGCCGGCGCACGGTCGGCTGGCCCTTGTGGTCGATGGTCTCGGCGAGGTTGACGACCTGGCGCTTGGTGTCCTGCCCGGACACCTCGAGGATCTCCTCGGCCGAGCCGCTCAGCCGGTTCATCACACCGAGCGCGGTGAAGCCGTCCCCGGCGAGCTGGAGCACTACGTGGTGGAGCAGCCCGTCCCGCGCGCGGGCGCGCACGGTGACGTCGTCGACCGGGCCGGGCACCAGGAACCGCAGCGTGTCCACGACGTGGATGAAGTCGTCGAGGATCATCGTGCGGGGTTCCTCGGGCAGCCCGGCGCGGTTCTTCTGCATGAGGATCAGCTCGCGCGGGTGGTCGGCGCACTGCACGTACCCGGGCGCGTGGCGCCGGTTGAACCCGACCGCGAGCGTGACGCCGCGCTCCTCGGCGAGCTCCACCAGGCGCGTGGAGTCGGCGAGTTCGTAGGCGAGCGGCTTGTCGACGTACGTCGGCACGCCGGCCTCCAGCAGCCGGGTGACGATCTCCGGGTGCGCGGCGGTGGGGGCGTGCACGAACGCGGCGTCGAGGTCCTGGGCGAGGAGGTCGTCCAGGGCGGTGTGCCGCCGGTCCTGCGGCACGTGCAGGCCGTCGGCGACCCGCTCGAGGGTGGCGGGCGTGCGGGTCTGCAGATGCAGGTCGACGCCGGGCTGTGTGCCGAGCACCGGCAGGTACGCCTTCTGCGCGATGTCGCCCAGTCCGATGCAGCCGACCTTCACGTGCACTCCCTCACCGCTGTTCCGTGTCCCCCGCCCGCACGGCAGCATACGGCGGCTGCGGGGGGCGCCAGTCGGCGATGCCCTCGAAGCCGCGCAGGAGGAGCGCGGGGCGGGCCCTGGACAGCGCGGCGACGGCGAGGTCGCGTACGGCGACGGCGGCCCGGTTGCCCGGCATCGCGACGCGGGCGGCGCGCACGGCCTGGCGGGCGATCGCCGCGGTGCGGGACAGCCGGGCGGCGGTGTAGGCGGCGAGGTCGCCGGCGTGGTGGGCGAGGACGACGGCGTCCTCGACGGCCTGGTTGCCGCCCTGGCCGAGGTTGGGCGGCATGGCGTGGGCGGCGTCGCCGAGGATCGCGACCCGGCCGCGGTGGAGGGCGGGGAGCGGGCGGGCGAGGTGGTGGACGTCGTGGCGCAGCACGTCCTCGGGTCCGGTGGCGGCGAGGACGGCGGGGATCGGGTCGTGCCAGTGGCCGAAGTGGCGCCGCAGTTCGGCGTGTTCGTCGTCGTCCGCGCGTCCGCCGGCGGGGGCGAGGGCGGCGGCGTAGGCGTAGACCCGGCCGTCCTTGAGCGGGTGCGTGCCCCACAGGCGGTCGACGCCCCATGTCTCGTGGGAGGCGAACTCGGCGCCGGGGACGGGGACGACCATCCGCCAGGTGGTGAATCCGGCGTAGACGGCACCGGGGTGATCGGGGAACAGCGTCGTGCGTACGGCGGAGTGGATGCCGTCCGCGGCGACCACGAGGCCGGCCTCCCACTCGCCGGTGTCCGTGATCACGCGGGCCGGGCGGTGGGCGTCGCCGGGGTCGGCGAGGGTGGCTGCCGCGCCGGTGCGGACGGTGCCGGGCGGGAGGAGGGCGGCCAGTCTGTCGATCAGGGTGGCGCGGTGCAGCAGGACGAGGGGGCCGCCGAAGCGTTCGGCGGCCGCCGCGGCGCTGGTGCGGGTGAGCCAGCGGCCGCCCGGGGTGCGCAGTCCGCCGTCACCCTGCCAGGCGGCCAGGTCGCGGATCTCGTCGCCGATGCCGAGGACGTCCAGGGCGCGCAGGGCGTTCGGGGAGAGGGAGATGGCGGCGCCGACCGGTTCCAGGGAGGGGGCCCGTTCCAGCACGGTGACCTGCCGGCCGGTCCGGTGCAGGGCCGCGGCGGCGGTGAGGCCTCCGATACCGCCGCCGATGACGACGGCGTGTGACTGACGGGCCATGACTCCTCCTGGGCTCCGACTTCTAGACTACACCTGTAGTGAGGTGTGCGTCCGACGATACTACGGCTGTAGTGTCACGGGCCCGCGGACCTGGCCGGCGGGTAGGTTGGCCCCCATGCCCGCACACCCGCCCAGCGCCTCGCGCGCCGATCTCGTGGCCGACACCGCGCTCGCCCTGCTCGCCGAGCGCGGGATGCGCGGTCTGACGCACCGGGCGGTGGACGAGGCGGCGGGACTGCCGCAGGGCTCGACGTCGAACGTGGCGCGCACCCGCCAGGCCCTGCTGGAGCTGTCCGTGCGGCGGCTGGCGGACCGGGAGGCGCGAGTGCTGGCGCTGCACGAGATGCCGGACCCGCGCACGGGCGGCCCCGGATCACTGGTGGACGCGCTGGCCCTCGCCACGCACCGCGCGCTGACCCGCAACCGTGAACTCACCGTCGCGCGCTACGAGTTGGCCCTCGAGGCGACCCGGCGGCCGGAGCTGCGGGCCCACTTCGACGCGGCGGGCGCCCGCTTCCGTGAGCAACTCTCCGCGCTGGTCTCGGCGTTGGGCTCCACCGACCCCGACCGGCACGTGCTGTCCCTGGTGGCGTGGGCGGACGGGCTGATGTTCTCCTGCGTGGCCGGGACGTACCACGCGCAGGTCCCCGGCCTGGAGCAAGTGCGGGCGGGGCTGCGCGAGTTGCTGGCGGGGATGCTCGGCGCCGGAAAAGGCGTGGTGTGACGCCTCGGGGGTGGGACAGGATCGGGGCATGACGACCGAACGCAGAGAACCCGCGCAGAACGCCGACGAACGCACCATGCTGGAGGGCTGGCTCGACTACCACCGGCAGACGCTGGCCCGGAAGTGCGAGGGCCTGACCGACGAGCAGCTCCGGGCCACGTCCGCGGAGCCGTCCGAGCTGTCCCTGCTGGGGCTCGTCCGGCACATGGCCGAGGTGGAGCGCAACTGGTTCCGCAAGGTCCTGGTGGGCGACGATCCCGGGCCGATCTACTACAGCGAGCAGGACCAGGACGGCGACTTCCACACCACGGGGGCGGACACCTGGGCCGAGGCCCACGCCACCTGGCAGGCCGAGATCGCCGTCGCCCGCCGCAACGCCGCGGGCTTCGGGCTGGACGACCTGTCCAAGGGCAGGAGCAGGTTCACCGAGGAGCCGTTCAACCTCCGGTGGATCTACACCCATATGATCGAGGAGTACGCCCGTCACAACGGCCACGCCGACCTGCTGCGGGAGCGGATCGACGGCGCGACCGGCGACTGAGGCGGCCGTCCCACGCCGGGGCGGGCGTCACCGGGAGACCGGGCAGGCACTCCCTACGGGCCACAAGATCACCCGTGCGGAGCATTCCGCGCCCTCGCACGGGTACGGCACCGCGGCGGAACCAGCAGAGTTGCCCGGGTGCATCGAACGACG
The DNA here is from genome assembly GCF_014650655.1 of Streptomyces anandii JCM 4720. Taxonomy (GTDB): domain Bacteria; phylum Actinomycetota; class Actinomycetes; order Streptomycetales; family Streptomycetaceae; genus Streptomyces; species Streptomyces anandii. The sequence goes on from NZ_BMVJ01000003.1 coordinate 530,301, forward strand.
ACCACCGCAACGCTTCTGGTCACCGTGGCCGTCGCGGCCCTCACCGGCTGTGTCACGGTCCACCGCCCGCCCGCCTCCGCCCCGGCGGCACCCGCCCGTCCCCAGGCCCCGCGCCCGGACGGCAGTGTCGCGCCACGGGTCGTGCAGGCCCCCGCCCGCGAGGCCCTGGAACTGAGCGGCCCCTCCCATCCCCCGAAGCCCACCACCCGGTCCGCGTCCCCGCGCTCCCCGGCACCCGCGCCCGACGGCCCCCGCCGAGTACCGCACCCCCTGCCGAGACACCACCACCCGCGCCTGGCCGCCCCCCGCGCCGAGCTACCCGTCCCCGCGTACACCGTGCCCGCGCACGTCGTGCCCGCCAACCCGGACCCCTGCGCCCTCGGCAGAACATACGGCGGCTGGCAACCCAACAGCCCAGAATTCCGAATCTGCAACCAGGCCTACGGCCACTGACCCCGCTCACCCGGCCGGCCGAGGCGAGCCGTCGGCCGGCCGAACACCGCGCGCGGACGCGGTGGTCCGGCGGAGGTCTCCAGGCCCCACCCAGGCCGCGCGCCCGGGCCCGCGGTGCGCGGCCGGCGACGACCGCGCCCACCGCCGCAGCGGTCCACCCCGCCGGCCACCCGGCTCCTCGCCCCCAAGCCGAGGCGAGCCCTCGGCCGACGGGTGCCGTGGGTGGGCGCGTTCCTTGCGGGCCGGGCGGTCCGTTCACGAGCGCTGGCGGGGCGGCCCGCTCTGCGGATCGCCCGGGTGGTCCTCCCGCAGGCGGGTTTCCAGTTGGCGGATCGCTGTGCGGATGCCCTCGCCGTAGGTGTCGGTGTCGAGGGCGGCGGCCGCGGTGCGGGCGCGTCGCAGGTGCGTGCGCGCCGCCTCTCGGCGGCCGAGTTTCGCGTAGTCGGCGGCGAGGTTCAGGTGGAGCGACGGGTACAGGGCGCGGACCGCCGGCGCGTCCTCGTGGCCGGCGGGCCGGTCGGCGGCGAGTTCCTCCGCGGCCGACAGCGCCCGCAGGTCCCAGGCCAGTTCGTCCGCGGGGTCGTCCTGGGTGTCGGCCATGTAGTGGGCGAGCGTGCAGCGGTGCAGCGGATCGCCGTCCTCGCCGATCTCCGTCCACAGGTCGAGCAGGCGCCCCCGCGCCTCCTCCCGGTCCCCGGCGTGATGCAGCATCACGCTCTGCCCGATCCGTGTCAGCACGGCGTCCGACGCCGCCTGCTCCTGCCGCTCCACCAGCGCACCCTCCAGAAGCCCTGTGCCCGCCGGTCCCGGCCGGCGCCTCCGACGCTAACCTCAGCGGGCGGCGATCACCGGCAGGCGGGTCCTCAGCCCAGATCGGGAATCCGCCAGTCGACCGGCTCGTGACCCTGCCGGGCCACCGCCTCGTTGATCTGGGTGAACGGGCGGGAGCCGAAGAACTTCTTCGCCGACAGCGGGGAGGGGTGCGCCCCCTTGACCACCACGTGCCGGCTCTCGTCGATCAGGGGGAGCTTCTTCTGGGCGTAGTTCCCCCACAGCACGAACACCGCCGGGTCGGGCCGGCCGGCCACCGCGCGGATCACCGCGTCGGTGAACCTCTCCCAGCCGCGCCCCTTGTGGGAGTTGGCCTCGCCGCCGCGGACGGTGAGCACCGCGTTCAGCAGCAGCACGCCCTGCTCGGCCCATGGCATCAGGTAGCCGTTGTCCGGGACCGGCGTGCCGAGCTCCGCGTGCATCTCCTTGTAGATGTTGCGCAGCGACGGCGGGATCCTGACCCCAGGGCGGACCGAGAAGCACAGGCCGTGGCCCTGGCCCTCGCCGTGGTAGGGGTCCTGGCCCAGGATGAGGACCTTGACCTTGTCGTACGGCGTGGCGTCCAGCGCGGCGAAGACCTCCTCGCGCGGCGGGTACACCGGGCCGTTCGCCCGCTCGCTCTCGACGAACTCCGTCAGCTCCTTGAAGTAGGGCTGCTGAAGCTCGTCACCCAGAACCCCGCGCCAGGACTCGGGCAGCATGGCGATGTCGGTCACGTCAACGTCCTCACGATGTGCGGTCACTTCCAGGCCCAGAACCTACAGGCGACCACTGACATCGCGTCCCCGCAGCCGTGAACGCCCCGCCTACCAGCTCGTCTTGCGGTACAGCTCCCACATCATCATGATCGACGAGGGGTCCAGCGACTGCTCCGCGCCGGAGATGTCGTCGCGCGAGGCCAGGTACTGCTTGCTCTGCCACAGCGGCAGCAGCCGCGCGTCGCCGGCGAGGATCCGCTGCGCCTGCCCGAACTCCTTCACCACGTTGGCGCGGTCGCTCTCGCGCCGGGACTGGGGCAGCAGCTTGTCCGTGATCTCCGGCGAGGGGTAGGGCGTGCCCAGGGCGTTCTGCTTGCCGACGAAGGGCGCGACGAAGTTGTCGGGGTCGGGGAAGTCGGGGGACCAGCCGCGCCCGAACACCGGGTACTCGCCCTTCTCGTAGCCCTCGACGTAGGTGTTCCAGGGGCGGCCGTGCAGCGTGATGGTGAACAGCCCGGAGGCCTCCAGCTGCCGCTTGATCTCCTGGAACTCCTTGGCGGTCGCCGAGCCGTAGCGGTCGGTGGTGTACCACAGGGCGAGCGGCACCTTCTGGGTGATGCCCGCGTCGGTGAGGAACTTGCGGGCCTTGGCCGCGCTGGGGTCGCCGAAGTCGTCGAAGTAGGCGGTGTTGTGCCCGGTCAGACCGGCCGGGACCATGGAGTACAGCGGTTCGACGGTGTCCTTGTAGACGTCGTGCGCGATCGCGCTGCGGTTGATGAGCTGGGCGACGGCCTTGCGGACGGCGAGCTTTCCGGCCCAGGGGTCCTTCGGGTTGAAGACGAGGTACTCGATCTCGTTGCTCGCGCCCTCGGTGACGTCCATGTCCTTGGAGTCGTTGCGCTGGAAGGAGATGACGTCGTCGGCGGCGAGGCCGCGGAAGGAGAGGTCGAGCTTCTTGTCCCGCAGATCGGCGGCGAGCGCGTGCGAGTCCTGGAAGTAGCGGATGGTCACCGCATCGTTTCTGCGGTCCGCGAACCCCTTGTAGCGCTTGTTCGCCACCAGCACGGCCTGCTTGCCCTGCTCGTAGTTCTGCAGGTCGTACGGCCCGGACCCGACGATGCTGTCGCCCTTGCGCACCGCGTTGTCGGGGTACTCCTCGGGGTCCACGATCGACATGCCGGGGGTGGCGAGGACGAACGGGAAGGTGGCGTCCGGCTTGTTGAGGTTGAAGACCACCTCGCGGTCGCTCACCGCCCGGACGCTGTCGAGACTGCCGAGCAGGCCGGCCGGGCCGCCGTTGACGTTGATCTTCCGGATGCGGTCGATCGAGTACTTGACCGCCCGCGCGTCCAGCTTGTGCCCGTCGGAGAAGGTCAGGCCGGACCGCAGTTCGCAGCTGTAGACGGTGTTCGAACTGTCCGTGAAACGGCAGCTCTTGGCCGCGTCGGGCTGCGGAGTGGTGGCACCCACGGGGTAGTTGAGCAGCGTCTGGTAAATGTTCCGGAAAAGTTCCCAGGACTGGTCCCAGGAGGCCGCCGGATCCAGCGTGCTGGGGGCACTGGTCGTGCCCACGATGATCGGCCCCTTGTCGTCCGGGTTTCCGTCGGAAAGGACGCTGCACCCGGCGACCAGGGATATGGACGCCACGGCCACCACTGGCCGCAGGCACCGTTTCCGGTTGAACACGCGCACGCTCCTCGATCCGCCGTACCAAGGGTCGGCAGACCATACCGCAGCACCCCGCCCGGTGAACCCACTGCGAACAGGGTCTTGATCAGCGCGTGACTGACTACGTTGTCATCGGCTTCCGCCAAGGCCTCCGGATCGACGCGGGGGCCGTTTCCGTCAAGAGCGCGCGGGAAATCGTGCGCGAACGGAAACGGCCCCCGGTCAACCGGTCAGCCCGTGGTCCGGGCCGTCAGCCCACCCCGGCGTTCAGGAAGATGCCGCCGTCGACGACGAGCGTCTGCCCGGTGACCCAGTCGGACTGCTCGGAGGTGAGGAACGCGGCCGCGCCGCCGATGTCCGAGGGCACGCCGAGCCGGCCGAGCGGGTAGGAGGACGCCGCCTCCTCCTCGCGGCCCTCGTAGAGCGCCTGGGCGAACTTGGTCTTCACCACGGCGGGCGCGATCGCGTTGACCCGCACCCTGGGCGCGAACTCGTGCGCGAGCTGCTGGGTGAGGTTGATCATCGCGGCCTTGCTGACGCCGTAGGCGCCGATGAAGGGCGAGGGCGCGAGGCCCGCGACGGAGGCGATGTTGACGATCGCGCCGCCGTTGTCCTTCTGCCAGGCGTGCCAGGTGCGCTGGGCGAAGCCGAGCGCGGAGATGACGTTGGTCTCGAAGACCTTGCGCGCCACGTTCAGGTCGAGGTCGGCCATCGGGCCGAACACCGGGTTGGTGCCGGCGTTGTTGACCAGGAAGTCGACGCGTCCGAAGGCGTCCATGACGCGCTCGACGGCCTCGGCCTGGTGGGCCTCGTCATGGGCCTTGCCCGCCACGCCGATGACCCGGTCGGAGCCGAGCCTGTCGACGGCCTCCTTGAGCGCGTCCTCGTTGCGGCCGGTGATGCACACCCGGTCGCCCCGGGCGACCAGCGCCTCGGCGACGCCGTAGCCGATGCCCCGGCTCGCGCCGGTGACGAGGGCGACCCTGCCCGAGAGTTCGGGGTGTTCCACGGAAGTCATGTGCGTGATCCCTTAGTTGAGCGGTCCGCCGGCGACGTACAGCACCTGGCCGGAGACGAAGCCGGCCGCGTCGCCGGTGAAGAAGGCGACCGCGTTGGCGATGTCCTCCGGCTCGCCTACGCGCTGCACCGGGATCTGGGTGGCGGCGGCCGCCTTGAAGTCGTCGAAGTTCATGCCGACGCGGTCGGCGGTGGCCTTGGTCATCTCGGTGGCGATGAAGCCGGGGGCGACGGAGTTGGCGGTGATGCCGAACTTGCCGAGCTCCTTGGCCAGGGTCTTGGTGAAGCCCTGCAGGCCTGCCTTGGCGGCCGAGTAGTTGACCTGGCCGCGGTTGCCGAGGGCGGAGGACGAGGAGAGGTTGACGACCCGGCCGAAGCCCGCGTCGACCATGTGCTTCTGGCAGGCCCTGGTCATCAGGAAGGAGCCGCGCAGGTGCACGTTCATGACGGTGTCCCAGTCGGAGACGCTCATCTTGAACAGCAGGTTGTCGCGCAGCACGCCCGCGTTGTTGACGAGGATGGTGGGCGCGCCGAGCTCCTCGGCGATGCGTGCGACCGCCGCCTCCACCTGGGCCTCGTCGGAGACGTCGGCGCCGACCGCGATGGCCCGGCCGCCCGCCGCGGTGATCTTCTCCACGGTGTCCTTGCAGGCGGCCTCGTCGAGGTCGATGACGGCGACCGCGCGGCCCTCGGCGGCCAGTCGTACGGCGGTGGCGGCGCCGATGCCGCGCGCGGCACCGGTGACGACCGCTACCCGCTGCTCAGTGGTGGACATTGCTGCTTCTCCTCGCCCTAGAGAGAACCTGATCTGCGGTGAGCGACCGCTTAGTACCTTCGATGGGGGTGACGCTAGAAGCCCTGGCACCCGGTGTCAACGGCACACCGGGTGCGTGTGATCCATTACCTCACCAGGAGGCCGAGCAATCGCTCCGTCTCGGCGGCCGGGTCGGCGGTCAGCCCGGTGTGCACGGGACCGGGCTGCACGATGGTGGAGCGGGGCGCGACCAGCCAGCGGAAACGCCGTCCCGCGTCGTCGCCCGCCGCCTGCCCGGCCGCCTCCCCGCCGGCGCACACGCCCTCCACCGCGGCGAGCGCGGCCCGCACGCCCCCGACGTCCGCGTCGGGGTCGAGGGCCAGCAGCCGCGCCTCGTCGAGGTGGGTACGGGCGCCGACGTAGCCGCGGGCGCGGCAGTAGACGAGGACGCCGGCGTTGACGCACTCGCCGCGCTCGACGCGCGGGACGACCCTCAGCAGGGCGTACTCGAAGACGTCCCGGTCGCCGCCCTGCCCGGCCCGGGTGATGTGGCGCTCGGTCACATGCCCGGCCATGTGGATGTGGTGTTCGCTCACTGCTCCCCCTCGATGCCGGTGATGCGTTCGTGCACGACGGCGGCCCGCGCGAGGAGCGGCCGCGCGTAGGCGCGCCGGAGGTCGTCGGGCGTCCCGAAGCCGGGCTCGCCGGTCAGCCAGGCGTCGGGGATCTCGGCCGTGACCTCGGCCAGGACGTCCTCCGTCACGAGCGGGGCGAGTTCGGCGGCGGCCGCGGCCACGTCCGGCCGGAAGCGGAGCAGGGCGTGGTCGGAGGCGTCGTAGGGACGGCCGGCGGAGGTCTCGGCGCCGGGCCAGTTGTGGTGCCAGATCATGGTGGCGCCGTGGTCGACGAGCCACAGGTCCCCGCGCCAGCGCAGGAGGTTGGGGTTGCGCCAGGAGCGGTCGACGTTGTTGACCAGCGCGTCGAACCAGACGATCCGCCCGGCCTCGGCGGAATCCACCGGGAAGGCGAGCGGGTCGAAGCCGAGGGCGCCGGAGAGGAAGTCCATGCCGAGGTTGACGCCGCCGCTGGACCTGAGCAGCTCCTGCACCTGCTGCTCGGGCTCGCCGAGGCCCAGCACCGGGTCGACGTCGACGGTCACCAGGCGGGGCACCCGGAAGCCGAGCCTGCGGGCGAGTTCCCCGCAGACCACCTCGGCGACGAGCGTCTTGCGGCCCTGCCCGGCCCCGGTGAACTTCAGCACGTACGTCCCGAAGTCGTCGGCCTCGACGAGCCCCGGCAGTGACCCGCCCTCACGCAGCGGCGTGATGTAGCGGGTGGCGATGACTTCCTTGAGCATCGCCCCAGGTTACGGAACGCCCGGACTGAACGCTGGATGCCCGGTGCCCGTACCCCTGTGCAGATCCACGAAACCAGTCACGAAGCAAGTCACGAAGCAAGTTGCGAAGCCTGTGCGGAAGGAACGTCAGCATGACCAGCGAATCGCTTCAGCCCCAGGGGACACCGGCCCGGCGCACGGTGGTGGCGGCGGTGGGCGCGGCGGGGCTCGCCGTCGCGCTGACCGCGTGCGGGTCGGACGACAAGTCGTCGTCCGGGTCCTCGACCACGCAGAACGGCAGCAACGCGAGCAGCGGCGGCGGAGACGCGGCTGCGGGCTCCGGCGGCGCCGTGCTCGCCAAGACCGCCGACATCCCCGAGGGTGGCGGCAAGGTCTTCGGCAGTCAGGGCGTGGTGGTCACCCAGCCGACGAAGGGCGAGTTCAAGGCGTTCTCGTCCAAGTGCACCCACCAGGGCTGCGCGGTGAACGAGATCGCGGGCGGCGTGATCAAGTGCCCCTGCCACCACAGCGAGTTCTCCGCCGCCGACGGCAGCGTGAAGAAGGGCCCGGCGACGCAGCCGCTGCCGGCCAAGAGCATCTCCGTCTCCGGGGACGAGATCAAGCTCGCCTGAGTCCCGCGCGCGCGTGCCGCTCCAGGCAGCGCAGCACCTCGTCGGTGGTGGCCAGGGTCGCCACCAGGGCGAGGGTGTGGCGGATCATCGCGGCGGTGTAGTCGGAGGGCACCCCGGCGATGGCGTCGGTGGGCACGAGCACGTCGTAGCCCCGGTTGACGGCGTCGAACACGGCGTTGGGGATCGCCACGTTGGCGGAGACCCCGGTGACGACCAGTGTGCGGCAGCCGAGGTTGCGCAGCAGCGCGTCCACCTCGGTGCCCTGGACGGGCGACAGTCCGTGCAGCCGCCGTACGACGATGTCCTGTCCGGCGACCTCGACCGGGGCCGCGACGCGCACGGCGTCGGTGCCGGAGAGCTGGCGCACGGGCAGGCGTTCGGCGGCGCGGAACAGCCGCGCGTTGCGACTCGCGCCCCGGCCGTCGGGGCGGCGTTCGGCGATCGCGTGGATCACCTGGACGCCGCGGCCGTGCGCGGCGGCGACCAGCCGGGCCACGTTGCCGAGGGCGCCCGAGGAGCGGGCCGCGTGGGCGAGTTCGGGCAGCGCCGCGTCCGGTCCGACGACGCCTTGCTGGCACTCGGTGGTGAGCAGGACGGTGGTGGCGGGGTCGAGGAGTTCGCTGAGCGTTTGGTACGACGGCATGGCGTCCGTCCCCTGTCGTCGGCGGCCCGGGCGGGCGAGCGTAGCCACCATTGCGTGACGAGGGAAGACGCCTCATCCTTTTCTGACGTGATGTCAGAGGATCTGTGCGGGCCGGGACGCCCGTGGTCCTCTGGCACGACGTGGGAGAAGAGAAGAGGGGGCCGCATGACCGTCACTCAGCGCCGGGGCCGGAAGATCATGATGACGCCGGGCGAGCTGGACGAGTTCCTCACCAGCCAGCGCACCTGCCGGGTGGCCACGGTGTCGACCGGCGGCGCTCCGCACGTGAGCGCGCTGTGGTTCGCCTGGGACGGCACCTCGTTGTGGCTGTACTCGGTGGTGCGCAGCAAGCGGTGGGCGGATCTGCGCCGCGACCCCCGGGTGGCGATCGTCGTGGACACGGGTGAGGAGTACGACCAGCTGCGGGGCGTGGAGCTGTCCGGCACCGTGGAGTTCGTCGGCGAGGCGCCGCGCGTGGGCGACCTGTGCGCCGAACTCGACGTCCCGGAGACCCTGTTCGCCCGCAAGAACTTCGGTCTGGAGGAGATGCCGCACGACGGCCGGCACGCGTGGGTGCGGCTGACCCCGGAGAAGATCGTCTCCTGGGACTTCCGCAAACTGGGCTCGGCCTAGCGACACCCCTGGGGCCTCTCTTCCGGATCTTGCCCCGGTCGCGGGGTCTGCCGGGGGGCGAGGTCGCCGGGAGCCGGCCTGACCCGGAAGAAGGGCCCTAGCCGAGCTCCTCCCCCGCCGCCCGCAGGGCGTCCGCCGCCGCGCGGATGGACGGGCGGCGGTCGGCGTCGGCGCGCCACACGGCGTAGACGTGCCGCCGCACCGCCTGGCGCACCGGCACGGTCCGCACCCCCTCGGGCAGCGGCCCCCGTCCCAGCCGGGGGGCCACACACACGCCGAGGCCGGCGGCGACCAGGGCGAGCTGGGTGGCGTGCTCCTCGGCGCGGTGCGCGATGCGCGGCTCGACGCCCTTGGAGCGCAGGGTGTCCAGCAGCCACTCGTGGCAGAACTCGGCG
>NZ_BMVJ01000003.1:539388-543289 GCF_014650655.1 Streptomyces anandii JCM 4720
TCGCCCCACGTGATCCAGTCGTCGTCCGCGAACTCCTCGAGGTCCACCTCGTCGCGGTCCGCGAGCGGGTGCCCGGCCGGCAGCGCCACGTCGGCGGGGTCGTCCAGGAGCGCGGCGCGGCTGAGTCCCCCGGGCACGGGCAGCCGCTTGTTGTACCAGTCCAGGACGACAGCGACGTCCACGTCCCCGCGCAGTACGGCCCGCAGGGCGGACGCCGGTTCCATCTCGGCGGTGGCGGCCCGCAGGCCGGGGTGCCGGGAGCGCAGCCGGGACAGGGCCGCCGGGAACAGCCCGCGCGCCGCCGTGGGGAACGCGCCCAGGCGCAGTTCGCCGACCACCTCCCCGCGCTGGGCCTCCAGGTCGGACTGGGCGAGGGCGACCTGGGAGAGGATGCGCGCCGCGTGCTCGGCGAGCAGTCGGCCCGCGTCCGTCAGCCGCACGCCCCGGCCGTTCTTGGTGAGGAGCCGCTGGCCCACCTCCCGCTCCAGCTTGGCCATCTGCTGCGAAACGGCGGAGGTCGTCACGTGCAGTCCTTCGGCGGCGCCGCTGACCGAGCCGTGGCGGGCGAGGGCGTCGAGGGTGCGCAGGCGCTCCAGGTTCAACATGTAAGCAATGCTACGAGATACCGCGCGCGAATTCTCGATTGTGCTACGAGGAGCTGGTCGGGCATCGTACGAGCATGAGCACCGCTACCGCCTCCTCACCGGCCTCGCCGGTCCCGCCGAACCCTTCGGTCCCGTCCGCACGGCTCGGCCGTCCTCTGCCCTGGCGGATCCGTTTCGCGTTCCTCTCGCTGATCTGGGGCTTCAGCTTCCTGTTCATGAAGGTCGGCAATCAGGGCTTCGCGCCGTTCCAGGTGACGTTCGGGCGGCTGCTGTTCGGCACGGCGGTGCTCGCGGTGGCGATGGCGGTGAAGCGGGTGCGGCTGCCGCGGGGCGCGCGGACCTGGGGCCATCTGGCGGTGGCCGGCTTCTTCCTCAACGCGCTGCCCTTCTCGCTCTTCGCCTACTCCGAGCTGACGATCCCGTCCACGCTCGCGGGCATCTGCAACGCGACCTCGCCCCTGTGGGGCATGGCCCTGTCCCTGGTCGCGCTCTCCGAGGACCGGCCGACCAGGGTGCGGGTCGCGGGTCTCGGGCTGGGCTTCCTCGGGGTGCTGACCGTGCTCGGCGCCTGGCAGGGCTTCCACGGGCTGGACGCCTCGGGCACCGCGATGGCCCTGCTGGCGTCGCTGAGCTACCCGGTCGGCTGGATCTACGTCCGCCGCACCCTGGCCGGCTCCAGCGAGTCCCACCTCTCGCTCACCGGCGGCCAGTTGCTGCTGGCCACGGTCCAGTTGGCCGTGGTCACCCCGCTGTTCACCAGCCTGCCCGGGCACGTCTCCGTGCTGCCACTGCTCGCCATCGCGGCGCTGGGCGCGCTGGGCACGGGCGTCGCCATGCTCGTGCAGTACGGCCTGGTCGCCGAGGTCGGCCCGACGACCGCCCAGATGGTCACCTACTTCGTGCCGATCATCGCCACCGCCGCCGGTGTCGCCGTGCTGGGCGAACACCTGACGTGGTCGACACCGGTCGGCGCGGTGGTGGTCCTGGCGGGCGCCGCCCTCACCCAGGCGAGGCGCCCCACGAACCGCACGCGCCCACAGCCGGAACCGGGCACGCAGCCCCCGACATCCATGGAGACACCGGAGGCGCCCGGGGTTGCGGCAGCCGCGGAGGCGCCCGGGGTTGCGGCAGCCGCAGAGGTCCCGGAGGCCGCCGGTCCGCAGGCCCGGACCGGCCGGGCGGCCAGGGCGTAGAACCCCTCACGGGCTCGCACTGGACGGGGCCGCCCGAGCCCGGCCGGCTGGGCAGACCCCGGGCGGCCCCCGGAACCCGCCCCACCGGGCGGATCTCACGCGCTCACCCCGCCGAGCGGCCGTGAAGGCCGCCCCACGCGGCGAACCTGACAGGCCACCCCGCCGGGCAGGCCTCCGGAACTCGCTCCCCTAGGCGTAACTCCGCACGGGTGCCGGGCCCAGGGCGGAGGCGACCGCGTCTGCCAGTCGGCCGGCTTCCTCCTCGTCGAGCGTCGAGACGGTGATCCGGATGCCCGGCGGCGCGCTCACGCGGAAGCGGGCGCCGGGTGCCACCGCCCAGCCGGCGTGCAGCAGCCGGGCGACGGCGCCGGTCTCGTCCGGCACGGGCACCCACACGTTCATCCCGCTCGGCCCGTGGGCGGTGACACCCCGCTCGGCCAGGGCGCCGATCAGCGCCTCACGCCGCTTCCGGTACGCCGAGGCCACCTCCCGCGCGGCCGGCGTACCGGCCGCCCAGAGGTGGACCACCGCGCGCTGGAGCAGCAGGCTCACCCAGCCCGGGCCCAGCCGCTGGCGGCCGCGCACCCGGTCGACGGTGACGGGGTCCCCGGTGAGCACCGCGACCCGCAGATCGGGGCCGTACGCCTTGGCGACCGAGCGGACGAAGGCCCAGTGCCGGGTGACCCCGGCGAGCGGGTGCAGGCGAGAGTCGACGATGCCGTGGCCGTGGTCGTCCTCGACGAGCAGTGTTCCTGGGTGCGCGCGCAGGACGGAACGCAAGGCACGCGCGCGCGTGGCGCTCAGCGTGGCGCCGGTCGGGTTCTGCGCCCGGTCGGTGACGATCAGCGCGCGGGCCCCGCCCTCCAGGGCCCGGCGTACGTCGTCGGGGACGGGCCCCTCGTCGTCGACGCCGACGGGGGCGGTGCGCAGCCCGAGCGCGGGGATCAGGTCGAGGACGCTGCCCCAGCCCGGGTCCTCGACGGCGACCGTGTCGCCCGGCTTGAGGTGGGCGGCCAGTACCCGTTCGACGCCGTCGAGCGCGCCGGAGACGACGGCGACCGGCCCGTCCGGCACCCCGTCCGCGTCCAGCGCCGCGCGTGCCCGGCGGGCGAACTCGGGATCCACCGGCGCGTGCCCGTACAGCACGGGCTCGCGGTCGCCGTGCTCGGCCGCCGCGGCGAACGCCGGCGCGAGCCGCGGCAGCAGGGCAGGGTCCGGGTTGCCGTTCGACACGTCCCGCACGTCCTCGGGGACATCCACCCGGATGTTCTCCCGCCCGGTGGTGGCGGGCGCGGGCCGCACACGGCTGCCCCGGCGCCCGGCGGTCTCGATGACCCCGCGCTCGCGCAGCACCCGGTACGCGGCCGCGACGGTGTTGGGATTCACCCCCAAGTTGACCGCCAACTCCCGCATGGGAGGCAGGAGTTGACCGGGCTCCAGGTCGCCCGAGCCCACCGCGCGCTCGACGCTCGCCGCGATCTCCGTCGCACGCCGCCCCTCGATCCTATATTCTCCTAGCACAAAGCAGATTATGCACTAGTGCAATGGAGACCGCAATGCAGGGGACCCAGCCGCCGACCGCGCAGCCCGCCGTGCCCGCACAGCCCGCGGACACGTCCGTCTACGCCCCGACCGACCGCACCGTCCCCACCCGCTCCGCGAACCGCGCGTCGTACGACAAGGAGCTGGTGCACTCGATACTCGACGAGGGCTACGTCTGCCACCTCGGCTTCGTCCGCGACGGCGCGCCCGTGGTGCTGCCCACCCTGTACGGCAGGGTGGGCGAGCGGCTCTACGTGCACGGTTCCACGGGCTCCCGCCCGCTGCGGATGGCGGGCCAGGCCGACCCCGGGCTCCCGGTGTGCGTGACGGTCACGCATGTCGACGGCCTGGTCCTCGCCCGCTCGGCCTTCCACCACTCCGTCAACTACCGCTCCGTGGTGGTCCACGGCACCGCCCACCAGGTCACCGACCCCGAGGAGAAGCGCGCGGCGCTGGACGCGCTGGTCGACCACGTGGTGCCGGGCCGCGCGGCCGACTCCCGCCCCGCCAGCACCAAGGAACTGGCCGCGACCGCCGTGCTCCGCCTCGACCTCGACGAGG
>NZ_BMVJ01000003.1:543316-545019 GCF_014650655.1 Streptomyces anandii JCM 4720
TCTCCGCCAAGCTGCGCACCGGCGGGGTGAACGACGAGCCCGAGGACCTCGCCCTGCCCCACTGGGCCGGCGTGGTCCCGGTCCGCCGCCAGTACGGCACCCCCGTGGCCGACGCGGACCTCGCACCGGACACCGCCCTCCCCGGCTACCTCACGACCCTGTGACGCACGGTGGGCGCGTCCCGCGCGTCCCGCGCGTCCCGCGCGTCCCGCGCGAAGCGCGCCCACCGCGGCCGGAGCGCCCCCTCCCCTACGCCGGCAGCGGTCCGTCCGCCGGGGTACGGGCCCCGCGGGCCTCCGCCACCGCCAGGCCCACGACCGAGCCCAGCATCAGCGCGGTGCCGGCGCAGGTCGCCGGCGTCAGGCGCTCGCCGAGCAGGGCGACGGCCAGCACCGCCGCGCTGACCGGCTCGAGCAGCATGATCACGGACACGGTGGCCGAGCGGACGACGGCCGCGCCCGCGAAGTACAGCGCGTAGGCGAGAGCGGTGGGGACGCCCGCGATGTAGGCGAGCAGCCACACCAGGCGGACCGGGTCGGCGGTGTGCGGCAGCAGACCCGAGGCGAGCGCGAACGGCAGCAGGAACAGGGTGGTCACCACGAAGGCCCCGAGCGTCGCCCCGGACTGGTCGGCGGCCCCGCCCGCACGGCCGAAGTGGCGGGTGAGCAGCGTCATCGCCGAGTACCCGGCCGCCGAAACCAGCGCCAGGACCACGCCCCAAGGCCGTACGGTCGCCCCGCCGCCGCCCAGCACCAGCACCCCCAGTCCGGCGAGCGCCCCGGTGACGGCGGCGAGCCCGGGCAGGCCGAGCCGCTCCCCGAGGGCGAGGCGCGCGCCCAGCGCGATGAGCACGGGCCCGGCGCCGAGCGTGACCACGGTGGCCACCGCCAGGCCCGTGTCCGCCACGGCGGCGAAGTAGGCGGTCTGGAACACTGCCAGGCCCGCGCCGGTGGCGGCGGCACGCAGCAGCCTGCGGGCCGGCGGCACGGGGACGGACGGCGCCTGCCGGTCGCGCGGGCGCAGCAGACGCGCGGCGAGCAGCAGGACGGAACCGGCCGCGCAGCGCCAGAAGGACAGGGTGACCGGTCCCATGTCACTGGCGCGGTAGATCAGGGACGCGGCCGCGCCCGCGGTGCCCCAGGCGGCACCGGCGACGATCAGATACAGGAGGCCACGCCCGACGGGCAGGCCGAGGGAAGCTTGCGACACGAGTTCTCTCCGCAGAGGTGCAGAAGGTCTACGAGGGACCCGGCCGGTGCCGGCGGGGTCGGACGACTTCTTCCGCGGGCAGCACCGTCCGGCCCGGCGGCGGCGCCGGGCACGGTGACCGCACGGCCCGCCTCAGGCGGCGGGGGGCGGGAGAACCAGTGCGTGCTCGTGCATGGCCGGCACCTCAGGCCGCCGTTCCGCGGGCCGACAACTCCCTTACCGCGGCGCCGTCCGCCCCGGGCCGCGCGGAGCCCCCGGCGGACGCGGAACCCCCGGCGTCCGCCGAGCCCTTGGCGGGTGCGGACGACTGCGCGATGAAGGCGCCCAGCAGCACGACGGCGCCGCCGGCGATCTGCGGTACGGACAGGTGCTCGCCGAGCAGCACCCAGGCCAGCACGGTGGCGATGACCGCCTCCAGGCAGGCCACCACGCCCGCCACCGCGGGCGAGAGCCGGCGCACCGAGACCACGCCGGTGACGTACGCGAGCACCGTG
>NZ_BMVJ01000003.1:545276-565141 GCF_014650655.1 Streptomyces anandii JCM 4720
GGACAGGACGAAGTAGCCGACCTGGCAGCAGGCCGCGCCGAGGGCGAGCAGCAGTCCGAGGGCGTCGAAGCCGAGCCCGGACCAGACTTCGACGACGCAGGCGAGGCCGCCGGCGGCGAGGACCACGCCCAGCGCGGCGGCGCGGGTGACCGGCCGCCGCTGCACGAACCGGACCCAGCCGAGCACGAGGGCCGGCGCCAGGTACTCCACGAGCAGCGCCACACCGACGGGTATGCGGGAGATCGCGGCGAAGTAGCAGGCCTGCACACCCGCCACGGCGAGCAGTCCGAACCCGGCGAGCAGCGCGGGGCGGTGGCGCAGCAGCGCGCGGTGCCGCACGGCGAGCGGCAGCATGACGAGGGCCGCGCCGGTGACCCGCAGCCACACCACGTGCAGCGGGTCGAGGCCCGCCTCGATCAGCGGCTTGGCCGCCACCCCCGACCCGCCGAAGGCGACCGCGGAGACGAGCGCGAGACCGAGCCCGAGGCCTTTGCCGGAACGGCCCTGACTGATTCGAGACGTACGCACCGGGCCATGATGACAGGCGACGACAGGAGCGTCACCCCCCATGGCACCTGTCTCAGCCTCTGGACGCGCGAACGCCGGGCGGCGACCCGGCCGCGGGCTTGCGGTGCGCCCGCTCAGCGAGCGGTCCGGCCCTCCCCCGCGTACTCCTCGCGGCAGCCTTCGGCATCGTTGTCGGGGCCCGGAGTCACATCCCGCGCGGCCAGTTCGAGGGCGTCGACCCCGGCGCGGCCGAGCACCTCGACGGCACGTGAGTCCGGGTCGGCCACGACCCCGGCGAGCAGGTCGACGCCGCGCGCCGGTTCCCCGCCGCGCCGGGCGGCGCGCTCGCAGGCGTACTCGAGGGCGGCCGACGCGGCGGGCGAGAAGCCGTCGGCCCGGGTCGCCACGGGCAGCGCGCCGGAGTCCTCCACCGCGCCCTGCCAGCGCAGGCCGTACCCGATGCTGCGCTGCACGAGGTAGCCGAGCAGCCGGGCTATCTGCGGGCCGTCCCCGCAGGCGGCGCGCACCTCCGGGTCGGACTCCAGGAGCGCGTGCAGCAGATGGGCGGTGTCGGTGTGACGGTCCCCGTCCCGCACCGCCCTCCTGCGCGCAGCGGCGACCACCGCCGCCAGCTCCGCGCCGAGCCGTGCGTCGTCTTCCGGTCGGCGGATGTCCGGCTCGTCGGCCGGCTGCCGGGGGATGCGGTCTTGCACGTCCCCCAGCCCACCAGCCCCCGCCTCCGCGGTCATCCCCGGAGGGGAGCATTTGCGCATCCCACGGACAGTGGACCTCGCGGGCCGGAATCTCCTCCTTGGGGATGAGATCAGGCCAGGACGCACAGGCGCGGCCCGGGTTCCGCACAGCGTCCGCAATTCCTGACTGTTCATCAGTATTGAATGTTCCGGGCCCTGCGGCTACGTTCCGCGACAGCCTCGCTGCGCCCGGCGCAGCACCCGACGAGAAGGGGTGGTCGCATGGCCGAAGTCAGCGCGGAGGCCCGCATCGCGGCGCCCGCGGAGAAGATCTGGGCCCAGCTGACCGACTGGTCCGCGTACGGGGAGTGGAACGCGACCCACACGAGCTTCCCCGAGGGCGGCCCCACGACGCTGGAGCCCGGCGGGACCTTCCGGGAGAACATGAAGCTGATGGGATTCCCGGCCGAGGTCGAGTGGACCGTCGAGCAGGCCGAGCCGGCCCGGCTGCTGGCGATCCGCGGCAAGGGCCCCATGGCCGTGGACCTGGCCACGCGCTACACCCTGACCCCGGACGGGGAGGCCACGACGGTGCGGATCGACGGCGTGTTCACGGGTGCGGCGGTGTCCCTGATGGCGGGCAGGCTCAGGGACTCCGCGACGGCGGCGCTCAACGAGTCCCTGCGCAAGCTGGCCGAGCGAGCGTCCTGACGGCGGAGCGATCGGCGTCGACGGGCCGCCCCGACGACGACGGGCGCCCGGCGGACCGCGATCGGTCCACCGGGCGCCCGTACCGGCGTTCGTGCCTCAGTCCTCGTCGGCGAGGATCAGATACAGCTTCTTGCGCGCCTCGTTGATCACGGCGAGCGCCTTGTCGCGCTGCTCCTTGCTGCCGGTCTTCCAGACCTGCCCGAAGGCCTCCATCAGTCCGAAGCCCGCCTGGCGGATCTCGCCGAGGGCTTCCCAGTCGACCCCTCGCGAGGCCTCCTCCCAGGGAGCGTCCGCCCCCTCGTCGGCCGCGGCGCGGCCCGGCTCGGTGAGCGCGAAGAGCTTCTTGCCGCCCTCGCTCTGGCTGGCGATCAGGCCCTCGTCCTCCAGCAGCTGAAGGGTGGGGTAGACCGAGCCGGGGCTCGGCTTCCACGCACCGCCGCTGCGCTCGGCGATCTCCTGGATCATCTCGTAACCGTGCATGGGGCGGTCCTTGAGCAGGGCCAGGATCGAGGCCCGCACGTCCCCGCGCCGTGCCCTTCCCCTGGGCCCCCCGCGCCCTCGCCCGCCCCAAGGGCCGGGTCCGAAGCCCGGTCCGAATCCCGGGCCACCGGCACCGAAGCCGGGGCCGCCGGGTCCGAAGGGCCCGAAGGCCGCTCGCACCCTCTCGTAGTCCGCCCGGCCGCGCCGGGGGCCGTCCTGCCGGTGTCCACGCTCGAATCCATGGCTGCGCATCGCCATCACTCCATTCCATCGCTTCCATCGTTGATCAGTCGCGATGTCTCAACGATATATCGGAAGCGATCGGGTGACAACCCCCTGATCCGGGTGCGGAGGATGTCCTGTCTCTGTCGATCTGGCCCCCGTCTCACGCGATCTGGTCCGGTTCGCCTGCGGTCTCAGGTGGTCTGGTCCGCCAGCGTGGTTTGGTCAGGGGATGAACGGCGGTTCTGCAATGCCGATGAAGTTCCCGGCTGTGGTCCGGATGCGGGCCGACCAGCCCAGCGTTGTGAGGTCGTCCGTGAGGGTCTGGGCATCGTGGAATACCTTCACAACGCGGTACTGGCTGCCGTTATCGAGCCGACGCAGCGCCGCCGGGGCTGGTTGGTTCGCGAGTACTTCCTCGTACGCCGCTGCGGCGGGGCCGTCGTCGATGACGAGTGCCTTGCCGCCCGGCGCGAGGGCGGAGGCGACGGTGTTCTAGAAGTGGGGCAGCCGTGCCAGCGGAACATGGGAGAGCCAGAAGGCAAAGGACACGGTGTCGTAGCGTCGTGGTGGCTGCCATTGGAACAGGTCGGCCTGGAGGAATTGAACGGTGGGGGTTGCCGTGCGCGCACGAAGCGAGGGCCGGCATTCCCTCAGCGGCCTGGAAGGTCGTGGACCTTACCGCGGCCTCCGCCGGAGACGTCGCGGTCACCTATATCTCTCCTGGCATCTGAGCATGCCGCCTGATGGCCCTCGACCCAGACCTGCCTTCCTGCCTTCGTCAAGCAGCACTAGCCGGTCTTCTTCCACGCCTTGCAGCCGGCAGTGGTGAAGGCTTTGTCCGTGGTGGCGATCGTCACGGTCGTCTGACCGCTGGTGGCGCCGTTGGCGATGATGTCCTTCACTTCACCGGAGTACTGGAGAGCCGCGCCCAGTTGCAGGTCACGAGGCCGCCCTGCGGGCCGTCACTCCGGTAAGTGCCGGGTTAGACGTCGTTGCCGACGACGTATGTGCCGTCGCCAGGGACTCCGTCCGAGGGGACCTTGCCTGCTGAAGGCTGGCTGTTGGCGGCGGCGATCCCCGTAGCGGTCGCAGTCGTGGTGACCGTCGCCGAGGGGGACGCTTTGTCGGCGTTGGGGTTGCCGGTGAGGCCGATGAGTACCCCGACGAGACGGCTGACAAGGGCCGTGCCTACATGGGTCACGATGCTCCTCCAGGAACGTGAGGGCCTGGCGGGATCCGGCTGTCCATGACATCAGCGTGCGTCGACCAACCGGTCCCCGCACTCCGAGCGTGTGCGCAGGACGGCGATGCGTTGGACCGCGCCGAGTTCCTGTGCGTGCACAGGCGTGTGTAGTTGTTCCCGCACCTTACCCTCCCTGCCAGCTTTAGGTGATATTTACGTTTAGCTGGGTTCGCCTGCGAGGGCGCGACAGGAGAACCAACCCCTCATGACCAGCACCAAGCCCGCCGGGGCCGATCCCGTTCCCCGGCCGAAGCTCCGAACTTTCAGCCGGCGAGTACAAGTTGCAGATCGTGGCCGAGTACGACGCCACATCCAAGAGCGAGAAGGTCGCGGTCCTGCACCGCGGGCGGCTGTGCCACTCACGCGTTGGAGGACATGGGAAAGGTGAGGTTCTCCCACATGCGGGAGAACCTCAGGAACCGGAGTGAACCCTTGTCCGAAGACGAGGGCGTCGCGTCAGCCCGGTGGCTGGCCGTGCCAGGCTTGATAGACGGCGGCGGCTGTGGTGAGAACCGTCCCGATGACCGGTGTCCATAGTCGTGCTGTCCTGCCCCAGCGCTGCCTGCGCCGTGTGACGGTGTTCTCGCCAGGCTGTCGTTGTTTCCGGTGCATCCGCCCCTCCTGTTTCCGCCGCGGGCCGTCATCTGCGGGACCCGTTGCATCCAGGGTGGGGCCGGGAGATTCCCGCGGTCACGGGAGAGGCGTACCGAAGCGGCGGGAGCGGCTGCTCAGGGTTGTCCGAGGCCGGCTGCGCGGGCGAGGGCGACGAGTTCTGCGCGGTCGGTGGCGCCGAGTTTGGCTTTGATGTCGGTGAGGGCGTTCTCGACTCGTTTGTGGCTGATGCCGAGGCGGGCGGCTGCAGTGCGGGTGGTCTGTCCGGGGAGGGCGATGATGTCGAGTATCTCTCTTTCCCGGGTGGTGAGTTGAGGGAAGGCGCTGTCGCGGCGGGCAGTGCGCAGTTGGTCGAACCAGGGGCGCATGCGGGCGGTGTCAGAGAGGCGGAAGATCCAGGCTCCGGCTGCTACATCGCGCACGGCGCGAGTGAGCTGGGTGACGTCCTCTCCGGCTTTGAGGAGGAAGCCGGAAGCACCGGCGCGCATGGCGGCCATCACATGGGGGTCGCCCTCGTGTTCCGAGTGCACCAGGACTTTCGTGCCGGGCCGGGCGCGCTGGATCTCCTGGGTGGCCCACAGACCGTCGCCGTTGGGCATCCGTACGTCCATGACGACGACATCGGGCTGGAACTCAAGGACGCGACTGACCGCTTCGCGGCCGTCGCACGCTTCGGCGACCACGGTGATGCCGGGTTCTGACTCCAGTAACACGCGCAGGCCGTAGCGGGTGAAGGGGTGGTCGTCGGCAATCACGACGCGGATGCCCCGGTCCATCACATGCTCCTTCTCGCGTCGGCGAGGCCGGTGTCTTCTGCGCCCGGCAACGTGACAGGCAGGCACACGACGACCTCAGTACCGCCGCCGTTGCGCGGCTGCATCTCGCAGCTGCCCCCGATCTCGGCAGCACGCTCACGCATGGACCCCACCCCCACCCCGGGACGCATCCGGGCAGGAAGACCCTGCCCGTCGTCGGCGATCGTCATGTGGAGTGCGTCGTCGCCCACGCGAAGCGTGACCCAGCAGCGGGAAGCCCGGGCGTGCCGCAGCACATTGGCCATTGCTTCGGCCAGGATCCAGTACGCGGCTTCTTCGACTGCCGCAGCCAGCCGGGGAATGCGCTTAGGCAGAACCGTATGCACAGCCATGGACACGCGGTCGGTGTAGGCAAGGACGGCCTCGCGCAGTCCGAGCTGGTCGACCGGCGAGCGCAGGCCCATGGAGATCCGGCGCAGATCCTCGGAGCCTTGGCGGATGTGGACCATTGCGGTGTTCAGCAGGTCCTGTGTCGCGTCGGGATCGGTTTTCAGCTGTGCGATGGCTGCTTGCAGGGTCCAGGTGGCACCGGTGAGAACCTGGCCGACGCCGTCGTGGAGGTCGCGGGCCAGGCGGCGGCGCTCTTCCGCCCGCACGGCGACGGCGTGCTCCTGCGAGCGCAGCAACGCCAAGGACAGGCGGACACCCGCGGCTGCCTGTGCGATGTGCCGGGCAACATCCCGCAGCAGCCGCAGATCCGAAGCAGAGAAGCGTTCGTCGGCCGATCGCGCCCCGACCGTCAACGTGCCGACCTCCTCCCCCTGATGTACCAGGGCGAGCTGCAGCTCGACGGGAGCTTCGACGCCATACTCGACTGCTGGTGCCCTGGCGTCGCCCGGCGCGGTCGCCTCGTCCAGATCGATCGCCACGTACGGCAGGCGCAGCGCCTGCGCCACCGAAGCCGCCGCTTCCGGCAGCACCTTCTTCGGATCGGTGGTCCCTGCCAAGCGCTGGCCCAGCTGGGCCAGCGCCGCATAGGGGTCATCCCGCAACCCGTACACGAGCCGGCTGACCAGACGCTGCAGCACGTCACGCAGCGGCTGCAGCACAAGGGCCACCACGCCGGTCCCCAGCAGCGGGGCCACCCCTGAAGCCGAGCGCTGCAGCACAAGCCCGAAGACGCTCACGGACCCGACGTAGAGGACGACCACGATGCCGGTGAGGCCCGCGTAGAGAAGTGAGCGGCTCAGGAGGCGGTTGATGTCGAACAGGTTGTGGCGCACGATCGCGACGGCGATGGACACGCTCAGCACCACGGGGACCAAGTCCATCGCGACTGCCTCGGCAGGGCCGTCCAGCAAGGTGATGTGCACCGATACCAGCAGGATGGCCATCATCACAGCCCACGCCACCCATTTCAGCTGCTGGCGCGTCGCCCCGGCCGACCCGCGGAAGCGGAACAGCAGCGACAGAGCCGACACCAGGAACGGGGTCAGACCGAGCAGGAACCCCACGATTCCCACGTTCTCCAGCACACCCGACAGGGCAGGAATGCCTACGGGGTTTAGCGTCGACGGGAAGTACTCCCCGCCGCCGAGCGGCCCTGGCAGGAACACTCCGATCAGGAGCATCAGCACGCCGCACCCGCCGACGTACCAGGCCGGGACACGCCAGCGCGCAGAGGGCAGTCGGCCGTTCGGGAACAGCAGGAACAGGAAGAAGAGGGGGAAGTTGAAGAGAACGAAGGACCAGTTCGACACCCACCCGGCCAGGACTCCACCCGGAAGTCCTCGGGGTATCGCGTACAGCCCGTAAGCGTGTGCCAGCAGGTCGACAGCCGAGCCGAGCCCTGCGATCAGCAGCAGCCAGCCCGCCGGATTGCGCGGTCGGCGGGTGCCCACCACCAATCCCGGCACGGTGAACAGTACGCCGGTCGCCGTCTCGACGGACATCAGCCACCACGGATGCCATGCGGGACGCGGCTCCGACCGTGACAGGACCGCGAAGACCGCTGTCGTAGCCGCCACGGTCAGCGTGGCGATCCACAGGATCCAAGCGGTTCGTTTCTGCGCCGGCTTCGCCAGCAGGGGCATCGTGCCCGGAATCGGGTGTGCCTCTTCGTTTCCCGCGAGCTTGCTCATGGCTCACCTCCCGTACGGGCACTTTGAGCGGGCGATGACCCCGTCGACAAGGGAGTCGATTCCCGGGTATCCGGGACTGGCTCACGCCAGGATTGCGGCATGCCAGCCCATTGGGCAGAGCGCGCGATGGGGCGTACGGCGGTCCGGCAGACTCTTCGCGAGGTTCCCCGGCGCGCGGGAGATGCTGGTCAGCCGGTCAGGGCGGGTCGACGGGGTTGTGGTTCGCCGGCTGCGTCGTCACCGCCCGGCACAGCACTCCTCCTCGAACTCGACCGGGCCGAGCCGTTCCCCGACGCGCCGACCGGCGGGGAAGACAGCGGTGTACTCGAAGAGCGCGAGCCGCACCCTGGCCTGGCCGCGAAGACCCGGCCGCGTACGGACCGTATCTTGACCAGCATCCACAGGTTCCGGCCCGCCTTGCCCAAAGGGGCTCAACTGTTGATGTCCCGCTGGTTGAAACGCTGTACGCCGAGGCCGAACAGCAGCCCCGAGGCCGCCACGAGCACCAGCGTGTCCCTCCACTGGAAGCCGTGCCGCAGCGGTTCACCGCCGATGAAGTAGTGAAGATCAGCAGCAGGGCCGTCTCCAGCATCGTGAACCAGCTCATCCCGACCGGCATGATCGAGCGTGTACCGGCCCCCGGCAGCCGCCGCGACCACTACCGCTTCCGCAAGCACGCGTGGGCGAACCTGACGGGCAACCAGAACATCCTGCTCGACAGCATGCAAAACGCCGCGGCCGAAGGCAGCAAGGCGCCGGGGCACGACAGCATCGCCGGTCGCAGGCTCGACGAGATGCAGGACTTCTACAGCTTCATGCAACACGAGATGGCGGCCTTGATCGACAAGTGGCGCCAGCGGTGCAACGCCAGTGACCACTGAGCAGGAGAGCGCCTTTCGGGACCGGACAACGGGACAGGCATAGGGGGTAGCCGTCGGCCGGGTATCCGGATCGTCTTCGCGTCCGGGGTCGCATCCGCGCTGCTCGGCAAGGTGGAGTTCCTGGCCGGACCTTCGCCTCCCCGCTCGTCGGCATGTTCGACACCGGCAGCCCACGCCCATGGCGGTCATCATGCTCAGAGCCCTGCTTTGCGCCGTACTCGCGCTCGTGGTGCTGACTCGCCCCCACCGAACTCGCGGCCTGCTCCCCTGGCAACGAGGCCCCGGCCTCCTGAGGCGGGTAAGTAGGCCAGAGTGATCCGTGTCAGGACCGGCAGAGCGCGCCGGTGACGGTACGAGAAGGATGCGTCCGTGCTTTCACGATGGTGGTAAGCCTTGTTGAGTTCCGTGTGGCTGCTGCTGTTCGCCGCAGGCGCAGCCACGGCGACCTGGGCGGAGGATCAGGGGATCGGTTGGCTGGCTTCGGGTGGTACGGCTGTCGGGAGCAGTGTGCTCGGCGCGGCCCTGGTCATGGCCGGACCCGCTCTGCTGTGGGGCGGCTCCAGGGGGCGATGCTCCGGGTGCCTTCTGCCAAGGGCCGCCATCGCCGCCCGGAGCCACCCCGCTGAACAGGCTGCGGCCATCACCCGCCGCTTCGTGCCCGTCGGCTGACGCCAGTACATGATCGGCGAGCGCCGCGCCCCCTCTCGTGTGTGCGCCGGGTCAGGGCTGCAAGGCCGCTCCCATCTCCTCGGTGAACGTCACCGGACCACTGTCGAAGCCTCGGAGTTGGGACGGAACTGCCAAGTGTCGGACGGGTCCTTGGCGAACTCGGCGACCGTGGCTGCGCTGGAACCGGCAAGCTGGCCGAAGTCGTCCTTGAGTAGTTCGGTGTGTCTCTCGACGACCAGAACCTCGTCTGGACCGCTCTCATGCGGCATCTCCCTCCCGGCGGCTTCGTGCATTCCTTGACGCCAGAAGCCGATGCTGCCGCCGTCGCCACTCTCTTCCAAGTGCTCGACGCGTTTCTGGAAGTATGCGGCAGGCGCGACGGCCCGCTCAAGATCTACGGTGCCTACCAGACGTGGTTGAACGCCCAAAGCTGGTATCACCCGTATCCCTCTCCGCCGGACCAGATCAGCTGAGACGACGCCCAACATCCACGCCTACGGGACCAGGTCACCTGAGAAAACCACCGTCCCGGCGTCTCAATCCATCTGGTCGCCGCAGATACGATCCCGGCCACGGACCAGATCATTTGCGACGGGACAGAGGAAATCCCGCGAGCCGCGATGAGTTCCGGGGCGTCCGGCGGTCGTAGTGTCGAACCCCTTTGCCGAGGAGGGCTTCTGATGCGCAGCGTGACGTATTCGATGAGCGTCTCGCTCGACGGCTACATCGTCGGGCCGGACGGCGGATTCGACTGGTCGGCGCCCGACGAGGAGGTCTTCCGCTTCTGGACCGACGACGTACGCCGGCTCGGCGTCCACCTGCTGGGACGGCGGCTGTACGAGACGATGCTGTACTGGGAGACCGCCGACCGGGATCCCTCGCTCGACGCCCCCACGCTCGAGTTCGCCGCGCTCTGGAAGGCGCTCCCCAAGGTGGTGTTCTCCACGACGCTGCGGGAGGTGGAGGGCAACACCCGCCTGGCCTCCGGGGACCTGGCGGAGGAGATCGGGCGGTTGCGGGCCGAGCCCGGGGAGGGCGACATCGCGATCGGCGGTGCGGCCCTCGCCGCCGAGGCGGCCGCGCTCGGCCTGATCGACGAGTACCAGATCATGGTCTACCCGGTACTGGTCGGCGGCGGCACTCCGTTCTTTCCCCGGCACGAGCGCCGGGTGGACCTCGAACTGGTCGAGACCCGCACCTTCGGCTCCAAGTTCGTCCACCTCCGCTACCGCGTACGGCCATGAGAAGCGAATTGGCCTTGGCCGGCGGCGCCGGCCGGCGCCTAGCGTGTGCGCATGCGGATCCGAATCGTCGACGCCTTCACCGACCGTCCCTTCGCCGGCAACCCGGCCGGGGTCCTGCTCCTGGACGCCGACGCCTTCCCCGAGGACGCCTGGCTGCAGAAGGTGGCCCTGGAGGTGAACCACGCGGAGACGGCGTTCGCGCACCCACTGCCCGAGGGCGGCGAGGCCGACTGGGCGCTGCGCTGGTTCACGCCGGTCGCCGAGGTCGCGATGTGCGGGCACGCCACCCTGGCCACCGCCCACGTGCTGCGCACCACCGGCGCCCGGCAGGGCGACGGGCCGGTGCGCTTCGCCACGCGCAGCGGCGTCCTCCTCGCGACGCCCGCCCGAGACGGAGCGCTCACCCTCGACTTCCCCACCGCCCCGCTCACCGCGGTCGAGATCCCCGGCGGAGTCGCCGAGGCTCTCGGCGCCGAGCCGCGCACGGCCCGCGACACGGGCGCCGATGTGGGCGACCTGCTCGTGGAACTCGCCGACGAGAAGACCGTCCGCGCCCTCACCCCCGACCACAAGGCCCTGTCCGCCCACTCGGCGCGCGGCATCATCGCCACCGCCCGCGCCGAGGACCCCGCGCGCGGCTACGACTTCGTCTCCCGGTGCTTCTTCCCCAACGTCGGCATCGACGAGGACCCGGTGACCGGCAGCGCGCACACCGCGCTCGCCCCCTACTGGTCCGAGCGCCTCGGCCGCACCGACCTCACCGGACTGCAGGCCTCGCCGCGCTCGGGGCTGGTGCGCACCGGACTGCGTGGTGAGCGCACGCTGCTCACCGGGCACGCGGTCACGGTCATCGACGGCGAGCTGCTGACCCGGCCGTGAGGAACGGCAGCGGGCGCCGCGCCGGGCGCGGCGCTCACGCCGTGGGCAGCCAGCCCACCTTGCCGACCAGCAGGGCGTAGCCGACGAACGCCCCTGTGTCGAGCAGCGAGTGTGCCACCACCAGCGGGCCGACCCGGCCCCACCGGCGGTAGAGCCACACGAAGACCACGCCCATGACCATGTTGCCGACGAAGCCGCCGATGCCCTGGTACAGGTGGTACGAGCCGCGCAGCACCGAGCTGGCGACCAGCGCGGTCCCCGGCGTCCAGCCGAGCTGCCCGAGCCTGCGCAGCAGATAGCCGACGACGATGACCTCTTCGAGGATCGCGTTCTGCAGCGCGGAGAGGACGAGCACCGGGTACTTCCACCACACGGCGGGCAGCGCCTCGGGCACCACCGTGAGGTTGAAGCCGAGGCCGCGGGCGGCGAGGTAGAAGGCGATTCCGGTGCTGCCGATCACCGCGGCGATCGCGGCGCCCCGGCCGAGGTCCGGCCAGGGGCGGGTGCGGTCGAAGCCCAGGGTGCGCAGGCTCTCGCCCTCGCGCAGCAGGAAGTGGGCGACGAGGGCCACGGGGATCAGCGCCGTGGCGATGCCGAACAGCTGCCAGGCGAGGTCGAGCCAGGGGCGGCCGGGCGCGGCGGAGGCGTTGAGGGTGGCGGCCTGGTCCTTCAGGCCGCCGGGTCTGGTGACCGACCCGACGAAGCTGATCAGCGCGGAGACCCCGCTGGCGCCCAGCGAGAGCCCGAGCACGAGCAGCGTCTCGTCCCGGAAGACCCGCCGCGACAACCGCTCCCGCGGAAAGGACTCGTCGTCCCCCACTGCCGCCTCCGCCTGCACAAGCGCCTCCCGTACCACCGTCCCGGAAGGTCACAGCTTGCCCCATACCCTTCGCCCCGGCACACACGCCCCCGGCGACGGCACCGCGACCGGCGGGACGGCCCGGCACCGCCCGGGCCCGGGGGGCGGTCCGGTCAGCCCAGCGGTACGGGCTCCGGCAGGCCGACCGGCCAGGTGTGCACGGGCTCGTTGAGGAGGGTCAGTTCGCGGTAGCGGCGGGTGGTGGCGGCGAGGGCGGCCTCACGGCTCATCCCCTTCTCCAGCGCCCGGTGGAAGGTGGCGGCCTGCCACTCCGCGCCGTTGGTCCGGCGCCGGCACCGCTCCTCGATCACACCGAGGTACAGGTCGCGGTCCGCCGGCTCCACTCCCCACGCGGTGAGCCCGGCCTCGGCGAGCGGCAGCAGTTCGTCCCGGACGAGGCCGACCGCGTCGACCTCCGCGGTGCCGGAGTAGCGGCCGCGCCGCGGCCAGGTGAGCCTCGCGTCGATGCCGTACCGGCACGCCGCGTCGAAGTTGGCGGCCGCGGCCTCGAAGGGCAGCCGGGTCCACACCGGCCGGGGCTCCTCGGCGAGGGCGCGCACGAGTCCGTAGTAGAAGGCGGCGTTGGCGATCACGTCGATGACGGTGGGCCCGGCGGGCAGCACCCTGTTCTCCACCCGCAGGTGCGGGACGCCGTCCGCGATGTCGTACACCGGGCGGTTCCAGCGGTAGACGGTGCCGTTGTGCAGCACGAGCTCGGCGAGTTTCGGCACGCCGCCCGTGGCGAGCACGTCGAGCGGGTCCTCCTCGTCGCAGATCGGCAGCAGGGCCGGGAAGTAGCGCAGGTTCTCGTCGAAGAGGTCGTACGCAGACGAGATCCACCGCTCGCCGAACCAGGTGCGCGGCCTGACCCCCTGGGCCTGGAGTTCGGGCGGGCGGGTGTCGGTGGACTGCTGGAAGAGCGGCGGCCGCGACTCCCGCCACAGCTCTCGGCCGAAGAGGAACGGCGAGTTGGCGCCCACCACGATCTGCGCGGCGCAGGCGGCCTGCGCCGCGTTCCACACGTCGGCGAAGCGGCCCGGCGTGACCTGGAGGTGCAGCTGCACCGAGGTGCACGCGGCCTCCGGCGCGATGGACTTCGACGTGCAGTTCAGGTGCTCCACCCCGTCGATGTCCAGCCTGAAGTCCTCACCGCGGGCCGCGACGATCTGATCGTTGAGCAGGGTGTAGCGGTCGACGTCGGAGAGATTGGAGGAGACCAGGTCGTCCCGCCCCAGGGTGGGCAGAATGCCGATCATCGCAATGGAGGCGTCGACCTCGGCCGCTTTTCGGTCGGCATATGCCAGTGACGTCCTCAGTTCCTCCGTGAGCCGGTCGAAAACTCGGCCGCCCAATCGGTGTGGCGCTATGTTGACTTCCAAGTTGAACATGGCGAGTTCTGTTTGGAAGTCCCGGCTGGCGATGCGCTCGAGTACTTGCGCATTCAGCATTCTGGGCATGCCGTCGGAGCCGACGAGATTCAATTCGATCTCCAGCCCCATCAGGTTCTTCGGCCGGTCGAACCGCTTCTCGTCCAGCAGTCGCTCCAGCCCCTTCAGGCACCGCTGGAGCTTGTCGCGGTAGCGGTTGCGATCGGACAGGTCGAACTGGCCTGCCACGACCTTCTCCCCCATCGCAGCGTCCCTCCTCGCACGGGCGGGCCGAAGATCCGGCCGCCGGGGTCCCGGTCAGGTGGGATGATGCCCCGCGAACGCGATCGATAACGTCCCACGAGGCCTCTGTAAGGGCTACTCTGGTTCCTGTGACCGGAGGCACATTCACGAGGCATGAAGCACCCAGCAAATTCGGGTACCCCGCATAACTCGTGAAAAACGCCGATGAGAACGAGCCGTCCGCTGTTTGCGCCAAACCCCAGGTCATCGCGGCACGGCTCTTCAGAACCGGGATGATTCCCGCGAATCTCCGACCGAATAGACCCTTGCTGTCCGCGTCGGAGACAGCTAGACGAAACACCGTCTGAACATTTGTCGTATAAACTCTGCAGCTAGGCAGAAGGTTGGCACCCGCGGCCCTTGAGCCTGCCGTCAAGGTCATGTGCGGCAGACCGCACCTCCTCGCACACCCCTCGCACATCGCACTTCCCTCGCACAGCCCCCGTACTGCGCGCCCCGGCCCAACCCTCCCCTGCCCCGAGAGCTGACAGCGCCGTCCGCCCCCGCACCCCGCCCTCGCGCCACCGTGCCTGTCGAATGAGAGGCGTCCCACCATGCCGCTGCTTGTCCCCCCGGCTCCCGCGCCCGCACTGCGCTCCGTCCTCATGGCACTCGGTTCCCCCACCGCGGTCCGCGAGGCCCGGACTCCCGCCCTGCGCGCCGCCCAGGGCCCCGTCACCCCCGAGCTGCCGCTGCCCGTGCACGTCCTGGACCGGATCAGCCCCGAGGGCGTCTCCGCGACCCGGCTGGCCGGGTGGCGCTTCCTGATCCGCAGCGGCGACCACGCGGTGGCCGCCGCCGAGACCATGCTGACCCCCGACGGCTGGACCTTCTCGCACTTCTTCGAGGGCCCCTACGTCACCTCCACCGAGCGCGCGCTGCGCCAGGCCGAGACCGTGACCCAGCCCTACCAGGCGCGGCTGCTGTCGATGCCCAGCCTCTACATGCTCACCCTGTGGCTGCACGGCGACCTCACCGACGACGGCGCCGCCGGCCACCCCGCCGCCGCCGACCTGCTGGTGCCCCTCGCGCCGGCCCCGCCCGGGATCGCGGCCCACCGCCCGCACCGGGTCGCCGACCTGCTCCCGGTCCTCACCCACCGCGTGACACCGGTACGGCTGCTGGGCTCACCCGCCTGACCAGCCGCACTCACATTCCGTTCCGCTCTGCGCGCAGGCCGCATTCGTACCCCGCCCCGGAATTTCCCGGAGGCGGGGTACGTCGCGTTCGGCGACTGAATTTCCGCTCGTCGGAGCCATAAACCGCTCGCATGAGCCGAAAGGGGGAATGCCCTGACCGTGACCCGACCTGACTAGCCCCATCCGGCCACCTCGAACCACCCGAAGGGACAGTGCGGTTGGGGTGAACCGCTCACGCGGGTGACGCGTCTCCAACCTGTGAGAAGCGGTGCCGCGAAATCCCTGCGGAATCACGCCCGCAGGGCAACACTGGTTCCGACCGAGACTTATCAAACGGGGGGCGGCCATGGAGAATGCCTCTAGCCGCGGGACACACACGACAGCCCATACGGACCACACGACACAGCGAGAGATCCCACCCATGTGCCAGCACCAGCCACCGTGCCCGACCGCCGACTCCGCCGACCGGGAATCCGCCCGCCTCGTGGCGCACCACCCGGAGCAGGGATGGAGCCTGCTGTGCAACGGGGTTCTGCTCTTCGAGGACACCGGTGAGCTTCTGCCGGACGGCCAGATCATCGCCCCGCACCGCCCGCTGGGCGCCGACCGGGTGATGACCGCCGCCTGAGCACGCCGGGCGGTTTCGCGAACCGCCCGCGGGTCACGAGGGGCCGGCCGCACGCACCGCGTGCGCACCGGCCCCGAAACGTGTCCGGCCCCGGCTACGCTTCGTGTCCGCCCGCATCTCCAACGGCACCGGGGCGGTAGTCGAACCAGTCGAACTCCGCGCTGCCATCGGTGACGTACATCCCGATCACCCGGCCGGTGAAACCGGCGGCGACCTGCGTGGACAGATAGCGCCCGTCGAGCTCGGCCAGCGGCAGCGGCCCGTCCGGAACCCCGTCACCATCCATGCCCTCGCCCCCCTCGATGCCCTCGACCGAGAAGGCGATCACATCGGGCCCCGCCGCCCGGACGCCGGTCGCCTCACCGCCCGCCCCCGGGGACGTGACCGTCGGCGGCGGCACATCGGTCGTCCGGATGTCCACGACGAGGGTGAGCGGGCCCGGCGGCACCGGGTGCTCCGCGATCCGCTGCCGCACCGGCCCGATCCGGGCCACCACGCCCACCACTCCCCCGCCCGCCTCGAGGTCGTAGTGGTGCGCCTCGTCGATGCGCACGGACAGTCCGGCGCGTCCGGTGCCGGGATCGACACGTACGGCGACCCGGCAGTCGGGGTGCTGCTGCCTGCGGCCGACGAAGGTGTGGCCGGGCCGGTCCAGGCTGTCGCCGGTGGCGGTGAGGGTGAGCCGGCCCGGGCGCCGGGTCAGTGACCAGGAGCCGTCCGGGCGGCCGCGCGGGGAGATCCAGCAGGGGGCGAGGGCCGGGCCGTCGAATTCGTCCCGCTCGGGTTCCGCGGGCAGAGGGCGCCAGGCCGCCGGCGCCCGGTGGCGCGGCGCGACCGGGCCCACGCGCGGCCACCCGTCCACCCACTCCACCGGGGTCAGGAACGTCTCCCGGCCGAGCACCTGGAACTCGGGGAACCAGCCCCGCGGCCGGGTGCCCAGCAGCACCATCCACCAGGTGCCGTCGGCGGCCCGCACCAGGTCGGCGTGGCCCGTGCACTGGATGGGCAGGTCCGTGCCGCGGTGGGACAGGACCGGGTTGTGCGGGGCCGGTTCGTAGGGGCCGCGCGGGGAGCGGGCGCGGGCGATCGACACGCTGTGGCCGTGCGCGGTGCCGCCCTCGGCCAGCATCAGGTACCACCACTGCCCGACCCGGTACAGGTGGGGCGCCTCCGGGTGCTGCATCCCGGTCCCGGACCACACCGGCAGCGGCCCCTCCAGCACCTTGCCGGTCACCGGGTCGATCCGGGCCACCCGCACGCCCGCTACGGCGCACCAGCACGAACCGTCCTCGTCCCAGGCGAGATCGGGGTCGATGCCGGGCAGGTCCACCTGCACCGGATCCGACCACGGGCCCTCGGGGCGTTCGGCGGTGACGAGGAAGTTGCCGAGGGCTCCGACACCCGTGGTGATCACATGGAAGCGGCCGTCGTGGTACCGGATCGTCGGGGCGTAGACGCCGGCGGACGCCGGAAGACCGTCGGGAAAAGGGAGTTGGCCGGTCCTGTCCAGCACGTTGCCGATCTGGCGCCAGTGCACCAGGTCGCGGCTGTGGAACAGCGGGATGCCGGGGAAGTACTCGAAGCTGGAGCAGACGAGGTAGTAGTCCTCGCCCACCCTGCAGACGCTCGGGTCGGGGTGGAAGCCGGGGATCACCGGGTTGTCGTACGTCCGCATGGGCGCCCTTCCGGAGCCGGTGGCGAAAGTTTCGCAGGATGGTTCGATCCTTGCGAAGCCACACCATAGGGCGAGCGGGGGCTGGCAACAACACCCGTTGCCGGGGCGTCAAGACACCGCGACCCGCCATCAGGGGCGCGTCAAGAGGGGTTGCCCCTGCCCCCGGGGCTCCTACCGTCGGAGATATGGCACACCGCAACGACGTGCGGCCGGCCGTCGGCGCATCCGCGCGGGAGCCCGGCCGAGTGGTCCGCGACCGGGGCTGGTCGCGGGACCTGCACACCTCGCTTTGCTGCTCGGGGGCCCTGCTGGCCCTGCTGCTGGGGATCGACTGGGGCACGGGCGAGCTGACGTGGTGGCGCAGCGCGCTCTGGCTCACCCTCGCGGCGCTGCTGTTGGTGGTGCTGTGCCCGCCTCGCGTGTGCGCCGGCGAGGGCTGGCTCGACACGCGTTCGCTGCTGTCCCGCCGACGGGTGCGCACGGACCTGCTGGTGTCGGTGCGCGTGCCGGACGGCGTGTCGCGGCGGCTGGTGCTGCGCGACGCGCTCGGGGGCCGGCTGGAGATCGACCCGGCGGTCCTGGTGGGCAGTCCCGAACTCTGGCACCGTCTGGACGAGGACGCGCGGCGGTCGGCCGCGAGCGGCCTGCTGCGGTACGGCACCCAGGAGCTGCGCGAGGTCTCGGAACGAGTGGACCACGAGACCGCACTGGCCGTCTTCCGCGCCTCGGGCCTCGAGCCATGACGCTGGGTGTCCGGCGCCGGGCCCCGGGCGGCACTGCCGCCGACCCGGCCACCAACGGACGAAAACGACCGAACCGGTTCAGATCTTCTGCCCCCGAGCGCACTTGAGGCCACCGGTCGTATTCTTAACGCAAGATTGACGCCGACCGCCCCGGTAGCCGTGGGCCCGCGCGTCACTCTCCGCATACGCTGGTGCCCCGTCCGCGTGATGGCCCGTTCCACACGCCGAGCCGCACCTCAGGAGCAGGGCCGATGGCCACCACCGAACACCCTCCCAGTCGTCTGCGTTCCTGGATGCTGGAGGGCCTGTCCGACATGGGCAAGGGCGTGCAGCAGGCGCCGCACGCCCAGCCCGAGCCGCCGCACAAGGGCCAGCGCTGGTGGCGGGTGATGTGCCTGACCGGTGTCGACTACTTCTCCACCCTCGGCTACCAGCCCGGCATCGCCGCCCTGGCCGCCGGCCTGCTGTCGCCGGTCGCCACCCTCGTCCTGGTACTCGTCACCCTCGCCGGCGCCCTGCCCGTCTACCGCAGGGTTGCCGAGGAGAGCCCGCACGGCGAGGGCTCGATCGCGATGCTGGAGCGGCTGCTGTCCTTCTGGCAGGGCAAGCTCTTCGTCCTGACCCTGCTCGGCTTCGCCGCCACCGACTTCCTGATCACCATCACCCTGTCGGCCGCCGACGCCTCCACCCACCTGGTGGAGAACCCGCACCTGACGGCCGCCCTGCACAGCCACCAGATGCTGATCACGCTCTTCCTGGTGGCACTGCTCGGCGCGGTGTTCCTCAAGGGCTTCCTGGAGGCGATCGGCGTCGCGGTCGCCCTGGTCGGCATCTACCTCGGGCTGAACGTGATCGTCGTGGTCGTCGGCCTGTGGCACGTGCTGACCGCCGAGCACCTCGTGACCGACTGGACGGCCGCCCTGACCGCCCAGCACGGCAGCGTCTTCGCCATGATCGGCGTGGCCCTGCTGGTCTTCCCCAAGCTCGCGCTCGGCCTGTCCGGCTTCGAGACCGGCGTGGCCGTGATGCCGCACGTGAAGGGCAACCCGGACGACACCGAGGAACGGCCCACCGGCCGGATCCGGGACACCAAGAAGCTGCTCACCACGGCCGCGCTGATCATGAGCGGCTTCCTGATCACCACCAGCTTCATCACCACGCTGCTGATCCCGGCGCCGGAGTTCCAGCCGGGCGGCAAGGCCAACGGCCGCGCGCTGGCGTATCTGGCGCACCACTACATCGGCAACATCTTCGGCACGGTGTACGACATCTCCACCATCGCGATCCTGTGGTTCGCGGGCGCCTCCGCGATGGCCGGACTGCTCAATCTGATGCCGCGCTATCTGCCCCGCTACGGCATGGCGCCGCACTGGGCGCGCGCGGTCCGCCCGATGGTCATCGTCTTCACCCTGATCGGCTTCCTGGTCACCTGGATCTTCGACGCCAACGTCGACAAGCAGGGCGGTGCGTACGCCACCGGTGTGCTGGTACTGATCAGTTCCGCCGCCATCGCCGTGACCATCGCCTCCCGCAAGGCCGGCCAGCACAAGTGGACCGTGGCGTTCGCGGTGATCTCGGCGGTGTTCCTCTACACGACCGTCGTGAACGTCATCGAGCGCCCGGACGGTGTGAAGATCGGCGCCTGCTTCATCGCCGGCATCATCCTGGTCTCGCTGCTGTCGCGGCTGGCCCGCGCCTTCGAGCTCCGCGTGACCAGCGTGACGCTCGACGACATGGCGGAGCGTTTCGTCCGTGACATCGCCAGCCGCAAGATCCGGTTCATCGCCAACGAGCCCGACCGCCGGGACAAGGCCAAGTACCGCGACAAGATCGAGCAGATCCGCAAGGACAACGACGTACCGGAGTCCGAGGACTTCGTCTTCGTCGAGGTCACCGTCACCGACCCCTCGGAGTTCGAGGCCGGTCTCAACGTCCGCGGCGAGGTCCTGCACGACCGCTACCGCGTCCTGACGCTGGAGTCCTCCTCCATCCCCAACGGGCTGGCCGCCCTGCTGCTGCACGTGCGGGAGATGACGGGCCAGATCCCGCACATCTACTTCGAGTGGACCGAGGGCAGCCCGTTCGCCAACTTCCTGCGCTTCTTCCTCTTCG
>NZ_BMVJ01000003.1:565167-565593 GCF_014650655.1 Streptomyces anandii JCM 4720
GGCAGGGCGAGGTCGCGCCGGTCACCCGGGAGGTGCTGCGGGAGGCCGAGCCCGACCCGGCCAAGCGGCCCCGGGTGCACACCGGCTGAGCGGCCGGGCCCGCGCACCCGCGAACCCGGCTTCCGTGCCCCTGGCCCTATCGTGACCGCATGCAGTCCTACACGATCGGCCAGGCGGCGCGGCTGCTCGGCGTCAGCCCGGACACCGCCCGCCGCTGGGCCGACGCCGGCCGGATGGCCACCCACCGCGACGAGAGCGGACGGCGGCTCATCGACGGGCGTGACCTGGCCGCGTTCTCGGTCGAGCTCGCCCGCACCGGGAGCGGCGAGGAGGAGGCGTCGTACACCTCGGTCCGCAACGCCTTCCCGGGCATCGTGACCGCCATCAAGCTCGGCGACATCGCGGCCCAGGTGGAGATCCAGGCCG
>NZ_BMVJ01000003.1:565626-569680 GCF_014650655.1 Streptomyces anandii JCM 4720
GCCCGCACCGGCTCGTCTCCCTGCTCACCCGCGAGGCCGTGGAGGAACTGGGCCTTGAGGTCGGCATGGAGGCCACCGCCCGCGTGAAGTCGACGAACGTACATATCGACAGGGCGTAGGACCGCGCGCGGGGCGGGACGCCCGGTGGCTCCGTTCAAACGCACATGCGGGCCCGGAGTGCTCGATCGCCAGCTCCTGCCAACCAACAGGGTGGTCCGCGCTTGCAATTGCGGCAGTATTATCTCGGCGTGGCGGTCGTTCGGCCGTGGCAGGGCGCGACAGTCTTCCGTGCTTCGAACATCGAGGAGTACATCCGTGATGACCCGTTCCACACGCCGGACCCGTACGCTGCGAGCGGCCGGCGTGGGCGCGGCCGCCCTGCTGGCCCTGAGCGCCTGCTCGTCCTCCGGCTCCTCCGGTTCGGCGGACGACTCCTCGTCGTCCGGATCCGGCGCCTCGGGAGCCTCGTCCGCGAAGCCGTCCGGCACGGTGACCGTCTTCGCCGCCGCCTCGCTCAAGGAGAGCTTCACCGCGCTCGGCAAGGAGTTCGAGCAGCGGTATCCGGGCACCAAGGTCACCTTCGACTTCGGCGGCAGCGACACGCTCGCCGCGAGCATCGACGGGGGCGCCCCCGCCGACGTGTTCGCCGCCGCCAGCGCCAAGACGATGAAGACCGTGACGGACAAGGGGGACACGGCCGGCGCCCCGGTCACCTTCGTCCGCAACCAGCTGGAGATCGCGACCCTGCCGGGCAACCCGCACAAGGTGTCCTCCCTCGAGGACCTCACCGCCTCCGGGCTGAAGGTCGTACTGTGCGCAAAGACCGTGCCCTGCGGCGCCGCCGCGCAGAAGGCCCTCTCCGCGAGCGGCCTGAAGCTGACCCCGGTCTCCTACGAGCAGGACGTCAAGGGCGCCCTGACCAAGGTGGAGCTGAAGGAGGCCGACGCCGCGGTGGTCTACAAGACCGATGTGAAGGCCGCGGGTGACAAGGTGGCCGGCGTGGAGTTCCCCGAGTCGGCCAAGGCCGTCAACGACTATCCGATCGCCCGGCTCAGGAACGCGCCCAACGCGACGGCGGCCAAGGCGTTCATCGAGCTGGTGCGGTCCGCCGCAGGCCAGAAGGTGCTGACCGGAGACGGGTTCCTCGAGCCGTGAACGAGGCCGACCGCGAGACCCGTGCCGTGACCCTTGAGAGCGGGTCACGGCGCGGGCGTGCCCTGCGGGGCGTGCCGCTGCCCCTGCTGGTGCCCGCGCTGGTGGGTCTGGCGTTCCTGCTGCTGCCACTGCTGGCCCTGCTGATCCGCGCCCCCTGGCGCAGTCTGCCGGAGCAGCTGACCAGCCCCGAGGTGTGGCAGGCGCTCCAGCTGTCCCTGATCAGCGCCACCTGCGCGACCGCGCTGAGCCTGGTGCTCGGCGTGCCGCTGGCCTGGCTGCTGGCCCGTACGCGGTTCCCGGGGCGGGGTCTGGTGCGGGCCCTGGTGACGCTGCCGCTGGTGCTGCCGCCCGTGGTGGGCGGTGTGGCCCTGCTGCTCGCGCTCGGGCGCAACGGGGTGGTGGGGCAGTGGCTGGACTCCTGGTTCGGGATCACCCTGCCGTTCACCACCGCCGGGGTGGTCGTCGCGGAGGCGTTCGTCGCCATGCCGTTCCTGGTCATCAGCGTGGAGGGGACGCTGCGGGCCGCCGACCCGCGCTACGAGGAGGCGGCCACCACGCTGGGCGCGTCCCGCTTCACCGCGTTCCGCCGGGTCACCCTGCCGCTCATCGCGCCCGGTGTCGCGGCGGGCGCCGTACTGGCCTGGGCACGGGCGCTCGGCGAGTTCGGCGCCACCATCACGTTCGCGGGCAACTTCCCCGGCCGTACGCAGACCATGCCGCTCGCCGTCTACCTGGCCCTGCAGAACGACCCGGCGGCGGCGATCGCGCTGAGCCTGGTGCTGCTGGCCGTCTCGATCGCCGTGCTGGCGGGTCTGCGGGACCGTTGGATGACGGCCTCCTCATGACCCCGAACCCGTGATCACCGGCCGCCCCGTGACCCGCGACCGCATCGGACGCATCGGATCCTGGACCATCGCCTCATGACCGACACAGACGAGACCCCGGCCGGCGTACGCGCCGACGACACCCGTGGCGACGGACTGGACGCCCGTCTCGTCGTCGACCGGGGCTCCTTCCGGCTCGACGTGGCGCTCACCGCCGCCCCGGGCGACGTCGTCGCGCTGCTCGGCCCGAACGGCGCCGGCAAGACCACGGCCCTGCGCGCACTGGCAGGTCTGGTGCCGCTCACCGGGGGCCGTCTGCGGCTGGACGGCACCCCGCTGGAGCGCACGCCGCCGGAGGCCCGACCGGTCGGCGTGGTCTTCCAGGACTACCTGCTCTTCCCGCACCTGTCCGCGCTGGACAACGTGGCCTTCGGGCCGCGCTGCCAGGGCGTGGGCAAGGCCGAGGCCCGTGCGCAGGCGGCCGCGTGGCTGGAGCGCATGGGCCTGGCGGACCACGCCGGCACCAAGCCCCGTCGGCTCTCCGGCGGCCAGGCCCAGCGCGTGGCGCTGGCCCGCGCGCTGGCCACCCGGCCGCGGCTGCTGCTCCTGGACGAGCCGCTCGCCGCGCTGGACGCCCGTACACGTCTGGAGGTGCGCGCCCAGCTCAGGCGGCACCTCGCCGAGTTCGAGGCCGTCGCCGTGCTGGTCACCCACGATCCGCTGGACGCCATGGTGCTGGCCGACCGGCTCGTCGTCGTCGAGCACGGCCGCGTGGTCCAGGAGGGCGCACCCTCCGACATCGCCCGCCACCCGCGCACGGACTACATCGCCCAGCTGGTCGGCCTGAACCTGTACCGGGGCCGGGCGGAGGGGCACACGGTACGGCTGGAGTCCGGCCCCGCCGTCGCCACCACCGAGGACCTGTCCGGACCCGCCTTCGTGGCGTTCCCGCCGGGCGCGGTCACCCTCCACCGGCACCGGCCCACCGGCTCCAGCGCGCGCAATCTGTGGCGCTGCGAGGTGGCCGGCCTGGAGACGCACGGCGACCAGATCCGCGCCGACCTCACCGGCGAGCTGGCCCTGGCCGCCGACCTCACCACGGTCGCCGCGGCCGAACTCGGCCTGCACCCGGGTGTGGAGGTCTGGGCGGCGGTGAAGGCGGCACAGACGCACGCGTACCCCGCCTGAGCCCCGCGGGCGTGGGGGCGGGGGCGGGAACGGCGAGGCCCCGCCACGGCCACGGGGCCGGACGGGGCCTCGACGATGCCGCCACGGCCACGGGGGCCGGGCGTCACCTCGGTGCTTGCCGCTGCGCTCAGTCCTGGTAGGCGTCCAGCGGCGGGCAGGAGCAGACCAGGTTCCGGTCGCCGAAGGCCTGGTCGATGCGGCGCACCGGCGGCCAGTACTTCTCCTCGGCGGCGACCCCGCCCGGGAAGACGGCCTCCTCGCGGCTGTAGGCGTGGTCCCACTCGCCGCCGAGCGCGGCCGCGGTGTGCGGGGCGCCCCGCAGCGGGTTGTCCTCCGCCGGCCACTGGCCCGAGCCGACCTTCTCGATCTCGGCGCGAATGGCGATCATCGCCTCGCAGAACCGGTCCAGCTCGGCCAGGTCCTCGGACTCGGTGGGCTCGATCATCAGCGTGCCGGCCACCGGGAAGGACATCGTCGGCGCGTGGAAGCCGTAGTCGATCAGCCGCTTGGCCACGTCGTCCACCGTGACGCCGGTCGCCTTGGTGAGCGGGCGCAGGTCGATGATGCACTCGTGCGCGACGAGACCGCCGGGGCCGGTGTAGAGCACCGGGTAGTGCGGCTCGAGACGCTTGGCGACGTAGTTGGCGGACAGCACGGCCACCTGGGTGGCGCGCTTGAGGCCCTCGCCGCCCATGAGCCGGACGTAGGCCCAGGAGATCGGCAGGATGCCGGCCGAGCCCCAGGGCGCGGCCGAGATCGGGCCGACCCCGGTCTTCGGACCGGCCTCGGGCTGCAGCGGGTGGTTGGGCAGGTACGGCGCCAGGTGCGAGCGCACGGCCACGGGGCCGACGCCGGGACCGCCGCCGCCGTGCGGGATGCAGAACGTC
>NZ_BMVJ01000003.1:569710-571738 GCF_014650655.1 Streptomyces anandii JCM 4720
TTGTGCAGGTTCAGGTGGGAGACGTCGCCGCCGAAGTGGCCCGGCTTGGCGAGGCCCACCAGGGCGTTGAGGTTGGCGCCGTCGACGTACACCTGGCCGCCGGCCTCGTGGACCTGGGCGCAGATGTCGGCGACGTGCTCCTCGAACACACCGTGCGTGGACGGGTAGGTGATCATGAGCACGGCCAGCTGGTCGCGGTGCTGCTCGATCTTGGCACGCAGGTCGGCCACGTCGATCTCGCCGTCCTCGGCGGTCTTCACGACCACGACCTTCATGCCGGCCATGACCGCGCTGGCGGCGTTGGTGCCGTGCGCGGAGGACGGGATGAGGCAGACGGTGCGCTGGTCGTCGCCGTTGGCGCGGTGGTAGCCGCGCACGGCCAGCAGACCGGCCAGCTCGCCCTGCGAGCCGGCGTTGGGCTGGAGGGAGACCTTGTCGTAGCCGGTGACCTCGGCGAGGCGCTCCTCGAGCTCGCGGATGAGGGTGAGGTAGCCCTGGGCCTGCTCGGCGGGCGCGAAGGGGTGCAGCTGCCCGAACTCGGGCCAGGTGACCGGCTCCATCTCCGTGGTGGCGTTGAGCTTCATGGTGCAGGAGCCCAGCGGGATCATGCCCCGGTCGAGCGCGTAGTCGCGGTCGGCCAGCCTGCGCAGGTAGCGCAGCATCGCGGTCTCGGAGCGGTGCTGGTGGAAGACCGGGTGCGTCAGGTAGGCGTCGGTGCGCAGCAGGGCCTCGGGCAGGGCCTCCGGGGCGGCGGCGTCCAGCGCGTCGATGTCCCCGGCGACTCCGAACGCGGCCCACACGGCGCGCAGCTCGGCGCGGGTGGTGGTCTCGTCGCAGGCCATCGAGACGTGGTCGGCGTCGGCGAGGTGCAGGTTGACGCCGTTGTCGCGGGCGGCGGCGACGACCTCGGCGGCCCGCCCCTCGACTCGCGCGGTCAGCGTGTCGAAGTAGGCGCCGTGGACGACCTCGACGCCGCCGGCCTTCAGGCCCTCGGCGAGGACCGTGGCGTAGCGGTGGGTGCGCCGTGCGATGGCCTTGAGGCCCTCGGGGCCGTGGTAGACGGCGTACATGCCGGCCATGACCGCCAGCAGCACCTGGGCGGTGCAGATGTTGCTGGTGGCCTTCTCACGGCGGATGTGCTGCTCGCGGGTCTGCAGGGCGAGCCGGTAGGCCTTGTTGCCGTCCGCGTCGACGGAGACGCCGACGAGCCGGCCGGGCAGGCTGCGGGCGAACTTCTCGTGCACCGCCATGTATCCGGCGTGCGGTCCGCCGAAGCCCATGGGCACGCCGAAGCGCTGGGTGGTGCCGACCGTGATGTCCGCGCCGAGCTCACCGGGGGACTTCAGCAGGGTGAGGGCGAGCAGGTCGGCGGCGACGGTGACCAGGGCGCCCAGCTCGTGCGCCTGCTCGATGACCGGCTTCAGATCGCGTACGGCACCGGAGGCGCCCGGGTACTGCAGGAGTACGCCGTTGATCTCCCGCTCGGCGATCTCGGCCGGGATGCCCTCGCCGAGGTCGGCGACGACGACCTCGACACCGGCCGGTTCGGCGCGGGTCTCGATGACGGCGACGGTCTGCGGCAGCGTGTCCGCGTCGACCAGGAACAGGCCCTTCTTGTTCTTGCCCATGCGGCGGGACAGCGCCATGGCCTCCGCGGCGGCGGTGCCCTCGTCCAGCAGGGAGGCGCCCGAGGTGGGCAGGCCGGTGAGGTCGGCGACCACGGTCTGGAAGTTCAGCAGCGCCTCGAGGCGGCCCTGGGAGATCTCCGGCTGGTACGGGGTGTAGGCCGTGTACCAGGCCGGGT
This sequence comes from Streptomyces anandii JCM 4720, assembly GCF_014650655.1. Taxonomy (GTDB): domain Bacteria; phylum Actinomycetota; class Actinomycetes; order Streptomycetales; family Streptomycetaceae; genus Streptomyces; species Streptomyces anandii. The sequence continues at coordinate 571,515 of NZ_BMVJ01000003.1, forward strand.
TCTCCATGACGTTGCGCAGGATGACGGGCGGGGTGAACGTGCCGTAGTAACCGAGGCCGATCATCGAGCCGAGGACCTGGTTGCGGTCGGCGAGCGAGCGCAGCTCGGCCAGCACCTCGGCCTCGGTGCGGGCGCCCGGCAGATCGAGGGCGTCGGCGTTCTTGATCACATCCGGGACGGCGGCGGCAGTGAGTTCGTCGAGCGAACCGTAGCCGACCTGCGCG
>NZ_BMVJ01000003.1:571772-584012 GCF_014650655.1 Streptomyces anandii JCM 4720
AGCATCTTGGCCCGCGCCTCCTGGTCGGGGCCGATGTGGCGCTGCTCGAAGGGGATGCCCTGTTCGAGCTCGGAGAGCGGAATGCGCTGGGCGGTCATTGCGGAGGCCTCCTGGTCTGACGCGACCTTCGAGGGACACCACGGCGCGGGTGCCCCGACGGCCTCCCCCTCTGTCATCTCAACCTGAGAGCTTCACCGGGCCGCCCGAAGGCCCCCGGTTTTCACCGTCGGTGAGAGCGGAAGCCGTCGACACCCGCTCTGCTTTCCAGAGTGACCTCGTCCGTGCGGTACGTGAGCCTGAGAGATTCCGGGGAGGATTTGCTCCTTCGGCGCCTCCGGTGATCCCGGAGGACTCTCCCGCACGGGGTCAGCAGCCGTTTGCCAGCGTACCAGCGGGCGCCGGAGCACGGCTCGAGTGGCCGCCTTGCCGATTGTGCTCTTTTGTAGTGCTTACGGATGAGTTGCGACCAAGTGGAGGGACCGTGCAGACCGAGATCGATCCGCGCAACCTGATCGGCCGCAAGGCGTTCGACCGCAGCGGCCACAGGATCGGCACGGTGGACGAGGTGTACCTCGACGACGCGACCGGCGTTCCCGAGTGGGCGGCCATACGCACCGGACTGTTCTCCCGGGACGCCTTCGTGCCCCTGGAGCCCAGCGAGCTGGTCGAGGGCGCGCTGCGCGTCCCCTTCGACCGGAGCCTGATCAAGGAGGCCCCCGACTTCGGCGTCGGCCGCCACCTCTCCCCCGAACAGGAACTCCAGCTCTACCACCACTACGGCCTGGACGTGGCTCCTCCTCCCGCCCTCCCCGACCACGACTTCGGCAGACTCGCCGGCTCGGGCTCGGGCTCGGGCTCGGCCCCCGGCCCCGACGAACCCTGACCCGGCCCCTCGATCTCCGCCCGGCCTCCGCCCCGGCCCACCGACCTCCGCCTCGGGCCTTCTCGGCCTCCGCTGCGCTCCTCGCTCCTCTCCGTCCGTCGCGCGCCCGGCTCACCGCTCACCCGGGCATGGCACCGGCGGCCCGGGCGGCCGCCTCACCGTCCGGTTCACGGGACGACCCGCCGTCCGGTCCCGGAGGCTCGCCCGGTGCGCCGGGCTCCCCGGGTCTTCGGCGGACGAGCGGAAGCGGGTCCGCCGGCTCGAGGGCGGGGTCCTCGACCCGGAAGGTCCGGATCCGGCCCGGGCCCGAGTCCGGGGTCTCGAAGCGGACGGTGACCCGGCCCAGGCCGCTGCCCTGCACCCACCCGTGCCCGTACTCCGCGTGCCGTACGTCGTGCCCGGCCGGCCAGCGCCGCTCGGCGGCGGGGTCGGGCCGTTCCTCGGCCGGCTCGTCCGACGGCTCCTCCAGGGCGCCGTCCTCCCGTGCGCCCGCCGCCTGTGCGAACAGGTCCTCCTGGGTGTAGTCCGCGAGCCCGGTCACCCCCACCCCGAGCAGCCGTACGCCGCCCGTGGTGTCCACCGAGTCCAGGAGCCTGGCCGCGGCCTCCCGCACCACGGCCGGGTCGTCGGTGGGACCCCGCAGCGTCTCGGACCGGGTGAGTGTGGAGAAGTCGTACCTGCGCACCTTCAGCACGATCGTCCGCCCCGAGAGGCCGGAGGCCCGCAGCCGCCGCACGCACCGGTCGGCGAGCCGCCGCACCTCCAGGCCCACCCGCAGCCGGTCGTGGATGTCCACGTCATAGGTGTCCTCGACGGACACCGACTTGGCCTCCCGCTCCGCGACCACCGGCCGCTCGTCGTGCGCCAGCGCCATCGCGTACAGCGCGTGCCCGTGCGCCTTGCCCAGCAGTCGTACGAGCTCGTCCTCGCCGGCCTCGGCGAGTTCGGCCACGGTGTGGATCCCGGCCCGGCGCAGGTGGTCGCCCGTCGCCGGGCCGACCCCCGGCAGGGTCCGCACCGACAGCGGGCCCAGCAGCGCCCGCTCCGTGCCCGGCTCGATGAGCACCAGCCCGTCGGGCTTGGCCCGCTCCGAGGCGATCTTGGCGAGCATCTTGGACGCGGCAAGTCCCACCGACCCCGTCAGCCCCGTGACGGCCCTGATGTCCGCGCGCAGCCTGACTCCCGCCAGCCGGGCGGAGTCGGCGTCCCAGGCCGTCCCCTGCGCCTCCAGGTCCACGAACGCCTCGTCCAGGCTGAGCGGCTCCACCAGCGGCGACAGCGCCCGCAGCAGCTCCATCACCTGCTCGCTGATGGACCGGTAGAAAGCGAAGCGCGGCACCAGATACGCGGCGTTCGGCGCCAGCCGCCGCGCCTGGGCCATCGGCATCGCCGAGTGCACCCCGAACACCCGGGCCTCGTACGACGCCGTCGCGACCACCCCGCGCGGTCCCAGCCCGCCCACCACGACGGCCTTCCCGCGCAGGCTCGGCTTGGATGCCTGCTCCGCCGAGGCGAAGAAGGCATCCATGTCGAGATGCAGGATCGTGGGCGCGGTTCTCACATCTCCGATGCTGCACCACGCCACTGACATCGGGCCCCCGACCGGGGCGCGAGGGCCCCCGGTGCCCGGGGCGGGGTCAGACCGCCCGGTTGCGCCGCCGGGCCAGCTCGTCGCCGGGGTTGTGGCCCACCAGGGTCTCCCCGGTGTCGAGGCGTTCGCCGTGAAGCTGGGACAGGGCGCTCTCGACGTCGCGCCACACCACGCCGACGGCGATGCCGAAGATGCCCTGGCCGCCCTGGAGCAGCGCGTGGACCTCGTCGGGCGAGGTGCACTCGTAGACCGTGGCGCCGTCGCTCATCAGCGTCATGCGCTCCAGGTCGGTGAAGCCCTGCTCCCGCAGGTGCTGCACCGCCGTGCGGATGTTCTGCAGCGACACGCCGGTGTCCAGGAACCGCTTGACGATCTTCAGGACGACCACGTCGCGGAAGCTGTAGAGGCGCTGGGTGCCGGAGCCGTAGGCGGGCCGCACGCTCGGTTCGACGAGGCCGGTGCGGGCCCAGTAGTCCAGCTGCCGGTAGGTGATGCCGGCGGCCGCGCAGGCCGTCGGGCCGCGGTAGCCGATCTCCTCGGACGCCATGGGCGCCGTCCCTCCACCGCTGGGCACGGCCGTCGGTCGCTGCGGAGCGTGGTCGGGCGCGCCGCCGTGGTGGGGATGGCCGCCGCTCACGCGGAGGGGAGAGCCCGGAGTGACGTACGGACCACCTCCCCCGACACCGCGTCCGGGGGCACCCCCAGCCGTACCGTCGCCGCTGCTTCTCACGCCGACCTCCGTCCTTGACCTGCCTCCTCGACGGTAGGCAGTCACCAGGGGTGCGTCAACGATCGCCACACTCGGCACGCCGAGTGATAATCACCCTAAGAGTGGTTTCCCGTGCCCCTTCGCGGGGAAAGGCTAGCCGAATGCTCTCGCGGGGCCGCGCCTCACTGGCTGCTGGTGCCGAAGTCCTCCGGCGAGATCTGGTCGAGGAACTCGCGGAACTTCTCCACCTCGTCCTCCTGCTCGTCCGGGATCGCGATACCCGCGTCGTCGAGCACCGTGTCACTCCCGTAGATCGGCGTCCCGGTGCGCAGCGCCAGCGCTATGGCGTCGGAGGGGCGCGCACTGACCTCGACACCGCTGGCGAAGACCAGCTCGGCGTAGAAGACGCCCTCACGCAGGTCCGTGATGCGAACCTCCGTGAGTTCCTGGCCGACCGCCTCCAGCACGTCCTTGAACAGGTCGTGGGTCAGCGGCCGCGCGGGAGCCATGCCCTGCTGGGCGAAGGCGATCGCCGTCGCCTCACCCGGCCCGATCCAGATCGGGAGGTAGCGGTCGCCCCCCACTTCACGCAGGAGCACGATCGGTTGGTTGGAGGGCATCTCGACCCGGACACCTACGACATCGAGCTCGTTCACACAGCAACCCTAGGCCGTGCCCGGGACGTTTGGGTAGTCGGGCCGGAATCGACGTCCCAATCCCGCCCCCACCACGGGGTCCGGGGCCGGATCCGGCCTCCAGCCCGGTCTGCCGGGTGCCGGTTCAGGGCAGGCGCACGCCGAGCGCCGTCTGCACCAGCGCCGCGTGCAGGCGCACCGTGAGTGCCGCCAGCTCCTTCGTGCGTTCCTCGGCGTGCGCTCTGGTCTGCGGGTTGCGGTGCCGTTTGAGCGGGGCGACGACCTGGTCGACGAGTCCGGCCTCACGGTCGGCGGCCGCCTTCATCACCCGCAGATGCCGGGGCTCGATGCCGAAGCGGCCGAGCTCGGCGACGAGCGAGGCCACCGTGATCGCCTCGGCGTCGTAGACGCCGTCCGCCAGTGGAGTGAGCAGCCCGTAGGACTCCCACTCCTGGAGGGTCCGCTCGTCCATGCCGGCCGCGGCCAGCAGATCGCCCCGCCCGATCCGGGCGGCCGTGGGCACCTCGGCCGGCGCGGCCACCGCCTCGCCGTCCCGCTGCCTGCCCAGCACCGGCAGTTGCACCGTCTCACCGCGCTCCACCGCGTCCAGGTGCTCACGGATCACCTTCAGCGGCAGATAGTGGTCACGCTGCATCCGCAGGATGCGGGCGAGGCGCTCGACGTCCTGCGGGCTGAACTTGCGGTACCCCGACGGCGTCCGCCGCGGCTCGACGAGCCCCTCCGACTCCAGGAAACGGATCTTGGAGATGGTGACCTCGGGGAACTCGTCGCGCAGCGCGTTCAGCACCGTGCCGATGCTCATCAGCCCACTGTCCGCGGCGGCGGCGCCGCGCCCGGCACCGCCGCTCGGTGTTTGAAGCATGGACCTTCCCTGGGTGTCTCCCCGTACGGAGTCTGGAAGGGGCCGGGACCGGTCAGATGCCCTGGCGGCTCGAGTAGAAGACCAGCCGGTACTTGCCGATCTGCACCTCGTCGCCGTTGGACAGCGCGACCTGGTCGATCCGCTCACGGTTGACGTACGTGCCGTTGAGGCTGCCCACGTCGGCCACCGTGAACGAGCCGTCCGGGCTCCGGCGGAACTCCACGTGGCGCCGGGAGACCGTCACGTCGTCCAGGAAGATGTCGCTCTGCGGGTGACGCCCGGCCGTGGTCAGCTCGCCGTCCAGCAGGAAGCGGCTGCCCGAGTTCGGCCCGCGGCGCACCACCAGCAGGGCGGAACCCAGCGGCAGCGCGTCGACGGCGGCCTGCGCCTCCGGGGAGAGCATCGGCGTCTGGCCGGTGGCCTCAGCGTCGTAGGCCTCCAGTCCGGAGATGGAGATCGTGGACGTCGTCTCCGAGGGGCGCTCCGGGACCGCGCCGGGCCGCAGCGGCGCACCGCAGTTGGAGCAGAAGCGGCTGTTCTCCGCGTTGCGGTTACCGCACCTCGTACACACCAGGGCCGACATGGACGGATCCTCCTGCCGCGGCTGCCCCGCCGGGGCATTGGACGCGTACGGGTCGGCGGCAAACCCTCCACCCGTACCTGAGGTTGACGGTTGGCCGAAACCTATGCCGCCCGACTGGGCAGGGTCAACAGACGGCGCGCCCTGACCACCGGAAATGTCACCGCCCTGACCGGCGACCTGGTCCCGGAACAGCGGGCGCTGACCTTCCGCGTCGGGCTGTGCGCGATGGCGGGCGGTCGCGTTGTCGCTGCCCTCTCGCGCGCTCTTGCCGAACAACTTCGCAAACAACTTCACGGGCGATTCCCCTTGACCGAAACAGACCCGCCCGTGGGGCAGGACGAACCCTGACTGCATACACCGGTCGACCCGGACATCCTCACAACGTCCGTATCCACCAAACAGTTTCCATCACGCACCACCCAATTGGTGCGCCGACCCCCCGCAACCTCATGCCCCTGCCGGACGACCGCCATGCACCCCCGGTTCACTGGGAGGACGACCGAGCGTAGTCAGGCCGCTTCGCCGCTCGCAAGGCGTCGACAACGATCTTGTCCGACCGCTCCACCGTAACGGTGGCCTGCTCCTTCTCCAGGGTCTGCACCACGCCTCCCGGGATGTTGAGCGCCGGTTCGAGATCCTGCGGCTTGCCGATGACCTGGAAACGATAGGGCGCGTTGATCTTGTTCCCGTCGACTTCCACGCTCTTGCCGGAGTCGGTCAGATAAGTCCCGGCGACCACACGCACGCCGTTCACCTGGATCGCCTCCGCACCGGCCGCACGCAGCTCCTGTATCGCGTCGAGCAGCATGTCCGACTGGACCGTCCCCTTCGTGTCCTCGATCGTCATCGTGATGCCGGGTCCCTGCGCGGCCACGGTGCCCGCCAGAATGCCGAGTTGCCGCTCCTTCTCGACGGTCTGCTTGCGGGCCTCCTCGGCCTGGTCCGAGCTGTTCTCCAGCTCTTGGCGCTGCTTGTCGAGACCCTGTTTCTCGTCCTCAAGACGCTGCGTACGGTCGTCGAGTTCATCGAGGATGCGAACAAGATCCTCCTGACGGGCGCCGCGCAGCGCGCTGTCGCTGTCGCTGTTGGACGCGACCTGCACGGCGAGGCCGAACCCGAGGCCGAACAGCAGCACGGCGACGATGAGTTGGGCCCGGGTTATCCGCGGCGGCCACAGCCCCTCGGCGAGCCGCTGCCGCCCGGTGAGCGCAGGCTCGCCGGCCTCCGGGCCACCGGCCCCGGACTCCCCCGCCGGAACGGGCACTTCCGCCGGCAACTCCTCCCGCAGCCGATACTCGCCCCGCCCGCCCCCACAGGACCGGAGCGCACCCTGCCCGGCCCCGGGCCGCTCGGCCCCGGCACGGAACCCGAGGTTCTCACCATCACCACGGAACTCCGGACGCTCGGCGCCGGTCCGAAACCCGGGACGCTCGGCACCCGGCCGAGGCACGGGCACGTCGGCACCCTGCCCGAACCCGGAACCTCCGGCACCGGGCCGGCGCTCGGGCACGCGCCCGTCCTCCCGGAACTCAGGGCCTCCGGCACCGGGCCGGGGTCCGGGCACGTGACCGCCCTCGCGGAACCCAGGGCCCCCCGCGCCGGGCCGGGGCCCGGGCACGTCCGCGCCCCGCCGGAACTCGGGACGCTCAATCCCCGGCCGACGCTCGGGGTTCCCACCCTGCCGGAACTCCGGGCGCCCGGCGTCCGGCCGAGGCCCGGGGCGCCCTCCGTCGGGCCGGAATGCCTGGCGCTCACCGCCGGGCCGGGGCGTGGGGCGCTCGCTGTCCGGGCTGTAGTCGGGCCGTCGGCCATCGCCCGGCTGCGCCTGCGACTCAGGCGGACCGGTCCGCGGCCGCGGGCCCGGGGTGTCGGAGCGAGGGCGCGGCGCCGGGCCCCCCGCGCCGGGGCCGCGCTCCGGGGCGGCAGCCTGCTGTCCTGGCTCGGGTACGTTCCTGCCCTGCCGGGACTCGGGGTGCTCGGCACCAAGCCCCGGACCAGGGGGCTCAATGCCCGGGCGAGAGACGGGAGCCTCGTCGGCGGGATGGGGCTCGGGGGCGGGGCGTGGGCCCGGGGTGGCAGCGTGGGGCTCGCCCTCCGGCGTGGCGGAGGGCGGCCGCCGCTCCGCGTCCTCGCGGGGGGCGGGCCGGTTCTCGGGCTGCTCGTCCTGCTCGCTCATCGCACTCACGCCCGGAACACGTGCCGCCGGATGGCCGCGGCGTTGGAGAAGATGCGGATACCGAGGACGACCACCACTCCGGTGGACAGCTGGGCGCCCACGCCCAGCTTGTCGCCGAGGAACACGATCAGCGCGGCGACGACCACGTTCGACAGGAACGACACCACGAAGACCTTGTCGTCGAAGATGCCGTCGAGCATGGCCCGCAGGCCTCCGAAGACGGCGTCCAGCGCCGCCACCACGGCGATGGGCAGATAAGGCTCGACGACCGCCGGAACCTCGGGCCGGACCAACAGGCCGGCCACGACTCCCACGACGAGGCCCAGTACGGCGATCACGATGTGCCCTTCTCAGTGCTCGGCTGTGCTGTACGTACGATCACACTCGGTGCGGCGGGCAGCCGGAGGTCGCTCTCCACGGAGATGGCGGTCCGGATGCCGTAGTTGTCCTGCAGGGCGTGCAGATACAGCCCGTCCGGGCTGTTCTGGAAGCTGGTGCTCAGCCGTTTCCCGTCCCCCACCGCGAGCACCGTGTAAGGCGGCACCAGCGGCTTGTTGTCGACCAGTATCGCGTCACCCGCGGCCCTGATCGCGGACAGGGCCGTCAGCCGCTGCCCGTTGATGGAGACGGCCTCGGCCCCCGACTGCCACAACCCGTTGACGACACGCTGCATGTCCCGGTCGCGCACCCGCCCGGTGTCGGAGAAACCCGACGTCTCGCGCGGATTGCCGCTCCCACCGGTGGTGGCTTCCTTGGCGTCGTCCACGACGAGCTTCACCCCGGGACCGTGCACCTCCGTGGCGCCCGCCAGGATCCCCACCAGGTCGGCCTGCGCGTTGCCGCCGCTGTGCCGCAGCGCCTCACGCTGCCGGGCGCTCACATCGCTGCGCAGCTTGTCGACATTTCCCTCGAGCTTGTCCGCCGCGGCCGTCTCACGGTCGATGCGGTCGATCAGTTCCTGCCGCTCCTTGGCGACGACCGGCGCCGCAACGCGGGCCTGCGCCGCTCCCACGGTCACCACAAGAGCCGCCAGCACCAGCCCCACCGCCAGCCCGAGCCGGGCCTTCAGCGTCCTGGGCATGCCGCTCTCGCCCGCGGCCCTCTTGCGCGCCGCGGCCTCGGCGTAGCCGTCGTCGAGGCTGTGGTCCATGACGTTGGTGATCAGCGACATGGACGCGTCCGGACGGGAGGGCCGCGCGGGGATGCTCCGAATGGGGGGTTGCTGCGGCATGCCGCACATCGTCGCACGTCGCCGCCGAGACCTCCGAACGGCCCCACCGGCGTGCCGGACAGGCCCCCTTGGGGACACTTGTCCGGCACGCGTGCGTGCTGTCCGTTTTACGTCCGGACACCGCCGGATCCCGGCCGGCCGCGCCTACCGGCCGGCGCTGTCCACCACCGCCGACCACTCGTCCAGAAGCGCCTGCGCGGAGGCGTCGTCGGGACCCTCGGCCCACAGATGGGTGACGGCCTCGGCCGGGTCGGGCAGCACCATCACCCAGCGCCCGTCCGTCTCCACGACCCGTACGCCGTCCGTGGTGTCCACGAACCGGTCGCCGGCCTCCTCCACGACCCGGCGCATCACCAGCCCCTTGACGGCCCACGGAGTGGCCAGATCCCGCTTGAGGACATGCGCCCGCGGAATCCGGGCGTCGATCTGGCTCAGCGTCAACTGGGTGCGCGCCACCAGACCGATGAGCCGCACGAACGCCGCCGTGCCGTCGTAGACGCTGCTGAACTCCGGAACGATGAAGCCGCCCTTGCCGTCGCCGCCGAAGATCGTGCCCTCCTCGCCGCCGACCCGCGTCAGGTCGTCGGGAGAGGTCGTCGTCCACTCGACCTGCGTGCCGTGGTACGCGGCCACCTGCTCGGCGATACGCGTGGTGGTCACCGGAAGCGCCACGCGGCCGCTGCGCCGCTCCGCGGCGACCAGGTCCAGCATGACCAGCAGCGCCCGGTCGTCCTCGATGATCCGTCCCTTCTCGTCGACGAGCGACAGCCGCTCGCCCACCGGGTCGAATCGCACACCGAAGGCGGCACCGGAGGACGCCACGATCTCACCGAGGCGCACCAGACCCGAACGTCTCATCTCGGCGCTCTCCGTCGGCCGCGACTCGTCGAGACCGGGGTTGATCGTCAGCGAGTCGACACCGAGCTTGCCCAGCAGGCTCGGCAGGACCAGCCCGGCGCTGCCGTTGGAGGCGTCCACCACGACCTTGAGACCCGACTCGGCGATCCCGGTCGTGTCCACGTTCCGCAGCAGCGAACCGGTGTACGAGTCGAAGACGCTGGACGGGAAGTACAGGTCACCGATCTCGCCCGGGAACGCCCGCCGGTACTCCTGCCGGGCGAAGACCCGGTCCAGCTTGCGCTGGCTGCCCTGGGAGAGATCGGCGCCCTGACTGTCGAAGAACATGATGTCGACCGAGTCCGGCACTCCGGGCGTCGTCCGGATCATGATGCCGCCGGCGCTGCCCCGCGCGGTCTGCTGCCGGGCGACCGGCAGCGGCACGTTCTCCAGGTCTCGTACGTCGATGGCGCTGGCCTGGAGCGCGGAGATCACCGCCCGCTTCAGCGCGCGGGCACCACGAGAGTGGTCGCGCGCCGTGGTGACGGTGGAGCCCTTCTTCAGCGTGGTGGCGTACGCCCCGGCCAGCCGCACGGCGAGTTCCGGGGTGATCTCCACGTTCAGGATGCCGGAGACCCCGCGCGCGCCGAACAGGTGCGCCTGGCCGCGCGACTCCCAGATGACCGAGGTGTTGACGAAGGCGCCGGCCTCGATGGTCTTGAACGGGTAAACCCGGACGTTGCCCTGAACGATCGATTCCTCACCGATCAGGCACTCGTCGCCGATGACCGCGCCGTCCTCGATCCGCGCCGCACGCATGATGTCGGTGTTCTTGCCGACCACGCAGCCCCGCAGGTTGCTGTGCTGCCCGATGTACACGTTGTCGTGCACGACGGCCTTGTGCAGGAAGGCACCGCTCTTGACGACCACGTTGGAACCCACGACGGTGTGCTCGCGGATTTCGGCGCCGGCCTCCACCTTGGCGTAGTCGCCGATGTAGAGCGGCCCGCGCAGCTCGGCCTCCGGGTGCACCTCGGCGCCCTCGGCGACCCAGACTCCCGGCGAGATCTCGAAGCCGTCGATGTCGACGTCGACCTTGCCCTCGAGAACGTCCGCCTGCGCCTTCACATAGCTCTCGTGGGTGCCGACGTCCTCCCAGTAGCCCTCGGCGATATAGCCGTAGATCGGCTTGCCTTCCTTCATCAACTGCGGGAAGACATCGCCGGACCAGTCGACCGGGACATCGGCCTCGACGTAGTTGAAGACCTCGGGCTCCATCACGTAAATACCGGTGTTCACCGTGTCGGAGAAGACCTGACCCCAGGTCGGCTTCTCCAGGAAGCGCTCGACCTTGCCTTCCTCATCGACGATGGTGATGCCGAATTCCAGGGGATTGGGCACGCGTGTGAGACACACGGTCACCAACGCGCCTTTTTCCTTGTGGAAGTTGATCAGCTCGGTGAGGTCGAAGTCGGTGAGGGCATCGCCGGAAATGACAAGGAAGGCATCGTCCTTCAACGCCTCCTCGGCGTTCTTGACGCTTCCGGCGGTACCGAGTGGCTTCTCCTCATTGGCATAGGTGAGCTCCATTCCGAGCTCCTCGCCGTCGCCGAAGTAGTTCTTGACCAGCGAAGCCAGGAACTGCACTGTGACGACGGTCTCATTCAGCCCATGCTTTTTGAGCAGCCGCAGAACGTGCTCCATGATCGGCCGGTTGGCCACCGGCAGGAGCGGCTTGGGCATGCTCGAGGTCATTGGACGAAGGCGCGTGCCCTCGCCTCCGGCCATCACGACGGCCTTCATGTCGGAAGCGTCCTCCTCCAAGAGATGACGATCTGGCCGACTTACCCGTCCAGATTCTCCCGCACTTTTCGGCAGCGGGCCATCGGAGCCCCAGCGGCTGCCCGAATCAGCGAGCTCAGTCGGCCATGGCGTCCGCACGGACCAGGCGGCGGACTTGTACCACGTAGAGGACTCCTGCCCACCAATACAGCGTTGTACCCCATCCGGCGAACGCCCATCCGAAAACCGCGGCGAGTGACGAGATCCAACCGCTGCCGTCACTGAGCAGCAGCAGCGGGAACGCGTACATCAGGTTGAACGTGGCCGCCTTGCCGAGGAAGTTCACCTGGGGCGGGGGGTAGCCGTGGCGCCTGAGCACGCCCACCGCCAGCAGAAGCATCAATTCCCGCGCCAGCAGCAGCGCCGTCAGCCACACCGGCAGAATCTCCCGCCAGGTGAGGCCCAGCAAAGTGGAAAGCACGTACAGGCGGTCGGCAGCGGGGTCGAGGAGCCGGCCGAGGCTGCTGATCTGGTTCCACCGCCGGGCGAGCTTGCCGTCCAGGTAGTCGCTGACGCCGCTCAGCGCCAGGACCAGCAGGGCCCAGCCATCGCTCTTGGGGCCGCCGAACTCCGGCCTGAGGATCAGCCACAGGAACAGGGGCACGCCAAGGAGCCGCGCCATGCTGAGGATGTTCGGGATGGTGAGCACCCGGTCCGTCTGGACGCGGGTCTCCTGGACCTCCACCCGGGGGCCTCCTGAGGAAACGTGCCTACGATGCCTCCTGACCTTACCTCAACGCAAAAAAGCTCTGGCTCTTGGGCTGCGTGCCCAAGAGCCAGAGCTCTAAAAGGAGTTCGGCGGTGTCCTACTCTCCCACAGGGTCCCCCCTGCAGTACCATCGGCGCTGTAAGGCTTAGCTTCCGGGTTCG
>NZ_BMVJ01000004.1:0-11560 GCF_014650655.1 Streptomyces anandii JCM 4720
ACACCGGCAACGGCAAAACCCTCACCACCCACCACACCCCCACCTACGGCCCCCAAACCCATGCCTGACACCACGACGACCGACATGGGCAGCGGGAGCCGGCTGGCGGACCCGGACGTCGAGGCGCGGCTCGCCCGCGTCGACGAGGTGCTGGCCGGGCTCGAGGACGCGCCCGGACCGAGCGTGCGCGCCGCGCTGGAGGCGGTGGGCCTGCTGACGGAGGTCTACGGAGAGGCGCTGGCCCGCGTGCTGGACCGGGCGGACGGCGAGTTGGCCCGGCGGCTGTCCGAGGACGAACTCCTCGGCCACCTGCTGGTGCTGCACGCGATCCACCCCGACTCCGCGGAGCACCGGGCGGCACGTGCGGTGGAGCGGCTGCGGCCGGCCGTGCGCGAGCGCGGGGGCGACGTGGAGTGGGCGGGCGTGGACGGACAGGTGGCGCGGGTGCGGGTGAGCACGGGCGGCGGATGCGGCTCGGGCTGCGGCAGCGGGTCGGGGGACGTCACCGAGGCGGTCCGTGCGGCGGTACTCGCCGCCGCGCCGGAACTGGCGTCGGTGGAGGTGCTGCCGAGCCCCGCCGAGCGGCGGGCGGCCCCGGCGTTCGTACCGCTGGAGACGCTGGCGCGCCGGGGTGCGGACCGGACGCGGGGGGCGCGGTGAGTACGGCGAGGGCGGTGCGCGCAGACGCGCGGCCGGCCGGACGGCGGTAGCCGGTGCACGAGTTGTCGATCGCCGAGGCGATCGTGGAGCACGCGGACGGCCTCGCCCGCGCCGATGGCGCGAGCACGGTGTCCGCGGTGAGGGTGCGGGTGGGCGAGCTGTCCGGGGTGGTGCCCGACGCGCTGGACTTCGCCTTCGAGGTGGCGCGTGAGGGCACCTCGCTGGCCGGCGCGCGGCTCGTGGTGGAGCAGGTCACCGCGGTGGCGTACTGCGGCCCGTGCGGTGAGGAGTTCGCGGTGGGCATGCCGCCGTTCTTCTGGTGCCCGCGGTGCGATCGCCCGTCCCGGGAGCTGCGCTGCGGGCGGGAGCTGGAGATCACCGGAATCGACGCCGGTCCGGACGGACCCACCTGACGGCCGTCGGGCCGGAGGCGAACTGCCGGAAGAGCGCGACCCCGCCGGTACCCGGGCACCGGCGGGGTCGTCGCGTGAGGGGACGGCCTGAGCGTTCGGCGTGAACGCTCAGCAGATGCGCGGCAGTTGTTCGCCGAGCGGCAGGTCGACCACGCGCGTGCCGCCGAGGGCGGTGGCGACCACGACCATGCCGGGGTGTTCGGCGACGCACTCGCCGATGAGGGCCGCCTCGCTCCCCTGCGGGTGGGCGCGCATCGCGGCGAGGACGGCCTCGGCCTCGGTGGGCGGCACGAAGGCGACCAGGCGGCCCTCGTTGGCGACGTAGAGCGGGTCGAGGCCGAGGAATCCGCAGGCGCTGACGACCGCGTCCGGGACGGGGATCGCGCGCTCGCGCAGCCGTACGCCGGTGCCGGAGGCGCGGGCGATCTCGTTGAGGGAGGCCGCGAGGCCGCCCCGGGTGGGGTCGCGCAGTACGTGGACGTCCGGGGTGACGGCCAGCATGGCGGCGACCAGGTCGGCCAGCGGCGCGGTGTCGCTGGAGATGCCGATGCCGAACTCCAGTCCCTCGCGCACGCTCATCACGGCCACGCCGTGCAGGCCGATCGGGCCGCTGACGATGACGGCGTCGCCGGGCCGGGCCCGCTGCGGGCGGATGTCCACCCCTTCGGGCACGAGGCCGATGCCGGCGGTGGTGACGTAGACACCGTCGCCGTGTCCGGCCTCCACCACCTTGGTGTCTCCGGTGGCGACGGTGACGCCGGCCGCCTCGGCCGCCGCGCCCATCGCGCGGGCGACCCGGTCGACGACGCTCAGCTCCACGCCCTCCTCCAGGACGAAGGCCGCGGAGAGGTAGGCGGGCCGGGCGCCGCTCATCGCCAGGTCGTTGACGGTCCCGTTGACCGCGAGGTCGCCGAGGCTGCCGCCGGGGAAGAACAGCGGGCGTACGACGTAGGAGTCGGTGGAGAACGCCAGCCGGGCGCCGCCGAGGTGGAGGACGGCGGAGTCGCCCATGGCGGCGAGGGTGGGATTGCCGTAGGCCGGGGCGAAGACGTCGTGGATCAGCTCGGCGGACAGGGCGCCGCCTCCGCCGTGCCCCATCACCACGACCGGCTGGTCGCGCAGCGGCGCCGGGCAGGTCCAGTTGGCGGGGTCGACGGGCGTCTCGGACGGGACGGAAGCGAGTTCAGCCAATGGAGTTCATCTCCTCCTGCGGGATGCGGGAGCCCCGCGCGGGGGCGCCCTGGCGGGCCGAGTCGCCCTGCGGGGCCGAAACCCCTTGCGGCGCCTGGCCGTTCATCCGGCGGTACAGGTAGTAGGCCGCGCAGGCGCCCTCGCTGGAGACCATGGTGGCGCCGAGCGGGGTGCGCGGGGTGCAGGTGGTGCCGAAGGCGGCGCACTCGGTGGGCTTGATCAGGCCCTGGAGGACCTCGCCGGCGCGGCAGACGGCGGGTTCCTCGGTGCGGATGCCGGAGACGTCGAAGCGGTGCTCGGCGTCGTAGGGGCGGTAGGCGTCGGACAGCCGCCAGCCGCTGGCGGGGATGCGTCCGATGCCGCGCCAGGAGCGGTCGGCGACCTCGAAGACCTCCTCCAGCATGCGCAGGGCGGCCGGGTTGCCGGCCTCGCGCACCGCGCGCGGGTAGGCGTTCTCCACCCGGTGCTCGCCGCGCTCCAGCTGGTGCACGGCGCGGCGGATGCCCTCGAGGATGTCGAGCGGTTCGAAGCCGGTGACCACGATGGGGACGCGGTGCCGCTCGGCCAGCTCCGGGTACTCGGCGGTGCCCATCACGCTGCACACGTGCCCGGCGGCCAGGAAGCCCTGCACACGGCAGGCGGGCGCGGTCATGATGGCCTCGACGGCGGGTGGCACCCGCACGTGGGAGACCAGGAGGCTGAAGTTGTCCAGGCCCAGGCGGCGGGCCTGGTGCACGGCCATGGCGTTGGCGGGCGCGGTGGTCTCGAAGCCGATGGCGAAGAACACCACCTGCCGTCCGGGGTTCTCCCTCGCCAGCCGCAGGGCGTCGAGCGGGGAGTACACCACGCGGACGTCGCCGCCCTCGCCCTTGACGCGGAACAGGTCGCGGTCGGTGCCGGGCACACGGAGCATGTCCCCGAAGGAGCAGAAGATCACGTCGGGGCGCGCGGCGATGTCCAGTGCCTTGTCGATGACCTCGAGCGGGGTCACGCACACCGGACAGCCCGGCCCGTGGATCAACTCGACCTCCTCGGGCAGCAGTTGGTCGATACCATGCCGGATGATCGAGTGGGTCTGGCCGCCGCAGACCTCCATCAGCGCCCACGGCCGGGTGACCGTGGCACGGATCTCGTCCAGCAGCCGCCGGGCCAGGTGGGGGTCGTTGAACTCGTCGATGTACTTCACCGTGCCTCACTCCCGCTCTTGTCGTGCGCGCTCTCGGGGTTGTGCGGGACCGCGTCCCCGGCCTGTTCGGCGGCCTGGCGCCAGGCGTCGCCGAACTCCTCCTCCAGCAGCCCCAGTTGCTCGAACAGCTCCAGGGACGCCCGGGCGGACGCCTCGTCCAGCCGTTGCAGGGCGAACCCGACGTGGACGATCACGTACTCCCCCACCCGGAGGTCGGGCAGGTACTCCAGACACGCCTGTTTCTGCACTCCGCCGAAGTCGATCACCCCGGTGAGCGGGTCGGCTCGGTGGTCGATGGACACGACTTTGCCGGGCACTGCCAGACACATGAGTCACTCCATGAGGTGTTGGACGGCCCGGGAGGGCCGGTTCGGGTCAGCCGGTCGGGGCGCGGCGCGGTGTGTGCGCCGCGACGACGAGCTGACCGAGGGCCAGTCCGCCGTCGTTCGCCGGTACTTCGCCGTGGCGCAGCACGGTCAGGCCGTCCGCGGCGAGCAGCGCGGCGCACTCCTCCTCCAGCAGGCCGTTGGCGAAGACGCCGCCGCTGAGGACGACGGTGGTCAGCCCGGTCGCCGTCCGGGCCCGCCGGCAGATCTCCGCCACGGCCCGCGCCAGGCCGCGGTGGAAGCGCGCGGCGAGGACCGGGGCGGGGGTGCCGCGCCGCTGGTCGGCCAGGAGCGCGCGCAGCATGGGCGCGGGGTCGCAGTCCAGCGGGCCCGGCCCGGTGGTGAACCCGAAGGGGTACGCCACCGGGTCCGCGTCCTGTGCCCCGGTGGCGGCCGCCTCCAGTTCGAGGGCGGCCTGGGCCTCGTAGCCCGCGCGGTGGCACACGCCCACCAGGGAGGACACGGCGTCGAACAGCCGGCCCATGCTGGAGGTCTGCACACAGGCCAGTCGGCGCTCCAACTGCCGTCGCAGTACGGTCAGTTCCTCCGGTGTGCAGGCGGCCACGCTGGGCAGGCCCGGGTCCCAGGGCAGGCCGGCGGCCCACAGCCGGGCCAGGGCGAGCCGGCAGGGGTTGGCGACGCCCGCGTCACCGCCGGGCAGCGGGGCGGGGGTCAGCCGGGCGAAGCGCCGGTGGCCGGCGTAGTCGGCGAGCAGTACCTCGCCGCCCCAGACGGTGCCGTCGTCGCCGTATCCGGTGCCGTCGAAGGCGACGCCGATGACGGGCGTGGCGCCGTCGAGGCCGTGCTCGGCCATCGCGGAGGCGATGTGGGCGTGGTGGTGCTGGACGAGCACGGGTTCGGGAACGGGGAGTCCGGCGGCCCGCTCGCGTGCCCAGCGGACGGAGTGGTAGCCGGGGTGCCGGTCGGCGGCGACCAGTTCGGGGGTGACGCCGGTCAGACGCAGCAGGTGCCGTTCGGCGCGCCGGGCGGCCTCGAGGGTGGCGAGGTCGCCCATGTCTCCGACGTGCGGGCCGAACCAGGCCAGCTCGCCCTCACCGAGGCAGGGCGCGTTCTTCAGGTCGCCGCCCACCGCGAGCGCCGGGCGCACGGTGACGGGCAGGCGCAGGGAGCGGGGCACATGGCCGCGGGAGCGGCGCAGCACCTGTTCGGTGCCGTCGGGACGCACCCTGAGAACAGAGTCGTCGCAGGGGGAGGCGATGGGCCGGTCGTGGGTGAGCCAGGCGTCGGCGATTCCGGCCAGCCGGGTCACTGCCTCCTCGTCGTCGGTGACGATGGGCTCGCCGGAGCGGTTGCCGCTGGTCATCACCAGCACGCGGGGGCCCGGCGGGTCTCCGGGCAGCCCCAGCAGCAGGGTGTGCACGGGGGTGTAGGGCAGGAGCACGCCGACGTGGGGGCTGCCGGGGCACACCTGGCCGGCGAGGCGGAGGGCGCCGGGCCGGGTGGCGCGGGGCAGCAGCACGATGGGCCGCCGGGGACCGGTGAGCACCGCCTGTTCGCGTTCGGTGAGGTCGGCGATCTCCCGCACGGTGCCGAGGTCGCGGCACATCACCGCGAAGGCCTTGCCGCCGCGTTCCTTGCGGGCGCGCAGGCCGGCCACCGCGGGGGCGTCGGTGGCGTCGCAGGCCAGGTGGTAGCCGCCGACGCCCTTGACGGCGACGATGCCTCCCGCGGCGAGCAGCGCCCGGGCCGCCGCCAGGGCCTCGCCGTCCCTGGCGGGCCGGGCGCCGCTGCCGGGGTCGGGCACCAGGCGCAGGCGCGGGCCGCAGTCGGGGCAGGCCACGGGCTGGGCGTGGAAGCGCCGGTCGGCGGGGTCGGCGTACTCGCGGGCGCAGGCGGTGCACAGGGGGAAGCCGGCCATGGTGGTGACCGGACGGTCGTAGGGCATGGCCGTGGCGATGGTGAAGCGGGGGCCGCAGTGGGTGCAGGTGATGAACGGGTGGCGGTGCCTGCGGTCGGCCGGGTCGGCCAGTTCGCGCAGGCAGTCGGCGCAGGTGGCGGTGTCGGGCGGGAGCTGGGTGCGGCCCGTGGACTGCGCGGAGGGACGGATGGCGAAGGGATCGGTGGTGCCGGTGGCCGGGAGGTCCTCGTGGCCGATGCCGGTCACGGCGGCCAGGGGCGGCGGCTGCTGGGCGAGCCGGTCGCAGAACCGCAGTACGCCGTCCGGTGGCCCCTCGACCTCGATGAGCACCCCGCTCGTGGTGTTGCTGACGAACCCGGCCAGCGCCAGATCGGCGGCCAGGCGGTGCACGTACGGCCGGAAGCCGACGCCCTGGACCGTGCCGCGCACGGTGAGCCGGCGGCGCACCGTGCCGGTGGCGGGCGTGGTCATGAGGCGGGCACGGATGCCGGATGGGGATGGGTGTGGGTGTGGCCGGGGGCGTCGCCGTGGGCGTCGTCGAGGTCGTGGCTGTGGGGGCGGGGCGCGAGGGGAGGGTGGTGCTGGGGGGCGCCGTCGCGGGCGGCGAGCGCGCGGTCGAGCACGGCGGCGACACCGTCGCCGGTGCGGGCGCAGGAACGTACGATCTCCACCCCGGGGTTGACGCGCCGCACGTTTGCGGTGAAGGCGTCCTCGTCGAAGCCGGCCGGTGCGGCCAGATCGGTCTTGGTGAGGACGACGAGGTGGGCGGAGCCGAAGGCGGTCGGGTACTTCAGCGGCTTGTCCTCGCCCTCGGTGACCGCCATCAGCACGATCCGCAGGGTTTCGCCGAGGTCGTAGGAGGCCGGGCAGACGAGGTTGCCGACGTTCTCCACGAACAGCACCTCGGTGCCGGCGGGCAGCCAGTCCTCCAGGTGTCCGCGCACCTGCCGCGCCTCGAGGTGGCAGAGCCCGTCGGTGAGCACCTGCCGCACCGGCGCGCCCGAGCGGGCCAGGCGCCGGGCGTCGTTCTCGGTGGCGAGGTCAGCGGTGAGCGCGGCCACCGGTACACCCGCGGCGACGGCGTGGGCCAGCACCCGGCCGAGGAGTTCGGTCTTGCCGCTGCCGGGGCTGGACAGCAGGTTGACCACCGCCACGCCCCGGCCGGCCAGGTCGGCGCGGAGCGCGGCGGCCAGGTCGTCGTTCTTCGCGAGGACGGCCTGCTTGACGTCGACGGACCGGCACATGGCACTGCTCCTCGGGGTCGGCTGGATACGGGAAGAGGGGGAGGGAAGGCGGACGCGGGCGCGTCACCGATCTTCGGCCGTGCCGGCCGTCAGGTGCGGGAGCGCAGCCGTGAGCGGCGGGGCCGATTCCTCCGGGCGGCCCAACGGGTCGGCGGCCGAGGGATCGGCGAGCAGCGCGGGGACCATGGTGTGCAGCGCCGTGACGGCCCCGCCGACGGCTTCGCGCACCGGGTCGCTGAGTCCGGGCGCGATGTCCTCCTCGCCGCTCGGCAGCCGCTGGGGTTCGCAGGCGAGGACCAGCACGCGGGGCAGCGGCCCGTCGCCCAGGTGGGCGGCCAGGGCCAGTACCTTGGCCGGGTCCATGCCGTGGGCCTCGGGCGGGGCCGCGCCGGGCCCCTCGCCGCCGGGAGGCTCCGCCTCGATGAGGGACAGGGTGCCCGGCCGGTGGCCGAGCGGGCAGGCGTCGACGAGTACGGCGGTGTCGTAGCCGTCGAGCAGTTCGTAGGCGAGGTCGAGGCCGCGGATGCCGAAGTCGCGCACGCGCACACCGGGCGGCAGGGGACGGTCCTCCAGGGCTCGGATCACCTCCGGTCCGAAGGCGTCGTCGGCGAGGAAGATGTTGCCGACGCCCGCGACCAGCAGCCGGGTGGGGGGCGGCGGCGTCATCGGGTGCCTCCGGTGAGCGGGTCGGCGGCCGGGCTCAGGGGGCGGGCGGAGCCGCTCGGGACCTTGCGCACGAACGCCGAGCGCAGCGCGTGGTAGGGGGCGTCCGGGTCGGAGAAGATGGCGTGCATGCGGGCGAGTTCGGCCTCGCGGCAGGCGGCGAGGGGGCGTACGGCCTCGTCGCGTTCACGTGCCGCCGCCTTGGCCTCGATCCGCCGGCCGAGGCCGGGGGCGCCGGCGAGTTCGGTGGCGAGGCGGTCCACCTCGGCGGCGAAGTCGGCGGCGGGGACGGGGACCAGACGGTCCACCAGGCCGATTCCGGCGGCGGTGCGGGCGCTGACCGGGAGGGCCTCGGTGGTCAGCCGCTCGGCGGTGGCCGCACCCACCCGGCGCGGGAGGCTGTGGGTCCAGTACTCGGAGCCGTACAGGCCCATCCTGCGGTAGTGGGGGTTGAGGACGGCGCCCGTGCGGCACCACACCTCGTCGGCGGCGAGCGCCAGCATGACGCCGCCCGCGGCCGCGTTGCCGCCGAGCGCGGCGACGACGAGCCGGTCGGTGGTGCGCAGCACGGCCTCGACCACGTCGTCGATGGCGTTGAGGTTGGTCCACGACTCGGCGGCCGGGTCGGGGGCGGCCTCGATGACGTTGAGGTGGATGCCGTTGGAGAAGAAGTCGCGGGTGCCGCCGAGGACCAGGACCGAGGTGGGGCGGGTGAGCGCGTAGCGGTATGCGGCGAGCAGCCTGCGGCACTGGCCGGTGCTCATCGCACCGCCGGGGAAGGAGAAGGCCAGGAAGCCGGCGTCGCCCCGCTGCCGGTACCGGATGTCGCTGAACGTCCGCCTGCCGGGCGGGAGTTCGAGGGGGACGGGCGACTCGGGGAGGTCGAGCGCGCCGAGCACGCAGGTGGCCGGGCGCTTGAACGGGGCGGGGTCGCCGGAGTTCTTGCGCGGCCTGAGCTCGGGGATCCACACCGCGCCGTCGCGGGTGGCCCGGCACACGGCGCCGGCCCGGGCGGCGAGCAGTTCTCCGGGGCGTCCGCGCAGTTCGTCCTCGGGGTGGCCGCCGTGCAGGAAGACCTCCCGGCCGAGCAGTTCGTCGAGCACGCCGGGCTGGGAGTCGGCGCCGCGCAGTTTGCGCAGTACGGTCTCGGTGCCGTCGTGGTCCCAGTCGATGCGCCGCCGTTCCTGGCGCAGGGGGTCGCGCCAGACGACGCGGAGGGAGGAGTCGTTCTGCCGGCGCGGCTTGAACGCGCCGTCCGCGTACCGGCCCACCGCCTGCAGCACGGCGGCGACGGCGGCGTCGGAGGCCTCGTTGCGGTAGAGGTCGCTCTTGCCCACCGGGGCGGTGGGGAACGCTGCGGACGCCCAGATGTCGCCGGCGTCCATGGCGGCCTCGGCCTGGAGCACCGTGACGCCCCAGTGGCCCGCCCCTTCGGCGATGGCCCAGTCGAGGGACGAGGGGCCGCGGTCCCCCGGGGGGCCGGGGTGCACGATGAGACAGGTGTGCTCCCGCCAGATGTCCTCCGGCAGGGCCGTCTTGAGCATCGGGGCGATGATCAGCTCGGGCCGCGTCCCGGCGACGGCGGCGCGGACGGCGTCGGGGCCGTGGGAGGCGAGGACGACGTCCACCCGGTGCCCGTGGTCGGACAGTTCGGCGTAGACACGCTGGGACAGGCTGTTGAACGCGCTGGCGACGAGCAGAATGTCCATGACGCGGCATAGTGGCCGCTTCGGCGGATGCCGGGAAGGACCCCGGCGGCGTTTCGCCGGGCTCGGTCAGGTCTCTTCCTCCATCCGGATCGAATCGCGCAGGTCCTGGAAGGCCTGGCCGGGCCTGTCCTTGTTCATCTCCAGCAGCGCCCTGGCGATGGCGTCGAGTTTGCGCTGGATGGCGTGTTCGGCGCGCATCTCGGAGTTCTTCAGCAGGGCGAGCACGAGCAGGGTCACGGCGGTCATGGACTCGCCCGCGAGCAGCAGCTCCACGTCCACGTGGGCCGCGTGGACGGCGACGAAGAAGCGCGGCGGCCCCCGGCGAGGACGCTTCGAACAGCTCGCGGACCCGCTTTGTCCGCCCGGCGTGCCGCTTCGTCGCGCCGCCCGGCGCGCCTCCTGGCTACTTTCTGTTCATATGATGTAACAGTCTGCACATGATCTTGCAGCAGAACATCGACAGCGCCCCGGGCCGTCACCCTCGCCGCCGTCAGGCTGTGCGCGGGGTCCTGCTGGCCGCGGCGACCACCGCCGCGCTGGCCTGCGCACCGGCGGCGACCGCGCTCCCCTCGGGCGGATACGGCGCCGACTGGGACTCCATCGCCGCCTGCGAGTCCGGCGGCAACTGGAAGGCCAACACCGGCAACGGATACTACGGCGGGCTGCAGTTCGCCCAGTCCAGCTGGATCGCGGCGGGCGGACTGAAGTACGCCCCCCGCGCCGACCTCGCCAGCCGGGCGGAACAGATCGCGGTGGCCAGACGACTGGCCGCGCTCCAGGGAATGTCGGCCTGGGGCTGCGCCTGAGGCGGGCTTCGTTTGAGGCGGCTTCGTTTGAGGCGGGCTTCGCCTCAAGCGGGCTTCGCCTGAGCAGACGGCACCCGAGGCGGGCTGCGCCCGAGGCCGGCGGCTACGTCGGCCTCGGCCCGTCCGGCGGGCCCGGGCTCGGTCCGTCCGGCGGGCCCGGCCTCGGGGTCGCGCGGGCCGCTGTCTCGGCTCGCGCGACGCGCTCCATGAGGAGGGCCCGCCGCCTCGGATACCAGACGAGGTCCAGTACGCAGAGGACGAGCAGCAGCCACGACGCGACCGCCTCGCCCGCCGACCCGGTCAGGGTGTCGCTGACCGCGAGGGCCAGTGACAGGACACCGACCGCCGCGACCACCCACCGGCGGAGCTGGTCCTCCGCGCAGACCCGGCGCAGACCCTCGGCGTACCCGAGGACGGCCGGCGCCAGCCGGGCGTCGCCGATCGGCTCTCCGTGCCGGGTGGCGCGCACCACCGCCGCCCGGTCGTCGGGGGCGAGTTCGCGGGCGCCGGGCCAGGCGCGGCCCAGGCGGCGGGCGGTCCTGATGCCGTGCAGGGGCGTGAGCACCACGACGACCACGGCCGCGGCCACCCACGACGCCGACTCGATCAGCACGAAGGCCGCGAAGAAGACCCCGGCGGCCAGCCCGGCGCCCAGGGCCCTGCGAACGGGACCCGCCTGCCACACCACGCCCGGAACAAGTGCCACGCGTCCATGCTGACAGCCGGGGTTCAGGACAGCACGGCGAGCGCGCCCGGCAGCACCCGGGCGGTGACGGGGAGTACGGCGTCCACCTCGCCGTCGGCACCGTAGGGAACGGCGCGGTCGGCCTCGACCGTGATCTCCCTGCCCCGCAGGACGCGCACCTCGGGACGGGCCACGTGGGCGCCCGTCTTCAGCTCGTTCATCATGGCGAAGAAGAGCCTGCGCGGCGCTTCCGGGATCATCACCACGTCGAGCAGACCGTCGTCGAGGCGGGCGCCGGGGGCGATCATACGGCCGGACCCGTAGTACGCCGAGTTGGCCGCCACCACCGTGTAGCCGCGGTGGGTGTGCTTCTCGCCGTCGACGGTGACGTGGAAGGTGGCCGCCCGCCAGGAGGCCACGGCCCGCAGCCCGCCGGCGTAGTACGAGGCGGAGCCGCGCAGCAGGCGGGACCGGTTGGCATGCCGGTTGGCGAGTGCGTCGACGCCCGCGTACACGCTGCCGAGGACCACCGTGCGCGGGTGGACGGCCGATTCCACCTCGATGGTGTCGACCCTGCGCGGGGCGTGGTCGAGCAGCACGCGGGCCAGCGCGGCCGGCTCGGTGGGCAGGCCGAGGGCGCGGGCGAAGTCGTTGCCCCGGCCGGCCGGGACCAGCCCGAGGACCGTGCCGGTGCCGCTGAGCGCGCCGCCGATACCCCCGGCGATGCCGTCGCCGCCC
>NZ_BMVJ01000004.1:11598-12792 GCF_014650655.1 Streptomyces anandii JCM 4720
ACCGCGAGCACGACGCGTCCGTCCTCCCCGGCTTGCCGGGCGAGTTCCTGCGCGTGAACGAGGCTGAGGCTGTACTCGGTGTCCAGCCGGGCGCCCGCCTCCCGCAGCAGCCGCGCCACCCGCAGCAGGGCGGCCGCGCCCGCGGAGCCGCCCGCGGTGGGGTTGACGATCGCGGTGAACTGTCGCATCGGTGGGCCTCCGGGTGGTGCGGGAAGGGGTGACGGCGGCGGAAGGGGCGGGGCGGCCGAAGGGACGGGTCGGCCGAAGGGCGGGGCGGGCGTGGCCCCGCGGCGGTGACGAGCCGCCGGGAGCCGGTTCCCCGAGGGAGCGCGCGAGGCCCGCGGAGTGCGGCCGCGCGGGGTCAGTCCCGCGGCAGCAGTACGCCCGGGTTGAGCAGCCCGGCCGGGTCCAGCCGGCGCTTGACCGCCCGCAGGGCCTCGACGCCGAGCGGCCCGGCCTCCCGTACGTACCACTCGCGGTGGTCGGTGCCCACACCGTGATGGTGGCTGATCGTGCCGCCGGCGGCGAGGATGGCCTCGCCGGCGGCCCGCTTGGCGGGCGCCCAGTGCGCGACCGGGTCCTCGCCCTGGGCCGAGACGACGGTGAAGTACAGCGAGGCGCCGTTCTCGTAGACGTGGGAGATGTGGCACATCACCAGCGGCGGGGTGCCGGCCTCGGTGAGTGCCGTGGTGAGCGCCGCGCGGACGGCGGCGTACAGCTCGGGGACGCGTGACCAGAAGGCCGCGGTCTCCAGGGTCTCGGCGAAGGCGCCCACGTCGAGGAGCGCGTCGCGCAGGTACGGCGCCGAGTAGCGGCCGTGGGCCCAGCGCTCGCCGGGTTCCTCGCCGAGGTACGTGCCGCCGCACCCGCGCAGGACGGCCGCGGCCGACTCGCGGCGGTGGGCCACGTCCTCGGCGGTGCCCTCGTATCCGGCGATCGCCCGGCAGCCCGCGCCCGGGCCGTCCCCGGCGTCCGGGGAGCCGATGGCGTCGGGCTGGGCGAGGCCGATCAGGGTCTCGGTCTCGTCGGAGAGGCGCAGCACGGTCGGGCGGGGCCCGTCCTGGGCCAGTCGGCGCAGGGCCGCGGCGCCCTCCTCGAAGGAGGCGAACCGCCAGCCCTCGTACACCCGCGTCTGCGGCAGGGGCCGCAGCCGGACGGTCACCGAGGTGATGACGCCGAAGGCCCCTTCCGAGC
>NZ_BMVJ01000004.1:12823-35714 GCF_014650655.1 Streptomyces anandii JCM 4720
CGAGCACCAGCTGGCGCAGGTCGGGTCCGGCCGCCGAGCGCGGGGCGCGGCCGGCCTCCAGGGTGCCCTCGGGCGTGGCGAGGGTGAGGCCGAGGACCATCTCGTCGAAGCGCCCGTATCCGGCGGACGCCTGTCCGGAGGAGCGGGCGGCGGCGAAGCCTCCGATGGTGGCCCACTCGTAGGACTGGGGGAAGTGGCCGAGGGTGAAGCCGTGTTCGGCCAGCAGGGCCTCGGCGCGCGGGGCGCGCAGGCCGGGCTGGAGGGTGGCGGTGCGCGAGACGGGATCGAGGGCGAGCAGGCCGTCCATGCGGCGCAGATCGAGCGCGACGAAGGGGCGGCGCCGCTCGGGTGCGAGGCCGCCGACGACGGAGGTGCCGCCGCCGAAGGGGACGAGCGCGAGGCCGTGGGCGGCACAGGCGCGCAGGACGGCGAGCACGTCGTCGTGGCTCGCGGGCAGGACCACGGCGGCGGGGACGTCGGTGACGTCGCCGCCGCGGATGCGCAGCAGGTCGGGGGTGGACTTGCCGCGGGTGTGCCGGATCCGCGTCTCGGCGTCGGTCCGCACGTGCGCCTCGTCGCCCACGGCTTCGGCGAGCGCGCCGAGCGCCTCGGCGGTCAGCGGGGACGCGGGTACGGGGATCTCGTCGAGGGTCACCGGTGCGGTCGCCGCGGGCTTGACGCCGAGCAGGTCGCGCAGCAGTCCGATCACCGTCTCGGGCAGCGGCGTGGCCTGCGCCGGGTCGCCCCAGCCGCTCCACAGCATGTCCATGGGGGTGTTCCTCACCGGTCGTGTTCTGGTCGGGTTCTGAAAGGTGCGTGTCCTGCTCGGGCCGTTGTCCTGCTCCGGCCTTCCGCCGGGAGGGCTGGTGCGCCGCCCGGGGCGTTACACTGTTACACATGGCGCCTATTCGTCACAACACCCAGCTCGACCCGGCCGTCACGGACCGCGACCCCGTCCTGGACGCCGTGCGCGACTGCGTCCTGGCCGTAGGGGTGCGCCGTACGACCCTGACGGACGTGGCCCGGCGCGCGGGCGTGTCCCGGATGACGCTCTACCGGCGCTGGCCCGACGTGCGGTCCCTGGTCGGCGATCTGATGACCCGGGAGTGGATCGGGGTGGCCACCGGGGCGATGCCCGAGCGGGTGCCGGGCGCGCCCGCGCGGCCGCTGATCGTCGACGGTCTCGTGGCGGGGGTGGCCGCCTTCCGCGCCCATCCGCTCTTCCGCAAGATCGTCGACGTCGACCCCGAACTGCTGCTCCCCTACGTACTGGACCGGCGCGGGGCCAGCCAGGAGGCGCTCCTCGCCCTGCTCGAACAGGCCCTGCGCGAGGGGCACGCCGACGGATCGGTACGCGCCGGCCACCCGGCACGGCAGGCGCGGTCGCTGCTGCTGGTCGTGCAGTCCTTCACGCTCTCGCTGCGCACGATGACCGACGCGGACGACCCCGAGCTGGACGACGAGGCCTTCCTCGCGGAACTGCGCACCCTTCTGGAGAGGACCCTGACGCCATGAACCCCGGCAGCCGCAACGCCACCACGGGGGACCCGGTCCCCTTCTCCTCGCTGGACGCCGCGCGGCGCACCCGCGAGCTGGCCCGCACGGTCGGCGGCCAGTCCGTGGACGTCCTGGTGGTCGGGCTCGGCGCGACCGGCGCCGGCGTCGCCCTGGACGCCGCCGCGCGCGGGCTGAGCGTCGTCGCGATCGACGCCCACGACCTGGCCTTCGGCACCTCCCGCTGGAGTTCCAAGCTCATCCACGGCGGCCTGCGCTACCTCGCCTCGGGGCAGCTCGACGTCGCCCACGAGAGCGCGGTCGAGCGCGGGATCCTGATGGAGCGCACCGCTCCGCACCTGGTCGGGGCCCAGCCGTTCGTGCTGCCACTGACGCCGCTGGTCTCCCGCGCCCAGGCGGCGCTCGCGTGGGCGGGGTTCCGCGCGGGCGACGGGCTGCGTCTGGCGGCGCGCACCGCCCGTGCCACGCTGCCCGCGCCGCGCCGGCTGTCCGCAGTCGAGACCCGCCACCTGGCACCGGGGCTGCGCGGCACCGGGCTGCGCGGGGGGCTGCTGTCCTGGGACGGGCGGCTCACCGACGACGCCCGCCTGGTCACCGCCGTCGCCCGCACGGCGGCCGCGCACGGCGCGCGGATCCTCACCCGCGTACGGGCCCTGGAACTGACCGCCTCCGGCGCCCGCGTCCGCGACGAACTCACGGGCGAGGAAGGCGAGATCAGGGCGCGCGCGGTGATCAACGCCTCCGGCGTGTGGGCGGGCGGCCTGGTCGACGGCATCCGGATACGGCCCTCCCGCGGCACCCATCTCGTGCTGCGGGCCGGCCACCTCGGCGACCTGCCCGCCGGGCTGCACATCCCGGTCC
Organism: Streptomyces anandii JCM 4720; assembly: GCF_014650655.1. Taxonomy (GTDB): domain Bacteria; phylum Actinomycetota; class Actinomycetes; order Streptomycetales; family Streptomycetaceae; genus Streptomyces; species Streptomyces anandii. The sequence continues at coordinate 15,200 of NZ_BMVJ01000004.1, forward strand.
CCGGGGAGAACAACCGCTTCGTCCTCGTCCTGCCGCAGGGCGACGGCCGGGTCTACGTGGGGCTGACCGACGAGCCCGTCGAGGGCGGGATCCCGGACGTGCCGGAGGTGCCGGAGAGCGACATCGGCTTCCTGCTCGACGTGCTGGGCTCCGCGCTGGACGTGCCGGTGCACCGCGACGACGTGGTGGGCGCGTTCGCGGGACTGCGCCCGCTGCTGGACACCGGCCCGGCGGACGGATCACGGGCGGGGGCCGAGCCGCGCACCGCCGACATCTCTCGGCGGCACGCGGTGCTCACCTCGCCGGAGGGCGTGGTCACGGTGGTCGGCGGCAAGCTCACCACCTACCGGCGGATGGCCGAGGACGCGGTCGACGCGGCCGTCGACGCGCACGGTCTGGCCGCGGGCCCCTCCCCCACCGCTGCCCTGCCGCTGGTCGGGGCCGCGTCGCCCGCCGTCCTCGCGTCGCTGCCGGCCCCGCACCGCCTGATCCGCCGCTACGGCACCGAGGCGCCCGCCGTGCACGCGCTGGCCGCCCGGGACCCGTGGCTGGCCGAGCCGGTGGTCGAGGGTCACCCGGTCACCCTCGCGGAACTCCTCTGGGCCGTACGCCACGAGGGCGCCCTCGACGAGTGCGACCTCCTCGACCGCCGCACCCGCATCGGCGTGGTTCCGGCCGACCGCAGGGCGGCCCTCCGCACGGCCCGGGAGGTACTGAGCACGGCTCTCGACCCCCGGTGACCGTGAGGGGATCAGGCGGCGAGGGCCGAGCCCGGGTTCAGGTGGGTCAGGAGAGCCGCCTCGTGGAGGGTGGCGATGGGAGCCAGGAGATCGGGGTGGCGCAGCAGTGCCGCCGCGGTGCGGTCGCGGTCGTCGGGCGCCGTCAGGCGGCGGAACTCGACCGGGGTGCCGGCCGCGTGGGCGCCCTGCGCGATCGCGGCGACGGCCCGCTCGGCCAGTCGGGGGTCGGTGAGCAGGCAGGCCGCCCAGCTCGCCACGACCTCGTCCACCCAGGTGCGCCAGGCGTACGTGTCCGGATCGCCGGCCCCGGCGCCGTCAGCGCCGGCGATCCAGTCCAGCCGGGCCGAGCCGCCGGGGCCCGCCATGCCGACCAGGGCGGCGTCCATGGACGTCGGGTAGCGCAGCCAGGCGGCCACCGTCACCGCCTGGCGCGCCTGCACCTCGCACAGGGCGGAGTCCAGCGCGCCGCCGGAGGCGGGGTACGCGCCGGTCAGCCAGTGGGTGGTCGCCGCGATGAGGGGGGAGAGATCTTCGAGCACTGCCGGGGCCGTTCGCGCTGTTCACGGACAAGGGACGTGGGACACAGGACAAAAAGGACTCGTGAAACGGTAGCCCCCGGCCCCGGGGGAAGAATATGGCCCGGGCCTCCTCCGGGGCGTGGGCTTGGCCACATCCCGCGCGTCAGTGGACGACGGGCGGCGGCGGTGCCCTCCGGAGGAGACCCGGGGCCTGGCGTTACGCCGGTCAGGCCTCCGCGGGGAAGCGCTCCCAGACGCGGTGGGCGCCCAGCAGCCGGGTGACCTGCTCCAGCGTGCTCGTACCGCTGTCGCCGACGATCACACCGGGCGCGTCGACCGGTACACCGGCGGCCTCCAGGGCGGCCTCGGCGCCCTTCCAGACGCCGATCGCCTTGCCGTGCCGGAAGGCCTCGGACAGCAGCAGCCCGACGCGCGGGTCGTGGGTGGCCTGCTGAGCGGTGGTGAGGCCGGCCTTGGCGTCGCGCGCCCCGTAGGCGTCGGCGCCCACGCCCGGCACGCCCGCCAGCAGCAACGCGTCGAACTCCACCGACCGCGCCGTCGCGTAGGTGCGCTGCACGGTCAGCGCCCCGTCGCCGTTGCCCAGCTTGCCGCCGGACGGCGCGACGACGAGCGGGACCATGCCTCCGGCGAGCACCGCGTCGCGCACGGCGTGGACCCCGTCGAGGTCGCCGTCCGGGCCCGCGACGATGCCGATCACCCTGCCGTCCGTGGGCCAGGTCTGCCCGACCTGGGACAGCGCCGGGCTGGGCTCGACGTCGGCCAGGGGCACGGTGGCCGAGGGGGCGGGCAGGCCGAGCCCGGCCGCGACCTCGGCGCACAGCTCGGGGTCGATGTTGGCCAGCACCTGCAGTGCGCGTTCCTTGACCGCCTGCTCGTAGCACTTGCCCAGTTCGAAGGTGTAGGCGCCGATGATGTGCTCGCGCTCCACCGGGGACATGCTCAGCCAGAACCGGCGGGGCTGGCTGAAGTGGTCGGCGAACGTCTCGGGCGCCTCGCGGACCTTCTTCGCCTCCGGGATCCGCACGGGCGTCTCCACGTACGCGCCCATGTCCGCCCCCGCGGTGAACGGGCAGCCGCCGTCGAGGGAGTTGGGCCGGTAGGGCGCGGCGCCGCGGTGCACGGCCGTCTGGTGGAAGCCGTCGCGCAGCATGTCGTTGACCGGCGCGTGCGTGCGGTTGATCGGGATCTGGCCGAAGTTGGGGCCGGCCAGGCGGGTGATCTGGGTGTCCAGGTACGAGAACAGCCGTCCGGACAGCAGCGGGTCGTCGGTGATGTCGATGCCGGGGACGAGATGGCCGGGGTGGAAGGCCACCTGCTCTGTCTCGGCGAAGAAGTTCGACGGGTTGCGGTTGAGGATCAGCCGCCCGATGGGCTGCACGGGGGCCAGTTCCTCGGGGACGATGTTCGTCGGGTCGAGCAGGTCGATGCCCTCGAAGGTCTGCTCGGGCGTGTCGGGGAAGGTCTGGATGCCCAGCTCCCACTCCGGGTAGGCGCCCGCCTCGATGGCGTCGGCGAGGTCGCGCCGGTGGAAGTCGGGGTCGACGCCGCTGATGATCTGCGCCTCCTCCCACACCAGGGAGTGCACGCCCAGCTTCGGCTTCCAGTGCCACTTGACGAGCGTGGTCCGCCCCTCCGCGTCGACCAGGCGGAAGGTGTGGATGCCGAAGCCCTCCATGGTCCTGAAGGAGCGCGGGATGCCCCGGTCGGACATGTTCCACAGCACGTGGTGGGTGGCCTCGGTGTGCAGGGTGACGAAGTCCCAGTGGGTGTCGTGGGCCGACTGCGCCTGCGGGATCTCCCGGTCCGGGTGCGGCTTGGCCGCGTGCACGATGTCGGGGAACTTGATGGCGTCCTGGATGAAGAACACCGGGATGTTGTTCCCGACCAGGTCGAAGACGCCCTCACTGGTGTAGAACTTGGTCGCGAATCCCCGGGTGTCGCGCACGGTGTCGGCGGAGCCGCGGGACCCCAGCACCGTGGAGAACCGCACGAAGACCGGCGTCTCGACGTCCTTGGCGAGGAACGCGGCCCGGGTCACCGAGGAGGCCGTGCCGTACGCCTTGAACACGCCGTGCGCGGCCGCGCCGCGGGCGTGGACCACGCGCTCGGGGATGCGCTCGTGGTCGAAGTGCATGATCTTCTCGCGCAGGTGGTGGTCCTGCAGCAGTACGGGACCGCGCGGGCCGGCCTTCAGCGAGTGGTCGGTGTCGTACAGCCGGGCGCCCTGGGCGGTGGTCAGATAGCTGCCGGCCTGGGCCATGCGCGCCTGGTCGGCGCCCGTCGGCTGCCCGGTCGGGGAGTAGGTGTCGGGGCCGGTCTGGTCGGGCTTGGGCGGCAGGGGCTCGCGCGGCTCCGTGGGTTCCGCCAGGGACGGAGACTCGGAGCCGGGCTTGCCGGGGATGCCCTCCGGCGGTGCCGCGCCGTCGCCGGTCAGCGCCTCGCCGACCTTGCGTGCCGCCTGCTTGATGGGGTTGGCCTCGCTCATCAGTACCGTTCCTCCGCTTCTGGCCGCACCGCTGTGCGCCACGACCGCGTGCTGTTGGTGAATGCCGGTGGCCACCCGCCGGCGGTGACCGCGGGACCGGGTACCGCCCGGGGCGCGACGCGGCAGGCGTCGGCTCCTGTCGGCGAACCGAGGGGTAAATCGCCCATAACAGGCATTGGTTCCGTCAATCTCTCACGGTGCGCGAAGCGGCGCATGGGGCGCACGGCCAAGGGGTGGACCCCCGAGGGGTGGACCTTCCGCCGCATCACCGCTCCCGCTCCCCTTCGCGTCCCGCCGTGCCGACCGCCCAGCACGCGTACCCGGACGGGAGCACTCAAGGCATGTTGTCGAAGCGGGGGCGCCGGGTACCCGGACCGCGCTCGAGAGGCCGTTCCCGGGCCGGGCGGCCGACCGGCCGGCCGCGCGGTACGGCCGTCGTCCGGTGAAGGGAATGGAGTCGTCATGACACGGAACGGAGGCGACGCGGCTCCCGCCCGGCAGGCGGGGCCCCCCGGCCTTCGTCTTGCGGCGGGCGGGGGCCGGCAGGTGCCGCGCCATGGGTCGCACGAGCAGGGCGAGCCCCTGCCCCGCGACCGCAACCAGGCGATCCTGGAGGCCGCGAAACAGGTGGGCACCCTGCTGAAGCGGAAGGGCCACTCGTTCGCGCTGGCGGGCAGCGTGGCGGCGTACGCCCACGGCGGCAGCGAGAACCTCCAGCACGACGCCGACTTCTGCGTACGCCCCGAGGACGCCGAGGCGGTGGCGGCCACTCTCGGCGAGGGCGGACTCGCGGTCCACACGCCTCCCGAGGACTGGCTGATCAAGGCCAAGTGCTTCGGCCAGGACATCGACATCATCTTCGAACTCGCCCACCAGCCGGTCTCCGCCGCCATGCTGGACCGCGCCGAGGAGCTCCCGGTCGACTCGGTGCGGATGCCCGTGCTCTGCCCGACCGATCTGCTGTGGAGCCTCGTCGCCGCCTTCTCCGAGCATCACTGTGACTTCGGGGCCGTCCTGCCGATCGCCCGCGCGCTGCGCGAGAAGGTCGACTGGGAGCGGGTCCGGCGCGCGTGCGGCGACGAGCCCATGCCGGCGGCCTTCTTCTTCCTCCTCGAACGCCTGAACGTCATCGCCCCGCACACCGACCCGGACCCGCACCGGGAACAGTCGAAGGAGCAGTCATGAGCGACCACGGCCAAGAGCGGTCACCCGGCGCTCCGGCCGCCACCGGAGAGGACGCCGGCGACAACCTGGAGTACCGCGTCGCCCATCTGCGGGAGCGGATCGCCGGCGGCCCCCTGGGAGAGCTGGGCGTACGGCTGGAGGTGCGCGGCGAGGCCGTACTGCTGACCGGCACGGTGCCCTCGGCCCACTGCCGCGACGAGATCTGCGCTCTCGCCGACGAAGAGCTGCGCGGGCACCGGGTCCACTGCGACGTGGCCGTCGCCGATGCCTCCTCCCCCGACCACGCGGAGGATCTCGCATGATCCGCGTAGCAGCCGTCGGGGACATCCACATGGCGCCCGAGACCCGGGGCACGCTCAGGCCCGCCTTCGAGACGCTGCCCGACTGCGCCGACATCCTGCTGCTGGCCGGGGATCTCACCCGGCACGGCACGCCGGAGGAGGCCCGTGTGGTGGCGGAGGAGATCCGGGGGCTCGCGGTGCCGGTGGTGGCCGTCCTCGGCAACCACGACCACCACGACGACCGGCCCGGGGAGGTCACCTCCCTTCTGGAGGACGCCGGGGCCCAGGTCCTGGAAGGTCGCGGAGTCGTCGTCCCCTGCGGCGGGGCGCGTGTGGGGGTCGCCGGCACCAAGGGGTTCGGCGGCGGGTTCGTCGGCCGCAGCGCGGGCGAGTTCGGCGAACCGGTGATGAAGGAGTTCGTCCGGCACAGCCGTCACTGCGCCGACGCGTTGCGCGCCTCGCTGGAGGAACTGGCCGGGCAGGACTGCGACATGCGGATAGCGCTCACCCACTACTCCCCCGTGCCCGAGACGCTCGCCGGTGAGCCGCTGGAGATCTACCCGTTCCTCGGCAGCTATCTGCTGGCCGAGGCCATCGACACGGCCGGCGCCGATCTCGCGGTGCACGGCCACGCCCACGCCGGCACGGAGAACGGCATGACCAACGGCGGGGTACGGGTACGCAACGTCGCCCAGCCGGTCATCGGACGGGCGTTCCACGTCTACCACGTGCACGAACGCGAGCGAGTACCGGCCGCCCGCAGCCACACGAACAAGCCCTGAGCCCACCGGCACCGGCGGCTTGGACTCCGGCCAACGGGCCGGGCATGACACCGGGTTCGCGGCCCCGCCCGCACGCCCGGCACGCGCCCGGGCCCGCGTGGGGCGGGGGCGCGCGGGCGGGCGGCGGGGTCGGTCCCCGTGTCCGGCTGCCCACGCGGCCCCCGTCTGCCTGTCCGCTGTTGCGCGGGCCCGGGCTCGTAGGGTGGGGGCGTGCATATCAGTTTTGTCTGCAGTGGCAATATCTGCCGGTCGCCGTCCGCTGCCCTGGTGTTCGCCGAGCATCTGCGCCGGGCCGGACTCGCGGACGCGGTGCGCGTCAGCAGCGCCGGGATCGGGCCCTGGCACGTCGGAGAGCCGATCGACGAGCGCTCCGGCGAGGTGCTGGCCCGCCACGGCTACCCGGTGGAGCACGTCGCCGCGCAGGTCGGCGCCGAGCACCTGGACGCCGACCTCTTCCTGGCCATGGACCGCGGTCACGAGAAGGCACTGCGCCGGCTCGTGGCGGACCCGTCCCGGGTGCGCCTGCTGCGGTCCTTCGACCCGGAGGCGACCGGCGACCTCGACGTGCCCGACCCGTACTACGGCGGCCCGGAGGGCTTCGACGAGGTGCTGGGCATGATCGAGGCAACGGTGCCCGGTCTGCTCGCCTGGGTGCGCGAACGCCTCCCCTCATGACCGCGGACGCCGCCGGGGGACCCGGCGCCGCGGCCGCGCGGCTGACCGGACGCCGTACGACCGCGACGCGCCCCCTGTCGGGCTCGGGCGCCCTCGCCGAGGTGACGCTCGACGACGGCCGCACGGTGGTGGTCAAACGCGGTGACGGCCCGGAGGCGGTACGCGCCGAGGCGGCGGGCCTGCGCTGGCTCGCCGGCGCGGACGCCGTGCGCGTCCCCGAGGTGCTGGGCCAGGACGAGCGCTGGCTGGTGACCGAGCGGGTGCCGCCCGGCCGGCCGAGCGCGCGGGCGGCACTCCGCTTCGGCCGCGCCCTCGCCGCCCTGCACGCCGCCGGGGCGCCCGCGTTCGGCGCCCCGCCGCCCGGCGGGCCCGTGGAGGCGCGCATCGGGCTCGCGCCCATGCGCAACGTGCCCGGCGACGACTGGCCCGACTGGTACGCCGAGCACCGGGTGCTCCCGTATCTGCGCCGCGCGGTCGACGACGGCGTGCTCCGGCGGTCCGAGGCCGCCGTCGTCGAACGCGTCCTGGAACGACTGCCGGAACTGGCCGGTCCCGCCGAACCGCCCGCACGGCTGCACGGCGACCTGTGGAACGGCAACGTGCTGTGGGGCGCGGACGAACAGGTCTGGCTGATCGACCCGGCCGCGCACGGCGGCCACCGGGAGACCGACCTGGCGATGCTCCACCTGTTCGGCTGCCCGCAGCTGGAGCGGGTGCTGGAGGGGTACCAGGAGGTGGCGCCGCTCGCCGAGGGCTGGGCGGGCCGCATCGGTGCGCACCAGCTCTTTCCGCTGCTGGTGCACACCGTGCTGTTCGGACGCGGATACGCCGGGCAGACCGTCGCCGCGGCCCGCGGCGCGCTCGGTCACGGGCCCGACGGCCGACCGGCCGAGCGCTGAGGCAGCCCGCCCGCTGACCGGCCCGACCGCCGGCGGATCGTGTGCGCGGCGGCTCAGCGGTGCGGCCGGTGGCCCCGCTCCTGGTGCGGGAACGTCTGGTCCGCGCCGGGCAGCGTCGGCTTCGGCAGGGTGGCCACCTCCTCCTTGGCCTTCTCCAGCTGCTCCGCCGTGTCGTCGGGCAGCCGGGGCGAACGCGGACGGCCGTGGGAGAAGCGGAAGGCGGAGGTCAGATCGCCGAACGTCTCACGCCGCCAGTCGCTGATGTTCGGCTCCTCGACACCGGTGAAGCACTCGAGGAACCGCAGTGCGGAGGTGTGGTCGAAGGCCTCGGTGGCGACCCAGCCGCCCACCGTCCAGGGGGAGATGACGATGGCCGGCACCCGGAAGCCGCCGCCGACGGGCAGCCCCTTGACGAACTCGTCGGCGGTGCCGTCGGGCGGCGTCGGCGGGGGCACGTGGTCGAACAGCCCGTCGTTCTCGTCGTAGTTGAGGATGAACGCGGTCTTGCGCCACACCCTCGGGTTGGAGGCGACGGCCTCGAGCTTGGAGGCCACGAAGTCGGCGCCGGCGGCCGGCAGGTAGTCGGGGTGCTCGGACTGGTAGCTGGTCGGCATGATCCAGGAGACCGCGGGGAGCCGGTCGTTGCGGGCGTCCTCCTCGAACGTTCCCTCGGGCTGCGGGCGTACGCCCCGCTCGTACAGCTCGGAGCCGGGCTCGGCCTCGCGGAAGGCGGCGAACTGCTCCAGCAGGTTGCAGCCGTAGTCGTCGTCCTGCTGGTAGACCTTCCAGCTGATCCCCGCCGCCTGGAGCCGCTCCGCGTACGTCGTCCAGCGGTACGGCGTCGGCGCGACGTTGCTGAGGACCGGGCCGCCCCTGGTGCCGCCGGGGTCGATCGTCCCGGTCATCCACATCAGCCGGTTGGGCCAGGTGGGCCCGAACACCGAGCAGAAGTAGTTGTCGCAGATGGTGAAGGTCTCGGCGAGCGCGAACTGGAACGGGATGTCCTCGCGCGTGTAGTAACCCATGACGTAGGGGCCGTTGACGCCGTCGGCCTTGCGGTGCGCGGGTAACCAGCGGTCCATCTTCCCGCCGTTCCACGCCTCGTGCTGCACCGACCAGGCGTGACTGGTGGAGGGGATGGCCTGGGCGCTGGTCGTGTGGGTGTCCAGGTGGAAGGGCAGCAGATAGCCCTTGGGGTTCTCGGCGTCCGGCTGGTAGAAGACCGAACGGCCGGTGTCGAGCCGGAGCGCGTGCCGGTCGCCGAAGCCCCGGACGCCCGAGAGGGTGCCGAAGTAGTGGTCGAACGAGCGGTTCTCCTGCATCAGCATCACGACGTGCTCGACGTCGCGCAGCGAACTGTTCCTGGGTGGTTCGGCGGCGACCGCCTTCTGGACGCTCGGCGGGAGGAGGGAGAGGGCCGCGGCGCCGCCCAGCGCGCCGGCGGCCGAACCCAGAAGTCTGCGGCGTGTCAACTCGGCCATGAATGCCCCTTCTTGAGCGATGGGAAGCTCTCACGCGTGGCGGCCGTGTCCGGGAGGGGGAACGGGAGGAACGGACCGCCGACCACTGTCTGCCCGTACCGACGGGGGGAGTCAGGGGCCGGGGGTGAACAAGTGGCCAACGGACAGGGAGGTGTTGGCCAAGCCGTGACCTGCGTCATCGTGCCGTTGCCGGGGCGTTGCCGGACGGTGGGAAAAGGGCGGCCCGCGGCGAGGCCGCTGCGCCGCACTACGGAGCGCTGATCACGCGGCCGCCGCCGCTTCTGGGTTGCCTCGTGAATGTCCCGATTTCGTCACCAAGTGGCCCTCGGGTCTCTCCTGTTGCCGTTGGGCGGCGTGCTCATGCTAAGAAATACGGCGTCACAGGCACGCGGCCCGCCGCTCGGCGCGCCGCGTGTCATGTCGTTTCCGGCCCGTCGGGGCCGCAGGGGGAGAGGTATCACCGAAGTGAACCGTACGCGCACGACCGTCGCTGCTCTGGCCGCAGTCGGGGTCGTCACCGCCGCTCAGCTGGGCCTGGCCGGAGCCGCTTCCGCGGCGCCCGCCGTCAGCGCCAAGAGCTCGGGCTGCCCGATCGACATCGTCTACCCGACCCGGTTCTACGTGGACCACAACGGCTGGGTGACGAACGGCGGGCTGTACTTCGGCATCAAGAGCAAGACCAGCAAGAGCTTCAAGAAGGTCACCTTCACCGTCACCAACGTCAAGAACCTCCGGTTCGGCCAGGCGACGCCGAAGGGCGGCAAGATCAGCCACAAGACGTCGCAGACCGTGTCGGTCTACACGTCGGCCTTCAAGGGCAAGGCGAGTCTCGGCTTCAAGGTGCACACGCACCTGCTGAACACCCGCAGCTACAAGCTGAAGTTCACACTGCACGGTTCCGGCTGGAACTGCGCCGTCAACCAGGGCACCTGGGGTTCCTGACCCCGGTGCGCGGCCCCGTACGGCCCCGGCTCCCGCCTGGCGCCCGGACCGTGCGGACCGCAACCGTCGTGACACGATGCCCCGGCCCCCGCGGCCGGGGCATCGGCGTGCGTGGAAAGGGGGCATGACCGCGGGACCGGGACATCGGCAGCGCCGCGGGATGCGTGGCGCGCCGCGCGGTAGGCTGCCTGTGACGGAGGTCGTCGCCGGCTACGTCCCCCCGGCACCGATGGGCAGGCTGCGGGAAGGGTGGTGCGGATGGACTGGCGTGAGTTCGCCGAGGCGATGGCCGCGCTGTCCCGGCGCCTGCTGGCCCAGGACGCGCTCCAGGACACGCTCGACCAGATCGCCTCGGCGCCGGTCGAGCTGGTCGACGGGTGCGAGGCGGCAGGCATCCTCGCGGTGCGCAAGGGCCGCGCGGTGACGCTCGCCGCGCGCGGCGACGTGGTCGCCGAGTCCGACCGGGTGCAGGGAGAGCTGGGCGAGGGGCCCTGTTTCGACGCCGCCCGGCGCGTCAACGGCGACCGCATGTTCCGTATCGCCGACCTCACGCAGCCGCAGCCGGACTGGCCGAGGTACGCACCGGCCGCCCGTGACCTGGGCATCGGCAGCATGATGGGCTTCCTGCTGTACGCCGACGGCCAGGACTTCGGCGCGCTGGACTTCTACTCGAGCCGCCCCGGCGCCTTCACCCGGGACAGCGAGACCGCCGGCTGGCTGCTGGCCTCGCACGCGGCGGTGGCGCTGGCCAGCGCGCGTACGGTCGACCAGCTGGAGCACGCCCTGGAGACCCGGCACGCCATCGGCGAGGCGATGGGCATCCTGCGGGAGAGGCACCGGCTCAGCGAGGACGACGCCTTCGCCGTCCTGCGCCGCATCTCCCAGCACCACAACATCAAACTCCGCGACGTCGCCCAGAACATCCGCTCCGCCCCCCGCAAACAGCCCTGACCGACCCCGGTCGCGGATCCCCCTGTGCCGGGGGCCGACCGCCGCAGGGCCCGGCGCCACGCGCCGGCGTCCGCCCGGCCCCCGCCTGCCTCCGAGCGGCCCGCGCCCGCAAGGGCCGGCTCCCGCCGGGAGGCGGCGTCCTCGGCCGTGTGCGAGGTGGGAGCCCGCCGCACGGCGGGTGCGCGATCGGTGTCGTGTGGCGCATTCTTGCTGTGTCTTCTTCGTGTGTCGTCCAGGTGGCGGCGCGGGGACGGGGTGGAGCCGATGACGCGCAGAGCCGAGGAAGCGGGCCGGAGGGCCGCGCGGCTGTCCGCGCTGCTCGCCGACGCCTCCACAGAGGCGATCAGCGCCGCCGGCGGCCACACCGGCGGCGTCTACCTGCGCTCGGGCACACCCGGCCTGCTGCGGCTGGCCGTCCTCGCGGGGCTGCCGGGCCCGCTGTTCCGGCCCTGGTGGCGGATGCACGTGGACCGGCGTTTCCCGGTCGCCGACGCCTTCCGGCTCGGAGTCCAGGTGGTGCTCCCCAACGCCACCGAGACCATGCGCCGCTATCCGCAGTTCGCGGCCGGCCTGCCCTTCCAGTTCGGCTCCCTGTACGTGCCCGTCTCCGACGGCTCGGCGACGTACGGGGTGCTGGCCGTGCTCCGCCCCTCCGTGGCGGACGCCACCGAGGTGCTGGCGGGACGCGACCGTATGGCCGGCCTCGCGGACGACCTGGGCGCGGCCCTGTCCGAACTGGCGGACGGCGACGGGTCGGCGGTCACCTGGGACTGCGAGCCGCTGTGCGTGCGGCCGCCCGCCGTCCGGGGGTTCGAGGGCAGGATCGGGCGTTTCACCTGGGATCCGGCGACCGACACGCTCAGCGCCGACGAATGCTGCCATGTGCTGCTCGGGCTGCCCGCCGCCGAGTTCCCCGGCACGGGGCGGGCCCTGGCCGAGGCGGTGACGGACGGGGAGGCCCACCAGGTGCTGACCGCGCTGCGGGCGGCCGCCGCCGGACGGCCCGGCACCCTGCCGCTGCCTGTGCGGACCCGGGGCGGCGCGCTGCGGCTGATGGAGTTCTGGACGTCGTACGTGACGCCCACGCCCGGCACGTACCGGGTCAGCGGCATCGTCCGCGATCCGGGGCCCGGCCCGGTCGGGGACGCGGCGGCCGACCTGCTGCCGGACGGCGTCTTCTGCGTGGACCGGCTGGGCATGATCGTCTACGCCAATCCGCGCGCCGCCCAGCTCCTGGGCCTGCCCCGCAGGCGGCTGGAGGGCCGCTCGCTGTGGGAGTGCGTGCCGGGGCTCGACCACCCCACGTACGACGACCATCTGCGCGCGGCGCTGCTGTCGCCGGACCCGGTGCACTTCCACGTCGCGGAGCCGTCCGGGGAGGAGACGGGAGCGGGAGCGGGGACGGGGCCCGGTACGGGGGCGGCATCGGCGCGGCGGAACCCGGGCCGGCTGCTGGCGCTGTCCGTCCACTCCGGGCCCGGCCTGCTGACGTGCGTGCTGCGGCCGATCCATGCCGCCGATGCGCCCGCCGGCGCGCCGGCCGAGGCGCTCGTGCAGCCGGAGGCCGGTCCCGGCATCGCCTCCGCCGCGCCCCCCACCGGTGAGGCGGCGGTCGACGGACCGGCGGACAGCGACGCGTCCGCCGAACCCGCCCCCGCGGAAGCCGCGACCGCGACGCCCGACGCCACACCCGCGCCCGCCCCCGCGCCCCCAGGATCCGTGACGGGGCCGGCCGCTCACATGTACCGTCCGATCGTCCTCGCCATCGCCCTCACCGAAGCCGTCACCGCGCGCCAGGTGTCGGCCGTCGTCATGCAGGAACTGCTGCCCGCCTTCGGCGGCAACCGGCTCGCCATCTACCTGCTCCAGGAGCGGCACCTGTACCTGGCCTGGGAGACCGGCTTCCCCAAGGGCTTCCTCGTCCCCTTCGAGGGCGTCGGGCTGGACGCCCGTATCCCCGGCGTCGAGACGCTCACCACCGGCCGCCCGCTGTTCTTCGACTCGATGCGGCAACTGGCGGACGCCTACCCCGGGCTGGCCCTGGACGCCGACGTGGGCTCGCGGGCGTTCCTGCCGCTGATCGCCTCGGGACGCCCGGTCGGCACCTGCATCCTGGGCTTCGACCGGCCGCGCGCCTTCAGCGGCGAGGAGCGCACCGTGCTGACCTCGCTCGCGGGCCTCATCGCCCACGCGATGGAGAAGGCGCAGCGCTACGACTCCGAGGCCGCCCTCGCCCGAGGGCTCCAGCAGGCGCTGCTGCCCCGCCGGCTCGCCGTCCACCCCGAGGTGGAGACGGCGGGGCGCTATCTGCCGGGCACCCAGGGCATGGAGGTCGGCGGGGACTGGTACGACGTGGTCGCTGCGGGCGACGGACTGGCGCTGGTCATCGGGGACGTACAGGGGCACGGGGTGCAGGCGGCCGCCACCATGGGCCAGTTGCGCAGCGCGGTGAAGGCCTTCGCGCTCGGCGACCGGCCGCCCGACGAGGTGATGAGCAGTACGAACCGGCTGCTGATCGACCTCGATCCGGGCCAGTTCGCGAGCTGCTGCTACATCCGCCTGGACCCCTCGACCGGACTGGCCCGGGTCGCCCGCGCGGGGCATCCGCTGCCGCTGCTGCGCCACCCGGAAGGGCGCACCGAGGTGTGCGACATACCCGGCGGTGTGGTCCTCGGCGTGGACACGCAGGCCCAGTACCCGGTGGGCGAGCTGCGGCTGGAACGCGGGGCCGTGCTGGCCCTCTACACGGACGGTCTCGTCGAGCGGCCGGGGCTGGACATCGACGTCGGGGTGAGCGCGTTGCGGGTCGCCCTGTCGAGGGTCGGCTCGGCGGCGGCCTGGCCGGCCGGCAACTCCCTGACGAGCGTCGCCGACCGCCTCACCGCGACCGCCCGGCACACCGCCGACCGGCCCGACGACATCGCCCTCCTGCTCGCCATGCGCCGCCCCTCCCCCGCCCGCCCGCGCTGACGCCTCCCCCGGCCGGCCGGCGCCCGGCCCTCTCCTCCCGCTCACCCCTGTCCGGGTGTTACGGGCCTCGCCTCGCCGGGCGCGGCAGTGTAGACATGGCACATGGTCCGCCTCCCGGGCCGAACCGGTACCCGGTCGACCCGCCGTCCCAGCGGCCAGCGCCTTCAGCATGCGCCTGGCCCGGCTCGGCGAGCGCGTGAACGGGCCGAGAAGGCCCGGTCGGTGACCGGCCGGGCCGGTCTGCGCGCGGCGTTGAGCGGGCGCAGCGTGGCCGGACAGGTGTTCATGCTGCAGGTCGCCATCGTGCTGCTGCTGGTGCTCGGCGCGGTGGTGGCGCTGGTGCTCCAGGTGCGGCACGACAGCACCCAGGAGGCCCGCAACCGCTCGCTCGCCGTCGCGGAGACCTTCGCCAACGCGCCCGGCACCCGCGCGGCCCTGAGCACCCCGGATCCGACGGCCGTCCTGCAGCCGAGGGCGGAGGCCGCCCGCAAGGCGGCGCACGTCGACTTCATCGTGGTGATGAACACCGACGGGATCCGCTACACCCACCCCAAGCCGGACCGCATCGGCAAGAAGTTCGTCGGCACCATCCAGCCCGCGCTGAACGGCGGCACGGTCGTCGAGGAGGTCAACGGGACCATCGGGCGGCTGGTGCAGGCGGTGGTGCCGGTAAAGGCACCGGACGGCACGGTGGTGGGCCTGGTGTCGGCCGGCATCACCACCCGCAACGTGGGCGGGCTCGCGGACCGGCAGCTGCCCGTCGTCCTGGGCGCGGCCGCCGCCGGCCTGGCCCTGGCCACGGCGGGCACCGCGCTGGTCAGCAGGCGGCTGCTGCGCCAGACACACGGGCTGGGTCCGGGCGAGATGACGCGGATGTACGAGCACCACGACGCGGTGCTGCACTCCGTGCGCGAGGGCGTGATCATCGTCGGGGACGAGGGCGAGCTGCTGCTCGCCAACGACGAGGCGCACCGGCTGCTCGACCTGCCCGGGGACGCCGAGCGGCGGCGCGTGTCCGACCTCGGCCTCGACCCGGTCACCGAGGACCTGCTGGCCTCGGGGCGGATCGCCACCGACGAGGTGCACCTGGTCGGCGACCGGCTGCTGGCGATCAACCAGCGGCCCACGGACCTGGACGGCGGCCCCTCGGGCAGTGTGGCCACGCTCCGCGACTCGACCGAGCTGCGCGCCCTGTCCGGCCGGGCGGAGGTGGCCCGCGAGCGCCTGAGCCTGCTCTACGACGCCGGTGTGGGCGTCGGTACGACGCTGGACGTGACGCGGACCGCCGAGGAGCTGGCGAAGGTGGCCGTGCCGCGGTTCGCCGACTTCGTCACCGTGGACCTGTACGACGCGGTGCTGGCCGGCGAGGACCCCGAGCCGGGGGCCGCGCTGCGCCGGGCGGCGGCCGGCGGGATCCGCCAGGACGCCCCGCTGTACCCCGTGGGCCACCAGATCCGCTTCGTCTCCGCCTCCCCGCAGGCGCACAGCCTCAAGACCCGTCGGCCCGTCCTGGAACCCCGCCTGGAGGCGGCGCCGGGCTGGCTGGCGCAGGACCTGGAACGCACCGAGCAGATCGTGGCGTACGGCATCCACTCGCTGATCACGGTGCCGGTGCGGGCCGGGACGCTGGTGCTGGGGCTGGTCAACTTCTACCGGTCGGAGAAGGCCGAGCCGTTCGACGCCGAGGAGCTGGCCCTGGCCGAGGAGCTGGTCGCGCGGGCGGCGGTCTCCATCGACAACGCGCGCCGCTACACGCGCGAGCACGGCATGGCGGTGACCCTGCAGCGCAGTCTGCTGCCGCGCAGCCTGCCCGAGCAGAGCGCCCTGGACATCGCCTACCGGTATCTGCCGGCGCAGTCGGGGGTGGGCGGGGACTGGTTCGACGTGCTGCCGCTGTCGGGCGCGCGGGTCGCGCTGGTCGTCGGTGACGTCGTCGGCCACGGGCTGCACGCCGCGGCCACGATGGGCCGGCTGCGCACGGCGGTGCACAACTTCTCCGCGCTGGACCTGCCGCCCGACGAGCTGCTGGGGCTGCTGGACGAGCTGGTGGGCCGGATCGACCAGGACGAGTCCGCGGAGAGCGCCGGCGCGCCGGTCACCGGCGCGACCTGTCTCTACGCGATCTACGATCCGGTCTCCCGGCGCTGCGCCGTCGCCCGGGCCGGGCATCCGCCGCCCGCCGTCATCGCGCCCGACGGCACGGTGACGTTCGCCGACGTGCCGGCGGGGCCGCCGCTCGGGCTGGGCGGGCTGCCGTTCGAGACCGCGGAGCTGGATCTCGCGGAGGGCAGCCGGCTGGTGATGTACACCGACGGGCTGGTGGAGGACCGCGGCCGGGACATCGACACCGGTCTGGAGGAGCTGCGCGGCGCGCTCGCCTCGGCGGGCGGGTCGCCGGAGGAGACGTGCCGGGCCGTGCTCGACGCCCGGATGCCGTTCCGGCCGGGCGACGACATCGCGCTGCTCGTCGCGCGCACCCGGGCGCTGTCCGCCGACGCGATCGCCGAGTGGGAGGTGCCGGCGGACCCGGCGGCCGTGAGCGACGTGCGCGCGGCGGTGACCCGCCGGCTGGCGAGGTGGGACCTGGAGGAGCTGACGTTCACCACCGAGCTGGTCCTCAGTGAGCTGGTCACCAACGCCATACGCTACGGCGGCGAGCCGATCCGGGTGCGGATGCTCCGCGACCGCACGCTGATCTGCGAGGTCTACGACAGCGGCAACACCTCACCGCACCTGCGCTACGCGGCCACCACGGACGAGGGGGGCCGTGGCCTGTTCCTCGTGGCGCAGCTCGCCGAGCGCTGGGGGACCCGCTACACGCCCACAGGGAAGGTCATCTGGGCGGAGCAGCCGCTGCCCTGACCGCGCCCCGGACCCGCGGCTCTCGTTCGTTCCTACGAAATTCCTGTGCGATGGATGACCACACGTTCGAAGCTCTGATAGTAAACCTTCCTGACAGAACCGGTACGGACCAATGTCCGAGCAACTCCCAGCCCCCCACCCTCACTTGGAGCCCCCATGGTGCATCCGAACCCCGGCCGGACCGCCCGGCCCGGCGCCTCCCGCCGCACCGTCCTCGCCGTCCTCGGCGCCTCCGTCGCCGCCCTGCCGTTGCTGAAGGCCACCCATGTCGCGGCGGCGCCCGCGGCCGCGCCCGGCCTGGACGACCCGGCGAAGAAGGAGATCGCCATGAAGCTCGTGTCGAGCGCGGAGAACTCCTCGCTCGACTGGAAGGCGCAGTACAAGTACATCGAGGACATCGGCGACGGACGCGGCTACACCGCCGGCATCATCGGCTTCTGTTCCGGCACCGGCGACATGCTCGACCTCGTCCAGCTCTACACCGACCGCAGGCCCGGCAACGTACTGGCGAAGTACCTGCCCGCGCTGCGCCGGGTCAACGGCAGCGACTCGCACGACGGCCTGGATCCCAACTACCCCAAGGACTGGCGCAAGGCCGCCCAGGACACCGCCTTCCAGCAGGCGCAGAACGACGAGCGCGACCGCGTCTACTTCAACCCGGCCGTCGCGCAGGGCAAGTCGGACGGGCTGCGCGCGCTCGGCCAGTTCGCCTACTACGACGCGATCGTGATGCACGGCGACGGCGGCGACCCGACCAGCTTCCGCAACATCCGCAAGCGGGCGCTGCGCAGCGCCAAGCCGCCGGCCCAGGGCGGCGACGAGGTGACGTACCTGAACGCGTTCCTGGACGCCCGGGTGTGGGCCATGAAGCAGGAGGAGGCGCACAGCGACACCAGCAGGGTCGACACCGAGCAGCGGGTGTTCCTGCGCAAGGGCAACCTGGATCTCGACACGCCGCTGGACTGGAAGGTGTACGGGGACCCGTACCACATCGGCTGAGTGTCCCGGCCCGCGCCGGCCGGCGCGGCGCACATGCCGGGCCGGCCCGGGTGGGTCTCCCTGCTCGGGACCCGGGCCGGCCCGGTACGCGCGCCGTCAGCCGCCGTTCAGGCGCTGCTTGAGCAGCTGCTTGCCCAACTCCGCGCCCTTGCGGCTGTCCGCCTGGGCCTTGCGGAACAGCTCCACGACCTCGTTGTCCTTCTCCCGCTCGGCGTCCTGGATGTACTGCTCCAGGCGCAGGGCGTTGCTCAGGCAGGCCTCGACGTACCAGACCAGGTTGTAGTCCTTGTCCCGCGTACCGGTGACGTCACCGGTCTCGGTACCGCTCGTCATGCGGGCCTCCTCCTCGGTGGGGGTCTTGAAGATCCGTCTTCGGTGCCACGCCGGGTACCCGCGCCCGGCGCGGCACACACACGTCAGCCGAGGGCGCGGTCCAGGTTGTAGGCGGCGCTGATCAGGGACAGGTGGGTGAAGGCCTGGGGGAAGTTGCCCTGCTGCTCGCCGGTGCGGCCGATCTCCTCGGCGAACAGGCCGAGGTGGTTGGCGTAGGTGAGCATCTTCTCGAAGGCGAGCCGGGCCTCGTCGAGGCGGCCGGCCCGGGTGAGGGCCTCGACGTACCAGAACGAGCAGATGGAGAACGTGCCCTCCTCGCCGCTGAGGCCGTCGGGGCTCGCGCCGGGGTCGTAGCGGTAGACCAGGGAGTCGGAGACCAGGTCCTCGGTGAGCGCGTCGAGGGTGGAGAGCCATTTGGGGTCGGTGGGCGCGATGAACTTCGCCAGCGGCATCATCAGCACGGCGGCGTCGAGGACGTCGCCGTCCTCGCACTGCACGAAGGCCTGCCGCTCGGCCGACCAGCCGTGGTCCATGATGCGGCGGTAGATCGTGTCGCGGGTGCGCCGCCAGCGGGGCAGGTCGGCGGGCAGTCCGCGGTGGTTGGCCAGCCGGACGGCGCGTTCGACGGCCACCCAGCACATCAGCCGCGAGTACAGGAAGTTCCTCCGGCCGCCGCGGGTCTCCCACACGCCCTCGTCGGGCTGGTCCCAGTTCTCGCACACCCAGTCCACGAGCGCGCACACGTCGTCCCACTGGCCGCTGGAGATCGGCTCGGCCCACCGGTCGTAGAGGTAGATGGAGTCGATCAGGGCGCCGTAGATGTCGAGTTGGAGCTGACCGGCGGCGGCGTTGCCGACCCGGACCGGGGCCGAGCCCTGGTGCCCCTCCAGGTGCGGGAGTTCGCGTTCGGGCAGCTCGGTGCGGCCGTCGATGCCGTACATGATCTGCAAGGGGCCGGTTGCCTTGCCGTCGCCCGGGCTGATGTGCCGGGTCACGAAGCGCATGAAGGCCGCCGCCTCGCCGCTGAAACCGAGGCGCAGCAGGGCGTACACGGCGAACGCGGCGTCGCGCACCCACACGTAGCGGTAGTCCCAGTTGCGCTCGCCGCCGAGCCGCTCGGGCAGGCTGGTGGTGGGCGCGGCGACGATGGCGCCGGTGGGGGCGTAGGTGAGCAGCTTCAGGGTGAGGGCGGAGCGGTGGACCATCTCGCGCCAGCGGCCCCGGTAGCGGGACTGCGCGAGCCAGCGCCGCCAGTAGGCGACCGTCGTCGCGAACTGCTCCTCGGCCTCGGTGCGGGCGCAGCGGCGGGGGGCCACGTCGCCGCCGACCTGGTCCAGGGCGAAGACGGCGGACTCGCCCTCCGCCAGCTTGAACTCCGCGAGGACGTCGGGTCCTTCGGTCTCCAGGGGCACCGTGGCCGTGAGCGCGAGCGCCCGCCGCGGCGACTCGAACAGCACCACACGGCCCTCGGTCCGCACGGTGTGCGGATCGGCGCCGTAGTTGAAGCGGGGCGCCACCCGGGCCCGGAACGGCATGGTGCCGCGCACGCACAGCACCCGCCGGATGAGGCGGTGCCGCTCGGCCTCGCCGTCCACGCCGGTCACCGGCATGAAGTCCTGCACCTCGCCGACGCCGTCCTCGGTGAAGAACCGGGTGATCAGCACGTTGGTGTCGGGGAAGTAGAACTGCTTGGTGCGTGCCGCCTCGGCGGCGGCGAGGTCGAAGCAGCCGCCGCGCTCGGCGTCCAGGACGGCGGCGAAGACGCTCGGGTCGTCGAAGGAGGGGCAGCAGTACCAGTCGATCGTGCCGTTGGAGCCGACCAGGGCGACGCTGCGCAGGTCGCCGATCAGGCCGTGGTCGGCGATCGGCACATAGCGGGGCATGCCAGGACCGGGGCCGTGGCCGGGGATGCCAGGGCCGGGCTCGCGGCGGGGGGTCTCGGCCATCGCGGCGGCCTTTCTCGGGGGGCGCGCGGGCAGCGTCCGGAGCTCGCGGCCGGGCCGCCTCCTCCGGCTCTTCCAGCTTAGGTGCGCACGGCCGGAAGGCTCGGTGCCGGACGGCCGCGCGGGAGGTTTCCCGGTGCGGCCGGCAGGTACCCCCCGGGCAGGACCGCGGGCATTCCGCGGCGGACCCGGGCGGGCGCGCGGCCGGGCGCGGGCCCCTTCCGGATGCAGGGTGCGGCCGGCAGGGCAATCGTGGGAGGAGGTCCCGCTCCCGCGGCGCGGCCGAGCAGTCCGGACCCGGGCGGGACACGGCCGGACCCGAGGAGGACACATGTCGACGCCACAACCCGATGCATCCCGTTCGTCCGGGGACCGGTGCACCCCGGACGACCTGCTCCACGCCCGCACCGGCACCGACGTCTCACCGGAGGACGTCGTGCTGGCGGCG
>NZ_BMVJ01000004.1:35748-47080 GCF_014650655.1 Streptomyces anandii JCM 4720
GGCCGCGACATCACCCCGCGCAACCTCGAGTGGGCCAGGCGCAAGATCGAGACGGAGGGGCCGGCCGCCCTCGACAAGCTCCTTCCCTAGCGCTGCCCCGGCCCCGGCCGGCGAGCCGGGCATGTGAAGGGGCCGGAGTTCTGCTCCGGTCCCTTCCGCAGGGGGGCTTCGTGCTGCCAGACTCCGGGGCGTGCCCGACTTCGACATGCTCGTCATCGGATCCGGACCGGGCGGCCAGAAGGCCGCCATCGCCGCGGCCAAGCTGGGCCGCCGGGTCGCCGTCGTCGACAGCCCCGACATGGTCGGCGGCGTCTCCATCCACACCGGCACCATCCCCTCCAAGACCCTGCGCGAGGCCGTGCTGTACCTGACCGGTCTCACCCAGCGCGATCTGTACGGGCAGAGCTACCGGCTCAAGGACGACATCACGGTCGCCGACCTGACCGCGCGCACCCGGCACGTGGTCGGCCGCGAGGTGGACGTCATCCGCAGCCAGCTCTCCCGCAACCACGTGTCCCTGTTCGCCGGCACCGGGCACTTCGTCGACGACCACACCGTGGCGCTGCGCGAAGTGACCGGCGACGAGCGGCTGTTGCGGGCCGAGCACATCGTGATCGCGACCGGCACCCGCCCGGCGCGGCCGGACAGCGTGGAGTTCGACGGGCGCACGATCATGGACTCCGACAACGTGCTCGAACTGGAGCGGGTGCCGCGGTCGATGGTCATCGTCGGCGCCGGTGTGATCGGCATGGAGTACGCCTCCATGTTCGCCGCGCTCGGCAGCAGGGTGACCGTGGTGGAGCGGCGGGCGGGCATGCTCGACATGTGCGACGCCGAGATCGTCGAGTCGCTCCGCTACCACCTGCGGGACCTGGCGGTCACCTTCCGGTTCGGGGAGACGGTGGCTGCCGTGGAGCGGCACGCGGGCGGCACGCTGACCGTGCTGGAGAGCGGCAAGAGGATACCGGCGGACGCCGTGATGTACTCGGCCGGGCGGCAGGGGCTGACCGAGGGACTCGGCCTCGGCAAGGCGGGGTTGACCGCCGACGCGCGCGGGCGGATCACCGTGGACGAGCACTACCGCACACAGGTGCCGCACATCTACGCGGTCGGCGACGTCATCGGCTTCCCCGCCCTCGCGGCGACCTCGATGGAGCAGGGCCGGGCGGCGGCGTACCACGCGTGCGGGGAGCCGGTGGGCCGGATGGACGGGCTGCAGCCGATCGGGATCTACACCATCCCCGAGATCAGCTTCGTGGGGCGCACCGAGGACCAGCTGACCGAGGACCGGGTGCCGTTCGAGGTGGGCGTCTCCCGCTACCGTGAGCTGGCCCGCGGGCAGATCGTCGGCGACGCGCACGGCATGCTCAAGCTGCTGGTGTCCCCGCAGGACCGCACGCTGCTGGGGGTGCACTGTTTCGGCAGCGGGGCCACCGAGCTCATCCACATCGGTCAGACGGTGATGGGCTGCGGCGGCACGGTCGACTATCTCGTCGACGCCGTCTTCAACTACCCGACCCTCGCGGAGTCGTACAAGGTCGCCGCCCTGGACGCCACGAACAAACTCCGCCAGATCGACCGGCTCGGCGGCTGACGCGCGCCCGCCGGCCCGGCGGGCCCGTCCGGTGGGCGTACGTCAGGGGCGGGTGTCGTCGTCGGGAAGTGCGCTGTCGTCGTCGATGACGTGCACGGCGGCCTCCTCGGCGCCGGCGGCGCCCGCGTCGATGCCCACGTCCTCGGCGATCTCGTCCTTGGTGGTGTCGGGGTGCGCGCCCTCGTCCGGGGCGACCAGGCGTCCGGCGCGTTCGGTGCCGGCCTCGGGGTCGACCGGCTCGCCCTCGCCGCCGGGCAGGTCCCCGACGCCGTCGCCCTCCGGCTCGCCCACGTCGGGCCGCTCCTGGGCCAGGCGCTGGTCCAGGCTCTCGCCCTCGTGCTGCTCGGAGGCCGTCGTGCCGTACTTGGTGACGCCCAGCGGCTTCTCCGGCGGGGAGTACCCCTCGTCGAGGGTGTCGTCGTACGTCCGCTCCCCCACCGCGTCCTGCATGTCCAGCGGCGCGGCGTCCTCCTGCTCCTCGTTGTTCCCGGTGGGCTGGTAGACGTCGTCGGCCATCGGATCGGTGCTCACGGGTGTCCTCCCTCGCGGCGGAACGGGTGCCGGTGTCGGTGTCATGGCTGCCGACTTCCGCGTTTCCCGCCAGGGCCGTCCCAATCCGGGAGGATCCGCGGCCGGGGCGCCGGGGGGAGCTACTCGGCCGTGGAGTCGGCGGGCGCGGCGAGGCCCGCCGTCCACTTCTCCTCGATGCGGCCGGCCTTCCACACCACCAGGGCGAGGATCCAGGTGGCGAAGAAGAGACCGACGATGACGAAGCCGACGACGTTGAGGTCCAGGCCGGCGATCCAGTGCCAGAAGGCGCCGTGCAGCCCGAGCTGCTGCGCCAGCAGGCCCAGCAGCTCGACGGTGCCGATGAGCAGGGCGACGGCCACGGACAGGCCGGTGACGGTGAGGTTGTAGTAGACCTTGCGGACCGGCTTGGAGAACGCCCAGCCGTAGGCGAAGTTCATGAACGAGCCGTCGATCGTGTCCAGCAGCGACATGCCCGCGGCGAACAGCACGGGCAGGCACAGGATCGCGTACCAGGGCAGTCCGGAGGCCGCGCCGGAGCCCGCGAGCACCAGCAGCGCGATCTCGGTGGCCGTGTCGAAGCCCAGGCCGAACAGCAGGCCGAGGGGGTACATCTGCCACGGCTTGGTGACCGAGTTCATCACGCGGCCGAGC
Organism: Streptomyces anandii JCM 4720; assembly: GCF_014650655.1. Taxonomy (GTDB): domain Bacteria; phylum Actinomycetota; class Actinomycetes; order Streptomycetales; family Streptomycetaceae; genus Streptomyces; species Streptomyces anandii. Next base: position 38,525 of record NZ_BMVJ01000004.1, read on the forward strand.
AGGCGGTTCATGAAGCCGCGGTTGTTCAGCTGCTCTTCCAGGGCCGCCTCGTCGAAGTGCCCGGAGCGCATCTGCCGGAACACCTTCCAGATGCCGGCCAGGATGACGAGGTTGATGGCGGCGATGACGTAGAGGAAGGTGCCGGAGACGGTCGTGCCGATCAGGCCGGTGACGTCGTGCAGTTCGGAGTTGTCGTCGCGGACGGGGCCGGTCAGGGCCTTGACGCCGAGGGAGAGCAGCAGGGCGAGCACGAAGACGACGCTGGAGTGGCCGAGGGAGAACCAGAAGCCGGTCGACAGCGGCCGCTTCCCCTCGTTCATGAGCTTGCGGGTGGTGTTGTCGATGGCGGCGATGTGGTCGGCGTCGAAGGCGTGCCGCATGCCGAGGGTGTAGGCGGTGACGCCGATGCCGACGCCGAAGGACTTGGTGCCGATGCTGTAGTGCTCCGGCGCGACGATCCCGGCCAGCGTGAACCAGCCGATGACGTGCAGGGCAAGCACGAAGGCGGCCATTCCGCCGACCCTGACCCACTCCTGCCGCGTCATCGAGCCGCGGACGCGGTGCCAGGCCGTCGCCTTCGGCGCGGCCTGGGCGGGGAGGGTCGGAGCGGGGTCAGGGGCGGCCGTCATCGGGTCGGGTCTTTCCGTCGGGTGCGCGGTCCGGCCGGGAGCGCACCGGCGCGACCCGGCCCCTGGTGCCAGGATGCCGTACTTGCAATCGATGTGCAGTAAAGTGCGCGGCTGGTCTTGACCATGGGTGGGGAAAGTCGCGGGCGGGCCGCGGTTTCAGGCCGAGAGCAGCCCGCGTCCGAGCCAGTCGGCGCGGTCGCGCACCCCGGGCAGGGCGAAGAAGTAGCCACCGCCCGTCGGGGAGATGTAGTCGACCAGGGGTTCGTCGATCAGCCGGGTCTGGGTGGCCTCGAACTGGCGCACCACGTCCTGCTGGTAGCTGCAGAAGACCAGGCCCATGTCGAGGTTGCCGACGTTGTCGACGCCCCGGTCGTAGTTGTAGCCGCGGCGCAGGAGGCGGGAGGAGTCGGTGGCGGCGGTGCGCGGGTTGGCGAGCCTGATGTGGGCGTCCAGCGGGATCGCGGTGCCCTTGGGGTCCTTGGCGTAGTTCGGGACGTCGGTCTCCTCGGCGCCGTCCAGCGGGGCGCCGGTGTCCTTGCGGCGGCCGAACATCTTCTCCTGCTCGGTCAGCGACACCCGGTCCCAGAACTCCACCAGCATCCGGATGATCCGGATGACCTGGTAGGTGCCGCCGTGCGTCCAGGCGGGTTCGCCCTGGCCGTCGCCCACCCAGATCAGCCGGTCGGTCTCGCGGGCGGAGGTCACGTCCGGGTTGGCGATGCCGTCCTTGAAGCCGAGGAGGTTGCGCTGGGCGCCGGTGGGGCGCGGGGCGTTCTGGAAGCCGTCCACGCGCCACTTGATCTGCATGGCGCCGCGGGTGTGCCGGGCGATGTCGCGCAGCGCGTGCAGCACGGTGTCCTGCCGGTTGGCGCAGATCTGCAGCGACAGGTCGCCGTGGCACTCGGCCTGCCGGAGGTTGTCGTTGGGGAACGTCCGCATCGGGGTGAGGCGGCGCGGCTTGGCCTTGGCCAGGCCGTAGCGGTCGTCGAAGAGGGAGGCGCCGACGCCGACGGTGACGGTGAGCGCGTCGGCGGGGACCTCGGGGCCGAGGATGCCGTTGTCGGAGGGCGGGGCCCCGACGCCCAGGTCGGTGGGCGTGCCGCCGGCGGTGAGGAAGCGGGCCCGCTCGGTGATGGTCTTGAGCAGGCCGGCGAGTTCCTCGCGGCTGTCGGCGACGACGTCGAAGGAGACGAAGGTGGCGGCGGCGGGGGCCGGGGTGACGACACCGGCCTGGTGGACGCCGTGGAAGGGCACCTTCGCCGCGTCGCCGGTGTCCGCCGCGCTCGCCTCGGCGGTGCCGGCCTGCCCGAGCGCGAACCCGCCGCCGGCCAGGACGGCGCCCGCGGCTCCGGCGCCCAGGGCCGTCCGCACGAAGGTGCGGCGGCCGTGACCGGCGGGGCAGCCGCCCTGCGGGGCGGACGTTTCGGCGGACGTTTCGGCGGACGGCATGGAGCGTTCCCTTCGGTGCGTACGGTCCCGGAGCGGGCCGGGGGTGTCTCGTGAGCGGGTGGGCGCCGGGGCGCGGGCCCGGGGGGCATGCGGACCCGTGGGCGCCAGGGCGCCAGGGCGTCGGGGCGTCGGGGCGTCAGGCGGACTTCCGGATCTCCAGCAGGTCCGGTACGGGGGCGAGGTCCTCGAGGAGCTGTCCGGTGGCCCCGTCCAGCCGGGCCCGCGTGGTGACGTCGAGCCGGTCCACCGGGGTCCAGGTGTCGCCGTGGTGGGCCGCGTCCAGCAGCTTCTGCAGCCGGGTGACGTCCGCGTCGACGGTGGGCAGCAGCCGCGGGGCGCGGCCGGCCAGCAGCGGCTTCAGTACGGTGAGCAGCTCGCGGGTGCCGGAGAGGTTGGCGTCGGCGGTGGCCAGCTCGGTGCCGCTGCCCTGGTCGGCCTGGCCGGTGAGCTCGAACTGCAGGGTGTTCTCGAGGATCTCGTGGGCGCGCAGCGGCAGGTCGCCCGGGTCGAAGTCCTGGGCCGGGAAGGCGTTGCGCAGACCGGCGGCGTCGGCGGCGAGCTGCTGGGCGGGTGCCTTGAGCTGGTCCGCGTTCTGCCCGTGCCACAGGCCGTACTCGATGCGGTGGAAGCCCGTGAAGTCCTTGTCGGCGACTCCCGCGGCCAGTCCGTCCGGCCTGCCGTTGATCTTCTTGTCGAAGTCCTCGAAGGTGCCGTAGGCGGCGCCGAGGGAGGAGTAGGTGCGGTGCGCGGTCAGCCAGTCGGTGCGTGCCGTGTCCAGGTGGCCGCCCCGGATGTCGTCGTTCAGCCTGCCGGTCTGCGCCACGAGGGTGGCCAGGCCTGCCTCGACGTACTGCTTGTACTGCTTGAGCGGCGTGGCGAGGTCCTGCTCGGAGACCGGGACGACCGCCCTGGCCCCTCCCCCGCCGCTGACCCGGACGGCCCTGGAGGTGACGGCGGTGCCGCCGGTCGGCACGCAGCGCCAGGCGTAGCTGCCGCCGGCGACGGTGGCGACCAGGTCCCGGGTGGTGCCCGGGGCGAGGCCCTCGATCTCGCCGTAGACGGCGCCCGTGCCCGGGTCGATCAGGTAGACCTCGGACGTCTTGGAGCCGGTGTTGTGCATCTGGAAGGTCTGGCGGCCCGGCCTGGGCGCGGTGAAGCCGTCACCGCAGTCCGCCTCGGAGACGGCGACGGTCTGGGCGCCGGCGGGCTTGGGCCGGCCCAGCGCGACGACCAGCCCGGCCACGACGGCCGGCACCGCGACGACGGCGACGGGCACCACCCACGCGGGACGCCGCCGGCGGGCGGAGGGCTCCGGCTTGAGCTCAGGCTTCGGCTCGGGCCTGGGCTTCGGCTCCGGCCCGGGCTTCGGCTCCGCCGGGGCCGTGGCCCGTACGCCCCGTACGAACAGGGTCATCACCACCGCCAGGTAACCGGCGTACCCGACGACCTGGAGCCAGGTCATGGTCGGCGTGAGGTTGAGGACACCCTGGACGAGCGTGCTGTACCAGGAGCCGGCGTCGATGCTGCCGCCGAGGTCGACGGCGTACGCGGCCTTGCCGGGCAGCACCCCGCCCTCCTGGAGGTCGCGCAGCCCGTAGCCGAGCACGCCGGCCGCGATGACGATGAGCACGGCGCCGGTGGCGGTGAAGAACTTCGTGAGATTGATCTTCAGGACCCGCCGGTACAGGCCCCAGCACAGGCCGGCCGCGAGGACCAGGCCGATGCCCGCGCCCGTCAGGGGCCCCGCGGACTCGCCGGCCGCGCGGGCGGTGGTCCACAGGAACAGGGCGGTCTCCAGGCCCTCGCGGCCCACCGCGAGGAAGGAGGTGAGGATCAGCATGCCCGCGCCCATCGCGAGCGCGCCGGTCACCTTCTGCTTGATCTCACCGGAGAGATGGCGCGCCGAGCGGCGCATCCAGAAGACCATGGCGGTGACGAAGGCGACGGCGATCACGCTGAGGGTGCCGCCGAAGGCCTCCTGGGCGGTCGCGGACAGGGACGCGGCGGTGAAGGTGAGCACCGCGCCGAAGCTCAGCGCCACCGCGATCGCCGCGAGGACGCCGGTCCACACCTGCGGCAGCCGGGATTTCGCCCCGGCGCGCACGAGGGTGGCGACCAGGATGGAGACGATGAGTCCGCCTTCGAGCCCTTCTCGCAGCCCGATCAGAAAGCTCGGAAACGCGTCGTCCCACATGCCGTACGGCCCTCCCTGGCACACCGCCCCGGCCACCGTGGGACCGAGTTAGCGAAGGCATGCCTTACTTCGCGACCATCATGACCACCGGCGCCTGGTCGACCGGTCATGAAGTGGCAATGGGAGGGCAAAACTCGGCGCACGCCAGTGCGCACGTGCGCAACGTCCCAGGGTTCGCCGGGGCACACGATTCACCCCTCGGGGTGACAACGGGAACGGTGCGCCGGTCGTTTTCGTCTACAGTGCAGTAGACCGTCTACAGATTTGTAGTCACTCGTCGGGCGTCGCTTGGCGTGCGTCCGGCGACCCGACGAAAGGGCCGGCGACGATGATCGCACCCCCGTACTTGTCGTCGCAGCTCGCCGTCAATGTGCTGGACGCCCAGTCGCTGCTGGCCGCCTTCGGCGTGCTGGGCGTCGGCGTGGTGCTGTTCGCCGAGACCGGCCTGCTCATCGGCTTCTTCCTGCCCGGTGACTCCCTGCTGTTCACCGCGGGCCTGCTGTGCACCGGGACCGCCGACCGCGGGGTGAGGCTCTCGCTGGCGCCGCTGCTGGTGGCCGCCGTGGTGGGCGCGCTCGCCGGTTCGCAGTGCGGTTACGCGCTGGGGCGCAAGGCGGGCGGCGCGCTGCTCGCCCGCAGCCGGTCCCCGCGCCTGCACGAGGGCGCGCGCCGCGCCGAGGAGCTCCTGGAGCGGTACGGCTTCGCGAAGGCCATCGTGCTGGCCCGTTTCGTCCCCGTGGTGCGCACGGTGCTCAACCCGATGGCGGGCGCGCTGGGCGTGCCGGTGCGCACGTTCACCGTGTGGCAGGTAGCCGGCGGCCTGGTGTGGAGCGCCGGCCTCGTCCTGGCCGGGTACGCGCTCGGGTCGTCCGTGCCCAATGTCGACAGGTATCTGCTGCCGCTGATCGCGCTCATCGTGGTCGTGTCGCTGATCCCGCTGGCCGCGGAGGCGCTGCGCTCCCGCCGGGCCGCGAAGGCGAAGGAGGCCCGCGGATGATCCTCGCCCTCTCCGGCTCCTCGATCGGCGGGTCGGTCTACACCGACGTGGTGGACCTGGCCCGCCGCTCCCCCGCGTGGCTGGACGACTCGGTCACGGCGTGGTCGGCGTACGGACTGGCGGTGTTCGCGGTGCTGATGGCGGTGGGCTGGTGGCGGGCGCGCCGGGTGGGTGCCGAGGCGGCGGTGACGGCCCTCGCTGCGCCGATCGTGGTGGTCGTCGCCTACGTGGTGAACGCGCTGGTGAAGCTGCTGGTCCACGAGGTGCGGCCGTGCCGGACCCTGCACGCGGTCACCCTGGAGGCCTGTCCGGCGCGTACCGACTGGTCCTTCCCGAGCAACCACGCGGCGATCGCCGCGGCGGCGGCGGTGGCCCTGTTCTTCGTCTCCCGGCGGCTGGGTGCGATCGCCGCCGTCGCCGCCGCCGCCATGGGCGTCTCCCGCGTCTGGGTGGGCGCGCACTATCCGCACGACGTGCTCGTCGGCATCCTGGTCGGCGGCCTGGTGGCCTTCGCGCTGATGAGGTGGCTCGCCCGCCGGGACGGTGCGCTGGCCCGCCGCCTCACCGCGACCCGGCTGCGCCCGCTGCTGGTGTCATGAGGCGCATGGGTCACAGCACGCATCCCGGTCCCACGCGTCACGTCGAGCCCGCCGAGCTGGCGGGCAGCGCCGGGCTCGGCGCCTGGGCGGCGTTCGCCGTGCTCGCCCTGGTCGTCGGGCGCGGATCCCCTCCGGGGGTGGACGGCGGCCTGCTGGACTGGTCCGTGGGCCACCGCTCGCCGGCGTCGGTGTCGGCGGCCCGCGCGCTGACGGACACCGGAACGGGTGCCGTGCCGTATGTGCTGGTCGCGCTGGCCTGGATGGTCCTCGGCCGCACGCTGCGCCAGCGCACGGCCGCGGCGGCCCTGGGGTGCGCCTGCCTGGCCGCCGGCCAGCTCCTGCGCTACGGCGTGATGGAAGTGATCGCCCGCCCGCGCCCGCCCCGGCAGGACTGGGCGGCGTACGCCTCGGGCTGGTCGTTCCCGTCCGGGCACACCACCACATCGGCGCTGGCCGCGGGCCTGGTGATCTGGGCGACGGTGCTGCGCGCCCCGCGCGGCCGTACGGCCCTGTGTGCCGTGGCCGGCTGCTGGGGCGTGGCGGTGGGTCTGACCCGGGTGTATCTCGGGGTGCACTGGTTCACGGATGTGGCCGGCGGCTGGCTGTTCGCGGTGGGCTGGCTCGGGGTGTGCGTGGGTGCGGCGGCGTGGTGGCTGCCCGGGCGCGGGGCGGTCCGGGGGACCGACGGTCCGCCGTCTTTGTGACGCGGGCGCGTTCGCGGCCGGGGGTCAGACGGCCCTGCGGCGGATGAGTACGCCGAGGACGAGCAGGCCGGGCAGCAGTGGCAGCCAGACCGTCAGGAGCCGGTAGCCGAGGACCGCGGAGGCGGCCGTCGCGGCCGGACTTCCGCTGGTGGTGAGGGCGAAGGCGAGGGCCGCGTCGAGCGAGCCGAGCCCGCCGGGGGTGGGCAGCAGGGCCGCGGCGCTGCTCGCGGCCAGGTAGAGCAGCGCCACCCTGGCCGGTGACAGGGGCAGCTCCACCGCCTGGGTGACCGCGATGAGGACGAGGGAGTGCGCCGCGGCGAAGGCGAGCGAGCCGCCCCACAGGGCGGCGGCCCGGTTCGGCCGGGCGTGCACGGCGCGGATGTCGGCCGCCACCGTGGCGAGGGCGCGCGCGCACCGGGACCGCAGCGGCCCGGCCACCACCAGTGCGAGCACCCCGGCGGCGGCGAGGACGGCGGCCAGGGCCGCGACGGACACCCGCGGCACGCGCAGCAGGCCGGGGCAGAGCCCGGCGAGCACGGCGATCAGGAAGGCGCGGGCGGTGACGCCCGCCGTGGCCTTGACGGCGAGCGCGCTCGCCGAACGTCCGGCGGGCAGTCCGCAGCGCATCAGGAAGCGCAGGTTGACCGCCCCGGCGCCGAGGCCGGCGGGCAGCACGTGGTTGGCGGCGGACGCGGCGAACTGGGCGGCCACCAGCCGGGCGCCCGGCAGCGGCTCGGCCACCGCGCCCTGCTGGGCCAGTGCCGAGCACGCCCAGGTGGCGACGGCGGCGGTGGCGCCCAGCAGCAGCCATCCCTGGTCGGCCACGGCGAGCCGGTCGGCGCCGGTCTCGAGCACCGGCCAGTGGCGGTGGGCCGCGTAGGCGGCGCAGACGAGCAGCGCGAGCATGGCCCCGGTGTGCCACCACACGCGCCGGCGCGGCGCGGTCGTGACGGTGGGCAGCGTGGTGGTCATGCGGGGGTGTCCTTACTGCGCGCTCGGCGCGACGTACAGGCGCAGGTCGCCCAGACGGTGGGAGGGCCAGGTGCGGGCGTAGTCCGGCGGGGCGCCGCCGGCGGTGGTGAGGGCGGCGACCGGGATGCGCTGCGCGGTCCGCACGATCTCCTCCCGGGTGCTGTTGGCGTTGTTGCCGGAGGTCGCGGCGGAGCCGCAGCCGGTGTAGAAGGCGATGGGGATGGCGGTCTCGCCGGTGAGCAGGCAGGGCGGGCGCACGCCGAGGCGGTGGAGTTCGGCGGCCGTGCGGTCCCAGGCGACGCGGTCGGCGGTGGTGCGGTCCACGGTGTGGGCGAGGACGGCGTACTGCGCGCCCAGGTGTACGGCGAGGCCCAGCGCCACCAGGCTCAGGGCGAACGGGCGCCAGTTGCCGCCGGGCTTCCTGACGAGGTGGGCGAGCGCGTCGGCGACGGGGATGGCGAGCAGCGCGTAGGCGGGCAGCAGGAAGCGGGGCGCTGCGTACCCGATGAGGAACAGGTAGGGAAAGGCGGCCGTGGCGGCGCAGGCCAGCGCCAGGAGGGTGGGCCGGCCGCGGCGGGCGCGCACGGCGAGGACGAGACCGAACGCGGCGAGCAGCGGCAGTACGAACCACCAGGCGGTGACGACGGGGTTGGGCAGCGCGCCGGTGCACGGGCGGCACAGGGCGCGGCCGCCGAGGCTGCGCAGCTGGTCGACGACGGCGAAGTGCCAGCCCAGGCCGCCCTGTATCGCCGAGCCCTCGGAGAGCCGCTGGAACAGGCCCCCGTAGGAGGTGTAGGCCTCGATCACCCACTCGGCCGCCCCGGCGGCCAGCCCGGCGAGCAGCGCGGCGAGCGCCTGCCAGGCGCGGTGGTACAGGGCGAGGGCCAGCAGCGGGAGCGCCACCCAGGCCGCGTCCACCGGCCGCATCCACGCCATGAGGGCGGCGCCCGCGACCAGGCCCCACAGCGCGGCGCGGTCGCGGCCCCACAGCGCGGCGCGGTCGCCGCCGTCG
>NZ_BMVJ01000004.1:47114-57285 GCF_014650655.1 Streptomyces anandii JCM 4720
GGGCTGCGCATCCGCGTCCGCGTGGCCGTACGTCCGGCCGTGGATCCGTCCGTGCGGACGCGGAGGAGGCAGCCCGCGCACACCAGGGCGCCGATGGCGACCCAGTAGTTGGGCATGGCCTGCGGGCCGTAGAAGAGGGTCACCCACAGGGAGGCGTACAGGGCGCCGGCCAGGGCGAGGACGCCGGAGGGGAACAGGCCCCGCCACACCCGCAGGGCCAGGTACAGTCCGAGTCCGGACAGCAGGGCGAGGTAGACGCGCAGCAGCGCGGTGGACGACGACCACGAGGCGACCGGCGCGACCAGCAGCGGGACGCCGCGGGCGCGCGGGGCGCTGAAGAAGGCAGCCGGCGCGTGCGGGCTGACCTGGCTGACGTAGACCGTCTCGTCCCAGCCGAGGCCCATGCCGGGGCGGACGAGGACGAGCTGGGCCAGGACGAAGGCCGCGGCGACCGCGCCGAGCAGTGTGTCACCCCTGAAGCGGCGGGCCCGGCCGGAGCCGGGCACGGTCGCGGACCGCCGCGTTCGGGAAATTGTCGCGTGCGTGCTGTCGGCCATCTCCACCCCTCACCCCTACACACTGTAGGGTTTCTGACTCCCGCGGACCGCGGGAACGGCGCAGGAGTCGGGTAAGACGTCTGGAATACGCCGGAAAGACGTCGGGGAAAGCTCGCGGAAAACGACAAAAGCAGGGTCAAAGTAACCCGCCTCGGGGCCGCTCGCCGGGTGCGATACCGCCGATGGCCTGACCCCCTACGGACTGTAAGGTTGTGGGCATGGCTGATAGAGGGCCTCACGGCAGGACGGAACGACGCAGCTCGGGGGAGCTGGAGAGTGAGGTCCTCGCGGCTCTGTGGTCCACCGAGCACCCGCTGACGCCGGCCGAGATCCAGGCGGAGATCGGCGGCGACCTGGCCTACAACACCGTCCACACCATCCTCAGACGGCTGTACGACAAGGGCCTGGTGCTGCGCGAGGTCGACGGGCGGCGCGGCGCGTACCGGCCGGCGAAGAACGCGGCCGAGCTGACCGCGGACGCGATGCACGAGGCCCTGGACCGCGGTCCGGATCCGATCGCCGCGCTGCAGCAGTTCGTGACCGGGCTGAGCCCCGAGGAGGAACGGGCGCTGCGCGAACTGCTCACCGGCGGGCTCACCGGGGGCGTGGTATGACCGTCGACGTCTACACCCCACTGGTGCTGTCGCTGCTGCTGGCCGCGATCAGTCCGGCTGTCGGGCGGCGGGTGGCGCCCGCGCTGGCCGCGCGCGTGCTGACCGCCGCGGCCGTGGTGACGGCGGCGGCCGGTGTGTGGTCGCTGGTGCTGCTGGCCGCCACGCTCGTCAACGACGCCCCGCCGGTCGTCGCCGAGGCCCGGGAGAACGGGCGGCGCCTGGTGGAGCCGGTGCCCGAGGGGATCGGGGTGCTGGCCTGCCTGGCCCTGGCGGTGGTCGCCCACCGGCTGTGGCGCGCCGTCCGCACCACCCTCGGCACGCGCCGCGCGCTGCGCCGGCTGTGCGAGGGGCATCCGCCGGGCACCGAGCTGATCGTCGCCGCCTCCGAGGTGCCGCGGGCCTTCGCCATCCCCGGCCCGCCGGGCAGGATCCTGGTCACCTCGGCCATGCTCGGCGCGCTGCAGCCGGTGGAGCGGCGGGTGCTGCTCGCGCACGAGCGCGCGCATCTGGCCCACCGGCACTCGCTGCTGGTGACGGCCGCGGACCTGGCCGTCGCCGCCAACCCGCTGCTCCGTCCGGTACGGGCCACGGTCGCCTTCCTCGTCGAGCGCTGGGCGGACGAGCGGGCCGCCGCCACGGTGGGCGACCGCACCGCCACCGCCCGCGCGCTGGCCCGTGCGGCCCTGAGCGCGGGGCGGCCCGGATCGTCCTGCGCCCTCGGCTTCACCGACCGGGCCGTCACCCGCCGCGTGGCGGCCCTGCAGTGCGCCCCGCCGCCCCACTTGCGCTCCGTCGCCGCCGCCGTGCTCGCCCTCGGCGTCCTCCCGGCCCTGGGCGCCGCCGACGCCACCGACGACCTCCTTCACCTCCTGGCGAACGTCCTGGTGTAGCCGGCCGCGGGGTCAGCGGGCGTTGGGTTTGCGGTGCGGGGGCTGTTCCGGGGCCGGGCGGTGGCGCGGGGGCGGGACCGGGTGGGAGGTCGGGGTGTCCGGGGCCACCGTGACCCGTTCGCCGTGGTGGCGGATGTGCATCGGCGGTCCGGACAGCAGGGTGTACGTGGCGCTCTGCTGGGTGATCTCCACCCGCAGCCGGCGGCCGCGGAACTGCAGCGAGAACGCCAGGCGGCTGAACTTCTCCGGCAGCCGGGGCGCGAACTGAAGCGTCTCCCCCGACCGGCGCATCCCCCCGAAGCCGGCGACCAGGGCCATCCAGGTGCCCGCCAGCGAGGCGATGTGCAGCCCGTCGCGGGTGTTGTGCTCCAGGTCCTCCAGGTCCATCAGGGCGGCCTCGGCCGTGTAGTCGTAGGCGAGCCGCAGATGGCCGGCCTGCGCGGCGATGACGGCCTGGACGCACGCCGACAGGGAGGAGTCCCTGACGGTCAGCGGCTCGTAGTAGGCGAAGTTGCGGGCGATGTGCTCCTCGTCGAACTCGGCGCCGCAGGTGTACATCGCCAGCACCAGGTCCGCCTGCTTGACCACCTGTTTGCGGTACAGGTCGAAGTAGGGGAAGTGCAGCAGCAGCGGGTACTGGTCGGCGCGGGTGCCCGCGAAGTCCCAGCGCTGGTAGCGGGTGAAGCCCGCGTGCTGCTCGTGCACGCCCAGTTCCCCGTTGTACGGGATGTTCATGGACTCGGCCGCGTCCCGCCAGGCCGCGCTCTCCTCGTCGTCCGCGCCGAGCCGCTCCGCCACCTTGGGGTAGCGTTCGACGACGTCGGCGGCGGCCAGCAGGTTCGCCCGCGCCATGAGGTTCGTGTACGTGTTGTCGTCGGCGATCGCGCTGTACTCGTCGGGGCCGGTGACGCCGTCGATGTGGAACGTGCCCCGGTGGTCGTGGTGGCCGAGCGAGCGCCACAGCCGGGCCGTCTCCACCAGCAGCTCCACACCCGTGTCCCGCTCGAAGTCCTCGTCGCCCGTGGCCGCCACGTACCGCACCACCGCGTGCGCGATGTCGGCGTTCACGTGGAAGGCGGCGGTGCCGGCCGGCCAGTACGCCGAACCCTCCTCGCCCTCGATGGTGCGCCAGGGGAACGCGGCGCCGCGCAGCCCCAGCTGGGCGGCGCGCTCACGGGCGGCGGGCAGGGTGTTCTGCCGCCAGCGCAGCGCCTCGGCGACGGCGTCGGGCGAGGTGTAGATGAGCACGGGCAGCACGAACATCTCGGTGTCCCAGAAGGCGTGCCCGTCGTAGCCCGAGCCGGTCAGGCCCTTGGCCGGGATCGCCCGTTCCTCGGCGCGGGCGCCGGCCTGGAGCACGTGGAAGAGCGCGAAGCGGACGGCCTGCTGGATCTCCTCGTCGCCGTCCACCTCGACGTCGGCGCGCGCCCAGAAGTCGTCCAGGTACTCGCGCTGCTGGTCGACCAGGCCGGTCCAGCCGCCGTGCGCGGCGGCCGCCAGGGCCGCGTCCACCTGGTCGCTCATCGCCGGCAGCGAGCGGGCGCCGGACCAGCCGTGCGCGACGGTCTTCTCCACGCGCAGCTTCTCGCCCGGCTCCAGCACGGAGGCGACGGTCAGCCGGGCCAGGTCGGGGTGGCTCTCGCCGCCGGTGGTGGTCCGCTCCGGTCCCGTGACGACATGGTCGGCTGCGACGGCCACGCGCAGACCGCTGTGCCGGGTGCGGTGCACCAGGCGCAGCCGGCTGCCCGAGGCGAAGTCCTGCTCGGGTTCCAGCGGAGCCTGGAGGGCCATGGCCGCGCGCGGGTCGCCGTTGGACTCGGGCAGCTGCTCGTTGGCCACCAGCTCGGACTGGATGACCACGCGCGCCTGGGAGCCGACGGCCTCCACCTCGTAGGCCACCGCCGCGATGGAGCGCTGGGTGAGGGAGACCAGCCGGGTGGAGCGCACCCGCACCCGAGTGCCCGCCGGTGAGACCCACTCGCAGGTCCGCTCCATCACCCCGCGCCTCAGGTCGAGGGTGCGCTCGTGGGAGACGAGCCGGCCGTAGCGCAGATCGAACGGCTCGTCGTCGACGAGGAGCCGCAGGATCTTGCCGTTGGTGATGTCGATGACCGTCTGGCCCGACTCGGGGTAGCCGTAGCCGGCCTCCGCGTAGGGCAGCGGGTGCACCTCGTACACGCCGTTGAGGTAGGAGCCGGGCAGGCCGTGCGGCTCGCCCTCGTCGAGGTTGCCGCGCCAGCCGACGTGACCGTTGGACAGCGCGAAGACGGACTCGCTCTGGGCGAGCACGTCCAGGCTCAGCTCCGTCTCGCGCACGGTCCACGGCTCGACGGCGTACGAACGGTGGGTGATCACGCGGCACCTCCCCGCCCGGCCGCGCCCGCGAGGAGTTCGGCGAGGTCCTTCACGACGACGTCGGCACCGTGGGCGTAGAGCGCCTCCGTCTGGCCGACGCGGTCGACGCCGACGACGTATCCGAAGCCGCCGGAGCGGCCCGCGTCCATGCCGGCCAGCGCGTCCTCGAAGACGGCGGCCTGTTCGGCGTCGGCGCCCAGGTCCCGGGCGGCGGCCAGGAAGGTGTCCGGGTGCGGCTTGCCGGGCAGGGCGCGCTCACGGGCGACCACGCCGTCGATACGCACGTCGAACAGGCGCTCGGCGTCGATGGAGCGCAGCACGTCGAGGGTGTTGGCGCTGGAGGAGACGATCGCGGTGCGAAGGCCGTGGGCGCGGACGGACTCGATGTAGCGCAGGGTGCCGTCGTAGGCCTCGACGCCCTCGGTGCGGATCTTCTTCAGGACCAGCTGGTTCTTGCGGTTGCCCACGCCGTTGACCGTCTGCGCCTCCGGTGGGTCGTGCGGGTCGCCCTCGGGCAGTTCGATGCCGCGGGAGGCGAGGAAGGTGCGCACGCCGTCGGCGCGCGGGCGTCCGTCCACGTACTCGTCGTAGTCGGCCACGGAGTCGAAGGGGCGGAAGTCCGCGCCGTCCCGTGCGCGCAGGAACTCGTCGAACGTCTCCTTCCAGGCGGCAGCGTGGACCACTGCCGTCTTGGTGACCACCCCGTCGAGGTCGAAGAGGCAGACCGTGATTTCTTCGGGCAGACCGAGCTCTGTCATAAAGGCACCCTTCCCCGAGTCGCGGCGTTGAGTGGGTGTCCAGTGCCACACCTGACGTAGTTTCCGGCTTTCCGACCAATCCCGGGGCCACTTTCCGGGTGACACACTGTGCGGTGTGCCGACCGCCTTCGACGAACTCCTCGCCCGCGCCCGCGCGCTCCCCCGCGACGGACGGCGGGCCGTCCTCGGCATCGCCGGCAGCCCCGGCGCGGGCAAGTCGACGCTCGCCGAGGAGCTGGTGCGGGCGCTGAACGCCGACGGGGAGCCGTGGGTCGCGCACGTCCCGATGGACGGCTTCCACCTCGCCGACGCCGAACTCGACCGGCTGGGCCGCCGCGACCGCAAGGGCGCGCCGGACACCTTCGACGCGGCGGGGTACGCGGCCCTGCTGCGCCGGCTGCACGAGGAGTACCGCGAGCACCCCGGCCCGGACGACGAGACGGTGTACGCGCCCGGCTTCGAGCGCGTCCTGGAGCAGCCGGTCGCGGGCGCCGTCCCGGTGGCGCCGTCGGTCCGGCTGGTGGTGACGGAGGGCAACTACCTGCTGCTGGACACCGGCCCCTGGGCGCGTGTACGGGCGCAGCTGGACGAGGTGTGGTTCTGCGAGCTGGACGAACCGGAGCGGGTCCGCCGTCTCGTCGCGCGGCACGTGGAGTTCGGCAAGGGCGAGCGGGAGGCGGCCGCGTGGGTGGCCCGCACGGACCAGCGCAACGCCGACCTGGTGGCCGCCACCCGCGACCGCGCGGACCTGGTCGTACCGGCGACGGCCGTACCGCGTTCCTGAAGAACAGGTGGCCGGGTGAACCGGGGCGGGTCCGGGACCGTACCGGTGTGTACGGCGGACGGTCCGCCGGTACGACGCGCGGGGCGGGCGATGATCGGCGAACAGCACACGGTCCTGGCACCGGGGCCGCCGCCCCCCGGGGCGTCCCGTGAACGGCCGCCGGGCGGGGGCTCCCCGGTGTGGGAGCGCCTTCGCGGTCCGGCGCGCCGGCACCGGCGGTGGCTGGTGCCACTGGTGGCGGCCGTGCTGCTGGCGCAGATGGCCGTCGCCATGGTCACGGCGGCGGCCGAGCAGACCCCCACCATCGACGAACCGGTCTACGTGGGCACCGCGGCGGTCTACCTGGACGAGCACAGGGTGGCCTACAACCCCGAACACCCGCCGCTGGGCAAACTGTTGATCGCGACCGGGGTCGCGGCCGCCGATCCGCGCATCGACGCCGCCTTCAGGGACTTCAAGGGCGACCAGGGATCGCTCGGCCGGCATCTGCTGTACGAGTCGGGCAACGACCCCTGGCGGCTGATGCTGTGGGCGCGGCTGCCGGTGATCGCGCTGACACTGCTGTTCGGTCTCGTGGTGTTCGCGTTCGCCCGGGAGCTGACGGGCGCGGCCGGCGCACTGGTCGCGCTCGCGCTGTACGCCTTCTCGCCCGACGTGATCGCGCACGGTTCGCTGGCCACGCTGGACGTGCCGGCGGCCGGGTTCGTGCTCACCTCGGCCTGGCTGCTGTGGCGGGCACGGCGGCGGCCCGCCCTGTACGTGCCGCTCGCCGCCGTGGCGCTGGGGGCGGCCCTGGCCACCAAGATGAACGCGCTGCCGGCGGTGGCCGTGCTGCTGCCGCTCGCCGCGGTGTCGGTGTGGGCGTACCGCCGCCCCTCGGACCGCGCGGAGCGGGTGCGGGCCCTGGCCGCCGGGGCCGGGTGGGCGCTCGTGGCGGCGGCGGTGTCCGTCGCCGTCGTATGGACGTCCTATCTGGCGGTCGATCCGCGGCTGCGGTGGACGCCCCGGGAACCGGTGCCCGCCGTGCACGGGCTGCGCGGGCTCCTGGTCGGCGCGATGCCCTTCCCCGAGGCGTACCGCGACGGGATGCGCGTGCAGTTCGGCTTCGAGAACTACCCCTGGCAGGGCTTCCTGTTCGGGCACGTCTACACCGGGTCGCGCTGGTACTACCTGCCGGCCGCGCTGCTGGTGAAGACCCCGCTGGGCATGCTGGCCCTGTGGGCGGCCGGGGCCGCCGTCCTGGTGGCGGTGCGGCGGATGCGGCCCGCGGCCGCCTACGTGCTCGCGCCGCCGGCCGTGCTGCTGGCCGCCGCGATGCACTCCTCGCGCGACTTCGGTACCCGGTACGCGCTGTTCCTGCCGATGTTCCTGGCCGTGGCCGCCGCCACGGTGCCGCTGCCGCGCCCCGCCCGCCGGGCACGCCGCGCGGCGACGGTGCTCACGGCGGCGCTGGTGACGCCGGTGGCCTTCACCGCGGTGAGCTCACTGCGGACGTACCCCTACTACCTGCCGTACTCCAACGAGGCCTTCGGCGGTCCGGCGCGCACCCATCTGCGGCTGCACGACTCCAACGTGGACTGGGGACAGGACCTGGGGCGGCTCGCCGACCGGCTGCGCACCCGCTACGCGGGCGAGCGCGTCTGGCTCGTCTACAAGGGCAGCGGTGTGCCGTCGTTCTACGGCATCCACGCGGCCGATCCGCGGGCGGTGCCGCCGGAGCGGGTGCACGGGCTGCTGGCCGTCTCCGACTCGTCGGCCGCCAAGGCCACGGGGCGGCTCGCCGAACTGATCCGCACCAGCCGCGCGGTCGACGACGTCGGCCACTCGATCACCATCTATCGGCGGTGACGGGTCGGGCCACTATCCGGGCTGGGCGAAGGCCTCCGCGCTCACGTGCGGCATGACGCGACTGGCCACGCGGTAACGGCCGTTGGGGACCTCCGGGGAACGGGCGACGTGCACCGTCAGCGGACCCGCCCACTCGTAGCCGTGGTGTTCCGCGTGCCGGGCCAGGCTGTCGGTGAGCTCCTGGCCCACGCGGCTGCCGCGGCGCGTCAGCTCGTCGTGCACACCGCCGGCGAGTTCGACGTCGTAGGCGTTGGGCACGATGACCCGCCGCTCGCTGCACACGACGGCGTTCTCGTCGCACTCGCGGCGCAGGGCGTCGAGGAGTTCGACCGGTTCCTTGCCGGTGATCCGCGCCCACAGCGCCTCCCACCGGTTCTCCAGGGCCTGTTCCAGGGCGCTCAGTGCGGTCATGTCAGGTTTCACCTGCCGAAGGGGTCTCGTGTGTGGGGGTTCGGGTTCCCGGCCGGGGCGCGGGTATCCCTGGCGGGCGCCGGCGGCCGGAAGCACTCGTACAAGCCCTGGTCACGACGGTGAGTGAGCTATGTTGAACCTCTGTGGGAGACAAAGGAGGCGCCTCGGTGTCATCGCCGCAGCAGGCTCGCGCGAGTGCGTCCGCGATCACCTCGGGAAAGACGGCACCGGAGGCGGCGGCCGCGCCGGCGTCCCAGCTCAGAGCGCTCTTCGACGGCCCGCACCTGTCTCCCGGACAGCGCCGCATCGCCCAGTACCTGATCGAGAACATCGCCGAGGCCGCCTTCCTGTCGATCACGGAACTCGCCGACCGGGTCGGGGTGAGCCAGCCGTCGGTGACCCGGTTCGCGGCGGCGGTCGGCTTCAGCGGCTATCCGGCGCTGCGCGAGAAGCTCCAGTCCATCGCGCTGCGGACGCTGGCGAGCGGTCCGGGCGCGGCCGAGGAGGACCGGGCCAACGAGCTCCAGGCGGCCGTCGACGCCGAGATCGAGAACCTGGAGAACCTGCGCCGGGACTTCGCCGACCCCGAACAGGTGATCGACATCGGCCGCGAGCTGTCGCGGTCGACCCCGCTGACCGTGCTCGGGCTGCGCATCTCGGTGTCCCTCGCCGAGTACTTCGCCTACGCGGCGCGGCGCGTCCACCCGGACGTACGGCTGGTCACGCTCGGCGGCAGCGTCGCCTACGACGCGCTGCTCCAATCCCGCGAGGCCGGCGGCACCTGGGTGCTGGCGTTCTCCATGCCCCGGCACGCCCACGAGACGCTCACGACGGTCCAGGTCGCCCGCAGCGCCGGGCTGAAGGTCGCCCTCATCACCGACCTGGCGCTCGGGCCGGTGGCCGACGAGGCCGATGTCGTCTTCGCCACCGGCACCGGCTCCCGCCTCGTCTTCGACTCCTACGCGGCGCCCGGCATGGTGTGCGCCGCCCTGTTGCAGGCCATGACCGACGCCGACCCCGAGCGGACCCAGGCCCGGCTCGAGGAGTACGAGCAGATCGCCGACCAGCACCACTTCTTCCTGCGGGACTGACCGCCGCCGGCACATTGGTCGGCGCACATGGGGAGCATGCCATTCAAAGCGGGCATGAATGTTTTCATACGTCTTGCAAAGTGGACGGCATATATAAATACTGCTCACGGATCACGGCCCGGCTCACTCCGGGTACGTTCCGCAGCTCGGCCATCACCACCCGCAACCGCCCCGAGAAAGCCGACGGCCCGCCCATGTGCCTTCCGCACCGCAGCTCCACCGGGCGCCGCCGGACCTCCGGGCCCACGCACCGGCACCCCGCGCCGCCGTCTCCTACCCGCGTCGGCACACGGGGTGTCCGGCCGGGCCTCGCCTGTGCGAGTGCCCGCCGACGGCCCCGGTCATCCCCTAGGCCGGGGCCGTCCAACCTCGTCGGATCACCCTCCACGACGCCGCACACCCGGAAGCGATGATCATGCCCCTGACGACCACGCGCATCAGCACGGACTGGCCCTGCCAGGTCAAGACGCCCGGCAGCTACGACTGGGAGCGCTCGGCGGCCAAGTGGCTGCGCGAGCTGGTGCCCGCGCGCTACGGCAGCTACCCCGCGCTGATCCGCCACCCCGTGCTGCTCGCCCGTCATGCGCAGATCCAGGTCCAGCAGGAGATCCGGGTGGCCCGCACCGCCCTGCAGACCGCGCGCGCCGACCTGCCCCGGCTCGGCATGCCCGAGTCGGTCATCGAGCACACGATCAAGCTGTACGCGGCGGAGCTGCTGCAACTGCAGCACATCGCCCGCAGCGTCCGGGCCGTGAGCGAGGCCCTGGTGGAACGGCACGGAGCCCACGGAGGCCGCTGACCTCCGCGCACGGTCTCGTCGTACCGCCTCGCCGTACCGCCGCGCTGTCCGTCCCTGGCCGTTC
>NZ_BMVJ01000004.1:57306-75806 GCF_014650655.1 Streptomyces anandii JCM 4720
CCGGCACGCCCCGGACGGATGGGGGTGCCCGGACGGATACGGACTCCTCCGGACGGATTCGGGCCGCACCGGTTGAGATCCGGGCCGCACTGGTCGAATACGGGCCGCACTGGTCGGATACGGGCCGCGATGCTCGGATCCGGGCCGCCGAGCCGGTGATCGGACCGGCCCGATGTGCGATGCTCGTCGCGTGAGCAGGGAGCCCGCCGTACCCGCGGAGCCCGGTGCCGCGCCCGACATCGCGGCGCTGGCCCGGGTGGTGGCCAGGCAGCGCGCGGAGATGGACCGGCTGCGGGATCTCGCGGCGACCTCCGCCGTGCTGGAGCGCGCCAAGGGCGTGCTGATGGCGCTCACCGGCTGTTCCCCTGAGGCCGCGCACGAGGAGCTGCTCCAGCGCGCCAGGGCCGCGCACCGCACCCTCATGGAGGAGTGCTGGATCACCCTGGGCACCCTGGTGCCCCCGCTGTCCCCCGGCCTCGACGAAGCCGGCGCGGAGAGCCGTGCGCCCTCCCCCACACCTCCGGGCGGCGGCGCGGACGCGGAGAAGACCGGCGGGCCGGCGGTCACCGACGCGGCCGTGCTCGCCGCGCTCGGGCTGGCGCTGGCCCGCGTCGGGACGCCGCGGGACCTCGCCCGCTGTCTGCACGAGCACCTCTCCAAGGCCGTGGGCGCCGACGCGGTGATGCTCTACCACCGGCAGCCCGCGGGCGGGCTCGAGCTGATCGGGCACCGGGGCGTGGACGACACGCTCGCCGCCCAGTGGCGCCACGTGCCGCCGCTCAGCGGCGTCGCCGCGCTCGACGCGCTCGCCGCCCGCGAGGAACTCTGGCTGGAGGACCCCGAGGCGGACGCCAAGCGGTACCTGCTGATCGGGGAGGGCGCCGGGGACCCGGCCGGGCGGTGGGCCTCCCGCGCCTGGCTGCCCGTGGTCACCGCGGGCTCGGCGGACGTCGTCATCGGCGTACTGCGCACCCGCCCGGGGCCGTTCACGCCGGGCTCGCGCGAACTGCTGCGCAACGTCGCCCAGTTGTGCGCGGGCCGGCTGCGCGCCTTCCTCGCCCGCCCCGAACCCCTCGTGGACGGCACGGCGGACGTCCTGCAGGCCGCGTTCGAGGCGCTGCCGGGCATCAGCGTGCTGCTCACCCCGCTGCGGTCGCCCGCCGGCGAGGTCGAGGACTACCGCATAGACGCCGCCACCCCGCAGACCGTCGACGCGGTCGGACGCAGCGGACGCCGACTGGTCGGGCTGCGCCTGCTGGAGTGCTGGCCCGCCATCGCCGAGGAGCCGCTGTGGCAGGGCTGGCTCGGCACGCTCACCACCGGGGAGCCCTTCGAGGGGGAGCCGTTCGCCCGGCAGGAACTGGTCGCCGGAACCCCGGAGTTGTCGACGTACTCGGTGCGCGCCGCCCGCTTCGGTGAGGGGCTGGTGGTCACCTGGCTGCGCCAGGACTCCTCGGACCGGCAGGAACAGCGGCTGGCGGACCTGCAGCGCCTGGGCCGGCTCGGCTGGGCCACCTGGAACCTGGTCACGCACGAGGCGGCCTGGTCCTCCCACGTCTACGCCCTGTGCGGGCGGGACCCCGCGCGCGGTCCGGTCCGCCTCGAGGAACTGCCCGACCTCGCCGTGCCCGAGGACGGCCCCGCGCTGGCCCGCGCGGTGACCGAACTGCTCGGCGAGGGCAAGCCGTTCGACGTCCCCTTCCGGGTCAGGACACCGTCCGGCCTGCGGCATCTGCGCGCCGTCGCCGAGAGCGTCCCCGACGCCGAGGGCGTCCCCGCCCAGGTGCACGGCTTCCTCCAGGACCTCACCGCGCAGCGCAGCGCCGAACTGGCCCTCTTCGAGAGTGAACAGGCGGTGCTGACGCAGCACGGGCTGCTGCAGGCCGAGCGGACGCTGGCGGGCCGGCTGCAGCACGCGCTGCTGCCCCTGCCGCGCCGGCCCGTACGGCTGGCCGGGCTGCACGTGGATCTGGCGTATCTGCCCGCGCAGTCCGGCATCCATGTGGGCGGTGACTGGTACAGCGCGGTCGAACTGCCCGGCGGAGACGCGCTGTTCGTGGTCGGGGACGTCGCCGGGCACGGCCTCGACGCGGTCGCCACCATGGCCCAGCTGCGCTTCACCGCCAAGGGCATGATCTTCACCGGCTCGTCGCTGACCGGGGCGCTCACCCGGCTCAACACCCTGCTGCTGCACTCCCGGGACAGCCACGGCACCGCGACCATGGTGCTGGCCCGCTACAAGCCCGCCCAGCGCCTGCTGATCTGGGCCCAGGCGGGCCATCCGCCCCCACTGCTGCTGCACAAGGGCGAGCCCCGCTATCTCGAACGTCCCCGGGGCGTGCTGCTGGGGGCGACCCAGACCCCGGTGTTCGAGGAGGCCGAGTGCCGGCTGGAGCCCGGTGACCGCCTGCTGCTCTACACCGACGGCCTGGTGGAACGGCCCGGCGAGCCCATCGAGGTGGGCCTGGAGCGACTGGCCGGCGCCGCCTCCGCCCGGACGACGGCCCGAGGGCCCGACGCCCCCGGCTCCCTCGGCCCACTGCTCGCGGCCATGCTGCCGGGCGAGCGCCGGGACGACGTATGCGTCCTCGACGTCCGAGTGCCACCCCTTCCGGGGTAGACACGGGGGACGACGAGATCGGTGCGCCGTCGACCGGGGCCCCGCCCGTCTGCCGGCGGGGGGACATCTCGCCGGCCATCCTTCGGTCGGCCGGGACCTTACTGACCAGCCGCCGGCTGGGCGGCACGCCCCGTCGGTCGGCCGGCCGGCAGGCGCGCCCGGCCGGCCGGCTGAGGGCGGCTCGGCGGTTTGTCGGGGGCGGGGCGGTCAGGTGGGGGCGTTGTCAGTCGGCGGGGTGTCCTGCCTCGATGTCGAGGGTGTCGGCCAGCCGCAGCAGCGGGGCGTCGAGGTCGGCGCGGGTGCCCGACTCCACGGGGTCGAGCAGGAAGGCCACGTGGTCGCCGCCGTCGGTGCGCGTCACGATCCGGCCGACGAACCACGCCGCCGCGTCGTCGAGCACGACGGCCCCGCCGGCCCGCGACGTGCAGCGGACCTCCGCGAACTTGTCCACCCCCTCGTCGCCGGTCCGGCCACCGAACAGGGCCGCGAGGGCGTGCTGTTCGCGGGTGAGCACGTGCACGGCGAGCCGGTCGGCGCGCTCGGCCACCCGGAACGTCCGGTTCGCCTTGGACAGCCAGACCGCGAACCTCGGCGGATCGATGGAGCACTGCGAGGCGAACCCCACCAGGCAGCCGGCCCGCTCGCCGCCCGCCTCGGCCGTCACCACGAACATGTCGGGGTTCAGCCGGCCCATGAACACGTCCACGCCCTGCATGCCCGCACCGCTCCGTCCGCCGTCACCATTCCGGCCGGCTCTCACCGGCCCCACCAGCTCAGCACATCCGGCCCCCGGGTGCCCGTTTCCCGCGTCGTCAGCCGCCGCCGTACCCGGCGGTGCCCGCGGTGGCGCGGGACTCCAGGGAGCGCCGGGTGTCGTTGCCGTAGACGCCGGTCTCGTCGCCGCTGATGCCGTACCACAGCTGGTAGCGGGCCACGGCCTCCCGCAGGGTGGCGTCGTACCGGCCACTGGTGGAGCCGCCGCGGTAGACGTCCGGGACGTTGAGGAGGCGCTGCTGGAGTTCGGTGACCTCGGGTCCGCTGTCGCCCTCGCGCAGGGTGCCGGGGCCGTCGGGGTCGGAGGCGCCCGCACCGGAGGCGGTGGGGGCGGGAGCCGGGGTGGACGCGGGGGCCGCTGAGGCGCTCGGGGACGGCTGGTGGGTGCCTGCGTCGGCCACCGTACTGGCCTCTCCCCTGCCGGGCAGCAGGAGGGCGCCGCCGAACCCGCCCAGCGCGGCGGCGGCCACGGCGAGCGCGACGGCCGCCCGGCGCAGTCCGCGCCCGGGGACGTCCGGCGAGGATGAGGAAGGCGGGGACGGGGGCACGGGGGCGCCTCCGCGACGGCCGCCCGGGCCGGACGTCCACGGTTCCCCGGCGGCCCCCGGGCCCGGCTGCCGCCTGCGCGGTGGACGCGACGGGCCGCGCGGCGCGGAGGACGGCACCGGAGGCACGGGCGCGGCGGGCGGCACCGGCGGCAGTTCCTCGGTCGCGTCCTGGCCGCCGCCGGGGCCACCGCCGTGACCGGTGTCCTGGCCGCCGTCGAGGCCGTTCCTTTCCCGGAACTCCCTCATCAGCTCCGCGAGCGCGTCCGTCCGCCGGGGCCGTATGACACGGACCGGTTCGATGGGCGGCCCGCCGTTCGGCTCCTCGCGTCCGGGTGGTGTCGACACGGTGCGCTCCTTCCGTCCCTGCCTGCTGCCGGCCCCATCCCGAGGAGAGATACGTGCCGGCCGCCCCGCCGGTTCAGGGAGCCGACCGCTGCGCCGCCGCGGCGAGGAAGCGGTGCAGCGAGGCCTTCAGCGTGGCGACGAAGGCGTCCCGGCCCGCGTCGTCGAGGGCGTCCAGGGACAGGTACGGGTTGAGGTCCTCCAGTTCGACCAGCAGCAGCCCGCCGTCCGGTGCGCGGCAGGCGTCGACCCGCTGGATGCCGTGGTCGAGGCCGTTCCAGTCGATGAAGCGCCGGGCGAACTCCAGATCCGCGCAGGTGGGTTCGTACGGCCGCAGCAGCCAGCGCCGCTCGGGGTCGGGGGCATGCAGGGCGTACTGGAAGTCGTGGTCGACGAAGTAGAAGGAGACCTCGTAGGCGAAGGCGATGTGCGGTTGGACGAGGACGGTGCCGTCGGCCAGGGCGGGCAGCTCCCCGGCGGTGACGGTGCGCAGGCCTATGGAGTCGGCGCCCAGCTTGGGCTTGACCACATAGCGGTCGGCGCCGGGCAGCAGGTGCAGGTCCTCGGGCCGGTCGACGGTGGGGATGACCGGGTACCCGGCGGCGGTGAGGTCGAGCAGGTACTGCTTTCCGGCCATGTCACCGCGGCCGTCGAGCGGGTTGTAGACGGGGGTCGAGCGGGCCAGCGCCCGGCTGCGGAAGTCGTCGTAGGCATCCTGGTGGGCGAGGACGGGTCCGCTGTTGCGGACGACGACCGCGTCGAAGGCGTCCATCAGCGCGGCCGCGTCCCGGGGGTGGCACAGGGCGAGGGTGAAGTCCTCGCGCAGGCGCGCGGTCAGCGCGATGTCCTCGTCGCCGTAGCGGCGGCCGCGCGCGGGGTACGCCGGGTCGGTGACGTAGAGGATGCGGGGGCGGGCGGACGGCATGCGCGGGCTCCTGAGCGGCGGGGACGGCGGGACGGGCGGGCCGGGACGGCGGAGAAAGGTTACTTCGCCCGGCCCTCGGCCCGGCGGGTGCACTCAGTTCCCTCGAAACGCTGCACTGAGTGCCATGAGAGCGTGCCGGGGATGCTACGTTCCCGTCCATGAGCTCCAGCAGCACCGCGCCCCGCCGCGGCGGGAAGGCCGAGGCGGCGGCCGCGAAGCCGCCCATGCGGGACGCCCTGGTGGCGGCGGCGTTCCGGCTGTTCCTGGAGCGCGGGTACGAACAGACCACCGTGGACGACATCGTGGCGCTGGCCGGGGTCGGACGGCGGTCGTTCTTCCGCTACTTCCCCTCCAAGGAGGACGTGGTCTTCCCCGACCACGAACGCTGCCTGGCCGACATGACGGCCTTCCTCGCCGCCGGGAGCGACGACGACGAGCCCGTGCGGCGGGTGTGCGACGCGGCCCGGCTGGTGCTCGGGATGTACGCGGAGAACCCGGCCTTCTCCGTGCAGCGCTACCGGCTCACCAAGCGGGTGCCGGGCCTGCGGGCGTACGAGCTGTCGGTGGTCTGGCGCTACGAGCGCGCCCTCGCCGAGTATCTGCGCGAGCGCTTCGCCGGGCGGCGCGACGGGACGCTGCAGGCCGACGTGATCGCCGCGGCCGTGGTCGCCGCGCACAACAACGCCCTGCGTTCCTGGCTGCGTTCAAACGGCGAGGGCGACGCCGGCGCGACCGTGGACCACGCCCTCGGATTCGTCCAGGCGGCCTTCGGTCATGCGCCCGCGGGACCCGGCGGACGCCGGTCCGGAGCCGACGCCGAGGTGCGGGGGAAGGCGGCCGCGGAGGACGTGGTGGTCGTCGTGGCGCGGCGCGGAACGCCGTTGTGGCAGGTGGTGCGCGAGGTCGAGACGGCTCTGGGGCCGGGTGGCTCCGCCCGAAATTAGGGTACGCAGTGCCTCGCAAAGTCTTTACGCATGGCACTCAGTGCCATACTCTGTGGCCGTGCACGGTGGCACGGCGAGCCGCGCACGGCGTGCACGGGTGCCCCGCGCACGCGGGATTTCCGGCCGAGCGCAGGGAGTTGACAGCGTGTACCACCACTCAGGAAACGTCGCTCATCCGGCAGCCGGCTCCGCGACCGGACTGCTCGAGCCCCAGGGCCGCGACCCGGAAGCCCTGTACTACCAGCGCTGCGGCTGGTGCGGGACCGCCATGTACCAGCGGCTGCTGTGTCCGGTCTGCCGGGGCAGCGAACTGCGGACCGAGCGCAGCGAAGGTGTCGGGACCGTCCGCCACTCCACGGTGGTGCACCGCAACACGCCCGCCGCGCGCAACGTCTCGCTGGTGGAGATGAGCGAGGGGTTCATCGTGCGGGGCAGGGTCATGGGCCCGCCCATCGGCATCCACAGCGGGGACCGGGTGCGGCTGTCCACGGCCAAGGACCCGGTGCGCGCCGAGCCGGTCTTCCAGCTGCTCGAGGAGCCGCTGCGCGCC
This sequence comes from Streptomyces anandii JCM 4720, assembly GCF_014650655.1. Classification (GTDB taxonomy): domain Bacteria; phylum Actinomycetota; class Actinomycetes; order Streptomycetales; family Streptomycetaceae; genus Streptomyces; species Streptomyces anandii. The sequence continues at coordinate 64,010 of NZ_BMVJ01000004.1, forward strand.
TGGAGCTGACGACGGCCCGGGCCCGGCCCGCGGCATCCGCAACGGACGCCGGGGCGCGCCCACCGCGCCTCCCGGCGCCGCCCTCGGCGTCCTCCGCGTCCCCGGCGCCCACCGCGCCGCCGGGGCCCGCGCCCCCTCCGCCGTGGCACAGGGCCCAGAGGGTCAGCAGGGCGCAGACGGCGTAGACGCATCCGGGCCAGGCCAGCAGCGCCGGGTACGCCTCCGGGGCTCGTACCAGGTGGTCCTCCGCGCGGATGAGCTGCGGCACCAGACGGGCGCCCGCCGCCGACGCCCACGCGGTGAGCGCGAGAAGACCGAGCGCGCGCCGCCCGTGGGGCCCGTGCAGCAGCCGGATCATGGCGGGCACGCACCAGATCCAGTGGTGGCTCCAGGAGATGGGGCACACCAGCAGTCCGTACAACTCCGCGACGACCAGGGCCCCGAGCCGGTCGCCCCGGCGGGCGGTGACCCACAGGCCGTACGCCGCGAGCGCGGTCACCAGCACGCACGCCACCACCCAGGCCACCGTGGCCGTCTGGCCCGTACCGAGCAGTCTGTCGAGCGCTCCGCGCAGGGACTGGTTGCGCACCGACCAATCGGGGCCCATCCGCCGGGTGTCGGTCACCAGGCCCGACCAGTAGCGCGCCGATTCACCCGGGGCGACGCACCAGGCCAGGGCCGTGGCGGCGGCGCCGGTGACGGCGGCCCAGGCCGCCGCACGCCACTGCCGGGTCGCCAGCAGATACAGACCGGCGACCGCCGGGGTCAGTTTCACCGCGGCCGCCAGTCCCACGGCGGCGCCCCGGGCCACGGGCCGGGCGGGCAGCGCCAGGCCCGCCATGACCACGGCGCCGAGCAGCAGGTTGACCTGGCCCTGGTCGAGGGTGTGCCGCACCGGTTCCAGCCAGAGTCCGACGGCCGTCCAGAGCAGGGCGAGGTTCCTGGCCCGGCCGTCCGGCAGGGGTCCGAGCAGCCGTACGGCGCATCCCGCGACGACCAGCAGGGACGCCACGGACAGCGCCTGCCAGAGCACCACCGTGACCGCCCAGGGCAGCCGGGAGGGCGCGAGGAACACCAGGGCGGCGAACGGCGGGTAGGTGAAGGGCAGCGACGGGATGGGCGGCCCGGTGCGCAGCGCGTAGTCGTAGAGGCCGCCGGTCAGCAGGTGGCCCGCGGCCTCGTGGTAGACGCGCAGGTCCAGCGGCCGGGTCGGGTGGGTGACGACGGCCAGGACGTGCAGGGCCACCGACGCGGCCAGGCACCAGCCGGCACCGCCGGTGGGCCACCGTCCGGTCCTTTGGCCCGTGACCCGGATCTCCTCCACCGCACCAGCCCCGTCAGGTCCGCCCACATGCGTCCGCGGTCTCACCACGCGCCGGCCATGCCCCGGCTCGCGTCCGCGAGTTCCGACACGCGCCGGCCAACTCGGCGCGCGTCCGCGGTTCGGAGCCTAGGGCGGTGCGCGCGCCCGCAAGCACCGCCACGCGCGCGGCAGCTGATCCGCCGTCAGCACAGGTTGACTGGCGTGATCACGTCGGCGGCACCGCCGCGCCTCGGCGCACAGGCAACCCACAGCCTTCCTCCCCCATCCTCCGGGGCACCAGAGGCCCCCGGGACCACAGGGGGCGCGTGCTGCGAGGAGGGGACATTGATCCGTGCCCGGCGAACAGGGGTCACCGTGGTGGCGGTGCTCGCCCTGATGGGGGTGGCGCCCGTCGCGGCGCAGGCCCGGCAATCCGGTGGGCCGAGACCGCCGGCCGCTGCGGCCGACCGTCACGGCGGCCTGCCGCCCGGCTGGAGCCTCACCGGCGAGGGGGCCGGCCGGCAGCTGGTGTGGCGCTCGGAGACGCCCGTGCCCATGGGGGACGCGCGCGTCGAGTTCTACGCCGGGGACCGGCTGCTGGGACGGCCCGTGCCCGGCGGCGACGGCCGCACCTTCCGGCTCGGCCTCGACCGGCCCGGACCCGGCCGGGCGGGCGCCCCGGCCCTCACCGGCCTCACCGGCCTGGACGACCTCCGCGGCCTGCAAGTACGCGCCTCGGGCCGGAGGCTGGACGCACCGCCCGCCGCCGCACCGCACGCGCCCGGCAGCCGACTCGCGGCCGGGGCCACACCTCCCGCGTCGCTCCCGGCGAACGGCGTCGACCCCGGCAGGCCCGGCCCGTACCGCACCCTCACCGGTGAGTACACGCTGAACTCGGTGCGCCTGCCCGGGCTCCCGGCACCGGTCGAGATGCGCGCCGTCGTGGTCGCGCCGCGCGGCGCCACCGGACGCCGCCCGCTCGCCCTGTTCCTGCACGGCCGCCACGCCACCTGCTACAAGCCGCACGCCGACAAGGTGACCGGAGACTGGCCCTGCCCGGCCGGCACCCGGCCGATCCCGAGCTACCGCGGCTACCTCCAGGACCAGCGGCTCCTCGCCTCCCAGGGCTATGTGACGGTGTCCATATCGGCCAACGGCGTCAATGGCCAGGACTTCGCGGCCGAGGACGGCGGCGCGCAGGCCCGCTCCTCGCTGGTGCGTCTGCACCTGGCCCGCTGGGCCGGCTGGGCCGCCCACCCGGCCACGGCGCCCGGCGCCGTGCGGAAGGCGCCGCCGGCCGACCTCTCGCGCGTCCTGCTCGTCGGGCACTCGCGCGGCGGCGAGGGCGTCAACCGGGCCGCCATGGACAGCCTCTATCCCCCGCCCGCGGGCCAGGACGCCCTGCACGGCCCGGCCCGCTGGAGCATCAGGGGTACCGTCCTCATAGGGCCCACGGTCTTCGGCCAGAACCCGGTGGCGGACGTGCCCTCCACCACGATCCTGCCCGGCTGCGACGGCGACGTCTCCGACCTCCAGGGCGAGGTCTACGTCGACGGCACGCGCGGCGTCAGCCGGGGCGCCGCGCTGCACAGCGCCGTCTACGTGACCGGCGCCGACCACAACTTCTTCAACACCGAGTGGACCCCGGGCAAGGCCGAGGCGCCCGCCGAGGACGACTTCTACGACGACCCGGACCACCGCGACCCGGTGTGCTCGCCCGGCGCGCGCACCCGGCTGACCGCCGACCAGCAGCACCGGGCCGGCGCCACCTACATCGCCGCGGCGGCCCGGCTGTTCGTCGCCGGGGACGACCGGGTGCGGCCGCTGCTCGACGGGTCCGGCTTCCGGGCGCCCTCGGCGGACCCCGCGCGGGTGCTCACCCACGCCGTGGGCGCCGCGCGCACCGGCGGCTTCCTGCCCGACGGGCCGGTCACGGTGACCGGCGGCAAGCTGTGCTCGGCGGTGGACCCCCGTCCGTCCGTGGCCTGTCTCGGCTCCGGTGCGACCGGCGTCTCGCCGCACTTCGCCCAGTGGGAGACCCCGCGGGAGACCGGCCGCCGCGCCGTGGCGCTGCGCTGGACCACCGCCGGGTCCACGACCCGGATACGCCCCTCGGCGCCCGTCCCGCTGGCCGGCGCCAAGGACCTCGCGCTGCGGGTGTTCGTACCGCCGAACACCACCGGGACCCGGCTGGAGGTGGCCGTCACCGACGCCTCCGGCCGCCGCGCGGTCCTCGGCACGGCCGGGGTGGACGGGCTGCCGGGCAGCGAGCGGACGGCCTCCTACTGGGCGCGCGAGGTGCGCGTACCGCTGACCACCGCCGCCCGCGCCGGCCTCGACCTGCGCCGGGTCGCCGCGCTGGAGCTGACCCCGCGCAGCCGCTCCGGGCAGGCCTGGCTGATGGATGCCTGGGGCTGGCGCCCCGGGACCCCGGCGGTCCGCGCCGCCACGCTGCCCCGCGTGGACATCGGCAGGCTGACGGTCAAGGAGGGCGACTCGGGCGTGCGCACCTACCGGGTGCCGGTACGGGTGTCCGGGCACGGCAGCGGCCAGGTGCGGCTGTACGTCCTGGACCCGCTCACCGGCGCCGGGAAGGACCGGCTGGTGACGGTGCGGCCGGGCGGCCACGACATCGACGTCCCCGTGCGCGTGGCGGGCAACACCCGCTTCGGCTACGACGTTTCCCACGACGTCCTCGTCAAGGCGGTCCACGGCTCCGTGGTCGGCGCCCACCGGGGCGGGGTGACCGTCGAGAACGACGACCCGCGGCCCACGGTCACCGTGACGCCGCTCGCCGCGCGGGTGACCGAGGGGCAGCCGCTGAGGTGGCGGGTGAACCTGTCGGCGGCCGCCGACGTGGACATCTTCGCGCTGTTCGCCGTACGGCCCGTCAGCGGCGGCGCGGAGCTGTCCACCAAGGACGTCGACGCGACCTGGCTGCGGGAGAACACCGGGGAGTCGCCCGACCCGGAACGCCCGCTGTCCTCGATCGAGAACCTCACCCTGGGTGTCTCGGTCCCGGCGGGCCGGCGGAGCGCCGAGGTGACGGTGCCGACGGTCAAGGACTCGGTCAAGGAGCGGCCCGAGTCGGTCCGGTTCCAGCTGGCGGACGACTCCGGCCGGCCCCGCGAAGGCGGCCCGGAGCTGAACGGAACGGTGCTCGACGCCTCGTAGGGCGGGTGCGTACGACGGAAGGCCGGCCGCGCGGACCTGTCACGGTCCGCGCGGGCGGCCTTCCGCAGTCCGACTAGGCTGCGGGCCGGAGGAGTTCCAGGAAGCGGCGGGCGAACAGGTAGGCGTCCCCCGGCCAGCGCGCGGACACGTAGGCGCCGTCCCGGACGGTGAAGGCGTGGGTGTCGTCGGTGGCGGTGCCGCGCCGGGTGAGCTCGCGCGGGCCGCGCGCGAACTGCGCCGCCGGGTCGTCGAGGGCGGCGCGCACCTCGTCCTCCACATAGGCCGGGTAGGTGCGGTAGTAGCGGCCGAGCCGCCAGGCCGTGGTCAAGTAGGCGGTGCGTTCCATGTACTTGGGCAGGCAGGTGGTCCGGCGGCCGGCCAGCAGGCTGCGGCCGGTGGCCGGGTCCCGGGTGCGGGCGAGGACCAGCACGCCGTGGCAGATCGCGCCGACCGGCCGGCCGAGCGCCCAGAAACGGGCGACCTGGCCGCGCAGTTCGCGGGAGCCGAGGTACTGGCGCATGCCGGGCGCGTGCCCGCCGGGCAGGAGCAGCCCGTCGAACGAGGCGACGTCCAGCCCGGACCAGGCCAGGGTGGCGCCGAACTCCGGGGCGTGGGTGAGCTGTTCGTAATAGCGCCTGGGCTCGTCCTCGGCGCCCAGCCGCCCGAGAATCACCCCGGTCAGCAGGCGCGGGTCGGCCTCGGGGCGGGTGCCGGGCCGCTCGGTGGCGAACACGACCTCGTGTCCGGCGTCGGTGAGCGTCCGCCAGGGCACGGCGACCTCGGTGACGTCGAAGTCCCGGTCGGGAAGCGGTATCAGCACGCGCATGCGCCCATCATGTCAGCCGCGCCGAACACCCCCGCGGCGTCAGGCGGTCGCCGTCCTCATGCGGCGCACCGCCTCCGTGAGGATGTCCGGGGAGGTGGCCAGGTTGAGGCGGGCGTGGCCGGCGCCGCCGGTGCCGAAGGGGATGCCGGAGCTGAGGGCGACACGACCGCGGTCGAGGAAGACCTGCGCGGGATCGTCGCCGAGACCCAGGGCGCGGCAGTCCAGCCAGGCGAGGTAGGTGGCCTCGCCGGGGCGGTGGGAGACGGCGGGCAGGTGCTCGGCGAGCAGCCCGGACAGCAGACGCCGGTTGGCGTCCAGCCCGGCGAGGAGCGCGTCCAGCCACGGGACGCCCTCGCGCAGGGCCGCGGTGTGGGCAATGACGCCGAGGTGGCTCGCCCCGTCGGCGACCTCCCCCGGCAGCCGGGCCAGGTCGGCCGCGGCCGCGGCTCCCGCGACGGCGACGGCGGCCTTGACGCCGGGCAGGTTCCAGCCCTTGCTGGCCGACATCAGCGACAGGCCGCGCTCGCCGCCCGGCACACTGAGGTACGGCACGAAGCGCGCGCCCGCGGCGACGAGCGGCGCGTGGATCTCGTCGGCCACGACCCGTACGCCGTACCGGTCGGCGAGCGCGGCCACGGCGGTGAGCTCGCTCTCGGTGTGCACGGTGCCGGTCGGGTTCTGCGGGCTGCACAGCAGGTAGGCGGCGCGCCCGCCGTGGGCGACGGCCGACTCGAAGACCTCGTCCAGCGTGGCGAGGTCCAGGCGGTGGTCCGGGCCGAGCGGGGCCTCGAGGACCTTCCTGTCCATGTGCGTCACGAAGTCGTAGAACGGCGGGTACACCGGCGGGCTGACGACCACCGGGTCCCCGGGCCCGGTCACCAGCTTGAGCATCTCCACGACGCCCAGCATCACGTCGGGCACGAGCGCGGTGCGCTCCACCGCGAGTCCGTTCCAGCCCCACCGCCGCTCCGCGAAGGCGGCGAGGGCCTCGGCGTAGGCGGTGCCCGAGGCGTAGCCGGTGTCCCCGATGGCCAGGGCGTCGGTGACCGCGCGCACCACGGGTTCGGCGAGCGGCACGTCCATCTCGGCGACCCACAGCGGCAGCACGTCGGCCGGGTACGCGCGCCACTTCTCGCTCGTGCGCAGGCGCAGGTCGTCGAGGGTGAGGACGCGGAGGGGATTCGGTTCACCGGACGTGTCGTGCGGGCTCCTGTTCATGGGCTCAACATAGGGCGCGCACGGCGTGACATGGAACGGCGAGGCCGGCGAGCGCCGTACCGTCCGTACCGGCGGCGAAGAAGATCACCCCCGGCTGAACGCGCCCGCGCCCCGCCACGTATGGAGGAGGGGCGCTCAACGACCGGAGGCCCCCGCGGTGTTGAGCGCCGCGTGTTCGGGTTCGGGAGCCACGCATGAGGCACGCACGACGACGGGTCGTTAGGCGAGTGACACGGCTGACGGCCGTCGCGGGACTCCTCCTGGGCGGAGGAATGGTCACGCACGCGGCGATGGCGAGCGAGACTCCCCGCGCCGCCACGACCCTGCGCAGCGCGTCGCAGTCGGCCGGCGGGACCGGCGCCGGGCTGGTGGCGCGCCTCGGCGACGCCCGTACGGCGGGCAGCTGGATCGGCTCCGACGGGCGCCCCGTGGTGGCCGTGACCGACGAGGAGACGGCGCGGGAGGTGCGGCGGGCGGGGGCCGAGCCGAAGCTCGTGCGGCACAGCATGAACGAGCTCAAGGCCGCTACCTCGACCCTGCGCGCGGCCCCCCGGGTGGCCGGCACGGCGTGGGTGATGGACTACCGCACCAACCGGGTCACCGTGGAGGCCGACAGCACGGTCTCCGCCGGCGACTGGGCCCGGATGACACGCGTCGCCGACGGCATCGGCGGCGGTTTCGTGCACATGCGGCGGACCCAGGGCCGGTTCACCACGCGGCTCAACGGCGCGCAGCCCATCCTGTCGACCGGCGGGCGCTGCTCGGCCGGCTTCAACGTGACCAACGGGCAGAGCGACTTCATCCTGACCGCCGGGCACTGCGGGCCCGCCGGGTCCATCTGGTTCGCGGACAGCCAGGGCAACCAGCAGCTGGGCAAGACGGTGAGCAGCACCTTCCCGAGCAACGACTTCTCGCTGGTGCAGTACAACTCCGGCCGCGCCGGGCAGGGCGCCGACGTGGTGGCGATCGGCGGCGGCAACGGCGTACGGATCACGGGGGCCGGGGACGCGAGCGTGGGGCAGCGGGTGTTCCGCAGCGGCAGCACGAGCGGGCTGCACGACGGCGAGGTGACCGGGCTGAACGCCACGGTCAACTACCCCGAGGGCACCGTCACCGGCCTGATCCAGACGACGGTGTGCGCCGAGCCGGGCGACAGCGGCGGCCCGCTGTTCTCGGAGGGGATCGCGCTGGGTGTGACCTCGGGTGGCAGCGGCGACTGCACGACGGGCGGCACGACGTTCTTCCAGCCGGTGACCAAGGCGCTGACCGCGCTGGGCGTGAGGCTGATCGTGTCGGCGCCGCAGAAGGGCGCGGGCGCGGCCCAGGGCGCGGCTCCCTCCGGCGCGCCGTCCGGCGCGGCCACCCACAGCGCCATCGCGCCCGGCGGCGCCTCGCCGGGCTCCTCGGCGCCCGTGACGGGCGGCACGGAGGGCGCCACGCTGCTGGCCCGGCTGTCCGACCCGCGCAGCGTGGGCCCCGGGCTGCTGATCATCGGCGGCAGCCTGATCGCGCTGGTCGCCACCCGGTGGATCCGCTCGGAGCAGGACCGCAAGGCCTACCAGCGGTACTACTCCGCCACGTGGGGCTGAGGGCGGCCGGGGAGGAAGCCGGAAGACGAAGCCGGGAGAGGAAGACGAGGAGAAAAGACGAGATGGGCACCCATTCGCTCATGGGTGCCCGGGACGGTGGTCCGATCGCCGGCGGTGGCCGGTGAGGAGGGGCGGTCAGGCCGCCTGGGCCGGGTCCGGAGCGGCCGCGGCCCACTCCATCACGAGTCGCTGGTAGATCTCGCGCTGCTCGGTGGTCAGTGTCCCGCCCGACCGGCGCCACAGGGCCCGGATCTCCTCGTTGACCTCCGCGGCCGATCGCTCGGAAACGGGTTCAACAGTGGTGGACATGCCGTGAAGCATATGCCGACCGACGTGAAGGCGCTGTGAATAAGTACGAGCGATACGGACATATCGGACCGTGTTGCTCATCACGTCAATTCCGCGCCGCTGATCAGGCACTTCGCCCTCCGGCAGGGCCGCCACGGGGGTTCCCCTCCCTTCGGCTCAGGTGCCCGGCTTGCGCCCGTACACGAACACGTCGTCGCCCTTCTTCAGCAGCGACCAGTACTTCTTCGCGTCCGTCGTCGTCATGTTCACGCAGCCGTGCGAGCCCGGCGGGTTCCACATGCTCAGGCCCACCGAGTGGAAGGCCTGGCCGCCGTCGAAGAACTGGCTGTAGGGCATCGGCACGTTGTAGATCGTGGAGACGTGGTCGATGTCACGCCAGTAGATCTTCTTCAGCCCGGTACGGGTCTCGTAGCCGTCGCGTCCGGTGCGCACCGGCACGGGGCCGTAGACCAGGCGCTTGCCGTCCTGGATCCAGCTGAGCTGGAGGGTCAGGTTCACACACGCTGTCCGGCCCTTGTTGACGGGGCACTTGCCGTCCTTGTTGGGGTTCTTGCCCACGGCCTTCTGCTTGTTCATGAGGTCCATCACGCCCCAGGTGACGGGCCCGGCGTACCCGATGGCGGGTGTGATGCCGTGCTTGTTCTGGAAGGCCCGGATGGCCTTGCAGTCGGCGGCCGACTGCCGTCCGTCGACCGGCCGGCCGAGGAACTTCTCCACCTGTTTCTGGTACGGCCCCGTCCGCGTCGTGCAACTGGCGGCCTGCGCCGGGGTCGCCCCCAGCGCGACCGTGAGCGGCGTCACCAGACCCGCCACTCCCAGTACGACCGCTCCCCGCCTGCCCACATGTGCCATTGCGGCCCCTCCCCGTTCGTCGCGCCACCGCGCTGTCCGACTCCTAGACACTTGCCGGGGCGCGCCGGTTGTAAAGCACGGCGGGCCGAGACGAAGTGGTGACAATCGGGGGCTCAGGCGTCCTGGACCGCCGCGTTGAAGCCGGCGTGGACGGCCGTGAGGCCGCCGTCCACGGTGAGGGTGGTGCCGGTGATCCAGGCCGCGTCGCGGGAGGCGAGGAAGGCCACCGCGGCGGCGATGTCCCCGGGCTCACCGACCCGGCCGAGGGGATACAGCTCACGGATCCGGTCGAGCTCGGCCTCCCGCCCCTCCCACGCCGAGGTGCGGACCGTGCCCGGCATCACCAGGTTGACGCGCACGCCCCGGGCGGCGGCGTGCCCGGCGAGGGTGCGGGTGAGGGAGGCGAGGCCCGCCTTGGCGGCGCTGTAGGCGTGGTTGCCGAAGTCCTGTACGGCGTTGACGGAGCCGATGCTGACGATCGCGCCGCGCCCCGAGGCGGCGAGGTGGGGCAGCGCCGCCCGGCAGCAGCGCCGGGCGCCGGTCAGGGTGACGTCCAGGTCGCGGGCCCACGTCTCGTCCTGGTCGTCCTCGAACAGCGGGGTGTCGGGCGTGCAGTGCGCGGCGCAGTTGACCAGGACGTCGAGCGAGCCGAACGCCTCGGCCGCGTGCGCGACGGCGGCCTCGACCGACGCCCGGTCGGCCACGTCCAGCCGGTGCGCCCCGGCCGCCAGACCGGCGTCCCCAAGCGCCGCGGCCGTCCTCTGCGCCTGTTCCCCGTCCACGTCGGTGACCATGACCCGCGCGCCCTCCGCCGCGAGCCTGCGGGCGGTGGCGGCGCCGATGCCGCGTCCCGCGCCGGTGACGAGAACCCCGTACCCCTCGAAGCGCCTGATCTCCGTCATGCGCCAGAACCTACTTGCCGGTGCGCTCCGCGGGGCGGATAACGTGCGCGCATGTCCGCGTTCTGGCAGCAAGTCCCCGCCCTCCTCGGCGTCGTGATCGGCGCGCTCGGCTCGTACCTGGCCGTCGTGCGCAGCGACCGGGCCCGCTTCCAGCGGGAGCGCACGGCCCGCTGGGAGGAGCGGCGGCTCGCCGTGTACGCCGACTACGCGCGCACGCTGAAGCAGTCGGTCACGCTGGCCTACCGGGTCGCCGCCCACCTCGGCAACGACCCGCATCCACATCCCCTGACCCCCGCGGAGGCCGGGCCGCTGCTGGCGCAGGCCTCCCTCGCCCGGGACCCGTCCGGGGAGGCCCTGATCATGCTGGGCAGCCCCGAGGTGGTGGAGAGAGCCCGGGCCTGGGTCGTGGTGGCACTGGAAATGGAGGCCTTCCTCCGCGAGGAACGCCGGGACCCGGAGGCCTGGCAGTCCCTCCTGGCCCGCCAGCGCGCGGCACGCGCCGACTACTACGCCGCCGTGCGCGAGGACCTGGCCCTCCCCCCGGGCCACACGGCCCGCTGGTCCCTGCCTGCCCCCTCGGCGACACCGGCGACGTCCCCAGGGCCGGGCGAGCCGGCGCCCTGAACGACGCCGTCGGGTCAGTGGCCGCGGGCGATCCAGTCCTGGAGGTGGGGGGCCTCGGCGCCGATGGTGGTGGGGTCGCCGTGGCCGGTGAGGACCTTCGTCTCGGGCGGCAGCGTCAGGAGACGGTCGCGGATCGAGTCGATGATCGTCGGGAAGTGGGAGTACGAGCGCCCGGTGGCACCGGGGCCGCCCTGGAAGAGGGTGTCGCCGGTGAAGACCGCGCCGAGGCCCGGGTCGTACAGGCAGACGGCTCCCGGCGCGTGGCCGGGGGTGTGGATGACCGTCAGGTCGGCGCCCGCCGCCTCGATCACCTGGCCGTCGGCGAGGTGCTCGTCGGGGTCGCGGCCCGGATGGGTCATCTTCCACAGCGGCAGGTCGTCGGGGTGCAGCCAGATCGTGGCGCCGGTCAGGTCCGCGAGGGCGGGCGCGGCGTTGATGTGGTCGTTGTGGGCGTGGGTGCACACGATGGCGGTGAGCCGGCGGTCGCCCACGGCCGCGGCGATGGCCCGGGCGTCGTGCGCGGCGTCGATGACGACGGCCTCGTGGTCGTCGCCGATGATCCACACGTTGTTGTCCACGTCCCAGGAGCCGCCGTCGAGCGTGAACTGCCCGGAGGTGACGAGGCGTTCGATGCGGGCGGCCATCACAGCACCACCACCGAGCGCAGCACGTCGCCGTGGTGCATCCGCTCGAACGCCTTCTCCACCTCGTCGAGTTGGATGGTCTCGCTGACGAACTTGTCCAGCGGCAGGCGGCCTTGCAGATGCAGGTCGACAAGCATCGGGAAGTCCCGGGAGGGCAGGCAGTCGCCGTACCAGCTGGACTTGAGCGCGCCGCCGCGGCCGAAGACGTCCAGCAGCGGCAGTTCCAGCTTCATCTCCGGGGTCGGCACGCCGACCAGGACGACCGTGCCGGCCAGGTCTCGGGCGTAGAACGCCTGCTTGTACGTCTCGGGGCGGCCCACCGCCTCGATGACGACGTCGGCGCCGAAGCCGCCGGT
>NZ_BMVJ01000004.1:75842-80080 GCF_014650655.1 Streptomyces anandii JCM 4720
GCGGATCGCCTCGACCGGGTCGGTCCCGCCGGAGTTGACGGTGTGGGTGGCGCCCATGGTGCGTGCGGTGTCGAGCTTGCGGTCGTCGATGTCGACGGCGATGATCTTCGCGGCGCCCGCGAGGTACGCCCCGGCGATGGCCGCGTCGCCCACGCCGCCGCAGCCGATGACGGCGACGGAGTCGCCCCGGCCGACACCACCGGTGTTGATGGCGGCGCCGATGCCGGCCATCACGCCGCAGCCGAGCAGCCCGGCCACGGCCGGGGAGACGGCCGGGTCGACCTTGGTGCACTGGCCGGCCGCGACCAGGGTCTTCTCGGCGAAGGCGCCGATGCCGAGGGCCGGGGAGAGCTCGGTGCCGTCGGTGAGGGTCATCCTCTGGCGCGCGTTGTGGGTGTCGAAGCAGTACCAGGGCCGCCCGCGCAGGCAGGCCCGGCACTTCCCGCACACCGCGCGCCAGTTGAGGATCACGAAGTCGCCGGGCGCGACGTCGGTGACGCCGTCGCCGACCGACTCCACCACGCCGGCGGCCTCGTGGCCGAGCAGGAAGGGGAACTCGTCGTTGATGCCGCCCTGCTTGTAGTGCAGGTCGGTGTGGCAGACGCCGCAGGCCTGGACCCGTACGACGGCCTCTCCCGGGCCCGGGTCCGGCACGACGATCGTCTCGACCCGTACCGGCTCGTTCTTCCCGGGTGCGATCACGCCGCGCACTTCCTGCGCCATGGTGGTGTCCCTTCCGTCGACCCTTGTCCGTCTCCCCGACCCTACGCCGTGACTGATCGGAAGCGCGGCGAGCCCGGAGACGGCGAGACCGACGACGGTGACGGTACGCCGAGCGGGGATCGTGCCCGGAGCAATGTTCCAAGCCCCCGCCCGGACACGGCCGCCTCGGACGACTCACCCATCAGGACGAGCCACCCCGCACCCCCCGTCTGCGCTTGCCGAGTCCGGTGGGGCGGGGGAGGCTCGAAGGTGAGGCCCGTCGCGGCCCGCTCCTCGCCGGGCCGCGGCCCTCGTAGGAGGTCACCATGGCTACCACGGCAAGCCCCGCCTTCGACACCGACACCCTGCGCCGCGGCATCGAGGGGCACACGTCGTCCACGCTGCTGACGCTGTACGCGGACGACGCCGAGATCCGCATCGTGGACCGCGACGCCCAGCCCAGTCACCCCAAGGTCCTGCACGGGCGGGACGAGATCCGGGCGATGCTCGACGACGTCTACAGCCGCGACATGACGCACCGGCTGGAGACCTGTGTCGTCCAGGGCGACCACGCCGCGTTCGTCGAGTCCTGCCAGTACTCCGACGGCATCCGCGTGCTCGCCGAGTCGATGATCTCGCTGCGCGACGGCAAGATCACCGAGCAGATCATGATCCAGGCATGGGACGAGTAGGAAGGAAGGCCGCCCGCATCCAGGTCAGCTCCCGGCTGACCTGGACTTTCTCGGCCCGCGCGGGCCTGGGCCGGTCGCGTTCGGCCGGCCTGGTGCCCTCCCGCGCGGCCGCCACGGCCCAGCGGGCGGCGTCCGTCGCCCTGCTGCGGTCCCTGCTCCGCGCGGTCCGCGGATCCCAGCCTCACCACACGCCGGCCCACGCCCTGCGCCCGCGCCGGTTCCGGCGCCGCTGAACTCCGCCGGAACGAGCCGGTGGAGCCGGTGGAACCGGTGGAACCGGTGGAACCGGTCGAGCCGGTCGAGCCGGTCGAGCCGGTCGAGCCAGTGGAGCCGGTCGAGCCAGTGGAACCGGTCAGGTGGTCGCGGGAGTCCAGCCCGGTGGCCGGAGGATGGACAGGAGCTGGCGGACCAGTTCGTCGACGACCTCGTCGAGGGTGCCCTCCACCCAGCCGGCGCTCCAGTCGTGCAGGAGGCCGTTGACGCCGCCGATGAAGGCGGTGGCGGCGATGCGGTAGTCGCGCGGTGCGGCCTCTCCGCGAGCGGCCGCCGCTGCCGCCTCGGCGCAGATGAGGTCGACCCAGTGGGACCGCCGTGCCAGCCGCTGCTCCTCCAGACGCGGGCTGACGCCGATGATCTCGACGAAGGTGATGCGGACGCGGCGCGGGTCGGCCGTGACGTTGGCGGCGTAGGCGCGGAAGAGGGCGGTGACCCGTTCGGCCAGCGGCAACGCGCCGGCGGAGGCGACGGCGTCCAGGACGGCCCGCTCGGCCCAGTCGTTGACCTGGAGGTGCAGCGCCGCAAGGACGTCCTCGAGGGTGCGGAACTCCTCGTAGAACTGGCGTGTGGACAGTCCGGCGGTCTCGCTGAGCGCGGCGACGGTCGTGGCGCGGAAGCCGGGGGCGTCGCCGAACAGCTGGAGCGCGGCGGCGAGGAAGCGCAGGCGGCGCTCGGCCTGCCGCTGCGCGGCGGTCTTGCCGCCGTACCGGCCGGTCGGCGCCCTCAGCCTGCCCGCCACGGTTTCCCCCTCCTCGTCGGCCGCCCTCGCCGGCCTCTGCCGATTTTGTCGTGTGCGCGGTCTTGTGGAAAAGGCGGCCCCCTCCTTACTTTTCAGTAAGTTCTTTTGAAAGCACGTGTGTTCAGATTTCCCGGCTCGCGCGGGCCCACCCGCGACGCACCCCCCATCACAGAGGAGAGAGCACTCATGCCTGCCTTCAGACCCAGGCACCTTTGCTCCGTGGCCGCCGCCCTCGTCCTGACCGTCACCGTCCCCGCCACCGCCGCGTCCGCCGCCACGGCTTCCGTCCCCGCCGCCGGCTCGTCCGCCGCCGGACTGCGCGAGGTGCTGTTCGTCGGCAACAACTGGGACGGCACCGCCGACGTCATCAGGTCCTCCGGCGACTTCGCGAAGGTCGGCCGGATCAACGTCATCCCCGACAAGGACCAGCGGATGGCGGAGATCAACGCTGACCCGATCAAGTGGATCTACTTCCAGGCGATCCGCAACAGCGTCGGCGAGGGCCACGACCAGTTCGCCGACGACATGTACTCCACCCCGGACGGCCGTTCCGTGGTGGTGTCGCGGCCCAGCTTCGCCGACGTCGTCTCCATCGACCTGGCCACCGACAGGATCAACTGGCGTTTCCCGGTGTCCGGTTACCGCGCCGACCACATGGCCGTCTCCCCCGACGGCACCCGCGTCGCCGTCTCCGCCTCCACCGCGAACACCGTGCACGTGCTGGACATCGCCACCGGGAAACAGCTCGGCTCGTTCGCCACCGGCGACAAGCCGCACGAGAACATCTTCACCAAGGACGGCAAGTACATCTGGAACATGTCCATCGGGGACGTCAACACCTCGCTCGACTCCCCGGGCTGGGACTGGACCAAGGGCGACCGGCACATCACCGTGGTCGACGCGACCACGTACAAGCAGGTCCGCGTCATCGACATGCGGCAGCGGCTGGACGCGTTCGGCCTGAAGGACTTCTCCGACGCGGTACGGCCCGCTGTGTTCTCCCCGGACGAGTCCAAGCTGTACTTCCAGGTGTCGTTCTTCAACGGCTTCCTGGAGTACGACGTCGCCGCCGACCGGATCACCCGGGTCAAGACCCTGCCGAAGAACCCGGCGACCAGCGAGGACCGCACCACCTGGGTCAACGACTCGCGCCACCACGGCATTTCCATGAATCCCGAGGGCACCAAGCTGTGCGTCGCCGGGACCATGGACGACTATGCGACGGTGGTGGACCGCGCCACCCTCCAGGAGGGCCCGCTGGTGCCGGCGTCGAAGCCGTACTGGGCGACGGTCAGCGGCGACGGCAAGGACTGCGTGATCTCCGAGAGCGGCGCCGACCAGGTCACGGCCGTCGACTTCGCCACGGGCCGCAAGGTGGTCTCGGTCCCGGTGGGCGACCACCCGCAGCGCGTCCGGCTCGGGCACGTCCAGGCCGACTGGACAGGCCCGTCCGCGAGTTGACGAGCCCCGACCGCGGTCAGAAGCGCGCGGCGGCCCACAGAGAGAGCTCGGCCCGGGCCGCCGCGAGCACGTCGGCGGAAGGGGGCTGTGTCACGGGCTCGAAGCACCGGCTCAACCGCCGTGGGCGGGGTGATCGGGCCCGTAGCCGGACGTCTTCTCGGTGAACCAGGAGGGGACCTGTCCCTTGGGCTCAGCGCCCTCGCCGCGCAACGATGCCCCGAACCGGCTCACCGCCTTGTGCGTGACGGGACCGGCAAGGGGCGCCGGCCAGAGTTGGAGCAGGTAGGTCTCCACCGGGTCGCCCTCGTCGCGTACGTCGCCGTCGTCGCGGTGGCGGCCGTGGGCCCGGAGGCGGTAGGCGCCGGGAC
>NZ_BMVJ01000004.1:80380-83026 GCF_014650655.1 Streptomyces anandii JCM 4720
CGAGACCAGCCCGTTGGCGGCGTAGTCGAGGGGGACGTCTTCGAAGGTGTCGAGATCGATCAGATCGAGAGTGCCGTGGGCGACGAAGAGACGGGGGTCGTGAACGCGGCTGACGAGTGAGGCCATGGCGGGGCTCCTGGCAGAGGGAGGGGGCAGCGAGAACGCTGCCCCCCGTGGTTTGCGCTACGCGGCCGACGTTACGGGCACTGCACCAGCGGACGCATCACGGAACCGGCGGCCGACGCCGGGACGTTGGTGACGGAGACCCAGAACTTGTCGTTCTCCAGCAGACGGTTGGCGTTGTACCAGGCCTTGCGCGCGCCGCCCTCCAGACGGTTCTGCGCCGCCGGCACCATGTGGCACGAGAAGTCCGGGTTGACGCTGGCACCCTGGTGGGTGGACGCGAACGGGTACTCGTCACAGCTCTTGCCGGACGGGCGCGGGATCGAGGACGGGCAGGCGGTACGCCGGTTGGCGCGGATCAGGGAACGGTTCATCGTCCGCGTCAGCTCCGGGCCGTGACCCTGCCAGCCCCAGTGGTGCGTGAGGTTGCGCTGCGCCCACAGGATGTGCCACGCGACCTGGTCATAGGGGCCGGTGACGGATATGCCGTAGGTGGGGGTGTAGTCGGGGTGGACGCACCCGCCGTCGGCGACCGGGCTCATGCGCGGGGTGTTGTCACAGCGCACGTTCAGCTTTGGACCCAGGTCGACGCTGACCGGGGTGTAGGGCGCGGCCTCGTAGTTGAGGTGGGGAGCCTGGGCGTCGGTGGTGGTGACGGATCCGGGTGAGTCGATGACCAGGTCCCAGTTCCGCGTCGTGCCCAGGGTGGTGATCTGCGGGGTGCCCCCGGTGGAGGTGCAGGATCCGCACGTCTCGGTGAGGGTGGCGATGCCGAGTTCGGCCGCCGCGACGGTGGTGGACTCCAGCGTCAGGGTGACGTGGTCGGTCCACTTGTGCCGGTTGCGGTTGTTCAACTGGACGCTGGAGGTCCACGCGAAGTTGGCGCTGCCCTGGTACTGGTGCTCGGGCTCGATGTAGAAGTCGACGCGCAGGCCGCCGGAGGCGCACGAACTCGTGCGGTCCTCCCTGACCTGACCGACGGTGCACGTCACGGAATCGACGTGTCGCGTCGACAGGGTGGTGAGGTGTGCGACGGCGCTGTGACGGGGTTTGGGCGTGGGAGCGGCTTGCGCGTCCGCGGCGAACATGGCGCCGACCGCCATGAACGCGGTCAGGAGAGCCGCCCCCCGTTTGAGCATTCTCACGAGCATGGTCCTTTCGCCGGTTTTGGCGTGGCCATGCTTCACAGGCGCTTGACGGGACGTCAACGCCCTTTATGTGCCCAGTAGTTCATATCGGACACCGGCGGCACCTGGGCAGGGAAGCCCTTGCGGCGGCCAGGCGCTGGCCGTGAGATGCCGGGTGCCGGAGCAGAGCGGGGATCCTTGTCCGAAATTCTCTTTCCGCATGGCGAAGGACTGTCGCTTCGGGTGGAGACCACGTGGAGAGTGCGGGAAAAAGGCGAAGCCCCCCCGGAGGGCAGGGTCCTTCAGAAGTGATCTTGCGTCCTCGGCGCCGCGGCAGCGGCGGCTCTCACCATCCGGCTCCGGTCATGATCAGGGCCAGTCCTCGGTCATGGGGTACATGTGGGCGCAGGGATCCGGCTTTCCTGGATCCAGTCCGGCCCTGAGCCGTCGATGTTGCTCTCGCCGGCTGACGAAAGTGTCCGTCCGTTTCCAGAGCGACGCATCGCCGAGTGGGCAGGCCTCGAACCGGCTCGTTGGCGTTCATTCCAGAACCCCAGGGCAGGACGGCATCGGCGCCCAGCGCAGCTTCGACCGCAGCCCAGTCGAACTGTTCGCCGCCCGCGAAGTCCGCCGGCACGAGGTCGAGCAGTACCGCGACGTCAGGATGAATACCCATGGTGGGGCCCCTTGTGGTCAGTGGTCGGCAACCTTGACCGTGTGGGCGGACACCGTCGCCCGGCCTCAGCGACCGCCGCGGCCGGACCAGGCGAGCACGCCCCATACCGTCCAACACGACGACTGGCCGGGCAGCTCAGGACGACGGCCGGACAATGGATTAACGGTCAACAAACCCCGTCGCACCACTCGCCGCCTCCGAGGCTCGGTCATAGAGTGACGTACACCACGCTGGTCGCTGATTTCCCTCACCCACGCCCATACGGTCCATGGAGGGCACATGACCCATATCTCGGTCACGGTGGACGGCACGACCTACGAGGACGAGGTGGAGCCCCGTCTCCTCCTGGTCCACTATCTGCGCGACCGTCTCGGTCTGACCGGTACCCCGATCGGCTGCGACACCTCGAACTGCGGGGCCTGCACGGTGGAGCTCGACGGCGCGAGCGTCAAGAGCTGCACGGTGCTGGCCGTCCAGGCGGACGGGAGCGAGGTGACGACCGTGCAGGGGCTGGCCCCGGACGGCGAGTGGACGCCGCTGCAGCGCGCCTTCCACGAGCGGCACGCCCTGCAGTGCGGCTACTGCACCCCGGGCATGCTCATGGCCGCGCGGGACCTGCTGCGCGAGAACCCGCACCCCTCCCCCGAGGAGGTGCGCAGGGCCCTCGAGGGCAACCTGTGCCGGTGCACCGGATACCAGAACATCGTGCGCGCGGTGCTC
>NZ_BMVJ01000004.1:83053-116751 GCF_014650655.1 Streptomyces anandii JCM 4720
TCGGCCGCCGAGGAGACCGACGGCTCCGGGGCCGCCGACGAGCGGCGCGGCACGTCCGCCCAGGAGGTGACGGCATGACCGACCAGGCCGTCGAGCGCGAGGTCGGCAGGGCCCGGCTGCGCAAGGAGGACGCCCGGCTGATCACCGGCCAGACCAACTGGACCGACAACATCTCCGTCACGGGCCTGCTGCACATGGCCATCCTGCGCAGCCCCATGGCGCACGCCCGCCTCGAGCGCGTGGACGTCTCCCCCGCTCTCGGGCGCCCCGGCGTCGTCGCCGCCTACAGCGGCCGCGACCTCGCCGAGGGCCTCGGCTCCCTGCCGTGCGCCTGGCCCGTCACCGAGGACATGGTGCTGCCCGACCACCCGCCGCTCGCCGTGGACGAGGTGCGCCACGCCGGCGACCCGGTGGCGGTGGTGGTGGCCCGCGACCGGTACGCGGCCGCCGACGCCCTGGAGGCGATCGAGGTCGACTACGAGCCGCTGCCACCCGTACTGGACCTCGAAGCGGCGCTCGCCGAGGACGCCCCGCTGGTCCACGCCGACAAGGGCACCAACCGCGCCTACGTCTGGCCCCTGAGAACGGGCGAGGACTACGAGAGCGTCAGGCAGCGCGCGGACGTGGTCGTCAAGCGGCGCTACGAACAGCAGCGCCTCATCCCCAACGCCATGGAGCCGCGCGCGGTCGTCGTCACCCCGCTCGCCGCCTCCGGCGAGTACACCGTGTACTCCGCCACCCAGATCCCGCACATCCTGCGGATCATGCTGTCGGTGGTCACCGGGGTGCCCGAGCACAAACTGCGCGTGGTAGCCCCGGACGTGGGCGGCGGCTTCGGCTCCAAGCTCCAGGTGTACGGCGAGGAGGCCCTCGCGCTGGTGGTGGCGCGCAAGCTGGGCCGCCCGGTGAAGTGGACCGAGTCCCGCTCGGAGGGCTACCTGGCCACCCACCACGGCCGGGGCATGATCCAGGACATCGAGCTCGCCGCGACCGCCGAGGGCCGGCTGCTCGGTCTCAAGGTGGACCTGCTCGCCGACATGGGCGCCTACCTGATGCTGGTCACGCCGGGCATTCCGATCCTGGGCGCGTTCATGTACCCGGCGATCTACAAGATGGACGCCTACGAGTTCAACTGCACGGGCGTGTTCACCACCCGCACCCCCACCGACGCCTACCGCGGCGCCGGGCGCCCCGAGGCCACGTACGCCATCGAGCGGGCCATGGACGAACTGGCCGCCGAGGTGGGCCTGGACCCGGTGGAGGTGCGGCGGCGCAACTGGATCCGGCACGAGGAGTTCCCGTACACCTCGATCGCGGGACTGACCTACGACAGCGGCAACTACGAGGCGGCCACCGACAAGGCGCTCGCCCTGTTCGGCTACGACGACCTGCGCGCCGAGCAGGCCAAGCGCAACGAGCGCGGGGACACCGTGCGCCTGGGCATCGGCGTGTCGACGTACACCGAGATGTGCGGGCTGGCCCCCAGCCGGGTGCTGCGGGACCTGCGCTACTCGGCGGGCGGCTGGGAGGCGGCGAGCATCCGCATGCTGCCCACCGGCAAGGTCGAGGTGGTCACCGGCACCAGCCCGCACGGGCAGGGACACGTGACGTCCTGGAGCCAGATCGCCGCCGACGTGCTGGGCGTGCCGTTCGAGGACGTCGAGGTGGTGCACGGCGACACCAAGGTGGCCCCGCAGGGCATGGACACCTACGGCTCCCGCTCGCTGGTGGTGGGCGGCGCGGCCGTGCACCGGGCGGCCGAGAAGGTGGTCGACAAGGCGCGCAAGGTCGCCGCGCATCTGCTGGAGGCCAGCGAGGACGACCTGGAGTTCCGGGACGGGGTGTTCTCCGTCAAGGGCTCACCGGAGGCCCGCAAGACCATCCAGGAACTCGCCTTCGAGACGTTCACCTCGCACGACGTGCCCGAGGGCATGGAGCCCACCCTCAACGCCGAGCATGTCCTCGACCCGGAGAACTTCTCCTACCCGCACGGCACACACCTGTGCGCGGTCGAGATCGACACCGAGACCGGGCAGACACGTATCAGGTCCTACGTGTGCGTCGACGACGTGGGCCGGGTGGTCAACCCGATGATCGTCGAGGGGCAGGTGCACGGCGGCCTGGCGCAGGGCATCGCGCAGGCTCTGTACGAGGAGGCGGTGTACGACACGGAGGGCAACCTGGTGTCCGGCACGATGGCCGACTACCTGGTGCCCTCGGCGCCGGACCTGCCCGAGTTCGTCACCGACCGGACCGAGACGCCCGCGGCCTCCAACCCGCTGGGGGTCAAGGGCGTCGGCGAGGCGGGCACCATCGCCTCCACGCCCGCCGTCGTCAACGCGATCGTGGACGCGCTGCGGCCGCTCGGCGTGCACGACGTGCGCATGCCGTGCACACCGGAGCGGGTCTGGGAGGCGGCACGGTCGGCGAGGCGGTCCGCGGCCGCCGGGAAGGAGGGCTCGGCATGATTCCCCCCGCATTCGACTACGTACGCCCGGCCGGCGTCGACGAGGCCGTGCGCGCGCTCGCCGACGCGGGCGAGGACGCCAAGGTGCTGGCCGGCGGGCAGAGCCTGCTGCCGCTGCTGAGGCTGCGGCTGGCCTTCCCCGAGCTGGTCGTCGACGTCGGGCGCATCCCGGAGCTGCGCGGGGTGCGCGAGGACGGCGACACGCTCGCGATCGGCGCGCTGACCACGCACCACGACGTGGTCCACGACCCGCTGGTGCGCCGGCACGCCGGTCTGCTGGCCCAGGCCACCGAGGCCGTGGCCGACCCCGCCGTACGGCACCGGGGCACCCTCGGCGGCTCGCTCGCCCACGCCGACCCGGCCGGCGACCTGCCCGCGGTGGCGCTGGCTCTGGACGCCGAGCTCGTCGCCCAGGGGCCGGGCGGGCGGCGCACGATCCCGGCCCGCGAGTTCTTCGCCGACTACCTGCAGACCACCCTGGCCCCCGACGAGCTCCTGGTCGAGATCCGGGTGCCGAAGCGGGACGGCTGGGGCTTCCGGTACGAGAAGTTCAGCCGGGTCGCCCAGTCCTGGGCGATGGTGGGCGTCGCCGCGCTCGTACGGCGCGACAACGGGCACATCGCCGAGGCGCGGGTCGGGCTGACCAACATGGGCGCCACCCCGCTGCGCGCCACGGCGGCCGAGGAGGCGCTGGCCGGGGCCGGGGACGCCGGGTCGGTGGCGCGGGCCGCGGAGTCGGCGGCCGAGGGCACCCGGCCGTCCCGGGACGCCTCGGCCTCGCCCGAGTACCGGGCGCACCTGGCGCGGGTGCTCACCAAGCGGGCGGTCCTGTCCGCCGCAGGGATGGGGTGAGCGCCGATCACCGCCATGGACGGCCCCGAACAGGTGCGGGCCCGCCTGGAGGAGACGGGGTACCTCGTCGACGACGGGCTGGCCATCGCCTGCTTCCTGGCGCTCAGGCTGCACCGGCCGGTCTTCTGCGAGGGCGACGCGGGCGTCGGCAAGACGGCGCTCGCCTCCGCCCTCGCCGAGGCGCTCGGCGCCCCGCTGATCCGGCTCCAGTGCCACGAGGGCATCGACGCCTCGCAGGCGCTGTACGACTGGGACTTCCCCCGTCAGCTGCTGCATCTGCGGGCCGCCGAGGCGGCCGGCGTCAAGGACGCCGAACGGCTCGAACGCGAGCTGTACGACCGGCGGTTCCTGGTCGCCCGGCCGCTGCTCAAGGCGCTGCAGACCCAGCCGTCGGTGCTGCTCGTCGACGAGATCGACCGCGCCGACGACGAGTTCGAGGCGTTCCTGCTGGAGGTGCTGTCGGAGTTCCAGGTCACCATCCCGGAGCTGGGGACGCTGCGGGCGGAGGTGCCGCCGGTGGTGGTGCTGACCTCCAACCGGACCCGGGAGGTGCACGACGCGCTGAAGCGGCGCTGCCTGTACCACTGGTTCGACCATCCGGGCTTCGCCCGCGAACTGGCCATCGTGCGGCGGCGGTTGCCCGAGGTGTCGGCCCGGCTGGCCGAGCAGGTGACCGCGCTGGTGCAGGCGCTGCGCGCGGAGGACCTGCTCAAACCACCCGGGGTGGCGGAGACGCTGGACTGGGCACGCGCGCTGGACGCGCTGGGCGCGAGCGAGGTCGACGCGGAGCTCGCGGTCGCCACCCTGGGCTCGGTCCTGAAGTACCGCGAGGACACCGACCGGGCCCGGGGTCTGGACTTCGCGGCGGTCCTCGCGGCGCGGGGGGCGTGAGCGCCGTGGCGGGCACGGACCCCGAACCGGCCGGACGGCTCCGGGCGGACGCCGTGCTGCTCGGCTTCGCGCGGGCGCTGCGCGCCGCGGGCGCCGACACCAGCCCCGAGCGCGCGCACACCTTCCTGCGGGCGGTGGACGCCCTGCGGCCCGGTGTCCGGGCGGACGTGTACTGGGCGGGGCGGCTCACGCTGTGCGGCGACCGGGACGACCTGGAGCGCTACGACCGGGTCTTCGCCGCCTACTTCGGCACCGGGGAGGCCCCCACCCGGCCGACGCGGACACTCGTACCGCCGCGGATGCGGCTCACCCTGCGGGAGGCCCCCGCCGGGCCGCGGCCCGACGGCCCCCGGGGCGAGCGGCAGGGGCCGCCCACCGCATCGCTGGCCAGTTCGGTGGAGGTCCTGCGCCATCGCGACGTGGCCCACCTGGACGCCGCCGAGCGGGCGCAGGTGCACCGGCTGCTGGCCGCGTTCGCGCTGCGCGGGCAGCCGCGGCGCACCGCGCGCCGCAGGCCGGCCCGGCGCGGCAGGGTCGACCCGCACCGCACGGTGCGGGAGCTGCTGCGGCGCGGCGGCGAGCCCGCGCTGCTGCGGCGGCACGCCCGGGCCGAGCGGCCCCGGCGGGTGGTGCTGCTCGTCGACGTCAGCGGGTCCATGGCGCCGTACGCCGACGCGCTGCTGCGCTTCGCCCACGCGGCGGCCCGCGGGCAGCGCACGGAGGTGTTCACCATCGGCACCCGTCTGACCCGGGTGACGCGGGAACTGTCGCACCGGGACCCGGACCTGGCGATGGCCTCGGTCGCCGAGGCGGTGCCCGACTGGCGCGGCGGCACGCGGCTCGGCGAGCTGCTGCGGGAGTTCCTCGACCGGTGGGGGCAGCGGGGCATGGCGCGCGGGGCCGTGGTGGTGCTGCTGTCGGACGGCTGGGAGCGCGGCGACCCCGAGCTGCTGGCCGCGCAGATGCGGCGCCTGCACCGCCTGGCGCACCGCGTCGTCTGGGCCAACCCGCGCAAGGCCCGCCCCGGCTACGCCCCGCTCGCCGCCGGCATGGCCGGCGCCCTGCCGAGTGTGGACGCCTTCGTGGAGGGCCACAGCCTGGCGGCGCTGGAACATCTGGCGGCGGTGGTACGGGGAGCGGACACGGGCGCGGACCCCGGGGGCACCCGCGGACCTGACAAGGGCCGCTCCAAAGACGGTACGACGGCGCCGCGGGCTTCGGGGCGGTTGCCGTGAGCGGGTGGGCGCCGGGCGGTGGGGGGCGGCCGGGGCTGTCCGGTGGACGTGTGCGGGAAGGAGTGCGGCGTGCGTGAGATTCTGCCCGTGCTGGAGCGGTGGTACGCGGCTCGGGTTCCGTTCGGGCTGGCCACGGTGGTCTCGGTCAGCCGCAGCGCGCCGCGCGACCCCGGCGCGGCGATGGCGGTCGGCCCGGACGACGAGGTGGCGGGCAGCGTGTCCGGGGGCTGTGTGGAAGGCGCGGTCTTCGAGCTGGCCCAGGAGGTGGTGGCGAGCGGCGAGGCGCGCCTGGCGACCTTCGGCTACAGCGACGAGGACGCCTTCGCGGTCGGCCTCACCTGCGGCGGCGAGATCACCGTGCTGGTCCGTCCCGTCACCCACGAGTCCGATCCCGCCTTCGGCGCGGTCGCCGCGTCGGTCGCCTCCGGCGAACCGGTGACCCTGGCGACCGTGGTCGACGGGCCCGCGCCGCGCGGGGCGACCCTCGCGGTGTGGCCGCACACGGTCGTGGGCAGCCTGGGCGCGCCCGGACTGGACGTCGCCGTCACCGCCGACGCCCGCGGCGAACTCGCCCTCGGCGCCACGGGCACACGGCACTACGGGGCGAACGGTGAGCGCAGGGAGGACGCCGTCACCGTCTTCCTGCACTCCTTCGCCCCGCCCCCACGGATGCTGGTGTTCGGCGCGATCGACTACGCGGCCGCGGTGGCCCGGATCGGCGCGTTCCTCGGCTACCGCGTCACGGTGTGCGACGCCCGGCCGGTGTTCGCCACGCCGAAGCGGTTCCCGGACGCCGTGGAGGTCGTCGTGGACTGGCCGCACCGCTATCTGCGCGGCACGGACACCGACGAGCGCACGGTGATCTGCGTCCTGACCCACGACCCCAAGTTCGACGTGCCGCTGCTCGAGGAGGCGCTGCGCCGCCCCGCCGCGTACATCGGCGCGATGGGCAGCCGCCGTACCCACGACGACCGGCTCGCGCGGCTGGTGGAGGCGGGCCTCACCGACGCCGAGCTGTCCCGGCTGCGCTCGCCGGTCGGGCTGGACCTCGGCGCCCGTACGCCCGAGGAGGTGGCCGTGTCCGTCGCGGCCGAGATCGTCGCGCTGCGCTGGGGCGGCACGGGGCAGCCCCTGACCGCGACCGCCGGAGCCATCCACACGGCAGGCTCCGCCTGAGGCCGAGTGGCGAGGAGGAGAGGAAGAGATGGAGCTGCACCACGAATTCACCGTGCCCGTCCCGGTCGACGACGCCTGGCGGGCGCTCCTCGACATCGAGCGGATCGCGCCGTGTCTGCCGGGGGCCACCGTCGAGGAGTACGACGGCAAGAAGGTCACCGGCTCGGTCAAGGTCAGACTGGGGCCGATCACCGTCACCTACAAGGGGACGGCGGTCTTCGAGGAGCAGGACGAGGCGGCCCACCGCATGGTGCTCGCCGCGAGCGGCCGCGAGACCCGGGGACAGGGCACCGCCCGGGCCACCGTCACGGGCACGCTGGAGGAGCGCGACGGCACCACGGCGGTGTCGGTGCGCACCGATCTGCAGGTGACCGGCCGGCCAGCGCAGTTCGGGCGGGGCGTGATGGCGGAGGTGGGCGACCGCCTGGTGGGCCAGTTCGCGAACTGCCTGGCAGCGCGGCTCGCGGAACCGACGGCGCAAGCCGCGCCGGAGGCGGGCGCCGGTGCCGTGACGGAGGCGGGCGCCGGTGCCGTGACGGAGGCGGGCGCCGGTGCCGCACCGGAGGCGGGCACCGAGACGTCCGCCGAGGCCGCCGAGAAGCCCGCCGTCGGCACCCGCGCCCAGCCGCCCGCGTACGCCCCCGCCGAGCCGATCGACCTGCTGCGCACCGCCGGTGGGCCGGTCGCCAAGCGCGTGGCGGTGGCGGGCGGCGCGGCCGCCGCGGTGGTGTTGCTGGTGGTGGCGGTGCGCCGCCTGCGGGGCAGGTGACCTGGGGTGGCCTGCGTGCAAGGATTTCCATAGATTCCTCCCGGTTTTGTCGGCCGGGATGGTGTGCGGCGTGTCCGGGACGGGTAGGCGGCGCATCAACGGATGAGGCATGCATGGCCTCTGCAGCACATGTGCCGCACATCCCCGCTGGAAGGAGGTCCGTGACAGCGCACCATCGCAGCGCCCGGGCCGCCTCCGCGCACGGAGCGGTGGCCCGGATCTCGTCCAGAAGTCGGGAATGAGAAAGGGAAGTGTGATCCCGGGGCGGCCCCGTCGGGGTCGCCCTCCGCTGTGCGCGGCCGCCCGTCACCGCCTGCCCGGAAGCCGCACGCCCGGCAGCAGCGCGCCCGGAAGCAGCGCCAGCACCAGGAGCACGGTGGCCGCGTAGAGGCCCGCCGAGCCGAGCGCCACCGCGTGGAATCCCCGTACGAACTGTGCCTGGTCGCCGGGCTGTCCGGCGACGGCGCCGGCCACGGCGATGCCGATGGCTCCGCCGGTCTGGCGCGCGGTGTTGTTCACGGCGGAGGCCAGCCCCGAGCGGTCGGCGGGCACCGCCGCGACGGCGGCCGCCACGACGGCGGGGGTGAGTATGCCGAGGCCGGTGCCCCACAGCAGAAAGGCCGGCAGCAGCACCGCGTAGCCGGAGTGCGGCTGGGCGCGGGCCAGCAGGGCCAGGCCGGCGGCGGCGCACAGCAGTCCGGCGGCGGCCGGCAGCCGGGCCCCGATCCGGCTGGTGATCCGCCCGCCGAACGGCGCGATCAACGCGAGCGGTGCGAACAGCGGGACGACGGCCAGACCGGCGCCCAGCGCGGAACGGCCCTGCACGGACTGCAGGAACAGCATCAGCACGAACAGCGCGCCCAGCGTGCACAGGTTCATGATTCCGGCGGCGGCGTTGGCCGTGTCGAAAGCGGGCCGCCGCAGCAGCGCGGGCGGCAGCATCGCTGCCTCCCCGCGCCGTGCCTCGGCGACGCACAGCGCGACCAGGGCGACCACCGCGACCACCCCGGCGGCGACGGCCCGCGGGGCGCCGGCCCCGGACCGTCCGCCCTGGACGAAGGCGTACGTCGTGGCGAGCAGCAGCAGCGCTCCCAGCAGCAGTCCGGGCAGGTCCAGGGGCGGGGTGTCGGCGCTGCGGCTCTCGCGCACGACGGCCGCGGAGCACACCAGGGCCACCAGCACGATCGGCACGTTGACGAGGAAGACCGCGCGCCAGCCCAGCCCGTCGACGAGCAGTCCGCCGAGCAGCGGACCGGCCGGCAGGGCCAGGCTGCCGATGCCCGCCCACACCCCGATCGCCCGCGCCCGCCCGCGCTCGTCCGGGAACGCCTGCCCGATGATGGCCAGCGTGCCCGGCAGCAGCAGGGCGGCCCCCGTGCCCTGCACGACACGGGACGCGACCAGCACGGCGACGTCCGGGGCGAGTCCGCAGGCGAGGGAGCCCAGGCCGAAGACGCCGAGCCCGGCCAGCACGACACGCCGGTGACCGTAACGGTCGCCCGCCGTGCCGCTGGTCAGCATCAGCGCGGCGAGCGCAAGCGCGTAGCCGTCCACGACCCACTGGAGTCCGCCGATGTCCGCGCCGAGGCCCGAACCGATCCGGGGCAGCGCGACGTTGACGATCGTCACGTCGAGCAGCACCAGGAAGTACCCGGCGCACATCACGACGAGGACGGTGCGGGGCGAGCCGGTGGGCCGGGCCGGGCCGACGACCCGCCTCAGGAGCGTTGCCGGTGTGTCAGCCATGACTCCACGAGTACCACCGGGGTCTGACACTCCCGTCCGGATCGGCGGCGCGCAGGGACCCGCCGGCTCCTACGTCGCTCGGCGTGGCGGGAGCCGGTGCAGTTCGACCTCGGTGAGCCGGCCGCCGTCGACGGTGGCCGTCATGTAGGTGCAGTACGGCTGGCGGCGGCGGTCGGTGGGCGAGCCGGGGTTGAGCAGGCGCAGCCCGGAGGGCGCGGTGGTGTCCCAGGGGATGTGGCTGTGCCCGAAGACCAGGACGTCCAGTCCGGGGAAGCGGGCGGCGCAGCGTGCCTCGCGGCCCTGGGCGGGCCCGGTCTCGTGGACGGCGCCGAAGCGCAGCCCGCCGAGGTCGGCGTGGGCCACCTCGGGCAGACGGGCGCGCAGCGCGGGTCCGTCGTTGTTGCCGTAGACGCCGACGAGACGGCGACTGCGGCTCTCCAGCAGGTCGAGAGTGGCGGTGTCGACCCAGTCCCCGGCGTGGAAGACGACGTCCGCGCGCGGGATCTCGTCGAGCAGCGGCGCGGGCAGTTGCTTGGCGCGCTTGGGGAGATGGGTGTCGGACATCAGCAGCAGGCGCACCAGGTCAGCGTACTGCCGGCGAGCCCGCGGGACCTCTCCGGATGATCTACAGGTAAAACTGTTCAGCCTGGGCTGGACAGTTTTGGCTTACGGTTCTACGGTGGCCGTATGGATCACGAGACCGGCGAGGCGCCCGAGGGCGTCTCCTCCTCCGCCGCCCGGGCCGCGCGCGACCTGCGCGTGGTGTTCAGCCGGCTGCGGCGGCGCATCCGCGAGGTCGCGCAGGACGAGGACCTGACGCCGTCGCAGGTCTCGGCGCTCACCCTGGCCGGCAAGCACGGGGCCGCCACGGCCAGCGCCCTGGCCGCCGCCGAGGGCGTGCGCCCGCAGTCGATGGCGACCACGCTGTCCGCTCTGGAGCAGCACGGACTCATCCGCCGCAGCCCCGACCCCGACGACGGCCGGCGCCAGCTGGTCACCCTGACCGAGACCGGCCGCGAGCGCATCGAGGACAACCGGCAGGTCCGCGCGGAGTGGCTGGCCCGCGCCCTGGAGGAGCGGTTCACGGAGGCCGAACGGCGCACGCTCCTGGAGGCGCTCGCCCTCATGGATCGGCTGACCCGCCCGTGACCCGCGCGACCCCCGGGGCGCGCACGTGATCCCCCGGATACCCCGGCCCAGCCGCACCGCGCGCGGCGCGGACCGGCCGAAGCCGGCGGGATTCGACCGCCGGCTGATCGCCCCCATGGTCCTCGGCTCGGTCCTCAACCCGGTCAACTCCTCCATGATCGCCGTGGCCCTCGTCCCGATCGGTGCCGCCTTCGGCGCGTCCCCGGCGCGGACGGTCTGGCTGGTCTCGGCGCTGTATCTGGCCACCGCCGTGGGACAGCCCGTCATCGGACGGCTGGTCGACATGTACGGTCCCCGCCGGCTCTACCTCGTGGGTACGTCCCTGGTGGGCGTCGCGGGTCTGCTGGGCGCGCTCGCGCCGTCGCTCGGAGCGCTGATCGGGGCGCGGGTGCTGCTGGGGTTCGGGACCTCGGCGGCGTATCCGGCGTCCATGCAGCTGACCCGGCGTGAGGCCGAACGGACCGGGCAGGACAGCCCCGCGGGTGTGCTGACCGCGCTCGCCGTCGCCAACCAGACGGTCGCGGTGGTCGGCCCCGCGCTCGGCGGGCTGCTGATCGGCGCCGGCGGCTGGCGCGCGGTGTTCACCGTCAACGTGCCGCTGTCGGCGGCCTGTCTGGTCCTCGGTGGCCTCCGCCTGCCCAGGGAGCCCCGGGCCGCCGCAGGCGACCGCCGTGAGGTGGACCTGCCCGGCATGGTGCTGTTCGCCGCGATGCTGGTGGCGCTGATGCTGTTCCTGATGGCCCCGCGCTCGGACCATTGGTACCTGCCCCTGCTCGCCGCCGTCGCGGCGGCCGCGTTCGCCCTGCGGGAGCTCGGGACCGCGCGGCCGTTCGTCGACCTGCGGGTGCTGGGCGGCAACGTGCCGCTGCTGGTCACGTATCTGCGCCAGTTCCTCGGCTACACCACGTCCTACGCCTTCATGTACGGCTACACGCAGTGGCTGGAGCAGGGGCGCGGGCTCGGCGCGTCCACCGCGGGACTGGTGCTGCTGCCGCTGTCGGCCACCGCGCTCACCGTCTCCACCCTCACCGGGCGCCGCGAGGCGGTGCGGACCAAGCTGGTGGCGGGCGCCTGCGTCCAGATCGCGGCCTGCGCGTTCCTGCTGCTGGTCGGCTCCGGCAGCGGCCTGTGGATGCTGCTCGTGGCCGGGGTCGTGATGGGCGTGCCGCAGGGGCTGATCGGCCTGGCCAACCAGAACGCCCTCTACCGGCAGGCCGATCCCGCGCGGATCGCGTCGGCCGCCGGGCTGCTGCGCACCTTCATGTACCTCGGCGCGCTGGGCGCCTCCGCCGCCACGGCCGGGTTCTTCCCGCACCGCGCCGACACCTTCGGGCTGCACGGCCTGGCCCTGTTCATGGTCGCCGGATCGACGCTGCTCCTGGCGACCGTCCTGCCCGACCGCACCCTGCGGAGCCTCACTCCCCCGGCCCCCGTGCCTGCGGCGGCCCAGCCGGAATCCCGGCCCCCGCACGCACCACAAGAGCCCCGGCGATCCCGACACCCGCAAGAACCACGAGAGTCACAGGACTCGAGCGAAACCCGAAAGGCCTGACCCCCCATGGCAGTCACCGCCCTCGACCCCCGCACCGCCCTCGTGGCGATCGACCTCCAGGCCGGCATCGTCGGCGCGCCGACCGCGCCGTACTCCGGCACCGAGGTCGTCTCCCGCACGGCCGAGCTCGCCGACGCCTTCCGCGCCCGCGATCTGCCCGTCGTCCTCGTACGGGTCTCCTTCGCGCCGGACTTCGGCGATGTCCCGCCCGGTCGCACCGAGGCGCCGCGCTCCGGCGGCGGCCGGCCCGAGGGCTGGGACGTGATCGTGCCCGAACTCGCCGGTCACGCGGGCGACATCACCGTCACCAAGCACAACTGGGGCGCCTTCCACGGCACCGACCTCGACGTGCAGCTGCGGCGGCGCGGCGTCACGCAGATCGTGCTGACCGGCATCGCCACCAGCATCGGCGTGGAGTCCACCGCGCGGGCCGCGTACGAGCACGGCTACCACGTCACGCTCGCCACGGACGCCATGTCCGACCTGGACGCGGAGGGCCACCGGGGTTCCGTGGCACGGGTGTTCCCGCGCCTGGGCGAGACGGGCACCACCGCGGAGATCCTCGAACTGCTGGCCAAGACCCACTGCTGAGGCTCGGGAGGGTCAGTCCTCGCCGCGCACGATGTTCGACTCGGAGCCCACGCGGTCCCGGTCCGGGCCGCCGCGGCCGCCGACCGCCGGTACGCAGGTGCGCACGTGCTCGCGCCGCAGCCGGCGGGCCTTCGCCCAGCCGGTCTCGGGGCTCTCGACTGCCGGTTTCTCACTGATGTGGGCGGTCACGACGCCTCATCTTCCTTCTGCGTCCGGTCCGGTGCGGTTCTCGGCGGTCGGGTCCCCTCGCGCGAGGGCCGCAAACCCGCCCCGCGTACCGCCCGGCGCCTGCGGTGGCGGACACTGTCGGGCGTGGAGACGGAACCGGCCGGCGAGCTCGGGACGACGCCACGGGCCCGGATGGGCGCGTGGCGGTTCGTGGTGTGGTTCGGCACCGTCAGCCTGCTCGCGGACTTCGTGTACGAGGGCGCCCGCTCGGTCACCGGGCCGCTGCTGTCCTCGCTCGGGGCCTCGGCGCTGGTGGTCGGCGTGGTCACCGGCGCGGGCGAGGCGGCGGCCCTCGGGCTGCGGCTGGTGTCCGGGCCCCTGGCCGACCGGACCAGGCGCTTCTGGACCCTGACCATCTCCGGCTATCTGCTCACCGTCGTCTCGGTGCCGCCGCTCGGCGTGGTCGGCACCCTGTGGGCGGCGTGCGCCCTGGTGGTCGCCGAACGGGTGGGCAAGGCGGTGCGCTCACCCGCCAAGGACACCCTGCTGTCCCACGCCACCGCGGCGACCGGACGCGGCCGGGGCTTCGCCGTGCACGAGGCGATGGACCAGGTCGGCGCGCTGATCGGCCCGCTGACCGTCGCCGGGGTCCTCGCGCTGACGGGCGGCTCCTACGGACCGGCGCTGGGCGTTCTCGCCGTACCCGGGGTCGCCGTGGTCGGGCTGCTGCTGTGGCTGCGGAGCCGGGTGCCCGACCCGCGCCGCTACGAGGACGGGGCACAAGCCTCCCCGGAGGCGACAAAGGCCCCGGCGACCAGGTCCACCCCGGCGAGTGCGGCCGCCCGGGCGAGGCGGCTGCCGACGGCGTTCTGGACGTACGCGGCGTTCACCGCGGCCACCACCGCCGGCTTCGCCACCTTCGGCGTGCTCTCCTACCACCTGGTCCAGCGCCATCTGCTGGCACCGGCGTGGGTGCCCGTGCTGTACGCGGCCGCGATGGCCGTGGACGCGGTGGCCGCCCTGGTGACCGGCTGGTTCTACGACCGGCACGGGCCCGCCGTGCTCGTCGTCCTGCCGCTGCTCGCCGCGCTCGTACCGGCGCTGGCCTTCACGGACGCGGTCACGGTCGCGGTGGCCGGGTCGCTGGTGTGGGGGGCGGCGCTGGGCGTGCAGGAGTCGACGCTGCGCGCCACGGTCGCCGACCTGGTCCCGCCGGGACGACGGGCGACGGCGTACGGCGTGTTCGCGGGGGTGGTGGGCGGCGCGAGCCTCGTGGGCGGGGCGCTGACGGGCGCGCTGTACGGGGTGTCGGTCCCGCTGCTGATCACCGTCGTGGCCGCGGTCCAGGCGCTGGCCCTGGCACTGCTCGTGTTCACGGGCACACGGCGCCGCCGCTGACCGCGCCGGTCCGGTCACGGCCCTCGCGTACCGCCGGTCCGGTCACTTGCCCCCGGTGCCGCCGCTGCCGAAGGAGCCGCTGGAGCCGTCGTCCCAACGGGGGCGTGACTGGTCCTCGCTGCGCCTGCTGCCGGAGGAGCTGAGCTCGTGCGGGGTCAGACGGCGGCCGGTCTCCTCGGCGCGGGGGACCTCGTCGGGCTCGCGCCGCTGCTGGGTCTCGTGGACCGGTCCGGACTCGGGCAGCGTGGGGTGCTCGCCGCCGCGCGGGGTCCTCGGCTCGCGCTGCTTGACCTTGATGCCGAGACCGATCGCCCACACCAGGGCGGCGGCGATGATCAGACCGCCGACGACGATGACGACGATCCCGAAGGCCGAGCCCGCGGCGAGTGCTTCGTACCGGGTGGTGTCCATGGACCACGGGTACCCTGCCGCGGCCACCGGATACGTGCCCGGTGCCACGGCCTACGCCTCGGCGCCCTCTCCGCCCTCGCGTGCCGCCCGGGCCACCTCGCCCTCGACCTCGGTGCGCGGGCGTCCCTCCTGGCCGGCGTACTCGTTCAGGGCGGTGCTCAGATCGCGGTCCAGGTCGCGCCAGGCCCGCAGCGCCGTCTCGTAGGTCTCGCTCTGGGCTCCGGTCCAGCGCGCCTGCGCGGGCGGACCGTAGGTGCTGCGCAGCTGCTTGACCCGGGTGTGGGCCTCGTCGGCCGCGCGCTTCTTGGCCACGAGTTCTTCGAAGGTGGTGTGCGACACAGCCCAGGACCCTAAGCACGGCGGGCCCGGCGGCGGCTCAGACCTGCCGTCGCGGGCGCGCGGCGCACCCGTGTGGCGGGTCGGCCGCGGTGTGCGCCGGGGGGCGGCCGGGTCAGCGGCCCAGCACCATCTCGCTCCACACCTGCTTGCCGCCGCTGACCGGCAGGCTGCCCCACGCCGCCGACATGGCCTCGACGAGGAGGATGCCCCGTCCGCCGGTGGCCTCCCAGCCGATGCTGGTCGGCTTGATCGGGGTGCGGGGCGAGCTGTCGGCGACGGCGACGCGCAGGCGGTGGTTGACGAGGGTGATGTCGAGGCGGACCTGGCCGTCGGTGTGCACCAGGCCGTTGGTGACCAGTTCGGAGACGATGAGCAGGGCGGCGTCGATGTCGTCGTCGCCGACGCCCCACGAGCGCAGGGTGCGCCGGGTGAAGCGGCGGGCGTGCCGGACCGCCTCGGGCACCCGCCACACCGTCCAGCTCTCCCGCAGCGGGCGTACGGCCAGACCGTCGTAGCGCATGAGCAGCAGGGCGATGTCGTCGCTGCGGCCCGCGCCGGTCAGCAGGGCGTCGGCGACCAGGCCGAGGTGGGCGGGGTCGACGGCGGCCAGGTCCTCGGCGAAGCGGTTCATGCCGTCGTCGATGTCGGCCTGGGGCGACTCCACCAGGCCGTCGGTGGTCAGCGCGAGCACGGTGCCGGGCTGGAGCCTGAGCGGGGTCATGGGGAAGTCGGCCTGGCTCAGCACCCCGAGCGGGGGGCCGCCCTCCGCCTCGGCGATCTCCACGCTGCCGTCCGGGTGGCGCAGCACCGGTGGCAGGTGCCCGGCGCGCACGCACCACGCCGTGCCCTCCTCCATGTCGGCATCGACGTAGGCGCAGGTGGCGAACAGGTCGGTCTCCAGCTCCAGCAGGAGCCGGTTGGCGTGCGAGACGACCACGTCCGGGGGGTGGCCCTCGGCCGCGTAGGCGCGTAGCGCGGTGCGCATCTGGCCCATGAGGGTGGCGGCGGCGGCGCTGTGGCCCTGGACGTCCCCGATGACGAAGGCGACGTGGTTGTCGGGCAGCGGGATGACGTCGTACCAGTCGCCGCCGACCTCCAGGCCCGCCGTGGCGGGCAGGTAGCGGGCCACGGCCTCGGCGCCGGGCAGCTTGGGCAGGCGGCGGGGCAGCAGGGTGCGCTGGAGCATGCCGACGAGTTCGTGCTCGGCGTCGAAGGCGTGGGCGCGCATGAGGGCCTGGCCGGCGAGGCCGGCCGAGGCGGTGAGCAGGGCGCGTTCGTCGGGGCCGAAGTCGTGCGGGGTGTCCCAGCCGATCAGGCAGGCGCCGGCCATCCGGCCGCCGGCGGACAGCGGCAGGACCGCGAGTCCGCCGGGGCCGACCTCGGCGAGCGCGGGCTCCAGGTCGGTCCCGGCGGGCCAGATCTGGGCGCGGCCCTCGCGCAGAGCGGCGGCGAGGGTGGGCATGGCCCGCACGGGCGCGTCGGGCCATTCCGTACGCCACTCCAGGCGCCACAGCTCGGGCCAGGCCTCGGGTTCGGGCGGGTCGAGGACGGTGACGACGAGCCGGTCGTTCTCCAGTTCCGCCAGGGCGATCCGGTCGGCCTGCAGAGGCTTGCGCAGGGCGCCGACCACGGCCTGGCTGACGTCGCGGACGGTGCCGGCGGTGGCCAGGGCGGCGGCGAGCCGCTGGACGCGGGTGACGTCGGTGACGCCGCCGGCCCGCATCGTCGAGGCGTCGGCGACGGTGCCGACCAGGCGGGCGGGCCGCCCCTCGCCGCCGGGCAGCAGCCGGCCGCGCAGCCGCAGCCACCGGGGCGGCGCGTCGGGCTGGAGGATGCGGAACTCCAGCTCGCGCTCGCCGATGGACATGTGGTCGGCCTCGACCACGGACATGAGCGAGGGCAGGTCCTCGGGCACCGTCAGTGACAGCAGCGTCTCGACCTTGCCGTCGAAGTCGCTGCGGCCGATGTCGAACAGGCGCAGGATGTCGTCGCCGACATCGACCCGCCCGGTGTCCATGGCGAGACTGAAGGCTCCCGGCGGCAGCTCCTCGCCGTGCGCGGCCTCGGCCGGGGCGGGGCAGGCGACGGCGTGGGCGACGAGTTCGAGGCACTCGCGGTCCTCGCTGTCGAAGCCGCCCGGGCTCTCGGTGACCGCGACCAGGCAGCCGCCCTCGCGCCCGTTGAGCGGGACCACGGCGAGGAAGACGTCCCCGGCGGGCATGCGGCGGGAGTCCGCGCACTCGGCGAGCTCCTCGGGACCGAGCCACACGGGCCGCCCGGTGCGGCGGGCCTCGGCGGCCGGGGACCGGCCGGCCAGCGGATAGGCGTCACGCAGTCCGTACAGCGTGCGCGGCACGCCCGCCGACTCCGTCAGGCACAGCAGATCCCCGCCCTCTCCGCACGTGTAGACGGCGGCGAAGGCGGCGCCGGTGAAGACCAGGGCCTGCTCCAGGACGCGGCGCAGTCGGTCGCTCGTGGCCGGCTCGGAGGTGAGCGTCTTGAGGGCAAGTTCGGCTCGCAGACTCTTCGTTCTGCGTGCCGTAGCGCCCTCACTGACCACGTTCGCCATTACAGCGCGTATCGGCCGCCTGCGCAGCCCCTGTGACGGTTCCGTGGAGTTCCGGCTCGCCGTGCGCCGTGGGCCGTCCGGGTGGAGCCTTGACCCGGGGGGCCTTCGCACGGGCGGGCGAGGAGGTGTGGGCGTGGCCGAGGGGCAGTGGTCCGGGCGGCCGTCCGCGGGCGCCCGCCGGGCGGTCGACCGGCCGGTGCTGTCCCTTGCGCTGGCCTCGATGATGGACGAGGTGCACGCGCACTCCGGGGCGGTGTACCTGCTCGCCCCCGACCAGCAGGTGCTGGAGATGACGGTCATGGCGGGCATGCCCAGGGCGTTCGCCGCGCCCTGGGAGCGGGTCGGGCTGAGCGCGCCGATCCCGGTCGCCCGCGCGGTGCGCGAGCGGCGGCTGGTGTGGGTCGGCGGCGAGGAGGAGATGGCCCGCCGCTATCCGCGCATCGCGGTGGTGCTGCCGTACCCCTTCGCGCTGGCCGCGCTGCCCGTGGCGACCGCGCGGACGGCGTACGGTGCGGTCTTCGTGACCTGGCCGGGATCGCACCCGCCGGTGCTGTCCGACTGGGAGCGGGAGCATCTGAGCGCGGCCTGCGACCGGCTGGCGCTGCGGCTGGAGCGGGCCGCCGCGGAGAGCCGCCCGGTGCTCGCGGAGCCCGATCTGCTCGCCACGCCCCCGTCCGGCGGGCTGGCCGGCACGCTGGGCTCGGTGGAGGCGGCCCGCATGGCGGCCCGGCTGCCGTACGGGCTGGCCTCGCTCGATCTGCACGGCCGGGTCTCGTACGCCAACGCGGCCGCCGCCGACCTGCTCGGCCTGCCGGTGGGTGAACTGCTCGGCACGCGGCTGTGGGCCTCGGTGCCCTGGCTGAACGACCCGATGTACGAGGACCGCTACCGGGGAGCGCTGATCAGCCAGCAGGTCACCTCCTTCGTCGCGCTGCGTCCGCCCGCCGACTGGCTGTCGTTCCGCATGTATCCGAGCACCACCGGCCTGAGCGTGCGGATCAGCCGGGCCAGGGCGGTGACGGAGCTGGGCCGCAACCCACCGCCGTCCGCTGTGGGGCCGTCGAGCCTGGTGACGATCTCGCGGGTGCTGAGCCTGGCGGGGGCGCTGACCGAGGCGGTGGGCGTGCAGGACGTGGTGCGGCTGCTCGCGGACGAGGTCGTCCCGGCCGTGGGGAGCCAGGCCCTGGTGATCCTCGGCTCGGAGTCGGGGCGGCTGCATGTGCTCGGGCACCGCGGCTACGGGGGGCCGGGGGCGGTCGAACGGTTCCACGGGATGCCGCTGAGCGCGCAGACCCCGGGGGCACACGTGCTGTCCACCGGGGTGCCCGCGTTCTTCGACTGCCGGCAGCAGCTGGAGCGGCTCTACCCGGTGCGCCGGGAAATCCCGGACGGGTTCGCGGCCTGGGCGTATCTGCCGCTGATCGCCTCCGGGCGGCCGGTGGGCACCTGCGTGCTCGCCTACACCGACCGGCATCCCTTCCCGGCGGACGAGCGTGCCGTCCTCACCAGCCTCGGCGGGCTGATCGCGCAGGCCCTGGAGCGGGCCCGGCTCTACGACGCCAAGCACCGGCTGGCGCACGGGCTGCAGCAGGCGCTGCTGCCGCACTCGCTGCCCACGGTCCCGGGTTTCGAGGCGGCCGCCTGCTATCTGCCGGCCACCCAGGGCATGGACATCGGCGGTGACTTCTACGACCTGGTGCCCACCCGGCCCACGGCGGCCGCCGTGATCGGGGACGTGCAGGGGCACAACGTCACGGCGGCGGGGCTGATGGGGCAGCTGCGCACCGCCGTGCGCGCGTACACGACGGTCGGCCAGGAGCCGCAGGAGGTCATGCGCAGCACCAACCGGCTGCTGATGGACCTCGGGGTGGAGCTGTTCGCCAGCTGTCTCTACCTGCGGCTGGACGCGGAACAGAGCTGTGCCGTGATGTCCAGGGCCGGGCATCCGCCGCCGCTGCTGAGACGGCCGGACGGCCGGGTACGGGTGCTCGACCTGGCCGGGGGGCCGCTGCTGGGGATCGACGCGGCGGCGACGTATCCGACGACCCGGGTGGACCTGGCTCCCGGTTCGGTGCTGGTCCTCTACACCGACGGGCTGGTGGAGTCGCCGGGCACGGACATCGAGGACTCGCTGGCGGAGCTGGGCGACCGGCTCGGCCGGGCCGGTGACGTGCCGCTGGGCGCGCTGGCCGACTGCCTGGTGCGCCACTCGGCGGCCGCTCGGGAGCGGATCGACGACGTGGCGGTGCTGCTGCTGCGGGCTCGCGGGGACGACTGAGCGGAGCCGTCCCCGCGAGGTTCGTACGGAGTGGTCCGGTCCTCCCGCCGGAGGACCGGACCGCTCCACCGGCCGGCCGGGAACCGCTGGTGTCTGGCCGGCCGGTGGCTGGGGAGGGGGAGGCGGCCGAGGGGAGACGGCCGGGCCCGGGGGCCCTTGGGGGTCCCCCTCCTCAGGGACCGCCGGTCCGGGGCGTCACTCGCCCTGGGAGATCCCGGAGCCGTTGGACACGCCGGACCCGTTGTTCGCACCCGAGCCGTTGGACGCGCCGGACTGGTCGGAGGCACCGGCGCCGGACTGGTCGCCCGGGGACGCCGTGCCCGCGCCCGACTGGTCACCGGGGGACGCCGTGCCCGCACCCGACTGGTCGCCACCGGCCTGCTGGCCACCGCCCTGCTGCTGGCCACCCTGCTGGTCGCCGGCGCCGTTTCCGTTGCCGGCGCCGTTTCCGTTGCCCGCGCCCGCGCCGTTGCCCGCGCCGTTTCCGTTGCCCGCGCCCGCGCCGTTGCCCGCGCCGTTTCCGTTGCCCGCGCCGAGGGTCGCTCCGGTCGCCTGGAGCGCGGCGGTCACCGGCTGGAAGAAGGTCTCCCCGCCCTGGGTGCAGTCACCGCTGCCGCCCGAGGTGAGGCCGACCGCGCCGCCGTCCTGGGTGAACAGGGAGCCGCCGCTGTCGCCGGGCTCGGCGCAGACGTTGGTCTGGATCAGGCCGTTGACGGTGTCGACGCCGCCCGGGTTGGTCTCGCTCTGGAAGTTGACGGTGGCGTCGAGGCCGGTCACCTGGCCGTTGTGCAGACCGGTGGTGCTGCCCATGCGGAACACCGTCGAGCCCACGGTCGCGTCGGCGGCCTGGGTGATCTTCACGGTCTGCCCGTTGCCGACGTTGACCTCGCTCGGGGCCTGCGTGTTGGGGTCGTTGTACTTGACGAGGGAGAAGTCGTTGCCGGGGAAGGTGGCCTGGTCGACCGTGGCGACCGGCTGGCCGTTCTGCGAGTCGGACCACTGCTTGGCGGCGACACCGCAGTGCCCGGCGGTCAGGAAGGCCGGACTGCCGTCCGAGGCGGTGACGTTGAAGCCGAGGGAGCAGCGCACGGTGCCACCCTGGGCCTGGGCGAAGATGGCGTCGCCGCCCGAGGCGAAGGTCTTGAAGGTGCCGGCGGACTTCTTCAGCGTCGCCATGCCCGAGCCGAGGCCCTGCACGGTGGACTGGAGTCTGTTCCACTTGGCGCCGGTGACCGTGCTGTCGGCGGTGACGACGACCTTGTTGGTGCGCGGGTCGACGGCCCAGGAGGTGCCCGGGATGGTGGCCTTGGCCTTGAGCGTGCGCGCGGCCGACTTCAGGGACGCGGTGCTGTTGGCGACCTGGCGGACCGCGGCGCCGGCCTTCTTCGCCTGTACGACCACGTTGTTGTTGTCGCCGCCCACCACGTTCACCACGAGCTGCTGCTTGGCGCCGTCGTAGTACGCGCCCGCGAAGGAGTCACCGAGGGTCTTGGCGAGCTGCGCGGCGAGGCTGGAGGCGTCCGTCGCCTTGAACGTCCGGGGGGTGGCGTTGTCCGCGGCGCCGCCGTCCTGGGAGGCCATGGCGTTGGGGAGCAGCATCGCCGCCGCGCCCAGGGCCACCACGCTGCCCGCCGCTATCGCGGCCTTGCGCTTCGGAATTCGCTTGTGACTCAAACTTCTCGACCTCCTGGGGACGGGGTCTGCGCCGCCGTCCGGCGGCTGGTTTCGGGGACGCCTGGATGGCTGTTGGTACGCACGTGCCGCGCGGGGCGTTCAATCGCCTTCGCCAACTCCCGGTGCGGGGAACCGAATCGGCCGGCTGAGGAGCCGTCACACGGCGTCACGGAGCGCGACCGCGCCACAACCCCCGGTCGCGGTCCGGTAGTGGAATCCCGGCTTCAGCGAATCTGCACGTTCACTGCTCAACGAGGTCACCGCGTGCGGAGGATCTGCACAATCGCGCGCCCCCCTGCAGGACTTTGGCGACAAGTGCCGGATTCGGCCGCGGGGCGGCAAGGGGGCGGGTGCGCCGATGCGGTGCGGCATGTGAAGAAGTGGCTGGCAAGCCGTGCCCGATCCTGCACGGATGATGTCGGCGGATCGATAAGTTGCCTGGTGAGAGCCCTGGTTGAGTGGAATCGCCGGCGCGTGGCGTGCTTTGATCCATCGCACCGCGGGGCCCCCGCCGGGCGCTTGGGAATCTGGCGTCCGGCGCCCGCGGTCGCGGCCGTCCTGTCCCCAGAGGGGGCCGCTCCCCCCTTGTGAGATATCCATACGAAGGGAAGTTCCATCATGAACTCCACCCCCCAGGTTGAGACCGTCGAGATCTCCGACGCCGAGCTCGACAACGTCTCCGGCGGTCTGTCCGTGAACGCTCTGGGCACCGCCACCGGCCTGGTGGACGGCGTTGCCCCGGTGTCCGGCCTGGCCGACACGGCCATCGGCACCGTCGAGGGTGTGACCGGCCTGAACGTCGCCCCGGTCACCAACCTGGTCGCCGGTCTCTGATCGAGCCGCGTTGCCGCCGAGTCCCGGAGCCGGATGCCGGTTCCGGGACTCCCGGGTGCCGCCGTGCGCACCCTTCCGCTCCCCCGCGCGCACCCTTCCGCTCCCCGCTCTCCCGCCCCCTCCGTACGTCCGCACATCTGAGGGATGGACCGTGCAGTTCCGCCAGCAGGCCCTCGCCAAGCTCCAGTCGCCGGAGGAGCTCGACCTCCCGGTGCGGCTCGCCCGCCCGCAGGGGTGGCTCGTGCTGTCCGTGACGCTGGTGGCGATGGCGGCCGCCTGCGTGTGGGCGGTGACGGGCTCGGTGGCCTCCACGGTCTCGGCGCCGGCCGTCCTGACCCACGGCCAGGGCAGTTACCTGCTGCAGAGTCCGGTCGCCGGCCAGGTCACCGCGGTCTACGCCGAGGAGGGCGAACGCCTCGCCGCCGGCGCGCCCGTGCTGAGGGTGCGCACGGACCGGGGCGAGCGGGTCGTCCGCGCTGTCGCCGCGGGCCGGGTCACCGCGCTCGCCGCCGGCCTCGGCCGGATCGTCTCCACCGGCGCGGACCTCGCCGCCGTCGAGAAGACCGCCCACGCCTCCGATCCGCTCTACGCCACCGTGTACGTGCCGGCCCAGAGC
Source organism: Streptomyces anandii JCM 4720 (assembly GCF_014650655.1). Taxonomy (GTDB): domain Bacteria; phylum Actinomycetota; class Actinomycetes; order Streptomycetales; family Streptomycetaceae; genus Streptomyces; species Streptomyces anandii. The sequence goes on from NZ_BMVJ01000004.1 coordinate 105,769, forward strand.
GCCGCCGCCATCCCCGCCGGCGCGCCCGTCGACCTCACCGTCGCCTCCGTGCCCGCCCAGCGGTACGGGGTGCTGCGCGGTCATGTGAAGTCGGTGGAACGCTCGGCGCAGTCGGCGCAGCAGATCGCCGCGTTCCTCGGCGACGCCCAACTGGGCGAGCAGTTCACCAGGAAGGGACGGCCCGTCGCCGTGCTCGTACGGCTCGACGCCTCCGGCGCCACCAGGAGCGGCTACCGCTGGTCCTCCACGGACGGACCGCCGTACCACCTGGACTCCATGACCATGGCCACCGCCTCCGTCCGCCTGGCCGACCAGCGCCCCGTCGACTGGCTGCTGCCGTGAGCGCCGTACGGGAGACCCCGACACCACAGTCACCGCGGTCCCGGGAGTCCCGCGGCCGCCGGCGTGCCGCTCCGCCGCCCCGCCGGCCGGTGCCCAAGGGGCGGGGCGGAACCGTACGCACCCCGACCGTGCTCCAGATGGAGGCCGTGGAGTGCGGCGCCGCCTCGCTCGCCATGGTGCTCGGCCACTACGGCCGTCATGTGCCGCTGGAGGAGCTGCGCATCGCCTGCGGTGTCTCGCGGGACGGCTCGCGCGCGAGCAACCTGCTGAAGGCGGCCCGCGGTTACGGCCTGACCGCCAAGGGCATGCAGATGGACACCGCCGCCCTCGCCGAGGTCGCGGCACCGGCCATCCTGTTCTGGGAGTTCAACCACTACGTCGTCTACGACGGCATGGGCCGCCGCCTCGGGCGGCGCGGGGTGTACGTCAACGACCCCGGCAAGGGACGCCGTTTCGTGCCCATGGAGGACTTCGACACCTCCTTCACCGGCGTGGTGCTGGTGATGGAGCCCGGCGAGGGGTTCAGCAAGGGCGGCCGCAAGCCGGGGATCCTGGGCGCCCTGCCGGCCCGGATGCGCGGCACCGCGGGCACCATGCCGGCGGCGATGCTGGCGAGCCTGCTGCTCGTCGCGGTGGGCGCGGCGGTGCCCGCGCTCAGCCGCACCTACATCGACACGTACCTGATAGGCGATCAGACCTCGCTGCTCGGCGTGCTGTTCGCGTCGATGGGCGCGTGCGTGCTGCTCACGGTGGTGCTGACCTGGCTGCAGCAGGCCAACCTGCTGCGCGGCCGCATCATCTCCTCCACCCTGGGCGGGGCCCGCTTCCTGCGCCATCTGCTGCGGCTGCCGGTGACGTTCTTCGCCCAGCGCAGCCCGGCCGACCTGGTGCAGCGGCTGCAGTCCAACGACCAGGTGGCCGAGACGCTGGCCCGCGACCTCGCGGCGGCGGGCGTCGACGCGGTCGTGGTGGTGCTGTACGCGGTGCTGCTCTACACCTACGACCCGCAGCTGACGTTCGTCGGCATCGGCGTGGCCCTGCTGAACGTGGTGGCGATGCGCGTGGTCGTACGGCTGCGCGCCACCCGTACGGCGAAGCTGCGCGCGGACACCGCCCGGCTCACCAACACCGCGTACACCGGGCTGCAGTTGATCGAGACGATGAAGGCGACCGGCGGCGAGGACGGCTACTTCGCGCGGTGGGCGGGCCAGCACGCCACGACGCTGGAGGAGCAGCAGCGGCTCGGAGTGCCGGGCGCCTGGCTGGGCGTGGTCGCGCCGGCGCTGGCCACCTTCAACAGCGCGCTGATCCTGTGGATCGGCGGGATGCGGGCGGTCGAGGGGCACATCTCGGTCGGTCTGCTGGTGGCCTTCCAGGCGCTGGTGACCCGCTTCACCGCCCCGCTGACCCGGCTCAACGGGGTCGCGGGCCGCATCCAGGACTTCGCCGCCGACGTGGCCCGGCTGAAAGACGTCGAGAACTTCCGCACCGACCCGCTCTACGCACGCCCCGGGCCCGGCGACTCCACACGCCGCCTGCACGGCCATGTCCAGCTGGAGAACGTCGCCTTCGGCTACAGCCCGCTGGACAAGCCGCTGCTGACCGGCTTCGACCTGACCGTGGGGCCGGGGCAGCAGGTCGCGCTGGTCGGCGGCTCTGGCAGCGGCAAGTCCACCGTCTCCCGGCTCATCTCCGGCCTGTACGCCCCCTGGGAGGGCGTGATCCGCATCGACGGGCAGCGGCTGGAGGACATCCCGCGCGGGGCGCTCGCCGCGTCCGTCTCCTTCGTGGACCAGGACGTGTTCCTCTTCGAGGGCACGGTCCGCGACAACGTGGCGCTGTGGGACCCCTCCGTCCCGGACGAGGCGGTGGTGGAGGCGCTGAAGGACGCGGCGCTGTACGACGTCGTCGCGCGCCGGCCCGGCGGCATCCACGCGCGCGTGGAGCAGGACGGGCGCAACTTCTCCGGCGGGCAGCGCCAGCGCCTGGAGATCGCCCGCGCGCTGGTGCGCAGGCCGAGCATCCTCGTGCTCGACGAGGTGACCAGCGCGCTGGACGCGGAGACCGAGCTGGTGGTGATGGACAACCTGCGGCGGCGCGGATGCGCCTGCGTGGTCATCGCCCACCGGCTCTCCACGGTGCGCGACAGCGACGAGATCGTCGTCCTCCAGCACGGTCAGGTGGTCGAGCGGGGCCGGCACGCGGAGCTGGTGGCGCGCGGCGGGGCGTACGCGGCACTGGTCAGGGAGCGGTGAGATGACGTCCGTCCACGAGGGCGATCTGGTGCTCGGGGCGCTCGGCACGCTCGGCGCACCCCTGGACTGCGCCGGGTTCGGCCGGCTGGACCTCGAGGGTCCGCAGGTGCTGTGGCTGGTCGCGGCGGGCGCGGTGGACCTGTTCGCGGTGGACGCGGCGGAGCAGGGGCACTGGCACCACCTGGGCCGGCTGGAGGCGGGCTCGCTGCTGCTCGGCCCGGTCGCCGGACCGCGCCACACACTGGTCGCCCGGCCGCTGCGGGACTGCGTGGTCCACCGCGTCGCGCTGCGCGAGCTGTACCAGCCCGCCGCCACGCAGACCTGGTCCTACGACGAGTACGGCAACCCGCAGTACGTGCCGCCGGCGACCAGCCCGCTGGAGTACGCGGTGGCGCTCGGCGTGGGCCGCAGCCTGTCGGTGCTGTTCCAGGCGCCGCAGTCCGGGGAGCGGGCCGACGCGCCCGCCGACGACGACGTGTTCTGGATGCAGGTGCCGCCCGGCAGCGTCCAGTACGGGTCGGTGTACGGCGCCGAGGCGGCCGCCGACCTGCTGATGGACCCCGCGCTGTGGCAGAGCATGGTCGACCAGCAGTACCGGCTGCTGACCGCGCTGGACCGCTGGATCGAGGAGCTGGAGCGCACCCACGAGGACCGTACGGCGGCCGGGATCAGGGCCGGCGAGGCCGTGCGCGCCCAGGCCGACCGGACGCTGCTGGCGTCCATCGGCCGCTCCCCCGCGGCCCGTACGACGGCCGCCGACGCGGACGCCACCTACGCGGCCTGCGCGCTGGTCGCCCGCGCGGCGGGGATCACGCTCGCCGAGGCGCCACGGACCGGCACCGGCAGCGACCGGCTGGACCCGGTGGAACAGGTGGCCCTCGCCTCCCGCGTGCGTACCAGGGCCGTAGGGCTGCGCGGGAAGTGGTGGCGGGAGGACATCGGGCCGCTGGTGGGGCACCGGGCGCTGTCCGGCGCGCCGGTGGCGCTGCTGTGGCGGCGCGGCGGCTACGTCGCCGTGCACCCGGCGACCGGCCGGGAGACGCCTGTGGAGCGGGCCAACGCCGAGGAGTTCGAACCGCGCGCCGTGATGTTCTACCGCCCGCTGCCCGAGCGCCGCCTCGGACTGCTCGGGCTGCTGCGCTTCAGCCTGCGCGGCACCCGCGGCGACCTGCTCAACCTGCTCCTCGCCGGTCTGGTGACGGTGGCGATCGGGGCGCTGGTGCCCGTCGCCACCGGCAAGGTGCTCGGCCAGTACGTGCCGAGGGCCGAGCAGGGGCCGATCGCGCGGGTGTGCCTGGCGGTGATGGTCAGCGGTGTGGTGGCGGCGGCCTTCATGCTGCTGGAGAACCTGACCATCCTGCGGCTCGAGGGCCGGATCGAGGCCACTCTGCAGCCGGCCGTGTGGGACCGGCTGCTGCGCCTGCCGACGAAGTTCTTCACCGAGCGCTCCACCGGTGAGCTGGCGAGCGCCGCCATGGGCGTCAGCGCGATCCGCCGGCTGCTGGCCGGGGTGGGCCCGGTGGTCGCCCAGTCGGTCACCGTCGGCGCGATGAACCTGGCGCTGCTGTTCTGGTACAGCGCCTCGATGGCCCTGGCGGCGATCGGCATGCTGGTGGTGATCGCGGGCGTCTTCCTCGGGCTCGGTCTGTGGCAGGTGCGCTGGCAGCGGCGGCTGGTCGTGCTCGGCAACAAGCTGAACAACCAGGCCTTCCAGACCCTGCGCGGGCTGCCCAAGCTGCGCGTGGCCGCCGCCGAGAACTACGCCTACGCCGCCTGGGCCGCGCAGTTCGCGCGCAGCCGTGAGCTGCAGCGGAAGGTGGGCCGGATCAAGAACCTCACCACGGTGCTGGGCGCGGTGTACCTGCCGGTGTGCACACTGCTGATGTTCATGCTGCTGGCGGGCCCGGCGAGGGGCTCGATGTCGGCGGCCGCGTTCCTGGCCTTCAACACCTCGGTGACGATGCTGCTGACCTCCGTCACCCAGCTGACCGGCGCGTTCGTCTCGGCGGTGGCCGCGCTGCCGCTGCTGGAGGAGATCCGCCCGGTGCTGGACGCCGCGCCCGAGGTGCGGGCCGCGAGCACCCGGCCGGGGCCGCTGTCGGGGGCGATCGAGGCGCGGCGGCTGTCGTTCCGGTACAGCGACGACGGGCCGCTGGTGCTGGACGAGGTGTCGTTCCGCATCCGGCCGGGCGAGTTCGTGGCGGTCGTCGGGCCGAGCGGCTGCGGCAAGTCGACCCTGCTGCGGCTGCTGATCGGCTTCGACCGTCCGCTGTCGGGCAGCGTGCTGTACGACGGCCAGGACCTCGCGGCCCTGGACCAGTCGGCCGTGCGCCGGCAGTGCGGGGTGGTGCTGCAGCACGCGCAGCCCTTCACCGGGTCCGTCCTCGACGTCATCCGGGGCACCGAGCCGTGCACCCCGGAGGAGGCGATGGCGGCGGCCGAGCTGGCCGGGCTCGCGGAGGACATCAAGCGGATGCCGATGGGCCTGCACACCATCGTCTCGGGCGGCGGCGCGGTCTCCGGGGGCCAGCGGCAGCGGCTGATGATCGCGCAGGCCCTCGTACGGCGGCCGCGGATCCTGTTCTTCGACGAGGCGACCAGCGCCCTGGACAACGACACGCAGCGCACGGTGATCGAGAGCACCCGCAAGCTCAACGCCACCCGGATCGTCATCGCGCACCGCCTGTCGACGGTGCTGGACGCCGACCGGGTGATCGTCATGGAGGACGGCAGGATCACCCAGCAGGGCCCGCCCGCCGAACTGCTCGCGGACACCGGCGGGCGCCTGCACGAGCTGGTGCGCAGACAGCTGGCGTGAGAGGCCGGTGCGCGCATCAAGCCGTGTAATTGGGTACCCACTCGCCCATGCGAATCAGCGTGGTGGACGTGGGGTCGAACACGGTCCGGCTGGTGGTGGCCGACGCGGAGGGCGGGGTACCGCTGCCGGTCCACACCGCCAAGTGGCGGCTGCGGCTGTCGGAGCAGGTGGGCCCCGGGGAGGACATTCCCGAGGAGGCGCTGGAGCGGCTGGTGCGGGCGGTCGGCGAGGCGGGCCGGACCGCGGCCCGGTGGGGCGCGGCCCCGCCGCCGGCCTTCGCGACGGCGGTGGTGAGGGGCGCCCCCAACCGGCTCGAGGTGCTGCGCACGGTACGGGAGCGCACCGGCATCTACCTGTGCACCCTGCCGGGCGAGGTCGAGGCCGAGCTCACCTTTCTCGGCGCGCGGCGCTGGATGGGCTGGCGGTCCGGACCGCTGGCGCTGCTCGACATCGGCGGCGGCTCGCTCGAGGTGGCGTTCGGCCGCGGCCGGCTGCCGGACTTCGTGGCCTCGCTGCCGCTGGGCGCGGGACGGCTGACCCACGAGTTCCTCCCGGCCGGCGGCCCGCCCTCCCCCGAGCAGCTGAAGGCCCTGCGGCGCAAGGTGCGCCACCAGTTGCGCGACGTCGCCGCGCGGATCCGCTGGGAGGGACCGCGCACCGCCGTGGCCACCTCGCGCACCTTCCAGCAGCTGGGGCGGCTGTGCGGGGCCGCGCCCGGACGGCACGGACCGTTCGTCGAACGGCGGCTGCGCCGCGCCGACCTGCGCGAGGCGGTCGGCCGGCTCGCGGCGCTGCCCGCCGCCGAGCGGTCCGCGCTGCCGGGCATCTCCGCGCCCCGGGCCGCGCAGAGCCTGGCCGGCGCGGTCGTCGGCCACACGGCGATGAAGCTCACCGGGCTGAGGAAGGTCACCCTCTGCCCCTGGGCGATCCGTGAGGGCGTCCTGCTGCGGCACATCGAGGACGGGGCCTCATGGTGGGCGGAGGTGTCCCGGCTCGGCGACGAGGCCACGCCCCCGGACCCGGTACCCCTGCGCATCGCGGCCGCGCGGAAATGACCCGCACCGGACGTACACCGGGACGTACGTCCGGACGTACGACACCGACGAAAAGGAGAAGACCATGACCGGCACGCCCGGCAAGCACGGCCACGAGGACCACGGCAACGGCGACGATCACCGCGCCGCCCCTCCTCGTACGGCCGTCGGCGAGGTGCTGCGGGAGTTCGAGGACGCCGAGACCGATGTCGCCGAGAAGCGGGACAGGCGCCACAGCGGCGAGGCCGGCGAGGCGATCACGCCGAACACCCGGGCCCAGGAGCAGGCCGAACGCGAGGCGCGCGAGGGCGCGGGCGACGAGTGAGCACCCGGCGCCGGTCGCGTGGCCGTGCGCCGCGGGAGGATGGCCCGATCCCGCCCGGGTACCCGCACCCCATGAACCACGAGTGCCCAGGACCCGCCCTGCCCCGCGCCCGGGGCCCGCTCTCCGCGGCCGTGACCGCGCATCTGCGCGGCGCGGGCCCCCTCCCCCGCGCCGGTGACGCCGAGGCGGCGCACCCCTACGGCGACGACCTCCAACTGGCCCTGTACGTGTGCTACGAGCTGCACTACCGGGGCTTCGCCGGGGTCGGCCCGGAACACGAGTGGGACCCCGGGCTGCTGCGCGTCCGGGCCGCGCTGGAGCACCGCTTCCTGTCCGCGCTGCGCGCCGACGCCCCTGCCCACGACAGCCTGGACGACGCCCTGGCCGGTCTGCTGGTCGAGCCGGTCCACGGCACGGGCGTCTCCCACTACCTGCGCGACGAGGGCGAGCTGTGGCAGTTGCGCGAGTACGCCGCCCAGCGTTCCCTGTACCACCTCAAGGAGGCCGACCCGCACGCCTGGGTGCTGCCGAGGCTGTGGGGCCGGGCCAAGGCGGCGATGGCGGCGGTCGAGTTCGACGAGTGGGGCGCCGGCCGGGCCGAGCGCGTGCACGCCCGGCTCTTCGCCGACCTGATGACGGACCTGGGCCTGGACACGGCGTACGGCCGCTACCTGGACGCGGCCTCGGCGGAACTGCTGGCCGTCGTCAACCTCATGTCCCTGTTCGGACTGCACCGCGAACTGCGCGGCGCCCTGGTCGGCCACTTCGCCGCCGTGGAGATCACCTCCTCCCCCGGCTCCCGGCGGCTCGCCGAGGCGATGCGCCGGACCGGCGCGGGACCGGCCGCCGAATTCTTCTACGACGAACACGTGGAGGCGGACGCGGTGCACGAACAGGTGGTGCGCCACGACGTGATCGGCGGGCTGCTCGCCGAGGAGCCGCACCTGGCGCCGGACGTGGCCTTCGGCATCGACGCGACCGGCTTCCTGGAGGACCGTCTGGGCGAGAAGCTGCTCGCGGACTGGCGCGCGGGCAGGTCGTCGCTGCGGGCGCCGCTCGCCGGGACGGCGGCGCATTCCCGCTGATTACGGGAATCACCGGTGTCTCCCGGTATCTCCTGGCCATCGGGGTACACGGTCCCCCGTGAACGCACTGGTACTCCCGGGTGTCTACACCCCACAGGACGACACCGCACTGCTGGCCGAGGTCATCGCCGACGAGCCGTACGAGCCCGGCGCGGAGGTGCTCGACGTGGGCACCGGGAGCGGCACGCTCGCGCTGACCGCCGCCCGCAGGGGCGCGCGGGTGACCGCGGTCGACGTCTCGCGCCGCGCGGTGTGGACCGCCCGCCTCAACGCCTGGCTGAGCCGGCTGCCGGTCCGCGCCCACCGCGGCAACCTGTTCTCGCCGGTGCGCGGCCGGTCCTTCGACGTCATCGTGGCCAATCCGCCCTACGTGCCGGCCCCCGAAGCCCGCGGCGTGCCGCGGGGCCGCTCCCGCGCCTGGGACGCGGGGGACGACGGGCGCCTGGTCCTGGACCGGATCTGCCGGGAGGCGCCCGCGCTGCTGCGGCCCGGCGGCGTGCTGCTGATCGTGCACTCCGCGCTGAGCGACCCGGACCGCACGCTGGACCTGCTGCGCGCGGCGGGCCTGAAGGCCGCGGTGGTGCGCCGCCGCTGGATCTCCTTCGGGCCGGTGCTGCGGGCCCGGCAGGGCTGGCTGCGCGAACGCGGTCTGCTGGGCGGGACCGAGGAGAGGGAAGAGCTGGTGGTCGTCCGTGCCGAACGAACCCTCTGAGACGACGCCCCCGGGCGCACCCGCGCGCCGGGTCACCATGCAGCGGCAGGGCCCGATCCTCGTGGACGGGCCGGTCGAGGTGGAACTGGAGGACGGCACCACGGTCTCCTCCGACCGCTTCCGCGTCGCGCTGTGCACCTGCCGGCGCAGCCGGCGCTACCCGTGGTGCGACACGAGCCACCGGAAACGGGTCTAGCCGGGTACGGTTCCCCGCCCGTACCCGGCCGGACCCGGGTGGGCGGTCCGCGCACGGACCGCCCGACGTGATACCAGGGGCCGGCGGGCGGCCCCACTCCGCCCGTCCGGCCCCTGGTGCGGGATCGCTGTCGTGTCCTCGCCGTCGGGCCCGCACTCCCCAGTCACGGGACCCATGGTGGTGCGCGAGGACCGCGCGACCCCGGTCCTTGTCAGAAGGAGAAGACGCTCGTCGCGGCCGCGTCCTTCACGCACTCGTTGGCGAAGGTGCGCTCGAAGGAGACGCGCTTGCCCTGCCAGACCCCCTGGGCCGTGACCACGACCGGGTTCCAGATCTTGGTGCACATGACGCCGGGCCGGGCCGTCAGCGCGTCGAAGTCCCCGTCGACGGCGCGCAGTTCGGCGCAGGCGTCGGGCGCTGCCGGGTGCGTGCCGGACGCCGACGGTGCGCAGTTGAGGGTGACGGCCCGCTCGGGGGTGGCCGCCGCCGCGGTCGCGCCGTGGCCCACGGTGAGCACCAGGGCCGAGGGGGCGTAGAGCGAGGCGGGGGCGCTGGACGGGGTGGCGAGGGCGGTCCCGGTGAGGGGCCCGCAGACGGCGGTGGCCGTCAGGCCGAGAGTCGCTGCCCAGCGCGCGGTGTTCCGCATCGTGTGCTTCCTTCCGCTCGATTCGATGAGAGATGCCGGACCCGACTCGGTCGGTGCCGGACCGGCGTGCCGGAGTCTGCCGAGTCCGCCGCCGAAACTCACATCGAACCCATGGGTTTCAGTAACCTTGCGTATTGAATCAGTGGCGTGAAGTCACGGAATTCGAACGTTCCAACCGCCAAACCACGGGGTTTTCGATCACTGGATCCGGCCTATTGGCTTGAATCCATAGGTCTGTTAATCGTCCTGAAACATTCCGCTTCCGACCTGTGCCGACCCCTTCCGGACCCCTTCTGTTCACTTCTGCAACATGCATCGTCGTGGACCGGATCCCCGACCGACCGGTCCAGGAGGGGCCGTTGTCACACCCGCCCGGTACGTTGCCGGCCATGACTCGATTCGTGTTGGTGGCAGGCGCGTGGCTGGGCGGTTGGGCGTGGGACGAGGTGGCTTCGGCATTGCGTGAGGCCGGGCACGAGGCGGACGCCGTGACGCTGTCCGGCCTCGCCGAGCGGAAGGACGCACCGGCAGGGCTGCACACGCACGTCCAGGACGTCGTGGACCATGTCGAGCGGCTCGATCTGCGGGACGTCGTCCTGGTCGGCCACAGCTACTCCGGCGTGCCGGTCGGCCAGGCCGCCGAGCGGATCGGCGGCCGGCTGCGGCGCGTGGTGTTCGTCGACGCGAACGTCCCGGTGGACGGGGAGTCGTTCCTCGACGGCTTCCCCAGCGACCACATCCGGGAGGCGCTCGCCGCGTCCGGCGGAGCCTGGCCGCCCCTGCCGCCCGGCGCCTACGCCGGCCAGGGCCTGAGCGACGCGCAGATCGACCGTATCGTCACCGAGGGCACACCCCACCCGGGCGCCACCCTCACCGAGCCCGCCGCCCTCGGCCGCCCCCTGGGCGAGCTGCCGGCGACCTACGTCAAATGCCTGCTGGACGGCCGCGAGCCGGCCCCGGCCGTGGCCGCACTGCTCAAGAGCGACCGCTGGCATCTTGCCGAGATGAACACCGGCCACTGGCCGATGTTCTCCCAGCCGCGCGAGTTGGCCCGCCTCCTCGACGAAGCGGCTCGCCAAGCCTGACCTACCCGCCGGTATGGTCGGGGTCCGCAAGGCGTGGCCGGTGAGGAGAGGCGGGTGCACGGGTGGGGAAGCACTGGGGTGACTTTCAGTACGAGATCTATCTGAACGGGATGACGGGGGCCGTGCCCCGGCTGCCCACGGATCTCACGCGGCTGGAGGCGCTGGTCGAGCAGCGGCTCGGCCCGGGGCCGGTGGGCTATGTGGCGGGCAGCGCCGGCAACGGCGGTACGGCACTGGCGAACCGGGCCGCGCTCGACCGGCGCCGGATCGTCCCGCGCATGCTGCGGGACGTGCACGAGCGCGACCTGTCGGTCGAGGTGCTGGGCCGCGCCCTGCCCGCCCCGCTCGCGCTCGCGCCCGTCGGGGTGCTGTCGATCATGCACCCGGACGCCGAGTGCGCGGCCGCCCGGGCCGCCGCCGCCCAGGGGGTGCCGTACATCCTGTCGTCGGCGTCCAGCACGCCCATGGAGCAGGTCGCGGAGGCG
>NZ_BMVJ01000004.1:116780-132235 GCF_014650655.1 Streptomyces anandii JCM 4720
ATGGGCGACGCGGAGCGGTGGTTCCAGCTGTACTGGGCCAAGGACCGCGAGGTGACCCGGAGTTTTCTCGGGCGGGCCAGGGCCTGCGGCTTCAGCGTCCTCGTCGTCACCCTCGACACCCCGCTGCTGGCCTGGCGCCCGCGCGACCTCGACCAGGCCTACCTGCCGTTCCTGCACGGCGTGGGCACCGCCAACTACTTCACCGACCCGGCGTTCCTGGCGGGGCTCGCCAAGCCCGTGCACGAGGACCTGAACGCGGCGGTGCTGCGTTTCGTCGGCATGTTCGCCGACCCCGGCAAGACCTGGCCGGACCTGGCGTTCCTGCGGGAGAACTGGGACGGCCCGATCGTCCTCAAGGGCGTCCTGCACCCGGACGACGCCCTGCTCGCCGCCGAGGCGGGGATGGACGGCGTGGTGGTGTCCAACCACGGCGGCCGCCAGGTGGCCGGTTCGGTGGCGGCCGCCGACGCGCTGCCGAGGGTGGCGCGGGCGGTGGGCGACCGTCTGACGGTCCTGTTCGACAGCGGCGTGCGCACCGGGGACGACGTCTTCAAGGCCCTCGCCCTCGGCGCCCGCGCGGTCCTCCTCGGACGGCCCTACGTCTACGGGCTCGGCCTGGACGGCCAGGCGGGCGTGGAGCACGTCATCCGCTGCCTGCTCGCCGAGTTCGACCTCACCCTCGCCCTGTCCGGCCACGCCACCCCGGCCACGGTCACGGCCGGGGACCTCGAGGAGAGCCCGGCCTGACCGGTCAGGCGGGCCGGGTGACGGCGGCCGCCGGGACGGGTTCGCCCGTCCAGCGCTGGGCGGTGGAACCGTCCCGGACCCCGACGACGACGTCGGCGCCGGGGTCCGGGGAGGCGGAGGTGAGGGCGAGGGTCCTGTCCCAGCGGGGCAGCAACTCGCCCCGTGCGGTGAGGTCGTAGCGCACGTCCCGGGCCCGGTCCGCGTGTACGTCCGCGCAGGCGCCGAGGATGACGACACCGGCGTCCGCGTGCGAGTCCAGGCACAGGCCGGGGTCGGCGGTGCTGCGCAGCAGCCCGTCGCCGGACAGGGACCACTGCTGGGTCCACGTCCCCGAGCACTGCGCGAGCCGCGCGGCAGCGCCGGCCCGGGGTTCGCCCCGCACATCGAGACACAGCCCGGCAGCCGCCTGACGCAACATGACGGGGCCCGACAGGGGCACGGAGCCGGGGCCGGGGAGCGTGCCGGTGCCCTGCGCTCCCGTCGTACCGGCGGAGGCTGCGGGGCCGGCGCCGGTGGCGCGCGGGTCCTGCGAGGCGTTCGCCGCCTGCGACCCGTTGGAACCGCTCGCCCACAGGCTCACACCGAGCACGGTGACGAGCAGCCCGGCCGAGACCACTCCAGCACCCGCACGCAGCGCCCGCGAGGACCACGCGCCACCGCCCACCCGGCCCACGCGCGCGAGCTGCCTCACCGGCAGCCAGTGGTACCCACCGCCACCCCAGCCGCCGCCACGCCCTCCGTCGGAACTCCCGCCCGCGTGACGGGCGGTGCCTCGCGGCCGGGGTCCCGAGCGGCCGCGGGCGGGGCGGCCGCGGGCGGGGCGGGAGTTGTGGTAGCGGTGGGCGCCCCAGCCGAGTACCGCCTCGGCCAGCAGCAGGCCCAACCCTGTTTCGGCCTGGCCGAGTTGCTCGGCGGCCTCGCGGCAGTACCGGCACTCGTCCAGGTGCCGCCGCACCTCCGGGAGCGCGGCGCCGCCGCGCCGGACCGGGGCGTCCAGCAGCCGGTTGTGGAAACGGCAGGCGTCGTCCGGCGCGAGTTCCCGGTGGGCGCGTACACAGCCCTCGCGGAACCTCTCGCGCGCCTGCTTCAGGGCCAGTCGGGCGGTCTCGGCGTCCAGGCCCAGCAGGCCGGCCGCCACGGCCGGGGGCTCGGCCTCCACCTCGGTGTGCCACAGCAGGCACCGTGCCTCCGAGGGCAGCGACTCGAAGGACCGCTGGGCGAGCCGCCGGTTCTCGGCGACGGTGGACCCGGCCGTCCGCATTCCCCGGCCGCCGGCGGGCTTGCGCAGCTCCGGGAGGACTCCGCAGAGGGTGTCCTCGGCGGCCCACAGCCGGGCGGTGTCCCGCACTGCCACCAGCAGCCTGGGGCGTATCGCCCCGCCCGCCTGGCCGACGGCGAGGCTGTCGAGGACCTGGTGGAAGGCGGCCGCGGTGACCATGGCCGGTATCGGCCCGGAGGCGGCCAGGCAGATCACCGCGTAGTCGTGGGCCGCCTGCCAGTGCCGCGCGATCAGCGGCGCGACGGCCCGGGCGGCCTCGCCGTCCGGACTCCCGCGCAGCCGCGCGGCGAGCGACTCGTCGGCCTCTGCGTACTCGTGGGGGGTGGGCACGGAGTGCAAATCCTTCGGTGCGTACCTGGCGTCGAAAGCGCTCGACTCTCCAACTGCCCTACAGAGAAAGGGACTTGGTCCCTCACCCTTCCACAACCCGGCGGCGGCCAACAAGGTGCGGCACCGGGCCCGCCCGCACGCGCGAGGCTGCGGGCGAGGCGTCAGATCTCCCAGGCGCGCAGGCGGTCCGCGGCGCCGTAGACGTCGGTCTTGCCGGACATCAGATCGCGGGCGAGGTCGACGAGCGCGCCGTAGGGCGGGTCGATGCCGACGCCGCTGACGAACATGTACGCGACGGCCGTCGCGCAGGCGAAGCGGGCGTTGGCCGAGGGCAGGGGCCGCAGCAGGGCGAGGGTGTGCAGCAGGGCGGCGGCCCGCCAGGCGGGGTCGGAGTCCACGCCGAGGCGCGGCGGATCGACCCGGTGGCGGGCGACGGCGGCCACGAGAGCCGAGAAGTCGTTGATCGTGGGCTGGTCCGGCAGCACTTCCTCGTGGCGCTGCAGAAGCCAGGGCACGTCGATGTGGATGACAGGGGTCATCGGTCAGGCGGCCCGCCCCTCGCCCTTGCTGGGCGGCTCGTCCTCGGGAAATGCCGCCGCGAACTCGTCGGCGTGGGCCGTGAAGAAGCGGCGGAAGGCCTCCGCGCCCTCCTGGAGGGCCCGGTGCCTGGCTATGTCGGCGGCCGCGGCCTCGCGCACGAGCGCCTTCATCGACGTACCGCGTTCCTTGGCGATCTGCCGCAGGTCCTCTAGCTCGCGGTCGCTGAACTCCACATTCAGAGCTGGCATGCCCCTCACGGTACCGCGCGGGTACTTATGCGTAAATAGCTGCAGGTCAGCGCCCTTCCCGCACGGTACCTGGAAGGCGGGTCAGCCGGCCGGCGCCAGTCCGAGTCGTCGTAGCCGGCTCGGCGGCCCGGGCACAGGCGCCGTGACGCCGTCCGCGGCAGGCGCCGGCGCGGCGCCCGGCAGAACCCCCGCCGCTCCGGCGGCCCCGACCGCCGGGGCCGCCGCACCGGCGATCAGTACCCATCTCCGCGTGACCGTCATCGCGGCTCGCGGATTCCGACGTCATCGCGCATGCGGCCGTCAAGGGTGCGGGCGCGCACTTGTGCCCCGCCGTGGGCGCGCGGCGCGGGCCGGAGGGGGTCGGCCGTCCACTGCGCGCGGGTAAGCACTAGGCTGGAACTCAGGTCACGCGGCTGATCACTGTGAGTGTGCGCGATGGAGTGGCGACGATGAGCCCGGTGTATCCGTTCGACGACGCCGCAACGGCACGGGCCGCCGTCGACGGCCACGGCGTCCTCGTCGAGTGGAACGAGGGCGCGCGCCGGCTGCTCGGCTGGGAGCCCACGGAGGTCCTCGGCAGGCAGGCCGCCGAGTTGCTGGCCGGGCCGCACGCCCGGCTTCCCGAGGTCCCCCGCTGGCACGGCACCCTCACGCTCCGCCACCGCGACGGGCACCCCGTCGCCGTCTGGGCCCTGGTCCACCGCCGGCCCCTCGAGGACGGTGGCGGCCGGCTCCTGGTCACGCCCCTGGAGGGAGGCACGCCCCCGGACCCGGACGACCCCCTCGACCGCGCCGCGCTGCTCCAGTCCCCCTGCGCCGTGGCGATCTACGACGACCGGCTGCGCCTGCACGCCGTCAACGACGCCATGGCCGAGGTGATCGGCGCGCCCGGGGAGCGGCTGCGCGGCCTGCGGGTGTCCGAGATCGGCGGCCGGCGCGACAGCGAGGACATCGAGGCGCAGATGCACCGCGTCCTCACCACCGGCGTGGGGCACGACGTGCGGACGTACGTCCCGATAGGCGGGGCCGGCCGGATGAGCGCCTGGCTGGCCCGCATGGCCCCGATCACCGACGCGCGGGGCCGGGTGTGCGGGGTGTGCGTCGCCGCCCACGACTTCACCGAGCAGTACCGGGCCCGCGAGCGGCTGCAGCTGGTGAACGAGGCGAGCGTGCGCATCGGCACCACCCTCGACGTCACCCGCACGGCGCAGGAACTCGCCGACGTGTGCGTGCCGACGCTCGCCGATTTCGTCAGCGTCGACCTGCTGGAGCCGCGGGAGCGGACCGGTGAGCCCTTCACCGGCCCGCCCGGGGCGCCGGTCACCCTGCGCCGCGCCGCCCACCGCTCCGTCCACGGGGGCGAGCCGGAGGCGGTCACCCTGCCCGGGCGCAGCGAGGTGTACCCGGCCACCTCGCCCCAGGGCGCGTCCCTGCTGGCGGGCCAGTCGGTCGTGGTCACCCAGGAGTCGGGCGACCTGGAGAAGTGGCTGTCCTGGGACCCCGCGCGCAGCCTGCTCGCCCAGCGGCTGGGCATCCACTCCACGATGTCGGTGCCGATACGGGCCCGGGGCACGACCCTGGGCGTCGCCGTCTTCACCCGCTTCGAGCAGCCCGCGCCCTTCCTCCCCGACGACGTGCTGCTGGCCGAGGAGGTCACGGCGCGGGCCGCGGTCTGCATCGACAACGCCCGCCGCTACTCGCGCGAGCGGGAGACCGCGCTCGCCCTCCAGCGCAGTCTGCTCCCGCGCAGCCTGCCGCACACCGCCGCCCTGGACGCGGCCTCCCGCTACCTCCCGGCGGCGCGCACCGGGGTCGGCGGCGACTGGTTCGACGTGATCCCGCTGTCCGGGATGCGGGTCGCCATGGTCGTCGGCGACGTGATCGGGCGCGGCGTGCAGGCGTCGGCGACGATGGGCCGGCTGCGCACCGCCGTGCGCACCCTCGCCGACATCGACCTCGCCCCGGACGAACTGCTCACCCACCTCGACGACCTGGTCGTACGGATGTCGGCGGAGGCCGGCACCGAGAGCGCCTCCGGGGCGCTCGGCGCGACCTGTCTGTACGCCGTGTACGACCCGGTGTCCCGCCGCTGCACCCTCGCCCGCGCCGGCCACCCCTCCCCGGTGCTGCTCCCGCCCGACGGGCCGCCCCGCCGGGTGGAGCTGCCCTCCGGTCCCCCGCTGGGCGTGGGCGGGCTTCCCTACGAGTGCGCGGAGATCGACCTGCGCGAGGGCAGCGTGCTGTCGTTCTACACCGACGGGCTGCTCGAGGGCCGCGCGCGGGACGTGGAGGCGGGGCACCGGCTGCTGTGCGAGGCGCTGGCCCACCGCACGGGCTCGCTCGAGGAGACCTGCGACCGGGTGCTCGGGGCGCTGCTGCCGGCCGGCGGCTCCGCCGACGACGTGGCCCTGCTGCTGGCCCGCACCCGGGGCCTGCCCGCCTCGCAGGTGGCGACCTGGGACATCCCCGCCGACCCCTCGCTGGTCGCACCGATCCGCAAGCAGGTCGTCGACCAGCTGGAGGCCTGGGGCATGGCCGAGTCGGCCTTCACCGCCGAGCTGGTGGTGAGCGAGCTGGTCACCAACGCGATCCGGTACGGCATCCCGCCCATCCGGCTCCGGCTGATCCACGACGACACGCACCTGATCTGCGAGGTCTCCGACACCAGCCACACCGCCCCCCACCTGCGGCGCGCCAAGACCTGGGACGAGGGCGGCCGCGGACTGCTGCTGGTCGCCCAGCTCACCCGGCGCTGGGGCAGCCGCCACACCACCGAGGGCAAGACGATCTGGTCGGAGCTGAACCTGCTCACGGACGAGGGCTGACGCGGCGGGGCGGACGGGGGCCGGCCGGGCGCGAGAGGGTTCAGGACGCGTCGCTCAGCCAGGGCCGCACCTGACGGCGCGCCTCGTGCAGCCGGGACTTGAGCGTGCCGAGCGGGATGCCGATCCGCTCGGCGGCCTCCGCGTACTCCAGCCGGCAGATGTCCCGGTACACCAGCGGCGCCACCAGGTGCGGGTGCTCGCGCTCCAGCCGCTCCAGCGCCTCGAGGAGGTCCACGCGCGAGCCGGCGATCACGCTGGTGGTGCGCGGGTCGACCTGCTCCCCGGGCTCGATCGCGGCGGGCCGCTCGGCCGCGCGGCGTCTGAGCTCGCGGTACTTCTGCCGGCAGCAGTTGGCGACGACCGTGTACAGCCAGGTGCTGAACCGGCTGCGGCCCTCGAAGGTGGTGATCCTGCGCGCGAGCTGGAGCAGCACGTCCTGGGCGGCCTCCTCGGCGTCCTCCCGGCAGGGCAGGAAGCGCCCGCAGCGGCGCACCACCTCGGGCCGCACCTCGTGCAGCAGTTCCTCCAGGGCCGTGCCGTCGCCGGCGGCGGCACGGCGGGCGAGGTCCTCGGTCAGCGCCGCGTCCACGACGAGGGTCCCCCTCGGAGCCGATCTCAGGCAGGCATCATAGTCGTATGCCCTCCCTGGAGCGGATCGGCCGCTACCGTCTCGAACGGCGCCTGGGCACGGGCGCGTTCGGCACCGTGTGGCTCGCCCACGACGACGTGCTCGACGCCCCGGTCGCCGTCAAGGTCCTCGCCGAGAACTGGGCGCACCGCCTCGACGTCCGCGAGCGGTTCCTGTCCGAGGCGCGGCTGCTGCGCAAGGCGGGCTCGCCGCGCGTGGTCCAGGTCTACGACATCGGTGAACTGCCGGACGGCCGGCCGTACTTCGTCATGGAGTACGCCGACGGCGGCACCCTCGACGACCTGTGCGACGGCGCCGGTCCGCTGCCGGTGCCCGAGGCGCTGCGGCTGACCGCGCAGGCGGCCCGGTCGGCGCACGCCCTGCACGAGGCGGGGATCGTGCACCGGGACGTCAAGCCGGGCAACGTGCTGCTGCGCACCGCCCCGGACGGCGCCCGCCGGGTCCTGCTCGCCGACCTGGGGCTCGCCAAGAGCCTCGCGGAGGCGTCGGGGCTCACCCTGGCCGCCGGTTCGGCCGGATACCGGCCGCCCGAGCAGGCGCGGGCGGCCGCGGGCATCGACGCGCGCGCCGACGTCTACAGCCTCGGCGCGGTCGGCTACCGGCTGGTGACCGGTGCCGTTCCGGCCGCGCCGGGCGAGGTCGTGCCGCCCGGGCGGCTGCGCCCGGGCCTCGATCCGGCGGTCGGGCGGGCCCTGATGCGGGCGCTGGAGCCGGACCGCGAGCGCCGCCCGGCCGACGCCGCCGCCTTCGCGGCCGAGTTGGAGGCCCTGGCCGAGAACCCCCCACCCACCCCCCGGTCCCTGCGCCGCCTCACCCGGTCCCTGGGCCACCTCGCCCCCTCCCGGCCCCCCACCAACCGGCCCACGGCCCACGCCGACCGGGCCACGGAGCGCGCCTGTCGGGCCCCGGAGCGCGCCCGTCGGGCCCCGGCCCAAGCCGACCGGGCTCCGGACCACGCCGGCCGGGTCCCCGCCCGTGTCGGTCGGGCCCCCGGTCGGGTGCGAGCGCTCGTGCCGGGGATCGCGGCCGTCGCCGCTGTGGTCGGGGTTGTCACCGGTGGTGTGGGGATTGCGTTGGCGCTGCGGCCGGCCGGGCCCGCTGGGGTGGTGGTCCAGGACGCCACGGGGCGGGTCGGGGTGCGGGTGCCGGACGGGTGGGCGCGTCAACTGCGCGGCTCCGGCTGGGACCCGCGGGTGCTGGGCCTGCCCGCCGGGCACGAACCGGGGCTCGCCGTGGCCGACGACCTGGCACGCTGGCAGGATCTCGGCGCGGACGCGCGCGGGGTGTTCGCCGGGCTGAGCGAGCACGGTGACGTCACGGCCCGCGTGAACGCCCTCGCACACCCCGGCTGCCACTACGCCGGCGCCCGTGCCTGGACCGGTCCGCACTGGCACGGCCGTATCCGCGCCTGGACCGGCTGCGCGGACGGCGGCCGGCTCACCGAGACCGCGCTCCTCCCCGCCGGGGGCGCAGCGCAGCCGCAGCTGTACGTACAGATCCGGCAGCCCGGCGGCGCCGACGCGACCGATCGCATACTCCGCTCCCTGCGGGTCACCTGACCCGTACGGGTGAACGGGGCCGGGCGCACGGCGGGAAGAAATCCCCGGAGGATTCCGCGGCCGCCGCGAACTTTCCGCACGGCCGGTGCATCGGACACTCATGACGGCGCACCAGGCGCCGGACGCACGCGCCACCGCGTGCGACGCGACCACCAGGAGTGTGGAACATGGCGCATCCGTCCCTTCCGGTGAACCGGGCCGCCCTGCTCGCGGGCACGGCCGCCGTACTGGGCCTGCTGACCGCCTGCGGCAACGGCGGCACCGCGAGCCCTCCGCAGCACGTGTCGGGCACCGCCGCACCGGCCTCGGGCGAACCGAGCGGCGGCACGGCGGCGAGCGCGAGCACCGCCCCCGGCGACGGCGCCGCACAGGGCCGTACGGCCCCGGGCCCCTCCCCCGCGACGACCCGCGCGGGCGGCACCACCGCGAGCACCGGCACCGGCACGAGCGGCGGAGCCGTCGGCCGGTGCCACACCTCGCAGCTCAAGGCGTCCGTGGGCCGCAACGATCCGGGCGCCGGGCAGGAGAACTTCCCCGTGGTCCTCACCAACGTCTCGGGCCACACCTGCACCGTGCGCGGCTACCCGGGCGCCGCCTTCGTGGACGCCGCGGGCAAGCAGCTCGGCCCGGACCCGAAGCGCGAGGCGGGCACGCCCACCACGGTCACGCTGAAGCCGGGCCGCAGCGCCTGGGCGGGCCTGACGTTCTCCAACCCCGGTGTGAGCGGCGCGAAGACGGCGACGCCCGCCGCGCTGATCGTCACCCCGCCGGACGAGCGCGACCACCTCACCGTCCCCTGGAAGGCCGGCCCGGTCCCGGTAGGCGGCAACGCCTCCTCGGTGTTCCTGACCGTGCTCAGCCCCGGCACCGCGCCCTGAGCTGGGGCGTCGTCCCCGGCGCGGCGCGCGTCGGTCGCTCACCGGTCTCTCAGGCACGTTTGCTTTGATGGGCGGGCATCAGCCGACTTCGCCCCGAGGACCACTCCCTGAACACACCGCTCGCCGAGACCCTCTCGGTCGTCCTGCTCGTCGCCGTGCTCGCCTGGGCCGTCATCCGCCCCTTCGGATGGCCCGAGGCGGTCATGGCCGTACCCGCCGCCGGCATCACCGTCGCCACCGGCGCGATCTCCCTGGACCACGCCCGCGCGGAGGCCGAACGGCTCGGACCGGTCGTCGGCTTCCTCGCCGCCGTACTGGTGCTCGCCCACTTCTGCGACGTCGAGGGGCTGTTCCAGGCGTGCGGGGCGTGGATGGCCCGCTGGGCGGGCGGCCGCCCGGTACGGCTGCTGACCGCGGTGTTCGCGCTCGCCTCCGCGATCACGGCCGTACTCAGCCTGGACGCCACCATCGTGCTGCTGACACCGGTCGTCTTCGCCACCGCCGCCCGCACCGGGGTACGGCCGAAACCGCACGTGTACGCCTGTACGCATCTGTCGAACACGGCCTCGCTGCTGCTGCCGGTCTCCAACCTCACCAACCTGCTGGCGTTCGCCGCGAGCGGGCTGGGCTTCACCCGGTTCGCCGTGCTGATGGCGCTGCCGTGGCTGGTGGCGATCGGCGCCGAGTACGTGGTCTTCCGCCGCTTCTTCGCCCGCGACCTGGCGGCCGCCGCGCCCTCCCGGAGCGCCGGGGAGCCGCCCGCGCTCCCGCTGTTCGCGCTGGTCACGGTGGCCTGCACGCTCGCCGGGTTCGTCGTCACCTCCACGTTCGGCGTGGAACCGGCCTGGGCCGCGTTTGCGGGCGCGCTGGTGCTGGCGGGGCGCGCGCTGGTACGGCGGCGGGCGACCCCGCTGTCGGTGGTGCGGGCGGCGGCGCCGGCCTTCCTGGCGTTCGTGCTCGCCCTCGGCATCGTGGTGCGGGCCGTGGTGGACAACGGCCTCGCGAGCGCGCTCGGGCACGTGCTGCCCGGCGGGGGTTCGCTGCCCGCGCTGCTCGGCATCGCCGCGCTGGCAGCCGTACTCGCCAACATGATCAACAACCTGCCGGCGGTACTGGTCCTGTTGCCGCTGGCCGCGCCGGCGGGACCGGGCTCCGTCCTCGCCGTCCTGCTCGGCGTCAACATCGGCCCGAACCTCACCTACGCGGGCTCGCTGGCGACCCTGCTGTGGCGGCGCATCGTGCACCAGCACGAACACGGCGTGGACCTCAAGGAGTTCACCCGGCTCGGTCTGATCGCCGTGCCCGCCTCCCTGGTGCCCGCGGTGGTGGCACTGTGGGGGTCGCTCCAGGTTCTGTGAGACCGACCGGACCGCCCACGGCTCGAGGAGGCCGACCGATGCGTGTGATCGCCTGGCTGGTGGAGGGCACCTGGCCCGCCTGCGTGGACGCCGTACGCACCCACGCGCCCGAGGCGTCCGAGGTGGTGCTGCTGCATGTCAGCGGGCCGGACGTGCCCGGTGTGGCGCACGGCGCGTTCGCCGGGCTGCTGGGCCGCGGGCATCCCGAGCGTGACCCCGGGGACCGGCTGGCGGACCTCGGGGACGCGTCCGCGGCGGAATTGCTCGACGCGGCCGCGGACCGGCTGGGACGGCCGTGCACCCGGCTGGAGCGGACCGGGCGGGTGGAGCGCGAGGTGGTGGCGGCGGCGCGTGAGGCGGATCTGCTGGTGCTGGCCCGGGACGGCGACCGCGAGCGGCTCGGCCCGCGCAGCCTCGGACCCGCCGTACGGTTCGCCGTGGACCACGCGCCGTGCCCCGTACTGCTGGTGTGGCCGGAGGCCGCCCCGGACTTCACCACCCTGCCTCCGCCGCCGCCCGCGCATCCTGCGGGTCCGGGGCACCACGCGCCGCCGCGCCCACCACGACCGCCCGGGCCACCGGAACCGCCACGGCCGCAGGGGCCTCCGCGTCCGCCGGAGCCGCCCGGGCCACCGCGGCCCGCGGAACCGCCGGAACCGCCGGAGCCGCCCGGGCCGCCGCGCCGGTAGCGGTGACGGCGGTCAGCGGCCGCCGTAGCCGCCCCCGCCGCCCCACTGGCCGTCGCCGCGGTGGTGACCCCAGTGGTGCTGCCCGTCGCCCCCGCACCAGTACCGGCCGGAGTCACAGCTGAGGGTGGGGACAGGGGAAGGCGCGGCGGTCGTCGGGGCCGGCGTCGCCGAGGGTTTCACCGTGCTCGACGGGCCGGGAGTGGCCGAGGGCGTGGCCGTGGGGTGGGCCGAAGTGCCGCCGTCGGCGTCCCAGTTGACCACCTCCATCTGGAGGTCGGGCTGGGAGGGGTCGATCGTCCAGCGCTGGGTGTCGCTCTTGACGCGGGTCTTGAGCACCAGGGAGCCCGCCCCGTCGGTCGCGGCCGGGGTCAGGGCCAGGTCCTGGTCGAAGCGGGGTACGAGCGTGCCCTGGAGCGTGAAGTCGTAGCGGATGTACTTGCCGGCCGGCTTGGCGGCGCCCACACAGGGAGCGAGCTGCACCGAGTAGCCGAGGTGGGAGTCGAGGCAGAGGCCGGGCTCGGCGGCGCTGTGCAGCAGCCCGTCGGCCTCGTACGCCCACTGCTGGCCGGGCGCGCCCGAGCACTTCGCCAGCTCGGTCTCCGCGCCCGCCACGACCTTCTTGCCGGTCACACCGACGCACAGGCCCGAGGCGACGTTGTGCAGCCGCCCGCGCAGGGTGTCCTTGCCCGGGGTGCCGGTTCCGGTCCGCGCGGACCCGGACGACGGGGCGCCGGAGCCGGGCGCCCCGGAGGGCCGCCCGTCGGCGCGCGGCGCGCCGCCGTCCCCGGAACCGGCGACCGCCCACAGGACGAGCGGCAGTACGACCAGTCCGCTCACGGTCGCCACCGCGATGGCGAGGTTGCGCTGCCGGGCGGTCCGCCGGGCCGCCCGCTTGGCCGACCGTCCTCCGGCGGCCCGGGGCCCGTCGGCCGCCTCCGTACGCCCCCGCAGGGAGCGCTTCTCGCCGGCCTCGGCGCTCGCGCGCGCCGCGCGGGTGCCGTCCGACGCGAACGGCACCTCCGGCGGCAGCGCACCGGCCCCGCGACCGGCGGAGCCCGCCGGGGCGGAGAGCGCGGAGTCGGCAGCCGCCCGGCCCGGGGGTACAGGGGCGGGGGACGCAGGTGACGGCGACACAGGTGACGCAGACGCAGTCGCGGGGCCCGGGGCGCCGAAGGCCCCCGTACCGGAGGATCCCGGACCGGAGGACGAGGCCGTGAAGTCCTCACCCCCGACGGGACCGCCACCGCCCACCGCGCCGGCCCCGGCGCGCAGGCCGAACGGGTCCGGCAACGCATCCGCGCCGACGCCCGGAGAAGCGGCCGGGCCGGGCTCGCCCTCTCCCGCGAACGCCTCGGCCGCGCCCGGCACTTGGGGCGTCCAGGCCTGGCCCGCGGCGGGGGCGCCCGGTGCCTCGCTTCTCGCGCCGGGCACCGTGCGCCCGTCGCCGGCCGTCCGAGGCGCGGGTGCCTCGTCCCGGGCCCGCGCCCGGTGCGGAGGGGTCCCGAAGGAGTCACCGCCCGCTGCCGGCCCGGGCGCCGGGCCCGAGGGGCCGCCCGTGGGTGACGTCTGGCGCGGGACGGGGGCCGAGGGCTCGCCGCCGGCGGCCGCCGCCCGGCGGGCCGCCGAGCGCGCCCTCCTCCTGCCGGACGCCGCGCCCGGCTCCCGGCGGCCGCGGTGCGGGCCGCTCTCGTCCGGCGCGCCCTCGGGCCGGTCCGGGACGCGCTCCCCCGCTCCCTCGGCCGGGCGGCCCTGCGCCCGCTCGGCCTCGGCGGCCGCGACGCGCGCGTTCCGGTACGGCACCGCACCCCAGCCGAGGACGCCCTCGGTCAGCGCGGTGCCGAGGTCGCCGTTGAACTGGGCGAGCTGGTCGGCGGTGTAGCGGCAGTGCTTGCAGCCGGCCAGGTGCCCGCGCAGATCGGGGTCGATGTCGACGCCGTCGCGCCGGTAGGTGACGTCCAGCAGCCGGAAGTAGCGCAGGCAGTCCTGGTCGGGGGCGACCTCGCGGTGCACCTGGAGGCACTCCTCGCGCAGCCGCTCGCGCGCGCGCCCGAGTTCGATGCGCGCGCCCTCCTCGTCGAGGCCGAGCAGCGCGGCCGGGACCGTGAGGGGCTCGGACTCGACCTCGGCGTGCCACAGCAGGGCGCGGGCCGCCTGGGGCAGCCGCTGGAACGCCCGGGACAGCAGGCGCCGGTCGGTGGGCGGCAGCAGCCGCGCGGCGATCCGCTCGCCGTCGCCGGCCGCGGCCCTCAGCAGCTCCGGGTGGAGCATCTCCTGCCGGTGGTCGGCGCTCCACTCCGCCGCTATGCGCCGTACGGTGACGAGGAGTTGGGGCCGCCACGCGGCCGTTGGACCGGACTGCCTGATGGACGCGCCGAACAGGCGGGTGAAGGCGGCGGTGGTGAGCATGCCCGCGGGGTGCGGGCCGCCGGTGCACAGCCGTGCGTAGGCGTACGCCGCCTCCCAGTGCCGGTCCAGCAGTTCGCCGACCGGGTGGACTGCGGGCGAGGCGCCGGTCCACTTGCGCAGTTCGGCGCTCAGTTGCGCGTCGGTGATACCGAAGGAGCGGGGCGGCCTGGGGGAATTCGACATGCCTGGGTCGTTCACGGCTGCTGCATTCCTCCATACGCACCGCGGATTTTAGTCCGTACCAAGAGTGGGGGGTGTCGGCATATCGAACGTCCACCACACAGAGGGAAGATCCGTTTTCTGCACGCCGACAGCGCACACCTTCGCACAGGTCACCGGGAGCAACAAGAGATCACACTCATTTGCGCCCGGAGTCCGTCGCGCACCCGCCCGTTGACGAATTGTCAATTCGCTGCGGGCGGGTGCGGGAACCGGCTGTGGGGAATTGGTGCGCCGTTTCCGGGGGGATCCGGGGAGATCCGGAGAAAACCGAAAAGACTCAGTGACCGCTGACGGGATGCGGCTCGTAGGGGCGCTGGAGTTCCTCGATCTCCTTGTCGCTCAGCCGGAGTTCGACGGCGGCCACGGCGTCCTCGAGGTGGCCCGCCCTGGACGCGCCGACGATCGGGGACGTCACCGTGTCCTGGTGCAGCAGCCAGGCGAGGGCCACCTGGGCGCGCGGCACCTGGCGCTCGGCGGCGATGCGCGTGACGGCCTCGACGACCGCGCGGTCGCCCTCCGGGTAGAGGGTGCTGCCGAAGGCGTCGGTGGCGCTGCGTCCGGTGGCCGTGTCCCAGTCGCGGGTGAGGCGGCCGCGGGCCAGCGGGCTCCAGGGCAGTACGCCGACGCCCTGGTCTGCGCACAGGGGCAGCATCTCGCGTTCCTCCTCGCGGTAGAGGAGGTTGTAGTGGTTCTGCATGGACACGAACCGGGTCCAGCCGTTCAGCCGCGCGGTGTACTGGGCCTTGGAGAACTGCCAGGCGTACATCGAACTGGCGCCGATGTAGCGGGCCTTGCCCGCCTTGACCACGTCGTGCAGGGCCTCCATGGTCTCCTCGACGGGGGTGTGGGGGTCCCAGCGGTGGATCTGGTAGAGGTCGACGTGGTCGGTGCCCAGGCGGCGCAGGCTGTTGTCGATCTCGGTCATGATCGCCCTGCGCGAGAGCCCGGCGCCGTTGGGCCCGGGCCGCATCCGGCCGTGCACCTTGGTGGCGAGGACGATCTCGTCGCGGCGGGCGAAGTCCCGCAGGGCGCGGCCGACGATCTCCTCGCTGGTGCCGTCGGAGTAGACGTTGGCGGTGTCGAAGAAGTTGACGCCCGCCTCGAGGGCCTGGCGGATCAGCGGGCGCGACGCCTCCTCGTCGAGGGTCCACTCGTGGTTGCCTCGGCCGGGCACGCCGTAGGTCATGCAGCCCAGACAGATCCGCGACACGTCCAGGCCCGTCGAACCGAGCTTCACGTACTGCATCGTTGCTGCTCCTGCCTCGGGGTGGGGAGTTGCCGCTCCCGAGCGTATGCCGTCGATCACCGTGCCGGGCCGCCGGTCCGGAGCATCCGCCGTTGCTGCCCGCAGGTGACCGACCGGCGTGGGAGCGGCCGCCCGGCCGCCGCGGTCACGCATCCTCGGGGCGGACGGCCGGCGCGGGGCCGGCCGCGGCCGTACGGGAGGAACGCGGTGCGAAGACGTCTGGCCACCCTCCGGACCCTGATGGGGGCGGCCGTGCTGCCGCTCGCCCTGGTGACGCCCGCCTGGAGCCGGCCCGATCCGCCCAGGGCGGTCCAGGCGGCGCCCGCGACGCTGTGCGCCCCGGCGGGTGTGCTGCGCGGCGCGGGACACCAGTGGGCGTCGGTCAGCCTGTGCACGGGCGTCGGCACGCCGGTGATGGCTGTCTTCGCCGCGGCGCTGTGCGGCTATCCCGCGACGAAGGTGCGGTACGCCTGCCGGAC
>NZ_BMVJ01000004.1:132258-140620 GCF_014650655.1 Streptomyces anandii JCM 4720
CTGGGGCACCTGGACCGCCGCCCGGGACGGCGCCACGGTGGCCTCCGGCACGCTGCCGGGGCCCGGCGAGTACCCCGGGCCGGGCACGTACGAGGTCAGCGCCGAGGTACGGGTACGGTCCGCACCGCCGGGTGTGGACCTCAACGGCAGGGTCCACACCACCCTGACCCTGACCGCACCCACAGCCGCCACACCCCCGGCCTCACGGACCCAGGCCGACTAGCCCTCCGGCGCGCGGGTGCCGCCCGGCCGGCCCATCGGTCGGCGGGCGTCGGCCGGTCAGGCCTCCGGGGCCTGTTCGAGCAGGTCCAGTGCGCGGGGCCAGGCGAAGTCGGGGCGGGTGCCGTCCTCGGCGGGTTCGCCGGAGTACGGGGCGCCGAAGCGGACGCCCATCCCGCGCAGCCGGGCCAGGCTCTCCCGGTAGGCGGGGTGGGCGGCCAGGGCGCCGCCCACGCACGGCAGGACGGCGACCGGGACGCCGAGGCCGTAGGACTCGCACAGGGTGGCCAGGGCCAGGGTGTCGGCGGTTCCGGCGGCCCACTTGTTGATGGTGTTGAAGGTCGCGGGGGCCACGACCACGGCGTCGGGCGGCGGGAAGGGGCGCGGGTCGCCGGGGGTGCGCCAGGCGGACCGGATGGGACGGCCGGTGCGCGCCTCCACGGCGGCGGTGTCGAAGAAGCCGCCCATGGCGACCGGTGTCGCGACGACCCCGACCCGCCAGCCCCGCCCCTGCGCGGCGGCGATCAGCTCCTCCACGCCCGCGGCGATGCCGGCGGCGCAGACGACGACGTAGAGGAAGGGTTCCCGGGCCGGTTCGGTCATCCGGGCACCCTACTGAACGCCCGGCGGGCTCAGCGCAGCGGGAAGGTGCGTCCGCGCTCGGACTCCGGGCGCGGGCCGTGGATGCGGCGCTCGCCCTCCTCGATCGGTACGTCGTTGATGCTGGCCTCGCGCCGGGTCATCAGGCCGTGCGCGTCGAACTCCCACAGCTCGTTGCCGTACGAGCGCCACCACTGGCCGCGGGTGTCCCGGGACTCGTACTGGAAGCGCACGGCGATGCGGTCGTCCTCGAACGCCCACAGGTCCTTGCGCAGCGCGTAGTCCAGCTCGCGCTCCCACTTCGCGGTGAGGAACGCGACGATCTCGGCGCGGCCGGTGACGAAGGTGTCCCGGTTGCGCCACACGGAGTCCTCGGAGTAGGCGAGCGCGACCTTGTGCGGGTCGCGGGTGTTCCAGGCGTCCTCGGCGGCCTGGACCTTCTGTGCGGCGCTCTCGCGGGTGAAGGGCGGCAGGGGCGGGCGGTCCTCGGGCATCGGTCCTCCTGACGGGCCGTCGACGGCGTCGGGGGCGTCGGGGGCGAGGTCGCCCGCCAACGTACCGACGCCAACGTACCGACAGCCGGGCCGCCTGCCCCGCAGCGGCTTGCTCAGCCGGTCGTGGCGAGCGAGGCCGCCGCCTGCTCGGCCGCGGCCCGGGAGGCCTCGGCTCGTGGTTGCAGGCCCGCCAGGTGCGGGAGGACGTCCACGCGGGTGAGCTCGGCGGCCACGGCGTGGAAGTGGCCGGGTGCGACGCCCAGGTTGGTGAAGTAGGCCTCCAGGTACGGGGTCTGGAAGTCGTACGCCTCCCTCGGCGTGCCGGGGCCGTACGCTCCGCCGCGGGCCATGAGCGCGACCACGCGGGTGTCGCGCAGCGGGCTCTCCCCCGAGTCCGGATCCCTGAACGCGCCCGGGAAGGTCACCCGGTCGATCCACGCCTTGAGGGCCGCGGGCACGCAGAAGTTGTACATCGGCACCCCGAGCAGGAGCGTGTGCGCGGCCCGCACCTCGGTGATCAGGGGCAGGGTCAGGTCCCACTCCCGCTGCTCGGCGGCGGTCGCGATCAGGGCGGGCACCTTGGACGGGGGCACGAAGCCCTCGCGTTCGACCCGCCGGCCCAGGACGGTGTACGCGGCGGTCAGCGGGGCCACGGGGTCGGCGGCGAGGTCACGGCGGCGGTACTCGCCCGCGGGGTGCGCCGCCCGCCAGGCACGGGTGAAGCGGCCGGTCAGGCGGCGGCTCACCGAGTCGGCGGCCGCGTCGGCGCTGGAGTCGATGTGGAGGAGCAGCATCGGAAGGTCACCTCGGTCGTGTGCGGTTCGTCAGTGAGGTGACGGAACACGACCCGGAAAGGTGACCCATGCACCCCAGCGACCCTGACGACCTGGCCCGGCGGTTCGAGGAACGGCGCGGGCAGCTGCGGGCGGTGGCGTACCGGATGCTCGGCTCGCTCAGCGAGGCGGACGACGCCGTGCAGGAGACCTGGCTCCGGCTCGGCCGCACCGGCGCGGACGGCGTCGGCAACCTGTCCGGGTGGCTCACGACCGTCCTCTCCCGGGTGTGCCTGGACATGCTGCGCTCGCGCAGGGCCCGGCGCGAGGAGCCGTACGGCGACGACTGGCCGCAGGAGATGCGCGGGCGGGACGCCGCGCCCGAGGACGAGGCGGTGCTGGCCGACTCGGTGGGCCTGGCGCTGCTGGTGGTGCTGGACACGCTGAGCCCGCCGGAGCGGGTCGCCTTCGTGCTGCACGACCTGTTCGCCGTGCCCTTCGACCGGATCGCGGCCGTGGTGGACCGCTCGCAGCCGGCCGCGAAGAAGCTGGCCAGCCGGGCCCGGGCGAAGGTGCGCGGCACGCCCGTGGTGCCGGGCGCGGAGCTGGAGGGACACCGCCGGGTCGTGGAGGCGTTCCTCGCCGCGGCCCGGGGCGGCGATCTGGGCGCTCTGCTGGACGTGCTCGCGCCGGACGTGGTGCGCCGGGCCGACCCCGCGGCCCTGCCCGCCGGGGTGCCCGCGGAGCTGCGCGGGGCGCGGGCGGTCGCGGAGGGCACGGTCGTGCTGCGGGACCGCGCCCGGTTCGCCGCCGTGGCGCTCGTCGACGGCCGCGCGGGGGTCGTGGTCGCCCCGCGCGGGCGCCTGCTGTTCGTCCTGGAGATCGCCGTCGAGGGCGGACGGGTCGTCTCCTACGACGTGATCGCCGCCCCGGAGCGCCTGCGCCGCCTGCCGCTGGGCGTGCTGGACATGCCCGGGGCGTCAGGCGGCGCGGTACGGACCGGCGACGGTCTCACACCGCCGCTTCGGTGACCTTGATGGCGCCGACCGGGCAGGCCCGCGCGGCCTCCCGCACCATCGGGTCGCCGCCGCCGTCCTCCCGGCCGGGCAGCAGGCTGCTGTAGCCCTCGTCGTCCTGGGTGAACACGCCCGGGGCCGCCAGGGCGCACTGGCCCGCGCCGATACAGAGATCAGTGTCGATGTCGATGTGCATGACGGCAGCCTCTTACCAGGTCACGGGGAGTTCCAGCATCCCCTGGATCGTGTCGCCGGGTTTGAAGGGGATCTCCTCGGGCGGTGCGGCCAGGCGCAGCGCGGGCAGACGGGTGATCAGGGTGCCGAGGGCGATCTCCAGTTCGGTGCGGGCGATGTTCTGGCCGAGGCACTGGTGGATGCCGAAACCGAAGGCGACGTGGTGGCGCGCCGGGCGGTGGAGGTCGAGGGTGTCGGGCGCGGGGTAGACGTCCTGGTCGCGGTTGATGAGCGAGGTCGAGAAGAGTACGGCGTCCCCGGCGCGGATCGTGGTCCCGGCGACCTCGATGTCCTCGGTGGCCAGCCGCAGCAGCCCGTCCGCGATCGACAGCATCCGCATCAGCTCGTCCACCGCGGCGGGCAGCAGCGCGGGGTCGGCGCGCAGCTCGGCCAGCCGTCCGGGGTGCCGCAGCAGGGTGTAGGTGCCCAGCGAGATCATGTTGGCGGTGGTCTCGTGTCCGGCCACCAGCAGGATGATCGCGAGCGCGACCAGTTCGGCGCGGTCCGGGCGCCCTTCGCGCGCCTGCCGCCGGACCAGCTCGTCCAGCAGGCCGTCGCCGTCCTCCGCGCTCTTTCGGTCGACGAGGTCGCCCAGGTACTCCTCCAGGCGGTCCCGCGCGTCCTGCGTGTCGTCGGCGGTGGGGCCGCGCAGCAGCCGCCGGGACTGTTCCTCGAAGAACTCGTGGTCGGCGTAGGGCACTCCGAGCAGTTCGCAGATGACCATGGAGGGCACCGGCAGCGCGAAGGCCCCGACCAGCTCGGCGGGCGGGCCCTGGGCGGTCATGGTGTCGATGAGGCCGTCGACGATCCGCTGGATGCGGGGGCGCAGCGCGGTGGCCCGCTTCAGGGTGAAGCTGGGGATCATCATGCGGCGCTGGGCGCGGTGTTCGGGGTCGTCGACGCCCAGCAGGGCGGTCCTGCGCTTGCGGACCGCGGCGAAGCGGGGCGTGGTCACCGGGAAGCCGTCCCGGGTGCGGTCGGTGGACAGACGCGCGTCGGCGAGCAGGTCGCGGGCCACGGAGTGCCCGGTGACCATCCAGGCGGGGCGGCCGTCGTAGAGCGTGACGCGGGTCAGCGGCCGGGCGGTGCGCAGGGGGTCGTAGCCGGCGGGCGGATGGTAGGGGCAGGTGCGGTCCTGCGGGAAGGCGACGGGTGCGGACAGTGCGGTCGGGTCCGTCATGGAAGACCTCGCAGACGAAGGGTGCGTCGTGCCGATCTTCATTAGATGCCCGAGGCATCTATGGTGCGACGAGAAGTTCGGCCAGATCGGTCACCTGCGGGAACTGGCCGGGAAGCGTCTGTTCCGGTGCGTAATTCGGTTGCCGTGGACGACTCGCGGGCCGCAGGATCCGGCCATGCCCACGATCGTCGTACCCGTGCCGCCGCTGTCCGCCGCCGCCCGCCCGGCCGCGCGCCGACAGCGGGCCGGCCGTCCGGAGAGGTCCGGTCCGCCGCCGCGGTCATGACGGCCGCGCTCGTCGCGGGCCTGCTCGCGGGCTACGGCATCGCCGTGCCCGTGGGCGCCGTCGGCGCCTACCTGGTCTCGCTCACCGCGCGCACGTCGCTGCGGACCGGCGGCTGCGCCGCACTCGGCGTCGCCACCGCGGACGGGCTCTACGCCCTGCTGGCCACGCTCGGCGGCTCCGCCCTGGCCGCCGGGCTGCGGCCGGTCATGGGGCCGCTGCGCTGGGCGTCGGTGCTGGTGCTGGGCTGTCTCGCGGCGCACGGCGCGGTCACCGCCGTACGGCACTACCGCGCCGGACACCGCCCCGCCACCGCCTCGCAGCCGCCCCCGCCGAGCCCGTCCCGGGCCTATCTGGGCCTGCTCGGGATCACCCTGCTCAACCCCACCACGGTCGTCTACTTCGCCGCCCTGGTCCTCGGCAGCCGCGCCACGGGTTCCGTACCGGCCCTGGAACAAGGGGTGTTCGTGCTGGCCGCCCTGGCCGCGTCCGCGAGCTGGCAACTGCTGCTCGCGGCGGGCGGCGCCCTGCTCGGCCGTGCCCTGGCCGGCCACCGGGGCCGGCTCCTGACGGCCCTCGCCTCCAGCGCCGTGATGGCGGTGCTGGCGGTGCGGATGCTGCTGACGCCTGGCGGGTGAAGCTGCTGGCGCGATACACCCGTCCGCCGGGCGCCGGAAGGTGCCGGAATCCTTCGGACGCGGCGTGCGGCGGCGTGCCGTGGGCGTGGCTCGTGGGATACGCGG
Source organism: Streptomyces anandii JCM 4720 (assembly GCF_014650655.1). GTDB lineage: Bacteria > Actinomycetota > Actinomycetes > Streptomycetales > Streptomycetaceae > Streptomyces > Streptomyces anandii. The sequence continues at coordinate 137,801 of NZ_BMVJ01000004.1, forward strand.
GGCGGGGAGCGGTAGGGATGATTCGTGCGGGCGCCGGTGTTGAAGGCCGGTGCACGACCGGTCACCGAACGCGAGGAGAGGACGGACGCCATGCCGCTCGAGGGCGAGTACGAGCCGAGCACGGCCCAGTGGGTGCGCGACCAGGTGGAGCTGTACGAGAGCTCCGGCGGTACCAAGGGCACCACGCTGATGGACACGGGGATGCCCGTCATCCTGCTCACCACGCGGGGCGCGCGGAGCGGGAAGATCCGCAAGACGCCGCTGATGCGGGTGGAGCACGGCGGGCGCTACGCCGTGGTGGCCTCGCAGGGCGGCGCGCCCAAGCACCCGTTCTGGTACTTCAACCTCAAGGCCGACCCCCGTGTCGAGCTCCAGGACGGGCCGCGCAAGCAGGACATGACGGCGCGTGAGGTCACCGGCGAGGAGAAGGCCGAGTGGTGGGAGCGGGCCGTCGCCGCGTACCCGCCCTACGCCGAGTACCAGCAGAAGACCTCGCGGGACATCCCGGTCTTCGTGCTGGAGCCGGGCGACGGGCACTGAGCCCGCGGGCCTTCGGCGCGCGGCCTCCGGGGCCGGCCCCGGCCCGGGCTCCGGCTCGGGCCCGGCCCCGGCCCCGGCCCCGGCCCGAAGAGTTCCCGGGAATCCGGGCAGTGAGGGCATGAACCCCGGGGGCCCGGGCACCCGATCGTCAGGCCCCGCCGCGTTCCCCCGTCGCGGCGGGGCTTTCGTGCGCCTCCTCCGCCGGGCGGTCGGTCACGTCGAGGAAGATCTGGTCCGTCTCCGGCACGGTGCGGGCGATCGAGCGCTTGATGCGCACGGCGACCTCCTCGACCCGCTCGCTGTCCAGGCCGGGCGCGAGGTCGATGCGGGCGGCCACCAGCACCGAGTCCAGGCCCATCTTCATGGTGAACAGCGCCTCCACGCTGTCGATCTCCGGCTGGGCCTGGAGCAGACTGCGGATGCGGCCGCTCAGCTCCGGGTCGGCGGCCTCCCCGATGAGCTGGTCGCGGGCGTCCCGGCCGAGGCGGTAGGCGACGTAGACGAGCAGCGCGCCGATGGCGAGCGAGGCGGAGGCCTCCCACACGACCTGCCCGGTGACCATGTGCAGGGCCATGCCGATGATGGCGAGGGTGACACCGAGCACCGCCGTGCCGTCCTCGGCGACGACCGTGCGCAGCGCCGGATCGCGCAGTCCGCCCTTGGCGCCGCCCTGCCGGCGCACCTGGTGCAGCGCGCGCAGCAGCGACAGCCCCTCGGCGAGGAGTGCCACGCCGAGCACGATCAGTCCGATGACGTAGCCACTGAGCTTCTCCTGCTCGTGACTGCGCAGCGCCTCGACGCCCTGGAAGAAGGAGAAGCAGCCCCCCATGACGAAGATCCCGACGGCGGCCAGCAGCGACCAGAAGAACCGCTCCTTGCCGTAGCCGAAGGGGTGGCGCCGGTCCGCGGGGCGGCGGCTGCGGCGCAACGCGGCCAGCAGGAAGACCTCGTTGAAGCTGTCGGCGACGGAGTGGGCCGCCTCCGACAGCAGCGCCGGCGAGTGCGCGATCAGGCCGCCGACGGCCTTGGCGACCGCGATCACCAGGTTCGCCGCGAGCGCCACCAGGACGGTGACACGCGTCTTGCGGTCGGGAGCGTGAGACCGCGCTCCACCGTTCGTACGATTCTCCGGATACTCACCCGATGTGCCGCTCACCTTTCGCCGAATGCCCCGGCCGGGGCGGCTCACACAGTGCCGCCGGCCGATTTCGGGGAACGCGTTCACCAGCACACCCGTGCGGCACCCGTACAGCAGGAGGACCCATGAGCGAGGGGCGCGAGGGCAACAGCGCCTACGGCCACAAGGCCTTCAAGCGGTCCCGGAGCCACTTCGCGGACCGGATCACGGCCGACGGCCGGGACGGCTGGCCGGTGGAGGCCGGGCGCTACCGGCTGGTGGTCAGCCGGGCCTGTCCGTGGGCGAGCCGGGCGCTGGTCGCGCGGCGGCTGCTCGGTCTGGAGGACGCGCTGTCGCTGGCCGTGGCCGATCCGATCCAGGACGACCGCAGCTGGCGTTTCACCCTGGATCCGGACGGACGGGACCCTGTCCTCGGCATCCGGTTCCTCAACGAGGCCTACGACAAGCGGGAGACGGGGTATCCGGGCGGGGTGAGCGTGCCCGCGGTCGTCGACGTGCCCAGCGGCAAGCTGGTCACCAACGACTTCCAGCAGATCACCCTGGACCTCGCCACCGAGTGGACCGCGCTGCACCGGCCCGGTGCGCCCGAGCTGTACCCCAAGGAGCGGCGCGACGAGATCGACACGGTGATGGCGGAGGTCTACCAGGACGTCAACAACGGCGTGTACCGGGCCGGCTTCGCGACCAGCCAGCGGGAGTACGAGGAGGCGTGCACCGGGGTGTTCCGGCGGCTGGAGCTGCTGGCCGACCGGCTGGCCGGGCAGCGCTACCTCGTCGGCGACACGATCACCGAGGCGGACATCAGGCTGTTCACCACGCTGGTCCGTTTCGACCCCGTCTATCACGGTCACTTCAAGTGCAATCGCTGGAAGCTGGCGGAGAACCCCGTGCTGTGGGCCTACGCCCGCGATCTGTTCCAGACGCCCGGCTTCGGCGACACGGTCGACTTCGACCACATCAAGCGGCACTACTACGAGGTGCACACCGGCATCAACCCGACCGGCATCGTGCCCCTCGGCCCGGACCTGTCCGGGTGGCTGACGCCCCATCACCGCGAGGAACTCGGCGGCCGGCCGTTCGGCGACGGCACGGCGCCGGGGCCGGTGCGGGCCGGCGAGGAGATCCCGCCGCGGGGCCGGCCC
>NZ_BMVJ01000004.1:140653-160517 GCF_014650655.1 Streptomyces anandii JCM 4720
TGACCACGAGATCGCATCACCCAGAGGAGGAGAACCAGGTGGCCAAGAAGAAGCACAAGCTCCCGCTCGCCTACCAGCCCGTCGGATTCGTGCTGGGGTGGGCCGGCGGTGCGCTGGCCGGCATGGCGTTCCGCACCACGTGGAAGGCCATCCGGCACGAGGACGACGCCCCCGACGCGCTGGACCAGGACCGCCGCTGGGGCGAGATCCTGCTGGCCGCGGCGGTCCAGGGCGCCATCTTCGCCGTGGTCCGCAGCGCCGTCGACCGAGCGGGAGCCAAGGCCATCGAGCGCTCCACAGGCGTATGGCCCACAAAGGAAAAGGGCGGCCGCGACTGACATCCGCGCGACGCGGGCCCGGGGCTGAGCGCCGCCGGCGCACGTCCGCACACCGGGCGGCCGCACCATGGGTCACCGCCCCCGGGCCGGAGGACCCGGCCGCCCGCGGGCCCGGGCCGCAGCACCCGGCGCGGCCGGAGGCCGAGCGTCCACCCCCGGGTGGCCGGAGGCCGAGCGGTCCGCCTCCCCGGGGGCCGGGCCGCACGGACGGACGGTCACACTCCCGGGCAACGCCCCCCGGGCCGGAGGGGCCCCGGCCGGCCGCACAGTGGGGCGCCGCCATCGGGCCGCAGGACTCCCGGCGGCTGCCCGTCACGCCCCCAGCCGGAGGGGCTCCGGGTGACCGCACCGTGGGGCGACCATCCCGGGCCGGAGGACCGTCGGCGGCTGCCCGCCCGGGGGGCTCCCGGCCGGAGGGCCCCCGGGTGGCCGCACCCCCGGGCGACGCCCCTGGGCCGGACGGCTCCCGGTTGCCGCGGGTCCGGCGGTCGGGCGGGCCCGGTCGGGGGGGCTCAGCGTGTCGTTTGGAAGGTGCGGCGGTAGGCCTGGGGGGAGATGCCGATGGCTGCGTGGAGGTGCTGGCGTAGGGATGCGCCGGTGGCGAAGCCGACCTCGGCAGCGATCTGGTCGACCGTCAGGTCGCTGGACTCCAGCAGGTCGCGGGCCCGCGCCACCCGCTGCTGGATCAGCCAGCGGCCCGGGCTGAGGCCCACCTCGTCGTTGAAGCGGCGCGCGAAGGTGCGCAGGCTCATCCGGGCGTGGGCGGCGAGTTCGGCGAGGGTGAGCGGCTCGCCGAGGCGTTCCAGGGCCCAGGCGCGGGTCGCGGCGGTGCTCGCGGCGGCGTACTCGGGCACCGGCTGCACGATGTACTGCGCCTGCCCGCCCTCCCGGAAGGGCGGCACCACACAGCAGCGGGCGACGAAGTTGGCCACCGCGCTGCCGTGGTCCTGGCGCACGAGGTGCAGGCAGATGTCGACGCCGGAGGCGGCGCCCGCCGAGGTGAGGAAGCGGCCGTCCTCGACGAACAGCACGTCCGGATCCAGGGTGACGCGGGGGAAGGCCCGCCGGAAGCGCTCGGCGACGTGCCAGTGGGTGGTGGCCCGGCGCCCGTCGAGCAGTCCGGCCGCCGCCAGCACGAAGGCGCCCGTGCAGATGGAGACCACCCGCGCGTGCGCGGGGATGCGCGCGAGGGCGGCGGCGACCGGCTCGGGCAGTTCGCCGGGGATACGGTCCTCCGGCATCGAGGTGATGATCACGGTGTCCGCCGTGTCCATCACCTCGGGGCCGTGCTCGACGGTGACGGAGAAGTCCGCGTTGGTGCGCACGGGACGGCCGTCGACCGTGCAGGTCAGCACCTCGTAGCGGCCCCGGGCCGCGCCGAGGATGCGGCTCGGGATGCCGAGTTCGAAGGGATAGACGCCGTCGAGGGCCAGGACGACGACCCGTTCCACACGCTGCATGGCACGATCTTATCGAAGGTTGGCAATCATGCCATTTCCCCGGCGGGCGCTCCGGGGCAGGCTGGTTCACCATGAGCGATGTGAAGACGATGCGCGCGATCGGCCAGGACGTCCTCGGCGGTCCCGAGGTGCTGAAGGAAATCGAGCTGGAGCGGCCCGAGCCGCGCGCCAACGAGGTGCTGGTCCGGGTGCGGGCCGCCGGAGTGAACCCCACCGACTGGAAGCACCGGGCCACCGGCGGCTTCCTGGGCGAGCCGCCCTTCGTCCTGGGCTGGGACGTCTCCGGGGTCGTGGAGGCCGTGGGCATCGGGGTGGCCGAGTTCAGGCCCGGGGACGAGGTGTTCGGCATGCTGTCGTACCCCTTCGGGCACGGCTCGCACGCCGAGTACGTCACCGCCCCGGCCCGCACCTTCGCGCCGAAGCCGGCCGGGATCGGTCATGTCGAGGCGGGCGCCCTGCCGCTGGTGTCCCTGACCGCCTGGCAGGCGCTGGTGGAGCGGGCGGAACTGCGGCCCGGGCAGCGGGTGCTGATCCACGCGGCGGCCGGCGGCGTCGGCCATGTGGCCGTACAGATCGCCAAGGCGCGCGGCGCGTACGTCATCGGCACGGCGAGCGAGGGCAAGCACGACTTCCTGCGCGGCATCGGCGTGGACGAGGCGGTCGACTACCGCACGACGGACTTCGCCGAGGCGGTACGGGACGCGGACGTGGTGCTGGACACCATCGGCGGCGACACGTCCCTGCGTTCGCTGCGGGTGCTGCGGCCGGGCGGGCTGCTGGTGTCGATCCTGCCGGTGGGCTCGGACGAGCTGTACCGGGAGGCGGACCGGCTCGGCGTCCGGGCGATCCGGATGCTCGTGGACGCCGACCACCACGGCATGCGGGAGATCGCCGGGCTCGTGGAGGCGGGGAAGCTGAGCCCGACGATCGCGGGGACGTTCCCGCTCGCCGACGCGGCCAGGGCGCACGAGCTCGGTGACACCGGCCGGACCACGGGCAAGCTGGTGCTGGTGGTCGACTGACGGCCGCGAGACGACGTCCGTGACGGGCCGCGGCGCCCGTCACGGACGGTAGTGCGCCCGAGCCCGTCCCGCAGATCGCAGGAAGCCTCGGCCTCAATTCGAAGACATATGTCAATCGAACATGCTGGAATTCACTCCAAGGAGGGTAACTTGCAAGGCGGGGAAGGGTGTTGCAGCCGCTGACCCGAGAACCCGCCGCAGCAGCAGCCGGTTGGAGGCGATGTCGTCGTGCCGCAGGAACCTGCGCCGCTCACCCGGCATCTGCGCATCCACCGGGCCCGCGGGCACACCGTGCTGGAGCTGCGCGGGGAGATCGACATCGCGGCGGCGGTGCAGATCGTGCCGTACCTGGACCGGGTGACGGCCCGGCCGGGCGCCCGGGTGGTGATCGACCTCAGCGGGGTCGAGTTCTTCGACTGCTCCGGGCTGCGCCTGCTCTACCGGGCCCGCGGCCGGCTCCTCGACCAGGACGGGGAACTGCGCCTGGTGTGCGCGCACCCGCTGACCCTGCGCATCCTGAAGGTCACCGGCCTCGCCCGGCTGCTGCCCCCGCAGCCCACGCTGGACGCGGCCCTGGAGCAGCCCGAGGCGACCTCCGGCTCCGTCTGAACCGACCGGACCGCCCCGGGCCCTCGGGCCGCCCTGACCGTACGGACCGCTATTCGCCGCGCGGCGCGTCGAACAGGGCGCTCACGGACTCGCCGTTGTGGATGCGCCGCACGGCCTCGGCCAGCGCGGGCGCGATGGACAGGATCCGCAGCTTGTCGCCGTGCGCCCGGTACTCCTCGTGGTCCTCCACCGGCACCGGCACGGTGTTGGTGCACACGATCTCCAGGACGTCCGGCTGCTCGGTGAGCCGCTTCAGGGCGCCCGCCGCGAACAGCCCGTGGGTGCAGGCGATCCGGATGGAGCGCGGCCCCGACTCGCGCAGTCGCTCCAGGAGTTCGAGCACCGTGCTGCCCTTGGCGATCTCGTCGTCCAGCACGATCACGTCCCGGCCGGCCACGTCCCCGATGACGGAGCTGATGGTCACCCGGTCGTCGGCGTAGCGCTGCTTGGCCCCGGCGGCCACCTGGGCGCCGATCATCCGGGCGAACGCGGCGGCCTCCTTGGCGTTGCCGAGGTCCGGCGAGACCACGGTGGTGCGGCTGAGGTCGTACTGGCCGAAGTGCGCGGCAAGTTCGCGCAGGGCGTGCAGATGGTCGACGGGCACCGAGAAGAAGCCGTGCACCTGCGGCGCGTGCAGCGTCATGGCCAGCACCCGGCCCGCGCCCGCCGCCGTCAGCAGGTCGGCCACCAGCCGTCCGCCCAGCGAGATGCGCGGGGCGTCCTTCTTGTCGGAGCGGGCGTAGGAGTAGTGGGGCATCACGACGGTGATGCGCCCTGCGGAGGCGCCGCGCGCCGCGTCGCACATCAGCAGCAGCTCGACCAGGTGCTCCTGCACCGGCTTGACCAGCGGCTGGATCAGGAAGACGTCCCGCTCGCGGCAGTTGGCCTGGAGCTGCACCTCCAGGCAGTCGTTGGCGAAGCGGCTGACCCGGGTCGGGCTGAGCGGCACACCGAGGTGCGCGCAGACCTCGGCCGCCAGCCCTGGATGGGCACTGCCGCTGAACACCGCGATGTCTCGCACGATCCGCACGCTCCCCGCATGATCATTCCGCTGCCGCGCTCATGCTACTGACCGCGGCCCCGCCGGTCGCGGCACGAGGCGCGAACGCGCCAGGCGGCCCCCGCGGCGGCGACCCCGCGCCCCCGGTGCGCCATGTGCCCCGGCCCGCCGGTGCGGCCCTTTCAACCAAGCGGTCTGCCAAGGGATTTGGCGGGCATCCGCAGTCGTAGGAAGGAGGAGGCCGCATGACGACTTCCCTCGGGCGACTGCCCCGGCGCATGCCCGGCTGGGCGAAGGCGGTGACCGCCGTGGTACTGGTGCTCGCGGTGCTGTTCGCCGGGATCCGGCTGGCCGTGCTGCCGGGCATCAAGGACCTGTTCGGCACCGAGACGCACGACCGTTCCGGGCCGGCGCTGCTGAAGTCCATCCAGGACATGAGCCGCTACGACGCCGCCTCCGGCAACTTCCAGGTCGTGGTGGACCTGGAGAAGGACTCCAAGTACCTGCCGGACGCCATCCGGGGCACCCGCACCCTCTACGTCGGGGCCGGCACCGTGGACGCCTACGTCGACCTCGGGCGGGTCGGCGAGGGGGACGTGACGGTGAACGGCGACCGGACCTCGGCCACGCTCCGGCTGCCGCACGCGCGCCTGGGCCGGGCGGCCCTGGACGCCGACCACTCGTACGCCGTCTCCAAGCAGCGGGGGCTGCTCGACCGTCTGGGCGACCTGTTCTCGGACAATCCCAACAGCGAGCACGCGGTGCAGCAGCTCGCGGTGCGGCACATCACGGACGCGGCCAGGGACAGCGGGCTCACCGCGCGGGCCGAGACCAACACCACGGGCATGCTCCAGGGTCTGCTGAGGTCCCTCGGCTTCAAGGAGGTGCACGTCTCCTACGGCGCCTGACCTCCTACGGCGACCAGCGCCCCCAGCAGGGCCATGCCGAGCAGCGTCCAGGCCACGTAGTCGCCGACGTGACCGGACTGCAGGCGTCTGAGCGGCAGGGCCCGGTCGGGGGCGGCCAGCCACCGCGGGCGGACCACGGCCAGGGCGGCCAGCCCCACCGCGAGCGCGGTCGACAGCAGGTCCAGCAGGACCCCGGCCGCCGTCCAGTGCACGGAGGAGAACACCCCCCAGGAGCCGGCCTCGTCGACGGAGTGCGCCACGACGCCGGCGAAGCCGGGCGCCGCTCCGGCCGCGAACGCCCCGGCGAGCAGCAGCGCGGCGACCGCCCGCATGGTGTCGGGGACCCGTGTCAGGCGGCGCCGGGTCTCGGGCTCCGCGTCGCAACCGGAGGTCTTGTCCTCGTCGCGTTCCCCGCCCTCGCGCTCCTCGGGCCGGGGGCCGAGACCGTAGAACACCCTGGCGGTCACCCGCAGCACGGCCGCTCCGGTGATGGCCGACACGGCGACGTAGAGCACGGTGAGCGGACCGCCCACGGCCTCCTCGCTCACGGCCTTGCCGAGCCCGGTGCCGAACGGCGGCAGCCCGGCCAGGGCCAGCGCGCCGAGCGCGAACATGAAGCCCACGCCGCGCAGCCCGCGGGCCCGGCCGTGCAGGTGGAACTCGTCGACGGTGCCGTAGCGGTCGAGCAGGATGCCGGCGGAGGCGAACAGGGCCGCCTTCACTCCGGCGTGCCCGAGGACGTAGAGCGCGGTGCCGTCGTCGGCCTCGGCCTTCAGCGCGCCGATGCCGACCAGGAACAGGCCGGTGTGGGAGATGGTGGAGAAGGCGAGCAGCCGTTTGATGTGCCGCTGGTACCAGCACATCACCGCGCCCACGGCGGCGGTCAGCACGCCGAGGCAGACCAGGGCGCGGGTGAAGTCCGCCGCGGGGACGCCCCCGGGACCGGAGAAGACCGTCCCGTGGACACGCCAGACGCCGTAGACGCCCAGTTCGACCATCACGCCGGACAGCAGCATGCACACCGGGGTGGGGGCGACGGCGTGCGCGTCGGGGAGCCAGAACTGGAAGGGCACGGCGGCGGCCTTCACCAGCAGTCCGGTCACCACCAGGACGAAGCCGGCGAGGCTGAGGGCGTCCGGCCCGCCGCCCGCGGCGGCCGTGTCCAGCCCGTGCCCGATCCTCGTCATGGCCAGCTCGCCGGTGCGGGCGTAGAGCAGGGCGATGCCCATCAGCATGGCGTACGCGCCCAGCGAGTTGACCACGCCGAAGGTCAGGGCGCCCTGGACGGCCTTGGCCTCGTCGATGCGGTAGCCCGTGAGCGCGTAGGCGACCACGCTCATCAGCTCGAAGAACACGAACGCGTCGAAGAGGTCGCCCGCGATCGCGAAGCCGCACATGCCGCCCTGGAAGAGCAGCATCAGCGCGGGGAAGGAACCGGCGTGCCCACGGGGCGGCTCGTCGAAGTAGCGCCAGGAGTACGCCAGTGCCGCGAGGGTGAGCAGCGAGGCGAGCGCGGCCATGCCAAGGCCGGCTCCGTCCCCCACCAGCATGATGCCCACGCTTTCGCCGCCCCGCGGGAACCAGCCGCCGACCCATTCCACCAGCGGCGGCGAGGAGTTGAGCAGCAGTACGATCGCCAGGGCGGCCGTGGTGGCCGAGGCCAGACAGCCGAAGCCCTCGGCGGCCGGCCGGGGGACATGGCGGCCGGCCGCGACCAGCAGGGCGGCCGCGAGCAGCGGGACGGCCACGAGCAGCGGCACGAGGTGGTGCATCAGCCGCGCAGCTCCCTCAACTCGTCCGGGTCGACCGTGCCGTGCCGCTTGGAGATCTGCACGACGAGGGCGAGCAGCAGCGCGGTCACGGTCGCGCCGACCACGATGTCGGTGAGGGTGAGCGCCTGCACGACCGGGTCGACCACGGGCCGTGAGCCCGGCTGGATGTCGGAGAAGACGGGCGCGGTCGCGCCGTCGCGGTAGCCCACGGCCAGCAGCAGGATGTACGTGGCGCACTGGCACACGGCGAGGCAGCCCACCGCGTGGATGAGGTTGCGGCTGGTGGCGAGGCCGTAGCAGCCGATGACGAACACGTATGCGGCGATCAGGTACGGAAGGACGTGCATGACGGCGGTCACGGCGCTCTCACTTCCCGCTCTCCTCCTCGATCTCGACGGCCTGGTCCAGGAAACGGGCGAGCAGCACGACGACCGCGCAGGCGACCTCCATGCCGATGGCCGCGTTCAGCAGCGGGACGGTGCCTCCGGAGGACAACTTGTCGAACGTCCCGTACGGCAGCAGGGTGTTGGCGAGGAACGCGGTGCCGGCCGGTACGCCGGCGAGGCCCAGCACGAGGTAGACGGAGGCGGCCAGCGCGTCGCCCGCCTCGAAGGCCTCGACCGGGCGGACGCGTTCCAGGGCCGCGTAGTCGGCGCCGAGGTACATCAGGTGCACGGCGGTCGCGGCGACCACTCCGCCCTGGAAGCCGCCGCCGGGGCTGAGCTGTCCGTGGGCGATGACGTAGAGGCCGGTGACCAGGGCGACGGGCAGCGCGACGAGGGCGTAGCGGCGCACCGGCGGGGCGACCTCGGCGGGGCGGGGCCGGGCGCGGTGCTCGTCGCGGGCCTGCCGCAGCAGGACCACGCAGCCGAGGACGGCCGCGAAGAGGATCGCCATCTCGCCCATCGTGTCGAAGGCGCGCTGGTCGAAGTTGACGGAGGCGATGGTGTTGGCGGTGTGCCGGGTGAGGGCGGCGTGCACCGCGCGGTCGCCGTAGGGGTGGTGGCCGCCGCCGAAGCGGGGCAGCCGCAGGCAGGCGGCGGCGAGCAGCGCGGCGAGTCCGGCGCCGCCGAGGACGACCAGCCACAGCCTGGCGCGCGGGTTCACTTCTCACCGTCCTCGCCGGACTCGGCCGGGCGCCGTCTGACCTTGCGCACCGCGAGCATGATCAGCAGCGGGGTGAGGGCGGAGCCGACGGCGAGTTGGGAGAGTCCCACGTCGGGCGCCTGGTCCACGGTGAACAGCACGGCGAGGGCGGTGCCGAGAACGGAGAGGACGAGGGCCTGGCGCACGGGGTCGCGGTTGACTACGGCGGCGGTCGCCGCGCCGGCGACGAGCAGCAGGGCGATGACGACGACCGCGTCAGCCACGGTCCACCCCCGGGAAGCCGTGGGACAGGGCGCGGGAGGCGATCAGGTTGCCGCCGACCACCAGCGCCCCGACGACGAGGAGCTTCACCATGGCCCGGCCGGGTCCGGTGACCGCGCAGAGCACCAGCACGACGGCCGCGCCGACCGCGGCGACCGTCCAGGTCGGCACGCGGGCACTCGGCGGGTCGTCGGCGAGTTCACCGGCGAGCAGCCGGGCGAAGACCAGGGTGCCGACCGGGCCCAGCAGGGCCAGGATCAGGGCGAGGTCGACGTAGGAGGTGCGGCCGTAGCCCTGGGCGAGCAGGAGCAGGCCGGGGCAGACGATGGCGTTGGACAGGTTCTGGGCGACCACCCGCCGCTTGAGGGGTCCCGTGGACACACCCCACAAGCTCGTGCCGAGGCCCGCGGCGATGACCACGGCCGCGGCGAGGATCCAGCCGTTCACCGGTCGCTCACCGCCCGTCGCCCGGCCCGGGCGGCGAGCGCGCCCACGCCCGCGGCGCACGCGCCGACCACCCACTCGAGAGTGTGGACGGTGCTGATGAGCGTCAGCCACAGCACGAGGAGCGCTGCCCACCAGGCCAGCACCTCGCCCACGGCGAGGAGCGTCGCAGGCGCCTTCACACGCCACCACCTCCCCGTATCGGGTCGTCCCGGCTGCTGTTCCCGGATGCCCCGGGAACACCGGTGGAAACCGGCGGGAACCGGCGCCGCGCGGCCCGCCGGCGGGCGGCACCGGGCGGTGGGGGCCGATGGCATCGGCGGTGCGTTCGGGGGTAACCGGCCCGGCACAGAGGGAAGTTGACGCAGGGAGGACCGAATGGCCCGGATGGCGATCCGTCCGCGTACCGTGTTCCAGCCGCGCGCGGGCAAGGCCCGGCGGGAGTCCAGGGCCCCCCGGGACTCGCGGGCCTCGCGGGAGGCGGCCGGTGAGCGGCGCCCCGCGCCCTGGCCGCTGCGGCTGCTGGCGATGCTGTGCGCCTTCGTCTTCATGGTGGCGTTCGCCGTCGTGCTGGCCCGGCTGACGCTGGAGCCCTCCCCCGCCTCCGCGGCCATCGCCCACACCAATCTGCACCCCGGCCGTTCCCTGCGCCTCTACCTCTCGGAGCCCGGACTGCGCGACGCGGCCAGGCAGATCGGCGGCAACCTGCTGCTCGGGGTGCCGTTCGGGGTGCTGGTGCCGGTGCTGGCGCCCCGGGCGCGCGGACTGTGGAAGGTGCTGCTGCTGACCGCGGTCGTGATGCTGCTGGTGGAGTTCGCCCAGGGCGCGCTGATCACCGGGCGCGCCTTCGACATCGACGACGTCATTCTCAACACCGTTGGCGCGCTGGTGGGTTACCTGCTGCTGGGACGGCGGATGAGCCGGGCCGTGCACGCGCGCCGCCGCCGTGAGTGAGCGTCGGGAACTGGTCCGGACCAAGGCATTGACGGTCACTTAGTTCACCACTTGAATCAAGAGGCGACGCATCCACCCCCCACAGGCCGGCATGCCCTTTTCCGGGTTGCCGTACGGAAGGGAGAGACGTGGCCTCTCCACGCCTGCTCCGCAGATGTCTGTTCGCCGCGCTGTCCGCCGCGCTCGTCGGATCGGCCGCCCTGGGCCCGGCCGGTTCCGCCCGGGCCGAAGTCTCCGCAGCCCCGGCGGTGGCCGCGGTCCCGGCTTTCTCCGACACCTTCGACGGGCCCGCGGGCGCGGCCGTCGACCCCGCCAAGTGGCAGACGGAGACCGGCGACAACGTCAACAACCACGAGCGGCAGTACTACACGGCGGGCAACCGCAACGCCGCCCTCGACGGCCAGGGCCACCTGGTCATCACCGCCCGTCGCGAGAACCCCGCCAACTACCAGTGCTGGTACGGCACTTGCCAGTACACCTCGGCCCGGCTGAACACCTCGGGGAAGTTCGCCGCGCAGTACGGGCACGTCGAGGCCCGGATGAAGATCCCGCGCGGGCAGGGCATGTGGCCCGCCTTCTGGATGCTCGGCGACGACATCGGGCAGGTCGGCTGGCCGAACTCCGGTGAGATCGACGTGATGGAGAACGTCGGCTTCGAGCCCTCGACGGTGCACGGCACCATCCACGGCCCCGGCTACTCCGGTTCGGGCGGTCTGGGCGCCGGCTACACGCTCCCCGGCGGCCAGGTCTTCGCCGACGCCTTCCACACCTTCGCCGTGGACTGGGCGCCCGACTCGATCACCTGGTCGGTGGACGGCAACGTCTACGAGCGCCGCACGCCCGCCGACCTGGGCGGCAGGACGTGGGTGTTCAACAAGCCGTTCTTCCTCATCCTCAACCTGGCCGTGGGCGGCTACTGGCCCGGCGACCCGGACGGCTCCACCGCCTTCCCGGCCCAGCTGGTGGTCGACTCGGTGTCGGTGACCACGAGCGACTCCCCCACCGGCGGCGCGATCCGCGGGCTCGCCGGCAAGTGCGTGGACGTGGCCGGGGCCAACCCCGCCAACGGCACCCCGGTACAGCTCTACGACTGCAACGGCACCGCCGCCCAGCAGTGGACCGTGGGCTCGGACGGCACGCTGCGCGCGCTCGGCAAGTGCCTGGACGTCACGGGCAACGCCACCGCGGACGGCTCCACCGTCCAGCTGTGGGACTGCACCGGCGGCCCCAACCAGAAGTGGGCCCTCTCCTCCGCGCACGACATCGTCAATCCGCAGGCGGACAAGTGCCTGGACGTCACCGGCAACAACTCGGCCAACGCCACCCGGCTGCAGATCTGGACCTGCACGGGCGGCGCGAACCAGAAGTGGACGGTCGGCTGAGGCCGTACCGCCCCACCGCCCGGTGCTAGCGCGGCGTCCAGGTGAACTTGTCGCCGCCGACCCAGCGGACCACGTCCGGGTCGTCCAGGTCGTGCACGCGGATGCCGAACAGGGAGGCGGCCTGCAGGACGTCCGTGACGCCCTTCGCCTCCCCCACCACCTCCCCGTCGATCTCCACGATCCGGAACGGCGGGGGGCCCGGCTGCACGGCGAGCACCAGGATCCGAGGCTGGGAGATGTAGGGACACGCGGCTTCGGTCATGCATTCCAGCGTAGAACGCGGCCCCGTACCGGCCAGTCGTGAGCGTCACCGCTCCAGCAGCTCCAGCACGGCCGCCTCCACGGCCCCCTGCGTGGCGGGACGGCCGAAGTCCCCGTGCTCGCCCAGCCGGGTGAGCACGGGGGCGATCGTCTCCCCCGCCTCGAACAGCTCGAAGACCTTCGGGTCGATGTAGGAGGAGCGGCACACGGCGGGCGTGTTGCCCAGGTAGTGGCTGACCTCGCGGACCGTGCGGGCGATCTGCCGGCGCCGGGCCGCGGCCGTCGCCCTGGCCTGCTCGGTGGGGACGGAGACCCCCACGGCGGCCAGCACCGTGGCGTGCCAGGTGCGGAAGTCCTTGGCGGTGATGTCCGTGCCGGACAGCCGGCGCAGCGCCTCGTTGAGGTCACCGCCGTGCAGGTCGTGCCAGGCCCCGCCGTTCCGGTACGCCAGCAGCCGTTCCCCGCCGCGCCTGCGCCGCAGCAGGGCGCGGACCACCGCGTGCGCCTCCTCGTCCACCAGCGCCCGTACGAGTTCGGTGCCGCCCTTGGCCGGGTAGCTGAACGCGATCTCGCCGTGGCCGCAGGTGACGTGCTCGCGCAGCATCGTGGTCAGGCCGTAGGTCTCGCTCTCCCGGGTGTGCCGGTCGCTGCCGATCCGGAAGAAGCCGAGGTCGAGCAGGCGCACCGCGCAGGCGGTGACCCGGTCCCGGCCGAGGCCCCGCCCCGCCAGGTCCGAGGCGACCCGGGCGCGCAGTTCGGGCAGGGCGCGGGCCACCTCGCGCACGTGCTCGTGCTTGGCCTGCTCCTGCTGGGCGCGGAACTCCTCGTGGTACAGGTACTGGCGGCGTCCGGCGTCGTCGGTGCCGACGGCCTGCAGATGCCCGTTGGGCCAGGGGCAGATCCACACCTGGCGCCAGGCGGGCGGAATGGTCAGGGCGCGGATGCGGGCGAGATGGTCGGGGTCCCGGAGCGGCTGCCCGTCGGCGTCCTCGTAGCGGAAGCCGCGGCCGCAGCGGATCCGGGTGAAGCCGGGCCGGTCGCAGGAGCTGGTACGCAGTCGCACGGCGGCCGGCTCAGGGACGGCGCCAGTCGTCACCGGTGAGGTGCGAGCCGGCCATCGGACCCATGCGGAGCATCCCGCCGTCCACGCTCCAGGACGCCCCGGTGACGTAGGAGGCGTCGGGGCCCGCCAGGAAGGCGATCACCGCGGCCACCTCGCGGGCGTCGCCGGGCCGGCCGAGCGGCACGCCGGGGCGGTGCTCGGTGCGGACGTCGGTGTCCTCCTGACCGGTCATGGGGGTGGCGATCTCGCCGGGCGCCACCGCGTTGACGGTGATGCCGTGCTCGGCCAGCTCCAGGGCCATGACCTGGGTGAGCAGACCGAGTCCTCCCTTGGCCGCGCAGTACGGGGCGGCGCCCACGCGCGGCTGGTGCTCGTGCACGGAGGTCACGTTGACGATCCGGCCGCCGCCGCCCTGCCCGATCATCCTGCGGGCCGCCTTCTGCCCGCACAGCAACGGCCCCACCAGGTCCACGTCCAGCACCCGGCGGACGTCGTCCAGCCCCAGGTCGAGGAACGGGGTCGACGTACCCGTGCCGGCGTTGTTGACCAGCACGTCGATCCGGCCGCCCAGCGCGTCGGCCAGTTCCTCCACCGCGTCCGCGGCGGCGGGCAGGCGCGTGAGATCCATCCGCGTCACGGCGGCCCGGCGGCCCTTGCCGCGGACCTCCTCGGCGGTCCGCTCGGCGCCCTTCTCGTCGGTGTGCCAGGTGATGCCGACGTCCAGGCCCGCCTCGGCCAGGCGTACGGCGGTGGCGCGGCCGATGCCGGAGTCGGCACCGGTGATCACGGCCACCCGGGGAGCTCCGGCGGTGGGGGCGGACATGACATGCCTCCTGCGGTGGACGGTCGGTCGGGGGCGTCTACTGGCGGAACCCGCAGGTACCCGTGGGTGGGCCGGGCAAACCGGGAGCGCACCGGGCGAACCGGCGGTGCGGCCGGTGCGCTCCCGGGGAACCCTGGGGGTGGAGGTGGCCATGGACCCCGTCGAGGCACTGGACCGGATCGCGTTCCTGCTGGAGCGGTCCCAGGCGCCGACGTACCGCGTGCGCGCCTTCCGCACCGCCGCCGGGGTGCTGTCGGCGCTGCCCGCCGAGGAGGTGGCGCGGCGGGCCGGGGCCGGGACCCTTCAGTCCTTCAAGGGCGTCGGCCCGAAGACCGCGCAGGTGGTGAGCGAGGCGCTGGCCGGAGAGGTGCCCGGCTACCTGGAGAAGCTTGAGGGCGAGGCGGCCTCCCCGCTCGCCCGGGGCGGCGAGCGGCTGCGGGCGCTGCTGCGCGGGGACTGCCATCTGCACTCCGACTGGTCCGACGGCGGCAGCCCGATCGAGGAGATGGGCCGCACCGCCGCGCGCCTCGGACACGAGTGGGCGGTGCTCACGGACCACTCGCCGCGGCTGACGGTGGCCCGCGGGCTCTCCCCCGAGCGGCTGCGCGAGCAACTGGACGTGGTGGCCCGGCTGAACGAGACATGGGCGCCCTTCCGGCTGCTGACCGGCATCGAGTGCGACATCCTCGAGGACGGCTCGCTCGACCAGGAGCCGGAGCTGCTGGACCGGCTGGACGTGGTGGTGGTCTCGGTGCACTCCAAGCTGCGCATGGACGCCCGCTCGATGACCCGCCGCATGGTCGCCGCCGTACGCGATCCGCACTCCGACGTGCTCGGGCACTGCACCGGGCGGCTGGTGACCGGGCGGGGGCGGCCGGAGTCGGAGTTCGACGCCGACGCGGTGTTCGCGGCGTGCGCGGAGACGGGGACCGCGCTGGAGATCAACAGCCGCCCGGAGCGGCTGGACCCGCCGCGCCGCCTGCTGCGCCGGGCCGTCGAGGCGGGCGTGCTGTTCTCGGTCGACACCGACGCCCACGCGCCGGGCCAGCTGGACTGGCAGATCCACGGGTGCGCGCGGGCCGAGGAGTGCGGGGTGCCGCCCGGACGGGTGGTGACCACCTGGTCCCTGGACGAGCTGCTGGCGTGGACGAGCGAACGGCGTACGCCCTCCCGCGTGGCCGGTGGCTGACGTGGTACCCGCAGACCGGAGAACGGATCAGCAAGCAGGACTGGAGAAAGGACCCCCGGATGGACCGTGCGGCCGTGTTCGACGTCGACGGAACGCTCGTCGACACCAACCACCTCCACGTCACCACCTGGTGGGAGGCCTTCCGCCAGGCGGGTCACCGGGTGCCCATGCACGCCATCCACCGGGCCGTCGGCCTCGGCTCCACCGACCTGGTCGCCCATCTGCTCGGCGAGGACCGCGACAAGGACCAGGACGACGCCCTGAGCGCCGCCCACACCACGCTGTACGCCCAGTACTTCCACCGGCTGCCCGCCCTCGACGACGCCGGGCGGCTGCTGCGGCGGCTGCACGAGGACGGCTGGCGGGTGGTGCTGGCCACTTCGGCGAGCGGCGCGGAGCTGGGCGCGCTGCGCCGGGCGATCGACGCGGACGACGCCATCGACGCCACCGCGAGCGCCGACGACGTCGAGGAGGGCAAGCCCGCGCCGGAGCCGGTGGAGCACGCCCTCGAACTGGCCGGGGTGCCGGCCGGGCGCGCGGTGTTCGTGGGCGACACCGTGTGGGACATGCGGGCCGGCAGCCGGGCCGGGGTGCGCTGTGTGGGCGTCCTGTGCGGCGGCATCCCGCGCGCCGACCTGGAGGGCGCCGGCGCCCAGGCGGTCTACGCCGATCCGGCGGACCTGCTCGCCTCACTGCGGGAGAGCCCGCTGGCGTGAGGGCGCCGGCGTGAGCCCGCCGACGTGAGTGCGGGGGCGCCACGCGTGGCCGGCGGTCCCCAAGGGGTGTTCCCGGGATCACGGCAGGTGGGGCGTGGGCTGCCGTGATCTCTGGATACCCGCGGTCGCATGGCAGTCTGCGAGGAGGCTTCGGGAGAGGACAGGCGCGCGCCCGGGCGGTGGGCCGCCGCCCGGGCGGTCGCGGTGGTGCGCCGGGAGGCGCGGGCCGTGTGCCGTGCGGCACGGGCGGCCCGGCGGGGACCGGGCCGGGAGCGGGACACGGTCGTGCAGTCGCTCAAGGCGGCGGGGGCGGCCCTGCTGGCCTGGCTGGTGGCGCGGGACTGGCTCGGCGACCCGATGGCCCTGATGGCGCCCTGGGTGGCGCTGGTGCTGGTGCAGGCGACCGTCTACGGCTCGCTGCGGCAGTCGGTGCAGCAGTTCACCGCGATCTGCGCCGGGACGCTCTTCGCCTCGGCGGCGCAGGCGCTCACCGGCGACACCACCGCCTCGCTCGCGCTGTGCGTGCCCGTGCTGATGCTGCTGGCGAACTGGCCCCGGTTCGGCGACCAGGGCGTCTACGGAGCGACGACGGCCGTGTTCACCCTCGCCACCGGCAGCGTCTCCGCGGCCGCGGTCGGGCACCGGCTGGGCCAGGCCGCGCTCGGGGCGGTCGTCGGGGTCGCCGTCAACGCGCTGGTGCTGCCGCCGATCCATCTGCGCGACGTACGGGAGAACCTGGCGGCGCTGGCGCGCGAGGCCGGTGAGGTGCTGCACGGGATCGCGGCCGACCTGAACCGCGAGGACTGGGACGCGGGGGCGGCGGCCGGCTGGTCGCGCGGCTCGGACCGGCTGGAGCGGCGGCTCGTGACCCTGCACGCGGCGCGGGGGTGGAGCCGGGAGAGCCTGCGGCTGACGAACGGGGTGCTGCGCAGGCTGCGCCGGGTCCCGGGCCCGGTGCCGCCCGACGAGGAGGACGAGCGCTGGGGCCGCGTCACCGGGAACATCAGGTCCCTCACCCGCACGCTCGCGGTGGCCACCGACGACGACCGGGCGCCCGCGCCGCCCGACACGGCGGCCCTGCGGACGTACGCCCGTCTCCTCGGCCTGATCGCCGACCGCTGCCGCACGGAGGCCGACCGGCTCCTGCACGGCGGGGCCGCCCGGCCCCCGGACGGTGCGGCCAGGGCCGCCATGGAGGAACTGCACGGACATGTGCAGGAGGCGCTGCGCGAGCACGCGGGCCGGGAGGCCACCCGGACGGCGGTCCTGGGTTCGCTGCTGCTCCAGGCGGAGAACGTGTGGGCGGAGGTCGTGCCCGGAGCCGTGCGGAAGCCGGGCGGGCGTACGGAGTGACGCAGATCACCGCAAATGCGGACGCACCCCGGAACACCGGGTGATGGTTCTCCGTTGAACCGACCGTGGGTGCGGATGGGACAGTGTCCCCGGGCCTCACCTATCGCCCACAGGGAAGATCGTTCGGCTGAAGCCCTGTGGAGCCTTTCGCCGAGAGGCGACCGCCATGCCTGCCCACGCCCCGAGCCGCCCCGGCCGTGATTCCCCCGTCGCGGCCGGGGCTTCCTCATGTCCGCACCCCCGCCGTCCGGGCGGGACCCCCCGCCGTCCGCCGGGCCGCGCTTGACTTCGAGCGCACTTCAATTCCTAGCGTTCCGGACATGAGCAATACGCCACAGCACAAGATCGGTTCTGGTTTCGGCGCGACGAGCACCGCCGACGACGTACTGGAGGGCATCGACCTGACCGGAAGGCTCGCGCTCGTCACGGGCGGCTACTCCGGCCTCGGCCTGGAGACCACGCGGGCCCTGTCCCGGGCGGGCGCCCAGGTGGTCGTCCCCGCCCGGCGGCCCGGCGCCGCGCGGGAGGCGCTGGCCGGCGTCGAACGCGCCGAGGTGGACACGCTCGACCTCGGCGACCTGGAGAGCGTGCGCGCCTTCGCCGAGCGCTTCCTCGCCTCCGGCCGCACCATCGACCTCTTCATCGGCAGCGCCGGGATCATGGCCTGCCCCGAGACGCGGGTGGGCCCCGGCTGGGAGGCCCAGTTCGCGACGAACCACCTCGGTCACTTCGCCCTGGTCAACCGCCTGTGGCCGGCGATCGAGCCGGGCGGTGCCCGCGTGGTCTCCGTCTCCTCCCGCGGCCACCACTTCTCCGGCATCCGCTGGGACGATCTCCACTGGCGGCGGGGCTACGACAAGTGGGAGGCCTACGGCCAGGCCAAAACGGCCAACGTCCTCTTCGCCGTCCACCTCGACCGGCTCGCCCGCGACCGCGGCGTCCGCGCCTTCGCACTCCACCCCGGCGGCATCATCACCCCGCTCCAGCGGCACCTGCCCAAGGAGGAGATGGTCGAGCGCGGCTGGATCGACGAGCAGGGCAACGTACTGAACCCGGAGGGCTTCAAGAGCCCCCAGCAGGGCGCCGCCACCCAGGTCTGGGCGGCGACCTCCCCGCAACTGGACGGCATGGGCGGCGTCTACCTGGAGGACTGCGACATCGCCGAGCCGGCGTCGGAGGCGAACGGCGATCGCAGCGGGGTCCGGTCCTGGGCCACCGATCCGGAGCAGGCGGCCCGCCTGTGGACCCTCTCGGCCGAGCTCACCGGCGTGGACGCCTTCGCCGGGCGGTAGCGGAGCCGCCGGGGTCGCGGACCCGACGTGGGTCGCGGAGCGCGCCGGCGGGGAGGCACGCCGGCGCGCTCCGGGCACGGCGCCGAGCGGGCTCAGTCCGTGGTGGTCATGAACGCGCGCAGGTCGGCGACCAGCCGGTCGGCGTGCGTGACGTAGAGCCCGTGGCCGGCGTCCTCGTAGATCTTGAGCGTGGCGTCCGGCAGGAGGCCCGCGGCGCGGCGGCCGGTCGTCTCCAGGGCGGCCGAGGTGTCGTGGGTGCCGTGCACGACGAGCACCGGAAGCTCCAGCTTGGGCAGCTCCGCGGCCACGTCCACCTCGGCGACCAGGGCCTGGACGGCGGCGGTCGCGCGGGCCGTGGCGGTCAGGCAGCACTCCAGGACGTACCGGACGTACTCCGGCGACACCTCGTTGCCGGGCCGGTCGAGCGCGAAGAAGGCGTCCGCGGAGGAGGCGAAGAACGCCGCCCGGTCGCGCCGCGAGACCTCGTTGGCGGCCAGCACGGCGGCCGGGTCGGCGCCGTCGGGGTTGGCGGGCGTGCGCACCACGCCGGGGGCGATGCCGGCGACGAAGGCGGCCCTGGCCACCCTGCCCGAGCCGTGCCGGGTCAGGCAGCGAGTGATCTCCACGCTGCCCATGGAGTGGCCGATCATGGTCACCGCGCGCAGGTCGAGGTGGTCGAGCAGCCCGTGCAGGTCGTCGGCGAGCGTGTCGAGGTCGTAGCCGCCCCAGACGTCCTCGGAGCGCCCGTGGCCCCTCCGGTCCATGGCGACGCAGCGGTACCCCTCCTCCGCCAGCGCCGGCATCTGGAACTCCCACATCTCCGTGCCGAGGTAGGCGCTGTTCACGAAGACCGCCACGGGGCCTTCGGCCGGCCCGTAGTCGACGTAGTGCAGTCGCGTGCCGTCGGCGGGGCTGGTGAAGTACGGCATGGAGGCCTCCCGGGGCCGGGTTCGTACGGGCTCGTGCTGAGTCGTACGGACGGTTTCGTGCGGACGCCTTTCATGGTTCCGGGCGGGGCGCGCGGGGTCGATTACCTGACGGGTCATGCGGAGGCGGGGAGGGTGCCGGCGTCCGTGCGCGGTGGCCGCGTTGAGGCGGGCGGGGGCGGGTACTCGGGGCGCCGCACGGTCAGCGCCGCGAGAGGAGCCGAAGGTGAGCAGTGCGTCGGGCAGCAGGGTCGTCGTCACGGGTGCCACCGGCAATGTCGGCACGAGTGTCGTCCGCGTTCTCTCCGAGGATCCGGACATCGCCTCGGTACGGGGTCTGGCCCGCCGGAAACCGGGCTGGTCGCCGCCGAAGACGGAGTGGTCGGCGGTGGACGTGTCCTCCGAGCAGGCCGGTCTGGCCGCGGAGTTCGAGGGCGCCGACGCCGTGATCCATCTGGCCTGGGCGTTCCAGCCGACGCACGATCCGGCGACGACCTGGCGCACCAACGTGCTCGGCAGCATGCGGGTGTTCGACGCGGTGGCCGCCGCCCGGGTGCCGGTGCTGGTGCACGCCTCGTCGGTCGGGGCGTACTCGCCGGGGCCGAAGGACCACGCCGTGGACGAGTCGTGGCCGACGCACGGCTGGCCCGACGCCGCGTACACCCGGGAGAAGGCGTACCTCGAACGGGCCCTGGACACCTTCGAGCGGGACCACCCGGACATCAGGGTGGTGCGGATGCGTCCCGCGTTCCTCTTCAAGCGGGAGTCGGCGAGCGAGCAGCGGCGCATCTTCGGCGGGCGCTTCCTGCCGGGGCCGCTGGCCCGGCCCGAGCTGCTGCCGTTCCTGCCGGACATCCCGGGGCTGCGGGTGCAGGCGCTGCACACCGACGACGGCGCGCGGGCCTACCGGCTGGCGCTGCGGCACGAGGTGCGGGGCGCCTTCAACCTGGCCGCCGATCCGCCGCTCGACGCGCGGGTGCTCGG
>NZ_BMVJ01000004.1:160546-161213 GCF_014650655.1 Streptomyces anandii JCM 4720
CGAGATGCTGGGCGCCCGTACCGTACGGCTGCCCCGGGGCGCGGCGCGGTCCGCGATCGCCGCCGCGTGGGGGCTGCACCTGCTGCCGGCCTCGCCGCATCTGTTCGACGCGGTGCTGCGGCTGCCGCTGATGGACTGCACCCGCGCCCACACCGAGCTGGGCTGGCGCCCGGAGCGGACGGCCACGGAGGTCGTCCAGGAGTTCCTCGAGGGCCTTCAGCACGGCGAGGGCGCGGACACGGAGCCGATGCGCGGCCGCAAGGTCGGGTGAGCTCCGGGCCGCGCCCGGCCCGGCTCAGCCGGGGGGTTCGTCGGGGGCCGGGTGCTCGGGGTGGACGGTGGCGGGGCGGGCGGCGCCCTTGGGACCGGTGCCCGCCTCGTCCGAGTCGGGGACGTCCGGAGTGGGCGCCTCCGCGTCCGCCTCGCGCCGCTTCCCGCGCCGCACGGGGGCGGCGTCCCAGGGGTCCTCGCCCTCCTGCACCTGCTGGTCCGGCATGTCCCGGGGAACGGGCGCGCCGTTCTCGCCGGGAGCCTCGCGACGGTGTTCGGTCACGGCCTGCTCCCTTCGCCTCGTCTCGCCTGCCCGGCGACGCGCGAGTACCTCCGCGACGGCCCGCGAAACCCGGCGGGCGGACGGGTCAGCCGGACAGCCGCAGTGCCCTCATCT
>NZ_BMVJ01000004.1:161237-162833 GCF_014650655.1 Streptomyces anandii JCM 4720
GCTCCTCGAGCGTGCCGAGGCCGACGTCCCGGCGGCGCTCGTCGAGGGTCTGCGGACGGCGCACCGGGTACGGGCGCAGCGTGGCGGGGTCGATCCGCGTCCCGTAGAACTGCGGCTCGCCCAGGTCCACCGCGCAGTGGTCGGCGATGTAGGCGAGGTGCACGGCGGGACAGCGGCCGTCCGCCGCGGCCCGCGCTATGAGGTCCCGGCAGCGCAGGCGGAAGTCCAGGTCGGGCGCGTGCAGCAGGATCATGAGGGCGGCCGTGGAGGCGGCGGTGCCCACGACGTCGGCGGACGGCCACCCGTGCCGCCGCACGATCGCGGCGAGCGCCTCGGCGTTGTCCCGGTGGCACTCCCCCACCCTCCGCCGCCGCACCGCCGTGGGAGCCATCCCCGCCACCCGCGTCACCGCCCGATCCTCCTCCGCCCGCCGCACGAGCTCCTCCGCGATGGCGGACGCCAAGGCGGGCGGAGCCGGGGACGGGGACATGAGCACCGGCGCGGTGTCCGCCCGGACGTCCCCGGCACCGCAGGCGCCCGGGGCGCCGGACGCGCAGGGCCCCGGAGGCGCGGCTGCTGAACCACGCGTTGGCCGGGAAGCGGTCCCCGGGGTGACCGAAGCCTGCGCCGTCGACCCGGACGTGGGTCGCACCGCGGCTCCGGCTGCCGGCGCACCGGCGGACGGCGACTCGCACGCGGCCGGAGCGTGCGGCGACGCGACCGCCGGTTGCGTCGATACGGCGCCCGCCGCCCGGCCGGTACGCTCACGGGCCCCGCCCGCCGTCGCGGACGCGGGCTGATCAGCGTCCCGCTTCTCCCGCCGGGCACCGGTCTCCCGGGCGCCCGGAGCATCGCGAAGGTCAGGGGCGGCGGAGCCCGCCACCTCCCCTGCCGGGCCGGTTCGCCGTCGTGCCCGCTCGCCCGGTGGGGGGCCGCCGAGGAACTCGCAGCCGGATGCCCGGGTGCCCTGGTCCTCGGAGCCCGATACGCGGCCGCCTTGGTGCTCGGGGCCGGACGAACGGCCGCCTTGGTCCTCGGGGCCAGGCGAACGGCCGCCCTGAGTGGGTTCGAAGGGCCGGGCGCCGAGGGGGTCCGAGCCGGAGGGGACGCCGGTGGGTGGGGTCGGGTGGTGCCTCATGTCGCCGTGCCGCCCCGTCGTCGTAACGTGAACCACACGCTCTTGCCCGCCGCGCCGGGCCGGGGCGGGGCCATGCCCCAGTCGTCGGCGAGGGCGGCCACGATGGCCAGCCCGCGCCCCGACTCGGCGAGCGGATCCGCCACCCCCGGGCGCGGACGCGCTGGTGAGGGATCGGCGACCGTCACCCGCAGCGTGCCCGCGCTCCACTCGAGGGTGACGGTGACCGTGTCGTGGGAGCCGGTGCTCGCGTGTCTGACCGCGTTGGCGAACAACTCGTCCGTCGCGAGCACCGCGTCCTCCCGCTGCCCGGCCGCGAGCCGCAGCCCCGCGAGGTGTTCGGCCACCAGGCGCCGCACCGCCGAGGCCCGCGACACCTCGGCGGGCACGGAGCAGCGCAGGCTGAGCGGTTGGTCGTCGGCGTGCTCGCCCGGCCGGGCCCCGCCGTCGCCCGGCGCGGC
>NZ_BMVJ01000004.1:162865-188407 GCF_014650655.1 Streptomyces anandii JCM 4720
CCCGAGCGTGAACTCCCGCACGCTGTCCGGACTTCTCGACTGTCCGTCGGTCACGGTGGCCATCCAGGTCTCGCCTCGCGGTGGTGTGCGGCCGGCGGCGCGGGCCACACCTGACGGAACGTCAGTTCCGGTTCTGCCGCGTGCAGTTGGCCCCTGCGGGGCGGACCCGGCGGCAGCTCCTCGGATCACTATGATGTCGGACACACTCGGCTCGCAACCTGCGTTCTGATAATTTCAGAACGCCCCGCATCACCCTGTCCTTGTCCCGCGACAGCGTGGCACACTGCACGCTGTGACGGCCCGCCCCGGGAGGTAGGACGTGAGGGAGAACCGCTCCGGCGGCAGCGCGCCCACCGTCCTGCGGATGGTCCTCGGCAAGCGCCTGCGACAACTGCGGGAGCAGGCCGGCGTGTCCTTCGAGGAGGCGGCACGGGCCATCGAGGTCACGCCGCTGACGGTCCGCCGCATCGAGAAGGCCGAGGTCGGCCTGCGCATCCCGTACGTCAGGGAGCTGCTGCGCGCCTACGGCGTCGCGGCGGCGGAGATCGACGACTTCCTCGCCCTGGCACGGGAGGCCAACCGGCCCGGCTGGTGGTACAAGTTCCGCGATGTGCTGCCCGAGTGGTTCCGTGCCTACGTCAGCCTGGAGAGCGAGGCCAGTGTCATCCGCCTGTACGAACCGCACTACGTACCGGGCCTGTTGCAGACGTACGACTACGCCACCGCGCTGATGCGCGTCGGCTTCCCCAACGAGTCGGAGGAGGAGATCGCCCGCCGCGTGGACCTGCGCCTCAGGCGCCAGGACCTGCTGGCCAAGCCGGACGCGCCGGCGGTGTGGGCCATCGTGGACGAGACGGTGCTGCGCCGTCCCGTCGGCGGGGCCGGGGTGATGCGGGCGCAGATCGACCGGCTGGCCGAGGTCTGCTCGATGCCGAAGGTCCGCATCCAGGTCATGCGCTTCTCCGTGGGGGCCCACCCGGGCGCCTACGGCCCCTTCCACCACTTCCGCTTCGGATTCTCCGAGCTGCCCGACATCGTCTACACCGAGAACCTGGCGGGCTCGGTCTACTACGACCGTCCGGAGGACGTCGTCGCCTACCTCGAAGTACTGGACCGGATGTCCGTTCAGGCGGAGCCGGTCGCACGGACCAGGGAGATCCTGGGCGAGCTGCGTAAGGAGTTGTGATCATGTCGGAATTCACCGGATCCACGGAACGCGCCGAACGCGCGGAATCCACGGGCCTCGTCCGCAGCGGCATGCCGGCCGGCGAACTGGGCGCCGAGGGCTGGCACAAGCCATGGAGCGGCACCAACGGCGGCTCCTGCGTGGAGGCCAAGCGGCTGCCCGACGGACGGGTCGCCTTCCGCCAGTCCACGGACCCCGAAGGACCCGCCCTGGTCTACACCCGCGAGGAGATGGTCACCTTCCTGGAGGGCGCGAAGGCCGGCCTCGCCGACTTCCTGGTCGACTGAGCCGCATCGATCCGCGAACTCGCGCCGCGGGCAAGGGCGTTGGCGCTACGTTGGACACACACCGCGTGACGCACGGCAGGAGACCCCCCATGACCGAAGGCCGG
Source organism: Streptomyces anandii JCM 4720 (assembly GCF_014650655.1). Lineage (GTDB taxonomy): Bacteria > Actinomycetota > Actinomycetes > Streptomycetales > Streptomycetaceae > Streptomyces > Streptomyces anandii. The sequence continues at coordinate 164,443 of NZ_BMVJ01000004.1, forward strand.
CCCACTCCCGACCAGGACGCACTGTCGAAGATCGACACCACGGTGCCGCACTCGGCACGCATCTGGAACTACTGGATGGGCGGCAAGGACAACTACGAGGTCGACCGGATCGCGGGCGACGCCTACCGGGAACACGCGCCCACCATCGAGACGATGGCCCGCGCCTCCCGGCAGTACCTGATCCGCGCGGTGACGTTCGTGGCCGGCGACCTCGGCATCCGCCAGTTCCTCGACATCGGCACCGGACTGCCGACGTACGACAACACCCATCAAGTGGCCCAGCGCATCGCCCCCGGGGCGCGCGTCGTCTACGTCGACAACGACCCGCTGGTGCTGCGTCACGCGCAGGCCCTGCTCACCAGCACGCCCGAGGGCGTCACCGAGTACATCGACGCGGACCTGCACGAACCCGAGAGGATCCTCGAACGGGCGGGCAAGGTACTTGACTTCGGGCAGCCGCTGGCGCTGATGCTCATGGGCATCCTCGGCCACATCCAGGACTACGAGGAGGCGAAGTCGATCGTCCGCCGCCTCCAGGCGGCCCTGCCCTCCGGCAGCTGCTTCGTGCACTACGACAGCACCGACACCGACCAGGCGCTCAAGGAGGCCCAGCAGGGCTACGACGACACCGGAGCCGTGCCCTACGTGCTGCGCAGCCCGGAGCAGCTCGCCGCCTACTACGAGGGTCTGGAACTGCTCGAACCCGGCCTCGTCTCCTGCCCGTTGTGGCGTCCCGGGCCGGGGACCGCACCCGAGCCCACGGACATCCACGGCGGCGTGGCCCGCAAGCCCTGATCCGGCCGGTACGGCTCAGGGCGCCGTGAGCGGGAAGTCCGCCAGCCCCTCCAGGAGACGGTCGACGTCCTGTTCGTCGTTGTACGGGGCGAGTCCCACGCGCAGCCCGCCGGTGTCGCCGAGGCCGAGGTGACGGGAGGCCTCCAGGGCGTAGAAGGAGCCGGCGGGCGCGGCCACCTCGCGTCCGGCGAGGTGCCGGTAGGCGTCGGTGGCGTCCCGGCCCTCGAAGGTCAGCAGCAGGGTGGGGGTGCGCCGGGCCGCGCGGGAGCGCACGGTGATGCCGGGCAGCGCGGCCAGGCCCTCCTCGATGCGGCGGCGCAACGCGTCCTCGTGGTGCTCGAGCGAGGCGAAGGAGGCGAGCAGCCGCTCGCGCCGGGTGCCGGTGGCCCGCGGGTCCATGCCGGCGAGGAAGTCCACGGCGGCCGCGCCGAGGAACTTGTAGGGCGAGCAGACGAAGAAGTCCGCGCAAAGGCATCGAGTCCAGCGAGCGACTGGGCCAAGACCGACAGAACTCTTGCTCTCCGGCGCAGCACGGGGATGTGCAGAACCGTCTCCCACCAGCCGAGAGCGGAAACGACTCCCGGAAGGACGACCCTTCTCGTTGTCGTCCCTCACACCGGCTCGTCACGGTCATCCGCGCAGGCATTGGGGACCGGAGACCGCAGCGACTGCTGAGCGGTGAACCAGGACGCTATCTGAGACCTGGAGGTGAACTGGAGCTTGGTGAGGATGTGGTCGACGTGGGTCTCGGCCGTGCGCGTGGCGATGAGAAGCCTCGACGCGATGGCCCGGTTGGTCAGTCCGTCGGCGATCAGTTCGGCGACCTGTCGTTCCCGTGCGGTCAACGCGAGGGCTGCCTCATGTTCGGGACGTGCCGGTCGGGATCGCAGCCTTTCCGTCCCCACAGCGAAGTCGATGGCGTCGTGAAGGTGTAGTCGGCGTCCGCGCCGAAAAGCTGTCAGGTAGCCGTCCTCTCCCAGAGCGGAGCGTGCCGAGGCTGCGTGCCGACGGTGCGCGGCGCCTATGGGCGGGTAGAAGTCCGGTGAAGCACCTACCTCCTCCCACACAACGGCTGCGGCACCAAACAGTGCGGCTGCTCGGGAGTTGCGTCCCCGCTGCTCGCTTGCCCAGGCGAGAACTTCGATGACGAAGGCGGTCCAGAACCTGGTGCCCAGAGTGCGCTGTATGCGCAAGGCCTCCCTGCCGGCGGCCTCCGCGGCCTTCGGATCACGCCGCACCTCGATCAGGGACACGCAGGACAGTGCCCAGGAGCGCCAGTGCTGATCGCCGTGCTGTGAGGCAAGCCCAAGGCATTCGTCGAGGAGATCTCGTCCTTGTGAGGAATGACCGCCGGCTGCCACGGCGAGGCCGTGCATGGAAAGGGCGAACAGTTCTCCACGGGCATCGCCTTGGGACCGGGTTCTGGCTCTCGCGTCGCTCAAGTGGTCGGCCGCACCGGCGAAGTCACCCGCGATCAGCGCCACCAGTCCGCGGACGAGCAGCAGGTAGGCGCCTTCCGTCGTGAATTGCTGCAGTTCGACGAGATCGGTCGACTCGGCCAGCAGGGTGTGGCACGCGGCCAGGTCTCCCTGCAACAGCGCGATCAACGCGCTCAGGCGCAGGGCCGAGGCGCGTTCACAAGTGGGTTCGCCGGATGCGCTCAATGCCAGCTCGAGCCAGTGGCGGGCCTCCGAGTGGATACCGCGGATGCCCCAGTAGTCGTCAATCCTGGTGGTCATTCGCAGCGCGACAGCGGCCTCACCGGGTTGGCTCAGGCAGAAATCGAGGGCTGCGCGCAGGTTGCCGTGTTCCCGCCGCAGCTCTGTGATCCACCTTTCCTGGTCGGGTCCGATCCATTGCTCGGCGAACCGGTCGACAAGTCCCGCATACCAGTCCCGGTGACTGCGCCGCACCAGGACGTCGGCACCTGTCATCACCAGTTGCTCATATCCGTACTCCCGGATCGTCTCCAGCATCCGGAAGAAGACGACACCGTCGTGCTCTTCCCTGAGCAGGACGGACTTCTCCACCAGCGAACGGACGATGTCCGGGATGTCCTCGCGCGGGACCCCGGCTGTGCTGCCGACGTGTTCCACGGCGGCCAGTGTGAGGCTGCCGTAGAAGACGGATGCGCAGGCCCAGACCTGCTTCTCGGTCTCGGAGCAGAGGTCGTAGCTCCAGTCGATGAGCGCGCGCAACGTTCTCTGCCGCGCAGGGGCCCCTCTGGGGGCGGCCGCCGGGAGGCTGAAACGGGCGGACAAACGTTCCTCGATCTGGCTCAGAGAAAGGGAGCGCAGACACACCGCAGCAAGCTCGATCGCCAGCGGGACGCCGTCGAGACGGCGGCATATCCGGGCCATTGCGGGCGCCTCCTGGTCGCCCAGCGTGAAGTCAGGAAGTACTGCCCTGGCACGGTCCACGAACAGACGGATCGATTCGTACTGCACGAGCGTGCCAGCGGTGTGGGGGCGGAGGCCGACTGAGGGGACCGTCAACGGAGGAACCTGGAAGGTCGTTTCGCCGTAGACATGGAGCGGTTGTCGGCTGGTGGCGAGGATCCGGACCCTGGGACATGCCCGGAGGAGGGCAGCCGCGAACAGTGCGCAATCCTTGGCCAGATGCTCGCAGTTGTCCAGGATGATCAGCATCTCGCGTTCTGCCAGGTGCTTCGTGATCGTGTCCATCGTGGCCTGCGGAGACCGGTCATGAAGGCCGAGTTCCGTCCCGATGGTGTGCGCGACCAGGGAGGCGTCGCGCACCTCCGCCAGTTCGACGAACCGAATGCCGTCCCGCAAGGACCGCCCCACGGACTCCGCCACGCGCAGGGCGAGACGTGTCTTGCCCACCCCTCCGGGTCCGGTAAGCGTCAGCAGGCGCGATGCCAGGACCAGTCGACGCACTTTGACGATCTCGTGTCTTCGGCCGACGAAACTGGTGAGGTCGTTCGACATCCGTCAGGGTCCTCCCCATAGCAAGGCCCGAAGAAATCCACGGCAGCAGGCTTCGGGCAGTGGACCAGGGCAGGCGCGCTCTCTGGGCACTTGACCGCGTCTCCGCCTGCGGGTGGCGCCGAGCATAGCGTGGCGGCGCAGGTACGGATCGAGTACGTAGTGGCCTCTTCGCACTACGTAGAACACCGTCTCCGTAGCGCTGTAGGTGATTGTCCGGTTGTTTCGAGCGCCCGCGAACATGAGGCTGCCGTACCTGGCCGTGCAGCACATCCGCTGGATGACGACCAACGAGGCAACTGGTTCGGGAACCCCGAGGGGTTGAGGAGATCATGATGCGTTCACTTCGCCTGACGCTTGCCGTCGTGTCGGTCCTGTGTGCCTCCACCGCTTCCTGCAGCGGGCGCCCAGCAGCCGAGGGAACAGCGATGCCGCCGCTGATCCAGGGACAGGGATTTTCACAGAAGCCAGTGTTCGGCAAGGTGGATTCCCCCGCCCCCACGAAGATGTCGGTGAAGACTCTGTCACAGGGCCACGGACGTGAGGTGACGAACGGGGATTTCGTCAGGGTGCAGTACCTTCAGCAGGCGTGGGGCGCTACGGGCTCGATGGACAACAGTTATGACACGGACAGCCCCGTCTCCTTCCAGGTCGGATCCGAAGAGGCTCCTCCGGCATGGCAGAAAGCCCTCCTCGGAAAACGCGCGGGAAGCCGGGTCGAGATCATCGCCCCCTCCCGGCTCGCCTTCGGTCCTGGCGGGCCTCCGGCCATGATTCCGGACGGAACCGTCATGATGGTGGTGATCGATATCATGAACACCGTGACACCTCTGACGGCCCCCAGCGGAAGCATCGTCAGTGCCGCGAACGGAATTCCAACCGTGAGTACCAACATGGATGGCCATGCTCCCCACATCTCGGTGCCCAAGGGTAGCGCCCCGCGAAAACTGGTCTCCCGTTACGTGATCGAAGGCCGCGGTGAGGGGCTGAGGAAGGCCGGTATCGCCATCGTCGCGTATAAGACCCTGGTCTGGAAGAGCGGTAAGCAGATCAGCGACTTCTACGGCCGCGGCAACCTTCAGGCACTCGCAGTCGGGCGCACCATTCCGGGGTTCGCCGAGGGCCTCAGGGGAAAGAAGGTGGGGAGCAGAATCATCCTCGTCATCCCCCCGGAGTTGGCTTTCAAGGACGCCTCCTACGCAACGATTCCCGCCAACTCGACGCTTGTCATCGCCATGGACCTGCTCGGTCAGCTCTGACCAGGATGTGTGAACGGGAGAACTCTCCACGGATGATGGGGAGACCTGTCCGTTGAGATCATGCGGAGTTCGCGTACCGGCCTGGACGGGCGGAAGCTGCCGTGGGTGGGTGACCTCGCACGTCGCTCCGACCGGCAGAGCTTCGTCGAAGCGCCGGTCTGTCGCGCCTGTACCGGGGGGGTGGAGTCGCAGCCCGTCGGCGTCGGCACGGTCGCGTTGCTCCAGTGGCTCGGCGATGTCAGCGATGGCAGGCAAGGCGCGGGGCGTCGCCTTGCTCTGCGGGTGCTGCTGGTCATCGGGTTCCGCACGACGGCGGCGGAGTTCTGGCGACCACACTCCAAAGGCTGAGCTGGCGCTCGGCTGAGGGAACGGCGAGCGGGCCAGCCGCCGCTCCATCGGCGCCCGCCCGGTCCCTGGACGGAATGCGCGGCGGCAGACACGTTCGCCCCAGGCCCTGGGCGCTCCGGTGAAGCTGGCCTCCGAGGGGCTGTGGGCGTGCCGACGATCGCCGATCAGCCCGTGCCACCGCTGCCCGCAACGGCCAACTCCTGTTCATTCTCTTCACCGAACCGGCGGCGGCCAGGAAGGCTTCGGCGGTAAGCCCGGCTGCCCGCCGCGGCCACCCTCCAGGCCGCCGCGACGAGCACCTGGAGCTGGAGTCGCGCCGGCACTGCGGCCGTGCTGGAGGGCGCCGCAACGCGTTCCCAGGAAGTCGCCGTTCGAGATCACCAGCGTCCTCTCCCACGGCGATCAATGGCGACCAGGGCGCACCCGGGTCGCCCTGCCGGACTTGCGGCCGACGACAGCGGAAGCGGCAGCGAGCGATCCCAGAGCGGACCATCCAGACCGAGCCGCCGCGCGCCGCTGGAACCAGGCCTGCCAGAACCGGCCGTGCCCGCCATTGAGGCCATCCGCACCCGGGACATCGTCACGCCTCGACTCGCCCGCTCGGATTTCCGGCCAGCCCCGGAGCCTACGTAGCACTTACGTAGTTCTCACGCTGCCGGACCGTTCGACGCGGAGAAGAATCCCACTCACCGACGGCGGCTGGGAACCCGCCCGTCCGCCTCCGAAGGAATGAGGTTCTCCCCATGTCGCGAACAAGCAGAAGGGGCAGACTGATCTGCCTGGCCACCGGGGCTCTCTCGCTTTCCCTGGTGGTCTCCTCGCAGAGCACCGCGTCTGCCACGAGCAACGTTCCGCAGGTCCTCGACTGGGAAAGGCTGGTCAGCGACAATTTCCCCGCCTACCACCCGCTCCCGCGGTTCCAGTCGATGAAGGTCTTCGACGAGGACACGTCCCAACTGGTCGTGAAGTCAGCCAAGTACACCACCAGCAACATCGTACACAATCCGCTTCACTCACCGATCTTCGCCCAGACCAGCGTGCTTTCGAACAACACGTCATCCCCCCAGACGTTCCTGACACAGTCCTATTCGACGACGCACGCGGATGCCGTCACGGTCTCCCACGAGGACGGTTTCGCGTGGAGCCTCAAGGAGGGCACTTCCGCCTCGATCTCTGCGGGAATCAGTTGGCCGTTCAAGGCGCAGGTCTCGGGCACGATCTCGTTCGAGAGCACACAGGAATGGATGTCCAAAAACACGAATTCCACCACCACCACCGACAGCCGCACCTACACGCTGCCCTCGCAGCCGGTCAGCATCCCGCCCGGCAAGTCCGCCAAGGTGACTGCGGCACTCTACGCGGAAAGCGCGCAGGGCGACGTCGACGAGGACGTTCGCGTTGCCGGCGACTACGGTATCCAGTGGTGCAGCAAGGACGGCTCCAAGGTGCTCACCCCCGACGGGTGCGGATCGGTCAGGCAGTGGACCTACGCACCGCTTTACGACAGCTTGAGGGCAGCACATGATGGGGTGTCGCCCGACGGCCCCCCTCTCCCTCAGTTCTTGAGGTTCAACCCGCGCGACCGGACAGTCTCCTGGCGCGGGCACGGGCACTGGAACGGGGTCAGCGGCACCTACTTCGAGTTGAACGTTTGCTACACCAACAGTACGTGCGGTTCTTCGAAGATCATGTTGCCCAGGGTCAGGTGACGAGCGCTTCAACTCGGCGTGCCTTCAAGGCCTGTCCGGCGGAGCCAGAGACGGATGGCTGCGAGGGTGACGGCGCCATGGAAGACGCAGGTGCGTTTGTCGTAGCGGTTGGCCTCGGCACGGAAGGGTTCAGCCGGTTGATCGTCCGCTCGACCTCGTTGCGGCGCTTGTACAACTCCTTGTCGAACCCTACGGGCCGACCGCCCCTGATGCCCCGGCGTCGGCGGTTGGCCCTCTGGTCCTTCGGTTCGGCGATGGTGTGCGTCTGCGCAGGTGGCTGCGGGACCAGTACGCCTTGCCCGCGCTGACGTGGCCGGGCCGGGTGCGAGGGCACCCCTCACCTCGCCGGGCCACCCGGACGCGTTCGAGGACTGGGTTCAGTTGCGGTGCGCCCCCACCGGCCCGGAGGTGCGCGGCGAGAACCGTCACTGCACCGCAGGTCTGGGCAGCGCACTGGTCGCGCTCAGACCGAACACCGGCCACCGCCGCGGCCCTCACGTGGAGGCAGCCTCACACGCTGCCCGCAGATGGCGCACGAGTTGATCCTCGCGTGCGGCGAAACGCTCGGCGGGAACCGGTATGGAGATGGCGGCGACCGGGGCGCCGTCGCGCGTCACGACGGCGCCGACCGCGGCGATGCCGAGAGTGTGCTCTTCGCGATCGAATGCAACGCCTGTTGTGCGGATGCCCGCCAACTCCTCGAGCAGGTCGGGCGGGGACGTGATCGTGGCGGGGGTGAACCGCTCCATCGCCCGAACGAGCTGTCGGTCGACCGCCTCCCGGGGAAGGGCCGCAAGAAAAGCCTTACCGTTGGCGGTGCAGTGCAGCGGGAAGGCGGCGCCGACCGCAGATACCACCCGCAGGACCTGGGTGCTCTGCACCTGGTCGACGAACCGGACGGTGTCGCCTTCCAGCACCGACAGGTCAACGGTCTCGTCGACCTGTCGGCGCAGTTCCAGGAGCACGGGCCGCAGCTGCTCGACCAGTCCCGAGGCCGCCGCGCCAGCCAGAGCGCACAGAGCGCTCCCGAGCCACACCCGGCCATCGGGATCGATCCTCAAGAGCCTCTCCTCGGCGAGTGCGCTGACGATGCGATGGGTCGTGGTCTTGGCCAGTTGGACTTCGTCGTCCAGCTCGGCAAGCCGCATGGCTCCGTTGCGGGCACCGACCGCGTTGAGAATCCGCACGGCACGGCGGATGACCTGGATGCCGGTCCGGCCGGCTTCTGGTGGTGATGACATGCCCGCACTATAGTGCCGACCCACTATCCAGATTGGATGATCCGTATCATGGATCAGAGAGGAGGTGGCCGGTGGATTCGACCGGAAGGTGGCTCGAACGGGGCAGGCCCGGATACGAGGAGGCCCGACGGGCCACGGTCTGGAACGCCCGTGTCCCTGACCGCTATCCCGACCTCGTTGTGCAGGCTGCCTCGGAGGCGGACGTGCAGGCGGCCGTACGCCATGCCGCGGCCCACGGCATGCGCATAGGTGTGTGCTCCGGAGGGCACAGTTGGGCGGCGAACCACGTGCGCGACGGCGGCCTTCTACTCGACGTCTCCAGGCTTGACCCGCTGGAAGTCGACCGCGTGTCGATGACCGCCACCGTGGGGCCGGGCAGAAAGGGCGACGAAATGTGCGCGTCCCTTGCCGCGGAGGATCTGTTCTTCCCGGCTGGGCACTGCAGGGGCGTAGCCGTGGGTGGCTACCTGCTGCAAGGAGGCTACGGCTGGAACAGCCGCGCACTCGGACCGGCCTGCGAGAGCGTCCTGGGGATCGACGTTGTCACCGCCGACGGCGCGATCGTGCACGCCGACCCCGAGAACAGCCCCGAACTCTACTGGGCCGCTCGCGGCGCAGGGCCTGGCTTCTTCGGAGTCGTCACCCGCTTCCACGTGCGAGTCTACGAGCAACCCGCGGTCTGCGGATTCAGCCTCTACGCATACCCGATCGAACTCCTGGAAGACGTCTACCGATGGGCACACGCCATCGGCCCGGATGTCGACCGCAGGGTCGAGGTGCCAATTTTGATGTCGCCGAGCTTCACAGCCCTCGACATCCACCGACCCGCCATCGTTATCGCCTCACCTGTGTTCGCCGACTCCGAGAAGGAGGCCCGCGCCGCGCTGGCCCCGCTGGAAACCTGCCCCGTCCGCGACCGGGCGCTTCTCGCCGTGCCCTATGCGCCGGCCCGATTGTCCGACTGGTACGACGCCGTCATGCACGCCTATCCGGACCAGCACCGGTACGCCACCGACAACATGTGGACCTCGGCCCCGGTCGAAGACCTCCTGCCGGGCCTGAAACGCATCGCCGACACCCTGCCGCCGGCTCCCTCGCATGCCCTGTGGCTCAACTGGGGGCCTTCACCGCTGCGCCAGGACATGGCCTATTCGCTGGAAGACAGCACCTATATCGCCCTCTACGGCGTATGGTCCGACGCTGCGGACGACGGCCGCTACGCCGACTGGGCGCCGTCCCACATGGCAGCCATGGCGTCCCACGCCTCGGGTATTCAGCTCGCCGACGAGAACCTCGGCCAACGCCCGGCACGCTTCGCCACCGACACCGCGATGCACCGCCTTGACCAGGCCCGGGCGGTCTACGACCCCGACAACCGCTTCCACTCCTGGATGGGCCGCGCATGACTCCCCGGCACCTGCAGCAGCGACATGCCACCCGGTACCTCGGCTATCACGGCAGTGACACCCATGCGCCCTTCGCTTCGTACTTCGAGCCCGAAATGGCGTCCCTTGCGGCGCACGTGATCGAGGCGCTCAACGCAGGTCCGCAGGCCGGGCCCATGCTGACCGTACTGGAGGACGCCGGCTCGCTTCTCGAGGCCGAATGGGAACCGACCGAAACCGGCTACGCACTCCTGCCCGACGGCTCGATGCGGGTGGCAGTGCACACGCCCATGCCGGAGGTCACGCCACGGATGTGGGACTGGTGGTTCTCCTGGCACGGCGACGACACCCGAAAATACAAACTCTGGCATCCGCGGGCACACGTCTTCGCGCAATGGGCCGACGCTGACCTGCACACCGGGCCCCGGGCATACGTGGGGCGCACCTCCTACGTCGACGAATACCTCGGCTCACGTCTGATTCGCGCCGCGATCAACTTCTTGCCCCCTTCCGCCTTGGGCATGGACGAGACCAGGCTGGCCGACCCGCGGGAGGCAACGGCGATCTGCGCTCGCGTCGGGCTGTCGAACTACCCGCTCGACGTGGGATACCTTCTGCATCACATCCGCCGCACCGGCGACGGAGCAGAAATGCGCTCGCGCTTTTGGATCGGCGGCAGACACGTCGCACCCCGCACCCGGATCAGGGCCCTGGCGCACCCACCGCCCTCCCCCGTCCTACGGGCCGCCTCCATGACAGCCGCGGACGCCACCGCCCTCCTGATCCACTGCGCCCAGGAGATGGCCCACCTCGCTGCTCTCCTTCCTGCTCTCCACCAACAGTTCTCCTCCTGATCTCCGAAGTCCCCGCTGGCGGCAGCCAGCTCCAACGCCTGGCATGGAGACCTGCAACAGTCGCAGCACCTCGGTGACCTGGAGGCAGGGCGGCAAGGGGGCGATGACCACACGGTCGAACGCGGAGGCCCCGAACACCCGCGGCGGCCATGACCCTATGCCTAGTAGCTAAAATGCACATATCGGACCCGAAGGCTTCGTCACTGCTGACCCTCACGCCGTCGAGATGGGCTGGCGAGTGTCCTCTCCGTGGAGGAGGCGGCCCTGTGCGAACGACACGGTCGGCCCCTGCAAGGGGGTCGCAACGTGGTGGCACGGTAGTCGCCTGGACACTCATTGTAGCCGTTGCTTGCTACGCGGGGGCAAAGATAGGGGTGCTGGCTCAGTTGACACCGGGAGGGGTCACACCGATCTGGCCACCGCCTGGTGTCGAGCTGGCAGCTTTGCTACTGCTTGGGAAGCGCGGGCTTCCGGGGGTGGTTCTTGGCATGGTCCTGGCCCATGTGTACACGCGGGACGGACTACCGCTGCTGCCCGCGGCCACGCTGCTTCCGCTGGGCAGTGTCACTGCTGCGCTTTGCGCGTACTTGTTGCTGAGGCGGGCGGGATTCCGCATCGCGCTGGACCGGCTGCGGGATGGTCTGGCCCTGGTCTTCCTGGGTGCACTGGTCTCCATGCTGATCAGCTCGACGGTAGGTACCACTACCGATTTGGCCTTCGGTGTGATTCCGGCGAGTGATTGGTGGCGCACATGGTTTGTGTGGTGGGCCGGCGATGCCATGGGTGTGCTGCTGATCACGCCGCTGTTGTTGGGGATGAGCAGAATCCGGTGGCGCGAGAGGATTCCTGTCCTCCGGGTGGCGGAATTCGTGGCGCTGCTGGCGGGCGTACTCTGCGCAGGCCTGTTGTCCAGCACGGTGTCCTCGGTTCTGCTGGTGCTCGCGTTCCCGCTCGTGTGCTGGGCGGCCTTCCGCTTCCAACTGGCGGGGGCTGCGTTGTGCGCGCTGCTGGTTTCCGTCGCTGTCACCATCGGTGTCGGGCAGGGTCTGTTCGGCGGTCCCAACCTGTCCAGCGATATGGCCGTCCTCCAGGCTGTCAACGGTTCCGTGGCGCTGACCGCGCTACTGATCTCGGCCGTGATCGCTCAGCGAAGCGCCTTGCACACGCAGGCTCAGCGGGTCTGTCGGCAACTGGCCATGCTGGCGCGCGCCGGGGCGCGTATCGGTGGTGCCCAGGGGGTGGTCGAGAGCGCTTGTGAGCTGGCCAGGGTCTGTACGCCTGAATTCGCCGATGCCGTCCTGGTCGACGTGATGGAATCCACTCTGAACGGCACGGAGCCAGGTACCGCCGGGGCCAACGGCTGGCGGCTTGTGCGTGTTGAAGCACCGGTCGGGGCGGCGCCTTCAGCCATCGGCGGGCCCGTGGTCGACTACGTGCCCGGCTCCCCGCAGGCTGACAGCCTGACCCGTGGCCACTGCACTGTGCAGCGTGACAGGACGGGCGAGGGCATTCCCGGGGACGAGGTGAAGCTGTTCGTACCCCTGCGCGCGAGGGGAGCGACCATGGGGCTGGTCACCTTGATCCGCGGCCCGGACCGCGAGCCCTTCGACACCGCAGAGTTCGAACTCGCAGGCGAGCTCGCCGCTCGCACCGCCACCTGCTTCGACAACGCCCGCCGCTACACCCGTGAGCGCACTGCCGCCCTCACCCTCCAGCGCAGCCTGCTTCCTGGCCACGTGCCCGCACTGACCGCCGTCGAAGTGGCGTACCGCTACCTACCGGCCGACAGTCGGATCGGCGTAGGCGGTGACTGGTTCGATGTGATCCCGCTGTCCAGCACACGCGTCGGACTGGTCGTTGGCGACGTCGTCGGCCACGGGCTGCGCGCCGCCGCCACCATGGGATGGCTACGCTCCACAGTACGAGCCCTGGCGCAACTCGACCTTCCACCGGACGAACTCCTGGCCCGCTTGGACGATCAAGTCGAACAGGCCGACCGCACTCGGCTACGAGAGAACACCGGAGACACTGACACGCTGGGCGTGTCCTGCCTCTATGCAGTTTACGACCCGGTATCCCGGCGGTGCTGCGTCGCCCGTGCTGGACACCCACCGCTCATCGTCGTCGACCCATCCCAAGGCGTCTGTCTCCCCGGCCTTCCAGCAGGCCCCCCACTGGGCCTCGGCGGCCTGCCGTTCGAATCCCAGGAATTCGACCTCCCCGAAGGCAGCCTCCTCGCCCTCTACACCGACGGACTCCTGGAAACCCCGGAACGGGACATCGAAGCCGGCCTCGACCGGCTCACCAAGATCCTCACCGAGCACCACCGCCCACTCGAGGAACTGTGCGACCAAGCACTCAGCAATCTCCTGGCCAGCCCCCCCCGTAGACGACGCGGCCCTCCTCCTCGTACGCACCCAAGCCCTCGGCACCGACCGCATCGCCGTACTAGAGCTACCCACCCGATTCGAAGCAGTCCAGGACGCCCGGGCCTTCGTCCGATCACAACTCACCCAGTGGGACCTCGAAGAACTGGTTTTCACCACCGAACTCATAGTCAGCGAACTGGCAACCAACGCCATCCGCTACGCCAGCGGCCCCATCCACGTACGCCTCATCCGCGACCGAGCCCTCATCTGCGAGGTCGCCGACGGCGGCCACACCTCTCCCCACCTACGCCACGCCGCCGACGACGACGAGGGTGGACGCGGCCTGTTCCTGACCGCCCAGATGACCCAGCGCTGGGGCACCCGCTACACCCCCACCGGCAAGACCATCTGGACGGAACAATCGATCCCCGCACCGAACGAACGTTTCTGAAAGATCTCGGCCGGTTTCCTTCCGTTGTCAGCCCGCCTGGGAGGCCGCCACCGCGTGGGTGACCGTCGGCTCACATAAGACCTGCTCAGGACCTGCGCTCCGCCAGGGCCGCCCGCCAGGCGGGCGACTGGGCGCGCGGAGCGGGGTCCACGGGCCGGCCGCCGCGGCCGAAGAAGTCGGCGAGCGGGAGGATCGCCGCGCCGACGGTGACCGCGTCCGGGCCGAGGCGGCCCAGGTCGATGGTGACCTTCTCGGCCGGGTGGCGCAGCGCGTACGCGGCGGCGTGGCGGCGCACCGCGGGCAGGAAGCGTGCACCGAGCTGCAGGCCGGCCCAGCCGCCGATGAGGATGCGCTCGGGCTGGAAGAGGTTGATCAGGTCGGACAGGCCGGCGCCCAGGTACTCGGCGGTCTCCTCCAGCACGCCGAGCGCCACCGGGTCGGGGGCCTCGCCGTCCGTGGGATACGCGGCGGCGAGCATCGCGGTGAGCGCGGTCTCCTCGTCGGTGTCCTCGGGCGGGCGGCCGCCCTCCTCGCGCCAGCGGGCCAGCAGGGACTCCGCCCCGGCGTACGCCTCCAGGCAGCCGAGCGCGCCGCACCGGCAGCGGCGGCCCCGCACCCGTACCGTCAGATGCCCCCACTCGACCGCCCGGCCGCGCTCCACCTCGGGGGTGACCAGGCAGGCGCCGACGCCCGAGCCGAAGAGGACCACGATCGCGTTGCCCGCTCCGCGCCCGGCGCCGAACCACATCTCGGCCTGGCCGAGGGTGCGCGCGCCGTTGTCGATGAAGTACGGCACCCCGGCGGGCAGCTGGGAGCCGGAGCGCAGCAGGGACTCCAGGGGTACGTCGTCCCAGCCGATGGTCTGCCCGTGCACCACGGCCCCGCGGTCCGGGGTGCGCTCGACGATGCCGGGGACACCGATGCCGACGCCGAGCAGCCGCTCGGGGGCGGGTCCGGCGGCGGCGAGCACCTCGGCGATGCCGTCCCTGATGTGGCCGGTGATGACGTCGACGTCGTAGCCCTGCGCGGTGAGCGGCCGGTCGGTGCGGGCGAGTTCGGTGAGGGTGAGGTCGAACAGCTCCACGCGCACCCGGGTCTCACCGACGTCCACGCCGATCATGTGGCCGCTGCCGGGGTTGACGCGCAGCAGGGTGCGCGGTCGGCCGCCGTCGGAGTCGACGGAGCCGGCTTCCTCGACCAGTCCGTCGGCGAGGAGGTCGGCGACGACGTTGCTGACGGAGCCGGAGCTCAGGCCGGTGGCCGGGCCGAGCTCGAAGCGGCTGAGGGGGCCGTCGAAGTACAGCCGCTGCAGCACGGCCGCGCGGTTGCCCCGCCTGAGATCGCGCACCGTGCGCCCGTTCCGCCCCGTCATGTGGCTCCCTAGTCCGAACTCTCCCACCCTGCCCGAGCCGCAACATACCGTCGGAAGCGGCCTCCGCGCGACTTCTCGGAGCCCTTAGTGCACGCAATAAATTAAGCCGTAACCCTCTCGGTCCGCACGGCCGCGGTCCCGAAATCCGCTGGAAGGCCGTCCGAAGCCTGTCTACCCTAGGCCCGAAACTAAAGGCCGTAGGTTTTCCGTGGCCCGGATCCCGAGGAGGCTCCCCCATGAAAGCGCTGACCGAGCAGGACATCCGCGCCGCGTTCGTCAACTGCTCCAAGGGCGAGGCCAAGCGCCTACCCGTACCCCGTGACCTGGGCGAACGCCCCTGGGACGACCTCGACTTCCTCGGCTGGCGCGATCCCGGCGCGCCCGACCGCAGCTATCTGGTCACCGAGCGGGAGGACCGGCCGGTGGGCGTGGCCCTGCGCTTCCCCTCCTCGCAGCGAGGCTTCCTGCACCGCAGCCTGTGCTCGCTCTGCCTGACCACGCACCCGGGGGGCGGGGTCTCGCTGATGACCGCCCGCAAGGCGGGTGCGGCGGGCCGCGAGGGCAACTCGGTCGGCCTGTACATGTGCACCGACCTCGCCTGCTCGCTGTACGTGCGCGGCCGGAAGGTCCCGGACGGCGGCGCCCGCTTCGAGGAGAGCCTCACGCTCAAGGAGCAGATCGCCCGCGTCACGGGCAACCTGGCGGCCTTCCTGGACAAGCTGTACGTCTGAAGCGCCGCGTGTCCACGTTCGATGCGTCTGCGAACGGGGAACAGCGCAAGAGATGCAAGATGTACGTGAATGGCCGTCGTCCCTGGCGGCACTGGTGCGGCGGCACCGGGACCCGGTGGTCGTACAGGCGCTGCGGTCCACGGTCGCGGCCACGATCGCCTATGTGATCGCCAAGTGGCTGAGCCCGGAGCCCGCCCCGCTGACCGCGCCCCTGACCGCCCTGCTCGTCGTCCAGGTCACCCTCTTCGCGACCCTGAAGACCAGCGTCCGCCGGGTCAACGCTGTGGTCGCGGGGGTGATCGTCGCCATCGCCTTCTCGCTGCTGGTGGGGCTCACCTGGTGGAGCCTCGCCCTGGTCATCCTGGCCGGCCTCGGCGTCGGTCACCTCGTGCGGGTGGACGAGTTCGTGGCCGAGGTGGCGATCAGCGCGATGCTGGTCCTCGGCGTCACCACCGTCGGCAGCACCGCCTGGGCGCGGATCGTGGAGACGCTGATCGGCGCGGTGGTCGGCCTGGCCTGCAACCTCCTCCTGGCTCCCCCGGTGTGGACCGAGCAGGCGGGCGAGTCGATCGACGGACTGGCGCGCCGGATGCGGCAGCTGATGCTGCACATGGGCGACGAGGTGACCGGCGGCATCCCGGTGGAGCGGGCGGCCGCGCGGCTGCACGAGGCGCGCCGTCTGGACCACGACATCGCCGACGTGGACGCGGCGCTGCGGCAGGCCGAGGACAGCCTGCGGCTCAATCCGCGGGTGCGCGAGGGACTGCTGCACCGGGTGGTGCTGCGCACCGGCCTGGACACCCTGGAGATCTGCACGGTGGTCCTGCGCGTGCTCGCGCGCACCTTCACCGACCTGACCAAGGAGCGGGAACCGGAGCCGCTGTTCTCCAGGCAGACCGGCGAGCTGGTGCAGCAGTTGCTGTGCGAGATCTCCGACGCGGTGGTCAGCTACGCGGTGCTGGTGACCACGGACGTCAGCGTGAGCGCGGAGTCGGCCGAGGACCGGCTGGCCGCCGAGCTGCGGCAGGCCGGGGCGACCCGCGACAAGCTGGCGCAGCTCCTGCTGGAGGAGGTGCAGCAGGACGTGAGCAACTGGCAGCTGCACGGCGCGGTGCTGACCGAGGTCAACCGCATCCTCGACGAGATGGACACCGAGCACCGCTCGCAGCGGCTGATGGAGGAGCTCGACCGGCACACGCGCGAGCAGCGCGAGAGGCGGCCCCGGCTGACGCGCATCGGGGACCGGCTCGGAGCGCCGGTCGGATCGCGCCGGAACCAGCGGGACCCCGCCCGGCGTTCTCTGTAGGGGTCACCGGGTGCGCGTCCGGTGGCCGGTGCCGTCGGGCGGGGGTCGCGTCGCCCCTCCGGGGCGCGTGGAACGACGGAGGGGAGCGGGCGCATGACCGACACGAGGGTCCGGATCGACGGGAACACTCTGCGGCTGCCGGGCGGTGTGGCGGTGCGGTTCGTGCGCACCCTGCGGCTGCCGGAGACGGGCACCCACCCGCTGCCGCCGGGGCTCGGCGAGTTCCCGGTGCGCCGGGTGGCGGACTACGGGGACACGGTGCCCGAGCAGATGCGCGCCCGTGGCGGGGTGATGCTGCCGGTGTATCTGCGCGAGGCCATGTGGCTGAGCTTCGCGGGCACCAGCGAGCCGGCCGCGCTGCAGGTCGGAGTGGGCAAGGTGTGCGCGGTGTCGGGCAGGCCGTGGACCGGCCGGCTGGCCCGCGGCCCGCAGAACTACGTGGTGCTGCCGCGCCAGCCCTGGCTCGACGGCATCAACTCCGGCCGGGGCACGGTCCGCCAGTTCGTGGCCGTGCCGCTGGGACTCGGCGCGACGGTCGAGGGCCAGGTCACGGGCGAGGAGGTGTGGGGCGGTGTGCAGTTGCAGGCCTTCCCGCTGCGCCCCGGGGAGCTGGCGAGCTGGCGCGAGCGGGAGCGGGAGCGGCAGCGCACGACCAGGTCGGTCAAGAGCATGGGCGCGGCCTTCCCGATGGCGGCGCCGCCCGCGCCCGGCGCCGCCCCGGCCGCTCCCGGTGCCGCCCCGGCCGCTCCCGGTGCCGCGCCGGTCGCGGGTGGTCCGCCGGCCCCTGGCGGCCGTCCCCGGGCCGCCGCCATGGGCCTGGGCGTCGGCGGCTCCATGCGCCAGGAGGTGTACCAGGACGACCGGCCGCTGAGCGACTGGGCCGAGGAGCCCGCCGGGCGGGTGTTCGTGCACCTGGTGACGCCCCCGGAGTGGCGCCGCATCACCGGCGAGGCCGCCCCGCCCTCCCCCGTGGACCGCGCCGCGTACACCCGCGCGGGGCTGCCCTGGTACGACTACTACGACGAGGGCGCCGAGGACCTGGCTCCGTCCGACACGCTGACGCAGGTGAAGCCGGTCGGCGACTGGCTCGGCGACGACCACGACCCGTGGCAGGCGCCTTCCCCGCATCAGGTTCAGCCCCTCAAGGACGCGCCGGGCAAGCCGGTGGAGGACGGGAACTGGTAGGTCTCCGGTCCTCGGCGCCGCGGGGGCCCATTGCGGCATCCGCAACGCGGGTTGCCGTACTTGCACTGCGGGCCGGGTCCACGCCAAGGTGGCCGGGGACCGGGGGGCAGTCGACGACCTGAGGTGCGGGCATGGGCAGCGGTGGGCGCGGGCAGGGCTGGAGCAGGCGCCGGTTCGTGGGCGCGCTGACGGGCGCCGCCGCGGTGGCGGCCGTACCGGCGCCGGCGGCGCCCCGCCGCACCCCCGCCACGGCCGCCGGCACGCACGGCCCGGCGGCTTTTCCGGATCCCGAGGCGGATCCGGAGCCGAGCCCGGGGGCGGCCGACGGCACGGGTGGCACACCGCAGAAGCCGTCCGGCCCCCGGCCGCTCTGCATCGGCACCTACACCTCCGTCGAGAACGGCGGTACGGGCATCGGCCTCGCGGAGTACGACCCGGTGACGGGCGCGATCACCGGCCGGGGCACGCTCACCGGCGTGCCCGACCCCTCGTACCTCGCCGTGCACCCGGACGGCCGCACGCTGTACGCCGTCGACGAGCGCCAGGACGGGGGCGTGACCGCCGTACGCCTCGCGGACCGCCGGGTCCTGGGCACCCGGAGCACGGGCGGGGCGGGCCCCTGTCATCTGTCCGTGCACCCCACCGGGCGCTGGCTGCTCAGCGCCAACTACACCTCCGGCAGCGTGGCCGTGCACCCGATCGACCGCTCGGGCGCCCTCGGCGAACGCGCCGGCCTGGTGACCCACACCAGCCCGCCGCCGGGCCCGGGCCAGGACGGGCCGCACGCGCACCAGTTCGTCACCGGCCCGGACGGCGGTCACGTCCTCGCGGTCGACCTCGGCACCGACACCGTCTACACCTACCGCCTGGACACCCGCACGGGCCGGCTCAGCGAGGTGTCGCAGGCGCACACCCGCCCCGGGGCCGGACCGCGCCACCTCACCTTCCATCCCGGCGGCCGTCACGCCTACCTCGCCAACGAGGTCGACGACACCGTGACGGTCTGCGGCTACGACCCGGAGACCGGCCGGCTGACCATCGGCGATCCGCAGTCCACGGGTTCGCGCCCGGGCGGCGGCAGGAACTATCCGGCGCAGATCCTGGTCACGGCCGACGGCTCCTTCGCCCATCTCGCCAACCGGGGCGACAACAGCATCGCGCGCTACGCCGTCGAGTCGGGCGGGGCCCGGCTCAGGCTGCTGGGCACGGTTCCGGCCGGGGGCGACTTCCCCCGGCAGATCGCCTACTCGCCGGACGGCGGGCTGCTGTTCGCGGCCGACCAGAAGTCGGGTTCGGTCAGCGTCTTCCACGTGGACCGCGCGAGCGGGGAGCTGACGCCCGCGGGTGAGCCGTTCGCCTCACCCGTCGCGGTCTGTGCGCTGCCGCTGTAGGGCGCGCGGGCAGACGCGGGCGCTCGCCCGGGCGAGCAGCGCGTGCACGCGCTCCGGGAGCGCGCCGATGTCGTCGGCGGGCACGTGGAAGGCCAGGCGTACGTCGCCGTGGGTGCGGGCCCGTTCGACGCGCAGGGTCAGGCCGTGGCGGTCGACGGCGAGCGGGCGGACGCGGACCGCGCCGTGCAGGGTGTCGGGGCCGACGAGCCGGGTGAGCCGCTCGACCGCGTCGGGATGGGCGTCGGCGAGGTGGGTGAGCAGGTGGGCCTCGGCGAGGGCCAGCGGGTCGGGAGCGGCCGAGGCGTACTCCTCGATGCCGACGACGACCGCGCCGCAGGTCTGGCGCAGCACCACGCGGGTGGGGTGCAGGACCAGCTCCTCGCCCCCGGCGGCCAACCGTCCGGCCAGCCACAGCCGGGCGCGGACGCGCCGGCGCACCGGGACCGGCGCCACGTCGGCGAACTCCAGCACGGCGGACGGCTCCCCGCGCGGGTCGCGGACCGCTGCCGTGCGCAGGGCGCTGTCCCCGGGCAGGCGCAGCCGCACCCTGCCGTCCCCGGCCACGGTGTGCGCGCCCACGAACTCCTCGCGCGCGCCCTGCGCGGTCACCGCGCAGGACCACGCGGCGGCGAGCACCGACCGCGCCCGCTGGGCCGCCGAGGGCGCTGCCGTCCAGGTGTCACCCATCCCGAACCTCCTTAGGTAAGCCTTGCCTAACTTATCGGAGATCGGGATGCGCGCCAACCACACCCCGGCGGTACGGGGATCGAACGGGCCGATGAAGGCCGTTCAGGAGGTCAGGACACCGAGCAGCGCGCGGGCGCACAGATCGCTCACCTGTTCCCGCGTCAGGCCCGGGTCGCCGCGCAGCCACTCCAGGCAGACGGCCGTGGTGAAGGCCAGCCAGCCGCGGACGGCCAGCTCGGTGTCGGCCCGCTGCCCGGCGAGCGCGCCGAACTCGGGGTCCGCGGCCAGGGCGGCCAGGATCTGCCGCTCCTGCGCGGCCAGGGCCCGCCGGTAGACCCGGCGCACGGCCTGGTCGCCCGCCGCGTCGGCGCGGTGGAAGGCGCGGTAGCCGTGCGCGTGCGTCCGCACGTACTCCAGATAGGTGTCCAGACCGGCCGTCAGCTGCTCGCGCACGGGCACTCCGGGTACCGCCGCGGTCATCCGCAGCATGCGCTCGCTCTCGCGCTCCACGACCGCGGCGAAGAAGTCCCGCTTGGTCGGGAAGTAGTGGTAGAGCAGCCCGCGCGAGACTCCGGCGATCTCCGCGACCTGCTCGATCCACACGTCGTCGTACGGGCTCTCCGAGAAAAGCCGCGCACCCACCGACAGAAGCTGCTCCCGGCGCTCGGCCGTGCTCAGCCGGCGGCGCGTGCGCTGCTCCCCGTCGTTCGCGGCCATGCCCGCACTTTACTTGACGGGGGTTCAACAACGGGACCAGACTGAAGCGCGTTGTTGAACCCACGTACAACACGTTCGGGAGATCGCGTCATGGCGCAGACGACGACGGGGTCGGAACTGCCGAGGGGCTTCCGCGGCGCGGAGCGGGGCTGGCCCGAACTGCACCGCATCCCGCATCCGCCGCACCGGATCCCCCTCCTCGGCGACGTGCTCGGCGCGAACCGGCGCACGCCCGTGCAGGACTCGATGCGCCACGCCCGCGCACTCGGGCCGATCTTCCGGCGCAGGGCGTTCGGCAAGGAGTTCGTGTTCGTGTGGGGCGCGCGGCTCGCCGCCGATCTGGCGGACGAGACCCGCTTCGCCAAGCACGTGGGCCTCGGGGTCGCCAATCTGCGCCCGGTCGCCGGGGACGGGCTGTTCACCGCGTACAACCACGAGCCCAACTGGCAGCTGGCGCACGACGTGCTGGCCCCCGGGTTCAGCCGCGAGGCGATGGCCGGGTACCACACGATGATGCTCGACGTGGCCGCGCGGCTCACCGGTCACTGGGACCGGGCGGCGGCCGCCGGGCACACCGTGGACGTGCCCGGCGACATGACCAAGCTGACCCTGGAGACCATCGCCCGCACCGGCTTCGGACACGACTTCGGCTCCTTCGAACGCGCCCGCCCGCACCCGTTCGTGACCGCGATGGTCGGCACCCTCGGCTACGCGCAGCGGCTCAACACCGTGCCCGCGCCGCTCGCCCCGTACCTGCTGCGCGGGGCGAGCCGTCGCAACGCGGCCGACATCGCCCACCTCAACAGCACCGTCGACGACCTGGTGCGCGCCCGGCGCACGGCAAGCGGGAGCGGGAGCGGGGACCTGCTCGACCGGATGCTGGAGGTGGCCCACCCGGAGACCGGCGAGCGGCTGTCACCCGAGAACGTGCGCCGTCAGGTGATCACCTTCCTGGTCGCGGGCCACGAGACCACCTCCGGCGCCCTGTCCTTCGCCCTGTACTACCTCGCCCGCCACCCGGAGGTCGCGGCCCGCGCCCGCGCCGAGGTGGACCGGGTGTGGGGCGGCACGAATGCGCCCGCGTACGAGCAGGTGGCCAAGCTGCGGTACGTGCGCCGGGTGCTCGACGAGTCGCTGCGGCTGTGGCCCACCGCGCCCGCCTTCGCCCGCGAGGCGGTGCGGGACACGGTGCTGGGCGGGGAGCACCCGATGCGCCGGGGCGCCTGGACGCTGGTGCTGACGCCGATGCTGCACCGGGACCCCGAGGCGTGGGGGCCGGACACGGAGCGCTTCGACCCGGACCGGTTCGACGCGCGGGCCGTGCGGGCGCGCCCGCCGCACGTCTTCAAACCGTTCGGCACGGGGGCGCGGGCGTGCATCGGCCGCCAGTTCGCGCTGCACGAGGCGACGCTGGTCCTCGGCCTGCTGCTGCGCCGCTACGAACTGCGCCCCGATCCCGACTACCGGCTGAAGGTCACCGAACGGCTGACCCTGATGCCGGAGGGCCTGTACCTGCGGCCCGAGCGGCGCACGGCCGCGGCACCGCCGCCCGCGCCGGAGGAAGGGGCGTCCCCGGCCCCCGGCGCGGAGGACTCAGCCCTGGGCTGTCCAGTGCACCGGACGGGTGACTGACCCCGGCAGCCGGGTGCCGGCACTGCCCCGGGCCGCGTTGACCTGCGGCTGGGTCAGGAAGAACGCGCCGGTCAGATCGGCGTCCGTCAGATCCGTGTCACGCAGATCGGCGCCTATCAGATCCGCCTCACGCAGATCGGCGCCCGTCAGGTCGGCCGCGATCAGACAGGCGCCGCGCAGCGAGGCCCCGCGCAGGTCGGCGCCCCTGAGCCGGGCCCCGATCAGATCCGCCCCCCGCCGGTCCTTCCGGGCGCGCTTGCCGTTCCTGCCGCCGGGCACCTGTGCGCGGACCAGCTCGCTGGTGCGCAGGAGCAGCACATTGACCTCCTGCCGGTGCGCGCCGACGTCGAGCGCGGCGAGCTCCTCCGGCGTGCCGAGAGTGAGCCGCTCGGTGCGCTCCAGGGCCTCGCGCAGGCCGGAACGGATGGGCCGGGCGGCGGGCAGCGTGAGCGCCTCGGTCAAGTACCAGAGCAGTTCGTGCAGTTGGCGCACGACCGGGAACACCTCGGACATCCGCCGGGCCCCGTCCCCGGACGCCTCGCGCCAGTCACGGCCGGCGAAGGTGACCTGGGAGACCTTCTGCCCGGCACCGAAGCAGTCGTAGACCGTGCAGCCGGTGAAGCCCTCCTGCCGCAGCCGCGCGTGGATGCCGCACCGGTGGTCGCCTCGGAGGTTCGGGCACGGCTTCCCCGCGGGCTTGTCCAGCGCGAAGTCCGACGAGGCGGCGAAGGGCAGGGCCACACAGCACAGCCCGAAGCAACGCGCACAGTCCCCGCGCAGCTCGGACAACTCGGACCGCCCCACTGTCTGATCAGGCATGACACCAGCCTACTGACCCACGGCGCACACCCAGGACGTGTCGCCCTCACCCCAGGCGTTCGAGGCGGGCGGGGTCGGCCAGGATGTACATGTGGGTGATCCTGCCGTTCGCGACGGTGACGGCCATGACCGACCGGGGCCCGCCCTCGGGGGCGTTGGCCACGCCGATCGTGCCGTTGACCAGGACGAGCCGTGCGGAGGCGGCGTACCGGGAGAAGGTGAGCGCCTGGGCGGCCACCGTCCGGGCGCCGTGGACCACCTTGGAGACGGCCGCGCCGCGGACCAGGGCGCCCGCGTCGACGCGCAGCACCACGTCGGGGTGGAGGACGGCCACCAGCGCCTCGAAGTCGCCGGCCCGTGAGGCGGCGAGGAAGGCTTCGAGCACCTGCCTCTGCCGGGCGAGGTCGGTCTCGGCCGAGGGGGTGGCGCCCTGGACGCGGCGCCGGGCGCGGCTGGTGAGCTGCCTGGTGGCCGCGGACGTGCGCTCCAGGATCGGCGCGATGTCGTCGAAGGGCACGGCGAACAGGTCGTGCAGCACGAACGCCAGCCGCTCGTCCGGCGCGAGCTGTTCCAGGACGACCAGCAGGGCCAGGCCCAGCGAGTCGGCCTCCACCGCCTCCTGCTCCGGGTCGGTCCGGGTCAGCGGCCGGACGACGGGATCGGGCACGAAGGTGTCGTCGAGGGGGTCCTCACGGCGGGAGGTGCGCGTGCGCAGCAGGTCGAGGCAGATACGGCCGGTCACGGTGGTGAGCCAGGCGCCCAGGTT
>NZ_BMVJ01000004.1:188433-191790 GCF_014650655.1 Streptomyces anandii JCM 4720
CGTGATGGCGCCGGCGTCCGCGCGGGTCAGCCGCAGCCAGGCCTCCTGGACCGCGTCCTCGGCCTCGGTCAGCGAGCCGAGCATGCGGTAGGCGACCGCGCGCAGTTGTCCGCGGTGCTCCTCGAAGCGCCGTGCCAGCAGTTCCTTCTCGTCGTCCGCCTCGCGCACCCGCCGCCCCCGTCCGTTTCCGATCATCCTAGGCGCGGCGCGCCCTCACCGGCCGAAGACCTCGAAGGCGACGGCCGGTTTTCCGCCGTAGCGCTCGCCCACCGCCGTGGCCGTCGACGTGAGGAACTCGCGCGCGTACGTCTCCGGGTCCTCGTCCGTCAACGCCTCTATGTAGGTGCGGTGTTCCAGCAGCGAACGCACCGCCCGCTCCAGTCCGGGCCCCGCCTCCACGGCGTGGGTGGGCGTGGCGGAACCGGCGACGGCGACCCAGCGGACGCCGTTCCAGGGCTCGAGTCCCTGCTCGGCCAGCTCCGGGAAGATCCAGCGGTTGCCCGCGTCCGCCGCCGCGTCCAGGGTGGCCCGGCCCACCGCCACGTGGTCGGGGGTGTTCCAGGCGACGCCGCCCCAGGTGTCACGGTGGTTGAGGGTGATCACCAGCTCGGGGCGGTGGCGCCGCACGGCGGCGGCGATGTCCCGGCGCAGGGCGGTGCCGTACTCGATCACGCCGTCGCGGTGGTCCAGGAACTCCACCCGGGACACCCCGACCGCGGCCGCGCTCGCCCGCTGCTCCCGCTCGCGCAGCGGACCGCAGACGGCCGGGTCGAGGGTGTCGATGCCGGCCTCGCCACGGGTGGCCAGGACGTAGACGACCTCGCGGCCCGCGTCGGTCCAGGCGGCGACCGCCGCAGCGCAGCCGTACTCCAGGTCGTCGGGGTGCGCGACCACGGCGAGCGCGCGCCGCCAGTCCTCGGGCATGGGCCGCAGCCGGCCGGTGCTGGACTCGGTCATACGGGACTTCTCCTCTCGGGTGTCGTCATGGTCCTCGTGCGAAG
Source organism: Streptomyces anandii JCM 4720 (assembly GCF_014650655.1). Lineage (GTDB taxonomy): Bacteria > Actinomycetota > Actinomycetes > Streptomycetales > Streptomycetaceae > Streptomyces > Streptomyces anandii. Next base: position 189,435 of record NZ_BMVJ01000004.1, read on the forward strand.
CTCGCCGGCTCCGGGGTTTCGTCCCGGCGCCTTCGGTCTCAGACCTCGTCGCGGACCAGGGCGAGCAGGCGGTCCAGGACGCGGGGGCCGCCGGCGCGGACGCCGTCGTGCTCGAACTCGTCGGTGACCCAGGTGCGCAGGCCCCGTACGGAGCGCGCGGTGTCGAGGGCGTGGGCGGTGTCGACGTACATGTCGTCGTGGTAGACGGCCGCGGCGACCGGGACCTCGTTCGCGGCGAGCCGGGCGCGGTCGTACAGGGGCCGCCAGTCGGTGCGGGCGGCGAGCAGCTCCGCGGTCTCGCGCAGCGGGCGCAGCGCGGGGTCGCAGTCGAACGTCCAGGGGTGCACCGACTCGCCGGTGAACAGCAGCGGTCCGTCCCCGGCGAGCGTCTTGGCGGCGTCGAACTGCGGGAACTCCGCCCGCACCCGCTCGGCGGACCAGGCGGTGGGGCGCTCGTCCTGGCCGTAGATCGCCTCGTGGACGAGGGCGTACAGCGGGTGGCCGGCGTACGAGAGCAGGCCACGCACCTCCTCCTGGAAGGCGTCGGACAGCTCGGGTCCCCGCGGGGTGCGCACGAAGGCGTGCTCGAGGAGGAAGTGGAGCCGGTGGCTGCCGTCGCCACCGCCCAGCATGATGCCGAGGGACTGGAACGCCTCCGCGGTCAGGCGGTGGCCGCCCGGCAGCACCACGTCGTGGGTGAGCAGGTGGTCGGCGACGCGGCGGGCGCGCTCGACGTCCTGCGGGTAGCGGGCGTAGTGGGCGGCTACCTTGCGTTCGATGCGCGGGTAGGCGGCGCGGTAGACGTCGTCGGCGTGGGCGTCCAGGGAGGGCAGGCCGCCGGTGATCAGGGCGGCGGACAGCCCCTCGGGGTGCGTGGAGAGGTAGTTGACCGTGCAGAATCCGCCGAAGCTCTGGCCGAGGACGGTCCAGGGGGCGCCGCCGGTCAGCCTGGGGCGGATCGCCTCGCAGTCACGGACGATGGAGTCGGCACGGAAGTGGGTGAGGTAGCCGGCCTGCTCGGCCGGGCCGCCGCGCAGCGGGAGGGTCTGGCGGTTGGCGGGTGTGGAGCGGCCGGTGCCACGCTGGTCCAGGAGCAGCACCCGGTACTCCTCCAGGGCGCGCCCGAGCCAGGCCTGCTTGCCGGTGAAACGGTTCGCCCCGAATCCGGGGCCGCCCTGCAGGTAGACCAGCCAGGGCAGGTCCTTGCCGGCCTTCTCGCTCGCGACGGCCTCACGGGCGTAGAGCTCGATCGTCTCCCCCGCCGGGTCGTCGTGGTCGAGCGGCACGGTGAAGCAGTGGTCGGTGAGGACGACGCCGGGCTGACGGTAGCTGACGGACAAGGGGTCTCCCGGGACGGAGGGTTTGCGGCCGCGTCCCAGTTGAGCACATGTTCCTGCGCCCCCGACCCCCGGGATCATGAAAATCGGCCGAACCCCGATCAGCGGTCGGGCAGGCTGGAGCTGCGGACCACCAGCTCCGGCTGGAGCACCACCCGCCGGTGTCGGTGCGCGCGCGCCGCGCCCCCGGTCCCGGTCTCCTCCAGCAGCAGCTCGGCTGCGAGCGCCCCCATGGTGACCGCGGGCCGGCGGACGGAGGTGAGCGGTACGGCGGCGGCCGCGGCGAACTCGATGTCGTCGTAGCCGACGATGGCGAGGTCGTCGGGGACGTTCACCCCGGCCGCATACATGGCCTGGAGCAGACCGAGGGCGAGCAGGTCGTCGGCGCAGAAGACGGCGGTGGGCCGCTCGGCGAGGCCGAGCAGTCGCGCACCGGCGTCCCGTCCCGCGGCCACGTCCAGCCGCTCGGTGGGCAGTTCGCGCAGCGCCTCGGGGCCGAGGCCGGCCTCGGCGAGCGCGTGCAGGGCGCCGGTGCGGCGGTCGCGGACCTGGTGCGGGCCGGGCGGGCCGCTGACGTAGGCGATGGAGCGGTGCCCGGTGTCCACCAGGTGGCGCACGGCGAGCGCGCCGCCCGCCACGTCGTCCACCGAGACCGAGCACTCGCTGGCGCCCTCGGCGACCCGGTCGACCAGCACGAAGGGGATGTTGTGCCGGCGGAAGGCGGCGATGTTGCGCCCGGTGGCGTCGGTCGGGGTGAGCAGGACGCCGCGCACCCGCTGCTCGGCGAAGAGGGAGAGGTACTCGGCCTCCTCGCCGGCGCTCTGCGCGCTGTTGCAGACCATCACGCCGAGCCCGGCCTCGCGCGCCGCCCGCTCGGCGCCGCGCGCCACGTCCACGAAGAAGGGGTTGCCCATGTCGAGGACGAGCAGCCCCATGATCCGGCTGCGGCCGGCGCGCAGCTGGCGCGCGGACTCGCTGCGGACGTAGCCGAGCCGGTCGATCGCGGACAGCACCCTGGC
>NZ_BMVJ01000004.1:191817-198980 GCF_014650655.1 Streptomyces anandii JCM 4720
CCGGGTCTCGGTGGCGACGGTCTCGGGGTGGTTGATGACGTTGGAGACCGTGCCCACGGAGACACCGGCGGCGCGGGCGACGTCCTTGATACCCACCGACTGGCTCATCGGGCGGGAACCTCCAGGGAAGACGGGACGGGGGCGGCGGGCGGGGCGGCGGGGGGTGCTTCACGTTACCGTCGGCGCACCGCACACCGGAGCGGATCGGGCGGGCGGCGCGAGGCCGGCGGCGCGCGGGGGTGCCGGTGGTGCCGGCCGGCGGGGTCAGGCGAGGTGGAAGACCTCGGTGAGGGGCTTCATCGCCTCGTCCGGGCGGGGCGACCGTGGTGCGCGCGGCGCCTCGCCCTCGCCCACCGCCGGGCCGTCGCCGAGGCGCAGCGGCTCGCGGACCGCCCCTTCGACGTGGTGCACATCGTCGGCGGCGGCGCCCGCAAGGCCCTGCTGTGCCGGCTGACCGCCGACGCCTGCGGGCTGCCCGTGGTGGCGGGCCCCGCGGAGGCGGCGGCCCTGGACAACGTCCTGGTGCAGGCCCGCGCGCACGGACTCGTCGGCGACCGGGCCGGCATGCGGCGCCTGCTCGCCCGTACGCAGCCGCTCACCCGCTACGAACCCCGGGGTGACGCGGCGGCCTGGCGATCGGCCGAGGCCCGGCTCGCCTGACTACGCTTCATACATCCGATGAACGACACCGAGGAGCCGCGATGCGTGTCGCACTGTTCCTGACCTGTGTCAACGACACGCTCTATCCGGACACCGGGCGCGCCGTGGTGAGACTGCTGACCCGGCTGGGCGTGGAGGTGGACTTCCCGCAGGGGCAGACGTGCTGCGGGCAGGCGCACTACAACACCGGCTACCGGCACGAGGCGGAGCCGCTCGCCCGGCGTTTCGCCGAGGTCTTCGGCGGCTACGAGGCGATCGTGACGCCGTCCGGGTCCTGCGGGGCGATGGTGCGGGAGCTGTATCCGCGGATGGGCGCGCGGGCCCGGGCCGAGGGGCGCGGGAACACCCTGGAGCGGGTCCTGGCCCCGGTGGTGCCGAAGACGTACGAGCTGACGGAGTTCCTGGTGGACGTGCTGGGGGTGACGGACGTCGGCGCCTACTACCCGCACCGGGTCACCTATCACCCGACCTGCCACGGGCTGCGCGGCCTGGGCCTCGGGGACCGGCCCCGGCGGCTGCTCGAGGCGGTGAAGGGGCTGGAGCTGGTGGAGCTGCCCGGCGCGGAGGAGTGCTGCGGCTTCGGCGGCACCTTCGCGGTGAAGAATCCCGACGTGTCGGCGGCGATGGGCGCCGACAAGGTGCGCAACGCCGAGTCGACCGGCGCCGGGGTGCTGTGCGCGGGCGACAACTCCTGCCTCATGCACATCGGCGGGACCATGAGCCGGCTGGGCAGCGGGATGCGGCCGGTGCACATCGCGGAGATCCTGGCGAGCACGGAGGAGGAGCCTGCCGTATGAGCGCGACGTTCGTGGGGATGCCCGCGTTCCCGGTCGCGGCGCACGAGGCGGTCGCCGACACCACCCTGCGCGGCAATCTGCGCCATGCCACGCACACCATCCGCGCCAAGCGGGCGGCGGCCGTGGCGGAGGTGTCCGACTGGGCACAGCTGCGCGAGGCCGGCCGGCGGATCAAGGACCACACCCTGCGCCACCTCGACCGGTATCTGGTCCAGGTGGAGGAGGCGGTGACGGCGGCGGGCGGCACGGTCCACTGGGCGGCCGACGCCGAGGAGGCCAACCGGATCGTGACCGGTCTGGTGAAGGCCACCGGTGAGAGCGAGGTCGTCAAGGTCAAGTCGATGGCCACCCAGGAGATCGGGCTGAACGAGGCCCTGGAGGCGGAGGGCATCCGCGCCTACGAGACCGATCTCGCCGAACTCATCGTGCAGTTGGGCAAGGACCGGCCGTCGCACATCCTGGTGCCGGCCATCCACCGCAACCGCGCGGAGATCCGGGACATCTTCCGTTCCGAGATGAGCCGGTGGGGCCGCCCGGCCCCCGAGGGCCTGACCGACGCGCCCGCCGAACTCGCCGAGGCGGCCCGGCTGCATCTGCGGGAGAAGTTCCTGCGCGCCAAGGTCGGCATCTCGGGCGCCAACTTCGTGGTCGCCGAGACCGGCACGCTGGTGGTCGTGGAGTCCGAGGGCAACGGGCGGATGTGCCTGACGCTGCCCGAGACGCTGATCTCGGTCGTCGGCATCGAGAAGGTGGTGCCGACCTGGCGGGACCTGGAGGTGTTCCTGCAGACGCTGCCGCGCTCCTCGACCGCCGAGCGGATGAACCCTTACACGTCCATGTGGACCGGCACCCGCGACGAGGACGGGCCGAGCGCCTTCCACCTGGTCCTGCTCGACAACGGCCGCACCGACACGCTCGCCGACGAGGTCGGCCGGCAGGCCCTGCGCTGCATCCGCTGCTCGGCCTGCCTGAACGTCTGCCCGGTGTACGAGCGGGCCGGCGGCCACGCCTACGGCTCGGTCTACCCCGGACCGATCGGCGCCATCCTCAGCCCCCAACTGCGCGGCACGGCGAGCGAGATCGACGCCTCACTGCCGTACGCGTCCTCGCTGTGCGGGGCCTGCTACGAGGTCTGCCCGGTCGCCATCGACATTCCCGAGGTGCTGGTGCACCTGCGCGAACGCGTCGCGCAGGGCGGCGAGGCGACGCGGCAGGGCAACAAGGTGGTGCTCAAGCCCGCCAGGGGACACGCGGCCGAACGGGCGGCGATGCGGGCCGCGCGCTGGGCGTTCAGCCGCCCCGGTGTGCTGCGCGGCGGCCAGCGACTGGCGTCGCTGACCCGCCGGCTGCACCCGCGGACCCTGCCCGGCCCGGGCCGGGCGTGGACCGGGACGCGGGATCTGCCGCCGGTTCCCGCCGAGCCGTTCCGCGACTGGTGGCAGCGCACGCCCGGGGGCAAGGAGGACGCGAAGTGAGCAGCAGGGACCGTGTGCTGGGCCGGGTGCGGCGCGCGCTGGCCGGCGTGCCGGAGGACGACACGCCGTACGAACAGGCCGTCGTCCGGGACTACCTGCGCCGGCACGGGGAGCGCGCCGACGAGGACACGGTGGAGCTGCTGGCCGAGAACCTGGTGGACTACCGGGCGGTCGTGCACCGCGCGGACGCCAGGGACCTGCCGCTGCTGATCACCCGGCTGCTTGAGGCGCGCGGATCCGGCCGGGTGCTCCTGCCGCCGGGGCTCCCACCGGAGTGGACGTCGGCGGCCGACGCCCACTGGATCCAGGACCGCGCGGTGAGCACACCGGACGAACTCGACCGGGTGGACAGCGTGGTCACCGGCTGCGCGGTGGCGATCGCCGAGACCGGCACCATCGTCCTGGACGGCTCCCCCGACCAGGGCCGGCGCCGCATCACACTGATCCCCGACCACCACATCTGCGTCGTCCGCGTCCCCGACCAGGTGGTCTCCTCGGTTCCGGAGGCGCTGGAGCGACTGGATCCGACGCGGCCGCTGACGTGGATCTCCGGGCCCTCGGCGACCAGCGACATCGAGCTGGACCGGGTCGAGGGCGTGCACGGTCCGCGCACCCTGGAGGTGGTGCTGGTGAGCGGGGACCCGCGCACACCGAAGGCTCAGGAGTAGACGATCGGGGCGCCCCGGCGTATGGAGTGCTGGGCCGCGCGCAGGTACAGCGCCACGTAGAAGGCCGCGTCCAGGTCCTCGCTCCACGGTCCGGGGCGGACGGCGGCCAGCTTCGTGGCGTCGCCGTCCAGGAACCAGTTGGTCAGGTCGAGGTTGTCGCACGCGGACGGCACCTCGGGCGGCAGCGCCAGGGCCGCCGCGAGCCGCGCGGCGAGCGCCTCGACCTGGGGCGCGCCGGAGACGGTCGTCTCGTCCGCGTAGGCGTCGCCCACGGGAAGTATCAGCTCCTGATCGAGGGAGAACGGCACCAGCAGCGACCAGCCGCACAGCGTCTCGGTCTCCTCTTCGGACAGGTGCGCCCGGCAGAGGGCGAGGAACCCGTCCATGCCCGGCACCAGCTTCTCCTCGAAGGCCTGCCCCGAGCCCCGTACGAAGTCCTTCTCCTCGGGAGGGGACGCGTACGGCGGCAGGCCGCGGCGGCGCAGCTCCTCGTTCAGCGCGGCGGCGAGTCGGCCGCGGCCGTCCTCGCTCCCGTCGGACCACTCCCGCGCGCCGACGCCGACCAGATAGACACCCATGCCCGCAACGTACCGGCCGCCACCGACAACGCGGTCCCTCTCACGACAGCAGGCCCTTTTCGCGCAGGTAGCGGCGGGCCACGTCCTTCGGCAGCCGGCGCCACTGGTCCACCTGCCGGTTCATCGACGCGAGGTCCGCCGTCGTCAGGACCGCGCTCAGCCGGCCGAGCGCGCGGGTCACCCCCGGGCCGCCGGCGCGGGCGCGGTTGACGACCGGGACGACGTGGTCGGCGTTCTGGAGGTGACGGTCGTCGGCGAGGAGGACGAGGCCGAAGGCGTCGAGGCCGGCGTCCGTCGTGGTGGTCAGCACCATCTGGTCGCGGCCGCCGCGCACGGCCTCCTTCGCCTGGGTGGTGCCGACCCCCTTGGGGTCGATCCCGGTGATGTCGATGCCGTACGTCCGGCGCAGTCCCGGTGCGCAGTACGGCCGTTGCACGCACTCGTCGCCCGCCGCGAGCCGCACCTTCAGCCCGGAGGCGCCGAGGTCGCCGAGAGTTCTCAGGTGGTGCCGGTGCGCGTAGGAGGCGCTCACGGCGAACGCGTTCTGGTCGACGGCCCGGCCGGGTTCGAGAACGGTCAGTCCGCGGGGCGTGGCGAGCCGGCGCAGCGCGCTCATGGTGACCTCGAGGTCGGGCGAGCCGACGGGGCGCGCGCCGGAGCCGTGGGTCTTCGCGTTCAGCCAGTCGGCGAAGGTGGCCGCGTACTCGGGTACGACGTCGACGCCGCCCGACTCCAGGGCGGGTTCGTAGAGTTCGCGGTTGGCGACGGTGATGAGGGAGGTCCGGTAGCCGGCCTGGTTCAGCAGCAGGGCGTACATCTGCGCGAGCAGGTCGCTCTCGGTGAAGCCGGCCGATCCCACGGTCAGGTGACGGCTGTCGCCCGGTGAAGCGGTGACCCGGCCGCGGTCCTCCAGGGCGGGGCCCGTGGCGCAGGCGGTGAGCGGGGCGAGCAGGAGCAGCGGGAACAGCAGGAGCGGCAGGCGCGGGGCCGGGACCCTCACCGGTCGCCGCCCCGCGCCCACGGCGGGCCGAGCCGCTCGGCGGCCGCGAACACGCCCTCGACCAGCAGCGCGAGCGCCGCGACGAGGACGGCGCCGGCGACCACCTGAGGGGTGCTCGCCAGGTTGAAGCCGGCCGTGATGATCCGGCCGAGCCCGCCGCCGCCGGCCAGCGCCGCGATCGTGGCGGTGGCGACGAGCTGGACCGCGGCGGTCCGCACTCCGTTCAGGATCATCGGAAGCGCGAGGGGCGACTCCACCTGGAGCAGCACCTGCCGCCCGGACATCCCCGTCCCGCGGGCCGCGCGGACCGTGTCGCGGTCGACCTCGCGCACGCCGACGTAGGCGTTGGTGAGCAGCGGGGGCAGCGCGAACAGCACCAGCGCGACGACCGTCGGCCCCTCGCCCCAGCCGCCGACCGGGGTCAGGAGCAGCAGGACGAGGACGGCGAAGGTGGGCACGGCACGGCCGATGTTGGAGATGTTCACGGCGAGTGCGCCGCCCCTGCCGAGGTGGCCGAGGACGAGCGCGACCGGCAGGGCGATCAGGCAGGCGACGGCCAGGCAGACGACCGTGAGCACCACGTGCTGGAGGAGGCGGTGCGCGATGCCGTCCTCGCCGGCCCAGTGCGCGGGGTCGGTGAGCCAGTTCCAGGCGCCGGCCAGGGTCGTCATGTGCGGCCCGTCCGCGTCCAGGGGGTGATCATCCGCTGTACGCCCAGCAGGAGCAGGTCGGCGGCGACCGCGATGACCACGCACAGCACGGACGCGGTGAGCACCTGGGCCTTGAAGTAGGTGTTCATGCCCGCGTAGATGAGGTTCCCGAGTCCGCCGTACCCGACGATCGCGCCCAGGGTGACCAGGGAGACCGCCGAGACCGTGGCGATGCGCAGCCCCGCCATGGCGGCGGGCAGGGCGAGCGGCAGTTCGACGGTGAGCAGCAGCCGGAGGGGGCCGTGGCCGAGGCCGCGCGCCGCCTGCCGGGTCTCCTCGGGCACGGCACGCAGTCCGGCGAGGATGTTGCGCACCAGCAGGGTCAGCGAGTACAGCGCGAGGCCGGCGACGACCAGGCTCTCCGAGAGCCCGTACAGGGGCAGGAGCAGGGAGAACATCGCCAGCGACGGAATGGTGTAGAGGATCGTCGTGCCGGCCAGTACGGGCCCGGCGGCCGGCCGCAGACGGCGGGCGAGCAGGGCGAGCGGGACGGCGAGGACCAGCCCGATGAGCACCGCGAGGGCCGTGATCCGGACGTGCTGGAGCGTGGCGTCGAGGAGGATCTGGCGGCGGGTGCTCAGATAGGCCCCGCAGATCCACTCGTTGCGGGCGAGGCAGTCGTCCGGGGGCACGGTCACCCGTCCATTGCACCGGCGGACCGGTGCTGGCGGCACTCTGGGGTGACCCGTCCGGGGGCCGCTCCGCGGCGGGACCGGTGGGCCGCGGCGGGAGCGTCGGGCCGGGCCGCGGCGGGAGCGTCGGGCCGGGTGCGGGTCAGCCGACGCCCGCGGCGTCCAGCAAGGTCGTCGCGGTGGCAGTGGCCAGGCCGTCGTCGAGGGTCTCCACGCCCGCGCCGCTGCGGGCGGAGGCGCCGTCGAAGACCAGCATCAGCTGGCGGGCGAGCAGTCCTGGCTCACGGGCCCCGCCCAGCTCGGCCTGGGCGCGGAACGCCTCCTTCAGGCGCTCCTTGGCGTCGCGGGCCACGCGGCTCGCGGCGTGGGCGGGGTCCTTCAGCTCGACGAGCGCGGCGAGGTAGGGACAACCGTGGTAGCCGGGCTCGGCGGAGGCGCCGGTCAGCCGCTCGAAGACGTACAGGATCCGCTCGCGGGGGGTGGCGGCCTCGCCGGGGCCGGGGGTGAGCCGGGCCTCGTAGCCGGGCAGGCGCCGCTCCAGGCTCGCGGCGAGCATCTCGTCCTTGCTGTCGAAGAGCTGGTACATCGACCGCTTGGAGACGCCGGCCGCCCGGCACAGCGCCTCCACGCCGACGGAGACGCC
>NZ_BMVJ01000004.1:199004-205190 GCF_014650655.1 Streptomyces anandii JCM 4720
GTCCCGGTAGGAGAGCTCGGCGGCCGCGTCGAGCAGCCGGTCGCGCGGGGTCGCCCTGTCGGTGGTGGCCATACCGCGAGGTTACCGCGAGCGTCCCGCGCGGGGAAACCGATCGGTGTACTCCCGTGACAGACCGGCTGAACAAGCGCTTAGATAGGTGGGGACACGCTCGTGGAAACCGCATCAGCCCGACCCGCATCCGCCGCGCCACGCTGGAGGCCCCGTTGTTCACGTCCGTCGAGGATGTCTCCGCCCGCCTGGCCGAGACCGGCTACCTCGCCTCGCCCGCCGTCGCCACGACCGTCTTCCTCGCCGACCGCCTCGGCAAGCCGCTGCTGGTCGAGGGCCCCGCCGGGGTCGGCAAGACCGAGCTGGCCAAGGCGGTGGCCGAGGTCGCCGGCGCCCGGCTGGTCCGGTTGCAGTGCTACGAGGGCGTGGACGAGTCCCGGGCGCTGTACGAGTGGAACCACGCCAAGCAGCTCCTGCGCATCAGCGCCGGCCGCGAGCAGAGCTGGGACGAGACCCGGACGGACATCTTCGGCGAGGAGTTCCTGCTGACCCGCCCGCTGCTCACGGCGATCCGCGGCGACGACCCGAAGGTGCTGCTGATCGACGAGACCGACAAGGCCGACGTCGAGATCGAGGGCCTGCTCCTGGAGGTGCTCGGCGACTTCCAGGTGACCGTGCCGGAGCTCGGCACCATCACCGCGACCCGCCGTCCCTTCGTGGTCCTCACCTCCAACGCCACCCGCGAGCTGTCGGAGGCGCTGCGCCGCCGCTGCCTGTTCCTGCACATCGGCTTCCCGGAGGAGGAGCTGGAGCGGCGGATCCTGCGTCTGAAGGTGCCGGGGCTCGACGAGGCGCTGGCCGCCTCCGTGGTGCGGGTGGTCGGCGCGCTGCGCGCGATGGACCTGCGCAAGGTGCCCTCGGTCGCCGAGACCATCGACTGGGCGCGCACCCTGCTCGCGCTGGGCGCCGGCACCCTCGGCGAGGGCGTCGTCCGTGACACCCTGGGCGTTCTCCTCAAGCACCAGGAGGACGTGCTCAAGGCGGCCGCCAAGCTCGACCTGGACGCCGTGTGAGCGCCGCCGCCGAGCCCGCGGCCGGGACCGCCGAAGTCGCCGGGCGGCTGGCCGGGTTCACCGGCGCCCTGCGCGGCCACGGCATCCGGATCGGCACCGGCGAGAGCGTGGACGCGGCCCGGGCCGTCGAGGCGCTCGGCCTCGCCGACCGCGAGCTGCTGCGCGAGGGTCTGGCCGCCACCCTGCTGCACGGCACCGGTCAGCGCGCGGTGTTCGACCAGGTCTTCGACCTGTACTTCCCGCGTACGGTCGGCGGCCCCGAGGGCCCGGCCGCCGGCCGTGAGGACCTGCGCGACCGGCTGGCCCGGGCCCTGGCCGCCGACGACGCCGCGCTGATGGGCCGGCTGGCCGTCGAGGCGGTCGACGGCTTCGGCGGATACGGGAGTTCGCCCGGGGCGGACGGCTGGTCGGCGTACCAGACGCTGGAGCGTCTGCGGCCGCAGACGCTGCTGGCGCGGGTGCGGGCGAGTGTGCGGGCCGGGGGCGGCACGGGCGGCGGCGAGGGCGCGCCGGAGGAGTTCACCGAGCGGCTGCTCGACGACGAGATCCGGCGCCGTATCGAACTCTTCCGCCGGCAGGTGGGGGCCGAGGCGCGGCGCCGGGTCGCCGAGCGGCGCGGGCGACAGGAGATCGCGCGGCGGGCGGTGGCGCCCACCGCCGACCGGGTCGACTTCCTCTACGCGGGCCGGGACCGGGTCGCCGAACTGCGCCGTACCGTACGGCCCTTGGCACGCAAGCTGGCCACCCGGCTGGCCGCGCGCCGGCGCCGGGCGGCCCGGGGCTCGATCGACCTGCGCCGCACCCTGCGCGGCTCGCTGTCCACCGGCGGAGTGCCGGTGAAGCCGGTGCTGCGCCGACGGCGGCCGGTGCGGCCCGAACTGGTGCTGCTGTGCGACGTGTCGGGCTCGGTGGCGGGCTTCTCCGACTTCACCATGCTGCTGGTACAGGCGCTGCACGACCAGTTCAGCAAGGTGCGCGTGTTCGCCTTCGTCAACCGGATCGACGAGGTGACCGGGCTGCTGCGGCACGGCACGGCCGACCCGGAGGGCCTGGGCGCGCGCATCCAGGAGGAGGCCCGGCTGACCGGCTGGCACGGCAGCAGCGACTACGGCGTCGCGCTGGGCGAGTTCGCCGAGCGGTACGCCGACGTGGTCGGTCCCCGTACGACGGTGTTCGTGCTCGGCGACGCGCGCACCAACATGGCCGACCCGAACCTGCCCGCCCTGCGGGAGATCGCCGGGCGGGCGCGCCGGGTGTACTGGCTGAACCCGGAGCCGCGCGCCCAATGGGGCACGGGCGACTCGGCCGCGCCCGACTACGCCGGGGAGGTCGGGATGCACGAGTGCCGCAACGCCCGCCAACTGGGCGCGATCGTCTCACGGTTGCTGCCGGTGTGATCACCCGGCGCGGCCTGCCGGCGCGACGACCGGGCGTGCTCAGGCCGCGAGCTCCGGGTAGAGGACGGAGAGGTCGGCGGAGAGACCGGCCTTGACCTGGCGGGTGAGGTCGTCGGCGAGGACCTCGTAGGCGTTCGTCTCGATTCCGTCCAGGGCCTGGGCGGCGACGCTCTCGGGGGTGGACTTGGGTGCGTCGATGTCCGCGGTCATGTCGGTGTCGACGTAGGCGACATGAAGACCGGTGACGTGGATTCCGCGCGGCTTGAGGCCGAGGCGCAGGGAGTTGGTCTGCGACCACAGCGCGGCCTTGGAGGCGCTGTAGGAACCGCGCACGCCGATCCACGACAGCACCGAGTGCACGTTGAGGATGTGGCCGCCGCCGTTCGCCTCGATGGCGGGCACGAAGGCGCGGGTGACGTTGAGGGGGCCGTAGAAGTTGGTCTCGAACTCGCGTCGGACGTCCTCGACCGGGGAGGTGAGGAAGTCGGCGACCAGGGCCTGGCCCGCGTTGTTGACCAGGATCGTCACGTCCCCCGCCCGCTCGGCGGCGGCCGCGACGGACGCGGGGTCGCTCACCTCCAGGGCCAGCGGCACCGCGTCCGGGTGCGTGACGGTCCTGGGGTCGCGGGCGGTGGCGTAGACCTTGCGCGCGCCACGCTCGTACAGGGCCGCCACCAGGGCGCGTCCGATGCCGCGGCTGCCGCCGGTGACCAGGACGACGGAACCTTCGATATGGGTCATGGCAGATCTCCGAGACAGTGAGGAATACGCTCATACGCGCAGGAAACCGATCGGTTTCCTGCGGCAGGACCACAGTAAACCGATCGGTTTCCAAGAGGCAAGGACGGAGGCGGGCGCGTGGGTGCCGTGCCCGTTCAGTCCTGCGTGGACCTGGCGTACTCCTGGGCCATGGCGCCGGCGAAGTCGTACACGACCACCTGTTCGTCGCCCACCACCCAGGCGTCGTGCCCGGGCGCGCAGACGAAGACGTCACCGGGACCGACCTCGGCCTCGCCGCCGTCGTCCATGACGAGATGCATGCGGCCCTGCACCACGAAACCGTTGTGGTGGATCTGGCAGCTCTTCGTGCCGGCGATCGGGCCGACCGACTCCGACCAGCGCCAGCCCGGTTCGAAGGTGCCCACGGCGAAGTCGAGCCCGGTGAGGTGGACGGCTTCGAGGTGGCCCCGCGGGAAGTCGCGCCGCTCGTCCGGCTTCTCGACCGTCTTCACTTCCAGCATGACGGTGTTCTCCCTTCCGGCCGTGATCCCTGCGGCCGGGGCCGGTCTCCGTCTCCCGCGCCTGCGCACGGGGTACCGGCGGGGGCCGAGCCCCACGCCCTCATCGTCCTCCCGGCACGCGCGCCACGCCATTCGGCCCGCAAAAGCAGTTGACGCCCCCGGAGCCGACGCCGTTCGATGGCCGACCATGTGCGCCGACACCCTCCGTCCCGGCGAGCCGCGGTTCGGCTCCGGGCTCGTGCGCCGGCTGATCGCCGGGCAGTTCCCGCAGTGGTCGGGGCTTCCCATCGCCCCGGTCGACTCGGACGCCGGCACCTCCAACGTCATGTACCGGCTGGGCGACGACATGGTGGTACGGCTCCCCCGCACCCCCGGTGCGGCGGGCGACGTGGAGAAGGAGCACCGCTGGCTGCCCCGGCTCGCGTCCGTCCTGCCGGTGGCCGTGCCGCTTCCGCTGGGCCTGGGCGCACCGGGTCCCGGCTGCCCTTGGCCGTGGTCCGTGCACCGCTGGCTGGACGGCGCGATCGCGGTGCCGGGGAACGTCACCGCCCCGGACGCGCTCGCCCGGGACCTCGCAGCGTTCGTCACCGCGCTGCACCGCGCCGACCCCCGGGGCGGGCCGCCCTCGTACCGCAGCGAACCCCTCGCGGCGCGCGACGCCACGACCCGCGAGAACATCGCCGCGCTGCGCGGGGAGGTGGACCCGGGCGCGGCCACCGCCGTCTGGGAGGAGGCCCTGAACGCTCCCGCGCCCGGCGGACCGCCGGTCTGGATCCACGCCGATCTGCAGCCGGGGAACCTGCTCGTGGCGCACGGCCGGCTCGGCGCCGTGATCGACTTCGGATGCCTGGGCCTCGGGGACGCGGCCGTCGATCTTCTCCCGGCCTGGTACGTGCTGCCGTCCGGCGCGCGTGCGGTGTTCCGGGACGCGCTCGGCGCCGACGCGGCGGCCTGGGCACGGGGGCGCGGGTGGGCCCTGTCCGTGGCACTGGCCGAACTGCGCCACTACCGCACGACCCATCCCTTCATGGCCGGCACGGCCCGCGGGGTCCTCGGGCGGCTTCTCCTGGACGGTGACTGACGAGAGCAGGGACCAACGAGAGCAGGGACCAACGAGAACAAGGACCAACGAGAAGAGGGACTACGTGTCCGCCGGAGGCACCGCCGCGTCCAGGGGGTCGTCGACGATCCCGCGTACGGCGCGTGCGGTGTCGTAAGCCTCCACGGCCATCTCGCCCGCCGCGGTCGTCAGGGCGCGCAGGGCCGGCACCAGGGCCGCTCGCTCCTCGGCGGGCAGCCGCTGCACCAGCTTGCGGATCTCCGCGCGGCGGTGCGCGAGCACCCGCGTGACCAGGTCGTGCCCCTGGTCCGTCAGGCTCAGCACGACCTCGCGGCGGTTGTCCGGGTTGGTCCTGCGGTCGACCAGGTCGAGTGCCTCCAGGCGTCCCACCATGCGCAGCGCGGTGGAGGGGTTGACGCCGAGGGTGGCGGCCAGCGCGACCAGCTTGACCGGCCCGCAGGTGTCGAGCACGACCAGTGCGCGCAGCTGCGGCAGGGTGAGCGACTCGGCCGTGGTGGCGAGCGCGCGGGCGGAGATGGCGACGAAGAGGCGGGAGGTCGCCATCACGGCCACGCCCAGCTCCTCGGCCTCCCGGTCGAGGTCGTCGCGGTCGGCGCCCTCGTCGTCGGGGGCCTCGTCGTCGGGGGCCTCGTCGTCGGGGGCCTCGCGACCGGCGGTCTCATCGTCGAAGGGCCCGCGGTCGGCGGCCTCGTCGTCGGGGGTCTCGGGGTCGGGGGTCTCGGGGTCGGTGTCGTGCTGTGCCATGGTGTCCCCCTTCCGCCGCTCCGCCCCGGCCGGCGGAGTCGATCACGCGCGGAGAATCATTGCAGAGGACAACGGCGCCGGACGAGGCGGCCCTGCCGGGCAGTGGCCCGGCGCCGTGCCGGGCGGTCTCAAGGGGCCGCCGACTGGGCCCGCCCCGGGCCGGTGCGCCCGCCGTCGAGCTGTGCCCTGAGTTCTCCCCGCAGTTCGGCCGGGAGCCGTCCGGTGACCGCCCACTCGACGACGAGTTCGGCGACGTGCTGCTCCTTGATGTGCGTGTGCGCGGACATCGCGCGCAGCACGGCCCGGGCCCGCTCGAGGCTCACCCCGCCCACGGTGGCCACGATGGCGGTGGCCTCGTCGAGCAGGGGGCGTGGGCGGTCGTGTGCCGTCATACGGGTCTCCTGGTGCGGTGGCTCACCGGCCGCGCCGGCTGAGAGCGGCCCTTGCGGTGGCGGCGACGCCCACCCCCACCGCGGAGGCCACGGCGGAGGCGACGGCGGCCGGGTGACGGGCCAGGACGGCCTCCAGGGAGCTGCCGTGCGAGGCGTCGTCGAAGATGCCGTGGGCGCCGTGGTCGGTGCCCGTGGCCGCGTCGACCGGTTCGAACAGGTTGCTGTCGCCGGTCGGGGGCCGCTGGTCGG
>NZ_BMVJ01000004.1:205221-230351 GCF_014650655.1 Streptomyces anandii JCM 4720
TCTGCTGGGAGCCGTAGCCGGTGCGGGCCAGGTAGCGGTCGAGCAGGGCCGGGAAGAAGCGGTTGGCCCACACGGTCGCCACGGTGGTGGCGCCGATGTAGTACTGCTTGCGCCGGGGGTGGTCGGCTGCGTGCACGACGCCCCGGGCGGCGACCTCCGGCTGGTAGATGGGCGGCACCGGCTGCGGATGCTTGGACAGCCGGCTGGTCACCCACGAGAACTGCGGGGTGTTGACGGCCGGCATCTGGGCGACCGTGACGTGGACGCCGCTGCCGCGGTGCAGCAGTTCGGTGCGCAGCGAGGAGGTGAAGCCGTTGATGGCGTGCTTCGCCCCGCAGTACACCGACTGCAGCGGCACGGACCGCTCCCCCAGCGCGGAGCCCACCTGCACGATCGTGCCCCGGTCGCGGGGCAGCATCCGCAGAAGCGCGGACCGGGTGCCGTTGACGAAGCCGAGGTACGTCACCTCGGTCGCCCGCCGGTACTCCTCGTGCGAGATCTCCTCGAAGGGCGCGAAGACGGTGCTGAACGCGCAGTTGATCCACACGTCGACGGGCCCGAAGTGCTCCTCGGCCGCCGCGGCGGCGGCCTCCACCTGGTCCGGGTCGGCCACGTCGGCCTCGTGGACCAGCGCCCGGCCGCCGAGCGACTCCACCTCCTTCGCGGCGGCGTCCAAACCCGCGCGGCCGCGGGCGACGAGGACGACGTCGGCGCCGCGCCTGCCGTACAGGCGTGCGGTGGCACGTCCGATGCCGGCGCTGGCACCGGTGATGACAACGGTCTGGGCCATGGGTCAGCTCCTTCCTCGGCCGCGCACGCGGGGCGGCTCGGGGTCCTGGGCGAGGCGGGCGGCGGTCTCCAGCAGCAGCGCGTGGACGAACGCCTGCGGGAGGTTGCCGCGCAACTGGCGCTGGGCGATGTCGTACTCCTCCGCGTACAGCCCCGACGCGCCGCACGCGCCGCGGTTGCGTTCGAACCAGCGGAACGCGCCGACCGGGTCGCCCTGCTCGTGCTCGGCCAGCGCCATGAGGAAGCCGCACAGCAGGAAAGCGCCCTCGGCCTCCTCCAGGGGCCGGTCGTCGTGGCGGAAGCGGTAGACGAAGTGGTCCTGGGTCAGCCGTTCGCGGCAGGCGGCGAGGGTGGCCCGGGTGCGCGGGTCGTCGGCGGGCAGCGCGCCGCGCAGCGGGGGCAGCAGCAGCGCCGCGTCGACCTTGGGGTCGTCCGGGGTGCGCTGCCAGTGGCCGTCGGGGTGCACGCTGGTGGCGGAGGTGTCGGCGAGGATCCGGGCGGCCAGGTCGGTGCAGGTGCCGGCGAGCGGACGGCCCGGTGCCGCCCCGGCCAGGGCGCGCAGTCCGGCCACGCAGGTGAGGCGGCTGTGCGTCCAGACCTCGTCGTCGAGTTCCCAGATGCCCGCGTCGGGTTCGCGCCACCGCTCGGCGACGGCCCGCACCGCGATCTCGGCGGCCTTCCAGCCCTCGCCGTCCAGCCGGTCCTGGCGTTCGGCCGTGGCGAGCAGCAGCAGGGCCTCGCCGAAGCAGTCCAGCTGGAACTGCTTCTCGACGTGGTTGCCGATCCGGCTGAAGCCGCCGGGGTAGCCGGGCAGGTCGAGTTCGCGCTGGTCGGGCACGGGGGTGCCGTGCACGGTGTAGGCGGGGGCGAGGCCGGGGCCGTTGTCGAGCAGCCGTTGGCCGACGAACCGGACGGCGGCGTCGAGGAGTTCGGGAGCGTCGACGGCGGCCGCGGCCTGCCCGGCGTAGCTCTGGTCGCGGATCCACACGTACCGGTAGTCGTAGTTGCGTCCGGCCTCGGCGCGTTCGGGCAGGCTGGTGGTGGCCGCGGCGACCATGCCGCCGCCGTGGGTGGTCAGCCCGCTCAGCAGGGCGTAGGCGCGTCTGGCGTCGCGGGGGGCGACGGTCTGCTCCAGCGAGGGCACGGCCCGCCGCCAGGCCTGCTCGGTGGCCGCCCAGGCGTGCGCGGCCGTGGGCGGGGTGTGCGGCAGCGGTGAGTCGGAGCACTCCAGGACCAGGTCGTGGCTCTCGCCGGGGGCGAGCACGAGGTCGGCGGTCAGTCCCTCGGCGCGTACGGTCGCGGACCCGGCGCCCTGCCAGCGCAGCCGGTGGCGGCCGGTGTTGAGGTGCCACACGCCGTCGTCGTCGCGGTGCGTGGAGGTGAGCGGGGCGCGGCCGTAGTCGGCGTGCGGATCGAGGACGACCCGCAGGTGCGCGGTGCCGTCGACGGCCTTCAGCTGCCGCAGCAGGACCAGGCGGTTGCGTTCGGCGGGCATGGCGAGCGCCTCGCGGCACTCGATGACGCCGTCGGTGGTGATCCAGCGGCTGCGCCAGACGAGGCTGCCCTCCTCGTAGTAGCCGCCGGGCACCCAGCGGCCGCGCGGGGTCACGGCGTAGACACCCGCGCCGCCGATGAGTGAGGCGAAGACGGCGTCGTCGTGCCAGGTGGGCGCGCACAGCCAGTTGACGGCGCCGTCGGGTCCGATCAGTGCGCCGCGCTCCCCGTCGGCCAGCAGCGCGTAGTCGTGCAGCGCGTGCGGCGGGAAGGACGACGTGGTGCTCATCAGTACTGCCTCCTGCTGGTTCAGCCGTGGGCCGGGAGGGGGCCTTCGGCGGCGGTCACCGGTCGTCCCGCGCGCCGGGCCGGTCCTCGCGGTGCCGGGTGCCGGGCAGGAACTCCTGGACCTTCGCCTTGAAGCCCTGGCGGACCATTCCGGCGCGGTCGCTGTCGCCCTTGAGGATCGAGGTCGCGGCGGCCTCGATCTGGTCGAGGGTGGCGTGCGGCGGGATGGGCGGCACGGCGGGGTCGGTGACGAAGTCGAGCACGCAGGGCCGGTCGCTGCCGAGCGCGGTCTCCCAGGCGCCCTGGACGTCGCCGGGCTTCTCGATCCGCATGCCGTTCAGGCCGACCGAGCGGGCGAAGTCGGCGTAGGCGACGTCGGGGATGGACTGGGAGGGCAGGAACTGCGGGGCGCCGGCCATGGCGCGCATCTCCCAGGTGACCTGGTTGAGGTCCTGGTTGTTCAGCACGGCCACGATCAGGCGCGGGTCCTCCCACTCCTGCCAGTACTTGCCGATGGTGATCAGCTCGGCCATGCCGTTCATCTGCATCGCGCCGTCGCCGACCAGCGCGATGGCCGGGCGGTCGCCGTGCGCGAACTTCGCGCCGATGACGTACGGCACTCCGGGCCCCATGGTGGCGAGGGTGCCGGAGAGGGAGCCGCGCATGGCGCCGCGCAGCTTGAGGTGGCGGGCGTACCAGTTGGCGGCGGAGCCGGAGTCGGAGGCGAGGATGACGTTGTCGGGCAGCAGGTCGTTCAGGGTGTGCGCCACGTACTCGGGGTTGATCGGGTCGGCGTCGACGGCGGCGCGCCGCTGCATGACCTCCCACCAGCGGGAGACCCCGTTCTCGATCTTCTCGCGCCAGCCGCTGTCCTTGGCGCCCTGGAGCAGCGGCAGCAGCCGGGTCAGCGTCTCGCGGGCGTCGCCGACGAGGTTGACCTCGAAGGGGTAGCGCATGCCGACCATGTGCGGGTCGATGTCGATCTGCACCGCGCGCGCCTGCCCGAACTCCGGCAGGAACTGGGTGTAGGGGAAGGACGATCCGATGACCAGGAGGGTGTCGCACTCCATCATCAGCTCGTACGACGGCCGGGTGCCGAGCAGGCCGATGGAGCCGGTGACGTAGGGCAGGTCGTCGTCGAGGGCGTCCTTGCCGAGCAGGGCCTTGGCGACACCCGCGCCGAGCCGGTCGGCGACCGCCATGACCTCCTGCCGGGCACCGCGGGCGCCCTGCCCGGCGAGGATGGCGACCTTCTCGCCGGAGTTCAGCACCTCGGCGGCGCGGGCGAGGTCGTCGTCGGAGGGCACCGGCGCGTAGTGCGGCATGCCCAGGCTGGAGGGGACCATCTTGAAGGCGTGCTCGGGCGGCGAGTAGTCGAGTTCCTGCACGTCGGCGGGGATGATCACGGCGCACACCGAGCGGCGGGCCATCGCGGTGCGCATCGCGCGGTCGATGACGTTGGGCAGCTGCTCGGGGACGGTGACCATCTCGCAGAAGTCGGAGGCGACGTCCTTGTAGAGGCTGAGCAGGTCCACCTCCTGCTGGTAGGAGCCGCCCATGGCGCTGCGGTTGGTCTGCCCGACGATGGCGACGACCGGGACGTGGTCGAGCTTGGCGTCGTACAGGCCGTTGAGCAGGTGGATGGCGCCGGGCCCGGAGGTGGCGGCGCAGACGCCGACCTTGCCGGAGAACTTGGCGTAGCCGACGGCCTCGAAGGCGGCCATCTCCTCGTGGCGGGCCTGGATGAAGCGGGGGTTGTCGTCGGCGCGGCCCCAGGCGGCGAGCAGGCCGTTGATGCCGTCGCCGGGGTAGGCGAAGACGTGTTCCACACCCCAGTCGCGCAGACGCTCGAGTACGTGGTCGGAGACCTTCATCGACATGTTCGAAGACCTTTCGGGGGGTTGCGTTCGAAGGGCGGGGTCAGGGCCGGCGCAGGTGCCGCAGGGCACCGCGGCCGGCGGCGGTCGCGGCCGTCGCGGTGAGGGCGGCGGCGCCGGCGGCGGCCGCCCACCGGGCCGCGCGGGAGGGCGGGGCGGGCCGCTCGGCCAGGCGTTCGGGCTGCCGGCTGGGCAGGTTCCCGTCCAGGCCGAGGGCAAGCACCTCGGCCAGGTGCAGGGCCCGGCGGCCGGTGTCGCCCTGTTCGATCTGGGTGCGGCAGCTGAAGCCGTCCGCGAGGACGAGGCTGTCGGGGGCGGCGGCCCGCACGGCGGGCAGGACACCCTGTTCGGCGACCGCCATGGACACCTCGTGGTGGCCGCGTTCGAAGCCGAAGTTGCCGGCCAGGCCGCAGCAGCCCTCGTCGAGGACGTCGGCGTCCAGATGGGCGCGGCGCATCAGTTCGCGGTCGGCGTCGAACTTCATGACGGCGTGCTGGTGGCAGTGGGTCTGCACGGTCGCCTGCCGCGCCAGCCTCGGCGGCTCCCAGCCCTCGGGCGCGTGGTGCACCAACTGCTCGGCGAAGGTGCGGACCTGTCCGGCGAGCCGCTTGACGTCCTGGTCGGCGGGCATCAGCTCGGTCGCGTCGGAGCGGAAAACGGCCGTGCAGGACGGCTCCAGACCGATGATCGGGGTGCCCGCGTCGAGGTAGGGCCGCAGCACGTCCAGGGTGCGCCGCAGCGTCTTCTCGGCGACGGTCAGCTGCCCGGTGGAGATCCACGTCAGTCCGCAGCACACCGGCTCGGTGGGCACCGCGACCTCGAATCCGGCGTCGCGCAGGACCCGTACGGCCGAGATCGCGATGGACGGGTGGAAGTAGGTGCTGAAGGTGTCGGGCCACAGCACGACGGTGCGCGGACCGGCCGGGTCCGGCTGCTCGGCGCCCTGCTCCCGCCACCACTGCACGAAGGACTGCCCGGCGAACACCGGGGGCTGCCGCTGCTCGGCCACGCCGGCCAGCAGCTTGCCCGCGCGGCCCAGGCCGGGCGCCCGCAGCAGGGCGTTGACCAGGGACGGGGCGATCCGCGACAGGCGGGCCCACAGCGGGAGCCAGCCCAAGGAGTAGTGGGCGGCGGGGCGCAGCCGGCCCTCGTAGTGGTGGGAGAGGAACTCGGCCTTGTACGTCGCCATGTCGACGTTGACCGGGCAGTCCGACTTGCAGCCCTTGCAGGCCAGGCACAGGTCGAGCGCGTCCTTCACCTCGGTGGAGCGCCAGCCGTCGGTGATCACGGAGTCCTGGTGGCCGCCGAGCATCTCGAACAGCAGCCGTGCGCGGCCGCGGGTGGAGTGCTCCTCCTCCATGGTGGCCCGGTACGACGGGCACATCACCCCGCCCTCGTGGCTGCGGCAGTTGCCGATGCCGACGCAGCGCATCACCGCACGGGTGAAGGAGTGCTCGTCCTCCGGGTAGCCGAAGTGGGTCTCGGGGGTGGCCGGGCGCCAGGCGGAGCCCAGGCGGAGCTGCCCGTCGACCGGGTTGGGGTCGACGACCTTGCCGGGGTTCATCCGGTTGTCCGGGTCGAACAGCGCCTTCAGCTCGCCGAAGGCGGTGACCAGCCGCTCGCCGAACATCCGGGTCAGCAGCTCGCCCCGGGACTGGCCGTCGCCGTGCTCGCCCGACAGGGAGCCGCCGTAGGAGGCCACGAGGTCGGCCGCGCGCTCGAGGAAGCGGCGGAAGTGGGCGACGCCGTCGGCGGTCTTCAGCCCGAAGGGGATACGTGTGTGCACGCACCCCTGCCCGAAGTGCCCGTACAGGGACGGGTGGTCGTAGTCGAACTCCTCGAAGAGCTTCTTCAGGTCGCGCAGGTAGTCGCCGAGCCGTTCCGGCGGGACGGCGGAGTCCTCCCAGCCCTCCCAGGTCTCTCGGTCGTCCGGCGGCCGCGCGGTGACGCCGAGCCCGGCCTCGCGGGCCTTGAGCATCTTCTGCTCGCGCTCGGGGTTGTCGGAGAAGGCCACGTCCGGGTCCTTCTCGTCGCGGCCGAGGGAGCGCAGCAGGGCGTGCGCCTGCTCGTCGACCTCCTCCTGGCTGTGGCCGGCGAACTGCACCATCAGCCAGCTGTCGCCCTGCGGCAGGATGGCCAGCGAGTCCAGGTAGGCGCCCTCCTCGCGCATCAGCTGCGCCATCCTGCCGTCCAGCGCCTCCAGCTGGGTGGGCGAGCAGTGCTCCAGCAGGCGGGAGACGTCGTCGCCGGCGCGGGCGATGTCCTCGTAGCCGAGCACCAGCAGCGACTGGTACGCGGGGACCGGCACCAGTTCGAGTTCGGCGCGCAGGACGGTGACCAGGGTGCCCTCGCTGCCGACGAGGGCGCGGGCGACGTCGAAACCGTTCTCGGGCAGCAGGGAGTCGAGGTTGTAGCCGGAGACCCGGCGGGGGATCTGCGGGAAGCCGCGCCGGATGTCGGCCATGTACTCGCCCGCGATGCGGTCCAGGCCCGCGTAGATCTCCGCCTTGCGCCCGCCCTCGGCGGCGATGCGCGCCCGCTCGGCCTCCGAGGTGGGCCCGACCCACATGCGCAGCCCGTCGTACGTCATGACCTCCAGCCGGCGCACGTTGTCGACGGTCTTGCCGTACGCCTGCGCGGAGGCGCCGCAGGAGTTGTTGCCGATCATTCCGCCGAGCGCGCAGTGGCTGTGCGTGGAGGGCTTGGGGCCGAACTGGAGTTTGTGGTCGGACAACCGCCGGTTGAGCTCGTCCAGGACGATCCCCGGCTCCACGACGCAGGTGCGGGCGTCGGGGTCGACGGAGATCAGCGCGTGGCAGTACTTGGTCCAGTCGATCACGACGGCGGTGTTGGTGGTCTGGCCCGCGAGGCTGGTGCCGCCGCCGCGGGAGAGCACCGGGGCGCCGAACCGCGCGCAGACCTCGACCGCGCGCGCCCCCGCCTCCACGTGGCGCGGCACGACCACGCCGATGGGCACCTGCCGGTAGTTGGAGCCGTCCGTGACGTACGCACCTCTGCTGCCGGCGTCGAACCGGACCTCGCCGTCCACGGCCTCGCGCAGCGCCGCCTCCAGCGCGGCCACGTCCACCGCGGGGGCGTCGAGGGGTGTGCGACTCATCAGGGGCAACCGCCTTCCTGGACCATGCAGGACGTCTTGGGACGCGCGCACGGCAATCGCTCCCGCCGCGCGCCGCCCTCCGGGTACCCGCCCTTGCAGTGTGCAAGGGTGCCTTTTCACCCGCCCGTCGTACGCCCGCGCCACGGCCCGGGTGGATCTCGTGCCGCCCCCGCGGCGGGGCCGCGGGCCGCGTCCGGCACGGCGGGACGGCCGCCTCGCCGGTCACGGGGGCGGGCGCGGGGCGCTGGGCCGTTCGGGTGAGCGGCGTGCCCGGGCGCTACGGGAGGGGTTCCGCCAGGCGGGTCCGCAGGGCGTGAGCGGCTTCCCGGTGCTCCTGGGAGCCGCCGGAGAGGGCGGTCAGGAGGGCCAGTTCGACTCGCGAGTAGTGGTGGGTGGCCCTGGTGGGCAGCGGGGTGGACGCCGGGTCCGGGGAGCGCATCCGGCGGTCGATGCCGCGCATCGCCGGGACGAGCGGGCCGAGGTGGGTGTCCAGCAGCTTGGCGACCTTCCGGGTCTTGAGGGTCTCGCCGAGGGACAGCAGCCGCTGCCGGACGCCCGGCAGGAAGTCGAAGGTGACCGCGTCGAACGGATCATGGTGGTCCGGTACGTCGTCGACCGTCGTGATCAGGCCGCTGGTCAGGATGGCGGCGAGGTCGCCGGCGTCCGCCTCCGGCATCAGCTCCACCGCGATCAGCTGCATCACGTGCCGGTTCAGCGGCGCCGCGGCCAGCAGCACCGCGAGCGCGAAGGAGTTCTCCGAGGCGGCGGTGCGGAAGGTGGCGATGCGCCGGTCGGGGTCGGTGTCCAGCTCTCCCGAACCGCCCGGCGCGGCGGCCCGCGTCGCCTCGTCGTCCTCCTCGGGGATCTCCAGCACGTGCTGGCGCACCGGCAGCCGCCGGGACATCAGCAGCCGCGCCCACTGGTCCAGCCACCGTTTGCGTATCTCCAGCACCGGGATGAACAGGCTGGCGCACTGCTCGGGACCGGCCTCCCCCGGCAGGGACGGCGAGTCGGACGGCTCGGCGAGCAGCGCGCGGTTGGCGCAGCCGGGGTGCGAGGTGCGCAGTCGCAGGGAGCGGGTGTGGATGCCGGACAGGTGCCAGTTGTAGTGCGGCAGCACGTTCAGGATCGCCACGGTGTGGCAGCCGGCCCAGCGCCGCAGGTCGGGCCAGAGCAGCCGTCGCTTCCACGCGGCGCCGACCCCGTCGGTGAGGATCAGCACCATCTTGCGGGTGCCCTCGGTGCTCTCACCCAGCCCGATCGCGCCGAGCCGGTCCCGGTCGAAGAGCCCCTCGGGCGTGGCGGACCGGTGCGTACGCAGCTTGACGACGTGGACCTCGCTGAACAGCGGCAGTTCGCGCACGCACGCGGCGAAGGCGTTCACGGTCGGGTACCAGGCGGCCATGGACACCCCGGTGTCGACGACCAGGACCAGTTCCCACTGCGCGGCGGCGGTGGCGAGCGGTCCCTGCGGGCCGGGCGGCCGGTCCGGGACGGTGTAGGCGTCGGCGGCCTGCTCGGCGGCCCCGGCAGCGTCGGGCCGCAGGCGGATCAGCGTGTGCAGGGCGGCCGCCGAGGTCTCCGCCGCCGGGGTGGGCAGCGGGCCGGGCCAGCCCGGCGGGGCCTCGGCGAAGACGGGCTCGTACCGGCCCGCTCCCCGGCCGGCCTGCCGCCAGGCGGGCGGCACGGTCGGGGCGGGCGCGGCGGTGATCAGCCATGTCCTGGCGTCGGCGTCGGGTGTGCTCACGGGGCCGCTACCTCGTCCGGTGGGGCAGGCGGGCGGACGGGCCGGACACCGTGTCCCCCGTGGCGCCGTGCGGGTGGAACAGCGGCGGGGAGGCCACCTCGTCCGGCGCGACGAGCGGGCTGAGCACGGGCAGCGAGCGGTTGGGGTCGTCCCACATCAGGGTGAGCCCGCGTACCACCTCGGTGGGCAGCCCGCCGGCCTCGCAGGCCAGCCGCATCGCGCGGATCCGCTCGGGCAGGGTCGAGACGGGGCCGTGGCTCAGCAGCACGTCCACCGTGTCGCGGAACTCGCGCGAGGTGCAGTCGTGGCGGTGCCACAGCACGACCGGCACGCCGATGGTGATGGCCCGCAGTAACTGGTCCCGGCCCTCGGCGCAGTCGGGCGGCGCGGACAGCACCAGGGGCAGGTTCGGGCGCGGCTCCGGCCACTCCGGGAACTCCGTGGGCTCCGGGGAACCGCCGCCCCGGCTCCGGTCGGGGTTCCACTCCAGGCCGCGGGCCCGGCCCCGTTCCCGTTGCCGGTCAGGGTCCCGCTCCCGGTCGAGGCGCACCGGGAACGCGGCGTCCGCACCCCGGTCCGTACCCGCGTCCGCGCCGGCGCCGGCGCCCTCGGAGGTGTCCACCATTCGCGACCAGCGTTCCCGCCAGGAGCGCAGGGAGCCGGAGGCCCGCACACGGTCCAGGCTGCGCACCACCACCCGTACGTCGTCCGGGGCGCCTGGTTCGCGGGGAGCGCACCACTCGGCGACGGGCAGGTTGATCAGGGACAGCGGCAGCCAGAACTCGACGGTCAGGGCCGCGCCCTTGTCGTGTCCCTGGGAGGCCTCGCGCACCTTGCCTCGGATGGCCCGCTCCAGGTCGGCCTCGCGGACCCGGGCGTCGTTGTCGCGCAACGCGGGCGCGGGGTGCGGGGCGTCGTCCTGGTGCCACACGCGCAGGGCGTAGTAGTCGTCGTCGAGGCCGTCCGGCAGCAGTACGAGCATCATGCGCCGCTCGCGGGCGGCGGTGACGCGGGTGCCGTCGGCGCGCGCCCGGCACGCCTCGAGCGCCGGCCACAGCTCGCGGCCGCGGGCCCTGCGCTCGGTCCACTCGCGCAGCGGCGAGGCCAGCGGCTCCCCGGTGGAGGCGGCGAGGAACTCCAGGAACGCCAGGAACGGCGGCAGCCCGTCCGGCAGCGCGTTGCGGCGCAGCAGGTAGAGCAGGACGCTGCGCGCGTCGGTGCAGTGCTCGGGCAGCGGCGCCGGGACCGGCTGGAGACTGGCGAGGGCGATGGCCTGTACGTCGTGCTCCGCACCGACCTGGCCGAGCAGCTGGTCGAGGAACAGCATTTCCTCCTCGTCGAGTTGCTCGCGTGCCGTCCACTTGTCGGACAGCTGGCGCATTTCGAGCGCGGTGCGCCGGTCGCCGTCGAGCGAGGCCACGGCCTCCGCGAGCGCGTCGGTGCCCTCGCTGTGCAGGGCGCACTCGGTGACGATGTGGGTGAAGTGGTCGAAGGAGCGCGCGGGCGCCTTCTCCCTTGCCGTGAAGGGCTGTTCGAGGGCCCGGACCAGATAACTCACCAGGTCCTGACGGCTGGAGGGGGTGGCGAACCGCGGCGAGCGGTTGAGGACGTCGGCCATCTGCCGCAGCAGGTTGCGGGCGACGAATGCGGCGAGTGGACCGTTCGCACTAGTTGCCCCCATGACCGCGCCCCCCTGCGAACCCGCCGGCCCGGCGGCACGAGCGTTCCGGCATGCCGCGTTCCCGACATGACTGTCCACCCGCCGACCGCTTCGGGCCAAGGCCATTTCCCGCACTTCCAAGGAGTTTTCCCGCGCGATGGCGGCTTGTGCGGTACCAATACGTCCAACCGCCCCCCTCCGGTTCACCCCGGGCCGTCACAATGGGTCCGTGGGGGATCCGAGTCAGTGGGCGGCCTGGGCGGCGGCTGTGACGAGTATGGCCACATTGGTGGTGACCACAGTGGTCGGCGGGCGCCGTGAGCAGCGGACGTGGGCGCGGGACGCGCTCACCGACGCGTTCGTCGGCTTCCTGGAGGCGAGTTGGGCGCACTCCGACGCCATGAAGGCGCTCTCCGTGGACCAGGCGAATCCCGGCGAGCGTGCCGAGGAGCACTACGCCGAGATGCGCAGCCGGCTCACGCGGCTGCGTCTGCTGGCCTCGGCGCAGGTGCTGGAGGCGGGCCAGGAACTGCTGCGCCGTCAGCGCGCGGTGCAGGAGGCGCCGCCGGGAGCCGGGCGGGAGCAGGCGCTCGAGGATGCCGCGCGCGCCCGGCGCAGGGTGGTGGCGGCGGCGAAGCGGGAGATGGGCCTGTGAGGCGGCGCGGTCAGAGCACATAGCGTCCCAGCCTGTCTTCGATGCCGTCGCGGATGTCGGTGAGCGTGGCCTGCGCGGCGGCGTCGTAGGCGCCGCCCTGCAGTCTTCGGGTGATGGAGCGGGCGATCACGGCGAAGTAGCCGTCGCTCCTGCGCTGCCGGGGCCCGGGCAGCCAGTGGCCGATCAGGTTGCGCGCGGCGGTCAGCAGGACCGGGTCCCCGCTCTCCAGGGCGGTGAGCAGTTCGTCCCAGTGGCCCCAGTAGCCGAGCCCGATCAGCCGGGCGCGCTCCATGCTGGCGTGCATGGAGGGGGTGTCGCGGGCCATGCCCCGCAGGGTGCTCTCCGCCTCCTCCGCGTCCAGCGCGAGGGAGTCCTCCATCAGGGCGAGCCTCCCGAGGTAGCCGATCGCGGTGACCGCGTGCGCGGCCAGGGTGACCTCGATCCGCCCGTACTGCCCGTGCGAGTGGGTGATCACCGTACGGATGTTGTGTTCGCTCTCGGCGACCTCGCGGGCGAAGGGCAGCGCCTGGTGGAGCCCGGCGCTGGCGGCCATCAGCACGAACTGGTGGGCGACCACTCCGTGCGGGCTCGTGGGCCGCAGCCGCATCAGCTCGCGCTGCTCCTGCGGGGTGAGCGCGGCCGGCTGCACCCAGGGCGCGTCGAGCAGGACGTCGGCGCTGCCCAGCAGGCAGATCCGGGCGTGGCTGTCGAACTCCTGCTCCCGCATGAAGAACCGCATCTCGGCGCGCGGCGGCAGGACGCGCCGCCAGGTCATCGCCCAGGGCCAGTTGAGCGCCTCCCGGACGAGTCCCGCCTTGGCGAGGGCGTCCTGCACGCGCATGGCCAGCCGCAGCCCGGTGCCCTGGTCCAGGGCGACGACGGCGGTGACGAAGCTGGCGACCGCGTCCACGTACTCGGCGCTCGGCCGCTCCAGGAACTGGTCCAGCAGTTGCTCGAGCGCGGCCGGGTCCTGGTCGGGCGGCAGGCAGGAGACGGCCGCGGCGACCAGGGACAGCTTGGCGGGCGTCTGCCGTACGAGGATGGCCTCGAGGTCGCCGACGTCCAGACGCAGCCCCTCGGCGAGGATGTGGTGGCCGGCGATGACCGCGAGCTGCTCGTTCTCCCGGGTGAGCAGTTGCCGCCAGCGCTCCTGGCCCGGCGGCCGTACGCCCGGTTCGTGCTCGTCGAGCACGGCGTCGGCGAGGACGTTGGCCGGGGACCGCGACTGCTGGGCGCGGGCGGCCGTGCACAGCAGCCGGCGCCATCGCGGGTGCTCGGCCAGGCCCATGCGGAAGCGGTAGCTCAGCAGTGTCTCGATGCGGCCCTCGGCCGCCAGCAGTTCCAGCAGCGCCATCCGCTCGTCGTTGAGGTCGGCCGCGTCGTCGGTGCGGGCCGTCGAGCGCAGCGTCTCGTCGGCCTGGGCCAGCCGGGCGGCGCAGGCGTCGCCGTAGGTGCGGCGCAGGGTCCGGGTGGGCTGGACGCCCAGCTGCCGCAGGGTCTCCCAGGCCTGGGACACCACCGGCCAGGGCGAGTTGGGGGTCACGCGGGCCAGGACATGGGCGACGAGGCCGCCGAGGCCGGCGACCTGGACGCAGCGCAGGGCGCGCGCGACCACGCGTGCGTCGGTGCGCGCGTTGGTGGGCGGGTCGAGCAGCTGGACCAGCACCTCGCGCAGCCGGGCGGTGGCGCCGGGCACGAACCACTGGTGCATCATCACCAGGCCGTCCAGGGCGGCGGCGACGGCCTCCGGCGCGCCGTCCCGTTGCAGGGCGGCCGTCACGAGGACGTCCAGCGCGGACTGGGAGCCGTAGCGTGCCAGGGCGTAGGCGGAGCGGCGCCAGGCCGGCAGGCCGCTGTGCGGGGAGTGCAGCACGGCCCGCTGACGGCCGAGGAAATCCTCACGGGTCGTTTCCACCGCGTCCTCGGGGGCCGCCTGCAGCAGCATCGCCCCGTACAACGGGTGGGCGGCGGCGCCCTGTTCGACGACGGCGGCCACGACCGCGGGGTCGGTGCCGGGGTCGGCGACGAGCATCTGCGCGGCGTCGCGCCAGGCGTGCCGCAGGATGCGGCCGGTGACTTCGTCGACCTCGCCCGGCTCGTACTGCTGGAGCACCGAGGCGGCGCAGTAGGCCTGCACGAGCGGGTTGCAGAAGGTGATCCGGGACGACTCCTCGTTGATCACACTGGTCGACAGCAGTGCGGCCAGGGTCAGTTCGGCGTCGCCCGTGTCGTGGTCCGCGATCACGCGCAGGGCCTCGTCGCGGCTGAGCGCGCCGGAGTCGCCGAGGCGGGTGACCAGTTCCCTCAGCAGCCGCAGCTTGCGCTCGACCTCGCTGGGGTGGTTGCTCGACTCCAGTTGTCTGAGCAGGTATTTGCGGGCCAGCACACCGGGGTTGGCGGGTATGTCGCCGGTGCGCGCGTAGTGCCGTACGAGCATCCACAGGAACTGCGGCTTGCCGGCCAGGTCGCGCAGCGCGGCGGTGCCGGGGTCTTCGAAGAGCCGCTCCTTGAGCTGTTCCAGCTTGGGCTGCCAGTCCTGGGGCGCGAGCAGGCGCAGCACCTCGGCGAGGAACCGCCGGGCCGGCAGTTCGCGCACCTTGTGCAGGGCGACGGCGGGCCAGCCCAGCTGGCCGGGGTCGTAGTTGTGGGCGCGCTGGCAGAGGACGATCCGTACGTGCGGCGCCTCGGTGCGCAGTTCCTTGAGCCAGTCCAGCACCTGGCCGCGCCGCCGTGGGTCGACCTTGTGCAGGGCGTCGACGGTCAGGTGGACCAGGCCCAGGGCCATGAGCCGGGCCAGCCGCTCCTCGGACAGCAGGCTGCGCAGCCCGCAGACCTCGAGCAGCACCTCGGCGGCCGAGCGCGCGGACAGCACCTGGCTCAGCTGGGGCGCGCTGACCAGCAGGGGCAGCAGTCCGCGGGCGCCGGCGCACGAGTCCCCGCCGCCCGCAAAGACGCGCCCGGACCCGCCGTCGTGGTCGTGGTCCCCGGTGGGAGACCCGGCGTCCGGGGAGCGTCCGGACAGCAGCATTCTGCGCAACTGCCGTGCCACCACCGTGGTTCCGGAGCCGGACTCGCCGAGCAGTACGACGGCCTCCTGCTCGGCGAGCAGTTCCAGGCAGTCGCGGGAGGCGACCGACAGCGCGCCCTGCCCCTGCTGCACGAACGGCTCGCCCGGCGCGAGGGCGTGGCCCTCCAGCGGGATGTAGACGAAGTCGGCCCCCGGGTTCCCCGCGCAGCCGGGGTCGGCGCACTCGGCGTCCTGGCAGCAGCGCCGGAGCACCTGGACGATCCCGGTCAGCGGGCCGTCCGCCAGATACCGGGCGACCGACTGCCGCCAGCCGGCGATCCGGTCCTGGTTGCCCTCCCTGCCCGCGGCGAGGACGGCCACGGCGACCAGGTCGCCGCTCTCCCAGTCCGTGCCGTCGCCGTGGGCGAGCAGCACTTCGCAGGCCGTCCGCATCTCTTGCTCGCCCCAGCGGGCGAACAGGTCGGCGCGGCGCGGCGCGAGGCACTCCGAGGCCACCGCCGCGGCGGCCGCGGCGGCGATCACGCGCGGCCGGCCGGCATCGTCCGTCCGCCACTTGAAGGTGCGGCAGGCGGCGAGAAGCAGATGCTGGAAGTAGTGCTCGGGGAAGGCCGCCCGGTCGCCCTCCGGCACCCACTGCCACACGCCGCGCCGCAGCGCCCACAACAGGGCGAGGCACCGGCCGAGTTCGGGTGCGGTGTCGCGGTGGCGGTCCGCGAGGTCCTGTGCGGCGCGGTCGGCGGCCTGTGTGCCCCACAGCGGGAGTACGACGGTCAGCAGGCCCAAGTACCTTTGCAGCCGCACCAGTTGAGGCCAGTCCAGGCGGCCGGCCACGCAGTCGCGCAGGACGCAGACCTCCATCCAGGCCGGGTCGGAGAGGGTGTAGGCGTCCTTGCGGAACGAGGCGAAGTCGATCAGGTACGGATTGGGGCCGCAGAAGAGCACGTTGCGCGGATTGAGGTCGCCGTGCACGGCGGAGCGGGTACGGGGGGCCGACGTGCTCTCCAGGACGTCGTAGAGGCGGCGCAGGGGGTGGTCGGTGCGGACGCCCTGGTACTCGAGGCTGTCGGGCCCCTCGTGTAAGCCGCCGCCGGCGGTGAAGGCGGTGGTGAGCAGGTCCGACCACTCCCCCGCGCGCACCGAGGCGACCCGTCCGTAGACGTCCACCGCCGCGCCGGGCTTGATGTCGCGGGCGGGCCGGCCACCGCGCGCCGCCCGCCCGGTGAGGGCGACCCGCACCTTGGTGGACTTGAACCGGCCGGTGACCGTCGCTCCCTCCACCTGGACCTCGTCGAGTCTGAGCCGGGTGCGTCCGCCGGCGGCCAGGGATCGGGCCCGGCCGGGCGGCGAGGTGGAGGAGCGCAGCAGGCGCGCCGACGTGAGTACGTCGCTGCACAGGTCCGTCTCGTCCGGGTTGCCGTCGACGAGCAGCACCAGCCCTTCGGGCGGTTCCCTGATGTCGTCCACGGTGAGGGACAGGTCGCAGCCCAGCCGGCGGTTCTCGTCGGTCAGGTCCCCGTCGCGTGAGGTGCTCTCGCGGAACAGCTTGCGGGTGAGGGTCCGCATGAGTCCGGCGACGACGCCGGCGGCCTCGTCGCACCGCTGCTGGTCGCCGAGCGCCTCCAGCCACACGTCCTCCAGCGACCGCACGGGCCCGCGCGGGTCGTTGTCGCGGTCGCGGACATGGGCGTAGACGACGGCGTGGCGGTTGAAGTCGGTGCCGAGTTGCGGGTTCCGCACCCCGTTGCCCACCGCGACGATCGGCACGAAGAGGGTGGCGTCGAGCGAGGCCGACAGCTCCCGGTACGCCTCCCACTCCTCGACGGCGTCCTGGTGCCGCATGAGCTTGGCGACCTGCAAGGAGGCCGAGCCGCCCCGGGCGACCTCGATCTCCAGGACCTCCGAGCCGCTGCGGCCGCCGGCGAGCCTGCGCAGCACGGTGACCTTGCGGACGTGTGCGGGCCAGGCGCCCTCGCGGCCGCAGGCGGCCTCGTCCGTGCCTCGCCCCGCCGCCACGTCCAGCAGCGCGTCCTTGATGTCGTCCTTTTCGCCCCTCGCGATCCCGCAGTCCGGCGCGAACGTCACCTGCCAGCCCATGGGCACCCCCGTCGCACCGTTGAACGCCCCACACTCTTGCCGGCGTTCGCAGATGCCGATGTAGCTGACGAGAGTGTAGCGACGTCGAGGGCCCCACGACCCCCTCCGCACGGACGCCACACCCCCGCGTGCACACAGATGGCCGAGGCCACTTCGAATCTGATCGTCCGAGCGCGATCCGCTACGAGATTCGACCGTTTTCGACCAGAGCCGGCCGGGCACCTGACGGCACCCGGTGCCCGGCCGCAGTCAGGACAACCGTCAGGGCAGCAGTCGGGCAGCCGGCCCGGCGGCAGCGGTCGGGTGAAGGGCCGGCACGTCGACGACGCGGTCGGCCGACGCCTCGGCCACCGGTCGCGGGTTGGGGGGTGGGGCTACGACGGTGACGCACCCGTGGCGGCGCGTGGCCGAGGCGACCCGCCCAGCAGCACCTCGCCCAGGTCGGGCCGCAGCAGCGCCCCCGCCACGGCGAGCGGCGTGGACCTGCCCGACCCGGACGGCCCGACCAGGGCGGTCAGGGCGGCGGGCGCGAAACTCGCGGTCGGGCCGCGCAGCGCGGTGGTACGGCAGCACCGGGGCGGTGGCCGCCCTGCGCACCGGCGGCACCGGTGCGGAGCAGGTCAGCCGTCGCTCCGCTGGCGGCGGATCCGGGCGGCCACGTCGTTGTCCTCGGTCTCCCACCAGGGCCGTACGAGCTCGGGCCCGGGCGCCGCCGACGCGGCCGCGGCCGTGGACGGCGCGGTGCCCGTCGGCGCGGCCCCGGGCTGCGGGACGACCCGCACGAGCTGCTCGTCGAGGCGGCGGTCCAGGACCGCGTTCTGCGCGCGCTCGGCGCGCGCCCATTGCACCAGGATCGCCAGTATGAAGGGCAGCGCGACCAGTTCGGCGATGCTCAGCATCGCGCCGCCGCCGATCTGCTGGTCGTGGTGGACGTCCGTGGACCAGGTGGGCGCGTGGTGCAGGTACCAGGCCCCGGCGATCAGCGTGCCGTGGGTCATCACCACCACACCGGGCACCGCGTCGACGATGCCGTCGAGGAAGACGAGCCCGGCGCGCACCGGATGCGTGCACCAGGAGGGCAGCGTCTGCTCATGGGTGAGGACGGGCACGACGAACAGGCATCCGGCGGCGAGCAGGTGCAGGTACATCAGCTCGTGCAGCCAGCCGACGCGCAGGGCGGTGGCGAAGTACGGGGTGAAGTAGACGACCAGTTCGGTGGCGAGCACCAGGACGGTGGAGACCAGGGGGAAGGTGAGCACGCGCACCACCCGGCCGGTGACGACCCGCCGCACCCGCCCCGCGCCGCGCTCCGGCAGCGCCTCCACCGCGAGCCGCAGCGGGTCGCCGAGGGCGAGGCCGAGCGGGGCGACCAGGTCGAGCAGGATGTTCTGCACCGCGGCCGGCCAGAACAGCACGTGGTCGTAGACGGCGAGCGCGGACATGGTGGCCACCACCAGCGCGCCGAGCCCGAGCAGCCCGAAGGCGGCGGACCGGGCGAACGGCCACGGCCCGCCCCGCCGGCGCACCCGCAGCACGCCCGCCCCGTACAGGGCGCCGAGCACGACCACCAGGAGCAGCGCGGGCACGTCGAGCTGCCAGGAGCCGAGCAGGCGCCCCACGGTCGGCGCCGCCGGCTGTCCTGCGGACGGACCGGTCACGGCGGACAGACCGGTCACCGCTGAGGCGATCATGCGCATCGTTCTCCTTCGGCCCACAGGGGACGATTCGGCTCGGACCCCCTGCGGGACGTTATCCCCTCGGACCGGTGCGCCGGGCTGCGGGGGCCTGTCAGTCGCCCTGCCGGGGGATGGCGGGGATGCTGAGCAGCCGGTCGAGCTCCATGCGCCGGGAGGTCGTCGGGGAGAGGTCGGCATAACGGGCCCGCAGCCGTTCGACGTCCCCGGCGGACAGGGTGCCACCGCCGGCCTGGAGGAGTCCGCCGAGGGCGCGGATGCCCCAGTAGTGGCTGAACGGCTTGTCCTCCACCTCGACCAGGGCCCTGACCAGCCGGTCGAGGTACTGGGTCTCGGGGGTCGCGTAGAGGTAGGCGTAGGCCGCCAGGCGCGTACCGGAGTCGGTGGACCGCAGCGCCTGCCCGGGATCGAAGTCGGCGGCCCGCACCGTCCAGGTCATCAGCTCGCCCACGAGTCGGTTCATCGCCTCCGAGCGGGCCGGGCCGCGCGGCCTCGCTCTGATCTCCTCGTAGCGCGCGGCGAGTTCGGCGACCCTCTCCCCCGCCCGTACGGCGGTGCGGTCGAGCGCGGAGCCCGCGCTGGCCGCCCCGAGCGCGGCCTGCGCCGTCTGCGCGGCCTCCCCCACCTCGCCGCGGACCTGGCGCGTGCTGCGCTCGGCCGCCTCGACGCGCTGCTCGAGGTTGCGGTAGCGCACGGCGCCGCCGCCCGGGAACTCGATGCTGTCGACCACGCCTCCGATCCACGGGAGCACGGCCACGCCCAGCAGCACGACGGTGAGCGTATCGATCTTGAGTTGAGGCCAGACTGTATGCGCGACCGCGAGCGCGACGGCACCGAGGGTCACCGTCGCCGGCAGGATGCGCTTGGGATCCGTCACGGCGCCCAGCATGTCAGAGGCAGGGGCGGGGGTACGGCCGTTTCCGGATCACCTCCGGGCGCGCGGCCCCCGTCAGAGGGAGGGGCTCTTGTACGGCGAGGACATCACGCGCGACCAGATCGCCGAGGCCTATCTCCAGGCGCATCCCGCGCTGGTCTCCTGCGCCTCGACCCTCGAGGCGCTGCTGACCACGCTGTGCCGTGACCGCGGGGTCAAGGTGCACGCCATCGAGGCGCGCGCGAAGGACCCGCTCAGTCTTCAGGACAAGCTCCAGCGCCACCCCAACTACGAGCGGCTGTCCGACGTGGAGGACATGTGCGGGGTGCGCGTCGTGACGTTCTACCAGGAGGACGTGACACGCATCAGCGACCTGCTCGACGACGAGTTCGAGATCCTCAAGAAGGAGAGCCGCCAGGCCGAGTCGCCGGACGCCTTCGGCTACCGGAGCCTGCACCTCATCGGCCGTTTCGACGCCCGCCGCCGCGGCCTGCCCGAGTACGCGGCCTACGCCGAGTTCCCGGTGGAGTTCCAGGTGCGCACGGTGCTCCAGCACGCCTGGGGCGTGATCAGCCACAGCCTCGACTACAAGAACGAGGCGGAGACCCCTCCGGAGGTGCGGCGCAAGCTGTTCCGGCTCGCGGCGCTCATGGAGACGGGCGACGAGCTGTTCGGCAGCTACCGCGCCGAGGTGGAGTCGCTGCGCGACCGCTACAGCGAGCAGGAGAAGCGCGGCGACTGGACCGAACTCCCCGTCGACCTCGACTCCGTCATGACCAGCTGGAAGCGGCTGCCCATCGACGACGTGGTGGCGGTGGCCACGCGCGCCGGCTTCCAGGAGATGGACAACACCTCCCACGAGGAGAGCCACCGCTGGTCGATGGGGATGCTCGTGTCCATGACCCGGCTGGCGGGGGTCGAGACGCTCGGGGAGCTGGCGGAGGTCATGTCGCGGATCGACCGCTACGAGCCGCGGCTCGCCGAACTGGCGCGCATCAGCAAGGAGCACGGCTTCGTGCCGTTCGCCAACGCCTTCGACCTGACGGCGTTCGCCATGATCCTCGAACACCCCGAGCTGCGGGTGAAGCTGGCCACGACCTTCCACCCCGCCATCGAGGCGGGCCTCGACGCCGCCCTCCAGTCGGGCGGGGCGCCATGAGCGGAAACGGCGGCAAGGACCGGCAGACCCTGACCGAGGTGAAAGAGCGGCTGGCGAGCACGCTCCGCGAGGCCCGCGACCAGATCGTGGCCCTCAAGGAGGAGGTCGACCGGCTCGCGCAACCACCGGCCCGATACGGCTTGTTCATCGAGGCCAACGAGGACGGCACCGCCGACATCTTCACCGGCGGCCGCACGCTGCGGGTGAACGTGGCGCCCGCCGTCGACGTCCAGACCCCCGGGCGCGGACAGGCGGTGCTGCTCAACGAACCGCTCAACGTGACCGAGGCCCGGGGGTACGAGCGCGTCGGCGACGTCGTCACCCTCAAGGAGGTCCTCGAGGACGGCGAGCGCGCCCTGGTCGTCGGCCACACCGACGAGGAGCGTGTGGTGCGGCTCGCCGAGCCGCTGCTGGCGTGAGAGGCGTCGGGGCGCCCCGTCTCAGCGGGTGAAGCGCGAGGCGCCGAGGTTCACCAGGTGGCCGACCAGAGCGATCCGTACGCCGTCCGCGGTCGAGCGCGCCTCGGTGAAGCCGGTGTTCTCCGGGAGCTGGATCCGCCAGGTGGCCACCGGCCGTTCGGCGCCGGGGACGGTGAGGGAGATCTCGTCGCCCTGCGCGAGGACCGTGCCCTCGCTGTCGCCCTGCCGGCCGCCGACCCCGCCGCTGATCCTGACCTTCGCGGCCTGACCCGTCGAGCCGGGGGCCTGGGAGATGCGCACGGAACCGCCGCTGCCCGCCAGTCTCGACACCACGCCGGACAGGGCGTCGTACGAGAGCGTCACCTCACCCGTGGCGAGGTCGGCCTCGGCGTTGCGCGCCGTCAGGGAGGTCACCCGCACATGACGCAGGTCGATGCGGAGCCGCTCGACGGGGAGGTAGCCGCCCTGCGCGTTGCCGGTGGTGTCGACGGTGAACTTCCCCGCGTCCAGCTCGACATGGTCGAAGTCCTGGCTGAACGCCTGGGTGAGGAAGGGGAATCCGTCTATCGACACGTCCAGATGCCCGTCGGTGCTGTTGCGGTACCCGTACTTCTCCGCGGCCAGCCGGCCGACCTCCTTGTCCGCGTAGTGCACGGCGACCCTGTCGGCCACCGTGAGGAGAGCGGCCAGTACCACCACGGTCACCGCGAGCACCTTGACCCAGCGACGCCTCATGCGAATCCCCCCGTTACCCCTACTTCATGTCCATGACGAGACGGTGTACACGGTTGATCATGCAGGGTCGGGCGGACCGCCAACAACCCTTGGCGAACCCCCTCGACGGCGGCCCGAACCCTCCCCGATGACCCCGCCCCGGGGTCAGGCGCCCCTCTGCTCGCCCTCGAAGAGCCGCTGGAGCGACCGGCAGGCCCCGTCGAGGTGCTCGCGCATACGGTCCACGGCCACCTCCGCGTCGCCGGCCCGCAGCGCCTCCAGCACCCCGCCGTGCTCGGCGACGATGCGCTCGCGCCCCAGGGTGTGCCGGGTCTGCACCATGCACAGGTGCACCTCGCCCTGGATGCCCCGGTAGAGCCGGCTCAGCCGGGGACTGCCGACGGCGTCCACGAGGGACTGGTGGAAGCGCAGATCGGACTCGACGAACTCGCTGTGCGGCGCGCCGGGTCCGAGCCGGGCGAGGTCCGCTATGGCCCGCTCCGCCGCCGTCACCGGCACCGCGTCCTTCTCCACCAGCACCTTGACCACCTGCGTCTCCAGCGGAGTCCGCACCAGGAACAGGTCGTCGACGTCGGCACGCGTCAACTGCGGTACGTATGCGGGCTTGTTGGCCTCCCGGTGGAGCAACCCCTCGTGGACCAGCGCGGTGACCGCGCTGCGCGCGGTGGGCCGTGAGACGCCGTACTCGGCCGCGATCTCCGTCTCCGCGAACGTCGTACCGGACCCGAGCCGGCCGTCGAGCACACGGCCGCGCAGGGACGCGACGAGCGCGTCGACGACGGAGACGGTGGACAGCCGGATCGCGGCCTCCTGAGCCATGAACACCTCCAGGAAGGGACCCGGACATTCTCTCACGCGGTCTTACTCGATCCATTGACAGTCATGTTCGATTGTCTGACAATCGACCAACCCCGCTCAGATGAGTGACAGGGGTCACAACACGGCAACGGACGAGGCGAGGACGCTTTCATGGCCGGTTACCAACAGATCTTCGACCCCGTCGGGGGCTCTCTCGGGTGGAGCGCGCTGTGCGCGGCGCTGCCTCTGGCCACGCTGTTCGTCCTGCTCGGCGGGGCGCGCTGGAAGGCGTGGAAGGCCTCGCTGGTCTCGCTCGCGGTCGCCCTGGCGGTGGCGGTGCTCGCCTACTCGATGCCCCTCGGGCAGGCGGCGCTGGCCACCGGCGAGGGCGCGGTGTTCGGCCTGTTCCCGATCGTCTTCATCGTGCTGAACGCCCTGTGGATCTACAAGATGACCGAGATCACCGGCTGGGACGCGGTGCTGCGCCGCTCCTTCGGCTCGCTCTCCGGCGACCAGCGGGTCCAGGCCGTGATCATCGCCTTCTGCTTCGGCGCGCTGCTGGAGGCGCTGGCCGGATTCGGCACCCCGGTCGCGGTCTCCTCGGTGATGCTCATGGCCGTGGGCCTGCGCCCGATGAAGGCCGCCGCCGTGTCCCTGGTCGCCAACACCGCGCCCGTCGCCTTCGGCGCCATCGCCATCCCGATCACCACGCTCGGCAAGATCACCGGCCAGGACCCGGCTGATCTCGGCGCGATGGTGGGACGTCAGACCCCGCTGCTCGCCTTGTTCGTGCCGCTCATCCTGGTGTTCATGGTGGACGGCCGGCGAGGCGTGCGACAGACCTGGCCGGTCGCCCTGGCGGGCGGACTCGCCTTCGCCGGCGCCCAGTTCGTCACCGCCGACTTCATCAGCTACGAGATCGCCGACATCGTGGCCGCCTTCGCGGGCGCCCTCGCGGTGGTGGCCACCCTGCGCGTGTGGCAGCCCTCCGACGTGCTGGCCGCCCAGCGGACCACCCCCGTCATCGCCGGCGGCTCCACCGCCACCGACGCCTCGGAGGCGGTGCTGCGGCGCAGGCGGACCGGTGAGGGCTCCGCGCTCAAGGCCTTCGCGCCCTACCTGATCGTGGTCGCCCTGTTCGCCCTGGTCACCTCCGGTCCGGTCAAGACCTGGCTGGACGCCCACTCGGGCTGGAAGTTCGCCTGGCCCGGGCTGCACGTGACCAACGCCAAGGGCGAGCCGCTGTCCGCGCTGACCTTCAACTTCAACATCTTCAACGCGGGCGGCACCGTGCTGCTCGTGGCCGGCCTGCTCACCGCCGTGCTGTACGGCGTCGGGGTCCGCCGCACCGCCGGGTCCTACGCGGCCACCGTGCGCCAGTTCCGCTGGACCATCGTCACCGTCATGGCCGTGCTCGCCCTTGCCTATGTGATGAACCTGTCGGGCCAGACCGTCACGCTCGGCCTGTTCCTGGCGCAGGCGGGCGGCGCCTACGCGCTCCTCTCACCGGTCGCCGGCTGGCTGGGCGTGGCCGTGACCGGCTCCGACACCTCCTCCAACTCCCTGTTCGGCATGCTCCAGGTCACCGCGGCCGAGCAGACCGGCATCTCGTCGTACCTGCTCAGCGCCGCCAACACCACCGGCGGTGTCCTCGGCAAGATGATCTCCCCGCAGAACCTGGCCATCGCCGCGGCGGTCGTCGGGCTCGAAGGCCGTGAGGGGGAGCTGTTCCGCAAGGTGGTCGGCTGGGGCATCGGGATGCTCGCCGGGGTCTGCCTCCTGGTCTACCTCCAGTCGACGCCCGTCCTGGACTGGATGGTGGTGCACCCGTGAGGGCGGCCGGGGACCGTCCCGCCACGGACCGTCGCGCCGCGGACCGTCTCGCCACGGACCGTCCCGCCACGGACCGTCTCGCCTCGGACCTCGCGGCCGTCGTCGGGGCGGGCCACGTACGCGTCGACGACGGCGCGCTGGCCGCCTACGCCCGCGACGCCACCCCGCTGTTCAGCGCGCGACCGCAGGCGGTGGTGCTGCCGGGGAGCACCGAGGAGGTCGCGGCCGTGCTCCGGTACGCCACCGAGCACGGCGTCCCGGTGGTGCCCCGGGGCGCGGGCTCCAACCTGTGCGCCGGGACCGTACCGCTGGAGGGCGGCATCGTCCTCGTACTGACTCGTCTGAACAAGCTCCTGGAGATCAGCTCCGAGGAACTGCTGGCCCGCGCGCAGACGGGTGTCACCACCGCGACCCTGGCGGACGCCGCGGCCGCCCGGGGACTGCTCTACGCCCCCGACCCCGGCAGCCGCACCGTCTCCACGGTCGGCGGCAACGTGGCCACCTGCGCCGGCGGGCTGCGCGGCCTGAAGTACGGCGTCACCCGCAACTACGTCCTCGGCCTGGAGGCCGTGCTGCCCACCGGGGAGATCGTCCGCACCGGCGGCCGGCTGTGGAAGGACGTCGCCGGATACGACCTGACCCGGCTGCTCACCGGCTCGGAGGGCACCCTCGCGGTGATCACCGAGGTCACCGTCGCCCTGCTGCCCGCCCCCGCGCACAGCGGCACGGGAGTGGCGTACTTCGACTCGCTCGCCGACGCCTCGCGCGCCGTTGCGGCCGTCATCGCGGCCGGGATCGTCCCGGCGACGCTGGAGTTCCTCGACCGCAAATGCATCGCGGCGGTCGAGGAGTTCGCCCGGCTGGGGCT
>NZ_BMVJ01000004.1:230376-234366 GCF_014650655.1 Streptomyces anandii JCM 4720
GCGCGGCGACGCGGGCGCGCTGCTGCTCTTCGGTGACGACGGCCCGTCGGCCACCGTGTCCGGCAACCTCGGCCGCATCCAGGAGGTGTGCGAGCGGGCGGGCGCCCTGGAGGTCACCCTCGCCGAGAGCGTGGCCCGCGCCGACGCGCTGCTCGCGGCGCGGCGCTGCTCGCTGCCGGCGCTGTCCCGCCTCGGCTCGCTGACGATCCTGGAGGACGCCACGGTGCCCCGGCACCGGATGGCGGAGATGGTGGACCGCGTCGACGGCATCGCCGAACGGTACGGGCTGCGCATCGCCACCTTCGGACACGCCGGGGACGGCAATCTGCACCCGACCTGTGTGCTCGACCCGGACGACACGGACGGCGCCGAGCGGGCCCACAAGGCCTTCGCGGAGATCTTCGCGGCGGCCCTCGCGCTCGACGGCACCATCACCGGCGAGCACGGCGTGGGCGCCGCCAAACTTCCCTACCTCACCGACCGGCTGGGCGCGGACCAGATGGCCCTGCTGCGGCGCATCAAGCGCGCCTTCGACCCGGCCGGCATCCTCAACCCCGGAAAGCTCGGATCATGACCGAACCCTCCACCGCCGAACCGTCCGGCCCGTCCGGCCCGTCCGGCCCGTCCGGTGCGCAGGCGCCCCTCGGTGTCTTCGACAAGGAGCTGCTGGACCGCTGCATCTCCTGCGGGTTCTGCCTGCCCGCCTGTCCGACCTACGCCCTGACCGGCGAGGAGACCTCCTCACCGCGCGGCCGCATCACCCTGATGCGGGCGCTGGAGAGCGGCGAGCTCGCCCCGGACGACCCGACGTCGGCCGAGGAGTCCTCGTTCTGCCTGGGCTGCCGGGCCTGCGAGACGGTGTGCCCGGCGGGCGTGGAGTACGGGCAGCTGCTGGAGCAGTGGCGCGACCACCAGTGGCGCGGTCCTGCCCGGCCGTGGCTCGCCCGCGCGCTCATGGCGCTGGTCTCCCGCCCCGGCCTGCTCCGCCTCCAGGGCCTGGTACGCCGCCACGCCCGGGGCGGCGCCGAGCCGGCCGCCCGCCCCGCGGGTTCCGAGCCCGTTCCCCGCCCCGCGGGTTCCGAGCCGGTCACCCAGCCCTCGGCTTCCGCCGCGGGGACGGTGTCGCTGATGCTCGGCTGTGTCGAACGGGGCCTGTATCCCGACGTTTCCCGGGCGGCTCGGCAGCTCTGTCCGGAGGCCGGCGTGCCGGCTCGGCAG
This sequence comes from Streptomyces anandii JCM 4720, assembly GCF_014650655.1. Lineage (GTDB taxonomy): Bacteria > Actinomycetota > Actinomycetes > Streptomycetales > Streptomycetaceae > Streptomyces > Streptomyces anandii. Next base: position 231,595 of record NZ_BMVJ01000004.1, read on the forward strand.
GGCTGCTGCGGTGCGCTGCACGCGCACAACGGCGACTCCGCGACCGGAGCCGAACTGGCCCACGAACTCGGCGAGCGGCTGCCCGGCACCATCCTCACCACCGCGGGCGGCTGCGCGGCCCACCTCGCGCACCACCTGGGCCGTGACCGGGTGCGGGAGCTGAGCGAGTACCTCGACGAGCAGGGGCACCGTCCCGTCGGCGAGGTCACGGTGAACGGCCGCCGGGCCCGCGCCGCGCTCCAGGACTCCTGCCATCTGCGCAACGGCCTGGGGGTCACCCGGCCGCCGAGGGAACTGATCGCGGCGGTCGCCGACTACGTGGAGCTGCCCGGCGCCGGGAAGTGCTGCGGCGCGGCCGGCACGTACGCGATGCTCCGGCCGGAGGACAGCGCGAAGGTGCTGGCGCCCAAGCTGGACGAAGTGGAGGAGGCCGACGTCGACTACGTCGTGACGGTCAACCCCGGCTGTCTGCGGCAGGTGCGGCAGGGGCTGCGCCGCCGCGGCTCCCGGGCGGAGGCGATCCACCTCGCCGAGTTCCTCGCCCTCGCGACCCGGCTTCCGTGACACACGGTTCGCGCGGTGACGGTAAGCGGCTCGGGGGTACCCGGAGCCGCGGAATCCGTCCCGAGAGAAGGCCGTACCAGTGAACCCCGTAAGCGGAATGAACCTTTACGCATCGTCCGACGTGGAAGAGCTCTTCCCGTGGTTCGCGATCATGTTCGGGATCCTCGTCGCGGCTCTCGTGATCATGCTGCTGAAGACCAGGAGGCACTGACCCGCGAGGCCAAAACCGAGTGCGAGCCACCCGGAGGGGTCCCTACTCTCCGGGCATGGATCTTCGTGAGGAACTTCCGGGTGACCGACAGGACGTGCGGGAGGTTCACCTCCGGGCATTCGGTGACCATGGTCCCGTCGTGGCCGGGCTTGTCGGCAGCCTGCGGGACATGGTCACCCCGGAGAACGGTCTGTCGCTGGTCGCCGAGCAGGACGGCGAGGTCGCCGGGCACGTCATGTTCACCCGTAGTCTGCTCGACGCCCCTCGACGGCTGGTCGACGTGCGGGTGCTCGGTCCGCTGGGCGTGAGGCCCGAGTTCCACAAGCGCGGCGTCGGCTCCGCCCTGGTCCGGCACGGGCTGGAGATCCTCGCCGGGCGGGAGGTCCCCCTCGTCTTCGTGGAGGGCGATCCGGGCTACTACTCACGTTTCGGCTTCGCGCCCGGTGGCGGCCTGGGCTTCCGGAAGCCGTCCCTGCGCATCCCGGACGGCGCCTTCCAGGTCATGGGGCTCCCGGCGTACGAGCCGTGGATGACAGGGACGTTAGTGTACGCGGAGCCGTTCTGGCGGCATGACGCCGTCGGCCTCCGCGACCCCGACGCATAGTGCCGCCCCCCACGGCACTGCGCACCCGCCCTGGACGAGTAGTTCCGATTGTCATGGCGGGGGGATGAGCGAAGCCAGCGCGGTGGGCTGCACCGCGCCGGCAGCGGCCGAGCCGAGCAGCAGGCCGGCCAGTTCACGGGGTCGCGCCTGCTCACCGGTCGGAACCGCCGCGGTGATTCGGTCCAGTCGGAAGCCTCGACCCGCCTGCCGCGTGCGGCACCAGGCGATGAGGTACCACTTGCCGTCGGCGGTGAGCAGTCCGGCCGGTTCAACGTCGCGGTAGCTCTCCTGCCCGGCTGCGTCGACGTAGGACAGCCGCAGCACCCTGCTGTCGGTGAGAGCCTGCTCCACTGCGGTCCGGACCGACTCGGCGGTCCGCGTCGGCAGCACGACGATCCGGGCGGCGAGTTCCTCGGCAGCCGTCGAGGCGGGGCCGGTCATCGAGGCCGCGATCTTCTGGGACGCCGTACGGACCGCGCCGGCATAGAGGGCGGAGGCGTCGGCGACGGCGAGCGCGGCGACCAGCGCCGCGGCCTCTTCGGCGGTGAAACGGATCGGCGGGAGGGTCATCGCCGGGTCGATCGACCAGCCGCCGCCCCGCCCGGTTGTGGTGTGCACCGGGACACCCGCCTCCATCAGCGCCTGGAGATCGCGCTGCACCGTCCGCGTGCTCACCTCGAACCGCGCGGCGAGCGCGGCGACCGTCAAGGATCGCGGCGCCGCCGCGCGCAACTCTTCCACCAGTGCGTAGAGCCGAGGAGTGCGGTTCACGGGGCCGACGCTACCGTCACGCGCCGGCCAGGAAGTCCCGCTCCCGCTGCTGTTCGCGTGCGGTGATGGTCAGCGGGAACAGGGTGAAGCCGTGCATCGCGCCTGCGACGACGCCGAGTTGCACGGGCGCCCCGGCCGCCTGCCAGCGTTGAGCCAGGAAGAGCGAGTCGTCCAGCAGCGGGTCTTGAGTGCCGACGACGAACCGGGCGGGCGGCAGGCCGGTCAGATCGGCGTACAGCGGCGAGACCTCCGGGTCGCGGCGCTCCTCCGGGCCCATTCCCGGCGCGAAGAGCTCGTAACTTCGCCGCACCGAGTCGGAGTTGCTCAGCAACCGGCGGGAGCCGAACAGCCGCTGGCTCGGTGTCATCGACAGGTCGTACGGGCCGAAGGCCAGGTGGGCTGCACGGAACGTGCCGGTGATGCCGTGCCGGTCGCGAAGACGCAGCAGGGTCAGGACGCTCAGGTGGGCACCGGCCGACTCGCCACCGATCAGCAGCCGCCCATTACCGAACTCGGCCTCGGCATGGTCCGCCAGCCACCGGGCGGCCGTTTCGCAGTCGTCGGGTCCGGCGGGGAACGGGTGTTCCGGCGCCAGGCGGTAGTCCACGCTCATCACGGCCAG
>NZ_BMVJ01000004.1:234393-235760 GCF_014650655.1 Streptomyces anandii JCM 4720
CCGGGCTTCCACGGCAAGCCGCCACAGCTTCTCGTCCTGCCCGCCCGCAGAGCCGAACGCCCAGCCTCCGCCGTGTATGTGCAGGTACACGCCGTCGACGTGATCCGGCACGAACGCCCGGACCTTCACCCCGCCCGCGACGACGCGGTCCTGGCCCTGCGGCAGTCGCACTGGTGGCGTGTCGCCACCGAGCCGGTTGCGCCGCAGAAGCGCCAGCATGTCTGCATCCACCGCTTGCCCATGAGGTGGACGGCTCGCGGCAGCAGCCTCGAACTGGGCGTTGAATGTCAGGGTCTCGGCGAGGCAGTCCTCATCTGTGATCGTCATGCGTCGACAGTCGCAGCTGTCTGCGACAACACCCTGTCACCCTTTCCCCCGTGAACTGCATCACGTCCCTCTTCCCCCACCCGCCCAACGCCATGAGCGTGCCCGCGCCCGCAGCGAAAGGTCCCCGGTGGATTGCGGCCGGTCCGGGCCGACGGCCAGACGGTCCAACCTGGCCGGCTGGGCCGGATACGGCTACTGCGCCTCCCACTCCCGGTTCTTCCGGGGCTTGCGGCTGTACCTGGTCTGCACCCCGGCCGGGATGCCCGTCACCTGGGCGCCGGCCACCCCGAAGATCGACGAACGCGAGGTGCTGGCGGCCATGTTCGACCGCGAACCCCACCTGGCCGCCGACCGCAGCGGACTGCTGCTGATCTGCGACAAGGGCTTCGCCTCCGCGGAGTTCGAGGCCGGTCTTTCTAGATCTGCGAGCCCTGGATCCGCGCGGCCCCGGCCGGCGCCGGGTAGGGGTCGCGGAAGGTGAACGCGAGCGGCCCCGGCCCGTGTTCACGTACGAGGGCCACCCGCTCCATCGCCTCGGCGACGCTCGGGCGGTGGCCGGCCGGAATCCACCACAGGGCCTGGTGCGTCTCGGCCATGCGCCGGAACCACTCGCGGCGGCGGCTCAGTACGCGCAGATGATCGGTGTGGTAGGTGAAGTTCCGCAGGGACTCGACCGACTCCCAGACCGAACAGTTGATCAGGAGCATGTCGTCACGCTCGTCGGGACGGAAGCCGGTCGCGTCCTCGCCCCCGTCGTCGACCATGCGCCACACGAACCCCGGGCTGCGGTCGGCGAGCGCATTGATCTCGGGCAGTTGGGCGACGAAGTCGGCCAACTCGGGTTCGTCCAGCGGGGCGACGATGCGGCCGATGTTGACCTGCGCGAGGTGAAAGGCAGTCATGAGCCCAGCATGGCCCGGCCCCACTTCTATAGTCAATGACTGTTATTTTTAGAAAGCGCCACGCAACACCCCCCGGGACAGGGATCCATCGCCGGCGACCACTGCCCGGACGCCAGGCCCTGGAGCAGCGCCAGATTC
>NZ_BMVJ01000004.1:235790-240689 GCF_014650655.1 Streptomyces anandii JCM 4720
ATCCCGCAGATCAAGGCGGGGAACTCCTCGGCCAGCGCATGGAAGGGGCAGTTGCGCAGCCGCAGCGTCTCCCCGTCCCAGAAGGGCTGATAGCCACGGGCCCGCAACACCTCGACCAGGTCACCGGCGGCCGCGTCCGGATCCGCCTCCCCCGCCGCCTTCGCCGCGGACTGCAGCGCCTGGTCCAGGCCGGCGTTCTCCACCACCTCGGCGAGCAGCCGGCCCGCGGCGTCGTAGGACCGGGGCGGGACGGACACGGTGTGCTCACCCTCGGCCCGCCGGTACATCTTCGCCGGCCGCCCCGACCCGGGGCCGGTGCGCCCGGACAGCCGCCGGAAGGACACGGCCAGCAGACCCGCCTCCACCAGTTTGTCCAGGTGGAAGGCGGCCAGCGACCGGGAAACCCCGACCGCCTCGGCCGCCGCGTCCCGTCCCACCTCGCCGGGGGCGGCGGCGACGTGCCGATAGAGCCGGCGGCGCAGAGGGTCGCTCAGCACACCCAGCACCGCGAACGCGGAATCCTCACCAGTCACGCGGCGAGTCTATGACCAACAAAAGTATTCAAAACAGCACCGGACATCAGCGCACCGGTACGCCGACGAGCACGGCGCCACCGGCGGCCACCTCCTGCGCCATCCGCCGCCTCACCGGGGATGCGCCGTGTCCTCGTCGGTACTTGAGACTAGTTAAGCAGTATGACATGTGAAATATTACTGGCCGTCAGTCCACCACCCTCGACTCGAAGGTGCTGCAGATGCGCAGACCCTCCGCGACCGGACTTCTGGCCGCGCTCACCACCAGCGCGATAGCCGCGGCCCTGCTCGGCTCTCCCGCCGTAGCACAGGAGAAACCGTCCCCACCCGAGCCGGCGGCCGCCGCCCACCGCGCCATGGGCGCCGAGGGGCCCCAGCCCCCGGTCGCCGCGCCGGCGCACCGCCAGCAGGCGCTGCGGGCACAGGCCATGCAGCGGCTGAACTCCGGAACCCTCGCCCGGACCTCCGACGGCAGAGCCCCCGCACGGGCGAAGATCGGCGACGACTACGTCCCGCTCGCCCGGCAGCGCACGGACAAGGTGTTCGTGATCCTGGCGCAGTTCGGCGACAAGGTCGACGACAGCACGCTCTACAACGGCCACGTCCGCTACGGCGGCACGCCCGGCCCGCGGCACGACCAGATCCCCAGGCCCGGCCGCGACGACACCCACACCTACTGGGAACCGGACTTCAGCAAGTCCTACTACCAGAAGATGTTCTTCGACGACACACCTGGCGCCAACTCCGTCCGGAACTACTACCGCACCCAGTCCGCGGGCCGCTACGACATCCAGGGCACCGTCAGCGGCTGGGTGACCGTGCCCTACAACGAGGCCCGCTACGGCAGCGACAAGGGCCCCGAGGGCAACGGCGCGTGGACCCAGGCGCAGGAGTTCATCCGCGACGCGGTCAACGCGTGGTACAAGCAGCAGCGTGCCGATGGCCGCAGTGACGCGGACATCAAGGCGCAGCTCGCCCAGTACGACACGGCCGACCGTTACGACGCCAACCACGACGGGAACTTCAGCCAGCCGGACGGCTACCTGGACAACGTGATCGTGGTGCACGCCGGTGTGGACCAGACATGGGGCGGCGGCGCGCAGGGCGACGACGCCCTGTGGGCCCACCGCGCCTGGGACTTCCCCGACCCCACGGGAACGACCGGCCCGGCCGGCGCCAAGCTCGGCGGCGCGCAGGTCGGCGACACCGGGATGTACGTCTACGACTACGTACAGGCCGGTGAGAACAGCGGTGTGGGCCTGTTCTCCCACGAGTACGGCCACAACCTGGGCCTGCCGGACATGTATCCGCTGACTGGCGGGGACAACAGCGTCAACTTCTGGTCGCTGATGTCGTCCGGGTCCTACCTGGGCCGCGGCCGCAACACGACCGGCGAGTACCCGGGCGACCTGGACCCGTACAGCGAACTCCAGCTGGGATGGCTCGGTTACGACGAGGCGCGGGCCGCGACGCGCTCCCGGCACGTGCTCGGCGTGAGCGCGTACAACACCCGGCACGCGCAGGCGACCCTGGTCCATCTGCCGGACGGGCGGACCGAGACCGATCTCGCCGACCCGTACCAGGGCACGGCCCAGTGGTGGAGCGGCGCCGGCGACAACCTGGACAGCACCCTCGAACGGACCGTGGACCTCACCGGCCGCACCGGGCCCGCCGCGCTCGACACGGCCGCCTGGTACGACACCGAGCCCGGCTACGACTTCTTCTCCGTGGAGGCGTCCACCGACGCGGGCAAGACCTGGACCGCCCTCGGCGGCACGGTGAACGGCACCCCGATCGGGAACACCACGGCCAACACCCCGGGGCTGAGCGGCAGTTCCGGCACCTGGGCGCAGCTGCACATCCCACTGGACGCCTACGTCGGGCAGCGGGTCCGGCTGCGCTTCCACGTCACCTCGGACGGCAACACCCACGGCAAGGGCGTCCTGGTGGACGCGGTCCGCGTCGCCGCGGGCGCCGACACGATCCTCGACGACGGCGCGGAGAACGGCGGCCCGGGCTGGACCTCGACCGGCTTCCGTGTCATACAGGGCCGCGTCGCGGTCGAACACCACGCGCGCGCCTACCTCGTGGAGAACCGCCGCTACGCCGGCTACGGCACCTTCCTGCGCACCGGGCCTTACAACTTCGGCTACTCCGGGGTCGCGGGCAAGGAGAACGTGATCGACACGTACCCGTACCAGCAGGGCGTACTGGTCTGGCTGTGGGACACCGCCTTCAGCGACAACAACACCGCCGACCACCCCGGCCACGGCCTGATCCTGCCCGTCGACGCGCATCCCGCGCAGATCCGCTTCGCCGATGGGACCGCGGTCAACGCACGGGCGCAGAGCTTCGACGCGCCGTTCTCGCTGCACCGCACCACGCCGTTCGCGCTGCACAAGGCGGGGGTACGGACCTGGATCCGCAGTGAGCCGGGGGTGCCGTACTTCGACGACCACACCGGCGTCTATACCGACCCGGCGGCGCCCCGGCTGGGCGTGTCGGTCCCCGACACCGGGACGCGCGTCAGTGTCCTGCACGAGTCGGACGACGACGACCTGACCACGACGATTCAGGTGTCGCCGAGTTCCTGACCGGCGTTCCGTTCCGCCGGGACCCGGCCGCCTCCCGGCTCCGGGCCCCGGCGGGGCTTTCCCACACCGCCGGCACGGGCAGCGGAAGCGCCACCGACCAGCTGCCCGCAGCTGTCGAGTCGATCGACGTCACGCGTCTCTGTCCCCACTCGCACAGGTATCAGACGGGATGTCGGCGAAGTCAGCATTGAGTCAGCAAGAGTTTTGCCAGAGCTGCCTGCAGACGGCCACATCGTGGGATCGCCGACCACCCCGACCCGGGTCCGCAGCCCGCTCAGCCCTCTTCCCGCGGACGGCCGGAGAACGTGCGGAAGCGCCTGCACACTTCTCCCCTGTCAACCCTCGGCGCCCAGATGTCTCCGCGGGTCAACGCACCCTCCCCCGCGGCTTCAGCGGCACCGGGGGCAGTTCCGGGGCCGGGAGCGGGGCGCCGTCGTAGCCCTTCACCTCTCCGAAGCGGGTGCCCTCCATCCAGTCCCGGCGGGCCGCAGCGATCTCCTCCTGGGTTCGGCCGATCCAGTTCCAGAACATGATCAGCTCCTCCTCGAACGGTTCGCCGCCGAGGAGCATCAGGCCCGCCTCGGACTCGGCGCGGACGGGGAGTTCGGTGCGGCCGCAGCCGAGGTAGAGCATGGAGCCGGGCAGGACCGGGACACCGTCGACGTGGGACTCGCCGGACATGGACAGGACGGCGTACTCGAAGTCCGGGTCCAGGGGCAGGCGTACGTCCGTGCCGCGGGCCAGGGACAGGTCGGCCCCGACGATGGGGGTGTACGCGGTGCCGGGCGAAACCGCCCCGTCGAGGGCGCCGAGGATGACGGTGGCCTTCAGGCCCGGCGCCGTGACCACGGGCAGCTCGGCGTGGTGTTCGAAGTGCGGGTCGGTGTGGCGGTGGCCGTCCGGGAGGGCCACCCACAGCTGGGCGCCGTGCAGGAAGCGGGCGTGCGAGCGGGGGCTCTCCTCGGAGTGGCTGATGGCGCGGCCCGAGGTCATCAGGCCCAGTTCACCGGGGCGGATCAGCTGGAGGCTGCCGGTCGAGTCGCGGTGCAGCACCTCGCCCTCGTGCAGCCAGCTCACGGTCTGCAGGCCCATGTGCGGGTGCGGGGGCACCTGCATGCCGGGCTCGTCGGCGATGTCGTCGGGACCGTAGTGGTCGACGAAGCACCAGGCGCCGACCATGCGGCGGCCGAGGTTCGGCAGCAGCCGGCGGACTTCGGTGGACTCGCCGAGCCGGACGCGGCGCGGGCTGAGGAGTTCGCGCACGGGCTCGGCCACCACGAACCCGCGGCCGCCGCACACCGTGGGTACCGCCTCACGGTCAAGGTTGCTCATACCGCCCAACCTAGTGCCGTACGGGCCGTCGCGTCAGTGCGTCACCCGGCCCTGAGCCGGCCGGAAGACGGCCGACGCAAGACCAGCCGCAGAAGGTAGTGGAATATTCAACCAACCGGTTCCGTTGTCGGCGGCGAAGGAGGTCACGAGTGGACACGACGTACTACGACCACGGAACCCCCGCCGAGCGCTGGGAGCGCGCGCGGATGTTCTTCGACGCCAGGGACTACACGGCGGCCGGGCGGGTGCTCGCCGGGCTGGTCGAGGAGGTGCCGGAGCAGACCGGACCCCGGCTGCTGCTGGCGCGTGCCTACTACCACTCGGCCCAACTGCGCCGCGCCGAGGCTCAGTTGCGCCTCATCATGGAGCGCGACCCGGTGGAGCACTACGCCCGGCTGATGCTGGGCCGGACCCTGCAGCGGCAGGGGCGGCACGAGGAG
>NZ_BMVJ01000004.1:240712-251220 GCF_014650655.1 Streptomyces anandii JCM 4720
GCGGCCACGCACCTGCGGGTCGCCTCGGCGCTGGCGGGCGAGCTCGAAGGCGTGTGAGACCACACGGCCGGCCGAGACCCAGGACCCCGGTGTCGCCGGGGTCGCCTGGGTCGCCTGGGTCGCCTGGGTCGCCTGGGTCGCCTGGGTCTACAGCGGTGTCGCCGCGTGCAGGAGCAGGAACAGGGTGACCGCGGAGTTCGCCGAGGACATCGCGGACACCGCCGCGCCCGCGGCGGCGCCCCAGACCGCCGCCCCCACGCCCGTGAACAGCGACGGCCAGTCGCGGGCGGCGGGCGCGGGAGCCAGCAGGGCGGCGACCCGGCGCGGCACCGGTCCGGTGGCGGCCAGCGCGGCGAGCGTACGGGCGGGCGCGGGCGCCGACAGCAGCGCCGCCCTGCCGATGGCCCGAGCGACCACGCGCCGGTCGCCCACCGCGCGGGCCGCGTCCTCGTCGGCCCAGCGCTCGGCGGTGTAGACGACCGTGGAGCGCAGCGGCCGCAGAAAGGGGTTGGCGCGGGCCGCCAGGTGGACGGCGAGCAGATGGCGGTGGTGCCGGGCCGCCAGATGGGCCCGCTCGTGCGCGAACAGCGCCCGCCGCTCCGCGGGCCCGAGTCCGGAGAGCAGTGCGGTGGTGACGACGATCCGGCCCCCGTGCGCGCCGGGCAGGGCGTACGCGTACGGCTCGGGGGCGGGCAGGACGACGACCGTGGTGCCGGGCAGTCCGGCCAGGGCCCGCCGGGCGCGCCGGATCACCCGACGGTGGGCCAGCAACGTACGCCCGCACGCCACCGTGACCGCGCCGAGCGCGGGGATCGCCGCGCGCCCCGCGATCCCGTCGTGCGGGACGGCGGCCCTGACCTCCGGGTCGGACCAGGCGTCCGGCAGCGGGTTGCCGGGCAGTTGGGCGGTGCCGACCACCATGAGCAGGGCGAGGCACAGGGTGCTGCACCCGGCCATCACGACGGCGACCGACGTCAGCAGCCGGGTGGCGGTGCGCGGGTGCAGACGCGGGGCGGCCAGCCGGGCGACCGGCCACGCGGACAGCGGCAGTACCAGCGGCAGGAGGACGAAGACTCCCATGAGGCGTCAGTCTCCCCCGCCGCCGTCTTGAAGGCCCTCCTCGCCGATGTCCGCGGCGCCGGCACCCGTGGCCGCGGTGTCCGCGGCGCCGGTGTCCGCCGCCTCCAGCAGCGCGCGCAGCACCTGCTCGTCGTCCGGCGGCAGCGCGGTGACGAAGCTGGCGAGGACAGCCTGGCGGTCGCGCTCGCCGTCCAGCAGACGGCGCATCCGCAGTGCCGCGAGGCGGGCCACGTCGGCGGTCGGCGTCCACACGAAGGAACGGCCCCGCCGCTCCCGGCTCACCACGTCCTTGGCCAGCAGCCGGGTCAGGATGGTGACGACGGTGGTGTAGGCGAGGTCGCCGCCGAGCCGCTCCTGCACCCAGGCCGCGGTGACCGGGCCGTCCGCCTCGCGCAGCGCGCCGAGCACCTGGCCCTCCAGCTCGCCCTGCCCGCGCCGGGCCCGCCGGTGCTGCGTCGCCATCTACCCTCTCCCTCCGGCCCCCGCGCTCCCTTCGGCGTCGGCGTGTCGCTCCACGCTACTTCACGCCGCCGCCCCGTACCGGCGCCGTCCGCGCCGGTGGGCGATCTCGCCGGGCACGACGTCGACCACGGCGAACGCGGCGAGCGGGATGCCGAGCAGCGGCACGTACCAGCCGAGTACGGCGACCCCGGCGAGCAGCGCCACGTATCCGCGGCGGCACGTGCTGCCAGGCGCCGCGCGGGACCGGGCGCCTTACGGCGTCGGGCCGGCGCCGTGGCATGCTGGCGTGATGGCTACTCCTCGTGCGCACCGGTCCGTTGCCGAGCAGGTCGAGGAACTCCTCGCCTCCGAAGGGCCGTTGAAGATCGTGGCGGCCGGTGATCCGGTGCTGCGGCGGCCTTCGGAGCCGTACGAAGGCCAGTTGGGGCCGGAGCTGCTGGGCCGGTTCGTCGAGGCGCTACGCCTCACCATGCGGGCGGCGCCCGGCGTGGGACTGGCCGCGCCACAGGTCGGGGTGGGGCTGCGGATCGCGGTCCTGGAGGACCCGGCGCCGGTCCCCGAGGAGGTGCGCCGGGTGCGCGGGCGGGTGCCGCAGCCGTTCCGGGTGCTGGTCAACCCGGCCTACGAGCCGCAGGGCCCGGCGCGGGCCGCGTTCTTCGAGGGCTGTCTGAGCGTGCCGGGCTGGCAGGCGGTGGTGGCCCGGCACGCCGAGGTGCGCCTGACGGGGCAGGACGAGCACGGGGGCCCGCTCGACGAGGTGTTCACGGGCTGGCCCGCGCGCATCGTGCAGCACGAGACCGATCACCTCGACGGCACGCTCTACCTGGACCGCGCCGAGCTGCGCTCGCTCTCCTCCGGCGAGGCGATGGCCCGGCGCTGGTCCCAGCCGGACCCCGGGGCAGCCGCACGGGCGCTGGGCTTTCGACTGCCCTGAGGGGCCGACTGGCTCGCCCTCCCCTTCAACGCAGTAGACGAATCAGGGCAGTTGACGCCTCAGAGCGGTCGATGCCTCGAGCCGGTCGACTCCTCAGGGGCCGAGCCGGTCAGCCGCGGAAGGCCTCCAGGAGGCGCAGCCAGACCTCGCTGAGCGTCGGGTAGGACGGGACCGCGTGCCAGAGGCGTTCGACGGGGACCTGTCCGGCGACGGCCACGGACGCCGAGTGGATCAGTTCGCCGACACCGGGGCCGACGAAGGTGACACCGCGCAGGATGCTCTCGTCGAGGTCGACGACCATGCGGGCCCGGCCGCGATAGCCCTCGCCGTACAGCCCCGCGCCGGCGACGGAGGTCAGGTCCACGTCGACGGCGCGGACGCGGTGGCCGGCCTGCTCGGCCTCCGCCAGCGACAGGCCCACGGCGGCGGCCTCCGGGTCGGTGAAGACGACCTGCGGTACGGCGTGGTGGTCGGCGGTGGCGGCGTGCGCTCCCCACGGGTCCGTCTCGAGCAGGGGCACCCCCGCGGCCCTGGCCCCGATGACGTCGCCGGCGATCCGCGCCTGGTACTTCCCCTGGTGGGTGAGCAGGGCGCGGTGGTTGACGTCCCCGCAGGCGTACAGCCAGTCGCTGCCCTCCACGCGCAGGGTGTCGTCCACCGCGAGCCAGGAGCCGGGTTCCAGTCCCACGGTCTCCAGGCCGATGTCGTCGGTGCGCGGGGCGCGGCCGGTGGCGAAGAGGATCTCGTCGGCCTCGACACGGTCACCGGCGTCGATGACGGCCACGACCGTGCCGTTCTCACGGGTCACCGAGGTGACCGAGGTGCCGGTGCGGATCTCGGCGCCCGCCTCGGCCAGGGCGTCGGCGACCAGCTCACCGGCGAAGGGCTCCATGCGGGAGAGCAGTCCCTTGCCCCGCACCAGGACGGTGACCCGGGAGCCGAGCGCCTGGAAGACGGTGGCCATCTCGGTGGCGACCACTCCGCCGCCGACCACGATCAGCCGCCCCGGCACCTCCTTGGCGCTGGTTGCCTCGCGGCTGGTCCACGGCCGCACCTCGTCCAGGCCCGGCAGTCCGGGCAGCTGGGCCCGGGTGCCGGTGCAGACGGCGACGGCGTGCCGGGCGGTCAGGGTGACCGCCTTCCCGTCCCCTCCGGTGACCGTCACCGTGCGCGGACCCGCCAGCCGGCCGTGCCCGCGGTACAGGTCGGCGCCGATGCCGTCGAGCCAGCGGACCTGGCCGTCGTCGTGCCAGTGGGAGGTGTACTCGTCACGGCGGGCGAGGACTGCTGCGGCGTCCAGGGGACCCTGGACGGCCTGGCGCAGTCCGGGCAGCCGGCGGGCGTCCGCGCGCGCGATGACCGGGCGCAGCAGGGCCTTGCTCGGCATGCAGGCCCAGTACGAGCACTCGCCGCCGACCAGTTCGCTCTCCACGACCGCGGTGGAGAGGCCGGCCGCGCGGGTGCGGTCGGCCACGTTCTCCCCCACGGGTCCGGCACCCAGCACCACGACGTCGTACGCGATGGTTTCCGTTTCCGTCATGGGGTCAGTCTGGTGGGTGGTGTGCGCCGTGGCCACACGGGTACGCGCGCGGGATACGCGCTGGAATACCCATAGGGTCGGCCGTGTTGTGCCGACGGCTTCGCCCCCACGCGGGGAGCCCCCACCAGGAAGAGGGATACGTCATGAGCAGCACCGTGGAGCTCACCAAGGAGAACTTCGACCAGATGGTCACCGAGAACGAGTTCGTTCTCATCGACTTCTGGGCGTCCTGGTGCGGGCCGTGCCGTCAGTTCGCCCCGGTCTACGAGAAGGCGGCCGAGGACAACCCCGACCTGGTGTTCGGCAAGGTGGACACCGAGGCGCAGCCGGAGCTCGCGGCGGCCTTCGGGATCCAGTCGATTCCCACGCTGATGATCGTGCGCGACCAGGTCGCCGTCTTCGCCCAGCCGGGCGCGCTGCCCGAGTCGGCGCTGGCGGACGTGATCGGCCAGGCCCGCAAGCTGGACATGGACGAGGTCCGCAAGTCGGTCGCCGAGCAGCAGGCCCAGGGCGAGCAGGGCGGCCAGTAGGGCGAACAGGGCACAGGCTCCCGCAGGGGCCCCTTCCGCGCACGAGCGGAAGGGGCCCTTTCTCTTGGCCGCGCGCGCCGAACCGTTCTCCACGATCAGGTTCCTCACGAACGTATTCTTGACGAACTTGTTCGTCACGAACATGTTCGCTACCCTACCCCGAGCGCCAGCCCAAGGAGGGCCCATGACCACCACCCCGCACCACCCCATCGCCGTCGTCGGCGCCGGTCTCGGCGGGCTCACGCTCGCCCGCGTGCTGCACGTGCACGGCATCGAGGCGGCGGTGTTCGACCTCGACGCCTCGCCCGGCGCACGGACCCAGGGCGGCATGCTCGACATCCACGACGACTCCGGCCAGGAGGCGCTGCGCGCGGCCGGGCTGCACGAGCGGTTCCTGGAGCTGGTCCTGCCCGGCGGCCAGGCCACGCGGGTGCTCGACAAGGACGCCGTGGTGCACCTGGAGGAGGACGACGACGGCGCGGGCGGCCGGCCCGAGATCGACCGGGGCGACCTGCGAGACCTGCTGCTCGGCTCGCTGCCCGAGGGCACCGTCCGCTGGGGCGCGAAGGTCACCGGCGCGCGTCCGCTGGGGGGCGGGCGGCACGAGGTGGATCTCGCCGACGGCACCTCGTTCACCACCGACCTGCTGGTCGGCGCGGACGGCGCCTGGTCCCGGATCCGCCCGCTTCTCTCCTCGGCGCGACCCGTCTACACGGGGGTGTCCTTCGTCGAGGCGGATCTACTGAAGGCCGATGTGCGCCATCCGGTACTGGCCGAGCTGGTGGGCGACGGCTTCTTCTTCGCCCTGGCTGCCGGGCAGGGCTTCCTCGCCCACCGTGAGACCGACGGCAGCGTGCATCTGTACGTGGCGCTCGAAGTTCCCGAGGAGTGGCTCGACGGCATCGACTTCACGGACACGCAGACCGCGAAGGAGCGGATCCTCGAGCACTTCACCGACTGGGACAAGGCCCTGCGGGCCCTGGTAGCGGACGCCGACGAGGCACTGGTGCCGCGCCGGATCCACGCTCTGCCCGCCGGTCACCGCTGGGACCGCGCCCCGGGGGTGACACTGCTGGGCGACGCCGCCCATCTGATGTCACCGTTCGCGGGCGAGGGCGCGAACCTCGCCATGCTCGACGGGGCCGAGCTCGGCCGCTTCCTCGCCGCCCGGCCGTACGACGTGGAGGCCGCGCTCACCGCGTACGAGGAGCGGCTGTTCCCGCGCGCCGGGGCGGCCGCCGAGGACTCCGCACGCGGCGCCGCCCTGCTGTTCCGCGAGGACGCGCCGCGCGGTCTCGTGGAGATGTTCGCGGCCCACGGCTGAGGCCGGCCATGAGCGCGAGCCCGCTATGCGGGCGGCCCGGCCATCCCTTCGCAAGCGCCCTCCGCGACACCGTCCGCGACGCCCTCCGCAGCGCCGTGAGGCGTCCCGGTCACGGACGTCCCGGTCACGCGGGCGACCAGGTCGCGCCAGCCGGCCTGGAGCCGTTCCATCGGCATCTGGCACTGCTTGACCAGGTGGTGGATCAGGGCCGGTTCGAGATAGCTCATCAGCACGTGGCCGAGGAGTTCGGTGTCGGCCTGCGGGACCACCTGCCGCAGCAGCATGACCACGTGACTGTGCCGCACCCGGTGCGGCGGCACGACGAAGCGGCGGTCCGCGCACGGCTCGGCCGCCAGCTGGAGCTCCAGGTCGTCGGTGGCCCGGCGCAGCGCGGCGCAGCCGAACGCCGACAGGCGCTCCACGGGCGGCGCGCCCGGCCCGAGCGGGGCCGGGCCGCTCAGGAACGAGGCCTGGAACTTCTTCTCCGAGTGGTCCAGCAGCGCGGTGAGCAGGCCCGTGCGGTCGCCGAAGCGGCGGAAGACGGTGCCCTTGCCCACCTGGGCGGCCGCGGCCACCGCCTCCATCGTGAGGCCGGCCGCACCGTGCTCGGCCACCAGGCGCGCGGCCGCGTCCAGCAGCCGGGCCCGGTTGCGCGCCGCGTCCGCCCGCAGGCACGGCTCGTCCACGCCGGTGCCGAATTCGAGCAGTACCGGCTTCTCCACGGGCTCCTGAGGCTTCGGGAAGGGCGGCAGCGGGCTGGACATGAAGACAGCGTAAAGCATGGGAACAAAACTGGACCACGGTCCGGTTAGCCTGGTAGAAAATTAAGCGGACCTCGGTCCGGATATGTTTCGGCAGCGTTTCACCCCCCTTGGAGTCCCCCATGTCTGTTCGCATCCTCGCGCTCGTCGGCAGCCTTCGCGCCGGTTCGCACAACCGTCAGCTGGCCGAGGCGGCGGTGAAGCTCGCCCCCGCGGGCGCCGAGGTGGTCCTGTTCGACGGCCTGGCCGACGTCCCGTTCTACAACGAGGACATCGACGTCGAGGGCGCCGTGCCGGCCCCCGCCGCCGAGCTGCGCGCCGCCGCCCAGGGCGCCGACGCCTTCCTGCTCTTCTCCCCCGAGTACAACGGCACCATCCCGGCCGTCCTGAAGAACGCCATCGACTGGCTGTCGCGTCCCTACGGCGCGGGCGCCTTCGGCGGCAAGCCGGTCGCCGTGGTGGGCACCGCGTTCGGCCAGTACGGCGGCGTCTGGGCGCAGGACGACACCCGCAAGGCCGTGGGCATCGCCGGCGGCAAGGTGATCGAGGACATCAAGCTGTCCATCCCGGGCTCCGTGACCCGCTTCGCCGAGACCCACCCGGTCGACGACGCCGAGGTCGCCGCGCAGCTGACCGAGGTCGTCGCCCGCCTGCACGGCCACGCGGGCGAGGCCGTCGCCGCCTGATCCCCGCCGGGACCGGGCAGCCGCCTCACATCGTGCGAGGCCGGAGGGGCCGGAGCTTCCACAGCTCCGGCCCCTCCGCCGTCCCCGCGCCTCCGTACCTCCGCGACTTCTGGCATACGCGCGGGTACTCGCACCCTCGCCGTAGGAGCCACCTTGCGAGGAGACGCCATGACGCCGGTCCCGGTCCCGCCCCCCTTCGACCCCGAACTCGCCGCCGCCCTCGAGGAGGTCGCCGGGACGCTCGGGCCGGGCCTGACCCCGCAGGACATCGAGACCGCCCGGCGGAGCCCGGCCGTCGAACTGTCGGCCGCGCTGGACGTGACCATGGACGGCGCCTTCAAGGCGGAGGACCGCGAGGTGCCGGGGCCGCCGGGCGCGCCCCGCGTGTCCCTGCTCATCTGCCGGCCGACCGCGCCGTCGACCGGCAGACCGCGGCCCGTCATCTACCACGTGCACGGCGGCGGCATGGTCCTCGGCAACAGCAGACTCGGCGTCGAGGCCGCCCTGAACTGGGCGAAGGAGCTGGACGGGATCGTGGTGTCGGTCGAGTACCGGCTCGCGCCCGAGCACCCGCACCCGGCACCGGTCGAGGACGTGTACGCGGGCCTGCTGTGGACCGCGGAACACGCCCCGGAACTCGGCGGCGACCCGCACCGCATCGTCCTCGCCGGCGCCAGCGCGGGCGGTGGCCTCGCCGCCGCGCTGGCGCTGCTCCTGCGGGACCGCGGGGGCCCGCGGCCGCTCGGCCAGATGCTGATGTACCCGATGCTCGACGACCGCAACGACACCCCCTCCGCCCACCAGATGGCGGGCATCGGCACGTGGGACCGTACGGCGAACGAGACCGCGTGGACGGCGCTGCTCGGCGACCGGCGCGGGGGCCCGGACGTGTCGCCCTACGCGGCGCCCGCGCGCGCCGAGGACCTCTCCGGGCTGCCGCCCGCCTTCCTCGACGTCGGGTCGGCGGAGACCTTCAGGGACGAGGTCGTCGCCTACGCCTCCCGCATCTGGCAGGCCGGCGGAATGGCCGAACTTCACGTCTGGCCCGGCGGCTTCCACGGCTTCGACGGCTTCGTCCCGCAGGCGGCCCTGTCGCGGGCGGCGCGGGCGGCGCAGCTGGACTGGCTGCGCAGGCTGCTGGCGCGGTGAGGGCGCCGGTGCCGGCCGCGCGCCGCCGGGCGGATCCTCGGTGCTCTCCGGCTCTGCGTTGGTGCTCCGTCGCCCTCGGGAAGATGCTTGTCAGTAGAGCCCTGGCCGTACAGGTCCCGCGCGCGGTGCGGGACGACGAACGAGCAACGGCGAGATGAGCGGCGATGGAGCGACTTCCCACCTCCCCCGGCGAGCGCCCGGCCCGTGGCCCGGTCCCGCCCGGGGACTCGTCCGAGGCGATCCGCACCACCCAGGCCACCCTGGAGGAGTGGGCCTTCCACCAGTCCCCCTGTCTGCTGGCGATCTTCGGCACCGACCTGTGCCTGCTGCGCGTCAACGAGGCGATGGAACGCGCGCTCGCACGCACGCAGGACGAGTTGCGCGGGCTGCGGCTCGCGGACATCGCGCCCGGCCCGTCCGGCGAGGAGACCGCCGGACGGATGCGTACGGTCCTGGAGACCGGCGAACCCCAGCACGCCGAGGCCGTCCTGCGCACCGAGGACGCCGGTCCGCGGGCCGGCCGGCCCGTCACCCTGACCCCTCTGAAGGACGGCGACGGACGGGTGTGCGGGGTGTGCCTGGCGGCACAGGACGGTCTTCCGAACCCCGCTGCCGCCGAGCGGCAGAACGCGCTGCGGCTCAAGGACGCGGCAGCCCGGCTCGGCACCACCCTCGACCTCGGGCGCACCGTGCAGGAACTCGGGGACGTCACCGTGCCGCTGCTCGCCGACCTGACGGCGGTGGACCTGATGGACTTCCCCCGGTCCGCCGAGGACACCTCCCCGGCCGCCGCGACCGAGCCGGTCGTCCTGCGGCGCGCCGCACTGCGGTCGGTGGACACGCGCGAACCCGAACCGGCCAGTGCCGTGGGCGGGACGACCGCCTACGCGGCCGCGTCCCCTCCGGTACGGTGCCTGGTCACCGGCCGGCCCGAGCGGTACACGGCGGCCGAGCCGGCGTTCGGCCGCTGGCTGGAGCACGACGAGGCGGCCGCGTACTTGCGCACCCTGGGAGCCCACTCGTTGCTGGCCGTGCCGCTGCTGACGGGCGGCACCACGCTCGGCGTTGTGCTCTTCGGGCGCCGCCGCGACCGGGAGCCCTTCGGGCCGGAGGACGTGCTGATCGCCGAGGAACTCGCGGCCAGGGCGGCCGTCAGCATCCACAACGCCCGCCGCCACACCAGGGCCCGCACCACGACCATGGCCCTGCAGCGCAGCCTGCTCCCGCAGACCCTGCCCGACCAGACGGCGCTGGACGTCGCCTCCCGCTATCTGCCGGCCGGCAGCCAGGCGGGCGTGGGCGGCGACTGGTTCGACGTGATCCCGCTGTCCGGCGCGCGGGTGGCCCTGGTGGTGGGCGACGTGGTCGGGCACGGTATCCGCGCCTCGGCGACCATGGGCCGGGTACGGACCGCCGTGCGCACCCTGGCGGACGTCGACCTGCCGGCCGACGAGCTGCTCACCCACCTCGACGACCTGGTCCTGCACCTGTCCGTGGAGGAGGGCAGCGCCACCGACCCGGCCGCCGAGACCGCCGGCGGCATCGGCACCACCTGCCTCTACGCCGTCTACGACCCGGTGTCGCGCCGCTGCACCCTGGCCCGGGCCGGCCACCCGCCGCCCGCCGTGGTCACCCCGGACGGCGCGGTGCGCTTCCTGGACGTGCCGGCCGGCCCGCCGCTCGGCCTGGGCGGACTGCCCTTCGAGGCCGTGGAGACCGAGCTTCCCGAGGGCAGCGTCCTCGCCCTCTACACCGACGGCCTGCTGGAGGCCCGCGACCACGACATCGACGTGGCGCTGGACAAGATGTTCGCCGAGCTCGCCCGCCCGGCGACCACCCTGGACACCGTCTGCGACCGGGTGCTGACGGCCCTGCTCAGCCACCGTCCCGACGACGACGTGGCGCTGCTGGTGGCCCGCACCCGGGCGCTGCACGCCGACCGGGTCGCCGCGTGGGACCTGCCCTTCGACGCCTCCGTGGTCGCCGACGCCCGCCACTACGCGGACAGCCAGCTGACCGCTTGGGGCCTGGAGGACGCCGCC
>NZ_BMVJ01000004.1:251247-273665 GCF_014650655.1 Streptomyces anandii JCM 4720
TTCGTCACCGAGCTGATGGTCAGCGAGCTGGTCACCAACGCGCTGCGCTACGGCCGGCCGCCCGTGCAGCTGCGGATGATCCACCAGGGCTCCACCCTGATCTGCGAGGTCTTCGACTCCAGCAGCACCACCCCGCACATGCGGCGGGCGCGGACCTTCGACGAGGGCGGCCGGGGACTGCTGCTCGTGGCGCAGCTGGCCCAGCGCTGGGGCACCCGGCACGACCGTATCGGCAAGACGGTCTGGGCGGAGCAGTCGCTGACGACGCCGTGAGGCGGAGGCCGTCGGCTCCCTCAGGCCCCACCCTCAGGCGCCTCTCTCAGGTCCCACCCTCAGGCGCCTCCCTCAGGCGCCTCCCTCAGGCCCCTTTCCTGAACACGGGCGCGGCCCAGGAAGGCGGTTCCGGGGGCCCGCCCGGACTCCCGGGCCGCTCGGCGCCCACGGCCGCCTCCCGCGCGCCCGGGGCGTCGGCCACCGCCGGCACGGCGGGCGCCCGGGCGTCGACCTGGGTGAGCGGCCTGGTGGTCCCGGGCCCTGAATCCTGCGCGGGCCTCGGCCGGACGCGGGTGGCGGCGCGCAGGGCCGAGACGAACTCCAGGCAGGAGTCGTAGCGGTCCTCGGGGACCTTCGCCAGCGCCTTGGCCATCACGGCGTCCGCGTCCGGCGCGATGTCCGGGCGCTTGGCGGTCAGGGCGGGCGGCTGGTCGTACTGGTGGGCCCACAGCAGGGCGATGTCCTCGTCGCGCTGGAAGGGCGGCGCGCCGGTGAGGGTCTCGTGGACGACGCAGGCGAGGCTGTAGAGGTCGCACCTGCCGTCGACCGGGCGGCCGGATATCTGCTCCGGCGCCACGTAGTCGAGCGTGCCGACGAACTCGCCGACGGTGGTGAACCCGGTCAGGGACAGCGACTTCTTCGTCAGCCCGAAGTCGGTGAGGTAGACGTGCTCGGGGTGGTCGCTGTCCACGCCCTTGGCGACCAGGACGTTGCCCGGTTTGACGTCCCGGTGCACCAGATTGTGCTCGTGGGCCGCGTCGAGGGCGGAGGCCAGCTGGGCGGCGATGCGCAGGGCGGCCGCCACCGGCAGCGGGCCGTCCCGGTCGAGCAGGGCGCGCAGGTCGAGACCGGAGACGTAGCGCATGGCGATGTAGAGCACGCCGTCCGTCTCGCCGGCCTCGAAGATGGGGACGATGTGCGGGTGCTCGATGGCGGCGGCCACGCGGGACTCGTGGGTGAAGCGGCGGCGGAAGGTGTCGTTGCGTGCGAGCCCGGGGGCGAGGAGTTTGAGGGCGACGGTGCGGTCGAGGCGCAGGTCCTTGGCGCAGTACACGACGGCCATGCCGCCACGGCCGAGCTCGCGCTCCACGCGGTAGCCCGCGATCTCCGTGCCGGTCAGGCCGGAGGGCCGGTTCGGATACCGGCTCACGTCGTCCGGCGACGGGTCCATGGGGCACCACCGTCACGTCACGCGTCCGGACCGGCCGGGTGGCCGGCCACTCTCCAATACCGCACATTCTAGTCGCCGACTCGTCGGTTGCCAGGCGTTGTTGGCGGGTGACACAGTGGGCGCCCCGGGGAAGGGCCCGCATGCCCGCGCGTACGCCCGCACCGCACACGGGCGGCCGGCGCGCACTCCTCAGCGGCGGGCGCCCACTCCTGCGCCCGGACGCGCCCGGACCGCAGGCTGCCGCACACCCTCATCGCGGCCCGCCTCCCGCTCCGGCCCCTCGCCCTCCCTCTCCCCCCACCCCCACTCGACACCCCACACCCGCCCGAAGGACTTCCCCCCATGCGCCCCACGGACATCCCCGTCTCCCGTCCCGCCGCCGACCCCTCCTGGACGAGCGGCCGCCCCGGCTCTTCCCGCTGCTGTCCGAACCTGATCCATCAGCCGTTCCCCTTCTGCGGCGCGGAGGTTACCGTTCGGTAGACAACGCGCTCCCGGAGGTGTTCCGCATGACGCTCGACCGTGCCGCAGGTCTGGCCGAGACCGCCCGCGCACTGGCCGAAGGGGAGGTGTCGTCCCGCTCCCTGGTCGAGGAGGCGCTGGCCCGGATCGAGGCCACGCAGGCGTCCCTGAACGCCTTCCGCATCGTCCGTGCCGAGGCCGCGCTCGCCGAGGCGGACGCGGCGGACCGCCGGCTGTCCGCCGGGGACCGGCCGCCGCTGCTCGGAGTGCCGGTGGCGGTCAAGGACGACATGGACGTGGCGGGCGAGCCGACCGCGTTCGGCTGCCGGGGCGCGTTCCCGGCGGTGGCCGAGGACGGCGAGGCGGTACGGCGGCTGCGCGCGGCCGGCGCGGTGATCATCGGCAAGACCAACACCTGCGAGCTGGGACAGTGGCCCTTCACCGAGGGTCCGGCGTTCGGCGAGACGCGCAATCCCTGGGACACCGGCCGGACGCCGGGCGGCTCCTCGGGCGGTTCGGCGGCCGCGGTCGCCGCCGGGCTCGTGCCGGCCGCGCTCGGCTCGGACGGCGCCGGCTCGGTGCGCATCCCGGCCGCCTGGACGCATCTGGTCGGAATCAAGCCACAGCGGGGACGCCTGTCGACCTGGCCGCGCGGCGAGTCCTTCCAGGGCATCACCGTCAACGGCACCCTCGCCCGCACGGTCGACGACGCGGCCCTGCTGCTGGACGCGGCCGCCGGGAACCACCCGGACGACCCCCACCAGCCACCGGCCCTCGACGTACGGGCCGCCGCCACCCGCGACCCGGGCCGGCTGCGCGTCGCGCTCTCCCTCAAGCCGCCCTTCACCGCCCTGCCCGTACGGCTCGACCCCGAGGTGCGGGCCCGTGTCGTCGAACTGGCCGGGAAGCTGGCCGGGTTGGGACACCACGTCGAGGAGGCCGACCCGCCCTACGGGCAGATCGGGCTGACGTTCGTGCCGCGTGCCACGGCCGGCATCGCGGAGTGGGTGAGCGACACGCCCGAGCCCGCGCTGCTCGACCCGCGCACCCACGGCGCCGCCCGGCTGGGCCGGCTGCTCGGCGGGGCGCCGCTGCGCGTGGCGCGGCGGGCGGAGGCGGTACTGCACCGGCGCATCGGCCGCTTCTTCGAGTCGTACGACGTGATCCTCGCGCCGACGACGGCCGCTCCCCCGCCCCGGATCGGCGCGATGGCCGGGCTCGGCGGCTGGGCCACCGACCGCGCGATGATCGCCGCCTGTCCCTACGCCTGGCCGTGGAACGTGCTGGGATGGCCCGGCGTGAACGTCCCCGCGGGATTCGTCGCCGGCGGTCTGCCCGTGGGCGCCCAGTTGCTCGGGCCGGCCCACAGCGAGCCGCTGCTGGTCTCGCTGGCCGCGCAACTGGAGGCGGACCTGCGCTGGCACGAGCGGTGGCCGCCGCCCCGGTCCGCCGTCGCGGACACCCCGGCGGCCTGACCCGGCACCGCGCGGCGAGGGGCGGGGAGCCGGACGGCTGTTCGGAGCGCCGGGAGCCGAACCGCCGTTCAGAAGGTCAGCAGGCTGATGCCCAGGGCTGTGAGGACGGCGACCTTGGCGATCTCCAGGGCCACGTAGACCAGGTGGCCGCGCGATCGGGGGCCCTCCTCGCCGGCCAGGACGCGGTCGGAGCGGCGGTTGAGCCGGGGGCGTACGAAGACGAGCTGGGCCAGGAGCAGGACGACGACGGCCGCGGTCAGGCCCACGGTCGCGGCCGGCGCCCCGCCCACGGCCACCGCGACGACGACCACGGCGGCCAGGACGGCCTCCACGAGGTTCAGCGCCCGGAAGACCATGCGGCCGATGCCGAGGCCGATCGGAATCGTCACGCCGGGGGCGCGGAACTTCAGCGGGGCCTCGAGGAAGGAGATCGCCAGCACCATTCCGAGCCAGACGAAGGTGACCGCGCTCGCCGTGGCGGCCGACGTGGTGTTCATCGATGTGTTGCCTTTCCGCCGCGCGGACCCGCGGCCAGTTCACGTCATCCGGCCTTCTCGGCCGTCCCGGCCGGATCGGCGCTCTCCGCCAGATGGGCCAGACAGAATTCCGGTCGGGCGAACGGCTCGAGGCCGGTCGCGGTCAGCGGGGCGCGCAGTTCGGCCAACGCGCCCTGCATCAGCCCCAGATGGACCGGGCAGACCAACTCGCCGTACTCCTCGGCCAGTTCCAGGAAGGGGCAGTGGCGCAGCCGGATCCGCGCCGGGGCCTTCGTGCCGTCGCCGCCCTCGGGTTCGGGGGCGAAGCCGAGGTCGTCGAGCAGGGCCACCAGCCGGTCCGCCGACTGCCCGGCCGTCGGCTCGCGGTACGGCGGCGGCGGACCGACCAGGAACCGCCCCCAGGCCCGGCCCGCCTCGGCCGCCTCCTCCCGCGCCCCGGGACCCCGGGACGCGAGCTGTCCGAGAAGTATCTGCGCCAGCAGCCGGTAACTGCGCGTCCCGCGGCGGTCCATGCCGGGCCGGGGGGCGTAGACGGTACGGGGACGGCCGGGGCCCGAGGGCTCCTCGACACGCCGCTCCACCAGCCCCTCGGCCACCAGGGCGTCGAGGTGGAACCGCACGGTGTTGGGGTGGACGCCGATCCGCCCGGCCGTCTCGGTGACGCCCAGCGGTTCGGCGGCGGCGCGCAGCACGGCCAGCACCTCGCGACGGCGAGGGCTCTCCTGTGTGGAGGCCACGTCGGCTCACCCCTTCCACCTGCGGCCATTTTTTACGAATGCTGACTGTAAGAATCGTAGCGCCCGTGGGATGCCGAGGGGGAGGCGGGGTGGGCGAGGGGCACGTTCTAAGGTGCGTGCGTGACTTCGTTCATCGATGAGGACGTTCCCGGCCGCTACGGCCCGACCGCGACCACCGAGGCCGACCCGCGCGAGGTGGGCCGTGTGCGCACCGAGTACTCGCCGGCCCACGACGGCGACCCCGACCCCGGTGAGATCGTCTGGACCTGGGTGCCCTTCGAGGAGAACGACGGGCGGGGCAAGGACCGCCCGGTGCTCGTGGTGGCCCGGGAGGCCGCCGGGACCCTCCTGGCCGTGCGGCTGTCCAGCAAGGCGCACGACGGCGACCGCGAGTGGGTGCCCATCGGGAACGGGCCGTGGGACCGGTCGGGGCGCGACTCCTGGGTGGACGTGGACCGCGTGCTGCGGCTGCACGAGGCGGGGATGCGGCGCGAGGCGTGCGCGCTGGACCGCATGCGGTTCAACTCCGTGGTGCACCGGCTGCGGGAGCGCTACGGCTGGAGCTGAGGCCTCGCGGCCCTGAGACCCCGGGGCCCTGAGGGTCGCCCTCGGCGCGCGCCGGCGCGCGGACGGTCAGGGCCGCCGGTCGGCGAACGCGCGCGCGAACGCCGCCCGGACCGCGCTCCCCGGAGTGCGGTCGAGCACCCCGAACACCACGTGTTCGAAGGCGTCCGCGAACCGTCCGCCGGGCCCGAGCAGGCCGAGGAACGCGGCCGCCACCTGCGCCGGTTCGTTGCGGAACACCCCGCAGCCCCAGGCGCCGAGCACCAGCCGCCGGTAGCCGTGCGCGGCGGCCGTCTCCAGGACGCGCTCCGCCCGCGCGGCCAGGGCGGCGGGCAGCTCGGCGGCGCGCTCGGGCGCGTCGCGCCGGACCACCCCGGCGTTGGGCGCCGCGGCGGTCAGGAAGCCCGCGCTGTACGGCTCGTCGAGGAGTGCGCCCCGGTCGTCGCGGAAGACGGGCACCGCGGGCGAGT
Source organism: Streptomyces anandii JCM 4720 (assembly GCF_014650655.1). GTDB lineage: Bacteria > Actinomycetota > Actinomycetes > Streptomycetales > Streptomycetaceae > Streptomyces > Streptomyces anandii. The sequence continues at coordinate 256,897 of NZ_BMVJ01000004.1, forward strand.
GGACGACCCGGTCCGAGTAGAACGGGTCGCGGTGGGCGCGGTGATGCTCGTAGAACTCACGGGCGCCGAGCAGGCAGGTGTAGAGCGCGGAGGCGCGGCACAGGGCCTCCTCCTGGGCCTGCGCGCCGTTGAGGTAGCCGCCGCCCGGGTTGCGCGCCGAGGCGAAGTTCAGCACGGCGGTCCGGCCGCCGAGCCGGCGGGCCGCCTCCAGGCTGCTCTCGCCGGTGACCTCGACGAGCGTCCCGGCCGCGTCCCACCGGGGCACCGGCACCGGGCCGGGACCGTGCAGGCGCGTACCCGCCCGGGCGGCCTCCACGGCCGCCGCTATCGGCACCTCGCGCCCGTCTGAGGCGCGGTAGCCGCCCGCCATCACGATCTGCTCCGTCTGCTGCGCGATGCCGCGCAGGCGCGCGCTCATGGCGCCACCCCCGTGTGCGCCACGAGCGCGCGCCGCGCCTCGTCCCCCGTCGTGCTCATGCACGCATCGTGAGCGATGCGGAACCCGTCGTGCAACGGGATTTTCCGGGGCCGGGACCCCGCGAGCGGGCGGGGAAGCCCCGCCAGACGTCGCGGAAACGGAGGATCAGGGGCACGATTGTCACGATGTGCACCCTTGTGCGAATCGGTCCGAGGGTCTTGGGTGGGACGCGGTATGCCGTCGGCCCGGCCCACCACTGCGGACCGGTGGCATGGTGGAATCTCAGGAGGATCCCGACATGTCCGATTCGGCAAGTGGCTGTACGGAGCCCCGTACCGCCGTCACCGAAGCCGAGGTCGAGGCCCTGGTCAGTGGCATCTGCTTCAAGACCGGGCCGCCCCGCACCCTCGGCGTGGAAGTGGAATGGCTCGTCCACGAGCTGCGCGACCCGCGGCTCCCCGTCACACCCGAACGTCTCGAAGCGGCCTACGCCGCGTTGCGGACCGTGCCCCTGAGGTCGGCGCTCACCGTGGAGCCCGGCGGCCAGCTGGAGCTGAGCTCGCCGCCCGCCGCCTCCCTGATGGAGTGCATCGGCACCGTCTCCGCCGACCTCGACGCCGTCCGCGCCGTACTGGCCGGGGACGGGCTGTGTCTCGTCGGCCTCGGCCACGATCCCTGGCACCCGCCCCGCCGGTTCCTGCGCCAGAAGCGCTACGACGCGCTGGAGACCTGCCTGGACCGCGGCGGGCCGGCCGGCCGGCACATGATGTGCGCCTCGGCCTCCGTCCAGGTGTGCCTGGACGCCGGGCACGAGGAGCCCGGGCCGCTCGGCCACGGCCGCCGCTGGTGGCTCGCGCACCAGCTCGGCGCGGTCCTGGTGGCCGCGTTCGCCAACTCCCCGCTGGCCGCGGGCCGGCCCACCGGCTGGCTCTCCACCCGTCAGCTGATGTGGACGCGGATCGGTCCCGGCCGGGCGGGCGCTCCCCCGCTGAACGGCGATCCGCGCACCGCCTGGGCCCGGCACGCGCTGGACGCGCCGGTGATGTGCGTGCGGCGCGACGACGGGCCGTGGGACGTGCCCGAGGGGCTGTCCTTCCGGGAGTGGACCCGGACCCGGCTGCCGAGGCCGCCCACGAGGGCGGACCTCGACTACCACCTCACCACCCTGTTCCCGCCGGTCAGACCGCGCGGGCATCTGGAGCTGCGCATGATCGACGCGCAGCCCGGCGACGACGGCTGGATCGTGCCGGCGGCGGTGACGGCGGCGCTGTTCGACGACCCGGAGGCGGCGGAGACCGCGTACCGGGCGGTGAAGCCGCTCGCCGAGCGGGCCGGGCCGCGTCCCGCGCCCCACAATCCGCTGTGGACCGGGGCGGCCCGGACCGGACTCGCCGACCCCGAACTGCACGAGGCCGCCGTCACCTGCTTCGCGGCCGCCCTGGAGGCCCTGCCCCGGCTCGGGGCCACCGACGAGGTCGTGGCCGCCGTCGCGCACTACCGCGACCGCTACGTCCTCGAGGGCCGCTGTCCCGCCGACGACCTGCTCGACCGGCCGCGCGACCCGGACCCCTCCCCGTCCGGGTCCCGCGCGACCGGTGGGAGCCCCACAGCCCACGGGAAGGACATCCGCACATGACCGACCCCGCACACGGCCCCGCGCCCGGCGTGGCCACGGACCCCGAGACGCTGCGCGAGCGCGTGCTCAGCACGCTCACCACCGCCCGGGACCGCACCACGCTCCTGACCAGCTGCGTCGAGGAGCCCGACCTCACCGCCCAGCACTCGCCGCTGATGTCCCCGCTGGTCTGGGACCTCGCGCACATCGGCAACCAGGAGGAGCTGTGGCTGCTGCGGGCGGTCGGCGGCCGGGAGGCGATGCGCCCCGAGATCGACAGCCTCTACGACGCCTTCGAGCACCCGCGCGCCGAGCGGCCCTCGCTGCCGCTGCTGCCGCCCGACGAGGCCCGCAAGTACGCGGCGGAGGTGCGCGGCCGGGTGATCGACCTGCTGGAGTCGACCGCCTTCCACGGAGCGCACGGCACACGGCCGGCCCACGACGCGCACGGCACACGGCTGACCGAGGCGGGCTTCGCCTTCGGCATGATCGCCCAGCACGAACAGCAGCACGACGAGACGATGCTGATCACCCATCAGCTGCGGCGCGGCCCGCGGGCGCTCACCGCCCCGGATCCCGAGCCGGCGCCGCTGTTCACCGGCCCGCCCGAAGTCCTCGTCCCCGGCGGCCCGTTCACCATGGGCACCTCCACCGAACCGTGGGCGCTGGACAACGAACGGCCCGCGCACGTACGGGACGTCCCCGCGTTCTGGATCGACACCACCCCGGTGACCAACGGCGCCTACCTCGCGTTCGTCGAGGACGGCGGCTACGACGACCCGCGCTGGTGGGTCCCGGACGGCTGGACGCACATACGCGCGCACGGCATCACCGCGCCGCTGTTCTGGCACCGTGACGGCGGGCAGTGGCTGCGCCGCCGCTTCGGCGTCACCGAGGCCGTCCCGCCCGAGGAGCCGGTGCTGCACGTGAGCTGGTACGAGGCCGACGCCTACGCCCGCTGGGCCGGACGGCGGCTGCCCACCGAGGCCGAGTGGGAGAAGGCCGCCCGCCACGACCCGGCCCGCGACCGCTCGACGCGCTATCCGTGGGGCGACGCCGACCCCGGCCCCGAGCACGCCAACCTCGGCCAGCGGCATCTGCGCCCGGCCCCGGCCGGCAGCTACCCGGCGGGCGAGTCGCCGCTCGGCGTACGGCAGTTGATCGGTGACGTCTGGGAGTGGACCGCGAGCGACTTCCTGCCGTACCCGGGGTTCACCGCGTTCCCGTACAAGGAGTACTCGGAGGTGTTCTTCGGGCCCGAGTACAAGGTGCTGCGCGGCGGTTCGTTCGCCGTGGACCCGGTGGCCTGCCGGGGCACGTTCCGCAACTGGGACTACCCGGTCAGGCGGCAGATCTTCTCCGGCTTCCGCACCGCCCGCCCGGCCCGCGCGGAGGACGCCTGATGTGCCGTCACCTGGCCTACCTGGGGCCCGAGGAGCCGCTCGGCCGGCTGCTGGTGGAGCCCCCGCACGGCCTGTACCGCCAGTCGTGGGCGCCCAGGCGCCAGCGGTACGGCACGGTCAACGCGGACGGTTTCGGCGTCGGCTGGTACGCGCCCGGCGACCCGGTGCCGGCCCGCTACCGGCGGGCGGGGCCCATCTGGGCGGACCTGTCCTTCGCCGACCTGGCCCGCGTGGTGCGCTCCGGCGCGCTGCTGGCCGCGGTGCGGGACGCCACCCTGTCGGGCGCGGACGCCGAGGCCGCGGCGGCGCCGTTCGCCGCGGGCCGCTGGCTGTTCAGCCACAACGGCGCCGTGACCGGCTGGCCCGGCTCGCTGGCCGCGCTGTCGCGGACCCTGCCGCCGAAGGACCTGCTGTCGCTGGAGGCCCGCAACGACTCGGCGCTCGTATGGGCGCTGGTGCTGGCCCGGCTGCGGGCCGGCGACGAGGCCGGCCAGGCGCTCGGCGACACCGTGCCGGAGGTTGCCGCGGCCGCCCCCGGCTCCCGCCTCAACCTGCTGCTCACCGACGGCGAGACCATCACCGCCACCGCGTGGGGCGACACCCTGTGGTACCTGGCCGAGCCCGGCCGCCGCACGGTCGTGGCCTCCGAGCCCTACGACGACGATCCGCGGTGGCAACAGGCGCCCGACCGCACGCTGCTCGCGGCGAGCCGCACCGACGTCCTGCTCACCCCGCTCAAGGATCTGACCGAGGACCTGACCGAAAACCTGGCATCCGCACCATCCGAGGAGCCTTGTACGTGAGTCCCTTCCGCACCACCCGCACCCTGCCCGAGGACGCCATGGCGGCCGCCCTGCGCGCCGACGTCCAGCACGGCCTGACCGCCGACCCGAAGACGCTGCCGCCCAAGTGGTTCTACGACGCCCACGGCAGCGAGCTGTTCGAGCGGATCACCGAACTGCCCGAGTACTACCCGACACGCGCCGAGCGGGAGATCCTCGCCGCCCGCTCCGGCGAGATCGCCGCCGCCCTGCCCGCCCGCACCCTGGTCGAACTGGGCTCCGGCTCCTCGGAGAAGACCCGCTACCTGATCGACGCGCTGACCGGCCTGGACACCTATGTGCCCGTCGACGTCAGCGGCAGCGCGCTCACCCGGGCCGGGCAGGCCCTGGTCGCCGAGCGGCCGGGGCTGAACGTGCACGCGCTGATCGCCGACTTCACCGCCGGGCTGACCCTGCCCGACGCGCCCGGACCGCGGCTGCTCGCCTTCCTCGGCGGCACGATCGGCAACCTGCTGCCCGGTGAGCGCGCCGCCTTCCTGGAGCGGGTGCGCGGCCTGCTCTCGCCCGGCGACGCGCTGCTGCTCGGCACCGACCTGGTCAAGGACGAGGACGTCCTGGTCCGGGCGTACGACGACGCGGCCGGGGTGACGGCCGCGTTCAACAAGAACGTCCTCGCGGTCGTCAACCGTGAACTGGGCGCGGACTTCGAGCCGGACGCCTTCGACCACGTGGCGCTGTGGGACGCCGGCAACGAGTGGATCGAGATGCGGCTGCGCTCGCGCGTCGCGCAGACGGTGAAGGTGCCGGCCCTCGGCCTCGCCGTCGACTTCGCGGCGGGCGAGGAGCTGCGCACCGAGGTCTCGGCGAAGTTCCGCCAGGAGGGCGTCAGCCGTGAGCTGCGTGCGGCGGGGCTGGAGCCGGCGCGCTGGTGGACCGACGGCGAGGGCCGCTTCGCGCTGTCGCTGAGCATGGCGCGCTGACCGAGGCGGTGTTCGGGGCGCCGGGGGCCGGACGGTGCCCGGCGCCCCGGACTCACCCCACGTTCGGGGAGAGCTCCTGGGTGATCCGGCGCGAGGCGCGGCGCGCCTCGGTCGCCGGGTCGCCCCCGCCGAGCACCTTGGTCATGTACTGCTTGATCGGGTTGTCCGCCTCGACCGCCGCCCACTGCGGTGTGCTGGGGGTCGCCCGGCCGTGCGCGGCGCCCGCCGCCATGGCCGCGACCCCCTCCTCGCCCGAGACCGCGGCGGCGAGGGTGGTCTTGTTGGGGACGTAGTTCATGGTGCGGGCCAGTTCGGTGTCCCACTTGGCGCCGGTCAGCGCGGCGACCACGGCGACGGCACCGTCCCGGTCGTCGGTGTCGCGGGGCACTACGAGGTCGGAACCGCCGGTGAAGACGGTGCCCGGACGCGCGGCCGTCTTGCCCGGCACCGGGAAGAAGCCCAACTGGCCCTTCAGGGCGGGGTTCTTCTGCACGATGGCCTGGGCGAGGCCCGGCACGGCGACGATCTGGGCCACCTTGCCCGCGGCGAACACCCCGGCCTGCGGCGGGTGTTCCTCGTCGGCGCCGGCGGGTCCGCGGCCGAGCGCCTGGAGCCGCCGGTAGAAGTCCATGCCGCGCAGGGCAGCCGGGGTGTCGAGGGTGCCCTTCCAGATGTTGTCGGTCTGCTGGGCGAGGTCGCCGCCCTCGTCCCAGATGAAGCCGGAGAGCGTGTACCAGTCCTGCCCGGCCAGGTAGATGCCCTGGTCGCCGCCGGAGTCGAGCTTCTCGGTGTCGGCGAGCCACTGGGCGCGGGTGCGGGGCGGGGAGTCGATGCCCGCCTTCTCGAACAGGTCCTTGCGGTAGATGACCACCCGGTTGGCCGCGTACCAGGGGATGCCGTACTGCGCGGAGTTGTCCAGCCCCGGCTCGGCCAGGCCCGGAAGCCAGTCCTTCATGCCCCAGTCCCGCATGGACTCCAGGGTCAGGTTGGTGAGCCGGCCGCCCTCGACGTACTGCGCCACCTGGGTGTTGCCGACCTCGATGACGTCGGGGCACTCGCCGGAGCCGGCGCTCAGCGCCTTCTGCACCTTGGGGCCGATGCCGGTCCACTCCTGGATGCGGATGTCGAGGCGCAGGTCGCCGTGGGTGCGTTCGAAATCCTCGGTGAAGCGGTGCAGGTAGTCCTGCGAGGCGCTGTCCTTCATCAGCCATACGGTGACGGTGTGCCGGCCTCCCGAGCCGCCGGGCAGCACACCGCAGGCGCCGGCCAGGGAGGCGGACACGAGGACGAGGGCGACGAGGCTGCGTCTCACGTGGGGTCCTTTTCTGTCCGTGACAGGGCAAAGGGGCCCGACGTGGGGGGACGAGCGGGGCTCGTACCGGGTGGGCAGCAGTTTGGTATGGACCAATGCTTCGGTCAAGGGGCGTACCCCGCGCCGGCCGTACGTCTCGCGCTCCGCCACGCCATACGGCACGGTGGAGTGACGCGTGACACATCCGTCACTGACGGCCACGGACCGCGGCCATGATCACTGTCACTGTCACGCCGGACGCGGCCGCGGCCACGTACGCAGAGGAGCCCCGCATGACCGACCACACCTACCGGGTCACCGAGATCGTCGGCACCTCGCACGAGGGCGTCGACCAGGCCATCCGCAACGCCGTCGACCGCGCCTCACAGACCCTGCGGAACCTGGACTGGTTCGAGGTGACCCAGGTCAGGGGCCAGATCGAGAACGGGCGGATCGAGCACTACCAGGTGGGCCTGAAGGTCGGCTTCCGCATCGAGGACGCGGACTGACCCGCTACCCCGGGCAGGCCCCGGGCGCGGCGGCGAAGAAGGCGTCCCGGTCCCTGGGCCGGCGCTCCGGGAACCGCTGCCGGTGCGCGGTGTCGGCGAGGGTGTTGTCCAGGTCTGACACGGCAGGGGCCGCCTGCTGCGGTCCGTCACACCGCCCGGCGTGGACGAACCGCCGGGCGCCGTCCGGATGCGCGTGCGGGGGTCGCCCCCGATGATGGGTACATGTCCGGACCACTGCCCGTCATCGTGCACCCGCCCTCCCCGACGGGCGGCCGGCGCGTCCGTGTGAACGGCGAGATCCTGGGGCTGGCGTACAGCGTCACGGACGTCGCCGAGTTCCTGCGCCGCGCGGGCCTCGACGTCGACCCCGTGGAGGTCTCGGTCTCCCCGCTGATCGACTGGCGCGGCGGCGGCCCCGAGTACTGGGGCCCGGAGCCCGGCGGGACGCCGCCCTGACCGGCGCCGGGAATCCTGGACCCGGCCAGGCGTTGAAACACGTGTGAGCTCCCTGATCGCCGCCACCCGCTTCTCCGTCCTCGACCGCTCCCGCACCCGCGAGGGCCACCCGGACGCCGAGGCGCTGCGCGACACGGTGCGGCTGGCCCAGGAGGTGGAACGCCTCGGCTACCACCGCTTCTGGGTGTCGGAGCACCACGGCGTGCCCGGCGTCGCCGGGTCCGCGCCCACGGTCCTCGCCGCGGCCGTCGCCTCCGCGACCACCGCCATCCGGGTCGGCACGGGCGGGGTGATGCTGCCCAACCACCGGCCGCTGGTGGTGGCCGAGCAGTTCGGCGTCCTTGAGTCACTGTTCCCCGGCCGCATCGACATGGGCCTCGGCCGCTCGGTCGGCTTCACCGACGGCGTGCGCCGGGCACTGGGCCGCGACAAGGGGGACGCCGAGGACTTCGAGACCCAACTGACCGAACTGCTCGGCTGGTTCGAGGGCAGTTCACCGACGGGCGCGCACGCCCGTCCCGCCGAGGGTCTGCGTGTACCGCCGTTCGTCCTCGCGATGGGCGAGGGCGCCGCGATCGCCGCGCGCCTGGGCCTGCCCATGGTCATCGGCGACCTGCGCCACCGCGAGAAGATGCTCCAGGGCATCGACCGCTACCGCGCGGACTTCCGCCCCTCCCCCTGGGCCGCCGAGCCGTACGTCGTCGTCTCCGGCACCGTGGCGGTGGCCGCCACCGAGGCCGACGCGCGCCGCCTCCTCGTCCCGGAGGCCTGGTCGATGGCGCACGCCCGCACCCGCGGCACGTTCCCCCCGCTGCGCCCGGCCGAACGCGTCGAGTCCTCCCCCATGACCGCCAAGGAGCGCGGCTTCTACGAGTCCGGCCTCACCGGCCATCTCGCGGGCACCGAGGACGAGGTCGCCCACGACCTGGAGACCCTCCTGAAGGAGACGGCCGCCCAGGAAGTCCTGGTCACCACGAGCACGTACGACCGCGAGGCCCTGACGGACTCCCTGCGGCGGCTCGCGCGGATCTTCGCCCCCTAGGGCCTGTCCCGGACCGGCGAGGGACAATCTTTCCATGCACACCCCCCACGACCCCTACGTCCGTGTCCGCGGTGCCCGGGAGCACAACCTCAAAGGCGTCGACGTGGACATCCCGCGGGACGCGCTGGTGGTGTTCACCGGGGTGTCGGGGTCGGGCAAGTCCTCGCTGGCGTTCGGGACCGTCTACGCGGAGGCACAGCGCCGGTACTTCGAGTCGGTGGCGCCCTATGCGCGGCGGCTGATCCACCAGGTGGGGGCGCCGAAGGTCGGGGAGGTGAGCGGGCTGCCGCCGGCCGTGTCGCTGGAGCAGCGGCGGTCGGTGCCCTCGTCGCGCTCGTCGGTGGGGACGGTGACGAACCTGTCCAACTCGCTGCGGATGCTGTTCTCGCGGGCCGGGGACTATCCGCCGGGCGCCGAGCGGCTCGACTCGGACGCCTTCTCGCCCAACACGGCGGCCGGGGCGTGCCCCGAGTGCCACGGGCTCGGGCGGGTGCACCGGACGAGCGAGGAGTCGCTGGTGCCCGATCCCTCGCTGTCCATCCGCGAGGGGGCGATCGCCGCGTGGCCGGGGGCCTGGCAGGGCAAGAACCTGCGGGACATCCTCGACGCCCTCGGGTACGACGTCGACCGGCCCTGGCGCGAACTGCCCGCCGCGCAGCGGGAGTGGATCCTGTTCACCGACGAGCAGCCCGTGGTGACCGTGCACCCGGTGCGGGACGCCGATCGCATCCAACGGCCTTACCAGGGCACTTACATGAGCGCCCGGCGGTATGTGATGAAGACCTTCGCCGACTCCAGGAGCGCGACCCTGCGGGCCAGGGCGGAGCGGTTCCTCGTCGCGGAACCCTGCCCGGTGTGCGGGGGCGCCCGGCTGCGGCCCGAGGCCCTGGCCGTGACCTTCGCGGGGCGCACCATCGCCGAGCTGGCCGCGCTGCCGCTGACCGAGCTCGCCGGCCTCCTGCGGGGCACCTCCGAGGCCGCGCGCGTGCTCACCGAGGACCTCAAGTCCCGTATCGCGCCCGTCGTCGAGCTCGGACTCGGCTATCTCGCCCTCGACCGGGCCGCGCCCACCCTCTCGGCGGGCGAACTGCAACGGCTGCGGCTCGCCACGCAGTTGAGGTCCGGGCTCTTCGGGGTCGTCTACGTGCTCGACGAGCCCTCGGCCGGACTGCACCCGGCGGACACCGAGGCGCTGCTCACGGTGCTCCAGCGGCTCAAGGCCGCGGGCAACTCGGTGTTCGTCGTGGAGCACCACCTCGACGTCGTGCGCGGGGCCGACTGGGTGGTGGACGTGGGCCCGCTGGCCGGGGAGCACGGCGGGCGGGTGCTGCACAGCGGGCCCGTCGAGGGACTGGCGCGGGTCACCGAGTCGGCCACGGGCCGCTTCCTGTTCCGGGGGCCGGCTCTCTCGGAACGCCGTGACCGGCGGCCGCACGGGCAGCTGAAGGTCGGGCCGGTGACGCGGCACAACCTGCGCGGGGTGACGGCCGAGTTCCCGCTGGGCGCGTTCACCGCGGTCACGGGGGTGTCCGGGTCGGGCAAGTCCACGCTCATCGGCGAGATCACGGAGGAGACGGCCGGGGTCGGGCGGCTGGTCTCCGTGGACCAGAAGCCGATCGGGCGCACCCCGCGCTCCAACCTGGCCACCTACACCGGGCTGTTCGACGTCGTACGGAAGGTGTTCGCGGACACGGAGGAGGCGCGCGAACGCGGTTACGGGGTCGGGCGGTTCTCGTTCAACGTGGCCGGAGGGCGCTGCGAGACCTGTCAGGGCGAGGGCTTCGTCAGCGTCGAACTGCTGTTCCTGCCCAGCACGTACGCGCCCTGCCCGGACTGCGGCGGGGCCCGCTACAACCCGGAGACGCTCCAGGTCACGTACCGCGGGCGGAACATCGCGCAGGTGCTGGACCTGACGGTGGAGGACGCGGCCGGGTTCTTCGCCGGCACCCCTGCCGTCGCCCGCAGTCTGGCCACGCTTCTGGACGTGGGTCTCGGCTATCTCCGCCTCGGCCAGCCGGCGACCGAGCTGTCGGGCGGCGAGGCCCAGCGCATCAAGCTGGCGAGCGAGCTGCAGCGGGGCCGGCGGGGCCACACCCTCTACCTGCTCGACGAACCGACCACCGGGCTGCACCCCGCCGATGTCGAGGTGCTGATGCGGCAGTTGCACGGTCTCGTCGACGCCGGGCACACCGTGATCGTCGTCGAGCACGACATGTCCGTCGTGGCCGGCGCCGACTGGGTGGTCGACCTCGGGCCCGGCGGCGGCGACGACGGCGGCCGGATCGTGGCGGCGGGGCCGCCGGAGGCGGTGGCGCGGGCCGAGGGCAGCGCCACCGCTCCGTATCTGGCGCGGGTGGTCACACCGTCACGCCCTGAGCGCCGGGGGTAGGGGCGGGGGCGGCGCCGGCGTCGTTCCGGCGGCGTGACCGGCGCCGAACGCGGCGGTGCGTGGGTGGGGTCCGGGCGGGCGGCCCTGGGCCGCCGCGGTCAGTGTGCGGCGGTCCGGGTGGGTGCCCGGCGGGAGGGCCGGCCGTAGCTCCACCTCGGCCAGCAGGCCGCGGGCCGAGGCCACGCGCCACAGTGAGGCGAGCAGGGAGTCGTCCCCGACGAAGGCCGCCGCCGTGCTCGCCTCGCCCGCGCCTGGCCCGGCCCTGCGGTAGCGGATGCGGACCGGCTGGACGGGCACGCCCGCGTCCAGGGCCGCCTGGAACACCGCCCGGTGGAAGCGGCCGTGCCCCCGGCCGCACCAGGTGCTTCCCTCGGGGAAGGCGGCGACCGCGGCGCCGCCGCGCAGGGCGTCGGCGATGCGCGCGACCGTGCCGGGCAGGGCGCGCAGCCGGTCCCGCTCGATGAACAGCGCCCCGCGCGCCGCGAGCGGGCCCGCCAGCGGCCAGTCGCGTATCTCCGTCTTGGCCAGCATCCGCGCCGGGCGCACCGCGGCCAGCAGCGGAACGTCCAGCCAGGAGACGTGGTTGGCGACCAGCAGCAGACCCCCGGCGGGCGGGGCGGCGGGGCCCGTGAAGCGGGCGCGGACCCCGGCGGCCCGTACGAGCGCCCGGCACCAGCGGCGCACCAGGCCGGCCGGCAGGCGCCCGCCGAGCGGGGACAGGGCGACGCCGGCCAGCAGCAGCGCCGCGACCGCCGTGAGCCGCAGCACGGCGCGCGGTGCCTGGCCGGCGCGGGCCGTCGGTTCCACGCACGCCGCGGGAGTGCACGGCGCGGCGGGCAGCCAGGCGCTCACCGGGCCGGGACGAGGGAGAGGAAGTGGCGCAGATAGCGGGGGTCGACGCGGCGCATCGACAGCAGGACGTACAGGTCGGCCACCCCGAAGCCGGGGTCGTGGGCGGGCTCGCCGCAGACCCAGGCGCCGAGGCGGAGGTAGCCGCGCAGGAGCGCGGGCAGCTGGGCCCGGGCGGGCGGCGCGGGCTCCTCCGGCGGTGACCCCGCCGGCCGCGGGGTCCAGGGCAGCAGCGGGCGTACCCGGTACTCCTCGGGCGCGAGGTTCGCGGTCCGGACCCGCTCCCAGGTGGCGGCCGCCAGTGTCCCGCCGTCGGCCAGCGGGACCGAGCAGCAGCCGGCGAGCCACTCGTGGCCGCGGTCCGCCATGTAGCGGGCCAGGCCGGCCCAGATCAGGCCGATGACCGTGCCGTCCCGGTGGTCGGGGTGCACGCAGGAGCGGCCCACCTCCACCAGGGAGGGCCGGATCGCGTCGAGCCGTCCCAGGTCGAACTCGCCCTCGGAGTACAGGCGTCCGGCGATCGCGGCGCGCTCGGGCGGGAGGAGCCGGTAGGTGCCGACGACCTGCCCGGTGAGGGTGTCGCGGACGAGGAGGTGGTCGCAGCAGGAGTCGAAGGGGTCGATGTCGTGTCCCGGCCGCGGGGTGGACAGCAGGGCGCCCATCTCGCCGGCGAAGACCTCGTACCGCAGCCGCTGCGCGGCGCGTACGTCCGCCTCGTCGCGGGCGAGGGTGACGGTGTAGCGGGTGGGTGCGGCGGGCCGCTGGGGACGGGTGAGCGTGCTGGCGCCGGTCATGGCACTCTCCTGGTCACGGGCCGGATGGTGCGGCGAGGGGCGGGAGGACCGGCGTTCGGTCCTCCCGCCGCTGTTCTTCCGGTGTCCGCTGACCGGCGCGTGACCGGCGCCGGGAGGGCCGGTGTGCGCTTGCTGAATGCCAGGGGTGCTTGGCGGGACCAGGGGCTGAGCACCACGACCGGTCCCGCCCGTCCGCACCCTGCCGGCGAACGTTCTCCTCGGTGCCGGCTACCGCTTGCCGGCCTTGCGGGTGGCGCGCAGCCACTCCCGGTTCATGCTGGTGATCGACACCAGCGGGATGCCCTTCGGGCAGGCGGTGGCGCACTCGCCGGTCAGGGTGCAGCCGCCGAAGCCCTCCTCGTCCATCCGGGCCACCATGTCCAGCACCCGGGTCTCGCGCTCGGGCGCGCCCTGCGGGAGGACGTTGAGGTGGTTGACCTTGGCGGAGGTGAAGAGCATGGCCGCGCCGTTGGGGCAGGCGGCCACGCACGCGCCGCAGCCGATGCACTCGGCGTGCTCGAAGGCGAAGTCGGCGTCCGGCTTCGGTACGGGCGTGGCGTGGGCCTCGGGCGCGGAGCCGGTGGGGGCGGTGATGTAGCCGCCGGCCTGGATGATCCGGTCGAAGGCCGAGCGGTCGACGACCAGGTCCTTGACCACCGGGAAGGCCGCCGCGCGCCACGGCTCGACGTCGATGGTGTCGCCGTCCTTGAACGAGCGCATGTGCAGCTGGCAGGTGGTGGTGCGCTCGGGGCCGTGCGCGTCGCCGTTGATGACCAGGCTGCACGCGCCGCAGATGCCCTCGCGGCAGTCGTGGTCGAAGGCGACGGGGTCCTCCCCGGAGAGGATGAGCTGTTCGTTGAGGACGTCCAGCATCTCCAGGAAGGACATGTCGGGCGAGATGCCGTCCACCTCGTAGGTGGACATGGTGCCTTCGGCGCCGGCGTTCTTCTGCCGCCAGACGCGCAGGGTGAGCTTCATGCGTAGCTCCGCTGGGTGGGGTGGACGTACTCGAAGACCAGGTCTTCCTTGTGCAGGGTGGGAGCCTCGCCCGTCCCGGTGAACTCCCAGGCGGCCGCGTAGCCGAACTCCTCGTCCCTGCGGGCGGCTTCGCCGTCGGGGGTCTGGGACTCCTCGCGGAAGTGACCGCCGCAGGACTCGGAGCGGTGCAGGGCGTCGAGGCACATGAGCTCGGCGAGCTCGAGGTAGTCGACGATGCGGTTGGCCTTCTCCAGCGACTGGTTGAACTCCTCGCCGGTGCCGGGGACCTTGATGCGGCGCCAGAACTCCTCGCGGATCTGCGGGATGCGCTCGAGCGCCTTGCGCAGCCCGGTGTCGGTGCGGGCCATTCCGCAGAACTCCCACATGAGTTCGCCCAGTTCGCGGTGGAAGGAGTCGGGGGTGCGGTCGCCGTCGACGGCGAGGAGCAGGTTCAGCCGGTCCCCGGTCTCGGCGAGCACCTCCTGGACGACCGGGTGGTCCGCGGTGACCTCGTCCTTGTGGGGGTTGCGGGCCAGGTAGTCGTTGATGGTTGCCGGGAGGACGAAGTAGCCGTCGGCGAGGCCCTGCATCAGCGCGGACGCGCCGAGGCGGTTGGCGCCGTGGTCGGAGAAGTTGGCCTCGCCGACCGCGAACAGGCCCGGGATGGTGGTCTGGAGGTCGTAGTCGACCCACAGGCCGCCCATCGTGTAGTGCACGGCGGGGTAGATCCGCATGGGGACCTCGTAGGGATTCTCCGCGGTGATCCGCTCGTACATGTCGAAGAGGTTGCCGTACTTCTCCTCGACCTTCTTGCGGCCCATCCGCTGGATGGCGTCGGCGAAGTCGAGGTAGACGCCCTGGCCGCCGGGGCCCACTCCCCTGCCCTCGTCGCAGACGTTCTTCGCGGCGCGGGAGGCGATGTCGCGGGGCACGAGGTTGCCGAAGGAGGGGTAGATGCGCTCGAGGTAGTAGTCGCGCTCGTCCTCGGGGATCTCGTTCGGCGGGCGGGTGTCGCCCTTGGCCCTGGGCACCCAGATGCGGCCGTCGTTGCGCAGCGACTCGCTCATCAGGGTGAGCTTGGACTGGTGGTCGCCGGTGCGCGGGATGCAGGTGGGGTGGATCTGTGTGAAGCAGGGGTTGGCGAAGTAGGCGCCGCGCCGGTGCGCCCGCCAGACGGCGGTGGCGTTGGAGTTCATGGCGTTGGTGGACAGGTAGAAGACGTTGCCGTAGCCGCCGGTGGCCAGTACGACGGCGTCGGCGAAGTAGGTGTCGATCTTCCCGGTGATCAGGTCGCGGGCGACGATGCCGCGGGCCCGGCCGTCGACGACGACCAGGTCGAGCATCTCGGTGCGCGGGTGCATCTCGATGTTTCCGGCCGCGATCTGGCGGGACAGTGCCTGGTAGGCGCCGAGGAGGAGCTGCTGGCCCGTCTGGCCGCGGGCGTAGAAGGTGCGGGAGACCTGGACGCCGCCGAAGGAGCGGGTGTCGAGCAGGCCGCCGTACTCGCGGGCGAAGGGCACGCCCTGGGCGACACACTGGTCGATGATCTCCACGGAGATCTGCGCGAGGCGGTGGACGTTGGACTCGCGGGAGCGGAAGTCGCCGCCCTTGACGGTGTCGTAGAAGAGGCGGTGTACGGAGTCGCCGTCGTTGCGGTAGTTCTTGGCCGCGTTGATGCCTCCTTGCGCGGCGATGGAGTGGGCACGGCGCGGGGAGTCCTGGTAGCAGAACTGGACGACCCGGTAGCCCTGTTCGGCGAGGGTGGCGCCCGCGGAGCCGCCCGCGAGGCCGGTGCCGACGACGATGACCGTCTGCTTGCGCCGGTTGGCGGGGTTGACCAGCTTGGCCTCGAAACGGCGCTTGTCCCAGCGCTCGTTGATCGGGCCGGCGGGGGCCTTGGTGTCGGCGATCGGCTCGCCGGTGGTGTAGTCGGCGTAAGCGGTCATGTCAGCTCACCACTCCGGTCATCACGCCCACGGGTACGGCGACGAAGCCGGCCGTGAGCAGCAGTGCGAGGACGTTGGCGACGGTCTTCAGGGCGCGGTCGCGCCTGCGGCTGCCGGCACCGAGGGTCTGGGCGGCGCTCCAGAAGCCGTGCCGGATGTGCAGGCCGAGCGCGAGCATGGCGACGATGTAGATCACGTCGCCGTACCAGGTGGAGAAGGTGTCCACGACGTTCTGGTACGGGTGGCCCTCCTGGAAGCCGCCGGAGTGCACGGTGCCGGTGGTCAGGTCCAGGATGTGCCAGACGATGAAGAGGCCGAGAATGACGCCGCCCCAGCGCATGGTGCGGGTGGCGTAGCTCGCGCGGGGCCGGGCGTGCACGTACCTGGTCGGACGCGCCTTGATGTCGCGGCGGCTGAGCTGGAAGGCGGAGACGGCGTGGGCGGCCACCGCCACCACGAGGACGACCCGGATCAGCCAGAGCGTCCACTCGTAGTGCATGAACGGTTCGCCCACGGTGCGCAGCCAGTGCGCGTAGTGGTTGAACTCGCCGGCCCCGAAGTAGATCTTCAGGTTTCCGATCATGTGGGCGACCAGGTACAGCAGCATGATGAGGCCGCTGACCGCCATCACGGTCTTCTTGCCGACGGTCGAGTCCCACACGGTGCGCGCCATGGACGGCCGTCGGTCCGTCCGCGTTGCCAGTGCCATGGGAATGAACGCTAGGGCCGAACGTCCTCATCGGTCCAAGACATGGTCCGGCTGGATTCAATAGGGAGGGGCTATGCTGGTCGGGTGCAGTTCCAGCAGCTCCAGTACTTCGTGGCGGTGGCCGAGACGCGGCACTTCACCCGGGCCGCGGACATGGTCCATGTCGCCCAGCCGTCGCTGTCGCAGCAGATCAAGGCGCTGGAGCGGGAACTGGGCGCGGATCTGTTCCTGCGGGCCCGGGGCAACATCACGCTCACCGCCGCGGGCGAGGCGCTGCTGCCGCTGGCCCGGCGCATCCTCGCCGACGCGGACACCGCTCGGCACGAGGTGCAGGAGCTGGTGCAGCTGCGGCGGGGCCGGGTGCGGCTGGGCGCCACGCCGAGCGTGTGCACCGGCCTGCTGCCCGACGTGCTGCGTGCCTTCCACGACCGCTATCCGGGCATCCGGCTGCTGATCGAGGAGGGCGGCTCCCACGATCTCGTACGGGAGCTGGCCCGCGGCGCCCTCGACCTGGCCCTGGTCGTACTCCCGCTGCCCAGCCCCTCGCCCGCCCTGACCACCGTCGAGCTGCTGCGCGAGGACCTGGTGGTGGTCTCCTCGCCGGAGGC
>NZ_BMVJ01000004.1:273690-292532 GCF_014650655.1 Streptomyces anandii JCM 4720
GCCGGCGCCGGGTGGTCCGGGCCGGCGCACGGTGTGCGTGGCGGACCTGGAGGGCGAGCGCCTGGTGATGTTCCGGCACGGCTACGACCTGCGGGAGCTGACCGTCGCCGCGTGCCGCGCCGAGGGCTTCGAACCCGACCTCGCGGTGGAGGGCGGCGAGATGGACGCGGTGCTGGGCTTCGTCCGGGCGGGGCTCGGCGTCGCCGTCGTTCCCCGCATGGTCGCCACCCGGTCGGGCCGCGGCCTGCGCGTGACTCCCCTGGCCCGCCCGGGCCTCCACCGCACCATCGCCCTGGCCCATCGCAGCGACGTGGCACCACCCAGGGCGGCCCGCGAACTCCAGCGAATGCTGCTGGAACGCTAGGCGGACCGCCACGGTCTCCTCCGGGAGGGAGGGGAGGTCGCCACCGCACGCCCCGTCGGGGGCGCAGGCCCGCCACCGCACGACCCTGCCGGGTGGAGAGGGCAGGCCCGCCACCGCAGCCTTGCCCGGGAGGGCGACCTCGCGACCCCGCACCGCACGTCGCCCCGGGGAGAGCGATATCGTGCCCCCGCACCGCACGTCGCCCCAGGAAGAGCGATATCGTGCCCCCGCACCGCACGTCGCCCCAGGAAGAGCGATCTCGTGCCCCCGCACCACACGCCGCTCCCGGGAGAGCGACCCCACGACCCCGCCACAGCCCGCCCCTCCCGGGAGACCGACCCCGCGATCCCGCCACCGCCGTCAGCGGCCAAGCCGTGGTGACCGGTTGTTTCCGGCCACGGCTCGGCCGTCGGTGCGGCCGGTGCGGGGGTGCGGCCGGTGCGGGGGGTGCGGCCGGTGCCGGGGCGCGGCCGGCCCGGGGTGCAGCCGACGCAGCCGGTGCCGCGGTTGCGGCCGCTGCGGCCGGGCCCGCCGGGCCCGCCGGTGCCGCCGGTGCCGCCGGTGCCGCCGAGGGGCGACGGTCCCCAGGTCGTCCGGCGACTCGGGGGCAGGCGCCTCCCGGCGCTGCTCGCCGCACCGGCGTCGGTGCGTACCGGGCGCCGCACCCCGCTCCCCGCCGCCCGGCCGAGGGAACCACCGCGGCGGGGGGCGTGGTGCTGGAGCGGGCACACGCCTGGGCGATGCCCGGCGCGCGTGCCGTACTGGCTCGCGGCGGTCGCGGGCTTCCGCGGCGGCCGGCCGCCGGCGAGGCCGCGCGGGCACGGGCCCGTGGGGTCACGGCGCGCGCGGACTTCCGCACCGACCCGACCGCCGCCGGAGCGCGCGGGCCTCCACGCCGACCCGGTCGTCGGCGCCGCCACGCGCGCCGGGTCGCCGACGAGGCCGCGCGGGCACGGGACCGCAGGGCCAGAGCACGCGCGGACTTCCGCACCGACCCGACCGCCGGCGCAGCGCGCAGGGCGAGGGCTTCCGAGGCGGCCCAACCGCTAGCGCAGCCGCGCGGGCACGGGACCGCGTCACAGCGCGCGCGGGCTTCCGCGCCGAGCCGGTCGCCGGCGCAGCCGCGCGGGTGCGGGCCCGCAGGGCCAGGGCGGCCGCGGGCTTCCGTGTCGGTCCGGTCGCCGACGCAGCCGCGCGGACACGGGACCGCGGGGTCACAGCGCGCGGGCTTCCGCGCCCAGCCCGTAGCCGGCGCAGCCGCGCGGGGCGGGGGTGCGCAGGGCCGGGGCGGGCGCGGGCTTCCGGGGTGACCCGGCCGCGCCGGCCCCGGGACCGTGGGGTCAGGGTGTGACGGCCGGGCGTAGGACCTGCTCGCACCAGGTGTGGAAGTCCGTGGGGGCCGTGGTCGGGGTGGGGTGGGCGTCGAGGCCGTAGAAGTCCTGTTCCTCCAGGGCCCTCGTCATGTCGGCCAGGCCCTCGGCCCAGGCCTCCGAGGCGCCGTGGGCGCGGAGCGCGGTGGCGTAGTCCTCGGGGGAGGTCCACCGGACCCGCACCGGTCGTCCCAGCACCTCGGAGATCACCTCGGCCATGCCTTCGGTGGTCTGCGCGTCGGGCCCGACCGTGGGTACGTCGCCCTGGCCGGTCCAGGAGTCGTCGAGGAGCAGCCGGGCCGCGGTGGCGGCGATGTCACGGGTGGCGCAGGTGCGCAGGACCCGGTCCCCGGTCATCGTCAGACGGAACTCGCCCCGGTCGCGGATCGTCCCGGCCTGGCCGAGCAGGTTCTCCATGAGGAAGGGCGGGCACAGCGCGCGGTAGTGCACGCCCGTCGCCGAGATCCGGTCGTCCATGGCCAGCGACGCCGAGATCTGCCCGGCGTTCTTCGCCACGCCCCGGCCCAGCGTGGAGACGGCGACCACCCGCCGTACGCTCCCCGCCCCGATCACCTCGCACAGCGCGTCGGTGAAGGCGCCGAAGTGCCTCTCCACACTGTCGACCCCCGGCGACGGAGGCACCAGCCAGAACACACGGTCGGCGTCCGCGCAGGCCGCGGCGAGGACCCCGGGGTCGGCGTGCGAGCCCTGGAACACCTCCGCTTCCTCGCGCGCCCGCCGGGACAGGCGGGCGGGCTCGCGGGCGATCACCCGGAGGCGGCCCGCCGCGTCCGGGGCGTCGAGAAGGAGGTCGAGCAACTGCCCGCCGATCTGACCGGTGGGCGTGGTCACGACGATCACGTAAGAGACTCCAGTTCAAGGAGAGATACGAGTGGACGCCTCGATCCTGCGGCCCTGGCGGACGGAACTGAAGGACCGGTCCGCTCGTGCTCGTTACCCTGAGAGCAATACCGACCACCGCTGGGGGACACCGTGGAATCCCGCCCACTGCGCTACTTCGTCGCCGTCGCCGAAGAGCTCAACTTCGCCCGCGCCGCCGGGCGGCTGGGCATCTCCCCGCCGCCGCTGTCCCGCGCGATCCGCCGGCTGGAGACGGACCTCGGCGTCACACTGTTCGAGCGGACCACGCACAGTGTGACCCTGACGGCCGCCGGCGAGGTGCTGCTCGCCCAGGCCCGG
Source organism: Streptomyces anandii JCM 4720 (assembly GCF_014650655.1). Classification (GTDB taxonomy): domain Bacteria; phylum Actinomycetota; class Actinomycetes; order Streptomycetales; family Streptomycetaceae; genus Streptomyces; species Streptomyces anandii. The sequence continues at coordinate 276,625 of NZ_BMVJ01000004.1, forward strand.
ATCGCCCTGGACGCCCTCGAGGCCGCCGGACAACGCGCGCGCCGGGCGGCCGATCCCGGGACGAAGCTGATCCTCGCCATGAAGGCCGACGGCGACGCCGGACTGCTGGAGCCCCTGCTGAAGCGCTACGCCGCCGACCCCGCCGCCGTCCCGGTCACCGTCCACCTGTGCGGCTGGCGCGAACAGCCCCGGCTGCTGCGCCGGGGCGAGGCGGACGCGGCCCTGGTCCACGAGCCGTTCGACCGAACCGGCCTGGACTCCGAGACGCTCGTGACCGAACCCCGCGTGGCGGCGCTCGCCGCGGACCACCCGCTCGCCGCCCGGGAGTCCCTGGTCCTCGCCGATCTCGGCCTGCGGCCGGAGGAACTCGACGGTTACGTCGACGGGATACGCGGCAAGGGACGCGACCTCGCGCAGTTGCTCACGCTCGTGGGACTGGGCGACACCGTCCCCGTACTGCCCGCCTCCGTGGCGGACCGTTACCCCCGCCCCGGCGTCGTCTACCGGGAGGTCCTGGACGCCCCGCCCGTCACCCTCTCCATCGCCTGGCCCCAGCAGTCACGCTCCACCGCCACGGCCGCCCTGGTCCGCGCCGCCATGACCGAGGCCGAGACCTGACGCCTCCCGGGCGCGGAGCGAGGCCGAGACCTGGCGCTTTCCGGACGCGGACCGGGGCCGGGGCCCCGGCCGGCACCGTGCCCGCCGCCGTGTCAGCCCGCCGCGTCCACCAGGGCCAGTTCGTGCAGGCGTTCCGGGGGGCCCGGGCGGGCGTAGTACCAGCCCTGGGCCGTGTCGCAGCCCAGTATGCGCAGTTGTTCGGCCTGGGCGCCGGTCTCGACGCCTTCCACGGTGACCGCGAGGTCCAGGCTGTGGGCGAGGGCGACGATCCCCTCGACGATCTTGAGGTCGACGGGGTCGGCGGGGAACTGCTGCATGCCCCGGGTGAAGGAGCGGTCCAGCTTGAGCACGCTCACCGGCAGCCGGCGAAGATTGGCGAGGTTGGAGTAGCCGGTGCCGAAGTCGTCCAGGGCGATGTCGACGCCCATCTCGGCCAGCCGGCGCAGCGGTTTGAGCAGGTCGTCGTCCGCGCCGATCAGCGCCGACTCGGTCACCTCCAGGCACAGCGCGTCCGGCGTGACGCCCGTGCGCTCCAGGATCTCCACGGTGTCCTGGACGAGGCCGGGGTGGTGCAGCTGGCACGGCGAGAGGTTGACGTTGATGCGCAGCGGCCCGGCGACGTCGTGCCGCTCGCGCCACTCGCGGGCCTGCCGCACCGACTGCTCCATCACCCAGCGGCCCAACGGGACGATGAGACCGGTGTGTTCGGCCAGCGGGATGAACCGGTCGGGGCCGAGGACGCCGTGCTGCGGATGCAGCCAGCGCACCAGCGCCTCCGCGCCCCGCACGCTGCCGTCGCCGAGGTGCACGAGCGGCTGGTACTCGATGAAGAACTCGCCCCGGTCCAGGGCCGTCGGCAGCGCGGTGGTCAGTCCGTGCCGGGTGATGGCGCGGGCGTCGGCCTCCGGGTCGGCGAGCTCGAAGCGGTTGCCGCCCGCCGACTTGGCCCGGTACATGGTGATGTCGGCGCTGCGCAGCACCTCGGCCGCGCTGCGCTCCCCCACCGGCCCCTCGACCACGCCTATGCTGCCGCGCACCGTCAGCTCCCGGCCCTCGATGCGGATCGGCGCGACGAGCGCGTTCAGGATGCGCGCGGCCAGCTCGTCGACCTCGCGCTGGGTGTCGGGACCGGTGGTCAGCGCCACGAACTCGTCGCCGCCTAGCCGGGCCACCATCTCGCCGGGGGCGGTCGCGCAGGCCTGGAGCCGGTCGGCGACCTCGACGAGCAGCCGGTCGCCGGCCGCGTGCCCGAGGCTGTCGTTGATGGTCTTGAAGCCGTCGAGGTCGAGGTAGCACAGCCCGAAGCGCTGGCCCTCGCCCGCGTTGAGGGTCTTTTCCAGCCGCTCGAAGAACAGCGTCCGGTTGGGCAGCCCGGTGAGGGCGTCGTGGGTGGCCTCGTAGCGCAGCCGGAGGTTGAGCAGCCGCCGCTCGGTGGTGTCCTCCATGAGGGCGAGCTGGTACTGGGGCCGGCCGTCGGCGTCCCGCAGCAGGGAGACGGTCAGGTTGGTCCACAGGGCCGTGCCGTCGGGCCGGTAGAAGGCCTTCTCCACGTGGTAGTGCTCGCGTTCGCCGCACACCAGTTCCTCGTACAGGCGCCAGACCTGCGGGGCGTCCTCGGGGTGCGTCCAGTCGCGTACGTTGCGGCCGCGCATGCCCTGCTCGGAGCCGCCGAACATGCGCAGCAGCGCCCCGTTGACCTGGAGGATGTTGCCGTCCAGGTCGGCGATGCCGATGCCTATGGCCGCGCCTTCGAACACCGCCCGGAAGCGGGCCTCGCTCGCGTGCAGGGCCTGCGCGACGACGCCCTGCGCGCGCAGCGCGGCCTGGGCGATCGCCTCCTGCTCGGCGAGGGTGCGTTCCCGCAGCGCCCGCGCGAACCCGGCGGCCATCGCGTGCTGCAGCCGCGCCGAACGGGCCCGCAGATCCTCCTGGTCGCCGCCCTCGCCGCAGTAGAGCACGAGGTAGGCGTCCACGCAGTCCAGGGAGCGGCTGAGCGCCTCGGGGGCGGTGCAGTGGGCGGCCACGAGACCGGCGCCGGCCGCCTCGCCGGCGCCCGCGTCGAAGGTCCTCGCCCGCAGCGCGTCGCTCAGCAGGCGGGCCAGCGGCAGCAGCCGCTCCTCGAACTCCGGGCGGGTCAGCGACGTGGAGGTGACGGGGAAGACCGCGCGGCTCCAGATGGTCGTCAGCCGGCGCAGTCTGTCCTCCGGCCCGTCCGGCTCCGCGCTCACGCCGTACGCCCCACGCCCGCGAAGCCGGAGAAGGCGTAGGGATCCTCGTCCTCCGGCGCCGTCTGCGGCCGCCACAGCGGCGGCGGCACCACTCCCGGCTCCACCATGTCGCACCCCTCGAAGAACCGCGTGATCTCCTCGCGCGAGCGCATGATCAGCGGATTCCGAATGTCCTTGTACACGTCGACCGCTCCCTCGCTGCGCTCCGGTGGAAGCGGGATGCCCTCGTAGGAGGCGTGCGTGAGGACGAGCAGGCTGCCCGGCGCGAGCGCGTCGCGCAGTTCGGCCACCGCACCGTAGGGGTCGTCCGCGTCTTCCACGAAGTGCAGTATGGCAACGAGAAGCAGCGCGACTGGCCGATTCAGGTCGATCAGCCGCCGCAACCGGGGGCTCTCGAGGATCTCGTGGGGCTTGCGGAGGTCGGCCGCGAGCACGTCCGCGTCGTCGTTTCCGGCCAGGACGGCCTGGCTGTGGGTGACCGCCACCGGGTCGTGGTCGACGTAGAGCACGCGGGCGCCGGAGTCGGCCGACTGCGCCACCTCGTGGACGTTGCCGAAGGTGGGGATGCCCGAGCCGATGTCGATGAACTGGGTGATGCCCTCGTCCAGGGCGTAGCGCACCGCGCGGCGCATGAACGCCCGGTTCGCCTGCATGATCTTGGGCAGCCCCGGCATGAACTCCATGGCCTTGCGGGCGGCTTCCCGGTCGACCTCGAAGTTGTGCGATCCGCCCAGGTAGTAGTCGTAGATACGAGCGACGCTCGGCACTGAGATGTCGATACTCCGCGGGGCCCAAGCGGGGCGCTCCATCTTCTCTCCAAGGCATAGGCGATCCGGTGTTCGAGCCGAGGCTACTGATCGCCCGCCAACGGGGCGAGCGGAAACGGAAATTGACCATCCGTTCCCGGTCACCACCTGCGCGGCTCTTCTGTCCCGTGCGCCCGCATCAGGGGCGGATTGCGCCGGTGTGCGCGCACGGCGAACCGCCCCCTCCGTGCGGTGCGGAGGGGGCGGTCCGGTCTCCTGGGGGAGGTGATCGTCTACTTCGGCGCGCCGACCGGCTTTCCGTCGGGCGAGACGGCGTACCAGGTGCCGCCGACGCCCTGGCCGTTGATGTCACCGGGCACCTTGTCCCCGGAGAAGGTGTAGATCGGCCAGCAGTTGACGGTCATCTGCTTGACGCCGTCCGGCCGGGTGAAGCCCATCAGGCCCTTCTTGGCCACGCCCTTGGTCTCGTTCGCGGGCACGGGGGCCACCGCCGGCCACTTCTCCAGGCAGGCGCCGGTGCAGGCGGAGACCGACTTCGGCCACGCCTTGTCCTTGAGGAACCGGTAGACCGTCATGCCGTTCTTGTCGACCACGACGTCGCCCAGTTCGGTCTTCTTCACCGACAGGCCCGGCAGGCTCGCCAGTGAGGCCTTCTTGCCGTTGGGCGCCAGCGCGTACCACTTGCCGCCCACGCCCTGGCCGGTGGTGTCGCCGGCCTTGGCGTCCTTGGCGTAGCGGTAGGCGGGCCAGCCGGCGATCGTCAGCTGCTTGGTGCCGTCGGCGCGGGTGACCTCGCCGAGCAGGGCCTTGTCGAGGCCGGCGCCGGCGGTGGCGTCGTTCGCGGGCACCGGCGGCCAGGCCTTGGCGCAGTCGCCGTCGCAGTTGGACTTGGGGGGCTCGGCGGTGTCCTGGTCGAAGCGGTACAGCGTCATCCCCGCGCTGTCCGTCAGCACCTTGCCCAGTTCGGCGTTGCTGGAGACGGTGAGCTGACCTGCGGCCTTCGCGCCCGCGGAGCCCTGCTGGCCGTCGGCGCCGTAACCGTTGCCGGCACCCGTGCCGGTCTGGGTGCCGGCGTTGGCGCCCGTGCCGCCGAAGCCGCCGGCCGGGGCGGTGGCACCCACGTTCTGGCTGCCCGCCGACGGGGTGCTTTCCTGCCCGCACGCCGTCGTCAACGCCAGTACGGCAGCGGCCGTCGCCACGAGCGAGGCGCTCCGCCAGGAGGTGTTCATCGTCAACTCCCCATGATCCCAAGGGTGTTGCAGCGCCCTGCTGCGCCGCCGCACGACACTGGGTACGCATGGGAGTGGCGGTTGTGTTCAACGGCACCGGGATTTTCTTTCCGAAGCCTGTGACAGGTTTTCCGCCACCGCCGTACAGGCGTGCCCATCCGGGGCCTCACCCGGACCCCCGTCCCAAACCTCCCGCACCCACTCGTCCTTCCTTCGGGCCAATCCCCCCGCCGCCGTGGCGTGCCCCGGTCCGGCACGGATCATGATCTCGGTCGTGCATCGACCCGAACCGATCCGATTCGCCCTGGTGCTGAGGGTGTTGGCGCCGGTGACGCTGGCCTGGACGTGCGTGGGCTGGCCGGCCGCGCCCGCCATGGCCGACGCCTGCGCCTACGCCTCGACGGGCCCGGACGGAACGGTGGCGGTGGCGGTGGCCGGCGACGTGGGCTCCTGGCCCTCCCTGCCGCCACCGTGCCCGCAGCCGACACCGCCGCCCAGCCCGCCCCTCCCGAGCCCGAGTCCCAGCCCCACCCCCACACCGACGCCGACGCCGACGCCGACTCCCCCTCCGCCGCCCCCGCCCGCGCCGAAGCCGTCCGTGCGGCCGGCGCCGCCGCCGAAGCCCGGGCCCGCGCCCGTGCCCCCGCCCCGGCCCGCGCCTCCGCGGGCCCGCCCGGCTCCCCCTCCGCCGCCTCCGCCCACCCCCAGGCCCGCCCCCACGCCCCGCCCCCGGCCCCGGCCCTCGGTGACGCCGGTGACGTATCCGAAGTACCACCCGCTGCCGCACCGCCCCACGCCGCGGCACGGGCCGTCGCCCCTCACCTACGTCCTGCTCATCGCGGTGCCCGCGCTGGCCGCCGTCGCCGCGCTCCGTCCGCGCTGACTCCTGGAGGAACCGTTGTCGGAATGGCTTGTTCTCACCCTCGCGATGCTGGCCGCCTGCGTCGTGGTGGTCCTCATCACCTTCCTGCGCCACCGCACCGCGGCCGAGGACGACGACCCCAGCGAGACGCCGGACGTCATCGAGTACATGACGATGTGGATCGGCGTCGTGTACGCCATCGTGCTGGGCCTCGCCATCGCCGGGGTCTGGGAGGCGCGCGTCGCCGCCCAGGACCACGTGCAGGCGGAGGCGCAGGCGCTGCACGAGGTCTCCGAGCGGGTGCGGGTCTACCCGCCCGACGTCCGTGACCGGATTCGCTCCGATGTCAACGCCTATGTCGGACACGTCGTCACCACCGAGTGGAAGACGATGGCCGAGCGGGGCCGGGTCACCGAGGAGGGCGACCGGATGCTCGAGCGGGTCCGCGCCGACGTGACCGACTACCGGCCCGGGTCGGACTACGAGGCGCAGGCCTACCAGCCGCTCGTGGACCAGGTGGCGGCCGCCGACCAGGCCCGCGCGGCCCGCGCCGACTCCACGGGGGCGACCATGCCGGGCGTGGTCTGGTTCGGGCTGATCGCCGGGGCCGTGGTCACCATCGGGATGGTGTTCGCGCTGCAGATCCGGCGTACGGCGAGGGAGCTGGTGCTCGCCGGGCTGTTCTCCGCGCTGATCGCCTTCCTGCTGTTCCTGATCTGGGACTTCGACGCCCCGTACAGCCGGGGGGTGTCGGCGTCCGCCGGACCCTTCCTCGACCTGTTCCCGCACCTGCGGGGCTGACGGCCACTCAAGTCCCGTGGCCGGGTCCGTCGTCCCCCGGGCGCAGGAACGCGTCCCCTGTGCGGCCCACATCGTTGCCCCGTTCGCCCGAGTGCGATCGCGCCGGAGTCCACACCTTCTTAGCGTTTTGATCATCGAGGTGCATTTCCGGCACAAGCGGAAAAGGTCCGCAGCTGCTCCTCGGGGACCCGGAGGATCCATCATGCGCGTAATACGCGTCGTTTCGGCCGCACTGCTGGGCGCCTGCGCCCTCACCTTCTCCGCTCCGGCCGCCTTCGCCACCGGCGGCGGTGACAGCCACTCCTACGGCAGCGACAGCAGCAGCCACTCCTACGGCGGCGGAGGCGGCGACAGCCGCTCCGACGACGGGGGTGGCAGCGGCCGCTCCGGTGGGGGCGGCGGAGACGAGGACCGCGGCAGCCGCGGTGGCGGGGGCGGCGACAGCCGCTCCGAGGACGGCGACGACGAGGGCCGCTCCGGCGGCGGCGACGGGCGCAAGCCGGAGCACTTCCAGCACGGCGTCCGCGCGGGCGAGGGCGGCACCATCGCCGGCTTCGACCTCAAGGAGATCGGCATGGGCACCGCGCTCATCGCCGGCTCGGTCGGCGCGGCGTACTACTTGTCACGCCGCCGCACCGGCGAGGAGAGCGTCGCCTGACGCCACAGCACCACCCAGACTTCGCCCCGGACCCCCCAAGTCCGGGGCGAAGTCCTGTCCCGGTCACGAACACACCCACCCGAGCCCGGGCGCGGGGCGCGTGGGCGCGCGGCGGGCGGCACGCGGCACGCGGCGCCCAGGGCTCCTCAGGCTGCGTGAGGCGGGCAAGTGCACGGCGCAGGCGTATCTGTCGCCGGGGCCGCTGACACACGGCGCGACGGCGCGCGGGTGCCCGGCGCGCAGACGCAGGCCCGCAGGTGCCCGGATACAGACGCGGGCCCGCAGATGCCCCGCATGCGGGCACGCGGCGACGCGGCACGCGGCGTACCGGGCCACCGGGCCACCGGGCCACCGGGCCACCGGCTCACCGGCAGCGGCGCGCGGAAGGGTCCGGCACTCTGTTGGGCAGAGGACCGGACCCTGGGGGTGTTGGGGAGGCCGCTAGATGCGGCGGCCCGTTGAGCGGCGGCGGAGCCAGACCGTGGCGCCGCCGAGGACGCCTGCGGCGACCAGGCCGCCGCCGATGGCCATGTCGGCTCGGGTGGCGCCGGTCGTGGTGCCGCCGCCGACACCCCCGCGCACACCGCCGACGACGGTGAAGGCGTTCGGCCGGACCAGTGTCCGGCCGCCGCAGTTGACCCTGACCTCGTACGACCCCGGGCGGGCGTCCGGGCGTACCGTCGCGATGCCCCGCGCCACCTCGCCGCCCACCGGCCGCAGCGGGATGGTCGAGAAGGCCGGCGAGGACGCGTTGCCGCCGGTGCGGCAGCCGTTGACCGCGACGCTCAACCGCCCGCCGCGGGCGATCACGTTCGGCGCGACCACGATGTCGCGGATGCCGCCCGGCACGCCGCCGTGGCCCTCACCCGGAAGGTTGCCCCCGATACCGCCGACGCCACCGACGCCACCGATCCCACCGATTCCGCCGACCTCGCCGTTCCCCGGGCCGCCCGGGTACTGGCCGATGCCGTTGCCGAGTCCGCCTCCGGGGCCGATGCCGGGACCGCCCGGGAACTGGCCGTTGCCGGCGCCGTTGCCGAAACCGCCCCCGGGGCCGATCCCGGGACCGCCCGGGAACTGGCCGTTGCCGACGCCGCCCGGGAACTGGCCGTTCCCGCCGAGCCCGCCGAACCCTCCGACTCCGCCGACGCCGGGTCCGCCCGGGAACTGGCCGTTGCCCAGCCCGTTCCCGGGACCCACCGGGAACTGGCCGTTGCCGAGGCCGCCGGGCCCGACGTCCCATGTGACGCCTGGGGAGTCCCCGCCCTTGGCGACGGCCGCCGGCGCGGCGAACCCGACGGTGGCGAACGCCGCGACCACAACCGCCACAGGGGTACGAGCAGTACGCATGTGATCCTCCGCGGAAGGCGCCCCGGGGACCCGTACCCGGTCGATCGGCGAGAAAGCACCTCCCGGAAAAACCCTCGGATGCGCTTGACCTGCGCGCATTTCGGCGCTCGCCCGTACCGGTGAGCGCGCACGCCGAATGCCTCCGAGTGCCTTCACCCCTTCGAAAAGTCCCCGCAGGTCACGGTCCGTCAGATCAATTCGGATCAATACCGTCCCGGTCGCCTCGGATGGCGCACCGAAAAGTGCCGGGCCACCCGTTCGCTGCTGCCCCGTCGCCGGTCGCGTGCACCCGGCTTAGCGTTGCCGTATGCGCGAATTGACGGGGCGACGGCCGCGTCGAGAGGGGAAATGCGAATGTCTGCGAGCCGACTGCCGATGATGGCCGACGAGGAGGAGCGGGAGCCTCGGCGCAAGCGTGCCCCCTGGGGCGTGATAGCGCTCGTCCTGCTCTCCGGGCTCGCCCTCATCCGCAACGGTTCCGGGGAGTTCGACGTCGGCCCGCCGCAGCCCGCCAAGGCGGTCGCGCCGGACACCAGCCGCGCGCCGTCCCCGAGCGCCGGGGCCACCGTACGGGCCCTGCCGTCCTCGGTGCCCGACCGGGTCAGGATCCCCGTCATCCAGGTGGACGCGCCCATCACGCCGGTCGGTGTGGACTCCGACGGCTGGGTGGCCGCTCCCCCGCCGGAGAATCCGAATCTCGCCGGCTGGTTCAACGGCGCGGTGACGCCCGGGGAAAAGGGGACCGCCGTCGTCGTCGGGCACGTGGACAACAAGGCGGGACCGGCGGTCTTCTACGGCCTCGGCGCGCTGAAGAAGGGGAATCACGTCGACATCCACCGGGAGGACGGAAAGACCGCCGTCTTCGAGGTGTACGGCGTGGAGGTGTTCGAGAAGGACGGCTTCCCCGGCGACCGGGTGTACGGCTCGAAAGGCACTCCGGAACTGCGGGTCATCACCTGCGGCGGCGGTTACACCAAGCAGACCGGATATCAGGGGAATGTCGTCGTCTTCGCCCGCCTGGTCGAGGTCCGCTGAGGCGTCGCGGGTCCCGGCCCGCGTCCCCGGCCGGGCGGGCGGGCCGGGTCAGGTGTATTTCCGGCGCGGCACCGTGAAGCGGTAGCCCTCGTCGAGCAGGCGCGGCAGATAGGTCCGTACGGCGCGGACGGTCTGCGAGCGGTCGCCCCCGGCGTCGTGGTGGAGGACCACGACCCCGGGGGCGGCGCCGTGTTCGACGCGGCGGATGATGGCGCTGGTGCCGGGGGTGGTCCAGTCGAAGCTGTCGACCGTCCAGGCCAGCGGCTCCATGCCCATCTCGGCGTTGAGCTGGAAGACGTTGCGGTTCCAGGCCCCGTAGGGGGCGCGGAACCACAGGGGCCGCTCGCCGTAGGCCTTCTCGATGATGTCGCTCGTGCTCTCGATCTCGTCGCGGATCTCCCCGCGGCTGAGCTGGGTCAGCAGCGGGTGGGTCCAGGTGTGGTTGCCGACCACGTGGCCCTCGTCGGCCATCCGGGCCAGCAGGTCCCGGTTCCAGTCGGCCATCTCCCCGCACACGAAGAAGGTGGCGCGGATGTCGTACTTGGCCAGGGTGTCCAGGATGTGCGGGGTGTAGTCGGGGTTGGGGCCGTCGTCGAAGGTGAGCAGCATGGTGTTGCCCCGGCCGGACATGCGCAGGATCGGCGCGTGCCGCACCTTGGTGGGCAGCGGCTGGGCGGGCGGCGCCGCGTCGCCGGTCAGCGGCCGGAGCCGGTAGGCGGAGGGCTTGAGGGCGGTGCGCGCCTGGGGGCCCGCGGCGGGGGCGGGCCGTGCCGGGGAGTGGGAGGAGCCGGAGAGCAGCAGGCCGGCCGTGCCGGCCGCTCCCGCCGCCCCGAGAGCGGCGGCCCCTGCGAGCAGAACCCGGCGCCGCGTGAGCAACTGATCCTGATCCTTCTTCATGAGTCATCAGTGACCGCCCGGTCCCCGCGGCACGGGTACGGCGGCACGAAAACACCCGCCCGGCCCAGCCGCACGTGGCAGGCCGGCGCGAGGCGCTCAGCGGTGGCGGACCAGGGGGAAGGGGAGGGTCTCCCGGATGGTCAGGCCGGTGAGGAACATGATCAGGCGGTCCACACCGAGGCCGAGGCCGCCGGTGGGGGGCATGGCGTATTCGAGGGCGTCGAGGAAGTCCTCGTCGAGTTCCATGGCCTCGGGGTCGCCGCCGGCGGCGAGCAGGGACTGGGCGGTGAGGCGGCGGCGCTGCTCGACCGGGTCGGTCAGTTCGGAGTAGGCGGTGCCGAGTTCGGTGCCGAAGGCGACGAGGTCCCAACGTTCGGCGAGCCGCGGGTCGGTGCGGTGCTGCCGGGTGAGCGGGGAGACCTCGGTGGGGAAGTCCTTGTAGAAGGTGGGCAGTCGCGTCCGCTCCTCCACCAGCCGCTCGTACATCTCCAGCACCACCTCGCCGGCGGTGTCGTCCGCGGTGTACGGCACCGAGGCTCGGTCGCAGTGGCGGCGCAGGGTGTCCAGGTCCGTGCCGGGGCCGATCTCCTCCCCCAGGGCCTCGGAGATCGCGGCGTGCACGGTGGTGACGGGCCACGGGCCGGAGATGTCGTACTCGGCGCCGTCCTTGCGGATCACGGGACGCCCGAAGGCGGCGGTGGCGGCGCCCTGGACCAGTTCGCGGGTGAGGTCGAGCATCACGTCGTAGTCGGCGTACGCCTGGTAGGCCTCCAGCATGGTGAACTCGGGGTTGTGCTTGTGGGAGACGCCCTCGTTGCGGAAGGTGCGGCCCAGCTCGAAGACCTTCTCCATCCCGCCCACGCACAGCCGCTTGAGGTACAGCTCGGGGGCGATGCGCAGGTACAGGTCGAGGTCGTAGGCGTTGATGTGGGTGGTGAAGGGGCGGGCGTTGGCGCCGCCGTGGATCTGCTGGAGCATCGGGGTCTCGACCTCGAGGTAGCCGCGGTCCTGCAGGCCGCGGCGCAGGGCCTGTACGGCGGCGGAGCGGACGCGGAGCACCTCGCGGGCCTCGGGCCTGACGACGAGGTCGAGGTAGCGCATGCGCACCCTGGCCTCGGGGTCGGCCAGCCCCCGGCGCTTGTCGGGCAGGGGCCGCAGGCACTTGGCGAGGAGCTGCCAGGAGGCGACGAAGACGGTGGGCTCGCCCTTGTCGCTGACGCCGGCCCGGCCGGTGACGGTGATGTGGTCGCCGATGTCGGTGTCGGCGGTGAAGCGGTCCGGGGCGGGGCCGGGTCCGTCGCGGGTGAGGGCGATCTGGTGGTCGCCGGACCAGTCCCGCAGTACGGCGAAGACGATGCCGCCGAAGTCGCGTACCAGCATGATCCGTCCGGCGACGGTGACCTCCTCGCCCTCGCGCACCTCGGCGAGGGCTCGGGTGCGGGCGGGGACGCCGACCGGGTAGGGGTCGGTGCCGGCCGCGCGCAGCCGGCCGAGCCGGGCGTGGCGGACGCGGACCTGGTCGGGCAGCGCGGCGAGCGGGTCGGCGGCCCGGGCGCGTCCGGCGTCCGGGCCGAGTTCGTCGAGCGGGGGCAGTCCCTCGGTGGTGGCGGGCCTCGGTCCGGTCCGGGTGTGGCCCTTGCCCCAGAGCTTGCGCAGCGAGGGCACGGAGACGAAGCCCTCGGCGATGCCGGAGGCGATGCCGATGCGGGCGAGGGAGGCGGTCTCGCCATAGCAGATGTAGCGGGGGTACCACTCGGGGTGGTATTTGGCGTTGGACCGGTACAGGGCCTCCAGTTGCCACCAGCGGGAGAAGAACAGCAGCAGCCGGCGCCAGGCGCGCAGCACCGGGCCGGCGCCGATGCGGGCGCCCTCCTCGAAGACGGAGCGGAAGACGGCGAAGTTCAGCGAGATGCGCCGTACGCCGAGGCGCGGGGCGGCCGCGCACAGTTCGGCGACCATGAACTCGATGACGCCGTTGGGTGCGGCGCGGTCGCGGCGCATGAGGTCCAGGGAGACGCCGCCCTGTCCCCAGGGGACGAAGGAGAGCAGGGCGAGCAGCCGGCCGTCGGCGGCGAGGGCCTCGACGAGGAGGCAGTCGCCGTCGGCCGGGTCGCCGAGGCGGTCCAGGGCCATGGAGAAGCCGCGTTCGGTCTCGGTGTCGCGCCAGGCGTCGGCCTTGTCGACCACCTCCTCCATCTCCGCGTCGGAGAGGGTGGCGTGGCGGCGCACGCGGCAGGTGGCGCCGGTGCGGCGCACGCGGTGCACGGCCTGCCGGGTGACCCGCATGTCCCGGCCGTCGAGGTCGAATCCGGCCACGTGCACGATCGCCTCGTCGCCGAGCTGGAGGGCGCCGAGTCCGGCGCGGACGTAGGCCCGGGCGCCCTCCTCGGAGGCGCCCATCACGGCGGGCGTCCAGGCGTAGCGGCGGGCCACGTCGAGCCAGGCGGCGATGGCGTGCGGCCAGGCCTCGCGGTCGCCCACGGGGTCGCCGCTGGCCAGGCAGACGCCGGCCTCGACGCGGTAGGTGACGGCGGCCTTGCCGGTGGGCGAGAAGACGACGGCCTTGTCGCGGCGGGTGGCGAAGTAGCCGAGGGAGTCGTCCTCGCCGTAGGCCTTGAGCAGGGCGCGGATGCGGGCCTCCTCGTCGCCGTGCAGGGCGGCTTCCAGTCGCTGGGAGCGGAACAGGGTGGCGGCGGCGCTGAGCAGGGCGAGCGCGCCGAACAGGCCGAGCAGGAAGGTCACCGGGCGCGGCGGGCGGCCGTCGAAGTCGCGGGCGGAGGCGAGGCCGCCGAGCACCCGGTTGGCGGACCAGGCCAGGTGCAGCTCCGGCGGCAGGGTGCCCGGGAAGAGCGCGACCAGCCCCCAGCCGACGAGGATCGCCGCGGCCAGCCCGCCGACGAGCACGGCGAGCGCCCGCCAGACGGCGCCGCGGCGGGAGGCGGCGTAGAACTCGCCGCGGGCCGTGATCAGCAACAGCAGCGCGATGCCGCACAGGACGAAGGACGGCAGCGACTCGGCGTACTGGCCGAGGGCGAGTCCGAAGACGTCGCCGAGGAGCACCAGGCCCAGGTAGACCACGACCAGCCACCAGGCGACCTTCTTGCGGGCGGCGGTGGCGCCGGCGAGGAGGAAGAGGAAGACGGCGTAGGCGAGGTTGGCGCTGACCGGGACCAGGAGGGAGTCCAGGCCCCGGACGACCGGACGGAGCAGGACGCGCAGCGGGGCGATGAGGTCCAGCAGCGCGCACAGCAGTCCGAGCGCGCCGAAGAAGACGGCGAAGCCCTGGGGGACGTGGCCGAGGAACCCGCTTCCCGGTGGCCGGGAGGCGGTTTCCGCGGTGCCCCTGGGCGGGGCGGTGGCGCTCATGGTGGCGTCGGGATCGCGGTCATGGCCTGGAGGGGGTGGCGCTCATGGTTCCGACTGTAGGAACACCGGGCCCGGGGCGCCCGTCGGGAGATCCCGGCCGGGGGCGCGGGCGGGGCCTTCCGATAGCCTCGCGGGTGTGACGGAACAGCACGAGCAGCACGAGCGGCGCGAGCACCGGTTCGAGCGGGGCACCGACGGGCCGAAGGTGATCGTGGCGGGGGTGGACGGCTCCGACTCCTCCATGCGGGCCGCCGCCTACGCCGCCGGTCTGGCCCGTCGGCAGGGTGCGCTGCTCGCGCTCGTGTACGTACGGCCGGTGATGACGGCGGGCGCCGCGCTGGGGGCGCCGGTGGCCGGGACGACCGACGAGATCGCCGAGGACCTGGTGCAGCAGATCCGGGAGGCGACGGAGCGGCTGAAGGGGATATTCGAGGTCCGCTGGGAGTTCCACACCTTCCCCGGGGACCCGTACAACGGCCTGGTGACGGCCGCGGACGAACTGAAGGCGGACGCGGTGGTGGTGGGCGCCTCCGAGCAGGCCGGGCACCGGATCATCGGCTCGGTGGCGGTGCGTCTGGTGAAGGCGGGGCGCTGGCCGGTGACGGTGGTGCCGTAGCACCGCCGGTGACGTGGTGTGCGTGACGGCGGCCGGTGACGGTGGTGCCGCAGGACCGCGGCCGGTGACGGTGGTGCCGCGGGGCGGCCGGTGACGGTGGTGCCGCGGGGCGGCCGGTGACGGTGGTGCCGCGGGGCGGCGGGTGACGGTGGTTTCGCGGGGCGGCGGCGGGTAGTGGTAGTGCCGTAGGCCACTGCGGCGGGCCTGCCTTCGGCTCGGGGCCGTCCGTGCGTGGCGTCTTCCGTACCCGGCGCGGCTGAGCCATCATGATCCGCCGTCAGCCGTTTGCCGTCTGCGAAGAGGTGAGGCGCATGGCCGGGCTCCGGATGGGCGAGGGCATTCTCCGCCGCAAACCCATCGAGCACATCGAGGAGACGGAAGTCGGCGAGGGCCCGCGGCTGGAGAGGTCGCTGGGGCTGACCCAGCTCACCGCGATCGGTGTGGGCGGCATCATCGGCGCGGGCATCTTCACCCTGGCCGGCACGGTGGCCAACGGCACGGCCGGCCCGGCGGTACTGGTGTCGTTCCTGATCGCGGGCGTGGCGAGCGCCGCGGCCGCGCTGTCGTACGCGGAGTTCGCGGGCCTGATCCCGAAGGCGGGCTCGGCCTACACCTACGGCTACGCGGTGCTCGGCGAGTTCGCGGGCTGGTTCATCGGCTGGGACCTGCTGCTGGAGTACACGGCGATCGTGGCGGTGGTCGCGATCGGCATCTCGGGCTACTTCAGCTTCCTGGTCGAGGACATGGGCGCGAAGCTGCCGGCGTGGATGCTGGGCGCGCCCGGCACCGGCTCCGGGCACAAGGTGGACCTGTTCGCGGCGATCCTGTGCCTGCTCATCGCCTGGCTGCTGAACATGGGCATCCGCAACGCGGCCCGCTTCGAGACGTTCGTGGTGGTGCTGAAGGTGCTGGTGGTGCTGCTCGTGATCGGAGTGGGCGTCTTCCACATCAACACGGCGAACTACCACCCGTTCTTCCCGTACGGGGTCGGCGGCGCGTTCACCGGCGCGGCGACGGTGTTCTTCGCGGTGTTCGGCTACGACGCGATGTCGACGGCGGCCGAGGAGTCCAAGGACGCCCAGCGGCACATGCCGAAGGCGATCATCTACTCGCTGATCATCGCGATGGTGCTGTACGTGGCGGCCTGCCTGGTGCTGACCGGGATGCAGAACTACAAGGACATCGACAAGGAGAGCGGCTTCTCCACGGCGTTCAAGTCGGTGGGCCTGAACCGGCTGGCGGACGTGATCGCGGTGGGCGCGATCATCGGCATCCTCACGGTGATGTTCACGTTCATGCTGGGCGTGACCCGGGTGTGGTTCGCGATGTCGCGGGACGGGCTGCTGCCCAAGTGGTTCGCGAAGACCCACCCGACGCGGCACGTGCCGACCCGGGTGACGTGGATCGTCGGGGTGGCGTCGGCGGTCATCGCCGGTTTCCTGCCGATCGCGGAGGCGGCGGAGCTGACCAACATCGGCATC
>NZ_BMVJ01000004.1:292556-316987 GCF_014650655.1 Streptomyces anandii JCM 4720
CTGCTGGCGTTCGTGGTGGTGTGCACGGCGGTGATCGTGCTGCGCTACCGGCAGCCGGACCTGCCGCGCACGTTCCGCACGCCGTGGATGCCGTTCGTGCCGGCGCTGGGCGTGGTCTTCTCGATCTGGCTGATCACGTTCCTGCAGTGGCAGACCTGGGTGCGGTTCGCCGTGTGGTTCCTGATCGGGTGCGTGATCTACTTCGGGTACTCGTACAAGCGGTCGGTGCTGGCCGGGCGCCCGCCGGCCTCCGGCTCCAGCGACCCTGCCGCCTAGCGGGCCGGGAGCGAGCGCAGGAAGTCGGTGAGGACGGCGTTGAACGCCTCCGGCCGTTCCATGTGCGCGTAGTGCGCGGTCTTCTCGATCGTCACGGACCAGCCGCCGGCCACCGTTCGGGCCAGCCGCTCGGCCTCGGTGATCAGGTCGGGGGCGTCGAGCGCGCCGTTGACCGTGAGCAGCGGAACGCGGATGTCCGGCACACGCTCCCAGGTGCCGGTCACGGGTACGAGGTGGTTCTTCTCGTCCGGGGCGTGCTTGGACAGGGTGTGCAGGGCCATCTCCCGCACCCGGCGCGGGATTTCGGGGTCGATGTCCTCAAGGGTGCGCGACTCTCCGGGCACGAAGCGCAGGAACGCGGTGAGCCAGCCCTCGATGTCGCCGGCGCCGAGCGCCCGCGCGGACGCGGACTGGATCTCGCGGGCCCAGGGGTCGGTGTACTGGTACTCGCTGGTCGCGGCGGAGCAGGCGACCACCGCGCGGACCACGTCGGGGTGTTCGAGCACGGTGTCGGTGGCGATGGCCCCGCCCATGGAGACGCCCACGAGGACCGCCGGGCCGGCGTCGAGGTGCCGCAGCAGGTCGGCGAGGTCGTCGGCCCAGCGGAAGGGCCGGGTGGCGTTGGCGGAGAAGCCGTGCCCGCGCGTGTCGGGGGCGATCACGCGGTAGTCGGAGGCGAGGGCCTTCGTCTGTGCGTCGAGGGACCGGTGGTCGACCCAGCCGGAGTGCAGCAGGACCACCGGGTCCCCGCTGCCGGTGTCGAGGTAGGCGAGGTCGCCGTCGGAGGAGGGGAAGAACCGGAGATCCATAGCGGGATTCATGACAACCAAGGTGTCATCTTCCCGCCCTTTTGGCAACCGAGGTGTCATGATGGTCCGGTGAGCCACGACGACGAATCCCTCCCCCCGGACGAACTCGGCCACCGCCTGACCGAGGTGTTCGACCTGGTCGGCCCGCTGTACCGGCGGGTGCAGCGCGCGGTGGAACGGGGCGAGGCGGTCGAGGGGCTGTCCGTGGGCGTACGGGCCGTCCTCGACCTGCTGCACAAGCACGGGCCGATGACCGTGCCGCAGATGGGCCGCGCACAGGCCATCAGCCGGCAGTTCGTCCAGCGGATGGTCAACGAGGCGGCGGCGCGGGACCTGGTGGAGGCCGTGCCCAACCCGGCCCACCAGCGCTCCTCGCTGATCCGGCTCACCGACGCCGGCCGGGCGGCGATCACCGCGGTCCTGGCCCGCGAGCACGCGGTGCTGCGCGAGGTGGGCGGCGGCCTCACCGGCGCTGACGTGACCGCCTGCCTGCGGGTGCTCGGCGAGATGCTGCGGCTCTTCGACCACGTCGACGTGAACTGAACACCGTCACCGCCCCATCGTCAGCCCGTCCTTGGCCGCGCCCCGGCCGAGCACGACCCCGCGGATCCGGTCCCGCACCCCCTGGAGGTCGGCGCCCTGGGCGATCGCCTCACCGAGGTTCACCACCCGGCCGGCGTCGAGGTCGTAGGCCTCGGGGACGAACTCCGCGCGGGTCACCTCCCAGCGCCCGCCCGGCCGCGCGGGCGGCGAGAAGGTGAACCGGGCGAGGGTGCTCTGGTTGCCGCGCGGGTCCTGCATCGCGCGGTAGTCGGTGGGCTGGCCCGCGATCTGCGCGCCCAGGCCGTAGACCACCCAGGTGCCGTTGACCTTCTCGTACGGCTGGGGGACGTGCGCATGTGTGCCGAGGATCAGGTCGATGTCGGGACGGCCGCCGGTGCGGGCGGCGGTCAGCCGCCGGGCCAGCTCCACCTGCTGCTCGTCGGGCGCCTCCTGCCACTGCGGACCCCAGTGCAGGGACACCACGACCACGTCGGCGCCCGCCTGCCGGGCCGCGCGGGCGTCGGCGAGGATCCGGTCCTCGTCGATCAGGCGCACCGCCCACGGCTGTCCGGGCGGCTCCGGCCGGCCGGAGCCGTATGAGTAGGCCAAGTGGGCCACCAGCGCGCCGCCGGCGCGCAGCAGGGTGCCCCGGGCCTCGGCCTCGCCGCGCGCCGAGCCGGCGTGCCGCAGCCCGGCGCGGTCCAGGGCGTCCAGGGTGCGCCGGACGCCGTCGGCGCCGTCGTCGAGGGTGTGCTCGGAGGCGGTGGCGCAGCTGTCGTAGCCGGTGGCGGCGAGGGCCTGGGCCAGCTCGGGCGGCGAGGCGAAGCGCGGGGCGCCGGTGTACGGGGGCTTGGCGCCGAAGGGGGTGTCCAGATGACACAGCGCCAGGTCGGCGTGGGAGACCACGGACCGCACGCCCTCCAGCATCGGCCGGAAGTCGTACGCTGCCCCGCCGGCGTCGAAGTCGCCCCGCTCGACGACGGAGGTGTCGGGCAGGATCGCGCCGGAGGCGACGAGGGTGAACCGGCCCGCCTGCCGGGAGGCCGGAGCCGGGGCGCCGTGGGCGGCGGACGCCGGGGCGTCGTCCTGCCGGAGGTGGGCCGAGCAGGCCGCGCCCGCGGCGAGCAGGGCCGTCACGGCCAGGGCCACCTGCCGTCTGCGTGCGATCACCGGTTCACCCCACTCACGGCCGTACGGACGTACCTTCACCACGGACAGAACTTCATACAGACGGATAAATGGGTATGAAGCTCGCCGCCGCCGCAAACGGCATCCGCTCCCCCTTGAGCCCGTTGGCCTACGAGGAGACACGGCAAGGGGCTCCAAGAGGCTCACGGAGTGTGCCCAACGAGGTGACGGACCGTTCGTCGTACCGTTCACCGACACGATCGACCGTCCGCCGCACCACCGTGCGCGCGCCCTGTCCCCGCGCGGCGCCCTGCGGTGGCATGTCGGCCATGACGGCCGGAACCATCCTCTCCCCCGGGACCACGACCGCCGAGCACGAACTCGCCGCGCTCCAGCGCGAGCACGGCAGGCCGCTGTTCGCCCTGCTGCTGCGGCTGTGCGACGGCGACCGCCAGCGAGCCGAGGACCTGCTCCAGGAGACCCTGCTGCGCGCCTGGCAGCACCCCGAGGCGCTGCGCGCGGACGCCTTCGACTCCGTACGGCCCTGGCTGCTGACCGTGGCCCGCCGGCTCGCGATCGACGCGCGCCGCGCCCGTCAGGCCCGGCCGCCGGAGGTCGGCGACGCGGTGCTGGAGAACGCGCGCGTGATCGCCGACCACGCCGAGCGCTCGGCGGCCACGCTCGATGTGCGCCAGGCTGTGAAGACACTCACTCCCGAGCACCGTGAAGTCCTGGTGCTGGTGTATTTCCACGGGGCGAGTGTGGCGGAGGCCGCCGAAACCCTGGGGATTCCGCCGGGTACCGTGAAGTCCCGCGCGTACTACGCGCTGCGCGCCCTGCGCCGGGTGCTCCCGGGATACGCGGCCGACCTGCGGTGAAACCGACTGCCAAGTCAAACCTCCGTAAAGCGCCTTGCTGTGGACCACCGTTGAGTAATCGGCTGTCCTCATCCGTGTTCCGGACCGGGACCCGGGATCGGGCGCCCGTACGCACGGGAGGAAGGCAGGAAGGGATGCTGCACAGAGGGCAGGAGAGCACGGACGGCCACGGCGGTGGCGAACTGGCCGTCCCCATGGCCTGGTTGTACGCCGAGTACATCGCCGACGAACTGCTGCGCACCGGCGACCTGATGCCGCCGACGTCCTTCGAGTTCAGGGCCGGCCGGGACGCGCTGGCGCTGACGATCTTCCTCTCCGACACCGGCGGCGAGCTGTCCGGCATCCGGGTGGTCTCGCAGCTGGAGACGTGGCTGTCGCTGACCGCGTACGACCAGCCCTGGCAGGACTGGGTGTGCGAGCGGATGGCGGACCTGGCCGCCGAGGCACACGCCTCGGGCGTCCCCTCGCCGGACCTGGCGCTGGCCGAGGCTGCCTGGCGGTGGCTGGAGGAGACCGAGCTGCTCGCGCCCGACCTGGACGCGGTGCCGGGCGGCGCGGGAGGGCTCGGGGAGGACGAGGGACCGAAGGTGTGGACGCCCGCCTGGCGGCTCGGACTGCCCCTCGGACACCTCGCCATCCATCTTTTCTAGAAACCGACCAATCCGCGGCGTCCGC
Organism: Streptomyces anandii JCM 4720; assembly: GCF_014650655.1. Lineage (GTDB taxonomy): Bacteria > Actinomycetota > Actinomycetes > Streptomycetales > Streptomycetaceae > Streptomyces > Streptomyces anandii. The sequence goes on from NZ_BMVJ01000004.1 coordinate 296,866, forward strand.
CGCTCCGAACCTCTTGATTACGATTCTGTACGTGGCTTGAGTGATTCCGCTGTCGGGTGCGTACGGGTGGGAGCAACGAGTAACCCCACCCGCACCCCACGGTCACGAGGAATCGGCATGAGGTCCCTGGAACGGCATCGCGACGTCGGCGCGTACGCGCTCGGCGTGCTGGACGAGGCGGACGCCTTCCGCTTCGAGGACCACCTCATGGAGTGCCCCAGCTGCGCGGCGCACGTCACCGAGTTCGGTCCCACCGCACGGCAGCTGATGCTGTACCGGAGGGCCACGCCGCGCATCGTGCACCCCATGACCCAGCCGGGTCCCCGGCTGCTGGATCGCCTGGTCGGCGAGGTCTCGCGCCGGCACCGCGCCGGCCGCCGGCGCCTGCTGTACGGACTGGCGGCCTCCGTGGTGCTGGCCGTGGGCGGACCGGCTTTCGCCGCCGTCGCCGGGCACGCGAGCGACGGTCAGGGCCCCTCGCGGGTCGCCGCGACCGACGCGAAGACGGGCGTGTGGGCCGAGGTCCGCACCGCGGACGCGGACTGGGGCAGCTCGGTGGAGCTGCGGATCAAGGACGGCTCCGGTCCCCGCTCCTGCCGGCTGGTCGCGATCGGGCAGGACGGCTCGGAGCAGACCGTGACCAGCTGGATGGTGCCTGCCCACGATCCGGACGCGAACGCGGTGTCCGGGGGCACGACGATGCACCCCGGCGAGATCGACCGCTTCGAGGTCCGCACGGCGGACGGGCAGCACCTGGTCACCCTCGACTCGCCCTGAACCTCCCGGTGACGCCCGGCTCGGCTCCTGGCCGGGTCACTTCAGGAGTCGGGACAGTCTGCGGTCCGCGAGCGGCTTGCCCCCGGTCTGGCAGGTGGGGCAGTACTGCAGGGACGAGTCGCTGAAGGACACCTCGCGGATGGTGTCGCCGCACACCGGGCAGGGCTCGCCCGTCCGGCCGTGCACTCTCAGGCCGCTCTTCTTCTCCGCCTTCAGCCGTCCGGCCGCGAGCCCCCGGGACCGCTCCACCGCCTCGGTCAGCGTCGTGCGCAGCGCCTCGTGGAGCCGTCCGATCTCCTCGGGGGTGAGGGAGGCGCACGGCTTGAACGGGGACATCCTCGCCGCGTGCAGGATCTCGTCGCTGTAGGCGTTGCCCACCCCGGCGATCAGGCTCTGGTCGCGCAGCGCGCCCTTGATCTGCCGCCGCTGCCCCGCGAGCAGCTCCGCCAGGCGGCCCTGGTCGAAGTCGTCGGCCAGCGGGTCGGGGCCGAGCCGTGCCACGCCGGGGACCTCCGACGGGTCCCGTACGACGTACACCGCGAGCCTCTTCTGCGTGCCGGCCTCGGTGAGGTCGAAGCCGGCGCCGGTGTCCAGGGCGACGCGCAGCGCCAGCGGGCCCTTGCCGGGGCGGGGCGGGCCGTCGGGCAGGGGGTCCTTCCACTGGAGCCAGCCCGCGCGGGCCAGGTGCGTCACCAGGTGCGGGCCGTCGCCGGTGGCCAGGTCCAGGAACTTGCCGTACCGGCGCACCGCCGTGACCTCCCGGCCCTCCAGGGCGGTCACGGGAGGGTCGTAGGTCTTCAGGACGCTGATCGCCACCGGCAGGACGCGCACGATCTCGCGCCCCACCGCGTTCTCGGTGAGGAAGTCCCTGAGCGCTTCCACCTCGGGCAGTTCGGGCATGGCTCAAGGGTGCCACCCGGCACCGACAACGCCACGCGGCCCGCGACGGCCCGGCCCGCCGGGCGGGTCAGTCCCGCTCCGGGACCACGAACTCGCACCACATGCACTTGCCGCCGCCCCGCGCCTCCACGCCCCACACGTCGGTGAGCCGGTCCACCAGCAGCAGCCCGCGCCCGGAGACGCCCTGCTCGCCCGGCTCGCGGCGGCGCGGCAGCGCGCTGGAGGAGTCCTCCACCTCCACGCGCAGCCGCCGGTCGGTCCCGCTGAGGACCCGCAGGGTGACGACCGCGGCGCCCTCGGTGTGCATCAGCACGTTGGTGATCAGCTCGTCGGCCACGAGTTCGATCTCCTCGGAGCGCTCCCGGGCGCCCCACGAGCGCACGGCGGCGCGGATCAGATGGCGGGCCTGGGTCAGCGCCTCGGGGTCGCCGGGCGGCACGTGCTGCTGGAGCCGCCCCAGGGGCTGGCGCTCGGTCAGGGCGCGGCGGCGCAGCACCAGCAGGGCCACGTCGTCGTCGCCGCCGCGCGCGTCGGCGATCTCGATGAGCCGGTCGGCGAGGTCGCGCACCTCGGCGGGACCGGCGGCGATCGACTCCACCAGGGTGCGCATGCCGTCGTCGAGGTCGGCGCCGGGCTGCTCGACCAGGCCGTCGGTGCACAGCACCAGCGCCTGCCCGGGATCGAGCTCCATGGCGCACACCGGGTACTCCAGGCTGCCGAACTCGGCGGACAGCCCGAGCGGCAGGCCGCCGTCGACGCTCACCCGGCGGCAGCTGCCGTCGTCCAGCCGCACCAGCGGGTCGATGTGCCCGGCCCTCACCACCTGGACCACGCCGGTGGACAGGTCGGCCTCGGCGTACAGGCAGGTGGCGAAGCGGTCGGTGTCGAGTTCGTGCAGGAAGACCGAGGCGCGGGCCATCACGGTGGCCGGGGCGTGGCCCTCGGCTGCGTAGGCGCGCAGTACGATGCGCAGCTGGCCCATGACGGCGGCCGCGTGGGTGTCGTGGCCCTGGACGTCGCCGATGACCGCGCCGACCCGGCCGCCGGGCAGCGGGATCAGGTCGTACCAGTCGCCGCCGATGTCCCGGCCGAGCGAGCCGCCGGCGTACCCGGAGCGGTAGCGGACGGCGACGTCGGCGCCCGGCACGCTGGGGATGGTCCGCGGCAGCATCGCCTGCTGGAGTCCCTGCGCGAGGTCCTTCTCCTGCTCGTAGAACATGGCGCGCTGCAGGCTCTGCGCGATGCTGCTGCCGAGGGCGACCAGGACGTTGCGCTCCTCGGGCGAGAAACCGTACCGGCCGCTGTAGAGCAGGCCCATGCCGCCGATCGGGCGGGCCTGGGCGATCAGGGGCAGATAGGCGGCCGAGGTGATGTTCAGGCCGGTGATGTGCGGCCACAGGATGGGGTAGCGGTCGGCGAAGTCCTCCGGGGACTCGATGAAGCGCGGGCTGAGGGTGCGCACGGCCTCGCTCATCGGGTACGGCTCGTCGATCCGGGTGACGCGGGTGCCGGGCACCGAGCTGCCCTCGGGGCCCTCGGCGACGAGCCTGATCCTGCCGGCCTCGACCAGGCCGAGGACCAGGCTGGTGGAGCCCAGCAGGGCGAGCCCCGGGGTGTCCTTGACGACGTCGATGACGTCCTGGACGGTGTGGGCGTGGGCGAGGGCGGCGGTGGCGGCCTGGACGACGTTGGTCTGCTCGCGGCGTGCGGCGTCCCGGGCGGCCCGCTCCTGCAGGCCCGCCGAGTCGTTGAGCTCGTCGGTGGCGTCCCTGATGATGCCGATGATGCGGCGGGGGCGCCCGGTGTCGTCGCGGCGGATGTAGCCCTGGGTGTAGACCCAGCGCAGGGAGCCGTCCTTGCGGCGCAGGCGGATGTACGTGCCGTAGTTCTCCCGGCCGTCCTTCATCGCCCGGGCCACCAGGGCGTCCAGACGCTGGCCCTCGCTGCCGGGGACCCGGGAGGCCAGGCTCTCGGGGTGGCCGTCGTACTCCGCGGGGGTGATGTCGAAGATCTCGTGGGCCTGCGCGTCCATGCTGAACAGGCCGCTGTCCAGGTCCCAGTCGAAGCTGCCCATGCGGTTGAGCGCCAGGATCGGATCCGGGTGGGCGGGCCAGTCGTCCGGGAGTGACAGGGCGTGCGCTCCCCGTTCAGCCATGGAGCCACCTTGCCAGGGTTTGCCCGATTCTTCGAGCCGGGGAAAGGGTAGCCGGAGCGCGAACCGCGCGGGAAGGAGCGTGCAGGGCCGTGGGATGGTTCACCGCCCCCGAGTACTGGCTGAGCCGGCTGGTCTTCCAGCGGGCCCTGGCCGCGGTGTACCTCGTCGCCTTCCTGACGGCCGCCCTGCAGTTCCGGGCGCTGCTGGGCGAGCGGGGGCTGCTGCCGATCCCCCGGTTCGTCGAGCGGGTGCCGTTCCGGCGGGCGCCGAGCCTGTTCCAGTGGCGCTACTCGGACACGCTGTTCGCGGCGGTCGCGTGGGGCGGGTGCGCGGTGTCGGCGGCGCTCCTCGCCGGGCTCGACTCGCTGCTGCCGTTGTGGGGGGCCATGCTGCTGTGGCTGCTGCCGTGGGCGCTGTACCTGTCGGTCGTGAACGTCGGGCAGACGTGGTACGGCTTCGGCTGGGAGTCGCTGCTGCTGGAGACGGGGTTCCTCGCCGTCTTCCTCGGCAACGACGAGGTGGCGCCGCCGGTAGTGGTGCTGTTCCTGCTGCGCTGGATCCTCTTCCGGGTGGAGTTCGGCGCGGGGCTGATCAAAATGCGGGGCGACGAGTGCTGGCGGAAGCTGACGTGTCTGCACCACCACCACGAGACGCAGCCGATGCCGGGCCCGCTGAGCTGGTTCTTCCACCATCTGCCCGGGCCGCTGCACAAGGCGGAGGTGGCCGCCAATCACGTCACCCAACTGATCGTGCCGTTCCTGCTGTTCGCCCCGCAGCCCGTCGCGACGGCGGGCGCGGCGCTGATGATCGTCACGCAGCTGTGGCTGGTGCTCTCGGGCAACTTCTCCTGGCTGAACTGGATCACCATCGTGCTCGCGCTGTCGGCGATCCGCTTCCCCGCGCACGCGCCGCCGGTGCCGCCGGCTCCGCCGTGGTACGAGGCGGTGGTCCTCGCCGTGGCCGCCCTGCTGGCCTTCCTCAGCCACCGCCCGGTGGTCAACATGATCTCCCGCCGCCAGGTCATGAACCGCTCCTTCGACCCCCTGCACCTGGTCAACACCTACGGCGCCTTCGGCAGCGTCAGCCGGATCCGCTACGAGGTGATCGTCGAGGGCACCCTCGACGACACCCCGCGCGAGGACTCCGACTGGCGGGAGTACGAGTTCCGGGGCAAGCCCGGGAATCCGCGGCGCTGGCCGCGCCAGTTCGCGCCCTACCATCTGCGCCTGGACTGGCTGATGTGGTTCGTGGCGCTCTCCCCGGCGTACGCCGGCTCCTGGTTCGGCACCCTGGTGGAAAGGCTCCTGGAGGGCGACCGCGCCACCCTGCGCCTGCTGCGCCGCTCGCCCTTCCCGCCGGGCCGGCCGCCCCGCTACGTCCGCGCCCGCCTCTTCCGCTACCGCTACACCACCTGGCGGGAGCTGCGCGCCACCGGCGCCTGCTGGGACCGCACCTACGTGCGCGAGTTCCTGCCCCCGACCCGGCTGGCGGGGGCGGCGCGGAGGCTCTGAACCGGTTGCGTTGTCGGACCCTCCCGGTACGGTCGCGGGCATGAGAGCTACGGGCACTTTCACCGTGAAGTCGTTCAAGCCGGCCGCGCTGGAGCCGGACCCGGCCGTCACGACCGCCCTTCCGGTGGGCGTCGCGACCATGGAGAAGCACTTCGAGGGAGAGATCGAGGGCCGGTCGGCCACGCTGTTCACCGCGGCCTACGACCAGGCCAAGGGGGTGGGCACGTACGTCGCCATGGAGTCCTTCGAGGGCGCCCTCGGCGGCAGACGGGGCGCCTTCAACTTCGTCCACTCGGCGACGACGACCGGCAGCGACCGCGCCGCCGAGTTCTTCACGGTCGTCCCCGCGAGCGGCACGGGCGAACTGGCGGGAATCACCGGCACCGGCGGCCTGACCGTGGACACGGACGGCACCCACCGCATCCGGCTCGACTACGAACTGGGCTGAGGGGGGACGGCACGGGGCGCGGCCGCCGGCCCGGTCACACTCCCGCCGCCGGGAGCGGGGGGTCGGGGCGGTGGCCCCGGGATTCGGACCATTCGCGCAGTTCCTCGGCGCCCACCTCCTCGATGGCCGTCTGCAGGGCCTGGCGGGCCTCCGTGTCGCGTTCCGGTTCGGGAATCAGGAGGTAGCGGTCGAGGGCGCGGCGCAGGGTCTCGCGTGAGCGGGCGGCCAGGACCCAGCGCGAGCCGGGGTTGAACAGCTGCCGCATACCCGTGAAGAAGACGGCGCCCCCGGCGATCAGGGCGGTGAGCCAGGCGGGGGCGTGCAACCCGGCGGCGACCACGGTGACCGAGGTGGTGGCGAGGGCGCCCAGTTCGGTCACGTGGTGCAGCCGCCTGGCCCGGTCGCAGGAGCGCGCGTAGAACGCCAACTCCCGCCGGGCCAGGGCCAGCAGAGGATCCGGCTGCGAGGCCCAGGACTGATCGGGCACCCTTGTACGTCTCATCGCCCCATCATCGTGTCCCGCGCCGGGCCGCGAAAGCGGGGTCCGGGCGCCGGGTCATGCGCGGCGCAGCCGTAGGGTTGTCAGTTCGAAGGGTCGCAGGTGTACGGCGATTCGGCCGGCGTCGTCGAGGCGGGGGGCCGCCACGTCCGGCAGGGGCCGCTCCAGCAGGTCGGTGACCTCCGCACCGGCGAGTTCGAAGCCCGCCGTCAGCGTGGCGCGGGCGCGCCCGCCGTGGGCCTCGTGGAAGCGGACCACGACGTCGCCGCTGCCGTCGTCGGCCAGCTTCACCGCCGTGACGACCACCGCGTCCTCGTCCACCGTCACCAGCGGGGCGACCTGGGCGGCGGCGCCGGTCAGCCGCCGCTCGGGCACGTTGATCCGCCAGCCCTCGCGCACCGCGTCGCCGATGTCCGCGCCCGGCACCAGCGCGTGCCGGAAGCGGTGGACGCCCTGATCGGTCTCGGGGTCGGGGAAGCGCGGGGCGCGCAGCAGGGAGACGCGGACCGTCGTGGTCGTACCCCGGTCGCCGTCGCTGCGGACCTGGCGGGTCACGTCGTGGCCGTACGTCGAGTCGTTGACGACCGCCACTCCCCAGCCGGGCTCGGCCACGTGCACGAAACGGTGGTTGCACGCCTCGAACTTGGCCGCCTCCCAGGAGGTGTTGGTGTGCGTGGGCCGGTGGAAGTGCCCGAACTGCGTCTCGGAGGCGTACCGTTCGGCGTGCACGTCGAGCGGGAAGGCCAGCTTGAGGAACTTCTCCCGCTCGTGCCAGTCCACCTCCGTGTCCAGCACCAGGCGCCGCTCCCCCGCCGGCAGCGACAGCACCTGGGTGACGCGGGAGGCGCCGAAGGACCGTACGATCCGCACGGACGCGCCGTCCCGGCCGGCCTCGACGGTCTCGGCGTCCGTGAGGTCGGTGACCGTGTTGCGGTAGAACTCGTCGACGTCCCAGGCGTCCCACATGTTGGGGAAGTCGGGGTGGAGTTGGAGCAGGTTGGCCGCCCGGCCGGGGGCGACGGTCTCCCGGTCGGCCGCGCGGTCGTACACCGAGACGACCAGCCCCCGGGCGTCGATCTCGGCCCGCAGCGCGTCGTTGTCCAGCACGTACCCGCCCTCCGGGCGGGGCGTGAGCCGGGTGGCGCCCTCGGTGACCGGCGCCCCGGCGCCGCCCGCGGGGACCGAGGCACGGCTGTGCGGGGCGGCGTTGAAGACCAGCTCCGACGTGCCCGGGCCGGCCAGCGCGCGCTGCGCGGCCCCGATGATCGTCTCCAGTTCGGCGGCGACCCGCTCGTAGGTCGCGCGGGCCTCGCGGTGCACCCAGGCGATGGAGGACCCCGGCAGGATGTCGTGGAACTGGTGGAGCAGGACCGTCTTCCAGATGCGGTCCAGCTCCTCGTAGGGGTACGGGAATCCGGTGCGGACGGCGGCCGTGGCCGCCCACAGCTCCGCCTCGCGCAGCAGGTGCTCGCTGCGCCGGTTGCCCTGCTTGGTCTTCGCCTGGCTGGTGAGGGTGGCGCGGTGGAGCTCCAGGTAGAGCTCGCCGACCCAGACGGGCGCGTCGGGATACTCGGCCTCGGCCTTGTCGAAGAAGGCCGAGGGTGTCTCCCACTCCACGCGCGCGCAGCCCTCCAGGTCGCGCAGCCGGGCGGCCTTGGCGACCATCTCGCGGGTCGTGCCGCCGCCCCCGTCGCCCCAGCCGGTGGGTGCGAGGGAGTGCCGGGCGGCGCCCTTCTCCTTGAAGTTGCGGGCCGCGTGGGCGATCTCGCCGCCCTTCATGGAGCAGTTGTAGGTGTCGACCGGCGGGAAGTGCGTGAAGATCCGGGTGCCGTCGATGCCCTCCCACCAGAAGGTGTGGTGGGGGAACTTGTTCGTCCGCGACCAGGAGATCTTCTGCGTCAGCAGCCGCGTTGACCCGGCCGCGCGGATGATCTGCGGCAGTCCGGCGGCGAAGCCGAAGGTGTCCGGCAGCCACGCCTCGTCGTTCTCGATGCCGAACTCGTCGAGGAAGAACCGCTTGCCGTGCACGAACTGACGGGCCATCGCCTCCGAGCCCGGCATGTTGGTGTCGGACTCCACCCACATGCCCCCGGCCGGCACGAACCGCCCGTCCGCCACCGCCTTCTTCACCCGCGCCCACACCTCGGGCCGGTGCTCCTTGATCCACGCCCACTGCTGGGCCTGGGACATGGCGAAGACGAACTCCGGCTCGTCCTCCAGCAGGGCGGTCATGTTGGACGCCGTGCGGGCCACCTTGCGCACGGTCTCGCGCAGCGGCCACAGCCACGCCGAGTCGATGTGGGCGTGCCCGACCGCGCTGATCCGGTGGGCGGAGGGCACGGCGGGCGCGGCGAGCACGTCCGCGAGGCACGAACGCGCCGTGTTCGCCGTGCCGTTGACGTCCTGGAGGTCCACGGCGTCCAGCGCCCGTTCCACCGCGCGCAGGATCTCCCAGCGGCGCTGCGCGTCGTCCGGCAGCTCCGCCATCAGCTCGCCGAGCACCTCCAGATCCGCCACCAGCTGCCACACCGTCTCGTCGAAGACGGCGAGGTCCATGCGGGTGAGGGTGTACTGCGGTTCGCTGCCCGCCGTCTCCTTGTCGCCGAGCCGCGTGGGCAGGAAGGGGTGGTAGTCGAGGACGACCGGGTTGGAGGCGGCCTCGATGTGCAGCCGCACCTGCTCGCCGCCCGCGACCGGTGTGCCGACCCGCACCCACTGGTTGCGCGGGTTGAGGCCCTTCACCGGGGTGCCGTCGGGCCGGTACACCAGGCCCTCGCACTGGAAGCCGGGCATGTTCTCGTCGAAGCCGAGGTCGAGCAGGGCCTCCACCGTCCGCCCGGCCCACACCTCGGGCACGGTCCCGGTCACCCGGAACCAGCTGGTGCCCCACGGAGCACCCCAGCGGGCGCCCACCTCGATCGGCTCCGGCTCGGCGGCCAGGCCCTCGGCGACCGGCACGGGCTCCCCGGGCGCGTGCCACACCGCCACCTGGAGCGGGACGGACTCGGGGTACACGGCGGGGCGGATGCGCTCGTCCAGGACGCGCCGGAGGCGGGCCTCGACCAGGCTGCGGTCGTCATGCATGCGGGGTGCTCCGTAGGTCGTACGTCTGCGGGTGGTTACCAGGGGTGGGTGACGGTCACGGGGGCCGACGAGGTGTAGAGCTCCCCCACCGCGCGCAGCTCCAACCGTGCGGCCCGCTCACCCGGAGCGGGAGTCAGGCCGGCGACGAAGCAGGCGTGCTGACAGGTGGCGGTGAGGAAGCGGCGGGTGCCGTCGGGCAGCACGCGGTGGAGGGTGTAGTGGCGCACAGCGCCCCGGGCCGGCTGCCAGGCCAGGCGCAGGTCGCCGCCGGTGGCCGCGGTGATCCTCGGCCGGGCGGGGGCGGACGGGGTGGCGGGCCTGCCGTCGTGGACGGCGATTCCGCCCAGCCGCCAGCGCACCGGGACCGGGCCGCCCGTGCGGGAGGTGATCCGCACGCCGATCGCGTGCAGGGTGCAGGACGGGCCGGTGAGCCGGACCGTACTGGTCCGCCAGCCGCCGCCACGCCTGACCGCCCGCGACTCCGGCAGGGGCAGATATGTGTACGGCGGCGCCTGCCCGGCGGTGTCCGGCTCGGTCGTCGCCACGGCCAGCTCGGCGCGGACGTCGCCCGCGTCCGCGCGGTGGGTCAGTTCGACGACCGTGTGCGGACCGAGGGGCAGCCGGGTCGCGTACAGGTCCAGTACGGCGGGCCGGTCGAGCGTGCCCTCCACCAGCACGCTGCCGCCGCCGCGCCAGGCGTCGGCGAAGTCGAAGGAGACGGCGGGCCGTTGCCCTTCGGTGCGCACCGCCCAGCGGCGGGACGGCAGCCGGTCCTGGAGGCCGAGGTGGTTCCAGGGCGTGTCCGAGGTGACCTCGCCGTCCTCGTACCAGCGCAGCCCGTGGCCGGTGTTGAAGACGCTCGCGAAGGGAGCGGCGGTGACGGTCGAGCGGTCGGCGACGGAGACGGCGGGCGCCCGCCACGCGTCACCGCCGTCCGGCCGGGACGGGTCGAGGGAGCGGCCGGTCCAGAACCGGTCGTCGGCCGCGTGGAACTCCTCGGGGGTGTGACCGGCGGGCAGGTGGTTGCGGGTCCACTCGGGCCGGTAGAAGCCGATCGAGGTGACGTGCGGCGCGTCGGACGGCACGATCGCGTCCCAGTCCACGAAGGTCCCGGTGCCGCTGGACTCGACGTCGACGCCCGCCCACAACTCGTAGCGGTCCCGGCCGAGTTGTCCTGCGGTCCTGGCGGAGGAGGCCAGGGAGTCCGCGCTCCAGCGGAAGTCGACGAACATGTCGTCGGCGGCCTGGAAGAACGGCTGGTTGCGACTGTCGAGCGCGCCCTGCCAGGCGACCCGGCCGTCCACGGTCATCGCGTCGTACCAGGTGACCCGCTGTCCCCTGGCCGCGGCGAGCGTCCTCAGCTCCGTCACGAAGCGCAGCATGTCCGCGCCCAGGGCGCTGTCGCCACCGCCCGTCTCGGCGTTCAGGAACCAGCCGTCGAAGCCGTACGCGGCCGCCACCGCGACGAGTTGGGCGGCGAGCGGATGCCGGCCGGCGGCGTCCTCGCGCACGAGGTCGCGGGTCCACCGGAGCTGTCCGCCGTAGGCGACGGGCGGCAGGAAGACGTTGCCGAGGACGGGCACGCCGTGGCGGTGGGCCGCGTCCACGATGGGCGCGTTGGGCGCGAGGATCAGGCCCTCGCCCGCCGAGCCGCCCCAGAAGACGAGTTCGTCGAGGTAGGCCCAGTGGGTGAGGGCGTAGTAGTCGGCGGTGGCCGAGCCCTGGGAGGGGTTGGCGGAGGTGGGCCCGAAGGAGACCAGGGCCTGGACGCGGGCCTGTCCGGCGCGGGCGGTGGTGTTGGCCGGGGTGGGGGTGAAGCGGGGGGCAAGCGGGACGGTGGAGGCGTTGAAGGCGAGGTCGGGGTCGGTGGCGGCGCTCCAGGCGCTCAGGCTGCGCCAGGTGATGCCGGGGCCGGGGCTGCCGTCGGGCGGGGAGTCGGGGTACCAGTAGGAGGCGTACGGCTGGGAGGCCGGCGCTGGCTTCGCGGCCGCGGGGGTCTCGGGGGGCGCCGCGGCCGCGGCGGGCGGTGCGGGCAGGAGCGCGGCGGCGGCGCCGGCGATCAGGACGGTGCGTCTGGTGGGGTGGTTCACGGTCTGGTGCCTCCTCGGGGGGTTCGGAGTACCTGGTCGGGTGTGACGACTTCCGTGAGGGTGCGGGCGGCGAGGTGGCCGGGGTCGGCCGCCCGGGTGTCGAGGACCGTGGTGGGGCGGGCGCCGTCGGCGGTCAGCGCGAAGAAGGCGTCGAAGACGTCGCCGCCGGGTGCGCAGCGGGAGCGGGCGGCCGGGTCGGCGGGCACGACGAGCGCGGTGGTGCGGGGGGCCGGGGTGCGGCCGTTGGTCCCCGTACCGCCGCCGCTGTCGCGGTGGTCGCGGGCCGCGCGGGAGAGGGCGCGGGCGATGTCCTTGGGGCGCCGGTCGCTGGTCAGCAGGCCCAGGGTGTACTCGAGTTCCGGGAAGTCGGCGAGGTGGCGGGAGACGTCGTGGGAGCACCACCAGGTGATGCCCCACAGCCCGGGGCAGTCCAGGGCGGCCGCGACGGTGGCCTCGGCGAACGCGGCGGCGTGCTCGGCCGGTACGAGCGGGGCGGGCGCGCCGACCTCCTGGAGCCACACCGGACGGTGCGGGTCCCCGGCCCAGGCCTTGCTGAGTTCGACGAGGTAGGCGGCGTGGTGCCGGGCGGGTACGGAGGCGTGGCCGTGGCGCTGGGCGGTGCCGTTGAAGACCCAGGAGTGGACGGCGGTGAGGGCGCCGTGCCTTGCGGCCTGGGCCGGGGTGAAGGGCATGTCGTCCTGGTACCAGGTGGCGTCGTACTCGGCGTGCAGGTGCAGCTTGCCCGGGGCGCCCTTCTCGCAGGCGGTGAGCATGCGCTCCAGCCAGGCGTCGATCTGCGCGGCGGTGGCCCGGTCGGGGTCGGGGTGGGGCGCGGCGGAGAACTGGTTGACCTCGTTGCCGAGGGTCAGGCCGAGGAAGTTGGGGCGGTCGGCGAGGGCGGCGGCGAGGGTGCGCAGGTAGGCGGCCTGACCGTCGAGCACGTCGGGGTCGGTGAAGAGGTTGCGGCGGTGCCAGGTGCGGGTCCACGCGGGCAGGAAGTCGAAGCTGGAGAGATGGCCCTGCAGTCCGTCCACGTTGACGTCGAGGCCGCGTTCGGCGGCGGCGTCGACGAGCCGGACCAGGTCCTCCACGGCGCGGGGGCGGATGAGCGTGCGGTTGGGCTGGAAGTGGGGCCACAGCGGGAAGACCCGGATGTGGTCCATGCCGAGGCCGGCGATGGAGTCCAGGTCGGCGTGCACGGCGTCGAGGTCGAAGTCGAGCCAGTGGTGGAACCACCCTTCGCTCGGGGTGTAGTTGACGCCGAAGCGCACGGCAGCAGGCATAGGTGGGTCCTCGTCTGACACGGGTGGCGGGTTCAGCCCTTGACCGCGCCCTCGCCGACCCCGCGGAAGAAGTAGCGCTGGAGGCAGGCGAAGAGGGCGATCAGCGGGGCCACGGCGATGACGGTGCCGGCGGCGACCAGCCGTTCGTCGCCTGCGAAGGTGCCGTGGAGGTAGTTGAGTCCGATGGTCAGGGTGAACCTGGACGGGTCGCTGAGCACGATGAGCGGCCACAGGAAGTCGTCCCAGGCGCCCATGAAGGAGAAGATGGCCACCACCGCGAGGGTGCCCTTGACGGAGGGCAGCGCGATCCGCAGGAACCGCTGCCAGACGTTCGCGCCGTCGACGTAGGCTGCCTCCTCGATCTCGTACGGCAGGTTGCGGAAGGCGTTGCGCATCAGCAGCACGTTCATGGCGCCGATGGAGCCGGGCAGGACGACCGCGACGAGCGTGTTGTTCAGGCCGAGTTCGCGCATGGTGGTGAACTGGGCGATGACGATGCCCTCGACGGGCACGAGCATCGCGAGGACGAACGTCAGGGTGGCCGCCGCGCGTCCCCGGTAGCGCAGCCGGGCGAGCGCGTAGCCGGCGAGGGCGGAGCCGGCGCAGTTGGTGACGACGTTGGCGGTGGCGACCTTGAGCGAGTTCAGCGCGTAGTCCCACACAGGGATGGTGGCCGAGACCCGCTCGTAGTTGTGCAGGGTGGGGTGGCCGGGCAGGAACTTCGGCGGGGAGCTGAAGATGTCCTCGGTGGGGCCCTTGAGCGAGGTGGACAGCTGCCACAGGAACGGGCCGGCGGTCAGGGCGAGCACGGCGAGCAGCAGGACGTAGCGCAGGACCAGTTCCCAGGCACGGATGCGGCGGCCGTGTTCGTCCCTGAGCCCGGCGCGGGGTTCGCGGGCGGTGGCGGCGGCCGGGCGGCGGCGGGACGGCGCCTTCTCCAGGACGCTCATGACTCCTCCCTCCGGTCGGCGCGCAGCACGAGCAGCATCAGGGCGACGGTGACCGCGAAGACCACGACGGACAGCGCGGAGGCGTACCCGACACGGCCGGTGAGGCCGGTGCCGGTGCGCTGGACGAGCATGACCAGGGTGGTGTCCTCGCCGGCCGGCCCGCCGCTGGGCCCGGCCATCAGGTAGACCTCGGAGAAGACCTTGAAGGCGGCGACCGAGGAGAGCGCGCCGACGAGGACCATGGTGGAGCGCACGGCGGGCACGGTGACGGTGAGGAAGCGGCGGACCGCGCCCGCGCCGTCCACGGCGGCGGCCTCGTGCAGCTCGCGCTCCACGTTCGCCAGCGCAGCCAGATAGATGATCATGTAGTAGCCGAGGCCCTTCCAGACGGTCACGGCCATGGCACTGAGCAGGAGCAGCCACTGGTCGCTGAGGAAGCCGACCCGGCCCACGCCTACGGTCTCCAGCAGCGAGTTGACCAGGCCGCGTTCGTCCAGCAGCCACACCCAGATCAGTCCGACGACGACGACCGAGGCGACGACCGGGGTGTAGAAGACGGAGCGGAAGAAGGCGATGCCGGGGATGTTCTTCTGCACCAGCAACGCGAGCAGCAGCGGCAGCACCACGAGGGCCGGGACGACCCCGAGGACGTAGAGCGTGCTGTTGCGCAGGCCGGTCCAGAACATGTCGTCGTGCAGCAGCTCGCGGAAGTTGGCGAGGCCCACGAAGCGGCCCGGGATCAGGGTGCGGCGGTCGGTGAAGGAGTTCACCACGGTGGAGACGAACGGGTACAGGATGAACGCGCCGGTGATCAGCAGTCCTGGGGCGGCGAACAGCCAGGGGCTGGTGCGCAGTTGGCGTTTCACACGCCGTCCCCGGAGCGCGGTGGACGAGGCCATGTCCGGTCCTAGCCCTGCTGCCGCAGCAGGGTGTCGCAGGCCTTGACAGCGTTGTCGAGGGCCGCCTTGGGGCTCTGCTTGCCCTGCAGCGCCTTGGCGACCTCGTTGCGCAGCGCGGTCTTCATCTGGTCGCTGAACAGCACGGGCGTGTAATTGACCGCCGTCTTCAGCGACTTGGCGGCGGCGATGCGCACCCGGGTCTCGTCGGTGCCGTCCTGCTTGGTGAAGTAGGGGTCGTCCAGCGAGCCGGCGGTGCTCGGGAAGATGGCGACCTTCTTCGCGAACGACATCTGGTGCGCGGCGTCGGTCACGTAGTGGGCGAAGGCGACCGCGGCGGGGGTGTGCCTGGTCCGGGAGTTCACCATCACGCCCATCACGTACATGTTGACGTGGCCGGTGCTGGTGATCTGGTCGGTGATGCCGATGTCGCGGTACAGGCTGGGCGCCTGCTTCTTGAAGTTGTCCAGGTCCAGGGCGCTGCCGGGGTTCATGGCGACGGCGCCGGTGAGGAACTTCTTCCCCGACGACTCCGGGGTGGCGGTCAGGGCCTGCGGGTCGAGGGCCTTGGCGTCGTACAACTGCTTGTACTCGGTGAGGAGTTCGACGCCCTTGGGGTCGTTGAAGGCGAAGGCGGTGCCCTGCTCGTTCATGAGCGGCACGCCGTAGCGGCCGAAGTCCTCGATGGTGGGGACGTTGGCGAGGGTGGCGACCTTTCCGCCGCTCTTGTGCGCCAGTGCCAGGGCGTCGGTGAAGAGCTCGTCGTACGTCCTCGGCGGCCGGTCGGGGTCGAGGCCGGCCTTCCTGAACAGGGACTTGTTGTAGAACAGCGGGCCGGTGTTGAGGTACCAGGGGAAGGCGTAGGTGCCCTTCATGCCCGGTATCCGATGGCTGGCCCAGGCCCCGGGCAGGTACTCCTTCTTGTACTGCGCGGCCGCCTTGTCCAGGTCGAGGGCGAGGCCGGCCTTGGCGAGCGGGGCGACCAGGTCCGGGGAGACGTTCACGACGTCGGGAAGGGTGCCGCCCGCCGCATCCGCGCTGATCTTGTCGGCGTAGCCCTCGGCGGGCTGGTCGATCCACTTCACGTGGGTGCCGGGGTACTTGTTCTCGAAGCCGGCGACGACCGAGTCGAAGTAGTCCTTGAAGTTGGCGCGCAGGTTCCAGGTCTGGAAGGTGATGTCGCCCTCGACCTTGCCGGAGGCGTCCGTCGAACCGCCGCCGTCCGGGGAACCGCAGGCGCTGAGCGGCAGGACGAGGACGGCGACGGCGGCCGCGGCGAGGGCGGCTCTGCGGGATGTGGGCACGGTGACACGGCTCCCTTGGGGGGTCGGCTGCTGGTGTCGGCAGCGACCCTGCCGCCGGGCGGACGGGAAGTCAATGGATTCGGCCCGCTAAAGAATTCCGGCGTACATTAGTCCAGGTCAGACAGGGTGCGAGCGAGCACTTGTAAGCAGCTACTAATGCGCTTTAGGCTGTGGGGGCTCAAGCGCTTTAGTTTCGGCGATCCGAAGAGCGGCAAGAAAAAGGGGGGGCCACCATGGCGGCCAAGCGGTCACCTGCGCGCCGGCCGACGATGAAGGACATCGCGCGCCGCGCCGGGGTCTCCGAGAGCGCGGTCTCCTTCGCGCTCAACGGCCGCCCCGGCGTCTCCGAGGTCACCCGCGACCGGGTGCGCCGGGTCGCCGAGCAGCTGGGCTGGCGGCCGAGCACGGCGGCCCGCGCTCTGTCCGGGGAGGGCGCGGCCACGGTCGGTTTCGTCCTGGCCCGGCCCGCGGACACGCTCGGCGTGGACTCGTTCTTCCTCCAGCTCGTCTCCGGCATCCAGGAGGTGCTGGCGGAGCGTCACCTGGGGCTGCTGTTCCAGGTCGTCGAGGACGTGACGGACGAGTGCGCGGTGTACCGCGGGTGGTGGGCCGAGCACCGGGTGGACGGCGTGCTCGTGGCCGACCCGCGCACCGCCGACCCCCGGCCCGGCCTGCTCGACGAACTCGGCCTGCCCGCCGTGGTGATCGGGGGCGCGCCGGACGAACGGCACCCGGGCCTGTCCACGGTGTGGGCGGACGACGCGGGCGCGATGGCCTCGGTGGTGGACGGGCTCTACGCGCTCGGCCACCGCAGGATCGTGCACATCGCCGGCCTGCCGGGCCTCGCCCACACCGAGCGCCGGATCCGCACCCTGCGCGCCGAGGCGGAGCGGCGCGGGCTGACCGGGGTGGAGTCGGTGACCACGGACTACTCCGACACCGAGGGCGCCGCCGTGACCCGCCGGGTGCTGCGCTCGGCGGCCCCGCCGACCGCGCTGATCTACGACAACGACGTGATGGCCGTCGCCGGAGTAGCCGCCGCGACCGAACTCGGCTTCTCCGTACCGGCGGACGTGTCGGTGGTGGCCTGGGAGGACTCGGCGCTGTGCCGCATCGTCACACCGGGGCTGTCCGCCCTGTCGCGCGACAGCGGGGAGTTCGGCCGCACGGCGGCCCGGGAACTCCTCGCCCTCCTCGACGGCGGCCCGGCCCGCACGGTACGGGTTCCGGTCCCCCGCCTGGTCGAACGCGAGAGCACGGGGGCGGCGCGGGAGCGGTGACGGCGACCCGCCCTGCCGTACGTGCGCACGTACGCACGGCGAAGGGCCGCGTCCCTCGGACACGGCCCCTGCCTCCGGACTTCCGCCATGGGGTCAGTCGTTCGCGCCGGCGCCCCGGTCGTCGCCGTTGTCGTTGGCCGGCTTCGGGCCCTGGAGCTCGAGCCGCTCCAGCAGGCCCTTGCCCTGACCACCGCTCTGGTTGCCCTGCCCGTTCTGGCCGTTCAGGTTCTGGCGGACCGAGTCCAGGATGGTCAGGCCCTGGGCGACCAGGCCGGCCGCGATCTCGCCGAGCCCGTCCGCTCCGTTGAGGACGTTGACGTTGGCGCCGGAGAGGCCGCCCGAGGCCTCCTTCACGATCTGCGGGAGCTGCTCGATCAGCATGCGGTCGAGGGCGACCCGGTCGTAGGAGGCGGCCGCCTCGGCCTGGATCTTCATGCGCTGCGCCTCGGCGGCGGCCAGGATCCGGACCCGCTCGGCCTCGGCCTCGGCCGGCTTGACCACCTCGGCCACCAGCTGCTGCTGGCGCAACTCCGCCTGCCGCTCGGCCAGTTCGGTCTGCGCGGCGAGCACCTCCTGCTGGGCGTGGGCCTGCGCCAGCGGACCGGCCTGCGCCGAGTGGGCCTGGGCGCGGTCCACCTCGGCGGAGTACTCCGCCTTCACCACGGCGGTCTGCCGGGCGTACTCGGCCTGCTTGCGGGCCGCCTCCTGCTGGGCCTCGGCGGCGGCCTGGTTGGCCTGCGCCTGGGCGATCTGCGCCTGCCGCTGGATGGCCGCCTTGTGCGGCGCGGACATCGCGTCGATGTAGCCGGTGTCGCCGTCGTCGATCGACTGGATCTGGAGCGAGTCCACGATCAGGCCGATCTTGGCCATCTCCGTCTTCGAGGTGTCCAGCACCTCGGCGGCGAGTTTCTGCCGCTCGGTGACGATCTCCTCGACCGTCATCGAGCCGATGATCGCGCGCAGGTGGCCGGCGAAGATCCGGCCGGTCAGCACCGACATCTGGTCCTGATCGGAGAGGAACCGCTGACCGGCGTTGATGATGCTCTCGGTGTCGTTGCCGACCTTGAACGCGATGACGGCGCGGACGTGCAGTGCGATGCCCTGCTTGGTGACGCAGGTCTCGACCACCTCGGACTCGCACATCGACAGCGTGAGGAAGCGGACCTTGCGGAGGACGGGGAGCACGAACTTGCCGTGTCCCGTCACGACCCGGAACGGTGCGCCCCCCAGTCCCCGCCTGCCACCCGAGATCAGCATCGCCTCATCGGGGGCGGGAACGCGGTAACCGAACATGCTTCTTCTTCTCCTTAGCCGGCGTCTGCCGCATCGCCGCGCAACGCGTCCAGGGGGTCGCCCCACGCGATGACGTCGACCTCACGGCATCCGCGCGATTCGATCACGAGCACCGTCGCACCTATCGGCAGCGGTTCTTGAGACCAGGCGAGGAAGGTCTCGGAACCGCCCCTGACCCGCACCAGGATCTCGCCGGGTCCGGCTGGTCCTCGCGTGCCGATGAGAAGCTCCCCCGTGCAGCCGATCACGGCCTCGTCCTGCGCCATTGCCGACTGCCTCCCCTCGTTCTCGTCCTGTGGTTCCGACATTAGACCCGTCCGCGTCAAGCGCCCATCCACCGGGGGTCGGAGGTACGTTCCGGGTACCCCGGCGCGGCGACCCCTCGACGCGGCGGCCGAGTGCGGGCACAGTTCTCCCTACGCGACGTACTCGCCAGTACGAACCCGTCCGTCCCTTTCCGAGGAGCGCCCTTGACCAGCTGGGTCGGCCTCAGCGCCGCCGAGATCGCCGCCGCCGTCCGCGAGAAACGGGCCACGCCCCGCGAGGTGGTGGCCGAGCACCTCGCCCGGATCGAGCGGCTCGACGGCCGTATCGGCGCCTTCCGCACCGTCCGGGCCGAGGCGGCCCTGGCCGAGGCCGACGAGGTGGCGGCCCGGGCCGATCTCGCCGAACTGCCGCTCGCGGGCGTGCCGGTGGCGGTGAAGGACAACCTGGCGGTGCGCGGGGAGTCCAGCCGGGTCGGCTCGGCCGCGACCCCCGACACGCCGGCCGCCGAGGACCATGTGACCGTGGCCCGGCTGCGCGCGGCGGGCGCGGTCGTGGTCGGGCTGACGAACGTGCCCGAGCTGTGCGTCTTCGGCACCACCGAGGGGGTGCACGGCACCGCCCGCAATCCGTGGGACACCAGCCGCACCGCGGGCGGCTCCTCGGGCGGCAGCGCGGCGGCGGTCGCCGCCGGGATGGTGCCGATCGCCCTCGGCAACGACGGCATGGGCTCGCTGCGCATCCCGGCCGCCAACTGCGGCCTGGTCGCCATCAAGCCCGGTCACGGGGTGGTACCCGCGGGGATCAGCGACGGGGACTGGTTCGGCATGTCGGAGAACGGGCCGCTCGCCACGACCGTGGCGGACGCCCGGCTCATGCTCGCGGTCCTGGCGGACACCGGGACCGGCACGGCGGCCGAAGGCGGCACAGGCACCGGCACCGGCACCGGCACGGACGGCGGCACCGGCGGCGCGCAGGACGTCACGCGCACGATCGCCGTCTCCGCGCGCAGCCCGCTCGCCGGGACCGCCGTGAGCAAGCCGTACGTCACCGCCGTACGCGAGGCGGCGCGGCTGCTGGCCGGGGCCGGTCACCGGGTGCGGCGCGCCGACCCGCCGTACCCGGTGTCGCTGGGCGTCACGGCGCTGCGGCACTGGACGGCGGGCACGGCGGTGGACGCGGCCGCGCTGGACCCGCGGCGGCTGGCCCGGCGGACCCGGGTCCACGCGGCGGTCGGGCGGCGGTTCGTGAACGGGGTGCGCACCGGTTCCGAGCGGGAGCGGCTGCGCCGCCGGATGGAGCCGTTCTTCGCCGAGTACGACGTGCTGCTCACCCCGGCGCTGGCCCGCCGCTCCCCCAAGGCCGGGCCTTGGCACGAGCGCGGCTGG
>NZ_BMVJ01000004.1:317016-320125 GCF_014650655.1 Streptomyces anandii JCM 4720
CTGCGCAATGTGCTCGCCAACACCAACTACTCGCCCATGACGCCGCCGTGGAACCTGACGGGCTGGCCCGCGATGTCGGTCCCGTTCGGCACGCTGCCCTCGGGGGCGCCGTGCGCGGTGCAGTTGGTGGGACGCCCCGGTTCGGAGGCGGCGCTGCTGGATCTGGCCGAGCAGATCGAGCGGCTGAGCCCGTGGCGGCGGACGGCCGGCCTCGACGAGAGCTGAGAGGGCCGGCTGCGAGCTACAGCGCCCTGTACATGATGTGCAGGCCCACGAGCCCGTGCCGGGGGTGTTCGAAGGCCTCCGGCACGGTGCCGAGGATCCTGAAGCCGAGGGAGGTCCACAGCCGGACGGCCGGGTTGGTCTCGACGACGGCGTTGAAGACCATGCCGCGGTAGCCCTGGGCCGCCGCGGCGGCGAGGACGTGCTCGGCCAGGGCGCGGCCCGCGCCGCGGCCGGAGTGGTCGGGGTCGACCATGAAGCCCGCGTTGGCGATCCTCGCCGCGGGGCCGCCGTAGTTGGGGGTGACGTAGGCGGAGCCGATGACGCGGCCGGTGTCGTCCTCGGCCACGTACACGCGTTTGGCGGGGTCCATCCACAGGGACCGGGCGTCCTCCTCGGAGGTGTCCGGGTCCCAGGCGTAGGTGTCGGCGGCGGCGACGATGCGGTGCCAGAAGGGCCAGATTCGCGGCCAGTCCCCGGCCGCGGCTTCTCTGATCGGCATGGGCGTGAGTCTCGCACGCCCATGCGTCGGCGATCGCGAGTTCCTGCCGGCCGGTCAGTCGACGCTGGGCAGGATGTGCGGCTCGGCGAGGTCCTCCTCGTAGCCCGCGAGGCGGATCGGGGCCGAACGGGCCCACACATCGAGGCTGCCGAGGTCTCCGGGCCGCCGGCCCGCGCGCTCCGAGCGTTCCTTGGGGCGCTGATCGCGATTCGTCTTCTCCGGTGTCACCGCGCACTCCTTATGTGTCGGTCACCCTCGGGGCGCCCTCGGCCGGTCTGCGTTCCGGCACCTGACGCCCGTTCGGGACTTTGTCATCGGCGGGTCGGACGCGGTGGCGCCGGCTACTGAGGTACGGGCGGGTCGTGGTGCACCCGCTCGCCCCGGGACGGACCATGGGTGTGGATGGAACCCCTTGGTGCTGTCCGTCGACTCCAGATTAACCAAATGAGCGGCCCCCCGCTCGATGGGGCTGCAAAGAGCTGGTAACTATCTGGAGTCAGACGTGTTGACTGGGTCGCATATGACCCGATTCATCACTCGGACGACTCAGACGACTCAGGGGAAGAGCGCGATCCCCACGAGGATCAGCAGGATGACGCCGACGACGAAGGCGACCGTGCCCCACGTACCGCTGTGCCGCAGCGAGAAGGTGCCGGGCTCACTGCCGCGCGGCCGGTCCTCGGGCAGGTCCGTCTGCTCGGGGCGGTCGCCGGCGTAGAACTCCTCGTCGCTGCGGTAGACGTTGCGCGGGTCGTCGGAGCTGCGTGGATCGATGAAATCGGACCTTGGCATGGCAACTCCCGGTGCGCGCTTGCTCCGCGGGGCGGAGCCGGCGGCGGCCTTGGCCGCGGGTGAGGGAGCGGCCCTCACCACTTCCCGGGCGCGTAGTCCTTGAGGAAGACGCCGTAGAGGTCTTCGCCCTGCTCACCGCGCACAATCGGATCGTATACCCGGGCCGCGCCGTCGACCAGGTCGAGCGGGGCGTGGAAGCCGGCCTCGGCGAGGCGGACCTTGTCGGGGTGCGGGCGCTCGTCGGTGATCCAGCCGGTGTCGACGGCCGTCATCAAGATGCGGTCCTTGTCGAACATCTCCTGGGCGCTGGTGCGGGTCAGCATGTTGAGGGCGGCCTTGGCCATGTTGGTGTGCGGATGGCCGGCGCCCTTGTAGCCGCGGCCGAAGACGCCCTCCATGGCGGAGACGTTCACGATGTACGTCCGCCGGGCCGGGGAGGCCGCCATCGCCGGGCGCAGCCTGCTGATCAGGATGAAGGGCGCCGTGGAGTTGCACAGCTGGACCTCCAGCAGTTCCACGGGCGTGACCTCCTCCACCGTCTGGATCCAGCTGTTGGTGTCGTGCAGGTCGGGGACCAGGCCGCCCGCGTCGATCGCCGTGCCGGCCGCGATGCGCTCCAGGGAGGCGGAGCCGGAGACCAGCGCGAGGTCGGTGACGTCCTGTGCGGTGAGCGCGCCGCCGCCCGCGACGGGCAGCTCGGCGACCGCGCCGGAGCCGAAGGTGCCGATGACCTCGGCGGCGGGCAGCTCACCGGCGGGCAGCGGGGCCGACTCGGCGGCGACCAGTTCGCTGTACGCCTGCGGGGAGCGCCGTACCGTCTGCGCCGCGTTGTTGATCAGGATGTCCAGCGGGCCCTCGGCGGCCACCGAGTCGGCGAGGGCGACGACCTGCGCGGGGTCGCGCAGGTCGATGCCGACGATCTTCAGCCGGTGGATCCACCGGTCGCTGTCGGGCTGGGCCTTGAAGCGCCGGATCGCGTCGCCCGGGAAGCGCGTGGTGATGGTGGTGTGGGCGCCGTCGCGCAGCAGCCGCAGCGCGATGTACATGCCGATCTTGGCGCGGCCGCCGGTGAGCAGGGCGCGCTTGCCGGTGAGGTCGGCGCGGGCGTCGCGGCGGGCGCGGTTCGCGGCGGCGCAGCCCGGGCAGAGCTGGTGGTAGAAGTAGTCGACCTCGACGTAGCGCTGCTTGCAGGTGTAGCAGGAGCGCGGCCGCTGGAGTATGCCCGCGATCTGGCCCTCGGTGGTCGTGGAGGAGGGCAGGACGCCCTCGGTCTCGTCGTCGATGCGGCTCGCGGAGCCGGTCGCGGTGGCCTCGGTGACGGCCCGGTCGTGGGCGGTCTTGGCGGCCCGGCGCTCCTGACGGCGGCGCTGCTTGACCGTGCGGTAGATGTGCGAGGTGGCCCGGCGCACCGCGACGGCGTCCGGGTGGTCGACCTCGATGCCGCCGAGCTCCTCCAGCACGCTGAGGCACACGGCGAGGCGCTCGGGGTCGATGCCCGGCCCGTACGCCATCTCGCCGCCCGGCCCGGGCACCACCGCGTCCATGGCCGTGGAGCCGCCGTCTGTCACCGTCATCGCGCTGCCGTTCCCTGGT
>NZ_BMVJ01000004.1:320153-324920 GCF_014650655.1 Streptomyces anandii JCM 4720
CACCCGCGGGGCGCGCCGAGTCGCGCCCGCTTTCGAACGCGGAATTTTACGTCAGCGCGCGGGCGCGCGGCCAAACCGCGATGATCAAGGGCTCCCGGACGCATCCGTCCGGGCGGGAACCGTCCCGGCGGTCAGGGTCCGCAGACCGTGATCAGGGTCTCCACCTCCTCGGTGACCGCGCGGGCGAGCCGGCCGAGGTCGGGGACGGCCTTGGCGTCGGCGACGAGCCCGTAGTGGACCTGGCCGCGGTAGGTGGAGACGGCGACGGCGAGGGACTGGCCGCGGGCCAGCGGCGCGAAGGGGTAGACGGCGGTGAGCGGGTGGCCGCCGAGCCTCAGGCCGATGCCGGGCAGGGGCACGCTGGTGACCAGGATGTCGAACCACAGCCGGGCGGCCTGGCCGACCAGCGGCCCGCCGAGCCGGTGCCCGAGCGCGGGCACGTGGTCGGCGAGGAGGGCGACGGCGCCCGCGCCCCGGTTGGGTCCGGCGTCCTTGTTGCGGTCCATCGCGGTGCGCACGGCGTCGAGGCGGCGCAGCGGGTCGGGGACGCCGACCGGCAGCTCCATCAGGTAGCCGGAGAGGCGGTTGCCCTGCGGGTGGGCGGTGCGCGGGCGGCGCCGGGAGACAGGGATCAGGGCGCGGGGGGCGACGCCCTCGCTGCCGTCGCCGCGCTCGTCGAGCCAGCGGCGCAGGGCGCCGGCGACGACCGCGATCAGCACGTCGTTGACGGTGCCGCCCACGGCCTTGCGCACCAGGTGCACGTCGTCGATGTCGACGACCACGCCCGCGGTGCGCCGGGTGCCGGTGGGCTCGGCGGCGAGCGCAGGGGTGGGGCGGGTGACCAGGGTGGAGCGGGCCACGGAGGCGCCGATGTCCAGGGCGCGGCCCACGTCGGACAGCGCGCCGCGCAGCAGCCCGGGCAGCCTGCGCACGTCGGGCAGCAGCCCTCGGGCGGGCTCGGCGGGCCGGGGGCGGGGCTCGGGCAGGTCCATCGGGTCGAGGACGGCGGCGGCGAGGGTGAGGGCGCGCAGTCCGTCGGCCAGGGCGTGGTGGAACTTGAACAGCACGGCGAAGGAGACGCCGTCCTCGCCCGGCAGCACATGGGCCTCCCACGGCGGGCGGTTGCGCTCCAGCGGGCGCTGCATGAGGCGGCCGGCCGCCGCGTGGAAGTCGGCGGCCGGGGCGTGCAGCCGGACGTGGTTGAGCGGGTCGAAGCAGGGGTCGGGCTCCCGGGTGGCGCCGCCGAAGCCGAGCGGGTGCCGCAGCGCGTGGGCGAGGGGCCGGCGCAGGTCGAGCGGCCGCCACACGTCGCGGATGCGCATGCGCAGTCCGGGCACGGCGGCGGCGCGGGCGGCGAGCAGGTCGGCGGCGTGGGCGCCGGCGGTCGGCGAGTGGGCCGAGAAGACCCCGAGCGCACCGAGGTGCATGGGGTGGTCGGCGGACTCGATGTTCCAGAACGCCAGGTCGAGGGGAGCGAGCGGGTCGGGAGTCAATGGCTTGCCTCGCGTCGACGGTGGGTGAGTCTGCAGTCAATCGCCCCCGGCCGATTACGGTCAAGTACGATCAAGCTACACACAGTTAACAGCAGATTAAGTCCCGCCTCCCGTGAAAGAGGCGGGACACAAGGGGTTGTTGGGCACTCAAAGGGGTGGTGGAGCGGAGACGGTCACCTCAGTACGGGCGGTGCCGCGCCGGCCGCCGTGCCCCAGGACGACGGCCGCGGGCCCACGGTGTAGCGCAGGGTCCGCAGGGAGCGCAGCGCGTCGGTCGTCAGGTACGTCCGCTCGTGCCGGGCCCCGTCGGCCCGCACCGTCTGGATGTACCTGTTCTCGCGGGAGGTGCCCGGCGCGGTGACGGTCAGGCCGCCGCTCGGGTAGTACCGGCGGTCCAGCCGCAGGTCGACGCGGTCGAAGACCGGCGTGGACAGCCCCCAGGTGTGGTAGCCGGGCTGCACCGGGAACAGGCCGATCGACGACAGCACGTCCCAGGCGGACATGGTGCCCAGGTCGTCGTTGCCGGTGAGCCCGGTGGGCTCGTCGGTGAACAGGGTCAGCGCCGCGTGCACCACGTCGGTGGTCTTCCAGGGCTGCCCGGTGGACAGGTAGGTGTACGGGGCGACGAGGTCCGGCTCGTTCTGCGGGTTGTACTTGTCGGTGTCGTAGTAGGCGTACGGCCCGTTGACCCACACCTCGCGGGCGGTGCGCTCGGGGTCCTTCAGGAGTTGCCGGTAGGCGAAGAACTCGTCGAGGCGGTCGTTGGCGAGGCGTCTGCCGCCGCTCAGACGGATCATGCCGGGCAGGTCCTGCGGCACCAGCCACTGGTACTGCCAGGCGGTGCCCTCGTGGAAGCCGACGCTCTGCGCGGGGCTCCACGGCCCGGCGAAGGCGCCGGAGGTGTCGCGGGCCCGGAAGAAGCCGGTGGTGGGGTCGAAGAGGTTGCGGTAGTTGCGGGAGCGGGCCGCGTAGCGCGCGGCGTCCTCGCGGTGGCCGAGGGCCCTGGCCATCTGGGCGAGCATGGCGTCCGACAGGGCGTACTCAAGCGTCGCGGAGGCGCCGTAGGCGTAGTCGGAGTGGCCGGACTTCGGGGGCTCGTGACCCGCGATCCAGGGGGCGTAGCCGCGGGCGATGTAGTCCGGGTTGGCGTCGCGGCCGACGGCGGGCGAGGCGGCGGGCGGCACACCGTCCGCGTTGCGTTGGAGCGCGCGGTAGGCCCGCTCCTCGTAGCCGCCGAGCAGGCCCTGCTGGAAGGCGTTGGTCAGGAACGGGGTGACGGGGTCGCCGGTCATCACGTTCGTCTCGACGGTGCCGTAGCCCCACTTGGGCAGCCAGCCGCTCTCCTCCGCGACGTGGATCACGGAGATCGCCATGTCCCGGGACTCGCGGGGCGCGAGCAGGGCGAGGAACTGCGCCTGGGTGCGGTAGGTGTCCCACAGGGACCAGTTCTGGTAGTACGTGAAGCCCTCGGCGCGGTGAACGCGCTGGTCCCAGCCGGTGTAACGGCCGTCGGCGTCGTTTCCGACGTTGGGCGCCAGGAAGGACCGGTACAGCGCCGAGTAGAAGGTGCGGCGCCGGACCGCGTCGCCGCCGCGCACCCGGATGCCGGACAGCCGCCGCTCCCAGGCCCGGCGGGCCGCCTCGCGCACGGCGTCGAAGGAACGGCCGCCCTCGGCGCGCAGATTGACCTCGGCTCCCGCGGCGTCGACGTACGAGAGCGCGGTGGTCGCCTCGACGGTGCGGTCGTGCCGGGTGTCGAAGCGCAGGTAGGCACCGCCGCGGCCGGTCCTCGCGCCCGGGGTGACGGTGGCGCCGTCCCAGGTGCCGTGGGCGGTGAAGGGCCGGTCGAAGCGGGTGATGGTGTAGACCGTGTACGGCACGGTGTCCTTGCAGAAGCCCCGGCCGGTGATCGCGGTGCGCACGGTGCGGTCGTCGAGGATCTCCACCTCGGTGGAGACCATCCGGTGCAGCGCCTGGCCCGCGTCGATCAGGACGTTGGCCTTGTCGGTGGCGGGGAAGGTGTAGCGCTGCACGCCGGTGCGGGCGCTCGCCGTGAGCTCGGCCTCGACGCCGGAGTCCAGGGCGACCCGGTAGTAGCCCGGGCTCGCCTCCTCGGTGTCGTGGCGGAAGCCGGCCGCGTACTTCGCGTAGTCGGTCCGTGTCACCTCGCCCGTGGTCGGCAGCACCGGCAGGTCGCCGCCGATGCGGCAGCCCACGCCGGAGAGGTGGATCAGGGAGAAGCCGCGGATCTTGTGCTGGGCGTAGTCGTAGCCGGTGTTGTGGCCGGTGTCGGGCGAGAACTGCACCATGCCGAAGGGCACGGCGGCGCCGGGAAAGGTGTTGCCCTCGTTCGCGGTGCCGATGAACGGGTTGACCAGGTCGGTGAGCCGGGCGTCGGGCGGTGCGGCGGCCCGTGCGGCTTGGGGGGCGGCGGACAGCGCGGACGCTGCGACCGCTCCCGCCAGGCACAGGCGCAGGCGCCGGGTGCATCTCATGCAGGAAGACCTCCGGAAGGAGACATCGTTGCCTGCATGATCACGTCTGAGCCGCCGTCAGCCGGGCATCCCACGGGTGTCGCACCCGACGCGTCGCGATTCCCCCGCCGGCGCCGCCCGGCGCACGTGCCCCGGCGGGCGCTCCGGTGGACCGGCGGGGCACAGGGCGCGCACCATGGTGGCGTACTGTCCCGGCGGCGGTTCCCTCGCCCGGGAAGGGAAGTGAGCACGATGCCGAAGGTGTCCCGCGACACGGCGACGCAGGGCGGCGACTACGGACCGGTGGTCGACCACTCCGAGGATCTCGAGCCCTACACGGTGGACTTCCTGATGTTCCGCGAGGACGTCGACCACACGCCCCTGCTCAGGGAGCTGCCGGACGGCCGGTGCCAGTGCCCGCACTGGGGATACGTCTTCAAGGGCGAGATCGTCTTCCGCTACGACGACCACGACGAGGCCTACCACGCCGGTGAGGCCTTCTACGCCCCGCCCGGGCACGTCCCCGTGCACACCGAGCCGGGCAGCGAGTACCTGCAGTTCAGCCCCGCCGACGACATGCGCAGGACCAGCGCGGTGGTGCTGAACAAGTTCCCGCCCCTGTGCGGGTGAGCGCCCCGGCCCCGGCCCCCGTCCGGTCCCCTACGGCACCCGCTGGCCCTTCCCCAGGGCGATCACGCCGCCCTTGGAGACGGTGTAGAGCTCCGCGTCCCGCTCCGGGTTGACGCCGATCGTCGCGCCCGGCGGCACCTCGACGTTCTTGTCCAGCACCGCGCCCCGCA
>NZ_BMVJ01000004.1:324946-327985 GCF_014650655.1 Streptomyces anandii JCM 4720
CGATCGCGCCCCGGCCGATGCGCACGTTGTCGTGCAGCACCGAACCCTGCACCACCGCCCCCGGGTCGACCCGGACGCCCGGGGACAGCACCGAGCGGGTCACCTGCCCGCGGATCAGGCAGCCCGCGCTGATGATCGACTCGCTCGCGATGCCGCCCGCGTTGAACCGGGCCGGCGACAGCTGGGTGGAGTGGGTGTAGACGGGCCAGTCGCGGTTGTAGAGGTTGAACGCGGGACGTTCGGCGATGAGGTCCATGTGCGCGTCGTAGTACGCGTCGAGGGTGCCCACGTCCCGCCAGTAGCCCTGGTCGCGGCTGGTCTCGCCGGGCACGTGGTTGGCGCTGAAGTCGTACAGCTGCGCCTCGCCCCGGTCGGTGAGCTGGGGAAGGATCGAGCCGCCCATGTCGTGCACCGACCGCTCGTCCTCGGCGTCCCGCTGCAGCGCCTCGATCAGCGCCTTGGTGGTGAAGATGTAGTTGCCCATGGAGGCGAACACGCACTCCGGGTCGTCGGCCAGCCCCGGCGGGTCGGCGGGCTTCTCCAGGAACCGCTCCACGGTCTGCCCGTCCGAGCCCGGGCTGATCACGCCGAAGGACGAGGACTCCGCGCGCGGCACCCGGATGCCGGCCACCGTGACCCCCGCTCCGCCCTCGATGTGCTGCTGGAGCATCTGCCGGGGGTCCATGCGGTAGACGTGGTCGGCGCCGAAGACCGCGACGTAGTCGGGCTGTTCGTCGTATATGAGGTTCAGCGACTGGAGGATCGCGTCGGCGCTGCCCAGGTACCAGCGCGGCCCGAGCCGCTGCTGCGCGGGGACCGGGGTGACGTAGTTGCCGAGCAGGCTGGACATCCGCCAGGTGGTGGTGATGTGCCGGTCCAGCGAGTGCGACTTGTACTGCGTGAGCACGCAGATGCGCAGGACGTCACCGTTGACCAGGTTGGACAGCACGAAGTCGACCAGGCGATACGTTCCGCCGAAGGTCACCGCCGGTTTGGCGCGGTCCGCGGTCAGGGGCATCAGACGTTTGCCCTCTCCGCCCGCGAGGACGATTCCGAGGACCGAAGGTCCACCACGACGCATGGCCGCTCCCCTCACCCGGTTGACACCACTACTGCCCCTGAGCAGTGAGGACTAAGCCTGTTTGAGGATCTCCCCGTACAGCCGCACCGTCCGCCGGGCCACCGCGTCCCAGCCGAACTCCTCGACCGCGCGCCGCCGTCCGGCCTCGCCCATGCGGCGGGCCGCCTCCGGATCGCCGAGCACCCGGTCCAGGGCGCGGGCGAGTCCCGGCTCGAAGTCGTCGTCGACATCGACGAGTACCCCCGTACGGCCGTCCTCGACCACCTCGGGAATGCCGCCGACCCGGGAGGCCACGACGGGCGTGCCGCACGCCATCGCCTCCAGGTTGACGATGCCGAGCGGCTCGTAGACCGAGGGGCAGACGAAGACGGCCGCGTGGGTGAGCAGCTGCACCACGTCCGGGCGCGGCAGCATCTGCGGGATCCAGTGCACGCCCTCGCGGACCCGGCTCAGCTCCTCGTACAGATCGCGGAACTCGCGGTCGATCTCGGGCGTGTCGGGCGCGCCGGCGCACAGCACGACCTGCGCGGACGGGTCGATGTCCCGCACCGCGCGCAGCAGGTGCGGCACGCCCTTCTGGCGGGTGATGCGGCCGACGAACAGCACGTAGGGCCGGTCGCGGTCCAGGCCGATGCGGTCCAGGGCCCCGGTGCCGTGGTCGGGCCGGTACAGGCCGGTGTCGATGCCGTTGTGGATGACGTGCACGCGGGACGGGTCGAGCGCGGGGTAGCAGCCGAGGATGTCCTCGCGCATGGCCGCGGAGACGGCGACGACCGCGTCGGCGGCCTCGATGGCGGTCCGCTCGGCCCAGCCGGACAGCGCGTAGCCGCCGCCGAGCTGCTCGGCCTTCCAGGGGCGCAGGGGCTCCAGGGAGTGCGCGGTCATCACGTGCGGCACGCCGTACAGCAGCTTGCCGAGGTGGCCGGCGAGGTTGGCGTACCAGGTGTGGGAGTGGACCAGCTCGCAGCCCTCCAGGCCCGCGGTCATGGCCAGGTCCACCGAGAAGGTGCGCAGCGCGTCGTTGGCGCCGTCCAGCGCGGACCAGGGACGGTGGCGTACGACGCCGTCGGCGCGGCCCTCGCCCCAGCAGTGCACCTCCAGGTCGACCAGCGGCCGCAGCTCCCGCGCCAGGAACTCGACGTGTACGCCGGCGCCGCCGTACACGTCCGGCGGGTACTCCCGGGTCAGCAGTCCCACTCGCACCCGCAACCCCCTGATCTCAGCGGCCGGTCGCCTTCATGGTCACCCAGATGTGGCGCGTGGGGAAGAGTGCGGCGCTCGTGTGAAGCAACAGTCGCCGCAGACCCCGCCGCCGGGGACACGGTAGTAGAGGCAGCAGCTGCGCCGCCGGAAGGCGGTGCCGGTGCCGGTGAGCGTGCCGGTCCCGGCGAGATACGGATGGTCCAGGAGCCGCCCCGCCAGCCGCCGGGCCCGCTCACCGGCCCGGGCGTGGCCGCTCTGCCCCGCCCAGCGGTCCAACTGGCGTGCCGCGCCCGCCAGTGCGGAGGCCGCGTTGCCCCGCAGCAGACCGGGGGCGACCCGGTACCGGGCGCGCAGGACCGCCGCCAGGGGCTCGAGGTGGTGGTGCACGACGAGTGCGGCGAGCGTGCCCGCGTCCCCGGGCAGCGGGCGTACGCCGGCGAGCCACAGGTCGTCGGGGGCGCTCGCCGCCGGGTCCCAGCGCAGGAGGCGCGGATCGAGGTCGGGGACTTCGCCGTGGAGGGCGGCGCAGGCGAGCGCGACGGACCAGAGCCGGGCGGCGAGCGCCTGGTGCGCCACCGAGGCGGCGACCCGCGGTTCGGGCGCGCGGATCCCGGCGGCCACCTTGCCGACGCGGATGACCACGGGATGCCGGCGGGAGACGTCGCCGGGCGGGGCGGCGTACGCCTCGGCGAGGGTGGGCAGCGGTGCGCCGGGCGGGGCGCCGGTGCGCAGGACGAAGAAACCGCCGAGGCGGC
>NZ_BMVJ01000004.1:328022-363829 GCF_014650655.1 Streptomyces anandii JCM 4720
GCAGGGTGGCGAGTTGGGGGCCGAGGTCCGGGTCGAGGTCCACGAAAGGCAGTAGTACCAAGGCCCTTAGGGGATGCCACCAGGGGGTGTCCCCTTTGTGTCGCCCACCCGTGGGAGGACGGCGGACCGGCCGTACTCCATCGGCAGTAGGACCCATTGAGTGCTCAGGGACGACGACGGGAAGGGATCGGCACGGCAGGGTGTTGAACCATGGAAGCCGACCGTTCGCCGATCCGGGTTCACCGCCCCGGTCTCACGCAGAGGAGCGGCTCATGAGCGCCCTCGCGTTGTCCGTGCTGCTGTCGTTCGTGTCCGCCGTCGCCTACGCCGGTGGCGCGATCGTGCAGGAGCAGGTCGCGGTGTCCTCCCCCGGCGAGCAGTACGCGCCGCTGCGCCGCCCCGCCTGGTGGGCCGCGGTCGCGCTGAACGGCCTCGGCGGGCTGCTGCACGTGGTCGCGCTGGCCTACGGCCCGCTCAGCCTGGTCCAGCCGCTGGGCGCCCTCACCATCGTCTTCGCCCTGCCCATGGCCGCCCTGTTCGTCGGCCGCCGGGCGGGCACGACCGCCTGGCGCGGCGCGATCATGGCCACGGTCGGGCTCGCCGGACTGCTCTCGCTGGTCGGCGCCTCCGGCGGGCACACGCTCGCCGGCGCCCAGCGCCTCGGCCTCGCCGTGGTCACCGCCGGCGCGGTGGCGGCGCTGATGGTGGCCGGACGGGCCGCGCACCGGCACCCGGCGGTGCGCAGCGTGCTGCTCGCCATCGCCTCCGGCATCGCCTTCGGCATGTCCTCGGTGTTCACCAAGACGGTCGCGATCGACTGGGACGCGGGCGTCTCGGCTGCGGACGTGCCCTCGCTCGCGGTGATCGCCGTGCTGGCCGTCGCGGGCGTCCTGCTGTCGCAGGCGTCCTACCGCGGCGGCGGCCTCGCCGCGCCGCTGGCCACGCTGACGGTGGTGAACCCGGTGGTGGCGGCCGCGGTCGGCATCACGATGTTCGGCGAGACCTTCCGCTACGGCACCACGGGCACCGTCCTCGCCCTCGGCTGCGGTGTGGTGGCCGCGGGCGGGCTGATCCTGCTGACCACCGAGCGCATCGAGCACACCGCTCCGCTACGGGTCCCGGTCCCGCCGCAGGACCGGGCCGCGGGACCGGTCGCGGTTTCTCCGACGCAGGCTTCACCCGCTCCCGGGGCTCCCGGGGCTCCCGAGGAGACGGGGGCGGGTACGGCCGACGTGGACGGGACCGGCACGCCCCTCCTCCTGGCCCAGTACTGCGGCGCGGCCTGCTACACCGGCCCCTACGTCCCGAACATCCCGGCGCCGGCCCGGGACCGGCACCGCGCCCGTATCAGATCCTGACCGGACCCCGGCCGTTCAGATCCTGACGCCGCCGGCCCGGAGGTAGGCGACGGGGTCCACGTCGGTGCCGAAGCCGGGGCCCGTGCGCACCTCGAAGTGCAGGTGCGGGCCCGTGACGTTGCCGGTGGCCCCGGAGCGGCCGATGCGCAGGCCGGCGGTGACCGTCTGCCCGGCGCGCACAGAGATGGCCGACAGATGGCCGTACTGCGTGTAGCGGCCGTCGGCGTGCCGGATCACCACCTGGTAGCCGTACGAGCCTCCCCAGCCCGCCTCGACCACGCGCCCGGCCTCGACCGCCCGCACGGAGGTGCCGGTGGGCACCTCGAAGTCGACGCCGGTGTGGTAGCCCTTCGACCAGTGGGAGCCGGCCACGCGGTACCCGGTGCCGACCGGCCCGCTCACGGGCGCGACGACGGCGTGCGAGGCGGAGTGCTGCCCGCCGGAGTGGTGCGTGGTGGACCTGGTGGCGTGCTTCTCGGCCTCGCGGGCGGGACGCGTCGCCGTCGAGGTCTTCTCGCGGGGCGCGGTCGTCGTGTGCGAGGTCGGGCGCAGGGTGAGCCGCTGACCGGGCAGGATCAGGTCCGGGTCGGCGCCTATGGTCGCGCGGTTGACGGCGTACAACTCGTGCCAGCCGCCCCGGACCCGGTGCTCCTCGGCGATGCCGGAGAGGGTGTCGCCGCGGACAACGGTGTACATCTCGGCGGTGCCCGCCCGTGACTGGGGCGGGGTCTGCGGCCGTACGTCACCTGTCCGGCGGGCGTCCCGCGCCTCCCGGTCGCCGTTCGCACCGTGCGCCGCGGCCGTCTCGCCGGTCGCGGCGCGTGTTCCGGCGGCGTCCGGGTGGACGTGCGGCGTGGCGCCGTCGCGGGTCAGCCCCGCGCGCACCGAGCACACCGGCCAGGCGCCGGGCCCCTGGCCGTCGAGCACCTTCTCGGCGACGGCGATCTGCTGCTCGCGGGTGGCGAGGTCCGCGCGCGGGGCGTAGCGCGTGCCGCCGTACGCCTCCCAGGTGGACCGGGTGAACTGCAGCCCGCCGTAGTAGCCGTTGCCCGTGTTGGTGTTCCAGTCGCCGCTGGACTCGCAGGCGGCGACCTTGTTCCAGGTGGACACGTCGGCCGCGTGCGCGGCGCCCGCGCCCGCTCCGATGAGGGGGAGCGCCATTCCCGCGCCGCCCGCGGTGACGGTCAGCGATGCGCGGTTGATCCTGTTCGGCTGGTACCGGCGGTGCCGGCCGCGTACGGCCATGTCTGAAGCCCCCTCGCCATGCGTCAGGAGGGGCAAAAGTAGATGCGTTCAACAGGCCGTGACAAGGCGGATGTCGGCCGCTTCGACACCCCAAGTGGCCGGTAACGGACGTTCATTGGCCGGATCGGCGGCTTCCGCGGTGAGGCACCGGGCGTCCGCCGTGCGTAATGAAGCATGCGTGACGCTGTGTGCGTCACGCGTGATGCGGCGTCCGTGATGATGCGTGACGCGGCATGCCGGTACGGAGGTGCGGTGGCCGTACCGGCACGTCAGGATGGTCGAGGGGCCATCAGCGGCGATACTGGCGGCACACGTTCCACCCACCCGAGCACCACCGTTCCACCTGATGCAATGCACCACCGGATTCCCAAGGAGCAGGCGGTATGAGCAACACAGCCCAGATCGGCGTCACGGGACTCGCGGTCATGGGCCGCAACCTCGCCCGCAATTTCGCCCGCAACGGCTACACGGTGGCGTTGCACAACCGGACGGCGTCCCGTACGCACGCCCTGGTGGAGGAGTTCGGGCACGAGGGCGACTTCGTCGCGGCGGAAACCGCCAAGGAGTTCGTGGCCGCGCTGGAGCGACCGCGCCGCCTGGTCATCATGGTGAAGGCGGGTGAGCCGACCGACGCGGTGATCCAGGAGTTCGCCCCGCTGCTCGAGCCCGGCGACATGATCATCGACGGCGGCAACGCGCACTTCGCGGACACCCGTCGCCGGGAGCGGGAGCTGCGCGAGCAGGGCATCCACTTCGTGGGCACCGGAATCTCCGGCGGCGAGGAGGGCGCGCTGCACGGGCCGAGCATCATGCCGGGCGGCTCTAAGGAGTCGTACGAGTCGCTGGGCCCGATGCTGGAGAAGATCTCCGCGAAGGCCAAGGACGGGGCGCCGTGCGTCACGCACATCGGACCGGACGGCGCCGGCCACTTCGTGAAGATGGTGCACAACGGCATCGAGTACGCCGACATGCAGCTGATCGGCGAGGCGTACCAGCTGCTGCGCGACGTGGCCGGCTACTCCCCCGCCCAGATCGCGGACATCTTCCGCACCTGGAACACGGGCCGGCTCGACTCCTACCTGATCGAGATCACCGCGGAGGTCCTGTCCCACGTGGACGCCGCCACGGGCAAGCCGTTCGTGGACGTGGTGGTGGACCAGGCCGAGCAGAAGGGCACGGGCCGCTGGACCGTGCAGATCGCGCTCGACCTGGGCGTGCCCGTCTCGGGCATCGCGGAGGCGGTCTTCGCGCGGTCCCTGTCCGGCCACGCCGCGCTGCGCGATGCCTCTCGCGGCCTGGCGGGTCCCAAGGCGTCCCCGCTGCCGGAGTCGGAGGCGGGCGCCTTCGCCGACCGGGTGGAACAGGCGCTCTACGCCTCGAAGATCGTGTCGTACACGCAGGGCTTCCACGAGATCGCCGCGGGCAGCGAGGAGTACGGCTGGGACATCGACCTCGGCGCGGTCTCCTCCATCTGGCGCGGCGGCTGCATCATCCGGGCCGCGTTCCTCGACCGCATCCGCTCCGCCTACGACGCCCGGCCCGACCTGCCGAGCCTGCTGTCGGACGAGACCTTCGCGCAGGAGATCGCGGCGGCCCAGGACGACTGGCGCGAGGTCCTGGTGGCCGCGACCCGTCAGGGCGTGCCCGCGCCGGGCTTCTCGGCCGCCCTCGCCTACTACGACGCCCTGCGCGCCGAGCGCCTGCCGGCCGCCCTCACCCAGGGCCAGCGCGACTTCTTCGGCGCGCACACCTACCGGCGGGTGGACCGTGACGGCGCGTTCCACACGCTGTGGGGCGGGGACCGCTCGGAGGTGACCGCGTAGGACGCGGCGCGCAAAGCGGTACGGAAGGACGGGTGGGCGGCTCTCGGGCCGCCCACCCGCTTCATGTGAGGGGCCGCCTCGCGGTTCGGAGCGGGGTCATGGTGATGGTGACGAGTGGGCTCGGGGTGACGGCCGGCCTCGTGTGAGGAGCGGGCTCACGGTGCGGGCGCGCGCATGGTGAGGGGCGGGCCCGGTTCGGGGTTGGGCACGGGCTCCGGGCCCGGGGGAACGGGAGAGGGCGAGGGCCCGGGCGGACCGGGATCGGGCGGCGGCGCCGGTACGGGCCCCGGCGGCGGACCGGGCACGGGGGGCGGAGTCGGCGAAGGACCGGGCGGCGGACCGGGCACGGGAGGCGGAGTCGGCGAGGGGCCGGGCGGTGGCTCGGGCGGTGTGGGGACGGGGCCCGGGGGCGGGCCGGGGGCGGGCGGCCCGGGGGCCGGGTCCGGCTGCGGCGGCTGGGGATCCGGGCCCGGCGCGGGTCCCGGCCCGGGGCCCGGAGTGGGTCCGGGCGGTACGGGGTCGGGGTACGGGTTGGTCATGGCGTCCTCCGGCCAGTCGGTCGACATCGGCTCTGGACTACTCCCCCGCCTACCCGAGCGCCGCCCGGCCAGTCACCCGTGGGCGCCACGCCGAGGACCCGGGTGGACGCACGAGGCAGGACCCGCGCCTCGCCGGGGCCGGGACGGTCAGGCGGGGGCCGCGCCGCCCGTGTCCAGCGCCCGTACCGCCGCCGCCAGGCCCGCCCGGGGGCTGGAGAGGACGGGCACGGTTGCCGTCGTCAGCCGCTGGGCCGGGGCCATGGACGCCTGGGCGAGGACGACGACGTCGGCGTGGCCGGCCGTGTCGACGGCTGCGGCCACTTCCCGTACGTACCCCGCCGTGTCGCCGGACTCGAAACGGGCCCAGGCGCCGTCGGCGAGCAGGGTGCGTACGGTCACGGGACGCCCGGCGCGGCGGGCCTCCTCACCGACGAGCGCGACGGTCGGGCCGAGGGTGCTCTCCAGCGCCGCGACGACCAGGACACGCGAGCCGAGCGCCACCGCCTCGGCCGCCATCGGCCGGTCCAGGCGCAGCACGGGAGCGGTCCGCCCGGCCCCGGCCCCCTCCGTCTCGGCGACGGCGCCCAGCGTCGAACACGTGCACAGCACCGCGCGGGCGCCCTCGGCCACGGCCCGGTCCAGCACCGCGCGCACCTCGTCCCGTACCGCCTCCGGGCCCTCCTCGCGCGCCCGGCTCAGCAGCCCTTCGTCGACGAAGTGACGCAGCCGCAGGCCGGGGTGGTCCTCGTCGCGCAGGGCGTCGAAGACCGGGACGTGCAGGGGCGAGGTGTGCAGCAGGGCGAGCGTCGGCACCGGCGGTTCAGAACCGCTCGGGGTGCGCCGCGAGCCAGGCCCGCGCGGCCCGCAGCTGCTCGGCGTCGGCCGCCGGGGCCTCGTCGCGGTGGCGCTCGGCCCACTTCACGACGTACGGGCACAGCGGGGCCACCGAGACGCCCTCGCGCCGGGCGACGGCGTACAGCTCACGGGCCAGGGAGCCCGCGATGCCCTTGCCCTCGTGGGCCGGTTCCACGACGGTGTGGACGGGGACCAGGGCGCGTCGGGGCGCGTCGAGCACGAAGTACTCGATACGGCCCGCCACTTCGCAGCCGTCACCGACCGCCTCGAGGCGTCCGGCCGCACGGTCGTCGCGGATCTCGATGTCACTCATCGACACGCTCCCTGGTCGGTGTTCCGCGTCCCTACAGTGTCCCGTCAGGCCGGGACGACGGCCTGCGGGCTGCGCCGCTGGTCCGAGCCCGGCACCGGCGCGGACGGGTCGGCGCCCAGCTCGACGATGCGGTTGTCCGCGTCCACGTGCACGACCCTCGGCCGCAGCTCCCGGGCCTCGGCGTCGGTGACCTGGGCGTAGCTGATGATGATCACCAGGTCGCCGGGGTGGACGAGGTGGGCGGCCGCGCCGTTGATCCCGACGACACCGGAGCCCCGCTCGCCCTCGATGACGTACGTCTCCAGCCGCGCCCCGTTGCTGATGTCGACGATGTGCACGAGCTCACCGGGCAGCAGATCGGCGGCGTCGAGGAGGTCGGCGTCGATGGTCACCGATCCCACGTAGTGCAGGTCGGCCTGGGTGACGGTGGCGCGGTGGATCTTGGACTTGAACATGGTACGCAGCATGTCGGACTCCCGGAAGACGGCTCCCTGCCCGCTTTGTGCAGGTCAAGGGCGGTCTTTACTGTACACCGGCACGCATCGGAGTCGATGTTTGTGAGGAACGTCGCTTCACTCGGATGACAGGGTTCCCTGCCTGCATAACCGTGCGAACCAGGCTGTTGTGACGCCGCCGATCAGACGTCTGCCAGGAAGACCCGCTGGGGACTGATGCTGATCAGACTCTGACTTGCTTGACGATGCGTCGGTCATGGCACTGCGAGGACGCAGACGCTGACGTCGGTGGACGCCGAGCATGGCTCGGCCTCCGGGAAGCGGCGCGGGTATGGCGCACCCCTTCTGCAGCGCCGTACCGGCGCTTGCTGCAGGCGTGCTCCGCCCTGGAACTGTCAGACGATCATCACGCTCAGCAACCACCGCGCCTCACGGGCTCAGTCCGCGAGGTCGGCCTTGCCGAACAGGACCGCGTAACTGGAGGGAAGCTGGCTGATGATCTGATTCAACTCTCCGCCGGTGACAGCGTCGGCGACAGTGGTCAGGACCGCGCTGGCGTCCCATTGCGCCGTACGAGGTCGGGCACGGGTACGCTCGGCGACTCGGCGGTAGAACTCTTCGATCCCGAAGCTTCGCGCCTGCTGCGGCGCGGCATGGTCCAGGACTTGTCCCAGCGGGCCGGGCAGCTGGGATGCGAGGTCCTTGACCTCTCCCGGGCTGATCCGTTGAGCCAGCACTTCCAGCACGGCGTTGGTGACGTCCGCGGCTTCGGCCTGGTCGTTGTATTCACCTCGCTCGCGCACACGGGCGAGGAATCCATCGTATTTCATGGCTGACTTCCTTCTGCCTCGGTCACTGCTGGTCATGGGGGGGTGACCGGTGCGCCGTCGGGGCCCTGTTCGAGTCGGTCGCCGACCGCCGGGCCGGCTTCTTGGAACGAGTGGGTCATCTGTTCGATCTCGTCGTCGAGGCGTTGTCCGCGTCCGGCGCCCGGGCGGTGACGGCGCGCTCTTCCCGGCGGCCGGAGCTGCAGTCGGCGCTTTGAGGACCTCGCTCACCGTCAGGCGGGCCTAGTTCGCTCCCGCATACGCCACGAAGAACGTCAGCGAGCCCAGCAGGAAAAAACAACCAACGGTGGGGAGACGCGTAGCGCGTCTCAGCGCTCGCGTCTCAGCCGCTGCTTTCGGCGTTCTCACTCGTCTCTGTGATCTCGACGTGTCGCGGCTTTGCGACGTCGGCCTTGGGGACGGTGATGCTGAGCACTCCGTCCTGCATCTCAGCCTTGATCTTGCGGGTGTCCAGTTCTCCGGGCAGCCGCAAACGGTACTCGAAGGCTCCGACGCGGCGGGTGCTGCGGCGCAGGACACCCTTGCGTTCCCGCTCCTTGATCTCTCCGGTGACCACGAGTTCGGGACCGTTGGCCTCTACGTCGATGTCCTTGCTCTTCACGCCGGGGAGTTCGATCTCTATGTGGAACGCATCCTCGGACTCCGAGACGTCCGCGAGAGGCGTCCACGCAACCGCGGGTGCCGCGCCCACCGTCGACTCCAGCAGGCCGCTCATCTGGTTGAGCAGTTCGTCGAATTCGACCAGGGGGTTGACAGGGGTGGGTGCCCAGACGGGCCTTTCCTGCAGGCCGCCACCGCGGTGGCGCCGGACGGGCATGGCCATCGCAATCGCCTCCTTCTTCCTTCTCGTGATCTCATCGTCCGCCATTCGTCATGCGAGCCATGCGGACTCCTTGTGACGTATGCGTGGGGAGACGTCCGAGTGGCCAGCGACATCTGACGTGCCCGTGGTGCCGGGTACGGCCGAGTGCCCCAGGTGCCGGTGCACGAAGTGAATGGCCATCGCGCCCTCACCGGCCGCGGAGGCCACCCGCTTCACCGAGCCGCTGCGGACGTCCCCCACCGCGAAGACCCCGGGCAGGCTGGCCTCCAGGGTCATGATTGAGCGCCCGCGGCCGTGCCACACCTCGGGGGAGGCGCAGGCTTCCTGGGCCTCCGGCCCGGTGAGGACGAAGCCGCGGGAGTCGAGGGCGATGATGCCGGCGAGCCACTCGGTGTGAGGTTCGGCGCCGGTGAAGACGAACAGGCTCCGTACCGCGAGCCGGCGGTGCCCGCCCGTGCGGTTGTCGACCACGTCGAGCTCCTCCAGCACTTCCCGGCCGATGACCTCGGTGACCTCGGTGTGCAACATGACCTCCACCCGCGGATGGCGCTCGACCTGGTCGACCAGGTAGCGGGACATGTTGGCCTCAAGGCCGGCTCCTCGGACCAGCAGGTGCACCTTCGGTGCGTACCCGGCGAGAAAAAGCACGGCCTGGCCCGCCGAGTTGCCTCCGCCGACGACGGCCACCGGGTCGGTGCGGCACTGCTGGGCCTCGTAGAGAGTCGCCGAGTAGTGCACGCTCGTTCCCTCCAGGCGTGCGATGCCGGGCACCTGGAGCCGGCGATAGCGGGCACCCATGGCCAGGACGACGGCACGGGCGGCGATCTCGCTGCCGTCGGCGAACGCCACCACGTAGTGGTCGTCGTCTTTGGGATGGAGACCGGTCGCCTCCAGCGGAAGGCTGATCCTGGCGCCGAACTTGTCGGCCTGGAGCACGGCGCGTTCGGTGAGTTCGGCGCCGGAGATGCCGGATGGGAAGCCGAGCAGATTCTCGATGCGGGACGACGTGCCGGCCTGGCCGCCGGTGGCCATCGCCTCCGCCACCGTGGTGTTCAGGCCCTCGGAGGCGGCGTACACCGCGGCAGCGAGGCCGGCGGGTCCGGAGCCTACGATGAGGACGTCGCCGTGACGGTTTCCGGCGGGTAGTGACGGCAGGCCGATGAGCCGGGCCAGTTCCGCGTTGCTGGGGTTGCGCAACAGGGTGGTGTCCCGCCAGATGACGAGTGGTGTCTCCGTCGGGCCGACCCCGAAGCGGCGCAGCAGTTCCTCGGCCTCCTCGTCGGTTTCCAGGTCGATCCAGCGGTGCGGCAGCCGGTTGCGGATGGCGAACTCGCGCAGCCGTCTGGTGTCGGGCGAGTAGCGCGAACCGATGATGCGGAAGCCGGCGCCCTGTCCGACGAGCAGCGCGCGACGGCACAGACAGGCGCGCAGCACGATGTCCCCGATGGTGGAGTCCTGGGTCACCAGGTGTCGCAACTGGTCCATGGAGACGACGAGGACCTCGCCCGGCTCCCTGGCGACAGCGGTGTAGAAGGCCACTTGTCCGTACAGCAGGCCGAGTTCGCCGATGAAGCGACCGGGGCCGTGCACGCGCAGCACGTGCTCCTCGGGAGTGTCGTGGTCCTCGACGACGGCGACGGTACCGCTGAGGACGACGAAGAACGTCTCGCAGCGCTCTCCCTCCCGGATCAGCACGTCGTTCGGAGCCATGTTCCGGCGTTGCCCGTGCTCCGCCAGACGTGCTATCTGGTCCTCGGTGAGGCGCGGATACGCGCCGTAGATGTCCGGGGTCTCCCAGAAGGCTGCCTCGTCCGCTT
The DNA here is from genome assembly GCF_014650655.1 of Streptomyces anandii JCM 4720. Taxonomy (GTDB): domain Bacteria; phylum Actinomycetota; class Actinomycetes; order Streptomycetales; family Streptomycetaceae; genus Streptomyces; species Streptomyces anandii. The sequence goes on from NZ_BMVJ01000004.1 coordinate 338,099, forward strand.
TCTCCGGTACGGGTTCTTCGCCCGGCAGCGACTGGTCGCCGGTCATCAGACGAACGCCTCGTGAACGTAGCACCAGCGCCATTCCTCGCCGGGCTGGTACGACCGCACGATCGGATGAGCGACGGAAGCTGCGTGCTTGCGCGCGTGCTTGTTCGGCGAGGAGTCGCAGCAGCCGACGTGCCCGCAGGTCAGGCAGAGCCTCAGGTGAACCCACGGGGAGCCGAGCATCAGACACTCCTGACACCCTTCTGGGGTCAGCGGCTGTACCGGCCGGACGAGCGCGAGGTGCGGGTCTGCGTGCAGGGTCATCCGGATCACCCTTTCCGGGCGCTGATCGACTGTTCCACCCACTGGCGCAGAACGGGGGCGGGCGCCGCCCCCGCCTGCCGGGCGACCGTCTCGCCCTGGTCGAGGATCAGCAGTGTCGGTACGGCCTGGACCTCGAAACGCTGCGACAGTCGCGGGTTCTTGTCGACGTCGACCTTGACGAGTTTGATTCGGCCGGCGAGATCGGTGGCGACCTTCTCCAGTGCGGGGCTGACCATGCGGCAGGGGCCGCACCATGTGGCCCACAGATCGACCACGACGGGGATGTCGGCCCGCTCGGCGACCTCGGTGAAGTCGTCGTCGCCCGCGTCCGCCATCCACGGTAGGGGCTGCTTGCAGTGGCCGCACTTGGGGCGGCCCTCCGCGGCCACGGGCACCCGGTTGGTGCGCCCGCAGTGGGGACAACTGACGGTCGTCGCCTGCATCGTGCTCATGCCGCCCGCGCTCCCTTCACGTCCTCGGGCTGGTCGTAGGTGACCACCAGCTCTCCGTGTTCGGCGTCGACGCGGACGGTCGCGCCGTCCTGGACGTCACCGCGCAGAAGGGCGCGCCCGACCATCGTCTCCACTTCGTGGGAGATGTAGCGGCGCAGCGGCCGGGCCCCGTACACCGGGTCGTAGCCCTGGTGGGCGATCAACTCCTTTGCTGCCTGGGTTAGTTCGACAGTGATGCGGCGTTCGGCGAGCCGACGGCGCAGCTCGTCGAACTGCAGCTCCACGATCCGCTCGATCTGCCGCTCACCGAGCGGCTTGAACAGCACGATGTCGTCGACGCGGTTGAGGAACTCCGGACGGAAGTGCCCGCGCAGCTCGCCCATCACCAGGGCGCGGGCGTCCGGCTTGATCTCACCCTCGGCGGTGGCGCCGTCGAGGAGGTGCTCGGAGCCGATGTTGGACGTCATGATGATCACGGTGTTGCGGAAGTCGACGGTTCGGCCCTGGGAGTCGGTGATTCGGCCGTCGTCGAGGACCTGCAGCAGGGTGTTGAAGACATCGGTGTGCGCCTTCTCGATCTCGTCGAACAGCACGACCGAGTACGGCTTGCGGCGTACGGCCTCGGTGAGCTGGCCGCCCTCCTCGTATCCGATGTATCCGGGTGGTGCGCCCATGAGCCGGCTGACGGTGTGACGCTCCTGGTACTCACTCATGTCGAGGCGGACCATGTTCTCCTCGGAGTCGAACAGGGCCGCCGCGAGGGTCTTGGCCAGCTCGGTCTTCCCGACACCGGTGGGGCCAAGGAAGATGAACGAGCCGATGGGGCGGCGCGGGTCACGGATGCCGGAGCGGGCGCGGATGATGGCGTCGGCGACGAGTTTGACGGCCTCGTCCTGGCCGATGACGCGCTCGCGCAAGATCTCGTCGAGACGCAGCAGCTTCTCGCGTTCGCCCTCCTGGAGACGGGCGACGGGGATGCCGGTCCAGGCTGCGACGATCTCGGCGATCTCCTCCTCGGTGACGACCTCGCGCAGCAGCCGGTTCTGCCCTTGTTTGGTGGCCAGTTGCTCCTCCTCGGCCTTCAGCCGGCGCTCCAGGTCCTGGAGGCGGCCGTAGCGGAGTTCGGCGGCGCGGTTGAGGTCGTAGGCGCGTTCGGCCTCCTCGGCCTCGTGGCGGACCTGCTCCAGTTCCTGGCGTAGTTCCTGCACGCGGCGGATGGCCTGCCGTTCGGCCTCCCACTGGGCGCGCTTGGCGTCGGCCTCGCCGCGCAGGTCGGCCAGTTCCTTGCGCAGTTCCTCCAGGCGGGCTTTGCTGGCGGCGTCGGTCTCCTTGGACAGAGCCGCCTCCTCGATCTCCAGGCGGGTGACGCGGCGGGTGATCTCGTCGAGTTCGGCGGGCATCGAGTCGATCTCGGTACGGAGCCGGGCGCACGCCTCGTCGACGAGGTCGATGGCCTTGTCGGGCAGGAACCGGTCGGTGATGTAGCGGTGGCTGAGGGTGGCCGCGGAGACCAGTGCGGTGTCCTGGATCTTCACGCCGTGGAAGACCTCGAGGCGTTCGCGCAGTCCGCGCAGGATGGAGATGGTGTCCTCCACGCTCGGCTCGTCGACCAGCACCTGCTGGAAGCGGCGTTCGAGGGCGGCGTCCTTCTCGATGTGCTTGCGGTACTCGTCGAGGGTGGTGGCGCCGATCATGTGGAGTTCACCGCGGGCGAGCATCGGCTTGAGCATGTTGCCCGCGTCCATGGCCCCTTCGGCAGCGCCCGCGCCGACGACGGTGTGGAGTTCGTCGATGAAGAGCAGGATGCGTCCCTGGGCGGCCTTCACCTCGGACAGGACGGCCTTGAGGCGTTCCTCGAACTCGCCGCGGTACTTGGCGCCGGCGACCAGGGAGCCCATGTCGAGAGCGAACACCGTCTTGTCGCGCAGGCCCTCGGGGACGTCGCCGCGAACGATGCGCTGGGCCAGGCCCTCGACTATGGCGGTCTTGCCGACGCCGGGATCGCCGATGAGGACGGGGTTGTTCTTGGTCTTGCGGCTGAGGATCTGGGTGACGCGACGGATCTCCGCATCACGGCCGATGACCGGGTCCAGCCGCCCGGACCGAGCCTCGAGGACGAGGTCGCGGCCGTACTTCTCCAGAGCCTCATAGGCCACTTCAGGGTTGGCGGAGGTGACGCGCTGGTTGCCGCGGACCTGGGTGAGCGCGCTCAGGAACGAATCCCGCGTCACGCCGTGCTCCTTGAGCAGGCGTCCGGCGGCGGTCGCCGAGCCCTCCTCGGCCAGGGCGAGCAGGAGGTGCTCCACAGACACGTACTCGTCCTTGAGGCGTTTGGCCTCCCGCTCGGCGGCATCGAGCAGGCGGGACAGGCGCTGAGTGACGAAGACCTGGCCGGGTGCCGCGCCCGGACCGGTGACCTTCGGCCGGCGGGAGACTTCCTCGCGCACGGCCGCGCGCAGCTCCTTCGGCTCGGTACCGGCCTGTTGCAGCAACCGTGGGATCAGACCGTCCTCCTGATCGAGAAGCGCGAGCAACAGGTGTTCCCCGTCGACCTCGGTCTGCCCCATGCCGACGGCCGCGCTCTGGGCCTCCTGGAGGGCTTCCTGGGACTTCTGGGTGAGACGGTTCATGTCCATGGGGGTGTTTCACTCCTCGTACCGGCGCGGCGCAGGGCGGCTTCGAGCATGCTGATGCGGTCCAGCAGGTCGAGCACCAGGCCGATGGATGCGTAGTTGAGGCACAGCCCGGTGCGCAGCCGCTGGACGCGGGCGAGGGCGGTCGGTGCCGTGGGATCGAACACCAGCCCTCCGGAGGCGTCGCGCTCGGCCTCGACCAGGCCCAGAGCGACGAATCGGCGGATGAGGTCGGGATGGACGCCGGAGCGGCGGGCCACGGTCTGCAGAGAGAGCCTGGGCACCGGCACGATCGCGTACCGGACGTGTGCCGGCGCGGGAGCTGTCAGCCGAGACGCCTGCCGCGCCTCGGCGCGTGGGTCACTCATCGTGTCCTCCTGGGGTCGAACGAGGAGACGGCGGCGAGCTCCTCGAAGAGTGCGCGCTCCCGGTCGCTGAGCCTGGAGGGCACCATGATCCGGAGCTCGGCGTAGAGGTTGCCGTTCGCGCCGCGCGGGTTCGGCATGCCCTCACCGCGCAGCCGCAGCCGCCGGCCGCTGGACGAGCCCGCGGGCACGTTCACCTTCGCCGTCTCCCCGCTCGGTGTGAGCACCGCGACCGTCCCACCCAGCGCGGCCTCCCAGGGTGTTACCGGAAGCTGCACATGCACGTCCCGGCCGTCGAGGCGGAACTGGGGGTGCGGCTGGATCCGCACCCGCAGGTACAGGTCCCCCGCGGGGGCGTCACCGTTGCCCCGGCCGCCCTCGCCCGCCAGGCGGATACGCTGCCCGTCGGTGACACCCGGTGGCACGTCGACCTCGTACCGCCGCGGCTGTCCTGTGGGACCGGCGAGCGTGACGGTGCGACGGCCTCCCCGGTAAGCCTCCTCGACGGTGAGCGGCAGTTCGGCCTCCTGGTCGGCTCCGGGGACACGCACCCGTCCGGCGCCCCCGAAGAACGAGCCGAACAAGTCGTCGACGTCGACGCCCTCCGGGCCGAAGCCGCTGGTGGCGTACCGGACACGGGGGCCGTCCCCGGTGGACCAGCGGAAGCCGCCGCCGGGTCCCGCGCCGGCACCGACCCGCTCCTCCCAGTCCTCGGGAACCTTCCGGAAGTCCTCGCCGAAGCGGTCGTAACGGGCCCGCTGGTCGGGGTCGGACAGGACACTGAAGGCCTCATTGATCTCCTTGAACCGCTCCTCCGCCGCGGGGTCCTTGTTGACGTCCGGGTGGTACCGGCGGGCCAACTTGCGATACGCCCGCTGGATCTCGTCCTTGTCGGCGTCTCGCGGGACCCCGAGGACCTCGTAGAAGTCGCGTGCCATGGCCGCTCACTCCCGCTTGGCGACGGTCACGGCGGCCGGCCTCAGCTGCCGCTCGGCCTCGCCGTAGCCGGGGCGCAGCACCTGCGCCACGGTGTTCGGTTCGGCGTCGGGGTCCTGGACGACGCCGACGACCTCGTGCCGGGAGGGGTCGAACCGGACGCCGGTCTCGGCGTGACGCTCGTAGCCCAGGCGTTCAAGGGTGGACACGGCCTGGTCGCGCACGGCGCGAACCCCCTCGACGATCGCTCCGGGGTCGGAGCCCGCGTGGTTCAGGGCCAGTTCGAGGTTGTCGATGACGGGAAGGAAGGCCGCGGCCGTGCGGGCGCGTTCGACCGCGCGCTCCCGGTCCAGTTCTCTGGCGTGTCGCTTGCGCAGGTTGTCCAGATCGGCGAGAGCACGCCGCCAGCGGTCCTCGACCTCTTTCAGCGCGGCCGCGTACTCGTCCTCGGCCTCGGCCGGACCGGTGGCCGCGTCGGGCCCCGGTTCGGCCTGCGTGGTCGGCGGCGCGGGCTCGGGCAGGTGGCCCTGCGGCGGTTGTGCGGCGCCTTCGGGCGGTAGGTCGGACGATCGGTCCTGGGGAGGGGTCGGCATGGCGGGTACCTCAGCCCTTGTCGAACTCGGCGTCGATCACGTCTTCGTCGGCGCCCGCACCGCCCTGCCCGGAGGCGTCCGGCCCGGTGGTGTCCGACGGACCACTCGCCGCCGCGGCTTCGGCCTGGTGGGCGGCGAGCCCGGCGTAGACCTGCTGGAGTTCGGAGCTCAGCGGCCTGACCTTGTCCACTCCGGCCTCGTTCTTGACCGCGTCGCGGGCCTCTGCCACCAGCATCTCGGCTCGCGCCTTTTCGTGCGCGGGCGCGGCGTCGGCCAGTTCGTTCAGACGCTTTTCGACCTGGTAGGCGATCGCGTCGAGTTCGTTGCGGGCGTCGACGGCCTCGCGGAGTGCCTGGTCCTGGCCCCGGTTGCTTTCGGCCTCCTGGACCATGCGTTCGACCTCGCTCCGGTCCAGGTTGGAGCTCTCGCTGATGGTGATGCCCTGTTCCTTGCCGGTGTCCTTGTCGCGCGCGCTGACGTGGAGGATGCCGTTGGCGTCGATGTCGAAGGTGACCTCGATCTGCGGTTCGCCCCGCGGCGCCGGCCGGATGTCGGTGAGCTGGAACCGGCCGAGGACCCGGTTGTCGGCGGCCCGCTCGCGCTCACCCTGGAGGACGACGATGTCGACGGCCGGCTGGTTGTCCTCGGCGGTGGAGAAGGTCTCGCTGCGGCGCACCGGGATGGTGGTGTTCCGCTCGATGATCTTCGTCATCACTCCGCCGCGCGTCTCCACGCCCAGCGACAGGGGGGTGACGTCGAGCAGCAGGACATCCTTGACCTCGCCCTTGAGCACCCCGGCCTGGATCGCGGCGCCCAGGGCGACGACCTCGTCGGGGTTGACACTCATGTTGGGTTCCTTGCCGCCGGTCAGCCGGCGCACCAGTGCCTGGACGGCGGGGATGCGGGTGGAACCGCCGACGAGGATGACCTCGTCGATGTCGCTCTCGCCGACCTTGGCGTCGGCCATGGCCTGCTGGACCGGACCGAGGCAGCGCTCCACCAGGTCGCTGGTGATCTGCTCGAACGTGGACCGCATGATCGAGTCGGTGAGATGCTTGGGCCCGGAGGCGTCGGCGGTGATGAACGGCAGGCTGATCTGGGTCTGGGTGACGGAGCTGAGCTCGGTCTTGGCCTTCTCCGCCGCCTCGAACAGGCGTTGCAGCGCCTGCGGGTCCTTGCGCAGGTCGATGCCGTTCTCCTTCTGGAAGTCGTCCGCGAGGTAGTCGACCAGACGCCGGTCGAAGTCGTCGCCGCCCAGATGGCTGTCACCCGCCGTGGAACGCACCTCGACCACGCCGTCGCCGACATCGAGGATGCTCACGTCGAAGGTGCCGCCGCCCAGGTCGAAGACGAGAACGGTCTCATGCTGCTTCTTGTCCATGCCGTACGCGAGGGCGGCCGCCGTCGGCTCGTTGATGATCCGCAGCACTTCCAGTCCCGCGATTCGTCCGGCGTCACGGGTGGCGGTGCGCTGGGCGTCGTTGAAGTAGGCGGGCACCGTGATGACCGCCTCCGTGACCCGTTCCCCCAGCTGCTTGGAGGCGTCGTCGGCGAGTTTGCGCAGCACCAGGGCGCTGATCTCCTCAGGCGCGTACAGCTTGTCACGCACCTTGAAGCGGGCCTCGCCGTTGTCTCCCGGGACGACGTCGTAGGCGACGGCCTTGGCCTCGTCGGGGATCTCGTCGAAGTGCCGGCCGATGAACCGCTTGGCCGAGTAGATGGTGCCCTTGGGGTTGAGGATCGCCTGGCGCCGGGCCAGTTGGCCCACCAGACGTTCCCCGGTGTCGGTGAAGGCCACCACGGACGGTGTCGTGCGGTTGCCCTCGCTGTTGGGCACGACGGACGGCTCGCCGCCCTCCCACACGGCGATCACCGAGTTGGTGGTGCCCAGGTCGATGCCCACTGCCTTGGCCATGAGGAACTCCTTCCGCGGCGGTCGACGTCCGTCGGCGACCGCTCATCCTCCGGGCCCTGTCCGCCCGGCTTCGAAACTCGTTCAGCTGGGGGCGGGGGCGCCGCGCGGGCGCCGGCCCCTGGAGGAGGCGCTCCCCGTGTTCGCGTCGGCCTCGCTGTCCAGCCCGGCGACCAGCCGCACGGCCTCATCGGCGACGTCCTCGTCCACCACGACGTCGTACCGGCTGGGCTCATCGAGCGGATCGAGGCGAAGTCTGCGGGCGCGCTCGGTCATGGCCACTCCTTCCGCCGACGGACCGCCGAGCGGTCCCGACAGGACCCAGAGTGGCTGTTCCCCCGGTCACCCCGCCTGCGCCCAGCGGGTCGAAAAGTGGCACCAACGGTCGGTCTGCGAGGACAGGAGGCGGGACGGCGATCGGGGTTCCGGCTCGCGGCGGGGTACCTCAGGGGTCGGTCCGGCACGAGGTAGCGGGGCTCACGAATGGACACCACTGTGCCAGCGGACGAGGAGCGGCACGGCCCCGCCCGAACGGCCGCCCCGCCCTGGGCGCGCCCTCACGGGCGGATGGCACTGTGCCGTACACCTTCGACGGCGCAGACGAGCGAGAGATCCTCGGTCCTGCCCTGCGCAGGTCACTGCCGTCGGGCCGTACCGCGCCGGAGTTTCACCCGGGGCCATATGCGCCTGACGGTGTCGTCCTCGTTGCCACCCGGGACGCAGGACTCCTTCCCCCTCCCCAGGTTGGTACGGCGCACCGCGGCGACCCTGTCCCTGAGCGTGGCGACACTCGCCGCGGCCGCGCGACGCTACGGACGGGGGCCGTACCGAGGCGACGCCTGCTCTCTCCGCGGCGACCTGGCCGTTGGTTCAGCCGGCCATGGGATGGTGCGCCCGGGGCGAACTGCTCCACTACGGCGGCGCAGTTGTGGTCGAACCGGCGGGCCTGGATCTCGCCGGGCACCGGGGCGCGACCGCTACAGCAGCCGGTCGAACACCGCGATCACGCCCTCCCAGTGGCTGGTCTGCGGGTTCTTGACATCCGGGTACATGATTTTGAACGTCTCGGCGAGGCCGACGCTGAGACCGCCGATGATCTCGGGGTAGCGCTCTTCGGTCTCCTGGGTGGGTGTCCTGTCGAGGGGAGGGTGCGCGGCGAGCTGTTCCAGGATCGGCTTCAGCTCGACCTCCTCGTCGAGCCGCCGGAACCGGTGGGTGCTCTCCTGAAGGCCCTTGGTGATCGGTAGGTCCCACGGTTCGACGGAATCCCGGCCGTTGGCCTTGGCCGACGCCTGGCCGACGACCAGGAGGTCGTAGAGCTTGGCGTCGACGAAGTCGCCGTACCGCTTCAGGTCGTTCTTGTCCACGTCGAGGCCTGCGGCGGCGCGGAAGAACCTCTCGAACTTCGACACACCCATCACGGTCATGCCTCTCGCCTCCTCACCGGGAACCCGACGGCGTCGTTCGCTCCCGCCGGCGCCGCCATCGGCTGATACCGGTCGAGATTCGCAGAGTCCGCCTGCTGAGCGCCTCCGCACCCCAGGCCGAAAAAGAACACCCCCTCCTACCCTGGCAGAACAGCATGAAATGCGCGGGGACCCCCGACCGGCCGTACGGCCGCCCCTCCGCAGGAAGCTTCGCGGCGTTGCAGCGCCTCGCGCGGGTGAGAGCCGCGCCGGGTGCCCCCATGGTCCATCGACCTCGCAGTGTGGCTGATGGACATCGCCCGACAGCTCGCGCCGTCGACCGCTCCCGTCGCCGAACGGGCCGGCCGGAAACACGACGGCGGGAAAGCCGACCGCGCCCACAGGCACGGCGCCCTGACGCACATCCGGCAGACCGGTGCCGGTGTCCCCTTTGCCGTGGCGGAGGCCGCCTGCACTTGTGCTCGGAGGTCCATGGAGTCCGCCGCTTTTCCGCCCGTCGGCAGCAGGCAGGGTGTGGTCCACATCCAGAACATGGAAATGGCCTCTGCTGAGGCGCATGCACCATGACGCCCAGCTCGCCACCCCACACGCACGACGCACCCTTCGGTGTTCCGCCAGGTAGCTCGGTGCCCGCGGCGAGCTGGATTGCTCCCGTCTGTGCGGTCGACTCGGTAGATGCTCTGTCCCTGAAAAATGCTGCGCGATCTGAGGGTTGGGTGCGGACCACGCGGAAACCCCAGCGTTGCCTGACCTTCTCACTCAAGTGGCCCGCCTTCCGCTCACCGCACGTGGGGAGCACTCATGAGGACAGACACCCACTCCACCTCCCGTCTACGACACGATCCGCTCGTGCGTGGCCTGGGCTGGGCCAGTGCGCTCCTGGGCGTGCCCCAGGTCGCCGCACCGGCCGGCTTCGCCCGGGCCCTGGGCGTGGGCGGCGAATTCCGGCACCGCTCGGCCACGACCGCCGTGGGTGTGCGCGAGCTGGCGGCGGCGGCCGGGTTGCTGGCGCGACCGCATCCGGCCTGGCTCTGGGGCCGCGTCGGCGGCGATCTCATGGACCTGACGATGCTGACCCGGGCCCTGAAGAACCACAACGGTCGTGGCCTCGGCCGCACCGTTGCCGCGACCGCCGCGGTCACCGCCATCACGGCCACGGACGTCTACGCGGCCGTGACCCGCACCCGTAGGAGCACCCCCATGGAACTGACCGCGGCCACCACCGTCATCCAATCCCCGGACGAGGCGTACACCCTCTGGAGCGACCTGGAGCGCCTGCCAGGCTTCATGGCGCACCTGGACGAGGTACGCGTCACCGGACCGCGCACCAGTCACTGGCGGGCCAGCGCGCCGTTCGGCAAAGCGGTCGAATGGGACGCCGAAACCACGCAGGAGGTCCCCGGCCAGCTGATCGCCTGGCGGTCGGTGGACGGTGCCGACATCGACAACTCCGGCGAGGTCCGCTTCGTGCCCGCCCCCGGCGACCGCGGCACGGAGATCCGGGTGACCCTGCGCTACGACCTGCCCGGCGGAGCACTGGGCAAGGCCGCGGCGCGCTACTTCGGCGAGGAACCGCACCAGCAGCTGGACGACGACCTGCGCCGCTTCAAGCAGATCGCGGAGACCGGCGAGGTCGTCCGCTCCGAGGGCGCACCCAGTGGCAAGCGGGCCCGCGGCGAGTTCCCGCAGCACCCGGCCCGACCGCTGACCGAGGAAGAACTGAAGGAGGCCCTGGCATGAAGGCGAATTGCTGGACGGGACGCAACTCGGTCGAGGTACAGGAAGTACCGGACCCGTCGATTCTCAACAGCCGCGACGCCATCGTGAAGATCACCTCCACGGCGATATGCGGCTCCGACCTCCATCTGCTCGACGGCTACGTCCCCACCATGGAAAAGGGCGACATAATGGGCCACGAGTTCATGGGAGAGGTCATCGAGGTCGGCCCCGGCATCAGCGATGGCAAACTGCGCGTCGGCGACCGGGTCGTCGTGCCCTTCCCCATCGCCTGCGGCGCCTGCGCGTCCTGCCGCGCGGAGCTGTACTCGTGCTGCGAGAACACCAACCCCAATGCCGGCATCTCGGAGAAGCTCTTCGGCCACCCCACCGCCGGCATCTACGGTTACTCCCACCTCACCGGTGGCTTCGCCGGTGGCCAGGCCGAGTACGCCCGGGTGGTCTTCGCCGACGTCAACGCCCTCAAAATCGAGTCGGACCTCAGCGACGAACAGGTGCTGTTCCTGTCCGACATCCTGCCGACCGGGTACATGGGCGCCGACATGTGCGACATCCAGGACGGTGACGTCGTCGCCGTCTGGGGCGCCGGTCCGGTCGGCCAGTTCGCCATGGACAGCGCCCGGGTCCTGGGTGCGGAAAAGGTCATCGCGATCGACAAGGAGACCTACCGGCTCGACATGGCCGCCGCCCAGGGTTACACCACCGTCAACTTCGAGGACACCGACGTACGGTCCGCCCTGCTCGAACTCACCGGCGGCCGGGGCCCCGACAAGTGCATCGACGCGGTCGGCCTGGAGGCCACACACGGTGCCTCCCACGTCCACCTCTACGACCGCGCCAAGCAGGCGGTCCGCTCCGAGACCGACCGGCCACACGCCCTGCGCCAAGCCATCATGTCCTGCCGCAGCGGCGGCGTGGTGTCGGTCATCGGTGTCTACGGCGGGATGATCGACAAGTTCCCCGCGGGCGCCTGGATGAACAGGTCCCTGACCCTCCGGACCGGACAGTGCCACGTGCAGAAGTACATGAAACCGCTGCTGGGCCTGATCGAGCAGGGCAAGATCGACCCCACCCGGGTCATCACCCACCGACTGCCCCTGACCGAGGCGCCGACCGGCTACGACCTGTTCAAGAACAAGAAGGACCGCTGCGAGAAGGTCGTCCTCAAGCCATGAGGGACGCACCGACGAACTGCGGCTCCCAGCGGCCGGATTCTTCGCTTTGCGCCTACACGCCGCCCCAGCGGGACACTTGCCCCCCCGCGTCCGCACCGTCGGCTAGCAGGGCCGTCCGGTCGAGCGTGGTAACGCGCCCCCAAGGGGCGGCCGTCCAGTAGCACAAGGGGGCTACTAGGGAGCTGACCAGCGGAATGGAGAGTCGCCGCTGGGGTTCCTCCTGGCCGTTCCGCTCCTCGCCCACAGCCGGCGCCGCGGGCCCCGTCGACGCACTGCTCGTAACTCTCGTGTCGGTGTGATCGGGCGCGGACGCCATCGGGACCGGAGGGGCCTCTCCACCGTGGCCTTCATGAGGCTGCTCGGCATCTGTCTCAACGACCACCTCACCGCGCCGGCGCCACCACGGTGATTCCCTCCGTCAGCACCTTCCGCAACCCCTGCGGCTAAACCGTCGCGAGGCCGCACGCCCGCTGAGGGGCGCGACCGGCACCGAGCGGCCCGGCCGTCAGCTGTCCAGTTCCTCCTCGACCGGCGGTTTCGGCACCTCGCGCAGATGCTGGGACTGTCCCGGCCTGCCGCCTTCCCTGGCCTGCTCGGCTCGCTGTGCCGGGCTCAGCCCGAGGTCGGAGTCGGGGTCCACGCGGACCGACCGGGCCACCTCCTCGCGGTTGGCGTACTGCTCGGCCGGGATGCCGCGCAGCGCCTTGACGACATCCGGCGCGGCGCCCGACCGGCTCGCCGCTTCGATCAGCCTGTCCTTGCCGGCGGGGAAGTCGACATCCTTGATGGCCTCCACCACGTCCCGGGCGCTCGTACTGTGAGTCATGGCTCCTTCTCCCTCGTCGGAATCCGGAATTCTGGGCCACCCGGGTAACCGGCAGGGACCGCTGGCTCACCTCCTTCACCCGCCGAATCTGCACCGGTTTGCCGGTTTGGGCGGGAGGGCCCTGCCCGGCAGGAGGTGATCGTCGCCTCCTGGCGGTGCTGGTCACCGCGGCCGGTATCCAGGACTCCGCAGCCGGCACCCGGCTGCTCGACCAGGTCGCCGCCGGCCCTCCCGGCATCCGCCGGGCGGCCCAGATGCTCCTGCGCCGCCCGGCCCACCCACTGCAGCGCTGTCGACACCCCTCCCACAGGAGTTCCAGCGAGGCGTCAGCCGAGCCCGCCCAGCACGATCTTCCAAACTCGGGTCGCCACCTGGAGGTTCAGCCGGTCTTCGACGTTCGTGAGGTCGTTGCCGCTGATGTCGCGGATGCGCTGGAGCCGATAGCGCAGCGTGCTGCGGTGGATCGCGAGGGATTCTGCGGTCTCGTCGTAGTTGCCGCCGCAATCGAAGTACCGGGACAGGGTCTCCACCAAGGTCGCGTGGTGCCGGGAGTCGTAGTCGATCAGCTGCCCGAGCCACTCCAGGACGAACGTCTCCAGTTCTCGGTAATCGTTGCCGGGTCCCAGGATGCGGTAGAGGCCGAGCTCGTCGAAGAACGTCGTGCCGTAACGGTCGCGGGAGTGGCGGCGCACATCCAGGGCGCGCTGCGCCTCCTGGTAGTGGCGGGGGATGTCGTTCAGGGAGTCGGAAGGAGCGCTCACCCCGATCGTCCCCGACCGTGTTCCGGTCTCCCGGGCGAGTGCCTCGTACAACGCGCGGGCGTGCGGCCTGTCGTCGGCGACGAGGACGACGTGATCGGAGCGTCGGGTCACCAGCGAGCGCATGCCCACGGCAGAGGCCGCCCGCCCCACGGTCCCCGCGAAACAATCGTCGGCGGTCCGGTTCGACCACTGCACCACGACGACGTAGTGGCTGCGGTGCAGGTCGTATCCGACTGCCTCGGACCGGGCGTAGGCGCTCACCTCGTCCGTCCCCGCCAGGAGGTCGTCCACCAGCTCGCGGTGCAGCCGCAGCTCCACTTCGGCGAGATTGCGCAGGTGCGCCAGCTCCGGGGCGAGTGACGCGGCAGCGTACTCGAGCGCGAACACGGTGTGCTCGTCGGCCTCGTCCTGGGCATCGACCAGGGCCAGCACACCCAGGATCTCGCCGTGCGGGCGGATCAGGGTGATCAGCCGGTCCCTTATCCGCACCGGCCCGGCCTGACGGGCGACGGCGTGCAGCATTTCGTCCTGGCGCACGGGGTCCGGTTCGGGATAGGGCACGGGGCGGCTGGGGCCGGTCCAGGACCTCAGCCGGCCGAAGCGGTCCTCGACCAGCGCGGGAAGTCCGGTAAGCCCGTGCAGTGCGCGGGTGACAGCTTCCTCGCCGCCACCCGAGTCAGCGACGTCGGCCATGAGAGCGTGAACGGCTCGCTCGTAGCCCAGCTCAGCCGCTACGGCGATCAGCTGCCGCTGGAGGGCTGTGCGTTCCTCCTTCAGTCGGTGCAGCTCCAGCGCGTCCTCGCGGCGGCGGCGATGGGCGAAAGCGACTGACAGTGCAGCAGCGGTGTGCCGGACGAGCGTGGCGAGCAGAGATCGTTCGGCCTTGGTGGGCCGGCAGCGGGATGTCACGACAAGGTAGCCGTGGAGTCCCTCAAGTCCGCGCAGTCCCAGGGCTCGGCCCCAGGGCCTGCCGGGTACGGTCACGTCGCCGTCCTGCCCGGCCAGCTCCTGCACCCTCCGGCTCACGGTCGAGGCAGGCATGTGCCCGTCCCTCGGACTGGGGACCAGGTCGCCCCCCACCTTGAGGTATCCGGCCTCGGCGCTGTAGGGCCCCGCGGCGGCTACGTGGTCCATGGCCAGGCGGAGAATCTCGGCTTCGTCCGAGGTGCCGAACAGGGCACGGCAGAGCACGACCAGTTCGTAGAGGGCATGGTCGGCTGGGGTGCGATCGGGCGCGCGGGGCCCTCTGCGCGCCGCCATGGGGTGCCGCCCGGCGCCGCCCCGCGGAAGGCTGCCCATTCGGGGGGAGCAGCGGTGGTACAGGCTGTGCACCCGACTACCGACCATGACATCACTCCGTCCCTCGAAGCCTTCAGAGAACCGAGCGACATGTCGCGTACCCCCCAGGGGTCGGCTCACCCGAGATGTGTGGATTGTTTCTCTCGTACTCGTGGGCGACCGGACCTGCGCATTCCGGACTCGCCAGACGCAGGCGTGCAGCCACCCGGTTCATCACTGGGTCACCTGGTGCGGCTCCTGCCGCATGGTCGGCCCCGCGCCCTCGGACAGGTCGCCCGCGACCTCGCCGGACGGATCAAGCCAGTCAAGAACACCGCCGCGTACCTGTACGGACTGCTGGACGGCAGCCGGGCCTGGCATTACCCGCACGGGAAGGCGGTGTTGCGGCCCTCAGCCGCCGGCCACCGCGCGCACCGCCTCCTCGACCGGGGTGGACCCACTGATCAGCTCGAGGATGCGCCCGGCGGTCCTGGGCTCGCGGAGCAGGGCGGCGAGCACCGCAGCCACGTCGTCGCGCGGCACTTGGCCGCGCTCGGTGTGCTCGGCGAGAGTGACGCGGCCGCTACCGGCGTCGTCGGTCAGCATCCCCGGGCGCAGAATCGTCCAGTCCAGTCCAGGACGGGAGGCGATGTCGGCATCCGCCTCTCCCTTGGCGTTCAGGTAGGCGGCGAACACCGGGTCGGTGCCGGGCGGCGGCGGGCTGTCCACGCCCATCGCGGAGATCACCAGGAATCGGTGCACCCCGGCGCGCTCGGCCGCGTCGGCGAGGAGGATGGCCGCGTTCCGGTCCACCGTCTGCTTGCGGGCCGCGCCGCTGCCCGGTCCGGCGCCCGCGGCGAACAGTGCCGCATCGGCGCCGCCGAGGTGGCCTGCCACCTCGTCCACCGAGGCGTGCTCCAGATCGCACACCACCGGTTCCGCACCGTCCGCGCGCAGGTCGTCGGCGTGGTCCGGATTGCGGATCAGCCCTGTGACGTTGTCGCCACGCGCCGAGAGCAGCCGGGTCAGCCGACGCGCGATCTTTCCGTGTCCACCCGCGATCACCATGTGCATGGGGTCATTCTTGCCACACGCGACCGCTCACGCCGGGCTGCGGGACTGCCGCGGCAGGTCGGGGCGGTGTGGTGCGGAGCTGGTGCTCGTGGTGGCGCACGCGACCGTGTGGCCCGGTGGTGAGACAGGTCCTGCACCGGGCAGCACGAGGAGATCCGACGCACCCCCACCTGCTGGCAGGTGCCAGCGTGTCACGCGGCGTCGGCGTTACCCCAGGGGCATCCTGTGACCGTGCGATCGCGGGCCAGGCGACGATAAGGAGCCATGCGGGTGTCGTCTCAGGACGTTACGGTCGTGGCTCTTCTGGCGGATCCGGATGCGCCGACGGAGATCGCGCAGCGCATGGCCCAGATGCTTCCTGACCGGCTCGCCGACAGGTCAGGCCAGGGACGACGGTTCGACGTCGAGGTGGTCAGTGAGCCCTTCACAGCAGGGACCGAGGACCTGTCCACATTGACGCGCCGGATCATGGACCGCGGAAGCGAGGGGAACTGGGACATCGTCGTGGCCCTCACCGACCTTCCGCTGCACTCACATGGGCGCAAGCTCGTAGTGGATCTGAGTCACGAACACGGCTTGGCGCTGCTGTCTCTTCCCACGCTGGGAGGCTTCCGGCTGCAGACCAGGGCCCGGCAGGCCGTGGAAGAAGCCGTGCTCAGCTTGGCGGGTGTGCAGGCTGGGCCTGAGGGTCCTCCGGGAAGTCAGCCGCTGCGGGGGCCCTTCATCGGTCGTCTGGCACCCATCCACCCGGGTCAGGTCGATGAGGAGGAGATCGCCGATCTCCGGTACATCGTCAGTGGACCGCGCGGTTACCTGAGGGTGCTCTTCGGCATGGTCCGCGCCAACCGGCCGTGGCGGTTGGTGCCGGGTCTGTCGAAAGCCCTGGCGGCCGCCCTCGCGACGGGAGCGGTCGCCACCGTGAACTCCACCATCTGGACCCTCGCCACCTCCCTGAGCACGCCACGCCTGGTGATCGCCATGGTCGGGTCTGTCGCGCTCATGATCGGCTGGCTGATCGTGGACGCGAACCTGTGGCATCGAACGGGTGAGGTCTCGCCGGAGGCGAGGAAGAGGGCGGCTCTCTACAACGCCTCGACGGTCGTGACGGTGGGTATCGGGGTGATCGTCTGCTACGCGGGTTTGGTGGTCATCAACCTGGTGTGGGCACTGTTCATCCTCAACGACCGGCTGTTCGCTTCCACGACACGAACGCCGCTGCATGCCACGGAGTACTGGACGCTGTCTTGGTTCGTCGCTTCGGTGGCCACGGTGGGCGGCGCGCTGGGATCGGGCCTGGAGAGCGATGAGGCGATCCGGGCAGCCGCCTACTCCAAGCGCGAACAGGAGCGGCGCAGCCTACTGGGGGACGACCGCGGTGACTAGCGGGTGACCTCAGTCGGAGGTGTGCCGACGGTCGGTGGTCGTCCGGGTCCGGAGATTCTGCTGCCCGAGCCACGGACCCCGTCACAGCTTCTTCCGAGAGTCAGACTCTTTGCGCCCTCGCCGCCCTCGCCGTCACCCGCCGTGCCGCGATATCAAGGTAAGTCACCACGAAGGCAGCGGTATATGAAGGGCCGCGGACGGTCACAGTGAAGGACGTACCGGACGCGAAGATCGAACATCCCTGCGACATCATCGTCAAGATCACCACCACCAACATCTGCGGTTCGGACTTGCACATGTACGAGGGCCGCACCTCGTTCGAGTCCGGCCGCACCCTGGGACACGAGAACCTGGGCCAGGTGGTGCAGGTCGGCTCGGCCGTCCGCAAGGTCCAGGTCGGCGAGTACGTGATCCTGCCCTTCAACATCGCCTGCGGCTTCTGCAAGCAGTGCGAGCAGGGCCTGACCAACTACTGCCTGACCATGCAGCCGGAACCCGCCCTCGCCGGAGCCGCCTACGGATTCGCCGACATGGGCCCCTACCAGGGCGGCCAGGCGGAACTGCTGCGCGTGCCCTACGGCGACTTCAACGCCCTGCGTCTGGGCGAGGACGCCGCCGAGCGGCAGACCGACTACGTCATGCTCGCCGACATCTTCCCCACCGGCTATCACGCCACCGAGATGGCCCACGTCAAACCGGGCGACCAGACCATCGTCTTCGGGGCCGGTCCCGTTGGGCTGATGGCGACCTGCTCCGCCCTCCTCAAGGGCGCCGACCGTGTCTGGACGGCCGGCCACCAGCCCGACCGGCTGCACAAGGCGGAGGAGATCGGGGCCATCCCGATCAACACCGCCGAGCAGAACCCGGCGGAGGTCGTCAAGGAGGCCACCCTCGGTCTGGGCGCCGACAACGGCTGCGAATGCGTCGGCTACCAGGCACACGACCCCCAGGGACACGAGGACGCCAGTCTCACGCTCAACGGCCTGATCGACTCGGTCAGGTTCACCGGCCACATCGGCGTGGTGGGCGTGTTCCTTCCCAAGGATCCCGGCGGCACGGAGGCCCGGGGTGAGCTGGAGGCCCAGGGCAAGGTTCCGATCGACTTCGGGATGATGTGGTTCAAGGGCCAGCAGATGGGAACCGGGCAGGCACCGGTGAAGAAGTACAACCGGGCCCTGCGCGACCTGATAGCCGACGGGAAGGCGAAGCCGAGCTTTGTCGTCTCCCACGAACTCAGCCTGGACGACGCCACCACCGCCTACGAGCACTTCGACGCCCGTGACGAGGGCTGGACCAAGGTGGTCCGGCATCCCGACGGACACAGCAACGGCCACAAGCGGTAAGAGACCCGGGACCGCCGTGCCCCTGTTTTCTCCTCGACCGGTCCGGGGAACGGGTGGCGATCTGCCCGTCCCCCGGACGGGGCCGGGGGCAATCGCCGCGCTCCGGCCGGATCTGAACCAACAACGATTGCCCGCGCTCCGGCCTGGAGGACGGACGGCGGATGTTCAGCAGTGTCCGCAGTGCCAGCACTCCGCCGAGCGGCCGCGGCCGCCGGCCAGCCGGCGGGCCGTATGGGAGGCTTCCTTGCCCGACGGTTGCCGCACCTCAACCAGGCCGACGCGACGCGGCAGGGCGTTCCGGCCAGGCGGACACCCGTGACGTGGCTGCGGGCACTCGGGGAAGTCGTGCGATCCGGGCTCAAGGTCGAGGAGACGCGACTGGAGCCCCTGCTGGCGCTGCGTGCGGCCGCTGGGGTGGCGATCGTCATCGGGCCGGCACTGTGGCTGGTCTCCCCTGCGTACGCCGCGTCCGCCGCCCTCGGCGCCTACTCCGCGGGTGGGGCCACCTTCCAGCGCAGCTGGCGTCCGCGCAAGGTGGTCGCGCTCGGCGCTGGCGCGGGTCTGGCGCTCAGCACCTTCGTAGGCTACCTGGCGGCGGGGCGACTCATGACGTTCCTGCCGCTGCTGGTCGTATGGGCCTTTGCCGCGGGGATGGCGTGGGCCGTCGGCTCGACCGCCGGGATCGTCGCGGCGACAACCGTGGGCAGCATGCTCGTGACCATCACCTTGCCCACGAGCATCGGGGGAGCTCTGGAGCACGCCGGAGTCATCGCACTCGGAGGCGTGACGCAGACCGTGCTGATTCTGCTGTTCCCGATCCGGCGTTGGGGAGCACATCGTGACGCGCTCGCCGACGCCCTGGCCGCCGTGGCGGACTACGCCCGCCGGTTGCGGCACGACCCGACCGCCCCGTTCGACCCGGAGCCGTTGATGACGGCACGGGATGCGGCCGCCGTGACGCCGTCGCAGGCCCGCACCCGTCCCCCCGTCCTGCACGGCCCCCGGGGCCTCGCCGAGCGCATTCGGCCGGTGGTCGCGGCGCTCGCCGACCCGGACGTGGGCGCCCCGGCGGAGGGACCCGGGCGGGACCGCGCGCGGGAGTTGCTCGACGCGGCCGCCGACGTCCTGGATGCGGCCGCCCGTTCGATCCGGCGCGGCACTCCCGCCGAGGTGCGGCCCGGGAGCACGAACGTCCTGCGCGTCGATGAGGAGCACGAGGTGCTGGAGGGCCCCGCACGGCAAGCCGCCGAGCGGCTCGTGGAACTGCTCGGCGAGGCATTGGAGATCGCCCAGAGCGGCTGCGCGCGCGGGAGGAGGCCTACGCCGTCCGGCCTCGCCGGCGCCCAGTTCCTGCTGCGCCCGACAATGCTCCGGCTGGTCCCGGTCGTCGTCCGGGCGGTCCGCCGTGAGACCCGCCGGGACTCACCCGTGTTCCGGCACGCCGTCCGCCTGGCGGCGGTGGCCACGCTCGGCTATCTGGTCGCCGCCCGGCTGCCCCTCGGCCACGGCTACTGGGCGCCCATCGCCTCGGTGATGGTGATGCGGCCGGACTTCCACCGGACGTACGCGCGTGCGGTGGCCCGTCTCGCCGGGACACTGGCGGGGGTCGCGCTCGCCACCGGCGTGGTGCGGGCCCTGGGCCCGGACGCCCATGTGTCCGGCGCGCTGGCGGTGCTCTCGGCGGGCCTGTCGTACACGCTGAACCGTACCGGGTACGCCTACTCCCAGTGCTTCACCGCCGCCTACGTCGTCTTCCTGCTCGGCATGGGCGGCCAGGCATGGGAGCAGACGGTCCCGGAGCGGGTGGTGCTCACCCTGCTCGGCGGGGTCCTGGCGATGCTGGCGTACGTGGTGTTCCCCGCATGGGAGACACCCCGGCTGCCGAGTCAGCTTGCGGACTGGCTCGCCGCCAACGGCCGCTACGCGGCCGCGGTGCTCCGCGACTACGCCGAACCGACCCCGGAGCATCACGCCGACATGCGCAGGGCACTGCTGGAGAGCAGGGAGGCACGTGCTGCCTGGCAGGAGGCATACGCCCGGGCAAGACAGGAGCCGGTCCGCCCCAGGGGCCTGACGTCGCGCGAGGCGCAGGAGGCGCAGGAAGCGCTCAAGGGGTTCGGCCGGGCAGCGATGCTCATGGAGAGCCACGTCCCGCCGGCCGACAGCCGTTTCGTCCCCGAGGCGGAGCGCTTCGCCGAGGCGCTGGAGACCGACACCGCAAAGGCGGCAGTCGCCGTGCGCGAGCACAGGAATCCGGACTGGGGACGCGTGGAAGAGGCGCTCCACGCGTGGAGGGATGCCGCCACCCGCAACGGGAGCCCGGTCGTGCGGCGCGAAGCGGAACTGCAGAAGCGGGCCTTGGAAGACCTCGCGACAGCCGTGAGCCGCACACCCCTGGAACGGGACGTCGGCTCTGTTCGCGAGGAGCAGCGGGTGCGGGCGACCCTGGCTGCGGAAGGCAACGGATCAGGGCCCGCGCACCGGGGTGGGTGACGGCGCGGCGACAGAGAACGCCGCGCCTGCTGGAAATGGAACGAACGGGAAACAGGCTCCCAGCCGGGTCGAGCACCGCCACTCGTACGCCGGTGTCGCCCTCATCCAACAGGAAGCGTTCGATCGGCGTGACCGAGTTCAGCTTCCGAGATCCGAGACGTGGATCATGTGGATGTTGACGGAGCTGTCGACGTGCCAGCCCGTGGAATACTTCGTCATTCTCCGCGTCGAGCGACTGCGGGAGGGCTCCGCCGGCTTTCGGCCGCCATGTCCACACCGTGGCTCTCGGCCCGGCTGCCGGCGGCTGCGCAGCGGCACATCCGCGCCGCCGGCACTGTCGGTCAGCCTGAGGCGACCAACAGCCGCCACACCCGAGCGTCCGCCGGGTACGGGACGACTTCGCCCACACCTCGCGCGAGCACTCGGTACAGGGGCGGAGACTAGCCATCCACCAACGCCGTGACCAGGCGCGTCATCAGGGGCCGTGGGTCGGGCGTGCCCGGCCAGCTCGTCATCAGGAGGTGGTGGGCGGTGCCGACGACAGCGAGGGCCACCGTGCACGGATCGACCTTCTCCGTCACCCGGCCGCGTTCCCGTTCAGCGTTCAGGTAGCCGGTGATGGCCTCCTGGATCGCCGTGAAGCCGGGAGCCCCGCCCTCCAGGGCCTCACGGATGCGCAGGGCCGCGGCGGGTCGCGTCATGGCCAGGCCGGAGATGGCCAGACCTCCGGAATCGAACAGCGCGAGGGCGACGGCTTCGAGATTCCGTGCCACCGTGCCCTGCCCGGCGAGTCCCAACAGTTCCCGCGCCTTCGCCGCCGTCCGCGCGAACCGGTCGAGGCAGAGCTCGGCCACGAACTCGTCCAGCCCCGCGAAGTGCGTGTGCAGCAGCCCCTTGGCACAGCCCGCCTCGGTGGTGACGGACCGGCTGGTGAGCGCGCCGGCGCCGTCCCTCTCGACGACTCGCTCGGCGGCCGCGAACAGCCGCTCGCGGACGTCCGGCGTCGCCACTCCACGCGGTGACATGGGCTCCTTCTCCGTTCCGCCTCCGCCGCCCCCCTGAGGGCACGCTCCGGATAGTAACCGGGATTGCCAGTTTGGGCATGCGCCCATACCGTTTGGGCAGACGCCCATTCTCTGTCGTCCACCCCAGGAGGCCCCCGTGCGGGACATCGTCAACACCGAGCAGGCACAGGCGTGGAACGGCCCCGAAGGAACCCACTGGGCCCGCAACCAGGACCGCTGGAACGCCGTGAACGAGGGCTTCAACGAGCCGCTCCTGGAGGCCGCCGGAATCACCGGGGGCCGTCGGACCCTCGACCTCGGCTGCGGCTCCGGGCAGACCACCCGCCTCGCCGCGCTCCGGGCACCCCACGGGCACGCGCTGGGCCTCGACCTGTCCGGTCCAATGCTGGCCGAGGCCCGGGCCCGTGCGGAGCGGGAGGGCATCGCCAACGTCTCTTTCACACAAGGGGACGCACAGGCATACGCCTTCGAGGCGGACGCGTTCGACGCGGCGATCAGCCGCTACGGGGTGATGTTCTTCGCCGACCCCGCGGCGGCCTTCGGCAACGTCGCCCGTGCGCTGCGTCCCGGCGGCCATCTGGCCTTCGTCTGCCCGGCCGATGCCGCGCTCAACGAGTGGGTGGCGGCAGTGGCATCACTGCGCGGCCTCCTGCCGGTCGGCGACTTCGGGCAGCCCGGACTGCCCGGCATGTTCTCGCTGGCCGATCCGGACCGTATCCGGGACGTCCTCACCCGGGCCGGACTCATCGGCATCACGATCGACCAGGTCCAGGCGTACGGGGCATGGGGGCACGGAGCCGAGGACGCGGCGGAGTTCCTGCTGGGGACGGGTCCCGGTCGCCATCTGCTGGAGCAGGCCGACGAATTCGCGCGGGACCGTGCCCGCAGCACCCTGACGGATCATCTGCGCGGCCACGAGACAGCGGACGGAACGGTCCGGCTGCGCAGCATGTCGTGGCTGGTCACGGCAGAGCGTCCAGCCGACCTGCTGGACGGGCGCTGACACCGGCCCCGCCGGTGCGGCACGCGGCCGACGCCGGACCGGATCACCTCCGTCGCTCGGAGGCGCGGGCCTCGGGGCGGCCGTTCGGCGGCTGCCCCGAGGTCCGGCCGGCTGACGGATCTACTGCTTGCCGAGCATCTTGTTCATCTCGGTGATTTCGGCGGACTGCGAGGTGACGATCGACTTCGCCATCGCCTTGGCGGGACCGTAGGCGCCCCTTGACTGCTCGGTCTCAGCCATCTCGATCGCACCCTGGTGATGGCTGATCATCATCCGCAGGAACGCCTTGTCGAAGGCGTCACCGGACAGGCCCTTCAGCTTGCCCATGTCCTGGTCCGACATCATGCCGGGCATCGGCGAGGCGGAGCGGTCCATGCCCGGCATGCCGTCCATGCCGTCCATGCCGGGCATGCTGGACTTGCTGTCGCCCGGGACCTTCTCACCCCACGCCTCCAGCCAGCCGGACATGGTGTTGATCTCCGGGTCCTGCGCCTGCTTGATCGTCGCGGCCAGGTCCTTCACCTGCGGGGACTTCGCCCGCGAGGCAGCCAGGTCGGCCATGGCCACGGCCTGTCGGTGGTGCGGGATCATCCCTTGGGCGAACGACACGTCCTGCGGGTCGTGGCTGCCCTGCGAGGCGGTGCCCGACGCGTGCGTCGCCCCCGTGTCGTGACCCGAGCGCGCCGGCGCCGGGGACGAGGAGGAGGAATCGCTGCTGCTGCCGCAGGCGGCCAGCACCACCGCGGCGGTGGCAGCGGTGGCCAGGGCAACGGCCCGGCGGACGAGGGAACGGCGAGATGCCATGTGTGGTTCTGCTCCTTGAAGTGCCCGCGCTCAGGCGCGGGAGCGAAACGGATTCAGGCAGGCCGGAGCACGCCGTCCCCTGACTGGAGGGGAGCGTGCGAGCGCCTCTAGATCCGCAGGAGCTGCAATTGGGAGAGGTCGGGTGGTGCGCGCCCGTCGACCGTCCCGACGGGCGGGCCGCTGCGGGCCGTCACCGCTGGTTCAACGCGTGCAGTCGGAGCGGGTGCCAGAGCGGGCGGGACGTAGGCGGTGGACGTACCGCCCGCCGCACAGGTGCCTCCGGCGTGGTCCATGACCATGCCACCGTTGTCCGCGTCCGACAGGTGCCGGCAGTCCGCACCGGCACCATGCGCGAGCGTTGGGCGATGCCCTGGAGACTCCACCGACATCATCGCGTCATGCTGCCCCGAAGCCGGCATACCGGCGGGTGACAGGACGTGCATTCCCAGCACCCCCGCCACCAGGGCCAGGACCAGCCACGTCCAGCGCACGGAGCTCGCCCCGGAACCGGGGCGAGAGCTGGACATCATGACGTCATCGTATGAAGGTGCTCGGACCCGATGCGGACGAACACTCCGCCGAGTGGCTCATCCCACATCCGACCAATCCTCCCGTGCCACGGTCATCACAGCGCATGATGTAACGCCTACTACATTCCAGGGCGTGTCGAGCATGGGACGCACGAGCCGCCGGCGGCTTCGGCGCCGGCACCGTGATCTGACGGCACGCGACGTGTTCGGGACCCCGGAGGCGGCCGAGGCCGGCGAGCGGCTGGGGCGCTGCGTGGCCGTCTGCCAGGACTACGCCGAACGCGTCTTCGCCGCCCTCCACCAGGCTCCGGAGGCAGAACGGTGAGCACTGCATCGGCGGGGCAGGCGGTTCCGGCCCGGCACATGTGGCCGCTGTACGCCGCCGGGTTCACCACCGCCTTCGGCGCGCACGGAATCGCCGCCAACCTCGGTGGCCACGCAAGGGGCGCGGTCACCTCGCTGCTGGTGCTGGGTGGTCTGCTCGCGCTGTATGACGGTGCCGAGGTGGTGCTCAAGCCGGTCTTCGGGACCCTCGCCGACCGGATCGGCGCGCGCCCGGTCCTGGTCGGCGGACTCGTGGCCTTTGCCGCCGCGTCCGCGCTGTATGTCGTCGCGGACAGCCCCGGCTGGCTGTGGGCGGCCCGCCTCGGTCAGGGCGCCGCCGCCTCAGCGTTCTCCCCGTCCGCCTCGGCACTGGTCGCCCGCCTCAACCCCGCGGCCGAACACGGCCGCGCGTTCGGCGGTTACGGCTTCTACAAGTCGATCGGCTACACCCTCGGCCCGCTGCTGGGCGGTGTGCTGGTGTGGGCCGGGGGTCTGCAGTTGCTGTTCGCCGTCCTGGCCGTGCTCGGCGCGGCCGTTGCCGTGTGGGCCCTGCTCGCCGTCCCGGCCGTGCCCCCGCTTCCCAGGGCACGGCAGACCATGCTGGATCTGGCCCGGCGGCTGGCCGACCCGGCGTTCCTCGCCCCCACCGCGGCGCTGGCCGCGGCGACCGCCGCCCTGTCGGTCGGGGTGGGCTTCCTGCCGGTCTCGGGCCGGGCAGCCGGGCTGGGCACGGTCGCCACCGGTGCCGCCGTGTCCGTGCTGGCCGCTTGCGCGGCCGTGGTCCAGCCACGGGCGGGGCGTGCCTTGGACCGTGGGCGGCTCACGACCCGTACGGGCATCACGACGGGTCTGCTGCTGACCGCCGCCGGAATGGGGTGCGCCACGTTGCCGGGCCTGGCCGGCATCCTCATCGGCGCCGCGCTGATCGGTGCGGGGACCGGCCTCATCACCCCGCTCGGCTTCGCCGCCCTGGCCGCGAGCACCCCCACCGAGCGGCTCGGGCAGACCATGGGCGCCGCCGAACTGGGCCGTGAACTCGGCGATGCCGGCGGCCCGTTGCTCGTCGCGACGGTCGCCTCCCTGACCACCCTCAACCACGGCTACGCCGTCCTCGGTGTCATCCTCGCCGTCGGCCCGTTCCTCACCGCCGTACGACGCCGCCCCGCCGGAGGGTGAACCACGCACAGCGGGCGGCGCCGAGTACGACGGCGGGTGTCAGCGTCCGCTGATCAGGTAGAACTTCCGGATGTCTTCTCCGCGTAGATCTGCGTGAGGCGCTCGACCGGGTCGTCCGCACTCACGGCTCCCTGCCTGCGTCGGTGCGGGTCAAGGGCGGGCTTCACTCCCC
>NZ_BMVJ01000004.1:363854-373318 GCF_014650655.1 Streptomyces anandii JCM 4720
ATCGGCCGGCGTGGGACTCGAAGTCCGGGAGGAACATTCCTCCGGTGCGTGGGCCACGCCGCCGAGCGGAGCGAGGCAGCGGCGCACCAGTACGAGCGTGCGCTCCGTGACCGTGTCGAGCGGAGCGCCGCCTTCGACGGCGGCAAGCGCGGTGTGCAGCATCCCGGCGATCAAATCCGCCGTGAGCGCGGGCTCGGGGGCACCGAGCTGTCGGACGGCCGCGCGGAACGGCTCGACTTGTTCCAGGTGGAGTTCCCTCAGCCGGTCCTGGCAGGCCGGAGGGAGGCCGGCCCCCATGAGGGCGGCTGCGGGCCGGTGTGCGCCTTCGGCGCCGAGGCGGAGGCTCTCCCTGAAGAACGCCTCGACGCGTTCGACCGGGCCGTTCGCGGCGGCCATGGCGCGGGTGAGCGCCTCGTCGGAGCGCCGGAAGGCTTCCTCCGTGATGGTGGCCAGCAGGGCCGCCGAGGAGGTGAAGTACTGGTACACGCTGGAGCGGGCCAGACCCGCGCGGGCGCCGACCGCTGCCGGTGTGACGGCGGCGGCGCCCTCGTTCACCAGGATGTCGATCGCCGCCCTGATCAGCGCCTCGCGCTGCTGAGCACGGTGTTCGGCGACGGTCGAGGCGTTGATCTTCGGCATGCGGGAGGGACTCCTGGGTGACGAACGGAGCCGGGAGCGAGGCGCCGGCCCGCCGGCCCGGTCAGGACAGACGGCCGTCGACCATCTCGTACACCCGGTCGGCAGCGTCCATCATCGGCATCCTATCCCGTGTTACCGACGCGCCTGTCGGCACCCGGATGCGACCGGATACAGTGCGTGGGACGGCGGCCCGGCCGGGGAGAGGAAGCCGGCAGCCCGGTCAGGGGGAGGAAGCATGACCACGACCAGCAACAACCCGCCGGCCGAGGGGGAAGCGCAGGCACCGCGGCGGAGCCGGCTGCGCCGCCTGATGCGCTACATCCCGCTGATCGCGCCGGTCCTGCTGTGGGCCGTGCCCTGTGGGGTGCTCCTGTACACCGGCCAGCACTGGCCGCTGTCCGTCACCGTGGTCGCCACCGTCCTGTTCGCCTTCGGCCTCATCGGCATGCCGCTCGCGATGGCGCGCGGCCACGGCCGGCGCCAGCAGGACCGGGCGGCGATCGTCGGTGACACCCTGCTGGGCGCCGGCTGGGTTCTGTTCACCTGGTCCGTTCTGCTCGGCATCCTCTTGCGGCTCGCCCTGACCGTGGCCGGCGTCGGCGAGAGTCAGGACCGGGCCCGGATCGTCACCTGGGCCGTCCTCGGTGTGACCGCCACACTGCTCGCCTGGGGGCACACCGAAGCCCGTCGCGTGCCACGCGTGCGCCGGCTCGACGTGCCGCTCCCGCGACTGGGTGCCGGGCTGGACGGCCTCCGCGTCGTCCTCGTCACCGACACCCACTACGGCCCGCTCGATCGCGCCCGCTGGTCGGCGCGGGTGTGCGAGACGGTGAACTCCCTGGAAGCCGACCTGGTCTGCCACACCGGCGACATCGCGGACGGCACGGCCGAACGCCGCCGCGCCCAGGCGGCCCCCCTCGGTACCGTGCGGGCCACCCGGGCCCGGGTGTACGTCACCGGCAACCACGAGTACTACAGCGAGGCCCAGGGCTGGGTCGACCTGATGGACGAGCTGGGCTGGGAGCCGCTGCGCAACCGCCATCTGCTGCTCGAACGCGGAGGCGACACCCTCGTCGTCGCCGGCGTGGACGACGTCACCGCCGAGTCCTCCGGGCTGGCGGGCCACCGCGCCCACCTCGCCGGCGCCCTGAACGGTGCCGACCCCGGCCTGCCCGTGCTGCTCCTGGCGCACCAGCCCAAGTTCGTCGACCGGGCGGCAGCCGCAGGCATCGACCTCCAGCTCTCCGGCCACACCCACGGCGGCCAGATCTGGCCCTTCCACCACCTGGTCCGCATCGACCAGCCCGCGCTCGCCGGCCTGAGCCGCCACGGCGCCCGCACCCTCCTCTACACCAGCCGCGGCACCGGTTTCTGGGGACCGCCGTTCCGCATCTTCGCCCCTGGGGAGATCACCCTGCTCACGCTCCGCTCCCCGCATCCGGTCACCTCGCCCTGACACGGCGCTGCCGGCAGATCCGTCCGGAGCAGTCCGCGAGCCGGGGGACGCGGCGGCAACACGCGCTTCCCGGCGTTCAGCGGGTCCAACCGCCCGGCTCGGCGGCTCGGTCCTGCAACAGCAGGACGGCGACGTCGTCGGTCCGCTGCCCGGCCGTGCCCACGTCACTCACGAGATCGTCGATGAGCAGGTCCAGATCCCGGTCGTCGGCGTGCGCGAGATGCCGCGCGAGGCCGGCGATGGAGTCGTCCAGGTCGGCACCGGGCCTCTCGACGAGACCGTCGGTGTAGAAGGCGAGGATCATCCCGGGAACGAGCGCGACCTCGGTCACGGGGAACACGGCGTCGTCGACGATGCCCAGGAGCGGTCCTGGCGGGACGTCGAGGGGCCGCGTGTCGCCGCCGGGGAGGCGCAGCAGTGGTGGCGGATGGCCGGCGCTGGCCAGGGTCACGCTGCGGCGGGAGAAGTCGAGGCGGGCGTACAGACAGCTGGTGAACAGGTCGGGGCCGAGGTCGGCGAGGAGCCGGTTGGTCTTGGTGAGAACCTGGTCGGGGAGCGTGCCGAGTGCCGCGTGGGCATGGACGGCGGTACGCACCTGCCCCATGAGAGCGGCGGCGGCCGCGTTGTGGCCCTGCACGTCGCCGATGACGGCCGCGGCTGCGGTGTCCCCGAGGCGGACCAGGTCGTAGAAGTCACCGCCGATGTCCATGCCGCGGGTGGCGGGCATGTAGCGGGCGGCGACCGCCAGGCCGTCGACCTCGGGCAGGGTGTGCGGGAGCAGTGCCTCCTGCAGGCCCCGGGCGAGCTCGTGTTTCGTGTCGTACAACCGGGCACGGTCGAGGGCCTGGGCGATCAGCCCCGCGAGCGACGTCATGACGGCGCGCTCCTCGGCCCGGAAGTCGTGGGGGTGGTCGTACGACAGGACGCAACAGCCGACCGGTCGGCTGGAGATGATCAGCGGCAGGAAGGCCCAGGCGTGTGCGCCGCTGACCTCCAGGGCCCCCGGATAGGTGCGCCGCATCTCCTCCCGGTCGGCGAAGAACTCCGGGATTCCGGTGCTGAGGGCGCGCCCCGCCGGGGTGAGACGCGTGTCGAGGGGCAGACCGTCGAGGCGCTCCACGGTCTCGGCGGAGTAACCGCTGTGACCGGTGATCCTCAGGCGACCGCCCTCGGCGGCCGACAGCACCAGCCCCTGGGCGCCGAAGGCGGGGACGATCTGGTGGGCGACCACGTCGATCACGTCCTGGACGCCGACGACCTCGGTGAGCGCGGCGGCCAGGTGGGTGAGCTGGTAGAGCTGCCCGGCGCGAGCGGGTGCGACGCCGTCCGGCGACCGGTGGGCCTGCGCGGGCGGAGGCTCCTCACCGGTGCTGACGATACGGACGCTGATGCCGCTGGCGTCCGGGTACAGGTGGAACTCGAGCCACTGGTCCGGTGGGCGGCACGCGGTGAAGGCCACCGGCGCACGGCTGATCACCGCGGCACGGTAGCGGTCCTCGTACGCGGGGTCGTCCATCCAGCGCAGGGACTGCCATGGCAGCGTGCCCAGCAGCCGGCCGGCTTCCACCCCGAGCAGCTCGCAGGCCCCGGCGCTCAGGTAGGTGAAGCGTCCCTCCAGGTCCAGGGCGCAACTGCCGCCGGGCAGTCGCTCGACGAAGTCGGCGACGGCGGCCTCCGGGCTTGCGGAGGGGCGGCCGGTTCCCGCGGGGACGACACGTGTACCCCCGCCGGGCGTGACCGGGGGCCGGCCGCGCTCGGCGGCCTCCTCCAGTGCCCGGGCCACCCGCCGGCAGCTGGACACGATGTTGGCGCGCTCCCGCGCGGTCATGTGCTGCGGACGGGTGGCCGGCCACATCAGCAGCAGGGCACCCCACCGCTGTGCCCCTGCGACGGGCGCGGCTGCCAGCGCCATCGGGTAGGGAAGCACCATCGCGGTGCGCGGATACGAGCGGACCATCTCCCCCTGGCTGCCCACCCACACCGGACGGTCTTCCCGGACCGCGTCCGCCACGGGTGCCGGAGCGGCCAGCGGAACCGTCGTCCACGGCTCGGCCAGCTCGGCCCCCGCCCCGCACAGCACGTCCAAGTGCAGCAGCTGCTCCTCCGGGGCGAGCAGGTACAGGGCGCCGATGGACGCGCCGGTCCGGCGCACCGTCTCCGCGAGGACGGCATCCAGCTCCGCACTGTCCGTGACCGGGCCGCCCGCGCCCGTACTGGTCACCAGGCACCTCCAACATCACTGGGACGACTCCCGCGCGGCTCCCCGTACGGCTGCGGAAGACCTCGGGGTTCGCCTGCACACGGTCACACGCCCACGGCCAGGTCTGTAGGGCAAGGCTATGCCCGTGCCGAGTGACGGGCACGCCGCCATGTGTCCGGCCCGCGGCCCGCAAGCGGCGGGACCGGCTTCGCGCGAGCGGGCCTCCCTGTCCGCGCTCGTGTCAGGCCGGCGGGTCGTGGCCCCAGTTCATCAGGGAGTGCCTCCACCGGGTGTCCGTCAGGTCTCCCGGGGGACGCTGGGCCAGATGCCGGCGGACGTAGCCGACGACCTTGCGCATGTGCCGGTAGTCGTCGTCGCAGAGGTCGCTCTTCTTCGTCCGGAGGATCTTTGTGATGCGGCGGCCGGAGGCATGTCCGGTGGACTCCTCCCCGGCCTTGTGCTGCCCGGCACTGCGCGACTCGTCGGACGCCAGCCACTTGTCCAGCTCGGCCGGTGTCATGTTCACCAGCTCACGGAAGTCGTCCCAGGTCTCCTCGCGCTCCTCGTCGTCCACGCGCCTCATTCCTTCTTTCGCAGCGCCGACGGCTTGTGCACCGCGGACCTGCCGGACTTGTCGCTGCGGACCTGGTACTGCGGGTCGTCCGGCGACGCGTCCACCGTCCGGCCGCCCGCCTCCGTGCGCTCGGTGATCTTCTTCTCGACCGTGCCCTCGGCCTCGCTGCCGTGGCTCCTCCAGGCGACCTTGTCGCCCTTCTTCAGCTTCTTGCCCCCACCCTGGCCCTTCGCCATACGGACTCTCCTTCGAGGAATACGGGACTGTCCTACCAGCGTGATCGCCCAGTGCCCGCCTCGCAGCTTGTGACCGGCTGAGGGATGCCGCCACGGCCCGGCCGAGGAGGCGCCCGGCGAGGTCGACGCCCGTGACCGCGCCGCTGACGTCGCGGGAGCGACCTGCCGGGCTCCTCCCTCGTCGTACGGGACCGGCTCCGCCGTCTTCTCGACTACGCCGAGGTGGTGCTCGAGCGCCCATCGCACGGGAGTGGTGCGCTGCGGGTGCCGGACTCCAGCACGCGGTGTGGCGAGCAGCGCCCCACATATGTCCGCGCGGTGGCGGGCGGCTCAGTGCACCGTGGTGATGACGCCGGCGCTGTGGGCGACGAGCAGGACCGGCCCGTCCAGGGGCGCCAGGGTCGCGGCCGGACCGGCGACTTGGGCGTCCAGGCGGAGCCGTTCCCCGGCCGCCGGCGGCGGGACGGTGCGGACGACCCGGCCGGCCTCGGTGAGACGTCCGGCCAGCACGGTCTGCCAGTGGTCCGTGACGTGGTCGCGCAGGCCGGGGACGATGACCACGGTGCTCATCCCGGTGACGGTCATGAGGGGACCTCCGTCGGGTGCTCGGCCTCCGCCTTGGTGGTGAGGCCGGCCAGACGGAGGAGGTCGCGTTCGTACCAGTGCCTGCCGACCAGGAAGACCAGTGTGGCCGCGACCGCGACGAGGGGCACGATGCACAGGGCGCCCAGCAGGCCGAAGCGGTCCGCGAGCGCGCCCGTGACCGCGGGGCCGGGGGCCAGCCCGAGCAGGCTGTTGGCCAGGGTGAGGGTCGCGAACGCGGTGGCCGCTACGGAGGCCGGGGTCAGGTTCGCCACCATGGCCGCCGCGGGGCCGGCGGAGCCGGCCGACAGCAGGCAACCGACGGCCAGTGCGAGCAACGGCCCCGGCCCGGTGGGCAGTTGGAAGGCCAGGGTCAGCGCGAGGAGGGCGCCGAGGCTGCAGCCGGCCGCGACGGCCCACCCTGTTCGGCCGCGCCGGAGGCGATTCGCGACTACGTCAGGGAACGCGTCGCGGCCTACAAGTATCCGCGGACCGTCAGCCTCACCGCCGAACTTCCCAAAGGCCCCACCGGAAAGATCCTCAAGCGGGAGATCACCGTCCCGCCGCCACCGGTCCGCTCGTGATCCTCACGTCTGCCGGGCACGTTCCCGTGCGCGGGCCCTTCAGCCCGTGGGCCGGGACGGCCGGCCTCTGCCGGGCGGGGCGCCGTGCGGATTGACTCGGACGCGGATCACTGGGATCACCCGCCGCCCGCGGCACCGGGCGGCAGAACGGAGGGACGTCATGTCCGACGCTCCACGCCAGCCACGCGCCCATCTCGTCGGCGGCGGCATCGCCTCGCTCGCGGCCGCCGCCTTCCTGATCCGGGACGGGCACTTCCCCGGCGAGCACATCCGCGTCCTGGAGGAGCTGCCGGTGGCCGGCGGCTCCATGGACGGCCGCGGCGGCCCCGCCGAGTCCGCCGGCTACGTCACGCGGGGCGGGCGGATGCTGGAGGAAGAGGCGTACACCTGCCTGTGGAACCTGCTGGAGACGATCCCCACCCTGACCGACGAGAAGGTCTCGGTGCGCGAGGAGATCCGTGAGTTCAACGCGAAGTGGCCCACCTCGGCGAAGGCACGGCTGATCGGCCGGGGCGCCACCGTGCTCGACGCCTCCGACTACGGGCTCGACCTCCGCGACCGCATGGAGCTGGTGCGTCTGCTCGTACTGCCGGAGGCGGCGATCGGGGCGCGCCGGATCGAGGACTTCTTCTCCCCGCACTTCTTCGCCACGAACTTCTGGACGATGTGGCGCACCACCTTCGCCTTCCAGAACTGGCACAGCGCGGTCGAGCTGAGGCGCTATCTGCTGCGCTTCATGCAGGAGTTCCCGCGGATGCACACCCTCTCCGGGGTGCGC
Organism: Streptomyces anandii JCM 4720; assembly: GCF_014650655.1. Taxonomy (GTDB): domain Bacteria; phylum Actinomycetota; class Actinomycetes; order Streptomycetales; family Streptomycetaceae; genus Streptomyces; species Streptomyces anandii. The sequence continues at coordinate 370,904 of NZ_BMVJ01000004.1, forward strand.
CGCACCCGCCTCAACCAGTACGACTCGGTCATCCGGCCGCTGCGCGCCTGGCTGGAGGACCGGGGCGTGCGCTTCGAGCACGGAGTGCGGGTCACCGACGTGGACTTCGAGACCGACCGGGACGGCACCCGGCGGGTGCGGCGCCTGCACCTGGAGCGTGACGGGAGGCCGGAGACCTGCGTGCTGGCCGCCACCGACCTCGCGTTCCTCACCCTCGGCTCGATGACCGCCGACGCGGCCTACGGCAGCGACGACACCGCGCCCGAGCTCATCCGTGACCGGCGGGACGGCGGGTGGCGGCTCTGGGAGACCATCGCGGGCAAGGCCGGCGACTTCGGCCGCCCGGCCGCCTTCCACGGCAACGTCGACGAGGCGAAGTGGGAGTCCTTCACCCTCACCATGCGCAGCCCGCTGCTGCTGCACCGCATCGAGGAGTTGTCCGGCAACCTGCCCGGCACCGGCGCGCTGATGACGTTCAAGGACTCCGGCTGGCTGATGTCCGTGGTGGTCCCGCACGCCCCGCACTTCGAGGGCCAGCCGGAGGACGTCTACACGCTGTGGGGCTACGGGCTCTTCGTCGACGCCGACGGCGACTTCACCCGCAAGCCCATGGCCCGGGCCACCGGCCGGGAGATCCTCACCGAACTCCTCGGCCATCTGGGCATGTCCGGCAACGAGGAGCAGGTCGCGGCGACGACGACCGTGATCCCGGTGATGATGCCGTACATCACCAGCCAGTTCGCCCCGCGCACCGCCCACGACCGGCCGCTGGTCCTGCCGCGCGGCGCGGCCAACTTCGCGTTCCTCGGGCAGTTCACCGAGATCCCGGAGGACGTGGTGTTCACCGTCGAGTACTCGGTGCGCGGCGCCATGCACGCCGTGTACGGGCTGCTCGGTCTCGACCTGGAGATCCCCGGCATCCACCACGCCCTCGCCGATCCGAGGACGGCCTTCGACGTGCTCGGCGCGGCCCTCGCCTGAGCCGCCCGCGCATGACGAACGACGGCCCGGTGCCCGCGGGGAGCACCGGGCCGTCCGGCTGGAAGGGGTGACGCGGGAGTAACCTGCCGGTCCCGTCACGTCGAAGGAGACCCAGCATGCCGGTCCGGATCGAAACTCAGGGACACGTGACCACGGTGGTCCTCTCCCGGCCGGAGGCCCGCAACGCGGTGGACGGTCCGACGGCGGCCGAACTCGCCGACGCGTTCCGCTCGTTCGAGGCGGACGACGGCGCACGGGTGGCGGTGCTGTGGGGTGAGGGCGGCACGTTCTGCGCGGGCGCGGACCTGAAGGCGATCGGCACCGGCCGGGGCAACCGGGTGGCGGAGGAGGGTGACGGCCCGATGGGACCGACCCGGCTGCGGCTGTCGAAGCCGGTGATCGCGGCCGTCGCCGGGCACGCCGTGGCCGGCGGCCTGGAACTGGCGCTGTGGTGCGATCTGCGGGTGGCCGAGGAGGACGCCGTGTTCGGGGTGTTCTGCCGCCGCTGGGGCGTGCCGCTGATCGACGGCGGCACGGTACGCCTGCCCCGGCTGATCGGCACCGGCCGCGCCCTGGACATGATCCTCACCGGGCGCGCGGTCCCGGCCGGGGAGGCGTACGGGATGGGGCTGGTCAACCGTGTCGTGCCCAGGGGCCGGGCCCGCGCCGAGGCCGAGGAACTGGCCGCCGCGATCGCCGGGTTCCCCCAGGCGTGCCTGCGCTCGGACCGGGCCTCGGTGCTGGACCAGGAGGGGCTGGAGGAGGAGGCGGCGATGCGGGGCGAGATCCGGCACGGCATGGGTGTGCTGGCCGAGAGCCTGGAGGGCGCCGCCCGGTTCGCCTCGGGGGCGGGACGGCACGGCTCGTTCTCGGAAGAGTGAGCCGGGCGGCGCAGCGTGGCCGCCCGGCCGAGGGCGGCCAACTCCCCATTGCCTACGGGGCGGCCAACTCACCATCGCCTACGGGGCCGGCAACTCTCCATTGCGTAACGGTGTTCGGGAAGAGCGGCAAAGGCGCGGTGCCGGGGAACCGCCCGCCTCTATAGTGACCGCCGACCGGCACCGCTCCTCGACCGCCGCCCTGGGGAGGGCAGTTGTTACTCGTACGTCCCGGGTACGACCCCGCCGGTCACGACGCGGAACTGCGCACCGCTCTCCAGGACCTGCGCACCGGGCGCTGGGTGGCCATGCGCGACCTGCTGGAGCGGACCACGGCCTGGGAGCTGTGGACCGCACGCACCCAGGTGCTGGGCGTCGCGGCGGCCGGCACCGACGCGGTGCGGGCCTGGCGGGCGGAGGAGCCGGAGAGCGTACCGGCGGCCGTGATGCACGCCCGGGTGGCGGTCGAGCGCGCGCTGCGCGCGCGGCGCCGGCGTCACCGCCGTACGCACGAACTGTGGATAGAAGCCTGGGACGCGAGCCACACCGCCACCCG
>NZ_BMVJ01000004.1:373339-381489 GCF_014650655.1 Streptomyces anandii JCM 4720
GATCGCCCCGCGGGACCCGGTGCCGTGGGTGTGCCTGCTGGCGCTGGCCCAGCTCGACCGGGACCTGCGCTGGGACGAGCACCGCGAGGCGCCGCCGGAGGCGACGCTGCCGGTGGGCCCCTGGGGGCTGCTCGCCGAGGCCGGCCGGCGCGACCCGCACAACCGCGAGGCCCACCACCGCATGCTGCAGTTCCTCTACGCGCGAGGATTCGCCGACCGCCCGGCGGAGGCGTCCGCCTTCGCGCACTGGGCCGCCGCCTCGGCGCCACCCGGCTCGGCGCTGCACGTGCTGCCGCTGTACGTGCGCGTCGAACGCTACCGGCGTGCCCACGGCCAGGACGCCGCGCTCGACCTGCACTGGGTGGCGGAGGACGCCACGCGTGAGGCGAGCGAGGCGCTGCTCTCCTGGTTCGCGTCGAGCGAGCCGGCCGGCCGTTCCCCGCTGGACCTCAACCATCTGGCCCACGCCCTGTGGGGCGCCCAGCGGTTCGGGGACGCGGCGCGGGTGTTCGACGCGCTCGGCCCGTACTGGACGCCACGGCCCTGGGCCTGCCGCGCCGCCGGTCCGGCGGGGGTGGCGGCGGACGGCTCCCTCGGAGCGGCCCTGGAGGTCTTCCGCCAGGCCCGGGCCCGCTGCCGTACCGGCGCGGACACCCCGGCCGCGCCCACGACCACGACCGCCACCGCAACCACCGCCGGGCCCGCGCCCGCGACGCCCGAATCCTGACCAAGAGGCCTTCCCATGTCCCGCGCCTTCGAATCCGCCCGAACCCATCCCCTCGTGCTCGCGCGGCACGAGGAGGAGCGGCGGCTGCGCGAGCTCGGCCACCGTCCGCTGGCGGCGCGCCGCATGGGCGGATTCGGCAACTTCGCGGCCGGCTTCTCGGTGATCTCGGTGCTGTCCGGCTGCATGACGCTGTACGGCTTCGGACTGGGCACCGGCGGGCCGGCCGTGATGCTGTGGGGCTGGGCCGGCGCCGGCCTGCTCGTGCTGTGCGCGGGCCTCGCGCTGGCCGAGGTCACCAGCTCCTGCCCGGCCTCCGGCGCGCTGTACTACGTGGCCGGGCGGCTCGGCGGACGCCGCTGGGGCTGGTACACGGGCTGGCTGAATCTGCTCGGTCTGCTGGGCGCGATCGCCGGGGCCGACTACGGCGCCGCCCTGTTCACCGGCGCCTTCGCCAATCTCCGCTGGGGCTGGGAGCCGACGCCCGGCCGGACCATGCTGGTCTTCATCGCGATCCTGCTGCTGCACGCGGTGCTGAACCTCTTCGGGATCCGTCTGCTCGGCGTGCTCAACTCGGTTTCGGTGTGGTGGCACTTGGGGGGCGTGGCGCTGATCGCCGGCGCGCTCGCCGTCGTACCGGACCACCACCGCCCGCCGTCGTTCGTGTTCACGACGTTCGTCGACGACACCGGCTGGTCCCATCCCCTCTACGTCGCCGCGGTCGGCCTGCTGCTCGCCCAGTACACGCTCTCCGGCCACGACGCCTGCGCCCATCTGGCCGAGGAGACGGCCGGCGCCTCCGTGGCGGTGGCCCGCGGCATCGTGCGCTCCATCGCGGTGTCGTGGCTCGCGGGCCTCGTCCTGCTGGCCGGGCTGACGTTCGCGATCCGGGACTACGACACCACCCTCGCGAGCCCCACGGGGGTGCCGCCCGCGCAGATCCTGCTGGACGGCCTCGGCAGGGACGGCGCGAGCGCGGTGCTGCTCGTCGCCGTCGTCGCCCAACTGCTCTGCGGCGCCGCGGTGGTGGCCGTGGCCGGCCGCATGGTGTTCGCGTTCAGCCGGGAGCGCGCGCTGCCCGGCTCGTCCCTGTGGCGCCGGGTCGGCGGCCGTACCCGCACCCCGGTGGCCGCGGTGTGGCTGTCGGTGTCGCTGGCCTGCGTGCTCGCCCTGCCGTCGCTGTACTCGGCGACCGCCTACGGGGCGGTCACCGCCGTGGGGGTCGTCGGCTTCGCGCCCGCGTATGCCATCCCCGTACTGCTGCGGCTGCGGGCCGGCGACCGGTTCCGGCCGGGGCCGTGGCGGCTCGGCCGGTTCGGGCGGCCGGTCGGCTGGACGGCGGTGGCGTGGGGGGCGCTCGCCACCGTGCTGTTCTGCCTGCCGCAGTCCTCGCCGGTGACCCTGGGCACGTTGAACTACGCGCCGGTGGCGCTGGCCGCGGTACTGATTCTGGCCAGCGTGTGGTGGTACGTCGCCCGCCGTCCGCACGGGGGCACGCCCGTGTCCGCCGCCTACGGCACCGAGCGGGACCAGGCCGAACTCGCCGAGGGGATCGTCTGATACGCCCCTTGTCACCTCGCCCTCGGTGCGAAGTGGCCTGCCGGATACGGCAGGATGAACGACCGCGCCCGGCACGGAGCCGTCCTCGGGAATCAGGAATCGGGAATCGGGAATCCCGGAAGCTCTCGCCGGCGCGCTCGCACATTCCGGAACCGAGCAGGTGACTACTACGTGACGCAACTTCACATCCGGCCGTCCGCGGCCGCCGCCCCGTGCGCCGCGGCGCGTCCTTCGGGAGCGGGGGGTGGCAGCCGGTGAACCGCGCCGTGACGCTGGACGACCTCGTCCTGGCCGGCATCGCGCTGGCCGCGGGGCTGGCGGCCGCGTTCGTCTCCCGTACGCTGCTGCGCTGGCTGGCCAAGCACGCCAAGCGCACGCGGTGGAGCGGGGACGACGTGATCGTGGACGCGCTGCGGACCGTGGTGCCGTGGGCGGCGATCGCGGGCGGTGCGGCCTCGGCGGCGGCGGTGCTGCCGCTGACCCGGACGGTGCAGCACCATGTGAACCAGATACTGACGGTGCTGCTCATCTTCGTGGTGACGGTGTCGGCGGCGCGGGTGATCGCCGGGCTGGTGCGGACGGTGACGCAGTCGCGTTCCGGGGTCGCCGGATCGGCCACGATCTTCGTCAACATCACGCGGATCCTGGTCCTCGCGATCGGGTTCCTGGTGGTGCTCCAGACGCTCGGGATCTCCATAGCGCCGCTGCTCACCGCACTGGGCGTGGGCGGTCTCGCGGTGGCGCTGGCGCTGCAGGACACGCTCGCCAACCTGTTCGCGGGCGTGCACATCCTCGCCTCCAAGACCGTTCAGCCGGGGGACTACATCCGGCTGAGCAGCGGGGAGGAGGGGTATGTCGAGGACATCAACTGGCGGCAGACGACGGTACGTCAGCTGTCCAACAACCTCGTCGTCATCCCCAACGGGCAGCTCGCCAAGACGAACATGACCAACTTCACCCGTCCCGAGCAGCGGTTGACGGTGCTGGTGCAGGTGGGAGTCGGCTACGACAGCGATCTGGAGCACGTGGAGCGGGTGACCCTGGAGGTCGTGGCCGAGGTGATGGCCGAGATCAGCGGGGCGTTGCCCGAGCACGAGCCGGCGATCCGGTTCCACACCTTCGGTGACTCCCGGATCGGGTTCACGGTGATCCTGGGGGTTGGCGAATTCAGCGACCAGTACCGGATCAAGCACGAGTTCATCAAGCGGCTGCACCGCCGGTACGGGGAGGAGGGGATCCGGATTCCCGCGCCCGCGCGGAGCGTCGCGATTCAGCCGGCCCAGGCCGTGATTCCGCATCCGCGGGCGGCTCATGTGGACGGGGGCCACTGAGCCGACGGCGCGCGGGCACCCTGGGGCTGCGCCCCGGCCCCCACCCGGGGCTGCGCCCCGCCCTCGCCCACCCGCCCACCCCACTCGATGGGCCAAAGGACGACCGTCCCCGGGGCTCCGCCCCGGCCCCCTGCGGGGGCTGCGCCTTCTGCACCCCGAAGCCATCCGCGCTCGCGCGGCTGTCCCTGTTCCCCCGAGCACCATTCCCGGCACCGGCCCGCACCCCTGCAAGCGGCCTGCCCAGAGGCAGGGCCCCCTCCAGCACCGACAGCACGCTGACATGAGGCGGGGGCCTGGGGCGCAGCCCCGCACGGGGGCCGGGGCGCAGCCCCGGAGGACGGCACCCCTCCCCCTCCGCGTCGGGCGGGGCAGCCACGGGCCCCTGTCGAACCCCGCCCGCCCACGAGATATCTTGATATCGAGCAATGTTGCAGACGTGGAGCGGAGCACCCGGTGACTGACTCGACCATCATCTACACACACACTGACGAGGCCCCGGCCCTGGCGACGTATTCCTTCCTGCCGGTGGTCCAGGCGTACGCCTCGCAGGCGGGTGTCACTGTGGAGACCCGTGACATCTCCCTGGCCGGCCGCATCATCGCCGTGTTCCCGGAGTACCTCACCGAGGACCAGCGGATCCCGGACGCCCTGTCGGAGCTGGGCGAGCTGGCCAGGACGCCGGCCGCGAACATCATCAAGCTGCCGAACATCTCGGCGTCCCTCCCCCAGCTGAAGGCCGCCATCGCCGAGCTGCAGGGCCAGGGCTACGCGCTGCCGGAGTACCCGGACGACCCGAAGACCGACGAGGAGCGCGAGATCCGCGCCCGCTACGACAAGATCAAGGGTTCCGCCGTGAACCCGGTCCTGCGTGAGGGCAACTCCGACCGCCGCGCCCCGGCCTCCGTCAAGAACTACGCCAAGACCCACCCGCACCGCATGGGCGCCTGGACCTCCGAGTCCAGGACCAACGTGGCCACGATGGGCGCGGACGACTTCCGCTCCACCGAGAAGTCCGCCGTCATCGCCGAGGACGGCACCCTGCGCATCGAGCTCAAGGGCGACGACGGCTCCACCACCGTGCTGCGCGAGTCGGTGCCCGTCCTCAAGGGCGAGGTCGTCGACGCCTCGGTGATGCGTGTCGCCGCGCTGCGCGAGTTCCTCGCCGCGCAGGTCGCCCGCGCCAAGCAGGAGGGCGTCCTGTTCTCCGTGCACCTGAAGGCCACGATGATGAAGGTCTCCGACCCGATCATCTTCGGTCACGTCGTACGCGCCTTCTTCCCGAAGACGTTCGCGAAGTACGGCGAGACGTTCGCCGCGGCCGGCCTGACCCCGAACGACGGTCTGGGCGGCATCTTCAAGGGCCTGGAGAACCTCCCCGAGGGCGCCGAGATCAAGGCCTCCTTCGACGCCGAGCTCGCCGAGGGCCCCACGCTGGCGATGGTCGACTCCGACAAGGGCATCACCAACCTGCACGTCCCCTCCGACGTGATCGTCGACGCCTCCATGCCGGCCATGATCCGCACCTCGGGCCACATGTGGGGCCCGGACGGCCAGGAGCACGACACCCTCGCCGTCCTGCCGGACTCCTCGTACGCCGGCGTCTACCAGGCCGTCATCGAGGACTGCCGGGCCAACGGCGCCTACGACCCCTCGACCATGGGCTCGGTCCCCAACGTGGGCCTGATGGCGCAGAAGGCCGAGGAGTACGGCAGCCACGACAAGACCTTCGAGATCCCGGTCACCGGCACGGTGCGCCTGGTGGACCAGACCGGCAACGCCGTGATCGAGCAGGCCGTCTCTGCCGGTGACATCTTCCGTGCCTGCCAGACCAAGGACGCCCCGATCCGGGACTGGGTCAAGCTCGCCGTCACCCGCGCCCGCGCCACCGGCGACCCGGCGGTGTTCTGGCTGGACGCCGGCCGCGCGCACGACGCCAACCTGATCGCCAAGGTCGAGCAGTACCTGCCGGAGCACGACACCGAGGGCCTGGACATCCGGGTCCTGTCCCCGGTCGAGGCCACCAAGCTGTCGGTCGAGCGCATCCGCCGCGGCGAGAACACCATCTCGGTCACCGGCAACGTGCTGCGCGACTACCTGACCGACCTGTTCCCGATCCTGGAGCTGGGCACCAGCGCCAAGATGCTGTCGGTTGTCCCGCTGATGGCGGGCGGCGGCCTGTTCGAGACGGGCGCCGGCGGCTCCGCGCCCAAGCACGTCCAGCAGCTGATCAAGGAGAACTACCTGCGCTGGGACTCGCTCGGCGAGTTCTTCGCCCTGGTGCCCTCCCTCGAGCAGTACGCCGAGGCCACCGGCAACGCCCGCGCCAGGGTGCTCGCCGACACCCTCGACAAGGCCACGGCGACCTTCCTGAACGAGGACAAGTCCCCGACCCGTCGCGTCGGCGGCATCGACAACCGCGGCAGCCACTTCTACCTGTCCCTGTACTGGGCGCAGGAGCTGGCCCGGCAGACCGAGGACGCCGACCTCGCCAAGGCCTTCGCGCCGCTCGCCGAGACCCTCGCCGCGAACGAGCAGAAGATCGTCGACGAGCTGATCGCCGTCCAGGGCAAGCCGGCCGAGATCGGCGGCTACTACCAGCCCGACCCGGCCAAGGCCGCCGAGGTCATGCGCCCGTCCGCCACCTGGAACGAGGCCCTGGCCTCCCTGAGCTGACCCGGCCCCGGCTCACCGCCTGACCCGGGGGCCGTCCCATGGCCCCCTCCTCCGCCCCGCCCGGCACCACGCCGGCCGGGGCGGAGCCGTCCCCCGGGGCGGGACGGCGTTGTCCGTGGGGTGGGGCATGATCGCGGGGTGATGTCCGCGAGGTCTTCCCGCGGGACCGGGAGAGACAGGAGCCGCTTCGTGTCCGGCGACGTGCCGTCCTTCGAACTGCTGCCCGGGGACGGCGGCTCGCCGGTGATTCTGCACGTGCCGCACTCGGCGCGGCGGATACCGGCGGACGTACGGGCCGGGATCATGCTCGACGACCCGGCGCTGGAGCGGGAGCTGGACCACATCACCGACGCGCACACCGCGGAGCTCGCCGAGGCGGCGGCCGGGGCGGCCGCGCTCACTCCGTGGCGGTTCGTCAACCGGCTGTCGCGGCTGGTCGTCGACCCGGAGCGGTTCCCGGACGAGCGGGAGGAGATGCTCGCCGTGGGCATGGGCGCCGTCTACACGGCGACCACGCACCGGGGGGCGCTGCGGGCGGCGGACACCGATCCCGCGCCGCTCGTCGAGCGGTACTTCCATCCGTACGCGCGCGCCATGACCGAGGCCGTCGCCGGCCGGCTGGCCGCGACCGGTCGTGCCGTGATCGTGGACGTGCACTCCTACCCGACCGCCGCCCTGCCCTACGAGCTGCACGGGGCCGGGCCGCGTCCGCCGGTGTGCCTGGGCACCGACGCCTTCCACACCCCGCCCCCGCTGGCCGGCCTCGCCCGCGAGGCGTTCGCCGGGTTCGGGGAGACGGGGCTCGACAGCCCGTTCAGCGGGGCCTACGTACCGCTGGAGTACTACGGGCGCGATGCGCGGGTGGCCGCGCTGATGGTGGAGATCAGACGGGACACGTACATGAGCGAGCCGGGCGGTCCGGCCGGGCCGGGGCTCACCCGGCTCGCGTCGGCGCTGGCCCGCCTGGTCGACGGCCTCCACGAGCTTCACGGGGCTCACGCTCCGGGCGGCCCCGACGGTCGCCGTGACCCTCACGAGTGACCCTCCGCCACCTGGAGCACTCCGGCGCGACAAGCGGCCGGGCCACGGTGAGGGTGGACGCATGACGCAGGAGATCACCACAGCCCCACCCGACCGGCTCACGTCCCCGGCGCCTCCCGGCGCGGCGCAGCCCTCGGGCGAGGAGACGGCGCCGCCCCCGGTCCGGGAGTGGCCCGCGCTCGACCTGGACGGCACCGCGTTCGACCCGGTGCTCGCCGATCTCATGCGCGAGGGTCCGCTGACGCGTATCCGGCTGCCGTACGGCGAGGGGTGGGCGTGGCTGGCGACCCGTTACGACGACGTGAAGCTGATCACCAACGACCCGCGGTTCAGTCGCACCGAGGTGATGCACCGTCAGGTGACCCGCCTGGCACCGCACTTCAAGCCGCGCCCGGGTTCGCTGGCCTGGGCGGACCAGCCCGATCACAACCGGCTGCGCAAGCCGGTCTCGGGCGCGTTCACCGTGGGTGCGATGAAGCGGCTGCGGCCGCGCGCGCAGGAGATGCTCGACGAGCTGATCGACGGGCTGCTGCGGCAGGGGCCGCCCGCGGACCTGGTGGAGCGGGTGCTGGAGCCGTTCCCGATCGCGGTGGTCAGCGAGGTGATGGGGGTGCCGGCCGCGGAGCGCGAGCAGGTGCACACCTGGACCCGGCAGATCATCTCCATGTGCGGTGGGGCGGAGGCGGCCGACCGGGCCAAGGAGGGCATGTACGGCTGGATCGCCGCGACCATCCGTGCCCGCCGGGACGGCGGCGGCGAGGACGTGCTGTCGCTGCTGGGCGCCGCCGTCGGCCGGGGCGAGATCAGCGAGGAGGAGGCGG
>NZ_BMVJ01000004.1:381517-391157 GCF_014650655.1 Streptomyces anandii JCM 4720
TGGGGCTGGCCGGGCCGCTGCAGATCGGCGGGGAGGCCGTCACCCACAACTGCGGGCAGATGCTGTACCTGCTGCTGACCCGGCCGGAGCTGATGGCGCGGATGCGGGAGCGGCCGGCGGAGCGCGGCCCGGTGCTGGACGAGCTGCTGCGCTACGTCCCGCACCGCAGCACCGTCGGCCTGGCTCGGATCGCCCTGGAGGACGTCGAGCTGCACGGGGTGCGCATCGCCGCCGGTGATCCGGTGTACGTCTCCTACCTGGCCGCCAATCGCGACCCCGGCGTCTTCCCGGAGCCGGACCGCATAGAGCCCGATCGCGATCCCAACCCGCACCTGTCCTTCGGCAACGGGCCGCACTACTGCACGGGTGCGGTCCTCGCCCGGCTGCAGACCGAGCTGCTGGTCGGCACGCTGCTCGACCGGCTGCCGGGGCTGCGGCTCGCGGTTCCCGCGGATCAGGTCGTCTGGCGGCGCCGGACGATGATCCGCGGTCCGCAGACCCTGCCCGTCACCTGGTGAGCGTGCGCGGCCCGTCCGCCCCGGCCGGTGCGGTCAGGCACGCAGCCATTCGGTGACGACCGTCTCGCCGCCCGTGCGCAGCCGCAGCGCGAACGGGCCGGCGGGCGGGGCCTGGCCGGTGAAGCGGCCGAGGTCGTCGGCGGTGAGCACGGCGGTCCGCCGCGGTCCGTTCAGCACCTCGATGCCGGCCGGCTGCGGGGGCAGCACCTGTCCCATCAGGCCGTCCCGGGTGACCTCCACGTCGACGGTCAGCCCGCCCGCCTGGAAGGTCAGCATCCGCGGCACGTCCGCGGCGCCCCTGACCGGGATGGCGTCGACCAGCGAGTCGAAGGTCAGCTCGGCGATGCGGGCGTCCAGGTCGTGCAGCGCGTAGGCCTCGACGGCGAGCTGGAGCAGGCCGGCGGGCACGGCGTCGAGGATGGCGGCCGCCTGCCGCAGTTCCTCCTCCAGCAGCGCGTCGTCGGCGCTGCCCGGGTCGTCGTGGGTGATGTGGTCGTTCACGTGGTCCCCCGTGCGTCGAGTCGGGCGCGCAGGCGCCGCAGGCAGCGCTGGCGCAGTGGTCCGATGCTGCCCACGGCGACCCCCAGCGCGGCGGACACCTCCTGGTAGCTGGGCGGCGGCGAGGACATGAGCACGCGCAGCAACTGACGGCAGCGCTCGCCCAGTTCCTCGAACTCCTGCCACAGCCGCCGGATCCGCTCGCTCTGCGCGGCGGCCTCCTCGGAGTCGAGCAGCGACTGCTCCGGCGAACCGTCCTCGCTCACCCGGTCCAGGAGTTGCGGGTCGTCCGTCACCGTGAGCCTGCTCAGGCTCCGCAGCGTCTTCAGGCATTCGTTGCGCGCGGTGCTGGCGAGCCAGGAGCCCGCCTTCTCCGGTTCCCTGATCCGGCCGAGGTGCTGGGCGAAGCGGAACCAGACGGTCTGGTACACCTCGTGTCCGTCGGCGTCGGAGAGCCGGTGCGCGCGCACGACGGACCACACCAGCGGACTGAGTCCCTCCACCAGCGACTTCCATGCCGCCGCGTCGCCGTCGACGGCGGACTGGACGAGCGCGCCGACATCTGCACGATCCACGACCTCACCCCTCGTGTACGGCATGTCATGGTACGCCGTGGAGGGGATGGCTCCGGCCCTCATGCCGGCGGAGCGAGCCGCAGGACCGGGACGGGGCTCCAGGTGGGCGGGCGCAGCGCCGGCACGTGCGCCCCGCGCACTTCGGCGTACTCCGTGTTGGACTCCAGGAGTTGGCGGCGGGCGGCGCGTGGGTCGCGCTCCTTGTGCGCGGTCATGTGGGCGGCGACCATGCCGGCGGCCACGGGGGTGGCGAACGAGGTCCCGCTCCAGTGGGCGTACCCCTCGAACATCACCTGGTCCGCCTTGGCGCCGGTGCTCTCCTGGCCCTCGCTCAACAGGCCGGTGTGGCGCGGGTACTGGCAGGTGCAGGCGTAGGTGAAGCCGAACCGGCAGGCGTCGTAGGTGGAGTGCTGGTAGACGTAGGGCACGGGGGCGGTGAAGCCGGTGAGTGCGCCGGTGAGGCGCTCGCCGGGGGCGTACGCCTTGACCCAGGCGCCGTGGTTGCTGAAGCAGGCGCCGAACTCGCCGTCGCCGCGCAGCGCGCCGACGGACAGCACGGAGCCCGCGTACTCGGGCAGGTCTGCGTAGGCGGCGGGCCAGAACGGGGTGGCACTCGCGTTGTTGCCGGCGGCGGCGACCAGCAGGGTGCCCTGTTCGCGCAGTTCCCGCATGAAGGCGTCGACGCCGAGCAGGCCGTCGGTGCGGCCGTTGGAGGTGCCGGCGGACAGGCTGATGATGTCGGGCCAGCCGTGCTCGTCGACGGCGTCGAAGAGCTTGTGCCCGAAGTCGGATTCGAGGATGGCGCCGGCGTCGTTGAGGGTGCCCCTGACGGTGATGTCGGTGTTGGGGGCGACGGCGGCGACGAGGCCGGCGATGAACGTGCCGTGGCCGACGTACTGGCGCAGGACGCCCTGGTCGTCGGTCTCCTGGACCTGGGCGTCGCCCTCGGTGTGGGCGAGCAGCGGCTCCAGGCGGTAGTCGTGCATGAGGCCGGTGTCGATGACGAGGACGCCCACGGCGGTGCCGGCATCGTAGGCGGTGCCGGCGGGCGCGGGGTTGGTGCCCTGGGTGAGCGGGGCGGGCACGGGCTCGTCGCCGGGGCAGGCGTTGACCGCGATGGACACCACGTGATTGCGGCTGACCAGGCGCCGGCCGGCCCGGCCCTCGTGCTCGCGCAGCGCGCGCAGGGCGTGTGCGACGGCGCGGTCGCCGCCGCGGTCGCCGTGGCCGGGGTCGCCGACCTGGATGCGGGTGATGCCCGTGCGGTTGGTCTCCGGGCTCGCCCGGCGCACCCGGTCGGCGGTCAGACCGGTGGCCCGGGTGAAGTGGGTGCGCACGGTGTCCTCGACCAGCCGGGCCTCCTCGCCGTCGCGGGCGAGGACGACTCCCTTCTCGTAGAAGAACTCGGCGGAGTCGTCCGGGCCCATCGCCAGGGGGACGTCGGGCATCGAGCGCTGGATCTGGTCGAACTGCTCGTGGAATCGCTGTGGGGCCATGGGTGTCCTCCCGTTGGGGCGATGGTCGTCAGTCAGAGCCGTGGGGCCGTCACTTGATACAGCGCCGAACGGCTTGTTCGATACGGCGGCGAACGACTTCCTCGCGGTTCCTCGGTCACCGGTGGGCCACTACCATCCGACAAGTGACAGCGGGAGACGACTCGGTGCTCGAACTGCTGCCGATGGTGTTCGCCGCCCCGGGCGAGGCCGTGACCCGGGCCCGCGGGCTGCTGGAGGCCGGTGCGCCGCCGCTCCACGCCTCGGTGGCGCACCAGGTGATCGGCATCTGGCAGCGGGACTTCGGTGATCTGCGGCTGGCTCTTCGGCATCTGCGCAGGGCGCGGGATCTGGCGGCGCGGGCGGACTCCGCGGAGCGGGAGGCCGACGTACTGGCAACGCTCGGGGTCGCGTTGGTGCACGCGGGGCGCACTCGGCAGGGACTCGCGGCGTTCGAGCGCGGGATCGCGCGCGGGAGCGGGCACACACGGGCGCGCGTGCTGTACCGGCGGGCGTACGTGTGGTGGGTGCTGGGTCGGCACCGCGAGGCGCTGGAGGACGTGCGCCGGGCCATTCTGGTGCTGCGGCAGGCCGAGGACGTGATCTGGACGGCGCGGGCGCTGACCTTGCGGGCCACCGTGCACCTGGCGCTGGGCGCGGTGGAGCGGGCGGACGCGGACTTCACCGCGGCCGAGGCGCTGTGGGACACCACGGGCCAGGAGCACGACAAGGCGGACGCGGTGGAGAGCCGGGGCCTGGCCGCGTTCCGCCGGGGCGACATCCCGGCGGCGCTGCGGCTGCTCGCCGAGGCGGAGGAGCGGTACGCGAAACTGGACACGCCGACGTTCATGCTGAACATCCGGCGCTGCGAGGTGCTGATGGCGGCCGGGCTGGCCCCCGAGGCGCTGGCGGAGGCGGACGCGGCCATAGCCGAACTCGACGGTCTGGGCGGCCAGTCCACCCGCAAGGCCGAGCTGCTGCTGGTCGCGGCCCGCGCGGCGCGGCTGGCGGGTGAGGCGCACACGGCGATCGCGCGCGCGGACGTGGCGGTGCGGCTGTTCGCGGGGCAGCGGCGCACCTGGTGGGAGACGCACGCCCGGCTGGTGCTGATCGAGGCGCGGGTCGCCGCCGGGCGCCGCTCGGGGCGGCTGGTCGCGGACGCGGCGGCGGTGGCCGGGCGGCTGGCCGCCTTCGGCTCGCCGGCCGCGCCGGAGGCGTCCTTGCTGGCGGGCCGGATCGCGCTCGCCCTGGGCTGGACGGCGGACGCCGAACGGCATCTGGCGGTGGCCGCGCGCAGCCGGCACAGCGGTCCGCCGCTGGCCCGGATGACCGGCTGGGCGGCGCAGGCCCTGCGGGCGCGGGCGGCCGGTTCGGGGCGGGGCGTGCTCGAGGCGTGCCGGCGCGGACTGGACGTGCTGGACGACCACCGCACGACGCTGGGCGCCTCGGAGCTGCGGGCGCGGGCCACCGCGCAGGGCGCCGAACTGGCCGCGCTGGCGCAGGAGGCCGGGCTGGCCTCCGGTGAGCCGCGCCGGCTGCTGGTGTGGAGCGAGCGCTGGCGGGCCACCGTGCTGTCGGCGCCGCCGACCCGGCCGCCCGACGATCCGGCGCTGCTCAGTGGCCTGACCGCGTTCCGTGAGATCGCGGCCCGTGCCGAGGAGGCCCGGCAGGAGGGGCACCCGGTGCCGGCCCTGGAGCGCGAACAGCGGCGTCTGGAGCGGGAGATCCGCGCCCGCACCCTGCGGCTGCGCGGGCAGTCCCCCGGCGGCGGCGACCGGTTCGAACCGGCCCGGCTGCTCGCGCGGCTCGGTGAGGCGCGGCTGGTCGAACTGGCCGTGCTGGACGGGCGGGTGCACGTGCTGCTGTGCGGTCAGGGCCGGGTACGGCGTTTCGAGGCCGGCCGGCTCGCCGACGCGGTGGCGGAGGCCGAGCACGTGCAGGCGGGGCTGCGGCGGCTGGCGCATCCGGGCGCTGCGGCCCGGCTGCCGCTGGTGGAGGCGGCGGGCCGTCGGCTGGAGGAGCTGCTGCTCGGGCCGGCCGCCCGGCATCTGGGCTCCGGGCCGGTCGTGGTGGTGCCGCCGGGCTCGCTGCACCGGGTGCCGTGGGCGCTGCTGCCGTCGCTGCGGGAGCGGGTGCTGAGCGTGTCGCCGTCGGCGGGCAGCTGGCTGCGCGCGCGGGAGACCGAGCCGCCGCCGGGCGGGCGGCAGGTGCTGGTGCGCGGGCCGGGGCTGGCCACCGGCGGCGCGGAGGTGCCGCAGCTCGCGGACCGCTACGAGGCGCCGACGGTCCTGGAGGGGCCCGACGCGCGCGTGTCGCGGGTGCTGCGGGAGCTGGACGGGGCCGCGCTCGCGCACATCGCCGCGCACGGCGCCTTCCGCGCGGACAGCCCCCTGTTCTCGTCGCTGACCATGGCGGACGGGCCGATCGTCGTGCACGACTTCGAGCGCCTGGACCGCAGCCCGTACCGAATCATCCTGTCCTGCTGCGACACGGCGCGGTTCGCGTCGGTCGGCGCGGACGAGCTGCTCGGCCTGGTCACCGCGCTGCTGCCGCTGGGCACGGCCGGGGTGGTGGCGTGCAGCGCGCCCGTCAACGACGAGGCGGTGGTGCCGTTGATGCTCGCCCTGCACAAGGGGCTGGGCGCCGGGCTGTCGCTGGCCGAGGCGCTGCGCGACGCCCGTACCGCCCTGCCGGGGGACGCCACGCACCAGGCCACCGGGTGGGCGTTCTCGGCGTTCGGCGCGGCCTGAGGCCTCCGCCCTGGGCGACCGGGCCGCCGCATCGTGCCGGTCGCCGGCTCAGGCGGGCTGCTCCACCAGGCACGGCAGGGCGCCCCGGTCGCCCGCGCCCAGGCGGGTGTAGGCGCTGTGCAGGTGGTTGCCGACGGTCCGCACGGACAGGGTGAGGCGCTCAGCGATCTGACGGTTGCTCAGTCCCGCGGCGGCGAGGGTGACGATCTGCCGTTGCCTCGCGGTCAGTTCGCCCAGCACCAGACCGGCCAGCGCGGGTGTGCGGGCGTCCTGGCAGCGGCGGGCCAGCGCGAGCGCGCGGGTGCGGGAGGTGCGGGCGGCGCGCGGGTCGCGGTGGGCGCGGACGGCCTGCGCGTGCGCCTCCGCCGCGAACAGCAGGAAGCCGCGTTCGGCCAGGGCTTCGGCGGCGCGGCCGAGGGCGGGCCCGTCGCCGCGGGCCAGGGCGTCGGCGTGCCGGGCGAACAGGCCGTGCCCGAGGTCGCGCAGCCGGTCGGCGACCTTCAGGGGTGCCTCGTCGGGGCGTACGGCATCGAGGTGTACGGCGTCGAGGCGTACGGCGTCGTACAGGGAGAACGGGTCGTCCTCGTCGATGTGCCGCAGGGCACCCTCGAGGTCGCCGCGCGCGACCGCCTGCCAAGTGGCCGCGCGGCCGACGTCCTCCCCCGCCGCGGGCCCGGTCTCGCCCGACTGAGCGGCCGCCAGGGCGAGTTCGGCCCGGCAGTCGTGGTCGTCCGGGGTCCACCGCAGCCCGTGCCGGGCCCATGCCGCCGCGTCCCGCAGCTCGCCCCGCAGCCGTGCGAGACCGGCTCGGACGGCCGCGTACCCGGCCGGAATCCGGGCGCCGTGGTCCACGAGCCAGTCCCCCACCGGCGCGGACACGGACCGTACGTCGGCCCGCGCGACGCTCGCGGCCAGCGCCCGCTGCTCGGCGCGCAGGGCGGACTGGCACTGCTGCGGGGTGCGGGCCAGGCGCAGGGCGCGCAGCCTTCCGGCGGCGGCGCGCAGGGCCGCGCCGTGCAGGGGATGCGCCAGGCGTACGGCTCCGTGCTCGTCCACGGTGATCAGGCCCTCGGCCTCGAGCTGTTCGAGCAGGCGCAGGTCGAAGGCGTCCGTGTGCGGCGGAAGCGGTTCGGCGAAGGCGAGGTGCTCCAGGACCTGCCGCTCCTCGCCGCGGGCGGTGTCGAGGACGCGCGCGGCCCGCTCCCGTACGGTCGCCGTGAGGGGAAGCGGCCCCCGCCAGGACCACTCGCCGGTGTCCGCGTCCGGGGCGGCCGGTCCCTGGTCGCGCAGCGCGCCGAGCAGATCGCGCAGCAGGCGCAGGTCGCCGCCGCACAGGCGGTGCAGCCGGTCCGCGGTGAGCGCGTCGGGGGCGCCGGCCGCGCCAGCCGCCATCAGCCGGGTGGTCTCCTCCCGGGGCAGCGGGGCCAGGGCGAGCCGGGGCAGCAGTTCACCGGTCCACAGCCGGGAGACGGCGTCGGGCACACCGGGCTCTCCGGCCGTGGCGCCGGAGGCGTCGTCGGAGGCGACGACGAGCAGCCGCGTACGGCCCTGCACGGCGAGCTGGTGGACGAGGGCGGCCGAGGCGTCGTCGAGGAGGTGGGCGTCGTCGACCAGGAGCAGCCGTACGCCCGACAGGAGCCGGACCGCCCGGTGCAGGGAGACGGTCCCGGGGAGCAGGTGCGCGAACGCGGCGAAGGGTATCCGGCGGGCCGCGGGCGTACCGGTCACCCGGGCCCAGTCGGTGCCGCGGACGGCCTGGAGCGCCAGCCGGGTCTTGCCGCAGCCGGCCGGTCCGGTCACCACCAGGCCGGGCCGGCCGCCGGCCACCGATCCCCTGATCAGCTCGAGTTCGTCGTCCCGACCGGTGAACGGCCAGGGCAGTTCAAGGGTGTTCGCGTCGCGTTCGAAAGTCGTCACGACAACTGGAGCGCGCATACTCATCCTTGATACAGGGCGACTTGAGTAGCCCCCGACTCAAGTCGCCCGGGCACGCGCCGGGGCAGGCTGCTCCCATGACCGCCCGCTACTGCTCGCTGCCCCGGCAGCCGGCCCCGACGTACGCGCCGGGGCTCGCCGCCGAGCGGCTCGCCGCGCTCCTCGGCGGGCGGCGGATGTGGGTCAACGGGACGGTCCTGCACTACTACTTCTTCGACGACGCGGCCGACGGCTCGGTCATCACCGTCCCGGCGACCGGGCAGACCCGCCGGATGCCGTGGGCCGGTGCGCCGGAACAGCGGGAGGTGGTGCGCGACTGCTTCCGGGAGTGGCAGGACCTGGGGCTGGGCCTCACCTTCGCCGAGGTCGGGGACCGCTCGGAGGCGGAGCTGCGGATCGGGTTCCAGGCCGGTGACGGCTCCTGGTCGGCGATCGGGCGCGACGCGCTGTGCGCGGGCCTGAACGAGCGCACCATGAACCTCGGCTGGGACCTGACCGCGCCGGGCGCGCGTGCCATCGCCCTGCACGAGATCGGGCACGCGCTCGGCATGGCGCACGAGCACCAGAGCCCGCTGGCGGGGCTGCACTTCGACGACGAGGCGGTGTACGCGGACCTCGCCGGCCCGCCGAACCACTTCAGCCGGGACACGACGTACGTCAACGTCCTGCGCAAGCTGGACGCGAGCGAGGTCAACGGCTCGGTGTGGGACCCGCTGTCCATCATGGAGGCGCCGTTCGCGCCGGGGCTGATCCTGGAGCCCGAGCAGTACCGGCGGGGCATGGAGCCGCCCGGCACGCTCTCCCCGGCCGACAAGGAGTTCGTACTGCGCTGGTATCCGCCGGCGGATCCGACCGCGCCGCCCGCGCTGGTGCCGTTCCGCTCGGCGCCGCTGCGGCTCGGGCCGGGCGAGCAGGCGGACTTCACGGTGGAGCCGCCGGAGACCCGTACGTACACCGTGCGCACCTTCGGGGAGTGCGACGCGGTCGTGGTGGTCTTCGAGGAGCGCGAGGGCGAGCCGCGGTTCCTGTCCGGGCGCGACGACGGGGGCGCTCCGCACAACGCCACGCTCACGGTCCGCCTCGTCAAGGGCCGCCGCTACTTCGTCCGGGTACGCCTGTACTCCGCCTGGGGTTCGGGTGAGACCGCCGTCATGTGCTGGTGAGCCCGGACACCACCGCACACGACACCAAGGTCCGGCGCCGGGGGACGGCCGGGCGCGCCTCCTTCGGGGGAGGGAGACGCGCCCGGCCACGACGCGCCGCGGAGCGCCCGCGGACCGGCGGGAGTCCTCCGCCTCGGCGCGGCAGGCGGCCGGCCGGCCCGCGGTCGGCGCAGCAGACGGTCGGCCAGGCGGGTGCGCGAGTACAGGACGGCGTGACCGTGCCGGGCCCGGTCGAGCAGGCCGGCCCGGCGCAGGACGCCGAGGTGCCGGCTGACCGCTCCGGGGCTCGGGCCGAGCCGGAGGGCGAGGCCGGTGGTGCTCAGCGGCCGGCCGAACACCTCCGGGATCCGCGCACGACCGGGTGACCGCGCGGTTGCGCCGCCGGCACACCGCGCCTCGGGTCGGGCGTCATCGGGATCGCGCTCGCCGTCGGCAGCGCGGGCGGTCCGCCGGCCGGGCCGCTCGGTGTGCGCGGTTCTCCTGCGGGTGGCCGCCGGGGGTGTGCGCCCTGTCGCTGCTGCCACCGCTGTGCTCGCGGGTCCATGAAGGTCTGGCGATCCGGCCGCGGAACGCGGGCGCGGGCTGCGCGTAGGGCCTCCACGGACTTACGTCCGCGAAGGCCCTTCGCTCACGTCGGGACGACAGGATTTGAACCTGCGACCCCTTGACCCCCAGTCAAGTGCGCTACCAAGCTGCGCCACGTCCCGG
>NZ_BMVJ01000004.1:391196-413484 GCF_014650655.1 Streptomyces anandii JCM 4720
CCGCGCGGTGGTGGTCCGCGTGAACGCGCAGGTAAACCCTACCGCACGCGGCCGGGTGGCTTCGCGTGGGCACGGTGACTCAGCGTGCGCGCGGGGCGGCCTCCGTCTGCTCGTGCTCGCCGTCGACGTCCTTGGCGTAGGCGAGGAAGTCGTCGACCATGCGGTGGAAGAGGGTCGCGAGCCGGCGCAGCTCCTCGGGGGACCAGTCCGCCAGGGCGAGCTGCATCACGCGGGCGCCGGCCTCGCGGATGCGGGCGATGGCGTCCCGGCCCAGCTCGGTGAGCTGGATGCGCTGGGCACGGCGGTCGTCGGGGTCGGGGACCCGGGTGACGTGGCCGGACTTCTGGAGCTGCTGGACCGTGCGCGTGACGTGCGAGGGCTCCACGCCCAGGCGGTGGGCCAGCTCGCCCGGCCGCTGCGGCTCGCAGTCGGCGATCTGGCGCAGCAGGGCGACCGCGGCACGGTCCAGCGGCACCCCCGCCAGACCCATCAGCCGCTCGTGCTGCCGGGCCCGGGTACTCAGGTAGGTGATGCGCGTCAGGGCGCGCTCGATGTCGGCCACTTCGGGGGAGACCGGTCCGGGGGGCGGGGAGGACGTGAGCATACACCCCAGTTTACCAAATCGTTGCGTTACTCAAGTATTTTGCCCGCAGGGGGTCCCGCTGGGCGCGGTCACGCCCCCGGGGACGCCCCCGCCTTGCCCCGGGGACGTCCCCGGGAACGTCCCCGCCGTCCCCGGGACGCGGGGACGGCATCCCGGGCGGCCGGCGCGGAAACGCTGGGCGGCAGGTGATCACGGCACGTGGTCGCCGCCAACGAAAGCCCGGAGGTTGCCATGATCCGACGGACCCTCACCAGCGGCCTGCTGGCCACGGTCGCGGTGCTCGCGCTCGTGCCGGCGGCCGACGCCGCCCCGGCCGTCCCCGCCTCGCGCCCCGCCGCGTCGGCGCTCGCGCCCCAATTGCCGCCCGCGCTGCTCCCGGCGCCCGCCCACGTCCGGTACACCCCTCACGTCAACCGACGCATGACGCACCGCCGTTCGACCCCCGTCCTCGGGCGGGTGACCACCCACCGCTTCCCGCTGAACGTCCGCTCCGGTCCCGGCTACGCCCACCGCGTGATCGGCGTCCGTCACGCGGGCCGCCTGATCGCAGTGCAGTGCCGGACCTACGGCTCCTGGGTGCGCGGCGACCGACAGTGGTACCGACTCGCGTACATCCGGGGCCACCTGCGGGGCTACGTCTCCGCGCGCTACGTGCGGGTGCGCCGCACCGTGCCGTGGTGCTGACGCGTCCCCTTCACCGCCGTACGACATGACGGCCCGGCCGGCTCGTCGGGGAACCCGCGCGTTCCCTGACGGGCCGTCGGTTTTTGCCGGAGCGGATGTGTGGCGACCCGCCGGCCGAGGGAAGCCATTGCGGCAACCGGGGCGAAACGCCCAAAGCGGGAATGGAGTCGGGAGCGGCAGCATGCGGCAGCCCCAGGGAGCCGAACCAGGAGCAGGAGCAGCGGCAGGAGCAGGAGCGGAATCGGAGCCCGGGACGACGACCGGACCGGTTGCCGGGCCCCCGCCGTCGCCCTCGGCCTCCTCCCCGCCCCCGGCGTCGTCCCGGCCGCTGGTCGCGGCGCTGGGTGAGCTGCGGGACCGTACCGGACTCAGCCTGGCCGCCCTCGCCGCGCGCACCCCTTACAGCAAGTCCGCCTGGCACCGCTATCTGACCGGCGCCAAGCACCCGCCCCGCTCGGCCGTGGAGGCGCTGGCGCGGCTGGCCGGCGCCGATCCGGCCCCGGCGCTGGCGCTGTGGGACACGGCGGCCGAGCCGCCGCTCGCGCCCGCCGGGCCGCCCGTGAAGGGCGGCGGACGGCTGCCGCTGCTGCCGGCGCTCACCCTGCTCACCACGATCGCGGCGGTGGCCGTGGCCGCCACCGTCCCGACCGGGTCCTTCCGCGGCGCCGCCCCCGGCGACAAGGCCGTCGTGACCACCGCATCCCCCTCGCCCGGCACCAAAGCCGCCGCACCGGCCACGCCCGTCACGCCCGCCGCGGCCGCTCGGCGCTGTCGCCCCGGGTCCTGCCAGGGCGGGCTGCCGGGCGCCTCCGTCTGTGCGGGGGACGCCCAGACCAAGAGCGCGGTGAGCGAAGCCTCGTACACCGTGCGGCTGCGCTGGTCGCCGTCGTGCGGCACCGCCTGGTCGCAGGTGCGGGTGCGGGGCGCGGTGGCCCGGGAGGTCTCGGTGCGCACGGACCAGGACACCCTGTCGGCCACCTACTCCGCCGACGACACACGGGACGACACCAGCCCCATGCTCGCCGTCCGCTCTCCCCGGGGCGTGGAGGCCTGCGCCGAGGTGAACGGGGAGGTGGCGTGCACGGGGCTGGGCGACGGGCCGGACGGGAACCCCTGATCCGGCGGTGCCTCGCGAGCGCGGCCACGTCCAGCCGAACAAGATCGTCAACAAATCTTGTCTGTTGTATTGCCGTCCGGTTCCGGCGATCGGGGCCCGAGCTACTTGATGACCGCGTTGGCCACGACGACGAGCACCCCGAGGAGCGCGTCCCCCACGCCGGTCGCCAGGGCCGCGGCCCATCGGCGGCCCGCGGCCCGCGCCGTGTAGAGGCCGAGGGCGAACAGGAGCGCGATGTTGAAGACGAAGGCCGGGAGTTCGACGCTGTCCGCGGGCCACCAGCCCCAGCCGCCGCCCGCGAGGATGAGGACGCTCGGCAGCATGGCCGCGACCAGCGGCCACTCGGCGGCCAGGGCGCGCAGCGCCTGCCCGCGCCGGCGGGGGCCGCGTTCGGCGATGTAGTGCGCGTAGCCGTGCGCGAGGGCGGAGGCGAAGGCGGTCACCAGCAACCAGGCGGCGTCGTAGCGGCGGCTGGCGCGGGAGGTGTGCCCGTACTCGGTGAGCGCGGCGACCATGGCGCTGGCGACCACGGCCCCGTAGGCACCGCCGAAGAGCACCATCGACCGGGTGTCGTGCGCGGGCCCTCGCGGGGCGCCCGCAGGGGTGTCCGCCATGGCCGCTCTCTTCACGGACGTGCGTGGGCCGGGTCCCTCAACGATCACCCGGGCCCCTCGCACCCGCCACTCGGGCGCCCCCTGCCCCGGACCCGACGAAGTGTCCGTGCGCCCCCGCCCATCCCCCACACTCTGTCCACCTCGGCACCCGCCCCGGCCCGGCTAGGGTCCCCGCATGAACGAGAGCTTCGCCCTGCACGTGCCCGACGCCGAACTCGTGCCCGAGCCGCTGGACCCGCGGCAGATCGTCTCCGGGACTCCGGAGGTGACCGGCAAGGTGGTGTGGGAGTCGGCGGACGGGCGGCAGGCGCGCGGGATCTGGCAGATCACGCCCGGGGTCGTCACCGACACCGAGGCCGACGAGGTGTTCGTCGTCGTCAGCGGCTCGGCCACGGTCGAGATCGAGGGCGGGCCCACCCTGCGCGTCGGTCCGGGCGACATGGCCGTGCTGCGCGAGGGCGACCGCACCACGTGGACGGTCCACGAGACACTGCGCAAGGTGTACGCCGTCAACCTCTGAGGTCGGGCCATGCGCCGGGGCGGCATCAGCCTCCGAGGTCCGCGGCCTGTGAAGGCATGCGTCGGGCATCAGCCTCCGAGGTCCGGGCCTGCGAGGGCATGCGTAGGGCATCAGCCTCCGAGGTCCGGGGCCTGCGAGGGCATGCGTAGGGCATCAGCCCCTGAGATCCGGGCTCTGCGGAGGCATGTTGTACGGGGTCACGACCTGGATCGCGGACGGCAGCGTCGGCCCGGCGGGCGGCAGGGCGCCGTGGGCGCGCATCACCAGGTGACAGGCCTCCCGCATGTCCTGGCGCAGGTCGTGGTGGAGCACGGCGGACAGGCGGTGCTCGCGCAGCAGCCGGGTGTTGTCCTGGTCGAGGTCGTGGGCGATGAACACCGCGCACTCGCGGCCGAGTTCCGCGAAGGCTTTCAGGGTGGCGATGTTGCCGCCGCCGATCGAGTAGACCGCGCGGATCTCCGGATCGCGTTCCAGGGCGGCCCGGACGAGGTCGTACTGGGTGGCGTCCAGGCCCTGCCCCTCGGCGATCTCCACCAGCGCGCGCTGCGGGTGGCCGGCCCGCATGGCGCTGCGGAAGCCCATCTCGCGCTCCTCCTCGTTGCGGAAGAAGCCACTGCTGAGGCTGGTGAGCACATTGCCGGGCCGGTCGCCCAGCCACTGGCCCATCAGATACGCGGCCGTCGCCCCCGCGGCCCGGTTGTCGCTGCCGACGTAGGCGAGGCGGGGGCTCGCGGGCAGGTCGGTCACCAGGGTGACCACCGGGATGCCGGCCGCCACCAGCCGGCCGACGGCCGCGGTGACCTCGGGGACGTCCGGCGCCTTGAGGACGACGCCCTGGGAGCCGCGCCGCGCGATCCGGTCGAGCGTCGCCACCTGCTCGCGGACCGGGCCGGTCTCGCGGAAGTGGAAGCGGGAACGCACCACCGCCGGGTGCAGGGAAGGCAGTTCGGCCTCCAGGGCGGCCCGCACCGCGGTGGTGAACCGCTCGGGCGCCCGCACCACGATGTCGAGCATGAAGGTGCGCCCGACCAGCCGCACCTGGGTGCGCTGCCGGTCCAGGTCGGCGATGGCCCGGTGCACCTCCCGCGCGGTGCTCTCCCGCACCCCGCCGCGGCCGTTGAGCACACGGTCGACGGTGGCCTCGCTCAGCCCGGCCTGACGGGCGATCTCACGGATCGGGAAGGGGTGCCCCATGCGGGCTCCTTGAGGGGTTTTTGATGGGCGGCTGCTGGTTGTTCGAGGTGTTTGTCAGGACAAGAATGACAGAGCCGCGTCGCCTCGCGCGACGAACAGGGCCTCGAGCGAGGGCCCTACGCGACCGAAAGGACGAGGATGTCCTCCACCCCCGCCTTCACCCCAGCGCCTCCCCGCGTCCGGCTGTCCGAGCGGGACTGCGACCTCGACGACTTCCGCGCCCTCGTCGAGCGGACCACGGACCCGGCCGACTACCCTCACGCCTCGGCGGTCGAGCGGAACGTCCTGGTCTACGACGCCGGACGCCTCACGGCCGCCGACCGCGACGGCGTGCGCGAGGAACTGGTCCACGCCCTCACCGCGGGCCCCGGCATCGTGGTGTTCCGGGCTGCCTTCCCCGACCCGGAGGTGGTCGACCGGGCCACCGCCGTCTTCGAGGCGCTGATCGCCGCGCAGCGCGCCTCGGGCGCGGGCGCCGGCGACCACTTCGCCCCGCCGGGCGCCAACGACCGGGTGTGGAACGCCCTGGAGAAGGCCGCCCTGCACGATCCGGACGCCTTCGCCGCGTACTACGCCAACGACGTGCTCGCGCTGGCCGGCGAGGCCTGGCTCGGTCCCGGCTACCAGGTCACCTCCCAGGTCAACGTGGTCAACCCCGGCGGCGCCGCCCAGACCGCGCACCGCGACTACCACCTCGGCTTCCTCAGCGGCGAGGCCGCCGCCGCCTATCCGGCGCACGTCCACCGCCTCTCCCCGGTGCTCACGCTCCAGGGTGCGGTCGCGCACTGCGACATGCCGGTGGAGTCCGGGCCGACCATGTACCTGCCCTACTCACAGACGTACGAGCCGGGCTACCTGGCCTGGCGGCTGCCCGCGTTCCAGGCCTACTTCGACGCGCACCACGTGCAGCTGCCGCTGGCCAAGGGCGACGCCGCCTTCTTCAACCCGGCGGTGTTCCACGCGGCCGGCACGAACCGGTCGGCGGACGTGCGGCGCATGGCCAATCTGCTCCAGATCTCCTCCGCCTTCGGGCGCGCGATGGAGACCGTGGACCGCGAGGCCGTGGTGAACGCCGTCTACCCGGTACTGCTCCGGCGGCGGGCCGAGGGGGCCGACGGCACCTGGCTCGAGAACGTCGTCGCCGCGAGCGCGGAGGGCTACCCGTTCCCCACCAACCTCGACCGGGACCCGCCCGTCGACGGCATGGCCCCGCCCTCGCAGGCGGACCTCGTGCGCCGGGCGCTGCGCGAGGAGTGGGCGCCGGACCGGCTCCGCGCGGAACTGCGCGCGGGCGGCGCACGGCGCGAGAGCCGCTGAGGACCCGGTGCCGGGCAGGGGACACGACAAGCACGACAGGCACGACAGGCACGACGGGACAGGGGACTCCATGGGACCCAGGGGACTTCTCGAGGACAAGGTGGTCCTCGTCAACGGCGGTACGCAGGGCGTCGGGGCCGCGGTCGCGCGGGCCGCCGTCCGTGAGGGCGCCGTGGTCGCCGTGACGGGACGGCGGCCCGAGCCCGGCGAGGAGCTGGTGGCCGAGCTGACTGCCGCCGGGGGCAGGGCGATGTTCGTACGCGCCGACCTCGCCGACGCCGGACAGGCCAAGGGCGCGGTGGCCGAGGCGGTCTCGGCGTACGGCCGGATCGACTGCCTGGTGAACTCGGCGGGCCTCACCTCGCGCGGCACCCTGCTGGACACGACGCCCGAGCTGTTCGACGCGCATGTCGCGGTCAACCTCAAGGGGCCGTTCTTCGCGATGCAGGCGGCGGTGGCGGACATGCTGGCCCGGAAGGCGCCCGGCACGATCGTCAACATCATCACCTCCTCCGCGCACGGCGGGCAGCCCTTCCTCGCGCCGTACGTCGCCGCCAAGGCCGGGCTCGCGGGCCTGACCCGCAACGCCGCGCACGCGCACCGCTTCGACCGCGTCCGGATCAACGGCCTGAACATCGGCTGGACCGCCACCGAGGGCGAGGACGCCACCCAGCGCGCCTTCCACGGCGCCGGGGACGACTGGCGCGAACAGGCCGCCGCGCGGCTGCCGATGGGCCGGCTCGGCCAACCGGACGAGATCGCCGACTTCGTGGTCCTGCTGCTGTCCGAGCGGTCCGGGGTGGTCACCGGCTCGGTGATCGACTGGGACCAGAACGTCCTCGGCGGCCTCGACTAGCCCCTCCCCCGCCCCGACGCCCGTACCACCCGTCGCATCCCACCGAACCGCACCGCATCACACCGAACCGCACCGCACTCAGGAGCAG
This sequence comes from Streptomyces anandii JCM 4720, assembly GCF_014650655.1. Classification (GTDB taxonomy): domain Bacteria; phylum Actinomycetota; class Actinomycetes; order Streptomycetales; family Streptomycetaceae; genus Streptomyces; species Streptomyces anandii. The sequence goes on from NZ_BMVJ01000004.1 coordinate 398,191, forward strand.
CAACGCCCATGCGTATCGCAATCCTCGGCCTCGGCCGCATCGGCGCCTTCCACGCCGAGACCCTGTCCGGACTCGACGCGGTCACCTCTCTCGTCGTCGCCGACCCGTTCGCGGACGCCGCCAAGGCGGCCGCCGAGCGGTTCGGGGCCGAGGTGGCCGACTCGCCCGAGGCGGCGCTCGCCTCGGGCGTCGACGGCGTCGTCGTGGCCGCCGCGACCGACGCCCACCCCGCCCTGATCCTCGCCGCCGTCGAGGCGGGCGTCCCGGTCTTCTGCGAGAAGCCGGTGGCGCGCACCATGGCGGAGGGCGTCGAGGTGCTCGAGGCGGTGCGGGACGGCGAGGTGCCCGTCCAGATCGGGTTCAACCGCCGCTTCGACGCCGGTTTCGCGGCCGCCCGTGCCGCCGTGCGCGCCGGTGAGCTGGGCAGGCTGCACACCGTGCGGTCCACCACGCTGGACCCGGCCCCGCCGCCGGCCGCGTACGTGGCCGCCTCGGGAGGGATCTTCCGGGACTGCTCGGTGCACGACTTCGACGTCATCCGCTGGGTCACCGGGCGTGAGGTGACCGAGGTGTACGCCGTGGGCGGCAACCGGGGCGCCGACTACATCCGGGAGGCGGGCGACGCGGACACCACCGGCGCGGTGCTCACCCTGGACGACGGGACGATCGCCATGGTGTCCAACAGCCGCCACAACGCGCGGGGTTACGACGTGCGCATGGAGCTGCACGGCTTCGCCGACTCGATCGCGGTCGGCCTGGACGACAAGCTGCCGCTGCGCTCGGTGGAACCGGGGGTGACCTTCCCGGCCGGGACCCCGCACGACTTCTTCATGGACCGGTTCACCGCCGCCTACCGCGCCGAACTGACCGCGTTCACCGAGGTGGTGGCGGGCACGCTGCCGTCGCCGTGCACCGTCGCGGACGCGCTGGAGGCCGGGTGGATCGCGGAGGCGTGCACGCTGTCGCTGCACGAGCACCGCCCGGTGCGCCTGGCGGAGGTGCGCACGGCCTGAGCGGCCGGGTCGAGGCAGTGCGCACGCGCCGGCCCGTTGTCAGCCGCGCGGGCCCGCCCCGGCGAGGACGGCCCGCTCGCGGGCGGCACGGACCGCCGCCGACAGGGTGCCGATGTCGTACGCTCCGTGGTGGCGGCGGCCGTTGACGAAGAAGGTGGGGGTGCCGGAGACGTCGCTCAGGTCGGCCGACTCGACGTCCTCGGCGACCCGCTCCGCGCCCGCGCGTCCCTGCAGGTCCCGGCGGAAGCGTTCCGTGTCGAGGCCCACCCGTCCGGCGTAGCGCAGCAGGTCCTTGACGCGCAGGTCGCCCTGGTGGCTGATGAGGACGTCGTGCATCTCCCAGTAGCGGCCCTGGCGGGCGGCGGCCTCCGCGGCCTCGGCGGCGAGCTGCGCGCTGGGGTGGACGTCGGTCAGCGGCAGGTGGCGCCAGACGTAGCGCACGTCGTCGCCGAAGTCGGCGAGCAGTTCGCGTACGACGGGCTCGGCGAGGCCGCAGTACGGGCACTCGTAGTCGCCGTACTCGACGAGGGTGACCGGTGCGTCCAGCGGGCCGCGGACGTGGTCGCGGGTCACGTCGACGGGCTCGCTGAGGTCGACGATGACGTCGCCGCTGCCCAGCAGGGCGCGGGCGCGGCGGCGCGGCGGCAGCAGGGCGAGCACCCGCGTCACCAGCCAGGTGACGAGGAAGGAGCACAGCACGGCGGAGAGGATGCCGATCTTCGCCTCCTCCAGCCGTGCCCCGCGGAAGGCGAGCGTGGCGATCAGCAGGGACACGGTGAAGCCGACCCCGGCCAGGCCGCCGCCCGCGGCGATGGCGCCCCAGCCGATCGGCGGGCGCAGCCGGCCCCGGCTGAGCCGGGAGGCGAGCCACGTGGAGCCGACGACGCCGATGGGCTTGCCGAGGACGAAACCGAGCAGGATGCCGAGGGTGACGGGTGAGGTGAAGGCGTCGGCGAGCCGGGCCGCGCTCACCGTGAGTCCGGCGTTGGCGAGGGCGAACAGCGGCACGATCACATGGCTGGTCCAGGGGTGGAACATGCGCTGCAGGCGCTCGTTGGGCGAGAGGGTGGAGGCCAGGCCCCGGCGCAGGGTGCGTTCCAGTTCGGGGGTGGGCTGCTCGCGGTAGCGGCGGAAGAGCCGGCTGGCGCGCTCCAGGGCGTGCCGCTGGGCGGGGTGGGCGTAGGTGAGCAGGCCCATGACCAGGCCGCTGACCACCGGGTCCACGCCGGAGCGCAGCAGGGCTCCCCACAGGGCGACGGCGGGCAGCAGGTACAGGGCGGAGATGCGTACGCCGGCCGCTCGCATGGCGAGCAGGACGGCGAGGACGCCGAGCGCGGTGAGCAGGGCGGGGACGTAGAGGGTGCTGCTGTAGGCGAAGGCGATGACGGCCAGGGCGAGGAAGTCGTCGGCGACGGCGACACCGAGGACGAACACGCGCAGTCCGCCGGGCAGCCGGGATCCGAAGACGGCGAGGAAGCCGAGCGCGAAGGCGGTGTCGGTGGACATGGCGGCGCCCCAGCCCTGCGCGGAAGGGTGCCCGGCGTTGAGGGCGAGGTAGATCGCCACCGGTACGGCCATGCCGCTGACGCCGGCGATCGCGGAGAGCGCGAGGCGCCGGCGTTCGCGCAGTTCGCCGATGTCGAACTCGCGGCGGGCCTCGAGTCCGACGACGAAGAAGAACAGCGTCATCAGCCCGCTGTTGACCCACTCGCGCAGGGTCAGGGAGACGCCGGTCCGCCCGACGCTGAGGCTCAGCCGGGTGTGCCAGAAGGACTCGTAGCCGCCGGGTGAGACGTTGGCCCACACCAGTGCGGCGAGCGCGGCCGCGAGCAGGACGGCGGCGCTGCCGGTCTCGGTCCGCAGGAAGGTGCGCAGGGGGCTGCGCGCGGCGGCCGTGCAGGCGGTCGTGCCGGTCATCGACCGGTCGGCCGGCACGGGGATGTGGGCCTGGGACACGTGGTTCAGTCTAAGGACCGGTCGCGGGGGCCGGGATCATCTGGCGGCGGGCTCGGCGGGCAGGTCGAACACGTGCCGTGGGCTGACGATCTCCGTGATGGCCCGGCCGAACAGGGTGCTGGGTTCGCTGCCCTTGTAGTCGATGTCGGTGTTCAGCAGGACGACGAGGGTGGTGCGGGCGGAGGGCAGGTAGACGGTGAGCGACTCGTAGCCCGGGATGGAGCCGTTGTGGCCGATCCAGCCCTGGACGTCGAAGATGCCGAGGCCGTAGCCGGCGCCGGGAACCCCGGTGGGCGGGGTGGTGAGGCGCTGCTTCTGCGTGGCCGGGCCGACCATGGTGCTGCCGTCGGGGAAGACGCCGGTGGCCACGGTGCGGGCCCAGGTGTGCAGGTCGTCCAGGGTGGAGATCATCGCGCCGGCGGCCCAGGCCCAGGAGCTGCTCCAGCCCGCGGTGGCGGCGACCCGGCCGTCGGCGGTCTGGTTGGTGTAGCCCTGCGCGTGCGGCTGGGGGAACTCGGTGCCTGCGGGGAAGGAGGTGTGGTCCATGCCGGCGGGGACGAGTACGTGGGCGTGGATGTAGTCGGCGAGCGACTGGCCGCTCATCTTCTCGACGACGAGGCCGAGCAGGACGAGGTTGGTGTTGGAGTAGTAGAACTTCTCGCCCGGCGGGAAGAGGACGGGGTGCCGGAAGGCGTAGCCGAGGAGCTGCTGCGGAGTGAAGCTGCGCCGCGGGTCGGAGGTCAGGGCCTTGTAGAAGCCGTCGTCCGCCGAGTAGTTGAACAGCCCGCTGCGCATTCCGGCCAGGTCGCGCAGGGTGATCCTGTCGCCGTTCGGTACGCCGTCGACGTACTTGCCGATGGGGTCGTCCAGGCCCACCTTGTGCTGGTCGACCAGCTGCAGCAGCGCGGTCACGGTGAAGGTCTTGGTCTCGCTGCCGATGCGCATGAACAGGTCGGGGGACATCTTGCGCCCGCTGCCGATGTCGGCGACGCCGAAGGACTTCACGTACTGGCCCCGGCCGGGGGTCCACAGCCCGACCGTGACCCCCGGCACGGCGGCCTGTCGCATGACGCGCCGCACGGCCTGGTCGAGCTGCCGGGCGACCCCGGCGTCGAGGGTACGGACATCGGGGGACGGCGAGGGCGACGAGCCGGACACCCGCGACACGCCGGGCACCGTCGTCGTCGCGGCGGTGACGGGGCCGCCGGGGGATCCGGTGCCGGCGGCGGCCCCGGTCGCCGCGACCGGCACCACGAGCATTCCCGCGGCGGTCACGGTGACGGCCGACCGGCACAGCCTCGAGCACGCGTGCGTCATGTGCCGACTCCAAACGCGTGAGTACGAACCCGCGACCGCCACCGGCGACGCGAACCCCGAGTCCCGCGCCCTCAGGATAAGAGCCCCCGTCCCCCACCGCCCGCCGGGCACGACGGCGACGGGCGGACGGGAGGGCCCCGCAGGGCTAGGCGCCGCGCCAGACGTTGGCGAAGGCGGCGTCCTCGATGGCCCGGCGCTGGCGCACGGCCTCCAGCTCCATGACGGCGTCGTGGACTGCGGCCAGTACCGTCACGACCGCTTCGTCGGTGAGCGACGGGTCCCAGGCCGTGGGCTCGTCGCGGATGCCCACGGCCGCCGCGAGGGCCAGCAGCACGGGCTCGTCGGCCGCCCAGCGGTAGGCCGCCCGCTGCCGCTCCTCCGTGTCGGCCAGGACCGCCCGCCCCCCGCGGAACGGCAGCCAGCGGCTGCGCTCCCAGGTGACGCCGCCCTCCTGCTCCAGCTCGGCCAGATACGCCGGCGCCAGGCCCTGCCCGCGCCGCCACAGCCAGTCCTCCAGGGACTCGTAGGGCACCTGGCCGACCAGCGAGGCCACGGCCTCGTCCAGCAGCCGGTCGCCGAGACCGGTCCCCGGCCGGGGCACGATCCGCTCGCCGTCCAGCCCGATCACCTCGGCGCGCAGCATGTCGTACGCCTCCGCCCCGGCCAGCGCGAGGGAGAGGTCGCCGCGCTCCAGCGGCCGGCTCGGCGCCACGTCCAGGGCGGTGATCATCAGGTCACGCGGTGTGCTCATGCGGCTCCCCGTCGAGGACGTGGCGGACGCGGCGCCCCCGGGCGACGGGCGCGGGAGGTGGCGCTCGGATCCCGTACCAGACCGACTGTAGCGCGGCAAGGTCACGAGCGGAGCACCACGGGCACGCCGCGTGCCGCCTCCCGTGCGGGCGGACGCCGGCCGCGGGAGCGGGGATCCCGTCAGGCGCCGCAGGACCGCAGGAACCTGCGGGTGCGCACCGCGATCGGCAGCGGCTTGTCCGGCTCGCACGGGTACATGTCCTGCTCGACGATGGCGAACAGGTCCACGCCGAGCTTCTGCGCGGCCGTGAGGACCGGCCCGAGCTCGGGCACTCCGGCGGGCGGCTCGCACATCACGCCGCGCGCGACGGCCGGCCCGAACGGCACCTCGCCGGCCACCACGTCGGCGAGGATCGCCGGGTCGACCTGCTTGAGGTGCAGGTAGCCGATGCGCTCGCCGTAGGTCTCGATCAGCTTGACGCTGTCGCCTCCGCAGTAGGCGTAGTGCCCGGTGTCCAGGCACAGGTTGACCAGCCCGGAGTCGGTGGAGTCCAGGAAGCGCTCGACGTGCGCCTCGGTGTCGACATGGGTGTCGGCGTGCGGGTGGACGACGATGTCGAGGCCGTAGGTCTCCTTCACCTCGTGGCCGAGCCGTTCCATGCCCTTGGTGAGGTGGGCCCACTGCTCGGCGGTCAGCTCCGGGGGCTCCAGGATCTCGGCGGTCTTGTCGTCGCGCCAGAAGGAGGGGATGACGACGAGGTGCCGGGCGCCCATGGCCTGGGTGAGGGCGGCGACCTGGCTGACGTGGGCCCAGGTGGACTCCCACACCGCGGGGCCGCGGTGCAGGCCGGTGAAGACGGTGCCCGCGGAGACCTTCAGGCCGCGCCGGTCCACCTCGTCGGTGAGGCGGGCGGGGTCGGTGGGCAGGTAGCCGTAGGGGCCGAGCTCGATCCAGGAGTAGCCGGCCTCGGCGACCTCGTCGAGGAAGCGTTCCCAGGGGACCTGCCGCGGGTCGTCGGGGAACCACACGCCCCAGGAGTCGGGGGCGGAGCCGACCCGGATGCGGTCCAGCACAGGGGTCATGTCGTCATTTCCCTTCCGGGGCCGGCGGTACGGGGGCTGCGGGCGCCGAGGTCGTGGTGGGCGACGTGGGCGCGGCGGGCGCCGAGGTCGAGGTGGGCGGCGCGGGAGCGGTGAGGTCCCGCTCCTCGGGGAGTCCGTCCACGTCGACACCCCGTACCTGGGCGAGTTCGTGCTTGAGGGCGGCCAGTTCGGCGCCGCCCGCCATGTGGTTGGTCAGTTCCTCTAGGCTCACCTCGCTGCGGTCGGCGGACAGCTCGAGGGTGCCCAGGCGCAGCACGCTGAAGTGGTCGCCGACCATGTAGGCGTGGTGGGGGTTGTGGGTGATGAAGATGACGCCGAGACCGCGGTCGCGGGCGGCGGCGATGTACTTGAGGACCACACCGGACTGCTTGACGCCGAGGGCGGCGGTGGGCTCGTCGAGGATGAGGACGCGGGCGCCGAAGTAGACGGCGCGGGCGATCGCCACGCACTGGCGCTGGCCGCCGGAGAGGGTGCCGATGGGCTGCTCCAGGTCGTCCAGGACGATGCCCATGTTGCGCAGTTCCTCGTCCGCGGTCCGCTTCATGCGGGCGATGTCGAGACGGCGTACGGGCCAGGGGCCCTTGGTCATCTCGGAGCCGAGGAAGAAGTTGCGCCACACCGGCATCAGGGGCACGGTGGCGAGGTCCTGGTAGACGGTGGCGATGCCCTTGTCGAGGGCCTCGCGCGGGGTGCCGAACCGCACCGGGGCGCCGTCCACGAGGAATTCGCCCTCGGTGTGCTGGTGCAGCCCGGAGACGATCTTGATGAGGGTGGACTTGCCCGCGCCGTTGTCGCCGAGCACGCAGGTGACCCTGCCGGAGTGGACGGCGAGGTCGACGCCGTGCAGGGCGCGGATGTTGCCGTAGGACTTGCCGGCGCCGCGCAGTTCGACGACCGGCCCCTCCCCCTCGGGACTGGTGTCCTTCAGGACGGCGCCGTGAGTGCCGCTCTCGCTGGCCGCGTTGGTCGTCATGCCGGTCACCTCCGGGTCGCCGTGCGCTGGACCCACAGATTGATGAGTACGGCGCCGAGCAGCATCACGCCGAGGAACGCCTTGAACCAGTCGGGGTTCCAGCCGGCGTAGACGATGCCCTGGTTCACCATGCCGAACATGAAGGCGCCGAAGACGGGGCCGACGGCGGAGCCGTAGCCGCCGGTGAGCAGGCAGCCGCCGATGACCGCCGCGGCGATGTAGATGAGCTCCTGGCCGACGCCCTCGCCGGACTGGACGGTGTTGAAGGAGAACAGCTGGTGCATGCCGACGAACCAGGCGCCGAAGCCGACCAGCATGAACAGCGTGATCTTGGTGAAGGTGACGGGGACGCCGACCGCGCGGGCGCTGTCCTTGTTGCCACCGACGGCGAAGACCCAGTTGCCGTACTTGGTGCGCAGCAGCACCCAGGTGGCGATCGCCGCGAAGACCAGCCACCACACCACGGTGATCTTCACCTCGACCCCGCCGACGTCGAAGGAGGAGGCGAACAGGGCCTTGGCCTGGTCGAATCCGTCCATGTTGCTGATGTCGTCGGTGGCGACGTTGCCGGTGACGAGCTTGGTGACGGCGAGGTTGACGCCCTGGAGGATCAGGAAGGTGCCGAGGGTCACGAGGAAGCTCGGCAGTCCCGTCTTCACCAGCATCCAGCCGTTGAAGGCGCCGACGGCCAGGGACACCACCAAGGCGACGATCACTCCGGCCCACACGTTCAGGGTGAGCTGGTAGCTGAGCATGCTCGCGGTCAGCGCGGAGGTGATGACCGCGACGCCGGCGGAAAGGTCGAACTCGCCGCCGATCATGAGCAGCGCCACGGGCAGCGCCATGATGCCGATGGTCGACGACTGGTAGAGGATCGTCGCCATCGAGCTGCCCTGGCGGACCGACGGCGCGGCGATCAGGAAGAACACGAGCACGGCGACGGCGCCGAGGAAGACGCCGACCTCCGGGCGGGCGAGCAGCCTGAGCGCCAGCGGGCGGCGCGCGGTCCGCCCGTCGGCCTGCCCGGAGCCGGGAGCCGGCGGTGTCGCCACCGCCGGCGCGGCCTGCTGGGACATGTCGATCACCGAGTGCCCTTCGCGGCGAACTCCGCGACCTTGTCGACGTTGGACTTGTCGACGAAGGCCGGGCCGGTCAGCACCGGCTGCACACCGCCGCCGCTGTAGTTGCCGTTGTTCTTGTAGAGCCACAGGGAGTCGACCGCGAGGTAGCCCTGGAGGTAGGGCTGCTGGTCGACGGCGAACTGGATGGTGCCCTTCTGGATCGCCCCGGTGAGGTCCTTGTTGAGGTCGAAGGTGGCGATCTTGGCCTTGCTGCCGGCGTCGCTGACCGACTGCACGGCGGTCAGAGCGAAGGGCGCGCCCAGGGTGACGACGTAGTCGATGCCGCTGTCCTGCTTGAGCTTGGCGGTGATCGTCGACTTCACGGACGGCATGTCGGTGCCGTTCACGTACAGCGTCTCGGTGGTGCCCTTGAAGGTCTTCTTCACGCCGTCGCAGCGCTGGGTCAGGCCGATGTTGCCCTGCTCCTGGATCACGCAGACGGCCTTCTTGGCGCCGACCTCGTTGAGCTTGTTGCCGAAGGCCTCGCCGGCCACGCCCTCGTCCTGCCCGAAGAACTCGGTGAGGCCGAGCTTCTTCCAGTCGCTGACGCCGGAGTTGAGGCCGACCACGGGTATGCCGGCGCTGGTGGCCTTGCCGATGACGCTCTTCATGGCGTCCGGCTTGGCGAGGGTGACCGCGATGCCGTCGACCTTCTGGTCGATGGCGTTCTGTACGAGGTTGGCCTGGGTGCCGGCGTTGGGGTCGGCGGAGTAGACGAGCTTGATGTTGTCCTTGGCGGCCGCCGCCTCGGCGCCCTTGCGGACGATGTCCCAGAAGGTGTCGCCGGGCGCCTGGTGCGTGACCAGCGCGACCGTCATCCGCGGCGTGGTGGCCTTGCCCGCGGATGCGGCGCCACCGCCCTCCTCGGACTTCTTTCCGCCCGAGCTGCTGGAGCAGCCGGCGAGGGTCAGGGCCGCCGCCGCGGCCACGGCCACGACGGGGGCGAGTCTGCGGGAGCGAGAAGAGCGGTCCATCTTTCCTGCACCTCACTGTGCTGCGCGACGGGGGAAAGGGGGGGTGATGGGAGGGATCCCCGGGCCGGCGCCCTGCGTGGCGCCGGTCCGTGTGCCGCCTGGGCGGCTGGTGCGTTGGGACGGGATCCAATCCTCTGGCGCGCCCGCTGTCAATACTTTGTTAAGACATCATTTCACGAGCTAGTCCGAATGTAAGTACAAACTATTGACAGCGTGGGCCCCGGAGTCCTACACCTGGGAGGCGGCAGGCCCCCGGGGCCCACCCCCGGCACAGCTCGAGGAGCGTCGCGCATGGCAGAGCCCGTTGAGTCCGTACCCCCCGGCACCGACTCCGACTCCGTACCGTCCTTCGACCTGATCACGATGGGCCGCATCGGAGTCGATCTCTACCCGCTCCAGTCGGGCGTACCCCTGGCGCGGGTGGAGACCTTCGGCAAGTTCCTCGGCGGTTCGGCCGCCAACGTGGCCGTCGCCGCCGCCCGCCTGGGCCGCGCCTCGGCGGTGATCACCCGTACCGGCGACGACCCCTTCGGCGCCTATCTGCACGAGGCGCTCAAGGAGTTCGGCGTGGACGACCGCTGGGTGACACCGGTGGCCGCGTACCCGACGCCCGTCACCTTCTGCGAGATCTTCCCGCCGGACGACTTCCCGCTCTACTTCTACCGCCGGCCCAAGGCGCCCGACCTGGAGATCCACACCGGGGAGCTGGACCTCGCGGCCGTCCGCGCGGCCCGGATCTTCTGGATCACCGGCACCGGGCTGAGCGAGGATCCGAGCCGCTCGGCCACCCTCGCCGCGCTCGCCCACCGCGCGAAGTCCGGCACCACGGTCTTCGACCTGGACTGGCGCCCGATGTTCTGGCGCCACCCCAACGAGGCCCGCCCGCACTACGCCGAGGCGCTGCGGCACGCCACCGTGGCGGTCGGCAACCTCGACGAGTGCGAGATCGCCACCGGGGTGCGCGAACCGGAGGCCTGCGCCGAGGCGCTGCTGGCGGCCGGGGTGGAACTGGCCGTCGTCAAGCAGGGCCCCAAGGGCGTGCTGGCCGTGCACCGCGACGGCTCCCGCGCCGAGGTGCCCCCGGTGCCCGTGGAGGTCGTCAACGGGCTCGGCGCAGGCGACGCCTTCGGCGGGGCACTGTGCCACGGACTGCTCTCCGGCTGGGACCTGACCCGCACGATGCGGTACGCCAACGCCGCCGGCGCACTCGTCGCCTCCCGCCTCGCCTGCTCCTCCGCGATGCCCACCCCGGCGGAGGTCGACGGCCTCCTCGTACGGGACACCGCCTGACCACCGCCTGCCCGGAGTGCCGACCAGGCCACTCCCCGAACGGAGCCCCGCCTTGACCCTCAGCATCCCCGACCTCACCTCGGTCCGCGCCCGGCATCCCGAGGCCGTCGCCGAGGCGGCCGCGCGCCGGGTGCGCCGCCCGCTGCTCGGCGACAGCGGCCGGCTGATGATCGTGGCCGCCGACCATCCCGCGCGCGGCGCCCTCGGCGTCGGCGACCGGTCCATGGCCATGGCCAACCGCGCCGACCTGCTGGAGCGCCTGTGCACCGCGCTGTCGCGGCCCGGCGTGGACGGGGTGCTCGCCACCGCCGACGTCCTGGAGGACCTGCTGCTCCTCGGGGCGCTCGAGGGCAAGGTGGTCATGGGCTCCATGAACCGCGGCGGCCTCGCGGGCGCCTCCTTCGAGATGGACGACCGCTTCACCGGCCACCGCGCCCGGGACATCGCCCGGCTCCGCTTCGACGCGGGCAAGCTGCTGCTGCGCATCGACTACGACGACCCGGGCTCGCTGGCCACCCTGGAGGCCACCGCCCGCGCGGTCGACGAGATGGCCGGGCTGCGCCTGCCCCTCTTCGTCGAGCCGTTCATCTCCCGGCGCAGCGGCGGCAGGGTCGTCAACGACCTGTCGGCCGGGGCCGTCACCCGCTCCATCGCCATAGCCTCGGGGCTCGGCGGGACCTCGGCGTACACCTGGCTGAAGCTGCCGGTGACCGAGGACCCGGACGACATGGCCGAGGTGCTCCAGACCTCCACGCTGCCCGTCGTCCTCCTCGGCGGGGAGGTCGGCGACGACCAGGAGGGCGCGTACGAACGCTGGCGCAAGGCCCTGCGGCTGCCCACCGTGCGGGGCATGGTGGTCGGGCGCTCGCTGCTCTACCCGGCCGGCGGCAGCGTCGAGGCGGCCGTCGACACGGCCGTGGGCCTGCTCTCGGAAGGAGGCGAGCACCGATGACACACCCGACGTCACCCTCGTCGGAGGACGCGCCGGCACCGGGCGCCGTACGCCACCACGTGCCGGCGGGCAGCTCCCCGGACGGCCGCTATGCCGTCGACGTCGGCCCCGAGTCCGCCGGCTGGGCCCACTCCAGCCTGCGCGTCCTCGAACTGCCGCCCGGCGGCACGCACACCTTCGACACCGGCGACAGCGAGTGGATCGTGCTGCCGCTGGCCGGCGCCTGCACCGTGGCGACGGCGGACGACTCCGGCCACCACACCTTCGAACTGACCGGCCGGGAAAGCGTGTTCAGCGGCGTGAGCGACTTCGCGTACGTGCCGCGCGACGCGCGTACGGCCCTCACCTCGGCGGGCGGCGGACGGTTCGCGCTCACGGGCGCCCGCTGCACCCGCCGGCTGCCCGCCCGGTACGGCCCGGCCGGAGCCGTACCGGTGGAGCTGCGCGGCACCGGCAGCTGCTCGCGCCAGGTCAACAACTTCGGCGCGGCCGGGGTGTTCGAGTGCGACCGGCTGATCGCCGTGGAGGTGATCACCCCGGGCGGCAACTGGTCCTCCTTCCCGCCGCACAAGCACGACGAGCACCGGCCGGGCGAGGAGTCGGTCCTGGAGGAGATCTACTACTTCGAGTTCGCGGACCACGACGGCGTGCCCGGCCTCGGCTACCAGCGGGTCTCGCCCTCCGGGCCCGGCCGGGACACCGACGTGCTGGCCGAGGTGCGCGACGGCGACGTGGTGCTGATCCCGGACGGCTGGCACGGGCCGTCGATGGCCGTGCCCGGCCATCACATGTACTACCTCAACGTCATGGCGGGCCCGGACGCCGAGCGCGCCTGGCTGATCCGCGACCACCCCGACCACGCCTGGATCCGCGGCACCTGGCCCGCACAGCCGGTGGACCCGCGCCTGCCCCTCTACACCGCCCCGCCCACCACGCCTTCCACCACGCCTTCCGCCCCCGCAGACTCCTCCCCCGTCTCCGAGTGAGGTCCCCATGAGCCAGTCCACCACCCGCCTCACCGTCGCCCAGGCCCTGGTGCGCTTCCTGGCCGCCCAGTACACCGAGCGGGACGGCGTCCGGCAGCGGCTGATCGCCGGCATGTGGGGCATCTTCGGCCACGGCAACGTGGCCGGCGTCGGCCAGGCGCTGGTCGAGGCGGGCGAGGAGCTGATGCCGTTTCACCAGGGTCGCAACGAGCAGGCGATGGTGCACGCGGCCGTGGGCTACGCCCGCCAGCGCGACCGGCTGTCCACACAGGCGGTGACCACCTCCATCGGCCCCGGCGCCACCAACCTCGTCACCGGGGCCGCGCTGGCCACGATCAACCGCCTTCCCGTCCTGCTGCTGCCCGGCGACTACTTCGCCGCGCACCCCGCCGACCCGCTGCTCCAGCAGCTGGAGCACCCGAGCGAGGCGGACGTCTCGGTCAACGACACCCTGCGCCCGGTCTCCCGCTACTTCGACCGGGTCACCCGCGCGGAGGCGCTGATCCCGTCCGCACTGAACGCGATGCGGGTCCTCACCGACCCCGCCGAGACCGGCGCGGTGACCCTCGCGCTGCCGCAGGACGTGCAGGCCGAGGCCTTCGACTGGCCGCGGGAGTTCTTCGCCGAGCGCGTCTGGCGGGTACGGCGGCCCGCCCCCGATCCGGCCGAACTCGCCGACGCGGTACGCGCGATCCGCGCCGCCGCCCGCCCACTGATCGTCGCCGGAGGGGGTGTCCACCACAGCGCGGCCGAGGACGCGCTGAAGGCGCTGGTGGACGCCACCGGCGTCCCGGTCGCCTCGACGCAGGCGGGCAAGGGCTCCCTGCGCCACGACCACCCGGCCGACCTCGGCGGCATCGGGCACACCGGCACCGCCGTCGCCGACGACCTCGCACGCACCGCGGACCTGGTCATCGGCGTGGGCACCCGCCACACCGACTTCACCACGGCCTCCGGCACCCTCTTCCAGAACCCGGACGTCCGCTTCCTCAATCTCAACATCACCGCCTTCGACGCCCACAAGCTCGCGGCGTCGACCCTCGTCTGCGACGCCCGCGCCGGGCTCACCGCGCTCACCGAGGCGCTCGCCGGGCACCGCGTCCCGGCCGCCTACGAGGCCGAGTACCGGGCCGGCAAGGAGCGCTGGGAACGGGTGGTCGAGGACGCCTGCCGGGCCGGCGACGACAGCGCGGTGCCGACCCAGACGCAGGTGCTGGGCGCGCTGGACGCGGTGGCCGGCGAGGAGGACGTGGTGATCAACGCGGCCGGATCGCTCCCCGGGGACCTGCACAAACTGTGGCGGGCCCGCTCGCGGCGGCAGTACCACCTGGAGTACGGCTACTCGTGCATGGGCTACGAGATCCCGGCCGCCATCGGCGTGCAGCAGGCCGCGCCGGGGACCGTGGTGTGGTCCCTGGTCGGCGACGGCACGTATCTGATGATGCCGACGGAGATCGTCACGGCCGTCCAGGAGGGCCTGCCGGTCAATCTGGTCCTGATCCAGAACCACGGGTACGCCTCCATCGGCGGGCTGTCGGAGTCGGTCGGCGCCGAGCGGTTCGGCACCGCCTACCGCCACCGCGCGGCCGACGGCTCCTTCACCGGCGCGCCCCTCCCCGTCGACCTGGCCGCGAACGCGGGCAGCCTCGGCATGGAGGTGCTGCGCGCCAAGACGGTGGGCGAGTTGCGCGAGGCGCTCGCCGCGGCCCGCGCCTCCAGCCGCCCGACCTGCGTGTACGTCGAGACGGACCCGGCGGCCACCGCTCCCCCGGCCGAGGCCTGGTGGGACGTGCCGGTCGCGCAGTCGGCCTCCCGCGAGGCCGCGGTGAACGCCCGCGCCGAGTACGACCGCCGGGTCACGACCCGTCGCCGTCACCTCTGAAGTGCCTTGCCGTACACGCTTCCTGACTGACCATCATGCACGTGACCGAAGGGGGTGCCCGTGGCGGTGACCGGTGACCGATCCCGTGCCGGGACCGGCTGTGCGCTCGACACCCTGGACTTCATGCTGGACCGGAGCAGTCCGGTGCCGCTCTACCACCAGCTGTCCCAGCAACTGGAGGCGGCGATCGAACGCGGGCGCCTCGCCCCGGGCGACCTCCTGGGCAACGAGATCGACCTGTCCGTACGCCTGGGCCTGTCCCGCCCCACGGTTCGTCAGGCCATCCAGGCCCTCGTCGACAAGGGGCTCCTGGTCAGACGGCGCGGGGTGGGCACCCAGGTGGTGCACAGCCAGGTCAAGCGCCCGCTGGAACTGAGCAGCCTCTACGACGACCTGGAAGCGGCCGGGCAGGGACCGGGCACCCGCGTGCTGCGCAACGAGCGGGTCCCCGCACCCGCCGACGTCGCGGCCGCGCTCACGGTCGCGGAGGGCGCGGAGGTGGTGCTGCTGGAGCGGCTGCGGTTCACTCACGGCCGGCCGGTGGCGTTCCTGTGCAACTACCTGCCGGCGGGCCTGATCGAGACGGAGACCGCCCGGCTGGAGGCGACCGGGCTGTACCGGATGATGCGCGCGGCCGGCATCACCCTGCACAGTGCCCGGCAGACCATCGGCGCCCGCCGGGCCACCGCCGAGGAGGCCGCCCGCCTCGACGAGCAGGAGGGCGCCGCCCTGCTCACCATGCAGCGCACGGCCTACGACGACACCGGCCGCCCGGTGGAGTACGGCACCCACGTCTACCGCGCGTCGCGCTACGCCTTCGACTTCCGGCTGCTGGTACGCCCCTGAGGCGCATGCGAAAGGGTCCCCGTGGGCTTCTCGCCCACAGGGACCCCGCACACCGTCGGGACGACAGGATTTGAACCTGCGACCCCTTGACCCCCAGTCAAGTGCGCTACCAAGCTGCGCCACGTCCCGG
>NZ_BMVJ01000004.1:413516-423389 GCF_014650655.1 Streptomyces anandii JCM 4720
TCACGTGCGGTCGAGCCGCGTGATCGCGCGAACGCCACTTTACCGCACGCCGGGGGCCATGCCGAAGCGGGCACGTGGGCGGGGCACAATCGGCGTATGAGCAGCACATCCTCCGGGCGCCCGGACGGCGCGCGGGACCGGGACGGCGAGGGCCGGGCGCGCAACGCCCGGCCGCGGGACGGGCTCGGGCGGCCCCTGCCCTACGGGGCCGAGGGCGTGCCCCGGCAGCCCGAGGGGGTGCTGCGCACGCCCCCGGAGACGGTCGCGGAGGCGCAGGCGCTGCTGGACGCGGGCCGGCCCTTCCACGCGCACGAGGTCTTCGAGGACGCCTGGAAGTCGGGCCCGTCGGCGGAGCGCGCGCTCTGGCGGGGGCTGGCCCAGCTGGCGGTGGGGCTCACCCACGCGGCCCGCGGCAACGTCACCGGCGGCGCCCGGCTGCTGCGGCGCGGGGCGGGCGCGGTGGAGGAGTGGTCGGCTCGGGCGGGGCGGAGCGACCCGTACGGCCTGGACCTCGCGGGTGTCGTGGCGTGGGCGCGGGAGCTGGCGGGCACGGTGGAGGACGGCTCGGCCGGGAACGTGGACGCGGCCGGGCGGGCTCCCCGGCTGGGAGGTGAGGGGCTTTCGTCCCGCGGGTGACCTGCGGGTGGTGGCGGTGGGTGCGGCACCGGTGCACGCGGTGTCAGTGCCGTACGGCAGACTCGGGGGCGTGCGAAAGATTCATGTCATCGGTATCGGGGCGGGCGACCCCGAGCAGCTCACCCTGCAGGCGGTCGGGGCGCTGCGCGGCACGGACGTGTTCTTCGTCCTGGACAAGGGCGAGGTGAAGTCCGACCTCGTGCGGCTGCGCCGGGACATCCTGGACGCGCACGTGCCCGAGGGCACGTACCGGCTGGTGGAGGCCCGCGATCCGGAGCGGGACCGGTCGGCGGGCGGTGCGGCGTACTCCCCCGCCGTCGGCGACTGGCGCAGCGCCCGCGCCGGCATCTACGAGCGGCTGATCGCCGAGGAGCTCGGCGAGGACGAGAGCGGCGCCTTCCTGGTGTGGGGCGACCCGGCGCTGTACGACAGCACGCTGGGCATCCTTCAGGAGGTTCTGGCGCGGGGCGCGGTGGACTTCACGTACGACGTCGTGCCCGGCATCAGCAGCGTGTCCGCCCTGGTGGCCCGGCACCGGACGGGACTCAACCGGGTGGCCCGCCCCGTGCAGATCACCACGGGCCGGCGGCTGGCGGAGGGCTTCCCCGAGGGGGTGGACGACGTGGTGGTCATGCTGGACGCCCACCAGACCTTCCGGCAGTACGCCGACGAGGACATCGACATCTACTGGGGCGCCTACATAGGCACCCCGGACGAGATCCTCGCCTCGGGCCCGCTCGCCGAGACCGCCCCGCGGATCGAGCGCCTGCGCGCCGAGGCCCGCGAGCGCAAGGGCTGGATCATGGACACGTACCTGCTGCGCCGCAGACCGAAGGAGTAGACGCGGGCGCGAGGCCGTTGTCAGGCGGGCGGCAGGCGGAGACGTGCCAGTGCGGCCGGCACGTCCGGCACGGCCGTCACCCCGTACGGCAGTGGCGGGCGTCCCACGACGACGACGGGCAGGCCGAGTTCGCGCGCGGCCGTGAGTTTGGCCGCGGTCGCCTCGCCGCCGCTGTCCTTGGTGACCAGGACGTCGATGCGGTGGGCGCGCAGCAGCTCCGTCTCGCCGGTCACGGTGAACGGGCCACGGGCCAGCAGCACCCGCGTGTCGGCCGGCATGGGCGGCTCGGGGGGCTCCACCGACCGTACGAGGAAGTGCAGGCCGGCCAACGGGGCGAAGGCGGCCAGGCCCAGTCGTCCGGTGGTGAGGAACACCCGGCGGCCCAGGCCGGGCAGCAGCCGGGCGGCCTCGGCCGGCGACCCGGCGGGGTGCCAGCGGTCGGCGGGGCCCGGACGCCAGCCGGGCCGGCGCAGGACCACGAGCGGAACGCCCGTCGCTTCGGCGGCCCCGGCCGCGTTGCGCGTGATCGCCTCCGCGAAGGGATGGGTGGCGTCGACGACCGCGTCCACGCGGTGCTCGCGCAGCCAGGCGGCGAGCCCCTCCGCGCCGCCGAAGCCGCCGGTCCGCACCTCCCCGGCCTGCGGGCCGGGCCGGCTCACTCGCCCCGCGAGCGAGGTCGTCACCCGCAGGCCGGGGCGCGCCGCGAGCAGGGCGGCCAGTTCGCGTGCCTCGGTGGTGCCGCCGAGGACCAGGACGTGCGTGGACATGGCCCGAGGTTACGGGGTGCGGTACGGAGTGCGGCCGACGCGCCGCACTCCGCCGTACGCGACGAGCCGCCCCGGCGGACCGGCTCACGCGCGGACCACCGCGTGCTCGGCGAGCGGGCCCACCTCCCAGCCGGCGTCCCGGCAGGCGGTGACCAGGCCGGGCAGCGCGCCGAGGGCCGCGTGCCAGCAGCCCGGGGAGGCGGCGTGGTCGGTGTCGTGCAGGAGGACGGTGCCGCCGCCGCGCAGGTCCGCGCCGACGGCGGCCCGCACGGAGCCGGGGGTGGCCCGCGCCGTCCAGTCCCTGCCCCACGCGGTCCACAGCACGGGACGCAGACCGGTGCGCCGGGCGGCGGCCCAGCGGCCCCCGGTGAGGATGCCGTAGGGCGGCCGGTACCACTGGGGCCGATGGCCCGTGGTGTCGTACAGGACGCGGGCCGCCCGCGCGGTCTCCGCCAGGTCCCGGCCCGGCGCGGGGAGCCAGGGGCGGCTGTGGGTCCAGCCGTGCACGGCGAGTTCGTGGCCGCGCTCGGCGATGTGCCGGGCGAGTGCGGGATGGCGGGCGACGTTCTCGCCGAGGACGAAGAAGGTGGCGCGTACGGCGAGTTCGTCGAGGACGGTCAGGAAGTACGGGGTGCTGCCGGGATCGGGGCCGTCGTCGAAGGTGAGCGCGATGTGGTCCGGGCGGCCGATGCCGGCGAGGCCCGGCAGGCAGGCGGTGCGCAGGCGCGGCAGCCAGGTGGCGGCCGGGACGATGTGCGCGGCCGCGACCGCGGCGAGCGCGGCGGCCGGCACGAGCGCCGCCGTCGCGGGGCGTACGGCACGGCTGAGCGGTGCCCGTCCGGTGCCGGCGCCCGCCCGGCCCTGGCCCCGGCCCGTCGTCCGTGCGTTCTCCGTCCCCATCGTCGCGAACCTCATGTGCTCTCCGCCTCCGCCTGCGCCTTCGTCCGGTACGTCACCACCGCGGGCGCCGGTTCGGCGTCCCACTGGCCCGACACCGCGGGGGCGCGGGCGAGGCCGAACGTGCCCGCGGCCATCAGCGCGACGCCGGCCGCCTCGGGCAGCATCCGCGCGCCCAGGGCGATGTGTTCCCCGAAGAGCGTCCACCCGAGCGCCACCGCGGTGAGGGCGTCCCCGAGGGTGAGCGCGGGCTGGGAGGCGACGAGGGTGCCCGCGCGGAAGGCGCACTGGAGCAGCGCGAAGGCCGTCAGGCCGGTGACCGCGGTGGCGTACGGCGTCCAGTCGGCGGCCAGCGCGGCGGGGCCGCCCCGCTGGAGGCGGCCGGTGACCTCCTTGATGAGGGCGGCCGTGGCCGCGAAGAGCACGGCGGAGGCCAGCCCGAGCACGGCGGCGCGGGGCGCCCCTGCCACCAGGCGGGAGAGGCCGGCGAGGAGGAGTACCACGCACAGGACGGCGGTGCCCGCCGGGATCCAGCGGGACTCGTCGGCCGTGGTGCGTCCCGCCGTGGGTGCGGCGGCGCCGAGGAACAGGGCGAGTCCGGCGGCCAGGGCCAGGAAGGACAGCCAGGTGGTGCGGTCGGGGCGCCGGTGGAAGACCGCGCCTCCGATCGCGGGCATGAACAGCAGTTCGCTCGCCAGCAGCGGCTGGACGACCGAGAGCCCCCCGACGGCCAGGGCGGCGGCCTGCAGCACCGCGGAACACGCCAGCAGCCCCGCCCCGCCGGACCAGAACACCCACCGGGCGGCCCGTGGGGTCCCGGCGGGCCCGGTGGCCGCGCGGCGCATGAGGACCGAGGCCGTGGCGTTGGAGGATGCGGCGAGCAGGGCCAGTACGACGGTGGCCGCGTTCACCGCGCCGCCTCAGCCGAAGCGCGCGGCCAGACGGCGGTAGAGGCCGGGGGCGGCGCCCCGGACCCGGCCGGGCACGCGGGTCCAGCCGGGGACGTACACCTCGTCGCGGCCCTTGACCACCGCCTCCCACACCGCGTCGGCGACCCGTCCGGCCGGTACGGGCTTCGGCCGCGAGCGCCGGTAGGGCACTCCGCGCCGGTCGAAGAAGGGCGTGTCCACCACACCGGGCACCACATGGCTGATCCCGACCCCCGTCCCCCGCAGTTCGTAGCGCACCGCGTCCGCGAAGGCGCCGAGCGCCGCCTTCGCGGCGGAGTACACCGCCTCGTCCCGCACGCCCACCGTGCCGGCCAGGGAGCCGATGATGACCACCCGGCCCCCGCCCTGCCGGACCATGTGCGGCAGCAGCTGCCGCACCAGGTGCACGGTGGCGAGCACGTTCACGTCGAACACCTCGTCGATCGCGGACCCCGGCATGGAGCTGAACGCCCCGGCCCAGCCGACGCCCGCGCCGGCCACCAGCAGGTCCACCCGGCCCACGCTCTCCAGCGCGAACTCGGCCAGCCGGCGCCCGGCGCCCGGTCCGCACAGGTCCGCCGGATAGGCGACCGCGGAGGTGCCCCGGGCGACCTCCTCCAGCCGGGCGCGGTCGCGTCCGTTGAGGACCATCCGCCAGCCGCCCTCCGCCGCCAGCCGCCGCGCCACGGCGGCGCCGATCCCGGAGGAGGCGCCGGTGACCAGCGCGCCTCCGCCCGCCGCCTCCGGGCCGCCGGCGGGCCGGTGCAGGACACCCGGTGCGGCCGCCGCCCCCACGGGCGTGCCGGAGCCGGACCGTACGCGGGAGGGGGCATGGGACATCGGGCGCACCTCAGTGTCGGAGGGACCGGGGACCGCCGGTGCGGCCCCGGCGGTCGGGGACGGCCTGGAGGGTGCTGAAGTATCCCGGGGGCCGTCCCCGAAACGCGGGCGTACGGTACGGACTGTCCGCCCGTTTGACTGCGCTGGGTGAGGGTTACTCACTTCCAGTGTCGTCCGAAAACCTCGTACCGCCACCGCTGCCCGCCGCCCGGGGTCCCGTGCCGGAGCCCGCGGACGCCCGTCCGGGGCAAGCCCGCGCTCGGGAGGCCGAGCGGCTGCTCGTCGTCAGCGCGAGCATGGGATCGGGCCACGACACCGTGGCCGACGAGCTGGTTCGCCGGGCCCGCGCGGAGGGCAGGCAGGCGTACGCCGTCGACGTGCTGGCCCTCCTGCCGTACGGTCTGGGCGCGGGCCTGCGCGGCTTCTACCGGACGGCCGTACGCGAGGCGCCCTGGATCTACGCCGCCATCTACGACTTCTTCCTGCGTCCCGGCCCCAGCCCGCGGCCCAGCGGCACCCCGCTCGCGCGGCTGGCGGGCGGCCGTCTGATGGACGTGGTGCGCCGCACGCGCGCCGATGTGGTGGTGCCGGTGTTCCATCTGGCGGCCCAGCTCACCGGGCATCTGCGCGAGCGCGGGGTGCTGGGTGTGCCGAGCGTGGTGGTCGTCGTCGACTTCGCCGCGCACCGGCAGTGGCTGCATCCGGGCAACGACCTGCACCTGTGCGTCACGGACGAGGTGGCCGACGAGGTGCGCCGGGGCACGGGCCGCTCGGCGCGGACCACGGGTCCGGTGGTGGCGCCGGGCTTCTTCACCGGCGGGCCGGGGGCGGAGGACTGGCGGCGCCGGATCGAACGGCACGGCGGGGGCCGCCCTGCCGTGCTGCTGTCGGCGGGCGCCTGGGGGACGGGGGCGGAACTGGCCGCCACGGCGCGACTGCTGGCCGGCAACGGCTTCGCGCCGGTCGTGCTGTGCGGGCGCAACGAGCGGCTGCGGCGGGCGCTGTCCGGGCTCCCGGGCGTCCTCACCCCCGGCTGGGTCAGCGACATGCCCGGGCTGCTGCACGCCTGCGCCGCGCTGGTGGACAACGCGGCCGGGCAGACCGCCGTCCAGGCGCTGGCCGCCGGGGTCCCGGTCGTCGGGTACCGGCCGCTGCCCGGGCACGGGGCGGAGGGCGTGAGCCGCATGGCGGCGCTCGGCGTCTCCGAAAAGGCGTCCGACGAAGCGGCGCTGCTGCGTTCGCTGACCCGCCTCACCGCACCGGGAGAGACCCGCGAGCGGCGGATCGCGTCCGGCCGCGCGCTGTTCAGGGAGGACGCGCTGAGCAGGGTCGTGGCAGCGGGCTAGCCTCGTCCGCGGTCGAGGTGTTCGATGCGGGCCACGTTGTCCCGGTCCTCGGGGTCAGCGCTGGGCTCGGCGGCGAACCAGGCGTCGAGGATCTCCTTCAGCAGGGGCTGGGAGGTCAGGCGGAGGCTGAGGGCGAGGGCGTTGGCGTCGTTCCAGCGGCGGGCGCCGTCCGCCGTGCCGGCGTCGGTGCACAGAGCCGCGCGGACGCCCGGCACCTTGTTGGCGGCGATGGACGCGCCCGTGCCGGTCCAGCAGCAGACGACCGCCTGCTCGGCCCGCCCCTCGGCGACGTCCCGCGCCGCCGCCTCCGAACAGACCGCCCACCGCGGATCGTCCCCGGCCCGCAGCGCCCCATGGCTCACCACCTCGTGCCCACGCCCCCGCAACTCCCCGACGAGAAACCGGGCCACGGGCTCATCCATGTCCGACGAAACGGAGATCCGCATGCACGCAGGGTAGTACGCCGGATGCCCGGGGCGGGGGGACGGACGGAGGGCTTGGAGGCGCGGGGACACCGGGGCGGGGGGGCGCCCGCACGGGCGGGGAGGGACCGGAGGACGCCGGGGGCCGAGGCACGCACAGATGCGCGGGAACCCCGGGCGCCGAGGCGTGGGCGTGCCGTGCGCCGGAACGTCCGCGCGCCGCGGCGCGCGAACGCGCGTCCCGGTGGCCGCGTCCCTGGTCACCGGCCGCGATCCGGAGGCCGCACCCGCCGATCCGGTCGCCGCCGGGGCCCGCCCCGCGCTGTGGCACGGGGCGGCGCCGCACGAGCGCGAGCCCCCCGGGGCCCGGGACCTAGAACAGGGCCATGCCCAGGAGGAGGGCCGAGAGGAAGAGGACCGTGCCGGCTATGACGGCGGTGGTGCGGGAGTGGCGGCGCAGGGAGGTGCGCACGCCGGGGCGGCGGGCGGGGACGCGGTGCACGGTGGTATTCCAGCCGGTGCCGAGAGCGGACACCGGGGCACCGGGCGCGGTGCCCGTCGCGGCCGGGCGCACGGGCGCGGTGCCCGTCGCGGGCGTGGTGCCCCGCTGCTCGGGGCCGCGGCGGGCCGTGGGGGCAGGGTTCGCGGTGGTGCGGCGGCGGGTTCCCGAGGGCTGGGCGGCGCGGCGGCGGGTGCCGCCGGACGCCGGCTGCTGCGGGCCGCGGTGGCGGGCCGCCGCGACCGGCTGCTCGGGCGGCAGTGGTTCGGGCGCCCCTCGCCAGGCGCCGCCCGCGAACCAGTCGGCCGCCTCGCGGGCGGTGGGCCGCTCCCCGGGCTGTTTGGCGAGCATGCTCAGCAGGTACGCCTCGAAGGCGGGCGGCAGCGCGGCGCCCCGTCTGCTCGGCGGCACGGGCGGCGCGTCGACGTGCTGGTACAGCAGCGCGGTGGCGGTGTCGGCCTCGAACGGCGGCCGCCCGACGGCGAGTTCGTACAGGACGCAGCCCAGCGAGTACAGGTCGGAGGCCGAGGACGCGGGGGTGCCGATGGCGCGTTCGGGTGCCAGGTACAGGCCGGTGCCCACGATCTGCCCGGTGGTGGTGAGCCCGGCGGAGGGGTCGTCCACGAAGCGCGCGATGCCGAAGTCCCCGATGCGGACGGTGCCGTCGCGGTCGCCGAGCAGGTTGCCGGGTTTGATGTCCCGGTGCACGATGCCCTGCGCGTGCGCGGCGGCGAGGCCCTCCGCCGCCTGCTGGGCGACCTGGGCCAGCCGTTCGGACGTGAGCGGGCCGCCGGCGGCCAGTTCCCCGGCGAGGCTGTCGCCCTCCACGAGTTCCATGACGAGGAACCAGCGGTCCTGCCAGGTGCCGAAGTCCAGGGTGCCCACCACGTGCGGGTGGTGCAGCCGCGCCGAGGTCTGCGCCTCCAGCCTGAAGCGCGCCTCGGCGGAGGCGTCCGCCCCGTCGTTCAGCAGCAGTTTGACCGCGACCGGCCGGCCGAGCACCTCGTCGAGGCCCCGCCAGACCTCGCCCATCCCGCCCCGCCCGATGACCGCGTGCAGCCGGTACCGATCCGCCACCAGCACCTGTAGCCCGCCCTCGCTCCCCGGAAAGTCCCGCCCTCATGTCCGCCGCCCGGAGCGGGGCACGGCAAGGGCCGGGCAGCGCAGACGGGTTGCGGCAACCGGCCCATCTTAACGATCACTTGACCCGTCGAAGACCTCCACCGATTCCGTACGGATCACCCGTTTGAAACCGATCAGCACCCGGTAGCGCTCCCGCGCGGCGAACTCCGCGAGGCCCCACACGGCCGGCCGGCCCGCCTCCGCGCACAGGTGCAGCACCCGGTCCCCGCCGGCCCAGACGCCGACGTGGGCGCCGTAGGGATCGTGCGACGGGGCGAACAGCACCAGGTCCAGCGGCCGGGGCCGCGTCACCCGGACCGTGGCCCGGGTGTCGGCCCACAGTTCGCCGGAGCGCAGGGCGGGCGGGGCCAGGCCGAAGTGGCGCAGCACCGCGTAGGCGTACACCTGGCAGTTGGCGCCGGCAGCGAGGTCCGGACGGGCGGCCACGGCGGCCGACCCCGGGTGGCGGGAACCGACGTAGGGAACGGCCAGGAGGGCGGGCGGGAGGCGGTCGGGGAGCGGGCCGCGCATGCTGAATCCCTCCGGGTGAAAAGTACCGAGTCGCTCTTCGTACAAATATGTAGAACTGATGATGTATGTCATCGTCGCCCTACCTGCTGATCCACTCCGGAAAGGGAGGACGACCGTGGACCCTCTGACGTGGCTGCTCATCCCGTTGGCGGCGGCATTCATGGCGAGCGTGTGGAGTTGCTGCACGGGACGCCGGCGGCGTACCGACGACTGGGCGCACGTGCAGCGCTACGACCGTATGCGGGCCGCCCTGGCCCGCGCCACCGCCTCCTAGGCCACCGCCTCCCCGGTCCCGCGAGCCGCGAGGTCGTGGGTCTACCGCAGGAGGAGCTGGACACCGCCCACGACCGTCGCCGCGATCACCAGCCGCTCGAAGAGCCGCTGGTTGATCCGGTGCACGGCCCACTTCCCGATCAGCGCCCCGGGCACGACGAACACCACGAGCGCCGCGTCCAGCAGCAGGGAGCGCCCGTCGATGAGGCCGAGGCCCGCGCTGAAGGGCACCTTGGACACGTTGACGACGAGGAAGAAGAAGGCGGACGTGCCGAGGAAGCCGAGTTTGCGGAAGCCCGCCGAGAGCAGGTACAGCGACATCACCGGCCCGCCCGCGTTGGCGACCATCGTGGTGAAGCCGCCGAGCACGCCGTAGGAGCGGGCCTTGAGGCGGCCGGAGCGGGTGGTGACCGCGTCCGGCTCCGGTTCCGCGCCACGGTCGGCGGTGCGGCGCCGCCACACCGTGACACCCGCCATCAGCAGCAGGATCGCGCCGATCGATACGCGTACGACCGCGTCGTCGGCCCAGACCAGGAACAGGGTGCCGACGACCACGCCCGCGGCGACCGCGGGGAACAGCCGCCACAGGGTGGGCCAGTGGGCGTGCCGCCGGTAGGTGAGGACGGCCAGGACGTCCCCGGCGATCAGGATGGGCAGCAGCACCCCGGTGGAGGCGCGGGCGGGCAGCACGGCCGCGAAGACGGCGAGACTGACCGTGTTGGCGCCGCTGACCGCGGTCTTGGAGAAGCCGACGAGCAGGGCCGCGCAGG
>NZ_BMVJ01000004.1:423414-430961 GCF_014650655.1 Streptomyces anandii JCM 4720
CGAGTGCCGCGAATCCCCAGCCGGATATGTGCCAGAGCGTCATCGTGTTCATGCGGCCACCGATCCTATGTCCGGACAACCGCGTGCCGTGAGGACCGTCTCGCCTGGTGGCACCTGCCCGCGCCGCCTTACGGCCGGGCGGCCCCGTCAGCTCGTCTTCGCGTACCGCGCCCGCAGTTCGCGCTTGAGGACCTTCATGCTCGGTCCGAGGGGCAGCGCGTCGGCGAACTCCACGCGGCGCGGGTACTTGTGCCGGCCCAGGTGCTCCTTCGACCACTCGGTGAGGGCGGCCGCGTCGGGGGCGGCGCCGGGCGCGGGGACGACGACGGCGCACACCTCCTCGCCGTGCAGTTCGTCGGGCAGGCCGATGACGGCGACCTGGGCGACCGACGGGTGGCGCAGCAGCACCTCCTCGACCTCGCGCGGGTAGACGTTGTAGCCGCCGCGGATGACGACGTCCTTCTTACGGTCGACGATCCTGAGGAACCCCTCGTCGTCCTTGGTGCCGAGGTCGCCGGTGCGGAACCAGCCGTCGACGAGCGCCTCGGCGGTGGCCTCGGGCCGGCCGAGGTAGCCGGAGAACACGTTGTGGCCGCGCACGACGACCTCGCCCAGTTCGCCGGGCGGCAGGAGCTCGACGCGGTCCTCGGCCTCCGCGCGGGCGATCTCCACGTCGACGCCCCACAGCGGGTGGCCGACGGTGCCCGGCCTGGTGCCGAACCAGGGCTGGTTGACGGTCGCCGTCGGCGAGGTCTCCGACAGCCCGTACCCCTCGTGGATCCGCGCCCCGAAGGCGGCCTCGAACCGCTCCAGCACGGCCACGGGCAGCGAGGCGCCGCCGGAGATGCACACCCGCAGGCCGGGCAGTGCGCCGGCTTCGGCCGCCGCGGCCGCGAGGGCGACGAACATGGTCGGCACGCCGTGGAAGGTGTTCACGCCCTCCTTCACCATCAGCTCGATCGCGCGCGCCGCGTCGAAGCGGGGCAGCAGCACGAGCGTCGCGCCGGCCCGCCAGGTGGAGTTCATCGAGACCGTCTGCCCGAACGCGTGGAAGAGGGGCAGCGCGCCGAGGGCCACGTCGTCGGGGCGGATGTCGTTGGCGTCGAAGGCGTTGACCGTCGCGTTCATCACCAGGTTGAAGTGGCTGAGCACGGCGCCCTTGGGCACGCCGGTGGTGCCGCTGGTGTAGAAGACGACGGCGGGGTCGTCGGCGGCGCGGGTCACATACGAGCGCAGCGGCTCGGCGTCCGCCGCCAGCATCTCCAGCTCCGCGCCCAGCGTGACCACTTGAACGCCCGCGGCGCGGGCGGCCGCCCCGCCGGTCTCCGCCTGCGCCGGGTGGCACAGCAGCAGCGTGGCGCCGCTGTCCCGCAGGACGTGCTCGGCCTCCTCGGCGGACAGCAGCAGGTGGACGGGGACCACGACTCCCCCGGCGGCCGCGATCGCGTAGTAGGCCTGCGGGAACTCGGCGGTGTTGGGCGCCATCAGCGCGACCCGGTCCCCCGGCCGCACACCAAGAGCGGCCAGCGCCCCGGCCTGCGCGCGGGCGCACTGCCAGACCTGGGCGAAGGTGAGCCTGAGTTCGCCCTCGACCAGCGCGGTCCGGTCGGGGCGGCGCCGGGCGTTCTCGGCGAGAATCGCGGCGACGGAGAGGGTTGCCATGGAGGGGGTGCTCCGTTTCGTTGCGGCTCTTGTTGCTGACTTCCTTGTGGGAAGCCCCCGTTGCCGACTCCCTCGCGGGAGGCCCCCCGTCGGTGCGCGTGGCGCGCGGCTCTCGCCTAGTGCCGCTCCACCAGCAGCGCGCTGCCCTGTCCGACGCCGACGCACATCGTGGCCAGGCCGCGCGCGGCGCCCGTACGGCGCATGCGGTGCAGCAGGGTGGTCAGGATGCGGGCGCCGGAGCAGCCCAGCGGGTGGCCGAGGGCGATGGCGCCGCCGCTCGGGTTGACCAGGTCCTCGTCGATGCCGAGCTGGTCGACGCAGGCCAGTGCCTGGGCCGCGAACGCCTCGTTGAACTCGGCCTCCTCCACGTCCCCGGTGCTCCAGCCGGCGCGGGCCAGCGCCTTGCGGGTGGCGGGGACCGGCCCGATCCCCATGACGTCGGGGTGAACGCCCGCGGAGGCACCGGCGACATACCGGCCGAGGGACTCCAGGCCCAGCTCGTTCAGGGCCTCCTCGCTGACCAGGAGCAGGCCCGCGGCGCCGTCGTTCATCGGGGAGGCGTTGCCCGCGGTGACCGTGCCGCCGGCGCGGAACACCGGCTTGAGGCGGGCGAGTCTGTCGTAGGAGGTGTCCTCGCGGATGCACTCGTCTCGGTCGACCACCACGCCGTCGGGGCGCTCGACGGGCAGCAGTTCGTGGTCGAAGTGGCCCAGCTTGCGCGCCTCCGCGGCCCGTTGGTGGCTGCGCAGCGCGAACTCGTCCTGCCGCTCGCGCGGGATGCCGTACCGGGCGGCGACCTCCTCGGCGGTCTCGCCCATGGACAGCAGGCCGTGCAGGTCCTTCATGGCCGGGTTGACCAGGCGCCAGCCGAGCCGGGTGTCGTGGGTCTCGATGCGGTGCGGCAGCGCCTCGTCGGGCCGTGGCAGGACGAAGGGCGCGCGGCTCATCGACTCCGAGCCGCCCGCGAGCACGATGTCCGCCTCTCCGGCGGCGATGGTGCGCGCGGCGGTGGTGACGGCCTCGAGGCCGGAGGCGCACAGCCGGTTGACCGTGGCGCCCGGGACGGACTCGGGGAGCCCGGCGAGCAGGGCCGCCATCCGGGCGACGTTGCGGTTGTCCTCGCCGGCCTGGTTGGCCGCGCCCCAGTAGACGTCGTCGATGCGGGCCGGGTCGAGCCCGGGCACCTCGGCGATCAGGGCGCGGATCACGGCCGCGGCGAGGTCGTCGGGACGTACGCCGGACAGGGCGCCGCGCAGCTTGCCGATCGGGGTGCGGCGGGCGGCCGCGAAGTGGACGGGGCGCACGGAGAAACTCCTCAGCATCCATTAATTAGCACTGCTAGTTTTTGACTATAGACCTCCGTACGGCCCCCTGGGAAGATCCCGCCGGAGGCTGTCGAGGCCACACCGACGCAGATGGAGGAGCCATGCCCGAGTCCCGCGAGCACCCGGACGCCGGTCCTGCCGGGTCCCGCGAGCACACCCTGACCGGAGCGCGGGGCGCGCTCTTCGTCCGGGAGTGGCCGCATCCACGGCCCCGGTACACCGTCCTCGTGGTGCACGGCTACGGCGAGCACTCCGGCCGCTACGCCGGGGTGGCCGACGCGCTGGTGGCGCACGGCGCCGCCGTCTACGCACCCGATCACGCGGGGCACGGCAGGTCGGAGGGCGAGCGGGTGGTGGTCGAGGACTTCGAGGACGTGGTCGCCGACGTCCACCTCGTGGCCGACATGGCCCGCGCCGCGCACCCCGGACTGCCGCTGGTCCTGATCGGTCACTCCATGGGCGGCCTGATCGCCGCCCGCTACGCCCAGCGCCACCGCGAGGAGCTGACCGCGCTCGTGCTGTCCGGCCCTGTCATCGGCGCCTGGGAGCTGCCCGGACGGCTGCTGGCACTGGACGAGATCCCCGACACGCCGATCAGCCCAGCCGCGCTGTCCCGGGACCCGGCGGTCGGCGCCGCCTACGCGGCCGACCCGCTGGTGTGGCACGGTCCGATGAAGCGGCCCACCGTGGAGGCGTTCGCGCGGATGCTGCGGACCGTCGACGAGGGCGGGGACGTCGGCTCGCTGCCCGTGCTGTGGCTGCACGGCGACGACGACCGGCTGGTCCCGCTCGCCGGCAGCCGCGTCGGCGTCGAGCGGCTCGGCGGCGCCCTCACCGAGCGCGTGCACGCGGGCGCCCGCCACGAGGTGTTCCACGAGACGGACAGGGCCGGGGTGCTGGCGGAACTCACGGTCTTCCTGGACGGCGCCCTGCGGCACTGAGCGCCACCGCCCTGGCCGGCCGGGGAGGACGCTCGGCGCCGCCCGCCCGGTCAGGGCGCCCCGCCGGGGCCCGCCGGGGCGTTTGCCGTGGTCCGCGCAGGGCACCCGCGCCCCCATGGAGTGGTTGCGCAGTGCCGCCTGCGTGGGTGAGGACCCCGAACTGTTCTTTCCCGTGGGCACACACGGACCGGCGCTGCGGGACGCCGCGGCCGCCAAACGCGTCTGTGCCCGGTGCCCGGTGATCACCCAGTGCCTGTCCTTCGCGCTAGGCAGCGGACAGACCTCGGGTGTGTGGGGCGGGACCGGCGAGGAGGAGCGCCTCGCACTGCTCCGGACCGCCAGAGACGATTCCGCAAGGAGAAGCACCGTATGACTGTCGTCAAGAGCACGATCCCCGACTCCGCCCGCCGGGTCGCCGGGGAGGCGCTGCAGAACACCCTCGTGGATCTCCTCGGGCTCTCCCTCATCGGGAAGCAGGCGCACTGGAACATCGTGGGGCCGCGGTTCCGCTCCATCCACCTCCAGCTGGACGAGGTGGTGGCGGCGGCCCGCTCCTTCGCCGACACGGTCGCCGAGCGCTCCTCGGCCCTCGGCCTGCCCCCGGACGGCCGCCCGGAGACCATCGCCTCGGCCTTCACGCTGCCCGGCCCCAAGGACGGCTGGGTACGCGACACCGAGGTCGTCGAGGTGCTGATCGAGGCCCTGGAGTCCGCCGTGGCACGGCTGCGCGAGCGCATCGACGCCACCGAGAAGGCCGACCCGGTGACCCAGGACCTGCTCATCGCCGTCACCGCCGAGCTGGAGAAGCAGCGCTGGATGTTCGCCGCCGAGAACGTCTCCCACGACGACTGACCGGCGCGGCCCCGCACGCTCCCCGCACGACGAACGAAAGAGGCACCGATGACCGACGCCCTCGAACTCGACGCGCTGTGGGAGGACTTCCACCGCGTGGTGAACATGACCTCCGCCGAGCTGGCGGCCTGGCTGCGGGTCCGGGACGCCGACGAGAACGCCGAGCCGCTCCCCCAGGAGGCGGGCACGCCCACCGGGCAGCACGTGCTCGCCATCCTGCAGAAGCGACGCACCGACCTGACCGACGACGACCTGCGCGTGATGCGCAGGGTCGTCGACGCCGTCGTCGCCCAGGCGGACCTGGAGAACGAACCCGAGCCCGAGTCCGGCGACGCCGAGGACACCCGAAGGCGGCACCGGCTGATGACCCTCGGCCACGATCCCCTCAAAGCGGCCCGGTGAGCCGTGACCGGGACGCCAGGGTCCTGAACGAGCTGGTCAGGGTGCACGGCGAGACGTTCGCGCACGAGGCCGGCATCACCCTGAGGAACACCCCGCAGCCGCTGTACCGGCTGCTGGTGCTCGCCGTCCTGCTCAGCGCCCGCATCCGCGGCTCGGTGGCCGTCGCGTCCGCCCGCGCGCTGTCCGAGGCGGGTCTGCGCGATCCGCGCCGCATGGCCGGCGCGGACTGGCAGGCCCGCGTGGACGCGCTGGGCCGCGGCGGCTACCGGCGCTACGACGAGCGCACGGCGACCCAGCTCGGCGACGGCGCCGAGCTGGTGCTCGAGCGCTGGGGCGGCGACCTGCGCAGGCTGCGCGCGGAGGGCGACGGGCGGGTCCCCGAGCTGCGCGCCCTGCTGCGGGAGGTTCCGGGGCTCGGCCCGGCCGGCGCGGACATCTTCCTGCGCGAGGTCCAGGCCGTGTGGCCCGAGGTGGCGCCGTACCTGGACGCCAAGACCCTCTCCGGCGCCGGCCGCCTCGGCCTGCCCGAGGACGCCGGCCGGCTCGCCGGTCTGGCCGGCGGCACCGACCCCGCCGCTCTGGCGGCCGCGCTGGTGCGCGCGGCCCTGGACAAGCACGTCGTGGAGGAGTGCCTGGCCCACGCGGCTTGAGCACCGCGCCGCCGCCCATCGCGGTGCGCCGCCGTGGCTTCGCGCCCCATCGCGGTGCGCCGCCGTGCCACCGCAGCGCCGCCGTCGTACGACCGTCGTAAGGCCGTCGCGCCGCCGTCACCCGGACGGCCGTGCGGGTCACCCGGCAGGCGTGCGGGGTCACAGGGGCGCGCATAGCGTCGGAATCGCACACCAGTGGCGGTATCACCGGCGGCCAGTCGGCCGTCTGCAGGTGCCCCTTCGGCGTGGGAGGCCGGTCAGCCATGAGACTCACCGCAGCGCGCCGGCGCGGCCGCGGCCGCCATCGCGGCAGACCGCTCCTCACCGACCGGTGGCGCGAGGCGGCGCGGACCCGCCTCACCCCGGT
Organism: Streptomyces anandii JCM 4720; assembly: GCF_014650655.1. GTDB lineage: Bacteria > Actinomycetota > Actinomycetes > Streptomycetales > Streptomycetaceae > Streptomyces > Streptomyces anandii. The sequence goes on from NZ_BMVJ01000004.1 coordinate 429,614, forward strand.
GCAGCGCTCGCTGCTGATCACCTGGGCCTCCTTCGGCGTGACCTTCGGGACCGTACGGATCATCACGCACGGCATCCGGGGCGGCTGGCTGCCCTGGGGCAACGTGTCCGTGGGCGGCGAGCACCTGCACCACTACGACTTCGGCATCGCCCTGCTCGCCTGCCTCGGCCTGGTCGCGGTCCGCGGTGACGAACAGGCCGTCGGGCACCCGGCCGTCGCGGCCGCGTACGGCTGCGGCACCGCGCTGATCTGCGACGAGTTCGCGCTGCTGCTGGACCTCCAGGACGTGTACTGGGCCAAGGAGGGCCGGCTGAGCGTCGACGTCAGCCTCGGCGTGCTCTCGGCGCTCGGCGTGTATCTGACGGCGAAGCCGTTCTGGCACGAGATCGGCCGGATCACCCGGCACCACGTCCTCGCCACGGCCGGCCACCGCGCACGCACCGCCGCCTGACTCCCCGCCGTTCCGAGCCGCCACGCCCCCGCACCACGAGGAGACAGGCATGAGCCCAGCCCGGCGCCCCCGCCCCGCCCCGGCCGCGGAACTTCCCGGCCTCACCGACGCCGGCGAGGTCACTGCCGTCGCCGACCCGCCCGGCCCGCCCGGCCCGGACGACCTCCCCGAGGACCCGCTGGACCCGCTGAACCCGCTGAACCCGCCGCCGTCGCAGGGCCCCCTGCCCGTGCACATATCCGGCGCCGACCCCCGGTCGGTGCTCAGAGCGGGCGCGTGGGCCCTGTTCGGGTTCGGGGTGTGCGTGAGCGCCGCCCTGGGGGTGGTCTGGATCGTTCTGAAGGTGACGGGCCAGGACCCCTGGCTCCCGGCCGGCTGGGCGCTGCTCGTCGCCGTCGCCGCGGTGGCGGTCGAGGTGGTCCTGGGCACGGCGCTGGCGACGCTGGTCGCCGTTCTCTACAACCTGACCTCGTCGCACGCCGGCGGCCTGCGCATGACGCTGAGCGACGAGGACCCGGAGGCGGCCTCCGGCCCGCTGCCCTCACCGCTGCCGGACGTCGTGCGCCTCCTCGGGCGCGTCCGGGCACGCCTCGGGTTCCCGCCCGCCGGGAGCGGGGCACGCTACGTCGAGTTCGCCGACCGCTGCGGCCGGGCCTGGCGCCGGCTGCGGGACCGTGCCGCGCGGCGGCTCACCGGGTTCCGTACGGCCCAGCGCGCACGGCGCGACCGTACGGAGTGACCCCCGGGCCGCTCACGGACCGTGCTCAGTCCCCGATGCCGGCCATCGGCGGACGCAGCAGCCGGGCGACCGTGCGCAGGACGCCGTTGTCGTTGTTCGACGGCGCCAGATGACGGGCCCGGCGGACGACCTCCGGGTGGGCGTTGGCCATGGCGAAG
>NZ_BMVJ01000004.1:430991-442548 GCF_014650655.1 Streptomyces anandii JCM 4720
GACCACTCGGCCGCGTCCAGCATCTCCAGGTCGTTGAGGTAGTCGCCGAACACCATCGTCTGTGCCGGGGTGATCCCGAGCTGGCGCTGGAGGCCGCGCAGTGCGGCGCCCTTGTTGGCGGTGCGGTTCATCACGTCGACCCAGTGCTCGCCGGAGACGACCACCTGGTGGTCCGCGGCGAAGCCGGCCAGGGCCGGGGCCGTGGTCCGCTCGGCGGAGCCGAAGTCGAAGAGGGCGACCTTGACGACCTCGTCCTGGACGGCCGCGAGGTCCGTGACGATCCGGTGCCGCACGTAGTACTTGCGCACCTCGGCCAGGAAGGCTTCGTCGGTCCGCTCGACGTACGCCGAGCGCTTCCCGCACACCACGGCGCCCACGTCCACGCCCCGCGCCCCGAGGCCGCGCACCGCGTCGACGAGGCGGGCGGCGACGCCCGGACCCAGCGGGTCGGAGCTCAGCTCCACTCCGTCCCGTACGACATAGGTGCCGTTCTCCGCGATGAACACCATGCCCTCGCCGGCTCCGGCGAACTGCTCGGCCAGCGTGGCGTACTGGCGGCCGCTGGCCGGGCTGAACAGGATGCCCCGCCGTCGCATTTCGGCCAGGGCGGGCCACAGTCCGTCGGGGATCCGCTTGGCGTCGTCCAGGAGCGTGCCGTCCATGTCGGTGACGATCAGCCGTATGTCGGCGGGGCCGTCCGCGGGCGTGGCGGCGGTGGGCAGGGGCGAGGTCGAGGCAGTGCTGGGCATGTCCTTTTTCCGTGCTGGGAGCGGCCCCAGGGAAACACGCCCGGCTCCTCCCGGGCAAACACGACCTGGCCGAAAAACGCGGGTCCGCCGCCGGCGGCTCGGCCGATTCCGGGGACAACGTGATCACCCGGCGGCACAATGGCGGCGACGGCCGCACAGCAGGCGGCGGGCGACGGGACGAACCAGGAGCGCAGACGTGAGCGAGAGCCGCACCCCGCCGGGCGGGTCGCCGAGGCTGAACACCGGCGTGGCGCACAACGCGCGGGTGTGGAACTACTGGGTCGGCGGCAAGGACAACTACGAGGTCGACCAGCAGGTCGGCGAGCACGTCGCCGGCATGTTCCCGGTGATCCGGGACGTCGCCCGCGCGGACCGCGAGTTCCTCGGCCGGGCCGTGCGCCACCTGACCACCGAGCGGGGCGTACGCCAGTTCCTCGACGTCGGCACCGGGCTGCCCACCGTCGACAACACCCACGAGATAGCGCAGCGCATCGCCCCCGAGTCGCGCATCGTCTACGTCGACAACGACCCGATCGTCCTCGTCCACGCCCGCACCCTGCTCACCAGCACCCGCGAGGGCGTCACCGACTACATCGACGCCGACGTGCACGACCCGGACGCCATCGTCGAACGCGCGTCGGCCACGCTGGACTTCGACCGTCCGATCGCGGTGATGATGCTGGGCATCCTGAACTTCGTGCTGGACACCGGCGAGGCCCGCGACATCGTGCGCCGCGTCATGGACGCGGTGCCCTCCGGCAGCTTCCTGGTCCTGACGCACCCCACCTTCGACGCCGACCTCGGCGGCGAGGGCAACCTCGCCGCCATGGAGTTCTGGAACGCCAACGCCACCCCGCCGATCACCGCCCGCGGCCGCGCCGAGGTCGCCGCGTTCTTCGAGGGGCTCGAGCTGGTCGAGCCGGGGCTGGTGCCGTGCTCGCAGTGGCGCGCCGAGGGCGACCTGCCCGCCGCCGTACCGCAGTTCGGCGCGGTCGCCGTGAAACCCTGACGCGAGGCCGGCACACCGGCCGCCGGAGCGTGCGCGCACGCCCGAGTTCCGAGGAGGCCGTATGACCACCCTCGCCGACCCCGTGCCCGGCGGGCGTCCCGGTGACGTCGAGCGGGCCACCGCGCTCGGCGGCGAGCTCGCCCAGCGGGGCGTGCACGGCGTCGTCCTGGCCTACGTGGACACCGCGGGCGTGGGCCGCGTCAAGACGGTCCCGGCCGCGAAGCTGCCGGCGGCCGTGGCCTGGGGCGTGGGCATGTCCCCCGTGTTCGACACCTTCCTGGCCCACGACTCGATCGTCACCACCGACGTCCTCGGCTCCCCCGACGGCGACCTGCGGCTCTACCCGGACCTCGACCAGCTGGCCGTCCTTTCCGCCCAGCCCGGCTGGGCCTGGGCGCCGGTGGACCGCATCACCCAGGAGGGCGAACCGCATCCGGGGTGCTCCCGCACCTTCCTGCGCCGGGTCGTCGCGGACGCCGGGCGCCGGGGGCTGACGTTCCGGGCGGCCATCGAGATCGAGTGGGCCTTCGGCCTGGAAAACGCCCCGGAGGGCGAGTTCGTGCCCGCGGTCTCGGGTCCTGCCTACGGTGCCGTACGGCAGGTGGAGCTGAGCGACTGCACGGCCGACCTGCTGGCGGCGCTCGCCGCGCAGGGCGTGGACGTCGAACAGCTGCATCCCGAGTACGCGGCCGGGCAGTTCGAGGTGTCGGTCGGCGCTCTGGACCCGGTGGCGGCGGCCGACCGGAGCGTCCTGGTGCGGCAGACCGTGCGGGCGGTGGCGCGGCGGCACGGGCTGCGGGTCTCCTTCTCCCCCGCCGTACAGGCGCGGGGCGTCGGCAACGGCGGTCATGTGCACCTCTCCGTCTGGCGCGACGGGCGCAACCTGCACTCCGGCGGCGACCGCCGGTACGGCATGACGGCCGAGGCCGAGTCCTTCGCGGCGGGGCTGCTCGCGCGGCTGCCCGCCCTGACCGCGGTCACCGCGCCGAGCCCGGCCAGCCGTCTGCGGCTCAAACCGTCGCAGTGGGCGGGCGTGTTCACCGCCTGGGGCCGCGAGACCCGCGAGGCGGCGGTGCGGATCGTCACCGGCATCCACGGGATCCGCGACCGGGCCGCCAACCTGGAGGTCAAGCCGGTCGACCTCGCCGCGAACCCGTATCTGGCGCTCGGCTGTCTCATCGCGGCGGGTCTGGACGGCATGGACGGCTCGGCGGTCCTGCCCGAGGAGACCACCGGGGACCCGGCCCGGCTCGGTGAGAACGAGGCGGCGGCACGGGGGGTGCGGCGGCTGCCGGCGTCGCTAGCGGAGTCCGTCGCCGCGTTCCGCGCGGACGAGGTGCTGCGCGGCGCGCTGGGGCCGGTGCTCGCCGACGCGGTGACGGCGGTGCGCGAGGGCGAGATCGCGGCCGTGGAAGGTCTGGACGACGAGCGGGTCGCGGCGGCCTACCGCTGGACGTACTGATGGGCCGGGCAACCGGAGCCGGGCCGGTCCGGGAAGCGCTGGCCGCGCTGCCGCTGGTGGACCACCACTGCCACGGGGTGGTCGACGCCGAGCTGGACCGGCCGGGCCTGGAGTCGCTGCTCACCGAGGGCGAGGCCTGGCCGGGCGGCGGCGTCTCCCCCTTCGACAGCCCCGTGGGCGTGGCCGTCCGCCGCCACTGCGCACCCGTGCTGGACCTGCCCCGCCACGCCCCGGCCGACGCGTACGCGGCCCGGCGTGCCGAGCTGGGCGCCCCGGAGGTCAACCGGCGGTTCCTGGCCGCCTCCGGCACACGTGTGTTCTGTGTCGACACCGGCTACGCGCCCCAGCCGCTCACCACCCCGGCGGAACTGGCCGCCGCCGCGGGCGGTGACGCGACGGCCCACGAGGTCGTACGGCTGGAGGGCGTCGCGGAAGCCGTGGCGGCGCGCGGGGTCGAGCCCGGCGAGTACGGCACGGTGGTCGCCGAGGCCGCGCGGGAGGCCGCGCGGCGGCCGGGAGTGGTGGCGGTGAAGTCGGTGGCCGCCTACCGCACCGGCTTCGTCCTGGACCCGGCACGCCCGTCCGCGGCGGAGGTCACCCGGGCCGCGGCCGGCTGGCTGGGGCGCGGGGGTTCGCGTCTGGACGACCCCGTGCTCGTACGGCATCTGCTGTGGACGGCCGTCGACCTCGGGCTGCCGCTGCAACTGCACACCGGGTTCGGCGACGCCGACCTGCGCCTGCACCGGGCGGACCCCGCGCTGCTGACCGACTGGCTGCGGCTGACGGCGGGCACGATCCCGGTCATGCTGCTGCACTGCTGGCCCTACCAGCGTCAGGCGGCCTATCTGGCCGCCGTGTTCGAGCGGGTGTACCTCGACGTGGGCCTGGCCCTGCACCACGTCGGCCCCGCCCGGGCCCGCGCGGTCCTCGCCGAGGCGCTGGAGATCACCCCGTTCCGCAAGCTGCTCTACAGCTCCGACGCCTACGGGGTGGCCGAGTTCCACCACCTGGGCGCGGTGGCCTTCCGCCAGGGCCTGGCCGCCCTCCTCGGGGAACTGGTCGACGCCGACGAGCTGAGCCCGGCCGACGCCCTGCGGATCGCCCACTGGACGGGACGCGACAATGCCCGGCGGGTCTACGGCCTCGACGGCCTCCCCGATCTCCCCCACTGAGCGCCACTGAAAGTATGATCAAGCAATGTCTGACATGACCGAAACCATGCCCGGCTGGCTGAGCACCGACGAACTGGAGTCGGCGCGCGCCCGCATGCCGATCCTGTACGTCGAGGCGGTGCCCGTGCGCGTCGACGACAGCGGCGAAGTGACCAGCATCGGCCTGCTCCTGCGCATCGGACCGGACGGAACGGTCAGCCGGACCCTGGTCTCCGGCCGCGTGCTCCACCACGAGCGGGTGCGCGACGCCCTGCTGCGCCATCTGGAGAAGGACCTCGGCCCGGTGGCGCTGCCCCGCGTGCCGGCCTCCCTCCAGCCGTTCACCGTCGCAGAGTACTTCCCGACGGCCGGCGTCACGCCGTACCACGACCCGCGCCAGCACGCCGTGTCCCTCGCCTACGTCGTCCCGGTCACCGGCGACTGCCGGCCCCGGCAGGACGCCCTGGACCTGGTGTGGTTCAGCCCCCAGGAGGCGGCCTCCGAGGCGGTGCAGAGCGAGATGCCCGGCGGGCACGGGGTCCTGCTCAAGCAGGCGCTCGCCCACGTGGGTCTCGTGAGCTGACACCGGCCACCGGGGCCGCTTCGGCAACACCTGCACCAGAGCTCCCAAAACCCTGGCAAAAGGGGCTGGGAGAAGATCGTCCGATCATGCGATCGTGCGCGGCATGAGCACTGAGCACGTCCTCGACGACCGCCGCGACGATCACCCGCAGCGCCCGCCGCACCGGACCCGTGCCCGGGTCCGCGTGATGGCGAACAAGGTGCCGGAGGTGACCGTCTGGTTCTGGGTCATCAAGGTGCTGACCACCGGCATGGGCGAGACGGCCTCGGACTGTCTGGCCCGTCTGCTCGGCCCGGTCCCGGCCGTCGCGCTCGGCGGCCTCGCCCTGGTCGCGGCGCTGGTCGTGCAGCTGTCGGTGCGCCGGTACGTGGCCTGGATCTACTGGACGGCCATCGTCATGGTGAGCGTGTTCGGCACCATGGCCGCCGACGTCCTGCACGTGGGCCTCGGCGTCCCGTACACCGTCTCCACGCCCGCCTTCCTGCTCGCGCTGGGCATCGTCTTCGCCCTCTGGTACGCCGTCGAGCGGACCCTGTCCATCCACAGCGTGCACATCCGCCGCCGGGAGGCGTTCTACTGGGCGGCCGTGCTGGCCACCTTCGCCCTCGGCACCGCGGCGGGCGACCTGACCGCGACGGCGGGGTTCGGCTACCTCGGCTCGGTCGTCCTGTTCGGCGTGGCCATCTGCGTGCCCGCCCTCGCGCACCGCGGCGGCATGCTGGGCGCGGTGGCCGCCTTCTGGACGGCGTACGTCGTCACGCGCCCCCTCGGCGCCTCGATCGCCGACTGGATGGCGCTGCCGGCCGCCCGGGGCGGGCTGGATCTGGGCCTGGGCCCGGTCACCCTGTCCTGGACGGCCGCCATCCTCGCCCTCGTCGGCTGTCTGGCGGTCTCCCGCGCGGACGTGACGCCGCGGCCGGGCTCCGTCACGAGGTGATCGGCCGCCGCCGACCGGGCCGGCGAGCCGGCGAGCCGCCGTCCCGGTCAGGCGCCCGCTGTGCCCGCCCCTGCGCCCTCCCAGGAGTCCCCGGAGACATCAGACGTCCGATGTGAACGTGTTCACCGGTTTCCGGAAAACGAACAAAGGCCGTACCGGTTGCCCTGATACGGCCTCTGACACGCTGACCCGCGTCTTCGCAAGTCGGGACGACAGGATTTGAACCTGCGACCCCTTGACCCCCAGTCAAGTGCGCTACCAAGCTGCGCCACGTCCCGTTGCCCGTCTGACCTGGGCTTTCCCCTGGCCGACCGCGCAGGAAAACCATACCGCACTCGGATCGGTCCTCGCGCACGCCTTTTTGGCTCCGCGACGCCGTGCCGTCAGCGTCGCGCCGCGCGCACCCGCCCGCGGACCGCTCCGGCGCGGGGGGCGAGGGTGTGCGCGTCGGCGCGTATCAGGTCGCGTATCGCGGGGACCGCGAGCAGCGCGGCCGGTACGACCAGGCTCATCGCCCCGGCCACCAGCAGGACGTGCCCCGCGCCGAGGAACGCGGCGGCGGGACCTGCGAGGGCCTGCCCCACGGGCATCATGGCGAGCGAGCCCGCCACGTCGTAGGCGTGTATGCGGTTGAGGACGTCGGGCGGGACCTGCGTCTGGACGCTGGTCGCCCACATCACGCCCCAGAACGACATCCCGGCCCCGGCGACCGCGGCTCCGGCCGCCATCGCGGGCACGCCGAGACCGGCGCCGACGGACGCCGGGAACCCGGCGAAGGCGAACAGGGCGACCGCGCCGGCGCGCAGCATCCGGCGGGGGCGCAGCCTCAGGGCGAGGAAGCCGCCGACGACGGTGCCCGCGCCGAGCGCGGAGTTGACCAGGCCGTAGGCGCGCGGGCCGTGCTGCTGGACCACCTCGGTGGCGACCAGCGGGACGGTCGGTCCCCAGACCGCGATCATGTAGAGGCACCACACGGCTATGACGCCCCACAGCCATGTCCTGGCTCTGAACTCCCGCCAGCCTTCGGCCAGATCGGCCCTGAAGGAGCCGCCCGCACGGTGCTCCCGCGGACCGGCGCCGGCCTCGCCGCCCGCGCCGCCCGCCCCCGATGCGGCGGGCGCGGCGGGTACGCCGGATGCGGCGGGTGCGAGCCGGGGCAGGCGGAGCAGCAGCAGGCACAGGGCGCTGACCGCGTAGGTGCCCGCGTGGGCGGCGAACACCGAGCCCGGCGAGGCGAAGCCGACCAGGAGGCCGGCCACGGCGGGCCCGGCGAGCTGGGCGGCGGACTCGGCGATGCGTATGGCGCCGTTGGCCGCCTGGATGTCGGAGGCGAGCCGGGGCACCGTACTGGCCACGCCCGGCTGGAACACGGCGCCCGCCACGCCGTTGACGAAGCCGATGGCGCAGATCTCCCAGAGCACCACATGCCCTGAGTAGAACAGCGCGGCCGCGAGGGACTGGGTGCCCAGGCGCACCAGATCGGCGCCGATCATCAGTCTGCGGGTACTGAACCGGTCGGCGATCACCCCGCCGAAGACCACCAGTCCCGCGAAGGCGGCGGCCGTGGAGGCCATGGCGAGGCCGACCGCGCCCGCGCCGTACCCGTGCTCCAGCAGGCCGGCGGCGAGGGCGACGGGCAGCATGGTGTCGCCGAGCCGGGCGACGGCCCGTGCCACGAAGAACAGGGCGAAGTCGCGCGACCACACCGTCCGCGGCCCGCCGCGGTCCACGGCCGTGGCAACGATGTCCTGCGTGCCCGCCGCCTCCCCGGGCGACGACTGCGACGACGTCCCACCGCTCATCCCCGGCACCCCCTCCCCTGCCGCCTCCCCCGATCCGCCTTCGGATCATGCCACGGCCCACTGACATCGCCACCGGCCATTCAGCGTCCGGTCGGCAGTCCCAGCTCCGGGTGGGCCTCCAGCAGCCGGGTCGGAGCCGCCTGCCGCCAGGAGTCGGCGAGGATGTCGCGCAGCTCGCCCTCGTCCTCCAGGGCGTCCAGGCGCACCCGGATCCAGGCGAACTGGGCCTCGTGGCCCGCGATCCAGAACTTCTCCGGCTCGGCGAGGACCAGTTCGTCGCGTTCCTCCTTGGGGCAGCGCACGGCGACGGAGGTCTCGTCCTCCGGCAGGGTGGCGAACATCTTCCCCGCGACCCGGAACGTGGGCATGCTCCAGGCGGTCTTCTCCGCCGTGTCCGGCAGGGACAGCGCGATACGGCGTACGTCTTCGGCATCCGGCATGTCACGCACGCTAGTCCGTGCCACTGACAGTCAGCCGTGACGGGCGCCCGCCCCGACCTGCTTGTAGTACAGGGTGGTCGGCCGCAGGACCCCGCCCGGGTCGGCCGCGTAGTCGGGGATCGCCCCGACGCGGGTCCAGCCCGCCGAGTCGTACAGGCGCTCGGCGGCGCTGCCGGTCTCCGTGTCCAGGTGCAGCAGGGTGACGCCGGCCTCGGCCGCCGCGCGCTCGGCGGTGTTCAGCAGCCGGCGTCCGAGGCCCTCGCCGCGGGCGGACCGGTGCACCATCAGCTTGACCAGTTCGGCGCGATGACGGCTGTTGGGCTTGTCGGGGAAGGCGAGGCTCACCGTGCCGACCGTGCGGCCCTCGCCGTCGTGCGCCGTCCACACGGCGAGCCGTCCCTCGGACACGCCCGCCACCCGCTCCCGCCACCAGTGGGCGGCCTCGATGGCGCTGAGGGGCGCGAGGAATCCCACGGAGGCGCCGTCCGCCACGGTGTCCACCAACAGCCGGGCCAACTCCTCGACACGGGCGGCCAGTTGCGTCGCGTCGAGCCGGTTCACGCACGCCGTCCCGGCCGCACCACCACCGGCGACCCGCTGCCCTTCGTTCATGTCCGGGAAGGTACCCCAGCCCCGGAACACGCGTGTTACCGACCGCTCACACCGGGCACCACACGAGCACGGCTCGCGGCCAGGGCCTCTCTTCCGGACCGGGCCGACTCCGAGTTGCCTCGCCTCCCCGCGACCAGCGGCAAGATCCGGAAGAGAGGCCCTAGGTCCGTGCCGCCTCGCCCAGCGCCTCCAGGACCGGGCGGATCAGCGGGTGTTCCTCGGCGCCCCGGCGCACGGCGGCGAAGACCCGGCGCGTGGGCGCCTCCCCGTCGACGGGGCGCACGACCACGCCGGTGAGGTCCATGCCGCGCAGCGCGGAGCGCGGCACGAGCGCCACGCCGACGTCGGCGGAGGCCAGGGCCACGACCGCGCGGAAGTCGTCGGAGGAGTGCTCGAGCCGGGGCTGGAACCCGGCGCTCTCGCAGGCCAGGACGACCACGTCGTGGCAGGGGTTGCCCGGATAGGGGCCGATCCAGGGGTCCTTGGCGAGTTCGGCGAGCGGGACCTCGGAGGAGCCGGCCAGCCGGTGGGCCACCGGCACGACCGCGTCGAAGGGCTCGGCGTAGAGCGGTACGTGGGTCAGGCGCGGATCGTCGGCGGGGGGCGCCCCGCGGTACTCGACGGCGACGGCCACGTCGACCTGACGGTCCAGCACCATCGGCAGGCTGGCGTCGCCCTCCGCGTCCTGCACCCGGATGCGGATGCCGGGCGCGACCGCGGCGAGGCGGGCGACCGCGGGCGCGACGACCTCGGCGATGCCGGTGGCGAAGGCGGCCACCGTCACCGTGCCGGCCTGGCCGGAACCGTACGCGGCGAGCTCGGCCTCGGCCCGCTCCAGCTGGGCGAGGACCACGTGGGTGTGGCTCAGCAGGATCTCGCCCGCCGGGGTCAGCCGCACGCCCTTGGCGCCCCGCTCGACCAGCCGGTGGCCGGTCTCCTGTTCCAGGGCGGCGAGCTGCTGCGAGACGGCGGAGGGCGTGAGGTAGAGCGCGGCGGCAGCCGCCGTCACCGTACGGTGGTCGGCCACCGCCCGGAGGATGTGCAGCCGCCGCGCCTCGATCATGCGACCGATTATCGCAAGTCACCCGGCCCGCGGGACACGCGGACCGCGCCGGCCGCGCGCCCGGTCAGTTCTCCAGTTCGGCGCGGGCCGCGACGAAGGCGTCCACGGCCCGGTTCACGTCGTCCGTGGAGTGGGCGGCGGACAGCTGGACGCGGATGCGGGCCTGGCCCTGCGGGACGACCGGGTAGGAGAAGCCGATCACGTACACGCCCCGCTCCAGCAGCAGCTCGGCCATCCGGCCGGCCTTCGCCGCGTCACCGATCATCACCGGGGCGATCGCGTGGTCGCCGGGCAGGACGTCGAAGCCCTCCCCGGTCATCCGGGAGCGGAACAGCGCCGTGTTCTCGGCGAGCCGGACCCGCAGGTCGTCGGCCGACTCCAGCAGGTCGAGCACCTTCAGCGAGGCCGCCGCGATCACGGGCGCGAGGGTGTTGGAGAACAGGTACGGGCGCGAGCGCTGGCGCAGCAGGGCCACGATCTCGGCGCGGGCGGCGACATAGCCGCCGGAGGCGCCGCCGAGCGCCTTGCCGAGGGTGCCGGTGATGATGTCGACGCGGTCCATGACGCCGTGCAGCTCGGGGGTGCCCCGGCCGCCGGGGCCGACGAAGCCGACGGCGTGCGAGTCGTCGACCATGACCATCGCGCCGTGGCGTTCGGCGAGGTCGCAGATGTCCGCCAGCGGCGCCACGTAGCCGTCCATGGAGAAGACGCCGTCGGTGACGACGAGCTTGCGGCGGGCGTCGCCGGCGGCCTTGAGCTGCGCCTCCAGGTCGGCCATGTCGCGGTTGGCGTAGCGGAAGCGGCGGGCCTTGGACAGGCGGATGCCGTCGATGATGGAGGCGTGGTTGAGGGCGTCGGAGATGACGGCGTCCTCGGGGCCGAGCAGGGTCTCGAAGACACCGCCGTTGGCGTCGAAGCAGGAGGAGTACAGGATCGTGTCCTCCTGGCCGAGGAAGGCCGAGAGGCGGGCCTCGAGCTCCTTGTGCACCTCCTGCGTGCCGCAGATGAAGCGCACGGAGGCCATGCCGTAGCCCCAGCGGTCCAGGGCCTCGTGGGCGGCGGCGATCACCTCGGGGTGGTCTGCGAGGCCGAGGTAGTTGTTGGCGCAGAAGTTGAGGACCTCGCCGGGGCGGCCGCCCGCGGTGACGTTCACGGTCGCGGACTGCGGGGTGCCGATGACCCGCTCGGGCTTGTGCAGGCCGGCGGCGCGGATCTCGTCGAGGGTGGCGCGCAGGTCGTCGCGCACGGAGTCGAACATGGAGGGGCTCCTTGAAGGTGCTGGCTCAGGAGGAGGGTGGGGTCAGACGGTCCAGTCGAGGATGACCTTGCCGCCCCTGCCGCTCGCGGCGTCGGCGAAGGCCGCCTCGAAGTCCGCGTAGCCGTACCGGCCGGTGATCACCGGGGCAAGGTCGAGACCGCCCTCCAGCAGCACCGACATGGCGTACCACGTCTCGAACATCTCCCGGCCGTAGATGCCCTTGATGGTGATCATCGAGGTGACGATGCGGGCCCAGTCGACCGGGAACTCCTCGGCGGGCAGCCCGAGCATGGCGATGCGGCCGCCGTGCGTCATGTTGGCGATCATGTCGCGCAGGGCCTCGGGCCGGCCGGACATCTCCAGGCCGATGTCGAAGCCCTCGCGCAGCCCGAGCGCCCGCTGGCCCTCGGCGATGCCGGCGTCCGAGACGTTGAGCGCGAGGCTGACGCCGATCTTGCGGGCCAGTTCCAGGCGCTCCTCGCTGACGTCGG
>NZ_BMVJ01000004.1:442573-449630 GCF_014650655.1 Streptomyces anandii JCM 4720
TGACGACGACGTTGCGCGCGCCCGCGTGCCGGGCGACGGCCGCCGCCATCAGGCCGATCGGCCCGGCGCCGGTGATCAGCACGTCCTCGCCGACGAGCGGGAAGGACAGCGCGGTGTGCACGGCGTTGCCGAACGGGTCGAAGATCGCGGCGACGTCGAGGTCGACGGGGACGCGGTGCACCCAGACGTTCGCGGCGGGCAGGGCCACGTACTCGGCGAAGGCGCCGTCGCGGCCCACGCCGAGGCCGACCGTGGCCCGGCACAGGTGCCGCCGCCCGGCCAGGCAGTTGCGGCACTTGCCGCAGACCAGGTGGCCCTCGCCGCTGACCCGGTCGCCCGGCTTGATCTCGGTGACGTCGCGGCCCGTTTCGACGACCTCGCCGACGAACTCGTGCCCCACCACGAGCGGGGTGCGGATGGCCTGCCGCGCCCAGCCGTCCCAGGCACGGATGTGCAGATCGGTGCCGCAGATGCCGGTCCGCAGGACCTTGATCAGTACGTCACCGGGTCCGACGGCGGGCTCGGGCACGTCCGCGAGCCACAGCCCCGGCTCCGCCTTCTCCTTGACCAGCGCCTTCAACGCTACGGCTCCTGTGCTTCCGGCCCGGTTCCGGGCACGCCGAAGGGGCCCGGGTCCGGGGAGAGGGGTGGAATCGCACAGAAATCTGCCGTACCGCGGCCCGCTGGTCCATCGAGGATTTCTTAAGCGCGGCCACAGCTTTCCTTCACGCCCTGCCGTGTTCGGCTTCCCCCCGCCGCTCCAGCCGGGGGACGAGTTCGGCGGCGGCCGCCTTGATGGTGGTCAGCCCCGCCCGGCCCCACGGCCGCGGCTCGACGTCGACCACGCACACCGTGCCCAGCACCGTCTGCGTACTGTCGATCAGCGGCGCGCCGAGGTAGGAGCGGATGCCGAACTCGTCGACGACCGGATTGCCCGCGAACCGCGGATAGTCGCAGACGTCCTCCAGGACCAGCGCCTTGCGCCGCACCACCACGTGGGGGCAGAAGCCGTGGTCGCGGGCGAGCCGGCGGCCGACCTCGCGCCGGGTGCCGTCCGGGTCGTCGCCGTCCGCGGGCCCGGCGGTGTCGACGCTCAGCACGTCGCGCCGGGGCCGGTGCAGACCGGCGAAGAACTGCCCGCTGTCGTCGAGGAAGTTGACCATCGCGTACGGCGCCGAGGTCAGGTGCGCGAGGTGGTCCGCGAAGGCGTCCAGATCGGGGTCGGGGCGCTCCCCCAGACCCAGTCTGCGCAGCCGCAGGGTGCGGGCGGGTGCGTCCTTGTCCTCGGGGGTGAGCAGCAGGCGACCGGCCGGGCGCGGCGGGTCGTAGCTCATGGCCGGGCTCCGGCGCTGTGCGCGTGCGTCATGGCGGGGCTCCGTGGGGAGTGCGGGGTCGGCGTCGGGTTCGGGACGGCGGTCGCCGGGGATCACCTGGGCGCGCCGTGGCCGGGCGCGGAGGCGGTGGCGGGCGCCTGGGCGAGGAGATGGCGTACGAGGGTCAGCAGGGTCTGGACGCCCGAGCTGGAGATGCGGGCGTCGCAGCCGACCACGGGGACGGCCGCGTCGAGGTCCAGGGCGGCGCGCACCTCCTCGGGTTCGTAGCGGAAGGCGCCGTCGAACTCGTTGACGGCGACGACGAAGGTCAGGCCGCGCTGCTCGAAGAAGTCGACGGCCGCGAAGCACTCCTCCAGGCGGCGGGTGTCGGCGAGGATCACGGCGCCGAGGGCGCCCTCGGACAGCTCGTCCCACATGAACCAGAACCGCTCCTGGCCGGGCGTGCCGAACAGGTAGAGCACGTGCCGTGGGTCGAGGGTGATGCGGCCGAAGTCCATCGCCACGGTCGTCTCGACCTTGTTCTCGATGCCGTCGAGTCTGTCCGTGGCCTCGCTGACGGTGGTGAGCAGTTCCTCCGTGCTGAGCGGCGCGATCTCGCTCACCGCGCCGACGAAGGTCGTCTTGCCCACCCCGAATCCGCCCGCGACCAGGATCTTCAGGGCGGTGGGGAAGGGGTCCGGGCCCGGGCCGCCGTCCCGGTCAGAGCTGTCGTCGTAGTCCATCGAGCACTGCCTCCAGAAGGGCCCGGTCGGTGGGTTGGTGGTGGTACGCGGGGGGTTTGGTGGTCAGCGCGCCGCAGTCGACGAGGTCGGAGAGCAGCACCTTGGTCACCGCGGCCGGCAGTCTGAGCTGGGCGGCGACCTCGGCGACCGGGACGGGGGCGAGGCACAGGTCGAGCGCCTGGCCGTGCTCGGGACCGAGATAGCCGAGCGGTGTCACTCCGGTGGCCATCACCTGCGACATGAGGTCGAGCGCGACGCTGGGCCGGGTACGGCCGTTGCTGACCGTGAAGGGCCGCACCAGCCGTCCGGCCGCGTCGTCGAGCCAGGGCCCGTCGCCGGCCGCCGCCGCGCTCAAGGCCGCAGCGCCGGGGGTTCGGCGGTGTGCTGGCGGGGCGCGGTCACGAGGTAGGGCCGCACGCTCTTGACCAGCATCGCCATCTCGTAGCCCAGGACCGCCGCGTCGGCCTCGCGGCCGGCGAGCACGGCGAGGCAGGTGCCGGAACCGGCGGTGGTGACGAACAGCAGCGTCGAGTCGAGCTCGACGACGACCTGGCGCACGTCGCCGCCGTCGCCGAAGCGGATCCCGGCGCTGCGGCCGAGGGAGTACAGGCCGGAGGCCAGGGCGGCCATGTGGTCGGCGCTGTCGTGGTCGAGGCCGTGGACGGACTTCACCAGGCCGTCGCACGACAGCAGGACCGCGCTGGTGGTGTGCGGGACACGCTGCACGAGGCCGCTCATCAGCCAGTCGAGGTCGGACACTTGGCCGGTCGGCGCATCGCTCGCCATGGTGGATCGACTCCTTGGAGTACGTACGTACGAAGGTCTGCGAGGCCCCTGGGGGTGGGGCGGTCAGGGGACTGGGGTGGGGTGTCGGTGGGCGGCGGTCCGGTCATCCGGCCGGCGCGCCCGAGTTGTACGGGCCGACGGCCCCGGGCGGGACCGGGGCGTGCGCCGGTTCGTCCAGGGGTCCGGGCGGCGTGTCCGGGCCGGCGGGCTCGTCGGGCCCGGGCCGGCTCTCGGCGAGTCCGATGCCGCGCTGGAAGGCGGCCATCAGGCCGGGGTCGTGGGCGGCGACGTACTCGCCGTCCTGGCGGGGCGCCGGTCCGCCGCGCAGTTGCGGGACGATGTGCTGCTGGGCTCGGCGGCGGGGCAGCCGGGGCCGGTCCATGGTGCCGCGGACGGCCGCGGAGCGGGGGGCCGGCGGAGCGCCGGCGTTCGCCTCCACGGCGGAACGGTCCTCGGGCCGGATCCCGGGCGCCGCGTCGGCGGGATTCGCCCGCCGCTCCCGGTCCCCGCGCCGCGGCAGCGGCGCCCCGGCCGCAGGCGCGCCCGCAGACACCCCGGCGCCCTCCTGACCGGCCGGTTCGCGGCGTACTCCGTGGTCCTGGCCGGCCGGTCCGGGGCGTACTCCGTTGTCCTGGCCGTCCGGTCCCGGACGCACGCCGATGTCCGGTGCTGGCGGTGCGAGGGGTACGCCGGTGCTCCGGCCGGGCGCTCCGGGGCGTACGTCGGTGTCCCGGCCGGGCGCTCCGGGGCGTACGTCCGTGCCGGGTGCGGCGGCCCTGAGGTGGGCGTCGGTGCCGTGCTGTTCCGCCGGGAGCTGTGGAAGGAGTGGGGTGCGCGGCGCGCCCGGGGACCCACCGCCGACCCCCGGCTCACTGGCCTGAACCTGCGTGCCCCCTGGGGGAGCTGACTGCGCACCGGGCGACGCGTGCCCGTTCAGGGCCCCCGGGGCCGGGCCCAGCAGGGCCTGGGGTACGACGAGTACGGCCTGGACGCCGCCGTAGATGTTGGTCTGGAGGCGGACGGTGATGCCGTGCCGCTTGGCCAGCTGCGAGACGACGAAGAGTCCGATGCGGCCGTCCGCGAGCAGGCTGGCCACGTTGACCTGATCGGGGTCGGCCAGCAGGGCGTTCATCCTGACCTGTTCGCCGACCGGCATGCCGAGGCCCCGGTCCTCCACCTCCACGGCGAGCCCGGAGGTGACCAGGCCCGCCCGCAGCAGGACCTGGGTGTGCGGGGCGGAGAACACCGTGGCGTTCTCCACCAGTTCGGCCAGGAGATGGATGACGTCGGCGACGGCGTGTCCGCGCAGGCGTCCGTCGATCGGCGGTACGAGCTTGACCCTTGAGTACTGCTCGACCTCGGCGATGGCCGAGCGCAGCACCTCGGTCATCGAGACGGGGTTGCTCCACTGCCGGCGGGAGACGGCGCCGCCGAGGACGGCGAGGTTCTCGGCGTGACGGCGGATCCGGGTGGCGAGGTGGTCGACGTGGAAGAGGCCCTTGAGCAGGTCCGGGTCCTCGATCTCGTTCTCCAGCTCGTCGAGGATGGAGATCTCGCGGTGCACCAGGGACTGCAGGCGCCGGGCGAGGTTGACGAAGACCTCGAGCTTCTGCTCGCTGCCGGCCTGGCTGGAGAGCTGGGTGGCCTGCACGACCGAGGCGACCGCACCGTCGTGGGCGCGGGCCAGGTCGGCGGCGAGCAGCTCGAAGTCGTCGGCGTCCGGCGCGGGGCCGCCGCGCGGCTTGCGCGGGGCGGGGGGCTCGCCGTGGCGCAGGGCGTCGAGGAGCGCGCGCAGGTCGGCCTCGCGGCGTGCGGTGCTGCGGCGCAGCGCGCCGATCCGCTCGTGCACGGACCGCGCGGCGCGGCCGGCGGCGACGGCGGCGATCGCGATGCCGGCGAGGGCCACGGAGAACGCGCCGGCCAGCACGGCCCACAGGACGGGTCCGGTGCGGGCGCCGGTGGAGCGCACGGTGAAGAGGACGGCGGCGCCGGCGCTGAGGGCGACGGCGGTCGGCGGGAGCACCGCCAGGCGCATGAGCTGAGGCCGTAAGCGGGTCTCGGGCAGCGAGGTGACGGTGCGGGCGACCGGCCGCCCGTGCCGGCCGCCCTCTCGGCGGTCGGTGCGGGCGGCCGGTGCACGGAGGTGAGACATCTGTTCCTCGTACTGTCCTCGTACTGGTCCGTCGGGCCTGTGCGCTCACGCGGGGCGTGAGCGGGCATGCGCCATCGCTGTGCCGGCCGACGGGGTCGTTTCGGGACTGCGGCTCCATGTCGCCCGGCGGCCACTCACAGTAGTCACCAACGCATCAGGTGCGGTGGGCAGTTGACAAATTCCCCCGGTCGGCGTCCCGCTCTGGTATGAGGGTTCGCACGACAGACCGAGCGCCACCACCGCCACCGCGATCGGAACCGAAAGGGACCGATCATGGCTGGTCGGAAGCGGTCGGGAACAGAAGTCGCGGAGTGGGGTGGTCCGCGCCGCACCGCGGCCCCGGCGCCCTCTCGTGGCCGCCACGAGGCGTCCGCCGACCCGCCGGGCAGCCACCGCCGGCCCACCGGCGGCGTCACCCGTCGTACACACCGCACACGCCGCACACGCCTCCGCACACCGCGGACTCGGACGTGCGGCCGGACGTCCGGGTCCGGCTGGGCGTGCGGGTCCGGCTGGGCGTGCGGGTCCGGCTGGGCGTGCGGGTTGGGCTAGGCGTGCGGGACCACGGCGACCGGGCAGGAGACGTGGTGCAGGACCGCACGGGTGACGGGGCCGGTGTGGTCGCCGGCCGCGCCCCCCATGCGGCGGCTCACCACGACCAGGCCGGCCCCCTCGGCGGCGCGGACCAGTTCCGCGGCGGGCCGCCCGGACAGCACCGTCTCGGTCACGGGCACCTGCGGGTACTTGCCGCGCCAGGGCAGCAGGAGCGCCGCCAGGGCCCGTGCTCCGCCCTCGGCCGCGTCCTGGCCGTCGACCACGTGCACGGCCCGCAGGTCGGTGAGGCGCCGCCGGGCCGCGTCGAACGCGAACTCGATCAGCTCGTCGCAGGGACGGCCGAGGTCGAGACCGACGACGACGGACCGGAAGGGGATCTCGGGAATCTCGTCCGGGGCCACGCCGTCCACCGCGGGCAGGTGTTCGGCGGCGGCGCTCTGCCCCGCCCGCACCAGCACCACCGGTCGCGGGGAGCGGGCCACGACGCGCTGGGACACAGAGCCCGTCACGAAGCCGGCCACGCCGCTCAGACCGAGTGAGCCCAGCACCAGCAGCCGCGCGTCGGGCGCCGCGCCGAGCAGCGCGGAGACGGCGGAGCCGGACACCAGGTCCGCGTCGACGGTGAGCGCGGGATGGGCGGCGCGGACGCTGTCCACCGCATCCCGCAGGATCTCCTCGGCCCAGTCCCGTTCGGTGGTGCCCAGCGGTACGTCCGGTTCCGGACGGGGGCGGAAGTGCCAGGCGTGCACGAGGCCCAGCCCGGCGCCCCGGCGCAGTGCCTCCTGGGCCGCCCAGTGGGCGGCCGCGAGGCTCTCGGGGGAGCCGTCCACTCCCGCGACGACATCTGTCCGCGTGGGGTGTGTCTGCATGGCGTACGCCTTTCGGTGTGCGAGCCGCCGAGGCCGTGCCGGCCCTTCCACTGTCCGTCACGTCCATCGCGCTGTCATCGCCAGCCTGCCGCCGCCCCGTCGCCCCCGTACAGGGCCGCAAGGACCCCGACCGTCCGCCTTCGGGTTCCCCCAACTCGCCTCCAGTGGCACCGCTTTGATGCAGCCGATGGGGGCCGGGCGCGGCCGTTCGACCCTGGCGGGGGTGCCGACCGGTCCCTGGCGGACCGCGGCGTACGGGCGGTTCGCTGGAGGTGTCGGAGGAGCTTGCCATGAAGACCACGACTTCGGCTCCGCGCCGGTGGGCGCGGCGGCGCCCGTGGACGTGCGCGGCGGCACCGACTCTGGCGCTGCTGGTCATCGGCGCCTGCGGCACGGCGGCCGCCACGGGACGCCGGGGGGCGGCGGCGCCACGGGATCGCCCACCGGACCCGGAACTCCGCCGCCCCGCGCTTCCCGGCGGCGCCGGGCACTGCCGCAGCGGCCGTACGTTCGCTGCCGGCCGGCCCCGGCCGCGACGAGCGGCCCGTGACCGTCGACACGGTGCCGCTGCCCCCGCGGCGCTGACTTCGGCCGACGCCGGACGTCGGCCGGGGGGGACGCCTTCACGCGTCCCGGTTC
>NZ_BMVJ01000004.1:449652-450206 GCF_014650655.1 Streptomyces anandii JCM 4720
CCCTGGCGGAACTCGTGAAAGAAGGCAGCCATGATTCCCCTGTTGCTGATCGGTGCGACCGTGCTGGGCGCCTGCCTGGTGTTCGGCTACAGCTCGTTCGTCGTCGGCTTCGTCCTCATGGGGGCGGGCGTGCTCGGTCTGATCGCCTTCATGGCGACGCCGGGCGCGGTTCTGCGGCCCAATGAGCGGGAGGTGGTCGAGGAGCGCCACTACCTCGGCAAGGGCGACGACCACCGCGAGTACCGGCGGTGAGCCCGGCGGTCAGTCCTCCCCGACCAGGTCGAGGCCGCGCGTTGTGCTCAGGCCGAGTTCCGGGACCGGCCAGGTGCGTGTGAGGGGCGGGGAGACGTCCCGCCACCACGGGTGGGTGGGCAGTTCACCCGCGGGCTCGAAGGGGCGGCCGGGAACCGCCAGGGCGACCGCCTGGCCGACCGCCTCGGCCGAGGCCAGCGTCCATTCGCCGGGCTCGGCCCAGGGGTGGAAGGCGAGGTTGAACGTCCCCCAGTGGATCGGGAGCAGCACACCGCCCGGCCCGCCGCCCTGGAGGTCGAGGT
>NZ_BMVJ01000004.1:450229-457828 GCF_014650655.1 Streptomyces anandii JCM 4720
GGGCGCGCATGCCCTCCTCGGGGGTCATGTGGATGTCCGGCCAGTACTCGGAATAGGCGCCGAGCTGGATCATCGTGGCGTCGAAGGGGCCGTGGCCGGCGCCGATGTCCTTGAAGCCGTCGAAGTAGCCGGTGTCGCCGCTGTGGTAGACGCGGTGCTCCTCGCCGGCGACGGCCCAGGAGGCCCACAGTGTGTGCTGGGTGTTGCGCAGGCCGCGGCCGCAGAAGTGGCGGGCCGGGGTCGCGGTGAGGGTGAGGCCGCCGACCTCGGTCGACTCGTGCCAGTCCAGTTCACGCAGGCGGCCGGCGGACACGCCCCAGTGCTCCAGGTGGGCGCCGACGCCCAGAGGGACGGCGAACACCGTGTCGGTGCCGGCCAGCGCCTTGATGCTGGGCATGTCCAGGTGGTCGTAGTGGTCGTGGGAGATGACGACGACGTCGACCGGGCCGAGCGCGGCGAGCGGCAGCGGGACCGGGTGCAGCCGGCGGGGGCCGGCGAAGGGGAAGGGCGAGCAGCGCTCACCCCACACGGGGTCGAAGAGGACCCGGTGCCCGTCGATCTCCGCGAGGACGCTGGAGTGGCCCATCCAGGTCAGCCGCAGTCCGGTGGCCGGGGGCCCGGCCAGGTCCGCGTGCGTGGTCGCGTGCACCGGCACGGGGTCGCGCGGGGAACGGCGGGGGCGCTCCTCCTTGTCGAAGTACAGCTTGGCGAAGTCCCGCATCGAGCCGGAGGGCCGGGTCCGTGCTTCGCCCCCGGGGTTCTGGAAGACACCGTCCTTGAAGTGGGGCGAACGGCGGATGCGCTCCATGCGCTCCCCGGCGGGGTCCGCGCCGAAGGCCGCGGGCCGCAGGGCGCGCAGCCCGGGGATCGGTGGACGGGAACCGGCCACGGTACCTCCAGGGGAAGTCGGTCAGGCTTTCCATTATGGAGGGCCCCTGTGACAGCCCGATGTCACAGGGGCGCGATCGCGTCCGTCGTACCGGGTGAGAGTCCATGTGTCCGACGTACAAGCAGGAGGTGGCCGTCATGGCCCGCGTCTCGCTCTCCCCGCCCCGCACCCGCTTCCTCCGCCTGGTGGAGTGGTACAGCAAGCGCGCCTACGGCAAGGTCCTCGACCCGGCCAGGGCGCTCGCCCATCAGCCGCGCGTGCTCTGGAGCGACCTGCGCTTCGAGCAGTCGGTGGCGAAGTGGAACCGGCTCGACCCCGGTCTGAAGGCGCTCGCCGAGATGGCGACGGCGGCCGCGATCGGCTGCTCGTGGTGCATGGACTTCGGCTACTGGGTCAGCCGGGAGCGGGGGGTGGCGCCGCGCAAGGTGCAGGACGTGCCCGTGTGGCGGGACAGCGACGCGTACACGCCACTGGAGCGGGACGTCATGGCGTACGCCGAGGCCATGACCGCGACGCCGCCGGCCGTGGACGACGAACTCGTCGCCGGGCTCAGGGACCGGCTCGGCGAGCCGGCGCTGGTGGAGCTGACGGCGATGGTGGCGGTGGAGAATCTGCGCTCACGCATCAACTCCGCGCTGGGGCTGACCAGTCAGGGGTTCAAGGACCGGTGCGAACTGCCGGGCGCGGCGCCGGCGCCGGACGCGGCCGCCGCCCGGGAGTGACCGGCCGGCGTTGACAGCGGGGCGGCACCGTCCGGACACTGACCGTCTGCTTCACTGACCGTCGGTTCAGTATCCACCCGCCGGTTCGGTATCCGCCCCGCCCGAGGAGCCCGCGTGTCCGCCCCCCTGATGTCCCTCACCTGGACCGACCACGTCACCGGGCGCCAGGGCTTCCTGGTCGTGGACCGGCTGGTGCGCGGGGTGGCCAGCGGCGGTCTGCGCATGCGGCCCGGCTGCACCCTGGAGGAGGTCGCCGGGCTCGCCCGCGGGATGACCATGAAGGAGGCCCTGCACTACGACCCGGGCCTGCGCTACGTCCCGCTGGGCGGGGCCAAGGGCGGCATCGACTGCGATCCGCGCGAGCCGGGGGCGTACGGGCTGCTGGTGCGCTACCTGCGGGCGATGCGGCCGTACGTCGAGAGCTGCTGGACCACCGGGGAGGATCTGGGCCTCACCCAGGACCTGGTCGACCGGGCCGCCGCCGAGGCGGGGCTGGTCTCGTCCATCCAGGCCGTGTACCCCCTGCTCGACGACGAGGCCGCCGCCCGGCGGCGGCTCGCGGACGCGTTCGCCGTCGAGGTGGACGGGATCGGGCTGGACGAGCTCGCGGGCGGGTGCGGGGTGGCCGAGTCGGTGCTGACGGCCCTGGACCGGGCCGGGGCGCCCCACGCGGGCACCCGGGTCGCCGTACAGGGGCTGGGCACCATGGGCGGGGCGACGGCCCGGTTCCTCGCGCGCGCGGGCCTGGTGGTCGTGGCCGTCGCCGACATCAAGGGCACGATCGTGAACCCGGCCGGACTCGACGTCGAGGCGCTGCTCGCGGCCCGCGACTCCCACGGCACCGTCGACCGCGCGGTGCTGCGCCGCGGGGACCGTGAACTGCCGGGCGAGGCCTGGCTGTCCGCGGACGCGGAGGTGCTGGTGCCGGCCGCCGTGTCGTACGCGATCGACACCGCGAACCAGCAGCGGATCACCGCCCGCTGGATCGTGGAGGCGGCCAACATGCCCGTGCTGCCCGCGGCGGAGGGGCTGCTGGCCGCGCGCGGGGTGACCGTGCTGCCGGACGTCGTCGTCAACTCCGCGACCAACGCCTGGTGGTGGTGGACGCTGTTCGGGGACGTCGGCGCCGACGCGCAGGAGGCGTTCGCGCACATACGGCGCTCGATGCGCGCGCTGGTCGGGCAGGTGCTGACCCGCGCGGAGGCCGACGGCACGAGCCCCCGTGCCGCCGCGCACGCCCTGGCCGCCGACCGGCTGCCGGTGATCGCGGAGCGCTTCGGCTGGTACGGCGACGACACGCGGCGGGCCCCGGTGGCCTGAGCGGCCCGCCCCGCGCGGGTGCCCGCGACTGTGGCCAGGTCCCGCCTTGTCCCGGTGCCGGGAGCGATTAGGGTGATCGCGTGGCGAGAGTGCGGTTGAGCGTGGCGGAGCGGCGGGAGGAACTGCTGCGGGCAGCCATCGAGCAGATCGAGGCGCGGGGTGTGGCCGCGGTGCGGATCGCCGACGTGGCCTCGGCGCTCGGCGTGAGCAACGCGCTGGTGCTCTACCACTTCTCCACCAAGGAGAAGCTGGTCGCCGCCGCGTTCACCCATGCCGCCGAGGGCGATCTCGCCCGGCTGCGCAAGCTGCTCGGCCGCCGTACGACGGCGCTGCGGCGGCTGCGGTCCGCGGTGCGCTGGTACGCCCCGACCGGTACGGCCAAGGGCTGGCGGCTGTGGATCGAGGGCTGGGCGGCGGCGCTGCGCGAGCCGGCGCTGCGGGAGGTCGCGATCGGGCTCGACCGTCAGTGGAAGGCGGCCATCACCGAGGTGCTGGCCGAGGGCGTGGCGGCGGGCGAGTTCCGCTGCCCGGACCCGGCCGGCGCCGCCCTGCGCCTGACGGCGCTCCTCGACGGCCTCGCCGTGCAGATGACCTCCTACGACGGCGCCGTCTCCCGCGCCCGCGCCCAGCAATGGGTGGACGAGGCCCTGGCCCGGGAACTGAACCTGCCTCTGGACGAGTTGGTACCGGCAGCCGCCCGCTGAGACCCACCCGGCCGGGTCCCCGCGCGGGGAAACCCGACGGCCCGCGCCCCCGAGGGGAGGCGGGCCGGGTCGCCGAGGCGATGCGGGTCAGGCCACGGAGCCGATGCGGGTCCTGATGTCGGCCGGGGACAGGGTGCCCTTGGCCGTCACGTGGTCGCCCGAGGATTCCCCGCGGAGCCTGCGGCCGATCCAGGGCACCAGGAACTCCCGCGCCCAGTGGACGTCGTCGCGGCGGATCTCCAGGGTGCCGCGGGGCGGCAGCGGCGGCCAGGGCTGCTCCGGGTCGGCCGGGATCTCGAGGCCGAGGATCTGCCCGGCGCGCAGCGCCACGCGTGTGTGCCCCTCGGGCGACAGGTGCAGCCGGTCGTGGTCCCAGGCGCGCCGGTCCTGGACGGTCCGAAGGGACCACAGGTCGAGCACCGGGCAGCCGTAGCGGTCGGCGATGGCGCGCACATGACCGTTGTAGGTGGCGATCTTGCCGCGCAGGTGCTTGAGCACGGGCACGCCCCGGGTGTCGAAACCGGTGGTCACCATGACGGTGCCGGCGACGGCGGCGAGGCGGGCCACGGCCTTCTCGAAGCGCTCGGCCACGTCGTCCGGGTCGGTGCCCGGGCGGATGATGTCGTTACCGCCCGCACAGAAGGAGACCAGGTCCGGGGCGAGTTCGACGGCCCGCGGAACCTGGTCCGCCACGATCTGGTCGAGGAGCTTTCCGCGTACGGCGAGGTTGGTGTACCGGAAGTCGCCCTCGGGCCGCCGGTCGGCGAGCAGGACGGCGAACCGGTCGGCCCAGCCGACGAACGCCCCGTCCGGGCCGGGATCGCCCACGCCCTCGGTGAAGCTGTCCCCCACCGCCACGTACGACCCGATCACTGATCTGCTGTCACTCTTCGAATCGTCTGCCACGTCGGCCCATGATTCACCCTTCAATGTGACTTACGCGACCGTAGGAAGAGGTTGACGGGCGGTGAGAAAAGCCACTTCGATTCCCGCCCCACCTGGGAATACGCCGGATACGCCAGGGGGCGGGGGCTCAGACGGCGACGCCGTGCGAGCGGAGGTAGGCGACCGGGTCCACGTCCGAGCCGTAGTCGGGCGTGGTCCGGATCTCGAAGTGCAGGTGCGGTCCGGTCACGTTGCCGGTCGCGCCGGACAGGCCGACCTGCTGACCCTCCGTCACACTCTGCCCGGCCGAGACGGAGAGGGCGGAGAGGTGGCCGTACTGGGCGTAGTGGCCGTCGGCGAGCCGGATGACGACCTGGTTGCCGTAGGCGCCGCCCCAGCCCGCGGAGACGACGGTGCCGGCGCCGACGGCCTTGACCGGGGTGCCGGTGGGCACGACGAAGTCGACACCGGTGTGGTAGCCGCTGGACCACATGCTGCCCGCGACGTGGTAGCCGGTGCCGACGGCCGCGCCGCTGACCGGGAGGGTGAAGCCGGCGGTGCTCGCGGCGGAGCGGGGGGCCGCGGCCGGCTTCGCGGCGGAACCGGCGGTGGCCGGGCGCGCGGCGTCCGTGTGCCCGGGCGCGGCGGAGGACTCGGCCTTGGGCGCCTTCGTGGCGCCGGTCGTGGCGGCCGCGGCGCCGAGGCGCAGCTTCAGGCCCGGGTGGATCAGCGAGGGGTCGTCGCCGACCGCCTGCCGGTTGTCGGCGTAGAGCCTGTGCCAGCCGCCGCGGACGTGCTGCTCCTCGGCGATCTTCGAGAGGTAGTCGCCGGGGCGCACGGTGTAGGTCCGTACGCCCTCGTCTGCGGCCGCTCCCTTCCCGGAGGCCTGCGTGGCCTGGACGGCGCTGCGCGGGGCCGGCTTCGCGGGGGCGGCGTGCGCGCCGGCGGCCGACACGAGCGGGAGGGCGAGGGCGGCGCCACCGGTTCCGGCGGCGGCGATGGTGCGGGTCAGGCGCTGGGTCCTGGGACGGCGGTGCTTACCCTTCGCGGGCATGGCGGATTCCTCTCCGGCGCCTGCGAGGTGAGCTGTCGGGTTCGGGCTGGAGATGCCCGGCCGCGTTCGCCGCGGCTTCACCCCTGGCCTGTTCCGGGGGCCGGAACAGGCGGTGTTGCCTGTGGGTCCCCCGCTCCTGCCGTGCACGGGTGAGTGTGCGGGCACCGGACGGCGGCAGGATTAGGCGTCCGCCCGGATCGGTTGGGAACGTAAGCGACGGGGACGCGCGCGGACAAGCAGCCGGTTCCGGCGGCGGCCGCTCTTCCTTGATCCGGTCCCGGGATTCCCGGTCACCGTCGGTGAATCCGGCCGGGCTTTTCTTCGTCAATTCCCTGGACAGCGGCCGGGATTACGTGAGCATGACGGGCGACGTACGGTCACCGGTATGACGCTGCTCACGCCCCGCTTCCCGGAGTACTTCATTACCCTTCATTGCTCTGCATTTCCGAGCGAGTTGCCGGCAAAGCTGCAATACGGGCAGAAGACCCATACAACTCGTTGCCTCAGCAACCCATGCCGTATCGTCGGAGCGATCCCCGCCGACGAGCCGTGAAGGCGGGGCCGACAGGGAGGAGTTCCCGTGACGCAGCAGGTCCCGTCGACCGAGCCGGAGCTGGCCGGAGTGCGCAACTTCCGCGATGTGGGCGGGCTGCCGACCGTGGACGGACGCCGGGTGCGGCACGGCGTGCTCTTCCGCAGCGGCCACCTCGCGCACGCGACCGCCGAGGACGCGGCCTTCCTCGCCTCCCTGAACCTGCACACGATCTTCGACTTCCGCAACGCGGCGGACCGCAGGCTGGAGGGCCCGGACGTCGACCTGCCGGGCGTGCGGAACGTGAACCTGCCGCTGAGCGACCCGGCGGACGGCGCCGAGTTCTGGAAGATGGTCCGCGACGGCGACCTCGACCAGCTGCGCGCGATCCTCGCCGACGGCAAGGGCGCCGACCGGATGATCGCTTCCTACCGCATGATCATCAAGGAGCGCACCGCCGAGCACTCGCGGGTGCTGCACGCGATCGCCGAGGACAGCGTCCCGGCCCTGATGCACTGCGCCGCGGGCAAGGACCGCGCCGGCCTGTCGATCGCGGTCACGCTGCTCGCGGTCGGCGTGGAGCGCGAGGCGATCACCACCGACTACCTGGAGTCCAACGCCCGGCACCGCCGCTACAAGGTGCAGCGCAGCGGCAGCTCGGCCTCGGCCTACTCCCCCGAGGTCATGGAGCTGCTCAGCCCCCTCTTCGACGCGCGCGCCGAGTATCTGACGGCGGCCCTGGAGACGATCGAGGACACCTGGGGCGGCGTCGACGCCTATCTGGAGCGCGGACTGCGGCTCGCGCCCGAGACCCGGGAGCGGCTGCGCGACCGGCTGCTGGACTGAGCACCCCGCCGCGGAGCCCCGGTCCGCCCTGACTCCCCTACTTCGCGCCCACCTCGAACAGCAGCCATACGAACCCGGCGAAGAGGTGCCCGACGGCGATGTAGATGATGAGCCGGATCCACAGGGCGCGCGGGAACTTCTCTTCCATGTCGGTCATGGTGTTTCTCCGATGTGGGGGCCCAGGCACAGCGTGGCCGTGGGGCTCTGCAGCAGGGTGTGGACGAAGAGCAGCTCGAGCCCGTCCGGGTCCTCGGCGGCGATGCGGTGCGGGGTCAGCGAGTCGAAGTGCGCGCTGTCCCCCGGGGCGAGCAGGTGCACGGTGTCCCCGAGGCGCAGCCGCAGCCGCCCCTTGAGGACGTACAGCCACTCCTCGCCGGGATGCACCCGTACGATGTCGCCCTGGGAGCCGTGCGGGACGCGGACCCGCAGGGCCTGCATGCCACGTCCGGACGCGCCCGCCTGCCAGTAGGTCCAGCCGCCGGCGTGGGTGGGTTCCATGCCGGAGGCGCGTACGACCGCGTCCCGGCCGGTCACCGACTCGCCGAGGAGTTCGGAGACCGTCGTACCGTAGATGCGGGCGAGCGAGAGCAGCATCGGCAGCGAGGGCTGGCGCTGCCCCGTCTCCAGACGGGAGAGGTGGGCGGGCG
>NZ_BMVJ01000004.1:457850-461576 GCF_014650655.1 Streptomyces anandii JCM 4720
ACAGCCCGGCGGAGCGGGCCGCGGCCTCCAGGGTGAGGGAGGCCCGGCGGCGCAGCGCGCGCAGTTGGGGCGCGACGGCGGGCAGGGTCTCGGCCGGGCCCGCCGAGGGCTCGGACTCGGGAGAGCTCATGACTCCATTGAGCCCCAGCCTTGCCTCAGCGGCAAATTTCTTGCCTGAGAGGCAAAGCCCGCACGGCCTGAACTCCTACGGCGCGGTCCCCGGCCCCATGCCCGGTGACCGGCGCCTCACCGGTTCGCCACGGCCTGCTTCACCAGTGTCTTGCCGAAGTCCCACATCAGCCCGCCTCCGTGCGCGTCGTCCATCACGGCGGTGAAGGCCTCCACGAACCGGTCGACCTCCGCCTCCCCGATCACCAGCGGCGGGATCAGCTTGATCACCTCCAGGTGGTCGCCGGAGACCTGGGTCAGGATCCGGTGCCGCTGCAGCAGGGGCACGACCACCATCTGCGCGAACAGGCCCTTGCGTGCGGCCTGCAGCATGGTCCACCGGCCGCGCAGCTTCAGCGACTTCGGCCGGCCGAACTCGATGCCGATCATCAGGCCCCGGCCGCGCACGTCGGCGAGCAGCTCGTACTTGTCGACGAGGGCCGCGAGCCGGGTCTTCAGCAGCTCGCCGGTGGCCCGGGCGTTCGCCACGATCTGCTCGTTCTCCATGACCGACAGCACGGCGAGGCCGGCCGCCATGGCCTGGGCGTTGGAGCCGAAGCTCGCCGAGTGGACCAGCACCCGGTCGATCGAGGAGTAGACCTTCTTGAAGATCCAGTCCTTGCCCAGGGTCGCGCCCACCGGCACATAGCCGCCCGAGAGGGCCTTGGCGACGCACACCAGGTCCGGCTCGACGCCGCCCTCGTGCTGGTAGGCGTAGAAGTCGCCGGTGCGGCCGAGGCCGGTCTGCACCTCGTCGGCGATGAGCAGTGCCTTGTGCCTGTGCAGCAGCTCCTGGGCGGCCCGCAGATGGCCGGGCGGGGCCTCGTGGACGCCCTTGCCCTGGATCGGCTCGACGATCAGGGCGGCCACGTCGCCCTTCCTCAGCTCGCGGGCGAGCGCGTCGAGGTCGCCGAGCGGGATCGCGGTGTCGGGCAGCAGCGGGGCGAAGCCGTCCCGGAAACCCTCCTCGCCGTTCACCGACAGCGAGCCGGTGGTCAGCCCGTGGAAGGAGTGCTCGCAGTACAGGATCCGCGGCTTACCGGTGGCGCGGCGGGCGAACTTCAGGGCGGTCTCGACCGCCTCGGTGCCGCTGTTGCCGAAGAAGACCCGGTCCAGGTGCGGGCTGTGCGTGAGCAGCCGCTCCGCGAGCAGGCCCGGCAGCGGCGGGCAGTCGAAGCGGGTCAGGTCGGCCAGGGAGGCGTCCAGGACGTCGTGCAGCGCCCTGCGGACGACAGGGTGGTGGCGCCCTAGGCCCATCACCCCGAACCCGGCGAGCATGTCCAGGTAGTCGTTGCCCTCCGCGTCCCAGAAGTAGGCGCCCTCGGCCCGCTCGTAGACCTTGTCGAAGCCGATGGTGTGCAGCATGCGCGGCAACTGGTGGTTGAGGTGCTTCGCGTGCAGCTGGTAGCGCTCGGCTCCGCGCTCGGCCAGGAGAGCGCCGAGGTCGAACTGGGTGGTCATTCGGTTTTCTCCTTGACTGCCATGACGTCCCCGGCCGCTCCGGCCTGCTCGCGGACGGCGAGGCTGGCGCCGATGCGGCCGGCCACCTCGACCGGGGTGAGGCCGATGTCGGCGAGCACCTCGTTGCGTTTGGCGTGCGCGAGGAACTGCTCCGGGATGCCGAACCGCCGCACCGGTACGTCCACTTCGGCGTCGCCGAGCGCCAGCGCGACCGCCGAGCCGACCCCGGCCGCCCGGCTGTTGTCCTCCACGACCGCCACCAGCCGGTGCGCCGCGGCCAGTTCCGGCAGCGCCGGGTCGACGGGCTTGACCCAGCGGGGGTCCACGACCGTGCAGCCGATGCCGCGTGCCTGGAGCAGCTCGGCGGCCTGCAGGCAGACCGGCGCCATCACGCCGACGGCGACCAGGAGCACCTCGGGCCGCTCCGCCCGGTGCAGCACGTCCATCCCGCCCACCCGGTCCACCGCCGGGATCTCGGGGCCCACCGACTCCTTGGGGAAGCGGACGAGCGTCGGCGCGTCGTCGACGGCGACGGCCTCGCGCAGCTGCGCCCGCAGCTGTTCGGCGTCGCGCGGCGCGGCGATCCTCAAGGTCGGCACCACCTGGAGCACGGACATGTCCCACATGCCGTTGTGGGAGGGCCCGTCGACGCCGGTGACGCCGGCCCGGTCCAGTACGAAGGTGACCCCGCAGCGGTGCAGGGCCACGTCCATGAGGAGCTGGTCGAAGGCGCGGTTGAGGAAGGTGGCGTAGACGGCGACGACCGGGTGGAGTCCGCCGGTGGCCAGGCCCGCCGCGGAGACGGCGGCGTGCTGCTCTGCGATGCCCACGTCCCACACGCGGTCCGGGAAGCGTTCGGCGAACCTGCCGAGGCCCACCGGGTGCAGCATGGCGGCCGTGATCGCCACCACGTCCTCGCGCTCCTCGCCGATCCGCACGATCTCGTCGCCGAACACCGAGGTCCACGACGGTCCGCTGGAGGGCGTGAGCGGGGCGCAGGTGAGCGGGTCCATCACTCCCACGGTGTGGAAGTGGTCCTCCTCGTGGGCGAGGGCGGGCTCGTAGCCGCGGCCCTTCTCGGTGAGGCAGTGCACGAGCACGGGCCCGTGGAAGCGTTTCGCCCGGCGCAGCGCGGACTCGACGGCGCGCACGTCGTGCCCGTCGATCGGACCGAGGTACTTCAGCCCCAGGTCCTCGAACATGCCCTGCGGCGCGAAGGCGTCCTTGAAGCCCTTCTTGGCGCCGTGCAGCGACTCGTAGAGCGTGTTGCCGACCACCGGGGTGCGCTGCAGTACGTCCTTGCCCCAGGCCAGGAACTTCTCGTAGCCGTCGGTGGTGCGCAGGGTGGCCAGGTGGTTGGCGAGGCCGCCGATCGTCGGGGCGTAGGAGCGCTCGTTGTCGTTGACGACGATGATCAGTGGCCGGTCGCGGGCGGCCGCGATGTTGTTCAGCGCCTCCCAGGCCATGCCGCCGGTGAGCGCGCCGTCCCCGATGACGGCGACGACATGGCCCTTCTCCCCCTGCACCTGGCGCGCCTTGGCGAGCCCGTCGGCCCAGCCCAGCGCGGTCGAGGCGTGGCTGTTCTCGATGACGTCGTGCTCGGACTCCTCGCGCGAGGGGTAGCCGGACAGGCCGCCCTTGCCGCGCAGCTTGGAGAAGTCCTGACGTCCCGTCAGCAACTTGTGCACATAGCTCTGGTGACCGGTGTCCCACAGGATCCGGTCGGCCGGCGACTCGAAGACCCGGTGCAGCGCGACGGTCAGTTCCACCACACCCAGGTTGGGCCCGAGGTGACCGCCGGTCCTGGCGACCGCGTGCACCAGGAAGTCACGTATCTCGTCGGACAGTTCACCGAGTTCCGCCTCGGACAGCGCCTTCAGGTCGCGTGGTCCACGGATGCTCTCCAGAATGGTCACGCTGGGCCCCCTCTCGGTCCGTGCTGTGCTTCAACTCACTGTCACCGTCGGTGTCCCCGTGACGTCGGGGGCGCCGGCCGCGGCACCGTCCTGCTCCATCTGCCCGGCGAGCTTCATGGCCTCCTCGATGAGGGTCTCCACGATCTTCGACTCGGGCACCGTCTTGATGACCTCGCCCTTG
>NZ_BMVJ01000005.1:0-7724 GCF_014650655.1 Streptomyces anandii JCM 4720
ACACCGGCAACGGCAAAACCCTCACCACCCACCACACCCCCACCTACGGCCCCCAAACCCATGCCTGACACCACGACCTCGGGAGCCCTGGCACGGGTGGTGCGCGGCGTCGCCCAGTTGCGGACGCGGGCCGCGGAACAGTGCGATCTGTGCGGGCAGCAGGTGCCGCCGGACCACCGCCATCTGCTGGACACCGGGAGCGCGGAGCTGATGTGCGCGTGCCGGGCCTGCTCGGTGCTGTTCGTCGAGGAGGCCGCGAGCGAGGGGCGTTACCGGCTGGTGCCCGAACGGCGGGTCAGACTGCCCAAGCTGGACACCACCGCCCTCGGGGTGCCGGTCGGCCTGGCGTTCTTCGTGACCCACCGGGACGGCACCGTCACGGCCCACTATCCGAGCCCGGCCGGTGCCACCCGGTGGGAGGCCGATGTCGGGGCCTGGCGCGAACTGGCGGCGGACTGCGCGCCGTTGGCGACGCTGGAGCCGGATGTCGAGGCGCTGCTGGTCAACACCGCCCGTGGCCAGGAGCACCACTGGATCACCCCGGTCGACGACTGCTTCCGCATGGTCGCCGTCGTACGGACGCACTGGCGCGGTCTGTCCGGCGGCGGGCGGGTCTGGCCGGCGATCGAGGAATTCTTCGCCGAGCTCACCGAACGGCAGTGAGCGCATCGAGAGTGAGGAGCAGACCATGGGCAGGATCAGAGTCGGCAAGCCCGACGTGAAGCCGGACGCCCCCAAACACGTCCCCGGGCTGCACGAGGGCAACTCGGGCCCCTACGAACGGCAGCCGGGCCACCACAAGGACGGCACCGCCGACGCGCGCCGCTCCACGGGCATCCACTGGCGCAAGCACAACGCCATGATGAAGATCATGCCGAACCTTCCGCCGGGCTGAGACGGCCGCATGGCGGGCCGGACCGTACGACAGGTCGGTACAGGCATGGACACACGAACCGGGAAGGAGCGGGGATGAGGATCACCGCCAAACAGGTGCTGACGGCGCAGGCCGTCGTGGTCGGCGGGCTGGCGCTCGTCCTGCTGGTCCGGGAGATGCCGGGGATCATGCGTGAGATCAGGATCTGGCGGATGGTGGGCCTCGGCACCGGCTCCCGCCCGCCCCGCTGACGGCCCCGGCCCGTCCCCGGCCCCGGCGTCCCGGAGGCGGCTCCGGGGCCGGTCCGGTGAGCGGGCTGGAAGGGCGGCGCGACAGCAGGGACGTGCCGTCGACCCGCCGCGCCGAGGTCACGGCGATCGTCGAGCGGCTCGCCCCCGGCCGGCGTGCAGCGCTCGTCGAGGCGCTCGCCGCCTTCAACGCCGCGGGCGCGGAACCCCCGGTACCCGCGGCCGGCGACCTCGAACTCCACGCCCTCGGCCGGCCGGTGCCCCGTCAGGCGGCCCCCTCGGAGTGCTCCCGGTAGCGGACCAGGAGCATCGCCGCGTCGTCGTGGAGGGGGCCCTCGGCGTAGCGGATCAGGTCGTCGCGCAGCCCCTCGAGCGCCTGGCGCGCGTCGGGCTCCTTCAGCAGCACCGCGCGGTCCGGCAGCGGATAGAAGTCGCCCCGGGCGTCACGGGTCTCGGTGACGCCGTCGGTGTAGAGCAGCAACTGGTCCCCGGGCGCGAACCGGACCGTGAACGGCTTGGCCTCGGGCCCGCCATGGACCGCGAGCCCCAGGGGCAGCGCGTACTCGGCGGGCTCCGGGAAGTCGAGCGTGCCGTCGCGCCGCATCACCAGCGGCGGCGGATGGCCGTAGTTGAGGAAGACGACCTGGTGGTCGGAGCGGACCTCGGCCAGGATCGCGGTCACGAACTTCTCGCCGTCGCCCTCCCGGCCCACACTGCGCTCCAGCCGCGCGCCCACACCGCCGAGGTCCGGCTCGTCGTGCGCCGCCTCCCGGAAGGCACCCAGCACCACCGCCGCCGTCTCGACCGCGGCGAGCCCCTTGCCCTGCACGTCCCCCACGATCAGCCGCACGCCCCGCGGGGTGGCGACCACCTCGTACAGATCACCGCCGATGTGCGCCTCGGCGACCGCCGAGGTGTACGACACCGCCATCCGCAGCGAGCCCACGTTCAGCGGGACCGGCCGCAGCAGCACGCGCTGGGCGGCCTCCGCGACCGACCGCACCCCGGCGAGCTCGGCCTCCCGTCTGCCGCGCATCACCGCGGCCGCGATCCCCGCCCCCGTCACCCCGGCGACCGAGGCCATGGCCGTGAAGCCGCGCCGCTCCGCGAACAGCCCGTCGTACATGCCGAGCGCGAGGCACAGCAGCAGCGCGAAGACGCCGACGAGGGCCGTACGCCGCCATCCGCCGACCAGTCCGGAGAAGGCGGGCCCCAGCGACACCAACGGCAGGAGTCCCACGCTCGGGCCGGCCACCAGGTCCACCAGCGCGACGGCGGACATGGTGATCAGCGGCAGCCAGGACAGGACCACATGCCGTGGCTGTGGTCGCTCTCCGGTCATTGACGTACTCCCGCGGTGCTCCGGTTCGGGACGACCACTCCTCGCGGCGTC
The DNA here is from genome assembly GCF_014650655.1 of Streptomyces anandii JCM 4720. GTDB lineage: Bacteria > Actinomycetota > Actinomycetes > Streptomycetales > Streptomycetaceae > Streptomyces > Streptomyces anandii. Next base: position 2,516 of record NZ_BMVJ01000005.1, read on the forward strand.
CGGACTCCTTTAGACTATGCAAAGGTTCTGCCGCCAAACGGCGGAGCACGGAACCTCGTTACCCAAAAGAAGTGCCCCGGCGCTTCTCCCTCCAACGCGGAAGGCGGCGGTCGGCCATGGCGGAAGGGCCCGAGCGGATCGAGCACCGGGCCCGGCCCAGGGGGTGGCAGCGCGCCGTCGCACGGCTGCCGCTCAGGCTCTACCGCGTCGGCCTCGGCCCGCTGTTCGGCGATCGGCTGTTGCTGCTGCACCACACCGGGCGCACCTCCGGTCTCGACCGTTCGGTGGTGCTCGAAGTGGTCACGCGCGATCCGGCCGCCGGCAGCTGGACCATCGCCTCCGGCTTCGGCCCCCGGGCCGACTGGTACCTCAATCTGCGCCGGCGGCCCGAGACCGTGATCCAGGTCGGCAACCGCCGCCACCGCGTGACCGCGCACTCCCTCACGCCCGGGGAGGGCGGCGAGATCATGGCCCGCTACGCCCCGAGGCATCCGCGGGTGGCCCGCCGGCTGTGCGCCTTCATGGGCTTCACCGTCGACGGCAGCGAGGCCGGCTACCGCAGGGTGGGGGAGTCGATCCCCTTCGTACGCCTCGAAGCGGACCGGTAAAGCGGACCGATGAACAGGTCGCCGAAGGCGCGGCGGACTGCCGGGAAGTCCTTCTTCACCTGGATCGGGCCTGCCGGCCGACGTACGGCCCCCCAGGACCGACCTGAGGCCGGGGGTGCCGCGTCCTGGCCGGCGTACTTCCGCCGCCGAGGCCGTCGCGGAGGGGGTGTGCGACCGCAGCGCGCCACGCGCCGCGCGCCGCGCGGCTTCGGCGCGCCTCCGGTGACGACCGCCCGCACCCTCGCCCGGCCGTGCCGCGTCGCTCGCCCGGACGCCTGTCCCGGGCACCTCGGACCGGGTCCGTGACGCATCGTGGAGGGGAATCCGGGCATATGTGTCACAGCCGTGGCCCGGGCCGGGTCCGACGGACGGAACCGCACATCACCGCAGAAAGGGCCTGGCTCATGACCACGCGGACCTCACCGGCCGTGCCCGCCGCCGGCTCCCCGGCGACCGGCGTCTGGTGGCCGGCTCTGCGCCGCACCCCGGTCTCCATGTGGCGCGACGACGTCTCCGACCACGCCGCCGCCCTGACGTACTACGCGATTCTTACCGTGGTCCCCGCCCTGCTGGTCACCGTCATCGCCTTCGCGCTGATCAGCCCGGGCACGGCGGAGCAGCTCATCGTGCACGTCACCGCCTACGCGCCCGCGCAGTCCGGTGCCCAGCTCCACGACGTGCTGGCCCGTATGCTGCGCGCCGACTCGACGACCTGGACGCTGCTGGTCACCGGCGCGGCCAGCGCCCTGTGGTCCGCCTCCAGCTACCTCGCGGTGTTCCGCCGCGCGCTGCACCGCATGCACCGGACGGAGGACCGGCGCTCGCCGCTGCGGCGCGCCCACCGCATCGTGCTGACCGCCCTGGCCCTGCTGGGACTGCTCGTCGTCAGCGCGCTCGTGCTGCTGCTGACCGGTCCCGTCGCCGAGGCCGCCGGCCGCCTCCTCGGCCTGGACGCCACCGTGGCCTGGGCGTGGAACCTGCTGCGCTGGCCGCTGCTGCTCGGTCTGGCGGCCGTCCTGGTGGTCGTCGTCTTCCACACCGGTCCCACCGCGGCGCGCCGGCGCCGGCACAGTCTGCCCGGCGGCGTCCTGGCCGCCGTGCTGTGGCTGGCCGTCTCGGCGGCCTTCGCCATGTACGCCTCCGTGCTCGGCGCGTACAGCAGGCTCTACGGCTCCCTCGCCGGCGCGGTGGTCTTCCTCGTGTGGCTGTGGCTCTCCAACCTCGCCCTGCTCACGGGTGCGCAGTTCACCGCGGAACTGAGCCGTGGATCCGAAGGTCCGGCGATTCCGGCGCATGCGAGGCGTGAGCCGGGGTAGGCGCTCTTGCGTCGGCTCACAGCGGACAGGCGTCGAGCCGGTCGACTCGGGAGGGAACGGACGATGACGGAAGCGACCGTGGCGAACGCGAGGGCGAACGCGGACACGGGCACGGACACGGGCACGCCCACCACCCGGCTTCCGGAGGTCGCCGACCCCACGCGGGTCGCCCCCAGGGACGCGCGTGCGCTGTCCAGGCTGTTCTTCGACCAGCTCGCGACGCTGGAGGAGGGCACGCACGAGTACCAGTACGCGCGCAACACTCTGATCGAGATGAACATGTCCCTCGTCCGGTACGCGGCGGCGCGGTTCCGCAGCCGCGGGCCGGAGGAGATGGAGGACATCGTCCAGGTCGGCATGATCGGGCTGATCAAGGCGATCGACCGGTTCGAGCTGACCCGCGAGGTGGAGTTCACCTCCTTCGCGATCCCCTACATCGTGGGCGAGATCAAGCGCTTCTTCCGCGACACCTCCTGGGCCGTCCACGTGCCGCGCAGGCTCCAGGAGGCCCGCGTGGAGCTGGCCCGGGCGACGGAGGAACTGCGCAGCCGGCTCGGCCGTACGCCGACCGTCAAGGAGCTGTCGGAGCTGATGAGCCTTTCCGAGGAGGAGGTCATCGAGGCCCGGCTGGCCGCCAACGCCTACAACTCCTCCTCCCTGGACGCCGCCCTGGGCACCGGCGAGGACGGCGAGAGCGTGCTCGCCGACTTCATCGGCGCCGACGACACGGCCCTGGAACTGGTCGAGGACTTCCACGCCCTGGCCCCGATGATCGCCGAACTCGGTGAACGGGACCGGCGGATCATCCACATGCGGTTCGTGGAGGAACTCACCCAGGCCCAGATCGGCGAACGCCTCGGCGTGTCCCAGATGCACGTCTCCCGGCTGCTCTCGCGCACCCTGTCCCGGCTGCGCGAGGGCATGCTGTCCCAGAACTGAGGGCTCTGCATCCCGGCCGGCCCGGGGCCCCGGGCCGGCCGGGATCCGGGGCCCCGGGCCGTTCTCCGCGTCAGCGGTTCACGGCGCGCATGCCCGCCTCGTCGTAGCGCGCGCCGGCGGCGCCGGGGAGTTCGGCGTCGATGCGGGCCAGGTCGTCCGCGGTGAGTTCGACGTCGACCGCGCCGGCGTTCTGCTCCAGGTAGGTGCGGCGCTTGGTGCCCGGGATCGGGACGAGGTCCTCGCCCTGGGCCAGCACCCAGGCGATCGCCAGCTGCGCCGGCGTCACGTCCTTCTCCGCGGCGATCTCCTTCACCTTCCCGGCGAGCCGCAGGTTCGCCTCCAGGTTGTCGCCGGTGAAGCGGGGGCCGCTGCGGCGCCAGTCGTTCTCGTCGAGTTCGTCGGGCGAGGAGAACCGGCCCGCCAGGAAGCCGCGGCCCAGCGGCGAGTACGGCACGAACCCGATGCCGAGCTCCCGGCAGGCGGGCAGCACCTCCGCCTCGGGGTCCCGGGTCCACAGCGAGTACTCGGTCTGCACCGCCGTGACCGGGTGCACGGCGTTGGCGCGGCGGATGGTCTCCGGCGCCGCCTCGCTCAGCCCGATGTGCCGGATCTTGCCCTCGGCGACCAGCTCCGCCAGCGCGCCCACCGTCTCCTCGATCGGCACCTCGGGGTCGACGCGGTGCTGGTAGTACAGGTCGATGTAGTCGGTTCCGAGCCGCTGCAGCGATCCGTGGACGGAGCTGCGCACGTGCTCGGCGGAGCCGTCCTGGCGCCCGATCGTGCTCATGTCGCCCGGAACCGCGTTGTCCATCCGGTAGTTGAACTTGGTGGCGATCACGTACTCGTCGCGGTGACCCTTGATCGCCCGGCCGACGAGCATCTCGTTCGTCAGCGGCCCGTAGAGCTGCGCGGTGTCGATGAAGTCGACGCCGAGCTCCAGGGCCCGCCGGATGGTCCTGATGGCCTCGTCCTCGTCGGAGGAGCCGTAGAAGGCGGACATGCCCATGGCGCCGAGGCCGATGGCCGACACCTCGAGGTCCCGCAGCCTGCGCTGTTTCATGTGGATTCCAGCCCTTCGTTCACGGTCGGTCTTCGATTCCGACGTTAGGAGCTGAAGTGCGCTCCAAGTCAAGGACGGGCCCGCGGCCCCGCGCCGGGCCGCCGGCCGCCGGACGTGCGAGGCCTCCGGCCGCGTGCTGCAATGGGCGTGGAGGGCCCGGTCACCGCCGGCCGCGCCGAGGGCGCGCGCCCGAGCGGCGAGGTCGGCCCGGCCCGGATCCCGTCCATCCCCCGGAGGAACGGCCATGAACGACGTCGAAGAAATGGGCCCCGTCGACTACCTGGTCATCGAGTTCCCCGGCAATCGCATGACCGGCGAGGGCTTCCCGCTCCTGGTCGACCTGGTCGAGCGGGGGATCATCCGGATCATCGACCTGACGTTCGTACGCAAGGACACGGACGGGTCGGTCGCCGCGCTGGAGCTGAGCGATTTCGGTGACGAGATCGACCTGTCGGTCTTCGAAGGCGCGTCCTGCGGTGTGCTGGACCAGGGCGACCTCGACGAGGCCGGGGCCGCGCTGGAGCCCGGCAACTCCGCCGCCGTCCTGGTGTACGAGAACCTGTGGGCCGCGCCCCTCGCCCGCGCGCTGCGGCGCGGCGGGGCCCAGCTCGTCGCCGGCGGCCGGATCCCGGTGCAGGCGCTGCTGGCCTCGCTGGACGCCACGGAGGGGGCGACCACGCCGCCCGGAGGCTCCGCGGCCGCCTGACCTTCCCGCACCCGGCAGGGAGGACCTTCCGCACCCAGCAGGGGAGATGAGAGAACATGCCCGGACTTCTCCGCGGCGTCGCGCGCACCGCCGTCGTCGCCGGCACCGCCACCGCCGTGTCCAACCGCGTCTCGCGCCGCCAGGCGGGACGCTGGGCGCAGCAGGACGCCCAGCAGCAGCCCCAGCAGGAGTACGCGCAGCAGCCGGCCGCTGCGCCCACGGCGCCGCCCTCCACCGACGACGAGATGACGAGCAAGATCGACCAGCTCAAGGAGCTGGGCGAGCTGAAGGCCCAGGGCGTCCTCACGGAAGAGGAGTTCGCAGCGCAGAAGCGCCGGGTGCTGGGCTGACGCCTCGGCCGGCCTCAGCGAGCCCCGGCCGGCGTCAGTAGCGCTGCGCCTTCGCCAGTACGGCGGTCAACTGGGGCTCGGCCGGCGACCGGCTGAACACGATCGGCTGGTCGCTGTGGCCGGGCTCCAGGTTCTCCGCGCCCACGTAACGGGTCTCCACGACCTGGCCGTCCGGGTTCCTGAAGTCGACCTGCACGGCGTACGACGCCTTCTGGTTCGTCTTGTTGGTG
>NZ_BMVJ01000005.1:7754-9957 GCF_014650655.1 Streptomyces anandii JCM 4720
ATGGTCAGCACCACGGCGCGCACTCCGCCCGTCTGCGACACCGGCAGGCCCTTCATGGCCACCTCCGAGCGCGCGTTGCCGCCGCCCGTGACGTTCTTCAGCTCCTTCTGCGCCGCCGCGGCCGAACGGGCGGTCTCCGCCGACACCGACGCCTCGAACTCCGAGGCGCGGGCCGAGGCCGACGACGCCGCCGCCGACGCGGATGCGCGCGCGGAGCCCACGGCCGAGGACGCGGCGGAGGCGAGCGCGGACGGCGGAGTCCCGGTGAACGACGCGGTGTGCGGGGTGGCGGGCGTCGTGCGCACCGAGGACCCGCCGCCTCCGCCACCGCCTCCGCATCCGGCCACGGCGGCGGTCGCGGCGACGCACAGGACGGCGGTCACGGGCAGACGCGAGCGCGGGCCCAGGGGCCGGCGCGTGCCCGGGTGGGGCTGCTGGTGCGGTGCGCGCGGGCGCGGCGGAAGGCTTCGAGGCATCACGGTTCCCTCTGGTTGCTCATGTCCCAGAACTCGTGAACCCATGATCATGCGGGGTCGCCCGGCGTGCGACCCGACTGGTGCGCACGGGTCGCCGGGGGAGCGGCGCGAGCCGGTGTTGTCATGTCCCTGGACAGCGGCCACAGGGCGTGGTCTCATGCCAAGGACCCCCGTTTCCAACGATGTATCCAACGATGGACGCCCCAGGGCGCCCACCGAACCGCCACCCTTCCTCACTCAAGGAGGATTCGTGCGCATCCGGACCACCAGGTTCGTCAGATCCCCCCGATCCCGTTCCGGGCCGCTCCGCCGGCGCCTGTCCCTGCTGCTCGCGGCAGCCCTCGGTCTGGCCGGCCTGACCGCGGCCCCCGCCGCGAGCGCCGCGGTGGACGCGAGTGCCGCGCACACCGCGAGCGCCGCCGATGATCCCGTGGAGGTCCACGGCCTCAAGGGCGAGTACTACACCCAGTCCGCACCCGGAGCCTTCGACTTCGACACGCTGAAGGCCACCGGTTTCGACCCGAAGCTCGACTTCGACTCCCTGGAGTCCAGGCTGACTTCGGCCACCGGGCAGTCCGACGACGTGAGCGTCCGCTGGACCGGCCGGGTCGTGCCGGAGAAGACCGGCCCCACCACCTTCTCCATCATCGGCGACAACGGCTTCCGTCTCTGGGTCGACGGCCGGCTCGTCATCGACCACTGGGTCGACGACTGGGACCGCGAGCAGACCGGCGCCCCCGTGGAGCTGACCGCCGGCAAGGCGTACGACATCAAGGTCGAGTACTTCGAGCACTACGGAGGCTCCAACCTCCACCTGCGCTGGACCCCGCCGGGCGGCACCAAGACCGTCGTGCCGCAGTCGGCCTTCCTGCTCCCCGAGGGCTACGACTACGACGGCGCCATCGCCACCACCGTCCTCGGCGACGGCCGCACCCTCCGGCTCGACTTCGCGCAGCGGCTCGCCGCGCCCCCGGCCGGCCTGACCGCACACCTGAACGCCGTGATCGGCGGCGCCACCTGGCCGCTGGACGGGGTGCGGCGCGATCCCGACGACGCCAGGAGCCTGCTCGTCTCCCTGAAGGAGCCCGTCGTCGGCAACAGGACCGGCACCGCGCCCGGCCTCGCCGATGTGCGCTACGACGGAGCGGGCGGTCTGAGCGGCGACGATGGCAACGTTGTCAAGCCGTTCTGGAGCAGCGGCGGCAACCACTCCACCTATGAGCTGCGCACCAAGTGGGCCGACGACGTCACCCCCGCGAACGCCCACCGCGAATATCCCAGGCCCCAGTTGACCCGGTCGGCCTGGAAGAACCTCAACGGCGCCTGGCAGTTCGCCGCGGCCGAGGTGGGCGAGCAGCCGCCCGTGGGCCGAAGCCTCGCCGAGCGCATCCTCGTCCCGTACCCCGTGGAGTCCCAGCTGTCGGGCATCGAACGGCACGAGGACCGCATGTGGTACCGGCGCACGTTCACCGTCCCGCCCACCTGGCGGATCGGCTCCGGCAAGCGCCTGCAGCTCAACTTCGGCGCCGTCGACTGGCAGGCCGAGGTCTACGTCAACGGCACCAAGGTCGCCGAACACCAGGGCGGCTACGACAAGTTCAGCGCCGACATCACCGACGCCCTCAGGCCCGGCCGCACCCAGGAGCTGATCGTCGGCGTCCAGGACCCGACCGACGCGCAGGGCGGAGCGAACCCGCCGCTCGGCAAGCAGCGGCTGGACCCCGGCG
>NZ_BMVJ01000005.1:9988-36864 GCF_014650655.1 Streptomyces anandii JCM 4720
GCATCTGGTACACCCCGACCTCCGGCATCTGGCAGACGGTGTGGCTGGAGCCCGTCGCCCGTGACCACGTCGACCAGCTCAGGCTGACCCCCGACGTGGCGGCGGGCACGCTCACCGTGGAACCGCGGGGCGTGCGCGACGGCGTACGGATCACCGCGACGGCGTACGACGGACGGCGCAAGGTGGCCACCGCCACCGGACGCACCGGCGCACCGCTCACCCTGAGGATCCCGCACGCCCGCCTCTGGTCGCCGGAGGACCCCTTCCTCTACGACCTGAAGGTGAGCGTCGGCGGCGACCGCGTCGGCAGCTACTTCGGCATGCGCTCGGTGGCGGTGCGGAAGGTGAACGGCGTGCCGCGCACCGTGCTCAACGGCAAGCCGGTGTTCATGATGGCCACCCTCGACCAGGGCTTCTGGCCGGACGGCCTCTACACCGCGCCGAGCGACGAGGCCCTCGCGTACGACCTCAGGATGCACAAGAAGATGGGCTTCAACGCGGTCCGCAAGCACATCAAGGTCGAACCCGACCGCTGGTTCTACTGGGCCGACCGGCTCGGCCTGATGGTGTGGCAGGACATGCCGGCGATGACGGCGGGCGTCGACCCGTCCACCGCCGCGCGGGCCGAGTACGAGCGCGAGATGAAGCAGATGATCGACGAGCACATCAGCAGCCCGTCGGTGGTCATGTGGGTCGTCTTCAACGAGGGCTGGGGCCAGTACGACGTCGGCCGCGTCGCAGACCAGGCCAAGTCCTGGGACCCGACCCGGCTGGTGAACAACATGTCCGGCCTCAACCTCGGCGCGGACGGCGGCGCCGGCGACATCATGGACGAGCACGGCTATCCCAGTCCTGCCCTGCCGCCGCATCCCGACGGCCGGCGCGCCCTGGTCAGCGGCGAGTACGGCGGCCTCGGCCTCGCCGTGCCCGGACACGCCTGGTCGGTGCAGCAGTCGTACGTCGACGTCGACCCGTCCGCCTACACGGACGACTATCTGCGCAAGCTGGCCGAGGTGCACGCGCTGGCCTGCCGCGGCGGCAACGGTGCCGTCTACACGCAGATCTCCGACGTGGAGGGCGAGCTCAACGGCCTGATGACGTACGACCGCAAGGTGGTCAAGCCCGACGTGAACCGCCTGCGGGCGGCCCAGCGCGCGCTGATCGACGACGCGTCGCGGGACACCGTGGCGGGGTGCGCGTAGTACCCGCCTCAGCGGCTGCTGGTCGGCACAGGGGGCGCGGGCGCGTCGGTCTCCTGGAGTTCGGCCAGCAGCTCGTTGCGCCCGGCCAGCAGTTCGGTGAGGATCCGGCGGGCCGCGCGCAGCAGCTCGGCGACATCGCCGCCGGCGAGGGCGTAGCGGACCGTGGAGCCCTCGCGGATGGACACCACGATGCCCGAGCGCCGCAGGACGGCCAGTTGCTGCGACAGGCTCGACGGCTCGATCTCGATGTCGGCGAGCAGATCCCGTACCGGCACCGGCCCGTGCTGGAGCAGCTCGAGGACCCTGATGCGCACCGGATGACCGAGCATGCGGAAGAACTCCGCCTTGACCTGATAGAGGGGGACCTGCATGAGTGCTCGCTCCCTGCGCGTCGGGGATGTGGTGCGGGGCGCGGCGGCACCTCCAGGGTGCCGCCGCGACGGTGCTCTTCCCTTCCGATCCTTCTCGCCCCGGGCCGTCCGCATCCATGATTTGGGATCATGCTGATGTGGTGACTTGGTGAGTTGAAGAAGTCTTCACATCACGGGCATGCGTCGGCCCGGACCGGGGACCGCGCTAGATCTCGATCTGTTCCTCGACGCGCTTGAGCTGGTGGCGGGCCATCGCCAGGTTCGAGCGGCTCTTGTCCAGCACGAGGTACAGGAACAGGCCGTTGCCGTTGCGGCCGGTCACCAGGCGGATGAGGTGGTACTGGGTCTCCAGCGTGATCAGGATGTCCTCGATCTGGCCCTTGAGGCCCAGCTGCTCCATGGTGCGCACCTTGGCGCGGATCACGTCCGTGTTCCCCGCCGCCGCGATCGTCAGGTCGAGGTCCTTGCCCCCGCCGAGTGTTCCCAGCGCCATGCCGCTGGTGTAGTCGACGACGGCCGCGCCCAGCGCCCCCTCGACCGCGGTCATCATTTCCTTCAGCGATACTTCCACGCTCGCCACAGCGCCCTCCCTTGGTTGTCGGCTGCGGCGGTCCGGCGTCTGCCGTCCCACCCGTCGTCGCACCGTAGGCACGCGGCCGCCGCGTCCGGGGCGGGTCTCCAGGAGTGACGGACGATGATCGAAAGCCGGTGTGGAAGGACGGATTCCCGACCGTTTCTGCCGCGTTTCCGGCGTAGGTCACACTGGGCGTGTGAACGAAGAGGTCAGAGGGCTGCACGAGCGGCTCGCGCGGCTGGAGGAACTGCTGACGGCCCAGGACCGGCGGGGCGAGCCGGCCTGGCGGCGGCCCACCGACGGGGAGTCACGCTGGGCCGTGACGGCCGCCGTGCTCGGCGCGGTCGCGCTGCAACTGCTGCTGCCCGGACGGCTGGCCTTCCACCCGGACTGGCTGCTGCCGGCCCTCGAAGTACTGCTCCTCGTGGCGCTGTTCCCTGCCTTCCACCCCCGCGCCGGCCGGACGACCGCGCTGCTGCGCGGCGGCGGACTGGCGCTGGCCGCCCTCGTCAGCCTGGCCAACGGCTGGTCGGCGGTCCTGCTCATCCGCGGCCTGGTCCGGGGCACCGAGGGCAATGACGCAGGTGCGCTGCTGATGGCCGCGGCGGGCATCTGGCTGACCAACGTCATCGTCTTCGCCCTGTGGTACTGGGAGTGGGACCGGGGCGGCCCGGCGGCCCGCGCGGCGGGCCGAGCCGTGTACCCCGACTTCCTCTTCCCGCAGATGCAGAGCCGGGACATGACCCATCCGGACTGGGAGCCGGCGTTCGCCGACTACCTGTACGTGTCCTTCACCAACGCCACCGCCTTCAGCCCCACCGACACCATGCCGCTGTCCCGCTGGGCCAAGCTGCTGATGGCGTCGCAGGCCTCCGTCTCCTTCCTCACCCTGGCCCTGGTGGTCGCCCGCTCGGTCAACATCTTCCGGGGCTGACACCCGCCGGGAAGAGCTCTCCCGCGCGGGCCCGGATTTGCGGGTCGCGCCGCCGGCGGGGGGAAGATGAGAACGCGAGCGGACGCAGCACCGGAATGTGGAGGAGTGGGTGCCATGCAGCACGAGCGAGCGGGCGAGCCGGCCCGTGCCGAGGACCTGATCGACGTCGCCCGGCTGGTGACGGCGTACTACGCGCTGCACCCCGATCCGGGCGAGCCGGAGCAGCGCGTGGCCTTCGGCACCTCGGGCCACCGGGGGTCCTCGCTCGCCACCGCGTTCAACGAGGACCACATCGCCGCCACCAGCCAGGCCATCTGCGAGTACCGCGCGCGGCAGGGCACCGACGGCCCGCTCTTCCTCGGCGCGGACACGCACGCCCTGTCCGAGCCCGCGCGCGTCACCGCGCTGGAGGTGTTCGCCGCCAACGACGTGAGCGTCCTCGTCGACTCCGCGGACGGCTACACCCCGACCCCGGCCGTGTCGCACGCCATCCTCACCCACAACCGCGGCCGCACCTCGGGCCTCGCCGACGGCGTCGTCGTCACCCCCTCGCACAACCCGCCCGCCGACGGCGGCTTCAAGTACAACCCGCCGAGCGGCGGCCCGGCCGGCTCGGACGCCACCTCCTGGATCCAGGACCGGGCCAACGAGATCATCGCTGGCGGCCTGAAGGACGTACGGCGCATCCCGTACACCAGAGCGCTCGCCGCCCCGGGCACCGGACGCCACGACTTCCTCGGCTCCTACGTCACCGACCTGCCGAGCGTGCTGGACCTGGACGCGATCCGCTCCGCCGGGGTGCGCATCGGCGCCGACCCGCTCGGCGGCGCCTCCGTGGACTACTGGGGCCGCATCGCCGAGCAGCACCGCCTCGACCTCACCGTGGTCAACCCGCTCACCGACCCCGCCTGGCGGTTCATGACGCTGGACTGGGACGGCAAGATCCGCATGGACTGCTCCTCGCCGTACGCGATGGCCTCGCTCATCGAGCAGCGCGACCGGTTCACCATCGCCACGGGCAACGACGCCGACGCCGACCGGCACGGCATCGTCACCCCCGACGCCGGCCTGATGAACCCCAACCACTACCTCGCCGCCGCCATCTCCTACCTCTACGCCCATCGCACCCGGTGGCCGGCCGAGGCGGGCGTCGGCAAGACGCTCGTGTCGTCCGGCATGATCGACCGGGTCGCCGCCGACCTCGGCCGCCGGCTCGTCGAAGTGCCCGTGGGATTCAAGTGGTTCGTCGACGGGCTGGTCGACGGCTCGCTCGGCTTCGGCGGCGAGGAGTCCGCCGGGGCGTCGTTCCTGCGGCGCGACGGCTCGGTGTGGACCACCGACAAGGACGGCATCATCCTGGCGCTGCTCGCCTCCGAGATCACCGCGGTCACCGGCAAGACCCCCTCCGAGCACTACGCCGCCCTCACCGCCCGCTTCGGCGAGCCCGCCTACGCCCGCATCGACGCACCCGCCACCCGCGAGCAGAAGGCACGCCTGGGCAAGCTGTCCCCGGCCCAGGTCGGCGCCGACACCCTCGCGGGCGAGCCGGTCACCGCGGTGCTCACCGAGGCCCCGGGCAACGGCGCGGCCATCGGCGGCATCAAGGTGACCACCGAGAACGCCTGGTTCGCGGCCCGCCCCTCGGGCACCGAGGACGTCTACAAGATCTACGCCGAGTCCTTCCACGGCCCCGGCCATCTGCGCCAGGTGCAGGACGAGGCCAAGCAGGTCGTGCTGAGCGCCCTCGGCGACTGACCCGAAGGGGCCGGGCTACTGCCCCGTGGGGGCCGGGTGCCGAGCCCGGCCCCCACGCCCTGCCGGCCGTTCAGCGTTCGTACTGCTCCAGTACGTCCCGCAGCCGCGCCCCCGGCCCGCGGGCGAAGAGGGCGACGAGCTCGTCGGCCGGATTGCACAACGGCCAGTCAGATTCGTACAGTTCCTCGGCCTCCCGCAGCCGCTCCCGCTCCTCCTCGGTGAGCTGGTCCTTGGGCAGGGTCACCAGCGGACGCGTCCGCGCGTAGCGGCCCGGACCCGGGACCGGGGCGCACTTCCACACCGCGCCGAACGCCCGCACCTGCACCTCGCCCACGTACCAGGCGGCCACGGTCATGAAGGCGTCCCCGGACGCCGCGTCCGCCTCCTCGTAGGAGCCGAACCGGCCCCGCACCAGCGCCTCGAGCCGGTCCAGCGAGGCCGGTGAGAAGTCCCACTCGCCGCCCGCCTCCCGCGCCCAGGCGGGGAAGGCCTCCCGCTGCGCGGCGAGCCAGCCGTTCAGCCGCGGATTGTCGGACCACTCGGGGCTGTCGATCGTGTCCATGGACCGGATCCTACGAGCCCCCCGCGCGCCGGCCTCGGCACGGCGCGACACATAACAATCCGGCGCCGCAGGCCAGTTGGGCATCGACGCGCCGTGAATACCATGGGACAGCCGTGCGTTGAGGGGCCTACGGTGTCCTGTGCGTGACGCCATACAGCACGGGGGCCCTTGGCGTCGCGTACACGGACCCACCCCACTGGGCTCCCGGGAGAACTCGTGATTCACCCGACACCCCAACACCCACGCGCGCGCATCTGGGCACGGCTGGCCGTCGCCCTCTCCTGCGCCGCGACCGTCACGTTCACCGGCCTGCCGGGCCTGCCCACGGCCGACGCCGCGGCCAAACCCAAGCCGGGCGTCCCCTGCGAGCAGTTGTACGGCCTGTCCGGCTCGCCGTCCACCAGCCTGCCGTGGAACACGGACGCGACCAGACCGCCCGCCCAATGGGACGACTACACCTACGCCAACCAGCGCAACGCGATGGACGGCGTGACCCTGCCGGACGACCCGGCCAAGGCGCAGAAGATCCTCGACGAGGCCGGGAACGACCCGAAGAAGTGGCCCGAGGGCGACCCGAAGAAGGTCTACGCCTCCTACAAGCGCTACCTCGACGGCCACAACGGCACCAACGAGTACGGCTCGTTCAAGGGCTGGCTGGACGACGCCTACATCGACATGGCCGCCCGGCGCCCGCGCGGCAACGCCTTCGAGAAGAAGGTCGTCAAGGACCTCGGACTCCTCGGCCCGGACTGGATCTGCCAGGAACCGGTCGAGTACACCGACCCCAGGACCGGCGAGAAGCGCTACCGGATCTACGACGCGGTCAACCACCGCACCAAGGAACTCGTCGAGATCAAGTCCGGTCCCAACCACGCCGGCGAGCAGGGCCCGAAGGACCGCGCGGTCCTCAGCGACCCGAAGTACAAGGACTACCGGCTGCGCGGCGTCTTCGGCCAGCCGCAGAACGAAGAGACCCGCACCTTCTACAAGAACCTCGCCCGGGACTACGGCGACGTCGGCGGCAGGCCGCGGGTGACGACGTACGAGCACGTCTCCACGCCGCGCGCCACCTTCAAGCCGGGCGACTACACGGCGAGATCGACCGAGTTCTCGGTCGGCGGCGCGACCTCGCGAGGCGGCTCCACCGGCATCGTCGGCGGCTCGCGCCCCACCCCCGCCGACATGGCGCGCCAGATGGAGGCGATACGCCGCAACGACCCGAACGGGATGCGCGTGCGCACCCCCGGCGGGGTCGACTTCTCCACGCTCCAACTGTCGTACTTCGGCAAGCCGGTCAAGGGCAAGGGCGTCACCTACTCCTTCTCCGCCGACCGCGCGGCGAACGAGGACGCCGGCTGGGGCGGCCAGGAGAAGTCGCGGCTCATCTCCGACGCGTTCTTCACCTGGCTCGCGCTGACGCCGGAGAAGTTCTGGGTCAACCTCAACCCGGACCAGCCGGACAAGATCATGGACGCCACCTTCGGCAAGACCGACGCCGGACGCGTCCTGCTCCAGGCCGACCTGCAGATGAAGCACGACTACGCCAAGGACCTCGACCCGCGCCAGGGCACCGGCAAACAGCTTTCCGACGCGATGCGCGCCGCGGGCCTGCCCTGCGGCTCCGTCGTCCGCAACTGGATCGTGCCCAAGCCCGCCAAGGTCCGCGCCGACGAGGGCGGCATCTACATCCTGGACGCGCCGCTGAAGGTCGACTCCGAGGTGTCCTCGGTGAAGACGCCGAGCCCCAACGGCGAGTGCGACCTGACCAAGGCCCAGCGCGAGACGTACCAGACCCTGGTGCGGCAGATCGTCATCCCGGACGTGGAGAAGAAGGTCAACTCCGCCCCGGCGTACGCGGATCTGCGCCGCGTCTACAGCGCCCGGGTGGCGGCCGAGTACGTCCGGCTGCAGGACCGGCAGCAGGCCACCGACTACCGGCCGGTCATCGACAGCAACAACGTCGCCAAGTGGCCGCTGCGCGGCAAGAACGCCTCCTGGACCCCGCGCCAGACGTGGGAGGAGTACGTGAAGTCCTTCACCAAGGGCGACTACAGCTACCCCTGCGGGAACGGCGGCGAGCAGAAGAGCTGCGTCCTGGGCGGCGTGGACTTCTCCAAGGCGCCCAGGCGGAACATCAGCAAGACCGAGTTCCGCACCGAGCACCGCAACCTGCCCAAGTCCACGGACACTTCCGTGAAGGCCATGACCGACAGCGCCGACGACAGCCGGCTGCTGCTGCTCGGCGGCGACACCGACGGGACGCTTCCCTCCGGCGGCGGTGAGGGCGGCCAGAGCCCGACCCCGACGCCCAGTCACACCGGCGGTCCCACCGGGCAGCCGTCCGCTCCGGCCACCCACACCCCGAACCCGGGCGGCGGCAGCCCCGCGCCGGGCGGCAACGAGCCGACCGCGCCCTCGGGCACGGGCGGTGGCGGCGGCCTGGCCAGCACCGGCGCCCAGGTCCTGACCGTCGCGGGGCTCGCGGTGGTGCTCCTGCTCGCCGGTGCCGCCCTCGTCTGGTGGCGCCGCCGCCGCACCGGCGGAAACTGACCGGCGGGCGGCACGGACCCGGTTGATCGTGTACCGGGGAAGGCCTCCGCCCGGACCGCCGGGCGGAGGCCTTCCCCGGTACGGATCCGCGTCGTGCCGCTCCTACAGGACGAGCGCCCCGGCCGCGGTGAAGCTCTCGGCGGCCAGTCCCGCGGGGCTCTCGCCGGGCCGCAGCAGTTCCGCGACGACGCCGGCCGTCGAGCGGTGCCACAGGCCCGAGCGGCGCACCATCGCGTGGTCGCCGTCACCGATCAGTACGGCACCCGCCCGCGCCCCCGAGGTCCGTGCCCGGCGCACGAAGTCCACCGACGCCCCCGCGCTCGTGACCCGGTCCTGGTCGCCGTGCAGCACGACCACCCGCGCCTGACGCAGATGCGCGGTGGGCTCGCCCTCCGGCAGCCACGGCGCCAGGGCCAGCACCCCGCGGACCCCTGGATGGGCCGCCGCGCGCAGCGCCGCCCGTCCGCCCATCGAGTGGCCGACGAGCACCACGGGCACCTCACCGGCGAGCCGGCCCAGCTCACTGAGCGCGCGGAAGGCGTCCTGTGCCGGATCGCCGCCGTTCCAGCCGCGGTGCCGGTAGCGCACCTGTCCGAGGACGACCTCGTCCAGGGACAGCGCCAGCGCGGCCGCCCGCAGCACCGGGCGCATCCTGAGCGCGGCCGGGTGCCAGGGGCGCGCCGCCTCGAAACCGTCCGGCCGGCCCCCGTGCAGGGTCAGCACGGCCGCCCGCGGCCGCTCGGGCAGATGCCGCACCACCAGTGCGGCGGCGGCCCGCTGCTCCGCATCACTCCGCGACATCGGCACCACGCCATTCTCCTCGGGACCGGTCGCCCGAGTGGTACCCCGGTACCACTCACCACCGCCGTTCGGCCCCCTGGTACCACGGCTCGGGCCCGCGCTGCTCCTAGCGTTGCGGGTGAGGCGCGCGGGAGCCGGGCGCGCCGTACGCCGAGGAAAGGAGCGCCGATGATCGAGGCACAGCAGCTGACCAAGAGATACGGGGAGAAGACGGCCGTGGACGGGCTGGACTTCACCGTGCGGCCGGGAACCGTCACCGGGTTCCTCGGACCCAACGGCGCGGGCAAGTCCACCACCATGCGCATGATCGTGGGCCTGGACGCCCCGACGAGCGGCTCGGTGACCGTCAACGGCCGCCGCTACGCACAGCACCGCGCCCCGCTGCAGGAGGTCGGCGCGCTGCTGGAGGCGAAGTCGGTCCACCCCGGGCGTTCGGCCCACAACCACCTCAAGGCGCTGGCCCTGACCCATGGCATCCCGGGCCGCCGGGTGGACGAGGTGATCGAGCTCGCCGGTCTCGGCAGCGTGGCCAGGAAACGGGCCGGCGCCTTCTCGCTCGGCATGGGCCAGCGCCTCGGCATCGCCGCCGCGCTGCTCGGCGACCCGCACACGGTGATGCTGGACGAGCCGGTCAACGGGCTGGACCCGGAGGGCGTGCTGTGGATCCGCAACCTGCTGACCCAACTCGCCTCGGAGGGGCGCACGGTGTTCGTCTCCTCCCACCTGATGAGCGAGATGGCGCTGGTCGCCGACCACCTGATCGTCGTCGGACGCGGCCGGCTGCTGGCCGACACCACCGTGCGTGACCTGATCCGCGAGACCGGCGGCGACACCGTGAAGGTCGCGACGGCGGACCCGGCCCGGCTGCGGGACGTGCTCGCCGGCCCCGACGTCGTCGTCACCGGCCGGGTCGGCTCCGAGGAACTCCAGGTCACCGGGCTGACCGCGCGCGAGATCGGCCTCAAGGCCGCCGAGCACGGCATCGCCCTGTTCGAGCTGAGCGCACGCACGGTGTCCCTGGAGGACGCCTTCATGGAGCTGACCCGGGACGCCGTGGAGTACCACGGCACGACGGGCGTCGAGTCCCTCGGGAGGCCGGCATGAGCACCACCCTCACCACGACCGCCGGGCAGCGCGAGGCCGCCCCCGCACGCCCCGCCTACCGGGTCACCGGACGGCGCGTCCTGCGCGCGGAGTGGGCCAAGCTCTGGTCGCTGCGCTCCACCTGGATCACCCTGGGCCTCGGCCTGCTGTTCCTGGTCGCCTTCGGGCTGATCGCCGCCACCCGCTACCGGTCGGGCATCGGCTCCGGCCGCATGGACCGTGACTTCGCCCGGTCGACCGCCGTCAGCCTCTCCCTCTTCGGCACGAACTTCGCCCAGCTGGCCCTCGGCGTGCTCGGCGTGCTGGTGACGGCGGGGGAGTACTCGACCGGCGTGATCCGCTCCACCATGGCGGCCGTTCCGCGCCGGCTGCCCGTGCTGTGGTCCAAGGCGGCGGTGTTCGGAACGGTCGCGCTGGTGCTCGGCACGGCCGGCGCGTTCGTCGCCTTCGTGTTCGGCAGCCGCATCCTCTCCGGCACGCCCGCGGCCCTCGGCCTGTCCCACTCCGGTGTCGTACGCAGCCTGCTCGGCGCGGGCCTCTACCTCGGGCTGGTCGCGGTCATCGGCATCGCCCTGGGCGCCCTGCTGCGCTCGGTCGCGGGCGGCATCTCCGTACTGGTCGCCACCCTCATGCTGATCCCCGGCCTGGTCACGCTGCTGCCCACCTCCTGGCAGAGCGACATCAGCCCCTACCTGCCGAGCAACGCCGGCCAGTCGATGTTCGCCCTCACCCAGGACGCCGGGGCCCTGTCGCCCGCCGACGGGCTGCTGGTCTTCCTCGGCTGGACGGTGCTGGCGCTCGCGGGCGCGGCGTACCGGCTGGTGCGCAGTGACGTGTGAGCACTGCACCATGACCGGGTGACGTACGTGAGCAGTGGTGAGGACATCGGCGGGCTGGCGCCGCTGGCCGCCCGGCTGGGCCGGGCCGGCCGGCGGCTGCGGCTCGCCGACCGGGCCCGGCCCTGGGTGCTGGACACCGCGGTCGTGCTGGCCGCGTTCCTGCTGTTCTGCCTGCCGGACCTGCTGCACGCGGGCGGTGCGGACGGCGACGGCCCGCGCCGGTTCCGGCTCGCGTTCACCCGGCTGCCGGCCCCGGCGCTGCTCGCCCTGCAGGCCGGCCTCGTGCTGCCGCTGCTGTGGCGGCGGCGCCGGCCCGTGGTCGCCTTCGGCACGATCGCCGCCGTGTTCGTGCTCCAGTGGGCGCTGGGCGCCGCGCTGCGCGCGGACGTGGCCCTGTTCATCGCCCTCTACAGCCTGGCCCTGCACGGGCGGCTGCGCCAGCTGCCCTGGGCCTGCGCCGTCATGGCGGCCGGACTGCTGCTGGTCGCGCTGCGCGTGGCGCGGGTGGTGTCCGTCTGGGACGCGCTGTTCTTCCTGCTGAGCACGGCGACCGCGGCCCTCGCGCTCGGCCTGGTGGTACGGATCCGCCGCGCCCAGCTCGCCGGGCTGCGGGAGCGGGCGGCCCGGCTGGAGATCGAACGCGACCAGCGCAGCAGGCTCGCCGCCGCCACCGAACGCGCCCGCGTGGCCCGGGAGATGCACGACATCGTCGGCCACAACCTGTCCGTCATCATCACCCTCGCCGACGCGGGCGCGTACGCCACCGACGTCGCACCCGCGCGCGGCAAGGAGGCCCTGACCCTCATCGGGGACACCGGCCGCCAGGCCCTGGACGAGCTGCGGCGCCTGCTCGGCGTGCTGCGCGAGACCGCGGACGCGCGGCCGCCGGACGGCCCGGAGCTGAGCCCGCAGCCCGGCATCGGGGACGTCGACGCGCTGTGCGCCGGTGTGCGGGCCGCCGGGCTGGAGGTGGTGTACCGCACCGCGGGTGACGTCGAGGCCCTGGACGGCGGGGTGCAGCTGACCGTCTACCGCATCGTGCAGGAGGCGCTCACCAACACGCTGAAGCACGCCGGGTCCGACAGCCGGGTCGGGCTGGCGATCATGGTGGAGGACACCCGGGTGCGCATCCGCGTCCAGGACACCGGCGCGGCCGGACGGGCCCGGACCGGACCCGCGAACGAGGAAGGACAGGGGCTGGTGGGCATGCGCGAGCGAGCCGCGCTCTACGGCGGCAGCGTCCAGGCGGGACCGGTGACGGGCGGGGGATGGAGCGTGGACGCCACCCTCGACCTCTCGCCCTCGGGCGGTGCCCGGTGACCACCGTGCTGGTCGTGGACGACCAGCCGCTCCAGCGCTTCGGGTTCCGGCTGCTGCTCGACTCCGTCCCGGAGACGGAGGTGGTCGGCGAGGCCGCGCACGGCACCCAGGCGGTGCGCATGGCCGCCGAACTGCGGCCCGACGTCGTCCTCATGGACGTACGGATGCCGGGGATGGACGGCATCGAGGCCACCCGGCGCATCGTCGCCGCCGGCGAACGCTCGCGCGTCCTGGTGCTGACCACCTTCGACCTCGACGAGTACGTCCACGCGGCCCTGCGCGCCGGCGCCAGCGGGTTCCTCCTGAAGGACGCGCGCCCCGAGGAACTCCTGGCCGGGATCAGGGCCGTCGCGGTCGGGGACGCGGTCATCGCGCCCGCGCTCACCCGGCGCCTGCTGGACGAGTTCGCGCGGTACGTCCCGCCCCACCCGGCCGGCTCCGCCGCCGACCGGCGCCTGGACTCCCTCACCGAGCGCGAGCGGGAGATCCTCGTGGCCATCGGCAAGGGCTGGACCAACGGCGAGATCGCCGCCCGCTTCGTGCTGTCGGAGTCGACGGTGAAGACCCATGTCGGCCGCGTGCTGGCCAAATTGGGGGCGCGCGACCGGGTCCAGGCGGTGATCTTCGCCTACGACGTCGGGCTCGCCCGCCCCAACGCCGGCTGAGCGGGGCCCGGTGGCCCCACGTCACGGCCCGGCCGGTGCGCTCCGGCCGGGCCGTCGACGGTGTGCCGACGGTATTCAGCGGTGGCCGTGACCCCTGGCCGCAAGGCCCAGCACGGCGTCCGCCATGGCCTGCTCGCCCTTGGCGTTGGGGTGCGCGGGTGCGGCCGGCGAGGCGGGCTGCAGCGGTTCGATCCAGCGGTCCGCGGGCGCCTTGCACATGTCGTGGCCGCGTGTGGGCCGGTAGGTGTCGACGTACTCCGCGTGGTTCCACGCGGCCACCAGACGCAGCATCAGGTTCAGCCGCTTCTCGGTGTCCCGCAGATAGGGGAAGTCCCCCGAGGCGAACGGCACCGACGGGAAGCAGCCGCTGCCGTCGTCGGGCAGCAGATCGGGGTAGCCGACGACGACCACCCGGGCGTGCGGCGCCCTGGCGTGCACGGCCCGCAGCACCCGGTCCACCTTCGGCGCGGTGCGCAGCACGTTGAGCGCCAGCTGGTCGACGCCCGAGGAGGCGTAGTACTGCCGGCACGGGTCCCCGGCGGGCTGCTGCGAGCCGAGCCGGGCGCAGGTGGCGATGATGGAGCCGAAGCCGACGTCGTTGCCGCCGATCTGGACCGTCACCAGGTCGGTGTCGCGTCCCACCGCGTTGAGCTGGGCGTCGTTCGTGCCCTGCGGCTTCCACATCTCCTCGGTGGTCGCCCCGGCGCAGCTGACGTCCTTGAAGGTGCTCACCCCGCGCGCCGCGGCCACCAGCGAGGGGTAGTTGTGGTCCGAGCGGGCGCAGCCCGCGTCGACCTGCCGGGGGATGCCCGGGCCCGAGGTGTAGGAGTCGCCGAGCGCCACGTAGTCCGTGCCGCGCCCCCCGCCTCCGCCCGGGCCCGCGCCGTGCGCCGACGCGGGGGTCGCGGAGACGGCGAAGAGCGCGCAGCCCCCGAGCGCCGCCCCCACCGTCACCGGCCAGCCACGCCGTCGCCCCACGCCACCCGGGTGTGTGTCATGCGCCATGAACGCCCTCCCCCTGCACCGGATTTGACGTGCGGCGGACACCGGCGGGCGGCGCCGTCGCACGTTCGACCGGGCTTGTATACCGCTCGGTATGTCCTTGTGGCCAGAGGCTGGAAACAAGTGGTCGGCAAGTGGTCGGCATCGGGGCGCGCGGGTGCGGTTCAGCGCCCCGGGCCGCACCGGTACAGAACCTCGTCCGTCGCCGTCCCGTCGGCGGCTCCGTAGGCGGAGGCCGGGACGGGTGCGCAGGACGAGCGGACCCAGCCCGCGATCCTCGCGGCCGACGTCGTGCTGCCGGAGCCGGAGCCGGAGCCGCCGAAGCCGCCGGACGGACCCCCCGTGTCCCGCCCGCCACCGAGCAGTACGTACCGGAGTTCGCCGGAGTCCACCAAGTGCCGGAAACCGGCCGGGGTCGGGAACGGCACCCGGCCGCTGAAGCCGCCGAGCGGCAGGACGTGCGCGCCGGTGGCGAGGATGTACGGGGACGCGCTGTTCCAGCCCGAGGTGGCGAACACATAGGCGGCCGAGCCCCGGTGGGCGGTGGTGTAGGCGAGCAACTTCCGCTGGACGGTGGTGAGTCCGCCGTCCGTGCCGATGCCGCCCATGCCGCGGAAGCCGCGCGAGCCGCCGAACCCGCCGAAGCGGCCGGGACCGCCGGAGCCGGCGGGGGCGCCCGGGCGGCCGAGGGCACCGCTGCCGTCGCGCCCGGTGGCGCGGCCCCAGACGGCCCGGCCCGTGCGCGCGGCGGAAGCGGCCATGACGCCGCCGTGGGAGCGGCCCCTGCCCGACGGGCCGACCGCGCCCATGCCGGAACTGCCGTACGCCGGGTTGAAGACCTGCGCCGCCCACGCGCTCGGCGCGATCAGCACCGCCGCGAGGGCCACGGCCGCGGCGGCCGGTGCGAGCCGGCCGGGCCGGGCGGCGGACCCGGGCCGGGCCAGGACCAGCAGTACGACGGCGCCGAGCCCGAGCAGGCCCACGGCGGGCGCGAGCCACGGCAGGAAGTCCGGGAACCGGCTCGCGAGGTACGCGCTCCACGCCGCCGTCGCGGCCACCGCGGCCGGCAGCGCCCAGGCGCGCGGGCCGCCCGCCCGGCACGCCCGCCACATCAGCGCCGCGCCGCCGCCGGTGAGCGCGGCCAGCGGCACCGCGATCACCCCCATGTAGTAGGTGTGGCCGCCGACGCTGCCCGCGCTGAAGACCAGGAAGTACGTCACCAGCCAGGTGCCCCAGAGGAGGAAACCGGAGCGCGGCAGGTCGGTGCGCGGCCGCCCGCGCCGCCACAGCAGACCGCAGACGACGGCGACCGCGGCGAACGGGTACAGCCAGCCGGTCTGCGGGGCGAGCGAGGTGCCGAACATCTTCCCCCAGCCGTCCTGCCCGGCCCCGCCCCCGCCCCGGCCGACGGCCCCGCCGGGCGCCGCACCGCCGGCCCCGGGCGTCCCGGCGCCGAGCGCCTGGGTGCCGCGCGCCTCCGCTCCCGCGAGCCTCCCGGTCCGCGATGCCCGTGAACCGCCGCCGTTCTTGCCGCCGCCGCCCTGCGTGGCGCTCACACTGCCGGTGGAGGCCGCGCTGACGCCGAGCGAGGAGAAGCGGTTCAGGAAGTTGTAGCCGACCACCATGCTGAACGCGGAGTTGTCGGTGGTGCCGTCCACATACGGCCGGTCCCGGGCCGGGGTGAGGCTGACCGCCAGGATCCAGGACGCCGACACCGCGGTCGTCACCAGGGCCGCGAGCGCGAGGTGCGCCAGCCGCCTGCGCGCCGTGAGCGGCGCCGACACCAGGTACACCAGCGCGAGCGCCGGGAGCACCGCCCACGCCTCCAGCATCTTGGCCTGGAAGCCGAGCCCCACCCACGCGCCGGCGAACAGCAGCGGGCGGAGCCGGCCGTCCCGCGCGGCGCGCTGGGTGGCCTCGGCCGCCAGCAGCAGGCACAGGGTGAAGGCGGGGTCCTCGACCGCCGTACGGAACAGTCCCACGGCGACCGGGGTCAGCGCGAACGCCGTGCAGGCGATCAGCGCCGCCGGGACGCCCGCCCAGCGCCGCACCACGCGGTGCAGCACCAGCAGGCTCGCCACCCCTTCGAGCACCTGGGGCAGGGTCAGCGCCCACGGGTGGAAACCGAGGAGCCGGGCCGAAATCGCCTGCGGCCACAGGAATCCCGGCAGTTTGTCCAGCGTGATGGAATTCCCGGGGTCGAAAGAGCCGTAGAAAAACGCCTTCCAGCTCTCCGTCATGCTGCGCACGGCGTTGGCGTAGAAGGTGTGGTACTGGCTGTGACCGATTCCCCACGTGTAGAGCACGGCGGCGAGCGCGGTGACGGCGAGCAGCGCCGGACGGGCGTATCCCGGCTGCCCCGCCGGTGATTTCCAGGGTGCGCGGCGGCTCGCGCCGGCGGGGGCGTTCGGTTCGAGGACTGTCGTAGCCATGCGCAGCAGTTTCACCGCCGCGCGGGCCCGCCGACGCCGAAGCGGGCCGGTTCTAGTGAATTCTGATCAGACTCAGTACTTTTCTTTAACACGGGGCGCGGACAGGACGTGGACAGTACGAGGACAGTGCGCGGACAGGAATTCCACAGGTTCAGACGGTCCGCTGCCGCCGGGCCGCCAGTACCGCGTAGACGACGACGCCCGCGAACAGGAACAGCACGCCCTGGTAGACCGCCGCGTACCCGGCGCCCGCGACCAGCCACAGCGAGAAGGCCGTCGCCACCGCCGCGATCACGCCGTCCCGCACCAGCCGCGCCCGGTCGACCCGCTCGCCCCGCCCGGAGACCAGGTGGAACAGCTGGGCCGCGGTGGCCAGCAGGTAGGGCACGGTCGCGGTGAACGTGGTGACCAGGACCAGCGTCTGGAAGACCTTGCCCGAGCCGGAGGCGTAGTTGTAGACGGTCAGCAGCGAGGCGAGGACGACGGTGACGCCGACGCCCACGGTGGGCACGCCACGCCGCCGGCGGGCGAAGGCGGCCGGGAAGAGGCCGTCGCGTGCGGCGGCGTACGGGGTCTGGGCGCTCAGCAGCGTCCAGCCGTTGAGGCAGCCGGTCATCGACACCAGGGCCGCCACCGCCACGGCCCAGCCGCCCCAGGCGCCGCCGAACATGGCGTTCACGGCGTCGGTGAACGGCGCGGTGGAGGTCACCAGGCGGTCGTGGGCGACCGTGCCGAAGACGGACAGCGTGCCGAGCAGGTAGACGAGCGCGGCGCCGGCGGTGCCGATGACGGTCGCGCGGCCCACGTTGCGCCGGGCGTTCCTGACCTCGCCGGCGCTGACCGCCGCGGACTCCACGCCGAGGTAGGAGAAGAGCAGGATGGCGGCGGAGGCGGACACCGCGCCGAGGGTGCTGCCGCCGCCCGCGTGGAAGGGGCCGAGGTTGCGCGGGTCGAAGAAGAACAGCCCGCCGACCGCGACCAGCAGCAGGGGCACGAACTTCAGCACGGTGGAGACGATCTGGACGGCGCCCACGTAGCGGGTGCCGGCGAAGTTGGCGAGCGCGGGGAGCCACTGCAGGGCGAGGGCGGCCAGGCACGCGGTCCAGCGGTGGCCGTTCACCGGGATCAGCACGTCGAGATAGCCGACGGCGGCCACGGCGAGCGCCGCGTTCGACACCCAGGTGGTGATCCAGTACGCCCAGGCGGCGAGGAATCCGGCGAAGTCGCCGAAGGCCTCGCGGGCGTAGACGTAGGGTCCGCCGGTGCGCGGGTCGCGCTCGGCGAGTCTGCCGAAGACCAGCGCCAGGGCGACGGCGCCCACGGTCAGGACGGCGAAGGCGATCAGACTGACCGTGCCGTACGGCGCGACGGAGGCCGGGAGCAGGAAGATGCCGCCGCCGATGATGTTGCCCATGACCAGCGCGGTCGCGACCGGCAGCCCGAAGCGGCGGGCGTGCCTGCCGGCACTGCCGGCGGGATCACCGGCGGGCCTTTCGGTGGAGCTTCCGACGGGGCTTTCGGTGGGGACGGGGGCCGCGGGGGTCTCCTGCGGGGCCGGAGCCGGCGGAGGGACGGTTCCGGTGACGTGCATGGGGTGGTGCGCCTCTCTTCGAACTGGTGCCCGGGATCGCCGGGCGGAACCCATGGTCGGGCATGGTCCGATGTGACGCCAAATCGCACGCTTTTGTCCTGTACGACCCCTTGCGGCACCGCAAAAAGGTGCGTCCCCGCCCCTCCGGGGCAGCGAATCCTCCGGTGCCCCTACTCGAGCAGCTTGCCCGCCACCCGGGCCGCCGCCTCGCTCTCCGCCGCCGGCGGGGACAGCTCGCTCAGCGTGTCGAGGTCGGTGTCCTGCCGCAGCTCCGCCTCCCAGGCGTCGGCGAGCTTCACCTGCTCCTCGTGCGACAGCCGCTGGACCTGCTCCCTGTGGTGCGGGTCGAGAGCGACGAGGAATCGTTCGACGGTGTCGATGGGCATCTTGTCCTCCTCGATCGCGGTCACGGGGTGCGGTGCGGGCCGGCGCGGCCGGGCGCCCCGCACCGACCGGGTTGCCCCGTTGAACGGGTCTAGAACGCGGTGTGGGCGAACCAGCGGTCGAGGACCTCGGTCCCCCCGGACACCTCGTAGGCGGGATCCCGGTACGAGCGCCGCCCGTAGAGCAGGAGCAGGAGATCGGCCGCCCCTCCCCGTACCGTCGCGGTCGGCGTGTCCGAGGGCGCGGCGCCCGCTCCGGCGGGCGGCAGCGGACGGAATCCGCCGGGATCGAGCCGCACCCGCCACTCCTCGCCCGTGCCGCCGTCCGGCCCGGCGCACTGGAAGGCGAGGGTCTCGCCGGTCCCGCGCAGCCCGGCCACCTCGGGGGCGAAGAGATGGGCGTACGGCAGGTTGACGAGGAACTCGTCCACGGCGTCCGCCGCCGTCACCGGGTCGATGTCCGGCTCCAGGCCGAGGGCCTGCTCCGCGTCCACCCGGTGCACCAGGGTCTCGCACAGCATCCGCCTCGCCCAGAACCGCGCGTGCGGGTCCTCGCCCCAGGTCCACATCGGCGCGTCGGGGTCCGTGTCCCGCAGGACCTCCGCCACCTCCGGCACGCCCGCCGCCACCCACGCGGGCCACTCGTCCGCACGCTCCGGCAGCCCGAGGTCCACGTCACGGTCGCGCGGCGGTTCCTGCACCCGCCGGGTCAGCAGCGCGCAGAACCAGCGCTGCAGGGAGCCCACGTGCCGGGTGAGGTCGGCCAGCGTCCAGCCGGGGCAGGACGGCACGGCGGTGGAGGGCTCCGCGCCCCCGGTCACCTCGGCGAACCGCAGGGTCTCCCGCTCGATGGCCTGCCGGTAGCTGTCGTAGGGCAACGGGTGCCCGGCACGGCGCGTGGTCTCGGTGTCCATCCGCTGCCGCCTCTCTGTCCGCGGGAAGGTCTCGGTCGCGGTCAGTGTGAACGCTGGAGTCCACTCCAAGGCAAATCCCGGTGCCCCCGGCTCATGCGGTGGCGTCCGCCGTCGTCGCCAGGGCGTGCGGGGCCCAGGGGACGCCCCTGCGCTCCAGCCAGTCGCGGTAGGCCGGCGCCTGACGCGCCGCCTCCCAGTACGCCTCCTCCAACTCGCCGAAGCCGAAGTCGAGTTCGTCCTCGGTACGGGCCGCGAGCAGCAGCCGTACGCCGATCGGGTCCCCTCGCAGGGGCCGCATGGCGAGGTCCGAGCGGGGGTGCGCGGTGGGCTGGCTGACCGTGACGACCTCCCCGGTGGCCGCCAGGGAGTACGCGGTGAGGTAGTCGCCGTGCAGCATCTCCGGCTCGAGCCCCGCCTCGCGCAGCACCCGGCACAGGGCGTCCCACTCGCCGTCGACCGTGGAGTCGACCATCCAGCGCTCCCCGGCGAGGTCGGCGAGCGGTACCTCGTGCCGCGCGGCCGCCGGATGGTCCACGGCGAGGGTGACGAACTGCGGTTCCCGCTCGACCAGGACGCGCAGGCACAGCCCCGGCGGAACGCGCAGCGGGCTGCCCTCCACCTCGTGCACGAACGCCATGTCGAGCCGGCCGGCGGCGACCATGCGCAGCAGCGCGTTCGCGGACACGTCCATCTGCAGCGTGGGTTCGGTGCCCGGCTCGCGGGCGCGCAGCCGGCGCAGCCAGCCCGGTATGGCCCGGCTGGCGGTGGCGCCGATGCGCAGGTGGACACCGCCGGCGGCGCGGGCCGCCGCGGCCCGCGCCTCGGTGACGAGCGCGGTGAGCTCGGCGACCAGGGGCCTGGCCCGGCTCAGCACCGCGTGGCCGAGCGGAGTGGGGCGGCAGCCCGTGCGGCCGCGGGTGAACAGCGGGCCGCCGAGGGTGTGTTCTATGCGACGCAGCTGGGTGCTCAACGAGGGCTGCGCCATGCCGAGTTGGCGGGCGGCCCGGTGCAGGCTGCCGGCCTCGGCGATGGCGCAGAGCACACGTAAGTGCCTCACCTCGAGCTCCATGGGGGGAGCGTAGGGCGGGCGGCGGGCGCCGCACCAGATGTTCAAATCCGAACGGATCCGCACGAGTCGGCCCCGATAGCCCCGGGGCTATCACCGGTTGCCATCATCCGCACGGCCGCCCCGCTGCCCGACACTCCAGTGCAACTCATCGTTCACCACCCCACAGGAACGAGTAGGAGCACCCCACATGAAGTCGTCACAGACGGCCGCCGAGCCCGCACGCGCCTCCAGGAGACTCCTGGCCCTCGCGCTCGGACTCGGCCTGGCCTCGGCCGCGCTCGGCACCGCGACCCCGGCGAGCGCCGGCCCGGCCGCCCCGTCCCACGCCGCCGCGTACGCCCGCTACGCCGGCTCGGCCGAGAACGCGGCCGGCAACAAGGCGTTCTTCGACGCCGTGGTGAAGTCGGTGGCGAAGAAGCAGGCCGCCCACCCGGACCTGCAGTCGGTCACCGTCTACTACAACGCCTCCCAGGCGCCGAGCTTCCGCTCCCAGATATCGAGCGCCGCCTCCATCTGGAACAGCTCCGTGTCCAACGTCAAGCTCCGCGCGACGACGGGCAACGCCGACTTCGCCTACTACGAGGGCAGTGACCCGCAGGGGTCCTACGCCTCGACCGACGGCCACGGTGGCGGCTACATCTTCCTCGACTACGCGCAGAACCAGCAGTACGACTCGATCCGCGTCACCGCCCACGAGACCGGCCACGTGCTCGGCCTGCCCGACCACTACAGCGGCCCCTGCAGCGAGTTGATGTCGGGCGGCGGCCCCGGCCCGTCCTGCACCAACCGCTACCCGAACGCCAACGAGCGCGCCCGGGTGAACCAGTTGTGGGCCAACGGCCTTGCCAAGGCACTCGCCCAGCTGAACACGGCGCGCTGACCGCTCCGTTCACCCGGTACGGGCCGCTGCGCGACCGCGGCCCGTACCGGACGTACCCATGATCGCCGGTCCTCCCCGGCCGTCGCCCCCCACCCGCGCGGGCCGGCCCGACCCGGCGCGGCCCGAGCCGCAGGCGGGCGGGGAGGACCGGTACCACGCGCGGCGGAGGCGCGGCGGCCGTCAGGCCAGTGACGCCCAGCTCTTCCAGTAGCCCGCCTCGCCGGACCGGACACGGTTCCTGAACGTGCCCTTGCCCGTGCCGGCGTTCAGCCACAGCACGTCGGTGGTGTCGCGGGAGACGAGGTCGGCACGTCCGTCGCCGTCGACGTGGCCCGCTCCCACGATGTCCTTGTAGCTGCCGCCCCAGTCCTTGAAGACGAGGACGCGGTCCTTGAGCTTGCCGGCGGACGTGCCGTCGTAGCGCCACAGCTCGCCGGACTTGTCCAGGGCGAGGACGTCGCCGATGCCGTCCCCGTCGAGGTCTCCGGCGCCGACGACGCGTCGGTAGCCCGTCCACGCCGAGCGGATCCTGACCCGGGGGCGGAAGTGGCCGGTGCCGTCGTGGGCGTAGAGGTAGAGGTCGCCGGTGGCCGCGTCGCGGGCCAGGAGGTCGGGGCGGCCGTCGCCGGTCTGGTCGCCGGCGGCGAGCAGGGTGTCATACCGCTCCAGTCCTTCGACAGCCGCGTGTAGGGGGAGTCCGGCGTGGGCAGTCCGCCGCAGACCGGGGTGTAGAGACGGGCCTCGCCGCCGGGCATGCGGACGATCAGGTCGTTGCAGCGGTCGCCGTCGAAGTCGCCGAGACCCGGGTCCCGGCCGGCCAGGGGCGACCTCGCCACGGCTGGGACGGTACGTCTACCTCGTGGGCGAGGACACCGAACTCCCCGACGAGCAGGCGTCAGTTGCCGGCGGTGGCGGCGGCGATCGCCTGGCGGGCCGTTCGTTCGACCAGGGTGACGCCCTCGTCCATCGAGCGGCTGCCGTCCGAGAGTACGGCGACCAGGTAGTGGTGACCGTTCACCGTGATCCGGCCGACGCTGTTGACGTCCCACAGACCGGACGTGTTGCGCTGCAACCAGCCGTTCTTCAGTGCCCACTGGGCGCCGGACGCCGCGGACACGCCCCACGCCTGGTCGCTCTGGATCCGCGTCATCAGCGTACGGATGTAGGCCTTGGACTCCTCGGTCAGCGCACTGGACGCCGTCTTGGACGGCGTCTTGGATCCCGAGGGCGTGCCTTGGCCGTCGAACACCGCGCGCAGCAGGCGGATCTGGTCGCTCGCCGTGGTACGGGTCAGCCCCCAGCGGGCGCCGGGGCCGCCCTTCGTGGCGGTCAGGCCGAGGCGCTTGTTGGCCGACTCCAGGCCGGTCGCCTGCCCGATCTGCCGCCACAGGGCGTTCGCCGCCGCGTTGTCGCTGCTTTTGATCATCGGCTCGGCGTGCGCGCGCTCCTGGGCGGTGAGGTGCCGTCCGGCGTCCTGCGCCTGGAGCAGCAGCGTGGCGAGGATGTCGACCTTGATGATGCTGGCCGTGTCGTAGGCGGCGTCGTCGCCGTACAGCGTGGGCTGACGGCTCCCGCCGTCGAGGCCGAGCACCGCGGCGGTCACCCGGGGCTTGCCCTGGGGCGCGGTGGCCGGTGCGGTGGCCGGTGCAGCGGACGCAGGCGCCGCGTGCGCGGTGCCGACGGAGAGGAGCGTGGTCACGGAGGCCAGCAGGGCACCGGCGCAGGCGAGGGCGCGGCGCCGCCCGCGGCGCACGGACGGCGCGGGCTTCGTACACGACGGGGAGAAGGCTTGGGGCATGGTCAGGCAGGCCTCGGCGGGGATGTGGACAGGGGGCACTGAAGAGCGAACCTAAACAAAGCGGGCGCGAGGCGAAGTGGCCGCCGTCACGGAACGCCCTTTTCGGCCGCAAATGTGAGAAGAGGCACAGGCCCCGGCCGGCCGCCCGTACGAAGCTCCGGTACCGAGCTCCCGCACGGAGCTCCCGCACGGAGCACCCGAACAGAGCAACCGCGACTGCGGGACACCGCGCGGGAGCGCACGCTGGAAGAGACCCGCCCCGCCCACCGCACCCGCCCGCCGGTCAAGTGCGGCTCACAGGCCTGGTCACCGCGTTCCGGGAGGCCTCGTGATTCTGCTGCCCGTGCTCGTCCCCGTGGCCATGCTGCTGCTCGTCCTCGCGATGGAGGCGTACGAGGACATCATCTTCCGCCCCCCGCGCCCGCCGCCCCCGCCTCCGCCCGAGAAGTCCATCCCCGAGCAGTCGGCCAAGGAGTGACCCGGCGGGGCGCCGCCCGCACCACCACCGCTCCCGTCCATGACGCCCGGTCAGGAACGGGAGCGGTCCGGGCGGCCTACCGGCGGGCCAGGCGCCGTTCCCCGGCCGATCCTGGCTGGTACGTCAGCTCGTAGTGCCGGAAGATCGCGGGCTCTTCCTCCACGGGCAGCTCACCGTCGGTGTCGATGGCGGGAGCGTCCTTGACGTGTTTCTTGTCGAAGGCGACGTTGAGGTGGCCGGGGCTCACGGTGGCTCCGGTGAGGGGTACGAAGACCAGCCGCTGACGCCCCAGCATGCCGGTCTTCACCGTCGCGAAGTACGGCTGGTCGGTGATCGTGTCGACGTAGATCGCCTCCAGCTCACCGATCTTGCTGCCGTCCGCGCCGTGCACCGCGTGTCCACGCCACTGGCGGACGTCCTGGGCCTCGAACATGGCGTTCCTCCACTGTGCCGCGCCATCCATGCGTTCCGCTGGTCTGCAGAATCACTTACCCGCCACGCCCCGGATGTCACGGTGCGAGGGGCGCGTCACTGGTCCGGTCGGCCGGTCGGCCGGTGACACGCGGGACGCGGCGGGTAGGCATGGGCGAGCGGGGCCGCCGGCCCATCGGTGGGGAAGGCGATCGTGAACGTGAGCGCGAAGGTGGAGGTGCGTGCGGTGCGGACAGAACTGCTGCGGACGGTCGGCGCGGCGACGGCCGCCTACGGGATCGCGGTCGCCTGCCGGCCGGACTGGCTGGCGCGGCCCACGGGCCTGGTCGACCCGGAGGGCGGCACCGGTCCGCACACCGCCATGGTGCTGCGGCCGCTGGCCTGGCGGGACGCCGCGAGCGGCCTCGCCATGCTGGTCGCCCCGGCCGGCCCGGCCCTGGCCACCGCCGCCGCGGTACGCGTCGCCTCCGACGTGGGCGACGCCGTGCTGCTCGGCACCACCCTGCCGAGCCGCATTCGCCGCGTCGGCACGGTCGTCACGGCCCTGAGCTGGGCCGCCCTCACCCTCACGGCCCTCCTCGCGCCGCCCCCCACCGAGCGAGTCCCGGGGACCTGAGCAACCGCACCGAGCCCCCCCCGGTCGCGCGCCGGGCTGTTCGGTCGCCGTGCCGAGCCTCCCGGCCGCGGACCCCGCGAAGGTCGCCCCAGCCCGACGCGACGCGAGCCGGGACGGGCCGCGCCCCCGGCGCCGAACGCCCCCGGCGGAAACCTGGTCGTCATCGCAAAGCTCCTGACAACTACGCGCGTTGACCCTAGGCTGCGGCCGTTCGCCCGTTCTTGAACCGATCACGTCAGAGGGGGGCCCATGTCACCGACACGTCCACGCCGCCCGGCTCCGCGAAGAGCGCTCTCCACCGCTCTCGCCACGGCCGCGGCTCTCGCCACCCTGGGGGCGCTCACCGCCGCCGCGCCCGCCCAGGCGGCCCGTCCGGGCAGTCACCCCGGCCACCAGAGCCACCCAAGTCACCACACCACCGACCTGCAGCTGCTCGCTCTCAACGACTTCCACGGCAACCTCGAGCCCCCCGCCGGCTCCTCCGGACGCGTCACCGAGCTCCAGCCCGACGGCACCACGAAGAACGTGGACGCGGGCGGCGCCGCCTACCTGGCGAACAGCCTGCGCACCGCCCGCGAGGGCCACGCCCGCTCCGTGACCGTCGCGGCCGGCGACATCGTCGGCGCCAGCCCGCTGCTCTCCGGCCTCTTCCACGACGAGCCGACCGTCGAGGCCATGAACAAGCTCGGCCTGGACGTCACGAGCGTCGGCAACCACGAGTTCGACGAGGGCAAGAAGGAACTGCTGCGGCTGCAGAACGGCGGCTGCCACCCGGTCGATGGCTGCTACGAGCCCGGGCGCACCTTCAAGGGCGCGCGCTACCCGATCCTCTCGGCCAACGTCGTCGACGAGGCCACGGGCCGGCCGCTGCTGAAGCCGTACGTCGTCAAGAACGTCAAGGGCGTACGGGTCGGCTTCATCGGAGTCACCCTCAAGGGCACCCCGGACATCGTCTCCGCGGACGGCGTGAAGGGGCTGAAGTTCCTCGACGAGGCCGACACCATCAACTCGTACACGAAGGTGCTGCGGCGCCAGGGCGTGCACGCGATCGTGGCGCTGATCCACGAGGGCGGCTACCCGGCTTCCGCCGCGTACAACTACGACTGCGACGCGGGCGGCAGCGGCTCGGGCCTGAGCGGCCCGATCGTGGACATCGCCAAGAAGGTCTCGCCGGAGGTCGACACCCTCGTCACCGCGCACACCCACAACGCCTACGTCTGCACCATCCCCGACCCCGCGGGCCGTCCCCGCCTGGTCACCAGCGCCGCCTCCTACGGCCGGCTCTTCACCGAGCTGGACATGAAGTACGACTGGCGCACCCACGACATCGTCCGGGCCTCGGTCAAGGGCTCCAACCACGTCGTGGACCGCACCCAGCCCCAGGCGCCGGACCTGACGCGGCTCATCGACCACTGGAAGGCCCTCGCGGCCCCGGTCGCCGACAAGCCGATCGGCTACATCGCGCGGGACATCACGCGCGGCACCGGGGACACCCCCGAGTCACCGCTCGGCGACCTCGTCGCCGACGCACAGCTGGCGTACGGCAGGACGCTGGACAGCGGCACCGACCTCGCCCTCATGAACCCCGGCGGCATCCGGGCCGACCTCGTCCACGCGGCCTCCGGCAGCGAGGGCGACGGCGTGGTCACCTACGGGGAGGGCTTCGCGGTGCAGCCCTTCAGCAACACGGTCAACCTCAAGACCCTCACCGGCGCCCAGCTGATCACCGTGCTGAAGCAGCAGGTGAGCGGGGCGAACGCCGCCGTGCCGAAGATCCTCCAGATCTCCTCCGGCGTCACCTACACCCTCGACCTGACCAAGACGGGCGCCGACCGCGTGGTCGCCGACTCGATCAGGATCGACGGCAAGCCGGTCGACCCGGCGGCCACCTACCGCGTCGCCATGAACTCCTTCCTGGCGGGCGGCGGCGACGGCTTCACCGAGCTGGCAGGCGGCACCGACCAGCTCGTCGGCGGCGACGACCTGGCGGCCCTGGTCGCCTACCTCACGGCCCACTCCTCCGCCTCCGCGCCGTACGCGCCGACGGCGGCGGACCGGATCACCGTGGTGAAGTAGCCGCGACGCGGAGCGATCCGGCGGGAGGGCGGTCCCGTCCCCGGGGCCGCCTTCCCGCCGCCTCCTCCTCCCGCCGCGTCCTCCACCGCCGCGACCGGCTCTGGGCGAACCGCCCGGTGGCGGTGGTCCGTGCCCCGCGGGACCATCGAGGGGAACGGATCGGGAGACGCGCATGACCGATACCCAAGTCCTGATCGCGGGTGCCGGCCCCGTGGGCCTGACCGCGGCCCTGGAACTGCGCCGGCGGGGAGTGGACTGCCGGATCGTCGACCGCCTGCCGGAGCGCCTGCCCTACGCCAAGGCCGTGGGCGTCCAGCCCAGGACCCTGGAGATATGGGAACGCAGCGGAGTGGCGCGGGCCGCGCTGGACGCCGCGACGCCCCTGCGTGGACAACTGGTCTACGTCAACGGGTCCTTGGAGACCCGAATCGAACTGGCGGTGCCCCCGCAAGTGCCGTACGGCTTCGCGTCGTTGCCGCAGTACGAGACCGAACGCGTCCTTGGGGAACGGCTCGCCGGCCACGGCAC
>NZ_BMVJ01000005.1:36885-49020 GCF_014650655.1 Streptomyces anandii JCM 4720
GGCCATCGAGCGCGGGACGGAACTGGTGTCGTTCACGCAGGACGCGGACGGGGTCACCAGCCGGCTGCGCACCGCCGAGGGCGAGGAGCGCGAGCTGCGCGCGGAGTTCCTCGTCGGCTGCGACGGCGCGCACAGCGTCGTACGCAAGGGGCTGGGGCTGCCGTTCGAGGGCGGGGCGTTCCCCGAGGAGTACATGCTGGCGGACGTGGAGCTGGACTG
This sequence comes from Streptomyces anandii JCM 4720, assembly GCF_014650655.1. Classification (GTDB taxonomy): domain Bacteria; phylum Actinomycetota; class Actinomycetes; order Streptomycetales; family Streptomycetaceae; genus Streptomyces; species Streptomyces anandii. The sequence continues at coordinate 37,105 of NZ_BMVJ01000005.1, forward strand.
GGACCTGCCCGCCGGGCACGCGGTGCGCGCGATGCACCTGGGCGACGACGGCGCCGTGGACGACCTGCTCGTCTGCATCCCGCTGCCCGGCCGGTCCCGGTACCGCATCTCCACCCGGGTGCCGCCCGAGCTGTCCACCACCGGCGGGACGCCAACGGCCGGACCGGCTCAACCGGCCGGACCGGCGGAAGGGGCAGCGCAGATCCGGCACGGGCCGGAAGCGGACCGTGCACCGCGTATGGAGCACATCGAGGCCGCGCTGAAGCGTCTCGCGCCCGGCCCGGCCGTCGCCTCGACCATGCGGTGGTCGTCGGTGTTCCGCATCAGCCACCGCATCGCGGGCCGCTACGGCGAGGGCCGGGTGTTCCTCGCCGGCGACGCGGCGCACATCCATCCGCCGACCGGCGCGCAGGGCATGAACACCGGCATCCAGGACGCCTACAACCTCGCCTGGAAGCTCGCCCTCACCGTCGAGGGGCTGGCCCAGCCGCGGCTGCTGGACAGCTACGACACCGAACGCCGTCCGGTGGGGGAGGAGGTCGTGGGACGCACGGTGCGCCACGCGGCGCGGGGCGTGCAGGCGGACCCCGACGACGGCGCCACGGTGCTGCTGCGGGAGGCGCAACTGCTGATCTCCTACCGGGACAGCCCCGTCGTGGAAGCCGCGCCCGACGGGCCCGGGCCCGCCCCCGGGGACCGCGCCCCCGACTGCACCGGACTGCGCGACCCGATCGCCACCCACCCGCTGCGCCTGTACGACCTGCTGCGCGAGCGCGACCACGTCCTGCTGCTGTACGCCTCGACCACGCAGGAGGCCGAGGGCTTCGACGAACTGGCCGACACCGCGCGGAACGTGGCCCGCGGGGCGCTGACCTGCTACGCCCTGCTGGCCCCGGACGCCGACGCCTCCGGTGTGCTCACGCCCGTCCTCCACGACGGCGAGGGCGAGTTCCGCCGCCAGTACGCCCTCGACGGATCCACCGCCCTGCTGGTGCGCCCGGACGGCCACCTCGCCGCGCGGATCTCACCGGCCGGCCATCTCCGGGTACTGGCCGCCCTCTCGCGGGTCTTCTTCACCTGACGGTCCATCAAGCACGCCGGAGAGTGGGGAAGTCGAGCGGAGTCAGCCGTGCCCGAACCAGCCCAGCAAGGTCTGCACGAGCAGAATCGTGGACATGGCCGCCACGCCGACGACCACGACGGTCGCCGCCACCCGCCGGCGCGGCCCGTTGGCGGCATCGCCCAGCAGGGAACGGCGGTTGGTGAGGACCAGCAGGTAGACCAGCACGACCGGACTGATTAGACCCTGCAACACCTGTGTGCCGATGAGCAGTTGGATGACGTCGACCGGCGTCATCGCCACCGCCGCGCCCAGCACGATCTGCGCGGTGAACAGCCCCAGGAAGAGCGGCGCGTCGCGGAACCTGCGGGAGACGGAGCGCTCCACACCGGCGGCCTCGCCCACCGCGTAGCTCGCCGACAGCGGCACCACGGCGCCGGCCAGGGCGGAGGCGCCGAGCAGGCCGAGGGCGAAGAGCAGCTCGGCGTCCTTGCCCGCGACCGGTTCGAGGGCCTGCGCGGCCTGCGCGGCCGAGTCGAGCGGGCCGGTGCCGCCGATGGCGGAGGCGGTGGCGATGATGATGGTCAGGCTGATCACGCACGCGAACACGGCGCCGAGGACGGCGTCGGCGCGGATGAGGGGATAGTCGGCGGGCCGCGCGCCGCGGTCGACGACGCCCGCGGCGGCGTAGAACTGCATGTACGGGCTGACCGTGGTGCCGATCAGGGCGACCGCGAGCAGTATGAAGTCCTTGCCGGGCTCCATGTGCGGCACGATCAGGTGGTGGCCGACGGCACCCCAGTCGGGGTGGCCGAGGATCATCGCGACGGGGTAGGCGAAGAACGCCAGCGACATGATCAGGAAGATGCGCTCGGCCCAGTGGTACGAGCCGAACAGCACCAGTGCCCACAGCAGCGCCGCGGCCGGCGGGATGACCGCCCACTTGGGCACGCCGAGCAGTTCGAAGGCCGCGCCGATGCCGGCGAACTCGCTGACCACCAGGCCGGTGTTGGCCAGCAGCAGGCAGAAGACGGCGAGCGCGGTCAGGCGCAGGCTGAACTGCTCGCGGATCAGCGCGCCGAGTCCCTTGCCGGTGTGGGCGCCGAGCCGCACCGCCATCTCCTGCACCATCACCAGGGCGACGGTGACCAGCACCATGAAGAACAGGGTGCCGTAGGTGAATTGGGAGCCGGCCGAGGCGTAGGTGGCGATGCCGGCCGCGTCGTTTCCCGCGTTCGCCGCGACGAGGCCGGGGCCGGCGATCGCCGCGACCATGGTGATGCGCCGCCAGCCCCGGCGGCGGACGGGTGAGTGGCTCCCGGGCGCGGGCGCGGATGCGGATGCGGGTGTGGACGCGGGCGCGGATGCGGGTGTGGACGCGGGCGCGGGCGCGGGGCCGGTGCTTCCGGTGCCGTCTGCCGTGCCGGCCCCGGTGGAGTCGAGGTCGTGGGTCACTGCAGGAACCTCCGGAAGTGCAGGCGCCCGCGCTCGGGCAGCAGGGCGTCGAGCAGGTCGTCGGCCAGGATGCGTCCGATGGGGCGGTCGGAGTCGTCGACCACCAGCACCGAGGAGGCGCGGGCGGCGACCAGCCGGTCGGCGGCCTCGGCGAGCGGGGTGCCGGCGTGCACGGTGACGGGCGGCCCGAACTGGGCCAGCCAGCCCTCGAGATCGGCCACCGTCGCCGAGTCCTCGGCCACCGCCAGGTCGAACAGCGCCATGTCGCACAGCAGCCTGCCGTCCTCGTCCACGACGGCGACCGCGTCGATCTCCGTGCGGTGACCGGGCTGTTCGGCCAGCCGGCCGCGCACCTGGGCGACCGTCTCGCCCCGGCGGGCGGTCACCAGCAGCGTGGTCATGGCGCCGCCCGCGGTGCCCTCCGGGTGCGCGAGCAGCCGCCGCAGCTCCGCGGCCTCACCGGCCGGCATACGCGTCAGCAGGGCCTCGCGTTCCTCCGCGGTGAGGTCGCGCAGCGCGTCGGTGGCCTCGTCCGGCTCCATCGCGTCGACCAGGCGGGCGGCGTACTCCGGCTGTGCCTCGCGCAGCAGGTTCTCCAGCTCGGCCGGCTCCATCTCCTCCAGCGCGTCGGCGGCCTGCTCCGGCTCCAGCCAGTCCAGCAGCTGCTGGCGCTCGGCGCGGCCGAGGTCCTCGAGGATGTCGGCCAGGTCGGCCGGGCGCAGCCGGTGCAGCGCCGCCCGGGAGGCGCGCAGCCGTACCTCGGGCGGGCCCTCGGTGGCCTGCTCGGCGAAGGGCGCCACCGCCTGCCAGTCCAGTACCCGCTCGGGGGTGGGCCGTGCCTGCCAGCGGCGCGGGCCGAGCCGGCGCAGCAGGGTGGGCAGCGACACGTCCACGCCGACCAGTACCACCCGGTCGACCAGCGGCGCCAGGTACAGGTCCGCGGCCCGGGTGACCTGGACGCCGTCCACGTCGACGAGCTGGTGGTCGAGGACGTCCTTGGCCAGCAGGGCCTCGCCGGGCCGGCGGGCGAAGTCGCGCAGGTCGACGCGGGCGGTGCGCAGCCGGACGTGCCCGGCCCGCACCTTGCCGATCGCGTCGGCGGAGAGGAAGGCCCGTCGCCGGCCGATCCGCAGGATCAGCCCGGTGACCGGCGGGTACGGATCCTGCCCGTACAGCCGGGCGACGACGTCGGCGACGCGGCCGACCTCCTCGCCGGCCTGGTTGGTGACCGGCCCGCCGATCAGCCCGGCCAGCGAGACGAGCGAGGCGCGCACCGCCCTGGAAGCGGTGGCGCGGCGCTCCAGGTGGACCCGGCGGTCGCGCAGACGGGCCGTGGTGGACATGAGCAGAGTGTGGGCAGCCATGGTGAACACCCCCTTGCCCCTAGGTGACGGGGCACCGGGCGGCCCACGGCGGCACTCCGCCTCCCTGCACGCGAATGCTCAGAGCGCGGCGCACGCGCGCACACGCGGACGCACCGGCCGGGTGGCCCAGGGCCCCGGGCCGGGCGGGTCAGGAGGGAAGGAGCTGCCCCGGGCCGCGGAAGGACGGCGCGGACAACTTGAGGGAGGGGCGACTGTGGCCCGGACTACTGTCCATTCCCGCCTCCTCCCGTCTCCGGCCGCCGCCGGCGGTCACCGCCGTACCGCGGCTGTGCCGCAGCTGTGCCTGCGGTCAAACGCTCACAGAATACGTTGCCGCCGAACGCCTCTCCCATTCCATGACCAGCCCTTGACCACGTGCAGACGTGCCGTTCGCCTGCCCGCCCCCGATGCTGTCGGCCCGCCCGTCCTCAGCGCGGCAGGCCGGTCAGGGACAGGAACTCGGCGCGTGAGCGGGCGTCGCAGCGCAGCGTGCCCAGCAGGGTGGAGGTGAGGGTGCGGGCGCCCTCCGCGCGGACGCCGCGCAGGGTCATGCAGGTGTGCTCGGCCTCGATGACGACGCCGACGCCCTTGGGCTCCAGGTGTGTCTGCAGCCAGTCGGCGACCTGCTTGGTCAGCCGCTCCTGCACCTGGGGACGGCAGGCGAAGTGCTCCACCACACGCGCCAGTTTGGACAGGCCGAGGATGCGCCCGCCGGGCAGGTAGCCGACGTGGGCCGTGCCGACGAACGGCAGCAGATGGTGTTCGCACACGGAGCGCAGCGGGATGCCGCGGGCCAGCACCAGCTCGTCGTAGCCCTCCTCGTTGGGGAAGGTGGTCAGGTCGAAGGGGCGCGGGCTGAACAGCTCGGCGTAGGCGCGCGCCATCCGGCCGGGCGTGCCGCGCAGGCTCTCGGACTCGGTGCCGATGCCGAGGGCCCGCAGGAACTGGCCGGCGGCCAGCTCGGCGGCCGCCAGGTCGACGCCGTCGGTGTCGTGGACGACACGCAGCGCGGGCGCGGGCACGGGCGCGGGGAACACCGGGGGTCCGGCATCGTCCGGGGCGGTGGCCGGGCGGGGCGGGGCGGACTGCGCGGTCGCGGTGGACGTCTGGTTCATGTCGGCTGCCTCCGATTCTTCTTTTCACCAATAAGTCTTGGCGTTATTCGGTCCGCAGGTCAAGTCCGCCTGATGAACACTGAGGCCCTGACCGGCTTCACCCACTCGTATGCGCGTTATCGTGAAGGGGTGGCCCCCGACATGAACCAGTCCCCGCCCGCCGGCGACGCCGTGATCGACTCGGTCAGCGTGCTCGGCGAGGAGTCGCGGCGGCGGATGTTCGCCTTCGTCCGCCGGGCCGGCCGGCCCGTCACCCGGGACGAGGCGGCCGCCAGCGTCGGCATCTCGCGCAAGCTCGCCGCCTTCCACCTCGACAAACTCGTCGACGCCGGTCTGCTGCGCAGCCACTACGAGGCTCCCGGCGGCACCCGCAGGGTCGGGCGCCGCCCGAAGGTCTACGAGCCCACCGACGCCCAGATCAGCCTCAGCATCCCCGACCGGCGCCACGAACTCCTGGCCGGTCTGCTCCTGGAGGCGGTCCTCACCGAGGGCGCCGACGAGCACGCCGCGGAGGCGGCGCTGCGTGTCGCGGAGCGGCACGGCCGCGAGACGGGGGAGGCGGAGCGGACGCGGTCGCGTCCGGGGCGCCTGGGCGCCGAACGCGGACTGACCGTGTGCGAGCGCGTGCTCGACGAGCAGGGCTACGAACCCGTCCGGGAGTCCTCCACCGAACTCCGGCTGCGCAACTGCCCCTTCCACCCGCTGGCCGCCAGGGCCCCCGGCCTGGTCTGCGGGATGAACCACGCCTTCCTCGCCGGGTTCCTCGAAGGCCTCCGGGTCACCGGCATCCAGGCGGTCCTCGCGCCCCGCCCCGGCGAGTGTTGCGTCCGGTTCACCCCCGACGGCACCGAACCGGGCGACCCGCGGGCCACGGAGCCGGACGACCCGCGGGCCACGGAGCCGCAACCGCCGGAGCCCACCGAACCCTGAGAGACCCGAACGTTTTCCGCGCACAAACGTGCGCCGGTACGTCGTTGACCGGCCCTGCCGCGCGGGGCCACGCTGATCACGCTCCGGGGCGGTCCCGGCGGCCGGCGTGAGCACCGGGAGGCGGACGTGGGCAGTGACGGCGGCGAAGCGGGCGGCGGTGCGCTGCGCGGACTTCGGATCGCGGACTTCTCCCGCGTCCTGGCGGGCCCCTACGCGACCATGCTGCTCGCCGACCTCGGCGCCGAGGTGATCAAGGTCGAGCGGCCCGGGACCGGCGACGAGACCCGGCAGTGGCGGCCGCCGGCCGACGAGGAGGGAACGTCCACCTACTTCCTGGGCGTCAACCGCAACAAGCGCTCCGTGACCCTCGACCTCGCGAGCGAGGCGGACCGGGAGCGGGCGCGGACCCTGATCGCCGGGTCCGACGTGCTGGTGGAGAACTTCCGGCCCGGCACGATGGAGCGCCTCGGCCTGGGCCACGCCGGGCTGCGGGCCCGGCACCCGCGGCTCGTCCACTGCTCGATCAGCGGCTTCGGCACCGGCGGCGGGGCCGCCCTGCCCGGGTACGACCTGCTGGTCCAGGCCGTCGGCGGGCTGATGAGCGTGACCGGGGAGCCCGGCGGAGAGCCGGTCAAGACGGGGGTGGCCCTCGTCGACGTGATCACCGGCCTGCACGCCGCGCTGGGCATCATGGCGGCCCTGCGCCACCGGGACGCGACCGGCGAGGGACAGCTCGTCGAGGTGAGCCTGCTCGGCTCGCTGCTCTCGGCCATGGTCAATCAGGCCTCGGGGTACGCGGTCGCGGGTGTCGTGCCCGGACGGATGGGCAACGCCCACCCGAGCATCGCTCCGTACGAGACCTTCCCCACCGCCGACCGCCCGCTCGCCCTCGCGGTGGGCAACGACACGCAGTTCGCGGCCCTGGCCGCGGCCCTCGGGGTGCCGCGTCTCGCCGCCGACGACCGGTTCCGCACCAACCCGGGCCGGGTCGCCCACCGCGCCGAGCTGGCCGGGCTGCTCGGCGAGCGGCTGCGCACCGCGGGGGCCGACCACTGGAGCGGCGTACTGCTCGCGGCGGGTGTGCCGGCGGGCCCGGTCAACACGCTCGACGAGGCCTTCGCCTTCGCGCACCGCCTCGGGCTCCCGGGCATCGTCACCGTCCCGGATCCGAGCGAAGCCGAAGTCGAAGCCCGGACCGGACCGGGACCCAGAGCCGTGCGGAAGTCCTCGCGCCAGGTCGCCCACCCCATCGCGCTGAGCGCCTCGCCCGCGCGGTACCGGCTCCCGCCGCCCGCCCTCGGCGAGCACACGGAGGAGATCCTCGGCCGCCCGGATTCTGACGACCACAGCGACCAAACCCCTTGAGCCGCAAGGCAGTTGCCGCAGTACGCACAGGAAGAGACCTCATGTCCGCACCACCCTCCGCCTCCGCGCCCGCGAAGGCTCCCGCCCTGGACCTCGAAGCCGAGCACCTGTTCACCGCCGAGGAGCTGAACTGGCGGGACCGCGTGCGGGAGTTCACCGCCCGGCACATCACCCCCGTCGCCGACGCGGACTTCGAGGACCGGCACTTCCGCGGCGAACTGATCCGGGGCCTCGGCGAGTTGGGCGTCCTCGGCATGCACATCGAGGGATACGGCTGTGCCGGCGCCGGCGCGGTGAGCCACGGCCTGGCCTGCATGGAGCTGGAGGCGGGGGACACCGCCTGGCGGACGTTCGTCTCCGTCCAGGGGTCGCTGGCCATGTCGGCGATCGCCAAGTGGGGCTCGCCGGAGCAGAAGGAGCGGTGGCTGCCGGACATGGCGTCCGGGCGGACGGTGGGCTGCTTCGCACTGACCGAACCCGAGGGCGGCAGCGACCCGGCGGCCATGCGGACGTTCGCGCGGCGCGACGGCGGCGACTGGGTGATCAACGGGGCCAAGCGCTGGATCGGACTGGGCAGCGTGGCCGACGTGGCCGTGGTGTGGGCCGCCACCGAGGAGGGCGTGCGCGGATTCCTGGTCCCCACCGGCACGCCCGGTTTCACGGCCCGCGACATCACCAACAAGCTGTCCCTGCGCGCCTCCGTCCAGTGCGATGTGGTCCTCGACGACTGCCGCGTGCCCGCCGACGCCGTCCTGCCCCTGGTGACCGGCCTGCGCGGACCCTTCAGCTGCCTGAACGAGGCGCGGTACGGCATCGTCTGGGGCGTCCTCGGCCCCGCCCGTGAGTGCCTGCGGGCGGCCGTCGAACGTTCCCGGGACCGGCGCGTCTTCGGCAGGCCGCTGGCCGCCTTCCAGCTCACCCAGCAGAAGATCGCGGACATGGCGGTCGAGTACCAGAAGGCCCTGCTGCTGGCCCTGCACATCGGGCGGCTGAAGGACGCCGGCGGGCTCACCCCCGCGCAGATCAGCGTGGGCAAGCTCAACAACGTGCGCGAGTCGCTCGAGATCGCCAGGACCGTACGGACCGTGCTCGGCGGCGACGGTGTCACCAGCGACTTCCCGGTGATGCGGCACATGGCCAACCTGGAGTCCGTACGCACCTACGAAGGCACCGACGAGGTGCACGCCCTGGTGATCGGCCAGACCCTGACCGGCCACCGCGCCTTCGCCTGACAGCGCGCCTTCGCCTGACACCGGGCCTTCGCCTGACAGCGGACCCTCCGCCGACGACGGCCGGTTCAGCCGGTCGTGACCCGTTCCGCCGTCTCCTCCGCCGCGCGGCGCAGGCGGCGGATCACGGCGCGTACCGCCGGGGAGGTCTCGTCCCGCCGGTAGGCGCCCACCAGCCGGGTGGTGGGCCGCACGTCGGCGAGCGGCCGGCAGGTCACCCCAGGTATCCGCGCGCGCCGCAGCGACTCCGGCACCAGGGCCACCGCCAGGCCGCCGCCCACCAGTGTGAGCGCCGCGATGAAGTCCCGTACGGGCGGAGCGCACCGCGGGCTGAAGCCGCCCCGCCCGGCCACCTCCTGGATGTGCTCGCGGCAGCCGTACTCCTCGTCGAAGTGCGGCGCGACGAACCGCTCGTGCCGCAGCCCGGCCGCGGGCACCGCGTCGAGGGCCGCGAGCGGCGAGCGGTCCGGGACGGCCAGCACCACGTCCTCCGTGAGCAGCGTGGTGGCCGTCACGCCCGCCGGGTACCGCGGCCGTGAGCGCAGGAAGCCCACGTCGATGTCCCCGCAGGACAGCGCCTCCAGCTGAGCCGGCGTCTCCAGCTCGCGCACCTGCACCGTGAGGCCGCCGTCCGGCTCGCCGGTGCACCGGCCCAGCACGTCGGTCAGCACGCCCGAGAAGGCCGCCGAGGCCACGTACGCGAGCTCCGCGTGCCCCAGTTCCCCGCGGCCCGCGCGCCGGCCGACGGCCTGGGCGCGGGCGGCCTGCGCCAGGGTGAGCCGGGCCTCCTCGAGGAACAGCCGTCCGGCGTTCGTCAGCGCCGGGCGGGTGCGCCGGCCGCGGTCGATCAGGCGCACGCCCAGGTGTGACTCCAGCGCCCGGATCTGGGCGCTGAGCGCGGACGGCGCGAGGTGCAGACGGTCCGCCGCCCGCCCGAAGTGCAGTTCCTCCGCCACGGTGACGAACGACTCCAGCCAGCGCAGTTCCACCGGGTCCTCCGTCCTGGGTCGGGTCGGGTCGGTTCGGTTCGGCCGAACCGGGTGGGGTCGGGCCGGGTCAGGGACCGAGTGCAGGAAATCATCCCGCGCCCGGCCCGCGCGCCCCGGGGTGGGGGAATGGGCCGGAGCGCCCGGAGTTCGCCCATGGTTCACGCCTATGGGTGAATCCGTGAATGGATGTCCAGCCGCTTGCCGGCCGATGCGGTGTCCTGGGACGCGAACGCCCTGACGGACCGGACGTGACGGACACCGACAGAGGGGGGAGCGGGGCCCATGCGTGTCTTCGTTCTGTGCGCGTGGCTGCTGACCGCGGCGCTGGGCGGCTACCTCGGCACCGTGTGGATCCGCCACGGCGGGCTGCGGCAGCACACACCCGGTGTGACGCGGCTGCCGCTGTGGCTGGTCGTCGGGCATGTCGCCCTCGCGGTGGCGGGGCTGCTGGCCTGGACGGTGTACCTCCTGGGCGGGCTCAGGAGCTCGGCCTGGGCGGCGTGCGCGGTGGTGCTGGTGGTGGCCGCGTTCGGGTTCATGATGCTGCTGCGCTGGCTGCCCAGCTCCGGACGGCACTCCCAGGCCGGGGGCACCGCCGAGCGTCACTTCCCGCTCACCGCCGTGGTCGCCCACGGCACGAGCGCCGGGGCCACCGTGCTGCTGGTGGTGCTCGTGGTCCTGCGCCGGGCCTGAACGAAGACGTGCCATGGGAACGAAGATGTGCCATTGAGGCGAAAGGCGGTACGCGCGGCGGACCCTCCGTTTAGGAGGACCGCCATCCGCGCACCCCCTATGGCATGGACCACCATGATCCCGCGGCGCAGGGTCCGGCCTGCTCGGCCGGCCTCGCCCACCGTGTGCGGGCCCACTGCCCCGTGGGCAAGGGACCCGAGGCCGTGGTCGTCGACGCTCCGCGGCGGCGGGCCTTCGTCGCCTGCTCCCGCAGCGATGCCGTGGTGGCGCTGGACCTCGACACGGCCCGCCCGGTGTGGCAGGCGGCCGTGGGACGCGAACCGATCCCGCTGATCCTCGACCGGCCCACCGGCCGGCTGTTCTCGGCGGACGCCCGCTCCGACACGGTGACCGTGCTCGACTCCGCCACCGGCGCCCGGCTCGCCCAGGTCCCGGTCGGCTGCTATCCCGCGGGGCTCGGCCACCATCCGGGGCTGCGCAGGGTGTTCTCGGGCAACACCGCCGACGGCACGATCACCGCCGTGGACGCCGACCGGCTGGAGGTGGTCGGCACGGTGCCCGCCGAGCTCGGCGCGGGCAGCATCGCCGTGGACACCGGGCGCGACCGCGGCTGGTGCGCCAACTTCATGACCGGCTCGGTGACCTCCTTCGACGCCGCCACGCTGCGGCCGCTCGGACGCACCGCCGTACGCGAGGGTCCCTGCAAGGCGGTCGTGGACCCCGGGCGCGGAGACCTGTACGTGGCAAGTTCGCTGCACGGCACGGTCAGCCGGATCTGCCTGGACACCGGCGACCTGCTCGGGGAACTCCCGGTGGAGCGGGCGCCGGTCGGCATGTGCGTGGACGAGGGGCGCGGGCTGCTCTACGTGTGCAACCGGGGCGCCGGCACCGTCAGCGTCCTGGACACCGCGACCGCCCGCGAGACCCACCGCATCGTGGTGGGCAACGCCCCCGGCGACTGCGCCCTGGACCCCGTCTCGGACACCCTGCTGGTGTCCAACGCGGGCAGCGGCACGGTGACCTTCGTGCACCGCCCCTGGCTGCCCGGCCCGCCACCGCCCACCAGTCACCCCCTGGTGGGCCGGCGGCTGCCCGGCTTCGCGCTGCCCGACCTGCGCGAGGGCAGGATCCGTACCTCCCGGGAGTGGGCTGAGAAGAAGTACGTGATCAACTTCTTCGCGAGCTGGTGAGGCCCCTGCAACGCGGAGGCGCCGGTTCTGGAGGAACTGCGCCGCCGTACGGCCCGGTCCGGGCTGGACGTGATCATGATCAACGTATGGGAGAACACCGACCCGCGGGACGAGGCCGCCAACTTCGTCGCCGTGTGGGACATCGGCGCCACCGTGCTCCTCGACGGCACCGGCGAGTACGCCGCCCTGCTGGGCATTCGCGGCGTACCGACCAACGTGCTGGTCGACGAGCACGGCGTGGTGCGCCTGGTCGGCGGTACGACCCCCGACGAGCTGGACGCGGCGGTCGAGGAGCTGCTGGACGGCGACTGAGCAGGAACCCGGGGCCGCCGTCACGGCCACGGGGCCCCTGGCCCCGCCGCGTCACGGCCGCTGCGGGGCCGGTTCCCGGTGGTCGGGGCCTGGCCCGCCGCGCTCGTCGGGGGCGGTGTCCCACGCCCCGCTGACGGTCGGCGCACTCGCCAGGCCGATGCTGCCCGCGCCGATCAGCGCCACGCCCAGCACCTCCGGCAGCACCCGTACGCCG
>NZ_BMVJ01000005.1:49042-60563 GCF_014650655.1 Streptomyces anandii JCM 4720
AGGCCGATCTCCTCCTGGAACAGCACCCAGCCGAGGATCACGCTGGTCACGGCGTCACCGAGGGTGAGCGCGGGCTGCGAGGCCGTCAGGCTGCCGGCCCGGAAGGCGCTCTGCAGCAGCAGGAAGCTCACCGCGCCGGTCGCCAGCGTGACGTACAGGGGCCACTGGGTCAGCACGGCGGCCGGTCCTTGGCCCAGCCGCCCCATGACCTCCTTCATCAGCGCGGCCGTGGCGGCGAAGGACACCGCGGACGCCAGCCCGAGCAGTGCCGCCCGCGACGCCCCGCGCACCGTGCGGGCCACCACGACGACGAGGACGACCACACCCGCCAGCGTCCCTCCCACCGGGAGCCACAGCCCGGGGGTGGCGGTGGCTTTGCCGGCGGAGGGCGCCGCCACGCCCAGGAAGAGGGCCAGACCGAAGGCGAGCGCGGCGAACGCCAGCCAAGTGCGCCGGTCGGGACGGCTGTGGAACACGACGCTGCCGACGGCGAGCGTGAACAGCAGCTCGCTCGCCAGCAGCGGCTGCACGAGGGACAGGCTGCCCACGGCGAGGGCCGCCGCCTGGAGCCCGGTCGACAGCCCGAGCAGCCCGGCGCCGGCCAGCCAGTGCGGGCGCCGCAGCACCCGCCCGAGCCAGCGCAGGGCCTGGCGCGCTCCCGAGCCGCCCCCGGACTCGTCCGTGGCGGCCCGCCGCTGCAGCACCGAGGCCGAGGCGTTGGAGAGCGCGGCGAGCAGCGCGAGTACGACGGTGAGGGCGCTCACGGGCACCTCGGCTGCGACGGCGAACTCCGGGTGGCCGCGCGGCGGCGGCCGGCCCGGGTCCGGACGGACTGGGCCGTGGCGGAGTATCCGGGCCGGCGGGCCGCGAAACACCTCGCCGTCACACGGACACCCGGAACGCGGCACCCGAAACACCCGACGCCGCCGAAGTGCTCGGCGCGGCCGTACTGCTGTCGACCACCTTGCCGCTGGCCGCGTCGATCTCGTACGTGTGCGTGTGCCCCCGCTCGATGGTCGTGATGGTCACGGACCACACCGTCCTGCCGTCCGGCCCCTTCTCCAGCCGGACATCGTTGACCTTGCCGTAGTCGGGCACCTTCACCTTCTCCACCGCCTCCTCGGGCAGCAGCGGCGCGGACCCGACGAGTGCGGCGGTGCCGGCCCTGGCGGCGGCCGACTGACCGGCCGGCACGCTGGTGTTGATCAGCTGCGCTCGCACCGCGTCGAGCCGGACCTCGTGCACCGTGCCGTCCGCGGTGGCCACATCCGTCTTCCACACCGGCCTCGGCGTCGATACGTCGGTCAGGTCCACCGACACCAGCCGGCTGCCGGGCACCTCGTCGAGCGCCTTGCGCACGGCCCGGTCGTAGGGGGCCTCGACGCGGGGCAGCACCTCCGGCGCGCGGGCCGGAGGCGGACCGCTGCACGCGGTGGCCAGCGCGCCCGCGACGGCGAGCACCGACACGGCCGGCGCCCACCGGCGGTACGGCCGGACGCCTCCCGGCAGTGAACGGGCCATGGATCCACCTCGCCTTCCCGGAGCCGTACGGTACGGCTCCGCCGCCGCGTACTCCACGCCTTCAGTGCGCCGCCGCGGAGTGTCCGAAACCGGTGCCCTACGTGTGCGCACGGGGCCACCAGTGGTGCTCGCAGAACCAGCGGCCGAACATGGCGCCGCCGTAGACGACGAAGCCCACTCCGGTGAGCCACGACTCCACGACGAGCACGATGCCGACCGTGCCGTAACTGACCGCGTTGTCGACGATGAGCGGGGTGAAGACCAGGTACGAGAAGACCCGCAGACCGCCGAGGCCCACCATGGTGGCGAGCGCGCCCGGCAGCAGGCTGCGCCAGTGGATCTGGCCGCCCAGCAGGAAGTGCTGCCCCCACCAGAAGAACAGCGCCCCGCTGGCCGCGGACACCACGATGCGCTCGACGCCCTGGAACTGGTGACGGTTCTGCACCTCCTGGTAGAGGTACGCGGTCATCACGGCCAGCCAGGTGGCCTGCCGCCACACCCGGTGCCAGGGGCCGGGCGGCAGGCCCCAGATCCGCTCGTAGCCGTTCTGGACGCTGCCCGCGAAGGAGACGCCGAACACGGCCAGCAGGATCCCGCCCCAGACGCTGGTGGTGCCGATGACCTTCACCGGAGGGGTGATGATGTCGGTGAGCACCCGCGCGGACCGCCCGGACAGGCCCATGCCGTCCACCAGCCACGCCGCGAACCCGCCCTTTCCCAGCGGGTCGGCCGCGGCCACCACGATCAGCAGGGGCGCCAGGGTGACCAGGGAGAGCGTGGCGAAGCCCATCGCCCTGTGCATCAGCTCCAGCTCGCGGCCGCGCCGGAACAGCGCGTAGGCGTGCAGCCAGTGCCAGGCGCGCTCCAGCGGGTCCCGCACCGGTCGTACGGCGTGCGCGACGCGGGATCTCCACCGGGGGCCGGTGCCGCTCATCGCGTCGCGTCCCGCGTCCGTGGGCGGCGGGTGGTCCGTGGGTAGGTGCGCACGGCCACCAGGGTCCGTGCTCCGGCGGCGTCCGGGGACACCTGACACACCAGGGACACGGCCCGGGACCTCGCGGTGGGACCCGGGTGGCCGAACGCCGGGGGCTCTGCGCGGTCCAGCACCCTGGCCTCCCCGGTGTCGCCCGTGTTCAGCGGGCGGCGTAGGCGACGGTCGACAGCAGCGCGTTCGCCGCCTGCCGGCTGTCCAGACGGGTGTGCTGCACGACGATCGGCACGTCGCTGACCAGCACCGAGGCATAGTCGGAGTCGACCGGCACGGAGCCCTCCGGGTCCAGCTCGTTGAACCGCTGGTGCAGGGTCCTGCGCGCGGGGACGGTGACCCGGTAGGGGCCGGCCGGTTCCCGGTCCGGGAAGAAGAGCGTGATCTCCACGTGGGCGTCCTCGTCACCGGTGTTCAGCAGGCACGCCGTCTCATGGCTCGCCATCGACTCCGGGCCGGTACTGGCCCCGGGGATGTATCCCTCGGGGATCGCCCACACACGCTGCCCGATGTGTTCCACGGTTCTGCCTCCTGAGGGGACGCGGTCGGGCCCGGCCTCTTCGGGTCCGGGGCACGGGGAACGCGGCGCGCGGCCTGCGCCGCGGCCACGGGCACCGGGTTCCCGCGCCGCCCCGGAACGCACCTGGCGGCCGCCCGGGAAGAGGCCGCCGGGGACGACGGCTCTCACCGCCGCCCGCGCCGCCCCGTGAAGTCCCTGAGCCGGTCGAGCGGCCCCCACAGCTGGGCGCCGACCTTGACCAGCGCGGCCGAGTCCGGAGCGAGCGGGCGCGGCCGGGTGGGCGCGGACACCTCGGCGGCACGCACCTTCCCGCCGAGCTCGCGCAGCTCGTCCGCCGGGCACAGCGCCTGCAGCCGGGGAAACAGCAACTGTTCCTCCTCGACGAGGTGTTCGGTCACCTTGGTGACCAGTGCCAGCAGCAGCCGCCCGTACTCCTCGCCGTGCGGCTCGGCGTCCTCCAGCGCGGCGATCAGCCACTCGACCTCCTGGTGCTGCGCCAGCTCCCGGTCGGCCCAGCCGTCACCGTCCGGCAGATGGCGGCGCACGGCCGGATACAGGTACTCCTTCTCCGCCACCGAGTGGCGCACCAGCTCGATGCCGGCCCGCTCCACGAGATCCGCGCGCTCGGTGCTGCCCGGCTCCGAGGACCTGATCCGGTCGAAGAGCCCCCGCACCCTGGCGTGGTCCGCCGTCAGCTCCTGGACGATGCCGCTCTGACTGTCCACTCGTGCTCCCTGGTGAGGCGCCGCCCGGACGGGCGGGCGGATCGTGGGGCCGCCCGCGGCGCCGCCGTGCCGGCGGTCCCGGCCCTCACTGCGGCAAAGGGGGTGCCCTCGGCACGCCTGCGCCACGCATCCGGCCCTCCCACCCAAGATTGAAACACCCGGCAGGCGGGCAACCCCGGCCCCGCCGCGCCGTCGGGGGCGGGACGTACGCCGGAGACGACACGAAGGAGCGTGGTGCGGGCGTGCTGATGCGGCGGCGCAGGGCGAGAGCCGAGGCGAGGGCCCGGCAGGCGGCGTTCCAGGCCTACGTCGTCGCGGACCGGCGCGCGCCCGTCTCCGAGCTGGCCGGGCAGTTGTTGCGCAAGGCGTTCCCCGACCACTGGTCCTTCCTGCTCGGGGAGATCGCGCTCTACAGCTTCGCCGTCCTGGTGCTGACCGGCAGCTTCCTGACGCTCTTCTTCGACCCGAGCCTGGCCGAGGCGCCGTACACCGGCTCCTACGCCCCGCTGCGCGGCCTGCTGGTCTCCAAGGCCTACGAGTCGGCGCTCCACCTCAGCTTCGACGTGCGCGGCGGGCTGCTGATGCGTCAGATGCACCACTGGGCGGCGCTGGTCTTCGTGGCCGCGATCGGTGTGCACATGCTCAGGATCTTCTTCACCGGCGCGTTCCGCAGGCCGCGCGAGGTGAACTGGCTCATCGGGGTCACCCTTTTCCTGCTGTCGCTGCTGGAGGGCTTCTGCGGCTACTCCCTGCCCGACGACCTGCTGTCCGGCACGGGGCTGCGCACCGCCAACTCCATCCTGCAGTCGGTCCCGGTGGTCGGGACGTATCTGACCTTCTTCGTGTGGGACGGCCCGTTCCCCGGTACGGCGATCATCCGGCGGCTCTACATCGTGCACGTGCTGTTCGTGCCCGGCCTGCTCATCGCGCTGATCGCGGTGCACCTGTTCATGGTGGTGTACCTGAAGCACACGCAGTGGTCGGAGCCGGGCAAGACCAACCGCAACGTGGTGGGCCAGCCGATGTTCCCCTCGTTCGTCGGCAAGTCCACCGGTCTGTCGCTCACGGTGTTCGGCGTCCTCGCCGCGATGGGGGCCATCGCCCAGATCAACCCCATCTGGGACTTCGGCCCGTACGTCCCCGACCAGGTCTCCACCGACGCCCAGCCGGACTGGTACGTCGGGTTCCTGGAGGGCGCGCTCAGGCTGATGCCCGGGGTGGAGTGGAACATCGCCGGGCACACCTTCATGTGGAACGTGCTGCTTCCGGCGGTGGTGTTGCCGGCGCTGCTCTTCCTCGTGCTGTACGCCTACCCCTTCTTCGAGCGGTGGGTGACCGGGGACCTCGTGGAGCACCATCTGTGCGACCGGCCGCGCGACCGCCCCGTGCGCACCGGGCTCGGCGTCGGGGCCGTGGTCTGGTACGCCGTCCTGCTCCTGGCCGGCGGCAACGACGTCATCGCCGCCACCTTCCACACCTCCGTCAACGGCCTGACGTGGACCTTCCGGGTGCTGTTCTTCGCGGGGCCGGTGCTGGCGTTCCTGATCACCAGACGGGTCTGCCTGGCGCTGCAGATGCACGAGCGGCAGATGATGGAGGAGGGCGAGGAGACGGGCCAGGTGTACCAGGACCTGCCCGGCGGCATGTCGGAGAGTCACGAGCCCCTGGACCACGAGCGCCGCTACAAGCTGCTCGTCCGCGATCTGCCGCGCCCGCTGGAGCGGCCGGGGCCCGGCGCGCCCGCGCGCAGCCGTCTGCGGGCCTCGCTGAGCAGGTGGTACTACGGGGAGCGCGTCGACGCCCCCGCGACCACGGAGGAGCAGTTGCAGATCACCGGCCGCACGGTCGACCCGGTCGCGGGCGGAGTCGGCTCGGGCTCCCAGGAGTGATCCGGCAAGCGCGTCGTGCCCGCCCCCACGGGCACGACGCGCCCCTGTGCGTCACCGGCGGCCCCGTTGTGCGCGGCCGATGGTCAGGCCCAACGCGGCCAGTCCGAGGACTGTGACCACCGCGCCGGTCCAGCAGTTGTTCCAGACGATGCCCGCTCGCGCGCCGTGCGTGAGCGTGACCACCCACGGCGAGATGAACAGCCAGATGCCGAGCGGCACCAGGGTCCAGGACAGGCGGAACATCCGTTCCGGGGCCAGGGCCAGGCCGATTCCGATCAGGCCGATGGTGATGCCGACGAGCAGGTTGTTGACCGTGATCGCGGGCAGGATCGCGAAGTGCACGACCCAGGGCGAGATCGCGGTGTACAGACCGGCCAGGACGATCAGCCCTTCGATCGCCATCGCCGGTCCGGTCGACGCGGTGCGTTCGAGCCGCTCACGCATCTCGGCCATTTCCGGATGCGTGCCCATCATCTCCGGATGGGTGCCCACGTCACTGGAGCGATGTGGATACGACATTGCTGTCGTCTCCTCTCCACAGAGGTTTCCTTTGCCTTGTGCAAGGTTCCCCTATGTGGGTGACTTATGCCCCTTTTATGGAGATTCGTTGGGTCGTTTTCGAGGACGCGGTCCCAGCACCGGCCGCCGTCAGTCGCCCTCGCGTCCCACGAACTCGAACACCATGCCCAGCAACCCGATCGCGAAGATCCCGAAGCCGATCGCGAACAGCCAGGCGCCGTAGACGAGGCCGATGGCGGTCACGGTGACGCCGAGCGCGGTGACGGCCGGGTGGCCGCTCTCGGGCGGGAAGAAGTCGATCCGGCCGGCCCGCTCGTGGATCTCCGCGGTCGGGCGGTCCTCGGGGCGCAGCCCCTTGCGCCGGTAGTTGACCGTGCAGAAGAAGGAGATCACCGACGCCATGAAGCAGGAGACGGTCAGCGCGGCGATGCCCGCGGGCTCCCGGGCGAAATAGATGTAGACCGCGTCGGTGAGCAGGAAGAAGACGGCCACGCCGGCGAAGAGATACGCCTCGGACTTCATTCGCTCTGCGTCCCTAGGGTGTCGGGGGTGGGCTCCACGGTTCCGTGGGCGGCCGGCGGCTCCTCCCGCATCACCTGGGGGTGGTGCAGGTCGAAGGCGGGGGAGTCGGACCGCACCCGCGGCAGCTCGGTGAAGTTGTGCCGGGGCGGGGGACAGGAGGTCGCCCACTCCAGGGACCTGCCGTACCCCCAGGGGTCGTCCAGCTCGACCTTCGGCCCCTGCCGGGCGGTCCTCCACACGTTGTAGAGGAAGGGCAGCGTGGACAGGCCGAGCAGGAAGGCGCCGATGGAGGAGACCATGTTGAGCGCGGTGAAGCCGTCGGCCGCCAGGTAGTCGGCGTAACGGCGCGGCATCCCCGCCTCGCCGAGCCAGTGCTGGACGAGGAAGGTGGTCTGGAAGCCCACGAACAGCGTCCAGAAGTGGACCTTGCCCAGCCGCTCGTCGAGCAGCTTGCCCGTCATCTTCGGCCACCAGAAGTAGAACCCGCCGAACATGGCGAACACGATGGTGCCGAACAGCACGTAGTGCAGGTGCGCGACGACGAAGTAGCTGTCCGTCAGGTGGAAGTCCAGCGCCGGGGAGGCGACCAGGACACCGCTCAGCCCGCCGAGCAGAAAGGTCACCAGGAAGCCGGCCGACCACAGCATCGGCGTCTCGAAGGACAGGCTGCCGTGCCACATCGTGCCGATCCAGTTGAAGAACTTCACCCCGGTCGGCACCGCGATCAGGAACGACATCAGTGAGAAGAACGGCAGAAACACTCCGCCGGTCGCGAACATGTGGTGGGCCCACACGGTGGCCGACAGCATGGTGATCGCGATCGTCGCGCCCACCATGCCGGCGTAGCCGAAGACCGGCTTGCGGCTGAAGACCGGGATGATCTCCGTGACCACGCCGAAGAACGGCAGCGCCACGATGTAGACCTCCGGATGACCGAAGAACCAGAACAGGTGCTGCCACAGCAGGGCGCCGCCGTTGGCGGAGTCGTAGACGTGCGCGCCGAACTTCCGGTCCGCCTCAAGCGCCAGCAGCGCCGCGGTCAGCACCGGGAAGGCCAGCAGCGCCAGGATCGAGGTGAACAGGATGTTCCAGGTGAAGATCGGCATCCGGAACATGGTCATGCCCGGCGCGCGCAGACTGATGATGGTCGCGATGAAGTTGACCGAGCCCAGCGTCGTGCTCAGGCCCGCCACCACCAGCCCCATGGTCCACAGGTCGCCCCCGTGGCCCGGCGAGTGCGCCTGGTCGGTGAGCGGCGAGTACGCGAACCAGCCGAACGGCGCCGCCCCCGACTGGGTCGCGAAGCCGGACAGCACGGTCAGCCCGCCGAACAGGAACAGCCAGTAGGTGAGGGCGTTCAGCCTGGGGAAGGCGACGTCGGGCGCGCCGATCTGCAGCGGCATGATGGCGTTCGCGAAACCGGCGAAGGTCGGCGTGGCGAACAGCAGCATCATGATCGTGCCGTGGATGGTGAACAGCTGGTTGTAGAAGTCCTTGGTGACGATCTGCAGCCCCGGGCGGGCCAGTTCGGCCCGCATCGTCATCGCCATCAGGCCGGCCACCAGGAAGAACCCGAACGCGGTGACCAGGTACAGATGGCCGATCTTCTTGTGGTCGGTGGTGGTCAGGTAGTCCCGGATCCGCTCCCCGGTGCGGCCGCGGGGCGGATGCGTGGTCTCCCGCGGCTCGTCGAGTCGGGGATGTGTCTGTGACATGAGCGCCCTCGGGAGTTCACTGCGCCTGGTCCGCGGCGGGGCCGCCGAGGGGGCGCGGGGACGGACCTGAACGGGGGGACTGCTTGGTGTGGATGTAGAGCTCCCGGCGGTTGCCCACGGGGGCGCCCGGGGGCAGCGGGAGCTCGTAGCGGACGGGCCTGCGGTGGTCGGCCAGTTGCCGGTCCGGGTTGTAGACGCGGTTGAACTTCCAGAGCATGCGGGCGAAGTTGGTCTGGCCGTGCAGGAGCCGGTCGCCGAGGACGCGGGCGGCGCCGAACGCGGTGCGCAGGCCCAGGTGCTTGCGGTTGATGACGGACTGGGTGCGCACGAGTTCGGCATAGAAGCGGTCGAGCGGCAGGGTCGTGGGCACGACGGCGTGCTGGATGTCGAACAGCCGGTAGTCGCGTGTGGTCAGCCGCCGGGACTCGGTGTGCCAGATCTCCGTGCCGGGGTACGGCGTCATCACGGTCAGATGGACGATCTCCGGCACGGACAGCGCGAACTCCCGCACCAGGCGGAAGCGTTCCTCGTCCCAGGCCGGGTCCACGATCAGGTTGATGGCGACGTTGATGCCGAGGCGCCGTGCGGTCTCCAGGGCGCGGAAGTTGTCGTCGGGGTCGACCCGCTTGCGGAACAGGTCCAGGCCCTCGGCGTCGAGGGCCTCCATGCCGAGGAACATGTACCGCAGGCCCAGCCGCGTCCAGCGCTCGAACACCTCGGTGTTGCGCAGCAGCACGTCCGCGCGGGTCTCCAGGTAGTACTGCTTGCGGATGCGCCGCTTCTCCAGTTCGGCGGCGATGGCGTCGCCGTGCTCGGGGCGGATGAAGGCCACGTCGTCGACGATGAAGACGTTGGGCTCCTGGATGGAGGCGAGCTCCTCGGCGGCGGCCCGCGGGCTCGCCTTGCGGTAGCTGCGGCCGTAGAAGGTCCACGCCGAGCAGAAGGAGCAGTCCCAGGGGCAGCCGCGGGTGAACTCGATGGAGGCGCACGGGTCGAGCTCGCCGATGAAGTAGCGGCGGCGGTGGCGCATGAGGTCACGGGCGGGCCTCGGGCTGTCGATGCTGTGCAGCATCTTCGGTGCCGGCCCCCACCCGTCGGCGGTGACGATCCCCGGCACCTGCGCGAGGCCTCCGTCGCGCACCGCCCCGAGCAGCGGGGCCATGGCCGGCTCGCCCTCGCCCCGTACGACCGCGTCGACGCAGCCCTCGGCCTGGCGCAGCACGTCATTGGCGACGAACGAGACGCTGTGCCCTCCGAAGAAGACGAAGCAGTCCGGCAGGTCCCGCTTGACAGCGCGGGACAGGTCGATCGCCTCGGGGATGTTGGCCAGGTAGTTCAGCGAGAAGCCGACGACCTCGGGGCGGAAGGAGTGAACGGCCGCGCGCAGGTCCTTGTGCCTGAGCACCTGCAGGTCGACCACGCGGACCTCGTGCCCGGCCTCGCGGGCCGCGGCGGCCACCCGCTCCAGACCGAGCGGCTCCAGCCTGAGGAAGATCTCGGAATACATCAGGGGGCTGGGGTGGACGAGAAGTACACGCATGGATCACCTCGAAGTGCGCGGCGGGACGCGGGGGAGCAACGGGCGACCGGCTCCGCAAGCGTGCGCCGGCCGGCCGGTCCGGCGCCCCGCGCGGCCACCGGCCCGCCGCGACGCCGCCGGACGCCTCACGGCCCTGCCGCGCATACGCCCGCCCGCACACGCGCGGTGACGCGGGGCGGGGTCCGTCGTGTCCACGCGCGTCCCCGGTCCCCCCCGGCGCCCGTGCGGGCGCGGCATGCCGACGGGTCGCGGCGGGCGCGGCGGCCGGGGACGCTGTGCGAGGTCTGCAAGGGAGGCTTCCCGATCGGTGGACGGCTGCGCCCCGGCGCACCAGGGCGCACAGGGCATGCGACCGGTCCCCGCTCCGACCCCGCGTCATGCAGGTGTTCCGCCGCCTGCCGTGCGGCTTCCCCCTCGTGGACGACCGCACGGCGTGTCGCGCCCGGCGGCCGCTCCGGCACCGGACCGGGCGCGGTCCGCGTGCGAACCCGCCGCGGCTGGGTGAGGGTGACGGAAGCGGGCCGGTCGTTTACCCGCCCTCTCATGGGTCACCCACAGGTGACGGCAGAGGTGTCCTCGAAGGAGAGCGTCATGACCCTGGTGGCCGACTTCGTACTGCAACGCCTGAGCGAGTGGGGCGTGGGACGCGTCTACGGATATCCCGGGGACGGGATCAACGGCCTGCTCGGCGCCTTCGACCGGGCCAAGGGGGACCCGGAGTTCATCCAGGTCCGGCACGAGGAGATGGCCGCGTTCATGGCCTGCGCGCACGCCAAGTTCACGGGCGAGGTGGGCTGCTGCACGGCCACCTCGGGACCCGGCGCGGTCCACCTGCTCAACGGGCTCTACGACGCCAAGCTCGACCACCAGCCCGTGGTGGCCGTGATCGGCCAGCAGAAGCGGCTGAGCCTGGGCGCGCACTACCAGCAGGAGATCCACCTGGACCGGCTGTTCGCGGACGTCTCGGAGTACTGCCAGATCGTGATGCATCCCGGCCAGGCCCGGCACGTCATCGACCGTGCCTTCAAGACGGCCCTGACCACGCGGGGCGTCGCCACGGTGATCATCCCCGAGGACATCCAGGAGAGCGACGCCATGCCGTCGCCGCCGAAGATGCACGGCTCGGTGTTCTCCAGCGTCGGCTGGAGCAGGCCCCGCGTCCTGCCCGACCCCGGCGAGCTGCGCAAGGCCGCGGACATCCTCAACGAGGGCAGCAAGGTCGCCATGCTCATCGGCCAGGGCGCGGCGGAGGCCGAGGCCGAGGTAGTGGAGGTCGCCGAACTGCTCGGGGCCGGTGTCGCCAAGGCCCTGCTCGGCCGCGAGGTGCTCCCGGACGACCTGCCCTTCGTCACCGGCCCCATCGGCCTCCTCGGCACCAAGGCCAGCGACAACATGATCAAGAACTGCGACACCCTGTTCATGGTCGGCAGCAGCTTCCCGTACTCCGAATGGCTGCCCGACGAGGGCCAGGCCCGGGGCGTCGAGATCGACATCGACGGGCGCATGATCGGCATCCGCTACCCGATGGACGCCCATCTCGTCGGCGACTCCAGGGAGACCCTCAAGGCCCTGCTGCCGCTGCTGG
>NZ_BMVJ01000005.1:60591-84050 GCF_014650655.1 Streptomyces anandii JCM 4720
AGCGCAAGAAGGACCGCAAGTGGCGCAAGCAGATCGAGAAGGACGTACGGGAGTGGAACGCCCTGTGCGACGACCGGGCGAGCCAGAGCTTCGGCGGCCGCATCAACCCCGAGGCGGTGGCGAGCGAGCTGTCGCCCCGGCTGCCGGACAACTGCATCCTGACCGCCGACTCCGGCTCGGGCACCAACTGGTGGGCACGCCACCTCAAGCTGCGCAAGGGCATGCAGGCCTCGCTGTCGGGCACGCTCGCCACTATGGGCCCGGGCACGCCGTACGCGATCGCCGCGCGGTTCGCCCACCCCGACCGGCCGGTGATCGCCTTCGTCGGTGACGGCGCCTTCCAGATGAACGGCATGAACGAGATGATCACCGTCAAGCGGTACCTGGACCGGCTCTCCGGCCCCGCTCCGTTCATCTTCTGCGTCTTCAACAACCAGGACCTCAACCAGGTCACCTGGGAGCAGCGCGCCATGGCCGGCGACCCCAAGTTCCCCGGCTCGCAGTACATCCCCGACGTGCCCTACGCCCAGTACGCCGAACTGCTCGGCCTCAAGGGCATCTACTGCGACAAGCCCAAGAAGGTCGGCTCGGCCTGGGACGAGGCGCTGTCCGCCGGCCGGCCGGTGGTGCTGGAGTTCAAGGTCGACGACGAGATCGCGCCGATCCCGCCGCACATCATGAAGGAACAGGGCGAGAAGGCCGCCAAGGCCGCCGTGCGCGACCCCGAGGGCCTGGGCATCGCCGCCAAGGGCATGCGGCAGAAGCTCACCGAGTTCGCCGAGCACCTGCCGGGACGCCACTGATGACGGACACGGCCACGAGCGGCGGGCACGGTCTCACCGCCTGGCGGATCGACGCCGTCGACGTGCACGCCTTCGAGGTCCCCACCGACGGGCCCGACGGCCAGGAGCAGGACGGCACCCTCGCGTGGGACTCCACCACCATGGTGCTGGTCCGGGTCCACGCGGGCGGACGGACCGGCATCGGCTACACCTACGGCGACGTCTCCGCCGCGGCGTTCGTCTCCGGCAAACTCGCCCCGCTGCTGACCGGGAAGGACCCGTCCTCGCCGCCCGCCCTCTGGGAGTTGATGGGCCGTCAGATCCGTAACGCGGGCCGGCCCGGCGTCGGCGCCATGGCGGTCTCCGCCGTGGACATCGCCCTGTGGGACCTCAAGGCCCGGCTGCTGGACCTGCCGCTGGTGCACCTGCTGCCCGCCCACCACGACCGCGTACCCGTCTACGGCAGCGGAGGCTTCACCAACTACCCCCTGGACCGCCTCGCCGACCAGCTCGCCGGCTGGAGCGAACAGGGCATCCCGCGCGTCAAACTGAAGACCTCGCGCGAGCCCGACCACGACCCGCGCCGGCTCACCGCGGTCCGCAGGGCGATCGGCGACGGCACCGAACTCTTCGCCGACGCCAACGGCGCGCTCGGCCGCAAGCAGGCGCTGTACTGGGCGCACCGCTTCCACGAGGAGTGGGACGTGCGCTGGTTCGAGGAACCCGTCAGCTCCGCCGACATCGAGGGCCTGCGCATGCTGCGGCAGAGCGGACCGCCCCGACTGGAGATCGCCGCCGGCGAATACGCCTACACCACACGCGACTTCGTCAACCTCGTCGACGGATTCGCGGTCGACTGCCTCCAGGCGGACGTCACCCGCTGCGGCGGCATCACCGGCGTCCTGGAGGTCGCCGGCCTCGCCGCCGCCCAGCACCTCGACCTCTCCGCGCACTGCGCCCCCGCCGTCTCCGCCCACGCCTTCTGCGCGGTGCGGCGGCTGCGGCACCTGGAGTACTTCCACGACCACGTGCGGGTGGAGCACCTGGTGTTCGACGGCAACCTCCCGCCCGACGGCGGCGCCCTGCGGCCCGACACCTCCCGGCCCGGGCTCGGCCTGGAGGTCAAGTGGGCCGACGCCGAACCCCACCGCGTCCACGGCACGCGACCGGACTGACCGCCGCGAAGGAGACCTGACACCGATGGCGAAGGCAACACACCGGACGGCGACGCGCGAGGTACCCGCCAAGACACACCTGGAGATCCCCGGCGCGCCGCGCGCCCGGCAGACCGTCGACGTGGGCAGGCTGGAGCGCGCCCTGCGCAAGGCGGTCGAGGGCGAGGTCCGCTTCGACGCCGGCTCCCTGGGTCTGTACGCCCAGGACGCCTCCAACTTCCGGCAGGTCCCGATCGGCGTCGTCGTGCCGCGCACGCTCGACGACGTCGTCGCCGTCCACCGGATCTGCCACGACTTCGGCGCCCCCGTGCTCAACCGCGGCGGCGGCACCAGCCTGTCCGGCGAGACGGTCAACGAGGCGGTGGTCATCGACCACTCCAAGTACCTCACCGCCATCGGCGAGATCGACACCGGCCGCCGCCTGGTCACCTGCGAGCCGGGAGTCATCAACGAGGAACTCAACCGCCACACCGGCCGGTACAACCTGGTGTTCGGGCCCGACCCGTCCTCCCACTCCCGGTGCGTCATCGGCGGCAACATCGGCAACAACTCCTGCGGCATCCACTCCGTGCAGTCGCAGCTGTACGGCCCCGGCCCGCGCACCAGCGACAACGTGCACGCCCTGGAGATCGTCACCTACGACGGCGCCCGCTTCTGGGTCGGCGTGAACGAGGAGGACCAGCTCGACGACATCATCGCCGCGGGCGGCCGCAAGGGCGAGATCTACGCCGCGCTGCGCGACCTGCGCGACAAGTACGCCGACGTCATCCGGGCGGGCTTCCACTCGGTGGAGGAGGTGCCGCGCCGGGTCTCCGGCTACAACCTCGACGAACTCCTGCCCGAGCGCGGCTTCAACGTCGCCCGCGCCCTGGTCGGCACCGAGAGCACCTGCGCCACCGCCCTGCGGGCCGTCCTCATGCTCACCCCGGCCCTGCTCCAGCGCACCACCGTGGTCGTGGAGTACGAGGACCTGGCCGCGGCCGCCGAGCACTGCACGGAGATCATCGAGAAGTTCCGCCCCATCGGCCTGGAGGGCCTTGACCACCAGCTCATCCAGGACCAGCAGCTGAAGAACATGAACGTCGAGGACATCGAGGAACTGCCGCACCCCCAGGGCGGCGGCTGGCTCGTCGTCCAGTTCGGCGCGGACTCCGCCGAGGAGTCCGTCGCCCAGGCCGACCGCTTCCGCGCCTGGCTGACCGGCGAGAAGGGCTACGCCCCCGACCGCATCCGGACAGCGAAGAGCAAGCAGGAGGGCGGCACCAGCGAGCACCTGTGGGCCATCCGCGAGAGCGGCCTCGGCTCGACCGCGTTCCCGCCCGACGGCAAGGACCACTGGCCCGGCTGGGAGGACTCCGCCGTACCGCCCGACCGGACCGGCGAGTACGTGCGCAAGCTGCGCGACGTCATGGCACGGCACGGCATCACCGGCGCCATGTACGGCCACTTCGGCCAGGGCTGCATCCACTGCCGGCTCAGCTTCGACCTGCGCACCGCCGACGGCATCGCCACCTACCGGGCGTTCATGGAGGACGCCGGCGACCTGGTCGCCTCGATGGGCGGCTCCATCTCCGGCGAGCACGGCGACGGACAGCAGCGCGCGGAACTGCTGGTGAAGCAGTACGGCCCCGAACTGCTGCAGGCCATGCGGGAGTTCAAGGCCATCTGGGACCCGCAGTGGAAGATGAACCCGGGCAAGGTCGTCGACCCCTACCGGATGGACGAGAACCTCAAGCTCGGCACCGACTACAACCCGCCCCGCCCACCGGTCAAGTTCGCCTACCAGGACGACGGCGGCGACTTCGCGCACGCCACCGTGCGCTGCGTGGGCGTCGGCAAGTGCCGTGTCCCGCGCGCGGACAACACCATGTGCCCCAGCTACCAGGTGACCCGGGAGGAGAAGCACTCCACCCGGGGCCGGGCACGGCTGCTGTACGAGATGCTCAAGGGCGACGTCATCACCGACGGCTGGCAGTCCGAGGAGGTCAAGGACGCCCTCGACCTGTGCCTGGCCTGCAAGGGCTGCACCAGCGACTGCCCGGTCAGCGTCGACATGCCCACCTACAAGGCGGAGTTCCTCTACCACCACTACAAGTCGCCCAGCCGCAGGCGCCCGCGCCACGCCTACGCCTTCGGCTTCATCGACCAGGCCGCCCGGATCGCCGCCCGCATGCCCGGCCTGGTCAACCTCGCCACCCAGACCCCCGGCCTGTCCCACCTGGCCAAGTGGGCGGCCGGCATCGACCGCCGCCGCCCACTGCCCCGGTTCGCGCCGATGACGCTGCAGGAGTGGTTCGCCCGGCGCGGCGGCACCGCCAATCCCGGCGGCCGGCCCGTCGTACTGTTCCCCGACACCTTCAACAACCACTTCCACACCGGCGTCGGCGTCGCCTGCGTCGAGGCGATCGAGGCGGCCGGCTGGCAGGTCGTCATGCCCGAGGGACACATCTGCTGCGGCCGCCCCTTGTACGACTACGGCTTCCTGGACACCGCCGAACGCTATCTGCACCACGTGCTGGACACCCTGCGCCCCCACATCCGCTCGGGCACCCCGATCGTCGGCATGGAACCCAGCTGTCTGGCCGTCTTCAAGGACGAACTCCCGGGACTCCTGCCCCACGACGACGACGCGATGCGGCTGACCCGCAACGCCTACCACTTCGCCGAGTTCTTCCAGACCTTCGGCATCCAGCCGCCCCGCCTCGAGGGCAAGGCCCTGCTGTGGGGCCACTGCCACCAGCGCGCCACCGGCGGCATGGACCCCGATCAGCGGCTGCTGGAGAAGATGGGCCTGGAGGTGGACAACCTCAAGGGCGGCTGCTGCGGCCTCGCCGGATCCTGGGGCTTCGAGTCGGGCAAGTACGGCATCTCCATGGACTGCGGTGAACAGGCCCTGCTGCCCGCCGTCCGCGAGGCCGGCCCGGACCGCGCGGTGGTCGCCGACGGCTTCTCCTGCAAGACGCAGATCGAGCACGCGGGCACCGGACGCAAGGCCCTGCACGTCGCCGAACTGATGAAACTCGCCCGGGAGCACGGCGTGCGCAGCACCGCCGACCTTCCCGAGCGCGCCGCCACCCCCCGGCCACGACCGCCCCTGCGTGAACGCGCCCTGCGGGCGGCCACGGCCCTCGCCGTCGCCGCGTCCGTGACCGCGCTCGGCTACGGGGCGGTACGCCGCACGACGGCCCGCTGCCGCTGAGCGAGGGCGGGGGCGGGGGCGGTCCCGGCCGGCGGGCGGGCATGGGGCCGGCTCTACGATCGGCCGGTACCGCCCGCGAAGCAAGGAGCCCCCAACGGTGACCTCCGTCGTCCCGCCGCCCCGCACCGCCACCCCTGTCCTGACGGTGCGGCGGCTGACCCGCACCGAGGACGGCGAGCGGCTGCACGCCCTGCTGTGGCCGGCCGGACCGGGGTGGCGGATGATCAGCAGCGCCGTCCTCGGCGGCGGTGTCGGCGAGCGGTCCTGGGTCCTCAACGCCCAGGTCTCGCACGGCTACCGGCGCACCGACCCCGACGCGCACCTGGCGGAACTGGCCCGGGAGGCGGGCGTACGGGGAGCGGGCGTCGGGCTGATGACCGCGGCCGACGTGGCCGGGTACGCGCACGCCCACGACTGCGGCGCGGAAGCCCTCGCCACGGCCGGCATCGGGGTCCGCGGCTGGGCCGCCGTGCCCGGGGAGGGCAGCGACCGGCCGTCCGCGCCCGGCACGGTCAACATCGTCGCCGCGCTGCCGGTGGCGCTGACGGACGCTGCCCTGGTCAACGCGGTGACCACCGTCACGGAGGCCAAGGTCCAGGCCCTGCTGGACGCCGGATACGACTGCTCCGGCACCCCCACCGACGCCGTGTGCGTCGCCGCCCGCATCCCGCGAGCGGGCGAGGAGGTCCACGCCTTCGCCGGGCCCCGGTCCCTGTGGGGCGCCCGGCTCGCCCGCGCGGTCCACCGCGCCGTGCACCGCGCCGCGGCCCGGTGCGCCGACCCGGTGTGAGGCCGCTCAGTCGACGGGCCAGGTGTGCACCGGCGCGTTGAGGTGCATGTAGTCCATGTACTGCTGCGTCATGCGCCGCAGCGCCTCGTGCCGCCCGCTGTGGGTGGCCGAGTCGATGTGGTGGAACATCTCCTTCTGCCACACGGCTCCGTTGCGCGCGGTGACGCACCGCTGCTCGATGACGCCGAGCAGCGGCTCCCGCCAGGCGTCGTCCATGCCGGAGTGCTCCAGGCCCCGGTGCGCCAGCGGCAGCAGCCGCCGCAGGACCAGCTCCGTCACCGGCACCTCGCCCATGCCGGGCCAGTACAGGCGTGCCTCGATGCCCTGCCGTGCCGCCGTGTGCAGGTTCTCCTCGGCGGCCGAGAACGACATCCGCGACCACACCGGCCGGTCCTCCTCCACCAGCGCCCGGGTGAGCCCGTAGTAGAAGGCGCCGTTGGCGAGCGTGTCGGCGACGGTCGGCCCGGCGGGCAGCACGCGGTTCTCCACCCGCAGGTGCGGCTTGTCGTGCGCGATGGCGTAGACCGGGCGGTTCCAGCGGTAGATCGTGCCGTTGTGCAGGGTCAGCTCGCCCAGCTCGGGCACGTCCCCGCGGTCCAGGGTCTCGCCCGGGTCCTGCTCGTCGCACAGCGGGAGCAGCGCCGGGAAGTAGCGCAGGTTCTCCTCGAACAGGTCGAAGACGCTGTTGATCCACCGCTCCCCGAACCACACCCGGGGCCGCACCCCCTGCACCTTGATCTCCTGCGGGCGGGTGTCGGTGGCCTGCTCGAACAGCGGGATGCGCGTCTCGTGCCACAGCTCCTTGCCGAACAGGAACGGCGAGTTGGCCGCCAGTGCGACCTGAATCCCGGCGATCGCCTGCGCCGCGTTCCAGTACCCGGCGAACTCCTCGGGCGACACCTGGAGGTGGAACTGGGTACTGGTGCACGCCGCCTCCGGCGTGATGGTGTCCGCGTAGGTCCGCAGCCGGTCAACGCCGTCCACCTCGATGTGCAGGTCCTCGCCGCGGGCCGCGAACACCTGGTCGTTGAGCAGCCGGTAGCGCGGGTTCTCCGACAGGGTGCCCTCGTGCACGTCCTCCTGCCGCAGCGTGGGCAGAATGCCGACGACGACCATGTGCGCACCGACCGAGTCGGCGCGCTGCTCGGCGTGGTTCAGCGCGTCGCGGATCTCCGACTCCCAGGCGTCGGGGCCGCCCGCGGTCAGCCGGCGGGGCGGGATGTTGATCTCCAGGTTGAAACGGCCCAGTTCGGTCGACCAGGCCGGATCCGCGATCGCCTCCAGCACGTCGATGTTGCGCATGACCGGCTCGGCGTCGTCGTCGACCAGGTTCAGCTCGATCTCCAGTCCCACCTGGGGCCGTTCCGACTCGAACCGTGACTCGCGCAGCATCTGCGCGAACGCGTCCAGGCACTCCTGCATCTTGCCGCGGTACCGGCGGCGGTCCTCGCGGGTGAAGACCAGCGCCGGGACGTCCCGTCCCATCGGCCCTCCCGGTTCCGCTCCTCGGACGACCTGTCCCCTCCAGCGTCGCACCACCGGCCCACGCCGACCAGGCGGGACGGCCCGGCGCACGGCGGGGGCGTACGCCACCCGGGCCCTGGTTCTGGCACGGTGCGGGGGCAAGGGGCAGAGTGGAAGGCGTGGAGGTCCGAAGCAGCCTGGCCGGGATGCGTCAGCCGTGGCAGTCGAGCCATGCGCTGCTGGTCATCCCGGTGGCCCTGATCGTGGTGATCACGGTGGTGGACCAGCTGGTCCCGGCCGACATCCACCTCGGTCCACTGCTGGTCGTGGCGCCGGCGATCACCGTCTCGTTCGCCGGGCCCTGGCTCACCGGGCTGGTCGGCCTGCTGGCCGTGGGCGCGCAGGCGTACATCGGATGGCACTTCGGCGTGCTGTTCTCCCGCAACGTCGTGGTGCAGATCGTCGCTCTGGCGGTGCTGTCGGCACTGGCCGTCTTCTACTGCGTGGTGCGCGAGCGGCGCCGGCGCCAGCTGGAGCAGGTGCGCGCCGTCGCCGAGGCCGCGCAGCACGTGCTGCTGTGGCCGCTGCCGGAGCGGATCGGCCCCCTCACGATCGCCTGCCTGTACCTGGCCGCTGAGGACGAGGCGCAGATCGGCGGCGACCTCTACGCCGCGACCGCCACCGGCAGCGGCGTACGGGTCATGATCGGGGACGTGCGCGGCAAGGGCCTCGCGGCCATCGGCGAGGCCGCGCTCATCATCGGCGCCTTCCGCGAGGCCGCCCACCGGCACCCCACCCTGCCGGAACTGGCCGTCTCCCTCGAGGAGAGCGTCGCCCGCAACCTGCCGCACCTGGAGTCGCCCGACGACCCCGGGGAGCGGTTCGCCACCGTGCTGCTGGTGGAGATCCCGGACGACGACAACATCACGCGGATCCTCAGCTGCGGCCACCCCCCGCCCCTGCTGCTGCGCCCCTCCAGCGCGGTCACGATCCCCGTGCACCCGGCCGCCCCGCTCGGCATCCAGGGGCCGCAGCCCGCCGACTACACCCTCGACGTGTTCTCCTTCGAGCCCGGGGACACCCTCCTCCTCTACACGGACGGCGTCATCGAGGCCCGGGACGCGGGCGGGCAGTTCTTCCCCTTCGCGGAGTGCGCCGCCCAGTGGGCCGGGTCCAGCCCCGAGGAGCTGCTGCACCACGTCCGGCGCGATCTCCTCGCCCACGTCGGAGGGCGCCTCAACGACGACGCCGCGCTCATCGCCCTCTCCCGCGCCCCCGAGCCCCACCAGCGCGAGCACCGGCACCGGCGCGGGCTGCACGCCGGGCGGCTCGTCCACGGGCCGGGCGGCACCTCACGGTGAGGCGGCACTTTGCTGGTGAGGCGGCACCTCACGGTGAGGCGGCACCTGATGTGACCCGCGTCGGAGGCGGAAGGCAGGCGTCTCACAGGTCGCCGACGTGCCAGGTGCCCTCCACGACGCCCTGCTCCCACCGGGCCTGAAGCCGTCCCGTGCCCAGGCGCCGCAGCAGCCGCCGGGCGCGGCCGTTGCCGGCCTCCACCGAGAAACCGACGTCCCGCACCCCGGCGCCACGGGCCCAGGCGGGCACGGCCGCGACCAGCCGGGTGCCGATGCCCGCGCCCTGCCGGGCGTCCTCCACGAGCAGTGCCATCTCGGCCACGGGCGCGCCGGGGGAGGGGCGCAGCAGTTCCAGACAGCCCACCGTCCTGCTCCCCTCGGCCGCGACGAGGACCGTGCCCGACCCGCCGAGCAGGGCCGACCGGATGCCGGCGAGCAGGTCGGCGTGCCGGGATCCGCCGTGCATACGGTCCCGGACGCTCGCGGGGGAGCAGCGCCCCACCATGCGCCCCAGCTCGCCCATATCGCTCGGTCGGGCAGGCCGCACCGTGACCGGTTCCCGCCCGGTGTGCGTGTCGGTGATGGTCATCTCGCGAACGGCCCCTTCATGACGGCTGTCATAGCGCGAGCCTGC
This sequence comes from Streptomyces anandii JCM 4720, assembly GCF_014650655.1. GTDB lineage: Bacteria > Actinomycetota > Actinomycetes > Streptomycetales > Streptomycetaceae > Streptomyces > Streptomyces anandii. The sequence continues at coordinate 69,994 of NZ_BMVJ01000005.1, forward strand.
GTCATGACCGCTGTCATAGTCAAGAGTCCCTGGTCCTCGAGCGCCCTTACCAAGATTTGATAGGCGACCTATATAGGTGCGTGATACGAAGGAAGTGTGGATCAGTCGCACAGCGCCTACGGCGCGCAGGGCACCGCACACGCACTGGCCGAAGTGGCCTCCGCGGTGGTCAGGGCCCTGACGGACCGGCGCGGGATGAGCTTCACGACCGCCGCCACCCTGGCCCGTCTCGAACGCGAGGGCCCCGCCCGTCTCACCGCCCTGGCGACGGCCGAGGGAGTCGCCCAGCCCTCGATGACCCAACTGGTCCAGCGCCTGGAGGCCCAGGGGCTGGCCGCGCGGATCGGGGACCCCGCCGACGGACGGGTCACCCTGGTCGCCATCACCGACGCCGGCCGGGACGTGCTCGCCGAACGCCGCAAGGCGCGCGACGCCCGCCTGGCCGACCTGCTGGCCACCCTGTCCGACGAGGAGCAGCGGACCCTCGGCGCGGCCGCGCGGACCGCGCTGCCGCTGGTACGGCGCATGCTCCAGGACGACGGCGTACGGCCGCGCCCGCTCCCCGCACAGCACCACACCGGGAGCAGCCGATGACCACCGAGCAGACCGGCCGCACGGGCCCCGCCGCGACCGAGGGCACCGGATCGGACACCACCTCCGGTTCCCGGTCGTGGATGGGCGTCGACCACCCCCGCTACAAGTGGGTGGCGCTGACCAACACCACGGTGGGCATGCTGCTCGCCACCATCAACAGCTCCATCGTCCTGATCTCACTGCCGGGCATCTTCACCGGCATCCGCCTCGACCCGCTCCAGCCCGCCAACGTCAGCTATCTGCTGTGGATGCTGATGGGCTACATGCTCGTCACCGCGGTCCTGGTGGTGGCGCTCGGCCGGCTCGGCGACATGAAGGGCCGGGTCCGGATCTACAACGCCGGCTTCCTCATCTTCACGCTCACCTCGGTCGTGCTGTCCCTCGACCCCTTCCACGGCCCGAGCGGGGCCCTGTGGCTGATCGGCTGGCGCATCGTGCAGGCGGTCGGCGGCTCGATGCTGATGGCCAACTCGGCCGCCATCCTCACCGACGCCTTCCCCGCCCGGCAGCGCGGCATGGCGCTGGGCGTCAACATGGTGGCCGGCATCGCCGGTTCCTTCCTCGGCCTGGTGCTGGGCGGGCTGCTCGTCACCTGGAACTGGCGCTCCGTCTTCTGGGTCAACGTGCCCATCGGCCTGGTCGGCACCGTGTGGGCCTACAAGTCGCTGCACGAGACGGGGGTGTGCAGGCCGGGCCGGATGGACTGGTGGGGCAACGTCACCTTCGCCGCGGGGCTGACCGCGCTGCTCGCCGCCATCACCTACGGCATCCAGCCCTACGGCGGCCACACCATGGGCTGGACCAACCCGTGGGTGATCGCCGGAGTCGCCGGCGGCGTGGCGCTGCTGGCGGCATTCTGCGTGGTGGAGATGAAGGTCCCCGAACCGATGTTCCCGCTGCGGCTGTTCCGCAACGCCGCCTTCGCCGGGGGCAACGCGGCCACCCTGCTGGGCGCGGTGGCGCGCGGCGGGCTGCAGTTCATGCTGATCATCTGGCTGCAGGGCATCTGGCTCCCGCTGCACGGCTACGACTACGCCGACACCCCGCTGTGGGCCGGCATCTACATGCTCCCGCTGACCACCGGGTTCCTGCTCGCCGGGCCCATATCCGGGGCGCTGTCCGACAAGTTCGGGGCGCGGCTGTTCGCCGCCTCCGGATTCGCCGTGATGGCCGCCTCCTTCGCCGGACTGCTCGTGCTGTCCAGCGACTTCGACTACTGGACGTTCGCCGCCCTGATCTTCCTCAACGGCCTGGGCGGTGGCCTGTTCGCGGCGCCGAACACCTCGATCATCATGTCCAGTGTGCCCGCCGACGCCCGGGGCGCGGCCTCCGGCATGCGGGCCACGTTCCAGAACGCCGGCATGGTCCTGTCCATGGGCGTGTTCTTCTCGCTCATGGTGGCCGGGCTCTCCGGCAGCCTTCCGCACACGCTCAGCTCCGGGCTGACCGCCCAGGGCGTGCCGGCGGACGCCGCCCACACCGTCGCCGGGCTGCCGCCCGTCGGCGTCCTGTTCGCCGCCTTCCTCGGCTACAACCCGATCCAGCACCTGCTCGGCCCCACCATCCTCACCCACCTCTCCCCGGGCGCCGCCGCGCATCTGACCGGCCGGGAGTTCTTCCCGCATCTGATCTCGCAGCCGTTCCACCACGGGCTCGTCGTGGTGTTCTCCCTGGCCATCGCGATGTCCCTGGCCGCCGCCGCGGCCTCACTGGTCCGCGGCCGCACCGGGGTGCTCGCCGCGACGGCGTCACCCGGATCGTCTCCGGGCACGTCTCCCGCACCGTCTTCCACGGCGCACCCCGCAACCGGCACCGCGACTGCCCACGCATCGCCCCCGCCGGGGGTGCGCGGCCGGGTGGTCGACGGGGCCGGGCGGCCGGTCGCGCACGCGGTCCTCACCCTCGTCGACGGTCACGGCCACCAGCGCGCCCTCGCCCGGTCGGACGAGAACGGCGGCTACACGCTCACCGGTCCCGCGCCCGGTCCCGCGCCCGGTCCCGGTCCGGTCACGGCTCGCGAGTCGGGGCCGGGACCCGGGACGTACACCCTGGTCGTGGCGGCCGAGGGGCACGCACCCCATGCCGTGCGGTTCACCGCGGGCCTCGAACCGGTCCTGCCGGACATCACCCTGGCGGGTGCGAACGGCACGGGCCCGGCCGCGGACGGCGCGGTGCGCGGCACCGTGCGTCACGAGCGCACCGGCCGCCCCCTCCCCGACGTCCACGTCACGCTGCTGGACGACCGGGGCGACGTGGTCGCCCGTGCCAGGACCGGCCCGGACGGCACCTACACCGTCCGGGACCTGGCACCTGGCGCCTACACGGTCGTCGCCGCGGGCCATCCGCCGGTCACGACCGACGTGACCCTCGCCGACGGAGCAGCGCACCGGGTGGACCTCGACCTCGGTCACACCGGTTGACGCGTGCCCGTGGCCATGCGGTGACGCGTGTCCACGGGTGACAGGGCGGCGAGGACGGCATCGCCGGCCGCCCGGCCGCCCACGGTCAGCCGTACGCCCTCGCCGGGGTAGTGCCGCGCCTCCACCCCGGCGGCGGCGAGCGCGTCGGCGCCCCGGTCGACGGGATCGGGCGCCGCCAGCCATACGGAGTTGGCGTGGCCCGCGCCCACCCGCCAGCCCAGGCCGGTGAGTTCGTCCCGCAGCCGCTCGCGCTCGGCGACGATCCTGTCCACGCGGGCCCGCAGTTCCTCACCGGCCCGCAGCGATGCCAGGACCGCCGCCGTCGCCACCGCGTTGATCCCGAAGGGCAGTTGCTGCTCGCGGACGCGCGCCACCAGTTCCGCGGAGCCGAGCCCGTAGCCGACGCGCAGGGCGGCCAGGCCGTACGCCTTGGAGAAGGTCCGCAGCACCAGCAGGTTGGGGTGGGCGGCCAGCAGGGCGCTCACGTCCGGCAGTCGCGCGCCGCGCACGAACTCGACGTACGCCTCGTCGAGCACCACGGTGACGTGCCGGGGGACCCGGCTCAGGAACGCCGGCAGCGCGCCCGCCGGGACGAGGCTCCCGGTGGGGTTGTGCGGACTGCACAGCACCACCGCGCGCGTGCGACGGTCGATCGCCGTGATCAGGCCGTCGAGGTCCTGGTGCCCGTCCGCCGTCAGGGGCACGGGTACGGAGCGGGCGCCGGTCATGCCGGCCAGCAGAGGATAGGCGTCGAAGGTGCGCCAGGCGTGGACCACCGTGTCGCCCGGCCCGGCGACCGCCCGCAGCAACTGCAGGGCCACGCCCACCGACCCGCTGCCCACCGCGACCTGGTCAGGGCCCACCCCGCACCATTCGGCCACCGCCTCGGTGAGGTCGTCCGGGTAGAACTGCGGGTAGCGGTGGGCCCGGTCGGCGGCGCGCCGCATCGCCCTGCGCACCGACGGCAGCGGCGGGTACGGGCTCTCGTTCAGCGCCAGCCGGTGCAGTACGGGCGTCTCCACCTGCGGTGTCTCCATCGCTCATCCCCGCCCGCCGTGCCAGCGGACGGCGGCCGCGCCGGCGAAGTCGCCCGCGTGCGCGAACCCGGCCAGCATCACCAGGTCCCCGTCCGCGACGTGCCCCGAGCGGACCGCGTGGTCCAGGGTGACCGGGATGGCCGCGCCGAACAGGTTCCCGCACCGGTCGAAGGTGTCCGGGTGGCGCTCGGCGGGCAGCTGGAGGGCCTCGCGCCAGTTGCGCAGGAACGTCCGGTTGGGCTGGTTGGTGACGAGCGCGCCGATGTCGCCGGCCGGCACGCCGAGTCGTTCGCACACCGTCGAGACCACCTCCGGGACCAGCCGGTTCCCGCGGGCGAGCACCTTGGCGACACTGGCGTCGGTGAAGCCGATGCGCAGCTGGGAGGTGCCCGGCTCCCAGTACTTGCGGCCGTCGTCGACCGCCACGGTCATGTCCCCGGCGTACTGGCCGAGGTGCCGGGTCTCCACGTCCAGGACCGGTGACTTCGCCGAGGTGGTCACGTACCCCACACCGCAGCCGTCGCCGGGTATCGCGGCCTGGGCGAGCCGGCGCACCTCGGACTGGGTGAACCACTGGCCCGCCGCGCTCTGCGCGTTGCAGATCAGCGCGGTCCGCGCGTCGGTGGTGGTGAGGATCTGCCGCGCCAGCTTCAACATGTACACGAAGGAGGCGCAGCCGGCGTTGGCCACGTCGACCAGCCACTCCGGGTTGGCGCCGAGCCGGCGGGCCACCTCGGTGCCCGCGCCCACGAACGGCAGGTCCGGCAGCTGGCTGTGCACCAGCAGCACGTCGACGTTGCGGACGGCGTCCCGGCCGTGCCGCTCGACGAGCGGCTGCACGGCCCGTTCGATCATGTCCGCGTTGGTCTCGTCCGGCGCCACGTGGTGGCGTGCGGGCGGCACCTTGAACATGGGGCTGTCGCGCAGCTTGTCCTCGGCCCCGGGGTAGTCGGTGTAGAACTCGGCGGGGACGGGCTCGCCGGGAAGGTAGCTCGCCACGTCGGTGAGGCTGACCGTCGTCACCGCGTCACCGCCCGCGCCGGCGGGACGCCGATGGGCAGACCGTTGCGGTGCCGGTGTTCCAGGATCGCCTTGAGGTTGTTCATCTCCACGGTGTGCCCGGCGTAGAAGAGGTCCCAGTAGTCGCCGACCCAGGGCCGGTCGGGGCGCGGCGAGAGGCCGGGGTGCGGGTTGTCGTCGTAGTACGGGTGACGGCAGTTGGTCCAGGTGACGACGGAGCCCGGCCGGTCGAGGACGAGGGACGCGGGCACGACCCGCATCAGGTAGATCATCCACAGCTTCTCGCCCTGGTCCCAGGAGCAGTGGTAGTCCACGGTCATGGCCTCGGGGTTGGCGCTCACCCGGCAGTAGATCTCGGTGTCGTCCTCGAGCCGGTCGCGGCCCACCCACAGCCCGGGGGTGCCGGACGGCGCGAAGTCCCGCAGACTGCACGTCCACTCCTCCAGGTGGTGTCCCTGGCGCAGGTAGTCGTAGACCTCCTCCGGCGGGCAGTCGATGTGCTCGTGGATCGTGCAGTACCGCCCGTAGACCTGGTCGTGCGGGTAGACGGCGTGGGTCAGCTCCACGCAGTGGGCGGTCAGCGCCTCCCTGCCGGGATCCTCGATCCGCAGCAGACCGGGGATGTCAGCCAGCGCGGACGACGGCTGCTCGCTCATACGAACTCTCCTTGCTCTCGGACGGACGGGTCGCGAAGGGACGGAAGGGAAGGAACGGGGGTGTCTCGTACGGGTCGCAGTCCAGCGCGACGAACGCCGGACCGCCGCCCGCGTCGCCGCGCAGCAGCGCCTCGCGCAGCTCCGCCGCGTCACCGGCGCCCGTGACGCGCAGGGAGGGGAACGCGGCGGCCACCCCGGCGGCGAGGTCGGTGCGGGCGAACAGGTCGTCGCCGCGCCCGGCGCCCTGGAAGAACTCCTCGCGCAGGGAGCACATGGCGTGGGCGTTGTTGTTGAAGACGACGAACGTCACGGGCGCGGAGTGCTCCACGGCGGTGTGCACTTCCATCCCGTGCATGAAGAAGGAGCCGTCGCCGGCGAGGACGTAGGTGCGCCGGCCAGTGGCGAGGGCCGCGCCGATGCCGGCGCCGAAGGTGTAGCCCATGCCGCCCATGCCGACCGCCACCACGAAACGCCCGTGGCGGGGTGCGGGCAGGAGGTGGATCGCGCTGGCGCCCGCGTTGCCGGCGTCCACGAAGACGTGCGCGTCCTCGGGGAGGGCCGCCTCGACGGCGGCGACCGCGTCGGCGTACGGGATCGTAGGTGCCCGGACCCGGACCCGGTGCGCGGGGCCGGGTGGGGGAGTGGGGAGCGGGCCGGTGTGCGGCGGGCAGGGGCGCGGGCGGGCCGGGAGGCGGCCGGTGACCGCGCGCAGGGTCTCCTTGAGGCCGCCCAGCAGCGTGGTGCCCGCGACGAACGGCGCCTCGGGCCCGAGGCAGACGACGTCCGTGCCGGCCAGTGCCTCGTCGAGACCGCCCCGGGCCAGCGTCGGCAGCCGGGTGCCGGCGAGCAGGCACACCTCGGCCCGCCGCAGGCAGTCCTCGACGTTGGCGTGGCCCATCACCCCGGCCACGCCCGCGAACCGGGGATCGCGGTTGTCGAACACGTCCTTGGCGTCCGGGGTCACGGCCACCCAGGCGCCCAGCCTCCCTGCCAGTTCGGCCAGTTCGGCGCGCGCGTCCGACGCGGCGACCTCCGCACCGGCGATCACCAGCACGCGCCCGGCCCCCCGGCGCAGGACGTCCAGCACGGCGGACAGCGCGGCGCCGTCGAGCGGGGGATCCGCCACCGGTGGCACGGCTCCGCCGGGAGGACGGCGCGGGACCCGTAATCGCGCCTGCTGCACGTCCTTCGGCAGCAGCAGCACCGCCGGTCCCCGCGGATGCGTGCGAGCCGCCGCCAGCGCCCGGTGCAGCAGACCGGGCAGCGCCTCCGCGTCCTCCACCCGGGCGCAGAACCGCGAGACGGGCGCGAACACCTCCCGCGCGTCCAGCGAGCCCGCCCTGCCACTGGAGTCCTGGAACGCCCCCCGGCCCTCCTGACCGGTGGGCGGCTGGCCCACCAGGGCCAGCAGCGGCACCTGCGAGGCGTACGCCTCGGCCAGTCCCGGCACGAGGTTCATCGCGCCGCCGCCCGAGGTCGCGGCCACCACACCCGTGCGGCGGGTGGTGCGGGCGTAGCCGTCGGCCATGGTGACCGCGGAGAACTCGTGCTTGGCGACCACACCGCGCACCGCGCGGCCGCGGTGCAGGGCGTCGTAGAGATCCTCGATGTTCGCGCCGCCCACCCCGAACACATGGGTGACGCCGGCCCCGGCCAGTTCGGCGGCCAGGTGGTCGACGAGGCGCACGGTGCCCACTGCGGATCCGTCCGAGGGGCTCGTCATAAAGGGGTCCTTTCCGTCTCGTGGTGCCGGTCGACGAGACCGGCCGGCGAGAGCATCTGGAAGCGGTGCCGGTACTCCTTGGGCGTCAGGCCCAGGGACCGCCCGAAGGAGCGGAAGAAGGTCTCGGGGGCGGCGAACCCGCAGCGGCGCGCTATCTGGCCGATCGGCAGATCGGTGGTCTCCAGCAGTTCGCGGGCGCGTGCGATACGGCTGCGCTCGACGTACTGGCCCGGGGTGGTGCCCACCTCGCGGCGGAACACCCGGGCGAAGTTGCGCACGCTCATGCTGGCCCGTTCGGCGAGTTCGGCCACGGGCAGCGGGCGGTGCAGATTGTCCAGCACCCACTCCTGGGCGGCCCTGACCGGCGGATGGTCGGCGAGCTGAGCGTCGAGAACGGCGCTGAACTGGGCCTGGCCGCCGTGCCGTTTGAGGAACAGCACCAGGAAGCGGGCCGTGCTCAGCGCGAGTTCGGCGCCGTGGTCTGCCTCCACCAGGGCCAGCGCCATGTCGATCCCGGTCGACACACCCGCGGACGTCACATACGGGCCGTCCCACACGAAGATCGGGTCGGCGTCCACCGTGACCCCGGGATAGCGGCCCGCCATCGCCTCGCAGTACGCCCAGTGCGTGGTCGCGCGTCTGCCGTCGAGCAGGCCGGCCTCCGCCAGCAGGAAGGACCCGCCGCACACCGAGGCCACCCGGCGCGAGCGGGCGGCGGCCCGGCCGATCCACGAGACCAGCTCCCGGTTCTCCAGCGCGCTGCGCAGACTCCAGCCGCCGGGCACCAGGAGCGTGTCGATGGGACCCTGACCCGCCTCCAGCGGCGAGGCCTCCACGATGACGCCCGAACTCGTGCGCACCAAAGGCGCGTCGGCCGACACGAAGTCGACCCGGTAGGGGACGCCCGACGGACCGAGCAGCCGGTTGGCGGTGTCGAACACCTCGATGGGACCGGTGATGTCCAGGGCCAGCGCCCCCGCGTACACCACCACAACAACACGTCGCTCCAACACGGTCACAGCCTGTATCGGGAGTCCCACTGGCTGCAATGACAGATTACTGTCGGATCCGGCCAGCCCGTCGGCGCCGGGAGCCCCCGCGAGCCCCCGGCCAGGGGATTCGAACGCACGGGCCCCCAGACGTGGGTGAGGCAGCTCACAGCGCCGAGCGGCCCCAACCGCCCGGTTCCTACGTCGGATGGGCGTGCGCGACGGCGGAGGCGACCGCCATGATGCTGAGCTGGGGGTTGACCTCGGGACAGGACGGCAGCACCGACCCGTCGGCCACCAGCACACCGTGGACGCCCCGCAGCCGGCCCGCGCCGTCCACCGGCGCCCACTCGGGATCGGCGCCCCCGGCCGCCGTGCCCGTGGGGTGGAACGCCGACAGGTGCAGCTGACGCCACGTCACTTTGGCGAGCAGCTCGTCGAGTTCGCGTTGATCACGGGCCCGGGGTGCCCGTGGGATGCCGGTCAGGACCTCCTGCGCGCCCGCCGCGAACAGCACCTGCCCCATGGCCCGTACGGCCGTGAGCAGCCGCCGCCCGTCGCGCGGATGCAGGGCGTAGCGGACCAGGGCGCGGTCGCGGCCGGTGACGCGCCCCGAGGGACGGTCGGCGATCATGGCGCCCAGGACCGCCAGACGGTCGGCGTCCTCCAGCTCGCGGCGCAGCGCGCGGCCGAGCCCGGGCAGCACGAAGCTGCTCATGCCGGGCGGACTGGCGGTCGCCTCCAGCAGGATGCCCCGGTCGTGCAACTCCTCGATGCCCACGCTCTGCAGCACACCCGACGAGGATCTGACGGGTTCCTCGAAACGGCCCGCGACGCTGGTGGCCGGGTGCACGCTGAGGTTCGAGCCGAGCCGCGGATGCCCGCCGAGACCGGAGCGGCGCAGCAGCCCCGGGGTGTGCAGCGCTCCCGCCGCGACGACGACCAGCCCACTGAGGATCTCGAACGCGCCGCCGCCGGGCCGTTCCACCCGTACTCCGGCCGCGCGCGGAAGCCCGGGGCGGTCCCGGTCGGCCAGGATCCGCCGGACCCGGGCACCGGTGACGATCCGGGCGCCCGCCGCGCACGCGTCGGGCAGCACCGACAACTGGACGCTCTGCTTGGCGCCGGTGGGACAGCCGACCACGCACTGGCAGGAGCCCGCGCAGCCCGGCGCGTTGCGCCGCAGCGGCCCGGCGCGCCAGCCCAGCCGTGCCGCCCCGGCCAGCGCGAGCCGCCCGTTGGCGCCCAGGACGTCCAGCGGCTGCACGGCCACGCGCAGCAGCGCCTCGGCCTCATCCAGGCGTACGCCGAGCTCGTCGGCCGGAGCGAAGCCGAAACGGCCGCTCCAGCGGGCCTGGACGTGCGGCGGAGTGCGGTAGCAGGTGCCGGAGTTGACGACGGTGGTGCCGCCGACCGCCCGCCCGACGGGCAGCAGCAGCGGCGGATTGCCGAACGCCGCCGAGGCGCCGCCGTCGCGGTACAGGTCGGTGAACCGCTCCAGCGGGGCGCGCCCGGCGAAGGACGAGGTGGGATGGTGCTCGCCCTCCTCGACGACCACCACGTCGAGTCCGGCGCGGGCGAGGACCCGGGCCGCGACGGCCCCGCCCGCGCCCGATCCCACCACGACGGCGTCGGCGCGGGAACGCGCGGGCCAGTGGGCGGCGGGCACACAGGTCAGCGGCGGGTCCTTCGGCGGCTCGGGGGCCGGGGCCGGCGCGGCGCGCTCGGTGGCCGCGGCGAGCAGCACGGGCACCTTCAGCAGGTCGAGCAGGGGCACGAGGCCCGGACGCCGGCCGAGCTCGGCCACGACCGACTCCCGCTCGCCCGCGTTCAGCGCGGCGAGGGGACGGCCGGTGCGCACCCTCGCGTACGCGTCGACGGCCGCGACGCCTCCGCGTACGGCGGCCCGCACCGGCGCCGGCAGCGCGGCCAGGGTCGCCTCGAAGCGGGCCGGCACGCGGGCGGCCCACGGGATGTCTCCGCCGTCACCGAGCAGGGCGGCGACGAAACCCTCGCTCGCCGTCGCCGCCCGGCCCGGCGCCCTCGTCCTCACCGGTCGCCCACCTCCGTGTGCGCCGTGCCGTGCAGCGTCCACGCGGCCTCCGTGCGCCAGCGGCCCCACCAGCGTTCCAGCAGGATCCGCGCGTCCGCGCCCTCGCTGTTGCGGCACACCGCCCGGGAGCCGTCCGGGTCGCGGTACTCCAGGGCGAGGGTGCGGTCGGCGGGCCGGCTCACCTCGACGCGGATCCGCCGCAGCGCCGTGCGGCCGGTCGCCGTCCACTCCGGTCCGTCGATCCGGGCGGAGAACCGGCCGACCCCCAGCAGCCCGGCGGCCGAGCGCTCGGGCCGCCTCGGCCAGGTGCGCCCGCGGTGGCGCAGGCGCAGGAAGACCAGCGGCGGCAACCTGCGCAGACCCGGGCGGTTCGCGGTCGCGGCGACGATCTCCAGGACGTCCCCCGCGCCCAGGTCGGCGTGGAGCCAGGCCCAGCGGCGCGCGTTGCCGTGCCCGTGGATGCGCGCCGAGGCCCCGGGCGCCGCCCGCAGGGTGAGGGTGCGCTCCCCGTCGTGCAGGGCGCCGTGGTAGGCGGCGCGGGCCGCCGGGAGCAGGTGCGCCGCGGGAAGCAAGGGACGCCACCACGACCAGCGGGGGAAGGTGAACAGGGGGGCGTCCAGGGCTTCCTCGGTGAGGTCCCAGTGGAAGTCTCCCGCAGCACCGTTCAGTTGCCCGGGTGTCGAGGTGACGCCGGCGGCGCGGAATCCGTCCGCGGGGCCGGGTACGGGCCAGGGCGCGGGACCGAAGCGGGCGTGGCGCACCTTTCCCTCCCGGGGGAAGGTGGCGACCCAGCCGTGGGCCACGGGCGCCGATCCGTCGGCGGGCGCGGTGAGTTCGTGGTGCAGCCATACGCCGGTGCCGGTGGCCGGGTCGGTCAGGGTGGTGTACCAGACCTCCGTACGGCCGGGGCTGCCGTCCCAGCGGGGTGCGGCGTACCGGGCGGGATCCTCGCGCCGGGGGAAGCGGAAGCCCAGCAGGAAGGGAAGGAGCCCGGTGGTGAGCGGGAAGCAGAGGGTGCCCGCGCCCACGCCCGCTCCCTCCTCGTACAGGGTGAACGGCAGGACCGTCATCGACGTGACCGGATGCCGCCACGTCACCGACTTCCAGCCGTCCAGGGCGAGACTCCGGCCGCCCAGCCGGAAGGAGAGGCGATAGCGGATACGGCGGCGGGCGATCGGTGATATCTCCAACTCGCCCGAGACATCCGGGGATTCACCCGACCCGGCGATGCGCAGCCGGCCGCTCAGCCGGGCCGTGGTGGTGCGGTGCGGCCGCAGCACCTCGTCGGCCTCGGCCCGCAGATCGAGGCGTACACGGCGGTCGCGGCCGTCGGCGCCGAGACGGAGCGTGCCGTACAGCGTCTCCGTGAACGAGGTGCCCCTCACGACAGGCCCTCCAGCATGATCCGCTCGGTGTCCCGCAGGTAGGCGTCCGCCGCCGCCTTCGCCCCCTCGCAGTCGCCCGCGCCCACCGCCTCCACCACGGGGGCGAGCCGCCGGTGGGCGGCCTCCGCGTCGGTGAAGGGGCCGCGCAACGCGGCCCGCACCGGGAGGTAGGCGTTGAAGAGGGTGTTGGTGAGCAGGACGTAGACGCGGTTGCCGGTGGCGCGGGCCAGCGCGCGGTGCACCTCGACATCGGCCAGCTGCACGGCATCCGGTGAGGCCGCCTCCCGTACGGCCCCCAAGAGGGCCGTGAGTTCGGCACGTTGTCGGACGGTGCCCCGGACCGCCGCACGCTCCGCGATCAACGCACCGATGCTGCGCCGCACTTCGAAGACCTCACGGACCCACCGGGCGTCGTGACGCACCAGCATGGGCAGCAGGTCCGCGCCGCCGAGGCGCGCGAAGTCGCGCACCCGGGTGCCCACGCCGTGCCGGGTCTCCAGCAGCCCGGCCTGCGCGAGTCGGCCGAAGGCGTGCTTGAGGGTGGTGCGGGTGACGCCGTACCCCTGCGCGAGCTGCCGCTCCGGCGGAAGATAGCTCCCCGCCGGATGGCGCCCCGCGAGGATGTCCTCCCGCAGCCGGCTCTCCAGGACGTCCACGATCGTCTCGCGGGGCAAGGCCTCCACGGTCCCTCCAAGAGTTCGGCTCAGTGACTGAGTGGATGAGCCACTGAACCAGCGTGCATGGTGGCCCGTCAACCCCCTGGCGCCGACGCTCAGTTGGGTGACTGGCCGGTCTCGCGCAGATGCCGGAGCCGTTCGGCATAGGCGAGGTCGTCGCGCCACAGCCGGCCCGCCGCGGCGCGCATCAGGGGCCGCAGGAGGGGAGCGCAGCGGCGGGCGACGGCGAAACCCCGGCGGCCGGAGGTGGCCAGCACCGCTTCGAGGACCATCGTGCGCGCCCTGCCGCGCTCGTCCGGTGTCAGCGGGGTGGCGTGGGTCTCGACGACGGAGCCCTCGCCCTCGCCGTGGGTGATGCGCATGACGACGGTGCGGGGTCCGGGCGCCGTGAACTCGGCGCGCACGGGGACGACGAGACGACGGGTGAGGCGGAAGGAGACGTCGACGACGAACCGGTCGCCGGCCTCCCCGGTGTCCCCGGGGGTTTCGACGATCGTGAGGTCGGTGAAGGAGTGCGGATGGAACCAGGCCCCGTGCCACGGGTCGAGGCGGTTGGCGACCACGTCCCGCGGTTCACAGATCCCGACCCCCCGCCACACGCCGGCCACCGACGTCACCAGCGGCGGCCTCGCCGTCACCACCGGCGCCGGTGTCGGCCGCTCGCCGCCGGCCGCGTCCAGCCGCACCCACGCCAGCACCCCGTCGTCGTACACGGGAAAGGGCTCCCACCCGGCGAACGGTGAGCCGTCGAGAGACAGGCCGTGCCAGTGGCAGACCAGGGTGCCGCAGCGCACCGGGCTGCCGGCCAGCGGGGCCCCGAGGTGCGGGCAGGCGCCGGGCCCGCCCACCAGACGCCCGTCGGCGTCCCGCCAGAGGACCACCTCCGTGCCGGCGACGGTCCGGGACAGCGGGCGCGCGGGACTCAGGTCGGCGACGGCGCCCACGGCGAACCAGTTGCCGGACGGGCGGGCGGTGGCCCGTTTCAGGGCGGCCGCGATGACGGAGGGCCGCGCCTCGCGCCACATCGGCCGCTGCCGCTCCCAGGGGTACGGACGGCGCCGCACCCGCAGCGGCAGGCGGCCCCTGGCGGGCCCGGCACCGGGATTGTGGTTCATCCGGCCTCCTTCGTGTCGGGCCACGCCTCGCCCGGCCGCCGCCCGGCGACCGCGGCGGCGGCCTCCGGAGCCGGGGCCGGGCCGCGCCGCGTGCCGTACCCGGCCGGGAGCGGCCGCCTGCCGTACCGGGCACCGAGACGCGCGGCGGCGATCCGCGCGAGCCCTCCGGCGGCCACGGCCGCGCGGCGCCGCCGCGGCACCACGGCACGCCGGTGCACGACCGCGTACCCGTCGTCGGCGATGGCGTCGAGGATGCCCCGGTAGAGGACGTAGGCGGTACGGATGCAGGGCCGGGCCACCGGGTCGAGCATCGCCAGACCGGGACGGGCCTGCCGGTAGACCGCGCGGGTGAGCGCCTCGGCGGCCCGCAGGGCGGCCGTGATACGGG
>NZ_BMVJ01000005.1:84073-87378 GCF_014650655.1 Streptomyces anandii JCM 4720
CATCGGCGCGCCCGGTCGCACGGCTCCAGCGCAGCAGGTCACGGTCGACGCCGTGCGCGGACAGCAGGTCGGCGGGCAGGTACACCCGCCCACGGTCCAGGTCTTCCCCCACGTCCCGCAGGAAGTTGGTCAGCTGGAACGCCACCCCGAGGGCCGCCGCGTGCGGCGCGGCCTGCGCTCGGGGGGTCACCGTGCCGAGGACCGGCAGCATCTGCAGTCCGATGACGGCGGCCGAGCCGTGCATGTACGCGCGCAGGTCGTCGTAGGTGGCGTAGCCGGTCACCGTCAGGTCGCTGCGCATCGAGGCCATGAAGTCGCCGAAGTGATCGGGCTCGATGGCGTAACGGGCGGCGGTGTCGGCCACGGCGAGCACCACCGGCTCGTCCCCCGCGACGGGTGCGCCGTGTCCCGGCCGCTCCTCGGCACACCCCTGGGGTGCGCCGTCACCGCGGGCGTGCCCGGCCAGTGCGCGGCGCAGTCGCTCGTCGAGCCGGGTGAGGGCGGCCGCGCGCTCGCCCGGGCCCGCTCCGCTGTGCAGGCTGTCCACGATGTCGTCGGCCCACCGCGCGAACCCGTACAGGGCGTGCACGGCCGGCCTGCGGTCGGCGGGCAGCAGGCGGGTCGCCAGGAAGTAGGTGCGCCCGTGCCGGGCGTTGAGCCGCCGGCAGTGGGTGTACGCGGCGCGCAGCAGCGGGTCGGTGATGCCCGCGGCGTCCAGTTCGCGCGCGGTCATCGGGCCGCGCCCTCGGCCTGCCGGGCGCGGGCGCCGCCGCGCGGCCCGCCCCGCTCCCGGTGGCCGCCGGTGATCCGGGCGGCGGCCAGCTTGCCCGAGATCAGCACGGTCGGCACCCCGACGCCGGGCGTGGTCCCGCAGCCCGCGAGGACCGCGTTGTCCGTGCCGCGCACGAGGTTGCGGGGCCGGAACGGGCCGGTCTGGGCGAAGGTGTGGGCCACGGAGAAAGGGGTGCCGGCCGCATGGCCCAGCGCGGTCCAGTCGGCGGGTGTCACCAGGCACTCCTGCTCGATGTGCGCGGCGACGCCGTGCAGCCCGCGCGCCTCCAGGACGGCGAGGAGGCCGTCGCGGTAACGGGGCGCCAGGTCGTGCCAGTCGGCGGCCGACGGCCCGATGTCGGTGTTGGGGCAGGGCGCGAGGACGTAGTGCAGGTGCCTGCCCCGGGGCGCGAGGGACGGATCGCCCGCCGTGGGTCGGGTGATGAGCAGGGAGGGATCGGTCATGAGGGTGCCCGCGCGGGTCAGCTCGTCGAAGGTCCGGCTCCAGGCGGCGCCGAACGAGAGGGTGTGGTGGGCCAGTTGCGGCCACGTCCGGTCGGTGCCGAGATGCAGGACGACGGCCGAGGGCGCGTGCCGCAGCCGGAGCGGGCGGCGCGGCCCGCGGCCCAGCAGCCGGTGCACGGCCGGCAGGTCGGGGGTCAGGACCACGGCGTCGCACGGAATGCGTTCGTGCCCGGTCACCACCGCCGTGACCCGGCTTCCGGACCGCTCCAGGCGTGTGACCTCGTGGCCCAGCAGCAGTTCGGCGCCCGCGTCGGCGGCCGCGGCGGCCATGGCCCGGGGCAGGGTGTGCATGCCGCCGCGCGGGAAGTACACGCCCGCCACGGTGTCCATGTACGCGATGACGGCGTACGCCGCCAGCGCCCGGGCCGGCGCCACGCCCGCGTACAGGGCCTGGAAGGAGAACACCCGCCGCAGCCGCTCGTCGCTCAGGAACCGCCCGATGCGCGCGTCGAGCCGTCCGAACCCGCCGAGCGCGGCCAGGCGGGCCAGGTCGGGGGTCAGCAGACCGAGCGGCGAGTCGAAGTTGGCGTCGATGAACCGGCGGTGCTGCACCGCGTACAGCTCGGTCAGCCAGGCCCGAAGCCGCCGGTAGCCCGCCGCCTGGCCCGGCCCGGCGAAGCGCTCCACCTCGGCCTCCATCGCGGCGGCGTCCGAGTGCACGTCCAGCAGGCTGCCGTCGGCGAAGCACGCGCGGTAGGCCGGGTGCACGGGCAGCAGCTCGACGCGGTCGGCCAGGCGCTCACCGACCGCCGCGAACGCCTCGTCGGCCAGATGAGGCATGGTCAGGACCGTGGGACCGGTGTCCATCCGGTAGCCGCCACGCTCCAGCCGCCCGGCGCGCCCGCCGGGCCGGTCCTCGCGTTCGACCACCGTCACGCGCCGCCCCGACCCCAGCAGGTGCAGCGTGGCCGACAGGCCGGAGAGCCCCGCCCCCACGACCACGACGTGATCGGTCCGACCGGTCACCGTCCTCATACCGCCACCCCTTTCCCGCCGGGCCCGGCGGACTGAGTGCCCCGCGCGACGGCGGGGATGCCGGCTGTCCCGCGGGCCGTCGGCGTCCCCGCCGTCCCGCGGGCAGCGCGATTCCCGCCGTCCCGAGAGGCGGCGGAACGCCCGCCGGGCCGGACCGGGCCGGGCCGCTTCGGTCCGGCGTCCTGACACCCCTTCCACCGTCGGGCCCCGCCCACCGGCCCCCTCACCCGAAGGGACGTGTCGGCCACCCCACCGTGGGGCACCCGCCCCGCGCACCGCCCCACGCGTCCGCCCGTCCCCAGCGCGGCGCGCGTCCGCGCGGGGCGAGGGTGCGGAATGCTTCGACGGGAACCGTCCGGCGCGGACCGCGCGCCGGCGCCCGGCCCGCCGCCGGGCGGAGCGCGGACACCGCGGCGGAGCCGGACAGGAGGGCCATGAGCGCAGCGGACGTCGTGATCGTCGGCGCGGGGGCGGCCGGGCTGTCACTGGCGCACCGCCTGACGGCCGCCGGCACCCCCGCGCCCTCCGTCCTGCTGATCGAGCCGCCGCCCGGCCCCCTGCGGCCGCCCCGCCGCACCTGGTGCTTCTGGGAGGCGGGCACCGGCGCCTACGACGCCGCCGTGAGCGCCTCCTGGCCCTGTCTGCGGACGATCGACCGGCACGGCGTGAGCGTCCGGCGGCACATCGGCCCGATGCGCTACAAGATGATCCGCTCGGACGACTTCGAGGCGCTGGTCGGCCGCGATCTGACGGCCCGTCCGAACGTGCGCCGGGCGGAGGCCACCGTCGACGGCATCGTCCCCCTCCCGGACGGCACCGCCCAGGTGCGCGCCGCCGACGCGGACGGGGCGCGCCTCCAGGTGCGCGCCCGCTGGGTCTTCGACTCCCGCCCCCCGCGCGCACTGCCCCCCGCGCGCACCCACCTGCTCCAGCACTTCAAGGGCTGGTTCCTGCACACCGAGCGGCCCGCGTTCGACCCGGGCGTCGTCGACCTGATGGACTTCCGCACCCCGCAGCCCGCCCGAGGACTCTCC
>NZ_BMVJ01000005.1:87404-100229 GCF_014650655.1 Streptomyces anandii JCM 4720
TTCGGGTACGTCCTGCCGACCAGCCGGCACACCGCCCTGGTCGAGTACACCGAGTTCGGGCCCGTGCCCCTGAGCCAGGACGCCTACGACGCGGCCCTCGACCACTACACGCGGCGCGTCCTCGGCCTCGGGCCGGTGCGGGTGCTGGGGTCGGAGTGCGGGGTGATCCCCATGACCGACGCCCGCTTCGCCCGGCAGAGCGCCCCCTCGGTGTTCCGCATCGGCGTCGCCGGCGGCGCGACCCGGCCCGCCACCGGCTACACCTTCGCCGCCGTCCAGCGCCAGGCCGACGCGATCGCCCGCCTCCTGCGCGCGGGCCGGCGACCGGTGCCACCGCCCGCGCACTCCGTCCGGGCCCGCGCGATGGACGCGGTGCTGCTGCGCGCCCTGGCCACCGGCCGGGTCGACGGCGCCGACTTCTTCCACCGCCTGTTCACCCGCGTACCGCCGGCGCGTCTGCTGCGCTTCCTCGACGGGCGCACCCGGCTGCACGAGGACCTCGCCGTCGGCCTGCGCACCCCCGTGCTCCCCATGCTGCGCACGGCGGCCGAACTGCCCTGGCTGCCCCGCCGCCCCCACACCCGGACCCACCCAGGAGTTCGCCGATGACGACCCTGCTGCGCGACGCGGAACTCGCGGCCGCCTTCGACCACGGCGCCCGCGCCTACGACCGCCTGGTCGCCCTCAACCCCGGGTACCACGCCCACCTCCGCCGCTCCGCCCGCCGCCTCGGCCTCCCCGGCCGGGGCGCGGGCCTGCGGGTGCTCGACCTCGGCTGCGGGACGGGCGCCTCCACGGCCGCGCTCGTCTCCGTACTGCCGAAGGCGCGCGTCGTCGGCGTCGACGCCTCGCAGGGCATGCTGGAAAGGGCCCGCGCCAAACGCCGACCGCCCGGCGTGTCGTTCGTCCGCGCCACCGCCGAGGACCTCACCACCGCGCACGACCTCCCGCAAGCGGCCGCCGGCCCCTACGACGCCGTGTTCGCCGCCTACCTGTTCCGCAACCTCACCGACCCCGACACCGTGCTGCGCGCGGTGCACCGGCTGCTCGTACCGGGAGGGCGGCTCGCGGTGCACGAATACTGCCTCGGCGGCCGCCGCCGCGACCGCGCGGTGTGGAGCGCCGTGTGCAAGGGCGTCGTGCTGCCGCTGGGCACGCTCACCGGCGACCGGGACCTCTACCGCCATCTGCGGTGCAGCGTCACCGCGTTCGACACCGCGCCGGTCTTCGCCGAGCGGCTGCGCCGCGCCGGATTCGACCGGGTCCGCGTCCTGCCCCTGCCCGGCTGGCAGACCGGCATCACCCACACCTTCCTCGCCCGCCGTCCCCCGTACGAGCCCGGAGGCGAGCGATGAACCGCCCACGAGACGCCCGCCCACGCGACGCCCGCAGGCACGGACGCGACCGGCGCGCCCGCGTGATCCACCCCCTGCCCGGCCGCCCCCGCATCGAGGGCGAACCGCCCACGGCCGCGGTGATCGGCGGCGGCATCGCCGGGCTCTCGGCCGCCACCGCACTGGCCGAGCGGGGCGTGCGGGTGACGCTCTACGAGCGCGAGCCGCACCTGGGCGGCCGGGTCGCCGGCCGGCCCGTCACCCTCGCCGACGGCACGCCCGCCACCATGAGCCGCGGCTTCCACGCCTTCTTCCGCCAGTACTACAACCTGCGTGGCCTGCTGCGCCGCACCGACCCCGGCCTGGAACGGCTCACCCCCCTGCCCGACTACCCCCTGCGGCACAGCAGCGGCCTGTGCGACAGCTTCCGGCACGTGCCGCGCACACCCCCGTGGAGCGCCCTAGCCTTCGCCGCACTGAGCCCCACCTTCCGGCTCAGGGACCTGTGGGGGTTGAACCCCGCGGCGGCGCTGCCCCTGCTCGACGTGACCACGCGGGACGTGCACGCGCGACTGGACCACGTCAGCGCCCACGACTTCCTCGCGGCCATCGGCTTTCCCGCCGCCGCCCGCCATCTGGCCTTCGAGGTGTTCTCCCGCAGCTTCTTCGCCGACCCGCGCCGGCTGTCGGCGGCCGAGATGGCGCTGATGTTCCACATCTACTTCCTCGGCTCCAGCGAAGGCCTGCTGTTCGACGTCCCGGACGAGCCCTGCCCGCAGGCGCTGTGGGACCCCCTGGCCCGGTACCTGACGGCCCTTCGGGCCGAACTGCGCACGGCCACCCCCGTCGAGGCGGTGCACCCCGATCCGTCCGGCGGCTGCCGCGTCGTGACGGGCGACGGCGCCCGGCGCCACGACGCGGCCGTGCTCGCCCTGGACACCGGCGGACTGCGCGCCCTGGCGGAGGCCTCCCCACGCCTGTGCGACGGCGCGTGGCGCGCGCAGGTCGCCCGGCTGGAGACCGCGCCGCCGTTCCTGGTCTCCCGCCTGTGGCTGGACCGCCCGGTCGCCGCGCACCGCCCCGGCTTCCTCGGCACCAGCGGCTACGGCTCCCTGGACAACGTCAGCGTGGTCTCCCGCTGGGAGGGCGAGGCGGGCCGCTGGGCCGCCCGCACCGGTGGCGAGGTCGTCGAACTGCACGCCTACGCGCTGACCGGCGACGCGGCCCACGACGTCGAGGAGAAGCGTCTGCTGGCGCACCTGCACCAGGTCTATCCGGAGACCCGCACCGCCCGGATCGTGTCCGCGCACCACGAGTGGCGGGCGGACTGCCCCCTCTTCGCCGTCGGCGGATACGCCCACCGCCCCACCGTCCGCACCTCCGACCCCCGGGTCGTCGTCGCCGGCGACCTGGTCCGCACCGGCCTGCCCGTGGCCCTCATGGAACGCGCCGCCACCTCCGGCTTCCTCGCGGCCAACGCCCTCCTGGAACGATGGGGCGTGCGCGGCCAGCGGCTGTGGACCGTGCCCGACCAGGGGCGGTCCTTCCTGCTGAGGGCGGCCGCCGGACGCTTTGGCCGCACACCCGCCCCGGCTACGGCGCACGCGGCACCGTAGGCGCGCCGCGCGCTCCCACGCCCCGCGGGCGGGGCCCGCACCTCGTACCCTGACCGGTGTCCCGGCCCGGAGACAGCGCCGTACCCCGCGAAGCTCCCGGAGGAAAACATGTGCCGCCTGTTCGGCCTGAGCAGCGCCCCCCGGCGCACCCGTGCCACCATCTGGCTGCTGGACGCCCCCGACAGCCTCAGCCGGCAGAGCCACCGCAACCCGGACGGCACCGGTATCGGCTACTTCGGCGAGGACGGCACGGCCCGGGTGCACAAGGCGCCGATCGCCGCCTACGAGGACCGGGCGTTCGCCGAGACGGCCCGGGAGGTGGAGTCGGAGACCTTCCTCGCGCACATCCGCTACGCCTCCACCGGAGGACTGTCGAGCCGCAACACCCACCCCTTCGAGCAGGACGGCCGTCTTCTCGCCCACAACGGCGTGATCGAGGACCTCGCCCGGCTCGAGGCCCACCTCGGCCCCGACCTCTCCCTGGTACAGGGCGACACCGACTCCGAGCGGTTCTTCGCCCTGGTCACCCGGGAGATCCGGCGCAACGGCGGCGACGTGACGGCCGGCATCGAGAGCGCGGCCCGCTGGACCGCGCGGAACCTGCCCCTCTACGCCCTCAACATCGTCCTCACCACACCCGGTGAACTGTGGGCCCTGCGCTACCCCGCCACCCACGAGCTGTACGTCCTGTCGCGGCCGGCCGGCGGACACCACGGCGACCGGCACCTCGACCACAGCGGCAGCCACGGGCACCTGCGCGTCCACTCCGCCCACCTGGCGGGCCTCCCCTCGGTGGTGGTCGCCAGTGAGCGGATGGACGACAACCCGGACTGGCGCCTCATGGAACCCGGCGAACTCCTGCACGTCGACACCGGGTTGCGCACCACCCACCGGGTCGTGCTCCCCGACGCCCCGGCCCGGCCGCTCACTCTGGACGACCTGCACCCCGACGCGGCCGCATCGCAGCGCATGGCCTAGCGAGCAGCCGGACCGAGCCCCGACTACGTACCCGCACACGTGATTTCACGGATGCCGCGCGGTGCCCGATCTGTGAAGATCATGAAGCAGGGTGTGGAGAAGGCGGGGGGCTGGGCACATGTCGACCTGGAACGGAATCGGGACCAAGTACCTGGGATTCGGCGACCGCAACCGCGACGGCAGTCACCACGCCACGGAGTGGTTCGTGCTGTTCGACCTGCCGGTCGTCCCGCTTCGCCGGCACCGCCTCACGGTGGGCGCGAGCGTCTACGTCCCCAGCGGCAACGGCGGCCGGACCATCACCCGTTACACCGTGCACGAGGAAACTCCCCTCGCAGGACGCGAGATAGCGCGCACCTACCTCGTCTGGTGGCTGGTGGGACCGCTGATCGCCGTGGGACCCGCCGCCCTCCTGCTGTGGTCGGTGAGCGACAAGCAGGACGGCGGCTTCGGCTTCTGGGCGTTCGTCCTCGCCGTCAGCGTGGCGTGGGTGGTGGGCGCCGCCACCGTCATGAGCGCGGTCAACCGGCGGAAGCGGGGGCTGCCGAAGTGAGGGCCGGGCATCCGCGGCGCCGCGCTCGCGCGGGGATGCCCGGCGTTCACACGGCCATGGCCTCCTGGAGCCAGCGGGAGACCCGGTAGGGCAGCCACCAGGCCAGATCCCCCAGGCGCAGCACGAGGTGCTCGTCGGTGAACTCCCGCAGTACGTCGGCGGGTACGTCGGTGTGGTGGGCGCCGGTGTCGAGGCGGGCCACGGCGTCGCGGTAGCGGGGTTCGTCGGCGGTGAAGCGGCGCAGATCGCCCCAGCGGCGGTCGCGGATCTGCACGAAGCCCGGCCCTTGGCGCCACACGAGCTTGCACAGGTAGTGGCGCGTCCGCCAGGCGTGCAGGGCACCCTCGGCGTCCTCGGGGCCGGTGAGGGTGCGCGGCGGGTGCAGGTGGGAGAGCACCTTCCACTGGTGCGCGGCCCGCTCCGGCGGCAGCCGGAGGTCCCAGTCGACCCAGACGGCGTGCGCGGTCAGGTCGCGCACCAGGCGCAGCCGGTCGAGCGCGGCCCGGTGCGCGGCGGTCCCGGCGGCGCCCAGGTCGACGGGTGCGTCCAGTTCGGTGTGGCGCACCCCCATGGCCCACAGTCCGGCGACGTCGCCGGCCCCGGGTGTCACGGAGAGGGTGCCCAGGGACATTCCCGGCAGCCGGCGGGCCTCGGGGTCATGGTCGCGCCAGGCGCGCAGAGCGAGGTCCGGTGCGAGCTTCGGTGCGGTGGTGTTCATGCGCGGTCCTTCCGGGGACGGCGGTGGTCAGGGCAGGGCGGGCGCCGGCTCGGCGGGGGCGCCGGGGAAGGAACCGGCCGTGGCCGGGCCGGACTCGGGGCGGGCGTGCGCGTGGCGCATGTGGTCCAGGCGCAGCAGGTCCTGGTTCACGGCGGCCGGCGCGATGTGCACGTACTGGCCGGCGTCGGTGAACACCAGGCCGAGGGCGACCCACCGCTCCAACAGGGCCTCGATCTCGTCGAGTTCGGGTGCCGGTGTCGTGCCGGGCGTGCTCGCGGCGGCCTTGCGGCGCAGCGCGGCGGCGGTGTGCGGCTGGTCCAGCAGCCGGAAGACCGCCGTCTGCAGCGGCCCGGTCAGTTCCAGCGTCCGCCACTCGAAGGAGCGCCGCCTGCTGACCAGGACGATCCTGTCGCCGAGGTCGGTGTGGGTGAGGCGGGCGTCGGTGTGGTGCTTCTTCCAGGCCGCGATGCCGTCGTTGAGGCGGGTCACCGTCTCCTCGGCGATGCCGCGTTCGGGGGCCTGGAACACATAGGCCAGGTCGTGGAGTTCGGCCTCGGGCAGGTCGTAGGTGAACAGGTAGTGCTCCTCGGGGCGCAGCCCGGTGAAGCCCAGTTCGGGACGGTTGAAGTAGGGGCTGAAGCGCTCGATGGCGATGCGGGCCGACAGGTCGACGGGCGGGTTGAGGTGCTCCAGGGCGGGGAGCTGGCGGATCACGGGCTCGTAGTCCTCGGCGCTCTCGCCGGGGAAGCCGTGCAGGTAGTTCCAGGACACCGACAGGCCGGTCTCCGCCGCGTCGCGGAGCATGCGCACGTTCTGGCAGCCGCTCACGCCCTTGTCCATCAGGTCCAGGACACGGCTGTTGAGGCTCTCGATGCCGGGCTGGACGTAGATGAGTCCCGCGTCCGCGAGGACCTGGAGCTGCGGGCGGCGCATGTTGGCCTTGATCTCGATGTGCATGCGAAGGTCGTGGCCGCTGTCGATGATGCGGGGCAGCACGGTGGACAGGTAGCGCATGTCGAGGATGTTGTCGACGACGTACATGTCCAGCACCCGGTGCCGCTCGGCCAGGTCCATGATCTCCCGGTAGAAGGTGTCCGGGCTCTTGCTGCGGAACTCCATGAACGAGCCGTTCAGCCCGCAGAAGGTGCAGTGGTGCTTCTCGCCCCACCAGCAGCCGCGCGCTCCCTCGACGACCAGTTTCGGCTCCACCCAGTTGCGGGCCACCGAGGCGGCCAGCCGCTCGAAGTAGCCGCTGTAGTCCGGGGGCAGGATCGCGGCCGGCGGCAGCGGACCGGTGGGCATCGGGTTGGCGATGTGCGTGCCGTCCGCCGCCCGGTGGCACAGGCCCGGCACCGAGGCCACCGCGGCCCGGTCGCCGTCCCGCAGCGCGTTGATCAGCCTGGGGAAGGCGTCCTCGCCCTCGCCGCGCACCACGTGGTCGACGAAGCCGAAGTTGCGGTGCACGGCGGCGCCCTGCTCGGCGTCGCAGTTGGCGCCGCCCATGACGGTCACGATGTGCGGGGCGAGCCGCTTGATGTGCCGCGCGGCGGCCAGCGCGGCCGTGTTCTGCTGGAAGGTGGAGGTGAACCCGACCACGTCGGGCCCGAGTTCCACCACCCGGCGGGCCACCTCGGCCACGAAGTCCGGGACGACGCGGTGCAGTTCGCGGGTCATGCGCATCCGCGCGCGGCGCAGCTTGCCGCTCATCACCTCGGTGAACTCGGCGTCCTTCCAGGCCGGATCGTCGTAGAGGGCGGAGGAGAACACCCAGTCGCCGCAGCCGAGGAAGTAGGAGGACAGGGCGTAGTACTCGTAGTCCTCGGCGGTGAACTCGGTCCGGCCGGTGATCCAGTCGGTGAACTCCAGGTTGGCGTGCAGCACGTCGCACGTCGCGTCCGGCACGCGTTCGTCGACGCTGCGTTTGAGGATGCCGAGGGCCAGCGAGGGCAGATCGATCGGCGACCAGGGCATGTTGACCAGAAGAACGCGCACGGTGGTCTCCTTGCGCACGGGCGGGCGGCGGGGGACGGGCGGAATCGCGAGGGTGAAGGGCCCGGCCGGCCCGCGCCTGGCGGGCCGGCCGGGCCGCGGCTCACTCCTCGTCGCCGCCCTCGTCGGCGTTGCGGAACGGCACGGTGATGGTGATGCCGATGCCCGGCCTGCGGTTCTCCTCGTCGCCGTCGAGCGGGTCGTTGTGGATGATGTCCTTCTGCACGGTGTCCTCCTTCTCGTTTTCCTGATGTGGGTCGAGCGGGTGGTGCTGTGCACGTCCCGGTCCCGCTGGGCGCTTGGACCGCTTCAGCGGGGCCGGGGTCCGCCCGGTCGTGCCGGGGGACGCGAGGGGCCGGCGGATGCCGGCGCGGGCAGGTGCCCGCCGAGGAAGGCCAGGGCGCGGCGCAGCACGGCCACGTGCGCGGCGCCGTCGTATCCGTCGTGCCCGGTGTCGAGCCACATCTCCTCGTGCGGTACGCCCGCGGTGCGCAGCGCGCTGACGTAGCCGCGGATCTGCTCCGGCGGGCATTTGACGTCCTTGTCGGCGCCCACCACCAGCAGCGGTGCGCACACGTGGGCCGCGTAGGTCAGGGGCGAGCTGGAGGCGTAACGTTCCGGCACCTGTTCGGGAGTGCCGCCGAACCATCTGACGTCCAGGGCGCGCAGGGCCGGGGTGGTCGTCCGGTGCGCGGTGACCCAGTCGGCGACCGGCTTGACCGCGACGCCCGCCTGCCACAGCCCGGGCCGTGTGCCGAGGGCGAGCAGGACCAGGTAGCCGCCCCAGGACACCCCCCACAGCGCGACGGCCCGTTCGTCGACCAGACGCCGGCGTACGAGGTCGGCGCGGACGGCGGCGAGGTCTTCGACCTGGGTGTGGCCGACGCCGCTGCCCAGGGCGCGCCGCCAGCGGGGGCCGTAGCCGGTGGAGCCGCGGTAGTTGACGCGTGCCACGGCGTACCCCGAGGCCACGAGCGAGTGCACGGTGGCGTCGTAGGCGTCCCGGTCCTGATCGGCGGGGCCGCCGTGGACCAGGAAGACGGCGGGCGGCGGGGCGGGGTCGCCCCCGGTGTCGGGCAGGGTGAGGAGTGTGTGGACGGGGCCCTCGGGCGTCGGCGTCCACAACTCCACCGGACGGCCAGGCACTTGGGGCAACGGCCCGGCCGGCGGCGGCAGGGCGCTGTCGTCCGTGGGCCGGGGGAGTGGTGGCTCGCTGTCGTCCACGCGGCGCAGCACGGGTGGGTGGAGGGTGTCCGTCCAGAGGAGGTGCAGCCCGCCGCCCGGGCGGGGCGCGGCGTCGAGCAGGGCGCCCCGGGGCGTGGGGAGGATCCGGTGAGTACGGGTGTCCAGGGCGACCCGGTGGAGCAGCGAGCGCCCGTGCCGGTCCTGGCGCACCAGCACCTCGCGGGAGCCGGGGTACCAGCGCGCGGTGATCTCGGTGTCGAACCGGCACCAGCGGTGGGTGACCAGTCCGCCGCCCGGCATCCAGGTGGCGAGGGCGTAGCCGTCCGCCAGTTCCTGGACCAGCAGCAGTTCGCGCCGCCCGGGCAGCGGGGAGAAGCCGCGGCACCAGATCCCTCCGGGGGCCTCGCCCCCTTCGTCCCGTGCCCCGGCCGGTGGCCGCAGGGTCGCGGCGACGGCCCCGGCGGCGGTGACCACGGTGACGGCCGCCTCGTCGGCGGGTGCGGCGGCCAGCGCCAGCAGGTCGCCCTCCGGGGTGAAGCCGCTCAGGCGGAGGTCCTTGGAGACGCTGAGCACCGTACGCGGGGCGTGGCCGCGCCGCCCCACGAGGACGCGCGTCGTCCCCGGCGCGGGCGCGACGGCCGTGGCGACCGTGCCGCCGGCCGTGACCGCCAGCCCGCGCGGCAGCCCCTCCGGCGCTCCCGGCAGACCAGGCCGGCGCGGCCCGCCGTCGAACGGCTGGTACCACCAGAGTCCCCGCCCCCGCGCGTCCTCCTCGAACCACCACACATGCGCGTCCGCGTCGATCGCGCAGTGCGCCGTGCCGCCGGGCCGGTCGGTGACCCGGCGGGCGGTGCGCGTCTCCGCGTCCCACGCGAAGACCTCGCAGCGGCCCCCGGCGTCCGCGGTGAACACCATTCGACGCGCGTCGAGCGGGCACACGTCCGGCAGTACGCCGAGGAACACCCGGAAGGACTCACTCATCGCCGCCTCCCGGCCCCGGAACGGCCCCTGCGGCTCCCGCGGCCTTCGCGGCGCGCACCACGGCGTGCGCCCGGACCTGCGTGTAGAGGGCCAGTACGGCGAAGAGGGCGGTGCACAGCAGCACGGGTGCCCGGGTGCTCCACACCGTGACGAGCAGCCCGGCCGCCGCCGGGGCGCCGGCGGCGGTGAGCGCGGCGGCCGAGCCGAGCACGGAGCCGACGCGCGACTGGAGGGGCACCGGCGTGCACGCGACGGCGACGCTCGACAGGACGACGGTGATCAATGGCAGGACCAGGGACAGCCCGGCGAACGCCGCCCCCCAGCCCCACGCGCCGCCGGCCCACCACAGCGCGCCGCACGGCACCGGCAGCGTCCAGGCCGCCGCCGTCAGCACACGCGCGGCGCCCGACCGCCGGACCACCGCGGGCGCCACCAGCGCACCCACGAGGCCGGCCGCCCCGGAGGCCGCGAGCACCAGGCCCGTCGCGGCTGCGTGGGTGTCCCGGCCCAGCTCGAACAGGGCGGTGTAGAACAGCAGCGTCAGCGTGCCGCCGGCGGCCGACGTCCACACCAGGACCAGCCGCAGCACCGGCGAGCCGGCGACCGTGCCGAGCCCGGCCCGGACCGCGCCGGTCCACCCGCGCAGGGCGGCCCCGGCCCGAGCGCGCCGGGCGACGCCGTGCCCCGCCTCCGGCCCGGTGTCACGGGGTGCGTCGAGCGGTCTGCCGAGAGTCGCATCGAGGGGCGCGTGGAGCGGCGTGTCGAGCGGCGTACGGATGGCCCCTACGCCCACGGCCGCCGCCGCGTAGCTGATCGCGTCGGCCAGGAAGGGCAGCGGCCGGGCGAGTTGGAACAGCGCACCGCCCAGCGCCGGGCCCAGTACGAGCGACGCCTGGTCCCCGACCTGGAGTCCGGCCGCGGCGCGGGGCAGTGCGTCCACGTCGGCGAGGCGGACGAGGGCCCCGCGCGAGGCAGCTTCGTACGCCGCGGAGCACAGCCGTTCCAGCAGGGCCAGGGACACCACGACCCATAACGCGGGGCGGCCGAGGCAGACCAGCGCGAGCAGCCCCGTGCCCAGGGCCGCGAGCGCCGCCGAGCCCGTCATGATCCGGCGCCGACGTCCCCGGTCGGCCGGCACCGCGACGAGCGGCCCGAGGACCACCCCGGCCAGCGCGACCGACCCGGCGAGGGTGCCCGCCGTGCCGGGGGAGTGGCCAAGACCCAGGAGGAGCAGCGGGAACACCACCCCGGAGGCCTGGCTGCCGAGCCCGTCGACCGCGTTGACCCCCCACAGGATCGCCAGATCGGTCCGCCTGCGGTCGGCCCCGGCGGCCGCCGGGGAGGGAATGCCGGGATTCTCGGCGCGCTGTCGCATCGCGGACGTGTCGACCTCCCCCACCCCCCCCCGGACGACGGATCACGGCGAACGACACGAATGTGCCGAAACTGTGTGTGAAGCGTGAAAGCGAGCCGGAGCCTAACCAGCGGGAAATGGCGGGGACAAGAGCCGGACAGCACGGAACCATCGGCCGATACAAGGGCATATGGCCGACAGTCGACTGGTGACGGACGGCGAGTTGTGCAGACGAACGGGGCCTGTGCCACGGGTCGGACGCCCTGACCGGCGGCGTCCCGGACCACAGGGTGAAACGGGCTCGCCGCCCTGCCGTCATGACAGGGCGGCGAGCCCGCCGCGCATTGGCTGACAGCGCACTCCACGCGCTGCCCAAGAACAATCAATCATTCCGTTTCAGCGGGCCGTCCCGAAGTCCTGCGTCCAGTAGTCGCCGGGCTCCGCGAGTCCGACGCCGATCTCCTGGAACCCGCAGTTCAGGATGTTGGCCTTGTGTCCGGGGCTGGCCATCCAGGCCGCCATGACCTGCTCGGGGGTCGAGTAGCCGTAGGCGACGTTCTCGCCGTAGCTGCTCCAGGTGTAACCGGCGCTCGTGATGCGGTCGCCCGGCGAGGAGCCGTCGGAGCCAGTGTGCGACATGTTCTGGTGGGCGGCCATGTCGTCGCTGTGCGCCTGGGCGGCCTCGCTCAGGTCCGCGTTCAGGGTCAGGGGCGAGCAACCCACCTTGGAGCGCTCGGCGTTGACGAGCTGGACGATGCGGGCGACGACCCCCGACGCGGTGGGGGCGGTGGCCGGCGGGGTGCTCGCCGGGGCGGACGCGGTGACGGTCGGCGTCGGCGTGACGGCGGCCGGGGCGCTGGGCTTGGAGGCGGTGGTCCCGGTCGTGGCGGGCGCGTGCGTGAAGGGTGCCGTGGCGGCGGTGCTCGTCCTCGGTGCGCCGGGCCTGTGCGTGTGTGCCTTCGGCGCGCTCGCGGCGGCGGTGGCCGGCTTCGACGCGGTCGCCGTGGCGGTGGGCGCGGTGGGCGTCGCGGACGCGGCCGGCTTGGCGTGCCCGGTTCCGCCGTGGTGCCGGGGGTGGTGCCGGTGGCCGTTCTGCCAGGTGTGCCGCTGCCGTACGTCGGCGTCGGCGCCCTTCCATCGCGTCGCCGTCGCGCCGGCGGCGCTCTCCACCCGGTGGCCACCGCTGTCCTGCCAGTCGGTGCAGGCCAGGGCGACGGAGGGTATCGCCACGGCGCTCACGGAGAACGCGGCGACGACCATCCGCCGGTAGTGCTGGTTCTTACGGTGCTTGCCCATGCGTGACCTCACTCGGTGACCGCCGCGCGCCGGCGCCGACTGCGCCTGTGGCCTGTGGCGATGTCCTGTGGGCCGCCATTGTTGAAACCCTCCCGCACAGAGCGCAAAGCGCTCTGCTACTACCTCGTTTCGTAGCGCGTGCAGGCCCTTGCCAGCCGTCCGTGCGCGTGCTGCCCGGCCTGTGGAGCCCTGGACGCGCACCTGTCGCTTCGTCAGGGACGCCGCAGGTTGGCCGAGTGGGGAGGACGGCCGGACCGCCGCGAGGCGGGCGTGCGCGGGGAGGGATGAGCACGTATCAAGCCGGACAAATCCTATATGCCGCCCGAGCCGCATCTACTATCCGGCACCCTCAGATCGCGGACAGTGTGTGAGGCATGTCACGGGAACGGGGGCCGCGTGGCTGAGCCGCTGAGCCGCTGAGCCGCTGAGGGGCTGAGCCGCTGAGGGCCTCAGGGCCGGTAAGCCGCCGCGTCCTTCGACAGCCGGACGGCCGTGGCCAGGCTCAGACCGGGCGCCGCCTGCCGCAGCGTCTTGATCGCCTGCACGGAGTCGGCGGGGCCCTCGTAGCCGGCCTGGGCGAGACGCTCGTGCACCCAGCGGGCGCGCAGCTCCGCGTCGGAGACGGTGAACGCCCGCTCGACGAGCGCGGCCGCCCGCTCGAGGCCGGGCCGCTCCTCGGGGGATGCCTCGGCGAGTGCCGAGCGCACCCCGGCGGCGATGACGTCCGCGTCCCGCAGGACCAGGACGCTGAGTTCCGTGCGCTTGTCGAGTCCGAACATACGGCCATGTTCGGACTCGACAGGCTTACGGATCAAGCGACT
>NZ_BMVJ01000005.1:100262-132926 GCF_014650655.1 Streptomyces anandii JCM 4720
TGAGCGGTTTCTGAGGCACCCCGGCAGGAGTGTCCGGTTCTCAGCGTCCGAGCAGGAAGTCGTACACCGCCTGGCGGCCCTTGTCGTCGGCCGCCCTGTTCTGCACCGAGTGCGCGGCCCCCGGGACCACCACGACCTTGGCGCGAGGGGTCAGCCTCTTCTGGTCGTAGAGCCACTCCAGCGGTGTCGACAGGTCACGGTCCCCGCCGAGCAGCAGCACCGGTACGCCCGGCAGCCTGCGGTGGGGCGAGGGCAGTGGCCGCACTGGGGTGCGCGGCCAGTACAGGCAGCTGAGCATGGAGCCGAGGCCCGTCGCGGTGGCCGAGTCGAAGGGGCCGTAGTCGGCCGGTGTCAGCCGCGCGCCCGCCTTCTCCAGCGCCGCGCGCCGCCCGGCCACCGGGGCGTCGGCCCGGCCCCACGGGTAGCGCCCGTCCAGGCACAGCGTGGAGGCGTGCAGCCCCTGGCTCAGTTCCTCCGCCGTGGCCGCGCCGCCCTGCCGCACGCCCGCGATCAGGCCCTGGAGCGGACCGGGGTCGCCGTTCGCCGCCCTGTGCAGCGCGTCGATCACCGCGGCGTAGTCGGGGTCCACGAACTCCCAGGTCGTCAGGGCGTCCAGTACGTCCGCGCCGTCGCGGTACCGCTCGACCACCTCGGCCAGGTCCGCCGCCGGGTCGGTGGCGCAGCCGGTTGCCCGGCAGGCCGCCGTCAGGACACGCGGCGCCGCGCGCATCGCGGCCCGGTCCATCGGGTCATAACCGGTCTGCGGCACCACCGAGTCCAGGACGAGCCGTGCCACGTGCCCCGGGTGCGCCAGCGCGTACCGTTCGGCGGTGTACGTGCCGTACGAGACGCCGTCGAGCGTCATCCGGCGCACGCCCAGCGCCCGGCGCAGCAGTTCCAGGTCGCCGACCGTGTCGGTGGTGCCGTAGAAGCGGCGGTCGCCGCCGATGGCCGCGGCGCAGTCCGTGACCGCCCGCGCGGTGGGCGGTGTGAGGTCGGAGGAGCCCATCTCCTGCTGCAACCGCGGGCATTGGAGTGCGCCCGCGCCGGTACCGCGCTGGTCGATCATCACCAGGCGGTAGTCCTTGAGCACCGGGGCCAGCTTCCGGCTCAGCCCCTGCACGAACGGCACCCCCGGCTGCCCGGGCCCGCCCGTGAGGAACAGCAGCACACCCTTGGGTGCGCGCACGTTGTCCGCCATGGCGACCTTCAGGCCCAGCCGGCCCGGCGTGCCGCCGGAGTGGTCCAGCGGGACGGTCAGGGTCGCGCAGGTGAAGCCCTCGACGCCGGGGCAGGCCGCGGCGCCGGAAAGCCCCCCGCTTCTCCCCGCCGGCGCCGCGGCCGCCCGGCCCTGTGCCGCGGACGGAGTCGTCCCCGGCACCAGCAGCGCGCCGGCGGCGGCCAGCGCGACCGCCCCCAGCGCCGCGGGGCCGCGCCGCCCCCGCTCCGGCCGGTGGGCCGTCGCGCCCGGCGTTCCCGGAGTCTCCCGCAGCCGCCGAATCCCCCGCATCCCCCACACCTCAGGCATACCCCGCACCCCTGTGTCCCCTGTCCGCCGTCCGCCTGCTGGTCGGCACCAGGCTGCGCCGAGGGGGCGTGCGGGGGCGAGCGTCCGTGCGACGATTCGAGCACGTTCGAAGGAACGCGGGGGCGGCGGCAGAGAGAGGGCAATGATCGAGCTCACCGTGGACGCAACGGGTCTGGCACGGTCCCGCTTCGCGGTCTCGCCCCTCCACGAGGTGGCCGCGACCCTCCTCCCCTGGGGACTGCGCCCGGCCACGCACGCCGATCCATGGGTCGCGCGCGCCCGGCGGGTGCTGCGCAGGGCCCGGCTGCCGCTGCTGTCCGCGCTGGCCCTGGACAACGGCGGCTACGTCCCCGACTTCCTCAGCCCGCACCCGTCCGGCCCCTCGCCCACCGTCGAGGAGGAACTGGAGCGGGTCCGGGACACCCCGCCCGAGCGCGTCCTCGGCGAACTGGAGGCACTGCGCGGCGGACACCCCTGCGTGGGTCTGGCGGGGACCGAACTCCCCCCGGATCTCCGGCAGTCGATGGGCAGGGGCGGCGCGTACGTCGCCCGGCAGGCCGCCCAGGAGTTACGGCGCTACTGGGACCTGGCCTTCGCCCCGCACTGGGAGGCGGCCCGGGCCGCGCTGGAGGCGGAGGTCGACCGCTGCGCGGGCGTGCTGGCCCGGCGCGGCGCGGCCGGCCTCTTCGACACCCTGCATCCCGGCATCGCGTGGTCCGACGGCACCCTGCGCATCGACAGCCGGTTCACCATGGAGCGCTCCGTGCCGCTGGTGATCGTGGTGCCCTCCCTGGTGGCGGCCCGGCCCGGCGTCGCCGTGGACCCGGTGCGCGGCGGACGGCGGCCGCCCATGGTCGCCTATCCCGTACGTCATCCGGCGACCGCCCCGGCGTCCGCGTCCGCCGAACTGGCCCGGCTGCTCGGACCCACGCGCGCCGGCCTGCTCACCGCGCTCGGGAGCCCGGCCTCCACCGCCCAGCTCGCCGAGCGCCACTTCCTCAGCCCGGCCACGGTCTCCTACCACCTGGGAGTCCTGCACCGGTCCGGTCTGGTCACCCGTGCCCGCTCCGGCCGCGCCGTCCTCTACCGGCGCACGCCCGCGGGCTCCCGCCTGGCCGGAACGGCACCCCCCGCCAACCGCTGACCGGCCGGACCACCCCGCCCGCCCTCAGCCCCGTTTATTCGGATGGCGCCTGAGCCGCGGATCTGCGAACATCCGCGAATGCTCGCACTCGCCGACGATCTCGGCCACCTCTCCTATGCCGTCTCCGGCGACGGCCCGCCCGTGGTGCTCGTCCACGCGGGAGTCGCCGACCACCGCATGTGGGACGCCGTCGCGCCCGGCCTGGCGGAACGGCACACCGTCATCCGCTACGACCTGCGCGGCTTCGGCGAATCCGCCCCGCCGTCCGGCCCGTTCAGCGAGACCGACGACCTGTGCCGCCTCCTGGACCACCTCGGCCACTCCCGGGTCCGTCTCGTCGGCGCGTCCTGGGGCGGCCGTGTGGCCCTGGACTTCACGCTCGCCCATCCGCGGCGGGTGCACTCCCTGGCAATGATCGCCCCGCCATGGCCCGGTTACGACTGGTCCGCGGACATGGTCGCCTACGACGAGGCGGAGACGGCGGCCCTGGCCGCGGGGGACCTGGACGCCGCCGTCCGCGTGAACCTGGACATGTGGCTGCGCGGCCCGGCCCGCGACTGGGAGGACGTCGGCGCGGAGCTGGCCGGCCTCCTGCGCGAACCGATGCGCACGTCGCTGGTGAACCAGGACGCGGTGGCCCGGCACTCCCGGGGCGCGACCGGCGGCGACCCCGCCGCCGTCCGCGTCCCCGCCCTCGTCGGCATCGGCAGGCTCGACGTCCCCGACTTCCAGGACATCGCCCGGCGCTACGCCGCCGCCATCCCGGACGCCGAGCTCGTCGAGTTCGCCACCGCCGCGCACCTCGTCGCGCTGGACGCGCCCGCCCAACTCACCGCCCGGCTCTTGCCGTTCCTCGCCCGGTAGCGCCGGGCGCGGTCGCCGCCGCCCCGGCGAGCAGTTCGACCCGCTCGTGGACGCGCTCGACGTACTGCTCCGACTCCGGCTTCATCAGGACGCTGCGCAGGACGCGGGCGCCGTCGGCGTCGGCCGCCGTCCCCGGGTGGCGGACGGCGAAGGCCTCGCGGCCGGCCTTGAGCGTGCTCAGGAACACCGGGTCGGGACCGTTCATGCCGTCCGCGAGGACGCGCGCGGACGCCGCGTCCACGGCGGACAGCGAGACCGGATCGGTCACGGGGAAGTAGCTGACGATGTCGAGCTGGGGCGGCTGGTAGAGCTCCAGCACGCCCGACTCGGTGATCAGGCCGGCCCACTTCAGCGCGGCCCGCCGGCCCGCCGCCAGGACGCTGCCGAGCCCTTCGGGCGTGGGCGGGAGCAGCTGGAAGGTGAGCCACAGGGCGGCGGCCGAGGCGCCGGCGCGCGAGCACTCCAGGCTGATCTCCCCGAGGTGCAGCTCGTCGGAGGTGAAGTATGTGTACGGCGAGTCGTGCAGGTAGAAGCGCCCGACGTCGGGGTCGCGGAAGAGGACCGCGCCGCAGCCGTACGGCTGGAGGCCGTGCTTGTGGGGGTCGACGACGACCGAGTCGCACCGCGCGATCGACCGCCACGGCCCGGCCGGGAGCCCCTCGGCCCCTTCGGCGCCCGCGAGCAGGGTGAAGAAGCCGCCGTAGGCGGCGTCGACGTGGAGGCGGACGCCGTAGCGCTCCTTGAGGACCAGCGCCTCGTCGACGGGGTCGACGGCGCCCAGTCCGGTGGTGCCCGCCGTGAGGACGACGGTGCCCACCCGTCCGGTGCGCAGCAGCTCCTCCAGGGCGGCGAGGTCCATACGGCCGCTGCCGTCGGTGGGCACGGGCCACCCCTCGACGCCGAGGACACGGCACATCCGGCCGTGGGTGTAGTGGGCGTCCTCGCTGTACGCGACGCCCTGGCCGGGGTGGAGTTCGCGGGCGACGAACAGCGCCTCCAGGTTGGCGATCGTGCCGCTGGTGGTCAGATGGCCGAGGTGGGTGCCGAAGCCGAACATCGCGGCGAGGGCCGCCACGGCCTCGCGCTCCATGCGGGCGGTGGCCGGACCGCCGTCCAGGGCGTGGTTGTTGGGGTTGATCAGCATGGCGGTCAGATAGCCGGCCACGGCCGCGGGGTGCGGGGGCTTGAGCATCTGGCCCACGTAGGACGGGTGGAAGAAGGGGTAGTTGTCCTTCAGTCGTCCCGTGAACTCCTCGAAGACCACCGCGAACCGGTCGTCGTCCACGTCGAGTGCCGGGTGCGGCCGGTACGGGCCGAAGGTGCCCGCCCACTCCTGTATCGCGTCGGTGGCTCGGCCGAGCCAGTGCTTCAGGTCCACGGATCTCCCTCTCTCCGGACGTACACGGGGACACCATAGAATTTCGCTGACTGCTCAGCAATTGAGTGCTCAGTAATTGAGATGTAAGCGAGTGAGTGGCCGGCGGATGGCGGGCAGCGGATGGGCGGTCGGTGATGGGCAGGCGGTGGATGGGCAGGCAGTAGGCTCGCGGGGAGCGGCCCCGGTGGCGGGCCGGCCGGTGGAGAGGACTCAGGCAGATGAACGCCGCGCCCCGGCGGGACGACCAGGCCGCCCGCGCCGCCGGCAGCGGGCTCGTGCGCGACTTCGGGCTGCTCATCAAGGCCGCCACCCTCATCGAGCAGCGCATCGACACCGCGCTGCGCGCGGAGTGCGGGATCAGCCACACCATGTTCGAGGTGTTCATCAGGCTCTGCCGGCGGCCCGGCGAGGACGTCACCCAGCGCCGGCTCGCCGACGACCTCACCCTCACCAGCGGCGGCGTCACCCGCCTGATCGACCGCATGGAGGAGGCCGGACTGGTGCGCCGGGTGCCTTCCCCGGAGGACCGCAGAAGCGTCCTGGTGGAGCCGACGCGCCAGGGCCGTGCCGTGTTCCTCCGGGCGGCGGCCGTGCACGCGGACGTGGTCGAGCGCTACTTCGTCGCACCGCTGGACCGCGAGGACTACACCCGCCTGACCGCTTCCCTCCAGGCCATCCGCGAGGCCCTGAGCGAAACCGATCCCTCCTGACGCCGGGAGGCTTGACATGGGGCGGCGGACCGAACCAGCATGTGACAACGTTGTCACAGCCGATCCGTGATTGGACGACCCGCATGGCCGACCAGGCGAGTCCCGCGTATCGCCCCTCCCGGCGCTTCGCGGTCGCCACCGACTCCGCGCTGCTGGCCGGCTTCGCCTTCGGCGCGGTGGAGACCGACCTCCACCGGCCGCGGAGCCTCTGCCTGGACCTGCGGGCGCCCTGCCGGGTCGACTGGATCCGGCTGGTTTTCGGGGCCGACGGGAGCGTCCCGGTGTTCGCGCCGCCGGGAGGGGAGGGAGAGGCCGTCTGCCGTGCGGCGCCAGTGAGTTACGCGACGGAGTTCGTCGTGGAGACCTCCCTCGACCGTTCCCTGTGGAGGAGCGTGTACCGCACCGCCGCCGGGACCGGCGGCGTGGTCGACATCCAGCCGGGCGGACCGGTGCCGGCGCGCTGGGTGCGGATGACGGCACGGAGACTTTCGGGGCCCCACCCGCTGGCCCTGGACGCCTTCGAGGCCTTCGGCACGAGGCCCGGGGCGCACGGTGGTCACGGTCCGGCCTCCGGACCCGGGCAGGCGGCCGCGGTGGGCGGCGGTGGGCGCGGGACGGTGACCTCGTGCGAGACGATGACGGACATCGGCAGGGCGGTGGAGGCGTGGCTCGCCGCGGTCGGCGTCGGAGGTGACCGCTGACGCCTGCCGTGAGGGGCGGTCGGCGGTGGTGGGACGGCGGCGGGGGAGACCGGTCTCGCCCGTACCGGTGATCTCGCCCGTGCGAGTGTTGCCGAGCCTGGTGAGGTGCGGCCCGCATGGTGACCATGCGTGACTGCCGCCGGATGCGAAACCGTTACCGGTCCTTGTCCGTGGGCCCGCAACCCCCGAGGGGGGTCCGGTGTCATAGCAGTGACGCGGCGGCCGGGGTGCACGGACGCCGTGTGCCCGGGCCGCGCCGCAGCCGGCCGGGGCCTTGGCGGTGGAAGAGGAGAGGTCCCATGCCCGGTGTCAGAGGCCTGCCGGTGGCGGTGCTCATGGGTGGCGTACTGCTGCTGACCGGGTGCCAGGACGGGCATGGAACCGCCTCCGGTTCCGCACCCTCCGCCACGGTGGCCCCGTCGTCCTCACCGGATACCGCCTCGTCCACCCCCGCCCCGCCGGCCTCCGCCTCGGCCTCCGTCACGTCCACCGCGAGCACCTCCGCCCGGCCGTCCGCGTCCTCGGCGTCCGCGTCCGCGCCGGTCAGGGCCGCGACGCGGACGCCCTCGAGCCGTCCGCCCGCCGTCCCCGCCGGATGCCGCAACCTGGCCGCCGGCAGCGCGGTGAAGTCCGCCGTCACAGCGGCCTACCGGCGCGCTTTCCCCCGCTTCGTCCACATCGTTCCGCTGCCGGGACAGTTCTTCTACGGCCAGTGCGGCGCCGTGCGCTACGCGGCCACGCCGTTCCGGCCCACCGCCGAGGCCGGCTACGGCGAGCTCGTGGCCATGCAGGACGAGGGAAGTACGCGGAAGTACTTCCGCACCACCGCCGACGGCACCTGGGTCTATGTCACCGGCGACGGCTTCCCGCCCGGCCCGCACGGCTGCGCGGACATCCCGCAGATCCCCCGCGCCCTGAGCGCGGCCTGGCGCGACTGCGCCACCGCGCACTGACGCATGCGGGGCCGTGCCTACAGGACCCACGCCCTCCGGACCCGCGCCTCCGTCACCTGTGACTTCTCCCACCTGCCCTTGCCCAGGCGAGTAAGGGCTACCTACGTTCGATGGCATGTCCTCCCACGGCCCCGTCCCTCCCGGCGAACCGGCCCAGCCGGTCCCGTCGGACACACCTGCCCCACCGGCCGACTTCAGCTTCGACCTGGACGCGCACGAGATGCTCCGGCGCACCCACGTGCTCGCCGCGCTGGGCTCCGACTGGGATCCCGTGGCGGCGATGCGCGGTGAGGAAGAGGCGTACGACCTGCTGTACTCCGGCCTGAGCCCGGAGCAGCAGCGGATCCACGACGAGCTGGTGGCCGCCGGTGTGCTCCCGCGCAGAGGCGGCCGCGATGCTGCCGCTTGACCCGCAGGCCGACGCCGGCCGCCGCGCCTGGGTGGCCTGCCCGAACTGCGCCGCCCGCAGCGGCTGCGAGCGGTGCGAGCAGGGGCGCGGCTGCACGCGGCACTGGCGCTACCTGCTGTCGAACACCGGCAGCCTGCTGCATCTGCAGTGCCCGTCGTGCACGCATGTCTGGACGCACGAGACACACTTCGGCGCCACCCGTTCCCGCCGGCCCCGGTGAACCGCGCCCGCCGCTCTCACGCCTCCAGGTGGGGAAGACGCCGGTCGAGCCAGCCGGGGAGCCACCAGTTGGCCCGGCCGAGCAGGAACATGCTCGACGGCACGAGGACGAGCCGTACCAGTGTGGCGTCGAGGACGACACTGACGGCGAGGCCGAGGGCGAGCATCTTGACGACGACGGTCGGTGAGGCGCTGAAGGACAGGAAGACCGCGGTCATGATGAGGGCGGCGCTGGAGATGACGCGGCCCGTGCCCGCCAGCCCGGCGCCTACGGCACGCGTGTTGTCGGCTCCGGCGCGCCGGACGTCGGCGATCCGGGACAGCAGGAAGATCTCGTAGTCCATGGAGAGCCCGAAGACGATGGCGAACATCATCATCGGGACGTACGACTCGATGGGCACCGGCTCGTGCAGCCCGAGCAGTCCGCCGCCCCAGCCCCATTGGAAGACGGCGGTGAGCACCCCGTAACTGGCCGCGGTGGTGGCCAGGTTGAGCAGGGCCGCCTTGAGCGGGATCACCAGGCTGCGGAAGACGGTCATCAGCAGCAGGAACGCCGCGGCGAGCACGGTGGCGACGATGACCGGCAGGCGCTGCCGGACGGTGTCGCGGAAGTCGGTCTGGGCGGCGGTGGCGCCGGTGACGTATCCGTGGGCGGTGGTGCCGCGCAGCGCGGTGGGCAGGGTGTCGTCGGTCAGACGGGTCACCAGGGCGCTCGTGGAAGCGTCCTGCGGGCCGTGGACCGGTGTGACGGTGCTGGTCAGGAGCCTGCCGTCGGGGCTGGGCCGAAACGCGGCGACCTCGGCGACGTCCGGAGCGGCCCGGAGCGTCTGTTGCAGGGCGGGTCCGAGGTCGCCTGCGCTGGAGTGGCCGGTGCCGAGGTCGACCACGACCGTCAGGGGAGCGTTGGCGCCCGGCCCGAAACCGGGGCCGCTCGCGTCGGCGACCAGGTCGTAGGCGGTGCGGCTGGTGGTCCCGGCCGGATCGGCGCTCGCGTCGACATGGCCCAGGCGCATCGACAGCGCGGGCACCGCGAGCAGGACCAGCACGGCGGTGCCCACGGCGAGGTAGCGCCAGGGGTGCCGGGCGACGCGGTCCGCGTGCCGGTGCCAGCCGTCGCGCTCGCCACCGGTCTCGGCGACGGGACGGCGCAGGGCGAACCGGTCGATGCGGCGGCCGGTCAGGCCGAGGGCGGCGGGTACGAGGGTCACGGCGGCGGTCGCGGTGACCGCCACGGCGAGGCAGGCGGCGAGGCCGAGCTTGCCGATGAACGTCAGCCCGGACGCGTACAGGCCGAGCATGGCCACGATGACGGTGACCGCGGCGACCAGCACGGCGCGTCCGCCGCTCGCCGTGGTGCGGGCGGCCGCGGTGGCCGGGTCCCGTCCGTCCATGAGTTCCTGACGGAAGCGGGTGGTCAGGAACAGGGCGTAGTCGATGCCCACGCCGAGACCGAGCATGGTGGCAAGGGTGGGGGCGGCGGTGGCGAAGGAGACGACGCCGGCGACGACACCGACGACGCCCAGCCCGGTGCCGACCGCGACCAGTGCCGCAGTCAGAGGCAGCAGCGCCGCCAGGACGCTGCCGAACGCCAGGAGCAGCACGAGCAACGCGGCCGCCACACCGACGAGTTCGCTGGCCCGGTCGTCGGCGGGGGCCCTGGTGACCTGGTCGAGGTCACCGCCGTAGGCGACCTGGCGGTGGGCGTCGCGGGCGGGACGTGTCGCCTCGTCCAGTTGCCCGGTGTAGCCGTGCCCGAGGGTCCTCGCCTGGACGTCGAAGCGGACGGTGACGTAGGCGGTGCGGCCGTCGGCGCTGACCACCGGGTCGGAGACCGAGGTGACGTGCGGCAGGTGCGTCAGGCCGGACACCGAGCGGGTCACCGAGGGGTCGGAGGCCAGGGAGGCGCCGTCGCCGTGGAACACCACGCGGCCGCTCGCGGCGCCGGCGGCGGGTTCGTGGGCGGCGAGCAGATCGGCGCCGGTGCTGGACCGCGTGCCCGGCAGGCTCACCTGGTCGCTGAACGTGGGCGCCACGACGTGCCGGCCGGCCAGTGCCGCGAGCAGGGCCAGTATCCACGCGGCGATCACCACCACCGGACGGCGGGCGCACCAGCCGCCGAGCCGGGCCAGGCCGCCGGAGGGCGAGGCGGTGTCGGTGGAGTGCGGGGCGGTGCCGGCGGTGGTCGGCGCGGGCGCCGTGGTGCCGGACGGGGGTGCGGAAGCGGGTTCGGGCACGGGAGGCCTCCGGCGAGGGGAGAGGGGGCTGCTGCCGAGCGACAGTAGACCGAAAGTGTCATGAGTGCCATTTGGCATCGGTGACAGTATATGCTGGAGCCATGCCCACACCGCCCGCGTCGCCGGAGCCCCCCGACCCCTCACCGCAGCCGCCCGCCGCGCCCCCGGGCCTGCGCGAGCGCAAGAAGGACGCGACTCGCCGCCGGCTGCGCGCCTGCGCGGCCCGCCTCTTCGCCGAACGGGGCTTCACCGAGACGACCGTCGCGGACATCGCCGCCTGCGCCGACGTCTCCACGCGCACGTTCTTCCGCTACTACGACAGCAAGGAGGATCTGCTCCTGCCCGACGGAGTGGAACTCTTCGCGGCGGTCGAGCGGGCGCTCGCCCAGCGCCCGGCGGACGAGCCGCCCCTCGACGCCGTCCACCACGCGCTGCTCGCGGCGGCCGAGCCGTTCCGGAACACCAGCCTGACCGCCCTCACCCACCCCCTGGACGGGACCGAGCACCTGATCGCGGCCCGTCTGATCCAGGCCTTCGCCGAGTTCGAGGAGCGGCTGACCCGGCTCGTCCTGGACCGCCTGCCCGAGGGGACGCCCGACGCCGACCTGCACGCCGCGGTGGTCGCCGGCGCGGCCCTCGGGACCGTCCGCGCCGTGCTGCGCACCCAGCGCGGGCGCCGCGCCGCCGGCACCCACCGTCCGGACGTGATGCTTCCCCGGGCCTTCGAGATCCTGCGACAGATCGGACACACCGCCCCATGAGACGCCCGCGCCTCCTCGTCGCCGTCTCGGCGGTCGCCGTCGTCACGGCGTCGCTGGCCGGTGCCGATGCCCTGGTCACCCACCGCGCCGAACAGCGCATCGGCCGTGCGGTCGCCTGCCGGCTCGCCCCCGTGGGCGACGTGGACGCCGCCCTCGACAGCCCGCTCGCCGCGGTGCGCCTGCTGAACGGCGGCGTCGGGGACGTGGACGTGCGCGCCGAGCACCTGGAGCGCCAGGGCATGTCCATGAGCCTGCGCGCCCATCTGCGCGGGGTGCGGACCGACGGCACCACCCGTGGCGGCGACGCGGTCGTGACCGTTCCCTACGACCAGCTGGCCGGGCGCCTCGGGCGCACCGACCGTACCGGCGCCACGGACTGGAAACTCGGTGGCGACGGCAAGGGCCTGACGCTCACCGCGGCGGCCGGGCCCCTCGGGCTGCCGGTGACCGTCCACGCGGGCGTGGCGATACGGTCCGGGTCACTCGTCGTCACCCCGACCGCGGCCACCTTCCTCGGCCGTACAGTCCCGGTCGACGCGCTGCCCGCGGGCACGGGCGACAGCGCGGCGGCCGAGCGCCTCAAGCCACGGTCCTACCCGCTCTCCGGGCTGCCCGCCGGCGTCCGGGCCACCGGCGCGCACGCCGGCGACTCGGGCCTCACGGTCCGCCTCGCCCTGCCGTCCGGCTCCGCGGCGGGGTCCGCCTCCGGCTCCGGCGGGGGCCGGCAGGGCACAGCCGGCGGGTGCGCGGCGGTGTGACCCCGGCTCCGGGCCGTCTCACCGATCGTCGCGCCCGCGCCCGCTCTGTCCGTGCCCGCTCTGTCCGTGCCCGCTCGGTCCCTGTTCTGCCTGCCCGTCACCGCCCTGCCCGTCACCGCCCTGCCCGTGCTCGCTCCGTCCGCTCTCGCCCGTCAGGAGCGGGGAGCGGGTCAGGATCACGACGCCGGTGGCCACGACGGCCGCCGCGACGACCGACAGCACGATGTAGACGCCGCCGCGCACCGCCTCGCCGAAGACGAAGACGCCCCACATGATCGCGACGACCGGGTCGGCCATGGTCAGGCCCGGCTGGGTGGCCAGCAGCCGCCCCGCCTGCATCGCGGACTGCAGCAGGAACATCGCCCCGGCGCCGGCCACGATCATGGCGTAGAGCTGCCAGCTGGTGAACAGCGCCGCGAACCCTTGAGTGAACTGCACCGTCAGACCCTTGATCAGGGCCGCCGTGAACCCGAAGGTGCACCCGGTCGCCACCCCCAGCAGCGCCGCCTTCCGAGCGCCCGGTCCGGCGAGGCTCGCCCACACCACGAGGGCGGCGACCACCGCCACGTTGACCCCGGACGCGACCGCCCAGAGCAGTCCGCCCACGTCCGTGGTGGACCCGCTGGACGGGGAGAGGAAGAACAGCAGCCCGGCCAGCCCGGCGGCCATCAGCGCCGACGCGCCCCACTCCCTCAGGCCGAGTCCGCTCCTGAACACCAGCGACGCCAGCAGCAGGGTCGCCGGCAGTTCCATCACCAGCACCGGCTGCACCACCGACAGCTCGCCGTGGCTGAGTGCCGTGGCCTGCAGAAGGAACCCGGCGATGATCGAGAGGATGCCGGCGAGCCAGACGGGCCGGTGCAGCAGATGCCAGATCAGCCGCAGGCTCAGGCTCTCGCTCTCCGGACGGTCCCGGGCCGCCTTGCGCTGCAGCACCGAGGCCAGCGCGTTCGCGACCGCCGCGAGCAGGGCGAGCAGAACACTCAGCACGGCGCGAGGACGAGCCGGGAGGACCGGACGCGGCGGTCGCGGGATTCCGGCGCGGGGGCGAGTGGGAACACGTGCGCTCCTCCGCGCGGTGGCCGGCGGGACGTGACCCGGGCGGGCCCGTGCCCTCAGTACACGGCGCGGCCCGGTGACCCGCAACCGGGACACGGACCGCAGGTGAGATGAGTGAGGCGCAT
Source organism: Streptomyces anandii JCM 4720 (assembly GCF_014650655.1). Lineage (GTDB taxonomy): Bacteria > Actinomycetota > Actinomycetes > Streptomycetales > Streptomycetaceae > Streptomyces > Streptomyces anandii. Next base: position 113,106 of record NZ_BMVJ01000005.1, read on the forward strand.
GGGGGTGGGGTAGGCGCCCGGACCGGACATTCCGTTCAGCCGCACCCCGGTGGGCTGTGAGGGATGCGAAGGAAGGAGAGATCAATGAGGATGCTGATGCGACGCCTGGCGACCGTGGGCCTGCCGGCGGTGACCGCGGGCGGGATGCTGCTGGCCACCGGCGGCTCCGCCGCGGCGGCGGCCACCCCTGCGACCGTCCCTGCTGCGACGACCCCTGCTACGACCGCCCCGGCAGCCGCCGGCCACCATTCCTCCCCACGGCAACCCGCACACCAGCACATCGACCCCTGGGTGGCCGGGCAGCTGGCGGAGTTCGAGCCGGCCCTGGCGAAGCGGGCGGCGGTGTTCGACCCCTGGGTCAAGGACCAGCTCGCGCTGTTCCCGCCGAGCACCCGGTGAGTTTGCGCCTACGCGGTCACCCGGAGGGTCACGCGCGTGCCGCCGGCCTCACCGGCCAGGCAGCCGCGTCGTGATCTCCTGCAGCACCCAGCCGTTGCCGTCCGGATCGCTGAACGAGGCGAACGAGCCGTAGCTCTGGCGCTCCGGGTCCGGACCGGGCACCCGGCCCTCGGTCCCGGCGCGGTGGAACACCCCGCCCGCGTCGTGGAACACCTCGGACACGTCGACCCCGCGGCCGGCCACCTCGGCCCGCGCCGTCTCGATGTCGGGTACGACGAGATGCAGGCCCTCGGCCGAGCCCGGCGCCGCAGACGTCAGCCCGGTGCCGAAGATGACCGAGCACGGGGAGCCCGGCGGGGTCACCTGTACCACGCGGAAGTCGTCGCCCTTGGCGACGTCGGCGTCCAGCCGCCATCCCAGGCCCTCGTAGAAGTCCTTGGCGCGGTCGACGTCGGCGACCGGGATCACCACGACCTCGAGTCTCATGTCCATGGCGGACCGGTTTCCTCTCGCTGTGGGTCCCCGAGACCTCAGACCATCCTGCGCGGTGCCGTGGCCCGCCGCAGCCCGGCGGCCGCCCGGTGCACGGGCCGAGCCGTCACCCCGTGTCCCAGGCCCTGCCGGGGTCGTTCGGGTGGGACTCCAGCGGGGTGACGGTGAGGGTCATCCAGGGACGCAGCGGCAGCGTGCCGAGCACCTTCTCCTGGAGTTCGGTCTCGTCCTCGGCCCGCCAGACGCCGATGCTGCGCAGCTCTCCCACCGGGCGCCACAGGCGCGCCAGATGACCGCTGCCGGCCAGTTCCCTCGCGCGGACCGCCTCGGCGGCCCTGCGCCGTGCGACCTCCTCCTCGGCGGTGCCCTCCGGGACGGTGGTGGTGATCTCGACCAGGAACTCTCGCATGGTGCCGCTCCGTTCTGCCGTGCCCGGCGCCGACCCGCTCCATTCTCCGCCGACGGGCCGGGTCCGCGACCGGGCACTATCGTGAATGCGGCGCGGCCGCCGCATCCGACGGCACCACGGCCGGTCACCGCACCCCAGGGCATCGGGAGGCACCCGCATGGCAGCGACCGTGGACCCGGACCGCTCGGCGTGGGACGTGATCGTCCTCGGCGGCGCCGCGGCGGGCGAGAACGCCGCCCAGTACGCGAGTCAGTTCTCCGGGCTGTCCTCGGTGCTGGTCGAGGACGCCCTGCTCGGCGGCGAGTGCTCGTACTGGGCGTGCATGCCCAGCAAGGCCCTGCTGCGGCCGGTCGAGGTGGTCGACGCGGCCGCCCATCTGCCGGGCGTCACGGCCGAGTTGAGAGCCGCCGAGGTCCTCGCCCGGCGGGACCGCGTGATCAATCACCTCGACGACGGCTCGCAGGTGTCGTGGGCCCTGGGCGCCGGCATCGACGTCGTACGCGGCTACGGACGGCTCGCGGGGGAGCGCACCGTCGACGTGACCCGCCCGGACGGTTCGGTCCGGACGCTGACGGCCCGCCACGCCGTGGTCGTCGACACCGGCTCCCGCGCGGCCGTGCCGGACGTCCCCGGGCTGCGCGCGGCCCTGCCGTGGACCTCGCGCGACGTGACCACGATGCGCGAGGTGCCGCGCCGGGTGGTGGTCCTCGGCGGCGGCGTGGTCGCCTGCGAGTCGGCCACCTGGCTGCGCGGGCTGGGCGCGAGCGAGGTGTCGGTGGTGCACCGCGGCGACCGGCTGCTGTCCCGGCAGGAGCCCTTCGCGGGCGAACTCGTCGGCGAGGCGCTGCGCGAAGCGGGCGTACGGCTGCTGCCGGGGCGGAACTTCACCCGGGTGAAGCGGTCGGATCCGGCCGGCACCGGGCACGGCCGCGTCCACGGCGGCGAGGTCACCGTGACGCTCGACGACGGCACGGTCCTCGTCGCGGACGAACTGGTCGTTGCCACCGGGCGGGTGCCCGACACCGAGGACATCGGACTGGACACCGTGGGCCTGGACCCCGGCGGGAACCTCCCCGTGGACGACCACCAGTGCGTGCGAGGAGTGGCGGGCGACTGGCTCTACGCCGTGGGCGACGTGTGCGGCCGCGCGCTGCTCACGCACATGGGCAAGTACCAGGCCCGCATCGCGGGCGAGGTCATCGCCGCACGCGCCCGGGGCGCCGCCGAGCTCCCCTCCTCCGCCGCCGGGCACGTCGGGCTGCCCCAGGTCGTCTTCACCGACCCGGAGGTCGGCAGCGCCGGGATGACGGAGGCGCAGGCGCGCGAGGCCGGCGTCGACGTGGAGGTCGTCGAGTACGACCTCGCCGCGCTCGCCGGGACGTATGTCCTGCGCGAGGACTACCGCGGGCGCGCCAAACTCGTCGTCGACCGCGCGAGCGACACGGTGGTGGGGGCGACGTTCGCCGGGGCGGGCATCGCCGAACTCGTGCACTCGGCGACCACGGCGATCGTGGGCAGGATCCCCGTGTCCACCCTGTGGCACGTGGTGCCGAGCTATCCGACGGTCAGCGAGATCTGGCTGCGGCTGCTGGAGACCCTCCGCGCCCGGCGCCACGAAGCGGGGCGGGAGTGACCATGCCGACCGGGGGCGGGCCGGCGTTGGCCGGCGGCGCGCGCAGCTCGGCACGGACCGGGTGATGGCCTGGCGCCGGGCCCTGGCGTCCGCTGCGCGCGGCGGCGCCGGCGGCGCAGGAGGGCGGGGCGCGCCCGGCCCGTCCTAGCGTTCGGCCGGCGCCGGTACGAGGCCGTCCTGGACCAGGCCGGCCAGCACGGCCTCGCCGAGCGCGTGCACCGCCGACTGCGGCCGGACCATGACCGTGAACTCCTTGATCCGGCCGTCGTCGTCGAAGTGCAGCAGGTCGATCCCGTGGATCTCCTTGCCGCCCGCCTTGGCGCGGAAGACCAGGATCGCCGACGGCGCGGGGGTGCCGTCGGCGCTGGTCTGCGCGGTGCCGGCGTACTGGCCGACGTAGCGGAAGTCCTCGAAGGTGCGCAGCAGGACCCGGAAGAGGCCCAGCACCATCGGCTTGCCCTCGAAGGGCGTGAACTTCACCGGGCTGTAGAAGCGGATGTCGTCCGTGAACAGGTCGTCCAGAGCTGCCAGGTCGCGGTTGTCGACGGCGGCGCGAAAGCGGTCTGCGGCGGTCATGCGCACTCTCCAGGGATGTCCAGGGGGCGTCCGGCATAGTCAGAATCATGACTAGTCACTTCCATGACTATCATGGCCGGTGTCATCGGCGGTAGGCACAGGAGAGGCGGGGATCCCATGGCGCTCCGGCACGCCGTGCTCGCGGCACTGCTCGACGGTGAACTCAGCGGCTACGAACTGGCGAAGGCGTTCGACCTCGGAGTGGCCAACTTCTGGCACGCCCGGCCCCAGCAGGTCTACGCCGAGCTGACCCGGCTGGAGGGGGACGGGTTCGTCGCGGGCCGCGAGGTCGTTCAGGAGGGCCGGCCCAACAAGCGTCTGTTCCGCGTCACCGACGCCGGCCTCGCGCAGTTGCAGAGCTTCACGGCCGCCGCCGCGAAACCCTCCTTCATCCGCGACGACCTGCTCGTCCAAGTGCAGGCCGCCGACCATGTGGACACCGGGGCCCTGATCGAGCGGCTGACCGAGCGGGCCGCCGTCGCCCGGGAGAAGGCCGGGCTCTTCACCAGGCTGCTGGGCACCATGCGGGGCGAGCGCACGGAGGAGGAATTCCTGCGCGACGGCGGCCGCGTGGGTCCGTATCTGACGTGCCAACGGGGTCTCGCCTTCGAAGAGGGCAATCGCGAGTGGTGCGAACACGTCATCGCGGTGCTGCGGGACCGGGCGAGGACGCGCCCGGACGACTGACGTATCGGCGCCGATCGTCCGGATCCGAACCATGGCCGGAAATGTTCAGGGGAACACCTGGAACGGTCCATGCGGGGGTTTTCACCGACGCGGCCGTGATACCTCTCTGTGAAGCCGAGAAGCGTCCTTCGGAGGGAATCGAGTTGTCGCTCACCGCTGGATCCGCTCCACAGCGCCTTCGCGTCCTCACCCCCGCGAGCGATGAGTCCGACATCACCCAATGGGCCGGTGGAAAGGGAAGAAACCTTTACACCCTCACAGCGTCCGGATTTCAAGTACCGCGTTGGTCGGTGCTCGGCCTGGACGTTTTCGCGGAATTCGCGCGCGGCAGCGGACTGGACGCGTACCTGGAGAGTCTGCCCGCCGACGGCCGGGGCGGCCGGGGCGGTTGGGACGGCCCGGACGGCCGGGTGCGGGAGGTCGCCGGTGAGGTCGCCGGTGAGATCGCCGCGCTGATCGAGAAGGCCCCTCTGGACGAGCCGGTCGCCGCCGCCATCGCCATCGCCTACCAGGAGGTGGGCGGAGGAGCGGTCGCGGTCCGCTCCTCCGGAGCGCAGGAGGACGGCACGCGGCACTCCTTCGCGGGCCAGTTCGACACCTTCCTCGACATCCGCGGCCCCGACCAGGTCGCCGCCCATGTCCGCCGCTGCTGGGCCTCCGGATTCTCCGAACGGTCCCTGCGCTACCGCGCGCGCTGCGGGCTGCCGTTGAACGCCGGCGGTGTGGCCGTCGTGGTGCAGCGGATGGTGCCCGCCGAGCGCAGCGGCGTGCTCTTCACGGCCGACCCGGCGACCGGCCGCACCGACCGTCATGTGGTCGGCGCGGTCCACGGACTGGGGGAGGGGCTGGTCTCCGGGTCGGTCGACGCCGACACCGTGGTCATGGACGCCACCACCGGCGAACCGCTCAAGGTCGAACCGGCGAGCGGCGAACGGGCCGACGGTGAATCGGCGAGCGGTCAGCAAATCGGCGAGGAGCCGGTGTTGAGCGCCGGCGACCTGGCCCTGCTGCACCGGACCGGAGTGCGGATCGCCGAACTCCAGGGCGCCCCGCAGGACATCGAGTGGGCGATCGCGGACGGCACCCTGTGGATCCTGCAGACCAGGCCCCTCACCGCCCTCGGCCGCGCGGCGGCGGACACCCGCCCGCCGCCCCCGGGCGAGGCGCGGCTGTGGGACAACTCCAACATCATCGAGAGCTTCGGCGGCGTGGTGTCCCCCCTGACCTACAGCTTCGCCGCCGACACCTACGCCAAGGTCTACGAGAGCTACGCCCGTGCCCTCGGAGTGCGCGGCGAGCGACTGCGCGAGGTGCGGGAGTGGACCCCGCACCTGCTCGGCTACTTCCACGGCCGGGTCTACTACAACCTGTACCACTGGTACCGCATGGTGCGCCTGGCCCCGCTGTACCCGCTCGGCCGCCGTGTGCTGGAGAAATCCCTGGGCGTCGCGGAGAGCATTTCCGACGAGTGCGCCGACGCGCTGCATCCCTTCACGCACAGGACCGGGCCGCGCGCCCGGTTTTCACAGCTGATCCGCACGGCCGTGTTCATCCGCAGGTTTCTGGCCATCGGAAAATCCGTGGACGCCTTCCACCGGGATTTCTACCGGGTGTATGAGGAATTCAACGACATCGACTACGACGCACTGCCCGGCGACGAGACATACCGGCGCTTTCGCCGCCTGCAACGGGAACTCATCGAAAAATGGGGCCCGATGCAGGTGCTGGACGCGACGATCCTCCTTTCCGTCGGCGTACTGGCGCTGCTCACCCGCCGCTGGCTGCCGGACGCCCCGGACTGGTTCACCTGGGCGGCGGCCGCGCCCGCGGGACCGGTGGAGTCCGCCGAACCGGCCCGCGCGCTGGCCGAGTTGGCGGAACTGGTGCGCACCGACGACGGGGCGCGGCGCCTGCTGGAGCGCACCGCCGACGCCGATGCCCGCGACGCCCTGCGCGAGGGCGGCCACACGCGGCTGCTGACCGCCGTCGACGCGTACGTCGCCGCCTACGGCTATCGCAGCCCCGACGAGCTCAAGCTCGAGGTGCCCGATCTCCGGGAGAACCCCGCGGGACTGTTCGCCCTGCTGCGCGAGGCGCTGGGGGAGGACTCGCCGGGCGGTGCCCGTGGTCGGGGCGGCACCGGCGGTCGCCACGGTGAAGCCGACGCCTATCTCGACGCCCACCTGCGCGGCCCCCGCCGCTGGGTGTACGAGCGGGTGCGGCGCAAGGCGCGGGCCGCGCTCACCGACCGGGAGCGGCTGAGGTTCTGCCGCACCCGTGCCTTCGGCGCCGCCAAGCGCATGCTGCGGGCGATGGGCCGCGACCTGGCCCGGGCCGGCGCGATCGAATCGTGGATTGACGTGTTCATGTTAAAACTGGCAGAGGTGGGCGGGGCCTACGAGGGTTCCCTGGCCCACGGCGAGCTGAAGGAACTGGCCGCACTGCGCCGCCGTCGACTCGCCGCCGACGCCGCTCTGCACGCGCCGGCCCGCTTCACCACCCACGGCGCCCCCTACTGGTCGGGCAATCTGGAACGCGCGGGCTGGACCGAGGGCCCCGCCGCCCGCAGCGGGATCCGTGAACTGCGCGGAACGCCCTGCTGCCCGGGCGTCGCCGAGGGACCCGCCATGGTCACCGACAGCCCCCGCGAGACCCGCGGGGCGATCCTCGTCGCCTACCGCACCGATCCCGGCTGGGTGCCCGCGCTGGCCTCGGCCGCCGCCGTGGTCGTCGAGCGCGGCAGCCCGCTCACCCATGTGGCCGTCGTCGCCCGCGAGTTGGGCGTGCCGACCGTCGTCCAGGTCCGCGGTGCCACCACCGAGATCCGTACCGGCACCCGGCTGCGCGTCGACGGCGCCGCGGGGACGGTCACCGTACTCGACGCCCCGGCCGCGCACGAGGACGCCCCGGCCGCCGACGACCCGGCCGCGCACGAGGACGCCCCGACCGCCGCCGCCGACGTCGGCCCGGCGCAGCCGCCGCCCGCCCAGGACAGCCGAAGGACGGAGAACCTTCCGTGATCCTCACCGAGGACCAACTGCAGGACCTGCTCGACAAGTCCCTCGCCGAGCTGCCCGGAACCGAACGCTTCGCCGTGGTGCTCGAAGGCTCCGTCGCCGAAGGCTTCGGCAACCCCTCCTCCGACATCGACTTCCTGCTCGTCGGCCGCGGCGGCGAGGACCTGCCGACCATGCCCTCGCTGCTCTTCGTGGACGGCCGCCGGGTGGAGGTCCGCACCCGCTCCGCCGGCCAGCTCGCCGACCAGTTCGCCAGGCTGGAGGACCGGTCCCGGCGCCCCGGCACCCTCGACGAGGACCTCCTCAACCGCTGTCAGCGGTTCCTGCACAGCCATCCGCTGCGCGGCCGCGTCCTGGCCGACGAGGTCAAGGCCCTCATGCCCGCCGAGCGGTTCCGCCGTATCGCCGCCGACTGGTGGGCCCACCGCGCCCGCCAGTCCCTGCGGCACGCCGAGGCACTGCTCTGCCTCGGCGCCGGCGACGAGGCCGTCGACTGGAGCCGCGCCGCACTCGTCCAGGCGGTCAAGGCGTGGGCGGCCGGCCGGGGTGAGACCTACCTCGAACCCAAATGGCTCTCCCTCCAGTTGGACCGCATCGGCCGGGCCGACGTGCGCGACCGGTACTGGGAGCTGCAGTCCGCCCATCCCGCGCCCGGCGACCCCGACGCCGCCCGCGGTCACCTGAGCGACTGCGTCGGCTTCGTCACCGGCCTCGGTCTGACCGGTGTGCGCGGCGGCCCGGGCAGGATCACCGTACGGCGGGCGCCCGGAGTGACGACCTGGCAGACCGGGGAGCGCACCCACGTCGTCCGGCGGCGCCGCGAGGTGTTCGCGCTCGGCGACCGCAGCGGAGCCGTCTGGCGCTCGCTCGTCCCGGGCCGGTCCCTGCCCCGGGCGATCGCCGTGGCCGAGGACCCCGGCGCCCCGTCGCCCGGTCCGCTGCTGGCCGCGTTCTGGCGCTACGGGCTGATCCGGCTGGCGTGGAAGGGCGGCGGTACGATCAGCGCCTCGCTGCCGCTGGCCGCGCCGCCCGGCCCGGTCACACCGCCGCCCTCCCGCACCCGGCCCCTGCTGTCCGTGGGCGGCGCCGCCGTCGGCGGGCCCGACGCCGTCGAACTGGTCCCGCTGCCCGCCGAACGCTTCGCCGCGGCCGCCATGAACCTCGTGTGGTCCAACGTGGTCGTCGAGAACGCGATCGAGGATCTGACCGGCGCCCTGGCGCGCGGCCAGTGGCGGGTCGCCGAACTCACCGCCCGCCGGGCCGTGCACGCGGCGCTGCGGGGCCTGTTCAGCGCGTACGGAGTCCACCCGCTGCCCGCCGACTGCGACCTCGTCCACCGCATGGACCTGCTGCCCCGCGCCACCGGGCCGATCCGCACCCGCGCCCGTCAACTCCTGCGCCGTACCGCCGGATCGGCCGCGCAGGGCGAGAGCCTGCACGCGGACCTGCGCGCCTTCGTCGCCCTGGTGCGCGACGCCAGCGGCAGCGACGGCTTCCCCTCCTGCTTCGACTCCGCCGACGCCTGGCGGGCCACGCTGGAGCTCGGCTACGACTGGCTGCGCATCGGCACCCACCTGGACGTGGAACTGCCCATCGACGAGGCCCGCGACCTCCTCGCCGGCCGCGGCGCCCACCCCTGGAGGACCGACTCATGGCCGACGCCCTGACGGTGCTGGTCACCGGCGCCGGCGGATTCGTGGGCGCCGAGGTGACCGCACGGCTCACCGCCGCCGGACACACCGTGCTCGCCCTGCTGCACCACCGCACCGGCATCGTCCGCAACGACGGCCGGGAACTGCGCCCCGCCCCCGGCGCCCTCACCCCGCTCACCGGCGACATCACCCGCCCCGGCCTCGGACTGAGCCACGGCGACCGGCGCCTGGCCCGGACCGCCGACCGCATCGTGCACTGCGCCGCCGTCACCGACTTCGGACTGCCCGAGGAGCGCTACGACGACGTCAACGTGCGCGGCACCCGGCACGTCCTCGACCTGGCCCTCGCCGCCCGCATCCCGCTCGTCCACCTCAGCACCGCGTACGTCTGCGGGGAGCGCGACGGCACCGCGTACGAGGACGAACTCGACGTCGGCCAGACCCCCGGCAACGGCTACGAGCGCAGCAAGCTCACCGCGGAGACCATGGTCCGCAAGGCCGCCGCCGAGGGGCTGCCCGTGACGGTGGTGCGCCCGACCATCGTCACCGGCGCCGCCCGCACCGGCCGCGTCCGCGACTTCAAGACCGTCTATCCCGTGCTCAAGGTCTTCACCAGGGGCCTGGTGAGCACCGCGCCCGGCCACTACGACGCCGTACTGGACCTGGTCCCCGTCGACCGCGTCGCCGGCCTGGTGGCCGCGGCCGCCCTCCGCTTCCGCGCCGCCGAGGGCCGCACCCTCCACGCGTCCGGGCACGAACTCACCCTGCGGGACTTCTCAGACGTCCTCGCCGAGTACCCGTCCTTCCGCGTGCCGAGGTTCGTCCCGCCGTCCGCGTTCTCCGCCGCCGCCCTGCCCGGACGCGAACGCCCCTACTACGAGCGTGTCATCGCCCACTACGACACCTACTTCCGGCGCCGCGTCCACTTCGACGACACCCACGCCGCCGCCTTCGCCCCCTTCGGTCCCGGACGCGGGCGGACCTACCTGCGCCGCCTCCTCGACCACTGCCTCGAGACCGGCTACCTCGGCGCGCCCCCGCCGAAGGCACCGGCCCACCGCCCTGCCCACGGGAGCCCCCAGTGACGTACGACCCCGACCGCGCGCACCCCACCCCGCCGCACGGCATCGCCGTCCCGCCCCAGCTCACCTGCCACCCCGCCAAACAGTGCCTCTACGGGGCCGACACCTACTACCAGGAGGCCCACGGCCAACTCGCCGGTCTCACCGGCGACATCACCGGCTTCGCCCACCGGCACGCGGCGCTGCTGCTGAAGCCGGACGCCGTGGTGGCCCGCAGGCTGGAGGCGGCCGTCCAGTGGCTTGGCGAGCGGCGCTTCCGGATCGTCGGCGCCGCCGTCACCCACCTGACCCGGACCATGATCCGCGCCCTGTGGTACTTCCAGTGGAACATCGCCACGCCGTACCGCAGGCGGCTCGCCGCGCTCTTCCTGGAGGACGCCGACGCCCTGGTCCTCGTCGTCCGGCCCGAGCGCGCCCCGGACGTGCCCGCCACCGTGGAACTCACCCGGCTCAAGGGGCCCACCGATCCCGCCGCACGGGTGCCCGGCCAGCTGCGCCACCGCCTCGGCCGCTACAGCTACCTGCTGAACCTCGTGCACACCCCCGACGAACCAGCCGACCTGCTGCGGGAGCTGGCCGTCCACTTCGACGAGACCGAACGCCGCCGCCTCCTCACCCACGCGCTGGCCGGTGAGGACCGCACCGCGCACGCCCTGGAACTCGCCGGCCGGCTCCACGCCGCCACCAAGCCGCGCGAGCTCGGCTTCGAACCCGCCCTCGACCGGCTGCGCCGGGACCTGGCCCGCACCCTCGGCCCCGGCACGCCCACCGACCCGCGCGGCCTCGCGGAAGCGGCCCTGCGGCACCAACTCGACGCCGGGGGCGCGGACTTCGGTGACGCGGGCATCGACCGCTGGGACACCGTCGTCGTCGGCTCCGCGGTGCTCCCCATGCGCCAGCCCGGCCGTGCCCCCGTCCTCGACGGCGCCGGCACCGAGACATGGCGCCGCCATCTGGCCGCGCTCCCGCACCACTCCCCAACCCCCTGAAGGAGGCGCACCCCCATGCAGTTCGCCCGGACACTCCCCAAGGAGCTGGTGCACCGGGCCGCGATCGCCGAGGTCTTCCTGACCGACGCGGAGCGCCGGAGCGAGGACGAGGTGCTGCTCGCCGCACAGCTTCCCCGCCGCCACCCCTTCTACGACGACACCCTCGCCCCGCACACCCACCACGATCCCTTCATGCTGCTGGAGGCCTGCCGCCAGGGCATCTTCGTGGTGGCCCACCGCTGCTTCGACGTACCGCTCGGGCACAAGTTCCTGCTCCGCACGGTCGGGTTCGAGGTCCTCGACCCGGCCGCGCTGACACCGGGGGACACCCCGACGGAGGCCGTCATCGGCGCCCGGGTCCAGCGCCGGTTCAGCTGCCGGTCGGGGACGACGGGACTGCGGCTGGCCTTCACCGTCGCCGTCGGCGCACGCCGGGCCATGACCGCGCGCATCGACTACTCCTGGATGGGGCCGCGGGACTGGACACGGCTGCGGGCCAAGCAGCGCGGCGCGTTCGGCCTGTTCCAGCCGCCGGCCGCCCTGCGCGGGCCGCGCGCCGAACCCGGCCTGGTGGGCCGCCGCGACCCCGCCAACGTGGTCGTCTCACCGCCGCACAGCACCGGTGACGGCGGCCGCGCGGCCCGCCTGGTCGCCCAGACCACCCACCCGACGCTCTACGACCACTGGGTGGACCACGTGCCCGGCATGCTGGAGCTGGAGGCGTGCCGGCAACTGGCCCTGGCCGCCGCGACCGAGGACGCCGGGCACAGGCTCACAGCCCTGCCTGTGAGCCTGTCCGCGCGCTTCCGCCGCTTCGCCGAGATGGACCTGCCCCTGCTCTGCCTCACCGGCGCGCCCGCGCCCGGCGAGGACGCCGACTGCGCCCTGCTCCAGCTGGGCAGCCCGGTGGCCGAGGTTCGTATCGGCTTCGCCGGGCGGGACACGGCCGAGGCCGACCTCGTCGGTGCGGCGAGCGCGGGCGCGGGCGCGGGCGCGGGTGCCGGCGCCGGTGAGGGCGCGGGCCTGCGGGCCGGTACCGGAGGACGGCCGCTGCTGTGACTTGCGTGGGTACCGTCCCCGTCTCCCGCGTGCCCGCCAGGCTCGCCCGCTTCGTCCTGCGCATGTTCCGCCCGCAGGTCTACGTCACCTACGGCCTGCTGTGGACCCTGGCCCTTGAGTCCTCGGCGGTGAGCCTGACCGGCACGCCCTGGCGGCCGTCCGGGGCCACCTGGGTGCGGGTGGCGAGCGTCGTGCTCGCGCTGCTGTTCCTGCGGATGCTGGACGAGCAGAAGGATTTCGGGTACGACCGCGTCCACCACCCGGACCGGCCCCTGGTCACCGGCGCGATCACGACGGCCGAACTGCGCGCCGGCATGGCCGCGTCGACCGCCGTGGTCACCGGCCTGAACGCCGCGCTGTCCCCGGCCGCCGTCCTGCTCGTCCTCGCCGCGCTCGGCTACGGGCTGCTCCTGGCCCCCGTGGAGAACCTGTCCGCGGCCGTGCGTGAGCGGCCGCTGCTCGGTCTCGCGGTCGCCTACCCGGTGCAGGTGCTGCTCGGCTGCTATGTGTACGGATCGACGGCCGCGGCCGGAACCGTCACCGCCGACTGGCGCGGTGCCGTGCTGCTCGCCCTGTGCGCCTGTGTCTTCCTCCACTTCGAGTTCGCCCGCAAGACCGCCTGGGAGACGCGGCCCGGAGAGCGCCTGTACTCGGCGGTCCTCGGCCCCCGGCGCAGCGCGGCGGTCACCGCGGCCCTCGCGGCGGGCGCGGTCGTCTGCCAGATCGTCCTGTTCCTGCCGGACGGTCCGGCCGGGCTGCTGCCCTGCCTCATGGCCACCCTGCCGGCCTGGGGCCTGCGGCGGTTCCTCACGGCCCGGAGCGGCGGCTGGCCGATGCCGGCCGCGGCGGGCTTCGTGGCGGGCACCCACCTCGCCCTGACCGTCCGCGCGGCGGTGCTGCCATGATCCTCGAACGGCCCTTGTCGTGCGAGGAGTTGCTCACCACCACCCGCACCGTGCGGCGCGGCCTGGACCTGGACCGGAAGGTGGACCCGGCCCTCGTCGAGGACTGTCTGCGCATCGCCCTCCAGGCGCCCAACGGCAACAACCGCCAGAACTGGCGCTGGATCCTGGTCACCGACCCGGATCTGCGCGCCGCGCTCGCCGGGGTGTACCGGGCCGCCTTCCACGACCGCAACGCGGCCGACCTGGCGCGGATCGACGAACTGCCCGGGCGGGCCCGTTCGGTGCTCGCCTCCGCGCGGCTGCTGGCCGAACGCCTCCACCGGGTCCCGGTCTTGGTGATCCCCTGCCTCCAACTGGCCGACGCCCGGCTGCCGCAGGGCAACCAGGCCGGCCTGTGGGCGTCCCTGCTGCCCGCCGCCTGGAGCTACGCTCTGGCGGCGCGCAGCCGTGGCCTGGTCACCGCCTGGACCGCCGTCCACCTGGACCGCGAGCAGGAGGCCGCGGACCTGCTCGGCCTGCCGCCCACCGTCCGCCAGGGCGCCCTCCTGCCGACCGCGTACCCGCTGCGCGCCACCTTCCGCCCGGGCCCGCGCCTGCCCCTGGAGGAGGTCCTGCACCGCGACGGCTGGCAGGGCGGCGGGTGTGCATGAAGCCTGCGGCGCACCGCCGTTGTCGGTGCCGTGCTGCACAATGCAGCCGAAAGCGAGATCGACATCCTCCGCGCGGGGTAGGCGATCCCTGCCCCCCCGCCGCTCCATCGAGGAAGGCCACCGCTGATGCAGCCCGTTCCCGACCCGGCACGCGCCGGCGACACGCGTGCGAGCGCCGACCTGCTGCGCGTCATAGGTGACCCCGGCACCGCCGTCTTCCTCACCGTGCGCCCGGACGGCCGCCGCAGATACTGCTACTGGCAGCCGCCCGAGCCGGGCACCGGCCGCACCGGCTGCTACGTCGCCCTGCCCACGGCCGCCTGCGACGCGCTGCACTCCGCCGGGCGCATCACCCTCGGCGAACCCCTCGTGGACCCCGCGCGTACCACGTACCGGGTCCGCGCCGTCCGCAAGGCTCCCCGCACCCCGGCCATGTCCCCCCGCCTGGTGCCGGTGGTCCGCGCCGCCTGACCTGCTCCTCGCGCGGCGGCTACCCGCCGGCCGGCCCGGCCGGGCGGCCCCCGTCCGCGCCCGCCGCACGCCCCGGAGCGTCACCGAGGCGTACGCCGGGGAGCGGTCAGGTCTGGTCCGGGTCCGGCGGGAGCACGGCCTCCAGGGTGATGTCGCGCAGTTCGCGCCAGCGTTCCATGAGGTCGGCGCGGTGGTGCAGGACGTCGGAGATGTGCTGCATGCCGTAGAAGGAGGAGACGACGACCCGGGCGGCGGTGCGCGGGGTGAGGCCCCTCTTCAGCTGACCCGCGCGCTCGGCCTCCTCGAAGAGGCCGGCGAGGAGGTCGATCCAGCCGACGTAGGGCTCGGGCAGCGGCGTGCCGATCAGCGACCGCTCGGACTGCAGGCGCGCGCCGGCCTGGATGGTGCGGTCGGTGTGGAAGGCCTGGGCGGTGCGGTCCAGCAGGGCGAGGATGGTCGAGCGCGGGTCCAGGTTCTCGGTGCGCACCTCTCGCAGGAGCGCGGGCCACCGGTCGTAGTTGCTCTCCACGACCGCGATGGCCATGGCCTCCTTGTTCTTGAAGTGGAAGTAGACCGCGCCCTTGGTCATGCCCACGCGCTCGGCGATGTCGACGATGGAGGTGGCGTCGTAGCCGCGCTCGGCGAAGAGTTCGGCCGCGGTCTCCAGCACCTGGGCACGGGTGCGGACGGCGCGTTCCTGCTTGGGTTCGCGGCCCGCCGTGGCACGGGCGGCGGTGGGCGAGGGGGTCATGAGTATTCGGCCTTTCCGGCGGGCGGCACGGCGGGTGAAGCGGACGCCGTGCTTCTGGTTCCTTGACCAAGGGTCTCAAAGATCCGCATGGCGATATACCTTCGTGACGGTATATTTTATCGCTCGAGCATGGCTCGGGCGCCGGGGCAGGGGTCCGTGGACGGGCCGGGCGAGCGCAGCGCGGTGGCCACGACCACCCACAACTCCTCGATACGGTCCTTGACGGGCACCTCGCGCTGCGCGCGGGGCACGTGCTGGAACCCGAGGACCAGCGACAGCAGGATCTGCGCCACGGCCTCGGTGGAGCACCGCATCCGTATCTCCCCGCTCTCCTGGGCGCGGCGGGTGTGGTGGACCAGGAAGCACCAGACCTCCGTCAGCAGCGGTCCGCCGGCCAGGCTGTCGCCGGGCATCTCCGAGGCGAGGCGGAAGGCCGCGCGTACCCGTACGTCGGCCCAGACCTCCAGCGCCAGCGACACCGTGAGGGTGCGCAGCGCCGTCAGCGGCGCCAGCCGCGCCGAGTCGATGTCGGCCAGCAGCCGGGCCCATACGGCGGCGCCGTGCCGGACGAGGGTGCGGGCCAGGTCCTCCTTGGAGGAGAAGTGGCCGTAGAGCGCGCCCTTGGTGAGTTCGGTGTGGGCGATGACGCCGCCGAGTGTCGTGCGTGCGTAGCCGAGGGAGACGAACTCCTCGGCGGCGGCGTCCAGGATCGCCTCGTAAGTGCGCCGTGCGCGTTCCTGCTTGACCATGTCCGTGCCACCTCCTTCGTCCGGTGCGCCGCATCGCCAAGAAAATACCATCGCCCAGGTATGTTTTGCCCGCTCGGACGTCCGGTTCCCGGTCGCGGCCACCGCCGGGCGGTGCGGGTCTCGGGGAATCTCGTTGCAATATACCTTCGCGGAGGTATATTTCTTTCGCGGTCGGCGGGGGAGCGGGACGCCTCGGCGAGCTACGTGTGTGCTCAGCGTCTGAATCATCCATCTGCTCTGGGGGGCAAGTAATGAGTGGTGACGTGTTGGCGGCGGACGTACCGGCGGACATACCGGCAGGCACGCGGGAAGGGGCGCGTGGCGAGTCGCGGGGGGCGGGCTTCGAGCGCACCGTTCCGCAGGAACTCGTGCACAAGACGGCGGCGGGGGAGGTGTTGCTGACCGACGCGGTGCGCGTGCGCCCCGGCCACTTCTACCTCGCCGTGCGCACCCCCGACGGGCACGGGCTGTACCACCCGGACGCGGCCGGGCGCACCGATCCCACCCTCTTCGTGGAGATGCTGCGGCAGGCGGCCATCTACCTCTCGCACCGCTTCTACGGGGTGCCCCTCGACCACCCGTTCATCTTCTGCGGCCTCGACTTCGACGTGCCGCCGCCCGCCCCGGACGACGCTCACGACGGGGCCGTGGTCCTGGAGGTCCACTGCCGGGAGACCAAGGAGCGCACCCCCAGGCGTGCGGCGATGAGTCTGCGGGCGCAGCTGCTGTCCTCGGGCGGCGTCCGCGCCACCGGAAGCGTCACCTGGCAGGCCGTCGACCCCGCCCGCTACACGGCCCTGCGCACCCGCGGTGCCGGCGGCACCCCGCCGCCCGCCGCCGGAACCGCGGTGGCCGTGACGCCGCCCGGTGCGAGGGTGATGCAGCCCGAACTGGTCGGCCGCGAGGACGCGATGGACGTGGTCATCGCCGAACTCGCGCCGCCGGACAACGTCTTGGCCGGGGAGCGGCCGGGGCAGGACTCCGCGCCGGAGACATTCCTGGAGCCGGGGGACACCTGGGCGCTGCACGTCGACCAGTCGCACCCGGTCTTCTTCGACCACCCCAGCGACCACGTCCCCGGCATGCTGCTCCTGGAGGCCGTACGCCAGGCGTCCCGGGCCGCGCTGGGACCGGCCCCCGCTCCGCTGTACGAGTGGACGATGTCCGGGGGCGGCGTCGAGTTCGCCGCGTACTGCGAACTGACCGCGCCCACCTGGCTCGTCGTCCGCACCTCGCCCGGCGACGACACGGCCGACGAGGTCACGCTCCACGTGGAGACGGTGCAGAACGGCAGGAGCGTGGCGTCGGGCACGGCCCACTGGAGCGCGGCCCCGGAGTGGGGTGCGCCGGGTGTGAGCCGCGCGTCCGGTGTGACCGCCGCATCCGGTGTCAGCGGTGCCGCCGGCGCCGAAGAGGCCGGCGCGTGAGCGCGCCCGCCGTTCCGGTCGCCGGCGACCACGACGCGGAACAGGAAACCGCGCACACCGCTGGTGGTCTCTCGCCGCGCCGCGCGGCCCGGATCGCGGCCTGGCACGCCGAGGAGGCCGACCGCGTACGCCGCCTGAACCCGGACGTGGTCGGCGAGTTGACCAGGGCCGGCTTCAACAGGCACTTCGTGCCCGCCCGGCACGGCGGTACGGAAGGAACGTTCACCTCCCTCGTCGACGCGGCCGCGCACGTGGGCGAGGGCTGCGCGTCGGCCGCCTGGGTCGCCACGCTCTTCGCCGCCCACGGCCGGATCGCCTCATACCTCCCCGGCCGCGCCCGGAGCGAGCTGTGGGACGCCACCCCCGACACCGGGATCGCGGCCGGCATCGCACCGCCCCGGCTCGACGCCGCCGCCGTGCCCGGCGGCTGGCGGCTCACCGGAGAGTGGCCGAACGTCAGCGGCGCCGACTTCGCCGACTGGGTGCTGCTGGCGGCCCGGGCCGGTGACGACGGCCCCGGAGACGGGTTGCCCACCCTCTTCCTCGTCCCGGCCGAGGACTGCGCCGTGCTCGACACCTGGCACCCGGCCGGCATGCGCGGCACCGGCAGCAACACCGTGCGCGTCGAGGGCGCCTTCGTGCCGGGGCACCGCGCGGTGCCGCGCGACCGGCTGCTGCGCCCGCTCGATCCGGGCGCGGCGCGCTGCCACAGCGTTCCCTATCCCTTCGTGGCGGCGCTCATGTTCGCCGCCCCGGTGCTCGGCGCGGCCCGGGGCGCGCAGGCGGAGTGGATCCGTACGGTGAAAAACCCAATACCCTCCCTCGACAGCGCACTTGCCCGGTCGTCGGCCGAACTGCGCGCCGCGGAACTGCTGCTGCGCACCGCCGCGGAGCGCGCCGACACCGCGCCCGTGGCACCCTTGACGGTGGCCGAGACGGTACGGGACGTGGTGGCCGCCGTGGAACTGTGCGGGACCGCCGTGGACCGGCTCGCGCACGCGGACGGCGGCCCGAGCCCGTCCGAGTCGCAGGAGAATCCGGTCCGGCGCCGCCTGCGCGACATCCGCACCGCGTCGACGCACGCGATGCTCCGCTTCGAACCCTCGGCGCGCTCCTACGCGCGGGCCGTCCTCGGGGCGTAGAACTCCCCAGGTCTCTCAAGGCCTTTCACGCACTCACGCATCCAGGGCCGCCGGGGCGGACGGACACCACACCGGCCCCGGCGGCCTCCCGCGCCCACACCTCGTCCCCAGAAGGGATCGGCATGCAGCGCGAACACGCGCCCGCCCCGGTGCGCCTCGTACCCACCCGTCCGCGAGGGGCCGCCGCATGACCCGGCGGTACGCCTTCTTCGACCTCGACGGAACCCTGCTCGCCGAGAAGAGCATGCTCGGCTTCTGGCAGCACTGGTCGGCACTGGCCGCCCGCGAGGGCCGCACACCTCCTCCGCCGCGCACCACGGGCGCGGACCGTGAGACCCTGAACCGGGCGTACTTCGCCCACTTCGCGGGCGTCCCGCTCGCACGCTTCCGTACGGCCGCACGGCAGTGGTACGCGCACTACCGCCGCCGGCCCGACGCCTACCTGGTCGGCCCGTTGGACGCCCTGGCCCGGCACCGCGCCCTGGGGCACGAGGTCGTGCTCGTCACCGGCTCCGGCGCGGTCCTGGTCGAACCCGTCGCCGAGGATCTCGGCGTGCGACGGGTCCTGGCCACCGAGCAAGTGACCGACGACGAGGGGACGCTCACCGGTGAGGTGCGCCGCTCGATGATCGGAGCGGCGAAGGAGGAGGCCGTCGTCGGTCTGATCGAACGCGCGGGAGTGCGCGCCGGGGACTGCTTCGCCTACGGCGACCACGCCAGCGACCTGCCGATGCTGTCCCTGGTGGGGCATGCCGTGGTCGTGGGCGACGACCCGGTACTGGCCGCGCGTGCGGCCGCCCGCGGCTGGCGCTCGCTGCCGGCGCACAGGGGTCCGCACCCGGGTGGTGTGACCGTCCCTGGAAAAAATACCTTCGAGCGGGTATGTTATTCGCGTGCTCCGGAAACCAGGGGAGACAGAGCGGATGCGGTCACAGGACACCTGCCACGAGCCGGACACCGTACGAACGGTCCGGGCGCCTGACGGGCGACCCGCTCACCGCCTCGCCCCACCGAGGCTGTGCGAAAGGCAGCAGACGGCATGAGTGCACCGACCATCGGGCCCCAGGCCCTCAGGCTCTTCGCGTACGCGTCGGCCCGCGGCGACTGGACGGTGCGCAGCGCCTGCGAGCAACTCGCCACCAGCGTCGAGGAGGTGGAGCAGGCCCGCCGCCAGCTCCTCGGACTCGGCCTGCTCGTCGAGACGCCCCGCGGCACCGGCGCGGCCGACGGCACGGAGACCGCCGGCGAGCACACGGCCCGCGCCACCGCGCCCGAGGCCGCCCTGCTCAGGCTGCTCACGGCCGAGGAGGAGGCCGCCGCGGAACTCACCGAGCAGATACGCCGCACCCGCGAGCGCATCGGCGCGGTGCGGGAGGTGTTCCTGCCCCTGCACACCGCCCGCGGTGCGGGCCCCGGTGTCGAGGTGGTGACCGGCCGGGCCAACATCGCCCGGGTGCTCGGCGACCTCGCCGACGTGGCCACCTCCGAGATCCTGAGCACCCACCCCGGTGCCGTCCTGCCGCCCGCCGTCCTCGCGGAGGGGCTGGAGCGCGATCTGCGGGTGCTCGGCCGGGGAGTGTCGGTGCGCAGCATCCACCTGCGGCCGATGACCCGGATCACGCACGGGACGACCCACCTTCAGCGACTGCGGGACGCCGGCGCCCAGGTGCGGATCGCCAGCATCCTTCCCTTCCGTTTCGTCCTGGTCGACCGTGTGCAGGCCCTGGTGCC
>NZ_BMVJ01000005.1:132951-141912 GCF_014650655.1 Streptomyces anandii JCM 4720
CGCGCCGCAGAGTGACTCGGGCGACGCGATGACGGTGCTGCGCGGCGAGGCCGTCACCGCTCTGCTGGTGAAGGTGTTCGAGATGTGCTGGGCGTCCGCCGCCCCGCTGGAGACGACCCCGTCCAGCCGGGAGACCGGGCTCAGCGCCCAGCAGCAGTGGGTGCTGCGGCTGATGTCCACCGGCCGCAAGGACGAGGCGATCGCCCGCGAACTCGGCCTGTCCGTACGGACCCTGCGACGGGTCATGGCGGACCTGATGACACGCCTCGGCGTGGACAGCCGCTTCCAGGCCGGCGTCGCGGCGGTGAAGATGGGCCTGCTCGACTAGACCCTCTCCGTCAGGGTCCTCGTCCACCGGCAGGGCGCCTGGACGCCGATGTCCGGTTGCGGCCACGCCGCCATGGGCCGGGGCGCCGGGCTGTCCGCCGCCGGGTCGGGCGGACAGGATGGTGCTCCGGAAATGCGGCAGCGAGTCAGGAGCCCTCGTGTTCGACCCGGTCCTCCTCCGATCCCTGGCAGCGACACCGCTGCGGGTCCAGTACGCCGTACTGCCCGCGCCCGCGCCCGTGTCCGCGCGGGTGCCCGTGTCCGAGGGGGCGGCCGCCGGGGGCGGGCGAGGGTGGGCCGTGCTGCGGGTGACCCTGCTCGGCGCCGGCGCCACCGGGGTCGGGGAGGCCACGCTGCTGCCGTACGCGGCGGCGCACGGCCACGATGCCGTCCGCGCACAACTCGCGGCCGCGGAGCCCGGGTTGGTGCGAGGCATCAGCCCGTCGGAGCTGCCCGCACTGTTGCCGCCCGGGCCCTCGCGCAGCGCCGTCGACGCGGCCCTGTGGGACCTGTTCGCCGAACGGAGCGGGCTGCCCGCCTGGGAACTGCTCGGTGTGCCGCCGCCGCGCCCGCTGCCGGGCATCCACACCCTGCCGCTCCTGCCGCCCGCCGAGCTGGAAGCGGAGCTGCGGGGCGGCGACTGCCGCGGTCACGGCTCCGCTCACGGCTCCGGCCACGGCCCGGGTTCGCCGAAGCTGAACCTGAGGCTCGGTGCCGGTTCCGTCGAGGACGACCTGGCCCGGCTCGACGCGGTGCGCCGGTACCGGCCCGACGCCTGGCTGATGGCCGACGCGGGCGGAACGTGGGACCCTGACCGGCTGCACACGATGCTGCCCCGGCTCGCCGAGCACGGAGTGCGCGTACTCCAACAGCCGCTGCCCGACGCCGAGTCGGGTGCCCTCGTCACCCTGCGCCGCCCCTTCCCGATCATCGCCGACCTCACCCACGGCGGGGCCGCCGATCCGGGCCGGCTGGCCGCCCGCTACGACGGCGCGGCCCTCGGGCTGGACGCCGTGGGCGGTCTGACCGCGGCCCTCGCGCTGATGGAGGAGGCCGGGCAGCGCGGGCTGCTGGTACTGCTCGGCTCGCCGCCGGCGACCGCCCGCTCCTGGGCTGCGACGCTGCACGCCGCCGCGCGCGCGGACCTGCTGAACGTCCCACCGGCCCTGCGCGTTCCGGGCGAGCCTCCGCGACACCCCCGCCGTCCCCACCCGGTCGCCCCGTCGTCGTCGGTCCCCGCCCCGGCGGAATCGGCGATGTACGGCGCCGGTGGCTGTCCACGGTGCGAGGAACGCGGCGGCGGCAGAGACGTCGGCCAGGACGAAGAAGAGCGGTCCGTAACCGCCACGCGGCACGGCCGGGGCCGCACCGGCGAACGGCACGATGGCTGCTGCCGTGGTTGCTGGTACCGCGAGCAGCCGAAGAGGCGGCCGTAGTGCGTTGCGCCCCAAGTGGAGCAAGGTAGTGGTTGATCCATCGCGGCGAAGTGAGGCGATCCGCCTCGACCTGGTTCACCCGCTGCACCCATCCGACGGGCCGGTCTCCCGATCGGGCACAAAGTGCCTGATCGCGCAGAAGGTCAGGGTGTTATCGTCCCGCGCATGGCTGAACTGATCGCTCCCACGGAACGGCTGCATTCCTCGTGGCTCACGGCGCGTGACGAGTGGCAGCCTGGCGCTCACCAGGACGGGACCGGCCTGCGTCTGGTCGGTGACGATGACCTGGACAGCTCGGAAGGGTTCGCCTCATGGGTCGAGCGCCTGCGGCAGCAGTCGGACCGGTCGCTGCCTGTCGGGGAAGGACGCGTCCACGCCACCCATTGGTGGATCATCGACGGTGAGACGTACCTCGGGGCCATCGACCTTCGGCACTATCTGAACGCCTTTCTGCTGGAAGGCGGCGGACACATCGGCTACAGCATCCGGCCTTCTGCCAGAAGGCGCGGACTGGCCACGTGGGCGCTGGGGGCGGTTCTGCTCAAGGCGCCGGCGCTCGGTCTGGACCGGGTCCTCCTCACCTGTGACGATGGCAACGTCGGCTCGGCGCGCACCATCGAGAACAATGGCGGCGTCCTCGAAGATGTGCGCAGCACCGAGACCGGGGTCAAGCGCCGCTACTGGATCACTCTCGATGACGTGAGGCGATTGATGCCGCACTCGACGGCGTACTGAGCCTCGTGGTCCTCCGGGCGCCTTTCGGCGGGCGGCCAGGCTTCTCGTCCTCAGTGCAGCGCTCAGGGGCACGTCGGTGTCCCCGTTCCGCCTCGCCTCGCCTGTTCGTGCGTCGGCGCGAAGCCGGAAAGGGGCCGTGGTCCGGTCGGGCGGGTGCTGTCCGGGGTGGTCACTCGCGCCGGCCGGCGCGGGCGGCGGTGAGGCGGGCCTCGAAGCCGTCGAGGAGGGACTGAAGGCCGAACGCGAACGTGTCGTCGGGCGCCGCGCCGTACTCCGTGGCGGCCGTGGTGCCGAGGCGTTCGCGCAGGCGTGGGAACTGCATGGCGGTCTCGGTGGCGCGCGTCATGGCTTCGGCCAGCAGTTGCTCGGCGTCCACGCCGTTCCTGCTCAGCCGGCGGTTGAGCGAGACCTGTGCGGCAGGGCCGAGCGCGCTGCCGAGCACGAAGGTGAAGACGGTGGCGGCCGCCCGGTCCGCGTCGGCGGCGACGAAGCCCGCCTTCTCGTAGATGGCGAGGCTGAGGTCGTTGTTCCGGGCCTGGCCGGCTCCGTGGAGGAGGTGGCTGCCGAATGCCTGGACGAGCCAGGGGTGCCGGGTGAGCATCGCGTGCATGCTGGAGGCGTGGGCGGTGGCGGCCGTACGCCAGTCGGTGGCGTCGAGATCGGGCAGTTCGACCTCCTGCCAGATCGCGTCGCCGGCGAGTCGGATCAGGTCGTCCTTGGTCTTGATGTGCCAGTAGACGGCCGTGGCGGCCGAGTCGAGCCGTTTCGCCAGGCTGCGCATGTTGAGGCCGTCCAGTCCCTCCTCGTCGAGCAGCTCGATGGCGGCACGGACGATCCGGTCTGCGGTCAGTGTGTCTCGCGGCATGGCGACCACCCTACTTGCACTTAGTTCATGACACGGCTTGCACTTAGTTCGAGCGGCGGTCTACGCTCCTTCTCGTACTTAGTTCAAGTCGGAGGGGGAGACATGCCGCGGGACAAACTGTCGGAGTTCGTCAACGCACAGGCCACGGAGCTCGACGTTCCCGGTGTCGCCGTCGGAGTGCTCCTGGACGGTCAGGAGATCTACGCCGCGCACGGCTCGACCGGCCTCGGCAACCCACTGCCGGTCGACGAGAAGACGTTGTTCTCCCTGGGGTCGGTGTCCAAGACCTTCACCGCGACCGCGCTGATGCGCCTGGTCGCGGAGGGAAAGGTCGACCTGGACGCGCCGGTGCGGCGCTACGTGCCCGAACTGAAGCTCGCCGACGAGCGGACCGCGGCACAGATCACCGTCCTCAACCTGCTCAACCACACCGCGGGCCTGGACTGGAACCTGATCGACGACGGCGAGGGCGACCGCTCACTGGCCGGGCTGGTGGCGAAGCTTCCCCAGTTGCCGCTGATCGCACCGCCCGGTGTCCGCGCCTCCTACAGCCAGGCCGGATACAACCTGGCCGGGCGGATCATCGAGAAGGTCACGGGCCTGTCCTTCGAGCAGGCCATGGCCTCGCTGCTCCTGGAGCCGGTGGGCCTTGCGGACACCGTGTACGGCCTGTCCGAGGTGATGGTCCGCAAGTTCGCCGTGGGCCACAACCGCGGTGAGGACGGCGAAATGCACCCCGCCCGGCCCTGGGCGGGATTCAAGGAGGGCGCGCGCGGTGACAACCCCGGCGGCGGGCTCGCCTCCTCGGTGAGCGATCTGCTGCGCTGGGCACGGTTCCAACTCGGCGGCGGCGATGGCCTGTTGCCCGCCGAGGCGCTGCATCGCATGAGGGAGCGGACGGTCGAGCTGCGCGCCTCCTCGCTCGGCGACGGCTTCGGCATCTGCTGGTTCCTGCACGACCTGGACGGCCTGCACGGGATCGGCCACGGCGGCTCGGGCAACGGCCAGTTCGCCGAACTCCTCATCGTGCCCGAACGCGGCTTCGCGGTGGTCTCCCTGGCCAACGCCGGCCCGGACGGCTACGCCTTCAACCAGTCCGTCGTGCGATGGGTACTCGAGCACTGCCTCGGCGTCGTCGAGAAGACGGCGGAGCCCGTCCCGTACGACGAGGGCCGGGGACAGGAGGTCGTTGGCCGCTACGAGATCGACGCCATGGACCTCGACATCGCCACCGACGGCACCCGCCTCACCCTGGCGGTCGGGATCAAGCCGGAGATCCGCGAGGCGTCGGAGGAGGACATGCCCCCGGACCACCCGGCCGCGGGCATCGGCTTCCTTCCCGGCGACGCCGACGAGTACATCGTCACTGAAGGCGGCCTCAAGGGGCAGCGCGGCTACTTCTCCCGCGACGCCAGCGGCGCAGTCACAGGCGTCGACCTCGCCGGCCGGCTCTTCAACCGGGTCGCGCAAGCATCCTGATCCGGCGCGGGAAGGGGCGGTCCTGAGCGGCCGCCCCTTCCGGCACGGCGAACCGACGACAGCCGGCACGGACAGGTGTGGGGCGCACCCCGCCGCGGGCTCCGTCCGAGCAGCGAGCGCCGGCAGCCGCCGGCGCACGGCGGAAGGCCCCGCGGGGGCCGGGCAGGGCCCGGCCGGCCCGCGGGGCCTTCCGCCGTGCGGTGCGATCAGTAGTGCACGCGGCGGTTCTCCTCGGTCACCCGGTAGCGCACGTTCCACAGGCTGCGCCGCACGTAGGTGCGCTGGAGCCAGCGGTCGCGGCCGTCGTAGCGGGCGGTGAAGGTGGACCGGGCGTGCACACCCTTCCGGTTGTTGATCAGCAGGGCCTGGCCGGGCCGCAGGTGGACGCTGTGCGCGACCTGGCGGCAGACCTCCTGAAGGGTGTCCAGGGCCTGGCGGGCGCCGCTGGTCAGCGCGTGCACGCCGTTGGCGGAGATGGCGATCTCCGGGAAGTCGTGGTGCCCGCTGATCATCGGCACCGGCTCCGACAGCACGTCCTGGCCGCCGGCGACGTCACGCACGTAGCTGCCCGGCGCGTTGAGCCGGAACAGCGGGCTGCGCAGGGTGTCCAGCACCTCGGGCGCCAGCGCGGCCGAGATGTCGCGGGCGTCTGCGTAGAAGGTCCCGGCCACGCCCTCGTGGTCGGCGCGCAGGCAGCTGAGGACCAGGAAGTCGGGGTTGGCTATGTCGTAGCGGCCGATCACGTCGTGCATGATGTCGCTGTGGAAGTTGAGGAAGGTCTCCGACCCCTGGTTGGTCTGGGTCCTCGCACCTCCCTGGACGGGGATGACGTCGTGCACCAACTGCCCCGCCTTCTCCGTCAGTACGCCCATCGGCTCGCCGAGCAGACCGCTCAGGCCGAGCAGCACGCCCTCGGCGACGAAGGACTTCTTCTCACGGCTCGGCCCGCCGTCGGACGGCGTGCCGGGCAGCTCGGCGTCCACCGGCAGGTTGCTCACCAGGCAGACGCCGGGCGTGTCGATGTGCCGGCCGAAGTCCAGGATCTGCTGGAGCAGATCGGTGGGCAGCGAGGAGAAGATCTGCAGCAGCCGCGCCATCGAGTGGTCGATGTCGGTGTTCGGGTCCGCCAGGCGGTTCAGCTGCGCGCCCAGCGTGTCCCGGACCTCGTCGGGCAGGGTGATCTCGCCGAGGGTCCGCGTGGTGACGGGCCCGGCGGCGGGGACGGTGCGTTCGGTGGTCACGGTCATGACGTTCACACTCCTTGCATCTCGAGCAGCGGCGCGTCGGGAGCCGGATCCGCGCCGGGACGGTTGACGTGGTCGTGCAGGCGCTGCGTCAGGTGCAGCGCGTCCTCCTCGTCGGCGGCCAGCTGTGTGACCACCTGACTGCCGCGCACCGCGGTCACCGGAACACCGGCGTACTCGCCGGGAGTCAGCCCGCGCCGCCGCTGGAACTCCGGCAGGTCGACGAATCCGCCGGTGACGGCGACCAGCGGACCTGACGTGAGGCGGACGACGTCGATGTTGGCGGCGTGGAACACGGTGTAGGCGCGGTCGGCGAGTTCCTCGGTGGCGTAGCGCAGGGCGGCCGAACGCTGGTTCAGCACCACGGCCGCCACCGACGAGCCCGCGGTTCCGATCACCGAACCCACCGGGAAGGGCGCCCGGTTGTAGCGGCAGACGATCTCGATGCGGTTGCGCTGGGCGAGCCGGACCGCCCTTCGGTGCAGCACCTTCGCGCCGTACAGCGACATCAACGCCGCCGTGTTGTACGACACTTCGCTCAGCAGCCGGGCGCCGGTGATCAGATGCGGGTCGGAGCTGTAGATGCCGTCGACGTCCGAGTGGATCTCGCAGCTGCGGGAGCCGACCGCCGCCGCGACCGCCACCGCCGACAGGTCCGAGCTGTTCTTGCCCAGCCAGGTCGGCCGGCCCTCCTTGTCGGCGGCCTGGCCGCCGGGCACCACCACGACCTCGTGCTCGTCGACCGCGGTGCGCAGCGGCTCGGGGTCGGTGTGCTCCAGCCGGGCCCACATGAACGACGAGTCCGTGGTCAGCCCCAGCTGGTGCCCGGCCAGCACGGTGGCCGTGCGGCCGGTCCGGTGCAGGGCCGTGGCCAGCAGCTGCGCGCCCACCGTGTCGGCGAGGGTCAGCAGACCGGCGACGGTCTCGTCCTCCGGGTGCGGGTTGACCTGGCTGAGCCGCTCACGGAACTGCTCGGTCTCGCCCGGCTGGCCGCTCACCACGACCACCAGACGGGTGCCCTCCTCCTCGATCCGCCGCGACAGCGCCTCGGCCAGCTGCTGATACGCCGTCAGCGTGCGGAAGCTGGAGCCGCCGAACTTCAGGACCGCCGGCGGCAGGCGCTCCCCGGCCGGTGGTGTGGCCGTCACAGGGTCCCCCGGTCCACGAGCTCCTCGGCGATCTGGACGGCGTTGAGCGCGGCGCCGATGGTGAGGTTGTCGGCGACCAGCCAGAGCCAGAAGGCGCGCGGGTTGTTCGGGTTCACGCGGACCCGGCCGACGTGCACCCGGTCGGGGTCGTCGACGGTGGCGGGGGTGGGGAAGGCGTGCCTGGACTCCCGGTCGTGCACGGTCACTTCGGGCAGTCCCGCCAGCACCTCGACGAGTTCCGCGCGGTCGACCACGCCGTGGGTCTCGATCCACACGGCCTCCGAGTGGCCGTTGACCACCGGCACGCGCACACAGGTGGTGGTCACGTCCAGGTGGGGCAGGCCGAGTATCTTGCGGGACTCCTGGAGCATCTTCTGCTCCTCCAGCGTGAAGCCGGAGTCCAGGAAGCGGTCGATCTTCGGGATGACGTTGAAGGCCAGCGACGGGGTGAACTCCTTGGCGGGGTACGCCTCGTCCGGGTGGTCGAGGGCCGCGCGGCTGGCGTCCTTCAGCTCGTCGATGCCGGGGTGGCCGAGGCCCGAGGCGGCCTGGTAGGTGCTGACCACGGCCTGCCGTACGCCCCACCGCTGCTCGACGCCCTTGAGCAGCCGCACCAGCGGAATGGTCGAGCAGTTGGGGTTGGCGATCACGCCGGACTTCGGGCGCCGGTCCAGCTCGTGGGCGTTGACCTGCGGCACGACCAGCGGGGAGTCCGGGTCCATGCGGAAGGCGATGGTGTTGTCGATGACGACGGCGCCCGCCGCGGTGGCCCTCGGCACCCACTGCTGGCTGGCCTCGGTGCCCGCGGAGAAGAAGGCCAGGTCGACGGTGGAGAAGTCGAACTCGTCCACGGCCCGCACCGGATGGGACTCGCCGTCGACGCTCAGCTCGGTGCCGGCCGAACGCGCCGAGGCGACCAGGTGGATGTCGCGGTAGCCAAAGCCCCGCTTCTCGATCAGGTCGATGAGCGTGTTGCCGACGGCGCCGGTGGCGCCGACTACGGCGATGCGGGGTGCGCTGGGGTCGCTCACGCGGGTCATCGGGTGCCTCCGGACTTGATCTCGATCTTGGACTCGGCGGTCGTCCCGGCGGCGGCCGCCGCGGGCGCGCCGGCGGTGTTCCCGGCCGTGTTCCCGGCGGTGACCGTCGCGGGCGCGGCCGCCGCCTGCTCCGCGGCCCGGCTCCGGAAGGTCCAGCCCAGGTTGATGCCGAGGCTGGCGGCCACGATCAGCGGGATGCCGAGGGCCTGCAGCAGACTCACGCGGTGCCCGTACACGGCCCAGTCCATGAGCATCGCGACGGCCGGGTACACGAACGCCAGCACGGCGATCTTCGGGGTGGGCAGCTTCTGGTACGAGGAGTACATCAGCACGTACATCACGCAGGTGTGGATCACACCGAGGCCGACCAGCCAGCCCCAGTCGGCGCCCAGGTGCCGGGTCTCGCTCAGCGTGGTGAACGGCAGCAGCAGGAAGATGCCGAGGACCAGCTGCACCAGCGCGACCAGGTGCGGCTTCACACCGGTGACCCGCTTGGTGATCAGCGTGGACACGGCGTAGAAAACCGCCGCCAGCAGCGCGTATCCGAGGCCCGCGAGGTAGGTGCCGTCACCGCCGCCGGTCAGGTCGGACGCGGACACGCCGGCGACCAGGATCAGACCCACGAAGGCCACGCCGAGCCAGCCGAACTTGGCGGCCGTGAGCCGGTCGCGGAAGATCAGGGCGCCC
>NZ_BMVJ01000005.1:141933-150814 GCF_014650655.1 Streptomyces anandii JCM 4720
AGCAGCATCACGTAGAACGGCTGCGTGTGGTACACGACCGTGGCCACCGAGATCGACGTACGCTCGTACGACTCGAAGAGGAAGGCCCAGTTGAAGACGATGAACACGCCGCCCAGCGCGGCCAGGCCCAGCTTCTTCGCGGTGAACCCGTGGTTCTTGAAGAAGCCGCGTGCCAGGCAGTACAGACCGAGCGTGACGGTGCCGAACAGGCAGCGGAAGAACACCACGTTGAAGGGCGACGCACCGGATTCGATGACGAAGACGCCCAGGGTGCCGGAGAGGACCATGGCGATCGTCAGCTCGATCGCTCCCCTCGTCTCCTGGTTCGGCGCCCGAGTGTCGGTACTCATGTGAAAGTGCCCTTTCTGATGGGGGGATTGACGGTGAGTCAGGTGGGCTGAGCCGGACGGTGGGTCAGTGCAGCGGCACGGCGTAGTGCAGTCCGCCCCTGGTCCACAGCTCGTTGAGCCCGCGGGGCACGGCCAGGCCGGTGGCGGGGCCGAGGTTGCGCTCGTAGACGTCCGCGTAGGTGCCGACCGCGTCCAGGACCCGGGCGGCCCAGTCCGTGTCGAGGCCCACGGCGGGCCCGTGCGCGCCGGCCGCCTCCGCGGCCCGGGCGAGAGCCTTGTCCCGCTCGCCCGACTCGGCCGCCTCGTCGGCCTCGTACTCCGCGGACAGCAGCAGTTGCAGCACCCACCGGCACAGCCGGAACCAGGACGGGTCGTCGTCGCGCACCGCGGCCGCCATCGGCTCGCGCGAGATGGCCGCGTCGAGGATGCGGTGCGCGGACGGGTCCGCCAGCGCGGCCCGCTCACCGGCGAGCGCGACCCGGTCCAGTACGTAGGCGGCGCACTCGCCGGCGGCGTAGGCGGCGAGCGTCTCGCCCGGGGTGGCGAAGGCGACCGGCTCGACCGCCGGGCCCCGGCCGCCGTACCAGGACGCCAGGTTGGCCGCGCTCGTGGTGCCCGCCTGCACGGCCACGCGCCGCCCGGCCAGTTCCTCGGGCCGGGTGACGCCACTGTCCGCCCGCACCAGGAAGCCCTCGCCGTCGTAGCAGGTGACCCCCGCGAACAGCACGGGCCAGCCGGCCTCGCGGCCCAGGGTCCAGCTGACGTTGCAGACGGTCAGGTCGGCCTCGCCCCAGGCCAGCCGGCCGAGCCGGTCGGCGGGGTCGGTGGGCACCCACTCGACGGCCTCCGGGCTGCCGAGGACGGCCGCGGCCACGGCTCGGGCGACATCGGTGTCCAGGCCGCTCCACCGGCCGTCGTCGCCGCGCAGCGACAGTCCGCGGATGCCGCGGCTGACCGCCGCCCGCAGCGCGCCGCGCCCTCGCACGGCGTCCAGGGTGGGTGTGCTCATGACGCGCTCCTCGCGGAGATGGAGGGACGGCTGGTGAAGTGGCCGTGGGTCAGCTGCTCGCGGTCGAAGCGGCGTTCGTTGAAGCCGAGCATGCCGAGCAGCCCCTTGGCGCTGACCGGCCGGCGGGCGGTCCCGCCCCGGTCGACCCGCAGGGGCATCCGGCCGGGCTCGGCCCAGCGCAGCATGCCGCCCGGATCGACGTACGCCCGCGACCTGTTGGCGTTGTCCTGGTGCAGGCAGTACGGCACGTCCAGATGACCCCGCGAGAAGGCACGGATCAGCGCCTCGCCGACGGTCGGCGCGAGCTCCAGGGTGCTGTCGACCAGCATCCTGGCCTCTTCGTAGATGCCCGAGTCGGTGGCCCGCACCTCGTCCCCGGACTCCGCGCCGGACCCGTGCGCGGCGCCCGACCCCGACCCGGCCGCGGGCGTCGAGACCCGTGCCGCCCGGCCCGCCTCGTCGCGCGCGATGGCGTCGGCGAACTCCAGCGCGTCCACGTTCTCGGCGATCGTCGGAATGCGGTGCGCCTCCGCCGGGGTCTTCACGATGAGCCGCTCGCTGCCGCTGCGCACCGCGAGGCGGACGCTCTCCTCCAGGATCCGGAACGACCCCACCAGAGTGCGCGGGAACACCCCCATGAACGTGTAGAGGACGACGTGCCAGTCGGCCCCCGCCAGGCGCTCGCCCGCGAGCCGGCGCAGCGCCGCGATCGCCTCCAGGTCCTGCCCGGGATGCGTCTGCTGCGCGTAGCTCAGCGAGATGTCGCTCAGACCGTGCTCACGGAAGAACAGCGCCTCCAGCACGCTGAGCGCGACGAGCAGCGAGGGCGGGCACAACTGCCCCAGCATGCAGCCGCCGAAGCTCTCCAGGTGCATCGGCTCGGGCTGCGCCGCGATCAGTTCGCAGCACCGCGCCCACGCCTTGACCGCCTCGCTGATCGGCGCCCGGCTGTAGGGCAGGCAGTACGAGACCGGGCCGCCCTCGGTGGCGTCGACGCCGGCCGCCACCATCGCCTCGAACAGCGGGTACGGCAGCGCGGAACCGTGCCTGACCTGGACGGGGAAGCCGTCCCCCGACACCTCCCCGAGCAGCCGCCGGGTCGCCACCGGCCCGTGCGCCACCAGCGGGAAGCCGTTGAGTTCGGCGCCGGTGCGCAGGGCCTGGCGCGCGGAGTCGTGGTCGTTGACGCGGGTGTAGCTGTCCAGGGTGATCGTGCCGACCGCCGCGGCGTCGGCGGCCCGCACCCCGAGCAGCCCCTCCCGCATCGTCGCCAGATCCCCGAAGCCCATCCGCGGCTGCACGACCAGACGCCCCTGCTCACGCGCTTCACGCACCCGGCGGGAAAAGCGTCCCTGCGGCGCGACCCGTGCCACGGGAAAGGATGATGTCCGTACGGCCGTGTTCACGCGGCGGCCCCGGAGGTGAGCGCCGGCCGGTCCGCGTTCTCGAGTGTCGCCAGGAATTCCTGGAATCCGTCGATGCCGCCGTCCGCCTCGAATACCGCGTCGAATCCGCTGAGCGCCAGTTCCTCGGCGTACACGATGTTCTCCGCGCCGCGCACACCGAGTTTCCCGCCGATGACCACCCGCAGATCCGCCAGATCCGGCTCGCTGCGTATACGGCGGATCAACCGCAGCCCGTCGAGATGCCCGTGCCCGTTCACCGTGCTGATGACGAGCACGTCGGGGCGGGTACGGCGGCACTCTTCGACGATGAGCTCGTCCGGCACGCAGGCGCCCAGATTGGTGACCTCGGCGCCCTGCTCCTCGAGCAGCAGCTGAAGAAAGACGAGGTTCCACATATGGGCATCGGAAGACACGCTCGACACGACAAACCTTTTCGCCGGGAGCATGACTTGAGACATGAGGAGTTCTCCTTGCCGCTGTTACTGTGACTCCAGAATTGTCCGTGCCGGAACATCACGGAGTCCAGAAGAATTGTTCGGCATTGCAGATGGGGGTTATCGACCAGGCCGATATTCAGGCGGTCCGGTATTCCTGCCCGAGGAATTCGATGACCTGCTCCACGAACACCTGCCGCTCACGCGACAGCTGCGCCCCCTTGCGCCACGCCAGCTGGGTGAACAGCTCGAACGGCGGCTCCCACGCCAGCGGCACCAGCGCCCCCGCGCCCAGCTCGTCGGCGACCGTCATCCGCGGCAGCAGACTGATCCCGAGCCCGGCGCCGACCCCGCGCTTGATCGCCTCGATGTTGCCGAACTCCAGGAACGGCACCGGCTCGCCGGAGCCGTCGTTCAGCTCCGCCTCCAGCAGCTCGCGGTAGGCGCAGCCCGCCTCCGGCGCGAGCACCGACTCCTGGCGCAGCTCGTCGGTGGGCACCTTGGTCTCGTCCGCGAGCCGGTGGCCGGGCGGGGCGACGAGGACCAGCGGCTCTACGCCCAGCACCTCGCTGTGCACACCGGAGTGCTGCGTCTCGGCCTCCATCAGGAAGCCCGCGTCGAACACGCCCTGCCGCAGCGAGTGCAGGGTCTCGGCGCACAGGCTGGGCCGCAGCGCCAGCTGCAGCCGCGGGTAGCGGTGGTGGAAGTACTCCAGGACGGCCGGCATGCGGTAGGAGGTGATGCTCTCCATCGTGCCGATCGTCAGCACGCCCTCGGGGTGCGCGTGCGGCGACGCCACCCCGCGCGCCTCGTCCGCCAGCGACAGCATCTGCCCGGCGTACGGCAGCAGCCGCGTACCCGCGGGCGTGAGCTTGACCTTGCCCGCGACCCGCTCGAACAGCTCGCTGCCCAGGGACACTTCGAGGCTCTTGATCTGCGCGGTCACGCTGGACTGCGCGTAGTTGAGTTCGGCGGCCGCCCGGGTGAAACTCCCCAGCGCGGCCACACGGTGAAAGGTCCTCAGTTGCCGGATGTCCATCGGTCTCTCCCGGAGAAATGCGGACGGAATCGATCCACGGTGGTCGAGACATCGAGACTGCCGATCCGCCCCCGCGCGGGGGAAGAAGAACCCGGTGGCACACAGTGCCCACGGCAGCAATGTGCCGCGGCCCGTGCGGCGTTGGACGCGGCACGGACCGAGGGCTGCAGGGGGAGATCCTTCAGTGCTTCAGTGCTTCAGTGCTTCAGTGCTCAGTGCTCAGTGCTCAGTGCTTCAGCTCTCTGCGCTCGGTGCCGGCCGGCGGGGTCGGGTGCCCCTGAATCCGCCCCTGAGTCCGCACCGCAATCCGCACGGGCGCCGGCGGCTGCGGCATGGTCGGCACCCTCCGCACGGGGGAGAACAGCACCGGCAGCGCGCAGGCGGGCGCGGCCAGCGCGCAGACGCCACGGTGGCACGCAGCCCGAACTGGTCCGCCGGCAGGCCTCCGGCCGCCGCGCCGAGCGGCATGGTGCCCCAGATCAGGAAGCGGTTCGCCGCGTTCATCCGGGCGAGCATCGCGTCCTCAGTGGTCGCCTGGCGCAGACTGACCGCGTTCACGTTCCAGATGCTGACCCCCACGGCGGTCACGGTGAAGCCGAGCAGAGGCCAGGGCACGGTCCCCGTGCGCGGAGCCCAGGCGGCCACGACGAAACCTGCGTTGAGGGCGGCGCCGACCACGATGGCCGGACCCACCCCGATCCGGGCGTTGAGCCGCGGGGTCAGCACCGGGCGACGAATACACCAGCAGCCGCAGCCAGGCCGCCTTCGGCGTCCGCGTCGGCCTCAACGCGGACGCCGGTGACGACGAACTGCGCCGCGCTGCTCACCCTCCTGAGCCCGACCCACACCCGCCCGCCCGCCTAGGGCCCTCCGCGGCGTTAGCGTGGAGGCATGCTCCACGAGGTGACCGACGCCGACACGGCGGTGGCGGTGGGCAGCGGTGATGTGCCCGTGCTGGCCACCCCGCGGCTGATCGCGTGGATGGAGGCCGCGACCGTACGGGCCGCCGCGCCCTTCACCGCGCAGGGGCGGACGACCGTCGGAACCGGGATCCGCGTCGAACACCTGCGGCCCACCCGCGTGGGCGGCCGGGTGGACGTGGTCGCCGAGCCGCCCGCCACCGCCACGGGCCGGCGGCTGACCTTCCGGGTACGCGCCGTCGACGGCTCGGGCGACCTGGTCGCGCGGGGCGAGATCGACCGCGTGGTCGTCGACCGGCGGCGATTCCTCGCCGAGTCGCCCGGCCCCGCGAGCGGCCACTGAGCGCGCACGCGTACCCCGCTCACACCGGCGTGTGGCCCTCCAGATAGTCCCGGACGACCCCGGGCAGCGCGGCCCCGGCCGTCTCCTCGAAGGGCGTCCAGCGGACCCGCTCCGGGCCGAGGCTCGCCTCCGCGGACGGATCGGTGCTCAGCAGGTGGCACACCACCGCGGACGACGCCTCCGCGCCCCCGCCCGCCGCCTCGGAGCGCAGCGTCGTGGAGCCGTCGACGAGATAGCCGGTGAGCTCGTACACCACGCGTGCGGCGGTGGCCGACGCTCTCTCCGCGGGCTCCGGGCTGCCGGACGGGAGACCCCAGCCGCCGGGGCGCTCCACGAGCAGCAGACGCCCGTCGTCGACGACGACCGCCTCGACCGTGCCGCGCACGGCGTCTCCCGACCCCACGACCGACCAGCCCCTTCCCCGCTCACCGAAACCGGCCCCGCACGGCACCCGCATGCGGCGGCGCCGGTAAGGGACTTCCCATTCCCTACCCCCGCCGACGGTTTCCGAACGGGGCTTAGCGGAAGGCCGAAAGAGGTCTGCTGAGGCTCGACCTCCGCTGCCAGGATCGGCCTTTGGCACGGACCTTTGCCTGTGCCCGTTTGCGCACAGCGGAGTTGAAGAGCTCGAAGAGCCCCGCCATGCGGGGCTTCCAACCTCGCACCTCACGGAGAGACGCATGCGAAGCAGAATGCCGGCAAGGTCGCTCGTCACCCTCGGCGCGGTCGTGGCACTGGCCGCCGGGAGTCTGGCGGGCGCGAGTGCCGGCTTCGCGGCATCCGGCCCGGCCCAGCAGCACGCCGTGACCGCCGGGGCCGCCGCGCCCAGCGCGGTGGTCAACCTCGGCCTGAACTCCACCCAGGCCAAGGGCTTCCAGCGCTGGCTGGCGGCGAACTGGGGGTACAACGACTCCATAGACGGCCAGTTGGGCCCCAACAGCTGGAAGGCGGAACAGCGCCACCTCAAGGCGTACTGGAACTACACCGGCGCGATCGACGGCATCGTCGGCAGCGGCACGGTGTCCGCCCTCCAGCGCTTCCTGAAGAACAACGGCTGGGGCTACAGCGGCCCCATCGACGGTATAGCCGGGTCCGGGACCCAGGCGGCGTTCGCCACCTTCGCCAACTGGTGCGTGGCCCACTACTAGTCGACGACCGACCACCGAAGAGGGACGGCCGGAGCGCGTTCTCGCGCGCCCCGGCCGTCTCCGCGGTCCGCCACGCCCGGCACCGTGCGGGCCCGCGCCCGTCAGTTCCCGCAGGTCCGCAGCCTTACCGCGGTGCCCTTGGGGCCGGTGCGCACCTGGACGGTGTCGCAGAGCATGCCGACGCCCCAGATGCCGAAGCCGGACTTCAGGGCGGACCGCGGGGGCACCCAGCTCAGGAACTCCTCGGGCTCCCAGTGACCGGAGTCGGTGATCTCGCAGACCAGCCCGTTGTCGGGCCATGCCCGCAGGGTCACGGGCGGATGGCCGTGGCGTACGGCGTTGGTGGCGACCTCCGTCACGGCGACGAGGAGGTTGTAGAGCGCGTCACCCGCTATCGCGCACCGCCTGGCCTGCTCGGTGACGAAGACCCGTAGCGCGTGCAGGTCGGTGGGCATGACCTCCATCGAGGCCGCGGAACTCGGGGAGGGTGGCAGGGGCGTGCTGTCGACGTCGGCGACGAAGTCGTACGGGTCCCGGTAGTCGGGGTTCTCCCGCAGGCGGGCACCCTCGTGGATGTTCGGGTGGGTCTGCCGCACCAGGGAGATGACCTCGGGGGAGAGCACCGAGGTGTTGTAGCAGCAGTAGCCGCGGAAGTCCGCGTCGGCGAAGCCCAGGTTGAAGATCGAGTCGTAGCGCACCCACTCCATCGCGTCCGGGTACTTCGACCAGTCGGCCGACGCCACCACCCACGCCGGGCGCGTGCCCAGCGAGCGGGCCACGGCCATCATGCCGGCCATGGCGCGCACGGGCGTGCTGTAGAAGTCCGACGGGTCGATGAACTGCACCGCCGGGGCGTCGGAGCCGAGAGAGTCGCGCAGCACCTCGGCCTCCTTGCGCGGGGTGACCGCGAACGCCGGGTCGCCGGCTTCGATGCCCTTGCGCAGGTGGGGGAGGGCGCCGGCGAGGAACTCCTGGTCGTCGCCGTAGAGAAGCGCGCAGTGCTGGACTCCCTGCCGCGCGCTCGTCCGGCCGGCCTCCATCGGCTGGTCAGCAGGTGCCTCGGCGGTCATGACATCCCCTTCCGCCCCTGGACGAGCCCGGGCAGACGTTCCCAACTCACGGTCAGCACAAGGTTTTCCAGCTGCGGCGACAGATTGTCCAGGACCAGCCGGACGCCGTTGCCGCACTGTTCCACCAGGCAGGTCAGCAGCCGCAGCGCGCCGAGGTCGATGAAGCGCAGCCCGGCGAGGTCGAGGCGCACCTCGCCGCCCCGCGCGGCCAGCGGGGACAGCGTGTCCATGAGTTCCTGGTGCCGTGTGGCGTCGAGTTCGCCCTCCAGACGGAGGCCGGGGGGATCGGCCATCGGCGTGATCCGGAGCATGCGCTCCTCGGAGTGTGCAATGACTTCCATGAGGCCTGCCAGGTTCTGGGTCGGTGAACTCTTGGAGGGACTCGCCCGCCCCAGTGTGCGGGCGGCCGGTATAGCGGCGGTATACGCACCCGTACGACCTCAGCCCACCGTCCTCTCCGACGAACGCGGCCCGACCCGCAGGGTCATGCAGGCGGGGAAGAACGCGCTCCAGGCGTACCCGCGCCAGCGCACGTACGCCCCGACGTTCGCGTCCGGCAGGAGAGCGGCGCGTGTCATGTGCTCCTGCGCCTCGCGGACCCTGCCCTCGTCGAACAGGATGAAGCTGATCTCGTTGAGGGCGAGGCCCTCCAGGGCGTGCTCGCCGATCTCCCGCGCCCGCGCCATGCTCTCCTCCAGGCAGGAGAGCGCGTCCGCCGTCCGGCCCAGGCCCAACTGGGCCCGGGCGAGGTTGCCCAGGCCGGTCACCCGGGCCATGCGGTCGCCGGTCTCGGCCGCGAGGGCGAGATGCCGCCGCTGCACGGCGACGGACTCCTCGTACAGCTCCAGTTCCGCGAGCGCGTCCGCGAGGTTGCCGAGGGCGCGGCGCTCGCCGTCGCGGTCGCCGGTCTCCCGCCAGAGCGCGAGCGCCTCCTCGAGGGACTGGCGCATCCTGTCGTACCGCCGGTGCAGCCAGTGCACCGCGGACAGGTGGTCCAGCCCCCATGCCTCGCTCTCCCGGTCGCCCAGGCGTCGGGCGGTGCCGATCACCACGTCGGCCAGGGTGTGCAACTCCCGGGCGCGGGCGTGCGGGTAGAGGTACCAGTGCAGCGGCCGGGCCAGCCGCACCGCGAGCCGGGCCGCGCTGTCGGACTGGGTGGCGG
>NZ_BMVJ01000005.1:150845-156321 GCF_014650655.1 Streptomyces anandii JCM 4720
CGTGGGTGACGGCGGCCATCAGGTTGGCGCGCTCGGCCTCCAGCCACGCCTCGGCCTGCTCCCGGTCCTTCACCGGCGCCGCCGGCGGCGTGACGCCCGCGGGCGAGGGCTCGCCGGGGCGGCAGGACGGCCGCGGCGGCACGTCGAGGAAGGACACCGCCCGCTCTGCCGTGGCGAGGTAGAAGCGCAGCACGCGCAGCAGGGCCTGTTCGCGTTCGGCGGCCGTCTCCAGGGCGTCGACCTGCTCACGGGCGAAGAGGCGGATGAGGTCGTGCATCTGGTAGCGGCCGGGGGCGAGGCTGTGCAGCAGGTGCGCGTCGACCAGACGTTCCAGCGCGTCCTCGGCCCGCCAGGTCTCCACGCCGAGCAGCGCGGCCGCCGCCTGCAGGCTCATGTTCGACCCGGGCAGCACCCCGCAGAAGCGGAACGCGCGTGCGGCGGCCGTGTCCGTGGGGTGCTCGCTGTGGCAGAGCCCGTCGTAGCCGGCGTGGAAGCTGGCGCGTACGGACAGGTCGCCGACGCGGATCTCGTCGAGCCGGTTCTGCGCGTCGGCCAGCCGCTCCGCGAAGGCGCTCAGGGGCCAGCCGGGGCGACCCGCCATCCGGGCGCCGACGATGCGCAGGGCCAGCGGAAGCCGGCCGCACATCTGCACGATCGCGTCGGTGGCCTCCGGCTCGGCGGCGACGCGTTCCGCGCCGACCAGCCGCTCCAGCAGCGCGGTCGCCTGGTCGTGGAACATCACGCCGAGGTGGAGGTGGGTGGCGCCCTCCAGGGAGGTGAGCATCTCCCGGCTGGTGATCAGCACGGCGCAGCCGGGCCCGGCGGGCAGCAGCGGTCTGACCTGGTCCACGCCGGCCGCGTTGTCGAGCACGATCAGCATGCGGCGGTCGGCCACCAGCGAGCGGAAGGTGGCCGCGGCCTCCTCGGTGTTGGCGGGTACGGCCACGTCCGGTATGCCGAGCGTGCCGAGGAACCGGCCGAGCACCTCACCGGGTTCCAGGGGCGTCAGCCCCGCGGTGGCGCCGTGCAGGTCGACGTAGAACTGGCCGTCGGGGAAGCGGTCGGCGAGCTGGTGGGCGGTGTGGATGGCCAGCGCCGACTTGCCCACCCCGCCGGCCCCGTCGATCACGGCCATCGCCACCTGCCCCTGGCCGCCGCCCTCCAGCAGCCGGTGCAGCACCGAGCTCTCGCCGGCCCGGCCGACGAACGTGGCGCTCAGGTGGGGGAGTTCCCTCGGCACCAGGGCGGGTCTGCCCTCCGCGGTGCCGCGCCTGCCGTTCAGCGGGTCTCCCGGCGCGGGCGCCTCGGTCCCGCGCTCGGCGGTCTTCGCGGCCGCGGCCCGTGGCCCGGGCCCGAGCAGGAGCGACGCGTCGGCCCGCAGGATCCGCTGGTGGAGCTGTTGCAGCGGCGGACCGGGCTCGATGCCCAGCTCCTCCGCCAGCTGGTGCCGCAGATCGCGGTAGGCGGCCAGCGCGTCCGCCTGCCGGCCCGCCCGGTACAGGGCCAGCATCAGCCGGCCGCGCAGCGCCTCGCGCAGCGGGTGCTCCGTGACCAGCGCGTCCAGCTCGTCGAGCACCGCCTCGTGGCGGCCCAGCCGCAGCCGCGCCTCGATGCGCGACTCCCGCGCCTGCGTGCGATACGCCGCCAGGCGCATCGTCTCCGCCTCCACGGCCGGTGTCGGCGGTACGTCGGTGAAGGGCGTGTCGTGCCACAACCGCAGCGCCTCGCCGAGCAGTTCGGCGGCGGCCTCGGCCGCCCCGCGC
Organism: Streptomyces anandii JCM 4720; assembly: GCF_014650655.1. Taxonomy (GTDB): domain Bacteria; phylum Actinomycetota; class Actinomycetes; order Streptomycetales; family Streptomycetaceae; genus Streptomyces; species Streptomyces anandii. Next base: position 152,609 of record NZ_BMVJ01000005.1, read on the forward strand.
GCCAGTTCGCGACCGCCCTCGTCGACCAGTTCCGTGAAGCGGTGCGCGTCGGCCTCGCCGGGCCGCACGATGAGCCGGTAGCCGTGGGCCCGGTAGCCCTGGGCGTGCGTCACCAGCAGCCGGCCCGACTCGTCCCCGAGCGCCCGCCGCACCCGGGAGACGTAACCCTGGAGGATCTTGCCCGCGCTCTGCGGGGGCCGGGCGCCCCACAGCTCCGCGACCAGCCGGTCGGTGGAGACCACCTGGTTGGCGTCGCACAGCAGTACCGCGAGCAGCATCCGCCACTTCGCCGGGGCGAGGGGGATCTCCTCGCCGCCGCGCCACAGCCCGAGCGGGCCGAGGACCTGGTACCGCATGTCGTGCTCCGTCACTCGTCTCCTCTACGGGCTGCCCCGGCTCCCGGCACCTGGGGCGCCTACCAGTGGTACGGGAACGCCGGGCGCGGGGTTCGAACATCCTGGGGGCAATCCCTGTACGACGCAAGGAAGTTGCCGTCCTCGCTGCTCCTGGGCCTAGGCGCGGGCCGGTGAGCGGCGGGCGGCGAGCAGGCTGCGCACGACGGTGGCGGGCCGCAGTGCCGCGCCGGGCGGGGCCAGCAGGTGCTGCATGTCCAGTACGACGCGATGGGCGTCGGCCGAGACATGGCTGGCCAGCACCACCTGGCGCACATAGCGGTTGACCAGGTCGGTGCCGGGCGGCCGGTGGCCCACCGTCTCCGGATACATGAAGTCGCCGCCCGTGGCCACCTGCCACGGGCCGGCGATCACCTTGGCGGCCGCACGGTAGTAGGCGCGGGCCATCGCCGAGGACGCGGTGCCGAACCGGTCGAGGCAGCGCCCGAGTTGCACCGCCTCCAGAGCGGCGACGCTCATGCCCTGCCCGTACACGGGATTGAGGCTGCACAGGGCGTCCCCGATGGCCACATGGCCGGCCGGGGGCCGCCGCAGCCGCTCGAAGTGGCGCCTGCGGGAGCGCGGGTGGGTGAATCTGCGGGCGTCGCCCTCGCCCAACGGTTCGGCCGCGGCGACCAGTTCACCGATGTGCCCGGTCGGCAGCTCCGCGGCGAACTTGGCGAACCCCTGCGGGTCGGCGGGCGCGTGGGCCCCGTGCCAGCCGGCCAGGGTGACCATCCACCGGCCGCCCTCGACGGGCAGGACGGCCGCCGCCCGCTTGTCGTGCGGCGGCACCCCGGCGATCAGATACAGCAGCGCGCCGTCGCGCAGCCGTTCGCCGTCGTCGCGCCGCAGCAGCCGGGTGGTGTATCCGACGTCGACCTTGACGGTGGCCACCTCGGGCACCGGACAGCCCAGGGCCTCGAGCCACTTCCCGGTACGGGCGCCGCCGTGTCCCGTGGCGTCCACGACCAGTTCGGCGGCGAGCCGCTCGCCCCCGTCCAGCTCGACCCCGCTCACCCGCTCCGCGTTCCCGGTCAGCCCGCTCACCGCGAGACCGCCGCGGATCTCCACGCCGGGCAGGGCGGCGACGCGGGACCTGATCGCGTACTCCAGGAACGCGCGGCTCAGGCTGATCCCGTGCAGGCCGCTGTCGAAGCGCAGCCGATGGCCCCCCATCTGGTGGAAGAGGACGTCCGCGCCGGGGTCGAAGGGCACCGCCCCACCGGCCACCAACTCGTCGGTGAGGCCGGGGAACAGCGCCTCGCACGTGTTCTGCCCGCTGACGAGCAGCGCGTGCGCGTGGCCACTCTGCGGCACACCGCGCCGGTCCCGCGCCTCACCGGGCAGCGCGTCCCGGTCCAGGACCGTCACCCGGCCGAACCGGCCGGCCAGCGCGCGTGCCGCGACGAGCCCCGCCATCGAGCCGCCGATGACCACCGCATGCGCACCGACCGAATCCATGGGCCCTCCCACCGCACCGGCGCCGCGTTCGTTCACGGCACCGGGGCGGAGTTTAGAAGGGTGGTGTGGTCTGTGTCACTCGTTCTCGGCCGTCCGCGAGAGACGTGAGAAACGACCGCCATGCCCCCGCCCCGCAGCGGAACCCGGGAGCCTCCGGGTTCTTGCTGTCCCGGACGCGGACGACGTGCCCGTCGTCGGCGACCTCCACGCAGTTCCCCCCGTTGCCCATGCTGCGGCTGCTCCTGCGCCAGCGCGGCTCAGTCCGGTCCGTCATCGATTTCCCTCCTCAGCCGGCGTATCAGCACGCGCGAGCCGTGCGGCGAGAGCGCGTTGGCCTGGATCAGGTTGAACGCCAGCTGATGCTGCCTGAGTTGACGGGGATCGCTGGTCACCTGACCCCCGATGAACGACTCGCCGTACAGGACGTCCGGGCCCTCCCGGAACCCCATGATCCGAAACGGCGTCATGCCCCCGGGGTGCTGCCGCACACTGAACGGGATCACCTGAAGGCACACCTTCGGCAGCTCGGCCACGGCCAGCAGGTGGCCGAGCTGTTCACGCATGGTCCCGCCGCCGCCGACGCGGCGGCGCAGCACCCCCTCGTCGAGCGCGATCATGATCTGCGGCGGATCACCCCGCTCCAGGATGCGCTGCCGGTCCATCCGGGCCGCAACGAACTGCTCGATCCGCAGCGCCGGGGCCACCGGATGGGCGGTGGCGAAGACGGCCCGCGCGTAGTCCTCCGTCTGCAGGAGGCCGGGAACGGCGACGGTCTCGAATTCCTGCACGAAACTCGCCTGCTGCTCCAGCTCGACGACCTGCCAGAACCAGTCCGGGTAGGCGGACTTGACGAGCGAGGGCCACAGCGCCGCGAGCGCGCCGCCCGCGCCGAGCACCCGGTCCGCCTCCAGGGCGAAGCCGCGGGACGGCATCCGCTCGGCGCTCTCCGTGCGCTCGACCACCGCCCGGGCGCACCGCATCCGCTCCGCCAGCTCCCGGGGCGTGAGTCCGGCGGCCAGCCGGTGGCGCCGCAACTCACCGCCGAACCGGGCCAGTACGGAGGCGAGATCCCCGCCGCGCGTCCCCACGGCCGCCGCCTCCCGAGCCTCCGCCGCGAGTGCCGGCCCCCGGCCGCCCGGCGCCTGCCAGGCCACCGTGCCGTCCGGCCCCAGCGCGGCTCGCGCGATCGGCACCGCGGGCACCGCCGAGCCCGGCCGGTCCGGGGTCGCCGGCACCCGGCTGAGCAGCCCCCAGGAGTGCACCCCCGGGCGGGCCCCGGCGGACAGGGCCGCCTCGATGCAGGAGCGCGCGCTCTGCTCCGTCGTACAGGTACCGCACGGTCCCTGCTGGTGCCTGCTGTCGCAGACCTGGTGCACCTCCCACCCGTACAGGCTGCCGCCGCCCGCGACCACGGGCGCGCCCCGGCCCGGGCTCTCGCTCACGCCGTTCACCGTTCCCCGACCGCGAGGGTGCACCAGGTCGTCTTCCGGCCGTGGCGGTCCCGCCGCGCACCCCAGGCCGAGGCGATCGCCTGCACGAGGAACATGCCGCGGCCCTGCTCCTGGTGGGGATCCGCCCGGTGGACCACGGGCTGCGCCACGGACCCGTCCGTGACCTCGATCAGCAGCCGGTCGCCGACCTGCATCAGATCCAGCGTGATCGCCGCGCAGGGCGCGTACTTGACCGCGTTGCCGACCAGCTCGCTGACGAGCAACCGCCCGTCGTCGACCGTCCCGGCAGGGCAGCCCCAGGTGATCAGGGCGGTGCCCACCAACGCGCGCACCCTGCCCACCTCGGCCGCCACGGGCCGCAGATGCAGGTGCACGTGCCGGCCGAAGGCGAGGTCGCAGTCGGCGC
>NZ_BMVJ01000005.1:156347-158008 GCF_014650655.1 Streptomyces anandii JCM 4720
ACACCAGTCCCCGCGGCCCGCTGACGACGCCCCCGCCGCCGTGACCTCCGCCGGGGCCCCCGACCCCGTGCCCTCCGCCGCCGTGACCGCTTCCGGCGGGCGGTGCCGCGTCCTCCTGGGCCGCGCGGCGATGCGGTTCGTGCAGGTACGTCACGCCGTCCCCCTCCGCCGCACCGTGCCCGCCACGGCCGGCCCGGTGCCCGGCCCTAAGCCCTGTGTGTCCGGCGAGGAACGCTCGTTCCGCGCGATTGCAGGCATGGGTGCCCTCCCGACGGCCGTGCGCCGAGGCGGCGGCTCCACCGCGGCGTCCGGGCCCCACCCTTCACGGCCGGGGCAGAGCGGCGGTATACCGGCGGTATCCGCCACGTCAGGAGCGCCAAGTACGCTGCCCGGTAAGGGGGCTCAGGGAGCGGACGGGGGGCTCAGGCGCGTCCGAGCGTGCTCTCACGGCACACCAGGGAGTGGCCGGCGTGGATGCGCCGCGCCTCGTGCCGGGCGCCGCCCAGCCGGGACAGCACCGACTCCACCGCCTGCCGGGCGATGAAGGCCTTGTCCGGCGACACGGAGGTGAGCGTCACGGCTGAGAACCGCCCCTCCACCACGTCGTCGAAGCCGACGACGGCGACGTCCTCCGGTATCCGCAGGCCACGCTCGTGCAGCACCCGCATCGCCCCGATGGCGATCAGATCGTTGTAGGCGAACACCGCGTCCGGGCGGTGGCCCGCGTCCAGCAGCCCGGCCATGGCCGCCGCTCCGTCCGCGTACCCCCAGCCGTCGGTCGCCGCGATCAGCCGGTCGTCGGCGACCAGACCGGCCTCGTCCAGCGCCGCCCGCCAGCCGAGCAGCCGCAGCCGGGCGGGCCGGCTGCTGCCGCGGCGCGCCCCGAGGAAGGCGACGTTCCGCCGGCCCAGGGACAGCAGGTGGCGCACGGCCTCGCGGGCCGCGGCGACGTTGTCGATGGCGATGTGGTCGTAGGGAAGGTCGTACTCCCGCTCGCCGAGCAGGACCACCGGCACCTGCTCGGCCCGCTCCTCGAGGTCCTCGGCCTCCAGCTCGATGGGGCTGAGGATGAGACCGTCGATGACGCGGGTGCGGAAGCCCTGGCTGACCAGGATCTCCCGCTCCCGCCGGCCGCCGGTGTGGTCGAGCAGGACCGTGTAGTCGTGCGCCGCCGCCGCGTCGACGATCTCGGCGGCGAGTTCGGCGAAGTAGGGGTTGCCGAGCTCCGGAAGGGCCAGCGCGACGATTCCGGTACGGCCCTTGCGCAGGTGACGGGCCGTCAGGTTGGGCCGGTAGCCCAGCTCGTCGATGGACCTCTGCACGCGCGCCCGCATCGCCTCGGTGACATGCGGGAAGTCGTTGACGACGTTGGAGACGGTCTTGACGGAGACGCCCGCGTGCAACGCGACGTCCTTGAGGCTCACCCGCACGAGGCTCCTTCCGGGGCCCGGGATTTCCATCGTTATACGCGGTCCGTCCGACCGGTGGCAAGGGCGTTCGCACCGGGTACCGGGGTTTGCCTTCCGGTACCGGGTGTGAAACGTTGGCGGCGAGCCCGGAAAGGGGGCTTCCGGACGAGGGGTGCCGTACCCGGTGTGCGACAAGACGGCCCGCTGGAGGCTGCCGTGTCGTGGCTGGTTCTCGTCGTCTCGGGCGTTCTG
>NZ_BMVJ01000005.1:158036-166512 GCF_014650655.1 Streptomyces anandii JCM 4720
GAATCCGTGTGGGCCTCGGCCCTGAGCACCTCCGCGGGCCTCAGCCGGCTCACCCCCGCCCTGATCTTCGCCCTGGCCCTCACCGGCAGCATGGGCGGACTGGCGTACGCGATGCGCGACCTGCCCCCCGGCACCGCCTACGCGGTGTGGGTCGGGATCGGCGCGGTGCTCACCGTCGTCTACGCCATGCTCACCGGCCGGGAACCGGTGTCCGCGCCGAAGGTGCTGTTCCTGACCCTGATCGTCGCCGGCGTCGTCGGTCTCAAGGCCGTGCGCTGACCGCGCCGCCCCTCCCGGGTGCGTCGAAGTCCCAGTCCAGCCGCAGGACGGCGAGGTCGTCGGTGTGCCGGTCGGCGTTGAGGGTGCGGGTGCGGGCGATGAGCTGGTCGAGGTGGGCGCCCGGATCGGGGGTGCGGATGGTGTCGATGACGCGCAGCAGCCCGTCCACGCCGAGCCGGTCGTCGGCCTGGCCCGCGTAGCCCTCGACGAGTCCGTCGGTGTAGGCGATGAGCGCGCCGCGGGCGGGCAGGGCGAGCGTGGTGGGCTGCCACTTGCCCAGTCCGGGGACGATGCCGAGGGCCACCCCGTGGGCGGCGGTGACCTCCCGGGCGCCGTCGGCGGTGACGAGCAGGGGCTCGTGGTGACCGGCCAGGTGCAGGGTGAGGGTGGCCGCGTCCGGATCGAGGGTGATGAGGGTGCAGGTGGTGAACAGGTCGTTGCCGGCCCGCTCGGCGATGTGTATGCGCTCCAGCAGGTGGAGCAGGTGCTCGTCGCGGTGGCCGCCGAGGGTCAGGGCACGCCAGGCGATGCGCAGGCACACGCCGAGTGCCGCCGCGTCCGGGCCGTGGCCGCTGACGTCCCCGATGACCGCGTGGATGTGCCCGTCGTCGGTCTGCACGACGTCGAGGAAGTCACCGCCCAGCAGGGCCTGGGCGCGACCGGGGTAGTAGCGGCTGGACGCGGTGACGGCGGCGGAGCCGAGCAGGGGCTGGGGCAGCAGGCCGCGTTCGAGGCGGGCGTTCTCCTCGGCGCGCAGCCGGCCGATCTGGAGGGCGGCGTTGGTCCGCTCGGCCTGCTTGCGTTGTACGGCGTAGCGCACGGCGCGCTGCATCAGGTCCGGTTCGACCTTGCCCTTGACGAGATAGTCCTGGGCGCCGGCCGCCAGCGCCTCGACTCCCGCGCGCGGTTCGTCCAGTCCGGTCAGCACGATGATGGCCGCGTCGGTGCCGGTCTGGACCGCCTGGACCGTGTCCACTCCGGAAGCGTCGGGCAGGTGCAGGTCGAGCAGGACGCAGTCGGCGCCGTGCGAGGCCAGCGCCGTGCGCGCGTCGCCGGCCGTGCGGCATCGCTCGAGGGTGTGCGGGAGGTCGGTGTCGTAGAGGAGTTCCTCCACCAGGAGGGCGTCCCCGTCGTCGTCCTCGACCAGCAGTATGTGGTACTGCTCCGCGTGCCCCGCGGGGTGCTCGCTCACGACTGTGTCTTCCGGTCCGGGGCCGCGGGCGCCGGCACGGCGGCGGGGAGGGTGAAGACCACGCGGGTGCCCGTGGTGTGGCCGGGGTCGATCGCGATCGTGCCGCCGTGGAACTCCACGACCTTCTTGCACATCGCCAGGCCGATACCGGTGCCGGGGTAGGCGTCCTTGGTGTGCAGCCGCTGGAAGAGGACGAAGACCTTCTCCTGGTACTCGGGTGCGATACCGATGCCGTTGTCCGTCACCGCGAACTCCCAGGTGTCGCCGCTTTGTTCGGCGCCGACGTGGATGCGCGCCGGCCGGTCGGGGCTGCGGAACTTGACGGCGTTGGACAGCAGGTTCTGCCAGAGCATGCCCAGTTGGGTGGTGTCCCCGACGACGGTGGGCAGCGGGTCGTGGGTGACCTCCGCGCCGCTCTCCTCCAGGGCCACGCTGAGGGCGTCCAGCGTCCGGTCGAGCACCTCCTCCAGGTCCACGGTGCGGTGCTCGTTGTGGACGCGGCCGACCCGGGAGAAGGCCAGGAGGTCGTTGATGAGGGTCTGCATGCGGTTGGCGCCGTCGACGGCGAAGGCGATGTACTGGTCGGCCCGTTCGTCCAGTTGGCCGCCGTAGCGCCGCTGGAGGAGCTGGGTGAAGCTGGACACCTTGCGCAGCGGCTCCTGCAGGTCGTGCGAGGCGACGTAGGCGAACTGCTCCAGTTCGGTGTTGGACCGCTTCAGGTCGATCGCCTGCTCGTCCAGGAGTGCGCGGGAGGCCTCACTGAACTGCAACTCCTCCACCAGGCGCCGGCGCATCGAGTCCACGTCCTCGGCCAGCCGGCGCAGATCGGCGGGTCCGGTGCCCTCCAGGGAGCGGTCGAAGCGGCCCTGCGCCACGTCACGGGCGGCCAGGCCGAGCCGGCTGAGCGGACCGGTGATGCCGCGGCGCAACCCCTCGGAGACCAGGCACGCCACCGCGACGATGACGACCGCGATGCCCGCGAACACCCAATTCCGCAGCGTGACAGCGTGACGCAGGTCGCGGCCGGCCGCCGAGCGCTCGCTCTCCAGGTGGGACTGCTGACGGGCCATGGCGGCGCGCAGCGAGTCGAAGGTGGCCTTGCCCTCCGTCGCCCGCTGCGTGGCCAGTCGCACGGCCTCCCCGGCCGGGGCCGAGGAGACGGGCCGGGCGATCCGCTCCTGCCAGGTACCGGCGAGCGTCTCCACGGTCGCGAGGTCGGCGGAGGCCCGGGCGTCACCGGCGACCAGCGGCCGCAGCCGCCGCAGCGCGGTCCGCTCGGCCGTCACCCCCTGCGCGTACGGCTCGAGGAAGTCCGCACGGCCCGACAGCCCGTAACCGCGCACGCCGGTCTCCTGGTTGACCAGGGACTGCTCCAGCCGCATCGACGCGATCAGGGCGGGGGAGCGCCGGTCGACCAGCTCGGTGGTGATCTGCGAAGTGCGCCACGTCGCCCATGCGCCCAGGGAACCCAGCACGGCCAGGACGACCAGGGTGGCGGCGACTCCGGTGCGCAGCCAGCGCCGGGTGGTCCAGCCGGAGAAGGCACCCGCGGCGCCGGACGGCTCACTGCTCATCGCGGTCGGAATCCCTCCCTCTCCGTCTCGGCTCCCCCGGCCGCTCCGGTCACGGCCGGGCGCGGGGCAAGCACACTGTACCCGCGCCCTGACAACGTATGTTGTCCCCGGTGTGATCAACGCCGTAAGGTGGCGGCATGCCCGGTCCGCCGTTCCCCTCACGTCCGCCCGGCGGCGAAACGGCCGCGCTGGTGACCCAGGTGGTCGACGAACTCGCGCGGCGGCTGGCCGGGGAGAACGTCCCGGCGCCCGAGGACCCCCCGGACATCGCGGGCGACGCCCGGCACCACGCACTCGTGCGCCTGCGCGTGCTGGCCGGCGTCAAGCAGGCCGTACGGCACCTGGAGGACCAGGCGGCCCACGCCGCGGCCGCCGGCGGCGCCGGCTACCCCGAGATCGGCCGGGCCGTCAGCATGAGCCGTCAAGGAGCCCGGCGCCGCTGGCCCGGACTCGTCACCAACAGCACGCACCTTTCCGCCCCCCACCGACCACACCCCGGAGCCCGTGACTCATGACCGCAGCCACAACCCGCCCCTACGACGTGCTGCTGGTCGAGGACGACATCGCCGACGCCATGCTCATCCAGGACGCCCTGTCCGAGCGCGGAACACGCAACCTCACCCAGGTCTCCGACGGCATCGCGGCCCTGGACTACCTGCGCGACGAGGACAACGAGCGTCCCGACCTCATCGTCCTCGACCTCAACATGCCGCGCATGAACGGGCGTGAGTTCCTGGCCGTGGTCAAGGAGGACCCCGACCTGCGCACCATCCCGGTCGTCGTCCTCACCACGTCCGCCGCCCCCGACGACGTCACCGGCGCCTACCGCCACCACGCCAACGCCTACGTCACCAAGCCGGTGAACCTGGAGGAGTTCGAGTCGGCGGTCCGCAGCATCGACGCCTTCTACCTCGACATCGCCGCCAAGCCGCCCAAGGAGTAGCCCCACGCGGCGACGCCCCCGCCGAAGGTCCGTCAGTTTTCGAGAAGCGCGGGGGCGCCGGGGATTCCTGGCATGGGAGGACCCCGTCAGGCGCGGCAAGGAGAAGGAGACTCCGTCATCCGGCGGCGCGCCGCCGCGGGAACCGGCCGACATGGACCCGCGGGCCACCTTCGCCCAGCGCAGGCAGGAACTCGCCTCCCGCCTGCACGTCTTCGAGATCGACCAGCCGGGCACCCAGGCCTGGAAGCGCCGCCGCCCGGCCGCACTCGGCACGCAGTGCTGTCCCTGGCCCGCGAGGCCGGTCTCGCCAACGTCCGGCACGTTCCGGGCGCGTCGCTCGGCGAGCGCTACTTCGCCCACCGCCCGGGCGGCCTGCGCCCCTCGAGCGGCGAGGACCTCCTGCCGGCCACCACCTGACCCGGCGGGTCCGTCGACCGGGTCACCAATCTGTCCGTATTTCGCAAAGTGGGCGATTTCGTCACCGCGTCGGCCCCGAGGGCGGCCACAGTGGCGGGTCTCGGCACCGGACCGAGAGATGGGACGGCACGCCGGCTCCGGACGGGGTGGGTGTGCCCGAACGTGAGAGGACGGATGCATGTCTGTTTCGCGTACCGCCGCCCGCCTGATGGCCGTCTGCGTGGCATCTGGCGCCCTCGTCGCGGCGGCCGCCATGCCGGCCCTCGCCGACGGGAGCGGCCACGACCGTGACGGCAGGCGATACTCGCACAGCCACCACGGTCACCTGGCCGGCAGGGATCACGACGACCGCGGTGACCTCGGCCGTCACCTGGGCCGGTACCACGACGGGGACCGTGACCGGGACGGAGACCGTGACCGTGACCGGGACTGGCGTGACCGGTACCGGGACCGTGACCACGACCATGACGGCCGGCGCTTCGGTCACGAGGACCGGCACCAGGGCCGGCACCACGCCGATGACCGCCGTTACGACCGCGATCGCCGCCACGACCGTGACCGCGACCGCGACCGCCGGGGGATTCGCGACCACCGCGGGCAGCGCTAGGACCACATTCCCCCGGGCGGTGATGACGAGGGCGTACGCCTCGCCCTCGTCATCGCCCCTGAGGGGGTCTCGACGGGCCGGCGGGGTCGTTCAGGGCCTGCGGCCGCGGAAGGTGCGGCGCAGATCGTTCACCCAGGCGTCGGGGTTCTCCCAGGGGATGAAGTGGCCGCCGTGATCATGGGCGTTGACGTTGACATGGTTGAACCACCCCGCCTGCGGACCGGACTTGAACGCCTGGACGCGTTCGCCGGTGGTGCGGATGCCGGGCGGGTTCTCGTACGTGACGAAGGTGAGGCCGACCGGGGCCTGCACGACGGGCGTGCGGTCGTGGGACGGGGCCCAGGGGTGGCGGTTGGCGTTGGCGTAGTAACGCATCGACGTGGCGATGGAGTTGTTCACCCAGTAGATCGTGGCGTGGGTGAGCAGGTCGTCCTTGGTGAAGACGGATTCGAGGTCGCCGCCGTTGTCGCTCCAGGCGTTCCAGCGCTCCAGCAGCCAGGCGAGCAGTCCGGCGGGTGAGTCGCTCAGCCCATGGGCCAGGGTGGCGCCGTCGAGCATGTGCACGGCGAGGTGGGACGCCGAGCGGTGGTCCAGTTCGACGATCCGGGCGCGGACGTCGGCGGGCTGGTCGGCTGTGAGGGGCCGGTTCCGGGCCAGGTCCCAGGCGCGGGGGCCGTTGAAGAAGTCGAGCGGCAGCCCGGAGCCGATGTGGATGCCGTACAGCTCGTCGGCGTACTTGTGGCCGAGCTGGCTGGAGACGAGCCCGCCGATGTCGCAGCCCCCGGCGGCGTACTTCTCATAGCCCAGGGTCTCGGTCATCAGGACGTGCCAAAGGTCCGCGACCTTCCAGAAGTTGACGTCCGGAAAGCCGGTGAGCGGCCCGGGGAAGCCGAAGCCGGGCAGCGACGGCACGATGACGTCGAACGCGTCGGCGGGGTCGCCGCCGGACGCGGCCGGATCGGCGAGCGGGCCGATCACCTTCGACCAGTGCCAGAACGTCCACGGCCAGCCGTGCGTGAGGATCAACGGGACCGGCCGGGGGCCGCGGCCGGGCTTGCGCAGGAAGTGCACCGGGACACCGGCGACGCTCACCCGGTAGTGCTCGTGGACGTTGATGGCGGCCTCGGCCTTGCGCCAGTCGTAGCCGTCCCGCCAGTGGGCGACCAGTTCACGCAGGTAGCCGACCGGGACGCCGTAGGACCAGTCCTCGTTCCCCTCGTCCAGCGGCGGGCGGGTCAGTGCCAGACGGGCGCGCAGGTCGTCGAGGGCCTCGTCGGGCACATGGATCGGGGCCGGTTCCAGGGGGAAGGGGCGCGGGGTGGCCATGGCGTGGTTCCTTCTGCGTAGGAGGAAACGTGTCATCGACCACCTTGGCACCGGAGCGGACGCTCAACGGCCCGGACGAGCCCGCTGATGATCCGCCGGGACGTCGGCGCCTCAGTAGGCGGAGTTGACGTTGTCGATCGAACCGTAGCGGTGCGCGGCGTAGTTGGCGGCCGCGGTGATGTTCGCCACCGGGTCGGTGACGCTGTTGGCGGTGCCGTCGACGTGGAACGCGTTGAAGGTCGGGTCGATGACCTGGAGCAGCCCCTTGGACGGGGTGCCCTTCTGGGCGTTGACGTCCCAGTTGTTCTGGGCGTTGGGGTTGCCGCCGGACTCGCGCATGATGTTGCGGCGCAGACCGTCGTAGCTGCCCGGGATGCCCTTGGCCTTCATGATGGCCAGCGACTGCTTGATCCAGCCGTCGAGGTTGCCCGCGGTGCCGGACGTGCTGCCCTTGCCGGCCGTGGTGGCCGTAGCGCTCCGGGTGGTGTGGCTGTCGTTGGCCGGAGCCTTGACCACGCCGGTGCTCACCTGCGTCGCCTCGGCGGCCTGTGCGGGGGCCGGCATCAGGGTCAGGGCGACGGCAGCGGCGCCCGTGGTGGCGATGCCGGTGACGGTGAGGGTGCGCAGGCGGGCGAGGCGGCTGGTGCGGGTGATCGCGGTCATGCGGAAGAAATCTCCTGTGGGGGTGTGGTCACATGCCGGCCGCGGTGGGTCGCGGCGCTCGGCAACGACAGCAATGGTTAGCGGCGGTCGCCGGGCGGCGCAATGATGTGACGTACTACCCTACTTAGGAGGTAATGTCCGAAAGTTTCATTTTGGTCGGAATTTATGCGGATGGGGCAGTTCTGGACCTACGGCCCGGCTTAGGAGGTGATCTGGCTCCTATGGGTGGCGTCACACCCGCAGGCCCCTGGAGCCGCCCCCTCAGCGGCCCCGGAGGGTGTTGAGCCGGGCGGCCTGGAGGGTCAGGTGGTCGCGTTCGGCGACGCTGGGCGCCTTGCGGGCCGCCTCGGCGTACAGCCGGGCCGCGGTCGCGAGGTCGCCGTCGCGTTCGTGCAGGTAGGCCGCGACCGCGGTGTGGCGGGGCAGCGAGTCGTCCAGCGCGGCCAGCGCCGCGAGCCCGGCACGCGGACCGTCCGCCTCGCCGACGGCGACCGCGCGGTTGAGCCGGACGACGGGACTGCCGGTCAGGGCCTCGAGTTCGTCGTACCACTCGACGATCTGCACCCAGTCGGTCTCCTCGGCGGTGGGCGCGTCCGCGTGGAGGGCCGCGATGGCGGCCTGGGCCTGGAACTCGCCCAGCCGGTCGCGGGCGAGGGCCGCCTGAAGGATCCCCACGCCCTCCGTGATCGCACCGGTGTCCCACCGGCTCCGGTCCTGCTCGGCGAGCGGCACCAGGCTGCCGTCCGGCGCGGTACGGGCGGCGCGCCGGGCGTGGTGGAGCAGCATCAGGGCGAGCAGCCCCGCCACCTCGGGGTGATCGATCCGGGCCGCGAGCTGCCGGGTGAGCCGGATGGCCTCGGCGGCGAGGTCGACGTCGCCGGAGTAGCCCTCGTTGAAGACCAGGTACAGCACGCGCAGCACGGTGGCCACGTCGCCGGGCTGGTCGAACCGCACCTTGGACACGGTGCGCTTGGCGCGGCTGATCCGCTGCGCCATGGTCGCCTCGGGCACCAGGTAGGCCTGGGCGATCTGGCGGGTGGTGAGCCCGCCGACCGCGCGCAGGGTGAGCGCGACCGCGGACGACGGCGTCAGCGAGGGATGCGCGCACAGGAAGTAGAGCTGGAGGGTGTCGTCCACCGAGGGCGCGGGCCCGGGCGGCGGCTCCTCCTCGACGCGGTCCTCACGGCGACGGCGGGCAGAGTCCGCCCGGGCCGCGTCGAGGAACCGGCGCCAGGCCACCGTGACCAGCCAGCCCTTCGCGTCGCGCGGAGGGTCGGCCGGCCAGACGCGGACCGCTTCCAACAGCGCCTCCTGGACGGCGTCCTCGGCCGCCGCGAAGTCGGCTCCGCGGCGGACGAGGACGGCCAGCACGCTCGGTGTGAGGCTCCGGAGCAGGGCCTCGTCCATCGGCGAGGACGCGTGCGGGGCCGGTTGCGAGGTCACGTGTGCGGGCAGTCCGTGACGGCGGGCGAGGC
>NZ_BMVJ01000005.1:166543-172437 GCF_014650655.1 Streptomyces anandii JCM 4720
GGTCAGGAACGGGCGCACCTCGAGCCACTCGTGGATCGGCTTCCCACCCGCGCCGGGGGCGGCCGAGAGCTCCCCGGCCAGCTCGACGGCCCGCTCGTGGCTGTCGACGTCGATGACCATCCAGCCGGCGATGAGGTCCTTGGTCTCGGCGAACGGGCCGTCCGTGACCGGAGGGCGCCCCTCGCCGTCGTAGCGGACCCACGCGCCCTCCGGGGCGAGCGCCTGACCGTCGACGAACTCGCCGGTCTTCTCCAGCCGCGCGGCGAAGTCGTGCATGTACTTCATGTGCGCCGAGATCTCCTCGGGCGTCCACTGGTCCATCGGTACGTCGTTGACCGCCGCCGGGGCGCCCCGGTAGTGCTTGAGCAGCAGGTACTTGGCCATCGTGGTTCTCCTCGGTGCCGGTGCGACCCATTGTGGCCGCCTTCACCCCTGGGACGGAGCGGCCCGCGGATTCTCGACACGTCGCCGGAAGTTTTTTTGGCAGCCTCGGTCACAGGACCTATAGGGTCCTGTCATGTCCCTGCGTATCCGGATGCGTCAAGCTCTTCCCGAAGCGATCCGCGCCCGCGACAAGACCGCGGTGAGCGCCCTGCGCGCCACGCTCGCCGCGCTCGACAACGCGGAGGCGGTACCCGTGGCCGACGCCGGACAGCGCGTTTCGGCCCTCGAACAGTCACCCGTCGGCGCCGGCGCCACCGAGGCGGCCCGGCGTGAGCTGAGTGAGGGCGCCGCGGCGGACATCGTGCGCGAGGAGATCACCGAGCGCCTGCGCGTGGCGGCGACGCTGACCGGACCGGCGCACGCCGACCGGGCCGCACGACTCCGCGCCGAGGCCGCCGTCCTGCGGCCCTTCCTCGACCACTGACCACCCGACCCGGCACACACCGAGCGGGTCGCTCGGGCGGGCGGCGCGGGTTCAGCGCACGTCCAGGCGCCGGGTCAGCTCGGCGAGGGCCTCACCGAGGGGCATCGCGACGCGCGCGTCCGCGATGCCGTCGGCCCGGGTCGGGCCCAGGTTGACGATGGCGACCGGCTTGCCGTCCTTCGCGGCGCGCCGCACGAACCGCAGCCCCGACAGCACGGCGAGGGACGAGCCGAGCACGAGCAGCGAGTCCGCCGCGTCGATCAGGTCGAAGCACCGCTCGACGCGGTGCTTGGGCACGTTCTCGCCGAAGAAGACGACGTACGGCTTGAGCACGCCCCCGCACCGCGGGCACGGCACGACACGGAAGGTGTCGACGAGGTCGTCCGGCAGTTCGATGTCGCCGTCCGGATTCACGCGCAGGCCGGCGGCGGCGTGCGCGGCGAGGAACTCCCCGTTGGCGTCGAGCAGACGGGCGTCGAGTTCGTCACGGGGACCGACGACCCCGCAGTCGAGGCAGACGACCCGGTCCAGGCTGCCGTGGAGCGCGACGGCGTCCGTCGTCCCGGCGGCCTGGTGCAGCCCGTCGACGTTCTGCGTGATCACGGCGTCGACGTGGCCGGAGGCACGCAGCGCCTGCACGGCGTGGTGCCCGCTGTTGGGCCGTGCGCCCGCGATCGCACGGCGCCCCACGTAGCCGCGGGCCCAGTAGCGGCGCCGGTTCGCCTCGTCCGAGACGAAGTCCTGGTACGTCATGGGGGAGTGCCGCCGGTGCCGGCCGGTCACGCCCCGGTAGTCGGGAATGCCGGACTCGGTGGAGATCCCGGCTCCCGTCAGGACGGCCACCCGGCCTGCCGCGAGCTGGGCGGTGATCTCGTCCATTCCGCCGGCGGGGTGCACGCCGCTGTCGGGTACGGGGCCGACGATCGGACGCATGCGCACACATACAGCCTAGGGCGCTCCCGGCTGCGGCAGGGCTCGGGCGGTGACAGACTTGAGGGCGCTCAGGCCGGCCGGGGACGTGCGGGAACCAGGCAGGGACGGCGGTGATGTCCGATGAGTGGGACCGAGCGGAAAGACGGCGGAGCGATCCCGGGACTCGCCGGGCAGACGGTCGTGGTGGTGGGCGGCAGCGCGGGCATCGGGCTCGAGACCGCGCGGCAGGCACGGGCGGCCGGGGCGGAAGTGGTGCTCGCGGCGCGGAACGCCGAACGTCTGAAGCAGGCGGCGGACGAGCTGAAGCCGCTGAGCACGGCGGTCTTCGACGCGCAGGACACCTCCCGTCTGGAGGACTTCCTCCGGGAACTGCCCGGGAAGGTCGACCATGTGCTGGTCACGGCGGGCAGTCCGTCGTACCGGCCGCTCGCGGAGATCGAACCGGCCGAGTCGGGGCGCGAGTTCGGCGGGCGTATCGCGATGATGCTGGCGGTGGCGCGGGCGGGTCGGGAGAAGGTCCGGGCGGGGGGAACCCTGCTGTTCATCGGCGGAACCGGCGGCCGGCGGCCCGCGGTGGGCATGGCCGTGATGGGCGCCGTCACCGCGGCGCTGCCGGCGCTGACCGCCAACCTGGCGCTGGAGGTCGCCCCGGTGCGGATCAACCTCATCGCGGCCGGGTTCGTGGACACGCCCCTGTCGGCCGCTCTCCTCGGCGACCGACTCGACGAGCGGCGCGAGCAGTTGAGGAAGACCCTGCCCATCGGCCGGGTCGTCGGACCGGCGGACGTGGCGGCCCTCGCCACGCACATCATGGTCAACGAGGCCCTCACGGGCGCCACTTACGACATCGACGGCGGCCAGCAGCTCGTCGGGTCCGATCCCGCCGCACCCCAGGCCGGCCCCTACGCCCTGCCCGAGTTCACCCTTGGGCACCTCAGGCCCTGACCCCCACCGGGGGCCTCAGCCCGTGTGGGGCGGCGAAGGCCGTCCGGTGGGCCACACCGCGTGCGCGGGCGGCGCCACCTCGGACGGCCTTCCTCGGCGGCGGCAGTGGTCACACCGGTTCGGGCTGCGGCTCCAGTTGCGGCGCGGGCTCGGCCTTCGGTTCCCACTGCCTGGTGGTGCGTGCGTAGCCCTGGATCACCGAGGCCATCGCCAGCAGGATCACCGGCCCGAACGCCCACGGATGCCTGGCCATCTGCACCGGCAGGTAGCGGTACGACACCAGCAGGGCGGTGAAGACCACCGTGCCGTAGACGACCAGGTTGACGCCCGACCGGTCCCAGCCGCGCGCGAGCGACAGCATGGCCGCCTCGATCGTGAGCGTGAACACCACACCGGCCACGATGTCGGTGCCGTAGTGGTAGCCGAAGCCGAGCGTCGCGCCGAGGGTGGCGATCAGCCAGAAGGTCCCCGCGTACCGCAGAAGCCTCGGGCCCTTGCGGGAGTGGATGAAGATGGCCGTGGCCCACGCGGTGTGCAGGCTGGGCATGCAGTTGCGCGGGGTGATCCCGTCGAACGGCATCGGGTGCGGCGTCCCGACCGGAGGCGGCGTGTTGGGCCACAGGTCGGCCACCGCCCAGTGCCCGCCGTCGGCGCCGTAGGCGAAGATCGGTCCGACGACCGGGAAGAGCATGTAGATGCCCGGCCCGAGGAGGCCGATCATCAAGAAGGTGCGCACCAGATGATGGCGCGGGAAGCGCCCCTCGGCCGCCACATGGCGCAGCTGGTACAGCGTGACGACGACCGCGGCGACCGCGAGCTGGATGTAGACGTAGTCGAGGACGTGGGCGCCGACGGAGCCGGTGGCCTCGACGATCCGGCCCGCGACCCAGGAGGGGTCGCCCAGCGCCCGATCGGCGTTGGCCACGTACTGGTCGAGCACCGACGGGCGGGTCTTGGACGTGATCAGCAGCCAGGCGTCGCCCGTCTTGCGCCCCGCCACCAGCAGCAGTGCCAGCCCGACGCCCTTCAGCAGCAGGACGCGCTCCTCACCGGCGCGGCGGGTGATCGCGACGACCGCGCACCCGACGATGACCCACAGCGCGCCGTTCCCGAAGGCGTGGCCCTCCGTCGAGTGGACGCCGGCCACCGACCGCACGAGCCAGAACACCAGGTCGATGCCGACCGCGACCCCGGCAGCGATCAGCCGTTGCCGCCAGGGCAGCACCACCATCATCAACGCCATGCTGCCGTAGAGCAGCGGTCCCGACTTGGGGCGGAATATCACCTCTTTCGCCTGATTGGTGATAGGTCCGGGTTGCCCGTAATGGCGCGCCGCGATCTCCAGCGCGATCAGGAACCCGAGGGCCACCACTCCCACCGCGGTCCACAGGATCGTCCGTGGCTGCCGCCATATGGAGGGCTCTATTCCGCCTTCTTTTCGCGGAAACGCCCGCGATATTATCGATATCAATTGTCTGGCCGATTTGTTAGTTTTGGTTGAATTGGCTGCTCGTCGTGCTGGATGGCAGGTTTTCCGGCGAAGGGCAGGCGATACGGGTGATCGTCAGTTCGAGCATGTTATCGGAGAGCTCTTCGCGATTTCGCTCTCCTGTAAGGCGGCGTGCTCGAGGGCCGCTCCCTCGAGGTTCGGGGAGCGGCCCTGGATGGTGGGGCACGGATGTCAGAGGCGTTGCCACAGCGCCGGTACGTTCGGGGGCTCCCAGCCGGGCTGCGCCTGGTGGCCCTGGAGGCAGCGGTAGGTGGCTCCGCCGTAGGTCACCGTGTCGCCCGCCTGGTACACGGTGCCGGCCGACCAGGTGCCGCCCGGATCGCCGGGGCCGGGGCCAGGACCGGGGCCGCCGGTGGTCGTCAGGGTGAGGCCGTAGTTCTGCAGGATCGGGTTGACGGGCTGGAAGAACGTGGTGCCGCCGCTGGTGCAGCCGCCCGACCCGCCCGAGGTGACGCCCTGGGCCTGACTGCCGGAGAGGAACGAGCCGCCCGAGTCGCCGGGTTCGGCGCACACCGAGGTACGGGTGACACCGCTGACGGTGCCCTCCTGGTAGGTCACGCTGGTGTCCAGCTGCTGGACGGTGCCGCAGTGCCAGCCGGTGGTGGAACCGGAACGGCACACCGAGGCGCCCACCGTCGCCCGTGTGGACCCGGCGACCTGCACGCTGGAGCCGTTGACGTACGGGGTCGCCGTCCAGCTGGAGTTGGTGGCCACCCAGGACATGTCGTTGCCGGGGAAGACGGACGCCTGGAAGGTGCCCTGAGCGACCTGGTTGGAGCCGGTGGTGGTGCTGCCGGCCCGGCCGCAGTGGCCCGCCGAGGCGAAGCCCTGCTGGGTGCCCCGGGTGACGGGGAAGCCGATCGAGCACCGGGTGCGGCCGTCGGTGTAGTAGGCGTCACCGCCGCGCAGGTCGTACAGCGGCCGCGGCCGCTCGGCCGACCTCACCGTGCGTACGAGGGACCGGTCGACCCCGGCCGCCGCCAGCAGGGGACCCACGGCGGCGGGGCGTACCGCCTGCACCACCAGGGAGTTGGACCGGACGTCGACGTACCAGACGGGGGTGTCCGTGGTGGCGTGCCGGGCCGCGGCACGGTCCAGCCGGGCCTTGGCCGCGTCCAGCGAGGCCAGCGAGCGGGACACGACGACCGGCCGCGCCCCGCGGGCCCGTAGCCGGGCACGGCCCCCGCCGGCCGGTCCAGCAGCGCGCCGAGGAGCGGACCGTGCGTGCCGCCGAGCCGGAGCCGCTCCGGAGCGGGCCGGGTCCGGGTGAACCGGACGGCCTCCTGCTGCAGTTCGCTCACCACGGGCAGCACGATGCGTGCGCGCTCCAGTACCAGTGCGCCCAGCGCGGTCGCCCGCACACCGTGCCGCCCCGCTCGAACAGCGCGCCGCCCAGTGCCCCTTCGATCCGCCTGAGCTGCGCGCTCAGCGCGGGCTGCGCGAGCCCCAGCAGCGAGGCGGCCTTGGTGAGACTGCCTGCCTCCGCGATCGTCCTGACGGTCCTCAGATGCCGCAACTCCAGCTCCATGGAGCGAGCTTGCGGCGCGGGTGAGTACTCGGCAAGGGGTTGGTACGGACCTGATGGGCGGGCCGGACGCGGAGCGGCAGGTCGCACCGGTGGGCGCCGCCGGGCCGCTG
>NZ_BMVJ01000005.1:172470-173899 GCF_014650655.1 Streptomyces anandii JCM 4720
TGGGACGGGGCCGCACGCGGCACATCCACGTCACGGTGCGGGCCCCCGGCCGCCTCGTCCTGACGACGCAGGCGGCACATGGGCCGCGGACACCACCCACCGGGCCGGGGACCGGGTGACGTACGGAGGCCGCGCCCAGCGCCGGCTCCTCAGTTCTTCCCGGGCTGTGGTCGAGGGCGCCGACGAGGTCCTGTCCAGCGGAGGCACACCATGGTGCCGGAAATTGGTCTAGTCCCGTTTTGGTCCAGACCATTGACCCGCCCATCCGGCGCCCGCTATCCCATACAGGCGTCAACCAAGAAGCACCGTAAGGGAACCGGCGAACTCACCCTTCTCACATCGGGACTGACATGAGACTCATGCGCTCCTTCCGCGCGGCCCTCGTCGCGGCCACCACGGCCGCGGCCTCGGTGGGCCTCGCCCTGTCGGGCGCCGGCGCGGCCCAGGCGGCGACACCGCTGCCGTCCCACGTCTTCGCCCCCTACTTCGAGGCCTGGACCGGCGACAGCCCCGCCGATCTGGCCGCCCAGTCGGGCACCAAGCACCTGACGATGGCGTTCCTCCAGACCGCGTCCAAGGGATCGTGCACGCCGTACTGGAACGGCGACACGGGCATGCCGATCGCGTCGGCCACCTTCGGCGGCGACATCAAGACCATCCAGCAGCGCGGTGGAGACGTCATCCCCTCCTTCGGCGGCTACACCGCCGACACCACCGGCACCGAGATCGCGGACAGCTGCACCGACGTCCAGCAGATCGCGGCGGCCTACGAGAAGGTCATCACCACCTACGACATCTCCCGCCTCGACATGGACGTCGAGGTCGACTCGCTGGGCAACACCGCCGGGATCGACCGGCGCAACAAGGCCATCAAGCTCGTACAGGACTGGGCGGCCGCGAGCGGGCGCACGGTGCAGATCTCCTACACCCTGCCCACCACCACGCACGGCCTCGCGGACAACGGCGTGGCACTGCTGCGCAACGCGGTCAGCAACGGCGCACGGGTCGACGTCGTGAACCTCATGACGTTCGACTACTACGACAACCAGGCGCACGACATGGCGGCCGACACCAAGACCGCCGCCCAGGGTCTGTACGACACCCTCGCCGGGCTCTACCCGAACAAGACCTCCGCGCAGCTGTGGAACATGGTCGGCGTCACCGAGATGATCGGCGTCGACGACTTCGGCCCCGCCGAGACCCTCAGCCTGGCAGGCGCCCGTACGGTCTACGACTGGGCCGTCGCCAAGGGCATCAACACCCTCTCTTTCTGGGCGTTGCAGCGCGACAACGGTGGCTGCCCCGGCGGCGCGGCCGCGGACAACTGCTCGGGCATCCAGCAGAACACCTGGGACTTCAGCCACATCTTCGCGCCCTTCACGGGCGGCACGACCACCCCGGACAACGACTTCTCCGTCGCGCTCGGCCC
>NZ_BMVJ01000005.1:173920-185727 GCF_014650655.1 Streptomyces anandii JCM 4720
GGCCGCGGCGACCGTGACCGCCGGCCAGTCCACCACCACCACGGTCAAGACGGCGGTGACGACGGGCCAGGCGCAGAAGGTCGACCTCAGCGTCAGCGGCGCGCCGGCCGGCGTCACCGCGTCCCTCAGCCCCGCCTCGGTCACTGCGGGCGGCACCTCGACACTCACCCTGGGCACCACCTCCGCCGCGGTCTCGGGCACCTACACCATCACCGTCACCGGCTCCGGCACCGCCGGCAGCCACTCGGCGACGTATGCCCTGACCATCACCGGCGGCAACGGCAACCAGTGCACCGCCGCGCCCTGGGCCAAGGACAAGGTCTACACCGGCGGCCAGCAGGTCTCCCACAACGGCCACAACTGGAAGGCCAAGTGGTGGACCCTGGGCGAGGAGCCCGGCACCACCGGACAGTGGGGCGTCTGGCAGGACCTCGGCGCGTGCTGACCCTCCAGCACCGTGGTCCCGTGAACCCTTAGTCCAGTGGCCACCCGGCGAACACCCCCGCCGGGTGGCCACTGCTGGAGACCTTCAACGGCTGAAGTCGATCGACCTCCAACCGCCCTGACCGCAGCCGTTGAAGATCTCTCAGAACAGCATCAACAGCACCTCGATCACCCAGAGAGCTGCCGGGATGCCGAAGACAACGCCCCAGAAACCGGTGACCATGAACGCGGCCAGGGCGATTCCCAGCCAGGCCACGCGGGTCGGCGCGAGCACACGCGAGGGCTCCTCGGGGTCGTATCGAATCTCGTCCCGGCGTCCTCGCAGTGCAGGGTGCGCCGTGACCTCCTGGCCGTCGAGCGTGCGGAAGCGGACGATGTGGCTGATGCCCTCGTTGGCGTGGTCGAATTCAAACCTCGCCCGTACGGTGACGCCTCGCCGCCACATCACCCACCGCGTGTCCAGCTCGGCCATGCCTACCCACATGCGCAGCAACGCGACGCTCAGCGGCAACGGCAGCCAGCCGAAGAACCCCAGTGCGGGCCTTCGGCCAGGAGGCGGTACACCACGCTTCGGCGCAGGGGACCCTCCGGGAGGGCCGGGTCGTCGAAGTCGTCGGAGGGGTCGCGGGTCATGCCGAGGCGGTGCATCACCGCCTGGGAGCGGAGGTTGCCGGCGGCTGTGATCGCGAGGATCTCGGGCAGGGCGAGGTGCTCGAAGCCGTAGGCCAGCACGGCACGGGCGGCCTCGGTGGCGTAACCGTGTCCCCACGCCGGCCGGGCCAGGCGCCAGCCGGCCTCGACTCCCGTGAAGGGCATGTCATCGTCCACCGGGTCCAGCCCGGTGAACCCGATGAACTGGCCGGTCTCCTTGACCTCGACCGCCCACCATCCCCAGCCCCGCCGCTCGAGTTCGGTCTGGAAGCGGGCCGCGGACGCCTCGCTCCGCTCCCGTGTGAGCACGTCGGGGAAGTACTCACGGACCTGAGGATCGGCGTTCATCGCCGCCCAGGGGCCGAGGTCGGACTCCCGCCAACCGCGGAGCACAAGACGATCGGTACGCAACTCAGGCATCACGCCAGCCTAGCGCCGGGCAGGCGCGTGCTCACGTCGACGACGGACTGTCCGTGGGCAACGGCGCCGCCGGGACCGGTCGTCCGCCGTCCCGCCGCCGGGTGTGCACGAGGGACGCCACGGCCCAGCGACCGGAGCCGAAGGCGACGATGAGCAGGAAGGACCAGCAGAACATCGCGGCCGGCTCACCGCCGTTCTGTATGGGCAGGACCGCGTGCCGCTGGTGCACGTCGAAGTAGGCGTACGCCATGGACCCGGAGCACACGGCGGCCGCGGCACGAGTCCCGAGGCCGCACAGAACCAGTGCGCCGCCCACCAGTTGGATGGCGGCCGCCCACCAGCCGGGCCACTCGGCGAAACCGGGAGCGCTTCCGTGCGGGCCGCCGAGCACGCCGAACAGGGTGGCGGCTCCGTGGCAGGCGAACAGCAGCCCTGTGACGATCCGGAAGAGTCCGAGCACGTGCTCTCTGCTTCTCTTCAGCGATTCCATCGGTGGGGTTCCTCTCTCGCGTTCGTCGTTGTAGCCACGCCCGCCGACTTTGTCCAGACCAATCGCGGGCGGTAGTACGAAGACGGGGGGTGGGGGAGGGTCGCGTGGGTGCGGAATATGAAGTCCGGTGCAGCGAACGGTAGTTGCTGCGCCCCACCCCCTTGACCGTACTCGAAACGCGGCTATGGTCTAGACCTAGCGTCGCAAGGTCTAGACCGATATGGCCGAGGGTCGGCGAGGCCGGTACCGGCACTCCGCCCGCCAGGCGCACCGCGCCTCAGCACACCGCGCCTCAGCACACCGCGCCTCAGCGCACCGGGTCGTCAGCGTGCGTGCCCCACATGCTCCGCGTACGGCCCACTCGCCCCACCGGGCCGCCGGGGACGGTTCCCACAGACACCGAAGGAAGTGGCTTGGTATGAAGTCCAAGAGACGGGCCGCCGTTGCCATCGGCGCGCTGGTCGCTCCCCTGCTCGCCATCAGCCTTCCGGCGAGCTCGGCCAGTGCCCACGGCTGGGTGACCTCGCCCGGCAGCCGGCAGGACCAGTGCGCCAAGGGCATCGTCGACTGCGGCGCGATCAGGTACGAGCCGCAGAGCGTCGAAGGCCCGAAGGGCCTGCACAGTTGCAGCGGCGGGAACGCGCAGTTCGCCGAGCTCGACGACGACAGCAAGCCCTGGCAGGTCACGCCGGTCGGCACCTCGTACACGTTCACCTGGCACTTCACGGCACGGCACGCCACCGCCGACTGGCAGTACTTCATCGGCGACCAGAAGATCGCCGAGTTCGACGGCCACGGCGCGCAGCCCCCCGCGGACCTCAGCCAGCAGGTCGACTTCGGCGACTTCACGGGCCGTCAGAAGGTGCTGGCCATCTGGAACGTCGCGGACACCGCCAACGCCTTCTACTCCTGCGTCGACGTCAACATCGGCGGCACCGGAGGCGGTGGTGGTGGCGGCAACGGTGGTGGCGGTGGCGGCACGCCCGGCGCCTGCACCGCGCCGGCCTGGGCCGCCGACAAGGTGTACACCGGCGGCAACACCGTCTCCTACGGCGGTCACACCTGGCGCGCCAAATGGTGGGTGACGGGTGAACAGCCCGGCAGTACCGGCCAGTGGGGCGCCTGGGAGGACCTCGGAGCCTGCTGACGCGGAGGCCCGGCGCCGCGCGGAGAGGGAAACCCCTCGCCCTCGGCGCAGTGCCTGACAGCCTCACCGCGGTCTTCCGACAGTCATGCGTCGGCGCCGTTCCACCCATGAGCCGCGCCGTCCGCACACCGGCGGGCGCCCGCCGCTCCCCCCACCGCACTGTGACCCGGCGGCGGTGCGCCCACATGCACGAGGTGAAAGGAAACCCCCCGCCCCATGGACATACGAAGAGGTGGAGATCACCCGCATCATCTGAACCGCCCGACGGTGTAGCCGGGCTGGTCGGCCGGTGTTTCAGCCGGCCGGTCGGCCGGGCTGTCGATCAGCCGGTCCCGTACCGGGTGCCGATGCCGGCGACTACGACCGCCAGCCCCTCCTCGAACTGGCGGTCGTAGTCGTCGAAGAGGAGTTCACCGGCCGCCGCCGCGAGCGGGAAGCCGGCCATGCGGCGGGCGCGTTCACCGAGGTCGACCCGCTCCCGGACCTCCCCGTCCCCGTGGAGGGGCCGCATGCCCTGTTCCTCGATGACGAAGCCGATGGTGAACGAGTTCGCCGTCCGGCCCGCGTCCACGGCCTGCGCGAGGGTGAAGCCGGCGTCCGTCAGCAGCCGCAGGTTCGCCTCCAGGGCGGGGGCGTGGTCGATGCCGGTGAAGCGGGTGCCGCTGAAGACCCTTGCGCCGTCCCGGTAGCCGAGCAGCGCGGTCCGCAGCCCGCGGTTCGCCTTCAGCAGCCGCTCCTGCCAGGTGTCGGCGGGATCGGGTTCGGTGCCGGTGAGCATCCGCCGGTACATCTCGCTCGCCATCTCGTCCAGCAGCGCCTGCTTGTCCTTGAAGTGCCAATACAAGGCGGGCGCCTTGACGTCCAGCTCCTTGGCGATGGCGCGGAGGGTCAAGCCGTCGAGGCCCACCTCGTTCAGCAGCCGCAGTGCCGTGTCCGCGACCCGGTGGCGGTCCAGGGGCGCGCGTCGCTCCGTACTCACGCTTGACAGCTTAACGGCGATAAGGGCACTCTCGGAACCGACGCCACTTAACAATGTTAAGGAGATTTGCGATGGATATACTGATCGTGGGCGCCGGCCCGACCGGCCTGGCCCTCGGGATCGACCTCGCGCGGCGCGGGGTGGAGGCGCTGGTGGTGGAGCGGGCGGACGCGCTGTTCCCCGGCTCGCGCGGCAAGGGGATCCAGCCCCGCACCCAGGAGGTCTTCGACGACCTCGGTGTACTGGACGCGATCCGCGCGGCGGGCGGCCCGTACCCGGCGCGGATGATCTGGAAGGACGGTCAACGGCTCGGCGAGCAGCCGATGTTCGACCCCGTCGAGGCGGACGCGGGCATGCCGTACACCGATCCGCTGATGGTCGCCCAGGGGCGCACCCAGGAAGTGCTGTACGCCCGCCTCGTCGAGCTCGGCGGGCGGGTCCTCTTCGGCCGCGAGGTGACGACCGTCGAGCAGGACGCGACCGGGGCCACCGCACGCTGCGCCGACGGTGCGGTCCTCCGCTCCCGCTACCTGGTCGCCGCCGACGGGGGACGCTCGGCCGTGCGGCGCGCGGTGGGCGTCGGCATGAGCGGGCAGGCGGTCGACCCGGCGCCGTTCCTGGTGGCGGACGTCCGCCTGCGGGGTCTGGACCGGGACTACTGGCACACCTTCCTCAAGGACGACGGCAGCGGCGTCGCCCTGTGCCCGCTGGCCGGCACCGAGGACTTCCAGCTCCAGGCACGCCTCTTTGAGGACGCCGAGCCCGACCTGACCCTGGGCGGCATCCGCGAACTGGTCGCCGCGTACACGCACTTGGACGCGGAGGACGTCACGGAGCTCCGCTGGGCCTCCGACTTCCGTCCCCGGACGGGCCTGGCGGACCGCTTCCGGGTGGGCCGCGTGTTCCTCGCGGGCGACGCGGCGCACATCCACTCACCGGCCGGCGGCCAAGGTCTCAACACCAGCATTCAGGACGCCTACAACCTGGGCTGGAAGCTGGGCGCCGTACTGCGCGGCGGCGCACCGGCGGCGCTGCTCGACACCTATGAGGAGGAACGCCGCGCGAACGCCGCGGCCATGCTGGACCTGTCGACCGGAGTGCACCGCGGCGAGGTGCGGCGCGGGAAGGCGACCGTGCAACTCGACCTCGGCTACCGCGAGTCGTCCCTGACCGAGGAGACCCGGACCGCCCCGCCCGCCCTGCGGGCGGGTGACCGCGCACCCGACGGCACGGTCGACGGCGTACGCCTCTTCGGTACCTTCCGCGGCCCGCACTGGACCCTGGTGGGCGCCCCCGCACCGTCCACCGCCCCCACCCTGCCCACCGTCCCGACCGCCCCCGCCTCCTACGGCCCGGGCATCTTCCTGATCCGCCCCGACGGCTACATCGGCTGGGCCGGCGACACGACGGAGGGCCTGGCGGAGTACGCGACACGCACGGGTGCCTTCATGACGACGTGACCAGAGCGCGTAAGGTCTCGAACGGCCCGGCGGGGGTCATCGACGGGCAGACGGTGGCGTCCACACTCGTGTCGGTCGCCGCCGTGCTCGAACCGCTGGCGGTCGCCGCCCTCTTGCGGTGAGCCCGGGCGCAACGTGGTCACTGCGCCCGGGCGGCTCCTTGACGTGAGCACGCTCACTCGCTACGTTGCGCCTGTGCTCCGTATCGGAGTGTTCGAAGGTCCCACGGCAGGCGGCGGTTCGAGTACTTCGGTCGATCTGAGACAACGTTGTCGAGGCAAGGCCACGGCTTTTGATAAGGCGTCAGCGGCCTCCTGACAACGTTGCCGTCACCTGCTCGAAGACATCCGAGCCGCCGAGTCGTCGCCGCTGCCCGCGCGACTCGGCGTGCTTCCGACGGCATCCTTCACCCCCCGCAGGAGGCAGACCGATGTTCCCGATTCCGTCCGTCGGTGGCCGGCGCGGCCCGCGCAGACGCCCGCCGCGCAGTCACCGGACGCGCTCCGTGCTGGTCGCCGGCGCCGGTGCCGCGCTTCTGGGCGCCTACGCCTTACCCGCCCCCGCCGCCTGGGCGTCCCCGGTGCCCGGAATGTCCACGCGCCTGGTGTCGTCCCCCGCGGATCTGGTCAATCCCTTCATCGGCACGTCCAACGACGCCAACGACTTCCCCGGCGCGGACGTTCCGTCCGGCATGGTGCAGTGGAGCCCCGACACCTCCTCCCGGCCGCCCGGCGGCGGCTACGAGTACAAGGACTCCTCCATCTCGGGGTTCAGCCTCACCCACATCGCCGGGCCGGGATGCGGAGCCGCCGGTGACATACCGGTGCTGCCCACGGTGGGAGCCGTCGACAACGGCGCCACGGACTCCTT
Source organism: Streptomyces anandii JCM 4720 (assembly GCF_014650655.1). GTDB lineage: Bacteria > Actinomycetota > Actinomycetes > Streptomycetales > Streptomycetaceae > Streptomyces > Streptomyces anandii. The sequence goes on from NZ_BMVJ01000005.1 coordinate 180,382, forward strand.
CGCGCACGCCGGCGAGTCGGCCACACCGGGATCGTACAAGGTCGCCCTCGACAACAAGGTGACCACCGAACTCACCACCACCACGCGCAGCGGCATGGCGCGCTTCACCTTCCCCGCCTCCACCCGGTCCAACCTGATCTTCAAGCTGACCGGCAGTCAGAACAGTGCGAGCGGCACCCGGTTCGACGTCGTCTCCAGCACCGAAGTGAGCGGCCAGGTCACCAGCGGGCGCTTCTGCGGCGCCGGAAACACCTACACCGTCTACTTCGACATGGTCTTCGACCACCCGTTCGCCTCCAGCGGCAGCGCACTCGCCCCCGCGGTGAGCCCACCCGAGCCGTCCGCCGGCCGCGCCGACAAGAACGCCCCCGAGAAGCCGAACAAGCCCCAACTGCACGGCACCATGCCCAAGTCGGCCCCGCACCACACCGCGACCCCCCACACCACGGCCCCGGCGGCCGCCGCCGCGTCGAACGCGCACGTCACCTTCGACACGACGGCGAACCCGGTCGTCCAGGCCAAGGTCGGCATCTCCTACGTCTCGGTGGCCAACGCGACGGCCAACCGCGCCGCGGAGAACCCCGGATGGGACTTCGACGGCATCCGCACCGCCGCCCACCAGGCCTGGGACACGGCACTCGGGAAGATCCGGATCGCCGGCGGCACCCATGACCAGCAGACCATCTTCTACACCGCGCTCTACCACTCCCTGCTGCACCCGAACGTCATCAGCGACACGAACGGCCAGTACGCCGGGTTCGACGGCAGGACGCACACCGTCGACGCCGGCCACCACGCCGCCTACGCCAACTACTCCGGCTGGGACATCTACCGCTCCCAGGCCCAGCTCGAGGCACTGGTCAGTCCGCAGACCGCCTCCGACACCGCCCAGTCGATGACGGACGACTACACCCAGACCGGCATCTTCCCCAAGTGGTCGGAGTACAACGGCGAGTCCTACGTCATGGTCGGCGACCCCGCGGCAGCCATCATCGCCGACTACCACGCCTTCGGCGCCCACGACTTCGACACCGCCAAGGCACTGTCCGGCCTGCTGAAACAGGCGAGCACCCCCAACAACGACCGGCCCGGCCTCAACTACCTGGACAACCCCGGCTACGAACCCCACGACGGCACCTACGGCTGCTGCAACTTCTACGGCCCCGTCGCCACCACACTCGAGTACGCCACCGCGGACTTCGCCCTCTCCGCCTTCGCCGGAGCCCTCGGCGACAGCGGGAGCCGGCAGACGTACGCCCGCCGCGCCCAGGACTGGCGCAACACGGTGCACCCCGCCTCCGGCTTCGTCCAGCCCCGCAACGCCGACGGTTCGTGGACCGGCGGCTTCGACCCCACCAGCGGCACCGACATGGTCGAGGCCGACTCGTGGATCTACTCCGGCATGGTCCCCTTCGACGTGGCCGGGCTCGCCACCGCCAAGGGCGGCGACAAGGCCATGAACGACTACCTCGACACCGTCCTGCGCAGCTACACCGGCGCCAACGGCTACGCCTGGGTCGGCAACGAGCCCAGCATCGAACTGCCCTGGGAGTACGACTACATCGGCGAGCCCTACAAGACACAGCGCACCGTGCGCTCGATACAGGACCAGATCTGGTCGAACAGCCCCGCCGGCCTGGCCGACGGCAACGACGACCTCGGCGCGATGAGCGCCTGGTACGTGTGGTCGGCGCTCGGCATCTACCCCATGACGCCCGGCACCTCCGACCTCGCCCTCGGCTCGCCCCTGTTCACCCAGGCCGTGATCACGCTGCCCTCCGGCAACACCCTCACGGTCAACGGCAACGGCGCCGCGGACAACGCCCCCTACGTGCAGTCCGCCACCTTCAACGGCTCGGCGTGGAACAACGCCTACGCGCCGACGACCGCCATCACCTCCGGAGGCACCCTCACCTACACCCTCGGCACCAGCCCGAACACGGACTGGGCGTCGGGCGCCGCGGCCGCACCGCCCTCCTACGACGGCGGCGCGGGCGCACCGCCCAAGCCGCGCGTGGGTCCCGTGAAGGCAGGGGTCGATTCGGCCCTGTGCGTCGACGACGACAACTCCGGCACCGCCGACCACACCGCGATCCGGCTGTGGAGCTGCAACGGCACCTATGCCCAGGACTGGTCGATCGCCTCGGACGGCAGCCTGCGCACCCTCGGCAAGTGCCTCGACGTCTCCAACAGCGGAACCACCAACGGCACCCTGGTGCAGCTCTACACGTGCAACGGCACCGGCGCCCAGAAGTGGCAGGCCGGCACGGACGGAAGCCTGAAGAACACCAACTCCGGCCTGTGCCTGGACGATCCCAACTCCTCGACCACGGAGGGTACCCGGCTGCAGATCTACACGTGCAACGGCACGGCGGCGCAGAAGTGGACACTGCCGCCCGCCTGATGCCCTGTGCCCGTGCGAGGGCTTGTGCTTCCGTCACCCCGGGGCACAAGCCCTCGCGCCGACAGACTCCTTGTGCCGACGGGGCCTTGCCCGGACGGGCCGACGATGGTCAGAGGCTGGAGAGCAGTCCGTCGAGCGGCGCCGGGACCCGGTCGGCATCGAGGGCCTCGACGAGCACCCGGCCGTAATGGATCTTGCGGCCCTTCTTCGTCCCGAGGAATCGCCTGAACTGCTGCTGCGGGACACGGTTTCGCTGCGCGGGCTGACGAAGGAAGGTGCGCAGGGCACGCGAGTCGCCCTCGTCCTGGACGAGTCGCTCCACCCGTGCCGCGCCCAACGCGCGGATGAGTTCGTCCTCCAGGTCCGCCGCGCAGACGTGGAAGCCCTGCTGCGGCGCACCGACGCGTGAGAAGGCGCGGGCGTAGTAGGGACGCTCCGCCTCGTCGCACAGGCCCGTCAGCCGCAGTCCCAGGCCGGGCGCGCCGAGGAGCCGGGCGTAGTGCCCGACGCTCATCGCACCGCCGATCGACAGGACGCAGACCCCTTCGGCAGCCAGGTCCCGGCCGCGTCGCCGTGCCAGCGCGTCGACCGCCGCCACGTCGCTCCGCCCCTCGAGCAGCACGGCCGTACGCACGGCCAGTCGCGTCGCGATGTCGTACGCGGGCGCACCGGGCCCGCCCGCGGCCCACGCGCCGACCGCCTCCCGGAACGCCGCCATGTCCGTCGCCTCCGCCATGAGGCGAGTCTCAGCCGGCCGGGGACGCGGCGCGAGGGATTTTCCGGCGGCCCGTGCGAAAAGCGGCCGCGAACAGCACGAACCGGGGCCCGCACCCTGCGGTGCGGACCCCGGTCGGCGGATATGCGTCCGGCGATCAGGCGGGGACGATGTTCTCCGCCTGCGGGCCCTTCTGGCCCTGCGTGACGTCGAAAGTGACCCGCTGGCCCTCCTGGAGCTCACGGAAGCCCTGCGTCGCGATGTTCGAGTAGTGGGCGAAGACGTCAGGGCCGCCGCCGTCCTGCTCGATGAAGCCGAAGCCCTTTTCGGAGTTGAACCACTTCACGGTTCCCTGTGCCACGATTGTCTCCTTCTGTAGGCAGAGGCCCCATCCGGAGAAGCCGGAAAAACAAAACATGCACCTGCAGGAGAAACAATCCCGGCAGGCGCACATAGGTTCATGGGTACCAAAACTGCAATACGGAAAGCCTAGCACAGCCGGCGCGAGACGGCCCGGGATGCGCGGGGCCACGGCCTTCGCGACCATGGGAACGCGGGCGTCAGGAAGGTGGCGACAGTGCGGGTCGAGCAGGTCACCGAACCGGTGGCGTACCACGGTGAGGGGCCGGTCTGGTCCGCGGTGTGGAGCGGCCTTCGATGGCTGGACATGCTGGCCGGAGACATCCTGTCGCTCGCCCCGGACGGAACCGTCGCGCGGCGGCATGTCGGCACGGTGGCCGCCGCGGTCCGGCCCCGGAGGGGAGGCGGCGCCGTGATGGGCCTCGAACGCGGCTTCGCCCTCGAGGACCCGGACGGCAGGGTCACCGCCCTGGAACCCCTGTGGGGCGCCGAGGACCGCGTCCGCATGAACGAGGGCGGATGCGATCCGGACGGACGGTTCTACTGCGGTTCGATGGCCTACGACGTCCGGCACGGAGCCGGAGCCCTCCACCGGCTGGACCCCGACGGCTCCACCACGACCGTCCTCGACTCGGTGACGATCTCCAACGGCCTCGAATGGAGCCCCGACGAGAGCCGCGCGTACTACGTGGACACCGCGACCGGCCGCATCGACGTGTTCGACTACGACCGCGAGGGCGGCCTGAGCGGACGCCGCGCCTTCGCCGCCGTGCCGGACGGCCCGGACGGGGTGACCGTCGACGCGGAGGGCGGGGTGTGGGTCGCCCAGTACGGCGGGGGCTCGGTGCGCCGGTACACGCCGGACGGCAGGCTGGACGAGGTGGTCGGACTTCCGGTCACCAAGGCGACGGCGTGCACCTTCGGCGGCCCCGGACTCGGCCGCCTCTTCATCACGACCTCGCGCGAGCACCTCGGCCCCGACGAGGAGCCGCAGGCAGGGGCGCTGTTCGCCTGCACGCCGGGGGTCACCGGAGTGGCGGCCAGGGAGTTCGCCGGATGACCGCCGCCGACCGCCCCGCGCCCCCGGAGCCCAGTGGGCAGGGGCAGACGCTGGTGGTCCTCGGCGCACGCGGCGACCTGACTGCGAGACTGCTCCTTCCCGGCCTCGGAGGTCTCGTCGCCGCGTCCGGGATGACCGATCTCCTCCTCGTCGGCAGCGACCGGGGTCAGTGGGGCGACGAGGAGTGGCGGGCGCTCGTGGCGCGGGCGTTCGCGGACGGCGGCGCGAGCGGCCCGGCCGTCGACACCGTCGTCCGCAACGCCCGCTACGTCGCCGCCGACGCCACCGACGACGGCGACCTGCGCCCCCTGCTGAACTGCCGCCGAGGCCGCCTCACCCTGTACTTCGCACTGCCGCCGGCGGTCACCGTCGAGGCGTGCCGGGCGCTGGCCCGGGTCGGACTGCCGCCCGGCACGCGCCTGGTGCTGGAGAAGCCCTTCGGCACCGACGCGGCCGGCGCCACCGCGCTGAACGAGTTGCTGCACCGCCTGGTCCCGGAGGACCATGTGCACCGCGTCGACCACTTCCTCGGCATGTCGACCGTCCTCAACATCCTGGGCGTCCGGTTCGCCAACCGCGTGATCGAACCGCTGCTCACGGCCGAGCACGTCGAGGCCGTCGACATCGTCTTCGACGAGACCCTCGGCCTCGAGGGCCGCGCCGGCTTCTACGACGTGACGGGCGCCCTGCGGGACATGATCCAGAGCCATCTGCTCCAGGTACTGGCGCTCGTGGCGATGCTCCCGCCGAGCACGCTGGACCAGCTCGACGTGCGGGACGCCAAGGCGCAGATCCTGAGGGCGACAC
>NZ_BMVJ01000005.1:185749-188312 GCF_014650655.1 Streptomyces anandii JCM 4720
GGGTGTGGGAGGACCGCCCCGAGCGGTTCAGCCGTCGCGCCCGCTACACGGCGGGCACGGTCGACGGCCGCGCCCTGCCGTCGTACGCCGACGAGGCGGGGATCGATCCGGGCCGCGGCACGGAGACCCTGGCCGAGGTCGTGTTCGCGGTCGACACCTGGCGATGGGCGGGGGTGCCCTTCCGGGTTCGGTCCGGCAAGGCGATCGGCTCGCCCCGGCAGGAGGTCACGTACTGGTTCAAGGCTCCCCGGCACGTCCCGCGCGGGCTCCTCGGCGACGTCGTCGGGAACCGGTTGCGCATCGGCCTCGGTCCTCGCCGCCTCCAGCTGGAGATCAACATCAACGGTCCGGGCGACCCGTCCACCATCTCCCCGGTGACGCTCGACACGAGCTTCGGCACCGGGGACCTGCTGGAGTACGGCGAGGTGCTGCGGGGCGTCCTGGAGGACGAGCAGCCGCTGTCGGTGCGCGACGACATGTCCGTCGAGTCGTGGCGCATCGTCGAGCCGGTGCTCGACGCATGGCGCGACGCCCGGGTGCCGCTCGACGAGTACCGGGCCGGGAGCGCGGGTCCGCAGACGTGGGAGGACCTCGTCACCCGCCGGAACGGCCAGGGCACGGCGCCGGTGTGACGGCCCGCGCGCGGTCGCGCATCGCGGCGGCGGGCCGTAGCCGGCTCGGCGCGGCCGCGAAGGCGGTTCCCCGGGCCGGGGCCCGTGTCAGGGCGGAGTTCTGGCCGATCGTCCAGCAGACCCTCGCGGCCACCGCGGCCTGGCTGATCGCCCGGCACCTGGTGGACCATCACGAGCCGTTCTTCGCACCGGTGGCGGCGGTCGTCGCGCTCAACGCCTCGCGCGGCGAGCGGGGCACCAACGCCGTACGCCTGCTGCTGGGCGTCGGCGTCGGCATCCTGACGGCGGAACTCGCCCTCACCCTTTTCGGCTCCCACGGGTACGGAACGCTGGCGTGCGCCACCTTCACGGCCATGCTCGTCGCCGTCCTGCTCGGCGGTGAGCGGATCGTGCTCGCCCAGGCGGCGGTCAGCGCCATCCTCGCCGTGGTGACCTCGAACGCCGAGGCCGGGCCCCAGCGGTTCACCGACGCGCTGATCGGCTCCGGTGTGGCGCTGGTGGCGAGCCAGGTCCTCTTCCCGCCCGAGCCGGTCGCACTGCTGCGCCGGGCCGAGACGACCGCGCTCGACGCCCTCGCCCACGCCCTGGAGCCGGCCGCGCGCGCTCTGCGGCACCCGGAGCACGTGCTCACCGACCAGGAGGTTCTCGACCGCCTGCGCACCGCGCGGGAAGCGCTCGTCGAGCTCGACAGCGTCCGCGGCAGAGGCATCCGGGTCGCGAGCCGCTCGCTGCTGTGGCGCAGCCGCGGCACATCCGCTGTGCGCGAGAGCACGAGCGCGGGTCAGCTCGTGCTCCTCGGCGGCAGTTGCCTCGCACTGGTGCGCGCGGTCATGTTCGTCCGCTCGTACGGCTCCCGTGCCGGGCCGGCGCCCGACGAGGCGGAAGCCGTGCTCGACCTGTCCCGGGCGATCGGTGGTCTCGGCCGCGAACTCGGGGAACTGCGGGCGCGGCGCGCCGCGGCGGGCGCCGCGCTGGACGTGCTGCGCGGGACGTCGCGGCCGGGCGAGCACGAACTGCCAGGTGTTCGTGACGCCCTGCGGATGGTGGCGCTGGACATCATGCTGTTCGCCGGCGTCGACCGGGACAAGGTCGCCGAAGCGGAACGGGCGGGCTGGGAGCGGGAGCGGACGGTGGAGGGACATGTCGGCGCCCCGGTGAAGAGCCTCATGGCACGCCTGCGAGGGCGACGCAGGGACGGCCCCCGGGGGAAGGACAGTTGAGGGCGGGGCGGCCCGACGATCCGCCGTCCGCTGACGGCTACGACGCGTGCTTCGGCGGGAACAGGTGATCGTTCACTCGGCGGATCCCGTTGCCCTGGGGCAGTGGTGGGCCGAGGCTCTCGGCCGGGTGGTGGTGCACTCCTCCGACGACGAGTTCGAGATCCGCCCGGCGAGTTCTGCGTCCTCGGCCGACGCCGCCAGTAGCCCCCGCCGCCGATCCCGTCAGCCGAGGCCCGCGTCGAGGCGGTGGGCGAGGTCCGTCAACTCGGCCAGGCGCAGCACCCGTCCGCCGAACCCTGGCAGCGGGACGTGCAATGGCTCGGTCCAGCGGGACGGGATCGCGTCCAGTCCGTAGTACGCCCCCGCGAGGCCGCCGGTGACCGCGGCGACGGTGTCCGTGTCCCCGCCGACGTCGATCGCCGCGCGAAGGGCGTCCTCGAAGCTCGTCGTGCTGCGCAGGGCCCAGACGGCCGACCCCAGACAGGGCCATATCGCGCCGTTGGACTCGGTTGCCTGGCCGGGGTGCCAGTCGGGGGCGAGTACGGTGGCGTATCGCCGGCGGTGGTCGGGATGGATGAGTTCCAGCACCTCGGGAACGGCGGCGAGCGGATCGGCGCCCGCCAGGCAGAGGCGAACGAGTTCGTGGAACACGGCAGTGCCTTCCCAGGCGGCCCGGTCGCCGTGGGTCAGCGCGGCGATCCTCCGGGCCGC
>NZ_BMVJ01000005.1:188340-226195 GCF_014650655.1 Streptomyces anandii JCM 4720
GTCCATGGTGACCGGCCGGCCGGCCCGTGCGAAGTGGACCGCGGACGTCGACGCCCTCATCAACGAACCGTTGCCGGCCGCCCGTTGATTGACCTGGAAGTGGACCGCGGCGGCCTGATCCCACGGCATGCCGTTCGTCAGTACGTCCTCGGTCTGCAGACCGATGTCTTTCGGATCGGCTCCCGCCCACCGCTGGAAGCGGGCGAAGACGTCCGCCAGGTCCAGCCCGCCCCGCTGCAGCAGCGACTCCGCGACAAGCACGGCCATCTGTGTGTCATCCGTGGCCTCACCCGGTTCCCAGCCTCCGCCCCCACACATCTCGCCACCGCACCCGGCATCCGGGAACCGGGCGGAGAAGGCACCCGGAGGGCCGAACTCGAAGGGGGCTCCCAGCGCGTCCCCCACCGCCGAACCGACGACCGCCGCGACGGCGTGCTCCCTGCGCTTGATGTGTTCCACCCGGGCAGGCTATCCGCGTCAGCCCGCAGAGGTCCGTGCATTTTTGTCGCTGGGCCGCCGGGGCCCGCCTCTCGCTTCCGTTCGTTCGGCTGTCGGATGCGAGCGGGTGTGTGCGGGGTAACCGCTGTGCCGCCCCGCCCGCCGATCCGGACGCCGGGCTCGCGGAGCCGGCCGCGAAGATCGACGCGGAGTACCGACATCAAGGGCAGGCACGTCCTGATCGTCGAGGACATCATCGATTCCGGGCCGGCCCTGTCCTGGCTGATCTCCAACCTCGGCTCGCGTAAGCCCGCCTCCCTGAAGGTGTGCACGCTGCCGCGCGAGCCCGAGGCCGCGGAGGTCGCCACCGACGTCGAGCGGGTGGGCTTCGACATCCCCGGTTCATGACCGTTCAACACTTGGCATCGAGAGACGTTTGCGGGCTTCTTCGCCGTGCGGCGGGTCCGGGGCTCTAGCGTCGGTTGCCTGCACGGGACGGGCAGGGGAGGCACCGTCATGAACGTTCCATCCGATGCGCTGGACCGCGTCCGCTCGGCGCTGCGGCAGGCGTGCAGCCCCTGGGAGGTGTCGGCGGCGCTGGCCGGCTCCTGCGCCTGGCTCGGAGTGGTCGGGTGGGCGCTGATACTGGCGCAGGAGGACGGCAGTCACCTGTTCCCGTGCGGCATCAGCGGACTGCCCCCGGTGTGGGAGCCTCCGCTGCGGCCCCTGGAACGCACCGGCGGCTGGCCCGTCTGCCTCGCGGCCCTCGGCCGGGTGTGGACCAGTCACGGTTTCGAGCGCCCCTACCCCGTCCCGCTGGCAATCGCTCCGGCCGCCGCGGCGGCCCTGCCCCTGCACAAGTCGCAGGGCGCGCTGGTGGCCGTCCGGCCGGGCACGGAGCCGTTCGACGACGCGGAGCAGACCTTCCTCTCCGCGGTCGCCCAGGAGGTGTCGGACACGCTGACCGGCCTGCTCACCGAATCGAAAGCCCTGCCGCAGCTGCGGCAGGTCGAGCGCGGGGCCTTCACGCTGGACCTGAGCCGGAACGAGATCGTGTGCGACCGCGTCTTCGCCGGGCAGCACCTCCTGCCCGGCCCGGGACGGCACGCCCTGACCGCCGCCCTGGCCGCGCTGCCCGCCACCGACCTGCCGCAGGCCCAGCAACTCCTTGGGCGCCTGCGGCAGGAGCCCGGCACCTACGAAGTCGTCTACCGGGTCCTCGGGCCCGAGGGCGTACGCACCCTGCAGGCCCGCTGTTCCCGCGCCGGCGACGCCCGCGACCGGGTGGTGCTCGCCGGCCATGTCACCGACATCACCCGCGACATGGACGATGCCGCCTCACGGGACGACCGCATGCAGCGCCAGATGCGCCGCGCCGAGCAGATACGCGCCCTCGCCTCCGCGTGCGCCTCGGCCGGCGGCACCAGTGAGCTGGCCGCGGCGGCCTGCGACGTACTGGCCGTCTTCGGCGCCGACGCCATCGTCCTCGCGGAGGCGGCCGACCAGCGCGTTCGGATACTGACCAGTCACGGTCAGCGCGAAGGCCATCTGGACGCGCTGCGGGACGTGGCCCTGAGCGCGAGCACCCCTCTCACCGACGCGTTGCGCCGGAACCGCGCCGTCTTCCTCGCCTCCCACGACGCGCTCATCGCGGCCTACCCGCACTACGCCAACAGCGCACCGCGCCTGGAGCGGCAGGCGTGGGCCGCCGTGCCCATCCCGCTGTCGGACCCCGACGCGAACCCGGCCGCCTGCATGCTGTCCTTCACCCGCCCGCACGCCTTCACCGCCGAGGACCACGCCCTGCTCATCGCCGCCGTGGGCCTGCTCGGCCGGGCCCTGGACCGCTGCCGCACCTGGGACGCGGAACACGCGCGCGCCCTCGCCCTGCAAAAGGGCCTGCTCCCCGCCGGACTCCCGGCCCTGCCGGGGACCGAGCTCGGCGCGTTCTACCTGCCCGCCGCGGCGGGCGCCTACGCCGGGGGAGACTGGTACGACGCCTTCACCACCCGTGACGGCCGCTGTCTGCTCGCCATCGGCGACGTCGAAGGCCACGACACCCACGCCGCCTCCCTCATGGGCCGGGTGCGCACCGCCATCCGCGCCTACGCCGTGCTCACCGACGACCCCGCCGAACTCCTGCACCACACCAACCGGTTGCTGACCGCGGACAACGACAGCGACCCCGGGCGGGCCCGTACCGCCACCTGCTGCATCGTCGTACTGGAACCCGCGACCGGACACGCACGCTGCGCCACCGCCGGACACCCCCGGCCGCTGGTGCACACGAAGGAGCGCGGTGTCCGGGAACTCGCCGCGGCCACCGGCCTGTCGCTGGGCATCTTCGCCGACAGCACCTACCGCTCCACCCGCCACCGGCTCGCCGACGGCGCGCAGCTCCTGCTCTACACCGACGGCCTCAGCGACCGGCCGGGCATCCAGCCCCGACGCGCTCGCGGCCTCCTGCACAACGCTCTTCGCCGGGCCGCCGCACTCCCCGTCGACACTGCCCTGCCGCACATCACCGCCCACTGCCTGGACGGCTCCCGCGCGGCCGACGACTGCGCCCTGCTCCTGCTGCGCCGCCCTTCCACCGCCTGATGCTCCCGGCCGCACGTGGCCCACGGGGTCGTGGCCCCTGCCCGCGCCGATCGGGATCCGCGTCCGGCGCGCGGCCGTACGGCGCTCACCGGGCGCAGTCGTACGGCGGCGTCCAGGCCGGTGCCGGGAGCCGGATGCGGGGTGATGTCGCCGCCGGAGGCGTGGACCAGGTGGCGGACGACGGGCAGGGCGAGGCCGGTGCCGTCGTGCTGGGAGCCGGAGGCGCGCCAGAAGCGGTCGAAGGCGCGGGAGGGCGCGTCCGTTGAGCGCCGGCCCAGCGAACGGAAAGCGGAAGTCCAGCGGTTCCCCGAAGTTCGCCACCGATCACCGATCCATTCAGCGCCCGACCGGCGGCTCGCGGCTCGCGACTCGCGCTGGTGCGCGGGCCGCGCGGGTCGGCGTGGAGGAGAGGCGCCGGCCGGTGTCGCGCGGCCGGATTCGTTTGCTAGATTGCGCAGCCAGGCAACTGACGTGCTCCCGCGTCGCCCGCCGTGCAACGCCGCTGATCGCCCGTTCCGCCGGGCCCGACCGTTCGTGGGAGTGGGAAATGAGCGACCCGTGGGACGGCCCCCGGGGCCAGGCCACAAGAAGCCGCACCTCGCCAGTGCCCCGGCAGCGCGACGCCGAGCCCGGCGCGGGACGGCCCACGGACGGGCGGGTCGCGTCCGCGTCGATGAGGGCGTCCCGTGCGAGAGGCGGGCACGGTGCGCGGTCCCGGCCCACGAGCCGGGCCGGCCGCGCGCTGCGGATCGGCGGAATCGGCCTGGCGCTGCTCGCGCTGGGCGCGACCGGCGCCGGCTGGTGGGTCTACCAGCACCTGAACGGCAACATCAACAGCGTCTCCCTCGACGGCAAGGGCGGCACGGAGAAGGCGGACGCGTTCGGCCGCACCCCGATCAACATCCTCGTCATCGGCTCGGACGGCCGGACCAGCTCGGAGGACTGCCGGCTGGGCGGCGGGTGCGCACAGACAGGTGTGCAGACGCAGACCAGCAGCAACGCGGACGTGGAGATGGTGGTGCACATATCCGCCGACCGCTCCAACGCCACCGTGATGAGCATTCCCCGCGACACCATGACCCGGGTCCCGGCCTGCGCGGACGCGAAGTCCGGCCGGAGCACGGCCGCCTACTACGGCCAGATCAACAGCGCCCTGCAGTACGGCCCCGCCTGTCAGGTGGCCACCGTCCACCAGCTCACGGGCATCCCCATCGACCACTTCGTCAAGCTGGACTTCGCGGGTGTGGTGAGGATGTCCGACGCAGTCGGCGGTGTGTCCGTGTGTGTCAGCGACAACGTCTACGACACCTACTCGCACCTGAAACTCGCCAAGGGCACCCACACCCTCAAGGGAGTCGCGGCCCTGGAGTTCGTCCGCTCCCGGCACGGCTTCGGCGACGGCAGCGACCTGGGCCGCACCGGCACGCAGCACCTCTTCCTGAGCGCGGTGATGCGTAAACTCAAGAGCGCCGGCACGCTCACCGACCCCACGGCGGTCTACGGCCTCGCGGACGCCGCCACCAAGGCCCTGACCGTGGACGACGCCCTCGGAAGCGTCAAGAAACTGGTCGGGCTGGCCTTGGACGTCAACAAGGTTCCGGCCCGCCGGATGACGTTCACGACGATGCCGACCGCACCCGATCCGGCCAACCGGGACAGAGTCGTCGTGGGCGCGGGCGCCAAGGCGCTCTTCGCGGCCGTCGCCGGCGACCGGTCGCTGACCACCGGCTCGGGCGGCAAGTCCGCGACGGCCGCCCCGAGCGCGAAGGCCACCGCCGCGTCCGCCGTGCCGGCCTCCCGGATCGCCGTGACCGTCGAGAACGGCACCGCCATCACCGGCCGCGCCTCCGCCGTCGCCACCGCCCTCACCGGCCAGGGCTTCAGCCCCGCCACGACCACGAGGAACGCCCCGGCCCCCGCCACCAGTACGACGCTCACCTACGGCGCCGGACAGGAGGCCGAGGCCCGGACGGCCGCGGAGGCCCTGGGCCTGCCCGCCTCGCAGCTGAGACAGGGGACCGGCCGCGGTCTGACCCTTGTCGTCGGCGGCGACTGGCCCAGCGGCACCACCTACCCGGACAACTCCCCGCCCGCAGCCGCCGATTCGGGCACGGCGGTTCCCGACGCCCACGCCCGGACCGCCGACCAGGCCAGAACCTGCGCACCGGTGAGCCCCTACAAGACGGTCAACCTCGACGGCACCCCCATGACCCCTTCCCAGGCGTACGCGGCGGCGAGAGGGGTTCCGGACTCGGACGCCTGAGAGCCCAACAGCCTTCGCGAGCACGGGCGTTGCGCGCGGGGCCGGCCGTCGGTGTCACAGAGCGGCGACGGCGACCACCGCGTCCGCCCGTCCCGCCCCGGCGGCGGCACCCTGATCAGTGCCCTCGCCCCCGACACCGCGGCCCTCCGCCGCCGCCTGGAACATCTGCGTGATCGCCTACGCCGTACGGCAGCGGCGCTCCGGGACCCGCCACTCGGCCCCGCGCTACCTGCTCCTGCCCGCCGCCGGCGCCGCGGTCGACGTCTACCTGATCACCCAGCTCGGCGGCACCGCCGTGCGGCTCGGCCTCGGCTGGCTGCTCATCGGCATCCTCTGGCTCGCGGTCATCACCAAGGGCTTCCGCCGCCCCACCCCCGGACTGCGGCTCCGCGAGGCCGGGAACAGCGGCGCCGGGGAGCCGGGAGCCGCCGACTCCCTCCAGCCCACGGCGTGAACCGTGCCCGGGGCTCCCTGCCGCGTGGTGCGGCGGGGAGCCCCGGCTCGCGCGTCACCAGGCGTCACCAGGTGTCGATGCCGGGCCGGCGCTCGCTGTTGACCCAGTGGTCCCGCGGCGGTGCGGGCCTGGCGAGGAGGGCGGCCGCGACGACCGTCCGGGTCTCGGCCGGGTCGATCACGTCGTCGATCTCCAGATGGCGCGCGGTGTTGACCGCGCCGCCCTGTTCGTAGCCGAGGGCGACGAGCCTGTCGAACTCGCGTTGCCGCTCCGCCGGATCGCCGATCGCCGCGAGGAAGTCCCGCGCGCCGAGCCGTACGGCCCCCTCGATGCCCATGCCGCCGAACTCGCCGGTCGGCCAGCTGACGGTCATGGCGGTGTTGTGGAACCCACCGGCCGCCATGGCCATGGCGCCCAGCCCGTACGCCTTGCGCAGGACGACCGTCACGACGGGCACGGTCATGTTCGCGCCGAGGACGAAGAGGCGCGAGAAGTGCCGTACGGCCGCCTGCTTCTCCGACTCCGGTCCCACCATGAACCCCGGGGTGTCGCACAGGGACACGACGGGCAGCGCGTAGGCGTCGCAGAGCTGGAGGAACCGGGCGATCTTATCCGCGGCGCGCGCGTCGAGGGCTCCGCCGCCCGCCGACGGCTGGTTGGCGACGACGCCGACCGGCCGGCCGTCGAGACGGGCGAGCGCGGTGACGGCCGCGGTGCCGAAGCCCGCCCGCAGCTCCAGGACCGAACCGGTGTCGAACAGCCCGGCGAGGACCTTCCGCACGTCGTACACGTGCTTGCGGTTCTCGGGAACGACGTGGCGCAGCAGCCGCTGATCGGGCGCCTCGGACTCCGGCAGGTCCCCCTGGAAGTAGCTCAGGTACCGACGGGCGACCGCCGCCGCCTCGGCCTCGTCCGCGACGACCACGTCCACCACGCCGTTGCGGCTCTGCACCGTGACCGGGCCGACCTCCTCGGGCGCGAAGGAGCCCAGGCCGCCGCCCTCGATCATCGCCGGGCCGCCCATGCCGATCGTGGAGTCCTCCGTGGCGATGACGACGTCGCAGGTGCCCAGCAGGGCGGCGTTCCCGGCGAAACACCTGCCGGCCGCGATGCCGACGGTGGGGACCCTACCGCTCAGCCGGCCCATGGAGACGAAGGTCGTCAGATGCAGCCCCGCCACGACCGGCACGTCGGTGTCGTTGGGTCTGCCGCCTCCGCCCTCCGCGAAGAGGATCACCGGATGCCGCCGCCGGTGGGCGATCTCCAGCAGACGGTCGGTCTTGCGGTGGTTGTAGTACCCCTGGGTCCCGGCCATCACCGTGTAGTCGTACGCCAGCACGGCGCACGTCGAGCGGTCCTCCGGGAAGACGTCGCCGTTGACGCGCCCCAGGCCGGTGACGATGCCGTCCGCCGGGGACTTGGCCTCCAGGTCGGCCGGTTCACGCCGGTTGCGCTGAGCGGCGACCGCGAAACCGCCGTACTCGACGAGCAGACCGCCGTCCGTGACGGCGGCGATGTTCTCCCGCGCGGTGCGCTGCCCGCGCCGGTGCCGTCGGGCGACCGCCTCCGGCCGGGCCTCGTCGAGCCTTCGCCGCCGCCGCTCCAGCAGTGCTTCAAGATCCGGTCGTATGCGGGCGGGGTCGACGGGGGAGCCGTCGCCGTCCGCGTCCCCGGTGGCGTCCCCGGTCAGTTCCAGGACGACGAGGGTGTCACCCTCACTCACCGTCTCGCCGGGCGGGACCGCCACGGCGCCGACCACGCCGGCCGCCGGCGCCCGGACCGGGTACTGCATCTTCATGGCCTCCACGGTGAACAGCGCGTCGCCGCGCGCCACCGTCTGCCCCGGCACCACGTCGACCGCGAAGACCACACCGCCCAGGGGCGCGCGGACCGCGTGGCCGCCGGGCGGGACGCTCTCGTGCCGGCCGGCGGGGAAGGCGTCGGCCGGCGGGGGAGAGGAGACCGGTTCCAAGCCGGCGGCCCGTCGCAGCAGTGCGTCCGTGTTGCGTTCGACCCATGCGGTGTCGCAGACGCCCGCGGCGAAGTCCGGGTGCGCGAGTACGGCCCGCTGGAACGCCAGGTTGGTCCCCACCCCTTCGATACGGCACTCGGCGAGGGCGTGGGAGGCGAGCCGCACCGCTGCCTCGGCGTCCGGGGCGTGGGTGACCACCTTCGCCAGCAGCGAGTCGTAGCGGGGGTTGAGGGCGAGACCGCGGTAGCCCGCGGCCTCGACACGCACACCGGCGCCCGTCGCCGTCTCGAACTCGGTGACGGTGCCCGTGGCGGGAACGACCTCGCCACCCGGGCGCGGCTCCTCCGCGTTGATCCGCACCTGGACGGCGTGACCCCGCGGGTCCGGCACGTCGGGCTGCTCCAGCCGCAGGTCCGCCAGGGAGGCGCCGCCCGCGAGACGCAACTGCAGGACGACCAGGTCGACGCCGAGCACCTCCTCCGTGACGGTGTGCTCGACCTGCAGGCGGGGGTTGGTCTCGATGAAGTGGAAGCCGCCGTCCGGCTGCGCGAGGAACTCGACGGTTGCCACCCCGGTCACGCCTGCCGCCGCTCCGAGGCGTACGGCCGCCTCCAGCATCCGCGCGCGTGCCTCACCGGCCAGGACCCTGCTCGGGGCCGACTCGATCAGCTTCTGGTGGCGGCGCTGGATACTGCAGTCCCGGTCCCACAGATGGGCGACCCGCCCCTGGCGGTCACCCACGAGCTGCACCTCCACGTGGTGGGCACGCGGGAGGAAACGCTCGATGTAGAGGTCGCCGTTCCCGAAGGCCTGCCGTGCCTCGGCGGCGCACTCGGCGAACGCCCGCTCGACCCCGCCGCGGTCGCGGACCACGCGCACACCGCGGCCACCGCCGCCGGACACGGCCTTGACGACGACGGCCGCCTCGGCGCCGAATTCGCCGGCCTCGCGGTCCCAGAAGGACAACATCTCGCCCACCGTGGTGGGTCGTCCGGTGCCCGGCACCACCGGCACGCCGGTGTCCGCGGCCAGCCGGCGGGCGCGCGCCTTGTCCCCGAAGAGCTCCAGGGTCTCGGCGGTGGGGCCGACGAACAGGACACCCGCGTCCCGGCAGGCCCGGGCGAGTTCCGGGCTCTCGGACAGGAACCCGTACCCCGGGTGCAGCGCGTCCGCCCCCGCGTCGACGGCGGCCTTCACCACCGCCTCGACGTCCAGATAGGCGGCGGGACCGGTGCCCGCCAGCACCTGGAGCTCGTCGCAGCGCCGGACGTGGAGGGAGGCTCCGTCGTCGGACGACCGCACGCCCACCGTCGCGATCCCCAGGGCCCGGCCCGCCCTGAGGACACGGCAGGCGACCTCGCCCCGGTTGGCGACCAGCAGCTTCCGGATCGGGCGGACCGGGGGGACGGAGGCCGTGGCGGTCATGCCAGTTCGAGGACGAGTTTGCCGGTGTTCTCGCCGCGGAAGAGCATCTGCAGTGTCCCGGGGAAGTCGTCCACGCCTCCCCGGACCACGTGCTCCCTGACCTTGACGCGGCCGGCGCCGATCCAGGCGGAGATGTCCCGCGCGGCCTGCGCGTAACGCTCGGCGTAGTCGAACACGACGAAGCCCTCCATACGGGCCCGCCGCACCAGCAGCGAGAGGTAGTTGGACGGGCCCTTGACCGGTGTGGCGTTGTTGTACTGGCTGATCGCGCCGCAGACCACGACGCGCGCGTGCATCGCCAGCCGGGTCAGGGCCGCGTCGAGGATGTCCCCTCCGACATTGTCGAAGTAGACGTCGATGCCGTCGGGGGCGTGCCGGCGCAGGGCCTTGCGGACGTCCTCGGCGCGGTAGTCGATCGCCGCGTCGAATCCCAGCTCCTCCGTCAGCATCGCGCACTTCTCCGGTCCGCCGGCGATACCCACCACCTCGCAGCCCTTGACCTTGGCGATCTGGCCCGCGATGGTGCCCACCGCCCCGGCGGCCCCCGACACCACGACCGTCTCGCCCTCCTTCAGCGCACCCACGTCCAGCAGGCCGAAGTAGGCGGTCATGCCTGGCATCCCCAGCGCGCCGAGGTACGTCGAGGGCGGGGCGAGAGCGGTGTCGATCTTCATGGCGCCCCTGCCGTCGGAGACCACGTACTCCTGGACGCCGAAGGTGCCCACCACATGGTCGCCCGGCTGGAAACCGGGGTGATCGGAGGCGGTGACCTCGATGACCGACCCGGCGCGCATCACCTCGCCGATGGCCACGGGCGGCAGGTAGGAGGGACGGTCGTCCAGCCAGCCCCGCATCGCGGGGTCGAGCGAGATGACGCGGGTGCGGCCGGCGAAGCGGCCGGGACCCGGCTCCTCGACGGGTCCGTCGCAGTGTTCCCAGTCCCCGGGCTTCACTTCGCCCACCGGGCGGGCGGCCAGACGGACTTGGCGGTTGGTCGCGGACATCACGCCTCCTGTCGAGTACGGTTCGCCGCAGCGTACCGACTGGTAGGTATCGCCAGGTGTGTGACGTCCGACACGGTCAGCTCGGTATGCCGCCGTAGTCCGCCGGAGGCACCGGTCCCCTGTGCATGCGGATCACCATGTACCCCTCGCCCTCCCCGGGCGGTCGCGTCCAGGAACGAGTGGTGAATGTGTGCAGCCGCCCCTTCACGAGGGCGTGACGAGGCAGCCGGACACCGAACTCCCGGGACACCGCCTCCAGCACCGGCCGTTCCGCCTCGGCGCCGTCCTCCGTGCTCCCGAAGAAGCGGCTCGGATCCAGCGCCGGCGGTATCTCCCCGCTCCTTTCGATCTCCCCGTCCGCGTACGTGAACGAGTACTGCTCCGCGCCGTCCTGAGCCACCGACAGGTGGAAGTACGGCTTCCCGTGCCATGCCCTCAGGCCGTTCCACACCACCACCGCGCGCGTGCCCGTGCTCGCGGCCGAGGCCGGGGAGACGAACCGCGGCCGGTGGAACGGGGCCGGGTCGCCGTCGAAGGCGAAGCTCCAGCCGGCGCCGGCCCGGCCGACCGCCATGAGAGCCCGGTCCTCGGAGGAGGAGAACTCGCTCCTGTTCCGCGACGACTCGTTGCGCGCCTCCCAGAAGGTCATGGGCTCGTTCAGCACGGTGCCGTCCCCGTCGGCGAGCCGGCCCGGCAGCTCCTCCGGCTCCACACCCTCCACCAGGACGAACCGGTAGGACGTGCGGTTGTTGCCCGGGTCCGGTTCCGCGAGCCATGCCAGGCCGCCCTCGTCGAGCCCGGCCGCCGGTGCCGGCGCCTCACCCGCCTGCCCGCCCCGCGCGGTGGCCAGCAGCTCGCGGCCCCGCTCCGGCGTCAGCAGCGGCCCGAGCACCGGGTCCGCCACCCAGCCCAGGGGCGCCAGATGGTCGGGGCCCAGCGGCTCCCACAAGGGCACCGCGGCCATCAGGGTCCGCCACGCCTCATCGGTGTCTCCCCAGCGCGCCGACTCCCGCGCCCGCTCGACCGCCTCCCCGAACGGTCCGGCCGCCGTGTACCGGTACGTGCCGTCGCGTACCTGCCCCAGCATCGAGTAGGCCAGCGCCACCAGATCCTCGTCGGCGCCGCGCAGATGGAACATCAGGGTGGAGTCGTCCCAGTGCGTATTGTGCGCGTGCTCGGCCACCAGCGGCGGCAGCAGTTCGGGCGCGTACCGCGGATCCGTCACCAGGCCCTCGAAGTACACCATGTAGGTCTGTCCGAGCAGGCGGCGTATCTGGTCGCCGAGCCCGGCGGCCCGCGGTCTGCCGTACCCCTTGGCCTCGTCCAGCGTCTTCCCGGCCCTCTCCCAGCCGCCGCGCAGCGCCTCCAGCCGGGCCTCCTCGACCGCGGCGTCGAGCTCTCGCGTCGTGTCGTTGACGAACACCGGCTCCTCGTCGCTCCCGCCCGCCCGCAGGCTGTGGAACTCCCGGTGCATGTCCCGCATGAACTCGAGGAAACTGGCGTGCCGTTCGGGCGGCTCGGCCCGCCAGCTCGCCCATGTGTACACGGCCCACTCGCCGTCCTCGTCCACGTCCTCGGGGTCCATGAGGACGTGCGTGACGTCCGACTCCACGTCCAGCTGCAGCCCGCGCCGCCAGATGTCCGCCTCCCGCCGCTCCTCGGGCCCGGCGTCCTCGTCCAGGTCCTCCTCGAACATCGCCCCGAGCCCCGACTCGTCGTTGTGCCAGCGCGCGTCCTCGGTCCCCGCCAGCAGCCACACGAACCCGCCCGCGTGCCGCCACCCGTCGGTGACCTTCAGGCGTACATCTTGTGCCCCACGATCGTGAGCAGATCGACGCCCAGCGACCGCACGTCGACCGGAATCCTCCCCATCGCCTGCGCGGCGTCGCAGTGGAACAGCGCCCCGTGCTCGTGGGCCAGCGCGGCGAGTTCCCCGACCGGCTGGAGAGCGCCGGTCTCGTTGTTGGCGGCCATCACCGACACCAGCACCGTCTCCTCGCTGAGTGCGGCGTCCAGGGCGGCCGGCTCGACCAGGCCGTACTGGTCGACGGGCAGGACCGTCACCCGCGCGCCGTGCAGCCGCTCCAGAGCGCGGCAGGTCTCCAGGACGGCCGGATGCTCTGTGACCTGAGTGATCACGTGCGGGCGCGGCCGCCTCGCCGCGAGGACCGCGCCGCGCAGTGCGAGCAGATCGGCCTCGGACCCCGAGGCCGTGAAGACGACCTCGCCCGGCCCGGCGCCGATGAGTTCCGCGACCTGCCCGCGCGCCTCGGCCAGCGCCCGGCGGGGCGTGCGCGCGTACGCATGGCTGCTGGAGGGATTGCCGAAGCAGCCGGCGAGATACGGCCCCATCGCCTGAACCACACGGGGATCCACCGGGGTGGTCGCGTTGTAATCGAGGTAGACGGGCCCGTCACCCAGCCCCGGATGCGGGGAGCACACGAACCGTAGTGGATATCGGTATGCATCGCCTTTTCGTACCCCATTCATGAGCGAATCCCCCGGATTCGCGGACGTGACTCCGACCCAGGGAGCGTACGATCGTACGCATGCCGACCGACTACTTCGCCGACGACCCCCGCACCAACGTGGAACGCATGCTCGCGGGCGACCTCTACATCGCCGACGACCCGGAGATCGCGCGCAGGCAGCAGCGTGCGATGCGCCTCGCCGCCCGGTACCAGGCGGCGCACCTGGAGGACCCGGGCACGGCCCGGCCGGTCCTGACCGAGCTGCTCTGCTCCGTCGGCGAGGACGTCGAGGTGAGGCCACCGCTCTACGTCGACTACGGCAGCAACATCACCATCGGCGCCCGCACGTTCGTCAACTACCACCTCACCGCGCTGGACGTCGCCGCGATCACCATCGGCGAGGACTGCCAGATCGGCCCGAACGTCCAGCTCCTCACGCCCACGCACCCCGTGGAACCGCGGCCCCGGCGCGACAAGCTGGAGGCCGCGCTGCCCATCACGATCGGGAACAACGTGTGGCTGGGCGGCGGCGTGATCGTGTGCCCCGGCGTGACCATCGGGGACAACAGCGTCATCGGCGCGGGCGCGGTGGTGACCAAGGACATCCCCGCCGATGTCGTCGCCGTCGGAAACCCGGCCCGCCCGGTCCGGACCCTGTAGGGCCAGGCCGCCGATGGCCACCGGACACGCCGACCCGCAGCGCCGCGAGCGCATCCTCGCCGCGACGCTCGACCACATCGCCGAGGAGGGCGTGGCGGGTGTCTCGCACCGCAGGATCGCCGCCCGCGCTGGCGTCCCCCTCGGCTCGATGACGTACCACTTCGGCGGCATGGACGAACTGCTCCGCGAGGCGTTCACGTGCTTCGCCGACCGGATCGTCGCCGTCTTCGACGAGCACCTGAGCCGGGCGGCGACCCGCGAAGAGGCGTGTGAGGCGGTGACCGACCTCGTGCACACGCTCTCCGACGGGCCCCGCCGTGACCTGATCCTGGCCCAGGAGCTCTACACGCTGGCCGCCCGGCGGCCGGAGTACCGGCAGCTGACCCGGGCATGGATGCGCCGCAGCCGGGAGCTGCTGGAACGGCATTTCGACCCCGGCACCGCACGCCAGCTCGACGCACTCGTCGAAGGCCTCGCCCTGCACCGCGCCCTGGACGACGAAGCACCCCACGACCGGGCCCTGACCCACCAGGCGGTCACCCGTATCACCGCCGGCGCCTGACGGGGCGACAGGGCGCACGGTCAGAACCAGTGCAGGCAGTGCGGGTCGCGCTCGGCACGGAAGAGGACGTCGGCGAGGGCGGCCGCGCCCGGACGGTGGGCCCGGATGTGTCCGGCACGCACGAGCGTGCTCGGCGTGGTGCCGCCGAGGTAGACCGAGCCCAGGTCGCTCACGTCCAGGGACAGGTCGGGATCCCGGTCCGTGGGGACGCAGCCGGCCTTGCCGTCCCGGACGGTCAGCAGGTACCGGCCGTGCTCGCCGAGGAACGGGTCGTCCACGTCGAGGACGAGCTCGCCGTCCGTGAACCAGCCGCGCGCGGTCAGGGCACCGGGTATGTCCAGCAGCCGCACCCAGAGCCAGTCGGTGTCGCCGCTCACCTGGCCGGCCCGGAAGTCCGCGAGCTGCCAGCGCAGCGGGTGTCCGGGCGGGAAGTGCTTGAACACGATCTGAGTGACCAGGTCGTGTCCGAGCACGAACCGGGCCAGGCTCGTGAAAACGGCGTCGTCGGCGGCTATGGTCTCGTCGACGGTCAGCGTCTCGGGCTCGCCGATGGAATAGCTGGCGTATCCGTCCGGGGCGCCGTCGCCACCGCGGTGGACGGCGACGTAGCGCGGCGCCGCCGAGACCGGGGGCTGCCCCGCGCCCAGGGCCCACCAACGGTGCGGACGCGACAGGGCGCCGGGCTGTGCGCGGCGGTAGCGGTCGTAGACCTCTTCCAGGATCTCGCCGCACTCGGCGCGCCGCAGCAACTCCACGGTGCCGGTGTCCGAGCCGGCCGCTGAGGCGCCGGCCGTGCCTCGCGCGCGCGGCGGGGTGAGGGCGGCCCGGTGGCGGGGGACGGTGAGCCGCTGGGTGCCGGTCGCCGGTCCGTAGCCGAACCGGCGGTAGATCAGGGCCTCGGAGGCCAGCAGAACGGAGAGGACTTCCCCTCGCCCCCGGAGTTCGGTGAGCTGATGCCGCATCATCGCGCTGAGGACACCGCGGCGCCGGTGCGTGGGGAGAACACCGACGGCGGTCACTCCGCTCGCCGGCACGACGACCGCGCCGGGCAGGGTGAGTTCGAAGGAGTACGCACCTGCGGTGCCCACGGGCCGCCCGTCCGCCGCCAGGGCGAGCAGGTTGCGGTCCATCTCGAGCGCCGACCACCAGACCCCGCCACCCTCGGCGGTCGGGGTCTCAGGAAAGCGCCCGAACGCGGCATGAAGCGTGTCGACGAAGACGTCGAGGTCCTCGTCGGTCGTGGAACGAATCTCCATCGCTGCCGCTGCCTCCCCGGGATACCGGCACCACGACGCGTGGCGCTCCGCCACAATGCGGCGTCCTCCCGTGCCCGGGTCAAGCGAATTACGGCCGCACCCGGCGCGATCCCTGTCTGAGCGCGCCGGCCGCCGTCGTCGCGGACGCCGGGATCTGCGTGCTGCCCCGCGACCTCGCCGATCCCGCAGTGGCGGCCGGTTCCCTTGAGGCGCGCCACCAAGCCCAGGTCCAGCCGTTCAACACGTTGTACCTCGTCACACCCTCCGGGCCGCCACCACCTCCCGTCGCCCTCGTCCACCGGCGGCTGCTGCGGCAGGCCCGCAGTCCGGGGCCGCTCTGACCGCTCCGGCGCGGTGCCGCCGCGCATGTCCGCCGTGGTGGTGGGTACCACCCCTCCCGTACCGGGCGCCGCGCGAGTGGCCGGAGAGCGAGGGGTGTCACAAGTGATCCGAAAGCTGCAGGCGGTCGCGCTGGACTGCGCCGATCCGGTGGGGCTCGCCGAGTTCTACGCCGGACTGCTCGGCGGCCGGGTGGTGAGGGACCCGGAGGATTCCGGCTGGGTCGAGGTGCACGGCTTCGAGGGGACGCCGCTGGCCTGTCAGCGGGTGGACGGCTACCGGCCACCCGAGTGGCCGGGTCAGGAGCGCCCGCAACAACTCCACCTGGACTTCGACGTGGACGACCTCGACGGGGAGGAGAAACGGGCGCTCTCCCTCGGCGCGACCGTGCTGGAGCGAACGGACCAGATCCGCCCGGGGGCCAACTGGCGGGTCTACGCCGACCCGGCGGGCCACCCGTTCTGCCTCTGCCGGCACTGAGCCGCCGGCACCACCCCTCCAGGCCGGCCCAGTCGGCGGCGCAGGCCCTGGAGGCCGTCGTACGCGGACATCACGAGGTCGAGGCCCCGGGTCTCCTCCGCGGGCTCGCGCATCTGGTTGGTCACGTACGCCACCGCCATGCGGGAGTCCGGGTCGATCATGAGCAGGGAGCCGCCCCAGCCGTAGGTGGTGCCGAAAAGGCCGTAGCCCAGGCCCCAGCGCATCGGTATGCCCAGGACCCGGTCCTGGCCCTCGAACTGCACCTGCCGGGCGCGCTCCGTGCCCGCCTCCGACAGCAGGCGCACGCCGTTCACGGCGCCCGCGCACGCCATCACCGACTGGACGAGGGCGACCGAGCGGGCATTGCCGAAGCCGCTCGCCGCGGGGATCTGCGCGCGGCGCCACGCCACGCTGTTGCCGTCCCGCACGCGGATAGCGCCCCCGGACGCGGGCGCCGCGTCCGCCCCCGGCGCGCTCGCGGCGTAGTCCTCGTCCTTGCCGGGCGGCGGGACCAGGGTGGCGACCCGGTCGTCGTGCTCGGAGGCCAGGCCCATGTGGAAGTCCGCGCCCAGTGGCCCGGTCACCTCCTCGGCGAGGAACCGCCCGACGGTGCCGCCGGTGATCCGGCGCACGATCTCGCCGACCAGGAAGCCCTGGGTGAGCGAGTGGTATCCGCCGTCGGTCCCCGGCTCCCAGCGGGGGGCCTGCGCGGCGAGCAGCGAGGTGGCGGCCGGCCAGTCGCAGAAGTCCTCCAGCGTCACCGGGGCGTCCCACTCGGGCAGGCCCGCGGTGTGCGAGAGCAGGTGACGGACCAGCACCTTCTCCTTGCCCGCCGCGGCGAACTCGGGCCAGTACCGGGCGACCGGCGCGTCCAGGTCGAGCGCGCCTCGGTCGGCCAGGATCAGCGCGCACAGCGCGGTCATCGTCTTGGTGACGGACCAGACGTTGGTGATCGTGTCGCGCTGCCACGGCACGGTCCGCCCGCCGTCGGCGAACCCGCCCCAGACGTCGACCACGGGTTCGCCGTCCACGAGGACGGCCACGGAGCCGCCCGCGTCACCGGCGTCGAGCAGCGCGGCCAGTGCGTCGGGCACCGCGGAGAAGAGGTCGTCGTACGTGCCGTGAATATCAGCCACGTCCCGTATTGAGCCCATTCCGGCAGCGCGCGGTCAACCGAATATCGGGCCGGTTCTCAGGCGGGGGCGACCGTGAGGGTGACCACCCAGCGGTGCGGCGAGATCGGCCGGCTACGGGTGAAGCCGTGGTTCTCGAAGACGGCCATGGGGCCGGTGTGCAGGAAGGAACCCGACACCGAACGGTCGTCGGTCTCCTCGGGGTACCCCTCGACCGTGCCCCCGCCCTTGCGGGCGATCTCGGCCAGCGCCCCGCCCAGCGCGGTGTGCGCGACACCGCGCCCGCGCTGCCCCTTGCCGGTGAAGAAACAGGTGACGCGCCAGTCCGGCAGCGTCGTCAGGTCCTTCTCGTACGCGCGTCTGCTCTTGATGTACGGCAGCTCGGCGGGGGAGCCGAACTGGCACCAGCCCACGCAGTCGTCGCCGTCGAGGACGAGCGCGGCATGGGTGGCGCCCTCACGGACGAGCAGCTCCTTCTCGGCCCGGTTCTGCTCGGCGGTGCGGCCCTTGCCGAGCCTGACGTGGAAGCCCATGCACCAGCAGCCGCCCCACACCCCGTTGTTCGCCTCGACCAGCCGGGCGAACGCGGGCCAGGTGCCCTCGTCCAGCAGCCGGACGGTCAGCGGGTCACTCGGGGCGTCACCCGCCTTTCCCTTGCCGCTCACGGGCGCCTCCTGAGCATGCCGGCCGGGCGTCGGGGGCCGTGAGGTCCGCTCCCCGGACGATCGCGCCACGACCGTCGGCAGTGTGCCGCCGGACCGGACACGGGTCAAGGACGGCCGGAGGACACATGGCCAGGCAAGTGAGGACACATGGCCAGGAAAGTGAGGACACACGGGCAGGCAAGTGAGGACACATGGACAGGCAAGTGGAGAGTTGCCTATGCTGGGGGTGTGGCCGACGACCTGTTCAAAGCCTTGGCCGATCCCACCCGCCGGACCATCCTCGACGAGCTGACGGAGAAGTCCGGGCAGACACTGTTCGAGATCTGCTCCCGGCTGAGCATGAAGCACCGGCTGGGCATCTCGCGCCAGGGAGTCTCCCAGCACCTCGCGGTCCTGGAGGCCGCCGGGCTCGTCCAGACCAGGCGCGAGGGCCGCTACAAGTACCACGACCTGAACACGGCCCCGCTGCGGCAGATCACCGAGCGATGGCCCGTGCCCGACCCGTCCGGACCGGAAAAGAGCACCCCATGAGGATCCACCTGACCAGCGTCTTCGTCGACAACCAGGCCAAGGCCGAGCACTTCTACACCGAAATCCTCGGCTTCGTGAAGAAGCACGACGTCCCGCTGGGGGAGGAGGCCCGGTGGCTGACCGTCGTCTCGCCCGAGGAGCCCGACGGCACGGAACTCCTCCTGGAGCCCGCCGGTCACCCGGCCGTCAAGCCCTACCGCGACGCGCTCGTGCAGGACGGCATCCCGCTCGCCCAGTTCGCCGTCGACGACGTGAAGGCGGAGTACGAGCGCCTGCGCGGCCTCGGCGTCCACTTCACCCAGGAGCCCCTGGAGATGGGCCCCGTCACCACCGCGGTGTTCGACGACACCTGCGGCAACCTGATCCAGATCGCGACCAAGCCGCAGTAGGCGACCGCCCGTGCGCAGTCGGCCCGCCGCTTCGACCGGGTCCGCCGCTCCGACCGGGTCCGCACCTCACTCGAAGAGCGGATGTCTCGCCTCGTCCGGGTGCCCGATCTCGACGGCGGCGAGGGCGAGTCCGACGTCACCGCGGTACAGGCTGTGCCTCCACGGCCCCGCCGGCCTGGCGTCCTGGCTCTTGAGGGCGCTCTGCAGCCGTTCGGAGGCACGCTCGAGCCATGCCTCCTCCCGCGTGTGGCGGTACATGTTCAGCAAGGCGAAGACGTGTCCGGCCTGGCCGCAGCACAGGGTCGTGTTGGGTTCCCGGTCGTCGTAGGTCGCGAACGCGGCGGCGACCGCGATGTCCCGGTACGTGGTGTCGCCGAGAGTGCGATGAGCCGCGTTCCACAGGTACACGTGTCCGGGCGACCCGTGGCACCAGCTGTTCATGAAGGACGGAGGCGCCTGATCGACGCGAACGGGCCAGCGCAGACCGCGCCCCGCTCGTACGCCCCGGCCGCCCAGCTCGGCGAGGTGCCCGACGACGCGGTCGTCGATGTCCCGGCCCGCGACCTCCCACCACGTGGTGAGCGTGTAGAGCAGACCGGCCCACCCGTGGGCCGCCCCGGTGTGGTGCGGAACCGCGCCGTCCGGGGCGTCACGCCGGTGGCCGAGGACCTGTCCGGCCACATGACCGGCGTACGCGTTGGCGCGGTCGGTCAGCCGCTCCAGCAGATCCTTCGTGTCCTGGTCCTGGTCCCGGTCCCTCACCTCCCGCAGGCTCCTCACGAGGTGTGAGCAGCCGGCGAGCGCGCTGGTCGTTCCCAAAGTGGGGTCCACGCCTTGGGCCGGCCGGTCCACCAGGTCCAGGTAGGCGCGCGCGGCCGTGAGGAGCGTCCGGGTGTCGCCCCTCGCGTGGGCACC
Organism: Streptomyces anandii JCM 4720; assembly: GCF_014650655.1. GTDB lineage: Bacteria > Actinomycetota > Actinomycetes > Streptomycetales > Streptomycetaceae > Streptomyces > Streptomyces anandii. The sequence continues at coordinate 207,899 of NZ_BMVJ01000005.1, forward strand.
TCCGCGCCCACGAGGTCGCCGAGGTCTTCGCTGCTGACGCCGGGCCAGCGGGGTGGGGGCAGCCGGGTCGGAACCGCGACCTGCTGGAACAGACGGGCCGTCGAAGAACTTACGGCCTTGATCGTTGCGGAGCCGGCCCCCACCCGCACCACACCATCTTCCGCGAGCTTCCCGTCACTTGGCGGAGCGACTATTGACGGGGATGCCAAGTTCGGAGCGTAGGATCCGGGGCGAAGCCGGGCCGGTGGAATCGTTTCGGGTACGGCCCGGAGGTGATTGACTGCCCCGGCCGGCGTCACAGTGCGGCCGGGTCGGTCCGAGTTCCGAGGAGAAGCGCAGTCATGAGCGGTCCGTACGCCTACGAGTACAAGGTGGTCAGCTTCCGGGAGTCGCTGATCGGCGACGCGCTGGACAGCGACAAGCTGGAGAAGGTCCTGAACAAGCACGCCGAGGACGGCTGGGGTCTCAAGGCCATCACCTCGGCCGACGTCAAGGGGCGCATAGGTCCCGGAGCCGTCGAGGGGCTGCTGCTCACCTTCGAGCGCCCGCGCCAGTAATTCGCGCGGCGTCCCGCGCGGCATCGGGCCGGCCATCCGGACGGTCCCCGCAACGGGGCCGTGCCGGTGCGGGCCAAGCCACGCCACTACGGGACCGTGTCGGCAGGCGTGGCCTGTTCCGTCCAGATGATTTTGCCGGTCGCCGTGAACCGGGTCCCCCACCGCTGGGCGAGCTGGGCGACGATCAGCAGTCCGCGCCCGCCCTCGTCGGTGGTCCGCGCATGGCGCAGCCGCGGCAGGGTGCTGCTGCCGTCGAAGACCTCGCAGATGAGGTTGCGGTCCCGGATCAGGCGCAGGGAGACCGGGCCGGTCGCATGACGGATCGCGTTGGTGACCAGCTCGCTGACGATCAGCTCCGTGGTGAACGTCAGGGCGTCCATGCCCCAGTCGGTCAGCTGCCGCCCGGCGAGAGTGCGGGCGCGCCCGACGGCGGCCGGGTCGCTGGGCAGGTCCCAGCAGGCGACCCGGTTGGGCGCCAGCACGTTGGTCCGGGCCAGCAGCAGCGCCGCGTCGTCGGACGGCGGACCGGCCAGCAGGGCGTCGACGACATGGAGCCCGGTCTCCTCCAGCGCCGGCTTGCGTGCCACCAGCGCCTCGCACAGCCGGGCGAGCCCGAGGTCGATGTCCCGGTCCCGGGTCTCGACGAGACCGTCGGTGTAGAGCGCGATGAGGCTGCCCTCGGCCAGGTCGATCTCGGTGGACTCGAAGGGCAGGTATCCCAGACCGAGCGGTGGCCCGGCGGGCAGGTCCAGTACCTTGGCGTTGCCGTCCGGGGTGACGACGACGGGCGGGAGGTGGCCGGCCCGGGCGAGGGTGCACCGTCTGCTGACCGGGTCGTACACGGCGTACAGACAGGTGGCCCCCAGCAAGGTGTCGGGCGCGGTCCCGTCATCGGCCACCACCGGCTCCCCGTCGCCCTGCGCCCCCATGAGCCCGATGACCAGGTCGTCCAGGTGGGCCAGCAGTTCCTCCGGGGTGAGGTCCAGGTCGGCGAGGGTGCGTACCGCGGTGCGCAGGCGTCCCATCGTCGCCGCCGCGGGCATGCCGTGCCCGACCACGTCGCCGACGACCAGGGCGACCCGGGCGCCGGACAGCGGGATCACGTCGAACCAGTCGCCGCCCACACCGCTCGGGGCGTCCGCGGGCAGGTACCACGACGCCACTTCCAGCGCGGAGCCCCCGGTCAGCTCCTGCGGCAGCAGATAGCGCTGCATGGAGCGGGCCGCGGAGCGCTCGCGGGTGAAGCGGCGCGCGTTGTCGACGGACACCGCCGCCCGGGAGACGAGCTCCTCGGCCAGCCGCACGTCGTCCTCGGCGAAGCCCGGACGCTGTGACCGGGCGAATGTGGCGACGCCGAGGGTGACTCCGCGCGCCCGCAGCGGAATGACCATCAGCGAGCGGAAGTCGAACCTCAGGATCGAGGCGCCCAGCGACTCGTCCTCGGTGATCCACGCGCTGGTCGACCGGTTCAGGACAGCCTCCACCAGCGTCCGGCTCTCCAGCAGGCAGCGGGTCACCGGGGAGGAGGCGGCCCGCCGGACCGTGTCTCCCACGTCCAGGCTCGCCTCCGGGCAGCCCTCGCGCACGGACTGCTGCCCCGCGCGGCGGATGACGGGCGTCATGCCGACCGGGCCCGGAGCCGGCTCCTCACCCTCGATGACCGCGTCCAGCAGATCGACGGCGACGAAGTCGGCGAGGGCCGGCACGCACTCGTCGGCCAGTTCCTGCGCGGTCCGCGTCACATCCAGCGTGCTGCCGATGCGCGCGCCCGCGTCGTTGAGCAGCGCCAACCGCTCCTGGGCCCACCAGCGCTCGGTGACGTCGATGATCATGTACCAGACCCCGACGTCCCGGCCCTGGCGGTCCTTCATGCCGAAGAAGGAGGCCGAGAAGGCGCGCCTGCGGTCGGGGTCGGTGTAGCTGGGGCCGCGGAACTCGTAGTCCATCACGGGTCTGCCGGTCGCCAGCACGCTGCGCATGTTCGTCTCGAAGGCCTCGGCCTCCAGTTCGGGCAGTACCTCCCTGATCGACCGCCCCAGCCGCTGTTCGAGGGGGATCAGGCGGTCCAGCGGTTCGTTGACCCAGACGTAGCGCAGATCGGCGTCCAGGACCGCCATCCCGACCGGTGCGTGGGTGAAGAACGGCGTCAGTTTCAGCTGGCTCACCCCGCCACCCGGCATGCGCCAGAAGGCCCGTCTGGGCGGCCGGCCGACGAACCTGCCGAAGAACAGCGCGGCGGCCGTGGCCACCACCACGCCCGGCACCATCTCGTAGACGTCCGACCGGAGCGGGCCCAGGTAGGGGTTGACCTCCTTCCAGAGCAGCACCGTGGCCGCGCCGGAGACGATGCCGGCGATGGCCCCCGCCCAGGTCATGCGCGGCCAGTACAGCGACAGCAGCACGACCGGGCCGAAGGCGGCCCCGAAGCCCGCCCAGGCGTAGGCGACGATCCCGAGCAGCCCGCCGCCCTTGAGGGCGATCGCGTAGGCCACCAGGATCACCACGACGACGGCGACGCGCCCGATCCACACGAGCGACCGGTCCGAGGCGCGCCGGTTGAGGAACGCGCGGTAGAAGTCCTCCGTGAGGGCGACTGAGGACACGCAGAGCTGGCTGTCGGCGGTCGACATGATGGCGGCCAGTACGGCGATCAGCAGCACGCCGGCGAGCCACGGGTTGAGCAGGGCGCGGCTCAACACGATGTAGACGGTTTCCGGGTCGGTCAGCGGCGTACGGGACCGTGCGATTCCGACCAGGCCGACGAGCGTGGCGCCGGCGAGCACGACGACGACCCAGCCGGTCTCGATGCGGCGGGCCGCCGGGACCGCCTCGGGGCTGCGGATGCCCATGAAGCGGGCCAGGATGTGGGGCTGCCCGAAGTAGCCGAGCCCCCACGCGAGCAGCGAGATGATCGCCACGGCGCCGAGCGACCCGCCCGCGGACCACTGGCCGTTCGCGAAGTCGACCCTGCTCCCCATGTCCAGCAGGTCCGGCGATCTGGCGTCGACGGCGTCGGCCATGGTCCCGAAGCCGCCGAGCGCGCTGATTCCCACCGCTGGAAGCACGATCAGGGCGACGAACATCAGGGTCGCCTGCATCACGTGGGTCGTGCTGACGGCGATGAAGCCGCCCAGGGCCGAGTAGATGACGATCACCGCGGCGGTCAGGGTCACCCCGAGCCCGAAGGGGATATTGAACACATGCTCGAACAGCACCCCGCCCGCCACCAGGCCGCTGGCCACGTAGACGGTGAAGAACACCAGGATGACCACCGCGGAGACCATCCTGAGCGTCCGGGTGCGGTCCTCGAACCGCTCCTCCAGGTACGCCGACAGGCTCACGGCGTTCCCGGCCCGCTCGGTGTACGTACGCAGTCGGGGGGCGACGAAGAGCCAGTTGAGGTACGTGCCGGCGATCAGACCGACCGCGATCCAGCTGGCGCCGACACCGGCCGCGTACACCGCTCCGGGGAGCGCGAGGAAAAGCCAGCCGGACATGTCGCTGGCCCCCGCGGACAGCGCGGCGACGAAGGGGCTGAGCCTGCGGCTGCCCAGGGCGAAGTCGGCGAAGGTGTGAGTGCGGGTGTACGCCCAGACACCGGTTCCGATCATGGCGGCCACGTACACGAGAAACGTGGTCACGATCGGCGCACTCGAATCGATCATGCTGTCCTCGCCTGCGAGGTCCATGAGTACCGTACAAATCTACAGATTGCGGGCGGCGAGGGGCGACCTGACGTGGACCTGCGTGTCCGGAGGGGACCGGCCCGGGCCGTGCGACCCGGGCCGGGCACCTGTTGTTCGGGACGGGGGGAACCGTCAGAGAACGGCGACGGCGGTCTGGTCCGCCGTCGTGTATCCGTCCTTGTCGAAGTAGAAGACGGCGACCTTGACCGTGTCCTTCTTGGCGAAGCGGGTGTCGTAGGCGGTGTGCAGGGTCATGACAGCCTTGTGGTCGCCGTAGTCGCAGACGAGCCGGTCGCTGCCGATGACGCCCGCCGCGCTGCCCGCCTTCGGGCTGTGCGAGTCGAGCGCCGTCGCGTTGGCCACGAGCTGCTGGCCCAGCCCGGGGTCGCAGGAGTAGGTGAGCCGTACCTGCACGTCCTGACCGCTCAGCGACACGGAGTCGATGGTGATCTCATTGGCCTTGGCGAATGCCGAGGGCGCGGTCGCCAGAACGCCGGCACCCGCCACGAGAGCGGTGACCGCGGTTCCGGCAAGGCGTCGCCGCAGGCTGGTCGAATTCATCAGTGGATCCTTTCCCCCTGTGCGGCCACCCATGGTCCGGGGTGTGGAGATTTCTCCAACTGGGCGGGTGAACGCATCAGTTGCTCGTTTTGAGACGCATGTGATCATACGTGATCTTCCCCGCGGGCCGCCGAAAGGGCGGTCAGCGCCGGGCGCCGCTCGCTCACGGCGCCGGCAAGGTGTACGCCGGCATCCGCGACCCGGGGAGCCTGCGGGAACCCGGGCCGACAGCGCTGCGGCTGGATCTCACCGACGAGGAGCAGTCGCCGAGGCCGCGCGTACGGCCGGTGACGTCAGCATCGTCATCAGCAACGCCGGAGTCACCGCAGGGCCGTCGCTCCTCGAGGGCTCGCTCGACGGGGCGCGGCGTGAAAGGGGGGTCGACTGCTTCGGCACCTGGGCCGTCTCCCGGGAGTTTTCGCCGGTCCCGGCGCGATGGCCGCGCTGCTCGTCGACGAGCCCGAAGTGCTCGTCGACGAGGCCGCACAGCGGGTCCGCGCCGCGCTCCCGGAGACCCGGAAGCGCGTACGCCGGCCGCTGGGGAGCTAGGACCGGAGGAAGGCGAGGATGTCCGGGTTGAGCGTGTCGGGGTTGGTCGACAGCATCCCGTGCGGGAACCCGTCGTAGGCCTTGAGGGTGCCGTCCTTCAGCAGCTCCACCGACAGCGGCGCCGCGTCCTCGTACGGGACCACCTGGTCGTCCGTGCCGTGCGCGACGAGCACCGGGACGTCGATCTGCCTCAGGTCCTCGGTGAAGTCGGTCTCGGAGAACGCCTTGATGCACTCGTAGTGGGCGTTGGCCGCGCCCGTCATTCCCTGTCGCCACCAGTTGTGGATCAGCCCCTGGGACACGTTCGCCCCCGGCCGGTTGAAGCCGTAGAAGGGCCCGGAGGGGACGTCGATGTAGAACTGCGATCGGTTGGCGGCCAGAGCCTTCCTGAACCCGTCGAAGACCTCGATCGGCAGGCCGCCGGGGTTGGCGTCCGACTTGACCATGATCGGCGGCACCGCGCTGACCAGCACCGCTTTCGCGACCCGCCCGCGCCGGGCTCGGGCGACGTACCGCGCGACCTCTCCGCCGCCCGTCGAGTGCCCGATGTGGAAGGCCTCCCGCAGATCGAGGTGGTCGGTCAGGGCCGTCACGTCCGCGGCGTAGGTGTCCATGTCGTGGCCGGTGGCGCTCTGGGTGGAACGCCCGTGGCCGCGGCGGTCGTGCGCGATGACGCGGTAGCCGTGCGACAGGAAGAACAACATCTGGTTGTCCCAGTCGTCCGCGCTCAGCGGCCATCCGTGGTGGAAGACGACCGGCCGGCCGTCGCGAGGGCCCCAGTCCTTGTAGAAGATGACCGTGCCGTCGTCGGTGGTAACGGTACCCATCGCTGAGCCCTCCGCTTGATCGCAACTGGCCCCCCGGGACCGGCGCCCCGTCCTTCCGGGAACACGGGCTTCCGGAGCCATGGACTTCCAGGGCGGGCAACGCCTCGACAACGCTACGCCGATGTGACGGACGGCACATCTCGCGGCTCGGGCGAGGGGCGGCGGGTGCTCACGCCCAGAGCTCGTGGCTCTCGCATACGCGGGCACCCATGTTGCGCTCCATCATCCGCAGTGCCGCCCGGGCGAGGTCCTCGTGGATGTGCGCGACCGCGTCCTTGGGGACGACCACGTCGAAGTGACGGATGTGGGCGTCGAGAGCCGAGTAGAGCACGCACTGCTCGGTCACCTGCCCCACCAGCACGAGCCGGGTGAGGCCCTGCTGGCGGAGCAGGTACTCCAGCGGTGTCTCGAAGAAGACCGAATGGCGGGTCTTGAGCACGAACAGGGAGTCCGAGTCGGGCTTGAGCGGCTCGACCAGGTGGGCGTGGGGTCCCGCGAGGGCGTGGTCCAGCAACTCGCCGTGATGCGAGCGCCATTCGCCGAAGTTGTCGTTGACGTAGATCACCGGGATTTCCTGGTCCCGTGCGCGCCGCAGCAGACCGGTGATGACCGGCACGACCGGTTCCACCGACGGGATCAGCAGTTCGGCGTCCTTGTGGTCGTAGGTGTTGATCATGTCGATGACGATCAGCGCGGGCTTGCTCATACGGCCAGGGTTCCCCTCCGGGGGATTGACGTGGCTCCCCCAGGAGGGGTTAATTCCTTGATGCGGTGCATGGGAGCGCTCCCAGGCTCTCAGGCTTGCCGTGAACGTGCACGGCCACCCCACGTATCAGAGGAGCCGCCCGCATGACCGCACGCGACCGCGCCGGAAGCGCCGGAAGCACCGGAAGCACCGACAGAACCTCCACCAACCTCCGTCCAATCGCCGTCGCCGCGACCGCGGCCGCGCTGGCCGTAGCCGCGCTGACCGCCACCCCCGCACAGGCGCGGCCCACGCACTCCTCGCCGCCTTCCGCCCTCTACACCCCGCCCGCGAACCCGGACGCCGACCGGCAGATCCTGGACCTGGTGCGGCATCGGAAGCTCAAGGACGCGGCCGGTGTGCTGGCGATGACACGGACACCGCAGGCCGTGTGGTACGGCGACGGCACGCCCGACGAGGTACGGGCCTCGGTGCGCAGAACGGTCGTGGACGCGGCCCGGCACCACGCGCTGCCCGTGCTGGCGCTCTACAACATCCCGGGCCGGGACTGCGCCCAGTACTCGGCCGGCGGGGCCGCCGACACGCCCCAGTACGAGGCATGGATCGACGCGGTGCGCGCGGGCATCGGAAGCCAGCCCGCCACCGTGATCCTGGAGCCGGACTCGCTCGCGCTGCTGCCCTCGGACTGCGGCCAGGACGACGCGCAGGGCAGCAGGACCGCCGAGCGCTACACGGAGATCCACTACGCGGTGGAGGCCCTGGAACCGCTCGCCGGGACCAAGGTCTACCTGGACGCCGGGCACAGCGGCTGGCACAGCGTCAACGACATCGTGCCCCGCCTGGTCGCAGGCGGCATCGACGACGCCACCGGCTTCTTCCTCAACATCTCCAACTACCGCTCCGACAGCGAACTGGCCTGGTACGGCAAGCTCGTCTCGTCCTGCCTGAGCTACGTATCGGCCGGCGGCGCGGCGGCCGACTGCCCCAACAAGTGGTGGGCCGTGAACGACGCGCAGGCATGGCTCGACGCGCATGTGCACGCGGCGCCCTCCGCCATGAAGCACTTCGTCACCGACACCAGCCGCAACGGCCAGGGCCCGTGGGTCCCGCCGTCCGGCGTCTACTCCGACCCGCAGGACTGGTGCAACCCGCCCGCTCGCGGCGCCGGCGCCCGGCCCACCCTCGACACGGGGGACCCGCTCGCCGACGCCGAACTGTGGGTGAAGATCCCCGGGGAGTCGGACGGCCAGTGCACCCGCGGCACACCCGGCCCGGACGACCCCGAACGCGGCTACCAGGACCCGGCGGCAGGCAAGTGGTTCCCCCAGCAGGCCCTGGAACTGGTGCACAACGCCAACCCCCGGCTGCTGCTCCCCTGAACGTCAGCGCGGCGGTGTGCCGGACACCTGCTTTCCGCGGCCGCCGCTCCGCGCTGTCGTGCCAGGTGCCGGTGCGGACGCCGGGCCGTGCTGAAGGCAGGCCCGTCAGAGCTACGACGTCACCACGCCCCGGCAGCTGGTCTGCCCCCAGTGCCGCCCCGAGACCCACGGCTCCGCCTTCTGCCCCGGCTGCGGTTACCGACTGGCCCGGCCCGGACACTGCGGGTCTGCTCCACGGTCCTGCCCGTCGGCGCGGCGTTCTTCCCGGCTGCGGCGCCTGCCCGTGGGCCGTGACGGCTCCCGCACCTACGGTGAGGCTGTTCGACTCCTTCACGTACCGTGACGGTGTTCGGCACCCGGATGCGTTCCGGCCGGAGTGTGCCGACATGGTAGGAACATGGGGGAGCCGAACGGTGAGAGGACTGCGAGGGTGACGGCACAACCCAGTGACATCGAGAAGGCGGCCGGTGTGCTGCGCGCGGGAGGCCTCGTGGCCCTCCCGACCGAGACGGTCTACGGTCTGGGCGCCAACGCCGAGGACCCCGCCGCCGTCTCCCGCATCTTCCGGGCCAAGGGGCGCCCGCCCAACCACCCGCTGATCGTCCACATCGGCGGCGCGGAGCAACTGGACGACTGGGTCGAGGAGGTGCCGGCGAGCGCGCGGCTGCTGGCGGAACACTTCTGGCCGGGGCCGCTCACCCTCGTCCTGCGGCGCGGCCGCCGGGTGCCCCTCGAAGCGACGGGCGGTCTGGAGACGGTGGCCGTGCGCGTGCCCGACCACCCCGTCGCCCTCGCCCTGCTCTCCGCCTTCGGCGGCGGCGTCACCGCCCCGTCCGCCAACCGCTTCGGCTCGGTCAGCCCCACCACGGCGCAGCACGTCCGCACCGAACTCGGCGACGCGGTCGACTTCGTCCTGGACGGCGGCGACTGCAAGGTCGGAGTCGAATCGACCATCGTCGACGCCACGGGCGACACCCTGAGCATCCTCCGGCCCGGCGGTGTGACGCGCGAGGACCTCGAAGCCGTACTGGGGCACCCGCTCGCCGTGCCCGTGACCAGCCGGGTCCGGGTGCCGGGCCAGCATCCGTCCCACTACGCGCCGCGCGCGCGGGTCGTCCTCGTCGAGCCCGAGAAGGTCGCCGCCGAAGCACGGCTCGCGCAGGAACTCGGTCATCAGGTGGGCGTCTTCCTTCCCCCCTCCCTCGCCGACACCCCGGTGAAGGCGCACGCCGTGGTGGCCCTTCCGGCCTCGATGGCCGCCTACGCGCGCGGGCTGTACGGATTCCTGCGGGAACTCGACGAACAGGGGTGCGACCTCATCATCGCCTCCCTGCCGGCGGAGGAGGGCCTGGGACTGGCCATCGCGAACCGTCTCCGCCGCGCCGCGGGACCCCGGCCCACCGTCTGACCGGCACCGACGCCGGCACGGGCACCGGCGCCGGTGCCGACGTCGGTACGGCGCGGACGCCGCTCGGCGTTCCCGCGGGAGCGCCGAGCGGCGCCGGTCGCGCTCAGCCATGGGCATCCGGGCCGTCGCGACCGAGAGCCGCTCGGAGCCGGCCGAGCCACTCCACGCCCAGCCCGCGCCCGTCGGGGAACTGATCGTCCCGGTCCCAGCGCCACGCCGTGATCATCGCCAGGACGAGCACCCGGCACTCGCGCAGCAGGTCCTGATCGGCACCCGGGTAGTGCTCGGCTACTTCTTCGGGCGCATGAGCGAGGTCGAATTCGACAGGACCACGGCAACACGTCTCGAGGTCCACGAACAGCGGCCCTTTCCCCGTGCTGAGCAGGTTGTCCGGGTGCGGCTCGCCGTGCAGCAGCTGCTCGGCGCCGGCGCGCTCGCCGATCGCTCGGCTCAGGCTCCGTAGCGCGTCCCCGAGCAGCTTCCGGTCCGCGTCGGCGAGCGCCGGAGTGCGGTCGTGGTCCGCGACGAGCCGCTGGGCCCGCTCGACCCGGTCCGTGAAGTGCGGTGCCGGGATGTCGAGCCCACGCATACCCGCGTGCAGTCGCTCGAGGGCATGGGCGTAGTCGGCCGCGGGGATCTCGCTCGGTGGTGCGGGTTCGTAGTAGGTCCACAGCGAGATGACAAAGCCGTCACGGGCATGGACGCGAGGCTCCGCCTGGGGCTGGAGAGCCCCCACGGGGCACCCGCATACGGCTAGCCGCTGAACCAGCGCGACTTCGAAGTGCGCGACCTGACGCTGCGCCTCGGGCGCCACCCGGGCCAGGACGTCGCACGGCAGCAGTCGCAGGGTGAGCTTGTTCGAGTTGTGGAGAAGGATCGCCTCGTCGGCCGTCAGGCCGAGTGAGGAGGCGGCCGACAAGGCGGCGGCCACCGCACGCCGAGCCTCTGACGCCCGCATCGTCGCCCGGCCCCTCTCCCTTGAGTGCTGCCGCGACTTTCCATGCGTGCCGCCCGCGTACCGTACCAAGTTGTCGATGCGGAGTGGATGCACGGACGTGATCTACGCCTGGCAGGGTGGTCCCGGTGGACATGAGCGAGGGAACCAAGTGCCTGCTCGCGGTGGGACGTAGGAGTGCCGCCGCCTCAAAACGGCTGGTGCGCGAGGTCGTTGGGCCACTGCTCTTCCTGGCCGTGCTGCCGGCGGCGGGACTCGTGGGCTGTGCGCCGTCCTCCGCCCCGGAGCTCGTCGCGCCGTCGGTCCTGTACGTCTCGCGTGTGCCCCACGACGCCGCCGAGCTGCGCGTCGAGGAGAAGGGGGCCGCCGAGGTCACGGTCACCTTCGACGCCCGTGACCTGAAGGGCGTCGCGGTCATCAAACCGGCGCTGGACGCCTGTCCCGTCCGTCTGCCGGTCTTCCACTGCACGGGGAAGGACGGGGACCCCGCCGCAGGAGGGAAGCGCCAGTACTTCCGCCTCAGTCCCGCGCAGGGCGCCGGGGCGGGTGACTCGGCGGTGCTGCGCTACCGGATGACCTCGCCCGGCCGGCCCGCCGTCACGGGAAGCTCCCGCATTGTGATCGGCAAGCCGGAACTGGTGGTCGACGCACACCCCGACCGACCCGATGCCGACCCGGGCGGCAGCCTCGCCGTCGCACTGACGATACGCAACACGGGCGACGTGCCCGCCCGCGGAGTCGCGCTCTTCATGGACACACGGGACGGCATCGCACCGGCCACCAGGCACAGCAACTGCCTCTACCGGGGAACCACTTCGACGTGGTGCCGTCTGCCCGCGGCCGACGTCGTCATCCATCCCGGAGCGTCCTACCGCCTTGGCGCGCGGGAAGTCCTCAAGGCCGGCCGTGACGCCACGTACCCCAGCGTCTCGTTCCGGGCCGCCGCCCTCGGAACCGACTACGTACCCCCGCCCGAGCCGGCGTCGCAGTACCGCCACGGCGACGGAGCCGCGCTGCGCCTGGTGCCCGCCGGTTCCCGACGCGCGGGGACGGCGGAGGAGGGCTCGTCGGAACTGAGGGTGCCGGTGAACAACAAGACCGACCTCGTGGCCGTCGCCGGCACCGCGCGAGGACCGGTCGGCAGCCGTGCCACGGTGCGCGTGGGCGTACGCAACGACGGCCCCGGCGCGCTCCCGGCCCCGGTGCGGGTCGAGTTCACGGTGCCGTCGGGCACCACCGTCGTCTCCTCCCCCTACGACTTCGAGAGGGACGAGGAAGTGGTCGACCAGAAGTGCCGTGCCCTGGCCCCGGACGGAAAGCCGCTGGCCGAACCGTCCGCGAAACAGCCCGGCGCACGTCGGTACGTGTGTACGGCGCAGGCGGGCGCGGTGGGATCCACGACAACCTTCCCCTTCACCCTCCGCATCGACAAGGACATGGCCCACCGCGGCGGGCGGGTCACCGTCTCCGACGGGGACGCCGGGCGTCCCAGCCACGACACCACGATCGCCGACGACACCGCCGAGGTGGCCGTGGAGGTCTGGCCGGGCCCTTCCTGGGCAACTCCCGGCCACTGTGTGGCGGCGGCGACCGTCCTCGCGGTGCTCCTCGTCGCCGGGGTCCTGGTCGGGTGGCGCTCGAAGCGGTCACGCTGACCCGGGGCGGTGCGGCACGGGGTCGGGGGTTCCGTGTCCGAGTCCCGAGACGCCGGGGCGCTGCGGGAATGGCCCGAGGTCACGCGTGGTTGGCACCAGTCATGCCCGTATCCTCCGCACGCCCCGTGGCTCCCCGCATGCCGCTCGCCGTCTACGTCCTTGCCGTGTCCGTGTTCGCGCTCGGCACCAGCGAGTTCATGCTCTCGGGGCTGCTGCCGCCGATCGCGGACGACATGGGGGTGTCCATCCCGAGGGCGGGCCTGCTGATATCGGCGTTCGCGATCGGCATGGTGGTCGGCGCGCCCCTGCTCGCCGCCGCGACCCTGCGGCTGCCGCGCAAGACCACGCTGGTCGCGCTCCTCGCGGTGTTCGGCCTCGGCCAGACCCTGGGCGCGCTGGCGCCGACGTACGAGGTCCTGTTCGTGTCGCGCGTGGCCAGCGCGCTGGCGTGCGCGGGCTTCTGGGCGGTCGGCGCCGCCGTCGCCATCGCCATGGCGCCGGCCAACGCCCGGGCCCGCGCGATGGCGGTGATGATCGGCGGACTGTCCATCGCCAACGTCCTGGGCGTCCCGGCCGGCGCCTTCCTCGGCGAACACCTCGGCTGGCGGGCTGCGTTCTGGGCCGTGGGCGCGGCCTCCGCGCTGGCGCTCGTCGGCGTGGTGACCCGGATCCCGCACATTCCGGTGCCGGAGCGGCGCAGCGGACTGAAGGGCGAACTGGCCATCTACCGCGACCGCCAGGTCTGGCTGTCCGTCGCCGTCACCGCGCTCGCGGCGGGCGGCGTCTTCTGCGCCTTCTCCTACCTCGCCCCGCTCCTCACCGACGAGGCCGGGCTGGCGGACGGCTGGGTGCCGACCGTGCTCGCGCTGTTCGGCCTCGGTGCGCTGGCCGGCACGACGGTCGGCGGCCGGGTGGCCGACGCGCACCTGTTCGGCGTGCTGCTCTCCGGCATCACCGCGTCGACCGTCCTGCTGGCCGCACTGGCGTTGTTCGCCTCGAGCCCGGTGGCGGTGGTGGGTCTGTCGTTCCTGCTGGGCGTCTCCGCCTTCTACACCGCCCCGGCGCTCAACGCGCGCATGTTCAACGTCGCCGTCGCCGCGCCCACGCTGGCCGGTGCGACGACCACCGCGGCCTTCAACCTCGGCAATACGGGTGGTCCCTGGCTCGGCGGCGCCGTGATCGACGCCGGCTTCGGCTTCGCCTCCACCGCCTGGGCGGGCGCGGCGATGACCACGGCCGCGATCGCGCTGGCGGTCGTGTCGCTGCGGCTGCACGGCCGTACCCGTGTCATCGACGGGCGCGGCACCGATGGACGGACGGTCCTCACGCGGCTGCGCCCCGCCCGTCCGGGCGTCCCGGAGCGGGAGTTGGAGTCCTGCGCCGAGGGGGCGGGTTCCGCTCGGTCCGGGCAGCCGTCAGGAGACGCTCAGGCCCTCTGAGGCCTCTGACGCGGCCCCGGTTCATCTCAGGCCTCGCGACGGAACGGCTCCTGACGGAAGGGGCCGTGGCGGAAGGGGCCGTCGCCGCCGAAGGCGAGCCGGGCGAAGTTCCCGGCGATGCGCTGGTGGCCCTCGGGGCCGGGATGGATCTCGTCGGGCAGGGGCAGTTCGGCGTAGTCCTTCTCGCCGTACAGGTCGCGGCCGTCGAGGTGGTGAAGGTACGGGTCGTCCGCCCTCCGTTCGTCCACGATGCGAGCCAGCGCCTCCCGGATGACGGTGAGCGTCAGGCGCCCGGCTGCGCGTTCGGCCGGGTCGCCGGTGGCCTTGAAGCGCAGGGTGCCGCCGTCGAAGTCGGGCATCAGGGGGCCTGGAGTGTCCTCCTGCACCGGGCACAGGATGGGGGACACCACCAGGAGCGGTGTGGTCGGATGCCCCTCGCGGATGGTGTCCAGGAAGCCGTGGACGGCGGGAACGAAGGCGCGCAGACGCATCACGTCGGCGTTGACGATGTTGATGCCGAGCTTGACGCTGATCAGGTCCGCGGGGGTGTCGCGCATCGCGCGGGCGGTGAACGGATCCAGCAGCGCGCTGCCGCCGAATCCCATGTTGACCAGTTCCACTCCGCTGCGGGCCGCTGCCAGGGCGGGCCAGGTGGCGGTGGGATGCGCGGCGTCGGAGCCGTGGCTGATGGAGCTGCCGTGGTGGAGCCACACCCTGCGCCCCCGGTCCGGCAGCGGCTCGACGGGAGCGTCGGTGCGCAGGGCGATCAGCTCGGTGACCTCGCTGTGCGGCAGCCAGATCTCGACGTCCTTGTCATGGGCGGGCAGGCCGGTGAACCGGGCGGTGCCGGGCGGACCCTCGCGTACCTCGACCGACTGTGTGGCCATGTCCATGATGCGGAGGTTGCCGCCCGTCACCGTGGTCTGCGCCGCGAGACGGCCGTCGACCAGCAGGTCGTAGACGCCGTCCGCCGGGGCCGGCAGACCTCGGTAGGCCCTCTTGGTGGGCAGTGTGTCCAGCTCGACGGTGGTCGCGCGGCTGCGGAAGACCACGCGCACGCCGGACGGCTGGGCCTCGGCCAGGGTCAGCTGCTCGTCGGGGATCTGCCGGCGCGCCCGCGCGGGCAGCCGGTGCGGCAGCAGCCCGTGCGCGGTGCGTTCCACGTCGAGAGCGCCGCGCAGGAGGCCGTCGGTGACGGGTGCGGTGATGAGGTGATGGTTTGCAGTCATGGCGAAACACATCATGCAGCTACCTAATACGTTTAGGCAAGTCCCTAGAAGCTGTCGGCGGGCGCGTCCACGGAAACGGCCCCCCGCCCTACCGCCGAGGTTTACCCGCGACTACGCCGAAAGTTGACCGCGAACTCCACCCCACGGAGCACGCGCGACGGCCCTCGTTCTCCTAGCCTTCTGACCCGACCGAAGGCACCAACACATTGGGGGATCGAGATGCCTTCACGACACATGGCCGGCCTCGGAATGTCGGTGGCCCTGGCCGGCGGGCTGACCGTCGGCCTGCTTCCCGCCGCGGCCACGGCGGCCCCGGCTCGCGCCGACAGCACCGTGGCACGGCCCGCCGCGGCGAGTGGCAACGCCGTGGCCGCCGGCAGCTGCGCCATCACCCGCTGGGCCAACAAGGGCTACTACAAGTGCGGCACCAGGGTGCTGGACGTGGACTGGGACAAGAACGGCACGACGGACGAGACGTTCGTCGTGGCGGCCAACCGCACGATCTGGCACACCTGGCGCGCCGCCGACGGCTGGAAGGAGATGCCGGGTCACGGACGCGCCGACAACACAGGGGGCTGGGCCAGGATCGCCAACTGGCGTGCCGTCACGGTCTGGGCCGGCAGCACCTCGTACTGCAACACCTTCAAGAGCGGCAAGTGGCACAGCTGGAAGCGCAAGTGCGGTTAGGCGTCACGCGGCGCTCTTCTTGCGGCCGCGGCCGCGGCCGCGGCCGCCGCTTCCGCCCGCGAGGGCGTCGATGAGGTCCTTGCGGCTCATCTTCGAGCGGCCCGGGACGTCCTGTTGGCTGGCCCGCTCGTACAGCTCCGCCTTGCTCAGCTCCTGCAGCTCGCGCTTGGAGGTGCTTCCGCTGCGGCGGGCCCGCGCCGACGGCGTCCCGGCCCTCTCGGGCCGGGCCTTGCGCGTCGGCGCCTTCGCCGTTTTCCCTGCTGCCTCTGCCTTCCCCGTCTTCCCCGTCGTCCCGGATGCCGGTTCACCGCGGCCGGACCGGGCGGCCTGGAGGCTGCCCTCGAGGACCTTCATCAGGTCGATGACGTTGGTCGCCTCCGGCGGCTCCTCCGACACCGCGATCTCCTGGCCCTCGGCCTTGGCCTTGACCAGCTCGCGCACCTTCTCCTGGTAGGTGTCGCGGTAACGGGACGGGTCCCAGTCGGAGCTGAGGGCGTCGACCAGCTCCAGCGCCATGTCCAGCTGCTTGCCGCGCCCCGCCCGCCCCGAGGGCAGCTCGGGCAGCTCCGTGCCGGGGTCGCGGACCTCGTCAGCCCAGTGCAGCGTCTGCAGCACCAGCACGTTGTCCTCCGCGCGCAACGCGGTCAGGTACTGCTTGCTGCGCATGACGAACGTGGCGATCCCGACCTTGTTCGCCTCCGCCAGCGCCGCGCGCAGCAGCTCGTACACCTTGTCGTACTCCTCGCCGCGCGGGGCGACGTAGTAGGTGCGGTCGAAGTAGACCGGCTCGATCGCCTCCAGGTCGACGAAGTCGCTGATGTCGATGGTCCGTGAGCGGCCCGGCGCGATCTCGTCCAGCTCGTCCGGCTCCACCACGACGTACTGGCCCTCGTCGATCTCGTACCCCTTGACGATGTCGCGCGTGGCGACCTCGTCGCCGGTGCGTTCGTTCACCCGCCGGTTGCGGATCCGGTCGGAGGTGCCGCGCTGCAACTGGTGGAAGTGGACCGTGTGGTCCTCGGTCGCCGTATAGAGGCCCACGGGGACGGTGACCAGACCGAAGGTGATCACTCCTGACCAGATCGCCCGGGCCATGACCGTGCTCCGTCCCGTTCGTCCAGCGCCACGGCTGGGGGTGCTCCTCCTGTACGCCTCCACGCTCGCACCGTCGCCCCGATCCCGCGCGCCGGGCCGTCCAAGCGGCCCACGGACATGTCCTGCGCCGTGTTCGCGGTGAACGCCTCCCGGGCCCGCGCGACTTGCCGACCTTTGACGAGTTCTTCCACGGACGTCAACCGCCTGTACATGCCAAGCAGGGTGTGGCGTCCCTAGGGTCCATGGGGTTTTCAAAGGAGGGGCTCATGGACGCATACCTCGCAGTCCGGGCGCGTGGCGTCACGAAGTCCTTCGGTGACGTCGTCGCCCTCGACGGCATCGACCTGGACGTGGCACAGGGCCGGGTCCACGGTCTCGTGGGACCGAACGGCGCCGGCAAGACGACGGCCCTCGGTCTGCTGCTGGGCCTGGCCGTCGCGGACAGCGGGACCCTGGAAATCCTGGGTTCGCCCCTGGGCCGGGGGCTCGCCGCTCCCGGCGGAGTCGGCGGCTTCGTGGACGGGCCCGGTCTCTACCCCTCGCTCACCGCCCGGCAGAACCTCGCCGCGGTGGCGGCCCTGCGCGGGCGCGGGGCGCGCACCGGGGGAGTCGACGACGTGCTCGCGGAGGTCGGGCTCACCGACGTGGCCGACGACCGTGTCCGCGGGTTCTCCCTCGGCATGCGCCAGCGGCTCGGGCTCGCCGCGGCCCTGCTGACCCGGCCCCGGCTGCTCCTGCTCGACGAGCCGTCCAACGGCCTCGACCCGGCCGGCAAGAAGCACGTCCACGGGGTCCTGACCCGCCTCGCGGCGGACGGCGTCGCCGTCGTGCTGTCGAGCCACCGCATGGACGACCTCGAAGCACTCTGCTCGGAGGTCACCGTCCTCGCCACCGGACGCGTCGTCTTCTCCGGCCCGGTGAGCAAGCTGGGCGCCGAGGACCGCGCACTCGACTACCGGCTGCGTACCCCCGACCCCGACGCCGCCCGCCGCATCGCCTCCGGCACGGCCGGGATCCGCATCGTCGACGAGACCGGCGGCGCCGCACGCACGAACGCCGAGGTCCTGGTCGTACGGGCGCTGGCGCCCGCCCTCGACGAACTGGTGGCCGCGCTGGTGCGCGCGGGTGTCGCGGTACGCGAACTGGCCCCCGTGGTCTCACCGCTGGAAGCGGCCTTCCTCGCCCTCACCGAGCAGCAGGAGGCCACCCGTTGACCCCCGCCGACACCACCACTCCGGGCACGACCGGGACAACCGGCACCGCCGCCGGCGCCGGGACCACCGACACCGCCACCGGCGCCGGGACCGCGACCACCGTCGCCGGCGCCGACCGCGCCGCCTTCCGCGCCCCCCTCTCCCGCGCCTACCGCTTCGAGCTCGTCAAACTCCTCTCGCAGTGGCGCGTACGTCTGCTGCTCCTGGCCTGCTGGATGGCGCCGGCCCTCTTCGTCGCCGGGGTGAGCCGGCAGACCACGCTGCCCTCCGACACCCTCTTCGGCCGCTGGATGCACGCCACGGGGTGGGCCGGACCGCTGGTGATCCTCGGTTTCGCCGGGACCTGGGCG
>NZ_BMVJ01000005.1:226230-230306 GCF_014650655.1 Streptomyces anandii JCM 4720
CTGCCGCTGCTGACCTCGGTGGTCGCCGGTGACGTGTTCGCCTCGGAGGACCGGCTCGGCACCTGGCGCCACCTGCTCGTGACCGTACGGTCGCCACGGCGGATCTTCGTGGCGAAGGCACTGGCCGGCCTGACCGTGATCCTGCTGCTCGTGGCCGGGCCGGCCTGCTCCGGCACGGCCGGGGGACTCATCGCGGTCGGCGACCAGCCGCTGGTCGGCCTCGACGGTCACCTGCTCGCGCCGGGCACCGCCGCCGGCCGGGTCCTGCTCGCCTGGATCTGCGTCCTCGCCCCGACACTGGCCCTGGCCGGCATCGGACTGCTGGGGTCCATCGCGCTCGGTCGGTCACCGATGGGCCTGCTCCTGCCCGCGCTCGTGGCGCTGGGAACGCAGGTCGCCCAGGTGCTGCCGTTGCCCGTCGCCGTACGCCTGGCCCTGCCCGGCTACGCCTTCATCGCCTGGAACGGCCTGTTCACCAGCCCCGCCCAGACCGGCCCGCTCCTCATCGGCATCGTGGTCGGCCTGGCCTGGGCCCTGCTCGCCACCGCGCTCGCGTATCTGCTGTTCCTGCGCCGCGACTTCACCGGTCCGGCTCACGACGGCTCCGGGCGCCGGGCCGTCACCGCCGGGATCCTGCCGCTGGCCGCCCTCCTGGCCGTGACCACCCTCATCCTCACCCGGGCGACCGGGGCGCCGGCCACCGGCTCCGGCATCGGGCAGGACAAGGTGCAGCGCTCGCTCGCCACGGCGTTCGCCCACCTCTACCGCATGCAGACCCGCCAACTGCACCGGCCCGCCGTCACCGAGGCGCAGTTGAAGGCGACGGCGGCGTGCACCAAGAGCGACGGCCAGGCCGCCCCCGAGGGAGCGGGCAACGACTGGCGCTGCGTCGTCACCTGGCACCTCCCCGGGACGACGGCCCCGGGCACGGCCGTCTACCAGCTCGACATCACCGCGGACGGGCGGTACGTCGCCGACGGCGACGGGCCGAAGGAAGTGAACGGCTACTTCCTGGTGCGCACCCCGGCCGGGGACGCGCCCAACCCGCTCTGGCAGTTCGACGGCAACGTCGAACTGCTCGACTCCACCCCGAAGGGATGACTCCATGCAGGTCACACGCCGGCGCCGGACGACCCACGACAAGGAGACGACCCCCGACAAGCAGACGACTCACGACAAGACGACCGACACCAGGCAGCGGCGGACCGGCCCGTCCGGCGGACGCGTCGGCCACCGGACCGTGCTCGTGACCACGGGCATCGCCGTCGCCCTCGCCGTCACGGGCACCGCGGTCGCCGCCACCCACCGGTTCGGCACCCAGCAGGTCGGCCAGGAGACGGCCGACGGCCAAGTCGTCTCCAGCGACCAGTACATCGCCCCGTACGGCAGCCGTACCGTCATCGATGACGGGAAGATCATGTCGTCGGCGGTCAGCCCGGACGGCCGGCATCTCGCCGCCACCCTCACGGACGGCGGCGTGGCCCTGGTCGTCGTCGACCTGCGGACCGGTGAGGTCGTCCAACGCGTCAAGAGCAGCGTGTCCGGCCAGAGCAGCGACGTAGGGCAGGAAGGCCCGGCCTACTCGCCCGACGGCAGGCAACTGTGGCTGGGCCGGACCGACGGCTACACCAAGTACACCGTCGACGACGACGGCACCGTCTCCGACCCGGTGAACGTCCCCATCCCGGCGGAGGGTTCCCGGCACGCGCTGGCGGCCGCGGCGGCCTTCTCCCCGGACGGATCCACCGTGTACGCGGCGGTCAACGGGCAGAACCGGGTGGTCGCCATCGACGCGGCGACCGGCACCGTCCAGCGCAGCTGGGCCGTGGGCAACGCCCCCCGGGGCATGGCCCTGGCGAGCGGCAAGCTGTACGTGAGCAACGAGGGCGGGCGCCCGGCGAAGGCCGGTGACACCACGATCAACTCCTACGGCACCCAGGTGCCGGCCGATCCGGTGACCGCGGCCACCACCACCGGCACGGTCAGCGTCATCGACGTGGCGGACCCCGACGCGGCCGTCCGCAGCATCGACGTCGGCCTCCACCCGACCGCCGTGTACGCGAAGCGGGGCGCGGTGTTCGTCACCGACACCGCCACCAACGACGTCTCGGTCATCGACACCAGGCGCGGCAAGGTCGTACAGACCATAGCCACCCAGCCCTGGCCGGAGGCCTCGGTCGGCTACGAGCCCGACGCGGTGACGCTCACCGACGACGGGCGCCTGCTGGTGACGCTCGGCCGCGCCAACGCGGTCGCCGTCTACCGCTACAGCGGCCCGCAGGAGCCGGTCGGCTACGTCGGCCTGCTCCCCACCGACTACTTCCCCGCGGAGATCGCCGTCGCCGGCGACGACATCGTCGTCTCCAACGCCCGCGGCATCGACGCCCGCAGGCCCACCGGCGGCGCCGGACACGGCACCCACGACACGACGTCGAGCCTTCAGCGCTTCAAGCTGCCGAGCGACCGGGTCATCCGGTCCCGGACCGCCAAGGTCTTCCGGCAGAACGGCTGGAACAGCGGCTCGGTCCTGCTCGGCAAGGGCAGCAGCCATGCCGGGCCGGTGGCCGTCCCGCGCCGGCTCGGCGAACCCTCGACGATCAAACACGTCTTCCTGATCGTCAAGGAGAACCGCACCTACGACCAGGTCCTCGGCGACATGCCGCAGGGCGACGGGGACCCCTCGCTGGCCCAGTTCGGCGAGAACGTCACCCCCAACCAGCACGCCCTGGCACGGCAGTTCGGGCTGTACGACAACACGTACGACATCGGCACCAACTCCGCCGAGGGCCACAACTGGCTGATGCAGGCCGACAATCCGGAGTACACCGAGTCGTCCGCCGGTCAGTACGCGCGCAGTTACGACACAGAGGACGACGCCCTCGGGCACCAGCGGAGCGGATTCCTGTGGACCGGAGCCCAGGCGGCGGGCAAGTCCGTACGGGACTTCGGGGAGTTCCAGCAGTTCCTGACCAAACCGTCCGGCGCGAGCTGGCAGAACCTCTACTGCGACAGCAAGAACATGGAGGCGACCGGACAGGACACCGCCTACACCCTGTCCTCCTCCTCGCCGATCCCGTCGCTCAACGACGTCTCGGTGCACGGCTTCCCGAAGTTCGACACCAGCGTCCCGGACATCTACCGGTACGAGATCTGGAAGCGTGACTTCGAGAAGAACGGGCCCGCGAACCTCAACATGTTCTGGCTGTCCAGCGACCACACCGGCGGCCCGGCGAACGCGGCCGCCCAGGTCGCCGACAACGACCTCGCCACCGGCAGGATCATCGACACGATCTCGCACAGCGAGTACTGGAAGGACTCGGCGGTCTTCGTCGTCGAGGACGACTCCCAGGCCGGCCTCGACCACGTGGACGGTCACCGCGCCCCGATCCAGATCATCAGCCCGTGGGCCCGCCACGGAGTGGTCGACAGCCACTACTACACGCAGATCACGATGATCCGGACCATCGAGCAGATCCTCGGCATCCGCCCGATGAACCAGAAGGACAGCGCCGCCACCCCGATGAGCGCGGCCTTCACCCGTCACCCGGACTACACGCCCTTCGACGCGCTGCCCAATCGCACCCCGCTGACCGACGGCCTCAAGACCCCGCCCTCCTGCGGCCTCGACACCCCGGCGCCCCAGAACCCCCGCGCGGCCGCCGTCCCGTCGGCCGCGGTACCGGCGGACAAGCGGGCGCTCGCGGCGATCTGGGACGCGTGGAAGACCAGGCAGCACCTGACCGGACCGGGCGCCGTCCCCGACTACGCCAACCCCGCCCAGATGAACCACTTCACCTGGTACGAGACCCACAACTGGACCAGGCCCTACCCCGGCGAGAAGAAGATCTACGCGCCCGACGACGTACCCGGCGCCTACATCCCGTCGTCGGAGTCCGACGGCTGAGCGATCCCGGTGGCATGGGCCGGTGATCTCGGGGATATCCGCGGCTCATGGGTTTCTGCACGATGCTGCGAGCGAATGACCGGCGTCTGATCCAGCGGCTGGCCGCCGGGACGACGCCGGGTGTCCACCGGTTCCTGTCGGCGGTGGAGGAGTGCGCGCAGGGCACCAAGCT
>NZ_BMVJ01000005.1:230330-233292 GCF_014650655.1 Streptomyces anandii JCM 4720
GTGGTGCGGCGCGTCCGTGGTGCTGGCGACGGCCGGGGGCCGGCGCGGGCGACGGGCCGCCGCGTCGGCCCTGGCGGCGCTGACGGTGGCACAGACCGTCTCCAACGGCCTGTGCAAGCACCTGGTCCGCAGGCCCCGGCCGCCGAAGGAATGGGTACCGCACGACGAGGTCGAGGACCGCCCCGAGTCGTCGTCGTTCCCCTCCGGACACACCGCGGCCGCGGCGGCGTTCACCGCCGCGGTCTTCTCCGCCTGGCCGCTCGCGGGTGTCCTGTGCGCGGTCCCGGCGGCTCTGGTGGCCGTGGAGCGTGTGCAGAGCGGGGCCCATTACCCCACGGACGTCGCCGCGGGAGCGGTGATCGGTCTGGGCAGCGCCTGGATCGTCCGGCACGGCCCGGAAATGGCGAAGGCAAGGAGATTCCTCTCCTTGCCTCTCTCAACTTATAGCGCACCGGGGGGCTTGCGGCAAGGCCCGGGTCGGGGCGCAGAATCGTCGGCCGAGCCCGCAACCTGCGAAAACGGTGGGGACGGCGTCTGACGCCGTCGACGTGTGCGGCCGGCAGCCCGGAAGGTATGCGCAGTGATCGAGCAGTACGTGTGGGACCTCCGAGAGATCGACGACAGGAAGGCCGCCGTCGTCGGCGGCAAGGGGGCGAACCTGGGCCGGCTGTCGCGCATCGCGGACGTGCGCGTGCCGGCGGGCTTCTGCGTGACGACGGACGCCTTCCGGCGGATCATCGCGCAGGCGCCGTCGATCGACGACCGGCTCGACGAACTGTCCCGCCTGAGCGCCGGCGATCCGGACGCCATCCGGACGCTCAGCGCGGAGATCCGGCGGACCATCGAGGAGACCGCCGTCCCGGACGACCTCGCGGCGCGGATCACGAGCGCGCTCGTCCGCCACGGCGAGCGGGCCGCCTACGCCGTCCGGTCCAGCGCGACGGCGGAGGACCTGCCGACGGCCTCGTTCGCGGGCCAGCAGGACACCTACCTGAACGTCGTGGGGCGAAAGGCGGTCCTCCAGCACATCAGGCGGTGCTGGGCCTCCCTGTTCACCGAGCGGGCCGTCGTCTACCGCCGGCGCAACGGCATCGACCACCGCGCGGTGTCCATGGCCGTGGTCGTGCAGCGGATGGTCTTCCCCCACGCCGCCGGCATCCTGTTCACCGCCGACCCCGTGACGGGCGACCGCAGGACCGCCACCGTGGACGCCGGGTTCGGCCTCGGTGAGGCCCTGGTCTCCGGCGTGGTGAACCCGGACGTCTTCAAGGTGCGGGACGGCGAAGTCGTCGCCGAGACCATCGCCGCCAAGCAACGCGCCGTTCACGCCCTGCCGGGCGGCGGTACGCGCGAGACGGCGCTCGACTCACGGCGGCGGGAGCAGCCGGCGCTGACGCATGAGCAGGTCGTCCGGCTCGTCAGCCTCGGGCGGCGGATCGAGGCGCACTTCGGCCGTCCGCAGGACATCGAATGGTGTCTGGCCGACGACGACTTCCACATCGTCCAGAGCCGGCCCATCACCACGCTGTTCCCCGTCCCCGAGAGGGACGACGAGGACAACCACGTCTACGTGTCCGTCGGCCACCAGCAGATGATGACCGACGCGATGAAGCCACTGGGGCTCTCCATGTGGCAGTCGACCGCCATGGTGCCGATGTACGCCGCCGGCGGGAGGCTGTTCGTCGACGTCACGCGGCGCCTGGCCTCGCCCGCGGGCCGCGCCGCACTCCTGGACCTGGTAGGGAAGGGCGAACCGCTGGTCAGGGACGCACTGGAAACCGTCCTGGACCGAGACGACTTCGTCCCCTTGCTCCCGGACGCGGACGCCGGCGGGCCGCCGGCCGGCGGCGCCCCCGCGCCGATCGACACCGATCCCGCCGTCGTCGGCGCGCTCATCGAGCGCAGCCGGGCGTCCGTCGCCGCCCTCGCGCGTGAGATCCGGACGAAGAGCGGACCGGAACTGTTCGACTTCCTGCCGGTGGCCTTCGAGGAGCACAAACGAGTGCTCAGCGATCCGCTGAACATCCAGGCGATCATGGCGGGCATGGAAGCCACGTGGTGGCTCAACGACAAGCTGTACGAGTGGCTCGGTGAGAAGAACGCGGCCGACACACTCACCCTGTCCGCCCCCGGCAACATCACCTCGCAGATGGGTCTGGATCTGCTCGACGTCGCGGACGTGATCCGCCCGTATCCCGAGGTCGTCGAGTTCCTGCGGAGCGTCGAGGACGACGGCTTCCCGTACGAGGGCTCGCTGTACGACGCCTTCCTGGACGAGCTGGCGAAGCTCACGGGCGGGGCCCGAGCGCGCGCCGCCATCGAGGGCTACCTCGACCGGTACGGCATGCGCTGCGCCGGCGAGATCGACATCACGAGGCCGCGCTGGCGCGAGCGCCCCACCACGCTCGTACCCGTGATCCTCGACAACATCAGGAACTTCGAACCGGGTGCCGCCGAACGGCGCTTCGAACAAGGGCGCCAGGAGGCGCTGAAGAAGGAACAGGACGTACTGGCACGCCTGCGGGCCCTGCCGGACGGCGGGCGGAAGGCCGACGAGGCCAAGCGGATGATCGACCGGGTCCGGACCTTCATCGGCTACCGGGAGTACCCCAAGTACGACATCGTCAGCCGCTACTTCCTCTACAAAGAGGCTCTGCTGCGGGAGGCCGGGCGCCTCGTGGCAGCCGGTGTGCTCGGCGACGAGGAGGACATCTTCCACCTCACCCTCCAGGAACTCTCCGACGCCGTGCGCTCGAAGCAGGTGGACGGCCGGCTCATCGAGCAGCGCAAGGACGCCTTCCGGTCGTACCGGGCGCTCACCCCGCCCCGGGTGCTGACATCGGACGGCGAGTGCCTCAACGGGGCGTACCGGCGCGACGACGTGCCGGCCGGCGCCCTGGTCGGGCTGCCGGTGTCCGCCGGGGCCGTCGAGGGCAGGGCCCGGGTCGTCCTCGACATCGCG
>NZ_BMVJ01000005.1:233316-236722 GCF_014650655.1 Streptomyces anandii JCM 4720
GACGCCGTACTGGAGCCGGGCGACATCCTGGTCACGGTCTGCACGGACCCCAGCTGGTCGCCCCTGTTCGTCGGCATCGCGGGCCTGGTCACGGAGGTGGGCGGCCTGATGACGCACGGCGCGGTGATCGCCCGGGAGTACGGTCTGCCTGCAGTGGTGGGGGTGGAACAGGCCACCCGGCGCATCCGCGACGGGCAGCGGATCCGCGTGCACGGGACCGACGGGTACGTCGAGATGCTCTCCTGACCGACCGACCGACCACAATTCCGGGCGCCGTAGGGGATCCGTCTCCTATGATGCCCGGGTGAAGAACCTCCTCACTCGTGGATTGGGGGAATCGTCCGCGCAAGGTGAGTGCTGATGGCACATCACAACGCGACGGAGATTCCGGCCCACCTGTCGATGTGGCAGCGCGTGCGTGCGTACGCCGTGCCACCCTCCATGATCGAGACCGCGACCGCGCGGCGTGCCGTCGGTGACTGGGCGGGGGCCTGCGCCGCCGCCCGGATCAACGTCGATCTCGATCTGCGCGCCGTGCGCGACCGCCACGGCACCGATCTCGTGACCCGCCTCCGTGCCGATCTGCGCCGGCTGGCACCGGATCTGCTGCGCTGGCACATGCCCCGGATCGCCCCGGACGGGCGGCTCCGGCCCGGCCTGACCATCTGCCTCGCGACGTACGGCAGTTCGGGCGCCGTACCGCTGCGACTGGTGGTGCGGACCCCGCCGGCCGGGGCGGACGGCGGGCAGTGGATGTCCCTGGCCCTGTGGGAGGGGTCCGGGACCGATCCGGGCGGGCAGCGCCAGGTGCGCACGGCCCCGCACCCGCACCCGTATCCCGACCGGCGCTTCCGGCTCGACCTGCACCGGCATCTGTGGGACGCCCGCCGCAGCGGCGAGCTGGCGTGGCGATGCGGTGCGGGCGGGGAAGCGACCCCTGGCGTCCACGATTCCCCGTGGGCGGTGGAACGGTGGGCCGCAGAGGCGGAGTTGCTGTTGCGGGCCGAGGGCCGCAGCCCCCGCGGGGCCTTCGCGGTACGGCTCGGTGCGCGCAGCCGGGCCGTGCTCGAACTCGTCGCCCCCGACGACAGCCATGTCCCGGCCTTCCGGCGGCTGGTCCGGGTTTCGCCCCCGCAGCAGACCGCGGCGCTTCCGGTGCTGCCGGAGGCGGCGGCCCGGGTCCTGCCGGATCTGCGACTTCTGCGGGCCGGGCTGGTCACGGCCGGACGGCTGCACCCGCTCGTCGCCGCGGCACTGGCGGCCTCCGGCTCGGTGGCGGGGGGCGCCCCGGCCTCGATGGCCGGTCCCGCCCCCGAGCCTGGCGACCCGCACCAGGTGGAATGCCGGGGCGAGGTCCACCGGATCGCGCTGCGCGACGGGGTGCTGACGGCCGTCGATCACGACCCGGACCAACTGCGCCGGGAGGAACTCCTGTTGGAGCTCGGCGGGCCGCCGCTTCCGTGCCTCCGGGCGATCGACGCCATCCACCGCACCCCGGAGGCGCTGCCCGCCGTACGGGAGCGACTGGCCCATGGTGACGTGGCGGGGGCGCTGGCGCTGGTCGAGGGGCTGCTCGGTCCCGGCGCGGTGCTGCGCGACGGACCGCTGCGGACGGAGCTGGAGGCGGCCGTGGCCCGCCGTTTCGACCACGGACTCTTCCGCTCGGGGCTCGTCACCACGCACCCGGCAGCCGGCAGCGCTCCCGGCGGGGGGCACGCGGACGCGGGCCGCCGTCCCCGGCTCGACCGCGGTACGCCGCACGACATGAGCCGCAAGCGGAGCAGCCGCGCGCGGCCTCGCACCGGCATGCACCGCTGACCAACTCCCCCTCGGCTCATGCCCGTTCCCTCCCCGCGCAGCGCAGCACGCGTTGTGCCCCCTTCTCTCCGTAACAGGTGATGCCCATGACTTCCCCCGCCCTCCTGCCCACCGACAACCAACTCTCCATAGCCGACGACCTTCTGACTCGTCTGCGGACGACGACCACCGAACCGCGCCCCGACGAGCAGCTCGAGGCTCTGACGCTGGCCGTCGCGGCCGACCTGCCCGTGCTGCTCTGGGGCGAGCCGGGCATCGGCAAGACCGCGGCCCTGACACAGCTCGCCGCCACCCTGGACCTGCCGCTGACCACCGTGATCGCCAGCGTCCACGAGCCGTCCGACTTCTCGGGGCTGCCCATCGTGGGCGACGATCCCGCGGTGCGGGGAGTGCCGATGGCGCCACCGCAGTGGGCCGTGGAACTCGTGCGGGCCGGACGAGGGCTGCTCTTCCTCGACGAACTCTCCACCGCCACCCCGGCGGTGCAGGCCGCCCTGCTCCGGGTGGTCCTGGAGCGGAGGGTCGGTGCGCTCCAACTGCCGCCGGGAGTACGGATCGTGGCCGCCGCCAATCCACGCGCCTCGGCGGCGGACGGGTGGGAGCTGAGCCCGCCGCTGGCCAACCGGTTCGTGCATCTGCACTGGGTGCACGACCGCGATGTGGTGGTGCGCGGGCTGGGCGGCATCTGGCCCCGTGCCCAACTGCCGCGGCTGGTGTCCGAACGACTGCCGGAGGCGGTGGCCTTCGCCCGACGCGCGGTCTGCGGCTTCCTGGAAGTGCGGCCCACGCTGATCCACCGTCTGCCGACGACCGAGGCCCGGCGCGGCAGCGCCTGGCCCTCGCCCCGGAGCTGGGAGGCCGCGTTGACCCTGCTGGCGTTCGGCACGGCGGCCTCCGTCTCCCGGGAGGTACTGGCGCTGCTGGTACGGGGCGCGGTGGGGGACGGGCCGGGACTCGAACTCCTCGCCCACCTGGACCGCATGGACCTGCCGGACCCGGAGTCGCTGCTGGCCGACCCGCCCCTCGCGGAGCTGCCCGCCCGGGGCGATCTGCGTCAGGCGGCGCTGGAGGCGGTGGTGGCCGCCGTCGGGGCACGGCCGGAACGGGAGAGGTGGGAGGCCGGCTGGGCGGTGCTGGTGCGGGCGCTGGAGACGGGTGCCCCCGACCTGCTCGTCGGCCCGGCGACCGCGCTGGCGGCGCTGCGGCGCGACGACTGGGAGGTGCCGGAGGCGGTGGAGCGGCTGGCCGGGGTGGTCGGTCTCGCCCGGCGGGCGGACCGGTCGGTGGAGCGGGTCGCGGCCGCGGCCGGTTCCGGTCGTACGACAGGAGCGCACCGGCCGACGGGGACGCACCGATGACGGGGACGGCCGAGCGGCCGGTGCCGCTCCCACGCCCTCGCCCGGACGAGCCGGGCGCACGCCCTCGCCCGGTGCCGCGTCCGCTGCCCCGACCGGCGCCTCCGCGTCCGGCCGGGGCCGCCGGGCCGGGGCCGTCGGCAGGCTCCGGCGAGTCGCCCGTACATGCCGAACTCCGCCTGGACATGGAGAAGTTGCTGGCCGCCCGGCTGCACGCGGTCAAGGTCCGTCCC
>NZ_BMVJ01000005.1:236746-247471 GCF_014650655.1 Streptomyces anandii JCM 4720
TATCTGGCCGCCGCGCTCTTCGCGCTGCATGTGGTGACGGACGGGTCGGTACCGACGATGGCCGTGGACGCGCACTGGCGCTGCTACGTCTCTCCCGGCTTCGTGGCGCGCACGCCGCTGGAGGAGCTGGCTGGTGTCTGGGTCCACGAGGTTTCCCATCTGCTGCGGGACCATCATGGGCGCGGCGAGCGGTATGCGCGGGAGCAGGAGAAGGCCGAAGACCGGGACAGGCTGCGGCGGAACATCGCGGCCGACTTCGAGATCAACGACGACATCTACGGCGATGGCCTGCCCCTTCCCGCCGGGGCGGCGCTGCCGTCGATGCTGCGGCTGCCCGACGGCCTGCTGATGGAGGAGTACCTGCGGAGGGCGTCCTTGTCCGGACTCGCCGCGGACCTGTCGTGGCTGGACTGCGGCAGCGGTGCCGACGGGCAGGAGCGCACCTGGGAGCTCGGTCCCGAGGGGGCGCACGGCCTGAGCAGGCAGCAGCGGGACGCCGTACGCTTCCGGGTCGCCGAGGGGATCAAGGGGCGGCCGGGCGACGCGCCGGAGGGGTGGCGCCGGTGGGCGGAGGAGGCGTTCCATCCGCCGCAGCCGTGGCTGCAGTTGCTCGGGGCGGCGGTGCGGTCGGCGGCGGGCGCGCCGGGAGTGGGGGAGGACCACAGCTACCGGCGTCCGTCCCGGCGCTCGGCCGGCATTCCCGGTGTGCTCCTGCCGAGCCTGCGCCGAACGCCGCCCCGGGTCTGCGTCGTGATCGACACCTCGGGGTCGGTGAGCGACGCCGAACTGGGCAGCGCGCTGCTGGAGGTGGCGGCGATCGCACGGGCCGTGGGCGGGCGGCGTGACCTGGTCTCGGTGATCTCCTGCGATGCGGCGGCCCGGGTCGCGGTCCCGCTCTGCCGCGCCGAGAACATGGAACTGATCGGCGGCGGGGGAACGGACCTGCGCTCCGGCTTCGCCCGGGCCCTGCGCTCCCGGCCCCGCCCCGACGTGATCGTCGCCCTGACGGACGGCCAGACGCCGTGGCCCTCCGCGCAGCCGCCCTGCCGCACCGTCGTCGGCCTCTTCCCCCGTCCCGCCCGCGCCGTGCGAGAGAACAACCCCGACTACGTGCCGGACACCCCGCCGTCCTGGGCACGCGTCGTCACCATCGGCTGACGGCTTGTTCTCCGACCGCCGTTCTCACAGGGTCAGGCCCGGGACGCCCTGACCCTGTCCAGGACCAGTGCCGTGGCGGCTTGGACCGTGTACCGGTACTCCGCGTCGCGGTCGAACCGTGCGAGACGCGGGGCGGCCTCGATCACGTGGGGGAGACCCGAGTCCTCCAGTGTGCGCTGCCGTGCGGCGATGCCGTCCTGGTCCGAGATGCCAAGGGTGGGGCCGGCCTGGACCTCCCGCAGCAGGGTGCCGATCAGCGAGGCCACGAGAAAGCGCACCAGGTGCACCGATTCCCCGGTCGAGCACCCCGCCGAGCGGAGCACGCCCAGGAGCGCTTCGACCGGCGCGAGTCCTTCGAAGGACGCGAGCCGGCGGGTCAGCACCAGGGGCGCGGCCTCGGGGTGGAGGAGCGCCCGCTCGCGGAAGGCGTCGGCGATCGCGGGCAGGTCGACGCGGATGTCGCCGGTCGCCGGCGGGATGGACACCCCGCCGAGCAGGTGCTCCGCGACGGCGTCGAGGAGGCCGTCCTTGCCGTCGACGTGGTTGTAGAGGCTCTTGGCGTCGACCCCGAGGACTCGTGCGACGGACCGCATGCTGACCCCGGCGATGCCGTCGGCGTCGACGACTTCGAGGGTGGCGTCGACGATCGCGTCCCTGGAGAGCTGGGACGCGCCCTTGGGGGGCCTGCCGCGGCGGACCCCGTCGCCGGCTGCCGTGGGACGAGTCATGAACCTCATTGTGCCGGAGCCGATTGCGTAAATCCACGGCGTGGATATAGTGGCCCGGCCGGATACCCACGGCGTGGGTAAAAGTCCCGGCCCGCGGCCGGCGTTCACCCACGGCGCCATCCGCCACGGCGCTCAGCCCGCCTGACAGCGGAAGACACAGGAAGACGGCGGAAGGCAGCACAAGACAGCACAAGACAGCGGACAGGACCCAGGAGAGAGCCATGCCCACCACACCCGCCGACCCGTCACCTCCCGCCCGGTTCACCCTGCCGTCCGAGATGGTCCTGCGGGCCCGGGAGAAGCTCGTCCTCGACCACTTCCGCGACGAGGTCCTCCAGGACTGGGACGCCACACTCTCGACGTTCCCGCATCCGCGCTACGAGCTGATCGCGCGGATGCTGGTCCACGACGGCGACCGTGAGGTGCGGGACTACTACCACGACACCCGGGTCGCATTCCCCGACCAGGACCATGAGTTGATCGCACTGCGGCACACCACCGACGCGGTGATCGTGGAGTTCTGGCTGACGGGCACCCACCGGGGCATGCTCGGCAGGATTCCCCCGACCGGGTCGAAGCACCGCACCCGGATGACGGCGTACTTCGTCTTCGACGAGAACGAGAACCTCGTCACCGAGCGCATCTACTTCGACCAGCTCACCATTCTCAGACAACTCGTAGCGGGCCTCGGCGGACGCGGACCCGCAGGACTGCTCAGGCTCGCCCGCGTCCTGCTCGGAGCGCTCACCACGGCCGCCACGAAACCCGATCCCCGGCTGCTGAACACCACCCCGCCGAACCTCGCCGTCGAGGGCCGGGCAGCGCGGCCGTGACACAAAGAGGGACCCGCCCATGAAGATCCACCACCTCAACTGCGGCACCATGCGCCCCTGGCGGGCGCCCGACGGCCTGGTCTGCCACGTCCTGCTCGTCGAGACCGGCAACGGGCTCGTACTCGTCGACAGCGGCGTCGGACTCGAGGACGCCGCCGACCCCGCGGGACGATTCGGAGCGGCACGCTTCTACGTCCGCCCCGCCTTCGACACCACCGAGGCGGCGATCCACCAGGTGACCGCGCTCGGCTACGACCCCCACGACGTCCGCCACGTCGTGCTCACCCACTTCGACGCCGACCACACCGGCGGACTCGCCGACTTCCCCTGGGCCCAGGTCCACCTCACCACCACGGAGAACCACGCGGCCCTGCACCCCGAGGGAGCCGTCGAACGGGGCCGCTACCTCGCGTCCCAACGCGCCCACGGCCCTACGATCGTCCCGCACACCCTCGACGGCGGCGAGCCGTGGCGGGGCTTCCCCAACGCCAGGGAACTCAGCGGCATCGAGGCCGGAATCGTCATGATCGCCCTGCCCGGCCACACCCGGGGCCACGCCGCCGTCGCCGTCGACGCGGGCAGCCACTGGGTCCTCCACGCCGGTGACTCCTTCTACCACCACGGACAGATCGACGGAACCGGCCATGTCCCCAAGTCCCTGACGGCGATGGAACGGGCCGTCGCCTCCGACTGGTCCCAAGTCCGGGGCAACCACCACCGCCTCACCGAACTCCAGGCCGAAGACCCACCCGACCTCCTCCTCATCAACGCCCACGACCCCACGCTGCTGCACAGGGCCCGCTCCAGAACCGCACCTTGAGGCGAAGGAACGGGCGAGCGTGTCCTGGTCCACCTTGCCCTGCCGCACGACGACGACGAGTTGGTGGACCAAGCAGGCCATCTCCGTGTCGTCGGTCCACGGCCAGGGCGCTTCGGGCAGTTGCCGGTCACACAGAGCGGCGAGGTTGTCGGGGACGAAGGGCTCCGAAGGCGTCGCCGGCTGCCAGGCCGTGACCGCCGGCCGCCGGTCCGGCCGGCCGTGTTCGTGCCGTCGCCCAAGTAGTGTGCACGAGTTGTCGGCGTGGAGAGGTGGTGGCTGGGGGCGTGGGGCTCGGTGGGGTGAGGTGGGGGCAGTTGGCGGGGGCGGTGCGGACGGCGTTCGGACGGGGGCGGCGGTTGGAGGGGGTCGAGCCGTTGGCAGGCGGCAGCAAGAAGGGTGTCTATCGCCTGGTGATGGATGACGGGACGACCGCGGTCGCGTATGTGTGGGCCGAGGACGAGAACTACTGGCCGGCGGCACAGGGCGACGACGATCCGGCCGACCCGTTCTCGCCCGGCCTCGGGCTCGACTTGTTCCAGGCCGCCCACACGCGGCTGGACTCGCTCGGGGTCCGGGTCCCGGCGATCCGTCTCGTCGACCGTGAGGGCGCCCACTGCCCGGCCGACCTCGCGATCGTCGAAGATCTCCGAGGTGAGAGCCTGGAGGCCCTGCTCGACCGGAACCCCCGGGCCGCGGCCCCGGTCATGGAACGGCTCCGCGAGTCCCTGGAGGCGATGCGGCGCCATCGTGCGTCCGCCTTCGGCAAGGTGGCGCTCGTGGACGCGGGCGGAACCTCGCGCGGGACATCGTGCGAGGGGGTCGTCCTGGAGCGTGCCCTGCGCGACCTGGCCGGGGCGGCCTCACGTGATCCGCGGATCGAAGGCTCCCGCGACCGGCTGGAGGAGCGGCTGCGGGATCTCGCGGGGGCGGCGCGGCCACGGGAGCAGTACTCGCTCGTGCACGGTGAGTTGGGCGGCGACCATGTGTTGGTCGACCCGGAGGGACAACCCGTCCTGATCGACATCGAGGGCACGATGTACTTCGACGTCGAGTGGGAGCACGTCTTCCTGCGCATCCGCTTCGACGACCGATACAGGATGCTCGCGGCGGACGGACTCGACGAGCACAGGCTCGAGTTCTACACGCTGGCGCAGCGCCTGTCGCTGACGGCGGGCCCACTGAGACTCCTCGACGGGAACTTCCCCCACCGGGAGCTCATGGCGGGCATCGCCGAGCACAACCTGCGCGAGGCGCTGCGACTCGTCCGCCCCTGAACCACCGCACCGCGCCCCCGTACCGCTCAGCGGTTCCGCTCCACGGGCAGTACCAGGCTCAGCTCGTAGCCCCCCTCGGTCGTCGGGCCCGACGTGACCGTGCCGCCGAGGAGCTCGGCTCGCTGGGAGAGGCCGGCCAGGCCGTGGTGGGCGCTCGGCAGGACGAACGCGCGCCGGGTGGGAGCGGTGTTGGTGACCGTGGTGCGGACGACGCCGTCCCGGTGGCGTACCCGGACGGTCGCCGTGGCGCCCGGCGCGTGCTTGCGTACATTGGTCAACGCCTCCTGCACGGTGCGGTACACGGCACGCTGGACCGGAGGCGGAAGTTCGACCGGCAGGTCGGTCTCCAGCTTGGCGTCGATGCCGCTGGCGTCCACCAGGCGTTCCAGGTCGGCCAGGGACGGCTGCGGGGTGAGTTCCGTGGGCCGGCTGCCGGAGGCCCGCAGCACACTCACCATGTGCCGCAGTTCGTCCAGGGTCTGCACACTGAGCCGGCGGATCGTCGCCGCCCCCTTCCTGGTCTCGGCGTCCTGGCTGCTCACCTGCAGCGCTCCGGCCTGTACGGCGATGAGGCTGACCTGGTGGGAGACGACGTCGTGCATCTCCCGGGCGAGCTGGGCGCGTTCCTTCGCCAGCACGCTCTGCGCGGTCAGCATCCGCTCGTGCTCGCGGGCCTCGGAGATCTCGGCGAGCCGCAGGGACAGTTCGCGCCGCGCCTGCACGAGCTGGCCCAGGAAGACGGGCGCCGCGGCGGTGGCCAGGGTGTAGCTGAGATGGAAGAGGTTGTTCGTCTGGGACAGCTCGGTGGCGTCCAGGGACGACCACGGCCAGGGCATGAAGTCGGTGACGGCGTACGTCAGCGCGCAGGCGGCCAGCAGCATACGGTGCCGGCTGAGCGAGGAGAGCGTGTAGAGCGCGGTCATGGGTGCGACCACCGAGTCCGTGACGAGCGCCGTGGGCAGCGTGAGGAGGAACGTCGTCAGCGGCATTCGGCGGCGCAGCATGAGCGCGAGCGCGCCGAGGAGCCCGCACGCCGCCGCCGGCCGGTCCGCCAGGCCGACGTGGGCCCAGGCGTCCGCCAGCGCGCAGACGACGAGCGCGCCATCGAGCAGCATGCCCGGCGGCGGGCGGAGGCTCACCGGGCGTCCTCGTCCGGCGGCGGGGCGAGGAGACCGGCGCGCTCGGCGATCAGTACCGCCTGGACCCGGCTGCCGACCTGCAGCTTGGCCAGCACGTTGGTCACGTGACCCTTGACGGTGCCGGTGCTCAGATGCAGACGCTCACCGATGTCGGTGTTGGCGAGCCCTTCGGCCATGAGTACGAGGACGGCACGCTCACGCTCGCTGAGCCGTTCGGTGAGGCGGGCGGCGCCGGGGTCGCGTGCGCCGTGGTCGAGATAACCGTCCACGACCCGGCGGGTGACCTCGGACGACAGCACGGTTCCGCCCTGGGCCAGCGTTCTCACCAGGTGGGGGAGCTGCTCGGGGTCGGTGTCCTTCAGCAGGAACCCGGCCGCGCCCGAGCGCAGCGCGGCCGTCACGTACTCGTCGGCGTCGAACGTGGTGAGCATGGCCACCACGGGCGCCTGCGGCAGCCGGCGGAGCTCGGCCAGGATGGTGAGCCCGTCCACGTCCGGCATGCGGATGTCGAGAAGCACGACATCGGGCCGCAGCTGCCGTACCGTGGCCACGGCCTGGCCGCCGGGCACCGCCGCGACGACCCGTACGTCGTCCGCCGCGCTGAGAATGTGAGTGAAGCCCGTACGGATCAGGGCTTCGTCGTCGACCACCAGTACCCGGATCACCTGCGCTCCGCTCCTCGCACGCCAGCTCCTCGATGCGTACCCGCGCCGGAGCGCGCCCAGGGCCGGCCGCGCGGAATCCCCGCCGGTTGGCGGCGCACTCCCATCCGATCGGCCAGGTGCGCCCCTGCCGGTCGGCGGGTGTGCCCGCGCCAACCGGCGGGTGTGCCCGCGCCGGTCGGCGGGTGTGCCCGCGCCGGTCGGTGGGGGTGGTTTTCGGCAGGTCGGCGGGGCGGCTCCGGAAAGGCGCCGGGGTGGCTCGGGCGGCTCGCGCGTGAACACATGAAGTATGACCAGCACAGCACCGGAGACCGAGGTGAGGGACCGGGCACCGTCGCTCGTGGACGCCCGAGTCCCCGCTCCCGGCGGCCGCCGCCCCTTGCCGGGGCGGCTGGTCGGCATCGACCTGGCCCGCGGGATCGCCGTCTTCGGCATGTACGCCGTCCACGTCGGTCCCGATGTCACGGTCGGCGGACCCGTGGGGTTCGCGCTGGAGACGGCCAGCGGCCGCTCCTCCGCGCTGTTCGCGTTCCTCGCCGGCTTCTCGCTGACGATCATCACCGGCCGCCCGCACCCCCGTACCGGGCGCGCGGGCCGTCAGGCGGTGGCCCGGGTCGCCATCCGCGCCCTGGTGCTGCTGGTCCTCGGCTACGCGCTGACCGCCCTGGACACCGAGGTCAACGTGATCCTCAGCTGCTACGGGCTGCTGTTCCTCACCGCGCTGCCGCTCCACCGTCTGAGAGCACCCACGCTCGCTCTCGTCGCGGCCGGCTGCGCCCTGGTCCTGCCGCAGATCCTGTACGTGGTCAGGGCGTCCCTCGGGGGCGGCGGCACGAGCGGCATGGCCGAGCTGCTGTTCACCGGGAACTACCCGGCGCTCACCTGGTTCCCCTTCCTGGTCGCGGGCATGGCCGTGGCCAGGCTGGACCTCTCCCGCCGGGGCACCAAGCTCGGTCTCCTGCTGACCGGCGGCGCGCTCGCCGTGCTCGGCTACGGCGGCTCCTGGCTGGCCCTGCACCTCGTGCCGCGCGCCCTGCCCGCCGTCGCGTCCGCCACGGGCGCGGGCTCGGCATCGTCCGCCTGGTGGTCCGACACGGTCGGCGAGCCGCACGGCCACGTGCCGCCCGCATGGCTGCTGGTTGCCGCGCCGCACAGCGAGACGACGTTCTCCATCGTCGGCAACACGGGCGTGGCGCTGTGCACGGTCGTCGTGTGCCTCGTCGTGGCCGACCGGATGCCGCGACTGACCCGGCTCGCCCGTCCCGTCGCCGCGGTCGGCAGCACCGCGCTGAGCGTGTACGTCCTGCACATCCTCGCCCTGTGGTTCTTCGGGGACGTCTGGTACGTGCCCGCGGTCGGGGGAGACGGCCTCTCCGCCCTGACGGTGCTGTTCTCCTTCATCGCGACCGCCATGGTCCTGGCCACCCTGTGGACCCGCAGGTTCCGCCGTGGCCCCCTGGAACACCTGCTGCACGCCGCCACCCGGCCCGCCGAGCACGTCGGATGACCCTCACGCCGCCGAGGCGGACTTCGCTCACCCCCGGCACGCCGGGCCGTCGCTCACGGCCCGCCGCACGCGGAGGCGGCGGACAGGGACGTGCCGAGCAGCAGGTCCCGGCGCGTGCCCGGGTCCATGGCCCGGCAGAGCCGGCCGATCTCCGCCAGCCGTGCCCCGGTGTCCAGGTTCCACAGGCGTACGGTGCCGTCGTTGCCGCCACTGGCCACGGTCCGCCCGTCCGGGGCGAAGGCCACGCCCGACACCGCGTTGGTGTGCCCGGTGAGCGCGGCCCACGGCCGCCCGTCCGGTACGTCCCACAGCCGTACGGTGCGGTCGTTGCCGCCGCTGGCCAGGAGCCGTCCGTCCGGTGAGAAGGCCAGGGCGCGCACCGATCCGGTGTGTCCCGTGAGGGAGGCCTCCGGCCGGTGCCGGGCCGCGTCCCACAGCCGTACGGTGCCGTCGTTGCCGCAACTGGCCAGCGTACGGCCCTCGGGGCTGAAGGCGACGCCCCGGACCGCGCCGGTGTGGCCGCTCAGCGTGGCCAGCCGGCGGTGCGTGCGCACGTCCCACAGCCGTACCGTCAGATCGTCACTGGCGCTGGCGAGCGTGCGGCCGTCCGGACTGAAGACCACGTCGTTGACGAAGTCCGTGTGACCGGTGAGGACGGCGAGCGGACGGCCCGCGGCGACGTCCCACAGGCGAATCGTGCCGTCGGCGCCCGCCGAGGCCAGGGTGCGGCCGTCGGGCGCGAAGGCCACCGCGAAAGCGGCCCCGCGATGTCCGGTCAGGGTGGCGAACGTGCGGCGCGCGGCGACGTCCCACAGCCGTACGGCGCCGTCCGAGCCGGCCGAGGCCAGGGTCGCGCCGTCCGGCGCCCACGCCACGGCGGTGACGCTCTCGTGGTGCCCGGTCAGGACGGCCTCTCCCGTGCGGCGCGCCAGGTCCCACAGTCCTACGGTGTGATCGGCGTCCGCGGTGGCCAGGACCCGGCCGTCGGGGCGGTAGGCGATCCTGGACACCTCCGTGAAGGGGCGTGCGGCCAGGAGGCGGCCGCGCAGGTCCCACAGGACGACGGAGTGGTCGAATCCGCCGGTCGCCAGCAGCGTGCCGCCGGGGTCGACCGCGGCGGACATGACGTAGTCGGTGTGTCCGGCCAGCGTGGCGAGGAGCCGCCCCTTGCGGACGTCCCACAGTCTCGTCGTGCCGTCCCCGCTCGCGCTGACGACCGTCGAGCCGTCGGGTGTGTAGGTCACCGCGTTGACGTCGTCGCTGTGCCCGGTGAGCGTCGCCGTGGTCCGGCGTCCCTGGACGTCCCACAGCCGTACGGTCCGGTCCACCGAGCCGCTGGCCAGGCCGCGGCCGTCGGGTGCGAAGGCCAGGCCGAGCACTTCGTCGGTGTGTCCGCGCAGCACCGTCGGCCGACCGCCGCCGCCGGTCTCCCACAGGCGTACGGTGCGGTCCGTGCCGCCCGAGGCGAGGGTGCGGCCGTCCGGGGAGTAGGCCAGGGCGTCGATGCGGCCGGTGTGACCGGTCAGCCGGGCGAGGAGCCGCGGCCGCCCGGTCGTGTCCCACAGGTCGATCACGGCGCCGGCCGCCACCGCGAGCGTGCGACCGCGCGGCGCGAAGGCGACCGCGCGGGCGCCGCGGGTCTCCGCGGGCAGCACGGTGACGGACCGGTGAGCCGCGCCCCAGCTCCACAGCCGCACCGCCCCGTCGGAGTCGCTCGCCGCCAGGGCGGTCCCCTGCGGGCTGAAGGCGATCGAGCGGACGCGTCCGGCGACGGCCAGGGTGGCGACCGTACGGCGGTCGGACAGGCGCCGTAACCGCACCGTGCCGTCCGAACTGCCGGTCGCCAGCAGCCGTCCGCCGGGCGCGAAGGCGAGTGCGTTGACCGCCCCGGTGTGCCCGCCGAGCCGGGCCGTGAACGGCTGGGCCTGGACGCTCAGCAGGGCCCCGCGAGCCGTGGCGGTCGGGGCCGCGCGGTAGGCGGCTCCCGCGAGCAGCATCGACGCCTCGGGGCGGCCGCCCGCCAGCAGGGTGGACTGCAGGGCGAGGGCCTGCGCCCGCGCCATGTGCTCCTGGGCCAGCGCCCGGCCGCGCTGCCGGTACGCCAGGGCCCCCGCCGCCAGGGCGCAGCCGAGCAGGACGACGAGCATCGCCACCAGGGTCTGCCGCGACCGCGTCTGGCGTCGTGCCTGCCGCTGCCGGGCCAGCTCCTCCCGGCGGCTGGCGTGCAGGAAGGCCTCCTCGGTGGGATCGAGGGGCCCGATGCCCTTGTCCTCGACCCCGGCCAGGGAACCCACGGACTCGAGCCGGGCCCCCCGGTACAGCGCGGACGGGTCGCGGCCCTCGCGCTCCCACTCGGCGGCCGCGTGGGCGAGCTGCTGACGGTTCAGCAGGGCGGCCCGATCGGCGCGGATCCACTCGCGCAGCCGGGGCCAGCTGTGCAGCAGGGCCTCGTGCGTGATCTCCACGGTGTCGCTGTCCACGGTGATCAGGCGCGCCCGCACGAAGACGTCGAGCGCCCTCGCGGCGCCCTCCGCGTCGGCCGGCCGCGCCACGAGGGCGTCACGGCCGATCCGCCTGCGGGTGGCGTCGGTGCCGTCGCTGCCG
>NZ_BMVJ01000005.1:247493-251570 GCF_014650655.1 Streptomyces anandii JCM 4720
TCGGCAAGGTGCACCAGCCGGGACAGGATGCCCCGGACGGTCCTCTGCTCGGCGGGGTGCAGCCGGGCGAACGCGTCCTCGGCGGTGCGCGCGACGGCGCCCTGGATGCCGCCGGTGCGCTCGTAGCCGGCGACGGTCAGCACACTCTTCTCGCGCTCCCGCCAGGTTGCCATCAGCGCGTGGGACACCAGGGGCAGCACCCCGGCCCGGACCCGTTCCGTCCCGGGCTCACCCGTCAGCCCGGCGTCGCGCAGGAGCAGGGGGAGGAGACCCGGTTCCAGGGTGAGACCGGCCAGTTCGGCGGGGCGGGTGACACAGGCGCACAGCTCCGCCGTGGTCATCGGCGGCAGGACGTGCAGGCCGTCGGTGAACACCGGTGCCAGCTCCGGCAGTTCCAGGCACCGGCCGGAGAAGTCGGCGCGTACGCCCAGGAGTACCACCGCGGAGTCGTGGGCGGCCGATGCCGGCGGTGCCGCCAGTGCGCACAGCACACGGGCGAAGGCGCGCCGCTCGGTATCGTCGGAGCACAGCGTGAACAGTTCCTCGAACTGGTCGACGAGCAGCACCAGTCGGGCGGGCGGCGGTGTCCCGCGGTCGCTCCACGTGCCGCCCGCGTGCGTCCGTACGGCCCTGAGCAGCGCCTCGGGCCGGTCCGCCACCTCCTGGCCGCTCAGGCGCAGATCCGCGTCCAGGGCCTTGGCGGTGTGCTCCACCAGTTCGCTCAGCGGACGTGCCGTGGGGGTGAGGGCGGCGACCGGCCACCGGTCCGAGCCGGCCATCGGGAAACCGCCCGGCCGCCGCAGCGCGGGCACCAAGCCCGCGTTGAGCAACGACGACTTGCCGGCACCGGACGGAGCGACGACCATCAAGGGCCCTTCACCGACCCTGCTGAAGAGATGCTCCACGAGCGCGGCGACGGCGTCTTCCCGGCCGAAGAACCGGTCGGCGTCCTGCGTCGTGAACGCCGACAGCCCCCGGTAGGGGCAAGGGGGTCCCGCGACATCGTTGCCGCCGCGAGCCTCCGGCCGTTCTCCGGCCAGCCGCAGCAACTCGCCTCCGGCGGCGAGGACTTCGTCGCAGCGCCGGGCCACGTCGGCGGTCGCGCGCTTCGCGCCCGTCTCGATCTTGCTCAGATATCCCTTGCTGTAGTGCGTACGCCGGGCCAGCTCGGCCAGCGACAGACCGCGCTGCTGACGTAGTCGGCGCAACTGCCGCGGAAAGGGCGGTGTGGTCGGCACCGCCGTTTCCGCTTCCTGTCCGTGACCGGTGCCGGCTTCCTGCTGCGGCTCTCCCAAGACGTCCCCCATGGCAAGCGTGCCCAGGCCGTGAGACGGCGGAAGCCCAGGTTACTGCCGTGGTGGAGCACGCTGCGTCACGATGCGCGCGCGGCGGCGGGAGAACGACGAGCGTCCGGAACCGGCGGGCCGGTCCCGGACGCCCCTTCGGTGAACCCCGCTCGGTCAGACGTTCGCGGGGTGGTTACGGAGGCGGTTACGGACGGTAGAGCGTGATGGAGTTGATCGGCGTCAGGTCGGCGTAGACGCCCGTGCCCTGGGCGATCCGGCTGCCGCACCCGGTACCGCCCGAGCCCGTGCACAGGCTGGCGGTCGCGCCGCCGTACTGGTTGTTGAGGACCCAGTGACGGCCGTACTGGTTGGTGAGGTTGTGCGGCCCGTAGCTGTAGAAGACCAGGCTCGGCTTCACGGCCGGGTTCTGGTCCTGCGGGTAGACGCAGACCGCCCCGTCCGGGCAGCCCGCCCACGGGTCGGCGGGCCTGGCGTCGGCCACCCCGCTCAGGGCCATGACGGCGGCCGCCGCGGTCGCGAACGCGGCGGCCCCGCGGATCATCTTGCGCATCGGTTTCCCCCTTGCGTTTCCCCTGCGTCGAGCGCAGGTCGTTTTCGGTCTTGACGCCAACACCCTCCCCACCGCGGCGGCCGCGGTCGACGGGTTTCCCGTCGCCCGTCACGACCGCTCGCGGGAAACCACCACGGACCAGCACGATCCACCCGGCACGGGCAACACCAGGTCTGCGCACCCTCCCCGACAGCTGACCCGGACACCCCCGGTCGCACACCTGTGCGCAGGCTGTGAGAGCATCATCCGAGAAGGCATGCCCAGCCGGTAGGTCGGCCCCAGCGCCGCGAGCCCGGACCGAGTCGCCAGGACCGCTGCCGGCGTCCGAGGCGGGGACGTGCCCCCCATCCGGAACTCGTCAACATGCGCATCAGCCGGGTCCTTTCCCGCCACCAGTCCGGCGCAACGCTCGCCGTGCCGGCCGCCATTGCCTCACTTCTCCTGACCGCTTGTTCGAGCGCTGGGAACCCTCAGGTGCAACTTCCGCCGGTGCACGCCGACTTCGACTACCAGCTCGGTGGCCCCTACACGCCGCCGAAGGGAGTGTCAGTCGTCACCCGTGATCACACGGCGCCGCCCGCGCGGGGGGTCTACAACATCTGCTACGTCAACGCCTTCCAGGCCCAGCCGGACGCGGAGAAGAAGTGGGACGCCGATCTACTGCTCCG
Source organism: Streptomyces anandii JCM 4720 (assembly GCF_014650655.1). Lineage (GTDB taxonomy): Bacteria > Actinomycetota > Actinomycetes > Streptomycetales > Streptomycetaceae > Streptomyces > Streptomyces anandii. The sequence continues at coordinate 250,019 of NZ_BMVJ01000005.1, forward strand.
CGACAGGCTAGGCGAGGTCGTCATGGACAAGGACTGGGGCGAGGCGATTCTGGACATCCACACGGACGCCAAGCGCAGGCGCGTCGCGCGGAAGGTGAACGCCTGGATCGACGAATGCGCGGCAAAGGGCTACAAGGCCGTCGAGCCCGACAACTACGACAGCTACACCCGGGTCCCCGGCGGGCTGCTGACCGCCGACGACGCGAAGGCGTTCCTCTCCCTGCTCTCCGCCCACGCGCACCGCAAGGGCCTGGCCATCGGCCAGAAGAACACCGCCGAGCTCGCTCCGGCCCGCAAGGCCGTCGGCGCCGACTTCGCGGTGGTGGAGGAGTGCGGTCAGTACGACGAATGCGGCGACTACACCGACGCGTTCGGCGACAACGTGATCGTGATCGAGTACTCCGCGCAGGGCATGAAGAAGGCGTGCGAGGGCTGGGGCGACGAGGTCAGCATCGTGCGGCGCGACCGGGACGTCGTGCCGGCGGGCGGCGAGGGCTACCTCCGCGAAACCTGCGGCACGTCCTGACCGACCCGGTGCGGCGTCGTCGCGAGGCGCCGGTGCCCGAAGGTGTCAGCGGCGCTTGATGCCGGCGTCGGCGCCCGGTGCGAGGACGGGCCCGGTGACGGGGGCGTCGCCGAGGGCCCGGTCGACGGCGGCCAGCAGGTCGTCGGGGAGGTCGACACCGGAGGCCGCGGCATTCGCGTGCACCTGTTCGGGGCGGGAGGCGCCGGTGATCGCGGAGGCGACCTCGCCGCGGCGCAGCACCCATGCCAGGGCCAGGGTGGGCATGCTCATCCCGGCTTCCTCGGCGATCGGGACGAGCCGCTGGACCGCTTCCAGGGTGGCGTCGTTGTAGACGAGGTCCTTGGAGACGGCCATGGTGTCGCTGGCGAACCGGCTGCCCCGCGGTGCCGGCCGTCCGGGCTCGTACTTGCCTGTGAGCACGCCCTGGGCCAGCGGGGACCACACGATCTGTGAGATGCCGTTGGCGGCCGAGAGCGGGAAGACCTCGGCTTCGGGAGCCTGCCACAGCATGGAGTACTGCGGCTGGGAGGAGACGAACAGGCCGGGGCCGGCGATGTCGATCGCGGTCCGGATCTGCTCCGGGGTCCACTCGCTGAAGCCCAGGTAGCGGGCCTTGCCCTGCTCGACGACCTTCTGGAACGCCTCGATCGTGTCCTCGATCGGCACGGACGCATCGAAGCGGTGGGCCTGGTAGAGGTCGACGTGGTCGGTCTTGAGGCGGGTCAGGGATGCGTCGATCTGCCGGGCGATCTGCGCCGGGGACAGGCCCTGGTCGGCCGGGTCGTCCGACATCGGGAAGAAGACCTTGGTGGCCAGGACGTAGGAGTCGCGCGGACGGGCGGAGAGGATCTCGCCCCACGCCGACTCGGCCGCTCCCCGCCCGTAGACGTTGGCGGTGTCGAAGAAGTTGATGCCGGCATCGAAGGCCGCCTCGGTGCAGGCGCGGGTCGCGTCCGCCTCGACGCCGCCGGAGTAGGTCAGCCAGGACCCCAGCGAGATCTCCGACACCTGAAGGTCCGAGCTGCC
>NZ_BMVJ01000005.1:251596-257325 GCF_014650655.1 Streptomyces anandii JCM 4720
CAGCTTCCGGTATCGCATGATCGCTCCTTCGTGTGTACGGCGTGCGGTGTGCGAGTGCCCCCTCAGCGCCGCCGTACGGCAACCGGGGGCCGTCCCCGCGATGGCGGGGACGGCCTTCGCGTACGCCGAACCGTTCAGCCCCCGACCCCGAGGGCGGTGAGCAGGACCAGGAGGAGGGTGGCCACGGCGAGCAGCCCGTGCGCCACGACGACCGCCACCGGGAAGTGCCGTTCGGCGGGGACCGCGCCTTCCGCTCCCGGCCCCGACGCGGCCGGTGCCGCGGTGGCGCGGCCCCGGTGGACGGGGATCCAGCGGGCCAGCATCACGAATCCCAGCAGGGCGACCGGCAGGAGCAGGCCGAACGCGGTCCAGGCCAGGGCGTCCTTGTCGGCCACGACGTAGATGATCCACACCACCAGGCCGATCGCCGCCAGGGCGAAGTGCCCGAAGACGGCGGGGGCGGGCAGGCGGCTGGTGCCGGTCTGCTGTTGCCGGATTCCGCCGCGTTGGATCCAGGTGCCGAGCATGTAGAAGCCGCCGAGGGCGGTGACCACCCAGGTGATCAGTGCAGCGATGTCCATGGGAACTCCCAGGTGCGGGTGAGGTTGGTAGTGGCGGAATGCGGAAGGTGCCGGCCTGACGGCCGCGGTGACGGGGGAGACGGCGTGCCGGTGCCGGTCACGCCGGGGTGCGCCCGCTCCCGCCGGGCGCGTAACCCTCGGCCTGCGTGCTCTCGTCGGCGACGCGCACGCCGTAGCGGTAGGCGAGCTTCCCGCCCAGGAATCCGGAGACGCCGAGGGCGGCCACGCTGAGCGCGGACAGCACGAGCTGCCCGGCGCCGACGCTCGTACCGCTGGTGTGGTCGCCGTACCGCCACAGGAAGTTGCCGACGTAGGCGGTGGTCACCAGCAGGTTCAGCGTCATGTGGACCAGGCCGGTCCGGAACGCCGGCGTGCCGGACGGAATCGCGAACAGGTCCAGGAACCCGACCATGGCTGCCAGCAGGGCCCCGATCACCCCCACCGCGATCAGCCACTCCGAGGACTGGGTCAGGAACCCCGGCCGGTGCACCAGATGGGACGCGATGTCGAACACGAGGCTGACCACCCACGCCCCGATCGGCACCGTGACCAGGATCGGGTGAAACGGGTGGCCGTAGGGGCCGGCGAGCAGGGCACTGACCGGACGCTTCGCCTGAAGCAGTGGCTCATCAGTCATCGCAACCTCCAGTAGTTACACCAACAAGCATTGGTCTTTTAGGGAGATGGCGTCAAGAGTTCCAGTCCAACCAGTGTCGGGAACATATGCGCTAAGGGGGATGGGAGATACCGCGTCCACGACCCCGTGCGGGAACGGGCCGACGGAGGCGGTGGTGGCGGCCCATGCGCCTCGGCGCGGGTTCGTTGGCTCGGAAGGCGCGGTGACGGGGCATAAAGAGAGTGCGGGTGTGCGGGATGATGCGGTGAGGTAGGGAAGTGGCGGACGGGATGGGGTCCCGGCCAGGGAGGAGGCGAGGGCGTGGCGGAGGCCGAGAACAGGGACGACGGCGCGGCACGGACGCCGGCTGCCCGGGCGGACGCCCTCGCGGAGGTGCTGGGCTGCATCGGCACGGGCGCCTACGCCGTCGACGAAGGCGGACGCATCCTCGCGGTGAACCGCTGCGCCGAACGCCTGCTGGACCGGACCGCGGCCGATCTGGTGGGCCGGGACGCCCATGACCTGCTGCACCGCTCGGCGCAGGGAGAGCCGTTGCCCCGGACGCAGTGCGACATGCGGCAGGCGTTCCACGCCGGGCGCCCGGCGCAGGGCTCGGACGCCTACTTCGCCCGCGCGGACGGTTCACTGCTCCGCGTCTCGTGGCTCATCACTCCCCACACCGTCGGTGACGAGGCGGGCACGCTGGTCCTGTTCCACGTGGCGGAGCAGCTTTCGGCCTCGGACAGACAGCCGGAGCCGACGACGCCGGTCGGTTCGCTGACCGAACTCGAACGGCTGGCACTGCTCGCCGAGACGACCACGACGCTGACCTCGACGCTCGACGTGGACGAGGCGCTGCGCCGGCTGACAGCCCTGGTCGTCCCCCGGCTGGCGGACTGGGTCGTCATCGACCTGATCACCGAACGCGACGAGGTGTGGCGCACCGCCGTGGTCCACACAGAGGGGGACTCGCTGGTGCACCGTGAGGATCTGCAGGGCCCCATGCCTCCCGTGCCCGAGGAGTCCCCGATGCCGCTGTCCCAGGCACTGCGCGGGGTGTCCTCCACTCTGGCCGGTCCTGAAACCTATCAGCGGCCACCGGATTCCGGTATCGCGGTCGAACAGCGCCGCCTCTTCGAGGCCACCGGCATCCACTCCGCGGTCATCGCGCCCATCCGCAGCACACGGGAGGTGCTAGGGGCACTGACCCTGGGCCGCGCCGAGACAGCCGGGGACTTCACCCCCGCCGACCTCCCGCTGCTGGAGGACATCGCCCGCCGGGCCGGACTGGCCCTCGACAACGCCCGCCTCTACCAGCGTCAGCGCAAGGTCGCCGAGACCATGCAGAACCACCTGCTGCCTCAGATGCCGGTCGTGCCGGGCCTGCAGATGACCGTGCGCTATCTGCCGGCGCCCGACGCCTCGCAGGTGGGCGGGGACTGGTACGACGCCTTCACCCTGCCCGACGCCGCCACGGCCCTGGCCATCGGAGACGTCGTCGGCCACGATCTGGAGGCGGCCGCGGGAATGGCGCAGCTGCGCAACATGCTGCGGGCCTACGCATGGTCCCAGCAGGATCCCCCCAGCCGGATCGTCACCCGGCTCGACGAGGCGATCACGCCCATCACCGACGTCGGCATGGCCACCCTGATCTTCGCCCGGCTGACCGGCACGGACGACGGCCGGTGGGAGCTGTCCTGGACGAACGCGGGTCATCTCCCGCCCCTGCTGGTCACCCGGGACGGCCTGGCCCACTTCCTGACCGACGGGCACGGCATCCTTCTGGGCACCGGCGCCGGCCTGCCACGGCCCGACGCCACGACCGTACTGCCTCGCGGTTCAACGCTTCTGTTCTACACCGACGGCCTGGTGGAGGCCCCGGCCGTACCCTCGACGAGGGCCTCCACCGGCTCCGTCAGCACGCCGCCGCTCTCGCCCACCGCTCCCTGGCCTCGTTCACGGACGAACTGCTGCGCCGTGTCGAGCCGCCCGGCCACGACGACGTCGCCCTTCTGGCGCTCCGCACACCCCTGTGAGCCGGCGGGAGGCTCAGGCTCGGGTGGCGGTGTCGCTGTCGGGGTAGAGGGCGAAGATCTGGTCGAGTCCGACGATACGCAGTACGCGCATCGTGTTGCCGGGAACCGCGGCCAGCGCGACCTCGGCCTGGGCGGCGAGTGCCTGGGTGCGCGCGGCGAGCAGGGCGGTGATGCCGCTGGAGTCGCAGAACTCCATTCCGGCCAGGTCCAGGACCAGACGCCGGCCCGGCTGCAGGCTGAGCGCGGCGAGCTGTTCGCGGAGCTGGGTGGCGCTGGCGTAGTCGAGTTCGCCGGTGATTTCCACAACGGGACCGGTCGTGGCGTCTCGGGCGGTGATCTTCAGCGGGCTCATCAGTGGCTTCTTGTCGCGGAGGAGAGGCTGGAGGAGGTGGGGACGCCGAGGGCGAGCAGGGCGGTGTCGTCGTCGAGTCCGTCGCCGAAGCCGTCGAGCAAGCCGGTCAGGGCCCGGATGAGAGCGTGCGGGGACCGGCCGGCGTGGCCTGTGGCGAAGCGGAGCAGCCCGTCGTCCCCGTACAGGCTGGTGCGGTCCTCGCCGACGCGGGCTTCGGTGAGGCCGTCGGTGTAGAGCAGCAGGGTGTCGCCGGGCGCGAGGGTGGTGCCGGCGGTGGCGAAACGGGCATCGGGCAGGACGCCGACCAGGAGCCCGCCCGGGGTCGGCAGATAGCCGGCCGTGCCGTCCGCCCGCAGGACCAGCACCGGCGGGTGGCCGCCCGAGGCGAGGTGAATGGCGGCCTCTCCGGTGGCGGCGTCGGGTTCGATGGTGCCGAAGACGGCCGTGCAGTAGCGCGGGTCGCCGCTGCCGGCGTAGCGCTCGTGGAGCACCTTGTTCAGCGTGGTCAGCGCGGCGACCGGATCCGGGTCGTGCAGGGCGGCGGCCCGCAGGGTGTACCGGGTCAGCGAGGTGAGCGCGGCGGCCTCGGGACCCTTGCCGCACACGTCGCCGAGGAAGAAGGCGAAGCGTTTGCCGTCCACGGGGAAGACGTCGTAGAAGTCGCCGCCCAACCGGTCGGGGGAGGCGGTGTGGTAGTAGGCCGCCGCTTCCACTCCCGGCACCGTGGGCAGGCTGTCGGGCAGCAGTGACTGCTGGAGCACGGCGAGAGCCTCCTGCAGCCGGGCCCGGTCCGCCTCCGCCCGCTTGCGCGCCTCCTCGGCCGCCTTCCGGCCGCGCAGGAGTTCCGCCTCGTAGGCGCGGCGGTCACGGGCGTCGAAGAGGGTGGTACGGATCAGCAGCGGCTCCCCGGTGCTGCCGTGCTTGACCGCCGAGGAGGCGAGTACGGGTATTCGGCCGCCGTCGGCCTGCTTGATCTCCAGGGCTATGCCGCTGATCTCGCCCCGCATCCGCAGCAGCGGCGCGAAATGGGTCTCGTGGTACAGCTTGCCGCCCACGGTCAGCAGATCGGTGAACCGCATCCGGCCCACGACCGCCTCGCGTTCCAGGCCGAGCCAGTCCAGCAGCGTGCGGTTGATCTTCGCGATGGTGCCGTCCATGAGCGTGGACAGATAGCCGCACGGCGCAAACTCGTAGAGCTCCTCGGCGCTGTCCTCCAGCAGCGCGGCGAACACCGCGTCCGACGTCCTGCCGCCGCCGGCGTCCTGCGGTTCGGGCTGCTGCCCGATGCGGCACATCATCGCAGCGCCGCCAGGAATCGGGTGATCGCCGCGTTGGTGGCGTCGGGGGCGGACAGGTGCGGGCAGTGCCCGGTCGCCTCCAGGGTGACCAGGGTGGAACCGGCGATCGCGTCGTGGACGAAGGCGCCGACCTCACGCGGGGCGATGACGTCGTCGGTGCACTCCAGGACGAGGGTCGGCACCCTGACCTTCTTCAGGTCGTCCCTCGAGTCGGACAGGAACGTGGTCCGGGCGAAGACGCGCGCCATCTCCGGGTCGGTGGCGCAGAAGCTGTTCTCGAGCTCCTCGCCGAGCTCGGGCCGGTCCGGGTTGCCCATGATCACCGGAGCCATCGCCGAGGACCAGCCCAGGTAGTTCGACTCCAGCGACTCGAGCAGCTCGTCGATGTCGCGGGCCGTGAACCCGCCGCGGTAGCCGTCGTCGTCGATGTACCGCGGAGAAGGAGCGACCATCACCAGCGCGCCGATCCGCTCCGGAGCCGCGTCGGCGGCCAGTACCCCGATCATCGCGCTGACCGAGTGCCCGACGAACACCGCGTCGCGCAGGTCGAGCGCCTCGCACACCTCCACCACGTCCCGGGCGTACCCGTCGAGGGTGCCGTACCGCTCCTCGGAGAACGCGGACGGCTCCGAGCGGCCCGAGCCCACGTAGTCGAACAGCACGATCCGGTGATCCCGCGCCAGGGCAGGCACCGTCAGCCGCCACATGTTCTGGTCACAGCCGAACCCGTGCGCCAGTACCACCACCGGTCCGTGGGGGTTGCCGGTGACGGTGACGTTGTTCCTGCGCACGACATCCATACCGGCCAGTCTCTCAGACCCGGACCACTGCTCCGGTTCGCCGCCG
>NZ_BMVJ01000005.1:257353-268279 GCF_014650655.1 Streptomyces anandii JCM 4720
GCCGCCGGCCGCCGGGCTTCCGGCCCTGACGGCCCGGGGGCGCTGTCGCAGCGCACGCGTGTGTCGGCACCGGCGACCGCCGCCACTGGAGGGAAGCTGGCTGTCATGCCTGTCTCGGTCGCCCTGTTCACCTCCGACCTGCGGTTGCACGACCATCCGGCGTTGCGTGCGGCGCTGGAGGGCGCCGACGCGGTCGTGCCCCTGTTCGTGCGCGACCGCGCCGTCGAGGCCGCCGGGTTCGCCACCCCCAACCGCTCCGCCTTCCTCGCCGACTGCCTGAGCGACCTGGACGGCTCGCTGCGAGACCGCGGCGGACGGCTCGTGGTCCGTTCCGGCGACCTGGTGGCGCAGGTGTGCCGCGTGGCGGCGGAGGCGGACGCCCGCGAGGTGCACATGGCGGCCTCGCACAGCGCCTTCGCCGCCCGCCGGGAGGAACGCCTCCGGCACGCGCTGGAGCGCGACGGGCGGCGGCTGTCCGTGCACGACGCGGTGACCGTGGCGGTCCCGCCCGGCGAGGTGACCCCCTCGGGCTCGGACCACTACGCCGTCTTCACGCCGTACCACCGGCGCTGGGCACAGGTCCCTCTGCGCCCGGCCCTCGCCGCCCCGCGCAGCGTCCCCGTGCCGGAGGGGGTTCACGGCGAGCGGCTGCCCGCCCGCGGCGAGGTCACCGGCGTCTCGCCCGCCCTGCCGCCCGGCGGTGAGAGCGCGGGGCGCAAGCGGATGACCGCCTACTGGCGCAGCGGCCTCGACGCCTACGACGACACCCGCGACGACCTCGCCGCCGATGCCACCTCCCGGTTCTCCGCACATCTGCACTTCGGCACGTTGTCCCCGGTGGAACTGATCCACCGGGCCCGGCGCGACGACGGGCCGGGCGCCCGGGCGCTGGTACGGCAGCTCGCCTGGCGCGACTTCCACCGGCAGGTCCTCGCCGCCCGCCCCGACGCCGCCCACGCCGACTACCGCACGATGGGCGACGTCTGGCGCACCGAGCGCACGGCGTCGGAGGACATCGAGGCATGGCGTCAGGGCCGGACCGGTTACCCGGTGATCGACGCGGCGATGCGTCAGCTGCGTCACGAGGGCTGGATGCACAACCGGGCCCGGCTGCTGACCGCCGGCTTCCTGACCAAGACCCTCTATGCCGACTGGCGGATCGGCGCGGCCCACTTCCTGCACTGGCTCGTCGACGGAGACATCGCCAACAACCAGCTGAACTGGCAGTGGGTGGCCGGCACCGGCACGGACACCCGCCCCAATCGGGTCCTCAACCCGGTCCTGCAGGCCAAGCGCTACGACCCCGACGGCACGTACGTCCGCCGCTGGGTGCCCGAGCTGGCAGGCGTCGACGCCCCGGCCGTCCACGAGCCGTGGAAGCTGAGCGCCAGGGCCAGGTCCGCGCTGCACTACCCCGATCCGATCGTCGACCTGGCCGAAGGCCTGGACCGGTTCCGCCGGGCCCGCGGCCGAGCGGAAGCGAAGTGATCGCGGCCGCGGCCGGCGGACCGGCCGTGACCGGGACGTCCTCGGTCAGCGGTTGCGGCGGACGATCGAGGCGTTCAGGGCGGTCGCGAAGCAGCACCAGGCGGCATACGGCGCGAGCGCCAGTGCCGCCGTGCGGTCCACACGTGCGGTCCGCCGCAGCAGGTCGGCGTTGCTCAGGTCGAGCAGGAGGGTGTCGGCCAGTGCGGCCGCGGGGCTGCGGCGGGCGAAGAAGAGCCAGTTCCAGCCCGCGTTGAGTGCCAGGTTCACGGCGAGGCCGGCCACGAGTGCCCCGCGTCGGCGCCGGTCCCGTGTCCGGCCGAGTGCGTGGCCGCCGGCGTAGGCGATCGTCGCGTACAGCGGCGTCCACACGGCGCCGAACGCCCAGGAGGGCGGCTGCCAGTCCGGTGTGCGCAGCGCCCGGTACCAGGCGCTGTCGGGGTCGGTCGCCCTCGCCCCGGCCACGGCCGCGGCGGCAACCGCCGTCGCCACCGCGCCGTAGCGGAGCGGGGCCGCGGGCGGGGGAGTGTCGCTGCTCGTGCTCACGAACGTCATACCTGCCGCGTGCCCCACGAGTGCCGTTGCTCACCCGCCCGGGCCGACGTCGGGGCGGGCGGTGTGGTCGGGAGCCCCGTTCGTACGGCGGACCTCCTTGAGCTCCGCCTCGTAGAGATGGTCCCTGCCGTCGGCCAGTTCCCGGCGAGCCGCATGCTCGAGGCTCTTGAACGGCTCGTAGTACGTGGAGTTGTAGGCCTCGATGATCTGGAACGTCCAGTGGCCCGGAATGACGTTGCGTCCCAGGATCTCGCGCTGTACCCGGTCGGCCCAGGCGCCGTGGCCCGCGTCGCGCAGCAGCTTCACCGCCCGGTCGAGCTCGAAATCGGCGGTACCGGTGAGCTGGTGGAAGCCATAGAGGAGTCCGCGGGCCCGTTCGGTGGTCTCCAAGGCCTTCGACAGCGAGCCGAGGGCCTCTACGGTGAGGTCCGATGCGCCCGGCGGTCTCTGGTGTCGCTCATCCGGCCCGTCGTGGTGATCGCTCATGATCTAGAGCATTGCCCCGTGCGGCCGTCGTCGCACTCGTCCCTTCGAGGGTGAGTGGCCGCGGGGTCACGCGGTGACGGGGCCGAGGTGGGCGTCCAGCGCCGCTTCGATGAGCCGGCCGGGGCCGTCGTCGGGGTCGCCGAGGGCAAGGGGCAGGCTGCCCCAGGACCACAGCTGGGCGACGCCGTGCAGATTCGCCCACAGGGCGGACGCGGTGACGACAGCCGAAGGCCCCACCGCCTCTGCCCGGCACCGAGCGACGAGCTCGACGACGTCCTCGAACATCGGAAGGGTCGCCTCCCGCAGCCGCGGCCCGTCCGGGCCTGCGCTCTCGTGGCCGCTGTCGAGCAGGTCGTGCCGGAACATCAACTCGAACATGCCGCGCCGTTCCAGCGCGTAGGCGACGTACACCTGGGCGAGTGCCCCCAACTTCTCGCGCGGAGCGTCCGCTCCGGCCGTGGCCGCGGCGGACCGCGCGCCCAGTTCCTCGAAGCCCCGGCGGGCGACGGCCGACAGCAGCGCCCGGTGCGTCGGGAAGTAGCGCCGCGGCGCACCGTGGGAGACACCGGCCCGGCGGGCGATCTCCCGCAGGCCCACCGAAGCGGTGCCTTCGGACAGCACCAGCTCCACGCCGACATCGACCAGCCGCTCCCGCAGGGCTCCCTCGGCATCCATGGGTAGTGTCTACCAAACGTTGTTCCCGTCTTTCATGGCGGCCCGGGTGATGTTGCGGGCCATGCCGCCGAAGACGAGGGCGTGGAACGGCCACACGCACCACCAGTAGGCGTGCCCCAGCAGGCCGCGCGGGTGGAACAGAGCGCGCTGCCGGTACAGGGTGCGCCCCGCCTCGTCGGTGTCGACGCGCATCTCCAGCCAGGCGAGGCCCGGCAGCCGCATTTCGGCACGCAGGCGCAGCAGGTGACCGGGCTCCATCTCCTCCACCCGCCAGAAGTCCAGCGAATCACCTACGCGCAGGCGCTCGGCGTCGCGTCGGCCCCGGCGCAGGCCGACCCCTCCGACGAACCGGTCCAGCCGGCCCCGGACGGCCCACGCCAGCGGAAAGGAGTACCAGCCGTTGTCGCCGCCGATGCCCTCGATCACCTTCCACAGCGCCTCCTCGGACGCGTCGACCGGCGACTGCCGCTCGTCCTGATAGAGGCTGCCCCCGGCCCAGTCCGGGTCGGTGGGCAGCGGGTCGCTGGGCGCCCCGGGCACGGACGCCGACGACCAGCGGGTGGCGACCTGGGCCTCTCGCACCTTTTGCAGGGCCAGAGCCAGCGCCTGGTCGAAGGGCATCGGCCGGCCCGGCAGGTCGGGCACGTGGCGAGCGATGTCGTGTTCGTGGCAGACGACTTCGTGGCGCAGCGACTCGGTCAGGGGCCGGGCGAGGGAGGCGGGTACCGGGGTCACGAGTCCGACCCAGTAACTGGACAGCCGGGGAGTGAGGACCGGTACCGGCACGATGAGCCGGCGCCGCAACCCGGCGACCTCCGCGTAGCGGCGCATCATCTCGCGGTACGTGAGGACGTCGGGGCCGCCGATGTCGAACGCCCGGTCGACATCCGCCGGCATGGTGGCCGAGCCGACGAGGTAGCGCAGCACGTCACGGATCCCGATGGGCTGCGTACGGGTGCGCACCCAGCTCGGGGTGACCATGACCGGCAGCCGCTCGGTGAGGTAGCGGAGCATCTCGAACGACGCCGATCCCGAGCCGATGACGACGGCTGCCCGCAGTACCGTGGCCGGTACGGGTCCCTGGAGGAAGATCCGCCCCACCTCGGCGCGCGACCTCAGATGCGGGGACAGTTCCCGTTCCGCGATGCCCTGCGGGGTGAGGCCGCCCAGGTAGACGATCCGCCGCACACCGGCCGCGTGCGCCTGCTCGGCGAAGACGCGGGCCGAACGGCGGTCGGTGTCCTCGAACCCGGAGCCGGATCCGAGGGCGTGCACCAGGTAGTAGGCGACGTCGATGCCGCGCATGGCGGAGGCGACGGAGGCAGCGTCCGTGACATCGCCCCGGGCGGTCTCGACGTCCGGGGCCCAGGGATGGTCACGGAGCTTGCCGGGGGAGCGGGCCAGGCACCGGACCCGGTGGCCCGCCCGCAGCAGCTCCGGCACCAGCCGGCCCCCGACGTACCCGGAGGCGCCGGTGACCAGGCAGTGCAGACGCTCGCCGTCGCCGTGCCCGTCCGTGCCCACCACACGAGGATAAGTCGCGGGGCAGCCGGATGCGCGGCGGGCGGTCCGCGCGGAGCCAGTTACGAGGTAGTGACAATCGGGGGCCAACGCTTTGCTGCGCCAACCGCTCTTCTTCGAGGAAAGAGCACCAATTAGGGGATTTGGAACCTTAGTTGGTGTAAAGGGAACGAAGAAACCCAAGGAGATCCGCGCATGAAGCGTGGTATGAAGCGGCTCGCGGTGGTCGGTGCGCTGGGTGTGGCCTCGGCGGCGCTGGCCGTGTCCCCGGCGTTCGCGAAGGGCGACATCTCGATCCAGGCCACCCCCCACACCGCGCATGTCGGCCACGTGGTGAAGGTGCACGGCCAGGGCGACGACGACGCCGAGTGGAACACGATTCTCGTCATACAGGAACGGTCCGGCAAACCCGGCCACTGGGGCCACTGGCACGCCGTCGCGAAGAGCTTCGACGGCGACGCGCGCGCGAAGGTCAAGGTCACGCACCCGGGCCAACTGCAGTTCCGTTCAGTGCTGTACGCGACCGACGAGCACCACCAGCACCCCAGGACGGACCGCGTCTCCGCACCGGTGACGGTCCATGTCGTGCGCTAGGCATTTCTGACGGACGATCAAGCCGGCCCGGAACTGATCGAGCCCGCCACGGCACCGCTTGATCACGTTCCGGGCCCGCTCATCGGCGGGCCGCCGAGCGCCACCAGGAAACCTGGGGCCCGAGTGTGACGGACGACACTTGCCGTGTGTCCGGACTTGCCTGTTCCGGCCATCTTCGTCCCGGCGGGTACGGGGTGGGGAGGTGGAGATTAGATCGATTCACAGTTTCGAGTGACGCACACACTTCTTCACCGAATCTTCAAGCCCACCATGACCTGCACACCTGTCCTCGAAGCGCGATTTCAGCGCAAGCGCGTCCGAAACGATGCGAAGCCGATGGATGTATTGGCTTGCTCACGACAGACTGCGCCTGGACCCAGCACCCGCACGGAGCAGGGTCCGGGTACAGGCGGACTCTGTCCGCCGGCCCGCGTCCCGAAGGTCCGAGCCCATCAGGCACGGACACTTCGACGCAAGAGCGAGCTGCCTGCCCCGTGGCCTGGGGAGATCACCTGGCAGCAGCCCGCTCCACGGTGCTCGGCCCGTACAGTGGGGGTACGGGCCGAGCATTCGTCCCGGGGTGATGCTTCCCATTCGGCCGTCGGTTGAAGCGCGTACTCCTCCGCGCCGTCGGCGCGGCGGGCCGACGGCCGGACCGCGACGTCGCGTTGAAAGGCCGGTCACCATGAGCCGTCCGCTTCTGCACCAGCGCTTCGCCCCGTTGAGCGATGCGCTGCCCCACCTGAGGCTCGGTCAGGCGCCGACGCCGGTCCGGGAGCTGACAGGGCTGACTTGCTCCGTCCCGCTCTGGTGCAAGGACGAGAGCGGTTACGGAGCGGGCGGCTGGGGCGGCAACAAGATCCGCAAGCTGGAGTGGATCCTGCCGGACGTGCGCCGGCGCGGGGCGCGCACTGTCCTCACCGTGGGCGGGCTCGGCACCAACTGGGGTCTGGCCGCCGCTCTCTACGGCCGGGAGCAGGGGCTGTCCACCGCTGTCGCCCTCATCGACCAGCCGATGGACGAGCACGTACGGGCGCAACTGGTACGGCTGCGCCGCTCGGGAGCAGCGTTGCACCGCACCCGCACCAAGCGGCGGACCATCGCCGCCGTCCCCTGGCTCTTACTGCGGCATATGACCGTTCGTGGGCTCCCCTACGTCCTGCCCGCGGGCGGGTCCACCGCTGTCGGAACCCTCGGCTATGTCGAAGCAGCCCTGGAACTGGCCGGCCAGGTCGCGTCGGGCGAGATGCCCGAGCCCTCTCATGTGGTCACCGCGGTCGGCTCCGGTGGCACCGCGGCCGGGCTGCTGCTCGGCCTGAGGCTGGCCGGGTTGCGCACAAGGGTGGTGGGCGTGGTCGTCAACGACACCCTGCGCCTCGACGCTCCCGTCATCGTCGCGCTGGCAGGCAGGGCGGAGAGCCTGCTGCGCAAGCGAGGCGCGGACTTCCCGTCCGCCGCACTTGTCCCCGAGGACGTCACCATGGTCAGGGACTGGCTGGGGCCCGGCTACGGTCACCCCACCGCTGAGTGCGAGCGGGCCCTGTCCTTGGCTGCGACTACCGCGTCGCTGCAACTGGAACCGGTCTACACCGCCAAAGCGCTGGCCGCGTTGATCGCTTTGGCGGATGACGGCCGTCTGGACCCAGGCCCCGTGCTGTTCCTCAACACCTACGGTCCACGTCGGCCCTGACGAGCGGTCCAGTCTCGCCGGAGCGGTGAGACGGTGCGGCGAAAGGATGCCGTCGAACTCGCACATGCCGTGCCTGGCGGGTGAGTTCACACGCGCACTACGCTGACGCCACCGATCAGGCCCCAGGCATCGACACGGACCGTCGGGCCACCCGGCTCGTCGGGACCGTCGTCCCTCACGCCGCCCAGTCGCAGTCCGTGGACCTCGACCCGGACGTCACGGCGCACCCTGAGCCGCACGCCTCCGATCAGGCTCAGCTTGGTGATACGCAGTTCGGCACCGTCGGGTATGTCGACCGCCGTCAGATCGACGTCGGCGCCGCCGATGAGAGAGGCGGTGACGGTCCGCTCGTACAGCGTGGCTCCGTCCAGGCGGTGTCCACCCATCAGGCTCACCTTCACCTGGGTCTTCTGCGGGTTTTCCCCGTTGCTCTTCGTCATGACAAGTACCTTACGTACGACCCCACTTCATGCTCCAGTGCCGCTCGTCCGGCGTTGCGCATGACAAGTGTCACGGGCACCGGGCGGCGTGGCACCGGAGCTGAACCGAACGCCTCTTCGGACATGGACAGTGAGCACGTCCAGGTCATGACGGTCAGATGCTGGGGGCCGCGACGCGGGTGTACGTGAGTGAGTTGCTCGAACCCGCGGGTGTGGTGACTTTGACGGTCACCGCTCCCGCGCTGCCGGCGGGGGCCGTGGCGGTGAGCTGACTCGGTGAGAAGACGGTGAACGGGGAGGGCGCGGAATCGAACAGGACGCCGGTGGCGGTGCCGAGGTTGCTGCCGGTGAGGGTGACGATCGTGGCGCTCTGGGCCGGGCCCTGGGCGGGGGTGAGCGAGGTGAGGACGGGGGTGGCGACGTAGGCGTAGGCCAGGGAGTTGCTGGTGCCGCCCGGGGTGGTGACGGTGACGGCCGCGGTGCCGGCGGCGTGGGCCGGGGTGACCGCGGTGATCTGGGTGGCGGAGTCGACGGTGAACGAGGAGGCCGCCGTACCGCCGAAGCGGACCGCGGACGCGCCCAGCAGGTCGTTGCCGTTCAAGGTCACCGTCGTGCCACCCGTCGTCGGTCCGGAGGACGGCGTCAGAGCGGTGAGCGCGGGTACGGCGACGTAGAAGAAGCGGGCCTGGGGGTCGTCGGAGTTGCTGGTGCCACCGGGGGTGGTGACCGTGACGGCAGCCGCGCCGGCGGCGTGGGCCGGGGTGACCGCGGTGATCTGGGTCGCGGAGTCGACGGTGAAGGAGGCTGCCGGGATCCCGTCGAAGCCCACCGCCGTCGCGCCGGTGAACCCCGTGCCGGT
Source organism: Streptomyces anandii JCM 4720 (assembly GCF_014650655.1). Lineage (GTDB taxonomy): Bacteria > Actinomycetota > Actinomycetes > Streptomycetales > Streptomycetaceae > Streptomyces > Streptomyces anandii. The sequence continues at coordinate 265,659 of NZ_BMVJ01000005.1, forward strand.
CACTGTCACCGTGGTGCCTCCGGAGACCGGCCCCTGCAGCGGCGTCAGGCCGGTCACCGAGGGCGACGCGACAAAAGTGAAGGAGAGCGGGTTGCTCGTCCCGCCGGGGGTGGTGACCGTGACGGCCGTGGTGCCGGCGGCGTGGGCCGGGGTGACCGCGGTGATCTGGGTGGCGGAGTCGATGGTGTACGAGGCGGCGGGGGTGCTGTCGAAACGCACCGCTGTGGCTCCGGACAGGTTCGCTCCTGTCAGTGTGACGGCGGTGCCTCCGGAGACCGGCCCCTGTGCTGGTGAAAGACCCGTGAGGGAGGGAACCGACGCGGTCACGTAGGTGTAGGTGACCTGCTGTGTGCTGGTGCCCAGACTGGTCGTGACGGTCACCGTCACCGTGCCGGTACCGGCAGGGGCCACCGCCGTGATCTGCGTGCTGCTGTTGACCGTGAAGGTGGCGACCTTCGAGCCGAACCTCACGGTTGTCGCGCCGGTGAAACCGGTGCCGGTCACGGTGACGGTGGTACCGCCGGATGCCGGTCCCTGGCTGGGACTGACGGATGAGACGACGGGGGCGGCCAAGGACTTGCTCCTTCGCTTCACATGAGCGCGTGCACGGGTGGTGGGGGCCGTCCGGGCGGAGGGGGGCCGCCGCCCGGACGGGTTTCAGGGCGCCCACGCGGTACGCGAGCGGCGGGTCGGGTCAGATACCGGGGCCGGCGACGTAGGTGAACGCGCCGAGCGCGGTGTCGGACGCGGCCGGGTTGGTGACCACCACGTCTGCCGGACCGGCGGTACCCGGCGGGGTGACCGCGGAGAGGGTGGTGGCGTTGATCACCGAGAACGGTGCGGCGGTGCCACCGAAGGTGACGGAGTCGGTGGAGTCGAGGTTGGTGCCGGTGATGGTCACCGCGGTGCCGCCGGAGGTCGGCCCGGAGGTCGGTGTGATGGTGCCGATGGTCGGATCGTCGATGTAGGTGTAGCTCAGGCCGTTGTTGGTGCCGCCCGCGGTGGTGACGCTGACGCCCACCGGTCCCGCCACGGTGCCGGCCGGGACGGTGACGGTGAGCTGGTTGTCGTTGACCACGGTGGGAGTGGCGGTCACCCCGCCGAAGGAGACGCTCGTGGCGGTGGACAGGCCGGTGCCCGAGAGGGTGATGGAGTTGCCGCCGGCCAGCGGGCCCGAGGTCGTGCCCAGGCTGGACTTGAAGGGGGCGCCGACGTAGAAGAACGGCACCGGGTTGCTGGTTCCGCCCGGGGTGGTGACGGTGACGCCGACCGTGCCGGTGCCGGACGGCGAGACGGCGGTGACCTGGGTGGCGGAGACCTGGGTGACGTTGGTCGCGGACTTGGTGCCGAACTTCACCGAGGTCGTGTTGTCCAGGTTCGATCCGTTGATGGTCACCAGCGTTCCGCCGCCGGTGGAACCCTGGTTGGGGGTGATAGGCATCAGGTGCTCCTCGTTGGACGATGGGATGGCGAGGAACCGGCAGAGGTGTTCCGGGGCAGTGAGGGCGAGCGTCGAGGCGAGCCGGCGCCCGCGGGCAGGCCGCACCTGGCCGAGAGGCCCTGTGCCCTCTCCCGAGGGCATGGAAAAAACCGGCAAAGCGCTGCCCGTATCGACGTTCCCCCGACACGGGATGGGCAGCCCGCCGGTTCACACTCTCAGTGACCCATGACTCCACAAGAGTGACAAGAGCCGGTCGGCATCCATCACCTGAAAGGAGTAAAGTCGGCGGTCGGTGGTTCGGCTCGAGGGAGAGTCGGGAAAGCGTCCCCACCGGGTGCGGGCCGAGGTGACGTCGGCACCCGGCTCGCCTGAAGACGCCTGGCGAATCCCGCGAAGAGACCGTGAACGCCCGCCACCGTCGGGCCGATCCGGTAGTGTGCGGCGGTTTGCCGCCTTCCGAAGAGCAGCGGCAGGTCGGTCTCTTCACCCGTCCGGACTTCACTGCATGCACACCCGCGACGTCCCTGATCACAGTGGGACTGCCGTGCGCGGCACGCCACCGGCCGAAGCCGGCCTCCGACCCTCGGTGCGTGCTGTTCGCCCGGGAAGCAAGCGGTGAAGGGCATCCGGTCACACGACGGGTCCTTGCCACAACCAACCTAGGGAGAGACCGAGTTGACCGTGCATATTCGAGGCCTGGTCGTGGCCGCACTGATGAGCGCATCCTTGTCGGCCGTCACCACGCCGGCCCTCGCCCAGAACACTCCGGTACCGCAGGGGCCGGTCGTGCCCTGCGGGGACGTCGGTGAGCTGATCCGGCAGATCGTCGCGGGCAACAACCGCGGCTACGGATCGATCACCCTGTCCGCCGGGTGCACCTACCGGCTCACGGCGCCGGCCGAGCCGGGCGGAGCGGACGGACTGCCCGTCATCACCGGTAACCTGGTCATCAGCGGCTCGGGCGCCAGCATCGTGCGCACCGCGACCACGGCGTTTCGCATCGTCGAAGTCGCTTCCCAGGGGACCCTCACCCTCAACCGAACGAGCGTCTCGGGCGGAAGTGCCACCTCGGGTTCCGCCACCACGGGCGGCGGAATCCTGACCGCCGGACGGCTCGTCCTGGTCGACAGCCGGGTCACCGCCAACACCGCCACCGGTGTGGGCGGCGGTGTCGAGGTGG
>NZ_BMVJ01000005.1:268306-269011 GCF_014650655.1 Streptomyces anandii JCM 4720
CCGGTGGCACGGCGCAACTGACGACCTCCTCCGTGTCGGGCAACACGGCCTCCGACGGAGGCGGCATCCACGTCTCGCCGTCCGCCCGACTGGTCCTCAACAGAAGCTCCCTCACCGGCAACAGCGCCGCCTCCACGGGGGGAGGCCTGGCCACCTTCGGCAACACGGACCTGGACGCTGCCGTCGTCCGGGGTAACACGACTGACAACTTCGAAGGCGGCGGGATCTACGCGGGAGCCGGAACCCTGACTGTCGACGGGGGTGAGATCGCGAACAACACGGCCCACTCCAACGGCGGGGGCATCGCCAACTTCGGCGCCACGGTGCGGCTGAACGGCACAGCCGTGCGAGACAACAGCGCCTCCGCCGGTGGCGGCGGCGGCCTGTACAACTACGCGGGCGACACCCGCCTGACCAGGAGCAGGGTCACCGGCAACAAGGCGACGGCTCCGGGCGGCGGGATCCTCCGCGCGGGCGGCTCGGTCACGCTGATCGGTACCGCCGTCATGGCCAACCAGCCGGACAACTGCGCACCGGCCGGAACCATCCCCGGCTGCACCGGCTGACCGCCCGGCTCACCTGCCCGGCCGGTGGGGGCGCGGTACCCCTGCGACCCGTTCCGGCCGGGACAGGGCCGGCAGGAAGGGGCTTCTCCTGCGGCGCTGAACGGCGGTGACTGGGCCATTCGGGCTGATCTGGACTGCG
>NZ_BMVJ01000005.1:269044-275322 GCF_014650655.1 Streptomyces anandii JCM 4720
TACGTGACATTGGTTTCCGGGCCTCGTTGAGCGGATGACTCACAGGTCGAGGCATTGGAAAGGCAGTGAAGTGCGCAGGCTTTCAGCGGCCACGGCGGTGGCCATGGCTATGGGCAGTTTCGTCTCGCTCGGTACCGGAGCCGCCTTCGCGGACGGCCCCCACGGCGCCACCGCCACGGGTGGCTCCTCGGGAGGAGACCTGTACCAGCAGAACATCGCTCAGGAAGGCAGGCAGAACAGTGCCTGCGACGAGGGGGACTACAGCGACATCACCCTCGCGCCCGGCCGGCTCACGGGGCGGTGTGTGAACGGCGACGGGTCCTTCAACAAGTTCGCCCGCGTGCGCTACAGCGGCGCGCGGGCCGAGGGCGGTTCCTCGACGTTCGACCTGTACCAGCAGAACGTGGCTCAGCGGGGCCGGCAGAACAACGCCTGCGACGACAGCGTCGACCTCGGTCTCGATGTGACCGACGGCGCGTTGACCACCGACTGTGTCAACGGCGACCGTTCCCGCAACGAGGACACGTTCGTGGCGAGCGGCGGCGCCCTGGCGCGAGGCGGGTCCGGCGACAGCTACGCCTACCAGCACAACGTGGCCCAGGAGGGCCGGCAGAACAACGTCTGCAACCTGTCGGATATCTCGAGCCCCTCACTGGACCCGGGGAGGCTGACGGCCGGGTGCGTGAACACGGACGCCTCCTCCAGCAAGCACGCCGGTGTGAAGTCCAGGGGCGCCCGGGCCCTCGGCGGCTCCGACGGCTACGTGGAGCAGCAGAACGTGGCCCAGGAGGGCCGGCAGAACAACGCCTGCGCCAACGTCGTCGACGTCTCCGCTTCCGTGAGCGACGGCGATCTGAACACCTGGTGTGTCAACAAGGACCGTTCCGGCAATGAGGAGACGCTGGTCAGGAGCGGCGGCGCCCGGAGCGACGGCGGGACCAGCACCGGCAGCCTCTACCAGCAGACACTCGCGCAGGACGGACGGCAGAACAACGCCTGCGCCGACGGCGTCGACGCCGATCTGACCTTGTCCGGCGGACGCGAGGCCTGGTGGTGCGGCAACACCGACCACTCCGGAAACAAGCGTGTCCTGGTCAAGGGCGCCGGCGCTCACGCCCAGGGCGGCTCGGGCCTCTACCAGGAGCAGGACACCGCGCAGGAGGGCCGGCAGAACAACGTCTGCGGCTCGGCCACCTACTGGTGGCCCTCCGTGACCAACGGTCGGACAGGCAGCGGGTGCGGCAACGGGGACGGCTCCTCCAACGAGGACGTCCTGGTCAAGGGCGGTGGCGCCCATGCCAAGGGTGGTGCCGGAGCGGATGGCGACGTCTGGCAGCAGAGCGTGGCCCAGGAGGGCCGGCAGAACAACGCCTGCGCCAACCTCAATCATCCGCTCGCGGGGCCTCCGTCCCTGACGGACAGCAGGGCTGAGGCCTCCTGCTACAACAGCGACCGGTCCCGCAACAAGAAGGTCCTGGTCAAGGGTGGCGGCGCCCACGCCGAAGGCGGCTCGGCGGCCTCGGAACTCGACCAGCAGAACTTCGCACAGGAGGGCCGGCAGAACAACGCGTGCGCCAACCTGAACGCTCCCGAGATCTCGCTGACGGGGAGCAGGGCGCAGACCCGCTGCAAGACGGTGGACGGCTCCGACAACGAGGAGACCAAGGAGATCGGCGGCGGTGCCCGCGTCAAGGGCGGCTCCTCCGCCGGCAGCCTGTACCAGCAGAACATCGCTCAGGAGGGCCGGCAGAACAACGCCTGCGACAACCACAACCACCTGGACGCGAACATCACCGACGGGCGCCAGAGCGCGCGCTGTGTGACCGTGGACCGGTCGGTGAACCGGGGGACCACGACCGCCGGTGGCGGCGCCCGTGTCGAGGGCGGCAGCGCCCTGGGTGATCTGTTCCAGCAGAACATCGCCCAGGAGGGCCGGCAGAACAACGCCTGCGGCAACAGCAACGACCTGACCATCACCGCCACGGGCAGCCGCACCGACAGTCAGTGCCTCGCCGTGGACCGCTCCGTGAACATCGGAAGCCAGGAGGACTGACCGTCCGACGGAGGCGCCGGGTGCCCCGACGGGCGCCCGGCGCCCCGCTGTTGAACGGTGGCGGGCGGTCGGCGCCGGACCGGCGGCGCACCGTCACGGGAACCGTGAGCCTCCCGTTCGCGCCAGTTTCGGACCGGGGTGGTTCGGCCACGCCCTCGACCCGTGGACTGCGGACGCGGCGTCCACCTGCCCCTCGTGACGGGCGAAGGACCTGATCCAGTCACTGATCCAATGTGCAATTAGTCCGGATCGTGGGCCTGACAGCCATTTTCGACCTGTCGTTCGAGGTGTGGGCGGTGACAGGGGTACTCCGACGCAGTCGACAAGCGACGGAAGGAGACACAACATGCGACCCATGGCACGTTGGGCCATGACAGGCGCTCTCCTGGCCACGGCTGTGGCCGGTCCGCTGAGCGTTCCCGCCCACAGCGCTCCCGCTTCGCTGTACGCCCCCTCCGCCCTCGTACTGAGCGTGGGCCACGGCGAGGACGCCGCCGGCACCGTGCCGGAGCGCGCGGTGACGTTGAACTGTGCGCCCACCGCGTCGGGGACTCACCCGGACGCCGGGACGGCCTGCGGGGAACTGGCGCGAGTGGGCGGGGACTTCGCCCGCCTCGCGACCCTCGCCGACGAAGGGGGCGGTGCTCGCCATTGCACGAAGGAGTACCAGCCGGTCGTCGTCACGGCCCAGGGCGTGTGGCGCGGCAAGCGCGTGGACTACGCGCACACGTTCGGCAATGCCTGCGTCAAGGATGTGCAAGGGGCTTCCGTCTTCGCCTTCTGACACGCATCCGCGTGCACGGCATCGTCGTGCCACCGGGATGCCCGGCGGGCCGGCCACTCGGGACCGGTCGGGCGACACGCCCACCGTCGGCCCTCTCACCCCGGTCAACGAGCCGTACGGGCCCACCATGTGAGGAGACACGTGTCCGGGTAGCCGGGGATCTCCGGACTCCTCCCCGGGTCCCGTCCGGTCCGGCTCCCGTCCGTCGCGCGAGCGGCGGTGCTCGAGGCGCCGACCGGTGAGAAGGAAGGCGGCCGGCGCATGCCGTTCGGTGTTCACGGTCGTGGAGGTGCGCCTCGGGCGGCCCACCGCGGCAGCCCCACCGGCACGGCCGGTTCCACCCCCGGCAGTGCCGCGAGATCCGCTCCGACCGCGTGCGGACCCGCGATCCCGTCCGCACCGGCTCCCGGTGCGCCCGCGTTCCCGGCGTCCGACAGGTGTACCGACCGATGACACGCGGGCCGCAGTGGGCCGACCACCAGGTCGACGGCATGCTGGTGCGCGAGGCGCGTGACACGCGCGTCCCGCAGCGGGGACACCTCGTCATGGTTCATGGCGCTCAGCAGGGCTGGTGGGTCTTCGAGCGCTGGATCCCGCCCTTCACGTACTCGGGCTGGACCTGCCTGGCCTTGTCGCTGCCGAACCACACCGGCTCCCGTGTCCTGCCGGAACAGGAGTTTCTGTCCCTGACCGTCATGGACTACGTGCACGACGTGCTGCGCGTGGTGGACCGCCTGGCCCCGCGGGCCGCACTCCTCGGGCACAGCATGGGTGGACTGCTCACGCAACTCGTGGCCGAGCGGACGGCACCTGAAGCGCTGGTGCTGGTGTCGTCCGTGGGCCCGGGCCAGCTCGGCGCGATGCGGACGACGTCCTTTCCGCCGGATGAGCCCGTCGTCTTCAGCCGGGACCTGATTCGCGAACGGTGGTTCCGCCGGATTTCCGAGACCGCCATGGACGCGGTGATGACGCGGGTGAGCCCGGAGCCCCCCTCTGTCGTCAACGCGTACAGCGATGGAAGCGTCCACGTCGACACGAGGGCAGTCCGTTGCCCCGTCCTGGTGGTCGGACCGCAGGAGGACCGCACGCCGGTGCACGATGCCCGTCGAATCGCCGAGCTCTACGGTGTGCGCCCCCTGCTCGTGCCCGAGGTCGGCCACAGCATGATGCTCGAGGACGAGGGCGTCCACGTCGCTTCGGCCATCATTCAGTGGCTGGACGCCAACTGCGCCGGACAAGAGCGGGAGACTCGCTGAAGCCCATACGGCCTGATCGTCCGGCCGTGTCCGGTCGGCTCGGGAGCCCGCGATGCACGGGGGCGCGTTCCGTGGCACTTCCGGCTGGTCACGGGCGCTCGAGCGCCGTCCTTTCGGGTGACTTCTTGTCTGACGGTCCATTGAGCGGGAGATGAAGGAGACGTAAGCGTCGAAACCGGCAGGCCGCCCATCCTCTCCGGCGAGATGGCGGCCTGCTGTTGCCCGCCCCCGGTCTCGGACCGAGCGCGGCGGTACGGCCGACCCTCTCCTCCGGTGGAACGGCGCTCACGAGCGCGCCACGCGCGCCGGCGATGCAGTCAGTCCACGAGCCTAGGTGATTCGCCATGCCCAGCACCCGTGCCGTCGAAAACTCGTTCCTCAGCGCTTCGAGCGGTCCCTCCCCGGCGCCCACCGCGCCCCTGGACCAGCCGACCGCCGTCTCGCCCGACCAGGGGCCCATGAGCGGCGGGACCCGCGTGACCATCACCGGACACCACTTGAGCGGGGCCACGAGCGTCCGCTTCGGCTCGCACGAGGCGTGGAGCTTCACGGTGCCGAACGACACCACGATCATCGCGGTGTCCCCGGCGGGATCGGGAAGCGTGCCGGTCACCGTGACCACACCGGGAGGTACCGGGACGCTCGGATGGTTCTTCTACCAGCCAGTTCCCGGACTGAAGTCGCTGCAGCCGGCGTCCGGGCCGGTCGGCGGGGGCAGCGTCGTCGTTCTGACGGGGAGCAATCTGGGCACGGCCCAGTCCGTGCGGTTCGGCTCGGCACCTGCCGTCCCGACCGAGGTGGCCAACCAGCGGCTCACCGTGGTGGCACCCCCGGCCTCCGCCCCCGGCACCGTTCCGGTCGCCGTCACCACGGCAGGCGGGGTGAGCAATGCCGTGTCCTACACGTACACGGCCGATCCGGTCATCACGGGCGTCTTCCCCTCGACCGGGGGACGGCCGGAGGCGTTCCCGTCATCATCACCGGGTCCGGGCTCGGCGGCGTCACCGCCGTCACCATCGCGGGCGTCCCCGTCTCCTCGTTCCGGGCGAACTCCGACACGCTGATCGTCGCGCTGGTCCCCCCCGGAGTGGCGGGCGCCGCCGATGTCACCGTGACGACGCCGGGGGGCAGCGCCACCTCGAGTGGTGCCTACGTCTACATCGTTCCCACGTCGGTGACGGTGTCCTCCTCCCCGGACACCTCGGTGACCGGCCAGGAGGTGACCTTCACCGCCACCGTCACCCCTGACGTGACCGGGCTCGGAGCCCCCACGGGCACGGTGACGTTCGACTTCGGCGACGGCACCGTCCCCGTCTCGGTTCCGCTCACGGACGGCACCGCGACCACCACCCACACCTACGCGTCCGCCTCGGGCAGTCCGTACACCGTCACCGCCGCGTACGACGGCGACTTCGACTTCGCCCCCTCGTCACGGTCCACGTTCCACGCCGTGGGGAGGGCGGTTACGACGACGTCGCTGATGTCGACTCCGGAGCCGTCGGCGGTGGGGCAGGCGGTGACGTGTGTCGCCCGGGTCGCGGCCGACCCGCCCGGCGCCGGAAGTCCCACCGGGACCGTGACGTTCGACTTCGGCGACGGCAGTGCGCCGGTCACCGCGCCGGTGGTGAACCACCTGGCCACTGTCGACCACGGCTTCACCGCGACCGGGGGCAGTCCGTACGCAATCACCGCCACCTACAACGGCGACGCCGACTTCCAGCCGTCGGAGTCGGTGGTGGACGTGCACGCCGTCTCGGCCGACATCTCCGGCACCGTCACCACCCTGGTCTCCAGTCCGAACCCGTCGAGTGTGGGCCAGAGTGTGACGTTCACGGCCAGTGTGGTGCCGGTTCCTCCGGCGGCCGGCGGTCCCACCGGCACGGTCGCGTTCTTCTTCCGTGACGGCACCTCCGCCACCGTCCCGCTCGGCGCCGACGGCACCGCCACCACCACACACGCCTACGCCACGGCCGGCGGCAGCCCCTTCGACGTCCTCGCCCTCTACAGCGGCGACGCCGACTTCAGCTCGTCCAGCGCCGACACGACGCAGACAGTCGAGCCCGCCACGACCACGACCAGCGTCACCGTCGGCAGTGGTTCCTCGGTGTCCGGTCAGCCGGTGACCGTCACCGCCACGGTCGGCGTTGTCGCGCCGGGAGCTGGGACACCGACGGGCACGGTCACG
>NZ_BMVJ01000005.1:275357-278242 GCF_014650655.1 Streptomyces anandii JCM 4720
TGTTCGGTGACGGCAGTCCGTCGGTGACTGTCCCCGTCGCCTCGGGTACGGCCACGACCGTGCACACCTGGACCTCCGCGGCGGGCAGCCCCTACACCGTCACCGCCACCTACAACGGTGAAGCCGCCTTCACCGGATCCAGTGGCACGGCGACCGCGACGATCAGCCGGGCGGCGACCACCACCACGGCTGCCTCGTCACCGAAACCCTCGGTGCCCGGTCAGCCGGTGACCGTCACCGCCACGGTCGGCGTTGTCGCGCCGGGAGCTGGGACACCGACGGGCACGGTCACGTTCGCGTTCGGTGACGGCAGTCCGTCGGTGACTGTCCCCGTCGCCTCGGGTACGGCCACGACCGTGCACACCTGGACCTCGGCGGCGGGCAGCCCCTACACCGTCACCGCCGCCTACAACGGCGACAGCAACACGAAGCCTTCGTCGGCGAGCGGCACGCACACGGTGACCGCGGCTGTCACCAAGACCGCGGTCGCCACCTCACCCAATCCCTCGCGGACCGGCCAGACCGTCACGGCCACCGCGACAGTGGCCGCCGTCCCACCAGGGGCCGGGACACCGACCGGCACCGTCGTGTTCGACTTCGGCGACGGTGCCGTCCTGACCGCGTCACTCAGTGGCGGCACCGCCAGTGCCACCCACGCCTACGCCTCCAGGGCAGGCAGTCCGTTCGTCGTCAGCGCGGCGTACAGCGGAAACCCCGACTTCGCCGCATCCAGCGCGACCACCGCCCAAACGGTCGGCCAGACCGCCACGACCGTCGCTGTGAGCGCCGACGCCAACCCGTCGGTGACGGGCCAGCCGGTCACCTTCACCGCCACCGTCGCAGCCGTCGCCCCCGGAGCAGGCACCCCGACCGGCACGGTCACCTTCAGCTTCGGCGACGGCACGCCCGCCGTCACCGCCCCCGTGTTCTCCGGCACGGCGGCGGCCACCCACGCCTACGTCTCCGTGTCGGGCAGTCCGTACGGGGTCACCGCCGCGTACAACGGGGACACCGGGTACACGCCGTCGACCGCGGCGCGTACTCAGACCGTGCTCCCGGCCGCCACGAGCACCGCCGTCTCGGCCTCGCCGAATCCGGCCACCCACACCCAACCGGTGACCGTGACGGTGACCGTCGCCCCCGTCTTGCCGGGGGCCGGGACGCCTACGGGAACGGTGACCGTGGCAGTCAGCGGTGAGAAGGCCCAGACCGTGCCGCTGGTGTCGGGGACCGCCTCAGTCGGATACACCCGCCTGAGCAAGGCCGTGCACACCATCGGCGTCACCTACAGCGGCGACACGCGCTTCAGCCCCTCCAGCGTCACTGGCACCGAGACCGTCACCTGAACGCGACCCTTGCCGGACACCGCCCCGTCTCTGCCGACCGGTACGTGGAGCACTACAGAAGGCCATGCATCTCCGCCACCGAAAATCTGTCGTGGTGAGCGTAGACATTAATGCAGTGGCGAGGTAGTTTCTTCATGTACCCAGAAGTCGAAGAGGGCGCGGCAGACACGAACTGCCGCGCATGCAGGTCAAGCACGAAACGGCCCTCGGGGCCGTGAGCAGTACCGTATCCAGCAGTGCAACCCCGTATCACCGAAGGTGAGGAGCAGAACGCCATCAGGATCGCCCGGGCAGGCAGGAGTACGCCCGGGTAACGCAGGCCCCGGATTGGAAGGTGGTCCCCGGTCACGCATCCGCTATCTCCGCAACCCCGCCGTACCGGGCGGAGTCTGCGGACGAAGAAGGCCGGCACCATGTGCCGGTAGATGGTGTTGAAAGCTCGGGGCCCGGGTGCCGGCGTGGCACTCGGGCCCCCCGACGTGTCCCTTGGAAGAAGAGGTCTATGCCCCCTCGCAGTACCCGCCCCGTGACGCCTCTCGATGACGACGACTACCCCGCCTACACGATGGGCCGGGCCGCCGAGATGCTCGGCACCACCCCAGCCTTCCTCCGCTCCCTGGGCGAACGCCGCCTGATCAGCCCCTTGCGTTCCGAAGGCGGCCACCGCCGGTATTCCCGCTACCAGTTGCGCATCGCCGCCCGTGCCCGCGAACTCGTCGACGACGGCACCCCCGTAGAGGCCGCCTGCCGCATCATCACTCTTGAGGACCAACTCGAAGAAGCTCAGCGCATCAATGAGCAGCTGCGGACCCAGGGCGGCGAGCAGTAGCCGAAGACCGTGTGGCGAAGAGGCGGCGTCGGCGCTCGTCGGTAGGTGTCTCCGGGCCACAACTGCGTGAGCGGATCAAAGGTCGGAAGCCGGTGGGCCGGAGGCGGCCGCCCGGCCCGTGTGCGAGCCGGCCGGCCGGTGGCGAAACACCTCCGCCGCCGTCGTGTTCGTCACCACTGCAACTGCCATGGCCACGGCGGCGATCGGATGCCCGACCCCGTAGAGGGCGGCCGCGCCGCCACCGAGCACCGCGGCCTTGACGGCGAGGACGAATGGAAGCCGAGGGCGCAGCCGCGCCCTCGGCGCGGCGAACAGAGCCCACAAGACGATCGCCGCCAGAGGTGTGCCCGCTCCGAACAGGATGTGAAGAACCGCGTCGTCACCGGTGGTGGAGCCCCACCAGCCCAGGCATGCCAGGGCGGCGAGTTCGAGCAGGAACGCCAGGAGTTCGTTGGCGGCGTACCAGCGCCGCTCAGCCGGCATTCCGCTGGAAGCGGACGGTGTCGAGGAGGCGAACGGTGCCGGCATGGGATCCTCTCGGTGGGCGGAATGACTCCGTGGGTGCGATGGCATGCGTCGGCGCCCGTCGTTCGATCGCGGCGCGGATGATCTGGTCGGCGGTCATCGTCTCCCGAGGCATGGCACCAGCTTACTTGCACTTTGTTCAACTTGCGGTTCGATTGCCCCGGTTCTCTGGGCGGGCCGGCTCG
>NZ_BMVJ01000005.1:278279-280937 GCF_014650655.1 Streptomyces anandii JCM 4720
TGGTGGCACTGCGACGGGTTGGGACGGGGCGCGACTCGGTGGGTTGCGACTCGCGCGTATTCATCCGATTCGGTGGCATCGGAAAGCGCTTATAGGCTGGTATTGGCGTGTCTGAGGCGTTCGTGACGGGTTCACCGCACCATGGGGGAGGCGCCCCGCTCGGGGCCGCCATGACTCCCTCCATGTAGGGCGCAGTCGTAGAAAGCAGGTCAGACATGCGCGCTGGACGCCGCTTGAATCCGCTTCCCCGCTACAAAGGCGTATGGGCCGCCGGCCTCACGGCCCTCCCGGCTCTCCTCGCCCTGGGCACGGCCGCCCCCGCTCTGGCGGCAGTGCCCGCCCACCACAAGGTGGCCACGCCGCCGCCCGTCCACTACCAGCAGGTGTCCAACACCGCGACGTGCGGGGCCGATTCCTTCTGCACCGTCACGGTCACCTGCCCGCGCGGGACGCTGGTCACAGGCGGTGGTATCACCACCAACACCTTCATCAGCAGCGGGGTGTACGTCTACGAGACCGCACCGGTCAACTCCACCACCTGGAGAGGCACCATCCGCAACGCCACCCAGTCGACCTTCCCGGTCACCGTCAAGGCCGTCTGTGCCCGCAGCCAGGGCTTCTGACCGGCCAGGAACGCGCTGAACCTCGTCGCGCCGGAGTCCGCGTCAGTTCGCTGATGCGGACTCCTCGCTGTGCGAGCGGGTCGGGCAGGTCGACCACGACCAGACCCGGTTCCGGCACATGTACCTCGTTGATCACGTCCACGAATTCCACGAGTGCCGCCTCCGGCAGCAGGCTCCGCAACCGCGGGGCGGCCGGTCCTCCGTGTGCGGGATCGTGCGCAGTGCCGCCGCCGCGCCGGCAGGCCATGAGGAGAGCGACCCGTATGGGCCGTTCGGGGGTATCGGCCGGCGATCCCGCGTCTTCGGCCGAGTCCGCGGCGTTGCCACAGCGCCTGGTGCACAGCACTGTCACAGAGGAGGAAGAGTGGGACTTCGCAAGATCACAGGGATGACCCTCGTAGCGCTGGCCATGGGGGGCCTGTCCACGACGGCGGTCTCCGGGGTGGCGTTCGCGGGGGAGGACGGAGCCCAGGTGAGCGGCGGCTCCTCCCTCGGAGACCTGTTCCAGCAGAACGCGGCGCAGGAAGGCCGTCAGAACCAGAACTGTGAAAGCAGCGACACCATCGAAGGGTCCCTCCTCACCGGCGGCCGGGACGCCGTTCACTGTGCCTCGGCAGACACCTCGTACAACGACCACATCGTCTCCAGGAGCGGTGGCGCCCGAGCCGAGGGCGGCTCCAGCAGCCTGAACCAGCAGAACCTCGCGCAGAAGGGCAGGCAGAACAACAACTGCGGCCAAGCCAACTACACCGACATCACGCTGACCGGGGGCACGGCGAGCGAGACGTGCTCGAACAGGGACGGCTCCCGGAACAGGTACACCGCGTCCGAGGGCCGCGGTGCGCGCGCCGAGGCAGGCTCCAGCGGCCTCGTGAACCAGCAGAACACCGCGCAGGAGGGCCGGCAGAACAACAACTGCGGCAACTCCAACAACGCGACGCTGGTCGTGAGGGGAGGTGACGCCAGGGGTGCCTGCGCCAACAAGAACGCCTCCGACAGCAGTCACACCCTCACCCGGAACGGCGGCTCCACCGCCCGAGGCGGGTCCGGCGGAAGCAATCTGAACGAGCAGACCACCGCCCAGGAGGGTGGGCAGAACAACAATTGTGACAACTCCAACTTGGGTGACATCGAGGTCACCGGCGGAGCGCTCAGCGACACCTGCGTGAACAAGGACGTCTCCCGCAACAGGTACACCCTCACCAGGAACGGCGGCGCCCGTGCCGAGGGCGGATCCTCGGGTGCAGGCCTCATCGCCAACCAGCAGACCACCGCGCAGGAGGGCGGGCAGAACAACAACTGCGACAACACCGACAACACGTTCCTCCCGCTCGACGGGAGCAGGGAGAGCACCGCCTGTCTCAACAAGGACGCCTCCCGCAACGACCACACGGTCACCAAGCGCGGTGGCGCCCGTGTCGAGGGCGGCTCGTCCGTCGGAAACCTGAACCAGCAGAACACCGCGCAGGAAGGCCAGCAGAACAACGACTGCGCCAACTCGAACTTCGGAGACGTCGAAGTCACCCAAGGGCGCCTTGACACACTCTGCAAGAACGTCGATCGTTCCAGGAATGTGGACACCGTGGACATCAGCCACGGTGCCCGGGCGGCCGGCGGTTCCAGCGGGGCAGCGCTGTTCCAGCAGAACACCGCGCAGGAGGGCCGTCAGAACAACAGCTGCGGCAACTCCAACGACCTGACCCTCAGCGCGTCCGGCGGCCGCGTGCAGGACCAGTGTGTCGCTGTCGACCGATCCACCAACATCGGTTCCACCACCTACTGAGGTGACCGAGTCACCCGCGGTCTGCCTGCAGCGGGTGACGCCCCCGGGACCGGCCCCACATGCCGAGCCGGTCCCGGTCGGCAGGAAGCCGGTCTCCTCAAGGCCGCCGGGGGGCTGCACGCCGGGCGCGTCACCGTGTCCCGGGGCGAGGCCCGCGTCGGACCCCGTCGCCGTAGTCGGGGCCCGAGTACCGATTTCGAACACGCGAAGCAGGCTGGTAGTTGGGGCCCGCGGTCTCGTCCACGCGGGCGA
>NZ_BMVJ01000005.1:280964-296446 GCF_014650655.1 Streptomyces anandii JCM 4720
GCAGCAGTTCACACGGGGGTTCGAGGCGCTCAGCGAACTCCCTGGAGAAATCCGCTCCCAGCAACTGCCAGGGCAGGGCGGTGAGTTCATCGGTGAGGTCCTCCAGCCGCTGGCGCATCCGCAGAGCGACGGGGAGGAGTCTGCGTCCCGCCGCGAGTCCCTTGCGCGAGAGTGTCTCCCAGCCTTCGTCGATCTCCTGCCGGGTCTGACCCCGGGAGGCGCTCAGCCAGTCGTCCGTGTACCCCAGCCATTCGTTGTGCACGATCGACGCCTCCGCGGACGTCAGGCCGGCCGAGGCCACCAGGGCCCAATGCGTGTCTCCCCGCCACTCGCGGAGCGCGTTCACGGCGTGCCAGCCCGACAGCAGAGGACTTTCCGGGCGGGGCATGGCGGCGGTGGCGGCGAACAGCACGCGTCCCAGCCGGGGGAGGCGATCGATCGCGGACCACAGTGCCGGCCCCATCTCGGTCAGCGGGTCGACGATGCCGGGGGCGTGACGCCGCAGCCCCTCGTCGACGGCTTCGTCCCGCAGTCGCCAGAACTCCTGGAAGGCCGCTGTCTCTCCCTTCAGGAGCTCGAAGGTGAGAGCGATGCCGAGCGGGCTGATGGTGCCGAACGCCGCGGTCAGTGCCTCGGCTCCGGCCGGTGCGAGTGGCGCTCCCCGGGAGGCGACGTAGCCGAGCGGGTTCGGCAGGCCACGGGCCTCGTACCGCGCCGTGGCCCCGGGATCCCAGAAGATCCATCCGATGGTGGTCTGCACGGAGCGCGCGTTGCGGCGGCTCCTCTCGGGCCACTCGCCGTCCGCTGTCCGAACCTGCCGTCGGCGGTCGGGGATTCCCGTCATCAGCTCGCCCCGTCAGCAGTTTCGGTTCCAGAGGGTGAAGGCGCCGGGAGCGTTCATCCAGTCGAAGGTCGTGACGCTGGAGTGGCCCTGCTGGGCGAGGTACCGCACGCGTTCGGCGGCGGCGGTGGGGTCGGGATCGGTGTCGTCGAGTGCGGGGGCGACGCTCTCGGCCGAGCCCTCGACGGTGAGGTAGTTGCTGCGGCAGTACCAGGACATGGGGTACCCGTCGTTCAGCCAGCGGGTGGCCTGGGTGTCGAAGACGACGAACCAGGGCCGCAGGCCGGCCGGGTACACGAGGCGCGGATCGCCGTTCGGGCCCGGGTGGGTCATGGCGGGCCACATGGAGGCGGTCTCGAGCCGGCCCGCTGCCGACAGGTCGGCCAGGTGCTGGGCGTATTCCTGTTCGGTGGAGAGGCTGTCCAGCTTGTAGCCGGAAAGTCTGTTCTCGATGGTGCCGGTGATCGGGAAGACGATGAACTTTCCGCGGAGCCGGCCCCAGGAGGGCCATGCGCCGGCCCGCGCCGCCGCGTCCAGGGTCGGGTAGGCGGTCCCGAGCATGTCAGCGGGGGTGAAGAGGTTCCCGGCACCGAGGTGTGCGGTCACCAGCTTGTCCAGTTGGGTCGGCCCCATGTTCGCGTTGGAGCGGAAACCCCATTTCAGCTCCAGTTTGAGGTAGACGGGGTCGTGGCCGGGGTGAGCGTCGCTCCATGCCCTGAGGTCGTCGAGGCAGGTTCTGAGGCTGCCGTTCTCCCAGGTCTTCCTGAAGACGCCCGAACCGGTGCGGTAGGTGCAGTTGTTGTCGTTGATCAAAGGATCGGAGTGACTGACGACCCAACCGCCGGGATTGCCGTAGGTGCTGTAGGCGTCGATCTCCAGCAGACGGGCTCCGAGGTCGAGGCCCGCGGTGATCGACTTCGATTTGCTCTTGTCATAGGCGTTGTGCAGTCCGGGCACGGACATCTGGTTCAAGGGAACATCGTCGAAGGCCGATGTGTCCGGCATCGGCTTCACCGTGGCGGCGTTGCCGGGTGTGGCGGTGACCCATGCCGAGGCCAGGCCGAGCAGGACGGTGGCGGCGAGACCGAAGGCCTTGCGACGCCACGGACGGGATTGCGTGGGAGCGGAGGGCATCGAGGCTCCTTTGTGAAGGGGAGAGTCGTGCACGGCACGATCGGGCAAGGAGGCGGGAGCGGTCCGCCGTCGGCTGTGCCACCGCTCAGGGCTCGCCGCCGCACCGCCCTCGTGACTCGGCGGCGGCCCAGGTGAAGATGCCCTGGGCCATGAGGGAGGACTCGTGCTCGGCGCGCGCCTGGTTGACGTCGGCGCGTGCCGCGTGTGCGGCTGCGTCGTCCGGGTCGGCCTGTACGGCGAACTCCGCCAGGTGGCCGGCGATCCGCAACTCGCCCGCGTCGGCGTAACGCCGGGCCGCCTGTGACAGTGCGGCCGCACCGCCGGCCAGATCCGCCAACGCGGTGGCGAGCCGGTCCTCGGGAGCCGGTTTCAGGTGCGCTGGATTTCCGTCGAACCACCCCGCATAACGCCGCCACAGGTTGCGCACGATGAACTCCGGCTCGTCGTACCTGGCACGCAGGTAGACGCGGTCGGCCAGGTGGGCGGGCGGGTGCACGGAGTGGATCAGTTCGTCCAGCCGGGCACCGGCGTTGAGTCCGTCCAGCGTCTGCTCGACCAGACTTTCCAGCCACTCGGCGGTCTCGGTCAGGGCCAGGCGGATCCGGGCCGCGCCGAAGACAGGCGCTCCGTGGGAAGGCAGCATGACCTCCGCGCCCAGGGCGGCCATGCGGCGCAGCGCCAGGGCCCACTCGCGCGGGTAGCGCTGCACCTTCTGCGGGTTGCCGCAGTTGGGGCTCACCCAGATGAACATGTCACCGGGGCACAGGATGCGGTGCCGGGGGACCCAGGCGACGGTCGCGTCGTCGGTCTCGCCCTCGACGTGGAAGAGTTCGAAGGTGAGCTCCCCGCGCGTCAGGGTGATCGCTTCGCGATAGGTCAGGTCGGGTCTGCGGTACCGGGTCGGCCAGCGGAGGTCCGGTGCCTGGAACTGCCGACGATTGATGAGCGCGTTGTAGCCGCCCGTCAGCAGGTAGCGGTCGAACCTCTCCCCGATCCTCTCGTGAGCGAGCACGGTCGGGCGTGCCGCGTCCTCCGCGTCGAAGGGACCCATCCCGAAGACGTGGTCGATGTGTCCGTGGGAGAAGACGGCCGTGGTCACCGGGAGCGGTGTCCAGGCGCGCACGGCCTGGTGGAGACTGCCGGCCGAGAGCGGGTTGCCGGTGTCGAACAGGATGACCTGGTCGTCCGTGCGGAAGGTGACGACATTGCCGAAGCCGGGATGCCAGCCCACGCCGTCGACCACCTCGATGACGCCGGAACCCGCCTGCCCCGCATGGACGATGCTGTCGTCGACGGCGCCGTGCCAGACCCGGTCTGCGTAATCGGTGAGGGACAAGCTCATGGGCCCATGCCACCGTGAACCCGTGCACGCGGCAATCGACTGCGGGGCCACCGGTGGCTGCCTACTGTTGGGACATGTCACAACCAGACGCCGAGCGGGACGGGGTGATCCGGCTGGCCGCACGCCTCGAACCGCGGGTCAACCAGCTGGCCAGATCCATCGTGGAACGACAGCGCGCCGAGGTGCCCGGCTTCGACCTCCTGCCCGCCGAGCTGCGGGACGTGGAGGTGGCGGCGACGGCTCGTCACGCGCTGCGCGGGTTCCTGAGCCACGTGCGAGGCCAACCGGACGTCGACATCTGGCTGTTCCGGGAGCGCGCCGCCGAACGCGCCGAAGAGGGCCTTCCCCTGGTGCAGTTGCTCAGGGGATACCACGTCGGCGCGGAGGTACTGCTGGACGCGCTGGGCGAGTTGGCGCGTCCGGGTGAGGAAGCGGCGCTGCGGTCCCTGATCCGGATGCAGTTGAAGGCGCTGCAGGCCACCGTCGAAAACGTCACCGAGGCCTACCTGGCGGCCCTCGCCGACCAGCAGGCTGCGCCAAGGGAGCTGGCCCGGGCACTGATCCGCGGTGACGAGCCCGAGGAGGTCGCCGCCCGCTACGGGCTGCCACTGGAGTCGGGCTACCTCGTCCTCCGCGTGCGGGCTCCCGAGCCGCAGACACCCGTGGCGGCACGCCGGTCGCTGCGCTGGGCGCTCGCCCGGCTCGCCCCGCTGGCCGAGGGACGCGTGCTCAGCCTGCCGGACGAGAGCGGCGGCAACGTCCTTCTGCCCTCCCGGATCGCGGTCGACGCGGTGGCCGGCCGGCTCTCCGCCCATCGTCCGGCAGCGCCGATCGTGGGCGTCGCGACCGCGGGCACCCTTCAGGAGGTGCCCGCGGCGGCCGAACGAGCACGCCGCATCGCCCTGGTGGCAGACGGGCCGGGCCTGCACAGGCTGCGGGACGTGCTGCTCGAATACCATGTGGCGACGGCCGCGGACAGCGCGCCCGAACTGGGCGCCCTGCTGCAACCGCTGGACGGTCACCCCGGCCTGACCGAGACCGTCGCCGCCTTCCTCTCCTGCGACTTCGACCGGCGCCGTACGGCCCAGGCACTCGGCGTGCACCCGAACACGGTCGACAACCGCCTGGCCCGAGTCGCCGAGTTGACCGGCGTCGATCCGCACACCGGCCGCGGTGTCCAGCTCTTCGGTGCCGCGCTGACCCTGCACCGGATCGCCGGCCGAAACCCCCGGGCACCCCTGCGAGCCTCGGACAGGAGGCCGGCGGACCACTGAACCGACCGCAGGGGCGGAGGTGTTCGGTGCCCGCCGGGCACCGGCCGCGCCGTGCCTACCCGCGCAGGTCGACCACCGTGCGCAGCTTGCCGCTGGCAGCGGTGCGCTCGAAAGCCGCCCTGGGCACGGTTTCCACGGCGAACGTCAGGAGTTCCTCCGCCTCGGCCGAGGCCACCTCCGCCACCTCGGCGACGAAGGCGTCCCGCGCGGCGGCTGCGTCGGACGCGTACTGCTCGTCGAGGCGCACCGTCAGCCGCTCGCGGCCGGCACCGGGGGAGACCAGCAACTGGGTCTCACCGCGGTAGTCCAGCCGCTCCTGCGCCGCCCGCACGAAGCGCCGGTAGTTGAAGAAGTACGTGCCGACGCGCACCACGTCACCGTGGCGGCCGAGGAGTTCCAGACGCGGTACGTGGCTGCCGCACGGGCACGGACCTTCCACGGCGCGTCCCAGGTCGCCGATCTCGTAGCGCTCCAGCCGCTGCCCGGCACGCGCCCGAGAGGTGAACACCAGCCTGCCGGGCTCGCCGGGCGCCACGGGCACGTCCGCGTGCGGGTCGAGGATCTCCAGAGTGTGCAGGTCGGTCAGCACATGGTGGACCGATCCCCGCGAGGCGGCGCACTGGTATCCCAGGGGGCCGAGGTCGGTACTGCCGTAGGCGGCCGAGCGGATCACCTTCACGCCGAACTCGTCCGTCAGCACCCGGCGTTGCTCCGCCGTGAAGTGCTCACCGCCGTAGAACACGGTGCGGACGCCGCCGTAGGCCCGCAGCCGGTCCGCCTCGGCGTGGAACAGCTGCCACAGGTAGGAAGGCATGCCGAACACGGTGTCGACCCGGTGCCTGACCAGCGCCTCGGCGACCGCGGCGTGGTCGGGCCCGGCGGCCATCGGGATCTGTGTGGCGTTGAGCCTTTCCAGGATGGAGAAGAAGCTGATGAAGCTCCCGTACATCCCGCCGCAGTAGAACAGGTTGGCCGCCCGGTCGCGGGCCGGGTCGAATCCCGCGGCGAGCAGTCCGTCGGCGGCGGCCCGCATCTGGTTGTCGTAGTCGTCGCAGGTGAACACGGACAGGGCCGGGACTCCCGTGGAGCCCCCGCTGCGGAAGTACAGGTGGGCGTACTCGTCGGGCAGGGAGGCGAGCGCCGTCTGCACGTCCTCCTTGCCCAGCGGCGGGCCGTCCGGCGGCGGGGGCAGCACGGGCGGCGCGACCAGGTCGTCCAGGCAGGGCACCGTGCGGAACGCCGCGGCGGACGCGCGGACGCTCACCCGCCGGCTGTAGCGCTGCAGCGCGTACACACCGTCGTGCGGCTCACCCTCGTAGCCCTCGTGCATGGAGCCGACCGGAGTGACCCGGGTGACGCCCGCGGCCAGCAGGGCCCGTGACAGCTCGGCCACGTCGGCCGGGTCGCCGCCGACCGCCGCCGTCTGCAGATACCTGCGCATCGGCCGCAGGGTCGCGGTGACGGTGTGGCGCGCGAGCGGCTTCACCCAGACGGTCCGGTGCAACGGGGAGGCGGTCAGCGCCTGCCGGGTGTCGGCCAGGACCCGCCAGCTGCCGTCCGTGGCGGCGATCACCCGGGTCAGGCCCAGGTGTCGTTCGAGCCTGGCGAGCTGCTCCACGGTCGTGATCTCGGCCTGCTCGGCCGGTCCGGGCAGCGGCGCCGTCCGGGCGCGGGAGACCTTCGCCAGCCGCTCGGCGAACGTTTCGGCGAAGGCGAAGACCTCCTGACCGTCCTCGGTGTCGAGGTAGACCACCTGCGGACTGGAGCACGCCTGCTGCTCGAACCGGCAGACGTCCGCGGCGAGGGCGTCGAGGGTGGCGACGTCGGCCGCCGCGTCGAGGGTCAGGTAGGCGAAGGAGATCCGGTGCCCCCACTCCACGACCCGGCAGCCGGGCGGCGCCATGTCGTTCACCGACCGCACGGCGTCCTCGCCGCCCCACACGGCGATCGCGTCGGCCTGCCCGCACAGCTCCCGCAGCCACTCCCGGCGCGACGAGGGGAAGCGCAGGACCACCACCCGCTCGCCGATCGAGCCGCTGGGGTCCGCCGCACACAGCGCGGCCAGCAGCTCGAGGGCCAGCGGGGTGTCGGAGCCGCTGGTCTTGAGCACGTTGAGGTTGCCCGCCAGCAGTCCCTCGACGACGCTCAGCGGCGCGACCGTGGCGGCGTTGCCCGGCGCGATGTGCACCAGCAGACCCACCGGTGCCCAGGACTCGTACGCCGTGAGGCGGGCGTCCGGCCGCGTCAGCCGCTCGGGGCGCACGCCGCCCAACTCCCGCCGCAGCTTCCGCTCCAGGGCCTGCCGGCTGAGCGCGGCGGCCAGTTCGGCGAGGACGGTTTCGGCCTCGTCCGCGGACAGGTGCGCCGCCAGCCGTACGTGCAACGGCGAGGCCGGGTCGGCCAGTTCGGCGCTCACCGCGGCACACGCGCCGATCACCACATCGGTGGGCAGCGGCCGGGCGACGACACGCCCCGTCAGCTCGGGCAGCTCGGCGAGCCGCCGGCCGGCCTCGGCGTCGTCGACGAAGTCGCCCTGCCACAGGTGGAGCAGGGGGTCGGGTACGGAGCTGGTCACGGCATCCCTTTCAGCAGCTCGGCGGCGGCGACGGCACAACTGCGGTTACGGCTCGTCCCGGCACGGCCGTGCACGGTGAACCAGTCGGTGGACAGCGGGCAGGCGCACTCCTCACCCGGGTGCAGCGAGGCGAGGTCGCCCATCACCACGCTGCCGGCGGGTACGGAGGTGATGTACGGGCTCACCAGGTGCAGGAAGCCTCGCTCTCCGTACGGCAGCGGCCGCAGTGTGGCCGTGTCGCGGACGGCGGCGCGCGACCACACCGGCACATGGAGACGGTGTTCGGCGCACTCCACGTACGGCACGCAGTGTTCGACGGAGCCGAAGGTGTCACGGATGCGTTCGCCGGGGACTCCGAGGAGTTCGGTGACCTCCGCGTAGAACTCGTCCTTGCCGATCTGCCGGTCGGCGTGGCCCTTCCAGCCACCGCCCAGCACCACCAGCGACCCCTTCGGCAGCCGCAGCGGCGGCACACCCATGGCGCTCATCCGCTCCAGCGTGAAGTGCAGGAAGGCGGGGAAGCCGAGGATGCGCACGGGCAGGTCCTCCTCGGCGTAGCGGTGCAGCGCCGCGATGCAGCCGTGCACGTCGAACTCGTGGCCGGATCCGGTGTGCCGCAGCGCGTGCGTGGTGTGCCGGGCCGGGGCGAAGTCGCACAGGTAGTTGTCGGTGAACGACGTGCCGAGCTTCAGCGAAGGCGCCGGCTCGTAGCTGTACAGCAGGTAGTTGACGGGCTGATCGGGCGTGATCCAGCCGTAGTGGTCGAAGACGCGGGCCACCATGCGCTGCGCCGCGCGGATGGTCCACTCGTCGAAGAACATCTGCGACTTCTGACCGGTGGTGCCCGAGGACGTCAGGTGCAGGAAGACGTCGTCACGGGGGACGGACAGCACCTCGTGGCGCTTGAAGAACGCGGCAGGCACCAGCGGGGCGCGTACGCGCTCGCCGACCGTGGGCGCGGCCTCCTCCGGGGGATCGCCCAGGAGCGAGGCGAAGAACGGTGAGCGCCGCGCGTGCCAGGCGTTGGCCTGTGCCATCGCGTCGGCGAACAGCTCGTCGACGCCGGCGCCGGTCGTGTACGGCGCCGCGAGGTCGCACAGCCGCTGCACGTGACCGAGTGCCTCCGGGTCGGGGACCTCGACAGGAGCGAGATGGGGGTTCATCGGGAAACCTCGTGGAGGGGCAGATAGGTGGCGGTCCAGGCGGTCAGGTAGGCCCTCAGGTACGGCTGGAGGAGCGGGCTGACGGCCGTCGTGCGGAAGTCGATCTGACGGCTGGTGCGGGACAGCACCACGTAGTCGTGGAAGCGGTCGCCGACGCGGCGCATCGCCGGGTACACCGCGCTCGGCACGAACCCCGATGCCAGGAAGA
Source organism: Streptomyces anandii JCM 4720 (assembly GCF_014650655.1). Classification (GTDB taxonomy): domain Bacteria; phylum Actinomycetota; class Actinomycetes; order Streptomycetales; family Streptomycetaceae; genus Streptomyces; species Streptomyces anandii. The sequence continues at coordinate 289,502 of NZ_BMVJ01000005.1, forward strand.
CGTCCAGGGCCTCGGTGTCGGCCAGCGGCAGCAGGGTCTCGGCGTAGTCCGCGCCGGCCCGGGTGACCGCGGTCATCAGCGCCTCCAGGGCTCCGGCCACGGCCGCCGGACGCGGGTGGACGGCGACCAGGGCGCAACCGCCCGCCAGGGGATCGAGGTCGGCGTACGCCTCGAAGCCGCCGTCGGCCGCGACCAGCAGCGCGTTGGGTGTGTGGAGGGGGAAGAAGCGGTCGTCCGGGCCGGGGAACCGTTCCGCGAAGCGGCGGCGGACGAAGGCCGGGGCCGCGATCAGCTCGATCGGCTCGGCTGCGGTGGCGGCCCGCGTCGCTGGGCGCGCGGGTACCCGTCCGGTCCCGGTGTAGTCGACGCCGATGCCGCAAGTCGCGGCGGACAGCAGTGCCGTGAGGCGCTCCGGTACGTGGCCGACGGGGGCGCGGTGCTCCAGCACGCCGTCCGCGTAGCGGGCGAACAGCGCCAGACTCTCGCATCCCTCGACCTCGACCGCGTTGGGCATCAGACCGAGCGGGCGGAAGCCGTTGCGTACGACGACGTTCTGCGGTCCCTCGGTGACGACACGCACGGTGGCGTACACCGAGTCGAGGCGGCCGGTGCTGAACGCCTCCGCGCACACGGCGCCGGTCAGCCGGGAGGCGAGTCCTTCGCCGCGGTGCGCGGGGTGGACGGCCAGGCCGACGAGCTTGCCGACACGGTCGCCCGGGTCGGTCTGCACGACGGCGGAGCCGACCAGGTCGCCGTGCGGTGTGCGGGCGGTGAGCCAGTGGGCCGTGCCGTCGGAGACCAGCCGGCGCATGACGGCCGGATCGCTGCCGAGGGGTACCGGGTAGCCGTGCCCGTACACGTCGAAGTACAACTGCCGCAGTTCCGCGACGTCTTGGATCGCCGCGGGTGCGAGGACCACGCTCATGACGCTTCTCCCGTCAGAGTCGCCCGGCGGGCGGGCCGGCCCGGCTGTCCGGGTTCGGTGTCCTCCGCGGGTCCGCGCAGCCGCCACAGCGCCACCGTCACCGGAAGCAGGCCGGCGCCCTGCACCAGGCACAGCGTGCGGGCCGTCAGGTGGTCGCCGAGCGCGCCGAAGAGGAGCGAGGCCAGGGGGAAGGTGGCGCCGAGCAGCGCCTGCATCACCGCGAAGAAGCCCGGCTTGTCCCCGGCGGGCACCTGCCGCTGGAACAACGCCACGAACCGGACCCCGATGACCCCGACGCACCAGCCGACGACCAGGAGGGAGCCGACCGCGGCGACGTGCCCCGGGCACAGGCCCGGCAGTGCGAGCGCGGCCGCCATGGCGGCCAGGCACCCGCTGCCCACAGCGATGGGACGTCCTGGCACGCGCCCGCCGGTGAACGATCCGACGAGTGTGCCGGCGCCCAGCGCGGCCTCCAGCAGCGCAGCGGTCGAGCCGGTCGCGTGCAGGGTGCCTCGCGTGTAGAGGGGCATGACGACGTAGACGGCGGTGGTGAAGACATTGGCCGCGGCGAAGCAGAGCAGCACACGGCGGACGAAGGGCAGGCCGGCCAGGATGTGGCGCAGCGTCAGGGTCCGGGGCGCGTCCTCGCCCGCCGGACCGTCGCCCACCGCTGCGCGGGGGAAGCGGGCCGAGACGATGAGCAGGGCCGCCGACAGGTAGGCGCCGGCGCATCCGGCCACCACGCCGGCCAGTCCGCCGGCGTCCACCACCAGTGGGCCCAGCAGCCCGCCCGCGAGCCCGGCCAGCGACTGGGTGGACAGTTCGAACGCTGTGGCCGCCTCGATGTCGGCGTCCTCGACCAGCTCCGGCACCGAGGTCGTCAGACAGGGGTCGAAGACCGCCTGGCTGACCGCCAGTGCCAGCCCGGCCGCGTAGAGCGCGATCATGGGCAGGGCGGCCGTGCCGGCCCACACCGCCGTGGCCGCGCTGAGGACGCCCGCGGCGGCCGCCGCCGTGGCCAGTACCGTGCGGTGGGCGTGGCGCGCGACGAGGCGCGCTACGACGGGAGCCAGCACGATCGCCGGCAGGCTGCTCACCATCAGGAACAGGCCGGAATCCAGTCCCCGGTGATCGCCGCCCGCGACGCCGACCAGCCACCAGACGGCGCCGACCTGGTACATCCTGGACGCGGCCTGGCTGAGGACCTGACCGGCCCAGACCCTGCCGAACGACGGGTTGCGCAGCACCAGGGGCAGGCGCCGGGCGCACCCGGCGAGGTCGCTCATGAGTGCGGCCGTTCGTCGACCACGCGGATCAGCTTGCCGGACCGGGCGTTGACGGCCAGGTCGTGGTGCCTGACCCACTCCACCGCCAGTGGATTGACGTGTCCGGCCGCTGTCGCGCTCGCATAGAGGGGGCGCTGCTCCAGCAGCGCCGTCACGATGGACTCGCCCAACGCCGCGTCCATGTCCGCCGGTTCGCCCGTCGCCAGCCGCAGCAGCAGGCCGTCCCGGCCGGCCTGGCGGCGCACCACGAGTTGCAGCCCGCTCACCCGCCCGGCCGCGTCGGCGGCGGTGACGATGTCGTGCACGTCCTGCGTGTGCAGCGAGACGGGGCCGACCCGCACCCCTTCCTCGGCCCGGCCGAGGATGCGGAACACACCCGCCTCCCGGTCCACCCATTCGGCCCGGTCGCCGGCCGGGTAGCGCAGGACGGGCATCAGCCGTCTGCGCAGGTCGGTCACGACCAGCCGACCGGGTACGCCGTCGGCCGAGACCGGCAGGCGAGCGTCCTCGTCGAGGATCTCCACCACCGTGTGGGGCGTGAACGCGCGGTGCACTCTCGGGTCGGCCCCGGGTACCGCCTCGCCGAGGAGTCCGGCGTCCACGCTCGCGTAACCCAGGGAGCGCGCCTGGGCGTTGGGGAACGCCGCCTTCAGAAGAGGCAGTTGGTCTCCGAAGAGGCACTCTCCGCCGAAGAAGAGCAGTTCCACGTCCGGCAGGGTGCGACCGGCGGAGGCGAGCCGCTCGGCCAGCGCGCACAGTGTGGTCGGCGTGCCGGCGACGACCTGCGCCCGGAACTGCTCCAGAGTGGCCGCGGTGGATTCCCAGGGCGCCGCCCCGCCGATGGGCAGCCTCACATTCGCCACCGGAGAACGGTGCAGTGAATCGAGAACGAAACTGAAACTGGCGTAGAGGTCGCCCGCGTAGAACAGGTCGGCCACCCGGTGGCCCGGCCGCAGCCCGGCGGTGACGAGTCCCGCGCCGAACGCCGCGGTGAATTCTCGCCATTCCGTGCGAGTGTAGTAGGAGAATTTCGGGGCGCCTGTGGTGCCGCCGCTGCGAAACACGACGGCTTCGTCCAGCGGTGCGGTCAGCAGTCTGTTCTCATGGGGCGAGTTCGCCTGCCAGAAATCTCTCTGCGGTACCACGGGAAGGTCCGTGAGATCGGCCACGTGCGGGGGCAGATGAGAGTAGAGCTGCTGGTAGAAGGGCGAGTTGTGGCGCGCGAAGCGTATGAGCTCCGCGAGAGGTTGAACGGGCATCAATTCCTGCTCGAAGCAATGGAGAACCTGTCGCGGTAGGACGGTTCAGCGGGGCGCCGGGAAGATTGGCGGCGTCTCGAAGTGTGAATGCATCTCACCATTCGAAACGCCCTTGCGTCAACTCGGCCCAGCGTCAACTCGGCCCATCGGTCCAGGACTTCGACGCGCCGTACGCCGACGGGGCGGCGACGTGTTCGGTTCCGTCCGATGAAGAGACGGCCACCACATTCGACGGACCTTCCATAAGGAAAGCTTGAGCATTCCAGAAACCACGTTTATGGACCCGCGGCGCCGGGCTCCGGTGGCCGGTGCGCAGGCTCACCGCGTTGCCGCCGTCCGGGTTGTCCCGGCACCGCGCCCGTGTCCGGTCCGTGTGAAAGGCGTTGAGCGGTCACGGCGGCCGAGGCGTGGGCCGTCGGGAAGACGCACTCGTCAAGGAGGCGCTGTGTACGCAGGGAAAATGAGGTCCGTGGCCGCTGCGGTGGCCGTCGTGAGCGGAGTGATGTCGGCGGCCGCCTGCGGGCAGGCCGCCGCCGACAATCGCGGAGCCGTTGCGGAGGGCGGCAGTGCCACCGGTGACGTGTTCCAGGCCAACACGGCGCAGGACGGGCGCCAGAACAACCACTGTTCCACGGTCAACGGCGACGAGTCCTTGACGCTGACCGGTGGACGGCTGCAGGGGCGTTGTGTGACCGCGGACGGCTCCCACAACCTGTTCTCCAAGGTGCACTACGGTCCCGCGCACGCATCGGGCGGCAACGGCACCTCCCGCCTCTCCCAGGAGAACGTCGCTCAGCGCGGCCGGCAGAACAACGACTGCGCCAGCCCGAACACCCTGTCCCTGTCGGCCACGGACACCAGGATCGCGACACGGTGCGGCGATCTGGACCGCTCGGTCAACGAGTACACGCACTCCTCGGGGCGGGGGGCCTTTGCCGACGGCGCCTCGGGACGCAATTTCGACCAGGAGAACGTCGCGCAGGAAGGCCGGCAGAACAACGTCTGCGACAGTCCCAACTACATCTTCCCCGACTTGACCGACAGCCGGCTCAATGTCGACTGCGGCAACAAGGACGTCTCGGCGAACCGGCATGTCTGGGAGACGGGCGGCGGTGCCCGGGCCATCGGCGGACAGGCAGGCAGCGCCGAGCAGCAGGACATCGCGCAGGAGGGGCGGCAGAACAACAACTGCGCCAACCCGCAGAGCATCTTTCAGGCAGCCTCGGTGACCAGCAGCTCAGTGGGTGTCCAGTGCGGCAACAAGGATGCATCGCTGACTGAGGACACCCTGCACCGGGGCGGTGGCGCCCGGGCCGAGGGCGGAGCACTGACCGACGAGCAGCAGAACATCGCGCAGGAGGGGCGGCAGAACAACACCTGTGCCGACCCCAACATCCCGGCCTTCACCCTTACCGACGAGCGAACCCGCACCGAATGTCTGAACAAGGATCACTCACGCACCCGGCACAGTGTGATCAAGGGTGGTCCGAGCCGGGCCCGCGGCGGCTCGGGCGACGACCTCTTCCAGCAGAACATCGCGCAGGAAGGCCGGCAGAACAACGATTGCGGCAACAGCAACAACACCACTGTCACGCTGAGCGGTGAGCGGGCAGCGGACCGGTGCGTGACGGTGGACCGTTCCGACACCTGGGACGCCGAAGAGGTCAGCCGCGGCGCCGAAGCCGACGGGGGCTCGGCAGTGGGGGACGTCACCCAGCAGAACATCGCGCAGTCCGGCCGGCAGAACAACGCCTGCGCCAACGACAACAACGCGGGCGTGACCGTCACCGGCGGCCGTCGGGAGACCGCGTGCAAGACCGTGGACCTCTCCCAGAACGCGGGTACGAGGACGTTCAACGGTGGTGCGCGTGCCGATGGCGGCTCCAGTGGCGCGGCGCTGATCCAGCAGAACATCGCGCAGGAGGGTCGGCAGAACAACGCCTGCGGCAACACGAACGACACCACGCTGACCCTCACCGACAGCCGCACTCAGACCCAGTGTCTGGCCACCGACCGTTCGGTGAACATCGGCTCGCAGGAGGGCTGATCCGGGCCGTGCCCCGGAGGTACGCCCTTCGGTCCCGGGCAACCGGAACCGGGAGGAGCTGTGGGCGGGCAACGCGTCCGGTCCCCGTTCCGCCGGTCCGGCCGTGCGGGCACGCCGGACCGATGCGGCGCCGGGTCATCCGGCCCCAGGCCTCCCGCCTGGGGCCGCCGGCACGACGTGCGGCCCGGGCGGTGATCGACCTGCCGCGTCCGGGCCGCTCGCTGGGCCCGGCAGCGGCCACGGCCGGCCTCAGGGCCCTCGCCCACGTGGCTGTGGAATTGCGGGGAGCGCAGTGGGTGCGCATGCTGGCCTCATGGGTGTGTCCGCCGTGGATACGGACTGCGTCTTCTGCGGCATCGTCGGTGGCCGGGTGCGCGCCAGCCGGGTGTACGAAGACGCGCAGGTGCTGTCCTTCATGGAGATCCGTCCGGCGGCGCCCGGTGATCTCCTCGTCATTCCCAAGGCGCATGCGGCAGGCCTGGAGGACATCGACCGGGCTCTGACCGCCCACTTGTTCGGGGTCGTTCACGTACTGGTGCGGGGGCTGCGGCGTTCCGGGCTGCCGTGCGAGGGAGTCAACGTCTTCCTCGCCGACGGGGAGTCGGCCGATCAGACGGTCTTCCACCTCCACGTGCATGTCTTCCCCCGCACAGCGGACGACCGGTTCCGTCTGGACGTCAGGTGGCAGGAGCGGTCCCGAGCGGACCTGGACGACGACGCCGCACGGATCAGGGCCGGCCTGACTCGGGGCGGACATGCCCCCGGGCAGCCATGAGCCCATCGCCGGCGTGCCGTTCATCCCCCTGCCTGCCCCGCGTCGCGGCGGGATGGCCCATGGTCCGGTCGCACAGGTCTTCGGCCCTCGCGGAGCACGGTGGCGGCCACCGTGCTCCGCGGGCGGGCGCGAGGCCTCAGGGCCTCATCTCGTAGGCCCCCGACAGGGCCTCGACCCGCTGCCAGACGCGTCCGGAGCGCGTCTCGTCGACGACTGGGCGCCGGATCGCGTCGAGCGCCCAGAGCTGCTGCTCCTCGGTCGCGGAGCCCTTGCCGTGCAGTTCGACGGCGTGCGTGGAGAAGTCCCGTACGAGGACGGCGAACAGCTCGTCGAGCACGTCCTCGTCGAGCTGGGTCAGGGCCGCCTGCTCCAGGATCAGCTGCCCGTGCACGACGAGGGCGAAGAGCTGCCCGACGGCGAGGAGCAGGTCGAGGTCCCGGGCCTGCTCTTCGTCGGGCGCCGCCGTGCGTACGAACTCGCAGAGGGCGTCCGCCTGTTCGCGGAAGCGGGTCACGTTGGGCAGATGGGCGTAGGCGTCGAAGGCCGGCCGCCAGTCGTGGAACCGCACCGAGCCGAGGCCGCGGGCCGGACCCTGCCTGAAGAGGAAGACGTCGTCGGCGGCGTCGAGGCGGGTGGGCACGGGCTCGTAGGCG
>NZ_BMVJ01000005.1:296471-303514 GCF_014650655.1 Streptomyces anandii JCM 4720
ACCGGGTCGAGCAGATGGTTGCGCATGAACTTGAGGATCAGGGCCAGGTTGACGTGGACGGTGCCCTCCAGCTTCGGCAGGCCGCGGATCTCGACGGCCGCCTGGGCGAAGTAGTTGTCCTTCTCGAAGCCCTTGGCGGCGATGACGTCCCACATCAGGTCGATGACCTTCTCGCCCTCGGTGGTCACCTTCATCTTCGTCATCGGGTTGAAGAGGAGGTAACGGCGGTCGTCGGGGCCGGCGGCGCGGAAGTAGTCGACGGCGCGGTCGCTGAACAGCTTCATGCCGACGAGCCGGACGTAGGCGTCGGTCAACTCGCGCCGCACGTGCGGGAAGGCGGTGACGGGGCGGCCGTAGAGTATGCGGTTCTGTGCGTGGGTGACGGCCTCGTACATCGCGTGTTCGCAGATGCCTATGGAGGCGGTGCACAGGTTGAACTTGCCCACATTGACGGTGTTGAGAGCGGCGTCGAAGGCTGCTCGGCCGGTGTGCAGGACGTCTTCCGCGGCCACCGGGTAGCCCTCGAGACGGAACTCGCTCACGTACTTCGAGGAGTCGACGACGTTCTTGACCAGGTGGTAGGCCGGGTGACGGCTGTCGGTGGCGAAGAAGACGTAGCCGTCGGGGCCCTCCACATCGGTGCGGCGGCCGAAGACGGAGACGAGGCCGGCGGCGTTGCCGTTGCCGATGTAGTACTTGGAGCCGGTGGCGCGGAAGCCGCCCGCGCCGTCGGGCTCCAGGAGCATGTCGGTGGAGTAGATGTCGGCTCCGTGGGCCTTTTCGGACAGGCCGAAGGCGAACACCTCGCCCTGCGAGAGCAGTTCCGCGGCGCGGGCACGGGCGGCCGGGTTGCCGCTCTGCCAGACAGGGCCGAGGCCGAGGATGGTGACCTGCCAGGCGTACCAGTAGTCGAGACCGTAGAAGCCGAGTATCTCGTTGAGGGCGGCGATGCGGGCGGTGTCCCAGCGCTTTTCGCCCTCGCCCTCCGCGGCGTCGGAGGAGGGCGTGAGGAAGGTCGCGAAGAGCCCTTCCTCGGCGGCGAAGGCCAGGAAGTCTCCGAGCCAGGCGCGTGTCCGGTAGTCCTCCACGAGCCGGCGCCTGCCCCGCTCTTCGAACCAGTCGACGGTGGCGCGCAGCAGCCTTCGGGTCTCCGGGTCGAAGTGCGCGGGGTCGTAAGTCCGCGGGTTGAACAGCAGCGCGTCGGCCATGGGTGCCGCCTTTCGGCTGGGGGGTGAGGGTGGGTCAGGGCAGGTGTACGGAGGGGCCTGCTCGGCCGGTCAGCGTCGGGCTTCCGGGCCGGCGAGTGTGGCGGGGACGTCGTCGAGCCAGGCGATCATCATCTGCTCGTACGCGATGCCGCAGCGCAGTACGACGTGCTGGAGCTCGGAAGTACCCGGTGGATCGCTCGAACCGCCGGGCCAGTCCGTAGCCGGAGCCCGGTTTCTCCAGCAGGGAGACGAGGATCGCGTGCGCGAGCGCCATGGACACAATCCTGTTGTGCAACTCGTTGCATAACAAGGTGACGGTTCTCTCAGCCACGGACGCCTGACACGGGCAACGGCGTGCGCCGCCCGGCGTCGCGTACTGGCCCGGCACAGGGACATCCGGCGCGGAAGACCGACGGACGGCGGGACCCGGGCACTGCCCGGGCCCGGACCCTCGAGGCCGGACGGTGTGCCGCGGCTCGGTCGGTGGTGCGCGGCGTGACAGGAGCCCGTCGAGCTCGTGCACCGACCCACCCGTGTGCCAGCCGGAACCGGCCGCCCCTCGTCGTCGTCTTGTGCGCCAGGGCCTTTCTTCCGGATCAGGCCGGCTCCGAGCGACCTCGTCTCCTGGCCGACCCGAGCGGGGTCTGGTGCGTGCAGCTGCAAGGCGGAGGAGGGAGTCGACGCGGAGCGTCGGGGACCGACGACAACGCCGCAGATGTGCGTGCCAGGCCCCGCGACCGGCGGCAAGATCCGGAAGAGAGGCCCTAGCCGTGGACGAAGCAGGGGTGTGGGGGACAACATGACGCGGAAAATGACGAAGACCGGTCTGGTCGTAGTGGCCATGGCCACGGTGCTGGGGGCCTCGGCCTGCGGTGGGAAGGCCGGGGCCGCGCCCGGGGAGGCCGCCGGCAAGCCTCCCGCGCACCGCGGGGGGAAGACCGTGGCACCCGCCGAGGCCGGGACGTCTCCCGGCTCGGCCCCGAAGCCTTCCCCCGCCGTGGGGACGTTGTCCGGGTCCGCGCCGACCGCGGCCTCACCCATCACCCGCCACGTGCCGTGGAACCTCGACATCCTCGATCAGCGGTCGCGGCCGCTGAACGGCAAGTTCAGCGCCACGGCCACGGGCAAGGGCGTTCACGTCTACGTCATCGACACCGGGATGGACGTCGCCCACAAGGAGTTCGGCGGACGCGCGCGCCTCGGAGCCGACTTCGTGGGCCCGAAGGACTCCGGTGACTGCTTCAGCGAGGCGGGGACCGGACACGGCACGTTCGTCGCAGGCATCATCGGCGGGAAGAGGTACGGAGTGGCGCCCGAGGCGGAGCTCGTGCGGGTCCAGGGCATCCTGTGCGAGAGCGAGGGCGGCGGCTCCCCGGCGGCGGCCGAGGCGGCGCTGGTGAAGTCGGTCAAGTGGGTCACCGCGCACGCCCGGAAGCCCGCGGTGGTGAACATGTCCCTCAACCTCGACCACCGCTCCGCGGCCCTCGAGGCCGCTGTGAAGAAGATGGTCGACGCGGGGATACCCACAGTCGTGTCGGCCGGCAACTTCCATGACGACGCCTGCAAGCACTCCCCGGCCGGCGTCCCCGGCACGATCGTCGTGGCGGCCTCCACCTCGAACGACCGCGCGTGGAGCGACAGCGGCTCCTACGGATCGGGGTACGGACGGTGCGTGGACCTGTACGCTCCCGGCCAGAAGGTGACCGCCGCGCTGGCCGGCGGCGGTACGGTCACGGAGAACGACGGCGCGACGTCCTGGGCCGCGCCGCACGCGACCGGTGTGATCGCCCTGTATCTGTCGGCACACCCCCGCGCCACGGCCAACGAGGTCCACGTGTGGCTCGACCACACGGCCACCCGTGGTGCCGTGCGCGGCGTCCCCTCCGGCACTCCCAACCGGCTCCTCAACACCGGCGGTCTGTGACCCGCCCGCCGCCGCGCAAAGGGCTCGGCGGGAGAGAAGCTGCCGCGGCTGAAGCCCGACGACCACTTGATCGTCGGCCGTCGTGCGACGGCGGGGACGACCGCGCGGGTCAATGCGACTAGGAGGTCAGGTCCAGGGGCTGCAGGGTGCTCCAGTAACCGCGCAGTGTCTCTTGAGGGGCGGCTGGTCCGGCGGCCTGCCGGGACGGCAGCGGCCGGTCCGGTGTGCGGCGGGCCCACCAGCGGGCGGCGCATGCGCTCAGACAGCCGCCGGCGAGCGCGGCCGCGGCGATGGTGAATACGCTTCGAGCACTGGTCGGCATGCCAATCCCCGTCATGTCATGGGCAGGAGTTGTCCGTTCGGGTTACCCGGCTGGTGGGTTTCACACCCGCGGGCGACGCACGGGGCCGGTGCCGGCGGGCCCCGAACCCGCCGACACCGGCCCGTTCGTCCGGGTCAGACCCGACCACGCCAGGCGCCGGACTCGACGCCGCCGCGGGTCTCGATGAACTCCTTGAACCGCTTGAGATCACCTGTGGCCTGCCGTTTGACGAAGCCGAGCTTGTCGCCGACGTTCTCGGCCAGGCCCTGCGGGTCGTAGTCCAATTGCAGCATGACCTTGGTGCGGGCCTCGTCCAGGCGGTGGAACGTGACGACGCCTGCCTGCTTCGCCTCGCCGTCCACGGTGGTCCAGGCGACGCGCTCGTCAGGGATCTGCTCGGTGATCTCCGCGTCGAACTCGCGCTGCACTCCGCCGATCCTGGTCACCCAGTGGGTGAAGGTGTCGGTGCGCTGCTCGATGCGTTCCACACCGTCCATGAACCGGGGGAAGTCCTCGAACTGGGTCCACTGGTTGTAGGCGGTGCGGACCGGCACGTCGACCTCGATGGACTCTTCTACCTGTGACAACAGCGGTCTCCCTTCCTGTGGGCGGGCCACAGGGCGACCGGGTCGCGCCCGGTCGGCCTGGGTTGCCCGTGAACAACACCGTCCGGGTTGCCGCCGGCTCCTGATTGATGCGTGGCAAAGTCGTCCGAACGGCGCGGCAGCGGTGGAAGAGGCCCGTAGGCGCGCCCTGCGGTCCCCGGCCACTCCCCGGGGGCCGGCCGGGGGAGTCGGTGTGACCGCCGCCCGGGCGCGCGGGCACCGCCTGGGCCGTTCGGACGTCTCGAACTGGCACCCTCGACGGCCGGCCCGCACGCTGGAGCCAACGCCGGCGCACCGTGCGCCTCAGGGCACTGGGAGGACCGTGTGACCGCTTCGTCGCCCGCCACCGACGCACCTCCGGCCCGGTACGACGACCTGCGGGCCCTGGTGTTCAACTGCACCTTGAAGCGCTCGCCGCGGACGAGCAACACACAAGGACTGATCGACCGCTGCACGGCCGTCCTGGAGGGCCAGGGGGTGCGGGTGGACGTCGTACGGGCCGTGGACCACGACATCGCCACCGGAGTGTGGCCCGACATGCGCGAGCACGGCTGGGAGACCGACGCCTGGCCCGAGTTGTACGAGCAGGTCCTGGCCGCGGACATCCTCGTACTGGCCGGACCCATCTGGCTCGGCGACAACAGCTCGGTGATGAAGCGGGTGATCGAGCGTCTCTACGCCTGCTCGAGCCTGCTCAACGAAGCCGGCCAGTACGCCTATTACGGCCGCGTCGGCGGCTGCCTGATCACCGGCAACGAGGACGGCGTCAAACACTGCGCCATGAACGTGCTCTACAGCCTCCAGCACCTGGGGTACACCATTCCGCCCCAGGCGGACGCGGGCTGGATCGGCGAGGCGGGCCCCGGGCCTTCCTATCTGGATCCCGGTTCCGGCGGCCCGGAGAACGACTTCACCAACCGCAACACCACCTTCATGACGTGGAACCTGCTGCACTTGGCCCGGGCCCTGAAGGACCTGGGCGGTATCCCCGCCTACGGCAACCAGCGCACCGCCTGGGACGCCGGCTGCCGCCGCGACAACGAGAACCCCGAACACCGGTAGGGACGAGGGCGCTGCGATCGCCCGGCCCGCGTCGGCGGGCAGGAGCCGTATTCGAGTTCGTCATTCGCTACCGGTAGTTGGTGCCTCGCTCTGGCCGGCGGTGGTCGGGCAGGTGCCGTTCGAGGAACCCGGGCCGCGCGGGTCCCGGAAGGAGAGGTTCTCGGGGGACCCGTTCGCGCCAGGGCCCGCCGACGCCTGCCGGCAGGCGTCGGCGGGCCACTGCCGCACTGCTGGGGGCACCGCCTGCTGGTGAGTGCCATCCGGTGCGGGCAAAGGTGCCGGTGGTCAGCGGATGACGTGGAGGGTGACCTGCGTCTCGGTGGAGCTGGTGTTCATGGCCTGGACGTAGCCCCGCGCGGTGCGGTAGAGACCTGTGCCCCCGGTGATCGCCAGGTTGATGTCGCCCGGGCCGGTGTCGGCGATGGGGAAGACTCCCTGCACGGTGATCTTCCCTTGCGGGAGCGTGAGGGTGGTCACGCACTGCACGGTGCTCGTGTCGTCGGTGTCGGTACGGGTCGTCGTGCAGGTCTCGTCGTAGGTGCCCACCTGGGTGCCGTTCTGCAGGAGGTTCCCCGCGACGATGAGTTCGTCTCCCTGACTGGGGCCTGGAGGGGGGAAGTCGAGTGAGGTCGCCTGCGTCACTACCGCAGTCAGATGAATGATCTGCTCCTTGTCGCCGGCTGGTCGGGATCCGGTGGCGGGAGCGGCGGCCGACGCCAGGGGGGCACAGCACAGGGCGGTGGCCAGGGCGGTGCCGGCGCTCAGGCCCAGACGGTTGATGCGGCGCATGATGCGTCTCCTGTGAGATCTGCGGGGCGGTCAGGTGACCCTGCGTCACGTGAAGTCCGCAACCCGGATCATCGTCCGGTCACGGGGCCGACCCTCACCACTGCAGACGGGCAAGGGGGTGAGCGCCATACCCGAATGGTCCAGGCCCTCGACCTCGATGAGGGCGCCTGGTCCGCCAGTGGATGAATCGTCGGCCAAAGGGAGACGTCGAGTGGCCGGCATGGGGAAGCAGTGGCGCGTGGGAGGGAATGGCTGACTGTCCCGTCTGCCCCGCATCGAGTGGAAGTAACTCACGCTTTGTGTGCTTGTAAGCCAGAAGTAGGGGCATCCGGAGGTCAGGAGGTTGATGACAATGGTTCCCCTGCTTCTGGTTCTGCTGCTGGCTCTGATCCTCTTCGGTGCGGGCTTCGCGCTCAAGGCTCTGTGGTGGATCGCGGTGATCGTGCTCATCGTGTGGCTGCTCGGGTTCGTCGTCCGTTCCGCGGACAGCGGTGGCCGAAGGGGCCGCTGGTACCGCTGGTAGGCGAAAGCGTCCGAACCCCAGGAGCGCGCTGCGCGCGAAGGTGTGGGGCCCGGCCGGAGACCCGGCCGGGCCCCACACGCGTGAGTGCGTCCCGCTTCACCTGGAGTGGCCGGAATAGATCGGGCGTATCGGGCGCACCGCAGGGTACATGTGCAAAGCAGCGGCCCCGCAGAAACAGCAGTGGAACCCTGCCTCCTATTCTGCGGGGCCGCTGCGCCCGGCGCGGCGGCTGCTCCCGCACTACACCGCACTGGTGGCGAACAGCTCCAGGTGCCCGCACTTGGGACAGCGGAACGCCTCTATCTGCCGGCGCGGCCGGCTCATCCGCTTGGCACCCCCGAGAATCCCCCGCTCCAACGCGCCCTCGATCCAGCGCGCGTAGCCGGGCGCGCTCTGGCCGGCGTCCTCGACGAAACCCTCCGTCAGGCCGACAGTGCCGCAACAGGTGCACGTGTAGTTGTTCATCCCGCGAGTGTACGAAGCGGCCTGAACGGCCAGGGCGTGCCCTGCCGAGGTCGCCGGCGCCGGCGAAGGCAGGGCGGGGCGCGTCGCGTGGCGTCGAGGAGGCTCTGGCCGAGCCGGTGCCAAGCGGACCGGACTTCAGCCGAGT
>NZ_BMVJ01000005.1:303542-329535 GCF_014650655.1 Streptomyces anandii JCM 4720
CGGCCCGCGCCCGGCGCACCGGCCGTCAACAGTTCGTACGTCTCCGTCAGTTCGAGCAGGCGGGCAGGCTGCGGCTGCAGCCCGGCGACGGCGAAGCGGCCGTCCTCGGCGTGCAGGCGGCGGCGCAGCAGGACCAGCAGGTTCAGTCCGCTGGAGTCCATGAATGAGACGCCGGAAAGGTCCAGGTGCAGCGTCCTGCCGCTCAGTGGGACGACGAACGCGGCCTGTGCCAGTTCAGGACAGGTCCGCAGGTCCATCTCTCCGTTCACGGTGATCACGGTGCGGTCGGGGTGCTGCTGCGTCGTCACGGTGAAGTCGTTCATGGTTCGCCCCTCGCATCCCGGGGTCGAGCCCATCACGCCGTCCGGCGAGGACGACGTCAAGCACACGGCGTGGGGCCGCGTAAAGCCGAGCGAGACAACCCGTACCGCGCCCCGGCCACCGTGATGACCTTCGAGGACGGCGCGGGGCCTCCCACCAGACCAGGCTGGTCGTCTCCACAGCGTGGCACAAAAGGGGCAGTGCCTGCCAGTCCGCTTTCGGGTGGGCGGCCTGGCGCGGAAGCGACGGCCGCCGGACATTGTCGTACGGTCGGCGGTCAGAGCCCCGGGCCGGCGCGGCGCACGGCCCGCCACCGCCGTGCGCACGGCCCGCCACCGCCGTGCGCACGGCGTGCGGATCCGGGACCCCGACGCCCGCGAGGCGACCAACTCCCCGCTCACCGTGGTGATCTCGCCCGGCGACGAGCTCAGCGTGCAACTCGGTCACGACCCCGAGTACTTCGACCATCCGGCGTAGGTGCCGACGTCGTAAGCCTGCTGACTGACTCCCAGCCGGAGCCCTTCCCGCCGGGGGAGCGCGAGGCCGGCCCTGAGACGCCCGGCGGCCGGTCAGCTCAGGTGGGCGTCCGCGTAGACGGCCATGGCGTCCCGCTGGTATGCGGCGAGCCCGACGGCGACCCGGTCGTAGGCCTCGCGCCACTGCGCATCCTCCACGTAGGTCTGCCCGAGCGCCTTGTAAGCGGCAGCGTTCGGGGTCCACATCCGGCAGATGGCCCGATAGTGGGTGTCGACCTCGGTCTGCACCGCCGGGTCGGTCACGGGTGCGCCGGCCGCCATCGCCTTGGCCATGCGGACCATCGCCGCAGTGGCCTCCTGCTGCAGTCGCGCCACGTCGGAGTCGGTGAGCGTGTCGGCGAAGTGTCCTGCCTGCACTGCCTCCTGGGGCCACCGCTCGCGTGCGGCCGCCTCGTACCGGGCCGTGTCGAATCCCTCGAACAGGTTCTCCGGCCTGCTGATTTCCGCCATGTCGCTGTCCTTGTCCCTCTCCAGTTCGGCGATGGTGCGGCCGACTGTGGCGGCCAGCACGTCGAGCCGGTCTCGCTCCGCCAGTAGTCGTCCGTGGTGTTCTCGCAGTGCGGCCACCTGGTCGACCTGGCGCTCCAGAACCGCCGCGATCTCGCGCAGTCCGAGGCCGAGTTCCCGCATCAGCAGAATCTGCTGCAGCCGCAGCAGACCGGCCTCGTCGTAGTGACGGTGGCCGTTGCCGCCGGTGCGGGCGGGACGAAGCAACCCGATCTCGTCATAGTGCCGCAGGGTCCGGGACGTCACTCCCGACATCCGGGCCACCTCCGCGATCGGCCAGTTCATGGTCCTGCCTCTCATCGCCGGGCCGGTCTCTCCGGCCGCACCGCTGACGGTAGGAGTTGACGCAGCGGAAAGCGCAAGGGCGTGCGGCGGGACCGCGCCAGGGCGGCCGGCCCGGAGGCAGGCTCTCCGTGATCGCGCTTCCCCCGGCTCAGGACCGGGACCGGCCGACCCGGTGAGTTCCCGTGACGGACATGACCAGGGAGTACACCGAGGTCGTCGCCGTGATGAAGAGGCGGTTGTTCTTCGGGCCGCCGAAGGTGAGGTTGGAGACGGGTTCGGGAACGAGCAGCCGCCCGGTCAACGTGCCGTCCGGGTCGTAGCAGTGCACCCCGTCGTCGAGGGCGGCCGCCCACAGGCGCCCTTGGTCATCGAAACGGATGTTGTCGAAGCCGCTCCTCGGGGCCTCCGCGAAGACCTCGCCTTCCGAGAGGAAGCCTCCTTCGCGCACATCGAAGACCCGGATGTGCCGGGCCCGGGTGTCCGATACGAAGAGCTGCTGCTCGTCGAGCGAGAACACGAGTCCGTTGGGGCCGCCGAAGCCGTCCGCGACACGTCGCACCTCGCCACTGCTCTGGTCGATGCGGTAGACGTCGCACGCACCGATCTCGCTCTCGGCGCGGTGGCCCTCGTAATCGCTGGTGATGCCGAAGTCCGGGTCGGAGAACCATACCGATCCGTCGGAGTGGACCACCGCGTCGTTGGGTGAGTTGAGCCGCTTGCCCCGGTAGCGGTCGGCCAGAATGGTGATCGAGCCGTCGTGCTCGGTGCGGATCACCCGGCGATTGCCCTGCTCGCAGCTGATGAGGCGGCCCTCCCGGTCCAGCGTGTTGCCGTTGCTGTGGCCCGCGGGGGAGCGGAAGACGCCCACTGTTCCGGTGACCTCGTCCCAGCGCAGCATGCGGTCGTTGGGTATGTCACTCCAGATCAACTGGCGCCAGGCGGGCAGGTAGAGCGGCCCCTCCGCCCACCGGCAGTCGCCGTGGAGCTTCTCCAGACGCTGATCCCCACTGGCGCACCTGCCTGCGCGGAAGCGCTCGTCCAGAATGTCATACAGCCCTATTGCATCGTCGATAGACATGACTCTCCCGTTTGCATCAGATGCCGAATGTCATTCGGTGCGGGACGAGTATGGCAGAAGGCGATATGGTCGTGTCATGGCACTGGATCATCTCGACGGGATCGACCGCGCGCTGGTCGCGCTGCTGCAGGAGGACGCCGGGCAGGCGTACGCCGCCTTGGGCAGGGCGGTTGGACTGTCCCCCGGCGCGACGCACGATCGGGTCCGGAAACTCCGTGAGCGTGGCGTCGTCCGGCGGACGACCGTGGAGGTGGACCCCGGGGCGCTGGGACTCGGTGTCCTCGCGTTCGTCATGGTCGAGTCCTCGGCCTGGATGGGGGACTCGGCTCCGGCCTTCGCCGCCATCCCGGAGATCGAGGAGGCCCATGTCATCGCGGGGAGCGCCTCGGTACTGGTGAAGGTGCGCACCACCACCACCGAACATCTGCAGGATGTGCTGAGGCGCTTGTACGCGATCGAGGGTGTGAGCGGCACGCAGGCGACTGTTTCCCTGGAAACCTTCTTCGAACGCCCGCCGTCGCCGACCCTGTAGGAACCCGCCGGCCGGCCGCTGGACCCAGGCCGCGCGGATCGCGACCGCCCGCGCCGGGGTGTCCCCTCGGGGGGCGCCGCCGGCCCACCGCGCCCACCGCGTGACACGCGGGAGCCGCCGGTCGTCGTGGTGCACCGCCGCGGGCCTCGGACACCTACATGCTTTGCAGGGGGTGGACTCGCAGCCAGCCGGAGGAGCACCATGCCAGCGCAGCCGTCGCCCACGCCTCCCGACGTGTCCTCCTCGCGCGGACCCAAGCTGCCAAGGAGCCTCAGCATCTGGCAGGCCGTCGGTCTGTCCGTGGCGCTCATGGCGCCGAGCATGGCCGTCAACATCAATCCGCAGGGCACCGGAGCGTCGGTCGGGCGGGCGGTGCCCTTGGCCTTCCTGCTGGCAGGTGCCGCCGTACTGCTTCTGGCGTACGTGTTCGTCCGACTGTGCCAGCACTTCCACAGCGCCGGTTCGGTCTACGCCTTCGTCGGAGCGTCCCTCGGGCCGCGCGCGGGACTGGTCGCGGGGTGGTGCCTGCTGGGCGCGTACCTCCTTTTCGGGGTGGTGACGTCCTCAGCCGCGGGCATCTTCGGCGTCGCCTTCCTGCAGGAGACGGGCGTCTGGGCGCACCCGGCCCGGTGGTCCCCGTTCGTCCTCGTCGCGGCCGCCCTGCTGGCGGCCTTGTGGTTGAGCATGTCACCGGCGAAGCGCGGCACTCACGTGCTCATCACCGTGGAGGCCGCCACCGTCGCTCTCATCCTCGTGGTCAGCACCGTCGTCCTGGTACGCCTGCTCTCGGGGTCGGCGCCGGGCGGCAACGCCTTCACGCTCAGCGTCTTCCGGGTGCAGCCGGGCACGAGCTGGTCGGCACTCTTCCTCGGCATCGTGTTCGGTTTCCTGTCCTTCGCCGGCTTCGAAGCCGCGGCCACGCTAGGAGAGGAGGCCGTCGAACCCAGGCGTGACATTCCGCGCGCCATCCTGGGCACCGCCCTTTTCGGCGGGCTGTACTTCGTGTCCGTGACGGCCGTCGAGGTGATGGGTTTCGGCACCGATCCGGCCGGGCTCAAGGCCTTCGCGGCCTCCTCCTCTCTGCTGGGCGACCTCGGCGGCTCCTACGTCGGGTCCTGGGCCGGTGCCGCCATCACCCTGGGCACCACGGTGAGCGCCTTCGGCTGCTGCCTGGCCTCCATGGTCGGCGCCTCGCGGGTGACGTACGCACTGTTCCGCGACGTCGTCGGCGACCGTGGGCCCGGACGGGTCTCGGCCAGCGGCGTTCCGGGCGGCGCGGTCGTCCTGACGGCGGCCACGATGGGAGTGATCGTCCTGGTCTGCGCCACCCTCCTCTCCGCTCGGCCGAAGGACACGTTCCTGTGGAGCGGGACGACGGGCACCCTGATCCTCCTCGTCGCGTACGGGCTGACCACGGTCGGAGGCATTTGGCTGATCTTCGTCCGGCGGGTCATGACGGTCGCCGCGTGGCAAGTCGTGATCCCGCTGGGCGCACTGGGCATGCTCGGTTACACCCTCTACCGCAGCGTCGTCCCCTACCCCGAAGGGAAGGCGGAGCGGTGGTTCCCCGTGGTGGCGGGTGCCTGGGTCCTTGCCGCGGTCGTCCTCGTCGTCGCCGCGCCCGGCATGGCCCGTCGACTGGGCGCGGCGCTGGCGGTGGAGACGGGCATCACCGAACAGGGTCCCGCAGGGCCCCGGTCGGCTCGCCGGCGTGACGACGAGGGGAGCTGACCGCGAACGGGGTGTTTTCTCCGTGCGAGAGGGGAGCGCGCAGAACGTCCCGCTGGAGGGTGCCGGCGACGTCGTTCGTGGTGAGGAGCAGCCGAGCGGTGATCTGCTTACCCGGTGCGCGGGGTGCTATCGAGACGCTGTGACTGGTCGCCCGGACCAGATGCAGTCCATGGCCGCCGATGCGGTGCCGGTCCGGCCTCATGAACACCGGTTCTTCGGCTGAGGTGTCCCACACGGTGACCGCCAACTCGTCATCGGAGAGTCGCAGGATGAGGCCGCAGGGCCCGGGGGCGTGCCGGACAGCGTTGGAGATGAGTTCGCTGACGATGAGTTCAGCGTCCGAGCAGACGGATTCGGGCAGGGGAACGCGGCCGGTACGCGGGGCGTGGGCGAGAAAGGCCCGAAGGGCTTGACGCGCTTCCACGGCGCGGGCGGCGCCGTGGGTCCACGCGGCGCCGAAGCCCAGTGGAGTCCGCTCACTACTGCCCCGATCGTCTGCCGCCTGCTTCCTAAGCGGGATGACCATGCGGGCTCTTCCATTTTCTTCGCGTCGGTTGTCGACGGCTTGCTCGCCGCGCCCATACCCTGCCGTCCCGGATCCACACCATGGAATGGATCACACAGCCCTCGGCCGGGCGTATCACCGCAGTATGGCTGTCAGCAGGTCGGTCCCCAGCGCGCTCAGATCCGGCAGGCTGGCAGCGTAACGGACGTAGCGGCCCTGCCTGCGGGCCGTGAGCAGGCCCGCGCGCCGGAGGACGGCGAGGTGGCGGGAGACTTCCGGGGGCGACAACTCCCAGGCGTGGGCCAGCTCGCCGGTGGTGTGCGCGCCCCGGGCCAGGGTACGCAGCAGCCGCAGCCGCACCGGATGCGCGAGCGCCTCCAGCCGTAGCGTGACGGTTTCCAGTGATGCCGGCTGCGACGGGCTCGCCTCGGCGACGGGGTACTGCACCACCGGATGCCACCCGGGCGCGTGAATGGCCACCAGGTGCGGGCGGCCGAAGACGGTGGGGAGGAAGGTGACCCCCCTGCCGTGGGCGGAGATCGCCCGGTCCTGCAGCTTGTCCACGATGATGCAGCTGCCGTCAGGGTCCAGGGTGACGGAACTGGAGACGGACGCGACAGCCGCCTTGATGCCCTGGCGCTTGAGCAGGTCGTGCTTCAGGCGCACGTCGGTTGCCAGTTGCACGGTGACGCCCGACCAGGCCGTTTCGAAGAAGGCCTCGGCGCACTGCTCCAGGGTGTGACGCACCCGTGCGCGCACGGCTCGGGGGTTCGAAAGGAGCCGTTGCGCGAAGGCCTCCTGGAGTGCTCCGCGGGCCTGGGCGAGGTCCAGTGCCCGCTCGCGCGCCATCGCGTCGGTCAGCGGTGACGGGGCGGTGAAGCGGAGCCGGTTGCTGCCGCACGTGGTCACGAGCGCGGCGGTCACATAGGACTCGTCGTCGATCCGGTCGACGTCGTCCAACTCCTCGGTCAGAGTCGGTCGGGGGCGGGCCGGGACAAGGAAGTCGGCTCGTGAGGAACGCCAGAGGAACTCGGCCTCCCTGAGCCGCTCGGCCAGCTCCGGCCGCAGTCCCGCCCAGACGTTGCCGGCCCAGCCGGCGAACTGCGGGTGATGCGCGGGTTCGGCCAGCACGTGCAGCATCGCGGTCAGCTCGGCCAACGGAGAGGCAGCGAACCGCAGCCCTTGGGACGGCATGCCGCTGATGTCGATCCTCAACGTCATCCCTTCATTCTCGCCGAACGCACCGCCGACGACCGCGTCGATTGACGGTGTCCGTCAACCGGCGTGGCCCCTCCGGCAGCCGAAGCGACCGTGGACGCCATGGCAACCACCACCCGGATCCAGCCGCGCGCCCTCGTCCGTGCCTTCGGAGGGCCCCGCTATACCGTCGCCCTCGCCGTGGACGCGCTCGGCACCGGCTTGCTGCGACCCTTCGTGCTGCTCTACGGAGTGACGGTGCTCAGGCTGTCCGCGTCCGCCACCGGCATGGCCATGACGGCCGGCAGCGTCGTGGCTCTGGTGTGCGTGCCCGCGGTGGGCCGATGGCTGGACCGGGGGGCACGAAGCGCGGTCGTGGCGGCGTCGATACTGGTGCGGGCGGCGGGCGTGGCGCTGCTGCTGGCCGCCCCGGCCACGCACGTCTGGCCGTTCGCGACGGCGGTGCTCTTGCTCGGCGTCGGCAACCAGGCATGGCCGGCCGCCCATGCAGCTGTCGTGGCCACGCTCGTCCACGGCCGTGAACGTGACGCCGCTCTCGCCGCGGGCCGTGCCCTGCGCAACGCCGGCCTGGGGGCGGGCGCCCTGGTCGCCACCGCGTCCCTGGCGGGTGGTGCCTGCGCACTGAGAGCGCTGGCAGCCGTCACCGCCCTTGCCTACCTGGGCGCGGCAGCCTTGGCATGGTCGGTCCGCCTGCACACCCGTCCGGACGCTGTTCCAGCCGACGACGGGCCCCAGGGGCGCGCACCCAGGATGCGCGCGCTGCTGGCCGCCAACGTCGTCTACGTCTTCTGCCTCAACGTCCCCGAGATCGCCCTGCCCCTCATCCTGGTGACCCGGTTGCACGCATCCCCGGCGTGGTCGGCAGCCGTCTTCGTGACGAACACGGTGCTGGTGGTCAGCTTGCAGGTGCCGGTCACCCTGCTGATGTCCCGCCTCTCCCGGCGGCGCGTGCTCACTCTCGCCGGTGTGGTCCTGGCCGCCTCCTACCTCGGCTTCCTCACGGCCACCTCGGTGGGACACGCCTGGAGCGCCCCGTCCGTGGCCGGGGTGACCGTGGTCTGCACCATCGGAGAGATCCTCTACGCGGGCAGCGCCGCCGCGCTCGTCACCGCTTTGGCCCCTGCCCCCGTCCTGGGGCGCGCCCTGGCCCGCTTCCAGCTCTCCACGGGGCTCGGGCTCGCCGTCTCCCCGGCGGTCATCACCGCTCTGGACTCCCACGGACCGGCCGTCCTCTGGGGCGGCCTGGCTGCGGTCACGCTGCTGGCTGCCTCCGGCGTGGCCGCCGAGAAGGACCCAGGAACCGACTCGGTGGTCGCTGCCGCCCCGGGCGGGGGGCAAGTTCGTCAGCCCGGGAATCGCCCGGGCGGCAACCGCGGCGTCGAATACACCGTCACGGACCCCGCCGGAAACCGCCGGTGACGGCTTGTCGAGTCCGGCGGTCGCCTCGACCCACTGTCGGCACAGTCGATGTGCCCACGAGTGATGGTGCGACGACCCGACGCCACGGCCCCGTGCCGCTACGTCAACGAAGCGTGCCGACGACGGCGCAGGAGTTGCCGATGTTCTCGTGGCTGTCACCGGTGACCGCACCGGTGACGGGGGCGAAGGCGAGGCCGCCGTCGAGCGTCTGCCCGCAGCGCACGAACTGCCTGTTGCCGGAGGGGCCGTCGTTTCCGTAGTCGCAGGCGTGCGCGGCTGTGCCGACCAGCCCCACTCCGCCGGCCATCACCATCACGGCAGCCCTTGCGAGCTTCTTCATCGCGTCTCTCGTTTCTCTAACTACCGGTCACCACAGACCGTGCATGGACGATTGCAGAATGTAACAGATCTCGCGCCTGCCGTCACAACTCACCCATGGCGCCATGATTCGGTATGAAAGTCACTCAAGAGGGAGGAAGAGGCCGAGTCGGCTGCCTTCAGCTCTTCGGCTGTGGCGCCTGCCCCATGAAGAGGACCACCGCGGGCAGTCCGCTGACACCGGTGATCGTGATCCGCGCGTCGGCGAAGCGGAAAGGGAGCGACCGCACGGCCGGCGAGGCGGCACCGGACACGGCCGGCCCGTACCGGAACACGCGCCGGCGCCAGAAGGGGGCCGCGATCATCGACGCGGTCGAGTGCGGCATGATCGGCAGGGTCCTGCTCCGAGCTCGTCCTCATCGGCACGGCAGCCTCCCAGGGCGCCTACGAGCTGGAGACCGTGGTCGCGGGGGGCGACCGCGACCGAGGGGTCGTGTCCCCGCGCGGCCGGTGCCGGCAGGTCCTCCTCGACTGCCTCCTCGCCCTCAAGGCCATCGTCGACGAGGGCGGGGACGTCCGGACCGTGCGCTTCACCGACCTGCTGCCGGCAGGTTACGTCTGGGCCGACCACCAGCTCGCGAGCGAGTAACCGCGCCTCACGGCGCGGGCGGACACCAGCCCGAGGAGCCCTCCTGCCTCGAGCCGGCGTCAGGTCTGCGCCGCCGTGTACGGGCGGGGCCTCGCCCCGGCCCGCAGGCAGTCGAGAAGCACCGGACGCGCTCGCCCCGTCGGCCGGGGAGCGGACGGCAGCGGTACGGGGGTGGCAACCCGCGGCGGTGCCGGTGACCGTGCCCTCAGCGCTCCGCCCCGGTCTCGTTCCCGGGCAGTTCGGGAGGAAGCCAGGGGACGGTGATGGCGAGGTGTCCGTCGTCGTCCGGCTGAGGGGAGTCGAGAGCCCGCATGCAGATCGCCAGGTGGTCGGCCACACGGCTGGTGAAGCCCTCGTCCGGGGTGGCCGTGCCGTACGGGCGGAGACGAAATTCGTCATCCGACGGTGGATGTCCGCCCAAGTAGCGCGCGGTATCGGTGTTGACGGCCCAGCAGGCCAGTGACACCTTCGCCTGGTCGTCCGTCAGCCACCGCACGCGTACGTGGGCGCACAACGTGAAATCGTCCCCGCCAAGGGTGACCGTGTTGTTGAGCTGATGGCCCGTGGAGCGGCGTTCCATCAGCTCACGGACGGCCGGCGCCACAGTGTGGCGCGCCATGGGCTCTGCGTAGACCACCCGACGACCTCCTCACCACAGGTGGAGAGCAGCCTCGCATGCGGGGGCCCACAACCGCTACGCCGAAGTACCGCCGGACCCCACGGAGTTCCTCGCCGCGATCGGAGCGTGCGCAAAACCGGCGGGAGCCGGTGACCGGCCGGAGCGGGCCGGAGACCAGTGCCGCGGTCGCGTCGGAGCGGGGGCGCCGGTACCTTGCGCCGGAGCGGGAGCCCGGGCGGGCGGTCCGCCGACCGTCCGCCCGGGGGATTTCGCGCGGCCGCGGGACCGCGGCCCCTACCGCAGCCCGTTGTCCAGCGCGGTCATCAGCTGACCGCCGGGGGTGTCGCCGGACATCTCCCAGACGAAGCCGCCCAGCAGACCCTCGGACTTGATCCAGGCGGTCTTCCTGCCGATCGACCAGGCGTCGTCGAAGGACCACCACTGGCCGTTCGGACCGGTGTAGCCGAACGTCGACACCGACTGGTCGTCGTGGTGGACGGTCATGTTCGGGAAGCTGGTGATCAGGTTGTTGTAGCCGCGGACCCCGGCCTCGGTGTCGAACTGGCCGGGTGCGGCGCCGTTGGCGTCCTGCCACTCGCCGCTGACCCCGCCGTCGGAGACCTGCTGCCAGCCGCGTCCGTAGAAGGGGAAACCCACTGTCAGCTTGCGGGGGTTGACACCAGCGTCGAGATACGCCTTGATCGCGTTCTCGATGCTGAAGTGGAACGGGTAGGGGTCCTGCGCGTCGGTGTGGAGGTTGGACGCGTCGCCGGTGCGCTTGGGCTCCCAGGAGTTGTCGCTGCCCGAGCCGTGGAAGTCGTAGCCCTGGACGTCGGCGTAGTCGAGGGAGTCGAAGACGCGGCTGAGGTCCCAGCCGGCGGAGATCTTCGCCGGGTCGGCCGGGGTGAACGCGGTGAGCAGCCGGTGCGGGCCGCCGAGCGCGTCGAGCTGCTTGCGGAACTCGGCGAGCAGGGCGGTCAGGTTGTCCTTGTCCCGGGTGCCGTAGTGGTTGCCCGGGTGGCCCTCCGAGCCGGGCCACTCCCAGTCGATGTCGAAGCCGTCGAAGATGCCGGCCGCGGTGCCCGGCCCGCCGGCGCCGTTGTAGACCGGCAGATCACCCTTGATCCACACGTCGATGCAGGACTTGACGAACCTCTCCCGGGAGGCCTGCGTGGCCGCGGCGTCCGAGAAGAACTTCGAGTAGGTCCAGCCGCCGATCGACGCGAGGACTTTCAGCTTGGGGTACTTGGCCTTGAGTTTCCGCAACTGGTTGAGATTGCCGCGCAGTCTGCCCCAGCCGTCGTCGGCGATCCCGTCGACCGATTGGTCGGCGGACATGGGCCGTGCGTAGTCGGCGTCCGCGTCGCCCGCGTCGGTGCCCTGGTCGGGATCCTCAGGGTCGGTGGAAGTGCCCTTGGTCACACCGGCCTTGCAAGTGAGGTCCTTGGAGTCCAGGTTCTCGAAGGCGTAGTTGACGACGTCCAGCTTCGCCGCGGCACCGGAGGTGTCCAGGTTCCTCACGAAGTACTGCCGTCCGTAGATTCCCCACTGCACGAAGTAGCCCACCTTCAGCTGCTTGCCCGTGCCGGCCACGTCGTCGGTGGTGACGCTGACGGCGTTGGAGGCGGCCGAGCCGTTGTCGGCGGTGTCGCGGGCCTTGACGGTGAAGGCGTAGGCGGTGGCCGGGGAGAGCCCGTCCACCGTGGCCGTCGTGGTCTCCGCCCCGACCGATGTCGCCAGCGTGCCGCCGCGGTACACGTCGTACGCGGCCACGCCCACGTTGTCGGTGGACCTGTCCCAGGCAAGGCTGACGCTGGAGGAGGTCTTGCCGGTGGAGCGCAGGTTGCCCGGCGCGGACGGCGGCGTCGGGTCGGTCGACGGGTCCACCGTCTTGACGGTCAGCGGGGAACCGGCCGGTCCGGTGTTGCCTCTCGTGTCCTTGGCCCGCACGGTGAAGGTGTAACTCGTCGCCGGGGCTAGGCCGGTGACCGTGGCCGAGGTGCCGCTGGTGGTGGTGACGGTGCCGCCACCGCTGAGGACCTCGTAGGAGGCCACCGGGTGGTCGCCGGGCTGCGCGGCGGACCAGCTCAGCGCGACCGAGTGGGCGGTGACCGCGGTCGCCTTCGGTGCGCCGGGGACGGTCGGCGGCACGTCGGGCGTGCCGTCGCACTTGTCGCCGTTGACCGTGCAGCCGGTCGGCGCGGCGGCCGTTCCGGTGGCCGTGAACCAGTAACTGTACGGCTCGGTGGTGCCGCCTGCCGGTACGTTCGCGTTGTAGAAGGCGTTCCTGACCGTCATGTGGCGGCCGGAGACGGTCACGTCGCCGTTGTAGTTGCCGGTGATCGACACCCCGGCCGGCAGATCGAATTCCAGGGTCCAGCCGTCGACCGCGGACGTGCCACCGTTGTGCACGATGTACGTGCCCTTCCACCAGGAGCCGTTGTCCTGCGTGGTGAACGTCGCCGTCAGTGTTCCGGCCGCGTGGGCGGGTGAGGCGAGGGCGGTGAGCGCCGCGAACGGCAGAAGCAGCGCCGCCCCGAGGACGGCGATTCGCCGCCGCAGCGGCCGGGCGCCTCCCGCGCCGGACGGGCACGTTGCGCGCACGACGCGAAGCGGTCCTCTGTCGCGCCGCGGTGTTCCTGCGAGAAGTGGTCTGCGCCTGTGGAACATGGCTCTCCCTGTCGTGGTGGGGTGGAACAGGGGTGGGGCGAACCGTGCGTGTGCGGATGTGGGGAACCCCGACGAAGGCGGCCGGGCACGCGGGGCCACGTGGGGAAGAAGCGCCCCGGGGCACGGCCGGCACCGCCTCCGGTCGGGCGCCCACAACGTAGAAGGTCTGGACCAATGCGTCAATAGGTCCGTCCGGACACGGGTGACCGGCGGGGCCGGACCGTTCGTGTGGTGCTCCTGTGAGGAGACGGCCACCGTCTTCCGAGCCGTTGCCCATATCGCCGGCATCTCTGGTCCGCCCGCCGAACCGGGAGGACCCGAGGGTCGGTTCCACGGTTCGCGACAGGAATCGGTAACGGGCCGGCCCGGGTTCAGTGCGGTCGGACGGCCGGTTGTGAGCCGGTGCCCGGCTCGGTGGCGAGGAGCGTGGTGATCTCGCCGGCGAGACGTGGGCCGAGTTGTCCCCAACCGTCCTTGTAGCCGTAGACGGCGGCCAGGGTGCGGGCCTCGTAGTCGCCGTTGAGGATCTCGATGTCGGTGGCCGTGATGAGCGAGGGGTGCGCGACGCCGACGGCCGCGGAGAGCTTCGTCAGCTCCTTGCGCAGGGTGCGCAGGTAGACAGCGGCCCGCGTGGCCTTCGAGGCCGGGTCGAGGCCGCGGGCCAGCCAGGCGCTCTGGGTGGCGATGCCGGTGGGGCACTTGTCGGTGTGGCACTTCTGCGACTGGATGCAGCCGATCGACAGCATCGCCTCACGCGCCACGTTGATCATGTCGACGCCCAGGGCGAAGGCGACCGCGGCGTTCTCGGGCAGACCGAGCTTGCCGGAGCCGATGAAGGTCAGGTCGTCGGTCAGCCCGCGCTCGGCGAAGGTGCCGTAGACCCGGGAGAAGCCCATCCGGAACGGCAGCGACACCGAGTCCGCGAAGGTCAGCGGCGCTGCTCCGGTGCCGCCCTCGCCGCCGTCGACGGTCACGAAGTCGACACCGCGGTCACCGCGTGCCATCAGCGTGGCCAGCTCCCGCCAGAAGCCCATCTCTCCCACCGCGCTCTTGATGCCGACCGGCAGGCCGGTCTCGGCGGCGAGCAGCTCGACGAAGTCGAGCATCGAGTCGACGTCACGGAACGCCGTGTGCCGCGACGGGGAGGCGCAGTCCTTGCCGACCGGTATGCCGCGGATGGCGGCGATCTCCTCGGTCACCTTCGCGCCCGGCAGCATCCCGCCCAGCCCCGGCTTGGCGCCCTGGGAGAGCTTGATCTCGATCGCCCTGACGGGGGCGCCGACGACGGTGTCCTTGAGCTTGTCGAGGTTGAAGCTGCCGTCCTCGTTGCGGCAGCCGAAGTACGCGGTGCCGATCTGCAGGACGAGGTCGCCGCCGTTGCGGTGGTACGGTGACAGGCCGCCCTCGCCCGTGTTGTGCAGCGTGCCCGCCAGCGCCGCGCCCTTGTTGAGCGCGGTGACCGCTGCCCCGGAGAGCGATCCGAAGCTCATCGCCGAGATGTTCACCACGCTCGCCGGCCGGAACGCCTTGGCCCGCCCGCGCGGGCCGCCGAGCAGCTTGGCGGAGGGCAGGGAGGACTGCGGGTCGTGGCCGCCCCGCGCCTCGGACAGCGCGTCGGCGAACGTGCGCTGCTTCAGGTACGCGTGCCCCTGCACGTGCTCGACGTCGACGTCGGTCCCGAACCCGAAGTAGTTGTTCTCCTCCTTCGCCGACGCGTAGATCCAGGTGCGCTGGTCCCGGCTGAAGGGGCGTTCCTCCTCGTTGGAGGTCACGATGTACTGGCGCAGCTCCGGCCCGATCGTCTCCAGCAGATACCGGGCGTGCCCGATCAACGGGAAGTTCCGGAGCAGCGCGTGCTTCTTCTGGACGAGATCGCGGGCGGCCACCAGCGCCAGTGCTGCGGCGGCGGCCGTGCCAATGCTCCGGGCGCGCATGAACGTTCCTCTCCTCGGTGGATCCGTCGAAGAACGCCAGATGTTATTAGAGACGCCCGCGACGACCATGCGCCGGGGTCGAAGGGGCGAGCCCGGGCTCAAGACCCGTAGCCGAAATCCGTTCCACCGCAGGCCTCGATCAGCCAGTACAAGGAACCACTGCCGAACGGCAACCGGGTAGTGACCACCTCAACCCGGCCACCGCGTAGCGCTGGCCGGGCTCACGCCGCCACCCGGGCCCCCAGCCGCACGGACGACTTCTTCCCGGCCGGCGGCGCGGCGCTCCAGTGACGTTTCTCCGGTGAAGCCGTTGCGCCGTTGGGGTGAGTAAAGGGCGGCTCAAGGTCAACCCAGTCAATAGCCACGGGATGCTTTCGTTTCGGCAAAGGCTGTCGGATCTCGTCCGGCAACCCCCCACAGCACCCGAGGAGTTACGCCTTGACGTACGGGAAAGAGCTGCGTGAGCAGATCACCGCGCCGGGTACCACCCCGCTGATCGGCGTGTACGACATGTACTCGGCGTCGATCGCGGCCGGGCACTACGACGGAATGTTCGTCTCCGGCTTCGGCTTCGCGGCGTCCTACTACGGACTGCCGGACATCGGCTTCATCGCCTGGCCGGACATGGTGGCGTTCGTGCAGCGGCTGCGGGGCGCCTTCCCCGCGCACCATCTGCTGGTCGACATCGACGACGGCTACGTGGACGCCGAGGTCGCCTGCCACGTGGTGGAGGGGCTGGAACGCATCGGCGCCTCCGGCGTGATCCTGGAGGACCAGAAGCGGCCACGCCGCTGCGGGCACGCCGACGGCAAGCAGGTGCTGCCGCTCGACGAGTACCTCGTCAAGCTGGAGAAGGTACTGGCCACCAGGCAGGACCTGGTGGTGGTGGCCCGCACGGACGCCACCGACGAGGCCGACATGCTGCACCGGGCCGAGGCCCTGGCGGCCACCGACGCGGACGTGATCCTCGTGGACGGCATCCGCAGCGTGGAGTGGATCCGCACGGTGCGCGACGCGGTGGGGGACAAGCCGCTGCTGTTCAACCAGATCGCCGGCGGCAAGTCGCCGCGCCTGTCCCTGGGCGAGCTGTCCGGACTCGGCGTCGACGTCGCGATCTACAGCACCCCGTGCCTCTTCGCGGCGCACGAGGCGATGGACAGCGCGCTGGCCGAACTCAAGCGCGCCGACGGCCGGTTGCCCGTGGTGGACACAGCGCGCGGCATCGGAGTACAGGCCTCGACGCGCCTGCTGGAGCGCAACATGGCGCATCGGCGGCCCGAGCGAGCGGGCGTGTGAGCAGGCGCGGACCGGTGGCGGTGCTCGTCGCCGCGGCGCTGCTGGGCGGGGCGGTGCCCGCGGCCACCGCGGGGGACGAGACGGGCGGCACCAGCCTGATCACCGTCATCGACAACTCGCACGCCGACTCGATCCTCGAGGTCGACCGCACCGCGAACGTCCAGACCGGCAGCGGCACCGCGGGCAGCGACCACGACGGCAGCGCCGTCGACCTGATGCAGACACTCGTGGGCGCGGCACACGGGGAGGAGGACGACCGCTGAGGGGCCGAGCTGCTGTTTGGCCAACGCCCCTTGGAATAGCTGACTGAACCGGCGGGCTTGCGGGAAGCGTACGGCGAGTTCGGCTCGGGTCGACGGCCGCCGCGCGCGTAGGAGCGAGCATGAAGGGTTCCGGAAACCGCACCTCACGTGAGGAGCGGTTTCCGGAACCTCTTCGCCTGCTGTGACCGGTTTCGCAATTCATGGAGGATATGTGCCACCGAAAAGGCGTGAGGAGAAGATGACCGCGGAGGAGCGGATGGTCGCCTGGTGTCCGGCGAGCGTCTCGCAAAGTTCTGCCGGGACAACGGTCTCGGCAGAAGTCTTCCAGCCGGCCACGATGAGCACTAGCGCCTTGGTCCCGGCCTCACCCGCGTCGGTCAGCGGCACGTCGGCGAGGTGGAGGCCGGCCTGGCCGCGGAGACGGGCAGCGCCGCGTTCCGCGTCGCCCTCGGCCACTGGGCCGGCGCCGCCGAGAACCGCGACCTGCGCGACGTCATCCACGACACCCTGACCCGCCTTCGAACCCTGACCGCCGCCGGGACCCCGTCTGGTGTGGGATCCGCGGCGAGCACGCGAGGCGCGTCGACGCCTCGCAGGAGACAGGTCCCGTCCGACATCAGCGAGCGGTCGCGTCAGACCTGGTAGCGGATGAGGAAGTTGACGTATGCGTTCGCCGGGCGGGTCTCGGGGTCTCCGCCGCCGATGGCGTGCGAATGCGCTCCGCCGGAATCGGTGTCCGCGCCGCCGTCGTTCCAGATGGACCGGTAACCCCCCGTCTCTGCGGCGGACGAGCTGTCGGTGGGGACGCCGGAAACGGAGTGCGTGTGGGAGCCCGCGTCGAACACGTCGAACGAGGAGGTCGTCGGCAGGGCGGCCGCGTGCTGCTGCGTCGAACCGACGTTGTCGCCCGCGACTCCGCCCGGGGCCGCCGCGGTCCGGCCGGCCGCGTCAGGGTCGCGTCCCGTGTTGTCGTCAACGCCGCGCAGCATGTATCCGCGGTAGTCGGGCAGGTTGAAGGTGGAGGTGCCGTTGCCGCCGTGCAGCGTGCCGATCACCGCGAACAGGTCCGGGTAGTCGGTGGGGCGCAGTCCCCGTCCGTCACAGTACAGCCAGCCCTGTGCCTCCAGCGCGCCCGCGTCGACGAGGGCGCCGTAGGGCACGATGCTGCCGACCACCAGATCACCCAGCGGTACGACCGGCTTGGTGGAATCCTGATCCGTCATGGTTCGCTCCCTCACGAGGTTGTGCCGTAGAAGATCAGGTAGTTGAGGTAGACGTTGACCGGGCAGGTGTCCGCGTCCGCGCCGCCGATGGTGTGAGTGTGGCCCCCGGCGGAGTCGGTGTCGGCGCTCGCGCTGTTCCACTTGGCATAGTGGGACGCCGAGACTTCGGGGTGGGAGGCATCGGTCGGCAGATGCTGGACCGAATGGGTGTGGGCGCCGTCGCTGTTGCCGGTGCTGAAGGCCGCTCCGGCCGGCAGCGCCGTGGACCTGCCCTGGACCGAGCCGACCTGGTCGCCTGTCGCGCCGCCCTGGTTGGCCGCCGTTCGGCTGCCGGCGTCCGGGTCGCGCCCTGTGCCGTCGTCGACGCCGCGCTGGAACTGCCCGCGGTAGTCGGGAAGGTTGAACGTCGAGGTGCCGTCACCGCCGCCGTGCTGGGTGCCGATCACCTGGAACAGGTCGGCGTACGTGGCGCGGGACAACTCGGTGCCGTCGCACAGCAGCCAGCCGGCCGGCGGCTGCGCGTTGCCGGAGACGACGCCGCCGTAGCCGACGACCGAGCCGACCAGTACACCGTTGACGGGGATCACCTGGGTGGGCCGGCTCTCCTGCGCAGTGCTCATCGTCGTCCTCATCCGTTGAACTTGATCAAGAAATATACGTATTTGTTGATCGGGCGGGTTTCGGCGTCGCCGCCGGACAGGGTGTGGTTGTGGTCGCCGGCGGTGCCGGTCTGCGAGTTGGTGTCCGGCCAGATCCCGTAGTGGCTGCCGGCGACCGCCAGTCCCTCCGTGTCCGTCGGCAGATGCTGTACCGAGTGCGTGTGATCACCGGAGCTTGAGGTGGTGAAGGAATTGGCGGGCAGCCCGGTGTGGCAATCCTGGGCGGAACCGGGGTTGTTGCCGGACAGTCCGCCGTTGTTGGACGGGGTCCGCGTGAGGACGTAGGGGTCGCGTCCGGCGCCCAGATCGACGGCTCGGGTGAACCGGCCGCGCAGGTCCGGCAGGAAGAACGTGCCGTGGCCCGCGCCGAAGTTGCCGCCGATGGCGGCGTACAGGGCCGGGTAAGTCGCCTGGTCCAGTTGAGATCCGTCACAGTAGAGCCAGCCCTGGCTCTGCAGCCAGGAATTGTCCAGCTCGCCGGCGAAGGCGACGATGGTGCCGACCGGGATCGGCGAGGACGTCGTGTCTGCCATTGCTCTCCTCAGCGGGTGTCGTCGTTGCGTTCACACCTGCAGCCGTCCGCCGATGGTCCTCATCCAGAACCTCAGGGGAACGGGCCCGTGGGTCCACAGAGGCGGATGGATGCCGGCTTCCCGCAGCACGCTCTGGGCGTATGTGGTGCAGTTGTTGGTGAGGTACGAGTAGGGCGGCCTCGCTGCCGACGCGACCTGCGCCTCGGCGAAGGCGCGGGCTCGTCCGGCGTTGGCAGCGGGAACGTCGACCGCCCTCCAGAGCATGCTCCGCGACACTCTTCCCGGCTCGAGCAGGTAGTCGGCAGGCATGATCCGCGTGTTCGCGTCGAGCAACGTCAAGTGGGTGGACCGGACTTCGGCCGGCGGCTGCGGCGTTCTCGTCCCCACCAGCACGTGCCCGTTGGGGCGCCCCGGGAGCGTCTTGCGGTACGCCACGATGTGCATCTCGCCCCGGTCGGCGGCGGCCGCACCGCGGCCCGCCCTGACGGTCCGGTTCGTGCGCAGCATCGGACCCCGGCCGAGAACACCGCCGATGGCGCCGCCGCCGAGGCCGCCGAGCGCCCCCTGCCACGCGGCGGTGCCGCCGCCCTCGAGGAAGTCCTTTCGCTGGTACGCGTTGAGCGTGCCGTTGGTGAGGAAGCCGTCGAGGGTCCCCAGTCCCGCCCCGATGAACGTCTCCGCGGCGAACGCGCCGGCGGTGCTCGCGCCGAAGGCCGCCGGCACGAACCCGAGTCCGGCCGCCGCCGCGCCGAAGGCCGCGCCGAGACCGACCATGATGCCCCACTCCGCCACGTCGAAGGTGCTCCTGGACGCGTCGGCGTGGCCGAACCCGTAGGCGGCGCTGGCGATTCCGCCGCCGATGAGCGCGCCTCCCACGACCGTCCCCGCGACCATCCACCCGAGAGCGAGGCCACCTGTCGCGACGGTCAGCAGGATGCCGCCGGCAATGGCCACGATTCCGCCGACGACGGCTCCGAACGCCGCCCATGACCAGGCGAAGGCGCCGCTCGGGTCGGACCCGTTGACCGGGTCGCCGCTGGCGTACAGATAGGGGCTCGGGTACTGGCCGAGGGGGTCGGTGCTCAGGAACCGGCCGATGGCCGGGTCGTAGACGCGTCGCGGGAACAGGTACAGGCCGGTGGCGGGGTCGCGTTCGATTCCGGTGAACAGGTAGGGGTAGGTGGTCGTGGCGCCCAGGTCCAGCGGGCTGCCCAGGAAACCGCCGGAGGGCAGGTAGTTGAAGGCGCCGACGAGGCCGGTGCCGTCGTACAGCGCCCGGGTGGAGCCGAGTCGTCCGCGCAGCACATAGGTGGTGCCCTCGGGCGACCAGACGGCGAGGACGCCGCCCGGACCCGGCACCAGACAGCCGACGCGGTGAGCGCCGGAGGCGTCGGTGTGGTGCAGAGCCAGGGGTCCCGCGTCGCCGGGGACGTAGAGCCGCTGCCCGTCGGGGCCGGCGCGGTGCAGCAGCGTGCCGGCCGGGTCGTGCTCCAGGCGCAGCGCCCCGGCGGCATTGCGCAGCCCGGCGGGAAGCCCGGTGTCCGGCTCGTAGCTCAGGTCGGACACGCCCAGCGGTGGGGCTTCGGTGACGTCCCCGTCGCGGTCGTAGCCGAACGGGTCCGTCTCGACGCCGTCGTCGATCGCGTGCAGCCGGTTGGTGCCGGCCTGGTAGCGCAGTCGCTGGGTCAGGTCGCCGACGGTGCGGTCGAGGAGGTTGCTGTTCGCGTCGTAGCTCAGCCCGCTGAGACCGGGCCCTTCGCCGGCATCGCTTTCGGCCGCGGCGAGACGGCCCAGGGCGTCGTAGGCGTAGCGGTAGTCGAAGTCGGGGACGAAGCCGTCCTGGCGTACTCCGGTGAAGCTGGTGGTGACGCGGGCCGCCCGGCCGTCGTGGTAGCCGGCGCCGTCGGGGCCGCCGGTGGTGTAGTCGGTGGTCTCGGTCAGGTAGCGGTCACTGACGGAGGCGAGCCAGCCGGGCGGGGTGTAGCGGTAACGGCGGGTCAGTTCGGCCGGCCCGTCCGGCGCCAGCACCTCCTCGGACAGCGCGCCGTCGGGGGTGTAGGTGAAGCGCGCCAGGTCGGTTGATCGCCCAAGGTGGTCACCGGTGACGCCGACCAGGTCGTTGAAGCCGTCGCTGCGCAGGGTGGCGGTGAAGGCGTCCGGTCCCAGCCCGGTGTCGTAGGTGATGCCGGTGACCGCGCCGGTGGCGTCGTGGCGGAACGCGACCGTGTGCGGTGCGCCGTCGTCGTAGGCGGCGACACTGACGGTGCGTGAGGTCACCAGGCCGAGCTCGTCGTAGGCGTACGTGGTGCGGGTAGCCGGTGTGTCGCCGTTCGCGGGGCCTGACCAGGCCTGCCACAGCCGGCCGTACAGGCGTGGGTCGCTGCCGTCGCCGTCGTAGCGGTAACGGGAGAGCCACGTGCCCGGTGCCGGCAGCCACTGCGGTTCGTCGGCGTGTGCCTGGAGCCGGTCGCGGTCCCAGGCGACCTCGCAGGTGCCCCCTTCGAGGAGTCTGCCGAGGCTGTCGTAGGCGCGGTAGTTGAGGTAGCCCTCGGCGGCGGCCTGCGGGAGCCGGCTGAACCGCAGCCGCCCCAAGGTGTCGTAGACGTATTCGGCGCTGCCGTCGAGGTCGGGGCCGGTGATGGAGAGGGGGTTGCCGAAGAAGTCGTACTCGGTCCGCTCGACGAAGCGTTCCCGGTCGCTGACTCGGGTGTCGACCAGGTTCGGCTGTTCGTGGCGCACCACATTGCCGTACGGGTCGTGG
This sequence comes from Streptomyces anandii JCM 4720, assembly GCF_014650655.1. Taxonomy (GTDB): domain Bacteria; phylum Actinomycetota; class Actinomycetes; order Streptomycetales; family Streptomycetaceae; genus Streptomyces; species Streptomyces anandii. The sequence continues at coordinate 324,600 of NZ_BMVJ01000005.1, forward strand.
AAGTTCCGCGCGAGCGTGAACGTGCCCGGGGCGCCGGCGAGGTCGCCCTGTGCGGTGGCCACGGTCCGGCCGAGCCGGTCGGTCCAGGTTCGCGCCGTGCGCCCTTCGGGGTCGATGACCGCGGTCACCGGGTACGCCCCGGCGGGCAGGTCGGGCAGCAGCGGTTCGTCGGTGTTGATGCGGTATTCCGTGCGGGTGGTGTGCCGCTGCGCGGCCGGTTTCGAGGTGTCGACGGCGAATGCCTTGCCCGGCCGGCCCGCCTCGATCGGGCGGCCCAGCACGGAGGGTTCGAAGACGGTTCGGGAGAACGGGTAGCCCTCGTCGTCGGGGTGGGCGCGGGTCAGTTCGCAGTCGCCCATCGCGCCGGTCGCCGGGGCGAGCGCGGTGACCAGGCCGTCCCGGTAGCCGACCGGCTCGCCGTCGACCTCGATGCTCTTGGTCGACACGGCGGGGCGGCCGGCGTCGTCGTACCCGGTCGCCGAGACCCGCAGCCGGGTGTCGTCGATGCGCTGGAGCTGGTACGGGCGGCCGGCGTTGTCGTTCCAGGAGATCCCGGCCACCGGTTCGGCGCCGACGGCGATCCACCGCACCGCCGCCTTCCCCTCGCAGGCCAGCTCGACCGGTCCGGCGAATCCGCCCGAGTCGAGCTGCTGGAGCACCAGTTGGCCGTCGACGTACCAGAGGATGCGGTGCGGCCAGACGGCCAGCAGGAGGTCGGTACCGGCCGGGCCGGCGGCCGAAACAGCCTTGGTGCCGTCCGGCCGGTGCAGCGACCAGGCGCCGTCGGCCCAGCGCACCGACCAGCCGCCGCCGAAGGTCAGCCGCAGCGGTCCGGTAACCGGCGGGTCGCCGGCGAGGCCGAAGCGCAGCAGATGACTTCCGCGTGGCGTCTCACGCAGGGTCAGCGTGCCGGTGCCGGTGGACTCGTGGCGCAGCCGGCCCGGCGTCTGGCGCCAGCCGGTACTGGGCTGCCACTGCGCCTGCCACTGGCTGCCCTGCCGGAAGTCGGTGAAGCTGCCCCGCTCGCGCAGCGCGACCATGAGCGAGCCGTTGGGCCGTCGCGGGTCGAAGCTGTCCCGGTCGCTGCGCCAGAGCTGGTCCGCGGACATGGACAGCGGCGACCCGTCCGGGCCGATCTCGACGACGGGGCGTTGTAGCAGGTCGTAGGCGATGCGGCGGGAGTCTCCGAGGATGTCCACGGTGCCGCACAGTTCCTGCCCGTCGGGGGAGTACACCGAGGCGCGTAGGCAGGCCTGGACCGGCGCGAAGGCGATGTCGTCGATCAGCATGCAGCGGTGGTCCTGCCGGCTGGTGACGCTGAGGGTCAGGGACCGGATGGCGCCGACGCCGAGCGACTGCGGGTCGATGAGCTGGTGCATCCAGCGCCATTGGTCGGCGGTGGCGGGAACGGCGGTCACGATCGAGGCCGTGCGGTGCTCGCCGCGGACCGTGATCCGCCATGCCGCGAGGTCGGGGTCGGTGACGAACCCCGGCTCCGTGCACACCCAGCACGAGAGTTGGTAGCTGCGGTCGCCGCGGGCGGGGGCGAGCTCGTTGGTGATGCCGACGGCCGTGTCCGGGTCGCCGGGGATGGCCAGCCGCCGCGATCCGGAGTGCGCCGCGCCCTCGGTGATGTAGTCCGCTGGGTCATGGCCCGCCGGGGTGAGGGTCCAGCCGCCGGGGTCCTCGTACTCCTCGAAGCCGTAGTAGCACGCCTCGTCGGCGCGTGGATCGGCGTCGGCCGTGGTCGCGACCGCGAAGCGGCGCTCGCGGTCGTGGATGACGGCGGCCATGTGGTCGCCGGCGTCCAGCGCGGCCAGCGGCTGCGCCCTCTCGGTGACGCCGAGCACCTGACGGACCCGCAGCCAGTGCGGGCCGGGGTCGGCGCCGGCCTCCCAGCCGGCGAAGTCCGGTGTGCCGGTGCCCATCCACTCATATCCGCGGTGGGCCGCCCAAGGGCCCCAGGCGTTGGAGTAGGTGGTGACCGTGCTGCCGGTGACGACGTCGGCGGTCAGGTCGGCGGTGGTCACCTGGCCCACCGGGACCAGGCAGTTGAGGTCGGCCAGTTGCTGGTACGTCTGCCAGGCGTAGGCCGTGTCGCGGCTGAGCCGTCGTCTGACGCCGCTGTCGTCGATGTTCTCGGTGAGCTCGCGGCACGGCTGTCCCTTGGCGTTGTACTCGTACTCGGCGGCCGTCTCCAGCCAGCCGTACACGACGACGTCCGTTCCGTCGGCGACGATCTGGTACCGCGCGCCAGTGGCGTCGGTCAGTGTCCACCGCCGGCCGGGCCGCTCGACAGCGACCGTGAGCGGGCCGGTCAGCGCCAGTCCCGCGGCGCCGAACCGGTCCCGCAGCGCGGTCGGCACCTTCCGGCTGTCGAGGCCGGTGATCCCGTCCAGCCCGCATGACAGCAACTGGCCGGTGGTCGCCTCGGTTTGACGCCGCAGTCTCGTGTAGGCGCCGGCGATGCGCTCGTCGCTGTCACCACTGGTGTACGTGTACGGATAGTTGACGCTCTCGCTGACCTGACGGCCGTCGGCGTCGTAGCCGCGGGAGCGGAACAGCTGCCCGTTGAGCTGACTGAAGCAGTTACGGGCGTTGGTGTACTGACTGGAGGGCGGGTAGACCACGCCCGGTACCGTCGGGCTCAGTCCGTTGAAGAAGACCCGCTCGACCCAGCCGTTCTCACCGTCGCCCGGCGTCGACCGCACGGTCACGTACTGCGTCACCAGACCGTAGGGGTCATAGGTGGCGGTCGCCGTGTCGTAGGCCAGGGTGGTGCGCCGGGTCTGGTAGCCGGTGTCGTTGCTCACCTGAACGACGGGGTAGGCCACCAGCCGTGTGGCGACGGCGGAGCCGACCACCCGGTAGAGGGACAACTGGGTGGACTTGTCGAAGTCCGGGCCCCGGTAGGTGACGAACGTGGCGGGTCCGGTGAGGATCTGGCCGGGCTGGGCGTCCGGCACCACCACGTGCTCACCGGACAGCGCCTTGGTGTCCAGTACCCCGCCGTCGGCCAGGGTCAGTACATGGGTCGAACCCCCGCCGTCCTGGTAGGCGAGGTACGCCGGCGCCGCGTTGACCACGGTGGTCAGATCCGCGTCCGCGGGAAGGGTGTACACCTTGGCCCAGGTACCGTCGGGGGTGTGCCGCAGCAGTTCGCGGCCCGCTGTGCGGTATCCCCCGGAGATCGACGGCAGCCCGCGGGCGGATCCGCTGGGACGGGCCTTCGAGCGCCAGGCGTTGCCGTAGGGGTCGAACTCGTAGAGCTCACTGGTCCACCGGTCGTCGGACTGCACCGTGGTGACATAGGCGGCGTCGGCGGCGTAGCTGTACGTGTACCGGGGCCCGGCGACCGGTGTGATCCCGGCGATCGCCTGCCAGCGGGCACCGTCGAAGCGGAACAGGTGCTGGCCGTTGCCGACCGTCGACCCGTTCACCACGACGTACCCCACCGGGTTGCGCACGTCCAGCGGCTGCGCCCCGTCGGCCTTCACCTGCGGACCGAACCGGTACGTCGAGGACCACGTGAGGAGCCGGGTGGCGTACTTGACGGACTTCGATGGTTCGTCGATCGCGGTGACGAAGCCCAACGCGGCGAAGGACGCGCCGGTGGCGAGCATGTGCTCCGGACGGGTCGCCGTCCAGTCGACGTCCACCGTCTCGCTGACCGTGTCCCCGCGCAGCCAGCGCCGCTCGGGGTTGCGGTAGTAGACCGTGGTGCTCAGTGTCCGGCCGGTGCCGGCGTAGGTGGTGGCGACGCAGAAGTTCACCCCGCCGGAGAGCAGGACCCGGGCGACGTTGGCGAGCCCGAAGCCGTGTTCCACCCAGCGTGAGCCGATCGGATCCCAACTGAGGATCTTCAGCTGCCCGGCGGCGGCGTCGGCGACCGCGAGGAAGTCGGCGCCGACACTCACCGCCGGGTCGGCAATCGGCTGCCCGAGACTGACCTGGTACGCGGAACGGTCCCACTGGCCGAAGCGGAACTGGTCGGCACGCACCACGTAGACCCGGTACTGCCGGCTGCGCGCGTCGCGGTACCAGACCGCGAAGAACCCGTCACCCGTCAGCACCCGCAAGGTCCCCGGAACCGCTGACCATTCGCGGGTGTCCTGCTGGCTCGACCAACTGCCGTTCCACGAGTACACACTCGTCGTCACGCGGCCCGTGGTGGAGTTCTCCCAGGTGACCACCGTGTACGTCGGCCCGTGCCAGACGCGAGGCGTCCAGCTCGCGCCGGGACTGGTGACGGGCACCCGCAATGTGGTGTTGGGCAGCTCGACGGCCTTGTAGACATAGGCCGCACGGCCGCCCTGCGGTGTGAGCACGCTCTTCAGCGCGCCCGGGAGCGGTGCTTCGGCACCGTGGTAGTCGAACTCCACACCGGGCAGCACCACACCGTTGCCGTCCGGTACCTCCTGGCGCACCGCCGCGAGATACCGCTTGGTGTACGCGCTGCCCTTCCCCGATCCCGAGACGTCGCGCAACTGGTAGTCCAGACGGGTGGTCAGCAGCAGAGCACCCTCGCGGTCCCGGACGTCGATCCGGTCGAGGTAGTGGTCGTCGAGGCGGTACTGGTAAGCGTTGCGCCCACCGGGCGGCGGCACTTGGGGTGCCGGGGCTTCGAACGGCTCCTTGAGCAGATACGTGAATTCGACGGCCCGCCCGAAGACGTCGACGATCCGCCGCAGTCGGCAGGACCGGCTGTACCACGCGTCCGTGCCGACGCCGATCGCGACGTCGTCCGTGTCGTATGCGAAGGACATCGTGTCGCCGGCCATGGAGCGGACCTCGTGCAGGTTCCAGGCGACCGGGAAACTCACTCCGTCGGCCGCCGTGGACGGACCGATCCAGTTGCCCCACCGCACGCCCCACTGCACGGCTCCCCGGCCGTAGGTGTACGTGGTGCCGTCGTCACGCACGATCTGCCAGTACT
>NZ_BMVJ01000005.1:329565-333047 GCF_014650655.1 Streptomyces anandii JCM 4720
CGCGGCCGGGGCCGGGGCCGGTGCCGGGGCCGGGGCCGGTGCTCGTGCCGGGAAAGTACCGGATCTGCCAGAACTGGTGGTCGCGCAGCTGGAAGACCCGCGCCGCCCCCTCCGCACCCACCTGTACCAGCTGTTTCGGGGCGCCGCCGGTCACCAAGTAGAACGTGTCGTCGAGGTTGGTGCCGCTGTCCTGATGCTCGACCATGATCCGCTCGTACGGCAGCGACCAGCCCAGGCCGAGGACGTCGGTGGGCTCGGTGAGGTTCCACCGTTGCGCCGCACGGTGCACGCCGCTGCTGTAGAACGCGGTCACCTTCACGTCCAGGCCGTTGCGCCCGCCGAGCGTGACGAGGTCGATCGGCAGATTCACCTCGCCGCGGAACATGTTGACCACGTTGGCGACCGCATCACCGACGAACACTTGCGACGCCCGAACACCGGGTGCGGCCGCCTGCTGCGCCGTGCTTGCCATGCCTACTCCCGTCGGACCGGCGCCGTGCACCGCCGCAGCCAGAGCTGGACTCTCGAGGGTGTCCTCGCGACCACAAGCAGCAAATATGCCATATATCTATACAGAAGGCGCATCTGGCCCGTGAACCCGATCTTGTGAATCGTCGGCCCGGTGGACCGGCCCGGCACGCCGCGGGCGGACGCGGCGTCGTCTCAGGGGACGAGGACGACCTTTCCCTGATTGGCCCGGGCCTCGATCACCGCGTGCGCTCGTGCCGCGTCCGCGAGGGCGAACTCCCTGTGGACAGTGGGCCGCAGGGCACCCTTGCCGAACAGCCTCCACAGTTCTTCGATCCACCCCGCATAGCGCTGCGGCTGGGTCCTTGCCACCACTGCCACCTGGAAACCGATGGCCGACTTACCGCCCGCGAGCAGGTCGTACGCCTCGATGGTGCCCCCGCCCGAGCTGTACGCGACCAGCCTTCCGCCGGGTGCGAGCGCTTTGACGGCGGGTGTGAGCAGGCTGCCGCCGACCGCGTCGAGGACGATGTCGACGGGTTCGCCCCAGCCCTGTTGTCCGTATGTGACCACGGCATCGGCGCCGAGAGAACGCACGAAGTCCTCCTTGCCGGCGTCACCGACCGCGGCGACGACACGTGAGGCGCCTTTCAGCTGAGCCAGTTGCAGGGCAAGATGACCGACCCCGCTCGCCGCCGCGGTGACCAGAACCGACTCGCCCTTCTCCGGACGCGCGGCCTCAAGGGCGCCGAGCGCCACCGCACCACTGCGGACGAGCGCGACGGCGTCCCTGGCGGTGGCGCCCGCCGGTATCGGTGAGGCCATCGCGGTGTGCAACAGGGCGTACTGCGCATATCCATGCCCGAAGCAGAGGCCGGTGACCCGGTCGCCCGGCGCGTATCCGCTCACTCCGTCGCCGACGCGCACCACTTCACCCGCCAGTTCTCCGCCGAGCGGGATGGGCTGCGCACTCTCGCGCACTTTGCGTACGACGGGGAGCGTGACGCCGATCGCCTCGGTTCTGACGAGGAGTTCGCCCGCTCCCGGCTCCGGGACGGGGACATCTTCCAGGAACAGGTTCTCGGGTCCACCGCGGTGTTCGTAGCGAATGCGCCGCACGACCGATCGCCTCCAGACACTCATAAGCTCGTTGGGGCTCCCAACGATAGTGGAAGTTCGTTGGGGCTCCCAACGTTTATTCGGTAGACTTCCGGAGGTGACAGAGAACCCCATGGCGCCCAGCCGGATCCGCGACCTTCCGAGCTGGCTCCTCGGCCGGGCCGCGGCCCGTGGGCGCGGCCTGGTCTCGGCGGCGCTCGCGCAGCACGACATGAGGATGTGGCATCACGTGGTCCTGGCCGCCGTCGCGGATCTCGGTCCCGTCGCGCAGGCCGAACTGGGCAGGACGGTCTCGCTCGACCCGAAGGACATGGTGGGTGTCCTCAATGATCTCCAGGCGGCGGGCCTTGTCGTACGCACCCCCGACCCGGCCGACCGCCGCAAGAACGCGGTGAGTCTCACCCCTGAGGGCGAACAGCGACTGGAGGAGTGCGCGAAGGCGGGGAAGCGGGCCAACGACGAGCTCCTGGCCCCGCTGTCGGCGGCGGAGCGGAAGCAGTTCCTGGAGATGCTGCGGAGGATCAGCGGAGTACGGTGAGGGCGCTGATCCTCCGCGATGCCTGGATCGCCGCACGTGCTGCCGGTCGACCGGGCTTGGCGGCTGATGCGGGCGGGACGCCGGGGCCACGCCGCGTCCCGGAGTCGCACCCCGGGATCAGGCGACGGTCCAGTCACGCAGCCGGCGTGCGATGCGGGCGACGCCGAGCGCTCCCGAGGCAGCGTCCCGCACGAGCGCGACGGCCGCCTTGGGCGGGTAGTCGAGTCCGCGTGCGTTGAGGATCAGGTAGGCCTCGGTCGCGTGCCAGGCGAAGGCCTCGTTGGAGTGCTCCAGGCATGGCAACTTCGCCAGGGTGTGGAGCAGCGCGGCGGCCTTGAGGTGCAGGGAGCCGTAGATGTCGCGCTCCATCGCCCTGGCGTTGACCCGGGCGACCGCGGCGTACAGCGGTCCGTAGTCGTCGACCTGCGGATCGCCGTGGAGCAGCTCGGCGGCGTGCAGCAGGAACGTCACGTCGAGCGGGTGGGGCGGTTCCGGCTGGGTCACGCGGCGTGGCCCCGCTCCTGCTGCTCGAGTTCTCGACGCGCTTCCTGCTCGGCCGCACGCTGCTCGGCACTGGGGTCCAGGCCGTCGGGCTCGGCGGCGAACGCCGCGCCGCTACGGTCCATGGACGCCTTGAATCCGTCCAGGAACCGCCGCTCCACGGCGGTCGCACGGTCGTAGGCGGCAGACAGGATGTACTCCTGCATGCTGACCCCCGCCTGCTTGGCCGCCGCCGCGATCGCGGCCCGCTGCGCAGGATCGGGAAAGCGTAGGCTCATGGCTTTGGCATCCGACATGGTATCTACGGTACCAGCAGTACCACGCCGTGCGCGGGGAGCCGGCCCGCGCCGAGGACTGCGAGCTACGGGTGTGGTGCCGGCGGCAGCGGCGTGGGGGCTGCCGGCTGTGATGCGGGGGGCCAGTTCGCCGACCGCGAGCACAGTCCGCTCCCGCTCGGCGCGGCATGCGGGTCCGTGTTGAGGAAGGCGAGGTCGATGGCGGTGTCACCGTCGACAGCCCGGCGGAGCGCAGTGCGGTGGACGTCATCAACGCCTCCCGATTCACAGACTCGTTCGAGCAGGGCCGGGGCCCGGTCGAGGTCGAGAACATCCGCGGACGGCGGATCCCAGAGGGGATCTCCTTCCGGCGATGCGTCGACTGACCGGCGGCAGGAGCCGAGATACTCCGCCGAGACGCGGGCGAGTTGCTGAGTGACGGCCATGACGGCAGTATCCCGACGACGTCCACCGGTTGCCCGCTTGCGGAACCGCTGACGCCTGGCTTCACACGGTGGTGGCCGGCGACAGTGACAGACGGTGCTCAGCTCGGCCGACCGTGGGAGCCGGTTGCCAGGGTG
>NZ_BMVJ01000005.1:333071-348039 GCF_014650655.1 Streptomyces anandii JCM 4720
GTGCGGAGGGCGGCCAGGGTGGAGGCGGTGCGGGTGAGGTCGCCGGGGGAGAGTGCCGCGGTGAGTGAGGCGAGTTCGTCCTCGACGACGGGGCGGGACGCGGTCAGTTGTTTCTTGCCTTCCGGCGTGAGGTGGAGGGTGGAGGAGCGGCGGTCGTGTGGGTGCGCCGCGCGCCGGCACCAGCCCGCAGCCACCAGCCGGTCCACCGCCTTGCTGACGGCTCCCACGGTGATGGCCAACTCGCCGGCGATGTCGAGGACGCGGCATTGAGGTACCCGGTCGATGATCTCCAGTATCTCGAACTGGCCCAGGCCCAGGCCTCGTTCGGTGCGCAGCCGGGCGTTCACCGCGTTGTAGAGACGGGTCTCGACGCGGACGAGGTCGGTGAAGATCTGAGTGACGTGTCTCACAACACCTCCAGTAGATTCCTGGGAATCATCTTCCTGGGAATCGGGTTGGATCCGGGCAGATGCATTCCGAGGAATCCATCCTCGCATCCCTGCCCCTGGAGGCACGACATGTCCCGACAGCAGCGCGACGCCCTTGACGCCATACTCCGTTCCGCCCCCCGCGGCGAGACGCGGCCCACCGTCGAGCAGCAGCGCAGCGGGTTCACCGCGGCCGTCACCCGCCCCGCCCCGCAGGGCGTGGTCACCCGCCAGACCGTCCTGGGCGGCCGGCCCGCCCTGGAGCTGGAGCCCGCCGAAGTCTCCGGCCCCGGCCGGCTGCTCTACCTGCACGGCGGAGGCTATGTCATCGGCTCACCGCAGACCCATGCGGGGATGGTCGGTGAGCTGGCCCGCCGTGCCGGTCTGCGGGCGGTGTCGGTGGACTACCGGCTGGCACCCGAGCACCCTTTCCCCGCGGCCGTCGACGACGGGCTCGCGGCCTACCGCGACCTGCTCGCGGCGGGTATCGAGCCGCAGGGCATCGTCATGGCCGGTGACTCCGCCGGCGGCGGCTTGGCCATCGCCACACTCCTCGCGGCCCGGGAGGCCGGACTGCCGCAGCCCGCCGCCGTGGCCGTCTTCTCTCCCTGGACCGACCTCACCCTGGCAGGAGGAAGCATGCGTTCCAAGGAGGGCATCGACCCCATATTCATCGGGGCCGACCTGCGCGCCTACGCCGATCTCTACCTCGGCGCGGCCGACCGGGCGCACCCCTTGGCCAGCCCGCTGTTCGCCGACCTCGCCGGCCTGCCTCCACTGCTCGTCCAGGTCGGCGCGAACGAGGTGCTGCTCGACGACGCGGTCCGGCTGGCCGGCCGCGCGGGCGCCGACGACGTCGAGGTCACGCTCGAGATCGGACCGGGCCTGCCCCACGTCTTCCAGCACCACTACGGCCGCCTCGACGAGGCGGACGCCGCGCTCGACCGCGCCGCCCGCTTCCTCACCGGCCACCTGGCCGCAGACCACCCGACCACCGGGTACCTGACCGCCGGGCACCCGGCCAACGGCCGCTCCGAACCGGTCCGGTGAGGACCCCCTGCCTGAACGTCTCGGCGGGCCTCCTGGCGGGCGAACGCCCGGCGTGGTTGCCGTGCCGCCGGGATGCGTGATCGGATTGCGGCAGCATCGCGTGCCGGTGGCGGACTGCGTCAGGCATGGAGGTGCGGAACCGAAGGGACCGCCACCCGTGGCCTCCCGTGACGGCGACCGTGCAGTCGCCTTGAGCTTGCAGCTCGCACAAGCACATGAAGAACTGCGTCGCCAGATCAACGAGATCAGGACAGGTCTCGGACACCGCCGGTTGAGCGACGACGCACTTGTCACCCATTGCCTGGCCTTCTGTGCCGCCTTGACGTCCCATCACCAGGGCGAGGACGAAGGAATGTTCTCCCAGTTGCTGCGCGAGCGCCCGGATCTCGCAGCTACGGTCGCCAACCTTGTCGAGGATCACGGGATGATCGCCTCGATCCTGTCCAGGGTGCGCGAACTCGCTGACGGGGCAGCGCAATCGCGTGCTCCGGCTCTGGAGGCGATACGGCGTGAGCTCGACGGATTGGCGGCGATCATGGAGTCCCACTTCGGCTATGAAGAGCGGACGATCAGCCAGGCGCTTGACGACGGAGACGTGATCAGGTCATGAGCTCGTATCAGTCCTGGTCAGGGGGTGATGGAGGGGTGGTGGAGCCCCGATGTATCACTGCCGCTCGGCGGTGTCGCTGAGCCAGGTCAGGACCTGGTCGGCGTGCTTGTCCGGCGGGAAGACCGGATAGAAGACATGCTCGATCACGTCGTTCTTGATGATCAGCGTCAGCCGCTTGTACAGGGTCAGCCCGCCAGCGGTGAACGTGGGAACCTCCAGCGCCCTGGCCAAGCTTCGTGCGGGGTCGGACAGCATCTGGAACGGCAGGCGGAGCCGCTCGGTGACCTCACGTTGGTAGTCGCTGTCCTGGCTGGAGAGGCCGTACACCCGGGCAGCGCCGGCCGCGAGCAGGTCCTGGTGGTGGTCGCGGAAACCGCACGTCTCGGCGGTGCAGCCGCGGGCGCCGGGGATGGAGTCCCAGCCCTCGGGCAGATCGGTGCCGGGGCGGCCCGTCAGCGGGTAGATGTAGAGCACCGTACGACCCGCACCCAGCGCCTCAAGACTGATGGTGGCGCCGTCGGTGGCATGGAGTTGCAGCCGCGGCATTCTCGCACCGCGCAGATGGGCAGCGGCCCCGTCGTCCTCGGGAACGGGCAGGTCGGCAGGCAGGCTCGTGTAGTCGGTCATCGCTTCCTCTCCTTCGGCGGGTGAGAAGCGGCTGTTGCGGTGAGCGGCCTCGTGCAGGTGCGCCACCAGCACCGCCCGGCGGGCGGTGAGGCCCTCGATCCGCTGCGTGAGTTCGTCGATGGCGTCCCGGTAACCGGCGAGCGCGGCCGGGCAGTCGTCCGCGTGCTGGTGCCCCAGGGTGAGGCATTCCAGAAACGGCCGTGTCGCCTCGACAGGGATGCCGAGGCGACCCAGCGCCCGGATCTCCTGCGTGAGCCGTACGTCGTGCTCGTCGTAGTCCCGATAACCATTGGCCAACCGCACCGGCGCGAGCAGCCCCAGCGATTCGTAGTAGCGCACCGCCTTGGTCGTCACACCCGCTCGCCGGGCCAGCTCACCGATCCGCATGCTTCTCACCTCGACGAACGCTAAACCTTGCCCTTGAGGGTAAGGTCAAGCGCTCAGCGGGGATGTCCGCACGACCCGCGGGCGAACGCAGTCGCCCCCTGGTTCGGTCAGACGGGCCCGTAGACGGCGGCGGGGGCACCGGTCAGCAGCGCCCAGTAGCGGTCCCCGTACGACCAGTGCCACCACTCGCTCGGGTAGTTGACGAAACCCTGCTCGCGCAGGCAGTGGGCCAGCAGATCGCGGTTGTCGCGCGCGGTCGGCGACAGACCCGGTGCGTCGAAGGGACACCACCTTTCATCGCCCGTGCGGTGTCCGTTCACCGCGCCGCCCATGTCCAGTTCCACGCCATCCGTGTCGATCAGCCCCAGATCCACGGCCGCCCCGGCGCAGTGCGGGGCGAGCCGGCCCGGGTGTCCGGACTCAGCCCAGTGCGAGGCGGCGTGGAGCGGATCCCGGGCGGTCCGAACTCGGCGGAGGCGGAGGCGAAGACCCGGGTCGGCCCGGGAAACGCCCCCGCAGCCGTCGGTTCGGACGTCACAGCAGGACCAACCGCACGGATGCCCCCTTTGAGCAGGCGCTTCCTACCAGGTCACCGGTAGTTCGAGCGGGAAGCGTCTGATCGTTTTCGTGTCCCACCGGACTTCCTCGGGCGGTACGGCGAGGCGTAGTCCGGGGAAGCGTGCCAGGAGGCGTCCGACGGCTACCTCGAGTTCGGCCATGGCCAGCGGGACGGCGATGCATCTGTGTCCTCCCCAGCCGAATGTCATGTGCGGGCTGCTGGGGCGGTTCAGGTCGATGGTGTGGGGGTCCGGGTAGCGTTCGGAGTCACGGTTGGCGGTCAGGTATGAGACGTGGACGTAGTCGCCGGCCCGGATGTGTACTCCGTCCAGTTCCAGGTCCTCGAGCGCGACCCGGGGGATGCCCACCCCCTTGCGGAACGGGATGTGACGGAGCAGCTCGTGCAGGACGTCGGTGAGGGTCTCGGGCTGTTGCCTGATGTGCCGCATCAGTTCGGGACGCGTCAGGAGCAGGTAGGTGATGTTACTGATCTGGCAGGTCGCCGTGTCCTGGCCGCTGAGTGCCAGCATCAGGGCCATGACCGCCAGTTCCCTGTCGTCGAGCTGTTCCTCGCCGTCCCGCGCCGCTGCCATCGCGCTGATGAGGTCCGGGCCGGGCGTGTCTCGTCGTTGTTCGACGAGTTTCGCGAAGTACGCGGTCAGGTCGGCCTTGGCGGTGGCGGCGGTCTCCTTGTTGTCCGCGCCGACGACGAGCAGTTGGTGCACGGATTCCTGGATCCGCGGCCATTCCTGGCGCTCGATGCCGAGGAGGTCCAGGACGGTGTGGCGGGGGAGTGTGTCGGAGAGGTGGGAGACCAGATCCGCCGGCGGGCCGTGTTCCTCCATCTCGTCGAGCAGGAGGTCCGTGAGTCGAGTGATCCGGTGTCGCATGCCTTCGACGTTCTGCTGGGTGAAGGCCTGGGAGGCGAGGTGGCGGACGCGGCTGCTGTGCGGCGGATCCATCACGTTGATCGACTCGGGCGACACGATGGGCTCGGGTGTCATCCGGGGGTAGTCGTGGCCGATGATGCCGGCCCGGCTGAGCCGGTGGTCCGTGGTCACCTGCTTGACGGCGTCGAACCCGGTGACCAGCCACGCGTCGGCGTCACCGTAGGGCAGCCGGATCCGGGTGGGGGAGTCGCGGCGCATCAGGTCTGCGAGCGCGGGGTCGAACTCCAGAGCCTCGCTGAAGTCGAACGGGCAGGTGACGGTCTCGTTGTCCGCGGACATCAGACGGCTCCTCCGGGCATGGGTACGACGTTGGTGGTGTCCATGGCCCTGCGCAGGCTCCGGGTGAGTTGCACGGCGTCGCCGACGGCCCAGTAGTGGACGAAGAACAGGCGGGGCTGGTCGGTCAGATTGTGGTGGTGCAGTTCGACTAGTTCGATGCCGCCCTGCCGCAGAGCCACGAGCACGGGCTGGACCTCGTCGGCCGTCATCACCAGGTCACCGCTGAGCGCGGCCCTGCCGCCGCCGAGCGACTGGTAGTTGACGGAACTGGTGGAGCCCAGCCCCGGAGGCAGGGCCACATGGCCGTCGGCAATGGTCTCGCGGCGGACGAAGGTGGCCTTGTAGACCTCCTCGTCCGCGGAGCCCTTGACTCCCAGCGCGGCATCGATGGCGGTGGTGTCCAGGTCGACGGGTGGTGATGCGGTGGCGGGTCGCGCGGGCGGGGTGCCAGTGCGGTCGAAGGCGGCGCGCAGACCGCGGGCGACGGCGACCGGGTCGTTGCCGTGGGCGTGCACGTGGACCCACCACACTTCCGGCGAGTGCGCGAGCAGGTGCTTGTGGAGGGCGGTGACCATGATGCCGTGCTGCTGCAGGACGTCGACGAAGTGCTGCAGTTCGTGCTCGGTGACCACGGTGTCGCCCATCAGGAGCGTGCTGTGGTCGGCGTAGCGCACGAAGGAGACGTGCGTGCCCAGGGCGAGCGCGGGGTTGATCCGGACGCCGTGGGAGAAGACGGTGAGGTCCCGCCGCGGGAACGCCGTGTGGTACATGTACCGCTTCATGTCGCCGGGCCGGCCGAGAGCCCGGCCCACGTCCGCCCAGTCCGCCAGCTTGGTCATCACCGGCTGGACCAGCATGCCCTCCCGCGCCGCGGCGGGCCTTGGATCGGCGCTGGCACGGGTCCCCGTGACCACGGGTGCCGCGGCCGCCGCGGCCAGCACCCACCGCCGGGATGTGGTGATTCGGGAACGGGTGTCCCGCTGTCGCTCGTCAGCCATGTCATATGCCTCCTGGCGTGATGGAAGCACGACGGTTCGCACGGATCGGTGATCCGCACCGAGACGTCCAGCCAGGTGGAGCAACGGGCCAGGGGCGTCCGCGGCCGACTCCGGCGAAGAGGGGGGCAGCCGGGCCTCATATGCGGCCGGTGCCGCCCGCCACCCGCATCGCCCACGCCAGGCAGCCGAATGCGCCGGTGGTGGCCAGCGTGCGCGCGATGTTCCAGGGCACCCATGCCGACTCGAACCGGGCCCGTACCGCCGCCGGGTCGTGGATGTGTGCCGGCGTTCCCGCAGCCGCCAGGTGGTTGTTGAGCGGCACGTTGAAGCCCATCGTGACTACGAGCGAGACCGCGTAGAGAACGACGCCCACGATGATCCAGGGCAGGGCGGGCCGCCCTTCCCCGCCGCGGCACAGCACGGCGGCGAGCACGCCCAGCACGAGCGCGCCGCCGAAGGCGAGGGTGAACCAGCCGTTGAGAATCGCCACGTTCACCCGCTGCATCGTCTCGATGAACGTACGGTCGTCGACCCGCGCCAGACCGGGCATCACGGCGACGGAGAATGCGAAGTACAGGCCCGCCATCAGTCCGGTCGTGAGCGTGGCCGCAAGCAGCACCAGGCTGCGGAGGTCGCCGGTCATGGCAACTCCTCGGGTCGGACGGTCGGCGGGAAGCGGTGTGGATGCGAGTGATGCCGGCGATGCCGGCGGTACGAGTGGCGTGTTCCGCGTCATGGCCCCAGTGAATCCGCGCGGCACATCGTCCGGCCATCGCCGAGAAGCTCATCCCCATACGCAGGCGTCCAGACCTAGTGTGTGGTCATGGACGCACTGGCCACCCTCCTCGACGGCCCGCGGGCGCGCGGTGCCTTCCTGTTGCGGTCGGTCCTCACCCCGCCCTGGTCGGTCAGGATCGCCGACCTGGCACCGCTCACCCTGGTGCACATGGTCAGGGGCGATGCCTGGATCAGGACCGGCGACGGGCAGGCGCGGTCGCTGCGCTCCGGCGGCATCGCGGTGATCCGCGGACCGGAGCCGTACGTGGTCGCCGGTGACCGGGAGACGGAGCCGCGGATCGTCATCCGACCGGGCCAGGTGTCGACCGACCTCGACGGCAACGAACTGTGCGAGCGGATGGACCTGGGCGTGCGAACCTGGGGTGACGATCCCGACGGGGCCGACGTTGCGGGGAGTGGCGCAGCGGGGGAGGACCCGCCGCCCGCGGTGATGATCAGCGGCACCTACCAGATGCGCGGCGAGATCAGCAGCCGTCTGCTGTCCGTCCTGCCGCAGGTCCTGGTGCTGGCCGGGGACGACTGGTCCAACCCGCTGCCCGCGCTGCTGAGCGAGGAGGTCGTCCGGGACGAGCCCGGCCAGGAGGTGGTGCTCGACCGGCTGCTCGACCTGCTGCTGATCGCGGTGCTGCGGACCTGGTTCGCCCGGCCCGGGGCCGGAGCCCCCGCCTGGTACGCCGCCCAGAGCGACCCGGTCGTGGGGCCGGCGCTGCGACTGCTGCACGACGACCCCGCCCACCCATGGACCGTCGCGGACCTGGCGGTCAGGACCGGCGTGTCGCGGGCCGCCCTGGGCCGCCGCTTCACCGAACTGGTCGGCGAGCCACCGATGACGTATCTGACCGGTTGGCGGCTGGCGCTGGCCGCCGATCTGCTGTGCGAGCCGGACGCCACCGTCGCCTCCGTTGCCCGCAGGGTCGGCTACGGCGGCCCCTTCGCGCTCAGCGCCGCCTTCAAACGGGTCCGCGGGGTCAGCCCGCAGCAGCATCGGGAGCGCGCCCGCCGGTAGTTGGGAATACGGATCCGCGCTTGATCCCTTGTATGCGGTGGCACGGTCGGTGTCGGCCTCTGACGCGCGGCCGGCCAGGTCATGTCCGGACGAGAGAGTGCGGTGATCACGCGATGCGGGCGGTGCGGTTTCACGAGTACGGCGGGATCGATGTTCTGCGGGTGGAGGAGGTGGAGCGGCCGGTTCCCGGCCCCGGGCAGGTGCTGGTCGAGGTCCGCGCGGCCGGGATCCAGCCCGGCGAGGCCCACATCCGCACGGGCGCGCTGCACGAACGCTGGCCGGCGGCGTTTCCCTCCGGGCAGGGCAGCGATCTGGCGGGTGTGGTGGTGGAGACCGGCCCCCATGTCCGGGGCTTCGCGGTGGGCGACGAGGTGCTGGGCTTCACCCACCGGCGGGCCAGCCACGCGCAGTTCGTCGTGGTCGACGACGTGAATCTGGTCTCCCGTCCGCCGGGGCTGGCCTGGGAGGTGGCCGGGGCGCTGTACGTGGCCGGCACGACCGCCTACGCCACCGTGTTCGCGGTGGATCCCGGCCCGGACGACACGGTCGTCGTCTCCGGTGCGGCGGGCGGGGTCGGGTCGATCGCCGTGCAGCTCGCGCGGCATCGCGGCGCCACGGTGATAGGGCTGGCGAGCGCGCGGAACCACGCCTGGTTGAGGGATCGCGGTGTCCTCCCGGTCGAGTACGGGCCCGGTGTTGCCGAGCGGATCCGTGAGGCGTCGGGCGGCAGGGTCGACGCGTTCATCGACACCTTCGGCGACGGATACGTGGCGCTGGCAGTGGAGTTGGGCGTGCGGCCCGAGCGGATCAACACCATCCGCGACTGGCAGGCCGCCGCCGAGATCGGGGCGCGGACCTACGGGGAGGGTGCGGCGGCATGCGCGGTCGTGCTCGGCGAGCTGGCCCGCCTTGCCGCGCGTGGCCGGCTGGAGGTGCCGATCGCCCACACCTACCCGCTGGAACAGGTGCGGGAGGCCTTCCGCGAGCTGGAACAGCAGCACACCCACGGCAAGATCGTGCTCCTGCCCTAGCCGGTGCCGCCCGGCACGAGCCGGCCATCGGGCCGCCCTCTCAAGGCGGGAGGACGATGGCCGGCCGACGGGCCGGACGCTCGTCCCGGCTGTCGCCGTCAGTGGTCGAGTGCCTTGAAGCCGTACCCGAACTCCGGCAGGCCCTGCGTGGGGTCGTGGTCGCTCTCCCAGCTGTCGGTCAGGGCCGAGAAGCGGGTCGACCGTGGATCGTTCCTGGGCGACAACATGATCTGCTCGTCGCGCACGATGTCTTTGGAGCAGGTACGGTGCGTCGTCGGCGTGAGCCGGTACAGCGTGAAGACGTCGCCCGAGAAGGTGGCGCGGCCGGTGAAGTCGTTGCAGCCCAGGTTGCCGGTGACCGTTCCATCGCGGTGGAAGACGAAGTAGACCGCCCTTCCGGCCGCGAGCGGGTAGCTGGTGTCCGCCACGGCCAGGTGGTCCACCTGCCAGCGCCTGCCGAACAGGCCCTTGGGCCACAGGAGTTTCAGGGCCACTTGGTCGCCCCGCCCGTTCTTCAGATCGATCGTGACGTCGTCGACCCGCCGTGTGATGTTCAGCCGCCCGTTGAAGAACGTGCGGAACTCCTCCTCGAAGGCCCGGTTCTTCGCCGCACACCGGCCCCGGCCCGTCGGCTGCACGGCCGGAGCACCGAGGGCGAGCGTGCCGGCGGTGACGTGGGCCGTCCGCCGGAACGAGGTGCAGCCGTAACTGCCCGTCAGGGTGCCGTCGTAGCCGAAGTCGACCCAGGCGGCGGCATGCGCCGGGGCAGCGGTGGTCCGTCCGCCGACGGTGATCCACTGTGCCATCCAGCGGGCCCCTACCAGGAGTCCACCGGTTCCGCCCGGCCCCTTCGGAGCGGACCAGTCGGCGGCCGGTCCGGTCTGCCTCGGCTTTCGCCCCTCGCTCCCCATCCGCGGCGCGCCGCACGCCGTGGTGGTCAGCAGAGCTGCGAGGAGGGCGCCGACCACGGTGGTTGCCCGGCGACTGTCCATGCCTGGTCAGACGTTGAAGAGCATGTGCCGGTTCCGCGTTCCGGCCCAGGCCACGAACCGCTGCTGAAGTACCCATGGGGCGGGGTGCTTCCTCCCGCTCGCGGTACGGTCCTGCCATGTCCCGATCAACTGATGCCGGCCTCTCCCGGCCCCCCGTCACAGCGGATGACCTCGACCTCGCCGTGCAGCTTGCTGTGGCGGTCCTTCGCGAGGCGCCTGCGGCCGCTTGGGAAGGCAAGGCAGGTTCGCTGCAATGGGACTGCTGGGAAACCCGTGGAGCACCTCAGCGACGACCTCTTCGCCTACGCCGCGCAGCTCGGCCCCAGAACACCGCCGTTGGACGGTGAGGTGCCCTTCGTATGGGAGAGCCGGCGGCCCGGCGGCCCGGCCAACGCCATCCACGCGGACCGTGGGGCGGGGCCCGCCGGTCTGCTGCAGGTCCTGGAAGCGAGCGGCGCGCTGCTGGTCGCGATGGTGCGCACGTCGTCTCCGCGGACGCGCGCTCACCACGTCTTCGGCGTCTCCGACCCCGAGGGATTCGCGGCGATGGGGATCGTGGAGACCCTGGTGCACACGCACGACCTGGCGCAAGGGATCGGGCTCGTATGGGGCCCGCCCGCCGATCTGTGCTCGCGGGTGCTCGCCCGGCTGTTCCCAAACGCGCCGTCGTCCACGGATCCCTGGTTCACCCTCCTGTGGGCCACCGGACGCGCCGAACCACCCGGACACCCTCGTCTCACCACGTGGCGCTGGGACGGCACACCCCGGGCGTGAAGTTCACCGGTGCCCGTGCCGGACAAACTGCTGCAGTACCTGATCACCTGCGTGAGCGGCACCCCGTGGTCGCCGGCGGTCGCGCGTACCCGCACCCGGCGGCTGGTGGCCGCGGGCGGTGACGAGGGGCTCGTCCAGGTGTGGGACGCCGACACCGGCCGCACGATGCACCATCTGTGCGTGGAGGGCGGCCGGGTCGCGGTGGCGACGGGCGGCCCGCCGGAGCGGGTGCTGATCGCGGCAGGTGCGCTGCGGGAGGGGGCGGGCTCGGTCCGCCTGTGGGACGCGCGCTCGGGAAAGGCGCTGCGGCGACTGCCCGTCCGAGGACGGACGAATGGCCTCGGCTTCGGTGCGGGGTGAACGCCCTAGCCCTGGGCGGCGGCGATGGCCGCTACTTCCTGGCCGCCGCGGTCGAGGACGGAACCGTGCGGATCTGGCCCACGCACGGCGGGGGCCGGCGTCAGCACACACGGTTCGGACGGCGATACGGCGGACACCGGCGGATGGCCTGGTCCGTCGCGGTCGGCCGGGCCGGCGAGCGCCTGGTCGTGGTCTCCGGCGGGTCGCGGGGACGGGTGGTCGTGAGACCGGCCGACGGCCGCGGCCGCACCTACCAAGCGCGACGAGATCACTGACTGGGCCCGCTGCGCCGACATCGCCCGGGTCGGCTCCCAGGACCCGATAGCGGTGGCCCGGGACCACCACCCCCCGGCATCCCGTGCGGCAGTACTCTGAACAGTCGGAAAGCGACATTCACGGCGCCTGTGCCCACCCGGCGCTTCACGGAAGGGACGACGGAAGGCCCTTCCAGCGCCGGCCCCCTCTCACCGGAACCACCATGCCACCACCCTCCCGTGACGGCGCAGGCTCGCATCAGGAAAGCCTGTTTCCCGTCGGCGACCTGATCCCCGAGACCGAACCCGTGGCCTTGCCCCGGGCTGCCGCACGACTGCTCGATGTGCGAGAGATCCACGCCGAACCCGAAGCGGCCGCCTCCCCTCGCGGTCGGCAGATCCTGGCCCGCTTCCCGCAGGCTCGCCTGATCGAGGTCGACTCCCACTGGCGCATCCCGCACCTGCACGGCAATCAGGGCAACGTCGAGCGCTGGGTCCGGGTGAAGACCGAGACCCTGGTCCTGGGGGTCCGCAAGACGCTCACCACCCGTCCCAACGGCCGCTCAGCCGACTGGATCGCACCGGGAGCCTCCAACGGCTGCGCCATGGCCTGCGCCTACTGTTACGTACCGCGCCGCAAGGGCTACGCCAACCCGATCACCGTCTTCACCAACATCGACCGTATCGTCGCCCACCTGGAGCGTCACGTCGCCGGTCAGGGCCGTAAGCCCCGGCCCGACCAGTGCGACCCCGCCTCCTGGGTCTACGACATCGGCGAGAACGGCGACTGCTCCGTCGACGCGCTGATCTGTGACAACACCGCCGATCTGATCCGTGCCTTCCGGTCCTTGCCGACGGCCAAGGCCAGCTTCGCCACCAAGTTCGTCAACCGGGATCTGCTCGCTTTCGACCCCCGCGGGCGCACCCGGATCCGATTCTCGGTGATGCCGCCGGAGGATGCCCGGCTGCTGGACATCCGCTCCAGCCCGGTGACCGAGCGGATCGCCGCCGCCGGCGACTTCGTGGAGGCCGGGTACGAGGTGCACTTCAACCTCTCGCCGGTCGTGCTGCGCCCGGGCTGGGAGGCGGCCTGGGCACAGCTGCTGCAGCAGATGGACGACGTGCTTCCGCCGGCCGTGAAGGCGCAGGCCGCCGCCGAGGTCATCCTGCTCACCCACAACCGTGACCTGCACGAGGTAAACCTGGGCTGGCACCCGCGCGCCGAGGATCTGCTGTGGCGCCCGGATCTGCAGCAGGTCAAACGGTCGCAGAACGGTGGGCACAACGTCCGCTACCGCTCCGGCGTGAAGGGACCGGCCGTCCAGCGCATGCGGGAACTGGTCGCGGCCCACACCCCCTGGCTCACCGTCCGCTATGCCTTCTGACCAGCGCTTTTGATGGCCGGCAGCCGGCAACGTCCTCCTCCACGTCCCGCCGCCGGTCCGGTGGCACCTCTGTGACCGGAAGCGCTCAACGGGGTTCCAGCACCTCCAGGTCGCCGGTCTCCGTGTCATAGCTGCGCAGGGTGGTGAGCCGGGCCGACAGCGGCGGCGCCGGCAGCAGTTCGGGGACCCGCCGGCCGGCGAAGGCAGCAGCCCGCCGGGTACGGCCGAGAGTGATGTGCGGGCTCCAGCGTCCGGGTGCATGGAAGGGGTTGAGGGCCTCGGGCGGGCTGTCCGAGGCGACCGCCTCCCACACCCTGCGGTGCAAGCCGTCCAGCGCGGAGTCGAGGTCCAGCCCCCAGGCCAGCACCGAGGTGGGCCGCTCGAAGCGGACGACACCGGTGAACCGCACCGGTAGCGGCAGGGCGGCGGCCACCTCGGCGAGCTCCCAGCGAATCGGGGCGGTCAGCTCCCGGCAGGTGGCCAGGGTGAGGTGCGGGCTGTTGGTCGGTGAGCGGTGGCGTGACTGACTGGGCAACCCCGCGTTCGCGAGTCGCCGCCAGGCGTCCCGGACCGCCAGATCCGCCGCCTCGTCCAACAAGAGTTCGACCGTGCGCACCGCTGCAGCGTACCGGCGGAGGGCAGGAGGAGCCGGGGGTCCTGGCTCTGACACGGGGATCACGAAGTTCTCTGTCGACGGACACGTTCTAGTGCCGGGAGCCGAGGCCGGCGGGCCGGATCGCGGCGTGTGTCGCCGGCCCGCCCTCGCCCTCTGCCTGAGCGGCGTGCTGTGAGCGGTGGCGGGGAGACCGCATGAGCGTAGCGACGGCGACGGCGGCCAGGGCCGCTGCCACCGCTCCGCCGAGCAGGGCGGTGTGCATGCCGTCGACGAAGGCACCACGCCCCTGTTCGGCGACGGGACCACCGATGGCATGGGCGGCGGCCAGCGAGGACCGGGCGGCCCGGGCCACGGCCTCGGGCGCGTGGGGAAGGTGGAGGTGGCTGCGGTAGGAAGCGTTGAGCACGCTTCCCAGGACGGCGATGCCCAGCGCGCCACCGAGTTCGCGGGACAGGTCGTTCACCGCCGACCCGACGCTCTGCAGGGAGCGCGGCAGCGCGTCGGTGATCGCTGTGGTCGCCGGCGTCATGGCCAGCCCCATTCCGGCACCGAGCAGGAACAGTCCGGCGCCGATCACCCAGTAGGGGCTGGACGTGCCGACCTGTGTCAGCACACCCATGGCGGCGGCGACGGCCACCAGGCCCAAGGTCCAGGGGGCGCGGAAGCCGAACCGTGCCACCAGGCGCGGGGTCAGCCGGGACGCGGGCATCATGGCCAGGGCCATGGGGATCATCGACGTGGCAGCCGTGAGCGCGCTGTCCCCCCGCACCAGTTGCAGGTACTGCATCATCACGAAGATGAAGCCGAAGAACACGAAGAACTGCAGCGTGATCGACAGCGAGCCGGCGGCGAAGTGACGGTTGCGGAACAAGCGGGGGTCCAGCAGGGGGTGCCGCCGGCGCAGCTCGAAGAGTACGAACGCGGCCAGCACCAAGAGGCCGATGCCGATGCCGCCCAGAGTCGCCGGGTCCCCCCAGCCGCGGGCCGGTGCCTCGATGATGGAATACACCAGGGCGACGAGCCCGATGACGGACAACAGGGCGCCCGTCGCGTCCAGCCGCGGCTGGTCCGCCTCGGCCGACTCCGGTACGAACCGCAGCGTGCCCACGAGTGCGAGGGCGGCCAGGGCCACGTTCAGCCAGAAGGCGGAGCGCCACGTCCACTGTTCCAGCAGTGTCCCGGTGGCGAGTACGCCGAGCAGGGCGCCGGCGCCGGCCACGGCTGCCCAGACGCTCACCGCGCGTGCGCGCTGGGCGGAGGGGAAGGTGCTGGTGATGGTCGAGAGGGTGGCCGGCATGACCAGTGCGGCACCCACGCCGAGCACACCGCGCAGGCCTATCAGCACCGCCGGGCTGGTGGTGAAGACGGCCGCCGCGGAACCGCCGCCGAACACGGCGAGTCCGGCGAGCAGTGCCTTGCGTCGGCCGAACCGGTCACCGAGGGCGCCCGCCGGCAGCAGCAGTGAGGCGAAGACGAGGCTGTAGGCGTCGATGATCCAGGACAGATCGGTCTGGCTGGCGCGGGTGTCGCGGGCGAGGTCGGGCAGAGCGACGTTGAGCGAGGCCATGGCCGCGACCACGGTGCCCAGGGCGAGGCAGGTGACGAGCAGTACCAAAGGGTGGCGTATGGCCTGCGGTGATCCGGGAGCAGTGGATGAGGACATGGCGTCTCTTTCGTCGACGGCCCGAACCCGGCGGCTCGGACGACCGCTGTCAGATTGGCCGGGACGCCTTCGTCATGACCAGCTTGATGAAATAAGGAGGCTGTGAGTGAACTGCCTGCGTACACCGTGGTCCGGCGTTCAACACGCCAGATGCCCTGCAGTGGGCTCACCGTGATGAAATAATTCCAGTGGAGCCGCCGTG
>NZ_BMVJ01000005.1:348062-373344 GCF_014650655.1 Streptomyces anandii JCM 4720
TGCGGCGGTCAGCGTACGGCGGCCTTCGGCGGACGCTCACGCAGGGCGCCGTACGCGAAGAAGTACGCAGGTGCTCGACGCAGCCAGGGGGCCGCGGCAAGCATCCGTGTCAGTCCCGTGCCGCCGTCTGTCAGCGGGGGCCGCCCGGCCAGCACCGGAGCGAGGACCCGGGCGTGCACCAGCCGTTGCAGGGCCTGTGCGGCGACGGCGGTCGGCCGGCGTCGCCGCTGCACCGCGCGTACGTGCGACAGCCCGACGCCACCTGAGCGCAGCGGCCCGTTGAGAATGCGCGCGGTGGCCACCGCGTCCTGCACGGCGAGGTTGATGCCGATGCCGAACACCGGGGACATGGCGTGCGCCGCGTCACCGATGCACAGCAGCCCCGGGCGATGCCACCGCCGCAGCCGGTCCAGCCGGACGTCCAGCAGCTTGACCTCGTCCCACGACGTCAGCGCCTCGGTCCGGTCGGCAAGCCAGGGCGTGGCGGCGGCGACCTGGGACATGAAGCGGTCCAGTCCGCCGGCGCGCCTCTCGGCGTCGGTGCCTTTGGGAATCAGTGCCGCGCACTGCCAGTACGTGCCGCGGTCGATCAGCACGGTCATGAAGCGGTGACCGAGGTTGCCCAGCAGGCCACTTGGGTCGTTCTCGTGGCGCGGCAGGCGGAACCACCAGGCATCCATCGGGCAGGCGAACCGCTCGAGCCGCAACTCGGGCAGCGCCCGCGCCAGTGATCCACGGCCGTCGCATGCCACCGTCAAGGTGGCGTGCAACTCGCCGGTGGTGCCGTCGGTGCCGCGGTGGCGCACTCCGGTGATCCGGCTGCCGGAGCGCAGGAAACCAGTCGCCTCGGTGTCCATGCGCAGTGTGAACAACGGCTCCTTGCGCGCCTCGTCCGCGAGGAGTTCCAGCAGGTCCCACTGCGGCACCATGGCGATGTAGTTGTAGGGCGGCCGCAGGGCCGCGAGGTCACCGACGACGACTGGCGTGCCGCCCGGCCCTACCGGCAACTGGATGGCGTCGACCCGGCGTTGCGGCAGTCGGGCGAAGCGCTCGCCAAGGCCCAGTTCGTCCAGCAGAGCGAGGGTGGAGGGGTGCACGGTGTCACCGCGGAAGTCGCGCAGGAAGTCACCGTGCTTCTCCAGGACCGTCACCTGGACTCCGGACCGCGCGAGCAGCAACCCGAGCACCATCCCCGCCGGCCCGGCACCGACCACGCAGCACGTCGTATGCTCCTTCACGCCCCGCTCCTTCCTCTCGTGCGGCTGTCACTGCCAGATTCGACGGAACACCACGTCGCGACCACCTTGATGAAATGATTGAGCTCCCCGGCCCCTCATGCACCATCGCCCCGGGCCCGCCCGTCCGCATGGCCGGGGCGACGCCGGCGCGAGTGAGCCCGTCGGCGCGGTGTCCGGATCGCCGGCCTCGGTGACCTGCCCGATGAATTTGCCCGGTGGTGCCGCAGCGCGAGGCAGGGAGCGCCCGGCCCTCGTCGGCTGCCGAGAGGGGGCACTGAACACCCCGCGACCCCTCACCCGTACCGAGGAGCCGATTACTATTTCAATCGTGACGAATAAGACGTCGCAGCGCGGACGGAGGCCGGGAAAGCCGGACACGCGCCAGGTGATCTTGGCTGCTGCCCGCCGGCGGTTCCTGGAAGACGGCTATCACGCGGTGACGATGCGCTCGATAGCCGACGAGGCAGAAGTCGACCTGGCCCTCCTCAGCTATTACTTCGGCTCCAAGAAGGGGCTCTTCGGCGCCTCTCTCGCTCTGTCCGCGAACCCCGCGGAGCTGGCGGCACAACTGCTGAGCGAAGGCGATCTCGACACATTCCCCGAGCGTGCGCTCAGGCGGCTGATCACCGCATGGGACGCACCCGAATCCGGCGATGCGCTCCTGGCCATGCTCAGGAACGCGGCCCAGGACGACTCCGTCGCCGCCTTGGTCAAAGAGGCTCTGGAAGGCGAGATCGTGAGCCGGCTCGCAGACGTCCTCGGCGGCCGTCGTGCAAGCGAGCGCGCCGCGGCTTGCGCGGCCGTGCTGGCAGGGCTGATCTTCACCCGCTACCTCCTCAAGCTGGAGCCCATCAGCTCCATGGACCGGGAGGAACTGATCCGTCTGTTCAGCCCGCAACTGCGCCTGGCCATAGGGATGCCGACGCGCAGACGGCGCCCGCAACCTCTGCCCTGACCGTCGACCTCGGGCTGGCCGCCGTCGCCGAACAGTCTCTCGTGATGCCGACTGCTTGGATGAGTTCCTTCACGCTTGGCAGTCATAGGTCATGGTCGATGCGCCGTGGCCGCAAGCGCGGTCGTAGCCTCCATCGATCTGACCGCCGAGAACCGGATACGAGACACCAAGGAAGCTCACGATGCGTACCCTGATCAGCACTGCCTTCATCTCGCTCGACGGCGTCATGGAGGCCCCGGGCGGCGAGCCCGGCTACCGGAACTCCGGCTGGACCTTCAAGGACATCGAGTTCCTCCCCGAGGCGTACGACCTGAAGGGCCGCGAGCAGAAGGAAGCCGCGGCGATGCTGCTGGGCCGGAACAGCTACGAGGCGTTCAGCCCGGTGTGGCCGAAGATGGCGGAGTTCGCCGATTACAACGCGATGCCGAAGTACGTCGTCTCCACCACCCTCACCGAGGACGATCTGGTGACGCACTGGGGCGAGACGACGATCCTGCGCTCGCTCGACGAGGTGGCCGCCCTGAAGCAGACGGAGGGCGGCCCGGTCATCGTCCACGGCAGCGCCGCTCTCAACCACAGCCTCTCGGACGCGGGTCTGATCGACCGCTACCACCTGCTCGTCTTCCCGCTCCTGCTCGGCGCGGGCAAGCGCCTGTTCAGCGACACGGACAAGGACATCCAGAAGCTGAAGCTGGTCGAGCACGAGGTGTACGCCAACGGCCTGCAGAAGAACGTCTTCGACGTCGTCCGCTGACAAGGCAGAGGTCTTCCTCCGCGCCGGCCCGCCCGCCGCGCATCTGTCAACGGCACAGGTCGAGCCGTCACTCGTAGCGGTACTTCAGCGAATCCGCCTCCGCCTGCTCGACGTCGGCGATCGTCAGCTCCGGCATCCGCAGTTGGGCCAGCGTCACCTCTGCCGAGCTCGGCTGGGCGTCGGCCGGCAGCCACTGCTCCGGCTTCCAGGCCGCGCTGCGCAGGAGCGACTTGGGGCAGTGCGGATAGACCTCCTCGATCCCCAGCACCAGCGCACTGGCCGGCGGTTTGCCCACGGCGGTCAGCTGCGACAGCAGCTGCGGGCGGGTGGAGACGCAGGCCCGGCCGTTCACCCTGAGCGTCGTCGTGCGCCCCGGGATGATGAACAGCAGCCCGGCCCGTCCGGTGGCGACGACGTTCTGCAGGGTGTCCAGACGCTTGTTGCCGGTCGCGTCCGGTATCGCCACCGTCCGTGCGTCCAGGACGGCGGCGAACCCGGGGGGCCCGCCGCGCGGGGAAACGTCGCATTGGCCTTCGGTATCCACGCTGGCGATCAGGACCAGGGACGAGCAGCCGATCAACCGCTGGGTCTGCTCGGTGAGTTCGGTCATCTGCTTGCGCACCGCCGCGTCGCTGGGGGATCCGTAGGCCCGGCGCAGGGCCTCCTGGTCGCGCACGGCGTCGGTACGGAGGGAGTCGAATGCACTTCCGGCAAGGAGTGGCGTCATACCTCGAACCCTAGGGCGCGGACGACCTGCGCAGGACGGGGAACCGGTCTCCCACGGGCGTTCCGCCGGCCTTCGCGGCGCGGAGTCGGTGCAGTCGTGACGGCTGCCGAAAATGATAGCCATTGGACATAGTAGCCATGTACTCTATCGAGTATGAGCAAGGGTTCGCCGGGCCACACGCCCGGTTTCCTGGTATGGCGGCTCGCCAACAAGTGGCGCGTCGCGGTCGATCGCGCGGTGGCTCCGCTGGGCCTCACGCACGCGCAGTACTCGCTGCTCGCGTCGCTGCACGGAATGCGGCGCGCCGGCGAGCGGCCCAGTCAGCGCCGACTCGCCGACCACACGGGCCTGGAGGCGCTGTATGTGTCGAAGCTGGCTCGCGCCCTGGAGTCGGCCGGTCTGATCGAGCGCACCCGCGATCCACGCGACCCGCGCGCCGTGCAGCTCGCCCTCACCGAGCAGGGGCAGGCCGTCGTGCGGCGGGCCATCGTGGTGGTCCAGGAACTGCTTCAGCAGTTGCTGGAGCCGCTCGGTGGCCTCGACGCCCCGGGGACGCGCGCGTTCACCGACGAACTGACGACCCTGCTCGACGTACCTCTCGCTCCATCCGTACCCAACGACCAGAGCACCCAGGGGACAAGACCATGACCACCACCGGATCCACCACCGCATCCCCCGCCGAACCCGTCGCCGACGCCCGCGACCTAGCCCTGGCCCACTACGCCGCCCGCGGCGTCCTGGAGCACGTCCTGGCCCGGCACGGCATCACGTTCCAGCAGCAGGTCGCTCTGCGCGCCGCCCTCACCGCCGAGACCCCGCGGACACCGGACGATCTCGTCGCCCAGGTCCAGGGCTCCCTCAAGGCCGATCCGACCGGCATCCGTGCCACGCTCGACGAGCTGCTCGCCAAGCAACTGCTTGCTGCTGACGGCCCGCACCTTCGCCCCACGGACGCGGGGCGCGAGCTGATCGCCGCCGTCAGCGCGGAGACCGCCCCCGTCAGCGCCCGCATCTGGGGCGGAATACCCGCCGCGGACCTGACCGCCGCCGGCCGCGTCCTCGCCCTGGTCACCGAGCGCGCCAACGCGGAACTCGCGGCGCTGACCGCCTGATCCCACGACCGGCCCGGCGTGGCCCGCCCTTACGCGGACTCCGGCCGAGACCCTTCCGCGTCGCCGCCGCCGATGGCCGTGTCCCCGCCGCCGGGCCGGTGCGGCTGCGAAACCTCCGGCGCCGGCACGCCGTGGGCCTCGGCGAGCGGCGTCAGATGCTGCGCGGCGCTGTCCAGGAGTCCGAGGTCGGCCTTGGTGTGCGCGATGGCGGCGTCGATCAGGACGGCCACCAGCGGCTCGGCGGCGTGAGCCCGGCGTTGCCGCGCCAGGCCGGCGAGTTCGGACAGATAGGTCTGCCGCTGCGACTCGATCAGTGCGGTGAGGGCCCGCGGGCCCAGGGCGACGGCGCCGAAGAGCTTGAGGAACAGCTCGTCGCGGAAGCCGCCGACGCGGACCCAGGCCGTCGTCGCCCGCGAGTCCAGCTCGGTCCGGCCGGCCTCGGTGAGTGTGTACAGGTTCTTGTCGGGCCGGTCGGCCTGTGTGACCTGCGTACGCGAGACGTAGCCGTCACGGACCAGCCGTTCGAGGATCTGGTGGGGCAGCCCGGCGCCGGTGCCAAGTCACTGCTCGTGCTGCCGGGGGCGCTCCTCGTGGCCCTGACGGCGGGCCTGATACCCGCCTGGCTCGCCACCCGGCTGGGGCCGATGGAGGCGGTCAGACCCGCGGTGAGCGCGG
Source organism: Streptomyces anandii JCM 4720 (assembly GCF_014650655.1). GTDB lineage: Bacteria > Actinomycetota > Actinomycetes > Streptomycetales > Streptomycetaceae > Streptomyces > Streptomyces anandii. Next base: position 353,524 of record NZ_BMVJ01000005.1, read on the forward strand.
CGCGCCGCGCCCGCCCGGTGGGTTCGGTGGCCGGACTGGCCGTGCGCAACCTGCTGCGTGTGCGGGGCCGCACGCTGCTGGGCGCCGCCGGGCCGGCGCTCGCCGTGGCCGCCTTCACCGTGCTGCTCGCCCTGACACTGGCCCTCCGCGGCGAGGCGGCGGGCTCACTGCTCGGCAACGCCGTGGTGGCAAGGCGCGCGGGGCCGACTACCTCAGTGTCGGTCTGTCCCTGCTGCTGGGCGCCGCCGGGGCCATCGACGTACTGATCATCTCGCAGCGCGAGCGGGCCGCCGATCTCGCGGTGCTGCGGGCGACCGGCTGGACCAATCGCGAACTGGCGAAGATGACCCTCTACGAGGGCATCGGCCTGGCCCTCCTGGGTGGCCTGACCGGCGCGGTAGCGGGCCTGCTCGTGGTGCTGTCGCTCGGCCAGGGCGTGCTGCACGGGCACCTGCTCGCGATCGCCGGCGCCGCGCTGCTGGCCACCCTGGCCGCGACCGCCCTGGTCAGCGCGGCCCTGGCCATCCCGATCCGCGGCCTGTCCCGGATCGCCGCAGCCCAACTGCTCGCCGCCGACTGACTCGGCCGCTGCGACGGGCGTTCGACGGCGAGGACGCGTCGCACCGCGCACCGCCGGCGGCGCCCGTCAGCCGCAGTGCAGCAGGCCGGCCTTCTGTTTGGCGGTGAGGACGCGGTGCACGCTCGTGTCCACCTGCTTGCTGAAGGCCGAGCTCTGCGCCATCCGGGCCTGGACGGCCTTGACCATGGCGGGGATCAGGTTGGGTTCGACGGTCAGGACCTGGTTCCCGCCGGCCGACAGGAATCGCACGGCACGGTCGCCCGGAGGCACCTGCTTCACCGCCACCGCATTGCCGATGTCGTCCGAGATGACCACGCCCTGGAAGTTGAACGTCTTGCGCAGCAGGCCCTGAATGACCGTGGGCGAGAACACGGCCTGATGCCTGGCGTCGATCTTGGTGTACGTGGCGGAGGAGATCATCACGAAGGGGATGCCGGCCTTGATCGCCGAACTGAAGGGTATGAGGCTCGAACTCTTTGCCGTGGTCACCGAGTCCACGACGTTGGCGGTGGTGTCGGTGTTGCCGCGGACGTTGCCGAGTCCCGGGAAGTGCTTGACCGTGGCGAGGACGCCGGACTGCGCGAAACCCGCGGCGAACGCGTTGCTGTGCGGGGTGACCGTCGCGGCCGTATGACCGAACTCGCGGTCGTACGCCCCGATGGGGGCGTTGTTGCGGCCGAGCCCGGCCGGGACGACGTCGGCGACAGGCGCGAGGTTGAGGTTCACACCGGCCGCTTTGAGCTGCTTGGCCCACACGGCGGCACTGTCGCGCAGCTTCGTGGTCGTCCAGGTGCCCTGCACCAGCGCGCTCGGCATCGTCGAGAATCCGGGGCCGGACAGTACTTGTACCCGGCCGCCCTCCTGGTCGGTCGAGACCAGCAGGCCCACGCGGTGCCCCGCCACGGCGTCGGCCTTCGCCTGGAGGCCGTTGACGATGTTCTTCGTGGCCTGCGTGCCCTTGGTGCTGCGCCCGGCGAGGAAGACCGACCCCACGTGGTACTGCCGCAGAACCGCGATCCGTTTCTGGTCCGGCGTCGCCGCGTTGATCCCGCCCATGAACAGCTGGCCGACCCGCTGCGCACTCGTCATCGCCCCGTAGACGCTGTCGACACAGGTCGCCGCGCTGTTCCCGGCCGCTTTGCCGGATGCGGCCGGTTCGGCCGATGCCGGCGCGGAATACACACCGGCCAGACTCGCCGCCGTCAGGGACAGCGCCAGGAGCGGTACGGGCCAGGCGGTGTGCGCTCTCGACTTGCGGTACGGGGATTGTCGCGGTCTCATGCAGAGCCCCTTCCGGCGGACCGGCCGCCTGCAAGCTGCGCAGGTTCGCCCATCACTACGCTCAAAGCTACCTCCATTCCGCGGATCTCTCCTTGGGTGGAGGAAGTGGAGGAACCGTCCGCCTCCGCACCGTCCGGCTGCGATTCGTCTCCCGGCTCGCGGCCGACTCGACCGATCCCGTGTCAGCCGGCGGTCGGTCAGGACAGCCCGGCGTCCCGGGCCGCTGGGCATCAGGCAGTTGTGCGGGGACATGCAGCGCCGTATCCCCGTGATGGGCGGGCCCAGCAGCAACCAAGACGAACCTGGAGAGGACCAACTGCCGGACGGCTGAACCGAGTTCGGTCCACGGAGCGGTACCGTGATCCATCGGGACCGGAGCAGCCGCCAGCGGCGCACGTCTTGACCAGGTCGTCCCGCAACACGGGCCGCGCTTCAACCGGTTGAGGCGGAGGCAGGGCCGGTCGACTCGCGTCGTAGGTTCGTGGTGCACGAGTCGGGAGGTGTCGCGGTGGTCGCAGACGTTGTCGTCAAGTCGGGGCTCGCATATGGGGCCGGTGGCAAGCTCATGGATGTCCATCGGCCTGCGGACGCCTCGGGGCCTTTGCCCGCGGTGCTGCTCTGGCACGGCCGGGGCCCCGACGAACGGGACGTCCTCGCCCCGGTCGCCCGCGCTGCGGCCGCGTCGGGCGTCATCGTCCTGGTACCCGACTGGCGCCCCGACGCGCCGGACGGCGGACGAACACAGCTGAACGACTCGGTCACCTTCGCGCGCCGGAACCTGGCCGGCTTCGGCGGGGATCCCGGGCGGATCGTGCTCGCCGGCTGGTCGCTGGGCGCCAAGGCGGCGGTGGGTGCCGCCCTGAATCCCGCCGCACTCGGCAACTGGAGGCCGCAGGCCGTCGTGGGAATCGCCGGTGCGTACGGATCGGCGGCGCCGGTCACCGGCACCGCCCCGATCGACGACCTCCGGCTGGGCGGCAACCGGCTGCCGCCCCTGCCGGTGTGGCTGGTGCACGGCACCGGGGACCCCATCGTGGACGTCGGGCGTTCACGTGAGTTGCGTACGGCCCTGGCGGAACGGGGCTGGCCGGTGACGCTCGACGAGGTCGCGACCGATCACGCCGGCGTCATCATGACCGAGTTCGTTCCCGAGCGAGGCCGCTGCCTGCCCAGCACCGCCGCCCATGCCGTCGAGGCGGGGTCGCGAACCGCCGACGTACTGGCGAGGGCGGCCACGGGCAGTGATCGGCCGTTTGGTCCACCTGACATCAGCGGTGGTGGGGGGCCGCCCGGTCACGCGAGAATCTAGGGTATTAGCGCGGATTTGGTTGTCCGCCCATGAAGAAGAGCATGGCGAGCATTCGGTGAAGAAGGAGCAGCGGACCCGCGATGTGCCCGACGCGCTCGGCGCGGCGGAGACCGGGGGACTGCCGTACCAGCAGTCCACCCTGGACGCCGCTCGTGCTCTGGCCCAGGTCGCGGCCCTGGTGGCCGCGGTGCTGGGCGCGACGGGCCTGTCCGGCTGGATTCTCGGTATCGATGTCCTGAGGCGTGCGCCCGGGGCCGACTCGACCATGGTCGCGAACACGGCCGTGGCCGTGCTGGCACTCGGCGGGTCCCTCTTTCTGGTGGCACGCGTCCGCATCACCCGGTGGGCGAACACCGCGGCTCGAGCGGCCGCGGCGCTGGCCGCCTTGATCGGCGGGCTCACCGTCGTGGAGTACGTCACCGGGCTCGGCCTGGGTATCGATGAACTGCTGTTCCGGGACGACACGGCACGAGTGGCGCTGGAGATGCCCGGACGGATGGCGCCGAATACGGCTACGGCCCTGTTGATCGGCGGCGTGGCGGCCCTGTGCGCGAGCGTCCCCAGGCTGCCCGCGTGGGCGAGTCAGATTCCGGGCCTGGCCGTTCTCGCCCTTGGATCACTGCGGCTGTACGGGTTCGCGTACGCCGTTCCCGAACTGGAGCGGTTCGGGGCCTACAGGGGCATGGCCCTGTACACCGGGCTGGCTCTGGTGTTGCTGGGCATCGCCGTCTTCCTGGCCCGGCCGGACCGTGGTCCTGCCGGACTGCTGATGAACGCGGGCACCACGGGCGCGCTGGGGCGCCGGCTGTTCGGCACCGTCCTGGTGGTGCCGCCGCTGCTGGGCCGGCTCGTCCTGGCCGGTGAGGACGCGGGACTCTTCGGACCGCGTCTGGGCACCGCGCTCCTGGTGTGCGGGCACGTGGTCGTGTTCACCGCGGTCATCTTCGCGACATTGGGCGTCGGCCGCCGGATAGAGGTGGCCCATGCCCGTGCCGAGTGGCAGGTGCGGCAGAACCAACTGGTGCAGGCGTTCATGGACCACACGCCCGCGGTCGTGTTCATCAAGGACCTGAACGGTCGTTTCCTCGCCGTGAACACGACGTTCGAGAAGAGCCTGGGCCTGCCTCGCGAACAGGTGCTCGGCCGCCTGGACCGCGATGTCATGCCGCCCGACCTCGCACGTCGGGCGCGGACGGCCGACGACGCGCTGCTGGCACAGGGCAACCCTGTGCAACGGGAGGAACGCCTCCCCTTGCCGGGAGGACCGCGAGACGTCCTCACCAGTCTCTTTCCGCTCTCCACCGCTTCCGGCAGTCCTTACGCCATATGCGGCGTGGTCACCGACATCACCGAGCGGGTCGCGGCACAGCGCGAGCTTCGCCGAGCCAATCAGCGCTTCCTCGCACTCCTGGAATCCGCACCCGACGCCATGCTGATCACGGATGGCAGCGGCACCATCGTCATGGCCAACGCACAGGTCCAGCGGTTGTTCGGCCAAGCGCCGGACAACCTCGTCGGCACCCCGGTCATCGATCTGGTGCCAGGCCCGCGGCGTCGACGCCACAGCGCGCTGTTCCGCGCGTATTTCCGGCAGGCAGACCCGAAACCGGTCGTTCTGGACCAGGGGCTGTACGGGCTGCACCGCAACGGCGACGAGTTCCCGGTCGAGGTGAGCGTCAGCAGCCTCCAGACCGAAGAGGCGACTTTGGTGTTCCTGTCCGTTCGGGACATCACCGGGCGCAGGCAGGCCGAGGCCGAGCGCGCCGAGCGTTACGAGGAGCACCGTCGTATCGCCTACACCCTGCAGCACAGCCTCATGGGTGAACCGCCCCGGCTGCCCGGGCTGCCCAGCGCTCACCGGTATCTGGCGTCCATCCGGGACCCCGGGGTCGGCGGTGACTGGTTCGACATCATTCCGCTGGACCGGAACCGTACCGGCCTCTTCATCGGCGATGTGATGGGCCGAGGGCTGGAGGCGGCCGCCGTCATGGGCCAGCTGCGCGCCGCCTCCCACGCCCTGGCCCGGACGGACATGCCGCCCAACCGGCTCATGGCCGGGCTGGACGCGTTCGTCGGCGACCTGGCTGACCAGCTCGTCACCTGCGTCTACGTGGTGGTGGACCAGGACATCCACGAGGTCACCCTGTGTTCGGCGGGCCACCTGCCGGTCATCGTGCTGCCCCCGGACGGCCCCGCCCGCCGGCTGCGGGCGCCGGTCGGTGTGCCGCTGGGCGTCAACGATTCGCGCTGGGACGCCGTGCCGTTCCGGCAGACGAGCCTGCCCCTGCCGCCGGGCAGCACTCTGGCCCTCTACACCGACGGCCTCGTCGAAAGACCCGGTACGGACATCGAGGAGCAGATCGACATCCTCGCCCGCACTCTCGAAACCGCGCTGAGGAGACGCCCCACAGATCAGGAAAGCCTCGACCTGGTGGCAGAGCGGCTGGTCAAAACCCTCATCCCGGACACGGCCGCGCATGACGACGACGTCACACTGCTCCTGATCGGGCTGCCCAAGGCGGACGGAGCGGACCCCCGCGCATGAGCCCCGCACTCCAGGGGGCGTGACCTGCGGTCACGCACAGGGGATTCGCGGCCGTGCGCAGCGCCGGGCAGGCGGTCTCGTCAGACACGCTACGGGGCAGTAGCTTTGCCTACCGGTGCCGAGAATCGGGAGGTTGCCATGGAAGACCCCTGCCCTTTAGTGATCGATCCGACCGGCCGTGACATCCACGGCGAGGCGGCCCGGATCCGTGAGCGGGGGCCGGTGACCCTCGTCGAACTCCCGGACGGCGTCCAGGCATGGGCCGTCAGTGCTCCGGAACTGCTCAAGCGTCTGCTCACCGATCCCCGGGTCTCCAAGGACCCGCGCCGGCACTGGCCGCGGTGGATGAACGGTGAGATATCCCCGCAGTGGCCGCTGTTCACCTGGGTCGCGGTGCGGAACATGTTCACCGCGTACGGCGGCGAGCACAGGCGGCTGCGTGACCTGGTGTCCAAGGCGTTCACGGCTCGCCGCACCGCCATGCTCCAGCCCCGTGTCGAGGAGATCACCAAGACCCTGCTGGACGGCGTGGAGGAGGCCGGGCGGCGTGGCCGAGCCGTCGACTTGCGGGAGCGGTTCTGCTACCCGCTGCCCATTCAGGTGATCAGTGAGCTGCTCGGGCTGCCCGAGGAACAGGGAGCGGAGCTGCGCGCGGTCGTGGACGGCACGTTCCACACCTCAGCCTCCCCGGAGGAGGTCACCGACATCTACGCCCGGTTCTACGCCGCACTCGGCGAGCTCGTCGCTCTCAAACGGCGCTCACCGGGGGACGACCTGACCTCGGCGCTGATCGCGGCGCGTGACGACGAGGACGGCACCCGGCTGAGCGAGCAGGAGCTGCTGGACACCCTGATGCTGATCATCAGCGCGGGTCATGAGACCACCGTGAACCTCATCGACAACGCCATCCACCTCCTGCTCGCCCATCCCGCCCAACTCGCCCACGTCCGTGCGGGCAACGCCTCCTGGGACGACGTGATCGAGGAGGCGCTGCGCGTGGAGGCGCCGGTGGCCAGCCTGCCGCTGCGGTACGCCGTGCAGGACCTGACGGTCAGTGAGATCGGCGGCCCGGACGGCGTGGTGATCCGCGAGGGGGAGGCGATCCTGGCGGCCTACGCCGCCGCCGGCCGCCACCCGGACAAGTACGGCGAGAGCGCCGCCGCCTTCGACGTCACCCGCGGCGACAAGGAGCATCTCGCCTTCGGTCACGGCGTGCACTTCTGCCTGGGCGCGCCGCTGGGGCGGCTGGAGGCCCGCATCGCGGTCCCCGCTCTCTTCGACCGCTTCCCGGGACTCCGGCTCGCCGTCAGAAGCGGGGAACTGGAGCCGGTCGACTCCTTCATCTCCAACGGCCACCGCTCCCTGCCGGTCCACCTGTCCTGATCGGTCAGCCGAGTTTGATGAGGCCGGCGTCGAGGACGGTGCGGCCGAAAGGGCTCGCCAGCTCGGCGAGACGCTCGCAGTCGGCGTCACCCAGGGCGGCGTAGGCGGGCAGGGCGAGACGGTCGGTGCGGTCCTCGATGTGCCGTCGCAGGAGGGCTCCCTCCGAGCTGAGGGTGTCGCCGTCGAGGAGTCCTCGCTCCCGCAGGTGTTCCTCGGTGCCGGCCCACTCCTCCTCCGGCCATGCGCGGCTCGCCTTGAGGAAGTCGACGGCGACCTCACCGGTGGCGGCGTGCAGGATCAGGGCCTCCAGTCCTCCGAGGCCCTCGCTCAGCAGGCACGCGACATGGCCGTCTCCACGGAACTCCCGGAGCAGCGTCTGGGCGTGCCACAGCTGCAGTACCGGATCCTCCGGCCAGGGGAGTGCGGCATGCGCGGCGAACAGCGGGCGGCCGTGCGGGTGTTCGCAGGCCGCCTCGGCGGCGCGGCGGGTCAGCGCCACGACCTCGTCGAAGCCGGCCAACTCGTGGATTCCACCCCGCCGCAGGGCCTCGCCCGCAGCGGCGTACCGGGCGTCCAGCACCTGCTGCGGCGTCGTCGTGTCCCAGGCCCCGTCGACCGCCTGGCGTACCAGAGCGGGGTTGAAGTTGTAGAAGGTCGAGATGACCAGCTCGGCGGATGCCCGGCCGAAGGCGGCGCTGCGGGAGATGAAGTACCCGGCGCGCCTGTTCAGTCCGAGGTCGGCGTACCGGCGTCCTGCCTCGGGCGCGAAGTAGATCATGGCGTGCACGGGTTCGAGGCGGCGCCAGGCTGCGCGTGCTGTCTTCACGGGGTCACCTTTTCGGGGAAGTCGGTCAAGGGGTGTTCGCCGCGGTCCGTTGCTCGCCGTGCCCGCGGAGGTGTTCGAGCAGCAGGCGGCTCAGCGTCTCGGGTGCCTCCTCGGGGACCCAGTGGCTGACGCCCTGGAGGGTCTCGAACCGGTACGGTCCCTCGACCCAGGCTCCGGTCTCCCGCGCGGCGGCCGGGCCGAACGCGCTGTCCTGTGTGCTCCAGACGTACAGCGTGGGTACGTCGACGGCGCCGATCCGGGCTTCGGGCCGGCCGGCCCGGTACCAGTTCAGGGCGGCGGTGAGAGCGCCGGGCCGGGACAGATGCCGTACGTAGGTCTCGGCACTGTCCTGCGGGACCTTTCCGGCGTAGAGGCCGCGCAGTTCTCGGGCGTCGTCGGCGAGCATGTGCTCTTCGGTCGCGGGTGTCTCGCGCCAGCTGATCATGTACCGCGAGCGTTCGCGCTGGTCCTGGTCGGTGCGCAGGGCGCTGCTCAGAGCGCCCGGGTGCGGGGTCGAGACAACCGTCAGCGTGCGTACGCGGCCGGGGCGGGTGTGCGCGGTCCACCAGGCCACCGCGCCTCCCCAGTCGTGACCGACCAGGTCGAACGTCGTCCAGCCCAGTTCCTCGGTGATCGCGACGACGTCGTCGACGAGGACGTCGACGCGATAGTCGGCGGGCCGACGGGGCCGGGCCCCGGGGGAGTACCCGCGTTGGTCCGGTGCCACCGCCCGGTAGCCGTGCGCGGCCAACGCTTCGAGCTGCCGCCGCCAGGCCCGCCCCGTCTGCGGGAAGCCGTGCAGGAGCAGCACCGGCCGGCCGCCGGGCGGACCCGCCGCGATCGCGTCGAACACGCCCGCATCCGTGGAGATGTGCAGCTCGATCACGGTCCACCTTCCATGCCGACTGGTCGGTCTGTTCGCCGGACGGGCCCTGCTTGAACATGACGCCGGATTCAACTGTAGCCGATCCGGAGATCGCTTCGCCGTGCGCACCGCGTCCAGGGCGGTTCGCGGCCATGGCGCCGGACTCGAGTAACCTTCCCCGGATGGACAGCACCGCGCCCGAGGAGTCCGGCAGCGAGACCGCGCCACCCATGGCGCCGCCGTCGCAGCTTCGCGAGCCGCCCGCGACGAAGCGCGGAGCGCGGACGCGGGCCGCTCTGGTGGCGGCCGCGCGGAAGGTCTTCGAGCGGGACGGCTACCTCGACGCCCGCCTGACCGACATCACCAAAGAGGCGCGGTGTGCGGCGGGATCGTTCTACACCTACTTCGCCAACAAGGAGGAAGTGCTCGCGGCCGTCCTCCTGGAGGCACAGGAGGACATGCTGCACCCCGGCGTGGGCCGGGTGCGGGCCACTGACGACGCCTACGCGGTGCTCGAGGCGAGCAACCGCGCGTATCTCGAGGCGTACAGACGCAACGCCAAGCTGATGGCGCTGCTTGAGCAGGTCGCCCAAGTGGAGCCGGAGTTCCGTGAGTTCCGCAGGCGACGGGCGGACGCGTTCATCCGCCGCAACGCCCGCGGCATCGCCGAGCTGCAGGCGCGGGGAGTCGCCGACCGGGAGGTCGATCCGATGACGGCCTCGCGTGCGCTTTCGGGCATGGTGAGCGTCATGGCGTACCACGCCTTCGTGGCGGGTGATGTGCGGGACGAAGGCGGACCGGTGGACTTCGAGGCGCTGGTGTCCACGGTCACCCGGCTCTGGGCGAACGCACTGCGGTTCCCCGGACACCGCTGACCGGACGGCCCGGACCGGGTGTTTCGGCCTGCGGGGGTTTCAGACCGGCGGTGTCGACAGATGGACCAGGATGCCGCAGACCTCGTCCACGATCTCCAAGGCCTCCGTCTCGTCCTCGCAGTCGCCCAGCTCGCGCGCCGCCCCGCCGATGACGGTGGTCAGCACGCTCACCCGGACCCGGCCGGCACGGTGCCGCTCGTCCACCTCCAGAAGACGGGCGTTGCGCCGTACCCAGGCGCGGTCCCACTGGCGGCGCAGCGCGTCGAAGCCGGCCGGGCCGTCGTCCTCCGCGATGAGCCTGGCGAGCCGCCGGTTGTCCCAGGCGCCTCCCAGGTACGCCCTGGCTCCCGCCACGAAGAGGGCTATGGGGTCCACCACGCCACGGTCGCGCTCGGCGGTCAGCGTGGCCGCGGTCCGGCGCTCCTGCTCCTCCCGGAACTCCTCCCACAGGGCGAGGTAGAGCCCTCGCTTTCCGCCGTAGTGCTGGAAGAGGGTGCCTGCCGGGATGCCGGAGCGCGCCGCGATCTCGGTGAGGCCGGCGTCGGTGTAGCCGCGCTCGGCGAACACCTCCAGCGCGGCGTCCAGCAGCGCGCGCCGGACCGTCCGGTCCTGCCCGGCATGCGCCTCCGGTGCAGCCATGTCCCGCCGTTCTCCCGGGACTTGACGTGCCGCCTCGGTCCGGGCGGACTTCACGATGCCGCTCACTGGTGTTCCTCACCTTCTCCGGCCCCGTCGCGGAGGGCGAGGGCGACCAGTAGTTCCAGGAGGTCGGCGATCCGGCGCGGATTGCGGCCGGTGCGTTCCTCGATCCGGCGCAGCCGGTAGTGCGCCGTGTTGTGGTGCACCCGCAGCCGTTCGGCCGCCAGCCGCAGATTGAGGTCCGCCTCCGCGAAGGCCCGGATGGTGACGGCCAGCGTGTCGCCGCGTCCACGGTCCTCCTCCAGCAGCAACCGCACGCGGGGATCCACCAGTTGGCGGGCGAGGTCGTCGGCGCGCAGCGCCAGGTAGTCGAACGGGGACAGCCGCGGCAGCGCCGCCACCCCGCCCCCGCCCGGCACCAGGTCGAGGGCGGCCCGCGCCTCCGCGTACGCCCGCGGCAGTTCGCGGGCACCCCGGGCCACCGTGCTGATCCCCATGGCGAGCAGGGTGCCCTTGCGCGCGAGCCGCCGCTGCACGGCCTCGAAGTGGGCACAGATGTCGTCCGCTTCCATGCCGGCCCGGACCACGGGCACGGCCACCACCTCGCCGTGGCGTACGACGACCAGGGTCCGGCCCGCCCAGGGCCCGGCGACGCCGATCGAGGCGCTGGTGGCGTAGCCGTGCTCGGCCGAGGCGACGTCCCCGGTGCGCGTGTCGCCGACGCACACCGCCACGACCGCCATCATCGGCGAGCGCGGACCGATGCCGTACGCCTGCGCCGCGGCGAACAGCGGCCCGCGCGCCGGTGCCGTGCCGGCCAGGAGCTGGTCCAGGAGATCCCGCCGCTCCCGGTCCGCGTCCGCCACCACGTGCTGCTGGTACTCGACGTACGCCTGCGCGGCATGGGTGCTGGCGTAGTCGACGTACCGCATCAAGGGGGTGACGAGGGACAGCGCGGCCTGCTGGGCCTCGGCGGACGTGCCCGCGCAGTCCAGCAGCGCGTCCCACAGCACCTGCCGGCCGACCCGGAAGGCGCTGATCCAGTCCTCCAGGGCGAATCCCGCACGCGCGCGGCGCATGGCTGCCGCCCGGCTGAAGACCAGGTCTTCGGCGGCGATGTCGCGGTCGCCGGCGAGCGCCGCCAGCTGCATCCGGTAGTGCTCGAGCACCTGCTCCCGTACGTCGTCGAAGAACCGCTCGTCCTGCAGCGCGTACGACGGGATCTCCGCGCGCATCACCTCGACGGCGGCCTCCGCCACCTCCTCGACCCGGTCGTGGACGGCGTGCAGGATCCGCCACCGCTCCCGTCGGAGCGGTTCGGAGAGTCGAGGGGCGCCCAGGGCAGGACCGTGCGGCATGGCGCCGATCGTCGCCGTCCGCCTCGTGCTCCGTCAACAGGTCCGGCGTGAGACATCTCCCGGCACCTGTGCGCGGCGCACAGTGCGCCGGCCCCGAAGTTGGGTGCCCGCACCCAATGTGCGCCCCGAACGCCCCCACCTACTGTGACGCTCGCCCACCCCCCAGCACGTCGGAAGGGGCGTCACTCATGCTCGCGGTCGACGGTATCACCGTGCGCTTCGGCGGGATCACGGCACTGGACGGTGTCGCGTTCACCGTCGAGCCGGGCAGCGCCGTGGGGCTCATCGGGCCTAACGGAGCCGGCAAGACCACCTTGTTCAACTGCCTCACCAGGCGCTGCACTCCCGACGGGGGAGAGGTGCGGTTCGAGGACGAGGACCTTCTCGCCCTGCCTCCGCACGCCGTGGCCGGGCGCGGCATCGCCCGCACGTTCCAGAACCTCGGCCTGTTCCCGCGGCTCACGGTCAGGGAGAACGTCATGGTCGGAGCCCACAGCCGGGGGCGCACCGGACACCTCGCCGCGGCGCTCCGGCTGCCCCGCGTCCGGCGGGAGGAGAGAGAACTACGTGATCAGGCGGACCACCTGCTACGACGGCTCGGCCTGGCGGAGGTCGCCGACCACCCCGCCTCCGGGCTGCCGTTCGGCACGCTCAAACGCGTCGAGCTCGCCCGGGCCCTCGCGGCACGGCCCCGGCTGCTGCTGCTCGACGAACCCGTCAACGGGCTCAGCCACGGTGAGGTCGGCCAATTCGCGGATCTGGTCCGCTCGGTGCGCCAGGACTTCGACCTCACCCTCGTGGTGGTCGAGCATCACATGGGGTTCGTGATGGGCCTGTGCGACAAGGTGGTCTGCCTCGACTTCGGCCGCAAGATCGCCGAGGGCTCGCCGGAGCACATCCAGCGCGACCCGGCGGTCGTCGAGGCGTACCTGGGGGTGGCCGCATGAGCGAGCCCGTCACCGACGTCACGGAGCAGAACTTCCTCGAGGTCCGCGGCCTGCACGCCGGATACGGGCAGGCCCGCGTGCTCCAGGGCCTGGACTTCTCCGTCGCCCGCGGCGAGGTGTGCGCGGTCCTCGGACCCAACGGCGCGGGCAAGACCACGACGCTGCGAGCGCTGTGCGGCATGATCCGCGGCCGCGGCTCGGTGACCCTCAACGGCCGGGAACTGCTGGGCCGTTCACCCGAGCAGGCCGCCCGGCTCGGCGTCGCGCACGTGCCCGAGGGCCGGGGCACCTTCAACGACCTGACCGTCGAGGAGAACCTGCGCATCGGCGCCCACCTGCGCACCGGTTCGGGATGGCGCGGCCGTGCCCGGCGCGCGGTCGTGGCGGCCGACCTCGAGCGGATCTACGGCTACTTCCCCAGACTGCGCCAGCGGTCGCGGCAGGCCGCCGGCAGCCTCAGCGGCGGGGAGCAGCAGATGCTCGCCATCGGCAGGGCGCTGATGCCGCGTCCCGCGCTGCTGCTCCTGGACGAGCCGTCCCTGGGGCTCGCACCGCTGGTCACCCGGGAGCTGTTCGAGATCGTTCGTGCCGTCAACGAGGAGGAACGCACCACCGTGGTCGTCGTCGAGCAGAACGCCCAGCTCGCGCTGGACATCGCGCACCGGGCGCACGTACTGGAGGCCGGCCGCCTGGTGCTGTCCGGACCGGCCGCGCGGATCCGCGAGGACGGGCAGGTCGCCGAGGTGTACCTCGGTGTCTCCGTCCGCTCCCGGAAAGCCGGGTGAGCGCCGTGACCGATCTTCTCCAGCAAGCGGTGGAAGGACTGGGCTCCGGCGCGGTCTACGCAAGCCTTGCGCTGGCCCTGGTGCTCATCCACCGGTTCACCGGGATCATCAACTTCGCCCAGGGCGAGCTGGCCATGCTCTCCACGTATGTCGCCTGGCAGCTGATGGCGTCCGGGATGCCGTTCTGGCTGGCGCTGCCGGTCACCCTCGCGGTGTCCTTCGCCGGCGGCATGCTGGTCGAGCGGATCGTCATCCGCCCCGTGCGGGGCGCGCCCGAGCTGACGGTGGTCATCGTCACGGTCGGCCTGTTCATCTTCGTCAACGCGCTGGCCGGCCTCATCTGGTCGTTCACGGTGAAGGACTTCCCGCAGCCGTTCCCCGACGGCGGGCTCGACCTGGCCGGGGTGCGCGTGGACTGGTCGACGCTCGGGATCCTGGGCGTGGTGGCCGTCGTGATGGGCCTGCTGTATCTGCTGTTCCAGCACACCTCCGCGGGCCTGGTGATGCGGGCGGTCGCCTGCAACCCGGCCTCCGCACGGCTGTCGGGCATCCGGGTGGGCCGGGTGCTGATGCTCGGCTGGGCACTGGCCGCGACGGTCGGCGCGCTGTCGGGCGTGCTCGTCGCACCGGTGCTGTTCCTGGAGCCCAACATGATGGGCGGGGTGCTGATCTACGCGTTCGCCGCGGCCACCCTCGGCGGCTTCGACAGCCCGGTCGGCGCGGTCGTCGGCGGTCTGTTCGTGGGTGTCGCCGAGACGCTGACCGGGGCGTACGTACACGTGGTCGGTGAGGACCTGAAGGTGGGCGTCCCCTTCGTGATCATCCTGGCGGTGCTGCTCGTACGGCCCCAGGGCCTGTTCGGACGGGCGGCGGTGGAGCGCGTATGAGCACGATCACCGCGGCACTCGGCACCGACCGCGCCCGGCGCCGGCGGGCCGCGCTCACCGCGCTGCTCGCGGCGGCGGTCGCCGGATGCGTGCCGTTCTACTTCGCCCCCTTCCAGGTCTTCCAGCTGACCATGGTCCTGCTGTACGCCGTCGCACTGGCCGGCCTGAACCTGCTCGTCGGCTTCGGCGGGCAGATCTCGCTCGGGCACGGGGCGTTCTTCGCGGCGGGCGCCTACGCGGCGGCGGTCATGCTCGACCGCTACGACACGGGCCACCTGGCCACGCTGCCGGTCGCGGCCGCCGGATGCTTCCTCCTCGGCCTGGCGTTCGGAGTGCCCGCACTGCGGCTGCGCGGCCTGTACCTGGCCCTGGTCACGCTGGCGTTCGCGGTGTTCCTGCCGCCCCTGCTCAAGCGGCTCGAACCGGTGACGGGTGGCGCCATGGGCCTGACCGTGGACAAGCTTCAGCCGCCCGCGTGGAGCGGGCTGGCCGAGGACCAGTGGACGTACTTCGTCGTCCTCGGCGTCACCGCGACGGCTCTGCTGCTCGCCCGCAACCTGCTGCGCTCCCGGGTCGGCCGGGCGCTGCGCGCCCTGCGGGACAACGAGAGCGCCGCCGAGGTGATGGGCGTACGGCTGTCGCTGCACAAGACCCTCGCCTTCGCCTGGAGCGCCATGTTCGCGGGCGTCGCCGGATGCCTCTACACCTGGGTGATCGGCTTCGTCTCGCCCGACTCCTTCAGCTCCGTGCTGTCCATCACCCTGCTGGCCGGCCTGGTCATCGGGGGGCTGGCGTCGCTGTACGGACCCCTGCTGGGCGCGGCGTTCGTGATGTACGTGCCGAGCGTGTCCCAGGACCTCAGCGAGGCGGCACCGGGTGTGGTGTTCGGCCTGCTGATCATCGCGGTGATGTTCGTGGCCCCCACGGGACTGGCCGGTCTGCCGGGCCGGGTCCTGGGCGCCGTCGCCTCTCGCCTGCCCCGCACCACCGCCGCCCCCGCCACCGCCGCTCCCGACCGGACGCCGGAGGCCGGCCCCGCACCCTCGACGCCCTCCACCCCTGCGGACCCCGCAGTTGCCGACACCGAACCCGTGGGCGCACCGCCCCGCACGGAAAGGGAATGAACCACATGCGCAAGACGACCGCACTGCGGGCGGCCGCGGCCGTGACCGCCGCCCTGCTCACCGCGACCGCCTGCAACAGCCGGCGCGGGCAGGACACCCAGGACACCGCCGCCGGTGGCGCGTGCAAGGGCCAGCAGACCACCGGAATCACCGACAGGACCATCAAGCTCGGCGGGATCTACCCCCTGTCGGGACCGGCCTCCGCCTACGGCACGATCAGCAAGGGAGTGGCCGCCTACTTCAAGTACGTCAACGACAACGGAGGCATGGACGGCCGCAAGGTGCAGTTCATCGTCCGCGACGACGGCTACCAGCCGCCCAAGGCGGTCGAGGAGGCCCGCAGACTGGTCGAGCAGGACAAGGTCTTCGCCGTGTTCCAGACCCTCGGCACCCCGTCCACGGCGGCCGTGTGGGACTACCTCAACAAGCAGAAGGTGCCCCAGCCCTTCGTCGCCACGGGTGCCTCCGTCTGGGGCACGGACACCAAGCATCCGTGGACCACAGGGTGGCAGCCGAACTACGTGGCCGAGGCCCGGGTGTACGCCAAGTACCTCAAGGACGCGAAGCCGAAGGCAAGAGTGGCGGTCCTCTACCAGAACGACGACTTCGGCAAGGACCTGCTGGGCGGGTTCGAGAAGGCCGTCGCCGGCAGCGGCGTCAAGGTGGTCGCCGAGCAGAGCTACGAGGTCACCGACCCGTCCGTCTCGGCACAGATGGCGAGCCTCGCCCGCTCCAAGGCGGACGTGCTGCTGGACGTCACCACCCCCAAGTTCGGCAGCCAGGCACTCGCCGCCGACGCCAGGAACACCGGGTGGAACCCGCTGCACATCGTGAACAACGTGGCCTCCTCCGCGGCCGTGCTCAAGCCCGTCGGGTTCAAGAACGTGCAGGGCGTGGTCTCGGCGACCTACTTCAAGGACCCGGCCGACCCGCAGTGGGCGAACGACCCCGAGATGAAGGCCTATATGAACACCATGCACAAGTACGCCCCCGACACCGATCCGGCCAACCAGTTCAACGCCTACGGCTGGGCCGTCGCCTCCAGCCTGCACAAGGCGCTGGACGCGATGAAGTGCCCCACCAGGGAAGGGCTGCGGGACGCGGTGCGCAACCTGAAGGACGTGAAGGTGGGCCTGCTGCTGCCCGGCGTCACCTTGTCCACGGGTCCCGGCGACGCGTTCCCGATCGAGACGATGCAGCTGATGCGGTTCAAGGGCGAACGGTGGCAGCTGTTCGGCAAGCCCGTGGACACCCGTAAGGAGTTCGGCCCGCTCACGAAGTGAGCCGGCGGGGGGCGGTCCCGCTCGAGCTCCTGCTCCCGGGACCGCCCCCGCGGATTCCGCCCCGCTCCGTGAAGCGACAAGGCAGGCACGTGCTCACACGGCGCTCAACCCGCCGTCCACCACCAGGCTCTGCCCGGTGATGTAGGAGGCGCGCCCGGAGAGCAGGAAGGCGACGGCTTCCGCCACCTCCCGGCCGGTGCCCTGGCGTCCCAGCGGTATGCGGCTGAACGAGGTGGCACGCGAGGCGCGCCGGGCCGAGGCCTCGCGTCCCATCGGGGTGTCGATGAGGCCCGGGACGACCAGGTTGGCGCGAATCCCACGCGGCCCGCCCTCCTTGGCGACATGGCGTGTCAGGCCGAACAGGCCCGCCTTGGAACTGTCGTAGGCGGGCGAGTTCGTGGCCGCGCGCAACCCGGCCACGGAACCGACGAAGACGATCGAGCCGCCGTCGGCGAGCGCGGGCAGTGCGTACTTGGCGGCGAGGAAGGGAGCGCTCAGGTTGACCGAGAGCACACGTTCCCACTGCTGCGGTGAGGTGTCCGACAGGCCCGCGCCGAGGCCGATGCCGACGTTGACCACGAGCCCGTCGAGCTTGCCCAGTTCACGCAGGGCCCCGGCGACCACGGCCGAGGTCTGGCCGGGGTCCGTGGCATCGCCGACCAGGGGAAGGCCACGGGCGCCCTCCTCACCGACCAGGGCGGCGGTGGCCGCCGCGGCGGTGGGGGAGATGTCGGCACAGGCCACGGAGGCTCCCTCGCGGGCGGCGAGCACGGCCACCGCCCGGCCGTTGCCCACCGGGGCCCGCGGATCGTCGCTGGGCCGGGTGCCCGCGCCGATGACCAGGACGTTCCGCCCGGTCAGCAGGCCGGCCGGGCGGGTCGTGGAGTGCTGTGGCTCAGGCATCGCCGCGGTCCCCTTCCTTCGCGTCCGCTCCGGCCCCGGTGGGCGCGGGCAGGGCCTCCGCTTCGTAGCCGGGTTCGAGCCGCGTACCTGCGGAGTTCAGGAAGAACGCGACCATGTGGTACTGACCGACGAGCATGGTGATCTCGATCAGCTGTGCCTCGTCGTGGCGGGCGGCGAGTGCGGACCAGGTGGCCGCGGACAGGCGGGCGTCCCGGTGCAGTTCGTCGGCGGCACGCAGCAGATCCGCGTCGGCCGGAGCCCACCCCTGGGCGTCGGGGCCCGCGCCGACCCGCTGGATCTCCTCGTCGGTGACCCCGGCGGCCCGGGCCAGCGGCACATGGCGCCCCCACTCGTAACCCGCGCGGGTGTTGCACGCGGTGCGCAGGATCAGCAGTTCCCGGGTCCGGCCCGGAAGACGGCCGTCGCGCAGCAGGTGGCTGCCGAACGGCAGGAAGTGCCGGAAGAGGCCGGGGTGCCGCACCAAGGTGGTGAAGACGTTGGCGACGCCGCCGTCCGGGTCCCGGGCAATCGGGGCGAGCAACTCCCGCGTGGACGGATCCCAGCCGTCCTCCGGCAGGGGCGCGAGCCGCGGGCCGGTGGCGGCGGCCAGGTGGGCTGGGCGGCGGTGCTCGTCGGTCATGGAGGTCTCCGCTCTTGTCGTCAGGGTGGCCGTGCCACTGTGCTTTCGGCGACCGGGGATTGTCGACGGCTCCCCGGCCAAGGGCGGCCGGCGGCATATTGTTCAGTTGCACAACGGCCGGTACCGAAGGGGCGGAGGTGGGGTCCATGCCCGCACAGCCGGGCGCGACGGCGCCCCTCGAACGGGTCATCACCGCCATGGCAGCGCAACAGCGGCCCCTGGGCGGGCGGTTGCACGCGGAGCTGGCGAGCCACATTCCCTCCTACCGCGTGGTCCCGCGCGAACTCCTGGACGAGATCTGGCACCGGCATTTCCAGCGGGCTCTCACGGTGCTGCGAGCGGGGACGGTGCCCGCGCCGGAGGACTTCGACGAGGCCGATGTGGCCCGGGACCGAGCCGCCCGGGGCGTGCCGCTCGGCGACGGACTCCGCGCCTTCCGCCGGGCGCTGAGCGCGATACGCGATCTGTTCATCGCGGAGGCGACCCGACGCGGACTGGACCCTGTCCTCGTCGTCGACCGCACCACATGCCTGTGGGAACTGGCGGACGTCGCGAGCCTGCGGATCGCGGCCGTCCACCGGCAGGCAGCGACCGCCTCCGCGCTGCTCGACGCCCGGCGCCGCACCGGCTTCCTGCGTGGACTGCTCCACGGGACGCTGAGCACCGCGGAGATCCACAGCGGCGCGGCGATCTACGGACTGGACCCGTCGCGCCCGTACCGGGCCATCAGGGCCGTCCCGAACGGCGATGCCGCTCCGGACACGCTGGAACGCTCCCTGGAGTCCCACGGCCGCAGGCACGGCCGGGGCGCGCTGCTCACCGTGCTGGACGAGACCGTCGCCGGAGTCGTCGAGGCGAAGCCGGAGACCGGTGACCTTCAGGTGACGGCGGGGATCGGCCCGCCGACGGACCTGACCGCGGTGCACCGCTCCTTCCGTGCCGCCGGCAGGCTGCTCGAAGCCGCCCGCGCGTACGCCCTGCGCGGCGTTCACGACCTGGGCGACCTGTCCTGGCGGGTGGCCGTCGTCGCCGAACCGGAACTCGCCGCGCTGCTGCTCGACCGCTATCTGCGCCCACTGCAGGCGGAGGGGGAGTTCGGGGCGCTCATCGAGGAGTCGGTGCGGGCGTACCTTCAGAAGGGACGGCGCATCCGCGAAGTCGCCCGCAGCGCACACGTCCATGTCAACACCGTCCGCTACCGGCTGCGTCGTTTCGAGGAACTGACCGGCACCAGCCTGGACGCTCCGGACACCGCGGTGGAGCTCAGCTGGGCGCTGGCGGCACGCGAGCTGCGGACGTCTCCACGACGTCCGGCATGAGCGGGCCACCGCGCCTGCCGTGACCGCTGCAGTCCGCCACGCCGTGCTGTGCGGCGGACGAGACCGCAGGTCCCCGCCGGGTTTCAATACATCGGTGACCTGATACAGGGTGGTGCCCAGCGGTGGAGAAGCGGATGACGGAGCGCAGCGAGAGCCATGGCGATCCGTTCGCCCTGCACCTTGCCGCCCTGGCGGTGCTCGACGACGGGGGAGTCGTGGTCGGATGGAACCGGCGGGCGCAGGACCTGCTCGGCCATCCCGCGGCGGCCGTG
>NZ_BMVJ01000005.1:373369-383110 GCF_014650655.1 Streptomyces anandii JCM 4720
ATCGGCCGTCCGGCGGCCGAGGTCCTTCTCGAGCCCCGCGATCTGCCGGCCGCCAGGGAGGCCGCCGCGAGCTGCAGGAGAGCCGACGGCTGGTTCGGGGTCCTCAAGGTGCGGCACCGCGACGGGCGGCTCGTGGAGATGGGGCTCAGGGCCCACCCGGTCTCACGCGAGCAGCGGATCCGTGAATGGCTCCTCGCCGGCGCTCCCGCGGTGGACGTCCTGGAGTGGCAAAGGGACCGCGCGGTGCTCGACGGGTTGTACCGCCGGTGCCCGATCGGCCTGGTCGTCCACGGAACCGATCTGAGGCTGCTGCGGGTCAACCGGGCCATCGAGCGTTTCACCGGTGTCCCGGCGGCGGACTTCCGGGGGCTGGCCACCGGCTGCTTCCTCCTCCCCGACGACGCCCGCAGGGCCGTGGACCGGGTGCGCCAGGTGATCGAGACCGGAAGGCCGATGGTCTACTCCGAGCAGTTCGTCCGCCTGCAGTGGGATCCGGCTCAGGAGCGGGTCGCGATGGTCTCCTCCTTCCCCATGAAGGATCCCTCCGGCCGTGTCCTGGGTGTGGCCGAGATGATCGAGGACATCACCGAGCGCCACCGGGCCCAGCGCAGGCTCGCGCTGCTGGATCAGGCCGGCAGCCGTATCGGGACCACCCTCGACGTGGCGGAGACCGCCCGGGAACTCGCCGAGGTGATGGTGCCCCACCTCGCCGACCACGCCTCGGTGGACCTGCTGCAGCCGGTCACACACGGGGAGGAGCCCACGCGCGCCCTGTCGGGGCCGTTGGTCCGGCTCGGCGCCAGCGGCGTCGGCGCGCAGCAACCCGGCCCGCCCCATCCGCATGGCGAGCCCGTGCAGTTCGGGCCCGACACCCCCCAGGCCAGGTGCCTGGCCGAAGGGCGGCCCGTACTGGAACCGGTTCTCCCGCCCGACTGGTTCTCGACGGCGGGCCGTCAGGGGACCCACGCTCCCGGCCTGGGCGTCCACTCGCTGATCGTGGTGCCCCTCGCCGCACGCGGACTGGTCCTGGGCGTGATGACCCTGTGGCGTTCGCTCCGCCCCGACCCCTTCGAGGCGGACGATCTCACCCTCGCCCAGGAACTCGCCTCGCGCGCCGCGGTCGCCGTCGACAACGCCCGGCGCTTCACCCAGCAGCAGCAGACCGCGTTCACCCTGCAGAGCAGTCTGCTGCCCAGGTCCGTGCCGGACCAGTCGGCCGTCGAGGTGGCCCTGCGGTACCTGCCGGCCAGCGCGGCGCCGGGCCTGGGCGGCGACTGGTTCGACGTCATCCCGCTGTCCGGTACCCGGGTCGCGCTCGTCGTCGGAGATGTGGTGGGCCGTGGCATTCACGCCGCCGCCACCATGGGCCGGCTGCGCACCGCCGTACATACGCTCGCCAGCCTCGACCTGGAACCGGACGAGGTCCTCTCCCGCCTGGACGACCTGGTCAACCTGCTGGCGGCCGAACAGGAGGCGGCCGGTGAACGGCCCGTGGGCGAGCAGGTCGTCGGCGCCACCTGCCTGTACGCCGTGTACGACCCCGTCTCCGGGTGCTGCTCCCTGGCCCGGGCCGGTCATCCGCCGCCGGTGGTGACCGCGCCGGACGGGCAGGTGACTTTGCTCGACCTGCCCGCCGGGCCCCCGCTGGGCCTGGGCGGCCTGCCGTTCGAGGCCCGGGAGATCGACATGGTCGAGGGAAGCCTGCTGTGCCTTTACACCAACGGAGTCATCGGCGAGCGCCACATCGATGCCGACACCGCCCTGGCCAAGCTGTGCGCGGCGCTCGCCCGCCCCGCGGACGCCCTGGAACGCACAGGCCAGGCGGTGGTCGACTCGCTGGTGCCCTCGCGCCCCAGCGACGACATCGCCCTGCTGATCGCCCGCACGCACATGCTGCCACCGGACGATGTCGCCTCCTGGGGTCTGCCCCCGGAGCCCGCCAGTGCCGCACGGGCCCGGGAACTGACCACGGCGAAGCTGACCGAGTGGGGTCTGGAACACCTGGCGTTCACCACCGAGTTGATCGTCAGCGAACTGGTCACCAACGTCTACCGGTACGCCGGTGGAGCCGCGACGCTGCGGCTGATCCGCGAGCGGTCCCTGGTCTGCGAGGTGAGCGACACCAGCCACACCTCACCCCACCTGCGCCGCGCCCGCAGCACCGACGAGGGCGGGCGCGGCCTGTTCCTGGTGGCCCAGATGGCCGAGCGCTGGGGCACCCGCTACACCCGCGAGGGCAAGACCGTGTGGACCGAACAACCACTGGCCGATTCCCTCGCCTGACCGTCCCGGGCCGGGCCCATGGCTGTCGGCAGCCCGGAAAGGGACCGTGTGCGGCCCGCGGCGGCGGAACCGAGCCGCTCGCGCGAGCCTCCACGGCAGCGGTCATTCGGCTGCGGCAAGCAGCCGTGCCTCGCTCTCCTCGTACAGCCGCCGGTGCTCGCGGCTGTCGGCGGCGCGGCGCCGGTGGTCCAGCCGGCTGCCCAGCCAGCCCGCCAGGTAGCCGAACGGGACGGAGACCAGCCCGGTGGACTGCATGGGGAACAGGTCGAAGTCGGCGTTCGGGAAGACCGCCGCGGGCGTGCCCGAGACGGCCTTGGAGAAGACCAGCAGCAGCAGTACGCAGGCCGCTCCGCCGTAAAGGGTGGCGAGCAGGCCGGTGCGCGTGAATCCCCGCCAGAACAGGGAGTAGGTGAGCGCGGGCGCCACCGCCGACGCCCCCATGCAGAAGGCAAGGGTGGTCAGCACGCCGACGTTCCAGTTCTGGACGAGGATGGAGAGCCCGATGGCGACGGCTCCCACGGCCACACTCGTCCACACCGCCACCGTCATCTCCGTACGCGGCTGTGCCCGTCCCCGCCGCATCGCGTGCGCGAACAGGTCGTGGGCGAGCGAGGAGGCCGCGGCCAGGGTCATTCCCGCGACGGACGACAGCAGCGTGATGAAGACCATCCCCGCCACGGCCGAGTAGACGAGCGTCGTGGCCATGGAGCCGGGGGCGCCGCCCAGCAGTTGCGACAGCATGAGCACCGACGTCCTGCCCTGTGGGTCGGCTTCGGCGATGGACCGCGATCCCACCAGCGCCGCCGCGCCCGTGCCCATGACGATCACGAGCAGACAGAAGGTGGTGACCGTGCCGACCGCCCAGGACATGGAGCGGCGTACGGCCGGCACATCCTGCGCGGAGTACAGACGCATCGTGATGTGGGGCAGGCAGGCCACCCCGAGGACCACGGTGATCTGCAGACCGATGAAGTCCAGCCGCTCACTGGTCGAGGTGCCCAGTTCAAGGCCCTGCCGGAGAAAGGCGGAGCCCGCGCCGCTGCCGTGCTGGGCCGCCCTGAGCATGGCGCCGGGACTCCAGTCGAAGCGGTTCAGTACCAGGGCGCCGACCGCGGTGCTCGTGCCGAGCAGGATCACGATTTTGATCATCTGGATCAGCGCGGTCCCTCTCATACCGCCGAGCGCCGCGTAGATGATCATCAGAGTGCCGACGATGACGATGCACACCGTCCTGGCGCCCGTCACATGCGGAAGGTCGAGGATGAAGGTGAGCAGAGATCCCGCCCCGGAGAGCTGGACGACCAGGAAGGGCAGGGTCGCCGAGAGCGTCACGACGCAGGCGGCGACGCGCACGGCCCGCCCGGGCATGGTGCGGGCCAGGACGTCGCCCATGGTGAACCTGCCGGCGTTGCGCAGGGGCTCGGCCAGCAGGAACATCAGCAGGACCAGGGACAGGGCGGTGCTGACCGCGAGGACGTAGCCGTCGTACCCGGTGAGCGCGACGATGCCGGTGGTGCTCAGCACCGTGGCCGCCGAGATGTAGTCGCCCGCGATGGCCAGGCCGTTCCTGAACGGGGTGAGTTTGAGGTAGCCGGTGTAGAAGTTCTCCAGGTCGTCGCGGTCCGGACCCGCCATCACGCACATCAGCAGTGTGACGGTGACCAGTGTGGTGAACAGCAGGAGGACGGTGGCCTGCGTCCCGGAGCCGAACTCGTTCATCTCACCGCTCCCGCGTTCCGGCCGGCGGGGACCGCCCGGTCCCTGACGACGCGGGCCAGCGGATCGACCGATCGCCGTGCGCTGCGTCCGTACCAGAAGACCGCCGCGAAGGTGACGACGAGTTGGACGACCCCCAGCACCATTCCGAGGCTCAGCTCACCGGCGACCCTGGCCCCCATCAGGCCCGGGGCACAGCAGGACAGCGCCACGTACGCCACGAACGAGCCGAGCACGGTCAGCGTCGAGACCCGGCGGAGCACGCGGTAGGCCGACCGGAGCGCCGCGAGATCGGCGTCGTGGGAGGGAGTCTGCCGCGCGTACGCGTCGTACGACCACGGCTCGGTGCGGGCCGGCGGCCACCCCGGTGGTCCTGGGGGCAGGTACTGGTTCTCGTCGGCGTAGGTCATCGTCTGGCCTTCCACTACGGCTCGGACCCGTGGAGGTGTACGGGGAGGAACACTTCAGGCGGCGCACCATACCGACCGGTTGGGATGTGACGTAAGCCTACGGGGGGTCACGTTTCGACGTCGTCCTCCCCACGGCTGTCACGCTCGGCGCGGCGGGAGGTCACCAAGGGACAAGCTGCCGATTGTCTTGCGCGGGTATGCCGGTCCTGCGGCTCGGACGGGTTGCGGGGCGGGTGTCACCGGAGCGGCCGTGACCTTGCGGGTCTCGCGCATCATCAGCAGGCCGTTGACGACCATCAGAGTCGCGGTCAGGCCGTGGACGCCGAGCGCGGTGGGCACGGAACCGTGGTGGGCCAGCACGGTGGCCATGTCGCCGTATGCGGCGAGGGCCTCCACCAGCAGCACCCAGCCCAGCGCCCGGCGGTGGCCGGTCTATCGGACGAGGGCGCAGGTGAGGAGGGTGAAGGCGGCGATGATGACGGCGACGCGGACGTAGTGGTAGCGCTCCCAGCGGTGCAGCTGCTCCTTCCAGTCGGCCGGCCGGTTCTCAGGGGTCCAGGTCTTGTTCCGGTTGTTGATCGGGACCAGCAGCAGCACCGACATGACCACGCTGACGATCAGCAGTCCGGCGGCGGTGGCGACGAGTGCGGCGCCGTGGTGGTGCCATCGGGCGACGGCCCAGACCGCGCTGAGGGCGAGTGAACCGATGTACCAGAACGGCATCAGGACACCGAGCATCCGGCCGCCGTGGGCGTGGCCGAGCTGGGCGCTGTCCTCAGGAAGCGCGGCCAGGATCCGGTTCATGATGAAGGCGACGGAGAACTCCACCCCCACCATCAGGCCCACGACGACGGTGGTGACGACCTTGAGTGCGTCGAGCATGACGATCCCTCCGTGAACTAGCATTGCTAGCGGACGATGCAACGCTAGTACTGCTAACGCTCGATTGTCTAGCAGTGCTAGAATCCGTTCATGTCGGTACAGGAACGCAAGCAGCGCGAACGGGCGGAACGCGAACGCCTCATCGTGGCGACAGCACGCGAACTCGCCGAGCAGCAGGGCTGGGACGCGGTCACCACCCGCCGGCTCGCCGAGCGCATCGAATACAGCCAGCCCGTCCTCTACAGCCACTTCCGGGGCAAGCGCGAGATCATCGGCGCCGTCGCCCTCCAGGGGGCCGCCGAAATGGCCAGGGAAGTGCGGGCCGCGACCTCGGCCGCGGACGGCCCCCGCGCACGGGTCGCCGCCCTGGCCTACGCCTACCTGGACTTCGCCGCACGCAACCCGGCGGTCTACGACGCCTTGTTCCAGCTCGACGGCGGCCTGCCGTACGCCCAGGAGGACACCCCCGAGCCTCTGAAGGACGCCTTCGCCGCCCTTCTGGAGACTCTCGGCGAGGTCGCCGGCGACGGCGTTGCCCCGGGGCTGTTCACCGAGATGTTCTGGGCGTCCCTGCACGGCCTTGCGACCCTCACCCGCGCGGGCCGCCTGCTGCCCGAGGACGCGAAGCCGAGGGTGGAACTGCTGGTGGACCGGCTCGCCATGGTCTGACGCCACGCCCCCGCGGACACGCAGCCGGGGCCCTGGAGTCCCAGGCGCCCAGCTCGGGCCAGGCCCGCGAGGCCACGGGTGGACGGCCGTGGCGTACGGCGTTGACGGCTGTCAAGCCACGAGATTCCGGACCGTGACCCAGACTCCCACCCAGGGCCCAATGGAATCACCGAACGGCACAGAGAGCGGACGCCCTCCGCCTCACCCCGGCCTCCTCCGCCCCGCTTTCAAGGACTCCTCTTATGATCATCTTCGGCACCAGCGCATACATGTACCGGCTCGCGATCCTCATGCTGACATGCCGTCAATGCGGCAACCCTGCCGCGCATACGGTCAAGAAGTACGTCACCAAGTTCACACTGTTCTTCGTGCCGCTGTTCCCCATCTCGACGAGATTCGCGATCCAGTGCACGTTCTGCGGCATGGAGCAGGAGGTGCACAAGGAGTGGGCCGAGCAGTCGCAGACACAAGCCGCGGGCGCCCCCGGCGGTGAAAGGTACGCGCAGGCACAGCAGGCGTACCAGCATCCTGGTGCCTGATGGGGGCCGCCGCTTGACGCTACCGCCGGCCTGCCCCGGGGCGCCTCCGAAAGGGGAGGCGTCCCGTCCTCCGCCTGTGGTGGGCCGGCTGCACTGTCTCGCATCACGCTAAGTAAAAACACAATCACATCACGGATCCGGAGTTGGTCAACGCGTACGCCAGTGAGCTGAAACGCTTGCGTCTTACAGCGCTGATCGGGGGACGTTCATGGCAATTCCCACCCCACCTCCGCATCCACCCGCACCACCGCACGGCGAGCCGCGGGCCAAAAGGTCTCCCGAACACTGGACGGCCGTTGCCGCCCTCATCACCGCGGTGACGGGTGTCCTCACGTTTCTCGTCGGCTTCATCGGTCTGCCGGCAGCAGGGGTCAACTCCCCGGCTGCGAACGTCGAGACGGCGACAGCAACCGTCACGGCCACAGTCACGACAACAGCCCCCGCGCCCCCTGAAGCCTCCGATGCGCCGTCGTCCACCTCCGGTTCACCTGCGGTGCGCTGGACCGGACCGCTGCTTGTCTCAGGTGACTTCAACCTGGACTCGGTTCCCCCTCAGGGGGCCATGCCGACGGACGGCGACATCGAGTTGTCCCAGATCAATGACGGACAAGAGGCCGTGTTGAGGAGCGCCAGAGCGAACTTGGCGGTGGTTCCGCGAGGGGAGAACCCGGATGCCGCCAGATGCACCGTTCTTGCGCAGACCCAGGGCCGGCGGCTCGCAGACCTGCCCGTGGCTGTGGGAGGCAAGCTCTGTTTGATCACCAGCGAAGGACATCCTTCGCTGGTCACCGTGACCGCCGTACACCCCGAAGCCCAGAACGCGAGCCTCGACGTTCACATCTGGCAGAAGACGGACTGACAGGAAGCACATGCTGCCGTACCAGCCGAGTCCTGGGCTGGTCGTCGTTGGACGGCGTCAGCGATGACCGCTGTCACGAGCTTGTTGACGGCTGCCAGGGTTGAGGCACCCGGGCGGCCGTCGCCGAACAGGAGCTTCGACGGTTCCCGCCGAGCCGCGCCGGGACGGCATGCGCGCTCGACGTGATGTGGGGCAGCATCCTTGATCCATGACAACGGGCTTCGCGGGGGCTGCTGCACTGGCATCGGCCTGCTGTTTCGCCGCCGCGGCCGTCATGCAGCAGTCCGCCGCCGCTTCCGTGCCCGAGAGCGATTCTCTGCGCCCCCGCCTGATCCTGGACCTGCTCCGCAGACCGCTGTGGCTCGCCGGGATCGGCATGTCGTTCTTCTCCTACGTCATCCAGGGCGTCGCCCTGGCGTTCGGTCCGCTCGTGCTCGTGCTGCCGCTGGCCGCGCTGGACCTCGTCTTCGCCCTGCCCATGGTCGCCCTGCGCCGCCGGCGACGTCTCACCGCGGCGGAGGTTACGGGTGCGGCGTGCACGTCGGGAGGTGTGGCCGCCTTCCTGGCGGTTCTGCCACCACCCGCCGGGATCGTGGCGCCGAGTGTGGGGGACTGGCTTCCCCTTCTGGCCGTTGCCGCGGGATGCGTGTGCGTGCTGGTGCCAGTGGGACGGCGCAGGGCGGGACGCCCACGCACGGCCCTCTACGCGGCGGCGGCCGGTGTGATGTTCGCCCTTCTCGACAGCCTGACCAAGAGCACGGCCGGCCTCTTCCGGGAGGACGGCGTCGGAACGCTCGCGCACTGGGAACCGTATGCGCTCCTCCTTGTCGGCGGCACGGGCATGCTGCTTGCCCAGAGCTCTTTTCAGGCCGGTTCTCTGACGGTCAGTCTGCCCATCATCGACACCCTCGAGCCGATCGGTGGTGTGCTGATGGGCGCCGTGGTCTTCCAGGAACGCCTGGCCACGTCCTGGGCGCTGGCCGTCCAGGGACTGGGGGCCCTGGCGGCCGTGGCGGGCATCGTCATCCTGGGCAGGTCGCCGTGGGTGTACGGACGCGTGTGAAGCCGTCCGGACGCTGGATCCGCCGCCTTCCCAACCGACCGTGACACCGTGGCCGTCACCGTGCGCGACCAGACCGTGGAGCTGATCCACCATCCCCCTGGATGTCCACGTCCAGGAAGTGGGCCGAGCACGAGATGCACGGGTCGTGGTTGCGGATGGCCCGTTCGCACAGGTGGGCCAGTGCGGAGTCGGACGTCGTCCCGCCGGCCAGGGCGGCTTGCACGAGAACGCGCAGGTCCTCCTCGATCGCGCCCTGGTTCTGGGCCGTGGGCGGGACGAGGCAGACGTCCGTGATCCGGCCCTCGGAGTCGAGCGCGTAGCGGTGGTACAGCAGTCCGCGCGGTGCCTCGGTGGCGCCGTGGCCCACGCCCGCCTGGGCGGGGACATCCACGTACGGGTGCTCCGGAGGCTCGTAGACGTCGATGATCCGCAAGGCCTCCTCCACCGCGTACAGGACCTCCACGGCCCGGACGAGGATGCTCCGATAAGGGTTCCTGCACACCTCGCCCCGTGGTGTGCCCGGGGCCAGTGGAGGGTCGCTCAGTCCGGCCTCCCGGGCGGCCTCACGCGCGAGTGTGGAGAGCAGGTGGCCGCTGACGGCGTAGCGGGCGAGGCTGCCGGTGAGGTGCCGCCTGCCGTCCAGACGGGAGTGGAGCGCGGTGGAATACGGGACCTGCTCCTCGGTGACGTGATCGGAGAAGGACCGTAGGGGGAAGCTGTAGGGCGCAAGGCTGCGGTCGGCCGGGAGCACGGTGGGGACGCCCGACTGGATGGCGTACGTGCCGGGCTCGGCGAGAGCGAGCAGATCGGCGTCGCAGTGGGCCTCGGGGAAGTCGAAGCGGGCGACCCAGCGGACGGTGTCCCAGGCGTCGTCGAGGGAGCGGCGCAGGCGCTCGGCGAGGGGGCGCAGTTCGGCGCGGGTGGGGGTGCGGTGGAAGCCGCCGAGACGCACGTTGATGGGATGGATCGCGCGTCCGCCGAGCAGTTCCATGACGGCGTTGCCGGTCTGTTTGAGTCGCAGACCGCGTTCGACGTGCTCGCGATGGCTGCCCGCCATGTCGACCAGGTCGGCGCAGCCGAGGAAGTCGGGCGCGTGCAGCAGGTAGACGTGCAGGGTCTGGCTCTCGATCCACTCGCCGCAGTACAGCAGTCGGCGCAGGGCGTCCAGCGGGCCGTCCACCACGATTCCGCACACGTCCTCGATGGCGCGGCAGGCGCTCAGCTGGTAGGCGACGGGGCAGATCCCGCAGATGCGGGAGGTGATGTCGACCGGTTCCGTGTGGGCCCGGCCCCGGAGGAACCCCTCGAAGAACCGCGGGG
>NZ_BMVJ01000005.1:383134-402289 GCF_014650655.1 Streptomyces anandii JCM 4720
GTTCGTAGATCTTCAGCCGGGCCTCGGTGACGGTGCCGTCGTGGACGCGCAGGTGCAGCGCGGCCTCGCCCTCGACACGGGTGAGAGCGGGGACGCGGACGACACGGGATGCGGCGGCGGACGCGTCGGCGGGTTCGCTCACGGCAGGTCTTCCTCCTCCACCGCGGTGAAGTCGGTGACGTTGAAGGTGTGCAGAAATCTGCCGATGTCCCCGTCGTTCATCCCGTCGCGGCGCAGGACGGGGACGAGAGCACCGAGGTTGGTGGTGCCGGCCGGCCCGAAGCAGCCGTAGCAGCCGCGCCCGAAGGTGGGGCACAGGGCCCCGCATCCGGCGTGGGTGACGGGACCCAGACACGGGGTGCCGTGCGCGACGAGGACGCAGACGTTTCCGCGCTGCTTGCAGGAGAAGCACACGCTGTGGTTCGGGATGCCGGGCTTCCGGCCGGCGAGGAAGGCGGTGATGACCTCCAGCAACTGGCCGCGGTCGATCGGGCAGCCGCGCAGTTCGAAGTCGACGGGCACGTGGTCGGCGATGGGAGTGGAGGTGGCGAGAGTCTCGATGTAGTCGGGGCGGGCGTAGACGGTTGCGAGGTAGTCCGTGACGTCGGCGTAGTTCCGCAGGGCCTGGACGCCCCCGGCCGTGGCGCAGGCACCGATGGTGACCAGATGACGGGACTCGGCTCGGATGCGCCGGACGCGTGCCAGGTGCTCGGGAGTGGAGACCGACCCCTCCACGAGCGCCAGGTCGTACGGCCCTGGCGCGACGTCGCTCGATGCCTCCGGGAAGTGGGCGATCTCCAGTTCGCCGGCGATGCCCAGCAGCTCGTCCTCGCAGTCGAGGAGGGTGAGCTGGCAGCCGTCGCACGAGGCGAACTTGAACACACCGAGCCGGGGACGCGAGCCGCCCGGCCGCCCGGCGGAGGTGGTCATCTCACAACTCCCTTACGGTAAGCAGCGGTTCGGCCTGGTCGTAGGGGACGACGGGGCCGTCACGGCACAGCAGCAGTGGACCCAGCTGGCAGTGCCCGCAGTGGCCGGTGGCGCAGCGCATGTTCCGCTCCAGGGAGAGCTGCACGCGACCGGCGGGCAGGCCCCGGTCGACCAGCTCGCGGGCGGTGGCGCGCATCATCACCTCCGGACCGCAGACGAACGCGGTGGCGTTCTCGGGGGCGAACAACGCCTCGTCGAGCAGCGCGGTGACGACTCCGACCCGGCCGGTCCAGCCGCCGGCGGGTCGGTCCACCGTGACGGCCCCGAACGGCCGCCGCCAGGCGGGCAGCTCCGCGCGGTACAGCAGATCGCCGGGAGTGCGGGCACCGACCAGGACGTTCAGCCTCCCGTACGCCGCGGGCTCGGCCAGGACGGCGTCGATCAGGGGGCGCAGCGGGGCGAGTCCGATGCCACCGGCGACGACGAGCAAGTCGTGCCCCCGGGCGGCCCGCAGGTTCCACCCGTTTCCGAAGGGGCCGCGTACGCCGACCGATGCGCCCGCCGGCAGATCGCACAGCCCCCGGGAGACGGCCCCGACCGCTCGGACGGTGTGCGTCAGCCGGCCGTCCCCGGACGTGCGGCACACCGAGACCGGGATCTCCCCGATCCCGAACGCGTACAGCATGGCGTACTGCCCCGGCGCGAAAGGCCCGAGTCCGCCGCTGAGCGGCTCCAGCTCGAAAGTGACCGTGTCGGCGGTCTCGCGGTGACGGCTCGTCAGGCGATGGGGCAGAGGTACCAGGGTCATGGACTCGGCGCCCCCGGCTGTGGCCCGTAAAGGTCCAGAAGGCGGGTGCGGGTCGCGCGCAGTCGGCGGCCGATCGTCTCGGCGACCAGGGTGACCAGTGGCAGGCCGAACTCCGGGTGAGCGGCGCACACGGCCCGCACCTCGGCGGCGTCGAACTGCCAGGCCTCCACCCGGCTTCTGGTCTCGGCCCCCAGGTGCCACTCGTGCGGCGGGCACAACCACGACCAGCCCACGAGACCACCGGTGCCGATCGTCTCCACGACGGCCGGGCCGCGGCCGGGGAGGTGGATGTCGAGTGCGACCGTGCCGGTGCGGACGATCCAGAAACGGTCGGCCCGCCCGCCCTCCTCGAACAGACGGGTGGAAGCCGGGTGGTCGACCTCGTGCGCGAGGGCCAGGAGTCGTTCGCGGTGCCCGGGGGACAAGGACCCGATCAGGCCCGTCGACGGGACGGGAGCCGGGCGGCTCATGGTGTCGGTCCCTGCCGCGTGGCCTCCTGGTGCAGGGCGTGTGCCTCCTCGGTGAGGTCGATGCCGGTGGGGCACCAGACGATGCACCGGCCGCAGCCGACGCAGCCGGTACTGCCGAACTGGTCGTGCCAGGTACCGATCTTGTGGGTGAGCCACT
Source organism: Streptomyces anandii JCM 4720 (assembly GCF_014650655.1). Classification (GTDB taxonomy): domain Bacteria; phylum Actinomycetota; class Actinomycetes; order Streptomycetales; family Streptomycetaceae; genus Streptomyces; species Streptomyces anandii. The sequence continues at coordinate 385,500 of NZ_BMVJ01000005.1, forward strand.
GGCGGTAGCGGCTGCGTTTGCCCGCCCGGACCGGTCCGCCGTGCAGCAGGGTGAAGTCGAGGTCGTAGCAGGAGTCCCAGCGGCGCCAGCGCTCGGCGTGGTCGCCGGTCAGATCGCTGACGTCCTCGGTGGTCGTGCAGAAGCAGGTGGGGCAGACCATGGTGCAGTTGCCGCAGTTCAAGCAGCGGGCGGTGACGTCGTCCCAGCGGTCGGCCTCGAGGTTGTCGCGCATCAGAGCGCGCAGGTCGGTGGGCGGCATGGACCGGCCCATGTTCCCGGCGGCCCGCCGTACGGCCTCGGCGGCCGCGGTGCGAGTGGTGTCGTCCGCTTGGTGCCGGGGCAGTTCGGCGAGTACGGCGGCGCCCTCCTCGCTCCCGCTGCGGCACAGGAAGCGGGGGCCGCCGTCGTCGACCACCTCGGTGAGGGCGAGGTCGTAGCCGGTGTCGACGGCGGGCCCGGTGCCCATGGAGACGCAGAAGCAGGTGGCGCCGGGCTCGGTGCACTCGGCCGCGACGAGGAAGACTCCCTTCCGGCGGGAGCCGTAGGCGGGATCGGGGTACTTGCCGCCGATCATCACACGGTCGAGGATGCGGATGGCGTGCAGGTCACAGGCGCGCACCCCGAGGAAGGCGTACGACACGGCCGGCGGTTCGTCCTCGCACACGGTCAGTCCACCGTCGGCGTCACGCTCGGCGGTCCACTGGCGCACTCGGGGAGGGTGCAGAAACGATTTCCAGGACTGCGGTCCGGCGCTGTGCGCGAACACGGCGCCGTCCGTTCTGCGGCGGACGCGGTACCGCCCGGCCTCGAGTTCCACGCCCCACCCGTGGGGCAGCTCGTCCGCCGAGTCCAGCTCGGCCAGGACGACGGCGCGGTCACGGACGGTGGGGCCGACCACCGTACGGCCTCGCCGCTTGAGGACCTGAACCAGCGCATCGAGTCCGTCACGGCCGAGTACGGCCTCGGTCGGTGCGCCGGTGGCGGCTCGGATGTCACCGGGGCCGGTCATGTCTCGTTTCCCCTCGGTCCGTGCCTCCCGGGCGGGGAGGTGCTCGTGTCGTCGCGCGGGTCCACGGCTGCTCACCGGCGATCACTGACAGAGTGTCAGGGAGATGCGCCCGAAGGGACGGATGCGCTCCGGCGTGTCCCGCCGGCGCGGAGCCGCCGATCGCGTCCGACCGCTTCGGCGTGCCGCACGAGGTCCCGCTCGACATGTTCCGTCAGCGGCAGGACCGCCCGCGCCACCGGCGGCGTCAGTCCGGTGCCGAGGCAGCGTTCGGCTCCTTCGACCGCGTACACGACGAGGCGACCGGGGTTCCGTCCGAGACTGTGGGCCAGGCGCATGGTCTCCAGGAGACCGAGGCCGTGCGTGCTGTGCCGCCGGGTGCCCGTGGCAACCGGCCCGGCGCCCGGGACGGGGCACCACCGGTGCACGCGTCCGGGGTGTGCGGAGGGCGGGAAGCAGGCGTCGACGACGACCGCGAGGACGGCGTTCTCCCACAGCCCGAGCAGCCTCCCGGGATCCCCGTCGCACTCCCGGAGCACGGTGCCGTGCGGCAGCGGCCGCGCGAGGGCGCGCTCCTCGAGCAGGGCAAGCACGGCCGGGCCGACACCGTCGTCCCGCCGGAACACGTTGCCGACCCCGATGACCACCGCACCGGCCGACGTCCTCACCACGACTCCTCTCTCTCGCCCGCGGCTCCCGACGGGCCGGCGAGGCACGGCCGGCCTCAGTCGGGCTCCATGTTCAGTCGGGCTCCATGTACGGACGGCGGAAGAGCGGGGCCGGGCCGGTGCCCCACGGGCGTACGGCCGCGAGTGCCTGAGCGACCGCCGACTCGAGCGGGCCGCTGGTGTCCACCGCGACGGCCCCGGCCCAGGGCGGTTCCCTGACCGCCATGGCGGACGCGATGTCCCGGTCGGCGTCCGATGTTCCGGGGCCGCGAGCTGCCAGGCGGGCCACGGACACGGCACCGGGCACCCGGCAGTGCAGGGCCACCAGGTCCGCGCTGGTGCTCTCGGCCGTGCGGAGCGCCGCTTCCCGCTGCCGCGCGGAGGTCCAGGTGGCGTCCAGCACGACGGACTCGCCGCGGGACAGCAGGGCGGCCGCGCGCTCCAGGAGGGCGGCGTAGGTCCTGGCCGTCCACTCGGGTGTGTACAGGCCCTCGCCGTACCGGGCCGCCGCGGACTGCTCCGCCGGGATGCCCGCCAACTCCTTGCGCAGCCGGTCGCTGCTCAGGAGCGACACGCCGAGCCGGTCGGCCAGCGCACCGGACAGGGTGGACTTCCCGCTGCCCGGCAGCCCGCCGACGAGGACGAGGCGGACGGCGGAGGAACGCAGGTGGCGCAGTGCCGTGGAGGCCAGCCGTCCCGCCGCCGACTCCGCGCCCGGCGCTGACTGCCGTGCCTGGATGAGGGACACCTTGGCGCGGACGAACGCGCGGTAGGCGATGTAGTGATGCCACAGGGAAGAGGGCGCCGGGTCGCCGGAGTACTCGCTGTACCGGGCGAGGAAGTACGCCGCGGCCTCCCGCGCGCCGAGCTGTTCCAGGTCCATGGCGAGGAAGGCGGCGTCGTCGAGGCCGTCGACGTAGCGCAGGGCGTCGTCGAACTCGAGGCAGTCCAGGACGCGGGGACCGTCGTCGAGGCAGAAGATGTCCTCGGCGAGCAGGTCGCCGTGGCCGTCGACGACCCGCCCTTGTCCGATGCGGGCATCGAACAAGGGTTTGCGGCCGGCGAGGTAGCGGCGCACCAGCCGCTCGGTCTCCGGCACGGTGTCCGCCACGAGGCCTTCGGCGGCCAGCGAGCGGACCTGTGCGAAGCTCGCTTCCCAACGCGACGACAACGCGTCGCGGGTGCCCTGTTCGTCCACGTGGCGGCCGCGGGGCGCCTTCGCGTGCCACGCGGCGAGGCGCCGGGCCACGGCCCGCAGGACATCGTCGACGTCGGCGCCGTGGCGCACCAGCCGGGACAGACGGCGGTCCGCCGGCATGCGGCGCATCACCACGAGCGGTTCCGCTTCCTGCGCGCCCGGGCTGCGCAGCTCGCCCACGCCCAGGTAGACGTCGGGGGCGAAACGACGGTTGAGCGCGATCTCTCGTTCGCACGCGGCCCGGCGGGCCGTGACCGTGGTGTAGTCCAGAAACCCCGGATCCACCGGCTTCTTCAGCTTGTAGGCGCGGTCGCCGGCGAAGAACAGGATCGCGGTGTGGGTCTCGCACACCTCTGCTCGCGGCAGCGCCCCGCGGTGGCCCTCGCCATGGTCACCGGCGCGGAGCGCGGACGGATCCGCCCCGGGCACCGGGTGACCCGGTTCCGCGGGGACGCCGGACTCAGTCATGAGGAACGACGGCCACGGGGCAGCGCCCGTGATGGACGGCGGCCTGAGCGACGGGTCCGAGACGGGGTGCCATGCCCAGGCGGTGCCGGCGCCGGCCGACGACCAGCAGCACCGCGCCTTCGGCGGCGCGTACGACGGCTTCGGCGGGGCCGGTGAGGCGGACACTGCCGGTCGCGCTCACCCGCGGGTACTTCTCCCGCCATGGGCGGAGCGCCGCGTCCAACTCGTTCCGCGCCTGCCGCGTCATCGGTTCGTCGGCATCCGCGGCCAGGGGCACGTCCGCGGGCAGTGGTACCCGCTTGCCGTGAACGGCCAGGAGAGCGACTCCCCGGGCAGCGGCTGTGCGGAAGGCGAAGTCGAGCAGGTCGTCGGATGAGCCCGGCAACTTCAGGGCCACGACCACGCCGGGGGAGGGCGCACGGGATGGCGGTTCCTGCTCCGTGCCGCGGGCGCGCACCAGCACCACCGGCCGTACGGACCGTACGACGACGGGCATGCTGACGTCACCCAGGAAGTAACTCTCGACGGGTTCCAGGCCTCGTGATCCGAGCACCACCATCTCCGACCCGGCGTCCGAAGCCGCCTGGAGCAAGGCGTTCTGGGCATCGTCGGCGACCAGGGCCTCGACGACGGACAGATTCGGATGGCGCTCCTGGAGTTCGGTCCGCGTGGAGCGCACCAGATGTCTTGCCCAGGCGTTCTGATCGGTTTCCGCAGGGACCCGGGTCGGCTCCGGGACGAGTTGCGGCCACGCGTGCAGCAGGCGCAGAGCGATCCCGCGCTCGGCAGCCTCGTCGGCGGCCCAGCGGGCCGCGGCGAGACTCTCGGGTGAGCCGTCCAGGCCCACGGTGACGACCGGTTCCATGGCCGCGCCCTCCGTCAGCACCGTGCGTTCTGACACGAGAACTACCGCATCACACCGTCCGGCGCATGTGCAGCGCCGACCGGGCTCGGGTTCCCGTCCGGTGGAGCGGGCCGACGGGTCACGAAACCGTGCCCTACGTCCCCACCGGGCGGGACCTTGGGACCGTTGGTGCGGGTACTGGCGCCGGGTGATGCTGGGAAACGGGCTTCATGAGAGAGGGCATGACCATGCACGCTCAGCCAGGTGATCGACTGGTCGTGGAGAGCCCGGCCGCCGGTGTCACCCGGCGTGACGGTGAGATCGGCGGCCTGCACCACGACGACGGAACCCCTCCGTACGACGTACGACGGTCGGACACGAACGAGATCACGCTGGTCTTGCCCGTGCCGGACGCGCGCGTCCGGCACGGGCTGGGCCGGGAGGCGCCGGCCAAGGGGCCGCCCGCCGGTGCACCGGCTGCGGCGCCCGACGGGTCCACCGCGCTCCCGGTCAACTACGACGTGGCGGACGATGACGTGTTCTTCCGCACCGCGCCCGGCTCCGCCACCGCCCGAGCCGTGGGCAGCGGCGTCGCCTTCGAAGTCGACCATGTGGACGAGGCGGTGAGCCGCGGCTGGAGCGTGCTCGCGGTGGATCGTGCCGACGCCGTCGGCGGCCCGGGGATGCTCCGCCGGCTTCAGGAGCGGGCACACTGCGAACCCTGGGCAGGCGGAGCGCGCCCGCTGTGGGTGAGGGTGGCTCTCACCCCACTGACGGGACGCCGGACCACACCGGCGGACCGGTGAGGCGGGGCCGATGGTGGCCTGGCTGTCTCATACCGGATCGCGGTCCAGCCCGTCATCGTGTGCCTGTGCCGGGCCGGCTCGGGCGCGACCATCCGCAGGTGGCCGACAGGCACGTCGAGACCCATTGCGGGCGCGGCTTGGTCACCGGCTTCGCACAGGCGGACCGCGGACCTCGATGACGCCCAGGAGTGCCGGGGTTCCCCACCGCACGGTGGGCGCCGCCGCGGCTCGGCCTCCCGAGGGGCGGCTCACGGTCGTGCGCGCGGCGCCGCACGAGTCGGCGGCCGCCCGGCCCGGGGCTGTGTCATGAAGGTGCTGCGTCCCACCCAGCAGGGGGACGAGGGGGGTCCGGCCACCGGGCGACCAGGCACGCCGGCGCCGCCGTCCTCCGGCCGCGTCCCCCGGCAGCCGCTGTACGCGCAGGCGGCCACCGACGTCTTCGCGACGCTGGAGAGCTCACCGCGTGGGCTGTCCGCCGCCACGGCGCGGGGGCGCTTTCAGGCCGAGGGGCCGAACGAACTGCCCTCCGCCCGGGGCCCCGCGGTGTGGCGCCGGCTCGCGGGCCAGTTCACGGATCTGTTCGCGGTCGTGCTGATGGTGGCCTCGGCCATCACCTTCATCGCCTACGCACTTCAACAACCCAGGGACACGGGCACGCTGCAGCTCGCCGTGGCGATCCTCTGTGTCGTGGTGCTGAACGCGGTCATCGGCTTCGCCCAGGAGTACTCGGCGGAGCGGACCGCCCAGACCCTGCAGGCCATGGTTCCGCACCGGTGCCGGGTGGTGCGCGATGCGGTTGTCCTGGAGCTCCCTGTACGGGAGTTGGTGCCGGGGGACCTGGTGGTCCTCGAGGCCGGCGACACGGTGCCCGCGGACTGCCGGGTGGTGGAGGCCCATGACCTGACGGTCAGTAACGCGGCCATCACCGGGGAGAGCGAGCCGGTGCACCGGACCGCCGAGCCCGACGAGGCCCAAGAGGCGCTGCGGGCCCGTAACTGCCTGTTCATGGGCACCGACGTCATCACCGGCACCGCCCGGGCGCTCGCCTTCGCCACCGGGCAGGCCACGGAGTTCGGCCGGATCTTCCGGCTCACGGCGGCGGCTCCCCGGCAGAAGACCCCCTTGCAGCGGCAGGTGGCCGCGATGGCCCGCCGGGTCGCCGGCACCGCCCTCGCGGTGGGCGCGGTCCTGTTCGTCATCCGGCTGCCCACCGGCCAAGGACTGGTGGCGTCCTTCGTGTTCGCGCTCGGTGTGATGGTGGCGCTCGTACCGGAGGGCCTGCCGGCGACCCTCTCCGTCTCCCTCGCCCTCGGTGTGCGGCGCATGGCTCGCCACCACGCCCTGGTCAAGAAACTGCTCGCCGTGGAGGCGCTGGGTTCCACGACGGTGGTGTGCACCGACAAGACGGGCACGCTGACGCAGGCGGAGATGACCGTCGTACGCGTCTGGGTCTGGGACCGGGAGCACACGGTCACCGGGGTGGGTTACGAGCCCAAGGGCGAGGTGGGCGATCCGGCACCGGTGCGCGGGCTGCTCAGGTCGGCCGCCCTCTGCTGTGACGCCCGGCTCGTTCCGCCCGAGGACCAGGGCCGGTGGCGGGTGCTCGGCGACACCACCGAGGGCGCGCTCCTGGTCGTGGCCGCCAAGGCCGGGCTGGACATGGCGGCCGAGGAGGCCGCGGCGCCCCGGATCGCCGAGCACCCCTTCGACTCGGTGCGCAAACTGATGAGCACCGTCCACGACGAGGGCGGAGCCCGCAGAGTGCGGGTGAAGGGCGCCCCGTCGGAGGTGCTGGACCGCTGCACACGCCTGGACCGCGGCGGGAGGGTCGAGCCCCTCACCGACGAGGAGCGTGAACGGATCGCGGCCGAGGCCGACGCGCTGGCGGCCGGCGGCCTGCGCGTGCTCGCCGTCGCCGCGGGGGAGGCCACGGGGTCCGCACGGGACCGCGACGCGGACGAGTCGGATCTGACGCTGCTCGGGCTCGTCGGCATGCAGGATCCGCCCCGGCCGGAGGTCCATGAGGCCGTGCGGGCCTGTCTCGGGGCGGGCATCCGGATCGTCATGGTCACCGGCGACCACCCGTTGACCGCCGAGGCCGTGGCCCGCCGCGTCGGCATCGTCCGGTCGGCCGCGCCTGCGGTGGTGACCGGAGCGGCGCTGGACGCCATGGACGAGGAGGCGCTGGACCGGCTGCTGGCCGCCGGCGGCGAACTCCTGCTGTGCCGGGTGAGCCCGGAGCACAAGATGCGGGTGGTCACCGCCTTCCAGCGGCGCGGCGAGGTCGTCGCCGTCACCGGGGACGGCGCGAACGACGCCCCCGCCCTCAAGCACGCGGACATCGGCGTGGCGATGGGGGCGAGCGGTACCGATGTGGCCCGCGAGGCCGCGGAGATGGTGCTGCTGGACGACTCCTTCGGCTCCATCGCGCTGGCGGTGCGCCTTGGCCGGTCCGTCTACCAGAACATCCGCAAGTTCCTCGTCTACCTCTTCAGCCACAACATCGGCGAGCTGGCGCCGATCCTCGCCGCGACCTTCACCGGCTTCCCGCTGGTGCCGATCACCGCGGTGCAGGTCCTCGCCATCGATCTCGGCTCGGACGTGCTGCCCGCCCTCGCCCTGGGCGCGGAGCCGCCCGAGGCGGACGTGATGGACCGGCCGCCGCGCCCGCGGCACGAGCGTCTGTTCTCCCGGACGGTCATCCGCAGGACCCTGTTCCTCGGGGGCATCCAGGCCATCGGCGTGTGCGCGGTGTTCTTCTGGCACATCCACGCCTCCGGCATCCCCTACGCCGACTTCACCGCCGGCAACCCCGTCTACCGGGAGGCGATCACCATGGTCCAGGCGGGCATCGTCGTCAGCCAGTTCTTCAACGCCCTGGCCGTGCGCACGGAACGGGAGAGCGTGTTCAAGGCGGGCGTGTTCGGCAATCCGTGGCTGATCGCCGCCGGGTTCTTCGGTCTGGCGCTCATGGCGGCGATCAGCTATGTGCCCGTACTCCAGAGCGTCTTCCACACCGCCCCGCTCACCGGTGCCGACTGGGCGCTGCTCGTCGCCGTCGGTGTGCTGCCGCTCGCCGCGGACGAGGCACGCAAGGCATGGCTGCGCCGGCGCACCGTCACCGCGCGGCCGGAAGGAGAATCCCGATGAAAGTGGTGATCGTCGGCTGCGGACGGGTGGGTGCCGCGCTGGCGGCCCAACTGGCCCGTGAAAGCCACGACGTGCACGTGATCGACCGCGAGCAGGCCGCCCGGCGCCGTCTCCCGCCGCGGTTCCCGGGCCGGTTCCAGGCCGGGAACGGCTTCAGCAGGAGCATCCTCGAACAGGCCGGCATCGCGCGGAGCGACGCCGTCGTGGCCGTCACCTCCAGCGACAACAGCAACCTGGTCATCGCCCGGATCGCCAAGGAGACCTTCCGCGTCCCCACGGTGCTGGCCCACGTGCACGATCCGCGGCGCGCCAACCTGTACCAGGGCCTCGGCATCCCGACGGTCTGCGACGTCACATGGTCGGTCCACCGCATCCACCAGATGCTGCTGCACCGTCATCTCGTCCCCGACGTGACCTTCGGCAACGGCGAGACGCTCCTCGTCCGCTCGGCGCTCCCGGCGTATCTGGCCGGCCGCAAGCTGTCGGAGTTCGAGGTGGACGGCGAGATACGGGTGGTGGAGGTGACCCGCGACGGACGCTCCCTGATGCCGCGGCAGAACACGACGGCCGCGCCCGGGGACGTGGTCACCTTCGTGGTGGCGGCGCACTGCCTGCACCGGCTGCGCGCCTTCCTCGACAAGGAGCTGGGGACATGAACGTACTCATCGCCGGCGCCGGCCGACTGGGCACGCGCGTCGCCCAGGTGCTCAAGGCCGCCGGAAACGAGGTCACCGTCGTCGACGTCGACGAGGAGCGCGTCGACGCCCTGCACGGCCGGTGCGACGCCCGCCTGCTCGTCGGCGACGCCGCGGAGCAGGCCGTCCAGTCGAGAGCGGGCGCCGCGCACGCCGACCTGGTCATCGCCGCCACCGGGCGGGACGAGGACAACCTCGTGATCAGTTACATCGCCAAAAGGCACTTCGCCGCACCGCGCGTGGTGGCGCGCGTCAACGACGACGACAACGCCTGGCTGTTCGACCACCACTGGGGCGTGGACATCGCGGTCCCGTCGGCCACACCTCTCGTATCGCTGATCGAGGAGGCGACCGGGGCCGCGGACACGGTCGCGCTGCTGCGCCTGAGCACCGCGGGCATCGGCATCATCGAAACCGCCATCACCGGGCGTTCCAAGGCCGCCGGGCGTCTCCTGGGCGACATCGAGCTGCCCGAGGGGACCCTGGTGGCGACCGTCGTACGGGGCGGGAATCCGACCGCGCCCAGCCCTTCCATGCGTCTTGAGCCGGGCGACGAACTCCTGCTCGTCTCGCACAGCGCCCAGGAGCGGGACATTCACGCGGCCTTTCAGTGACCGGCGCGGGTGGATCAGTGCGCGCGATCAGCGTCCTGCCCAGCCGACGTCGGACGGCGTGTCCCCTACGCCGATCGCCTCGGCGCAACCGCGCACAAGCCGCGCACACCGCGCCTCCCGGCGCAGGGCGGCATACGAGGACGGCGAACCGTCCGGGCCGGACAAGGCAGCGCCAGCCGGGTGCCGCGGCCTTCTTCGGCGGTGGCCGTCGGCGGTCTTCGGGCACTACTGAAACTCAGGACATACGCACGGGAGTGTGAGGATGATGGACCTTCCCCTCGTCGTCGGTGTGGACGGATCCGAGCCCAGCCTGCGCGCCGTGGACTGGGCTGCCGACGAAGCCGCACTGCGCCGGGTGCCGCTGCGGGTGGTGTACGCCTCGCTGTGGGAGCGCTACGAGGGCTCCGCGCTCGCACACAGCCTCGGCAAGGCGGATGCCCAGGTCCTGGCCGAGGACATCGTCCGGGCCGGCGCCCACCGCGCCCGTGATCGGCAGGCCGGCCTGCCGATCAGCATGGCCGCGCTCCCCGAGGAGCCGGCGTACGCACTGGTGCGGGAAGGCAAGAACGCCTCCGCCCTGGTGGTGGGCAACCGGGGCCGCAGCGGTGTGGCGAACGTGCTGCTCGGTTCGGTGAGCCTGTTCGTCGCCGCGCATGCCGACTGCCCCGTGATCGTGGTGCGGGGCAGCCACGACAACCAGGCCCGCGTGCCGGTGCACGGCCGCGTCGTCGTCGGTGTCGGGGACGCCTGCGCCGCCGCGGTCCGCTTCGCCGCGCAGGAGGCCGCACGGCGAACGGCCCTCCTGTACGCCGTACGGGCCTGGCGCTGCCCCGCGCACGAGACGATCGACCACCCGCTGATCGCCGGGGAGCCGGAGCGGGTGTACGAGGAGCGGGCCGCCGAGGCGCTGGAGAGGGCGCTGCGGGATGTCCCACCCGGAGTGAGGACGCGGCGCCGCACCGTTGAGGGCCCGGCACGCGGGGCTCTCCTGGCCGCGGCTCACGAGGCCGACCTGCTCGTCGTCGGGGCCCGGCACCGTTCCGGGCACTTCGGGCTTCAGCTCGGCCGCGTCACCCACGCCGTCCTGCACCACTCGCCCTGCCCGGTCGCCGTGGTACCCGGACGCGCCTAGGGCCGCAGCGGGCACGGACCTCGCGGCGGGCCCGGAACGGGCCGGTTCCGCTCAGGCCACGGTGACGTCGGCGTCGAGGTAGACGTCCTGCACGGCGTGCAGGAGTTCAATGCCCTCCTGGGTGGGCCGCTGAAAGGCTTTGCGGCCGGTGATGAGCCCGGTGCCGCCGGCCCGTTTGTTGATCACCGCGGTCCGTACGGCCTGGGCGAGATCCCCTTGGCCGGCCGACGCGCCGCCGCTGTTGATGAGGCCGACCCGGCCCATGTAGCAGGTGGCGACCTGCCAGCGCGTGAGCTCGATCGGGTGGCCGGTGGCGAGCTTGTCGTAGAGGCGCTGGTCGGTCCTGCCGAAGTTCAGAGCCGGGTAGCCGCCGTTGTTCTCCGGCTGCTTCTGCTTGACGATGTCGGCCTCGATGGTCACGCCCAAGTGATTGGCCTGCCCGGTGAGGTCGGCCGACACCGCGTAGTCCACTCCGTCCTTCTTGAAGGCGGGGTTGCGCAGGTAGCACCACAGCACGGTGAACATGCCCAGCGCGTGGGCGTGCGCGAAGGCCTCGCTGACCTCCTGCAACTGGCGGTCGGACTCCTCCGAGCCGAAGTAGACCGTCGCGCCGACGCCGACCGCGCCCAGGTCGAAGCACTGCTCCACGGTACCGAACATGATCTGGTCGTAATGGTTCGGATAGGTCAGCAACTCGTTGTGGTTGAGCTTGACGATGAAGGGGATCTTGTGCGCGTACCGCCGCGAGACGGCCCCGAGCACACCGAGCGTGCTGGCGACGGCGTTGCAGCCGCCATCGAGGGCGAGCTCGACGATGTTCGCGGGATCGAGATATCGGGGGTTCGCGGCGAAGGCCGAGGCCGCGGAGTGCTCGATGCCCTGGTCGACCGGCAGGATCGACACATGTCCCGTGCCGGCCAGACGGCCGTGGCCGAAGAGGGACTGGAGGTTGCGCAGCACGCGAGGGGAGCGATCGGTCGCGGCGGCGCTCCGGTCGACGAAGTCCGGCCCCGGGAGCACCAGTTCTTCCTTGGCAATGCCCTGAGCGGTGTACGTCAGCAGGTCTGTGGCCTCGTCCCCCAGCAAGCCCTGGATATCGGTCATCGGCTCGCCTCTCCGGTAGTCCGGTACGCCGAAGGTGGAACTCCGGGTTCCCACCGGGCCTTGCCCCATTCGAAGGCGCCGGGCGGCCCCCGCGCGCGCGTGGTGGAACAGTGGACTGGGGCGTGGGGCGAGCGAGTGACGTTCGCGCGACCGCGGGACGGGAGGAGGAGTACGTGATGAGCCAGGCTGTGCTGGCGGGTGTCGACGGATCCGAGAGCAGTCTGGTGGCAGCCGACTGGGCCGCAGTCGAGGCCGCGGTGCGTGGCGTTCCTCTGCGCCTGGTCCACGGGTCTCCACCGTTGCCGGGCCCAGCGGTGCCGGGTTCGGCGACGGACAGGCTGCGCGAGCTGGGCGAGCTGTTGCTCGAGCGGGTGGCCGCCGACCTGCGCGACCGCCACCCGGATGTCGAGGTGCTGTGCGAGCAGGCGGGCGATGCCCCGGACACAGCGCTTGTCGCCGCGTCCTCGGACGCCGGGCTCCTCGTCGTGGGCATGCGGGGCACGGGCGGGTTCGACGGGCTGGCGGTCGGCCGGGTCGCCTTGCGGACGGCTGCGGCGGCCTCGTGCCCTGTCGTGCTGGTTCCTGAGCGGCTCGGCACCTTCGCGGAGAGGACACGCGCCGAACACGGCGCCGCACCGGTGGTGGGGGGCCTGAACGCGCACCGTGCGGCTGGCGAGGTGGCGGACTTCGCGTTCTTGGCCGCCGAGGCCTACGGAACGGGCCTGCGGATGGTCCATGCCTGGGAATTCCCCGCCGAGGCGGTCTCCTCGCAGACCCTCGTCGTGACCGAGGAGGACCGCGCGACCTGGGAGGACCAGGAGGAATTGCAGCTCTCCGACGCGTTGCGCCCATGGCGGGAGCGGTACCCGGACGTCGTGGTCCGCACGGATGTCATGCTGATGCACCCGGCGGAAGCGCTCCTGCACGTGTCCCAGGGCGCGGCTCTCCTCGTCGTCGGCCGCCGGACGCGCTCGCGGTCACCCGAAGGCCGGTTGGGGCCCGTCACGTGCGCGGTACTGCAACACGCCGGCTGTCCGGTGGCAGTCGTGCCGCATGACGGCTGAACCGGCAGCGGGCGTGCCGAGGGCGGGGGCCGGTCAGCCGAAGAACACCTGTACTTCGTCGTAGAGCGCCGGATCGACCAGCTTGGGCTGCGCCGTGGCCTCGGACAGGGGAATGCGGACGATGCGGGTGCCCTGCAGGGCGACCATCGCACCGAAGTCGCCGTCTTTGACCGCGTCGATGGCGTGCAGCCCGAAGCGTGTGGCCAGCCAGCGGTCGAAGGCGCTGGGTGTGCCGCCACGCTGGATGTGCCCCAGCACCGTGGTGCGGGCCTCCTTGCCCGTGCGTTCCGAGAGCTCCCGGGCCAGCCATTCGCCGATGCCGGACAGCCGCACATGTCCGAACTCGTCGAGTGATTGATCCTTGAGGATCATCTGTCCCTCTTTGGGGATCGCGCCCTCGGCGACCACGACGATGGGCGCGTAATTGATCTCGAATCGGCTGTTGACCTGCTCGTGCACCTCCTCGAGGTCGAACGGTCGCTCCGGGATGAGGATCACGTTGGCACCGCCGGCGATGCCGGCGTGCAGGGCGATCCACCCGGAGTGCCGTCCCATCACCTCGACCACCAGGGTCCGCATGTGCGATTCCGCGGTGGTGTGCAGGCGGTCGATGGCCTCGGTCGCGATGCTCACGGCGGTGTTGAAGCCGAAGGTGTAGTCGGTACCGGAAACGTCGTTGTCGATCGTCTTCGGCACGCCGACCAGGGGAATTCCTTCCCGGTACAGCTCGGTGGCCACGCCGAGGGTGTCCTCGCCGCCGATCACGACGAGGGCGTCCACGCCGTGCGCGGCGATGGTGTCCCGCACACGGCGCAGCCCGTCCTCGTGTTTGAACGGATTGGTGCGGGAGGAACCGAGGATGGTCCCGCCGCGCGGGAGGATCCCGCGCACGCCGGAGACGTCCAGGGGCCGAACGGCGTTCTGCAGCAGTCCGAGCCATCCGTCCCGTACGCCGACGAAGTCGAAGCCGTAGTCCTGCACGCCCTTGCGGACGACGCTGCGGATCACGGCGTTCAGCCCGGGGCAGTCACCCCCGCCGGTCAGCACTCCGACCTTCATGGGCTCCTCCCGCCACTGGTCAGCCCGTCTGATCGCCGCCTGTTCGGCGATCGGGAACAAGCCGTGCTCGACTGCTTCCTTCCAGCCTCACCCCGTTCGATCCGCGGTGGCCACTTGGCATGGTGGGCGTGCGGATGCGTGGCTGGCGGCGGACCACGGGAGACTCACGCCGGAGCCGGGCAGTCAACGAGTGCGGAGCAGGGCCCAAGGAGTGACGATATAAGTGCTCGCTGACCGCACTTCTCGTACTCAACGAGGTGGATGACATGACATTCCCCTCCGCTTCCGCAGGGAGCACCCCGCCAAGTGAGACCCAGGACCCTGTTACTTCGCAACGGCGCGCTGAGGACCTGACCGCTGTGGCGAACTTCGGCTGGCAGGCGCTGCTCACCATCGGTCTGGCGTCAATAGCCCTGGGGGTGGTCGTCCTCGCATGGCCGGGTGAGACGCTGCGCGTCGTCGGCATCGCCTTCGGGGTCTACCTGCTGGTCAGTGGCGTCTTCCAACTGGCCGCGGCCTTCGGCGCGCACGTGCCGGCGCATCTGCGCGCGCTGCACTTCATCGCCGGTGCGCTGTGTGTGCTGCTCGGGCTCATCTGCTTCCGGGGCACCCTGGAATCGATCCTGCTGCTTGCGCTCTGGATCGGCTTCGGATGGCTGCTGCGAGGTGTCATGATGACGGCGGTCGCGATCTCTTCCCGCGACCTGCCCGCACGTGGCTGGCTTCTGGGCCTGGGGATCATCACGCTCCTCGCGGGCATCGTGTTGATCATCATGCCGTTCGGCTCACTCGGTGTGCTCACCCTGGTGGCGGGCATCATGGCCATCGTCCTGGGTGTCGTCGAGGTGTTCCACGCGGTGCAGTTGCGTGTCGAAACCGGTCACCTCGCCGACGGCACCGCCTCGAAGCAACGGCGATCCGTGTTCCACCCGCACCCGCACCCGCAGCACTGACGGGGACACTGACCCGGGACGCGGCCCTTCGGCAGACCTGACGGGGCACGTGCAGCAGGAGGCGGAGAGCATGCCGCGCAACGTCACTGTCGGGGTGGACGGCTCGCCCGAGAGCCGGGCCGCTGCCGAATGGGCGGCCCAGGAGGCCGGACTGCTGGGGCTGCCACTGAGAGTGGTCCACGCCTGGCAGCCCGTGGCGCAGGCCCCGCTTCTCGGCGTTGAGGCGAGCCGGGACCAGGCCGAACAGATGCTTCGAGAGGTGGGAGAAAGCCTGCGACTGCGCCACTCGCGTATCCAGGTGAACATCGAGTACCTCACCGGACGGCCTGTCGAAGCGCTCTGTGAGGCCGCGAGCGGGGCCGAACTCCTGGTACTGGGCTCACGCGCCCTGGGCGGAGTCAGCGGCTTCGTCCTCGGCTCCGTGGGCCTGTCCGTCGCGGCGCACGCGAAACGGCCCGTGGTGTTCGTCCGCGCCGACGAGGACCGGGAAGGAGTCCCCGCACAACCGTCGTCCGGCGCGTGTGCCCATCGGCCTGTCGTGCTCGGCCTGGACACGGCCTCCCCGGACGACAGTGTGATCCAATTCGCGTTCGACGCGGCCATGCGCAGGTCAGCGGCACTGCGCGTGGTGCACGGCTGGTACCCGCCGCCCTACTTCGGACACACGATGTCCACCGTCGCCCAGCTGCACGAGTCGGCCGCCAGGAGCGCATCCGCCGTCCTGACCGAGGTGCTGCGCTCGTGGCGGCAGAGATACCCGGACATCGAGGTGGCCGAGGACGCGCTCTCCGGCAGTGCCGCGCGGCTCCTGGTCGACGCCTCCCGGGGGGCCTCCTTGGTCGTCGTGGGCCGGCGGGCGCGCCGCGGTCTCTTCGGTACTCACATCGGTCCCGTGGCCCACGGGGTCCTGCACCACACCGCCGCACCCGTCGCGGTCGTTGCGCACGACTGACTGTGCGACCGCACGAGTGGACGGGAACCCGCATGAGTGGACGGGAAGGACCATCCGCTTCTCGCGGATCCTGATTGCGCGGTGCCGGATGCTGCCGTGCTCCGCGTCCTCCTCGGTCGGTCCTTCCCGTCACCTTCAGCACACCACATCGCTTGCAGCGCCACCAGGGCCATCCGGCCCTGGTGAGCATCGGAGCCGCCCCCGTGGGCGGATGTCGTCACGGGCGAACGGGGCCGGCCATGTCGACGATGTCGTCGGCGGCCACGTCGTGCAGCCTGATCGCGAGGTCCTCCAGGGCCCGGCTGGCGGCCAGCTCGTCACCGATCTCCGGTACCGGCCGGTCGACCGGGTTGCGCCGGGCCGTCCCACGGCCCGTGACCGACGCACTGTCGCGGGTGGTGAGCACGGCACGTGCGTTCGTCTCGTCGCCCTCCTCCGAGATGTAGATCTGCACTGTCCAACGCTTGGCTTCCATCGTGATCACTTCCGTTCCTGAGTGCGTCAACGCCCGCCGTCCGTGCCTGCCCCGGTGAGCGAAGCGAGGGCGGCGTCGAGGCGGCGGGTGGCCTCCTCGGCGACCGGGCGCAGGGCATCGAGTCCGGTCAGGGCGACCATGGTGTTCGGATCGAGGGCCTGTACGGCGGTGCGGTCGCCGTCCCTGCGGACGACCACGTTGCAGGGCAGCAGCAGCCCGATGGAGCGGTCCGTCTCCAGGGCCCGGTGAGCGAGGGCCGGGTTGCAGGCGCCGAGGATGACGTAGTCCTCCATGTCGTGGTCGAGCTTGGCCTTGAGCGTCGCCGTGACGTCGATCTCCGTCAGCACGCCGAAACCCTGCCCGGCCAGCGCCTCGCGAACCCGGCCAAGGACCGTGGCGAACTCGGCGTCGAGGTGCACGGTGCGGTCGTAACTCATGAGATTGCCCTTCCTCATAGTCAGCCCGTCTTGTGGTCCCACCGAGGACCTGCCGCGTCCCACTCCGCGCCCCACTGTTCGTAGCGTCGCCTGTCGAGCCGCCGGCGCGCCAGGGCGGCCGTGCCGTAGGCGAGCCCGGTGAGGGCGGCGGCAGCCGCTCCGCCG
>NZ_BMVJ01000005.1:402319-404671 GCF_014650655.1 Streptomyces anandii JCM 4720
AAGAGGAGGGCCTCAGCCCGCGCCTCGGCACCGCCGGTGGGTTCGGTGGTCAGATGACCGGTGCCGTCCTGCCATACGGTCACCGTCGCGCCCGGGGCGAGGCCCGCGGGCACCCCGGTGCGATCGGTGTGGATGGTGCCGTCAGCAGCAGTCCACCGAACCTTCGCCGGCGCACGGTTGGTCTCGAGGAGAGTGTCGGTGAGGAGCACGGCCGGCACGGCATGCCGGTCGGCACGCTCCCGGGCGAACTCCTCGTCCGCGGCTCGTGCCGTCACCGTCCAGACGATCGCGCCTCCCACCAGGATCACCAACCACATCACCAGGACGATCCACGCCTCGACGACGTCCTCGTGGCGACGCAGCGGGTTGCTGCGCCATCGCCACAGCCGCTGCCTGTGCGTCTTGCCGCTCATCGCCTCCACCTCCCTTCCCGTGCACGACGGTGCCAGGGGCCGGGGGAGAACCACATGGGCCGGACAGGTGACGACCGCGGGGTCGACCGGACTCGTCCGAAACGCAACTAGAGGGCCGATCAGCCCCTGCCGCAGGGGGAGACGCGACCCGCTGACGCTGCCTCCCCGTCAGCGGCCATGACTGCCGTACGGGGCGTACAGGTCGAGAAGGCGGACACGTGCCGAGTGCAGCCGATGAGCGACCACCTGACCGACCCAGCAGGCTACCGCCCGCCCGAATTCGGGATCCTGCGCACACAGCGTCCGTACGGTTTCCGCGTCGAACTCGTGGGCCCGCACCGGGCTCGCGGCTTCGGCGCCCAGGTTCCAGATGTGCGGCGGGTAGTACCAGGACCATCCGACCAGTTCGCCACGGCCCAGCGACTCGATGACGGCGGCGCGGCGGCCCGGGACGTGCAGGTCGAGGGCGACGGTTCCGGTCTTGATGATCCAGAACCGCCCGGCGCGCTGCCCCTCCTCGAACAGACGGGTGCCGACGTCGAAGGAGACCTCGTGGGCCAGGGACATCAGCCGTGCACGATGATCGGCCGACAGGGCCGCGGACAGTGTGGTGGTGGAGATCATCGCGGAGCTCCTTGCTCGTTGCTGCCATTGCCAGGAGGCCGGCACACCTCCAAGCCTGCGCCCGCTCGGACCGGGCCGCCACGAGCCGCCGGGTTCCCGTGCCCCTCAAGGAGCGCGAGGATCAGGTCGGTGACGTCACCTCTGTCCGGATCGCGCCATTGCTTCTCTTGCGACGATCGTCCCGCTGGGCGTTCACCTGTGCCGGACCTCGAGATGCGTTCACCGGCCCCGGCTGCATACGCTCATCGAGTGGCTGGGTTGACAGTGGCCCAGGGTCGGCCCGGCGCGGCAGATGCCCCGGCCCTGCCCAGCGGAAGTGGAGACGTTTGCAGTCCAGACCCCTGCAGAGTTCACACCTCCATGGGAAGGTTCGCGATGAGGTTCACCCGCACTCGCACAGCAATGGCCGCCGCGGCCTCCGTGATCGCCGTCCCGCTCGCGCTGGGCGGCCTGACCTCGCAGAGTTACGCGCAGGGGGCGTCTCCCAGCCCCTCGGGGACGTTCGGCCCCGGTTGTTCGTCCATCTCGCAGAAGGTCGACACGGTCAAGGACAAAGTCTCGCAGGCCGCGGCCGCCTATCCACAGCTGAGCCAGCTGGTCTCGGCCACGGTCAGGGCAGGGATGAACGGCACACTCGACGGGAAACCCCACATCACCGTCTTCGCCCCGAATGACCAGGCCTTCCAGAAGGTGACCGTGTCCCAGCTGTCGTCCCTGCTCGGCAATCAGGGGCAGTTGAAGAAGGTGCTGAACTACCACGTCGTCGACCAGCAGATCACCCCGGACGAACTGTCCAAGGGATCCTTCACGACGGTGGAGGGCAGCAAGCTGACCACCTCGGGCTCGGGCACCAGCTTCAAGGTCAACGGCAAGGCGAACATCGTCTGCGGCAACATCAAGGCCGCCAACGCCACCATCTACGTCATCGACCAAGTTCTGCAGCCCCCGTCCTGACTCAGCGCTCCCGTTCCCAACGCGGGGTGCCTCGTGTGACCCCGGGAGCGGGAGCACCCTCGCGCTGCTCGCGGTCCGTGCGGCGAGGGTCCTGGCGTACCAGCGGCCGAAGTGGTCGGCGAGCGTGACGGTCACCGGCAGCCGCACAGGCGGCCGTTGCTACGGCCGGTACGCGGAGTTGCGTGAGCTTCCCGACTCTGTGGCAGCCTCGTGCTGGTAGTTGTTCGCGTACTCACCGAAGACGATGTGCGCGTCGCCTAGGGCGCTTACCCGCGCGGCGTGGCCCGTTCATCCCACGGCGTCTTCGGGGAACTCCTCGGCCGGGGCGACCGGGACCAGGGCAGCCGAACTGCGCATCGGT
>NZ_BMVJ01000005.1:404702-407567 GCF_014650655.1 Streptomyces anandii JCM 4720
GAAGTCGCCCGCAAAGCCGAGGGCGTTGTGAGACACCCGAGGGGCCAGGTTCTCCCAGGCTGCGTCGATCAGCACGGCGGGGGAGAATGGTCGCTGGGAGGCGGACTCGCGCGGTCGGCGCGCGAAGTCCATGTCTGCGATGCTGTCGAGCGAAGTGATGCTGACATGGCCGAGCGATCACACACACCTTCCTGGCGGCGGATTCCCGAAGACGTGGCCGGCGCAGCCGTCACCGTCGCGCGGGCCGCCGGGCGCGCAGCGCTTCACCCCAGGTCCACGATCGATCACGTACGCCACCTGCCCGGAATGGTGCCCGCGGTTGGGCAGGCGGTGAAGCCGATCCTTACCGGGCGTATCGACGACTGGCGCGGCGAGTACGCCTACACACTCGGTGAGCAGGCGTTCGTCTACGGGTTCCCGTACATCTACAGCGCCCAGCTGAGGCACGCCTGGGTCACACAGCGACGAAACCCGTCAACGGTCCCCTACGCGCCCGTCAACCACTTCTGGCACGCCGAGCGGTTGCTGGACGCCACTTACCGCGACGGCGGGTGTCCCAACAATGACACGCTCTATTCAGCGGCCTGGGTGAACCTCGGGGACGAGCCGGTCATCCTCTCACATCCGGACATGGGCGATCGCTACTTCGCCTTCGAACTCGTCGGGATCACCTCCGACAACTTCGACTACGTCGGTCAGCGCACCACGGGGTCCGGTGCGGGCAGCTTCGCCCTCCTCGGCCCGGGCTGGAAGGGAAAGCTTCCCGCCGGAGTGCGGCGTGTGAAGGAGGCTCCCAGCCCCTGGGTGCTCGTTCTCGGTCGTACCCTCGTCAGCGGCCCGGACGACGTGCCACGCGTCCGGGCACTCCAGGAGCAGTACCGGCTCGTCCCGCTCAGCCTGTACGGCAAGCCGGACGCGGAGGTCCCCGAAAGCCGTGACGTGCTGACGCCGATCCCGGCGGCGGAGGACCCTCTGGGACCGTGGAAGACGCTGAACGCGATGCTGGCCGAGAATCCCCCGCCGTCTCATCACGAGGTCCTCCTCAAGCAGTTCGCCCAGATCGGCGTGGGACCCGGCCTCGATGTCGAAGCACAGCCCGACGCGGTCAGGCAGAGTCTTGTCCGGGCCGCTGCCGTTGGCGCGCCCATGCTCAAGCAGCAGACCCTCAGCGGCGACTGGGCCCACCTCGTCAACGGCTGGCGCTACCCGCCCCCGCAGATGGGGCGCTTCGGCGACGACTTCCTCAAGCGCGCCGCCGACCAGTCGCTGCTCGGCGTCGCTGCCAACGACCCGGCCGAAGCGGTCTACTTGGTCAATTTCGAGGACGCCGACGGCGACAAGCTGGCCCCAGGCGGCCGGTACCGACTGCGCTTCGCGCTCGACGCGCTGCCGCCGGTCGACGCCTTGTGGTCGCTGACCGCTTACCGGGAGGACATGAACCTCATTCCCAACCCGGCCGAGCGCTACTCGATCGGCGACCGCAGCACGGGGCTGCGGTGGGACGAGGACGGCGGACTGACCATCCACCTGCAAAGTGACCGACCCGGCCAGGACGAGGAGGCCAACTGGCTGCCCACCGCTGAGGACGGCACCTGGTTCGTGGTCCTGCGCATGTACCGGCCGCACCCCGAGGTGATGGACGCCAGCTGGGAGTGCCCTCCGCTGACGCGCGTTGCCTGACGTTCCACGCCGGCCGAGCCACCACCATCCGGCCTGCCACCCAGGCCGCGCGCTCGCACGGCCCCGGACGGGTGGCGTACGAGGCGAATCCCGCATCCGGGAGGCGACATGCATCACCGAACGGTCGAGGAGCTCATGACGCGCGACGTCGTCCGGGCACGGCGTGACACGCCGTTCAAGGAGCTCGTCAGGCTGCTGGAGGAGAACGACGTCACCGCCGTACCCGTGGTGGACGAGCTGGAGCGTCCCCTCGGTGTGGTGTCCGAGGCCGACCTGCTCCGCAAGAGTGCCGATCAGGCCGATCCGTCGGGCCGGATCCCGGTGGCACACCTGGAGGCCTGGGAGCGGGCGAAGAGCGAGGGCTCCCGGGCCGAGGAGATCATGTCCGCCCCGGCGGTGTGCGCGCGGCCGGAGGGACCGTTGTCGAGGCCGCCCGTCTCATGGAGACCCAGCACGTCAAGCGGCTGCCCGTGGTGGACGAGGCGGAACGGCTCCTGGGCATCGTCAGCCGCGGCGACCTGCTGCGGATCTTCCTGCGCAGGGACGAGGCCATCCGCGAGGAAATCACCGAGGATCTCCTGCGGCGCACTCTGGGGCTCGACGCCCGGGACGTGACCGCGGAGGTACGGGGCGGTCAGGTCACTCTCGCGGGCGCGGTCAAGTACAGGAGTCTCATTCCCGTCGTGGAGCAGTTGTGCCGCCGCGTCGACGGCGTGGTGTCGGTCTCCGGCAACCTCATCTATCGCACGGATGACGTCCGGCCCGCGGCCGACTGCGGTTGAACGGGCCGGTGGCGGGCGAGTCCGCGGGCGTGCCCCGTGCGGTCGGGAGCACGGCACCCCCGCCGGACTCGTCGACGTCAGCGCCGGCTTACTGTTCCCCGAGAGGGGTGCCGCGGCCGACTGCGCGGCGCGTGAAGCGTGGCCGGCCGGCCTGCGGCCGCAACGGACCGACGGCGACGGACGCCGGTACGACGCCGTCGTCATGCGGGGGAGGTGCCGGTCGCCTCCCTGGACCGGCCGACCAGGAACCGTGTGGCATCGGCCAGCGTGGTCAGCTCCGGGTAGTCCTCCTCGTCGATACGGATTCCCGTGCGCTCGGACAGCGACTCCACCAGGCTGAGGAAGTCGAGGGAGTCCAGTTCGAGCACGTCGCGGAACCTGTCGTCCGGCCCGACCCCGGTGA
>NZ_BMVJ01000005.1:407722-426853 GCF_014650655.1 Streptomyces anandii JCM 4720
TCCTCCGGTCTCTGCAACAGTCGGTCCACAGCCGTCAGGTAGCGTGCTCCCACCGCCCCGTCCGTGGCCCGGTGGTCGGCGGCCAGGGTCACGGTCACCACCGGACACACACCGAGCATGCCGTTTCTGGCCCAGGGCCGCTCGACGACGGCGCCGAAGCCGACCAGCGCCACCTGAGGCGGATGGATGACACCGAAGACGCTCTCCACCCCCTGCTCGCCGAGGTTGGTCACGGTCAGGGTGGCGCCGGTCGTCTCACTGCCGCGCAGCCGTCCCCGGCGGGCCCGCTCCACCAGGTCCTTGAGATGGGCCATGAGGGTCTCTGGCGCGAGCGTGTCGGCCCGGTGGATCACCGGCGCGAGCAGCCCGCCTTGCCGGAGCGACACCGCGACCCCCACATTGATCTCGGTGCCGGGCACGAACCCCTCGTCGCGCCAGTAGCCGTTGAGGGCCGGCACCTCGCGCGCCGCCAGGGCGGCGGCCTTCATCAGCAGGGCCGCGGGGACGAGACGGTCGGCGGGCGGACGGCCGCGGTTGATCCGGCGCAGCCAGGTCTGCCCCGCCGTCAGGTCGATGGTGGTGGCGAGGTAGTAGTGCGGTATCTCCCGTTTGGAGCGGCTCATGAGTTCGGCGATGGCACGGCGCATGGTGTCCGTACGCCGATCCGGGTGCTCCTCGGCCGGTGCGGCTGGCGGCGTGCGCTCTTCGCTGTCGCGGCGGAATCCGGCCGGCCGCGCGGCAGCGCCCGCTTGCGCACCGGCTCGTACGTCCGCCCCTTGTGCGGCCGTGCGCACGTCCACCCCGCGTACGGCGCCGCCCTCCCCGGTTCCCCGTACCGCTGTCAGGTCGACGCCGAGGTCACGAGCGAGCCTGCGCGCGTAGGGGGTGGCCCGCACCCTGGGCGCGCGGGGCGACGGGGCGTGCTCCACGTCGGCGCGGGTGATCCGCCCGCCGGGTCCGGTTCCGCTCAGGGCCGTCAGGTCGACGCCCCGCAGCTGCGCCAGGTGCCGCACGAGCGGTCCGGCCCCGGCGCAGGCGGCCTCGCCGGACGGCTCCGGCGCGGGTCGCGCCGGGCTGTCCACCGCGCCGGCGGCCCGTCCGGCCGGCTCCTTCGCGGGTTCCGGGCCCGCGGGCCGCGCCCCCGTTCCGGGCCTGTGCGTGTCCTTGCGGCCCCTCCCGGCGGGTCCGCGCCCGTGCTCGATCTCGGCGAGAGGGGTGCCCACCGGCACCCGGGTTCCCGGCGGGACGAGCAGTTGTCCCACGGTGCCGGACTCGAAGCACTCGACCTCGATGGCCGCCTTGTCGGTCTCCACGATCGCCACGACGTCGCCCCTGCGGACCGGGTCCCCGGGGCCGACGAGCCATTCCCGCAGCACCCCTTCGTCCATGTCCGCGCCGAGTGAGGGCATGGTGAACGCGCTCATCTCAGGCCGGCCTTCCGGCGGTGGGGCGCTGATGCGCCGCATCTGCCCGGGCCGGCACCGGATCGCCGACGGCGCGGCGCGCGGCGGCGACGATCGTGTCGGCCTGCGGCAGCGCGGCCGCCTCCAGTGCGCGTGCGTACGGGATCGGCACCTCGGCGCTGCACACCCGCTCGACGGGGGCGTCGAGGTCGTAGAAGTGCCGTTCGGCCAGGCGCGCCGAGATCTCCGCGGCGAGGCTGCCGGTGCGCCAGCCCTCGTCGACGACGACGGCGCGGTGGGTGCGCGCCACCGAGTCGCCGACGGTGGCGTCGTCCAGTGGGCGCAGGCTGCGCAGATCGACGACCTCCGCGCTGATGCCGGCCTCGGCGAGGTCGTCGGCCGCGGCCAGCGCCTTGGGCAGCGAGCCGCCGTAGGTGATCACCGAGACGTCCGTGCCGGGGCGGCGGACGACCGCCCGCTCGATGCCGGGGAAGCCCGGGCCTGCGGGGAGTTCGGCGGAGACGTTGTAGAGGCTGCCGTGCTCGAAGATCAGCACCGGGTCGGGGTCGGCGAGCGCCGGAGCCAGCATGTACCGGGCGTCGGTGACGGTTGCCGGGGCCAGGACCCGCAGCCCGGGGATGTGCGCGTACCAGCCCTCCAGACTGTGCGAGTGCTGGGCCGCGAGCTGCCGGCCCGCGCCGGTCGTCATCCGGATCACGATCGGCACCGGCAGCTGGCCGCCCGACATGTGCAGCAGGGTGGCCGCGTTGTTGAGGATCTGGTCCAGGGCCAGCAGGCTGAAGTTGACCGTCATGATCTCGACGATCGGCCGCAGGCCCGCCAGGGCCGCGCCGATGCCGGCGCCGACGAACGCCGACTCCGACAACGGGGCGTCGCGGATCCGCTCGGGCCCGAACTCCTCCAGCAGGCCGAGGCTGACACCGAAGCAGCCGCCGTACCGGCCGACGTCCTCACCCATCAGGAACACGCGCTCATCGGCGCGCATCGCCTCGCGCATGGCCTCGCGCATGGCCTCCCGGTACGTCGTCCTGCCCTCCGCCGGTGTGGCGGGCGCCGGCGTACGGGTGCGGGTCGCGGTCATGACCTGTTCGCCTCCACCGGACTGGTGACGTATTCCAGCAGACTTCCGACAGGCTCTTCGGGAGCCTGCTCCGCGGCCTCCACGGCACGGTCGATCCCGGCCGCAAGACGGTCCTCCAGCGCGTCACGGGCCTTGTCTGTGAGTTCTTTCGCCTCCAGCAGCCGCCGGGCGAACCCCTCGACCGGGTCGCGCTCCTTCCAGTGCTCGATCTCCGCCTTGTCGCGGTACCGGTCGGCGTCGTACATGGAGTGGGCCCGGAAGCGGTAGGTGCGCATCTCCAGGAAATGCGGTCCGGCTCCGGCGCGCGCGCCTTCGGCGGCCCGCCGCGCGGCGTCCTCGACGGCGAGGACGTCCATGCCGTCCACGGCCCAGGAGACCATGCCGTACCCGGCCGCGCGCAGCGCGAGGTCGGTCTGGGCCTGGTGACGTTCCAGCGCCGTCCCCATCGCGTACAGGTTGTTCTCGCACACCAGCAGCAGGGGCAGTCGCCACAGCGCGGCGAGGTTGGCGGTCTCGTGGAACTCGCCCTCCGCGAAGGCGCCGTCGCCGAAGAAGCAGCAGGTCACCCGATTGCGGCCGGTCATGTGGTCGGCGAGGGCCAGGCCCGCCGCGAGGGGCAGGCCGCCGCCGACGATCGCGTTGCCGCCGTAGAAGCGGCGGCCGGCGTCGAAGAGGTGCATCGAACCGCCGCGGCCCCGGCTGCATCCGGTGACCTTGCCGAACATCTCCGCCATGATCGCTTCCGCCGGAACGCCGCGAGCCAGCGCGTGCCCGTGTTCGCGGTACGTCGACACCACCGCGTCGTCGTCGGTGAGCGCCTCGTTGACGCCGACAGCGACGGCCTCCTCGCCGATGTACAGGTGCATGAAGCCGCGGATGCGGGCCGCGCTGTACAACTCCACGCAGCGTTCCTCGAAGCGGCGGACCCGCAGCATCGACTCCAGCAGGGCCAGACGGTGCGCGGCGTCGCGGCTCACCCGGGAGCCGGGCCGCGGGGTGTGCGCGGTGCGTGTGCTGCTCATGCCGATCGCTCCGTCCTGTCCCGGGAGGGTCCCTCCGCATCCTGGGAGGAGTCCTCGACGGTGGAGATGTCCCCCTCGGGGAGGCCGAGTTCCCGGGCGCGCAGCAGGCGGCGCATCACCTTGCCGCTGCGGGTGTGCGGCAGGTGCTGGTCGAACGCGATCTCCCGGGGCGCCACGGCCGGCCCCAGCCGGCGCCTGGCGAACGCCAGCAGTTCCTGCCGGGTCCGCGCGGTCGCCTCGTAGCCCGGCCGCAGGGTGACGAACGCCTTGACGATGTTCCCGGCGACCGGGTCGGGACGGCCGATCACCCCGGACTCGGCGACCGCCGGATGTTCCATCAGCGCGCTCTCCACCTCGAAGGGTCCGACGAGGTGTCCCGCCGACTTGATGACGTCGTCTGCGCGCCCGACGAACCAGTACCAGCCGTCCGCGTCACGCCGTACCAGGTCGCCGGTGAGGTACCAGCCGTCCGCGAAGGCCGCCGCCGTGCGCGGCGCGTCGTGCAGATAGCCGCGGAACATGGACGGCCAGCCGGGCCGGAGCGCCAGCTCGCCCTCCACGCCCGGTTCCTCCAGCACCGATACGTGCCCGTCGAGGACCTCCGCCCGGCCGTCCTCGCCGCGCCGCAGCACCGTTGCCTCCACACCGGGCAGCGGCCGCCCCATCGAGCCGGGACGGATGTCGCAGGCGGCGAAGTTGGCGATCATGATGGCGCCGGTCTCGGTCTGCCACCAGTTGTCGTGCACAGGCAGCCCGAGCACGTCCCGGCCCCACACCACGGCCTCCGGGTTGAGCGGCTCGCCGACCGAGGAGATGAACCGCAGCGCGCTCAGGTCGTACGAGCGGGGCAGGTCGTAGGGCCCGGTCCGCGGCGTGGTCCGCATCAGCATGCGCAGTGCCGTCGGTGCCGTGTACCAGACGCTCACCCGCTGTTCGGCCAGGATCCGGTACCAGCGGCGGGCGTCGTACTCGCCCTCGTCCACGACGACCGTCACGCCGTGCATCAGCGGTGCGACGATCCCGTAGGACATGCCGGTGACCCATCCCGGGTCGGCGGTGCACCAGAAGACGTCGTCCTGGTGGAGGTCCAGGGCGTACAGGGCGGTGGCGTAGTGGGCGACAGCCGCCTCGTGCACGTGCACCGCACCCTTGGGCGTGCCCGTCGTGCCGCTCGTGAAGTGCAGCAGGGCCATGTCCTGGGGCGAGGTCGGGGCGATGGTGAACGTGTCGTCCGCGTCGGCCGTCAGCGCGGCGAGGGAGAGCGTCCCCGGCAGTTCCTCCGCGCCGCCCCCGACGATCAGCACATGGCGCAGGCAGGCGAGTCCGTCGCGCCGCGCGGCGACCTTCCTGCGGTACAGGTCCGCCGTGGTGACCAGCACCCGCGCCTTGCTCAGCGTCAGCCGCTGGGCGACCGGGTCCGGTCCGAAGGCGGAGAACAGCGGGCATACGACGCTGGTGTTCTTGAGCGTCCCGAGCACCACGGTGTAGAGCTCGGGGCAGCGCCCCAACAGGGTCACGACGCGGTCGCCGGGGCCTACGCCGAGGCCGCGGAGCACGTTGGCGAACCGCGCCGTTGAACGGGCCAGCTCTCCGTAGGTCACGCAGGTCACGGAGTCGTCCCGCCCGACACAGCGCAACGCGGCCGCCGTCGCGCGCGGCGACGCCGCGTGCCGGTCCACTGCCTCGTGCGCGATGTTCAGCCCACGTCCGCCCGGCAGCCCCTGCAGGGCGGCCCGCGCCCTCGCCCACGTGAAGCGCGCGCACTCCTTGTCGTAGTCGCCCAGATTGGGCGCGGTCCGGGGCGGACGGTCCTTGCGGATGGTCTCCCAGCCCATGCCGGCCCCTCCTTCCTTCGGGCCTGCCTTCTTCGAGCATCCGCCACGAGTGCCACGCTCGCACAGGGGCGAGCGGCCCCCGTGAACCCTCAGCCGAACAGGCTCCGCACCCGGAGCGTTTCCACGCGCCGCCAGGTTCCGTCGGACAGCAGCAGCCGGTTGCCGTCCGCGCTGCGGGCGAGCGGGTGCGCGGACCGGGCCGTCCGCCGTCGCGCCGGGCCCCCTGACGGCAACCTGGCACCACGGCCGGAGCCCACGGCCCGCGGGTCGAACTCGGTGCGCTCGCTCATGGCCCCTCCGTGCGCTTGCCGTGCCCTTGCCCGCCGAGCGGCGAGGGTGCTTCGGTCGGCCCGTCCGCGAAGCGGGACCACCGACGACCTGTGCCATCATCGCGCGCGGCGCGCCCGCCCGGGTGGGGCCGAACGGGACCCGAGAGGACCGTACGGCCCATACCCGTCGCAGGCGGGAGGCGGGACGGTGGGAGGACCTGTGAACCGGCGACTTCGGAGCGGAGGTCCGGATCATGCGAACACCGCGTCCCTTCGCCCGGCGGTCCGGCACACGCCCGCACGGCCGGCAGACTCCGGCCGGCCGCGGCGGCGCCCGGAACCCGCTGGAGAGGCCCAGTGATCGGCTGGAGCGCAGACTCCGGGTCCTGCTGGCGGCCGTGGCCGTCGCGGTGCTGCCGCTCCTGGCGTGGAGCGCCGGCGCGGCGGCCCACGACCACTACGCGCGGCAACGGCAGACGCAACTGGCGCGGCTGCATCCCGTCGAGGCCCGCCTGCTGACCGATGCGCGCTCGGCCGACGACCGGCCCGGTGCGCAGCGCGGCTTCCAGGCACTGGTGCGCTGGAGCGACCAGCAGGGCGGCCGTACGGGCGTCGCGCCCGTGCGGGCCTGGCTCGAGCGGGGGGCCACCACGACCGTGTGGCTGGACGGGCACGGCGCCCCCGCCGCACCACCGGTGACCGGGGATCTCGCGAACACGGCCGGGATGGCGGTGGGTTTCGCGACCGCGTGCGGCGGTGCCGTCACCGCCTACGGTGCGTGGCGGGCCGTCGCCCGCGGCATCGACCGCAGGCGCCTCGGGCGGTGGACCCGCGAGTGGGAGAGCGTGGAGCCGGGTTGGACGGCACGCTACGGCCGGTGACGCCGTGCCCCGCCGACGAGCAGACGAACCGACGAGCAGACGAGCCGACGAGCAGTCGAGGCGACGACACCGGCCCCGCGGCACCGGGACCGTTCATGTTCAGGCCCCCTGCAAGGCCCCGTCCGCCGGGGACGGCCCGGGCGGCTCCTGCAACACGCTCCAGGCGACCGGTCCCAGCAGGTCCGCCAGCCGCTGCAGGACATCGAGGAAGAGATCGTCGATCGTGAGCACCCCCAGCACCTCGCCCCCGCGCAGCACGGGCAGGCGGCGCACCCCCGTGTGCCGGAACTTCCGGTACGCCGCCTGGAGATCGTCCTCCGCGTCGACGGTGAGCACGTCGGCCGTCATCACCGCCCGCACCCGGGCCTGGCCGTCCAGGCCGCCGCCCAGGCCCCGTACGGCGAGGTCGCGGTCGGTGACGATGCCGCGCAGCGCTCCGTCCTCGACCACGAGGAGGGAGCCGACCGCGGACCGGGTCATCGCCCGGGTCGCCTCGGCCAGGGAGTCCTGGGGCGCGACGCAGACCGGCGGTGCGGTCATCACCTCGGAGACCTTCATACGACTTCTCCTCACTGTCGGGACTCACCTGTGTCGCGGCACGGCGATGACAGGGCAGCGTGCGTGGTGCAGCACCCCCTGGCCGACCGACCCCAGCAGCATGCCGGTGAAGCCTCCGCGCCCGCGGGTGCCCACCACCAGGCCCAGCGCGTGTGCCGAGGCCTCGGTGAGGACCTGCACGGGGTGGCCGACGACCAGTTCGTGCCGGAGGACCACCTCCGGGTAGCGGGCCCCGCGGCCGGCCACGGTCTCGGAGAGCAGCCGACGGCACTCCTGCTGGGCCGCGTGCTCGTCGAAGATCCTGAGCGGGCCGGGTTCCCAGACGTACAGCGCGCGCAGTTCCGCACCGCGCAGGGCGGCCTCCTCGAACGCCAGGTCCACAGCGGCGGCCGAGTGTTCACTGGCGTCGACCCCGACGACGTAGTACGCGGGTTCCTGGGTGATGTGCTCGGGTTCCGGGACGACGACCACCGGGCAGTGGGCGTGGGCCATGACGGGCAGGGCCACGGAGGCGGAGCCGAAGACCTCCTCGGCCCGGCTCAGATGCCGGGAGCCCAGTACCACGGCCGCGGCACGACGGCCTTCCTCGCGCAGTACCCACACCGGGTCACCCTCGGCGAGCACGGCGTCGACCTCCACCTCGGGATGCCTGGCCGCGACGAAGGCCACCGCGTCCGCGAGGACCTGCTCCCCGCTGCGGTGGAGTTCCTGGTTCCAGGCCTCCCAGGACGGAGGGACCGCGCCTCCCCGGTGACCTCGGGTGGGCAGGCCCTCGGCGCGGACGGGGCGCAGCGGGAGGTGACGCCGGGCCGCCTCGTCGGCCGCCCAGGCGAGCGCCATCCGCCGGGAGGGGTCGGACTCGACGCCGACGACGACGGGCCGCCGGTCACCGGGCGCGGACACGGTCGCCTCCGGCCCCGGCCCCGGCCGCACCGCCCGCCGGGGTCACCTCGGCCGCGTCGGTGTACGGCTCCGCCGCCCCTGAGCCGGCGGGCGCCGCAACGGTGTCGGGGCCCAGATGCCGGACGTAGGCGTCCGGCCCGGGGAAGTACAGGGTCACCCGGCCGCTGTCGGCCCAGCGCACGTCGTAGGGCGGGCTGCCGTCGGGGTGATGCAGGCCGACGACTTCGCCGTCCCGGGTCACGACGCCGGACGTGGTGCCGCGTACGACGATCTCGTCACCCACGCGGGCATGCATCAGGGCCGTGCCTTCACCCCCGCCGGGGGCAGTCCTGGAAGTGGGCCGGTCACTGTGCCGTGCCGGTTCGGGCGTGGTCATGGTTCTCGCCTCCTCGCCGCGACGGTGGACAAAGCGCCGCCATGACCCATGCAAGTCCCGGTGCGAGCAAGACGCCAGGGCCCTTGGGCCCGACCTTGACCCCGGCCCGTCGGGTCTCGTGGCCCGGTGCACGGCGGCCGGAGGTCATGAGGGTGACGGGGGACGCGGGCGGCTCTCGCCGGCATGCGGTGCGACCGGCGCGCCGGCAGACCTGCTCGCGGCCTTAAATCCGTGACCTTCGCCGAGGACAGCTTCATCACGGGCCGGCCGTCGCGCTCCCGCCATTGCGTCCGACGCGAATGTGGGGCTGTTCGGCCCCGGCGCCGGGGGAGAAGGCGTGGTGCACTGGAGATGTCGGCATACGCGACGACGGCCGAGGAGGTATGGGAAAAATGGCCACACTCGCACGCAGGCAGAGGTTCCCGTTTCCGGAGATGTCGGACTGGTTCGAGACCATACCCAGCAGGTTCTCGGCGCCCGTGGTCCGCATCGAGGACTATCTGGAGGACGACCGCTACGTCATGCGCGCCGAGCTTCCGGGCATGTCCCCGGAAGACATCGACGTCCTCATCAGTGACGGGGTCCTGACGGTCCGCGCCGAACGAACCGAGCGGGACGTGGACAGGAACCACAGCGAGTTCCGGTACGGAGAAATGAGCCGCAGCGTGACGCTGCCGCCGGGCGCCGACGAGGACGACGTCAAGGCCGAGTACACCGACGGCGTGCTGACCGTCAGTGTGGGTCTGCGCGCGGAGAAGGCGCAGGCCAGGCATGTCGAGATCCGCCGCAGCTGACGGCGCGCGGTCAGACCCCGGCGGGCCCCACGCGGCCCGCCGGGGCTCGGGTGCGACCGGGGAGCGGCGCCGGTGTTCGCCGAACTGGCCCGGAACAAGGCGATGTCGGGTCCGCAACCGGAGGCCTCCTTGCGTGTGGTGATCGTCGGCGATCGATTCATACCTGCCGAGTTGTACGTCGACGCCCTGGCGGAGGCCTGCGGCCCTGATTTCGGGCCGGTGAGCGGCGTGGAGTGGCCGGGGACCAAGGCGGAACAGCACGCGGTGCAGCAGACCATGGAGTGGCGGGGGCCCGAGGCTGCGACGGTCTCCGGCGAGCTGCTGGAGGCGGTACGCGAGGCCGAGGTGCTGGCCGTGCACTTCGCGCCCGTCTCGCGCGCGGTGCTGCGGGCCGCTCCGGCGCTGCGGGCCGTCTGTGTGGCACGCGCGGGGCTGGAGAACGTCGATGTGGCCGCCGCGACCGCCCTCGGAGTGGGGGTCGTGCCGGTGCACGGCCGCAACGCCACGGCCGTGGCCGAGCTCGCTGTCGGCCTGATGCTCGCGGAGGCCAGGGACATCGCGCGGGTGGACGCCTCTGTCAAGGCCGGCGGCTGGCGGAAACCGCCCGGTCCGGGCCGGGAGATCGGCGGCAGCACGGTGGGCATGGTGGGCTTCGGCCAGGTGGGCCGTGCGTTCGCCACCGTGCTCCGCGGCTTCGGCTCGCGGCTGATCGCCTACGACCCGTACGTGACCGACGCCGTTGTGAGCCGGCACTCGGTCACCCGGGTCGACAGCCTGGACACGGTCTTCCGCGAGTCCGACTTCGTCCAGGTCTTCGCCCGGTTGACAGCCGAGACGGAGCGTTTCATCGGCGCAGGCCAGTTCGCGCTGATGAAGCCGACCGCCTACTTCGTGAACACCGCACGCAGCCGCCTGATCGACACCTCTGCCCTGTACGACACCCTGGCTGCCCGCCGCATCGCCGGGGCCGGGCTCGACGTGCACGACCAGGAACCGCTCCCGGCGGACAGTCCGTGGCGCCGGCTGGACAACGTCACGATCACCACCCACTTCGCGGGCGACACGACCACCACCAGCCTGCGTTCGGCACGGCTGGTCGCCGAGGCGATAGCGGAGCTCGCGGCCACGAACCGCTGTGTTTCCGCGGTCAACGCCCGCGAACTGGGGTGGGTGTGAGCGGTGACGGGCGATCTGGTCCTCGGGGTCGACGCGGGACACACCGTGACCAAGGCCGTGCTGTTCGACTCCGCGGGCCGGCAGGTGGCCCAGGGGTCGGGCACGCTCCCGCTCGCCACTCCGCGTCCCTGCTGGGTCGAGCGGGACATGGACGACGTGTGGCGTACCACCCACCAGGCCATCACGGCGGCCCTCGCCGCGGCGGGCGTCGAGGGCAGCGCGGTCGCCGCGGTGGGACTGACCGGCCACGGGGACGGCTTGTACCTCGTGGACGAACGGGGACGGCCGGTACGAGCAGCGATCACCGCCATGGACACACGGGCGGAATCCGTGCTGGCCGAGTGGCGTGACACGCCGATCTGGGAGCAGGCGCTCACGCTGTCGGGCACGGTCCCCTTCGCGGGTTCCCCGGCCGCCCTGCTGACGTGGCTCGGACGTCACGAGCCGGCAGCGCTGGAACGATCCCGCTGGTTGCTGTCGTGCAAGGACTGGCTGCGCCGGCGTCTGACCGGCGTGGCGGCCACCGATCCGACCGACGCCAGCGCCTCGTTCACCGACATGCGCACGGGCGACTACACCAAGGAGCTGCTCGACCTGTTCGGGCTCGGACCGCTCGCCGTCAAGCTGCCTCCCGTGCTGGCCAGCGATGCGGTGTGCGGAACCGTCACGCGGCAGGCGGCGGCCGTCACGGGGCTCGTCGCCGGCACGCCCGTCGTCACCGGCGCCCACGACGTCGACGCGGCGGCGCTCGGGATCGGCGCCACGCAGGCGGGCGAACTGAGCCTGATCGCGGGATCGTTCAGCATCAACCAGGTGCTCTGCGACCACCCGGTGACCGACCTCCGCTGGCAGTGCCGGAGATTCCTGCGACCCGGGCAGTGGATGGTCATGTCCACCTCGCCCGCCTCGGTGGCCAATCTCGAGTGGTTTCTGCGGGTCATGGGTACACCCCCGGGGTGCGGCGACGACCTCTACGGCGCCATCAGTCAGGAGGTGGCAGACCGCCTGACGGGCCCTTCGGAGGTGCTGTTCCATCCGTTCGTCTACGGATCCCCCCACCAGCCCCCGGCTTCGGGGACCTTTCTCGGCATGCGCGGCTGGCACGACCGCGGGCACCTCATACGGGCCCTGATGGAGGGTGTCGTCCTCAACCACCGCTGGCACGTGGACGTGCTCCGCTCCCGCCTGCCCATCACCGGGCCGGCCAGGCTGACCGGCGGGGCCGCGCGCAGCGCGGTGTGGAGCCAGATGTTCGCCGACGCGCTGGAGCTCCCCATCCTGGTGACGGACGTCGAGGAAAGCGCCGCCCGAGGGGCGGCCCTGCTCGCCGCCGGTGCGGTCGGGCTGCCCGGCGACGGGACGGATGCGCACGCCGGCATCTCGATCGTCCGACGTCACGAGCCGGCCCCCGACCGGGTCGCGGTACTGGGCGAGGCCTACCGCGTATACCAGGAGGCTCAACGGGCCCTCGGACCCGTCTGGACGCGCCTCGACGCGGCAGCGCGGTACAGCGACGACACATTTGGTAAGAGATAACAGCAGTCATCTATCGCATTATCTGTGATTTTCTGCCCAAATCTATTGCAACTGGGTTGGCATGGGCGTAAACAGACAGAAGGACACCGTCACGGCTCGGCTCTCCACGGCCGGTCACCCGCCACCGAAGTGGCATCGACTCCCTCGCCATCAGCCCGAAAGCCACGGCCATGCCCTCCGACACCGCCCCACCGCTCACCGCACCATGGAGTGATTCGGTCACGGATTCCCGCAGCCGCCTGCCGCATCACCCCGTGAAGGCCAGATTCACGCTGCCGGCGCACGAAGCGCTGGTCGGCTGCCTGCGAGGCGCGGCCCGCACGGTGCTCACCCGCTGGCGCCTGTCGGCCGAAGAGCAGGACGCGGCTCTCCTCGTCGTGGGAGAACTGGCCGCCAACGCGGCCGTCCACGGACGCAGCGAGATGTCCCTCCACCTGGTTCTCACCCACGGCACTCTGGGGATCATCGTGGGAGATCACGGAGACCTCGTACCGTCCCGTCAGCGCCCGGCGGACGACGATCCGGACGAACACGGCCGCGGTCTCGACATCGTCCACACCCTGTCCACCGGGGTCGACGTCCACTGTGGCGACCATGGGACATGGATCCTGGCCCGCCTCGCCGTCACGGTCGCTCACCGGGAAGCGGACTGAGTTCGGCGGTGCCCGGTGAGCGGGGTGCGGACCGTACGCGAAGTCCCGGGCGGCGCGGCGAGGTGCTCGGTCCGCATCCCACTCATACGCTGCCGCCTTCTGGACGACGGCAGTGGGTCCTGCGGGGGCAGGGCCGGCTCTCATGGGCACTTCCTCGGGAAGGCTGGTCATGCGGTGGACGGCGAGAGCGCGTCCCCCTCGGGCGAGAGGGGGCGTCCCCCGCAATGGAACGGCATGACGATAGATCGCCGAAAATTTTCTCGCAAGATGTGTTAACAATGGCGCCCAGTGCTGTTAATAATTCCGCATCGGTGCCGCGCCCCACACCCCGGGAAGGCATCGCCCTCCTCAGTCGAGCCTCGGTCGACGTCTCGACGAGAGTCCTCACCGAGCGGTTGCACCCACGAGCCGTGCCGCCATGAGGACTCCCCGGCAGTTTTCCGATCCACCCGCACGAGAGGTCCCCGTCATGCGTCCGACGCGCTTCACCCGATCGACGAGATATGCCCTGACGGCCTGCGCCGCCACCGCCGCCCTGCTCGCCACCGCCTGCTCCGGAGCCGGGGCCGGCGGCTCCTCGTCGGACAGCAAGAGCATCAACGTGCTGATGGTCGGCAACCCGCAGATGGAGGACATCGCGAAGCTGACGAAGAGCACCTTCACCAAGGAAACCGGCATCAAGGTGAACTTCACCGTGCTGCCCGAGAACGAACTGCGCGACAAGGTCACCCAGGACGTCGCCACCAAGGCCGGGCAGTACGACGTCGCCACCATCGGCGCCTACGAGGTGCCCATCTGGCAGAAGAACGGCTGGCTGCACGAACTCAGCTCCTACGCCGACCAGGACAAGGGCTTCGACAAGGGCGACCTGCTCAAGCCGATGGTCCAGTCGGTGTCCGGCTCGGACGGCAAGCTCTACGCCCTGCCGTTCTACGGCGAGTCGTCCTTCCTCATGTACCGCAAGGACGTCTTCGCCCAGAAGGGCCTGAAGATGCCCGAGCACCCCACCTGGCAGCAGGTGGCCGACCTGGCGGCCAAGGTGGACGGCGCGCAGCCGGGGATGAGAGGCATCTGCCTGCGTGGCCTGGCGGGATGGGGCGAGCTGGGTGCGCCGCTGACCAGCGTGGTCAACACCTTTGGCGGCACGTGGTTCACCAAGGACTGGAAGGCCCAGGTCAACGGCGAAGGCTTCAAGAACGCCACGAACTTCTACGTGAACCTGGTCCGCAAGCACGGTGAGGCGGGCGCCGCGCAGGCCGGGTTCACCGAGTGCCTGAACGCGATGAGCCAGGGCAAGGTCGCCATGTGGTACGACGCCACCAGCGCGGCCGGCTCGCTGGAGGACCCGAGCACCAGCAAGGCCGCCGGAAAGATCGGTTACGTCTACGCCCCCGTGGAGAAGACCAAGAGCAGCGGCTGGCTGTGGGCCTGGGCGTGGGCGATGCCGAAGACCACCAAGAAGGCCGACGCCGCCTCCAAGTTCATGCTCTGGGCCTCCAGCAAGAAGTACGAGAAGCTCGTCGGCGAGAAGCTCGGCTGGGCACGGGTGCCGGCGGGGAAGCGCGCCAGCACCTACGGCATCCCGCAGTACGAGAAGGCCGCGGCCTCGTTCGGCGACATCACCCTGAAGTCCATCCAGCAGGCCGACCCGACGAACCCGGGCGTGCAGCCGCGGCCCACGGTCGGCATCCAGTTCGTCGCCATCCCCGAGTTCCAGGACCTCGGGACCAAGACCACGCAGGAGATCTCCGCCGCCATCGCCGGCAAGACCAGCGTCGACACAGCACTCGATGACGGCCAGAAGCAGGCCGAGGACGTCGCCAAGAACTACACCAAGTGAGCCGATCGCTCCGGTCGGCGCCCGCGCGCCGACCGGAGCGGCCATCCCAGTCCCCACCGCTGAAGCGGCGGAAGAAAGTCACTTCATGATCACGCTAGACCGTCCCCTCACGCGACACCGGCAGCAAGCCGGCTGCCCGCCCAGGCCCAGGGGTGAACGCACGTGGCGGCGCCGCCTTCCACTGCTGCCCGCACTGATCTTCACCATCGCCGTCACCCAGCTGCCGTTCGTGGCCACGCTCGTGATCTCCACCTTCCAGTGGAACATCCTGCGGCCGGGTGACCGCCACTTCACCGGCCTGTCCAACTACGCCTTCGTCTTCACCGACGAACGGTTGCGCAACGCGGTCATCAACACCGCCGTCCTCACCGCGTCCGTCGTCGTCCTCAGCGTCGTACTGGGACTGGGCCTGGCGCTGCTGCTCGACCGCCACTTCTTCGGCCGCGGCCTCGCACGCACGTTGCTCATCGCGCCGTTCCTGGTCATGCCGGTCGCCGCCGCCCTGGTGTGGAAGCACGCCGTCTACAACCCCGACTACGGCCTCCTCAACGGCACTCTCAACGCCGTCTACCGGCTGTTCGGGGTGGCGAACGGCCCCACCGTGGACTGGGTGTCGTCCTTCCCCATGCCCTCGCTGGTGGTCGCGCTCGTGTGGCAGTGGACGCCGTTCATGATGCTCATCCTGCTGGCCGGGCTGCAGGCGCAGCCGGGGGACGTGCTGGAGGCCGCCAGGGTCGACGGCGCCTCGGCGCTGCAGACCTTCCGCCTGATCACGTTGCCGCATCTGCGCCAGTACATCGAGCTGGGCATCGTGCTCGGCAGCATCTTCGTGGTGCAGACCTTCGACGCCGTCTACACGATCACCCAGGGCGGCCCCGGCTCCCAGACCACGAACCTGCCCTACGAGATCTACCTGACCATGTTCCGCAAGTTCGAGTACGGCCAGGCCGCGGCCGCCGGTGTCGTCGTGGTGATCGGCTCGATCGTCATCGCGACGTTCGCCCTGCGCGTGGTCGCCTCCCTGTTCCGCGAAGAGGTTTCTCGATGACCGGCACGACCGCGGCCGCCCGCATTTCGTCCCCCACCGTCCTGCGCCGGCTCAGGCGCCGCCGCCACGAGGACCCCGGACAGTTGCCGCGTCTGTCGCCCCTGTGGACCTTCGTCGCGTGGCTGGTCACCCTGGCCTTCTTCGCGCCGGTGGCCTGGATGGTCCTCACGTCCTTCCATCAGGAGTCCGACGCGGCGACCAATCCTCCCAGTCCGTTCGCGCCGCTGACCTTCGACCAGTACAAGCTGCTGCTGGGCCGCGACATCACCCCGTTCCTGCTCAACTCGGCCATGGCCAGTGTCTTCTCCACTCTGCTGGTTCTCGCCCTGGCGCTGCCCGCGGCCTACGCGCTGTCCATCAAGCCGGTCAAGAAGTGGACCGACGTGATGTTCTTCTTCCTGTCCACGAAGTTCCTGCCGCTCATCGCGGCACTGCTGCCGATCTACATGATCGTCAAGAGCATCGGCATGCTGGACAACATCTGGACCCTCATCGTCCTCTACACCGCGATGAACCTGCCGATCGCGGTGTGGATGATGCGGTCCTTCCTCGCCGAGGTGCCCAGGGAGATCCTGGAAGCGGCCGAGGTCGACGGCGCGGGGCTGCCCACGGTACTGCTGCGGGTCGTCGCACCGGTCGCCATGCCGGGGATCGCCGCCACCTCGCTGATCTGCTTCATCTTCAGCTGGAACGAGTTCATGTTCGCCGTGAACCTCACCGCGACCCAGGCGTCGACGGCGCCGGTCTTCCTGGTGGGCTTCATCACCAACGAGGGCCTGTTCCTTGCCAGACTGTGCGCGGCGGCCACGCTGGTGTCGCTCCCTGTACTGATCGCCGGCTTCGCCGCCCAGGACAAGCTGGTGCGCGGTCTGTCCCTGGGAGCCGTCAAATGAGGCCGGCTGCCTTCCGGACCGCGCGGCCCCGTGGGGCGGTCGCCGGCGCCGCCGGCAGTGTCGTCGAGCCGGACGCCCGGCGCGGCGCCCTGCGTCCACCACCGCCGGCACCGCGCACCCGGCTCCGCCTCCCGGTGAGCACCGACCGCACACGCCGCACCCCACCCGGGTTCCTCGCCGCGTGAACACCCCTACCGAACGGAACACCGTCACCATGTCCCAGCTGATCCGCCGCGTACTCGTCCGTTCCCTCGACGACATCGTCGTCGAGAAGGCGCCCGCCCCCGTTCCGGGGAACGACGAACTGCTGGTGCGTACCGCGGTCGTCGGCGTGTGCGGATCCGACACCCATGCCGCCGCCGGACACCACCCGTTCATCGACCTTCCCTACCACCCCGGCCACGAGGCGGTGGGGGTCGTGGTGGCCGCCGGCCGGGCGGCCGAGGACTTCGCGCCGGGCGACCGGGTGATCGTCGAACCGAACCTTTACTGCGGCCAGTGCGCGCAATGCCGGTCCGGCCGTTACAACATCTGCCAGGAGCTGAAGGTCTTCGGCTGCCAGACGCCCGGTGCCCTCGCCGACCTGTTCACCATCCCGGCCGACCGCGTCCACCGTGTCCCCGAGGGCATGACCGACATGCAAGCCGTCCTCGTCGAACCCCTGGCCACCCCCGTGCACGCCGTGGGCAAGGCCGGCGACCTCACCGGTCGTACCGTCGCCGTCCTCGGCGCCGGCCCGATCGGGCTGTTCACGCTTGTCGCCGCCCGCCACGCCGGTGCCGAGCGGATCGTGGTGACCGACCTGCGGCAGGGCAAACGCGACCGGGCACTGCGCCTGGGCGCCGACGCGGCCCTGCCCGCCGACGCACCCGACCTTGCCGCGCTGGCCCGCACGGAACTGGGCGGCCCGGCCGACGTCGTCTTCGACTGCGTCGCCCGAGAACAGTCCATGGCACAGGCCACCGACCTGGTCGCCAAGGGCGGTCATGTCGTCGTCGTGGGCGTGGGGGCCGCGGGCACCACGCCGATCCGCCTGGACCTGGTCCAGGACCGCGAGATCCGCATCGAGGGCACCCTCATGTACACCGCCGACGACTACCGCCTCGCCCTCTCCCTCATCTCCTCGCACTCCTTCGACACCGCCGAGATCGTCACCGCCACCTTCCCTCTGGAGGAAACGGCCGCGGCCTTCCGCACCTCTCTCGATCCCGAGCACGTCAAGGTCGTGGTCACCGTGGACGGCCCCTGACCGGCCCGGGCGGGAGGGCGCTCCGCCCGCACCCGGCGCCCGCCCCCCAGGGCGCCGGGTGCGAAGTCCGGACCGTCCCGGGCCCATGTGCGAAACTGCCAGCCTGGCGTCACCGACCGTCCTTCATGCCGGCAGCACCGCGACCGCGCGTGGGGGACGGCGCGTGGTCCCTGCCGCCGTACGTACAGGAGCGAAGGGAAGGAGGGGCGTCGTGGCCGCCCGCACCCGATCGTCGCATGCCGTCGTCGAGGAGCGGCGAAAGGCCGTCCTGCGCTACGTGGCCGAGCACGGCGAGACCCGCATCGACGACCTCGCCGAGCGCTTCGGTGTGAGCCTGATGACGATGCACCGGGACCTGGACGACCTCGCCGGCCGTCACCTCCTGCGCAAGGAGCGCGGACGGGCGGTCGCCTTCCCCGCCCTCACCATGGAGATGGCCACCCGATTCCGCGAAAGCAGCGCCCTGTCGGCGAAGAACGCGATGTGCGCCGCCGTCGCCGACCGGATCAAGCCGGGCACCACGGTCCTCATGGACGACTCGACCACCCTGTTCCCGCTGGTCCCCGTCCTGGCCCGGCTGGACCAGGTGCACGTCGTGACCAACTCCGTCGGCCTGGCACAGCGCCTGGGATCCGAGTCCGCGGTGAACATCACCCTTCTGGGCGGCCGCTACCGCGGCGACTTCAACTCCTGCACCGGGCCCGCGGTCACCCGCGCGCTGTCCCAGATCCACGCAGATCTCGCGCTGATGTCCGCCACCGCGGTCCTGGAGGGCCGGCTCTTCCACCCCATGAACGACTACGTCGAGGTCAAGCTGGCCATGCTGGCCTCCGCCAGACACGCCCTGCTCCTCGCGGACCACTCGAAATTCGGCAAGACCGCCACGTACGCCTACGGCACCGTGGCCGACTACCAGGCGGTCGTCACCGACAGCCGCACTCCCGAGGCCGAGCTCGCGGCCATCCGCGACCTGGGAGTGCCCGTGCAGACGGTCGCCCCCGAGGAGCAGCCCCCCTCCTGATGCGGACACTGTTCGAAACGCCGAGCGCGTACACCCCCAGCGACGCCGAGACGGCCGCGCCGGTCCTGCCTGTCCGGGCCGTCCTCTTCGACTTCAGCAACACGCTCTTCCAGATGATCCCCCTGCAGACGTGGCTGCGCCGCGTGGGGCGGGCCTCCGGGCGGCTCGCCCTCCTCGACGAACAGGGGGCCGAGGACGAGATCTTCCACCAGTTGCGCAGCGCCTTCCGGCTGCCGTCGGTCGTCGCGCTGCAGCAGGGCCGCGACCTGTCCGCCGAACGGCACCGGCAGGCCATGCGCGGATGGTGGGAGCACGTGGACTTCCTGCGCGGCGCCGAAGAGACGGCCTACCGGGAACTCACCGCCCCGGACGCCTGGACTCCCTACTCCGACACCGGCCCCACCCTGCGCGCTCTGCGCGCCCGCGGCCTGCGCGTCGCCGTCGTCAGCGACTTCGCCTGGGACCTGCGCACCCATCTCGTCCACCACGGCATGGACGGCCTGATCGACACCTGCGTCATCTCCTGCGAACAGGGCCGCGAGAAACCCGATCCACACCTGTTCCTCAAGGCG
>NZ_BMVJ01000005.1:426880-433856 GCF_014650655.1 Streptomyces anandii JCM 4720
TGCGCCGACCTCGGCAGCGACCCCCGCGCCACCCTCATGGTGGGCGACAACCCGGTCCGTGACGGCGGTGCGAGCGCCTGCGGCCTGCGGACCTACATCCTGCCCGCGGAGAACCGCGCCGGCGAACGCGGCCTCGCCGACATACTGCGACTGGTACCCGGACAGTAGCCCCGTCGAGCCCCCCCGGCCCGTGCGCGGACGGCCCCGCACCCCGCGCCCGGGCGGGCGGGCGCACGCACCGCACCCTGCGGTCCGTCCCGACCGCCCTGCCCGACGCCGACGTCCCACTCGAGAACGGAACCCGCGACACGTCGTACCAGGGCCCGTCCGACGGCGGTGAGACGACCGGACGGGCCCTGGTGGACGGGTGGACGACTACACGGAGAGCCAGACGGCCTCGTCGGGCGCGAGCAGCCCGTCCTTCACGGAGCCGCTGGAGAGCAGGACCGAGCCGTGTCCGGGCAACGGGTACGGCTCGGCCGAGAGGTTGACCAGGCAGACCAGGCCCGGCTCCCGGTCGAAGCAGAGGACCCCCTCGGGGGCGTCGCGCCAGGTGAGCGTGCCGTCGCCGAGCGCGGGGTGCTCGCGGCGCAGGCGCAGGGCGCGCCGGTAGAGCTCCAGCATGGACCTCTCGTCGCCGCTCTGCGCGGCCACGCTGCGCTCACTCCAGTCCGCCGGCTGCGGCAGCCAGGGTGCGGCGGAAGCGTCCTCGGGGCTGAAGCCGTACGGTGCGCTCCGCCCGGACCAGGGGATCGGCACCCGGCAGCCGTCGCGGCCGCGGTCGGTGTGTCCGGACCGCTCCCAGATCGGGTCCTGGAGCACCGCCTCGGGCAGGTCCTCGACCTCGGGAAGGCCGAGCTCCTCGCCCTGGTAGACGTAGGCGCCGCCGGGCAGCGCGAGCATGAGCAGGGCGGCGGCGCGGGCACGCCGGGTGCCCGTCTCCAGATCCAGGGGGCCTTCCGGCCGGTAGGGCTCGTCGACCGTCCAACGCCTGGCCGTCCTGCGCCCGTAGCGGCTGATGTGACGCACCACGTCGTGGTTGGACAGCACCCAGGTGGCCGGCGCACCCACCGCGCCGAGCATGGCGAGGGAGTCGTCGATCACCGCACGCAGGTCCTTGGCGTCCCAACTCGACATGAGGAAGCCGAAGTTGAAAGCGGTGTGCAGAGCGTCCCGGCGGACGTAGGCGGAGAGCCGCTCGGGGGTGTCCGCCCAGGCCTCGGCCACGAAGCACCGCTCGCCGGGGAATTCCTCGGCCACCTTGCGCCAGGCGCGGTAGATCTCGTGCACCTCGTCGCGGTCCCAGTGCGGGTGCTCGACGTGCTCCCGCGGGAGGTCCTGGGAGGCGAGCTCGCCCGGCTCGCGCCGGGGCGGCAGGTCGGGCAGTTCCGGATGCTTGACGAGGCCGTGGGCGACGTCGATGCGGAATCCGTCGACTCCCCGGCTGAACCAGAACCGCAGGATCGACTCGAACTCGGCCCGCACTTCGGGGTGCTCCCAGTTGAGGTCCGGCTGCTCGGGGGCGAACAGGTGCAGGTACCAGTCCCCGTCGGGCAGCCGGGTCCAGGCCGGCCCGCCGAAGGCGGAGACCCAGTCGTTGGGCGGTTCGGCGCCGTCCGCGCCCCGGCCGGAGCGGAAGACGTAGCGTTCGCGCTCGGGGCTGCCGGGGCCGGCCGCCAGGGCCGCCCGGAACCAGGCGTGCTGGTCGGAGGTGTGGTTGGGCACGATGTCGGGGATGACGCGGATGCCGTGCCGGTGTGCCTCCTCGATCAGTTGCTCGGCGTCGCCCAGGGTGCCGAACAGCGGGTCGATGTCGCGGTAGTCGGCCACGTCGTAACCGTGGTCCGCCATGGGCGACTTGTACCACGGGTTGATCCAGATGGCGTCGACGCCGAGCGACCTCAGATACGGCAGCCGGGAACGGATACCCGCGATGTCACCGACGCCGTCACCGTTCCCGTCGGCGAAGCTGCGGATGTAGACCTGGTAGATGACGGCGCTGCGCCACCACGGTGCGGTACCGGACATACGTGTGTGTTACTCCTTCGAGGATGAGGGCGGGACGGCCGGCCGTCCCGTGTCTACTTCGCGGCGCCGGCGGTGAGCCCGGCGACGATCCGGCGCTGGAACAGCAGCACCATGACCACCAGGGGCACGGTGACCAGGACGCCGGCGGCCATCTGGCTGCCGAACGGGGTCTCGAACTGGCTGGCCCCGGAGAACTTGGAGATGGCGACCGGTGCCGTCTGCATGCCCGGCTGGTTCGTCATCGAAAGGGCGATGAGGAACTCGTTCCAGGCGGCGATGAACGTGATGATCGCGGTGGTGAAGATGCCCGGGGCGGCGAGAGGGACGATGATCTTCCGGAAGGCCTGGCCCCGTGTGCAGCCGTCGACCATCGCCGCGTGCTCCAGCTCGTCCGGCATCTGCCGGAAGAACGTGGTCAGGTTCCACACCGCCAGCGGAAGCGCGAAGGACATGCTCGGCACGATCATGGCCTGGTAGGTGTTGATCCAGCCGATGTCCGTGAACAGCTTCAGCAGCGGGACCACGATCGACACCACCGGGAACATGGAGGTGGCGATGATCAGGGTGAGGACCAGGCGCTTGAACCGGAACTCCAGCCGGGCCATCGCGTACGCGGTGAACGTGGCCAGCAGCAGCGCCAGCACGGTGGTGACACCGGCCACGACCAGGCTGTTGAGCAACGCCCTCGGGAAGCCCTGGGACGGGTCGAAGACGGCCCGGTAGTTCTCCAGCGACACACGGCGGGGGAAGAGGGAGGTGTCGAAGATGTCCGAGGTGCGCCGCAGACTGGACACCAGCATCCAGTAGAACGGGGCCAGGCAGTAGGCCACCACCGCCACCACGCCCACGTACAGCAGCCGATTCCGCCACTTCGTCATGAGGGTCATGCCGTCACCTCCGCACGGCGCGGCACCGTCATGCGCCGACGCCTTCTCCTGCTCTCACCGCCGCGTGCGGCGCCGCCGACGAGGTCGGCGCCCAGCAGCCGGACGAAGGCGAGCGCGATGAGGAACACATAGAGGAAGAGGAGCATCGCGTAGGCGGAGGCCGGTCCGAAGCGGACGTTGGAGGCCTCGTTCTGCGCGAGCATGGACAGGGTTTCCACCGAGTTCTTCTGCGCGCCGACGAGGATGTACGGCAGGTCGAACATCCGCAGCGCGTCCAGGCAGCGGAAGAGCACGGCCACCAGCAGCGCGGGCTTCACCAGGGGCAGGGTGATGTGCCAGAACTGCCGCGGCGCGCTCGCTCCGTCGATGCGCGCCGCCTCGTACACCTCCTTCGGGATCACCTGGAGTCCGGCCAGCACCAGCAGTCCGATGAAGGGCGCGGTCTTCCACACCTCGGCGACGATCACGGCGACCTTGGCGTGGAAGCCTTCGGTGGTCCACAGGATCTGATGGCCGATGACGGCGTTGGCGATGCCGTTGCTGTTGAAGATCCAGCGCCACAGCAGGGCGGAGATGGCCG
This sequence comes from Streptomyces anandii JCM 4720, assembly GCF_014650655.1. GTDB lineage: Bacteria > Actinomycetota > Actinomycetes > Streptomycetales > Streptomycetaceae > Streptomyces > Streptomyces anandii. The sequence goes on from NZ_BMVJ01000005.1 coordinate 430,376, forward strand.
TCGGGACCGCCCACGGCACCAGGATGCCGGCCCGCGCCAGGGCCCGGCCCCGGAACGCCCGGTGCATGATCAGGGCCATGGCGACACCGATCACCGTCTCCGCCCCCACCGTGACGACGGTGAAGAAGCTGGTGTTCCAGAAGGCGTTCCAGAACCGGTCCCCGGCCGGGCCGAGGATGTCCGTGTAGTTCCTCAGCCCCACGAACGGCTCGCTCGTGCGGATGAAGCCGGTCTTCGGGTCGAGCCCCTTGGTCCCGTAGAGCGACTCCTGCAGTGCCATGAGCGTCGGGTAGAGCACGACGATCGACAGCACCAGGAGCGTCGGGGACACCAGCAGTGCGGCCATCCGCGCCGGACTCGTGGTCGCCCTGGTCCGGGCGCGCCGGCGGCTCGTCGGCCCGGTGGGGCGGCTCGAAGGACCGCCTGCCACCCTGTCGGGCCCGTTCTCGGCGGTGCCGGGTGGCGTCTTTGTGCCGGCCATGGCCCCGCTCCTCACTGCGCCGTGGCCTTCTGCAGGTCGCTCTGCAGGTCCTTCAGCGCCTGCGCGCTGCTCTTGGTGCCGGTGAGAACGGCGTACGCCTCCTGCTGGATCGCCGACGTCACGTCGCCGTACGCCACGACCCTCGGGCGCGGCACGGCGTGCAGGATCGACTGCTTGAGGACGGGAAGGTACGGATACTTCCCGACCAGGGACGGCGTGTTGTACAGGTCCGCGTATGCCGGCGCGAGGGAGGCGTCCTTCAGGAAGGTGGTCGCGCTGTCCTCGCTGCTGAAGAACTTCATGAAGTCCAGGGCCGTGGCCTTGTTCTTCGCGAAGGACGACAGGGCAAGGTTGTGACCGCCGAGGCTGGAGGAGCCTGGCCCGTCCAGGCCGGGCAGCGGCGCGACCGCGAACTTGCCGGCCACCGGGCTCTTCTCGGCCAGCGAGTACATGTAGGGCCAGTTGCGCAGGAACATCACCTTGCCGGCCTGAAACGCCTGGCGGCCGTCCTCCTCCTGGTAGGTGAGGGCCTCTTTGGGGATGGTGCCGTCCTTGACGGAACCGGCGAGGAAGTCCAGGCCCTTCCTGGCGGCCGGGGTGTCGACGTCCGGCTTGCCGTTGGCGTCGGTGACGACTCCGCCCGCGGAGTTCACGGCCTCGGCGAAGTTGACCGTCAGCCCCTCGTACTTCTGCAGTTGCCCGGCGTAGCAGGACATGCCCTTCGCCGCGGGGACCTTCTTCTTCACCTGGGCGCAGTCGTTCGTCATCTCCGACCAGGTGGTCGGCGGAGCGGTGATGCCGGCCTTGTCCATCAAGTCTGTGCGGTAGTACAGCAGTCCGCCGTCCGAACTGGCCGGAGCCGCGTACAGTCCGCCGCGGTAGCGTGCCGTCTCCACCACCGGCTTGAGCATCTTCTGCAGCGGGAACTGGTTCTCGGGCAGGCGGTCGATCCACTGGTGGGCGGCGAACTCCGATGTCCACACGACGTCCAGGGAGAGCACCGTGTAGGCGTCGGACTTCGTCTCCGCGTTCTGGATCATCTGCTGCCGCTGCGAGTCCGCGTCCGTCGGCAGCTGGATGTAGGTGACCTTCTCCTTGGGGTGCAGTTCGTTCCAGCGGGCGATGACCTTCGGCGTGACGCCTGTGGCGTCCTTCCCCGCCGCGTACGTGATGGGGCCGCGGCCCTGGAACGAAGTGCTGCCGGTCTGCCCGGAGCCGCCGTCACCGGACGAGCCGCAGGCGCTGAGGAGGAGGCCGGCGGCGGCGAGGAGCGCTGAACACCCCATGGCTCTACTGGTCTTGGTCTTCACTGTCTTTCTTTCTCCTGGTCGTGCGGGGAACCGAGGTGCGCGTGGCATTCGCTGTCACGGCGTTGCAAGAACGAAAAACACAGGTCAGGAAGTCAAGAGACTGATTACTGGAAGGAAGATCGATGCCGTCGAGACAACGATTGCAAGCTAGGAGAGCACCTGTGTGATGTCAATGCGTAACTAGCCGGTAATACACAGTTCTTGTGACTGGAGTGGACTACCTGTAACCCCTCATAACGGGGCACACTCCACCAAAGTGGATGTTGTGACAGCGCTGTCATGGGCCAGTGAACAGACAGGCATCCCTGTGCTAACTTCCGCCCATGTCATCCGCTCAACGACTCCCCACGATGGCCGACGTCGCCGAACGGGCGGGCGTTTCCCCGTCCACCGTCTCGCGCGCCCTGCGCGGCCTGCCCAGCATCTCGTCGGAGGTGCGCACCCGGGTCGAAGAGGCCGCACGTGAACTGAACTTCGCGGTCTCACGGCAGGCCGCGAGTCTGGTGACCGGCAGGACCGGAGTCGTGGCGGCGCTCGTGCCCACTCTCAACTCGTGGTTCCACGGGTCGGCACTGTCCAGCCTGGGTCCGCTGCTGCGCGCGGCGGGAATGGAGCTGTCCGTCTACCTCACCCCCGACATGGCCGAGCGCACGGCGTTCTTCGAACGCCTTCCGGCCCGGCGCAACGCCGACGCGCTGGTGGTGTTCGGGTTCGACCTGACCGACGAGGAGACCGTGCGGCTGGACGACCTCGGGATGCCGGTCATCTACGTCAGCCAGCACGCCGAGGGCCGCCCCAGCGTCTACGTCGACGACGTGGAGGGCGCCTGGAAGGCCACCCGCTACCTGCTCAACCTGGGGCACCGCCGGATAGCCTTCGCGCCGACCGTGGGCACCAACGGCTTCTGCTTCAGTTCGCGCGAACGGCTGCTCGGCTATCGGCAGGCGCTCAGCGAAGCGGACATCCCGCTGGACGACGACCTGGTGATCACGATGGCCTTCGAGGACAGGCGCAACATCGAGGAAGGGGTCGGAAAGCTGCTCAGCCTGCGGGAGCCGCCCACCGCGGTCTTCGCCGAGATGGACGAGTTGGCCATCGCCATCATCCACTTCCTGCGCAGGACCCGGGTGCAGGTGCCCGAGCAGATCTCCGTCATCGGGTTCGACGACCACCAGGTCGCACAGTGGGCGGACCTGTCCACGGTCGCCCAATCACCCTCGGACATGGGCCGCTTGGCCGGCGAACTGGCCTTGGAGCTCATCCATGACTCCGGCGCGGACCGCAAGCGACACCTCGTCCTGCCCACCCACTTGATCCCCCGCTCCACCACGGCCCCGCCTGCCGCCCCGCGGAGGGACGAGGAGGGCCGGTAGGCCCGCGCCGCGCGGGCGGTCCTGCCGAGCCTGCCGAGGTGAGGGAGGCGGGGCACCCAGGGGGAACATCGCGGATACAGCACGACCTGCACGTGTACGGGCGTCCCCGCCAGCTCTGCGGCGAGGGTCCTGGTGAACGTCACCATGTATCCCTTGCTGCCCGCGTAAACGGCTCGGTGCGGGAGAGGGCCGGGCGGCAGGTCACCGGCGAACGCCAGCAGTGAGGCAACGTCGACGACTGTCCCCCGGCCGCGTGCCAGCATGCCGGGGACAGCCGCACGGGTCAGCACCGTCGGCGCGAGGACGTTCACTTCGAT
>NZ_BMVJ01000006.1:0-1576 GCF_014650655.1 Streptomyces anandii JCM 4720
TTCTTTTTGCGGTCACTTGACGTTCACATCGCCCGGCCAGCATCCGCTCCATGGGTACTGCTGCCATGCTCAGGGCCGCCGGAGTCGGAGCCGGCGACGAGGTCGTCGTGCCGGCCTTCGGGAACGTCGAGGTCGCCGAGGCCGTCGTCCAGGTCGGCGCGATGCCGGTGTTCGCCGACATAGACCCCGTCACGTACTGCCTCGACGTCTCTTGCGCCGAAGCGGCCGTGACTCCGCGCACGGCGGCTGTCGTTGCCGTCCACCGGTTCGGCCGGACCGCGCATGTCGGCGCGCTGCGCGAGGCGGGGCGGCGGCACGGGCTGCTGGTGCTGGAACAGGGCGAGTTGGAGGCGCCGTACGAGGAATCGGCCCAGCGCCGGGAGCGGGCCGCCTATCTGGACGCGAAGTTGAGAGGCGTGCGCACCCCGGACGGCGGTGACGGGCACACCTACCAGCAGTACGTGGTCCGGGTGCCCGGCAATGGCCGGCCCGACCGGGACGCCTTCGCACGGGCCCTGCGAGCCAGGGGAGTTGACTGCCGCGTACCGGTGAAGACACCCGTGCACCGGCTGCCGGAGTTCCGGCGGTGCGTGTCCCTGCCGGAGACCGAGCGGGCCGCCGAGGAGACCCTGGCACTGCCGGTGGACGCCTCGCTGACGCGGCGCGAGATGCAGCGGATCGTGTCCGCGTGCAACGCGCTCGGTGGACCGATCGTGGTTGGGAGCACGGCCGTGTTCGGGGTATGATCTATTCCGTTGCCGAGGGGGAAGCCCCGAAAAGGCGACCGGCCCCTATAGCTCAGTCGGTAGAGCGTCTCCATGGTAAGGAGAAGGTCAACGGTTCGATTCCGTTTGGGGGCTCCAGCAGAAAACCCCGCCCTCATGGGCGGGGTTTTTCGTGTTTCCGGGGCGGGTCACTGCGCCTGGATCTCGGGGACCCGCATCGCGAGGATCGCCATGTCGTCCGAGGGCGCGTCCGACGCGAAGCGCTCCACCGCGCGCATGATGCGTGCCGCCACCGCGCCCGCCGTCAGCCCGGTGCAGGTGGTGAGGACGTCGGCGAGGCCGTCGTCGCCGAGCATGCGGGTGCCCTCACGGCGCTCGGTGACGCCGTCCGTGACGCACAGCAGCACGTCGCCCGGGTCCAGGGTGACCGTCTGCTCGTAGAGGTCCAGGTCCTCCATGACGCCGAGGAGCGGCTGGGGTTCGGCGGCCGGTTCGACCGTGCCGTCCTGGCGCAGTCGCAGCGGCAGCGGATGGCCGGCGCACACCACCTTGAGGCGGGCGCTGCCGTCCTCCTGCGGCCACAGCTCGCCGTAGAGGAGGGTGAGGAAGCGGCTGCGGGCGCCCTCGTCGAGGATCGCGGAGTTGAGGCGCTCCAGCACGGCCGGGCCGCCGAAGCCCTCGCGGGCGAGCAGGCGCAGGGCGTGCCGGGCGAGGCCGGTGACGGCGGCGGCCTCGGGGCCGGTGCCGCAGACGTCGCCGATGGCGAAGCCGTAGGCCCCGTCGCGGATGGGGAAGAGGTCGTAGAAGTCGCCGCCGACCTCGTTGCCCTCGCCGGCCGCCCGGTAGATGAC
>NZ_BMVJ01000006.1:1599-14880 GCF_014650655.1 Streptomyces anandii JCM 4720
CTCGACCTCGACGCCGTCGATCTGGGGGAGCTCCGGCGGCAGCAGGCTGCGCTGGAGGGACTGGCTGATGGCCGTGCGCTCGGAGTAGAGGCGGGCGTTGTCCAGGGCGAGGGCGGCCCGTCGGCTGAGGTCCTCGGCGAGTTCCAGGATCTCCTGGCGGAAGTGCTCGTCGGTGGGCTTGCCGAGGGTGAGCATGCCGATCACGCGGTTGCGGGCGACCAGCGGCAGGACGACCGTCTCGCCGCCGACCGCGGCGGCCGTGGCGAGGGTCGGGCCGATGGTCGTACCGATCCGGTGGTGGGAGTCGCCCAGGCTGAGGCTGCGCATGGAGGTGCGCAGGGCCGCCTGGTGGGCGGCCTCGCCGGGGGCCGACCAGACGCGTGCGCCGGGGGTGGGTACCGGGTCCGGCGGGGCGATCTTGGACAGGAGCGACTTGATGCCGTCGATCAGTTCCTCGTCCTCGTGCAGGACGTAGGACAGGTAGGGCTCGGAGGCCTGGTCGGCGATCGTGTAGACGGCGCACCAGGTGGCCAGGGTCGGCACCGTCATCTGGGCCATCAGGGCCAGGGTCTGGTCGCGGTCGAGGGTGCCGGCCAGCAGGTCTGAGGCCTCGACGAGGAAGCTGAGGGAGCCTCGGCGCAGCCGCTCCAGCTCGCCGAGGCGGGCCGACTCGACGGCGAGGGCGATGCGGTCGGCGGCGAACTGCAGGCGCAGCGCCTCCTCGTTGGAGTATCTGCCGGAGCCCTCCGCGGCGACGCCCAGGGAGCCCGTGAGGCGCCCTTCGACCTTGAGCGGGACGGTGACCACCGAGCGCATTCCGGTGCCGTTCAGCAGGGGCACCGCGCCGGGGGAGGCGGTGAGGTCGTCGTGGACGGCGGGCATGCGGGCGGAGCCGTAGCGGCCGGGGCCGGCTTCGACGGGGACGCGGGCGAAGCGCTGGCGGGCGGAGGGCAGGCCGGTGGAGGCGCGGACCTCCAGTTCCGTCTCGTCGTCGGTGGCGAGCAGCAGGAAGGCGGCGTCGGCGTCGAGCATGTCGCGGGCGCGTTCGACCGTGCGCTGGAGCAGGCCGTCGAGGTCGTCGGGGGCCGGTGAGCCGATGAAGACCTCGAAGGGGTCGGTGCTGGGGCCGTCGGAGGCGGTGCCCGGGTCACCGCCGGCGGGGACGCGCAGGGGCGTTTGCAGAACGGCCCGTTCGTGGTCCCTCACGAGGAGGCAGACGGTTGACGGCTCGCCGCCGGTGTCGCGGACGCGCAGATGGGAGGCGTAGACGGGGATGACGCGGCCGTGGGCGCCGCGGACGCCGTAGCTGCCCTCCCAGCGGGAGAGCTGGAGCGCCTCGGCGATGCCGGTGCCGGTGCCGGGGGTGTGCGGCCAGGCGGCGAGGTCGGTGAGGGGTTTGCCGGTGACCTGCTCGGCGGCGTAGCCGAAGAGTTCCTCGGCGTCCTCGTTCCAGGCGGTGATGGCGCCGCCGCGGTCGATCTGGACGACGGCGACGCGGACCCGGCCGTCGGCGAGCGGGAGCAGGTCGGCGGGCAGCGAGGGGCCGGCGGCTCGGGTGCCGACGGGGCGCTCGGGCTGGTCGAGTTGGAACCAGACGTTCTTGCGGGTGGGTGTGTATTCCACGCCCCAGCGGGTGGCCAGGGCCGCGCAGAGCTGGAGACCGCGGCCACCCTCACGGTCGGGGCTGCCCATGTTGACGGCCGCGTTCTGGACGGGGACCTCGCGCTCGGGGTATCGGTCGGAGACCTCGATGCGTACCCCTTCGTCGCTGCGCAGGCACAGGACGTCGGCGGCCGTGCCGGCGTGCACGACGGCGTTGGTGACCAGTTCGCTGGTGAGGACCACGGCGTCGTCGACGATGTCGCCGAACCCCCACCCCTGGAGGGTGTCGCGGACGAAGGAGCGGGCGGTCGCTACGGATCGCCCCAGGGGCTCGAAACTGGCGGCCGCGCGCGCGGTGATCACAGAACTCCTTGTCCGGTCGTCGACGTGGAGGGCCCCGTGGCCGGCCGGCTCGCGCCGCTGCTCCGGCAGGTGTGGGCCCTTCGGCCGTGGCGCCGGGGGCTGTCCCCCGGGGATCACTCCGGTGGTCATTGTGTGCGGCCGCCCTCCGATGCCCGCTCGTTCCCGTGCCACCGCCCAGGCCGGACGGACCGGCGTGGCTGGACAGCCGCATGCAAGGTTACTTACCTTCGCCGTCCGTGCGGATGCCGGTCAGCCGTGTTTCCGCCCGGAGGGTGTGCGGACGGTGTGCAAAGCTGCCGAACTGTTATGGCCTGGTTCGGTGGGGGTGAAACACTGGGCAAGCTTCTGGTGAAGGTCCGGGCAGGCTGAGTGTGTTCTTCGTACGCGGGGCAGCAGCCCGTGGTGTGGCCTGATCGCATCGGGCGGAAATACGCAGCAGTAACCGGTACGTCGCACAAGTAGTACCGGAGCACAGCAGTAATGGTCGAGTCCTGCGGGAGGGACACAGTGGAGTCTGGCGCAGCGACGCGGAGCACGAGGACGCGCGCGAAGGGCGGACAGCCGGCGGACAGCCGGCGCAAGCCGCGGGCCGGCGCCACCACCGCGGTGGACACGGCCGCCCTGAACCGACTGCTGGCCGCTCTGGTGTCGATGCGCGACGGCAATTTCCGCAAGCGGCTCACGGTGTCCGGGGACGGCGTGATGTCGGAGATCGCGGCCGTCTTCAACGAGGTGGCGGACCGCAATCTGCATCTGACGGGCGAGCTGTCGCGCGTGCGGCGCATGGTGGGTCGTGAGGGGAAGCTCACCGAGCGGCTGGAGACGGGTGCCTGCGAGGGCTCCTGGGCGGCCGCGATCGACAATTGCAATGCGCTCGTCGACGACCTCGTACGGCCCGTCTCCGAGGTCGGGCGGGTGCTGTCCGCGGTCGCGGAGGGCGATCTGTCGCCGCGCATGGAGCTGCGCACGCAGGTGGCCGAGGGGGCGGGGCATCCGCTGCGCGGTGAGTTCCTGAAGGTCGGGCGGACGGTGAACAACCTGGTCGACCAGTTGTCGACGTTCACCGACGAGGTCACGCGCGTGGCCAGCGAGGTGGGGACCCAGGGCAAGCTGGGCGGCCAGGCGCAGGTGCGCGGGATGTCGGGTTCGTGGAAGGACCTCACGGACTCGGTCAACACGATGGCGTACCGGCTGACCGCGCAGGTGCGGGACATCGCGCTGGTGACGACGGCGGTGGCCAAGGGTGACCTGTCGCGCAAGGTGACCGTGCACGTCGCCGGCGAGATGCTGGAGCTGAAGAACACCGTCAACACGATGGTCGACCAGCTCTCGGCGTTCTCCTCCGAGGTGACGCGGGTGGCCCGTGAGGTGGGCACGGACGGCATCCTGGGCGGTCAGGCGCATGTGCCGGGGGTGGACGGCACGTGGAAGGAGCTCACCGACTCGGTGAACCTGATGGCCGGCAATCTGACGGCCCAGGTGCGCGGGATCGCGCAGGTGACGACGGCCGTGGCCAACGGTGATCTGTCGCAGAAGGTGACCGTGCCGGCGCGCGGCGAGGTCGCGCAGCTCGCCGAGACGATCAACCAGATGACCGAGACGCTGCGGATCTTCGCGGACGAGGTCACGCGCGTGGCCAACGAGGTCGGTGCGGAGGGGCGGCTCGGCGGTCAGGCGAACGTGCCGGGCGCGGCGGGTACGTGGAAGGACCTGACGGATTCCGTCAACACGGTGTTCCGGAATCTCACCACCCAGGTGAGGGACATCGCCGCGGTGACGACGGCGGTGGCCAGCGGTGATCTGTCGCAGAAGGTCACCGTTGATGTGGCCGGCGAGATGCTGGAGCTGAAGAACACCGTCAACGGCATGGTGGACCAGCTGTCGTCGTTCGGTGCCGAGGTGACCCGCGTGGCGCGGGAGATCGGCGTCGAGGGCGAGCTGGGCGGCCAGGCGCAGGTGGCGGGTGCGGCGGGTACGTGGAAGGACCTGACGGATTCCGTCAACACCGCGTTCCGAAACCTCACCGGTCAGGTGAGGAACATCGCCCAGGTGACGACGGCGGTGGCCAACGGCGACCTGTCGCAGAAGGTCACGGTCGACGTCTCCGGCGAGATGCTCCAGCTGAAGAACACCGTGAACACGATGGTGGACCAGCTGTCGTCGTTCGCCGACCAGGTGACCCGTATGGCGCGGGACGTGGGCACGGAGGGCCGCCTGGGCGGTCAGGCGCGCGTGGACGGCGTGTCGGGCACCTGGAAGGAGCTGACGGACTCCGTCAACTTCATGGCGGGCAACCTCACCTCCCAGGTGCGGCAGATCGCCCAGGTGACGACGGCGGTGGCGCGCGGCGACCTGTCGCAGAAGATCGACGTGGACGCGCGCGGGGAGATCCTCGAGCTGAAGAACACCATCAACACGATGGTCGACCAGCTCTCCGCCTTCGCCGACCAGGTCACCAAGGTGGCGCGCGAGGTGGGCACGGAGGGGCGGCTGGGCGGTCAGGCGCAGGTGCCCGGGGTGGCCGGCGTGTGGCGCGACCTGACCGACTCGGTGAACGGCATGGCGGGCAACCTGACCTCGCAGGTGCGCAACATCGCGCAGGTGGCCACGGCGGTGGCGCGCGGCGACCTGTCGCAGAAGATCACCGTGGACGCGCGCGGGGAGATCCAGGAGCTCAAGAACACCCTGAACACGATGGTGGACCAGCTGTCGTCGTTCGCCCAGGAGGTCACGCGCGTGGCCCGTGAGGTGGGCACCGAGGGCATCCTGGGCGGCCAGGCCGAGGTGCAGGGGGTGGCCGGCACCTGGAAGGACCTCACCCAGTCGGTGAACTTCATGGCGAACAACCTGACCATCCAGGTCCGCAACATCGCCGAGGTCACCACCGCCGTCGCCAAGGGCGACCTGTCCAAGAAGATCACTGTTGACGCCAAGGGCGAGATCCTCGAGCTCGTCACGACCGTCAACACCATGGTTGATCAGCTGTCGTCGTTCGCGGAGCAGGTGACCCGCGTGGCCCGTGAGGTGGGCACGGAGGGCATCCTGGGCGGCCAGGCGCACGTGCCGGGCGTGGTCGGCATCTGGAAGGACCTCAGCGACAACGTCAACCTGATGGCCAACAACCTGACCATGCAGGTGCGCAACATCTCCCAGGTGGCCGCCGCGGTCGCCAACGGCGACCTGACGCGGACCGTGACGATCGAGGCGCGCGGCGAGGTCGCGCAGCTCGCGGACACCTTCAACACCATGGTCAAGACGCTGAGTTCGTTCGCGGACCAGGTCACCAAGGTGGCCCGCGAGGTGGGCACGGACGGGATCCTCGGCGGTCAGGCGTACGTACCGGGCGTGGCCGGCACCTGGAAGGACCTCACCGAGTCGGTGAACCAGATGGCGTCCAACCTGACCGGTCAGGTGCGCAACATCGCGATGGTGACGACGGCCATCGCCAAGGGCGACCTGACGAAGAAGATCGACATTGACGCCCGTGGTGAGATCCTCGAACTCAAGACGACGATCAACACCATGGTCGACCAGCTGTCCAGTTTCGCCGAGGAGGTCACCCGCGTGGCCCGCGAGGTGGGCACCGAGGGGCAGCTCGGCGGCCAGGCGCGCGTGCGCGACGTGGACGGCACCTGGCGGGACCTGACCGAGTCGGTGAACGAGATGGCCGGGAACCTGACCCGGCAGGTGCGTGCCATCGCGCGCGTGGCGACCGCCGTGACCCGGGGCGACCTGAACCTGAAGATCGACGTCGACGCCTCCGGCGAGATCCAGGAACTGCAGGACTACATCAACAAGATGATCGCCAACCTGCGCGACACCACGATCGCCAACAAGGAGCAGGACTGGCTCAAGGGCAACCTCGCCCGCATCTCCGCGCTGATGCAGGGACGCCGGGACCTCCAGGACGTCGCCTCGCTGATCATGAGCGAGCTGACCCCCGTGGTCTCCGCCCAGCACGGCGCGTTCTTCGTGGCCCTGCAGCCGGTGGAGGGCCAGGAGCTCGGCGGGGAGAGCGAGGACGAGTACGAGCTGCGCATGCTGGGCTCGTACGGCTACTCGATGGGGTCCATGCCGACGTCGTTCCGGCCCGGTGAGGCGCTGATCGGGACGGCCGCCCAGGAGAAGCGCACGATCCTGGTGGAGAACGCGCCCAGCGGCTATCTGAAGATCTCCTCCGGGCTCGGCGAGGCCCCGCCCGCGCAGGTGATCGTGCTGCCGGTGCTGTTCGAGGGCAAGGTGCTCGGCGTGATCGAGCTGGCGTCCTTCACACCGTTCACGCAGATCCAGAAGGACTTCCTGAACCAGATCGCGGAGATGATCGCCACCAGCGTCAACACCATCTCCGTCAACACCAAGACGGAGCTGCTGCTGAAGCAGTCCCAGGAGCTGACCGAGCAACTCCGCCTGAGGTCCGAGGAGCTGGAGCAGCGGCAGAAGGCCCTTCAGGCGTCCAACGCCGAACTGGAGGAGAAGGCCGAGCTGCTGGCCCAGCAGAACCGGGACATCGAGGCGAAGAACTCCGAGATCGAGGAGGCCCGGCAGGTCCTGGAGGAGCGCGCCGAGCAGCTCGCGGTGTCCATGCGCTACCGCAGCGAGTTCCTCGCCAACATGTCGCACGAGCTGCGTACGCCGCTGAACTCCCTGCTGATCCTGGCCAAGTTGCTCGCCGACAACGCCGAGGGGAACCTCTCCCCGAAGCAGGTGGAGTTCGCCGAGACGATCCACGGCGCGGGCTCCGACCTGCTCCAGCTGATCAACGACATCCTGGACCTGTCGAAGGTCGAGGCGGGCAAGATGGACGTCTCCCCGACGCGCATCGCCCTCGTGCAGCTGATCGACTACGTGGAGGCCACCTTCCGGCCTCTGACCGCCGAGAAGGGCCTGGACCTGTCGGTGCGGGTCTCGCCCGAGCTGCCGGCCACCCTGCACACCGACGAGCAGCGGCTGCTGCAGGTGCTGCGCAACCTGCTGTCCAACGCGGTGAAGTTCACCGACTCCGGCTCGGTGGAGCTGGTCATCCGTCCCGCGCGGGACGACGTTCCCCAGGTGATCCGCGAGCAGTTGCTGGAGGCCGGCTCGCTGACCGACCCGGACGCGGAGCTGATCGCGTTCTCGGTCACGGACACCGGCATCGGCATCGCGGCCAGCAAGATGCGGGTGATCTTCGAGGCGTTCAAGCAGGCGGACGGCACCACCAGCCGCAAGTACGGCGGTACGGGGCTCGGGCTGTCCATCTCGCGGGAGATCGCGCAGCTCCTCGGCGGCGAGATCCACGCGCAGAGCGAGCCGGGCCGCGGTTCGACGTTCACGCTGTATCTGCCGCTGCACCCCGGTGAGCTGCCCCCGCACGGCTACCAGCAGTCGGGCTCCGTCCTGGACGCCGACGAACTGGTGGCCCACGAGCCGGACCTGCCGGAGCTGACCTCCGGCCGGATCGAGACGCCGGCCGAGGTGAAGTCGTACCAGGAGACCCAGAACGGGGCCGCCGCGCTCTTCCGGCGCCGCCGCAGGGCCCTGCCGTCCGCGTCCTCCGCCCCGCTCGCGTCCTCCGCCGAGCAGCGGCCCGCGCAGCCGGGCCGGGCAGGGCAGGAGCAGTGGACGGCGGACGAGGCGGACACGGCACAGCAGGGGCACCGGGACGTCCGGTTCGGGGGCGAGAAGGTGCTCATCGTCGACGACGACATCCGCAACGTCTTCGCGCTGACCAGTGTTCTGGAGCAGCACGGCCTGTCGGTGCTGTACGCGGAGAACGGCCGGGAAGGCATCGAGGTCCTGGAGCAGCACGACGACGTGGCGGTGGTGCTGATGGACATCATGATGCCCGAGATGGACGGTTACGCGACCACGACGGCGATCCGGCGGATGCCCCAGTTCGCCGGACTGCCGATCATCGCGCTGACCGCCAAGGCCATGAAGGGCGACCGGGAGAAGGCGATCGAGTCGGGCGCCTCGGACTACGTGACCAAGCCGGTCGACCCCGATCACCTGCTGGCCGTGATGGAGCAGTGGATGCGGGAGCAGTGACGGCGGCCGCCCCGCCCGGCGTCGCGGGGCCGCCCCCGAAGCCGCTGACTCAGGGTGTGCGAAGCTGTGTAGAAGTGCGGGATTCGGGGAACCTTCTGGTCTCCCGCCGCGTTTCTGCTACGTGCACAGTGACATCGCGGTGACAGGGTGTGGCGACAGGCGGGGTGCGGCTACGATGACCGGCACAAGGACGGACGGCGCAAGGGAGCCGTCCGCCGGGGCGGCACCCGCCGGTGCCCTCCCGGTTCCTGCGGACAGGGGTGGCCCCAAGCCGGGGCGAGGAGGGCGGGCCATGGTGCAGAAGGCCAAGATCCTCCTGGTCGATGACCGGCCGGAGAATCTGCTGGCGCTGGAGGCCATCCTCTCCGCGCTCGATCAGACGCTGGTGCGGGCATCGTCCGGGGAGGAGGCGCTCAAGGCGCTGCTCACGGACGACTTCGCGGTCATTCTGCTGGACGTCCAGATGCCGGGCATGGACGGTTTCGAGACCGCCGCGCACATCAAGCGGCGCGAGCGCACCCGGGACATCCCGATCATCTTCCTCACCGCGATCAACCACGGCCCGCACCACACCTTCCGGGGTTACGCGGCCGGCGCGGTCGACTACATCTCCAAGCCGTTCGATCCCTGGGTGCTGCGCGCCAAGGTCTCCGTCTTCGTCGATCTGTACATGAAGAACTGCCAGCTGAAGGAGCAGGCGTCCCTGCTGCGGCTCCAGCTGGAGGGCGGCGGCAAGGGCGGCGTGGCCGAGGGCAAGGAGTCGGTGGGTCTGCTCGCCGAGCTGTCCGCGCGCCTGGCAGCCGTCGAGGAGCAGGCCGAGGCCCTCTCCAAGCAGTTGGACGACGATTCGGCGGACGCGGCCGCGGTCGCCACGGCGGCCCACCTGGAGCGGAAGCTGACGGGTCTGCGGCGTGCGCTGGACGCGCTCGAGCCGGGCACCGGCAGCACCTCCTCGGTGCCTTCCCAGAGCTGAGCCAAGGGAGTTGACGCCCGGCGCCCCGGGCGCCGGGCGCGCGCACGAGGCGACCGGCCGACGCCCGGCCCCCGGTGAGGTCGCGTCAGTTCACCGCCACCGCAGGCACGACACGAACGGGTGAAGCCGTGGGCACACGTGTCCGCTGTCGTCTCCACCGGTAACCTCACACCTATGGCCTCACGTCCCTCCGCAGCCAAGAAGCAGCCCGCGAAGAAGGCGGCCGCTCCGGCGAAGGCTCCGGCGAAGAAGGCCGCTGCGAAAAAGGCACCCGCCAAGAAGGCGCCCGCCAGGAAGGCCGCGGCGAGCAGGCCCGTGCCCAGACCCGCGCCGAACCCCACCGGGGGCGTGTACCGGCTCGTGCGCGCCCTCTGGCTCGGCCTCGCCCACGCCGTCGGCGCCGTGTTCCGCGGCATAGGACAGGGCGCCAAGAACCTCGACCCCGCCCACCGCAAGGACGGCGTCGCCCTGCTGCTGCTCGCCGTCGCCCTGATCGTCGCCGCCGGCACCTGGGCCGATCTGCGCGGCCCGGTCGGCGACCTGGTCGAGATCCTGGTGACCGGCGCCTTCGGCCGGCTGGACCTGCTCGTGCCGATCCTCCTCGCGGTCATCGCCGTGCGCTTCATCCGCCACCCGGAGAAGCCCGAGGCCAACGGACGCATCGTCATCGGCCTTTCCGCGCTCGTCATCGGCGTGCTCGGACAGGTCCACATCGCCTGCGGCTCGCCCGCGCGCAGCGACGGCATGCAGGCCATAAGGGACGCCGGCGGCCTCATCGGCTGGGGCGCGGCGACCCCGCTGACGTACGCCATGGGGGAGGTCCTCGCCGTACCGCTGCTGGTACTGCTGACGGTGTTCGGGCTGCTGGTCGTCACCGCCACCCCGGTCAACGCCATCCCGCAGCGGCTCAGGCTGCTCGGCGTCAGGCTCGGCCTGCTGCCCGACCCGAAGGACGACGAGCCCGCCGATTACACCGAGGACGACGAGCGCTACGACGACCAGTGGCGCGAGGCGCTGCCCGCCCGCCCGCGCGGGCGCCGCGGCGGCGCCGGCAAGGACCACGACCCCGAGGCCGCCGAGCAGGAGGCCCTGTCCAGGCGCCGCGGCCGGCCCCGGCGCTCCGCCGTGCCGCAGCCCGACATGGAGCGGCAGCCGGACGCCGTGGACGTGGCGGCCGCTGCCGCCGCCGCGCTCGACGGCGCGGTGCTGCACGGCATGCCGCCCTCGCCGATCGTCGCCGACCTCACCCAGGGCGTCGCCACCGGCGACCGGGAGCGCACCAGCCCGACCCCCGTACCGGCCGCCCGTCCCGGCCGGGAGAGCCCCCCGGCACGCCCCGGCCAGGACAGCCCGGCCGCCCGGACGAAGACGGACGCGCCGGCCGGCCGCCCCCGGGCGGACCAGCCCGCCGGGGTCCCCGACCTCACCAAGACCCCGCCGCCCGAGACCCGCGACCTGCCGCCGCGCGCCGAACAGCTCCAGCTCTCCGGCGACATCACCTACTCGCTGCCCTCCCTCGACCTGCTCGAGCGGGGCGGCCCCGGCAAGGCGCGCAGCGCCGCCAACGACGCCATCGTCGACTCGCTCACCAACGTCTTCACCGAGTTCAAGGTCGACGCCCGGGTCACCGGCTTCACGCGCGGGCCGACGGTCACGCGCTACGAGGTCGAACTCGGCCCCGCCGTCAAGGTCGAGCGGATCACCGCGCTCACCAAGAACATCGCCTACGCCGTCGCGAGCCCCGACGTGCGGATCATCAGCCCGATCCCCGGCAAGTCCGCGGTCGGCATCGAGATCCCCAACACCGACCGGGAGATGGTCAACCTCGGCGACGTGCTGCGCCTCGCGGACGCGGCCGAGGACGACCACCCGATGCTGGTCGCGCTCGGCAAGGACGTCGAGGGCGGCTATGTGATGGCCAACATCGCGAAGATGCCGCACGTCCTGGTCGCCGGCGCCACCGGCTCCGGCAAGTCGTCCTGCATCAACTGCCTGATCACCTCGATCATGATGCGGGCGACCCCCGAGGACGTGCGCATGGTGCTCGTCGACCCCAAGCGCGTGGAGCTGACCGCGTACGAGGGCATCCCGCACCTGATCACACCGATCATCACCAACCCCAAGCGGGCCGCCGAGGCGCTGCAGTGGGTCGTGCGCGAGATGGACCTGCGCTACGACGACCTGGCCGCCTACGGCTTCCGGCACATCGACGACTTCAACGAGGCCGTCCGGAACGGCAAGGTGAAGGCGCCCGAGGGCAGCGAGCGCGAGCTGCAGCCCTACCCGTACCTGCTGGTGATCGTGGACGAGCTCGCCGACCTGATGATGGTCGCGCCGCGCGACGTCGAGGACGCGATCGTGCGCATCACCCAGCTCGCCCGCGCGGCCGGCATCCACCTGGTGCTCGCCACGCAGCGGCCCTCGGTCGACGTCGTCACCGGTCTGATCAAGGCCAACGTGCCCTCCCGGCTGGCGTTCGCCACCTCCTCGCTCGCCGACAGCCGCGTCATCCTCGACCAGCCGGGTGCCGAGAAGCTGATCGGCAAGGGCGACGGGCTGTTCCTGCCGATGGGGGCCAGCAAGCCGACCCGTATGCAGGGCGCCTTCGTGACCGAGGAGGAGGTCGCGGCGGTCGTCCGGCACTGCAAGGACCAGATGGCGCCGGTCTTCCGCGACGACGTCACCGTGGGCAGCAAGCAGAAGAAGGAGATCGACGAGGACATCGGCGACGACCTCGACCTGCTGTGCCAGGCGGCCGAGCTGGTCGTCTCCACGCAGTTCGGCTCGACGTCCATGCTCCAGCGCAAGCTGCGCGTGGGCTTCGCCAAGGCCGGCCGGCTCATGGACCTCATGGAGTCGCGGAACATCGTCGGTCCCAGCGAGGGCTCCAAGGCGCGCGACGTGCTGGTGAAGCCCGACGAGCTGGACGGCGTGCTGGCCGTCATCCGGGGCGAGTCGGAGGGATAGCCGAATCCGGCAGGGATGCCCGCCGGGTACGAGGGGTAGCAGCAACAGGACGTGGTGTCCGAACGGAGGCGGTCGCCGCCGGCGGACGGGCGCACCGTGATCCACCCGTTAGCGAGCGGCGGGCAACCGTTCCCCTTGGACGTACGTCAAGTTGAGCGAGAGGAACGGTGCGCGTCCCGCCATGGGCTCCGCACCTGTCCCACCATCGGATTGTCCGGCCATTCCGATGGCGTACAAAGTCCTACCGCCGGGTCGCTCCACCCTTTGGCACCCCCCTAGACTGAATGTCCAGCACAGGCGGCTACACGCTCGAAAGGCGCCCCCGTGTCCATCGGCAACTCCCCTGAAGACGAGCGTCCGTTCGAAGACGTATCCGACGTATCCGAGGAAGCCCGCCCCTCCGTCGGCACCGCCCTGCGCCAGGCGCGGATCGCCGCCGGGCTGACCGTCGACGACGTCAGCACCGCCACCCGGGTCCGCATCGCCATCGTGCACGCCATCGAGGCCGACAACTTCGCCCCCTGCGGCGGCGACGTCTACGCCCGCGGGCACATCAGGACCCTCGCCAAGGCAGTGCACGTCGACCCCGCCCCGCTGCTCGCGCAGTACGACGCCGCGCACGGCGGCCGCCCCGCCCCCACCCCCGCCGCCCCCCTGTTCGAGGCGGAACGCATCCGCCCCGAGCGGCGCGGACCCAACTGGACCGCCGCCATGGTCGCCGCGATCGTGGTGGTCGTCGGCTTCGTCGGCTTCACCGCTTTCAAGGGCGGCGGCGACGGCGACGGCAAGACCCAGGTCGCCGAGGGCTCCACGGCCACCACCAGCGCCCCCGCCAAGCCCACGCCCAAGAGCAGCAAGCCCGCCGACCAGAAGCCCGCGCCCTCCGACAGCGCCATCGCGGCCGCGCCCCAGGACAAGGTGACCGTCCAGGTCAGCGCCGCGAACGGACGCAGCTGGATCTCCGCCAAGGACCACAACGGCCGGATGCTCTTCGACGGGCTGCTCAAGAAGGGCGAGTCCAAGACCTTCCAGGACAGCGCCAAGATCAACCTCATCCTCGGTGACGCCGGAGCCATCCAGCTCTACGTCAACGGCAAGAAGATCGAGGACCAGTTCCAGCCGGGTGCCGTGGAACGCCTCACGTACACCAAGGGCGACCCGCAGGTCGGATAGGCCCC
Organism: Streptomyces anandii JCM 4720; assembly: GCF_014650655.1. GTDB lineage: Bacteria > Actinomycetota > Actinomycetes > Streptomycetales > Streptomycetaceae > Streptomyces > Streptomyces anandii. Next base: position 14,710 of record NZ_BMVJ01000006.1, read on the forward strand.
CGAGCAGGCACGCGACCAGGGGTTGGCCGGGAATCGGCCAACCCCTTCGACATGGGGTGTCACAGAGACAAAGTAGTCTTGAGCCCATGCCTGAACGCCGTACCGTCGCACTCGTCACTCTCGGCTGCGCCCGTAACGAGGTGGACTCGGAGGAGCTCGCAGGCCGTTTGG
>NZ_BMVJ01000006.1:14908-28261 GCF_014650655.1 Streptomyces anandii JCM 4720
AGGCGGACGGCTGGCAGCTCGTGGAGGACGCCGCGGACGCGGACGTCGCCGTGGTCAACACCTGTGGCTTCGTCGAAGCCGCCAAGAAGGACTCCGTCGACGCCCTCCTCGAGGCCAACGACCTCAAGGACCACGGCAGAACCCAGGCCGTGGTCGCGGTCGGCTGCATGGCCGAGCGATACGGAAAGGAGCTCGCCGAGGCCCTCCCGGAGGCCGACGGCGTGCTCGGCTTCGACGACTACGCCGACATCTCCGACCGCCTGCAGACCATCCTGAGCGGCGGCATCCACGCCGCGCACACCCCGCGCGACCGCCGCAAGCTGCTCCCGATCAGCCCGGCCCAGCGCCAGGACGCCGGCGCCGAGGTCGCCATCCCCGGGCACGGCCCCACCGACCTCCCCGAGGGCGTCGCCCCCGCCTCCGGGCCGCGCGCGCCCCTGCGCCGCCGCCTGGACGGCTCCCCGGTCGCCTCGGTCAAGCTCGCCTCCGGCTGCGACCGGCGCTGCTCCTTCTGCGCCATCCCCTCCTTCCGCGGCTCCTTCATCTCCCGTCGTCCGAGCGACGTGCTGAACGAGACGCGCTGGCTGGCCGGGCAGGGCGTCAAGGAGATCATGCTGGTCTCCGAGAACAACACCTCCTACGGCAAGGATCTGGGCGACATCCGCCTGCTGGAGTCCCTGCTGCCCGAGCTCGCCGAGGTCGACGGCCTCGAGCGGGTCCGCGTCAGCTACCTCCAGCCGGCCGAGATGCGACCCGGACTCATCGACGTCCTCACCTCCACCCCGAAGGTCGCGCCCTACTTCGACCTCTCCTTCCAGCACTCCGCGCCCGGCGTGCTGCGCGCCATGCGCCGCTTCGGCGACACCGACCGCTTCCTGGAGCTGCTGGACACCATCCGCTCCAAGGCGCCCGAGGCCGGCGTGCGCTCCAACTTCATCGTCGGCTTCCCCGGTGAGTCCGAGGCCGACCTGGCCGAGCTGGAGCGGTTCCTGAACGCCGCCCGGCTGGACGCCATCGGCGTCTTCGGCTACTCCGACGAGGAGGGCACCGAAGCGGCGACGTACGACGGCAAGCTGGACGAGGACGTCGTCGCCGAGCGGCTCGCCCGGGTCTCCCGGCTCGCCGAGGAACTCGTCTCCCAGCGGGCCGAGGAGCGCGTCGGCGAGACCGTGCGCGTGCTGGTGGAGTCCGTGGACGCCGAGGAGGGCGCCCTGGGCCGGGCCGCCCACCAGGCGCCGGAGACGGACGGCCAGGTGCTGCTGACGAGCGGCGAGGGCCTGGCCCCCGGCCGTATCGTCGAGGCGAAGGTGGTCGGTACGGAGGGCGTCGACCTGGTGGCCGAGCCGCTCCCGGACTCGCTCGCAGGGCTTGAGGAGGCAGCCAGATGACCGGAGTCCCGGCATCCGCGGGCGGCTCCTCCGGCGCGCAGGGGGCGGCCGCGGGGCCGGTCCCGGGCGGCGGCGGCACGGGCGGGGCGCCGGGCGCCGAGGGCGATCCGGGCACTTCCGGCACCGGCGGGGTTTCCGGCGGGCCGGGGGCTTCCGGAGCCGGCGAGGTTTCCGGTGTACCGGGCGGTCCCGGGGTTTCCGGCGGTGGCGAGGGTTCCGGTGTGGCGGCGGCTTCCGGTGCCGCGCGTGCCTCGGGCGGTTCCGGGGCCGGCGGGGTATCAGCCGGTACCGGCGGTTCTGGTGGTTCGGGTTCTGCGGGGACGGCTCGCGGCGGGAAGATCGCGGCGGCGGCCGTCAACCAGGCCAGCGTGTGGAACGTGGCCAATTTGCTGACCATGCTCCGGCTGCTGCTGGTGCCCGGCTTCGTCGCGCTGATGCTGGCCGACGGCGGATACGACCCGGCGTGGCGCTCGCTCGCCTGGGCGGCCTTCGCCATCGCCATGATCACCGACCTGTTCGACGGTCACCTCGCGCGTACCTACAACCTCGTCACCGACTTCGGGAAGATCGCCGACCCCATCGCCGACAAGGCGATCATGGGCGCGGCGCTGATCTGTCTCTCCGGCCTCGGCGACCTGCCCTGGTGGGTGACCGCCGTGATCCTCGGCCGGGAACTGGGGATCACCCTCCTGCGTTTCCTGGTCATCCGCTACGGCGTGATCCCCGCGAGCCGCGGCGGCAAGCTCAAGACCCTCACCCAGGGCGTGGCCGTCGGGATGTACGTCCTGGCGCTGACGGGCTGGCTCGCCACCCTGCGGTTCTGGGTGATGGCCGTGGCCGTCGTCCTGACCGTGGTGACCGGGCTCGACTATGTGAGACAGGCCATCGTGCTGCGCAGGCGGGGAATCGCCGAGCGCCGCGCGGCGTTGGAGGAGTCGCAGGGGTGAGTTCACCGAGTTCGCCGAGCTCCTCGGCCGCCGAGGTCGTGGCGCTACTCACGGTGAGGGGCGAGACGGTCGCCGTGGCCGAGTCGCTGACCGGCGGACTGGTCGCCGCGGAGATCACCTCGGTACCCGGGGCCTCCAAGGTCTTCCGGGGCTCGGTCACCGCCTACGCCACCGAGCTCAAGCACCAGCTGCTGGGAGTGGACGCCACCCTGCTGGCCGAGCGGGGAGCGGTGGATCCGCAGGTCGCGGCCGAGATGGCGGCCGGGGTACGCAAGGCCCTGGGCGCCGACTGGGGCATCGCGACCACCGGGGTCGCCGGCCCCGACCCCCAGGACGGACAGCCCGTCGGCACGGTCTTCGTGGCCGTGGACGGGCGTCCCACGACGGAGCCCGGCGCCGCCCCCGGCCGGAAAACGGTGGCGCTGCGGTTGAACGGCGGCCGGGCGGAAATTCGTATGGAGAGTGTACGGAGCGTACTCGCACTGCTTCTGGAGCGGATTGCGGGCGAACAGACCGGGAATGAGCGGGCACAGGATACGGAACGGAACGGGGGGTTTTGATGTTTGCAGCCCAGAGTGAACACGACATCGCTCCCCGCACGGCCGCGGCGCGAGGCGGTACGGTGGGGCGTGAAGGATGCGGCTACGCGGTCCGAGGAGGGAGCCACCGATGATTCTGCTCCGTCGCCTGCTGGGTGACGTGCTGCGTCGGCAGCGCCAACGCCAGGGCCGTACTCTGCGCGAAGTCTCCTCGTCCGCCCGAGTCTCGCTCGGCTATCTCTCCGAGGTGGAGCGGGGGCAGAAGGAGGCTTCCTCCGAGCTGCTCTCCGCGATCTGCGACGCGCTGGACGTACGGATGTCCGAGCTCATGCGGGAAGTGAGCGACGAGCTCGCCCTCGCCGAGCTGGCCCAGTCTGCTGCGGCCACCGATTCCGTCCCCACGCCGGTTCGCCCGATGCTGGGTTCCGTGTCGGTGACCGGTGTGCCACCGGAACGGGTGACCATCAAGGCGCCCGCCGAAGCTGTGGACGTGGTCGCCGCGTGATCTGTCACGCGTGCGCGTGAGCTGACGCATACGTCGAAAGGCCCCGGCCGGGGCTTCTTCCGGGAAACCGGAGGAGCGCGGCCGGGGCCTTTGAGCTGCCCCGCGTTTGCCGCCCCCGGGCGGGGCGGTGATGGTGGAGGCCGGGTGCGCCTGTGCGTGCTCCGGTGCGCCCTCCCGTGGGCGAGGACGGCGTTCCGGGCTTCGGGCTAGCTTTTCGGGCTGGAGGTGGGCGCGTGGGTACGACGGCGGGGCCTGCGATGCGCTGGGGGCTGGCCCTGGGGCTGGGCGCGGTGTGGTGGTGGGCGGTGCTGCGCCTGGTGCTGTCGGACGACGCCGGACTGCTGGAGGGGGCCGTCGCGGCCGGTGGCTGGGGGCTGAGCCTGCTGCCCGTGCACTGCGTGCCCGAGGCTGTCGCGAGGGAGGACCGGTCCGGGAAGCGGTCCCCGGTGGAGTCGCCGCCACCATCGTCCGAGCGGCCGGAGCCGGTCGTGCCGTCCGAGCCGGTCGTGTCCGAGCCGGTGGAGCGGTCTGGATCGGTCCTGCCGTCCGAGCCGGTGGAGCCGGGCCGTACGCCCGAGCCGGTGGATCCGTCCGGCAGGCCGGTGGGGCCGGTGGAGCCGTCCGTCCCGTCGGACCCGGTCCGCCTGGACGAGTCCGGGGGCTGGCCCTACGGGGGCTCCGGTGGGGCAGGCGAGGCCCTCTCCCCGGACTCCGGCGGCTGGCCGTTCGGGGCTACCAGGGCATCGCGACACCGCCGTTCGGACGGAGGATCTGACCCGTCGTGAAGGACGACGCGTCGGAGGCGAGGTACAGCACGGCGTGGGCGACGTCGTCGGCCTCGCCGACCCGGCCCAGTGGTGCCATCCGCGCCATCAACGCCTCGGTGTGTGTCTGTTCCCCGGCGTCGTGCCGGTCGGTCATCGGTGTGCGGATCCAGCCCGGCGCGACGGCGTTGACGCGGATGCCGTGCGGACCCATCTCGGTCGCCAGCGTCCTCGTCAGCTGCACCACGGCCGCCTTGGCCGCGCCGTAGCAGAGCAGCCCGGCCGCGCCCGTGTCCACGGCGCCCGAGGCCATGGTGACGATGCTGCCCCTGGTGCCGTGGGCGAGCATCAGCCGGGCCGCCTCCCGGCAAGCGTGCAGTACGCCCTTGAAGTTGACGTTCAGCACCCGGTCGAGATCCTCGTCGCTGGTCTCCATGACCGGGCTGCTGTGCATGATCCCGGCGATCGCCGCCATCACGTCCAGTTGCCCGCACGACTCGACGGCGAGCCTGAGCCGCGCCCGGTCGGTCACGTCCAGGGGATGGGCGAGCGCGGTGCCGCCGAATGTCTCGGCGAGGGCGGCCGTCTCGTGCAGCCCCCGCGCGTCGAGGTCGGCGCAGTGCACGGTGGCCCCTGCCTCGGCGAGCAGGACGGCGGTGGCCCGGCCGATGCCCCCTGCGGCGCCGGTGACGAAAGCGGTGCGTCCGGTGAGGTCGTACGCCTTGACGGGCATACAGGGACCGTACGAGGCTTTCTGACGGATCGTCAATTAGACGTACGGTAATAGCGCTCCCGCCATCTCTGCGGGGAGCCCGGCGCGGGCGCGGGGCCGGCCTGGCAGGTGGGGCACCAGTACGTCGGGCGCTCCTGGGAGCCGTCACCCTGGTCGGCCACGCGGACGGAGGTGCCGCAGCGCAGACAGGGGCGGGGCGCGCGGCCGTAGACGAAGAGGTCGTGGCCGCGCAGGCCGGTGGTCCGGCGGACCGGGCGGTCCCGGTTGGCCTCCAGAAGCCGCTTGGCGAGCCCGGGCAGCCTGGCGGCGCGGTCGGAGGGGAGCGCGCCCACGGGCAGCCACGGGGTCACACCGAGCAGGAAGCACAGCTCGCTCTTGTACACGTTGCCGATTCCGGCGAGGTTGCGCTGGTCGAGCAGGGCCTCGCCGAGCTCGCGGGCGGGGTCGGCCAGGAGGTTGGCCAGGGCGGCCTCGGGGTCCCAGTCGGGGCCCAGGAGATCGGGGCCGAGGTGGCTCACGACCCGGTCCTCGTCCGGCGTGCGGAGCAGTTCGAGCACCGGGAGGCGGTAGCCGACGGCGGAACGGTCCGCGTTGGCGAGCACGACACGGATCTGGTGGGCGGGGCCGCCCTTCCAGCGTTCGCCGGTGCCGTAGACCTTCCAGGCGCCCTCCATCCGCAGGTGGGTGTGGAGCGTCAGGCCGCCCTCGACACGGGTGAGCAGGTGCTTGCCGCGGGAGACGGTGTTCAGGACGGTACGGCCACTGAGGTCGACCGTGGCGTACTTCGGCACCCGGAAGTCGCTCCGGGTCAGCACCTTGCCCGCGAGGGCGCCGTGCAACCGCCTCGCGGCCTGCCAGACCGTGTCGCCTTCGGGCATGACTCAAGGGTGACACGCCCCCACCGAGGAACGCGGCGGGGCCGGCGCGGGCAGCCGTGCGGACGATGGCCGCGGGGCCGGCGTGGACCCCCGGGCCCGGCGGTGGCGGACTCCGGAACGTTGCCCGGCGGACCTGGCCATGCTCGGCGGGGTCGGCCTGCCATGTGGACCGGGCCCTGCCGGGCGGGTGGGCTCGGCCGGCCCGGTGGACTCGGCTTTGCGGCCGCGGGGTCGGCGCGGACCGCGGGCCCGGCTCTGCCCGCCGCGCCCGGCCTGCCCGTGCCGACCCGGCCCTGCCGGGTTTCGGCCCGAGCCGGCCGGGGCTTCAGGCGCGGAGGCGTAGGCCGCGTGGGGTCGCGATGAAGCCCGCTCCTTCCAGGAGAGTGCCTATGGGGGAGGTCAGAGCCTGGACGCCGTTGACGCGCTCCACCGTGACCGTGCCGAGGGAGCCCGCCCGGGCAGCCCCGGCGAGCGCCTCGGCGGCGGATCTCAGCCGCGGGTCGTCGGCGGCCGCGCCCTCGGGACCGGCGGGCCAGGCCAGCAGGGTCTTGCCGCCGCGCTCCATGTAGAGCGTCAGCTCACCGTCCACGAGCACCACCAGGGAGCCCGCCTTCCGCCCCGGCTTGTGCCCGGCGCCGGTCGGGGGCTCGGGCCACGGCAGCGCCGCGCCGTAGGCGTTGGCGGGGTCGGCGGCGGCGAGCACCACCGCCCGTGCGTCGGCGGCAGGGGTACGTCCACGGCGGTCGCCGAAGGCCGGGCCGGCGCCCGACCCGTACGGCGGAGCCTGCCTGCCCCCGCGTGGACCGCCCTGGCCGGGCGCGGCGAAGTCGCGCGGGGAGACGTAGTCACCCGGGGCGGGACCGCCGGCGTCGAGCCAGTCGAAGTCCCCGCCCAGGTCGGGGAAAGCGAACCCGTCCGCCGGAGGCGGAGCACCGTCGGGTGCCCCGAAACCGCCCGGGCGGCCGGCGCCGCCCGGGCCGGCCGGGTCCACGCCTCCGAAGCCCGCGCCGGAGCCCGCACCGGGCGGCAGCCCTTCGCCCCGCTCGCGGGCGTTCGCCACCGCTCGCAGACGGTCGACCGCCCCGTCCATGGCGAACTGGGCGGCCCCCAGGCCCTCCACCACATAACCTCGCCGGGCCTGGCCGCTCTCCTCGAAGGCGGACAGGATCCGGTACACCGCCGAGAAGCCGCCCTCCACCCCCTCCGCCGCCACCGCGCCCCTGGTGACGACGCCGTGCCGGTCGAGCAGCGTGCGGGCGAGCGCGTGGGCGCGCACGGTGGGGTCCGCCTCGCGGCCGGGCAGCAGGGACCAGCGTCCGGCGACCGTCGGCGGCCCGTTGCGGGAGGCGGTGCGCGCGGCGGCCGTCAGCGAACCGTAACGCCCGCGCGGGACCGCCCTCTTGGCCCGGTGGGCCGTGGAGCCCGCCGTGCGGCCCGAGCCCAGCAGGGAACGCATCGGGGCCAGCGTGTCGTTGGTGAGCCGGCCGGACCAGGCCAGGTCCCAGACGGCGTCGGCGAGTTGGGGGTCGGTGGCCTCCGGGTGCGTGGTCGCCCGTACCTGGTCGGCGATCTGGCGGAAGAACAGGCCGTAACCGCCGGACAGCGCGTCGAGGACCGACTGATGGAGGGCCGTCGGCTCGAGCGGGTGCGGGGGCGGCAGCAGCACCGGCGCCGCGTCCGCCAGATACAGGGAGACCCAGCCGTCCTTGCCGGGCAGGGCGCCCGCGCCCGCCCACACCACCTCACCGGCCGAGGTGAGTTCGTCCAGCATCGACGCGGTGTAGTCGGCCACGCGGGACGGCAGGACCAGCTTCTCCAGGGCCGACGCGGGCACCGCCGCGCCCTGCAACTGCTCGACGGCGCGCACCAGTCCGTCGATGCCGCGCAGACCGTGTCCCTTGCCGATGTGCTGCCACTGGGGCAGGAACTGGGCGAGCGCGGGCGGCGGCACCGGCTCCAGCTCGTGCCGCAGCGCGGCCAGCGAGCGGCGGCGCAGCCGGCGCAGCACCGCCGCGTCGCACCACTCCTGGCCGATGCCCGCCGGGTGGAACTCGCCCTGCACGACCCGCCCGCTCGCGGCGAGCCGTTGCAGCGCGCCGTCGGTGACCGCCACGCCCAGGCCGAACCGGGCCGCTGCCGTGGCCGACGTGAACGGGCCGTGTGTGCGGGCGTAGCGGGCGAGGAGGTCGCCCAGCGGGTCCTTCACCGGCTCGGTGAAGGCCTCCGGGACGCCTACCGGCAGGGCGGTGCCCAGGGCGTCGCGCAGCCGGCCCGCGTCCTCGATCGCGGCCCAGTGGTCGGCGCCGGCGATGCGCACCCGGATGGCCCGGCGCGCCCGGGCCAGTTCCTCCGCCCAGCCGGGCTCGGCGCCCCGCTCGGCCAGCTCCGCGCCGGTGAGCGGGCCGAGCAGCCGCAGCACGTCGGCGACGCCTTCTACGTCCTTGACGCGGCGGTCCTCGGTCAGCCACTGCAACTCCCGCTCCAGCTCGAGCAGCACCTCGGCGTCCAGCAGCTCGCGCAGCTCCGCCTGGCCCAGCAGCTCGGCCAGCAGCCGCGAGTCCAGGGACAGGGCGGCGGCCCGCCGCTCGGCGAGGGGGGAGTCGCCCTCGTACAGGAACTGCGCTACGTACCCGAAGAGGAGCGAGCGCGCGAAGGGCGACGGCTCGGGGGTGGTGACCTCGACCAGGCGCACCTTGCGGGACTCGATGTCGCCCATCAGCTCGACCAGGCCGGGCACGTCGAAGACGTCCTGCAAGCACTCGCGGATCGCCTCCAGGACGATCGGGAACGAGCCGAACTCGCTCGCCACCTGGAGCAGTTGTGCCGCACGCTGGCGCTGTTGCCACAGCGGGGTGCGCTTGCCCGGATTGCGGCGGGGCAGCAGCAGCGCGCGGGCGGCGCACTCGCGGAAGCGGGAGGCGAACAGGGCCGAGCCGCCGACCTGGTCGGTGACCACCTGGTCGACCTCGCCCTTGTCGAAGGCGACGTCCGCCGCGCCCACGGGCGCCTGCTCGGCGTCGTACTCCGAGCCGGCCCGCGCGGGTTCCTGGTCGAGCAGGTCCAGGCTCATCAGGTCGGCGTCGGGCAGGCGCAGCACGATGCCGTCGTCGGCGTGCATCACCTGCGCGTCCATGCCGTACCGCTCGGACAGGCGGGCGCCGAGCGCCAGCGCCCACGGGGCGTGCACCTGGGCGCCGAAGGGGGAGTGCACCACCACCCGCCAGTCGCCCAGCTCGTCGCGGAAGCGCTCCACGACGATCGTCCGGTCGTCGGGGATGTGACCGCAGGCCTCGCGCTGCTCCGCGAGGTACGACAGGACGTTGTCCGCGGCCCACGCGTCGAGGCCAGCCGCCAGGAGCCTGAGCCGCGCGTCGTCCTGCGGCAGGGAGCCGACCTCGCGCAGGAACGCGCCCACCGCGCGGCCCAGTTCCAGCGGGCGGCCCAGCTGGTCGCCCTTCCAGAACGGCAGCCGGCCCGGCACGCCCGGCGCGGGCGAGACCAGCACGCGGTCGCGCGTGATGTCCTCGATGCGCCAGGAGCTGGTGCCCAGTGTGAACACGTCGCCGACCCGGGACTCGTAGACCATCTCCTCGTCCAGCTCGCCGACCCGGCCGCCGCCCTTCTTGGGGTCGGAGCCGGCGAGGAAGACGCCGAACAGGCCGCGGTCGGGGATCGTGCCCCCGGAGGTGACGGCGAGGCGTTGCGCACCCGGGCGGCCGGTGACCGTGCCCGTCACGCGGTCCCACACCACGCGCGGGCGCAGCTCCGCGAACGCGTCGGAGGGATAGCGGCCGGCGAGCATGTCGAGCACGGCCGTGAACGCCGACTCGGGCAGGGACGCGAACGGCGCTGCCCGCCGCACCGCCGCGAGCAGGTCGTCGACCTGCCAGGTGTCCATGGCCGTCATGGCCACGAGCTGCTGTGCGAGGACGTCCAGCGGATTGGCGGGCACCCTCAGGGACTCGATGGCGCCCGAGCGCATCCGCTCGGTGACCACCGCCGCCTGGACGAGGTCGCCGCGGTACTTGGGGAAGACCACGCCGGTGGAGACCGCGCCGACCTGGTGTCCCGCACGGCCGACCCGCTGCAGTCCGGAGGCCACGGACGGCGGGGACTCCACCTGCACGACCAGGTCCACGGCGCCCATGTCGATGCCCAGCTCCAGGCTGGAGGTGGCGACCACCGCGGGCAGCCGGCCCGCCTTGAGGTCCTCCTCGACCAGGGCGCGCTGCTCCTTGGACACCGAGCCGTGGTGGGCGCGGGCGATCACCGGGGGCGCGCCGTGCGCCGCGCCCGAGCCGCCCATCAGCTCGGCCGGCGAGTGGTGCTCGTCCAGGGACTCGCCGGTCGCCCGCTCGTAGGCGATCTCGTTGAGCCGGTTGCACAGGCGCTCGGCCAGGCGGCGGGAGTTGGCGAACACGATCGTGGAGCGGTGGGCCTGCACCAGGTCGGTGATCCGCTCCTCGACGTGCGGCCAGATCGAGGGGCGCTCCGCGCCGTCGTTGCCGTCGGCCACCGGGGAGCCGCCGAGCTCACCCAGGTCCTCCACCGGCACGACCACCGACAGGTCGAACTCCTTGCCCGACTCCGGCTGGACGATCTCCACCTTGCGGCGCGGCGAGAGATAGCGGGCGATCTCGTCGACCGGACGGACGGTCGCCGACAGCCCGATGCGGCGGGCGGGCCTGGGCAGCAGCTCGTCCAGGCGCTCCAGGGACAGCGCCAGATGCGCGCCGCGCTTGGTGCCCGCCACCGCGTGCACCTCGTCCAGGATCACCGTCTCCACGCCGGTCAGCGCGTCGCGCGTGGCCGACGTCAGCATCAGGAACAGCGATTCGGGGGTGGTGATCAGGATGTCCGGCGGGCGTGTGGACAGGGCACGGCGCTCGGCGGCCGGGGTGTCGCCGGAGCGGATGCCCACCCTCACCTCCGGCTCGGGCAGGCCGAGGCGGACCGACTCCTGACGGATGCCGGTGAGCGGGCTGCGCAGATTGCGCTCCACGTCCACGGCGAGCGCCTTGAGCGGCGAGACGTACAGGACCCGGCAGCGCTTCCTGGGATCGGCCGGGGGCGGGGCCGAGGCGAGCTGGTCGAGCGCGGCGAGGAAGGCGGCCAGCGTCTTGCCCGAGCCGGTGGGCGCCACCACCAGCACGTCCGAGCCCTCGCCGATGGCCCGCCACGCGCCCGCCTGGGCGGCGGTGGGCGCGGAGAAGGCCCCCGCGAACCAGCCGCGGGTCGCGGGGGAGAAGCCGCCGAGGGCCCCATGTGCGTCGCTGACCATGCGTCCATCCTGCACCCGGGCACTGACAATGCGCTGTGACCTGCGCTTTTCATTCGGTCGGTCATCCGGTGCGTCGTTGCGCCGCGGCTCCGGGCGGCAGAATTGAGCCATGGCGGGAACCGGCGTGGAGCGTGCACGGCACTGGCGGTACGAGGAACTGCCCGGTGTCGACCTGCTGCGCGCCCGGTACGTCCGCAAGGAGTTCGTGCGCCACACCCACGAGCACTTCGTGATCGCCGCCATCGCCGAGGGCCTCGAGGTCTTCCACCACAGCGGATCCGACCAGTACGCGGGGCCGGGCGCGCTCGCCCTGGTCAACCCCGACACCCCCCACACCGGGCGGGCCGGCGTGCCCGAGGGATGGCGGTACGGGGCGGTGTACCCGGCGCCGGAACTGGTGGCCGAGATCGCCGCGGAGACCACGGGCCTGCACGGGACGCCCGGATTCGTCAGCCCGGTGCTGGACGATCCCTACGCCGCACGTCTCGTGCACCAGGTGCTGCGGGCCGCAGACGAGGGCAACGCGCTGGCCGCCGACACCCTGCTGCGGGTCGCGGTGACCCGGCTGCTGCGGCTGAACGGCGGGCCGCTGCCGCAGCGCGAGGTGCGCACGGCGGGCAGCCGGATCGCGGCACGCGCGCGTGCCGTCCTGGAGGAGACCATGGACGGGCCGCCGTCCCTGGAGCGGCTCGCCGCCGACCTCGGGGCGAGCCCGTTCGCGCTGCTGAGGGCCTTCCGGGACACCTACGGAATGCCGCCGCACGCCTGGCTGACCGATGCCCGGGTGCGGCGGGCCAGGCGGCTGCTGGACGCCGGCACCGTGCCCGCCGAGGCCGCCGCCGCCGTGGGCTTCACCGACCAGTCGCACCTGAGCCGGCACTTCTCCCGCATCGTGGGCGTGCCGCCGGGCGCCTACCAGCGCGAGCGCAAGAACGTACAAGACGCCCGGCCGCGGCTCCTCCTACCGTCGGGGGTGTGGCAGAACAGACAGCGCGAGCAGACATACGCGCCGGCGGAGGAGACACCGGCGGAGCAGGACGGGCCGGCGGAGCGGCCCACGAACCCGGCGGAGCGGCGGCCCACGGCGGGAAGCCGGACTCCGCCGTCGTCCGGGACGCCCTCGGCGTAGGCATCGCCGTGGGACTGTCGGGGTTCGCCTTCGGGGTGACCTCGGCGGGCGGCGGCCTGACCCTGCCGCAGACCTGTGTGCTCAGCCTCCTGGTGTTCACCGGCGCCTCCCAGTTCGCGCTCGTCGGCGCGCTGGCGGCCGGGGGCAATCCGTTCACCGCGGCCGCGGGCGCCTTCTTCCTGGGCGTGCGCAACGCCTTCTACGGGCTGCGCCTGTCGCAGGTGCTGGCCCTCCCGCGCGGGATACGGCCGCTCGCCGCCCAGTGGGTCATCGACGAGACCACCGCTGTGACGCTCGCCCAGCCCACGCGCCGCAGCGCCCGCATCGGCTTCACGGTGACCGGGCTGAGCCTCTACGTGCTGTGGAACCTCACCACATTCCTCGGCGCGCTGGGCGCCAAGGCGCTGGGGGACACCGACGCGTGGGGTCTGGACGCGGCCGGGCCCGCCGTGTTCCTCGCGCTGCTGGCGCCCATGCTGAAGACCACCACCGAGCGGGCCGTCGCCGCCCTCGCCGTGCTCCTCGGGCTCGGCCTGTTGCCCGTGCTGCCGGCCGGCGTGCCGGTGCTGGCGGCCGCGCTGGCAGCCCCGGCCGTGCTGTACCTGGAGGGCCGCCGCCGCGCCGACCGCGCCCAGAGCGACGCGGACGACGTACGCGAGGACGCCCACGGTGACATGCGCGGTGACGCACGAGAGGAAGACCGTTGAACATCTGGATCGCCGTCGCGGTGACCGCCCTGGGCTGCTACGCCGTCAAGCTCGCCGGGCTGCTCGTGCCCGCCGGCGCCCTGGAGCGGCCGCTGGTGAAGCGGCTGGCGGCGCTGCTGCCCGTCGCCCTGCTCGCCGCCCTCACCGCGCAGCAGACGTTCGCCGACGGACACGCGCTCGTCCTGGACGCCCGGGCGGCCGGGCTGGCCGCCGCCGCCGTGGCACTGGTGCTGCGGGCGCCGTTCCTGCTCGTCGTCGCGGCCGCCGTGCTGGTGACGGCGGGCGTGCGGGCCATGGGGGGCTGAGCGCGGGACCTGCGATCGGCGCGTGGTCAGCCGATCGCCCGGCCGTGGGCCCTGAGGGTGCGCAGCGCCTCGATCGTCACCATGGGGCGAGCCTCCAGCGCGATGCCCGGGGCCCACTGGCGCCATGTGACGGGCCAGCCTCCGTCCTGCTGCTGTCGCCCCGCCAGGAAGTCCAGG
>NZ_BMVJ01000006.1:28515-28778 GCF_014650655.1 Streptomyces anandii JCM 4720
GCGGGCGGTCGGGCGCGGCGTCCAGGAAGGTGACGGCGGCCTCGATCTCGTACGGGTGGGACGACTCCAGGGACTCGATCCGCTGCCAGCAGTAGTCCGTCGCCCGGAACAGCCACGCGTGCCACACCTCGTTGCGGTGCAGCAGCCCGACCACAGGGCCGGTGGCCAGCAGGTCGCTCGGCGGGTCGTCGACGACCGGCACGAAGGGGGCCGCCGGATAGCCGCGCTGACTGGGGTGGACGGCCGGCAGCGCACCGTCCGGG
>NZ_BMVJ01000006.1:28805-35177 GCF_014650655.1 Streptomyces anandii JCM 4720
GTGGACACCGAGGTCAGATAGCGGCACACGCGCTCCACCCGCTGTCCGCCGCAGCGCCCGACGGAGTCCAGCACGTGCAGCGCGCGTGCGGTGTGCAGCGGCTGGCTGACGGGGCCGCGCAGATCGGGCTCCAGCGCGTGGCCGTACCCGCCGTCCTCGTTGCGGTAGGCGTCCAGCGCGGTCTCCACCGGGTCCGCGGCGCCGTTCAGGAAGTGGTGTGCGAACAGCCGCTGCTCCAGCACGCGCGCGGTCAGCCACACGAAGTGCTCGGCGCGGAACAGCGGGGAGGACGCCCGGGGCGGCGGGGGGAGTGCGGAAGCTCCTGTCTCGGCCATGCGTCAGACCGTAGGGCGGAAAGCGGTTCCGGCAGGCGGAGCCGGTCAGGGGTCACCCTCAGGGGCGGGATACTGGGGTCATGCGGTTGACGGTCTTCTGGGAGCGGATGGCGGAGCACTTCGGCACGGGGTACGCCGAAACCTTCGCGCGCGACCACGTGATGTCGGAGCTCGGCGGGCGCACGGTGCACGAGGCGCTGGCGGCCGGCTGGGAGGCCAAGGACGTGTGGCGCGTGGTCTGCCAGGTCATGAACGTCCCGGGGGAGAGGCGCTGACCGGCGGCGAGGCCCCGCACCCGTACCCGGTTGTCGGTGGCATGGGCGAGACTTGCACCGTGGCACCCACTGACGAGACCGGGCAGACGGCCCCGCAAGCACCCCCGTTCGGTACGACGCCGCCGCCCCGGTCCCCGGCCGAGGGCGCCGTCGGGCCGGGCGCCCGCATGCCCCGCTGGCTGCCCCGGGCCATGGTGCTCGCGCTCGGTCTCGTCGCCGCGTTCCAGTTCGGCAGCTGGGCCTTCCACCAGCTGACCGGGCTGCTGATCAACGTCCTGATCGCGTTCTTCCTGGCCCTGGCCATCGAGCCCGCGGTGAGCCGCATGGCCGCGCGCGGCATGCGCCGGGGACTGGCCACCTTCCTGGTGTTCCTGGGCCTGACGATCGCCGTGGCCGGGTTCGTCACGCTGCTCGGCTCGATCCTCGCCGGCCAGATCATCAAGATGGTCGAGGGCTTCCCCGACTACCTCGACTCCGTCATCAACTGGATCAACACCACCTTCCACACCGAGCTCAGACGGGTGGACGTGCAGGAGGGCCTGCTCCACTCCGACTGGCTGCGCAGATACGCGCAGAACAGCGCCGCGGGCGTGCTCGACGTCTCCGCGCAGGTGCTCGGCGGGCTGTTCCAGCTGCTGACGATCGGGCTGTTCTCGTTCTACTTCGCCGCCGACGGCCCCCGGCTGCGGCGCACCGTCTGCTCCGTGCTGCCCCCGGCCCGCCAGACCGAGGTGCTGCGCGCGTGGGAGATCGCCGTCGACAAGACCGGCGGCTATCTGTACTCGCGCGGTCTGATGGCGCTCGTCTCCGGGGTGGCCCACTACATCCTCCTGCAGGCCCTGGGCGTGCCGTACGCGCCCGTGCTGGGCGTGTGGGTGGGGCTGGTCTCGCAGTTCATCCCCACCATCGGCACCTATCTCGCGGGTGCGCTGCCGATGCTGATCGCGTTCACCGTCGACCCGTGGTACGCGCTGTGGGTGCTGGTCTTCGTCGTGATCTACCAGCAGTTCGAGAACTACATGCTCCAGCCCAAGCTGACCGCGAAGACCGTCGACATCCATCCCGCGGTCGCCTTCGGGTCGGTCATCGCCGGCACCGCCCTGCTCGGTGCGGTCGGCGCGCTGATCGCCATTCCCGCGGTCGCCACCCTCCAGGCGTTCCTGGGGGCGTACGTGAAGCGGTACGCGGTCACGGACGATCCCCGGGTCCACGGTCACCGCAGACGTGTAACGGCACCGGGCGGCCTGCTCGCCCGCGCGGGTCGGCTGTGGACGGCGCCGCGGCAGCGGACCGCGGCCGACGAGGCCGGGCGTGAACCGGCGGTGGCGGAGGACGGGTCCACAGGAGAACGGCCCGGCGTTTAGGACGCGGCGGGCGGCTCAGTACCCGAGGGCGGCCCACACGCCCGCACCGGCGACGGCCGCGGCGTAGGCGAGGACCGCGCCGGTGACGATCCACCGCCGGACCGGCTCGCTCCAGGACGTGCGGGAGAGCAGCCAGGCCAGCGCGGGCAGTACCAGGACCGCGTGCAGACTCACCCCGTGCAGCGGCTTGAGCGGGGCCGTCGAGTGGTACGCCGCCTGCTGGTGCCCGGTGCGGGTCAGCACCACACCGCGCGCGATCATCGCGGCGCCGGAGACCAGGGCGACGAGCAGGACGGCGAACCCGGCGCGCACCGCGAGCGCCATGCCCGCCGGCCCGGCCGGCCGGTGCCGGAAGGACGCGACCGCGAACACGGTCAGGACCACCACGAGCACCCCGCCGCCCGCCGCCAGCGTCATCGACACCGCCGTGTCGAAGGGCGTCTCCATGTCCAGGTGCGAGGGCACCCCGCGCCACGCCTGCAGAGTGATGCCGCCGACCTCGACCACGCAGTCGGCGGCGAACACCCCGAGCAGCAGGGCGCGCGTCCGCGCCCCGAGCCGCACGTACGACGTGACCCAGGTGACCGCGAGCAGCGTCGCCCCGAAGGACAGCCCGAAGGTGACCGGCTTGCGCCAGGAGACGGGTCCGTACCACGGGCCGCCGTCGACCGCGAACACCACCAGGTGTGCCAGGCCCGCCAGGACGAGCAGAAGACCGGTCGTCAGGCACAGCCGTTCGGCGGGGCGCAGGGCGCGGGCGCGCGCCGGCAGGGCCGGCGGGCGGCGCACGGGCGTCGTGGAGGGATCCATGGGGCAAGCCTCGCGACGGCGGCCCGGCCGGTCGTCGTCCGGGCGGAGGCACCCTCCGTACCCCGCCAGGAGTAGGTGGGACGGGGCCCGCCGGTGCCGCACCGACGGCACCCTCCCGTGCCGCGTGGTGCGCTTGACACGGAAATCGAACATCCATTCTTATGGGAGCTCCGGCAGGGTTCAACCGAGGGGATTTCGCCCAGTTTTGACTGGAAAAGTCCCTGGGTTATCCACAGGCCGGACGGACGTCGAGGCGCATTGTCAGTGGCAGGCGTTAGCGTCTTTGGCGTGAAGCGATCGACTCAAGCAAATCGGGTGGAACCCATGGCAGGCACCGACCGCGAGAAGGCACTCGACGCCGCGCTCGCACAGATTGAACGGCAATTCGGCAAGGGCGCGGTCATGCGCATGGGCGAGCGGTCGAAGGAGCCCATCGAGGTCATCCCGACCGGGTCGACCGCGCTCGACGTCGCCCTCGGCGTCGGCGGCCTGCCGCGCGGCCGCGTCGTCGAGATCTACGGCCCGGAGTCCTCCGGCAAGACGACCCTGACCCTGCACGCCGTGGCGAACGCGCAGAAGGCCGGCGGCCAGGTCGCCTTCGTGGACGCGGAGCACGCCCTCGACCCCGAGTACGCGCGCAAGCTCGGCGTCGACATCGACAACCTGATCCTGTCCCAGCCGGACAACGGCGAGCAGGCGCTGGAGATCGTGGACATGCTCGTCCGCTCCGGCGCGCTCGACCTCATCGTCATCGACTCCGTCGCCGCGCTCGTCCCGCGCGCGGAGATCGAGGGCGAGATGGGCGACAGCCACGTGGGTCTGCAGGCCCGACTGATGAGCCAGGCCCTCCGCAAGATCACCAGCGCGCTCAACCAGTCGAAGACCACCGCGATCTTCATCAACCAGCTGCGCGAGAAGATCGGCGTGATGTTCGGCTCCCCGGAGACCACGACCGGTGGCCGGGCCCTGAAGTTCTACGCCTCCGTGCGCATCGACATCCGCCGCATCGAGACCCTGAAGGACGGCACGGAGGCGGTCGGCAACCGCACCCGCTGCAAGGTCGTCAAGAACAAGGTCGCCCCGCCCTTCAAGCAGGCCGAGTTCGACATCCTCTACGGCCAGGGCATCAGCCGTGAGGGCGGCCTGATCGACATGGGTGTGGAGCACGGCTTCGTGCGCAAGGCCGGCGCCTGGTACACGTACGAGGGCGACCAGCTCGGCCAGGGCAAGGAGAACGCGCGCAACTTCCTCAAGGACAACCCCGACCTGGCCAACGAGATCGAGAAGAAGATCAAGGAGAAGCTGGGCGTCGGCGTGCGGCCCGAGGAGCCGGCTGCCGAGCCGGGTGCGGACGCCGCCGTCTCGGCCACCGCGGACGACGCCAAGGCGGCGCCGGCGGCTGCCAAGGCCACCAAGCCCAAGGCCGCCACTGCCAAGAGCTGACCGTGACGCGACGAACCGACTGGCCCGAGTACGAGGACGAGGACGGGTACGCCGCCTCCGGTGCCCCACGGGGGAGGGGCACCGCGGGCGACCCCGGCCCCGGCCCGGGTGCGAGCGCGGGGGACGAGCGGACGTACGGGCACGGGGGCTCCCGCGGCCTTCGCGGGCGCGGCCCGGCCCGGCGGCCTCGCGCGGCCGGGGGACCGGACGGTGAGGACGCCTCCTTCACGGAAGGCCCGTTCGCGGAGGGGCCCTTCCCGGCGGATCCGTTCGCGGAGGACGCCTTCGCGGGCGACCCCTTCGCGGAGGACGAGCCGACCGGTGGGTACGGCGGGGATCGGCCGGTCCGCGGGCGGGGGCGCGGTGCGGGTGGAAGGCGCGGCGCCGACGGCGCCGGTTCTGGTGACGCGGGTGCGGGTGGCGGCCGCCGAGGCGGTTCGCGTGACGGCGGGCCGTACGGCGGGCGAGGGCGCCGTCGGCGGGATTCCGGCGAGGCGTCCACCGAGGACGGGGGCACCTCCTCCTTGTCGAGGGCCGAGCGGGGGGAGCCTCCGGGGGACCCGGTGGAGCGGGCGCGGGCGATCTGTCTGCGCCTGCTCACCGGGACCCCGCGCACCCGCAAGCAGCTCGCGGACGCCCTGCGCAAGCGGGAGATCCCGGAGGAGGCGGCTCAGGAGGTGCTGTCGCGGTTCGAGGAGGTAGGACTGATCGACGACGGCGCGTTCGCGGACGCCTGGGTGGAGTCCCGGCACCACGGACGCGGACTGGCCCGGCGCGCGCTCGCCCGGGAGCTGCGGACCAAGGGCGTCGACGCGGCGCTCATCGACGAGGCGGTCGGGCAGCTCGACGCCGAGCAGGAGGAGGCCACCGCGCGCGAGCTGGTCGCCCGCAAGCTGCGCTCCACCCGCGGCCTCGACCGCGACAAACGGATACGCCGCCTCGCCGGCATGCTCGCCCGCAAGGGCTACTCCGAGGGCCTGGCCCTGCGGGTGGTCCGCCAGGCGCTGGAGGAGGAGGGCGAGGACACGGACTTCCTCACGGAAGAGCAGTTCTGAGGCGGCGTCCGCAGGGGAGGCAGTGAGCAATGAGCCGGAAACAGGAACGCCCTACGAGACCACTGGCAGTCCCGCCTCCCGCCATGCCTGGAAGCCGCCCACCAGATCGGTCGCCCGGTGCAGCCCCAGCTGGTGCAGCGAGACGGCCGCCAGACTCGACGCGTAGCCCTCGTTGCAGATGACGACGACGCGCAGGTCATGACCGGTGGCCTCGGGGACGCGGTGGCCGCCCCGCGGGTCCAGCCGCCACTCCAGTTCATTGCGCTCGATGACGAGGGCGCCCGGGATCAGGCCGTCGCGGTCGCGCAGCGCGGCGTACCGGATGTCCACCAGCAGGGCCTCGCCGGCCCGGGCGGCGGCGTGCGCCTCGGGAGCCTCGACGCGCTCGTAGCCCTGCCGGACCTGTTCCAGCAGTTCGTCGATTCCGGCCGTCGGTCGTTTCTCGCTCAACTCCAGTCCTCCGGGCGCTCGACCTGCTCCAGGCGCAGCGTCCGGCCGGTGCGGCTGTAGCGGCGGATCCCGGGCAGCGGTGGGTAGTAGGCGTGCACGGACACCGCGTGCCCGTCAGCGGACTCGTTGAACACCTCGTGGACGTGATGCCGGCCGAAGGCGCGTCCACGGCCGGCCGGCAGCCGCCGCGAGCGGTCCACGTCGTCGGTGAGTTCGAGGGTCTTCCAGCCGTCGCTGGGCAGCCTGGCGGCGAGCGAGTTCTCCGTCAGCTCGCCGGAGGCGGTGAAGAAGGCGCCCACCGAGTCGGCGTGGTCGTGCCAGCCGGTGCCGGTGCCGGGCGGCCAGCCGATCAGCCAGGCCTCACTGCCGCCGGGCCCCTCCAGCCGCACCCAGGTACGGCCCTCCGGGTCGAGCGGAAGAGAGGCGATCAGCTCGGCGTCGGCCGCGACACGCCGGACGAACTCGAGCAGTTCGGCCTGCGTCGGCCCCGGAGAGGAGAGCGAGGACACGGCGGGAGAGGGCGCGGAGGAAGAGGGCGCGGAGGAAGAGGGCGCGGAGGAAGAGGGCGCGGAGGAAGAGGGCGCGGAGGAAGAGACAGACATGTACACCGTCCTGAGGAAGCGTTCGCGACGGGCGCGCG
>NZ_BMVJ01000006.1:35204-58738 GCF_014650655.1 Streptomyces anandii JCM 4720
GCGGCACAGGCCCATGGGCATGAGCGAGCGGCGCGCGCCGGAAAAAGGAAGTGCGAATTCAGCAGGACGGACGACACACGCAGCCCGCGTAGCGGACGAGGTCCATGTGGACCCTCCGCCACAGGCGCACATCGGTGTCGGTCACGATCGGGAGTACACCATGGCCGTACGGGCCGGTCAACTCACCGTCACCATGTGGACGCCGAGGTGACGGCGAGTCGGCGGGCCGGGTGCCGGACGGTCAGCGCGCCCCCGCCTCGGCGCCCGCCTGGGCCCGCGCCCCGGACGGCAGCGGTCCGCCCAGGGCGGCCTCGGCCGCCGCGTAGAGGTCGGCCGGGCGCACCCCGCCCAGCGCGGTGACCAGATGCCCGTCGGGCCGTACCAGGAGCACGGTGTGGGGAGCCGCACCCGGGTAGCTCTCGGCGACGAGCAGCTCGGCCGGGTGGGGGAGGGCGGTCACGGCGGCGGCCAGCCGGGGCATGATCCCGGCGCTCACCCAGTGCCGGCGCTCCCACACCCCGGTGCCCGGCGCCACCAGCACCACCAGCAGGGCCCCGCGGCCCAGCCGGTCACGCAGCGGCACGAAGGAGCCGTCCTCCGCGGTCACCACCACGTCGGCGACCGGAGCGCCGGCCGGCGTGTCCACGGGCACCTCGGTGTCGAAGCGCGGTGGTGCGAGCGGCGAGTCGGCGTACGCCCCCGGCGCGCCCAGTGCCCCGCGCCCCAGGTGACCGTCCATCAGCAGCGCGTCGTGCCCGCGCGAGGACCCGGGGACGTACGACCGCAGTCCGCCGCCGCCGCGCAGCAGCGGCAGTACCTGGTCCGCGGCGCGCAGCCGGGCGGCGACGACGGCGCGCCGCTCGGACTGGTAGCTGTCCAGCAGGGCCTCGTGCGGCCCGTGGTGCCAGTTCAGCGCGAGCTTCCAGGCGAGGTTGCCGACGTCCCTGAGCCCCTCGTCCAGGCCCTGAGTGCCGAACGCGCCCATCAGATGCGCCGCGTCCCCGGCGAGGAAGACCCGCCCCGCGCGCCAGCGGCGGGCGAGCCGGTGGTGGACCGTGTGGACGCCGGTGTCCAGGAGTTCGTACGTCGGTGAGGCCTCGCCGGTCCAGCCGGTGAGCGTCTCCCGGATGCGGGCGACGAGCAGTTCGGGCGTGACCAGGTCCTTGCCGGGCGGCAGCAGCCAGTCCAGCCGCCAGACGCCGCCGGGCAGCGGGCGGGCGGTGACCTCACCGGCCGAGGGGCCGGTCGTCCGCCAGGGAGGCAGCCGGTGGAGGAACGCTTCGCCAAGCCGGGGGAGTTCCGTGCGCAGTGCGGCGACCGCGTGCCGTTCGACGGCGGTGCGGCCGGGGAAGCGGATGTCCTGGAGCTTGCGCACGGTCGACCGGGGGCCGTCGCAGCCGACCAGGTAACTGCCGCGCCAGTAAGTGCCGTTCGGGCCGCGGGTGTGCGCGGTGACGCCGGTGGCCTCCTGCTCCGTGGTGTCGAGCCGGCTGTCCGTGGCGAGTTCGACCAGCGGCTCGCGGGCGACGGCCGCGCGCAGGGCGCCGGTCAGGACGTGCTGGGCGATGTGCAGCGGAGCGGCTCCGGCGGTCTCGGCCTCGCCGAAGACGGCCTCGCCCGTCACCTGCTTGCGCCGCATCGACCGCCAGCCGCTCCAGCGCAGCCCGGCCCGCCCGAGCGGCACCCCGGCCAGCCGCTCCACCAGGGCGGCGGTGTCCTCGCGCAGTACGACGCTCCGGGCGGCGCGCGGGGCGTCCTGGCCCCGTGTCTCGTCCAGGACGACGGACGGCACCTCCTGACGCGCCAGCGCCAGGGCGAGCGTGAGCCCGACGGGCCCCGCTCCGACGACGATCACCGGGTCCACGGCGGTGTCCTCACGGACAGACGTGAACAAACGGTCGGAGCAGGGTGCACGATCACAGAACGTATGCAACCCACTGCCGCAGCCCGCGTCAAGCGACGGGGGCGGTGGCGATCACTCCACTGCCCCCGTGTCACACCCGACGGCCTACTCCACCTCAGGCAGCGGTCCCGGCGGACTCGGTTCCGCCCACCGCGGCCGGCGCCAGCACCGCCCCCGTGGACTTCTTCCCGCGCCGCAGCCGCTGCTCCAGCCAGCTCGCGAAGCTGGTGAGGCTGAAGTTGAGCACCACGTAGATCAGCGCGACGACGGTGAAGCTGGCGATGACGTTCGCGCCGTAGTACGAGCTCATGGGGGAGACGGACGCCAGCAGTTCGGGGAAGGTGAGGATCGCGCCGCCGAGGGCCGTGTCCTTCACGATCACCACCAGCTGGCTGACGATCGCCGGGAGCATCGCGGTGACCGCCTGCGGCAGCAGGATCGAGGTCATGGTCTGGGTCTTGCGCAGACCGATGGCGTGGGCGGCCTCGGTCTGGCCCCTGGGCAGCGCCAGGATGCCGGCCCTGACGATCTCCGCCAGCACCGAGGCGTTGTAGAGCACCAGTCCGGTGACCACCGCGTACAGCGGGCGGTCGTCCGAGGTGACGTCGCTGTACTGGGCGAACAGCGCGTTGCCGAAGATCATCAGGATCAGCACCGGGATGGCCCGGAAGAACTCCACGACCACGGAGGCCGGCACCCTGATCCAGGCGTGGTCGGAGAGCCGCGCTATGCCGAAGACGGCGCCGAGGGGCAATGCGATGACCATGGACAGGGCGGCCGCGATCAGCGTGTTCTTCAGGCCGGGCAGGATGTACGTGGTCCACGCCTCGGAGCCGAAGAACGGCTTCCACTTCTCCCAGTCCAGTTGCCCCTTGTCGTCGAGGCTCTTGTAGACCCACCACAGCAGTGCCGCGATGGCGACGAGGAACACGGCCGTGTAGAGGACGTTGCGCCGCTTGGCCCTCGGCCCCTGCGCGTCGTACAGCACGGAGGTCATCGCTTCACCGCCACCTTCTTGCCCACCCAGCCGAGGATCAGGCCGGTCGGGAGGGTCAGACACACGAAGCCGAACGCGAAGACCGCGGAGATCAGCAGGAGTTCCGCCTCGTTCTCGATCATCTTCTTCATCAGCAGTGCCGCCTCGGCCACGCCGATGGCGGCGGCCACCGTGGTGTTCTTGGTGAGCGCGATCAGGACGTTGGTGAGCGGGCCGACCACCGAACGGAACGCCTGCGGCAGCACCACCAGGGTCAGCACCTGGGTGAAGCCCAGCCCGAGCGCGCGGGCCGCCTCCGCCTGGCCCACCGGCACGGTGTTGATGCCGGAGCGGATCGCCTCGCAGACGAAGGCCGAGGTGTAGGCGACCAGGCCGAGGACCGCGAGACGGAAGTTGATGGTGTCGAAGGCCTGCGCACCGAGGTTGATGTTGAGGGTCTGGCTCAGTCCCAGCGAGGCGAACAGGATGATCACCGTCAGCGGGATGTTCCGCACGACGTTGACGTACACCGTCCCGAAGCCGCGCATGAGGGGCACCGGGCCGACGCGCATGGCGGCCAGCAGGGTGCCCCAGACCAGGGAGCCGACGGCCGAGAGCAGGGTGAGCTGCACGGTCACCCAGAAGGCCCCCAGCAGGTCGTAACCTTCAAGAAAGTCGAACACGATCTCCCGCGCTTCCGCGTGTGGACGGACCCCGGGTGCGCCACCCCCCGTGGGCGGCGCACCCGTTGGGCGCTGACTCAGCTCTTGATGTCGCCGATCTTCGGGGCGGGCTCGTTCTTGTAGTTGGCGGGGCCGAGGTTGGCGTCCACCGCCTTCTTCCACGAGCCGTCCGCGACCATCTCCTCCAGGGCCTTGTTGATCTTGGCCTTGAGGTCGCTGCCCTTCTTGACGCCGATGCCGTAGTTCTCGTTGGTCATCTTGAAGCCGCCCAGCTTGAACTTGCCCTTGAACTGGGCCTGGGAGGCGTAACCGGCGAGGATGGAGTCGTCGGTGGTCAGAGCGTCGATGGCCTTGTTCTGCAGACCGCTCAGACAGGCCGAGTACGTCGGGTACTGCTGGAGGTTGGCCTTGGGCGCCAGCCGGTCGTGCACGTTCTGCGCGGAGGTGGAGCCGGTGACCGAGCAGAGCTTCTTGTTGTTGAGGTCGGACGGCGACTTGATCGAGGTCTCGTCGGCGCGGAGCAGGACGTCCTGGTGGGCGAGCAGGTAGGGACCGGCGAAGTCGACCTTCTTCTCGCGCTCCGGGGTGATCGAGTACGTGGCGGCGATGAACTCGACGTCACCACGCTGCAGCATGGTCTCGCGGTCGGCGCTCTTCGACTCCTTCCACTCGATCTGGTCCTCGTTGTAGCCCAGCTTCTTGGCCACGTACTTGGCCACGTCCACGTCGAAGCCGGAGTAGCCCTGCGGCGTCTTCTGGCCGAGGCCCGGCTGGTCGAACTTGATGCCGATGGCGATCTTCTTGCCGCCACCCGACGCCCCGTCCTTCTTGTCGTTCGAGCCGCAGGCGGTCGCCGACAGTGCGAGGGCGAGGACGACGGCCGAGGCGGCGGTGACCTTGCGGAGCTTCATGTGAACTTCCTTTGGTGTTGAGAAAGTGAGGAGCCGTCGGGACGGCGACGGCACGGTCGCGGAGCCGGTGGCGTGCGACGGTGCCGGCGGGCCGGCCGCCGAGTCAGTGGTGCAGGATCTTCGACAGGAAGTCCTTGGCCCGGTCGCTGCGCGGGTTGCTGAAGAACTGCTCGGGCACGGCCTGTTCGACGATGCGGCCGTCGGCCATGAAGACCACCCGGTTCGCGGCCGAACGGGCGAAGCCCATCTCATGGGTGACGACGATCATCGTCATGCCGTCCCGGGCCAGCTGCTGCATGACCTCCAGGACCTCGTTGATCATCTCGGGGTCGAGGGCGGAGGTCGGCTCGTCGAAGAGCATGACCTTGGGGTCCATGGCCAGTGCCCGCGCGATCGCCACGCGCTGCTGCTGGCCGCCGGAGAGCTGTGCGGGGTACTTGTCGGCCTGCGCGCCCACACCGACCCGGTCGAGCAGCGCGCGGGCCCGCTCCTCGGCCTTCTTCTTGTCCGTGCGGCGGACCTTCACCTGCCCCAGGGTGACGTTCTCGAGCACCGTCTTGTGCGCGAAGAGGTTGAAGGACTGGAAGACCATGCCGACGTCGGCGCGCAGCCGGGCCAGCTCCTTGCCCTCGTGGGGCAGCGGCCTGCCGTCGATCGTGATCGTGCCCGAGTCGATGGTCTCCAGGCGGTTGATGGTGCGGCACAGGGTGGACTTCCCGGACCCGGAGGGCCCGATGACGACGACCACCTCGCCACGGGAGATCGTCAGGTCGATGTCCTGGAGCACGTGCAACGCGCCGAAGTGCTTGTTGACGCTCTTCAGGACGACCAGATCGCCGCTCGAGGCCACGTCCTCCTTGGCCACCGATACTTCGGTCATCGCTTACAGGCTCCGTCCTCCTCGGGTTTCGGTGGACCATAGCCACGCCCCTCGACCAGCGTCATTACATCTGAGGGAGATCTGAGCATCACGATCCGATAGCGGCCGGACACGTGTGGTAGTGAGTCGTGCGAGGTGCGTACCGGCTGGGTAACGACCGGCGGCACGCAACCGGAACCCTCTTGACGGCGTCCTCGTCCATCGGCGTGACTGCCTTGGTGCACGCGCGCGTGCACGCGTTTTGTACAGATCGTGACCATACGGCGGGAAAACCGGAGGGGGCCGGGATGCGACTGCTCCTCGTCGAGGACGACAACCATGTGGCCGCCGCCCTGTCCGCGGTGCTGGCCCGGCACGGCTTCGACGTCACGCACGCCCGCAGCGGCGAGGAGGCCCTGCAGGCGCTCGTCCCGGAGAGCGCCGGATTCGGCGTGGTCCTGCTCGACCTCGGCCTGCCCGACCAGGACGGCTACGAGGTCTGCGGGAAGATCCGCAAACGCACCAGCACCCCGGTGATCATGGTGACCGCCCGCTCCGACGTGCGCTCCCGCATCCACGGCCTCAACCTCGGCGCCGACGACTACGTGGTCAAGCCGTACGACACCGGGGAACTCCTCGCCCGTATCCACGCCGTCAGCCGCCGCACCGTCCACGAGGACGCCGCCGGCGGTCAGGACGGCGACGGGGCGCTGCGCCTCGGGCCCGTGCACATCGAGCTGCCCACCCGGCAGGTCAGCGTGGACGGCTGCGTCGTCCAGCTCACCCGCAAGGAGTTCGACCTCCTCGCGCTGCTCGCCCAGCGCCCCGGCGTGGTCTTCCGCCGCGAGCAGATCATCAGCGAGGTGTGGCGTACGAGCTGGGAGGGCACCGGGCGCACCCTGGAGGTCCATGTGGCCTCCCTGCGCTCCAAGTTGCGCATGCCGGCCCTGATCGAGACCGTGCGCGGCGTCGGCTACCGCCTCGTCGCCCCGGCCGCGTAGCGGGGACGGACACGGGTGCGCACTCGTCTGCTGCCGCTGCTCATCGTCCTGATGGCGGCCGTGCTGCTCGCCCTCGGCGTTCCGCTCGCCGTCAGCGTGGCCAAGGCGCAGCAGCAGAAGGTCGTCGTCGACCGGATCGACGACACGGCCCGCTTCGCCGCCCTCGCCCAGTTCGTCACCGACCGCCCCACCGGCTCCCGGCAGACCGTCCCGGACGAGCGCCTGGAGACCCTCAGCCGCGAACTCGCCAGCTACTACGAGGTGTACGGCATCCGGGCCGGCGTCTTCTACCGCAGCGGCACCCCCATGGCCAACGCGCCCGCCGACTGGTCCCTGCCCGCGGGCGGTGAGGTCCGGGAGGCGTTCGGCGAGGCGCTGCTCAGCCGGCGCAGCCACGACCCGCAGCAGGTGTGGCCCTGGCAGCGGGACCGGCTCGTGGTGGCCTCACCGGTCATCCGTGACGGTGACGTCGTCGCCGTCGTCGTCACCGACTCGCCCACGGGGCAGATGCGTTCGCGGATCCTGAACGGCTGGCTGGTCATCGGCGCCGGCGAGATCGCCGCGATGCTGCTCGCCGTCGGCGCGGCCCTGCGGCTGACCGGCTGGGTGCTCAGACCGGTACGCGTCCTGGACGCCACCACGCACGACATCGCCACCGGACGCCTGAAGTCCCGGGTCGCGCCGTCCGGCGGCCCGCCCGAACTGCGCAGGCTCGCCCGCTCGTTCAACGAGATGGCCGACCACGTCGAGGACGTGCTGGAACAGCAGCGCGCCTTCGTCGCCGACGCCTCCCACCAGTTGCGCAACCCGCTCGCCGCGCTGCTCCTGCGCATCGAACTGCTCGCCCTCGAACTGCCCGAGGGCAACGAGGAGATCGCCTCGGTCCGCACCGAGGGCAAGCGTCTGGCCCAGGTCCTGGACGACCTGCTCGACCTCGCGCTCGCCGAGCACGCCGAGGCGGACCTGCGGCTCATCGACGTCGGGGAGCTGGCCGCCGAGCGGGTGGCCGCCTGGGCGCCGGCCGCCGAGGCCAAGGGCGTGCGGCTGACCGGCGACTGCCCGGCCACCACGGCCTGGGCCGACCCGGTGGCGCTGTCCTCGGCGCTGGACGCGGTGATCGACAACGCGGTGAAGTTCACGCCCGGGGGCAAGTGCGTCGAGGTGCGGGTCAGCGGCAGCGGCGCCACCTCGACGGTCGTGGTCCGCGATCAGGGGCCCGGTCTCACCGACGAGGAACTGGCACGCGTCGGCGACCGCTTCTGGCGCAGCGGACGCCATCAGAACATCAAGGGGTCCGGTCTGGGTCTGTCCATCTCCCGGGCCCTCCTCGCGGCGGGCGGCGGCTCCATCTCGTACGAGCATCACCACGGCGAGGAGCCGCGCGGGCTGAAGGTGACGGTGCGGGTGCCGCGGTCGGGACCGGAGCCGGCGTAGGACCCGCCGGCGGCGAGGAGTGGAGCCCCGCCGGGCGGCCGAAGCGGGCGCCCCACGGTGTACGGCTTGACCTGCGGCTTGATCTACGGCTTGACCGAGCGGTAGTAGCGCCGGGCGCCCTCGTGGAGGACCAGCGGGTCGGTGTAGATGGCGGTGCGCAGGTCGACGAGCTGGGCGGAGTGGACGTGGGCCCCGATGCGGTCGCGGCTCTTGATGACCGCGCGGGTCACCCACTCGGTGAGCCTGGGGTCCATGTCCTCGCGGGTCATCAGCAGGTTGGACACCGCGATCGTGGGCACCGTCTCGCCGTGCTGGATGTCCGGGTACGCCGACTCCGGCATGTTGGTGGCCCGGTAGTAGCGCGTGGCGCCGCCCTCGGCGTGCAGCTTGGACACCAGGTCCGCCTCGATCGGCACGAAACGGAACGCGAACTTCGACGCGAGCTGCTTGAGCCCGTCCGTCGGCAGCCCGCCCGACCAGAAGAACGCGTCGATCGCGCCCTGCCGCAGCCGGCCGGGACCGGTGTCGATGCCGTCCGCCCTGGGCCGGACCTCCTTGGCCGGATCGATGCCGGCCGCCTTCAGGACGCGCTCGGCGATCAGCCGCACACCCGACTCCGGCGGGCCGATCGCCACCCGCTTGCCCCGCAGGTCGGAGACCGACTTGATGGACGAGTCGCGCGCCACGACGAGCTGCACGTAGTCGTCGTAGAGGCGGGCGACGCCCCGCAGCCGCCCGGCTCCGGGGCCGTTGTCCTGTTCGTACGTCTCCACCGCGTCCGCCGCCGCGATGGTGAAGTCGGCCTTGCCCGTCGCCACGCGCGTGACGTTCTCCTGCGAGCCGTCGCTGGTCAGCAGCCGCACCTTCAGGCCGGGCATGTCCTTGGCGAACGCGGTGCGCAGGCGCACGCCGTACTCCTGGTAGACCCCCCGCAGGGTGCCGGTGCTGAAGGTGACCGTGCCGGCGGGCGGCTGCTCGCCGAGCGGCAGCAGCCACCACAGCAGCAGCCCGAGGACCACGGCTCCGGCGGCCGAGCCCTGCAGGGCCCGGCGCCTGCCGATCGAGGGGAACGCCTTGGACATGCGCGCGATCCTGCCAGCCACGACGCGGTACTGGCCAGGGCGGGGTGCGGGCGGACGGTGCGGTACCGGTCGGCGGAGGCAGCCGGGAGCGCGCGGCCGCGCTGTCGGCGGGCGCGGTTAGAGTCGCCGTATGAGCACCTCGCCCGCCGCACTCGTCCGTGAGTTCCACCGCGCCTTCGGGCTGGACGCCCGCGGCACTCCTGCCGAGGTGCCGGCCGAACTGGCCGCCCACCGCGGGCAGTTGCTCGCCGAGGAGGCGGCCGAGGTCGCCGAGGTGTCGGTGAGCGGCCCGCTGGACCGGCTCGCGCACGAACTCGCGGACGTGGTCTACGTGGCGTACGGCACCGCCCTCGTGCACGGCATCGACCTCGACGAGGTGATCGCCGAGATCCACCGCGCCAACATGACCAAGATCGGCCCCGACGGCCGGGTCGCCCGCCGCGCCGACGGCAAGGTCCTCAAGGGCGCCCACTACCGTGCCCCCGACATCGCGTCCGTACTGCGCCGCCAGGGCTGGCAGCCGCCTGAGGGCGGCCAGGGGGCCTGAGGCGCTTACGGCAGCGCCGCCTCCGCGGGCGCCGTGGTGGTGTGCGGTGCCGTGGGGCGCGCGCACCGCAGGGCCAGGACGACGGCGAGCCCGCACAGCGTGGCCGCGTCCTTGAACGCCCTGCGGATCGACGGGTCGAGATGCGGGAAGGCGAAGCCCGGGACCTGGGGGACCAGCGCCGCCCAGAACCACGGCGAGCGGGCCACCGAGCCGGCCTCCAGCGCGCCCGCGACCAGCAGCGGCACCACGACGACCAGATAGTGCTCGTAGGACGGGCGGGACACCAGGTAGGAGGCGAGCATCAGCATCGCCGCGGTGTCGGCGAGGCGCGCCGGACCCGGGCCGCCGCGCCGCCAGCGCCGCCAGGCGCACAGCACGCCGCCCGCCGCCGCGGCGAGGGCCACCGCCTCGGCCAGGAGCGGTGGCACGCCCAGCCGGGGCAGCACCGCGGGCAGGGAGCAGTCGAACGGCCGCATCAGCGCGTCGCCGCCCTTGAGGAGGAAGGGCAGCGTGCGGGTGAAGAACCCGCCCGGGTCCGGCATGATCAGCGCCGCGCCCACGGACAGGGCCACGGGCAGCGCCACCGTCCAGGCCAGCGCCCGCCACCGCCGGGCCAGCACGAGCAGCAGCACCACCGGCACCAGCAGCGGCTTGATCGCCACGGACACGCCGAGGACCACCCCGGCGGCGGTCCAGCGCCCGCGGTCCGCCAGCAGCAGCGCCAGCGGCAGCGCGAGCGCGCTGACCGCTGTCCAGTTGCCGAGGTTGACGAGATCGCCCACCGGCGCCCAGAAGAGCACCAGGCCCAGCAGGCCCAGCACCGCGAACCGGCTGCGCGCCGGCACGCTGAACAGGCGCACCGCGCACCACCAGCCGCCCGCGACGCAGCCCACGCACACCACCGGCGCCACCACCCGCAGCACCGGCGCCGGCAGCAGCGCCTGCGCGGCGGCGAAGGGCACGGCGCTCGGCAGGTACAGGAACCGCCGGTCGGCGTACGGAGCGCCGCCGTGCAGCCAGACCTGACCGGCGTGCACCACGAAGGCGTTGTCCATGCCCCCCTGCGCGAAGGCCACGGCCACGCGCGCCGCACGGGCCAGCAGGACGCCCGCCAGAAGCAGAACCGGCACCGGACCGGCCGGCCGCAGCAGCCAGGCGCGCGGCGCCGGGGCCGAGGGGGCCTGCGGCGCGGGCGCCCGCAGGCCGTCACGAAGTTGCATCACACCCAATTTTGGGCCATTCATCCCCATATCGGGGGCAATGGCGGGTCGTGTCGCACCCGCACCCCGCGAAGCTGCAGCAGCAGAAGGCAATCCGGACGTATCCGGGACGCGGGGGTGAGTCGTACAGTAAAGATGACTCATCAGGCCAAGTCGGGACGGCGGGGGTTGCGGGTGGGGGACGACCTCGAGACGCTGGTGCGCCTGAGTACGGTGTGCCTCGAGGACGGGTCCGGACAGCAGCGCGGCAGCGGCTTCTTCGTGGCGCCCGGCCGGGTGCTCACCTCCGCGTCCGTGCTCCACCGCTTCGGCAACGCCGAGGTGTTCGTACGGCGTGACGGCCAACCCCGGTACGCCGCGGGCGTGTTGTGGAGCGATCCCCTTGCCCCCGTGCTGGGCCTGGACGCGATGCCGCTGCCCGATCTGGCCGTACTCGCCGTGCCCGGGGCCGCCTCCGAACGGCATCCGTGCGTCTGGCTGGGAGACGCCCCCGGCGAGGGCGCCGTGCTCGCCGACGGGTACGTCTCCGGGCAGCCGGCCGCGCCACCGTTACGGGGCGACATCACCGCAGTGCGCATTGAGCCGGGCGGCAGACTCGTCATGTGCCGCGCCCCGGCGCCCTCCGCCGAACTCGACGGCGGACCGCTGCTGAGCCCGGACACCGGACGGGTCGTGGGCGTCGTCAAGACGGACCGGGCCGGCCAGGGCGACGACGTGCTCCTCGCCTCCGCGGTGTCGATGCTGCGCGACGCACGGCCCGACATCTGGGCCATGAACCAGTCCTTCCAGCGCACCGACCGGCGCTGGCAGCAGGCCATGCACCCGGAGTCCTCCGTCCGCGATCCGCGCGCGGCCGCCCGCCAGGTGCTCGAGGACATCCTGCGCGCGGTCGAGGCCCGCACCTGGAGCCTGCCACCCCTGCAGAGCCGCGCCGACCTCCACCAGAACGTGTGGGTGCGCCGGGTGCCGCAGTCCAGCACCCACCGCGTCACCCGGGGTCCGTCGCAGTTCGCCGCCCCCGAGCGCTTCCACTGGGACCCCACCCGCGCCACCGGCCGTGTCACCGTCGTGCGCGGCCTTCCCGGCTACGGCAAGTCCTGGCTGCTGGCGTACCACGCGGAGACCCTCGCCCGGGAGGGGCTCGACTCGCTCGACGCGGGCACCGACCCCGACCGGCTGCGGGTGCCGCTGCTGGCCGACTGCGCCGCCCTCGGATACCACCTGCCGCAGGGGCCGTCCGCGGACGAGGTGATCACCGCGCTGATCCGCGCGGCCCGCGGCACGGGCGCCGGCCCGGCCGCCGGCGACCGCGACCTCTTCGTCCGCGAGGTCCTCGAACAGGGGCGGGCGGTGATCTGCCTGGACGCCGTCGACGAGGTGCCCAAGGCCTTCCGGCGCCGCGTGCAGACGGCGCTGCGGCTCCTCGCGGCCGGCACCAACCTCGCCGCCGGCACCAACAACCTGGTGATCAGCACCCGGCACTCCTCCCTCGCCCTGCTCGAGGAGATGTCCCCCTCGGAACGGGTGGACGTCGAGACCCTCGGATTCACCTCGCGGGAGGCGTCCCGGTTCATCGGCGTGTGGCTGACCCACGATCCCCGGCGCCGCGTGCCCCTGGACCGCGCGCTGAGCAGCAGCGACTCGCTGGACGCCGTGGCCTCCGTGCCCCTGCTGCTGTCGTTCCTGTGCCGGCTCGCCGACGAACCGGAACGCAAGTCGCCGTTCCCCGCCTCCCGGGCGCAGCTGTGCGAGGAGGTCGTCAAGAGCCTGCTGTCCGGGCGCTGGCGCAGCTTCCGGCGCAACGCGCGCGACCCCGAGGCCCCGCCCGACCCGGTCCGCCGTCTGCGGGCCCTCTCGCACGCCTTCGGGTCGATGCTGGACGGCTGGCGGTCCACCATGGAGAGCGTGCCGCGCGCCCGGCTCGGCCAACTGCTCGCCGCCCACCCGGACGCCGCTCAGCTGCGCGCCGCGGCCGTGGCGCGCTGGGAGGCCTGGCAGCTGGCCAGCGAGGCCGAACCGGCGCAGCCGCCGCCCGACCCGGTGATCTGGGAGTTCACCTTCGACGGACTGCTCGTCGACGACGAGGCGGAGGGCGGTGAGCCGGCCGTCAAGGCCCTGCACTCGGCGCTGCGCGACTTCCTGCTCGCCACCTACGTCGCCGGCCTGGACGAGCCCGCCCGGCGCGAGGCGCTGGAACGGCACCGCTACTTCGACGCCGACTGGCAGGAGATCTTCGTCCTGGCCGCCTCCCTCATGGACGCGCCCGACACACTCGTCACGGACATCCTCGACCTGCCGAAGGATCCATGGTTCACCCAGGCGTCCTTCGCGGCCCGCTGCGTGGCGGAGTGCGGTGACCGCGTCTCCACGGCCACCGCCAACCGGCTGCTCGGCGTGCTCATGGACGACACCGCGAGCCCGCGGCTCTCCGACACCCGGCGCCGTGTGGCCGCCTTCGGCCAGCTCGTGCGGGCGGACGTGGCGCCCGCCGTGGAGCGGGCCGTCGCGGCCTCCGACGTCTCCGAGGAGGAGGACGCGCCCGCGACCGGTCCGGAGGACGTGGCGGCCACCGGCCAGGCGTCTGCGGAGGACGCCCGGCGCGAGCTGCGCCTCGAGGCGATCGTCGCGCTCGCCGAACTGGGCCACCCGGTGGGCGTCGAGCGCGCGCAGCGCCTGCTGTCGCCCTCCGTCCCGCAGCAGGCCCGGCAGCGGCTGATCACGGCACTGGCCGCCACCGAGTCGCCCGGCGCCGTCGAGTGCGCGCTCGGCCACCTGCTCAAGGCCGGCAGCAGCACCGACCTCGAGGGCTTCATCGCGGCCCTCAAACCGAGTTCCGGAACGCTGCTCGACGCGGCGCACCGGCTGCTGCTGGGGCGCGAGCTCAAGGAAGAGGCCGGCCAGATCCTCGGCGCCGCGCTCATGGAGTGCGGGGAGGCCGGCACCGGCATCGTGCGGGCGGTGGCCGGCCACGCCACCACCGGCCGGCCGCTGCGCAGCAGGCTCTACACCCTGCTCATCAACGCCGGCACCGAGGGCGCCGCCGAGGAGGCCGTGGAGCACTTGTCCCATCCGACGCTGCGCGCGGTCGACAAGTCGTACGTGGTCGAGGCGCTGATCGGTCAGGGCATGGACGACGCGCTCACCTCGGCGGCGTCCCTGATGGTGGACAGGACCGTCCCCTCGCTGCGCCGGCAGGAACTCGTCCGCGCCGTCTGCGCCTCGGGCCCCGCCGGCCTGGACCTGGTGCGCAGACAGTGCGAGCAGAGCCAGTGGCTCGATCTCGTCATGCCGCACCTGCTCACCCTGGCCGCCGTCCGCGACCCCGAGGGCAGCGCGCTCGCCCGGACCTACGGCAGTGACGAGGGCGTGCCCGCCCCACTGCGGGCCATGCTCTGCCAGGCGCTGCTGGACGCCGAGCCCTCGGACGTGGAGACCGACGCCGCCGTCCGCATGATCGGAGGCGGCCGGCTCACGAGCGCCGAGCAGCGGCTGGGGCTCGTGACCGCGCTGGCGCGCGCCGGGTCGGAGCGCACCGGGGAGGCCCTGGACGCGGCCCTGGACCAGGACATGGAGCTGGACGACGCCAACTGGCCACAGGTGACCCGGCTGCTCGCGGCGGCCAGCGAGCCGGGCCGCAAGGCGCTGATGTCCGTGGTGACCGGCGACCTGCGCCCCTGGCGGCTGCGCGTGGAGAGCGTGCTGGCCCTGGCCGCGACCAGCGAGGAGGCCGGTCGCAGGGCCGTGGAGAAGCTCGACGTCGAGGGCATGCCCGCGGTGTGGCGCAGCAGGCTCGTCTTCGGCCTCTGCTCGGCCGGCAGCGCCGCCTACGTCAACGAACTGGCCGGCTCCCTCGGGGACAAGCTCGGCGCCTACGAGGTCTTCCACCGGTTCATGCAGGGCCCCAACGCCTCGCTGGAGAAGCACTTCCTGGGCCACTACGACGCCCTGTGCGCGGCGATGGAGCAGTTGCCGCGCCGAGGCGCGCGCATCCTGTGGAACGACGAGATGCTCACCTCCCTCGGTCTCACCGGCGAGACCGACGAGGAGCGGCGCACGCTGCTCGCCTGGAGCTACGGCCAGGTCGAGTACCGCGTGGGCAAGGCCCTGCACCGCCTCATGCTCCCCGACCAGAGCAACGCCTTCAGCGCGGCCATCGACGACTCGGACGAGAACGGCGCCTACTACTGGCTGGTGTCCAACTTCCCCGAGTACCAGGAGTTCGTGCTCGACGAGCTGAACAACCTCAAGGACGACCTCCGCTCCGGCCGCCTCACACCGCCCGCCTCCTCACGGGACAGCGGCGCCGCCACCCCGACGATGCGCGCGCTGCAGTACGTGACCCGGGCGCTCGCCGACCTGCCGGTGATCGAGCCGCGCGGCCCGCGCGAGCCGTACTTCCGGCATCTGCGCGCACACGAGAAACTGCTGCTGCGCGAGGAGGCGACCCACCTGCTGGACCTGGCGTGCGCCCTCGGCCCGCGGTGGCCGCTGTACCCGGGGCAGCTGTTCACCGTCCTGCACAGCCGGTCCCAGGGGATCGACTCCACGGAGATCCTCTCCCGCGACTCCCGCCTGCACCTGGACCTCCTCAACGACCTCTACGGCCGGGGCGACTTCAAGGCCCTCTACCTGTGTGCCTCCTTCGGCGTCCAGTGCTTCGGCGCCGACGCGCCGGCCCACTTCTACGCCGCTCTGGGCGCCGAGGGCATCGGGCAGCACGACCACGCCGTGCGGCTGATGGGCCTCTCGGGCACGTACGCGAGGGGCGACCAGGTGGGCCAGGGACTGCGGACCATCAGGGAGTGCGGCGAACAGCACCGCTGGGAGCCGAGCGCCGTACAGGCCCTCATGGACGCGCTCAGGGAGGGCGGGCGGGAAGAGGGCCGCGACGGCGACGGCTGAGCGGCACTGGTCGCCGCCGCGTGGGGACGGCCGAGCGGCACTGGTCGCCGCCGGGGGGAACCGGGGGCGGGGCGGCGTGCCCCGCGGACCGCCTACCCTGGAGCGCATGACCAGCAGTAGCGACCGGAGCCCCGCGGTGGATGTTCGAGCCCCCAGGAGTTATGAGATCCGCACCTACGGGTGCCAGATGAACGTCCACGACTCCGAGCGGCTGGCCGGCCTGCTCGAGGACGCGGGGTACGTGCGCGCACCCGAGGGCTCGGACGGCGACGCCGACGTCGTCGTCTTCAACACCTGCGCGGTGCGGGAGAACGCCGACAACCGGCTCTACGGCAACCTCGGCCACCTCGCCCCCAAGAAGGCGAAGCGGCCCGGGATGCAGATCGCGGTCGGCGGCTGCCTGGCGCAGAAGGACCGGGACACCATCGTGAAGAAGGCGCCCTGGGTGGACGTCGTCTTCGGCACGCACAACATCGGCAAGCTGCCCGTCCTGCTGGAGCGCGCCCGCGTGCAGGAGGAGGCGCAGGTCGAGATCGCCGAGTCGCTGGAGGCGTTCCCCTCGACGCTGCCCACCCGTCGCGAGAGCGCCTACGCGGCCTGGGTCTCCATCTCCGTCGGCTGCAACAACACCTGCACCTTCTGCATCGTCCCCGCCCTGCGCGGCAAGGAGAAGGACCGCCGCCCCGGCGACATCCTGGCCGAGGTCGAGGCCCTGGTCGGCGAGGGCGTCTCCGAGATCACCCTGCTCGGCCAGAACGTCAACGCCTACGGCTCCGACATCGGCGACCGCGAGGCGTTCAGCAAGCTGCTGCGGGCCTGCGGGAACATCGAGGGCCTGGAGCGCGTCCGCTTCACCTCGCCGCACCCGCGCGACTTCACCGACGACGTGATCGCGGCCATGGCCGAGACCCCGAACGCCATGCCGCAGCTCCACATGCCGCTGCAGTCCGGCTCGGACACCGTCCTGAAGGCGATGCGCCGCTCCTACCGGCAGGACCGCTACCTCGGGATCATCGAGAAGGTGCGCGCCGCGATCCCGCACGCGGCGATCACCACCGACATCATCGTGGGCTTCCCCGGCGAGACCGAGGAGGACTTCGAGCAGACGCTGCACGTGGTGCGCGAGGCGCGGTTCGCGCAGGCGTTCACCTTCCAGTACTCCAAGCGGCCCGGCACGCCCGCCGCGACCATGGACGGCCAGATCCCCAAGGAGGTCGTCCAGGAGCGCTACGAGCGGCTCGTCGCGCTCCAGGAGGAGATCTCCTGGGAGGAGAACAAGAAGCAGGTCGGCCGCACTCTGGAGCTGATGGTCGCCGAGGGCGAGGGCCGCAAGGACGGCAGCACGCACCGGCTGTCCGGCCGCGCCCCCGACAACCGCCTGGTCCACTTCACCAAGCCCGGGCAGGACGTGCGCCCCGGCGACGTGGTCACCGTCGAGGTCACCTACGCCGCCCCGCACCACCTCCTCGCCGAGGGACCGGTCCTCGCGGTGCGCCGCACACGCGCGGGCGACGCCTGGGAGAAGCGCAACGCCGCCGAGGCGGCCAAGCCGGCCGGTGTCCTGCTCGGCCTCCCGAAGATCGGTGTCCCGGCCCCCCTGCCGGCCCCGGCGAACAGCGGCTGCGGCTGCGACTGAGCCGCAGGGGCCGGGCCCCGGACGAGTGGGCGGTGGCGGCGGCCGGGCACGGGCGCCCGCCCGGCACCGCCCCGGCCCGTGCGGCGGTCCGGTGGGCGGGGCTACTCTGCCGATCATGCTTGTTGCCGCCGCAGTCTGTCCCTGCCCGCCGCTGCTGGTGCCCGAGGTCGCCGCGGGAGCCGCACCCGAGCTCGAGGCGGCGCGGGCCGCGTGCACGGACGCGCTGGGGGTCCTCGCGGCCTCCCGGCCCGATCTGCTCGTGGTCGTCGGCGCCGGTGAACGCGCCGGTGAACGGTCCGGGCGGGTGGCGTACCGGCAGGGCAGCCGGGGTTCGTTCCGCGGCTTCGGCGTGGATCTGGACGTACGGCTGGGCCAGGACGGCGACGGCCCTGGACCGGGGTGCGAGCTGCCCGTCCCGCTCGCAGTCGGCGCGTGGCTGCTGGGGCGGACCGGCTGGTCCGACGCCCCGGTCGAGGGGCTGGCCGTGGCCGCCGCGACGGCGCCCGACGAGTGCGCGGCGGCCGGGCGGGACCTCGCCGCGCGGTCCGGGCGGGTGGCGCTGCTGGTGATGGGTGACGGCAGCGCGTGCCGGTCGCTCAAGGCGCCGGGGTATCTCGACGAGCGGGCCGAGCCCTTCGACGCCGAGGTGGCACGCGCCCTCGGCGCGGCGGACCCGGCGGGGCTGGCGGCCCTCGACGCCGGGCTCGCCGGTGAGCTCAAGGCGTCCGGCCGGGCCCCGTGGCAGGTCCTCGCGGGCTCGGCCGAGGGGGCCGGTCTCTCCGGCGCGCTGCTGTACGACGACGCGCCTTACGGCGTGGGGTACCTGGTCGCCACCTGGTCCTGAGGGGCGGCACGGCGGACGGCCAGGAGAGCGCCCGGCCCAGAAGCCCGGGCCCGCTCGCCCCCGGCCGTCCGCCGCCGCTCTCCGCTCAGGAGGTGGGCGGCGGTCCCTGCGGAGGCGCCGTCTTGCCGGTGCCGGTGCCGGGATCGGGGCCCGTGTCCGGGCCGGTCCCGCCCCTGTGGGCGAGCCGGTCCATCGCGTGCTTGGCCTTGCCGGTGCCCGCGTGGATCTTGTCGCTGTACTTGCCCTTGGTCTTCTCGTCGACCAGCTTCGCGGCCTTGTCGAGACCGTGCCCGATCGAGCCCCCGTGCCGCTGCGCGAGGTCCGCCACCTTGTCCTTGGCCGGACCGATCCTGGCCTTCATGTTGTCCAGCAGACCCATGCCTCACCCTCCTGGCGGACAGTCATGTGCGGGCGCCCTCGCCGGCCTCCCGTCCGGCCGTCTCGTCCGCGGACTGCTGCTTGGGGATCTCCACGCCGTCGGCGCCCTGGCCCCCGGCCGCCGGCTCGGTGTCCCCGGCGGTCGCCGCCTCGGCATCCGTGCCGGGTTCCGCGGCGGCCTCCGTGCCGGCCCCGGCACCCTCGGAGGCCGTTTCGGGAGTCTTGGTCCCGGGCTCCGCCTCCGCCGTCACGGCCACCTCGGAATCCAACGTCACCACGTCCCCCTGCTCCTCGGCGGCCGACGCCTCCTCAGCAACGCTCGCCTCCGCAGCCTTCGACCTCCGAAAAAGTC
Organism: Streptomyces anandii JCM 4720; assembly: GCF_014650655.1. Classification (GTDB taxonomy): domain Bacteria; phylum Actinomycetota; class Actinomycetes; order Streptomycetales; family Streptomycetaceae; genus Streptomyces; species Streptomyces anandii. The sequence goes on from NZ_BMVJ01000006.1 coordinate 53,933, forward strand.
GCGCAAAAACGCCCATATCAACTCCATACGTTACTCGTGCGGGCGAGATCCCGCGTGACCCGGCGCGACCGCTCGCGGCGCCCGGACCACCGTGTGCCGGAATCCGGCCGTGGGAACCTCCCAACGGGCAACGACCCGGCCCGTGTGCCGTCACGTAACTCGTTCGAGTCACCCGCGCGGGGTTTGCGAGACTGGTGCGGTGAGCAGCGCACCCCCCGCCCCCCGCGTCATCGCCGTCGTCGGCCCCACCGCGGCCGGAAAGTCCGATCTCGGCGTCTTCCTGGCCCAGCGTCTCGGCGGGGAGGTCGTCAACGCCGACTCCATGCAGCTCTACCGGGGGATGGACATCGGCACCGCCAAGCTGACGCCCGAGGAGCGCGCGGGGGTGCCGCACCATCTGCTGGACATCTGGGACGTGTCGGTCACCGCGTCCGTCGCCGAGTACCAGCGGCTCGCCCGGGAGCGCATCGACGCGCTGCTCGCCGAGGGGCGCTGGCCGATCCTCGTCGGCGGCTCCGGGCTGTACGTCCGCGGGGCCGTCGACAACCTCGAGTTCCCCGGCACCGACCCCGAGGTTCGGGCCAGGCTGGAGGAGGAGCTCACCCTGCGCGGTTCCGGTGCGCTGCACGCCCGTCTGGCCGCCGCCGACCCCGAGGCCGCCCGGGCCATCCTGCCCGGCAACGGCCGCCGTATCGTCCGGGCCCTGGAGGTGATCGAGATCACCGGCCGGCCCTTCACGGCCAACCTCCCCGGTCACGACTCGGTCTACGACACCGTCCAGATCGGCGTCGACGTGGCGCGCCCCGAGCTCGACGAGCGCATCGCGCGCCGGGTCGACCGCATGTGGGAGGCGGGTCTGGTGGACGAGGTGCGCGCGCTGGAGGCGCGGGGCCTGCGTGAGGGGCGCACGGCCTCGCGTGCGCTCGGCTACCAGCAGGTACTCGCGGCGCTCGCGGGGGAGTGCACGCTTCAGGAGGCGCGCGCGGAGACCGTGCGCGCCACCAAACGCTTCGCCCGCCGCCAGGACTCCTGGTTCCGGCGCGACCCGCGCGTGCACTGGCTGAGCGGTGCTGCGGCGGATGTCACAGAACTTCCGGACCTGGCACTGGCGTTGGTCGAACGACCGGTTACAGCCTGATCACGTGATGGCATCGGGACGCCCAGGCCGTCTTCCGGGCCTCCGGCGCCGTGCCATCATCGAGCTTCGATCGACCAGTGGAGTCCTAGTTGGGAGGGCGCGTGGCGATGGAGGCCGGCCCTCGCGACACCGCAGCGGACACCGAGCGTGTCACCGTGCAACGCACGGGCGCGGGCACCGACGGGGGAACGAGCACGGGTACCGGCATGGGCGCCGACAGGGGCCCGGCCGCGGACCTGAACCCCGGCGCGGACCTGACCGCGGGCAGGGACGCCGGCCCGGGGACACCCACCGACCCGGACGAGGGCACGCTGAGCCCGGACGGTCCCGACGAGATCCCGGACGGCGTGACCGCGGACGGCCCCGCGCCCGAGGAGATGTTCCCCGGCCCCGAGGTGGAGGTCGAGCTGCGCCCCCAGCGGCGCCTGCGCATCTGGCAGCTCGCGCCCATCGTGGGGCTGGCCGCGGTCGGATCGCTGATGTTCGCCTTCCCGCTCGCCTTCGACGGCGACAGCGGAGCCGTGATCGCCATGCTGGGGCTCCTCATCTGCCTCTGCGCGGCCGGCTGGGGCATGATGGCCGCCCGCCGCGTCGGCTACACCTGGCCGGGCGTGCCGCCGCGCGGCTCCGGACGCCGCCCCGACTGGCGGATGATCGGCGTCTACGTCCTCCTCGGCGTCCTGGTCGTCGTCCTCGCCGTCTGGCGGGTCGCCCGGCTCCGCTAGGGCCCGGGGACGCCGGTGCGTCCACCGGACGTCCCGCGCGGGCCGGCGACGGGCGTGATCACGGGCCTGTCGTACCCACCCCGTACGATCGAGGCATGAGCACGCGCATCGCCTTCCTCAAGGGCCACGGCACGGAGAACGACTTCGTGATCATCCCGGACCCGGAGAACGCCATCGAGCTGTCCCCGGCCGCCGTCGCCGCCCTGTGCGACCGCCGCGCGGGCATCGGCGGGGACGGCGTGCTGCACGTCGTGCGGTCGGCCGCGCACCCGGAGGCCCGCGCGATGGCGGCCGAGGCGGAGTGGTTCATGGACTACCGCAACGGCGACGGCTCGGTCGCCGAGATGTGCGGCAACGGCACACGCGTGTTCGCCCGCTACCTCCAGCGCGCCGGATACGCCGGCGAGGGCGACCTCGCGATCGCCACGCGCGGGGGCGTGAAGAGCGTGCACATCGCCAAGGACGGCGACGTCACCGTGGGTATGGGCAGCGCCCGGCTGCCCGAGGGCGATGTCACGGTGAGCGTCGGCGACCGCAGCTGGCCCGCGCGGAACGTGAACATGGGCAACCCGCACGCGGTCGCCTTCGTGGACGACCTCGCACACGCCGGCGACCTGCTCTCGGCACCCCCCGTCAGCCCGGCGTCCGCCTACCCGGACGGGGTCAACGTCGAGTTCGTCGTCGACCGCGGCCCCGGCCACGTCGCCCTGCGCGTCCACGAGCGCGGCTCCGGCGAGACCCGCTCGTGCGGCACGGGTGCGTGCGCCGTCGCCGTGGCCGCCGCCCGCCGCGACGGGGTGGAGCCCGCGCACACCGGGACGCCCGCGACGTACCGGGTGGACGTGCCCGGCGGCACCCTGGTCATCACCGAGCGGCCGGACGGCGGGATCGAGATGACCGGCCCCGCGGTGATCGTCGCCGAGGGCGAGATCGACACCGAGTGGCTGGAAAACGCCGCTCGCTGAGTCCCCGGCGGCTGACGTTTCATGAAGTCCCGCGCGGGTGCACCGATGCGATTCCATGTCCCGTGAGCGGGTGCGTATGAGAATCGTCGGCTGACCACCCGTCAGGTGACCGGAAAACGTAAACCTCGAAACTGTCGCTCGATTGGGTGATCCGTTTCACGCTCACCGAGAGGCGGTCGGCCGGAGGTGCTGGGGTCGGTAGCATCAAGCACCGGCCCGGACGGGGGATCCGACGCCAACCCCTGAGCCGTGTACGCCCTGGGGCACCCCGTCCGCCGGTCGACTCAGCCGGAGGTGCCCATGAGTGCGGATGCCACGAATCCCGCGGCCCCGGGACCGGTGGCGCCCGCGGCGGCACGCCGCAGGGCCCGCCCTCGGATCGACCTGCGTCGCCTCGGCCGGGCCGCGCTCCTCGGGCCTGCCGCCCGCGACCGGCTGCCGGACGCCATCGGCCACGTGGCGGAGGCCCACCGCGCCCACCACCCCGACGCCGACCTCGAACCCCTGCGCAGGGCCTACGTCCTGGCCGAGTCCTCGCACCGCGGCCAGATGCGCAAGAGCGGCGAGCCGTACATCACGCACCCCCTCGCCGTGACCCTGATCCTCGCCGAACTCGGCGCGGAGACCACGACGTTGACCGCCTCGCTCCTCCACGACACCGTCGAGGACACCGACGTGACGCTTGACCAGGTGCGCGAGCAGTTCGGCGAGGAGGTGCGCTACCTCGTCGACGGCGTCACCAAGCTGGAGAAGGTCGACTACGGCGCCGCGGCCGAGCCCGAGACCTTCCGCAAGATGCTCGTCGCCACCGGCAACGACGTCCGCGTGATGTCGATCAAACTCGCCGACCGGCTGCACAACATGCGCACCCTCGGCGTCATGCGCCCGGAGAAACAGGCCCGCATCGCCAAGGTCACCCGGGACGTCCTCATCCCGCTCGCCGAACGGCTCGGCGTGCAGGCGCTCAAGACCGAACTCGAGGACCTTGTCTTCGCGATCCTCCACCCCGAGGAGTACGAGCACACACGCGGGCTGATCGCCGAGAACGCCTCCGCGCCGAGCGACCCGCTCACCGAGGTCGCCGAACAGGTACGGGGCGTGCTGCGCGAGGCCGGCATCACCGCCGAGGTCCTCATCAGGCCACGGCACTTCGTGTCCCTGCACCGGGTCTCCCGCAAGCGCGGCAGGCTCCGCGGCTGCGACTTCGGCCGGCTGCTGGTGCTGGTGAACGAGGACGCCGACTGTTACGGCGTCCTCGGCGAACTGCACACCTGTATGACGCCGGTCGTCTCGGAGTTCAAGGACTTCATCGCCGTACCCAAGTTCAACCTCTACCAGTCGCTGCACACCGCCGTCGCGCGCGAGGACGGGCAGGTCGTCGAAGTCCTCATCCGCACCCACCAGATGCACAAGGTGGCCGAGGCCGGCGTCGTCGCCCTCGGCAATCCCTACGCTCCTCCTTCGGAGGAGCAGCCGTCCGGCGACGGCGAGCAGTCCGCCGGGGACGGCGAGCGCGCCGATCCCACCCGTCCCGGCTGGCTCTCCCGCCTCCTCGACTGGCAGCAGGCCGCGCCCGACCCCGACACCTTCTGGTCCACCCTGCGCGAGGACCTGGCGCAGGACCGCGAGATCACCGTCTTCCGGCCCGACGGCGGCGCCCTGGGGCTGCCCGACGGAGCCACCTGCGTGGACGCCGCGTACGCCCAGTACGGCGAGGACGCGCACGCCTGCATCGGCGCCCGTGTCAACGGCCGGCTGGCGACCCTCAGCACCGTCCTGAGGGACGGCGACACCGTCCAGCTCCTCATGGGCCAGGACCCGGCCTCCGAGCCCTCGGCGGCCTGGCTGGAGCACGCCCACACCCCGGCCGCCCGCATCGCCATCCAGCGCTGGCTGGCCACCCACCCGGCACCGGGCCGGACGGCCGCCGGCGCCTCCGGTGACACCCCCGGGGCGCAGGCGGCCCCGGAAGCGATGG
>NZ_BMVJ01000006.1:58771-84576 GCF_014650655.1 Streptomyces anandii JCM 4720
AGCGCGCCGCGGCCCCGGGACCCGACACCGCGGCGGACCCCCGGCCCGCGCGGCCCGGCAGAGCGAGCGTCGTGGTCGTCGACAGGCCCACCGCGGGCGCCCGCCTCGCCGGCTGCTGCACGCCCGTACCGCCGGACGAGATCACCGGCTTCGCCGTACGCGGCGGCATGGTGACCGTGCACCGGGTCGAGTGCGCCGCGGTCGCCCGGATGAACGACGCGGGGCGCGCGGAGGTCGACGTGCGCTGGGGCGACACCACCGAGTGCCGGGTCACGCTGCTCGCCGAATCGTTCGGCCGCCCCCATCTGCTGGCCGACCTCACCGAGGCCATCGCCCTCGAAGGCGTGGAGATCGTCTCGGCCACCGTGGCCCCGCCGACCCAGCAGCGCGTCCGCCACACCTACACCCTCCAGCTCCCCGACGCGGCGGGACTGCCCGCCCTCATGCGCGCGATGCGCAACGTCCCCGGCGTGTACGACGTGAGCCGCACCCAGCCGCCGGGCGCCTGACCCGACCGGCGCGCAGAGCCCACGCGCGGGCTCCCGCCACATGCCCTGTGCACGCCTTACGCGTCGCAGGCGCCGTGCGCGCCGCACGCCCCGGCGCGGCACCGTCGGCGTGCATCCACGGGCCCCGTTCGGGTGGGCCGGGCGCGCGCCGCCGCCGCCCCGCACCCGGGCGCTGATAGCGGTGGTGCATGCCGCTCACCCCCCGCCCCCGCGTTCCGCGCCGCATCAGGGCCGCGCTCCTCGGCTCCGCCGTGGCCGTCTGCCTCGTCGCCGCGAGTGCTCCGCCGGCCCCGCTGGGCATCGGCGACCGCCTCTTCCCGTACCTCGGCAACCCGGGCTATGACGTGTCGTCGTACCACCTGGACTTCACCTACTCCGGAGACAACGGCAAACCGCTGCAGGCCGTCACCACCATCGACGCCCGCACCACCCGGGACCTGGACCGGGTGAACCTCGACTTCGCGCACGGCACGGTCGAGTCCGTGGAGGTCGACGGACTGCCCGCCGCCTTCGCCGAGGCCGGCGAGGACCTGGTGATCACCCCCGCCACGCCCCTGCCCGGGCACAGCCCGATGCGGATCACCGTCCACCACACCAGCGACCCCGTGCCCGCCAAGGGCCGCGACGGCGGCTGGGTGCGCACCGCCGACGGGCTCGCCATGGCCAACCAGGCCGACGTCGCCCACCTGGTCTTCCCCTGCAACGACCACCCGTCCGACAAGGCCATGTTCACCATCCGCGTCACCGCGCCCCACGGGTACACGGCCGTGGCCAACGGTCTGCCCGCCGGCGCCCGTCGCGACGCCCGCGGCACCACCTGGACGTACCGCACCCGCCACCCCATGGCCACCGAGCTGGCGCAGGTCTCCATCGGCCGCTCCGCCGTGGTCCACCGCGACGGACCGCACGGCCTGCCCGTGCGCGACGTCGTCCCCGTCCAGGACCGCGACAAGCTCGAACCCTGGCTCGCGAAGACGCCGGACCAGATCGCCTGGATGGAGAGCAAGGTCGGGCCCTACCCCTTCGAGACCTACGGCGTCCTCATGGCCTCCGCCGCCACCGGCTTCGAACTCGAGACACAGACCCTCTCCCTCTTCGAGAAGGACCTCTTCACCGATCCCGCATACCCGAAGTGGTACGTCGAGTCGCTCATGGTGCACGAGCTGTCCCACCAGTGGTTCGGCGACAGCGTCAGCCCGCGCGCGTGGTCCGACCTGTGGCTCAACGAAGGACACGCCACCTGGTACGAGGCCCTGTACGCCGAGGAGAAGGCGGGCCAGCCCACGGAGGCCCGCATGAAGGCCGCCTACGGCGCCTCGGACCGCTGGCGCGCCTCGGGCGGCCCGCCCGCGCTGCCCAAGCCCCCCAAGTCCGGCCAGAAGATCGGCATCTTCCGCGCCAACGTCTACGACGGCGCCGCACTCGTCCTCTACGCCCTGCGCCAGGAGATCGGCAGGCCCGCCTTCGAGCGGCTGGAGCGCGCCTGGGTGCGCACCCACCGCGACGGCACGGCCACCACCGCCGACTTCGAGCAGCTGGCCTCGCACACCGCCGGACGCGACCTGAGCGGCTTCTTCAAGGCCTGGCTCTACGGCGAGAAGACCCCGCCCATGCCGGGGCACCCGGACTGGAAGCCCACGCCGGCCCCGACGGCCGGGACGGTCAAGAAATAACACGGTGACGCGGCGGGCCGGCCCGTGCGACCATCGTCGGGCCGGCGCGAGGCGGGTCACGGGAATCTCCCGGGGTACCCGCGCGTTGGACACGGTGAAGGAACCCGACGACGTAAGGACCCAATGACCTCCTCTTCTTCCTCTTCCCAGGCCACCAAGCGCCTCGCGCAGACCCACCCCGAAGGACTTCGGGCCGATGCCCTGATGGAAGAGGACGTCGCCTGGAGCCACGAGATCGACACAGAGCGGGACGGCGACCAGTTCGACCGCTCCGACCGCGCGGCCCTGCGCCGTGTCGCGGGCCTGTCCACCGAGCTCGAGGACGTCACCGAGGTCGAGTACCGGCAGCTGCGCCTGGAGCGCGTCGTGCTCGTCGGCGTCTGGACCACGGGCACCGCGCGGGACGCGGAGAACTCCCTGGCCGAACTCGCCGCCCTCGCGGAGACCGCGGGCGCGGTCGTGCTCGACGGCGTGATCCAGCGCCGCGACAAGCCCGACGCGGCCACCTACATCGGCTCCGGCAAGGCGGACGAGCTGCGGGACATCGTCCTGGACTCCGGCGCGGACACCGTCATCTGCGACGGTGAGCTCAGCCCCGGCCAGCTGATCCACCTCGAGGACATCGTCAAGGTCAAGGTCATCGACCGCACGGCCCTGATCCTGGACATCTTCGCCCAGCACGCCAAGTCCCGTGAGGGCAAGGCGCAGGTCGCGCTCGCGCAGATGCAGTACATGCTGCCGAGGCTGCGAGGCTGGGGTCAGTCGCTGTCCCGGCAGATGGGCGGCGGCAGTGGCGGCCTCGCGACGCGCGGTCCCGGTGAGACCAAGATCGAGACGGACCGGCGCCGCATCCGCGAGAAGATGGCGAAGATGCGCCGGGAGATCGCGGACATGAAGACCGGCCGCGAGATCAAGCGCCAGGAGCGCCGCCGCAACAAGGTGCCCTCGGTGGCCATCGCCGGCTACACCAACGCGGGCAAGTCCTCCCTGCTCAACCGCCTCACCGGCGCGGGCGTCCTGGTCGAGAACGCACTGTTCGCGACCCTGGACCCCACCGTGCGCCGGGCCGAGACCCCGAGCGGGCGGCTCTACACGCTCGCGGACACCGTCGGCTTCGTGCGGCACCTGCCGCACCACCTGGTCGAGGCGTTCCGCTCCACCATGGAGGAGGTCGGCGATTCCGACCTGATCCTGCATGTGGTGGACGGCTCGCACCCGGACCCGGAGGAGCAGCTGGCGGCCGTGCGCGAGGTGATCAGGGACGTCGGCGCCACCGACGTGCCCGAGATCGTCGTGATCAACAAGGCGGACGCGGCCGACCCGCTGGTGCTCCAGCGGCTGCTGCGGGTGGAGAAGCACTCCATCGCCGTCTCCGCCCGTACGGGCCGGGGCATCGCCGAACTGCTCGCGCTGATCGACAACGAGCTGCCGCGGCCCTCCGTGGAGATCGAGGCGCTCGTGCCGTACACCCACGGCAAGCTCGTCGCCCGCGCCCACACCGAGGGCGAGGTGATCTCCGAGGAGCACACCGCGGAGGGCACCCTGCTCAAGGCCCGGGTGCACGAGGAACTGGCCGCGGACCTGGCGCCGTACACACCGGCCGCCGCTCTCTGACCGGCCGCCGGGCCCCGGCATCGCACCTGGAAGGGCCGCCCCGCTGCGAGCGGGGCGGCCCTTCGGGTCGTCACCGGGCGCTCAGCTCACCGCCCCGCGAACTTCTTGCTGGCCGCGTCATAGACGCCCTTCGCGACCGGGCCCAGTCGCGGCCCCGCCAGCCAGCCGGAGGTCACCGGGCCGATCGAGGTGTTGGAGACCAGGGCCGGCTTGCCGTCCGCGCCGGTCTCCACCCAGCCGCCGCCCGAGGAACCGCCGGTCATGGTGCAGCCGATGCGGTACATCGTCGGGTCGGTGGCGCTCAGCGACAGCCGCCCGGGCTTGTCCTGGCACCGGTACAGCCGCTGGCCGTCGTACGGCGCCGCCGCCGGGTAGCCGGTCGCGGTGAGGCTCTGCACCTTCGGCACGGCCGGCGCGTCGAAGTTCACGGGCAGCGCGGCGCCCACGGTCTCCTGGAGCGACTTGCCGCCGCTGCCCTGCTCCGGCGTCACATGGATGACCGCGAAGTCGTAACTGGCGCCCTGGCCGCCGGTCGAGCCGCCCTGCGAGATCCACTGCTGCGAGGTCTGCGCCCAGTCGGCCCACCACACGCCGTAGGGAGCGATCGTCCGCCGCGGGGCGCTGCGCAGCTCGTCGGCGCCACGGCCGTCGTTGTTGTACGACGGCACGAACGCGATGTTGCGGTACCAGCCGCCCTTCTTGCCCGCGTGCACGCAGTGGCCCGCCGTCCACACGAGGTTGGACTTGCCCGGGTTGGCCGGGTCGTCCACGACCGTCGCCGAGCAGACCATGGTCCCCTCGGGGGAGTCGAAGAACACCTTGCCCGCCGTCGCCGCGTTGGCGTGGTACGTCGGCGCCACCGCCTGCGCCCGGACCGGGGCCGGTGTCGGGTCGGTGACGCCCTGGTCACCGGAGAGGTCACCCGGGTCGACCTGCTTGGCGGGGTCCTTGGCCCGGCGCATCCGGTCCGGGTTCCACAGGCCCTTGATGATCGGGTTGATGAAGTCGTTCGCCTCGCGCAGCCAGTCGTCCCGGCTCCAGTTCTTCCAGGCGCCGCCCTTCCACTTGTCGATGTCGATCCCGTGCTCCTTGAGCTTCTGCCTGATGTCGTCCGGGATCTGGATCTTGCCGTCGCCGCTGCCGCCCGAGCCGGTGGCGCTCGCGGCGGCGGAGGCCGCGCCGTCCGCCTTGCCGTCGTCCGAGTTGCAGCCCGTGACGGTGAGCGCCAGCACCGAGACCAGCGCGACGGCGGCCGGTACGGGGGAGGCCGTGCGGCGTGCGCCTCCTCCTCGGCGAGCGGTGAAGGACGGGCGTATGGGTCGCATGGTGGTGACTCCCCCTGCTGTGAACGGACTTGCTCGGTACCGACGTGATCTCGTGTGCGTCCCGGCCGAGTTCGGGCGCTGCTCACGACGTGTGGAACGGCACCACACACTATGCGCTCGCTGTGGGGGACCGCCGACGGAACGGCAACGGTTCCGTCACGGCAAGGATCTTGGACGGCAGAGATCTAAGGGACAACCCGTAACCGTGCGCGCGGACGGCGGTTGTAGCGGTGGGGAGTCCGCTGTCCGCGTCCGGACCCCTGGGCTCGTCAGGAGGTCCGGGTGACGGCCCGTGAGCTGACGACGCCCTGGGAGTGTGGGAGGACGAGGAGCCGTGACCGTGACGGAGTCTGCGCCAGGGGCCGGCCCGCGGAGGGATGCGGCGGCGGGGGCGCGCGCCGCGCACGAGGGCATCCTGCGGCGCCAGTCGGCGCGCGAGTCGGCGGCGCGCACCTATGCGCGCGCCCTGCCCATCGTTCCCGTGCGGGCGCGCGGGCTCACCATCGAGGGCGCGGACGGCCGCCGTTACCTGGACTGCCTCTCGGGCGCCGGCACCCTGGCCCTCGGGCACAACCACCCCGTGGTGCTGGAGGCCATCCGCAAGGTGCTCGACTCCGGCGCGCCGCTGCACGCCCTCGACCTCGCCACACCCGTCAAGGACGCCTTCGTCACCGAGCTGTTCCGCACCCTGCCGCCCGGACTCGCCGGCCACGCGCGCGTGCAGTTCTGCGGACCGGCCGGCACGGACGCGGTGGAAGCCGCGTTCACCCTCGTCCGGGCCGCCACCGGACGCGGCGGCATCGTCGCCTTCGCCGGCGCCTACCACGGGATGACCGCGGGTGCACTGGCCGCCTCGGGGCACGCGGCCGACGTACGGGTCGCCCGCCTGCCCTATCCGCAGGACTACCGCTGTCCCTTCGGCGTGGGTGGCGCCCACGGCGCCGAACTCGCCGCCCGCTGGACCGAGTCCGTCCTCGACGACCCCAAGTCCGGGGTCCCGCTGCCCGCCGGGCTGATCCTCGAACCCGTGCAGGGCGAGGGCGGGGTGATTCCCGCCCCGGACGCGTGGATGCGGCGGGTGCGGCGGATCACCGCCGACCGCTCCGTCCCCCTGATCGCCGACGAGATCCAGACCGGCGTGGGACGCACGGGCGCGTTCTGGGCCGTGGAACACAGCGGGGTCACACCCGATGTGATGGTGCTGTCCAAGGCCATCGGCGGCAGTCTGCCCCTGGCCGTGGTGGTCTACCACGAGGACCTCGACGTCTGGGAGCCCGGCGCCCATGCCGGAACGTTCCGGGGCAACCAGCTCGCGATGGCCGCCGGCACCGCCACGCTGGCCCACGTCCGGGAGAACGGCCTCGCCGAGCGCGCCGCCTCCCTGGGAGCCCGGATGCTCTCCCAACTCCGCGCGCTGCAGGGGTCCTACCCCTGCGTCGGCGAGGTGCGCGGGCGCGGGCTGATGATCGGGGTGGAGCTGGTGGACGGGGAGCGCGATGCGGGGGAGCAGGGCGAGGGACGTGAGGTGGAGTGCGACCGGGGGCGGGGGCGGGGGCGTCCTCGCCCGGCGGCGCCCCTCCTTGCCGCCGCCGTGCAGCGGGAGTGCCTGGACAGGGGGCTGATCGTCGAGCTCGGCGGGCGTTACGCGAGCGTCGTACGGCTGCTGCCCCCGCTGACGATCAGCGACGAGCAGGCGACGGCGGTGCTCGACCGGCTGGCCGACGCGATCGACGCGGCGGCCCGCAACCACCCCGGGTAGCGCGCCGCGCCCCACGCGAGACACCACCCGCACGACCATATGAGGACCCCTTGAACGCGAGCCCCGCACCACCCGGCCGCCCCCGCACCCACGACACCCCCGGGACGGTTCCCCACCAGCAGAGCGACCGGCAGGGCGGTCAATGGTCCGACCCCCTCGACCACCCCGACCCGCACACCGCCGCCCAGTCCGCGGCCGTGGACAACCTCCTGCGCTGCTGGGTGCGCGAGACCGGTACGCGGCCGCCCGGGGGCGACACCCTCCGCGTCCCCCTCCCGGCCACGGGCGCCGCGCTGCTCGTCCCCGTCCTGCACTGGTCACCGACCGGCTGGCACCGCTTCGGCCGACCCGGCCTGGTGACCACCTCGGGGGCCGCCTCGGACAGCGCTTCGGACGCGGTGCCGGACGGGGTGCCGGACGACGTGCCGGGCAGAGTGCCGGACTGTGTCCCGCCGCTGGACGCCGTCACCCTCGCCGCCCTGCTCGCCCGTGAGGCCACCACGCCGGACCCCGCCGCGGACGGGACGGACACCGCCGACCTCGTGGCCCGGGTCGCCGACTCCGTACGCCGCACCGCCCTCTTCCTCGCCGAACGCCGCGCCGGTCCCGTCGACGGCCCCGACCTCTTCCTCTCCGCGGAACAGGCCCTGGTGCTCGGGCACCCTCTGCACCCGGCCCCCAAGAGTCGTGAAGGCATGACCGAGGCCGAGACACGCGCCTGCTCACCCGAGCTGCGCGGCTCGTTCCCGCTGCACTGGGTGGCGGTCGACGCGTCCTTGCTCGCCGCCGACTCGGCCTGGACCGAGCGCGGCCGGCCCGTCCCCGCCGACCGGCTCACGGCCCGCCTCGCCGGACCGGGGCTCGCACTGCCCGAGGGCTGCGCCGCCCTGCCCCTGCACCCGTGGCAGATGCGCGACGTACGGCACCGCCCCGGCCCGGCCGCGCTGTTCGAGGCGGGACTGCTCCGCGACCTGGGCGCCCACGGACCGCACTGGCACCCGACCTCCTCCGTACGGACCGTCCACCGCTCCGGCGCGGCCGCCATGCTGAAACTGTCACTGGGCCTGCGCATCACCAACTCGCGCCGGGAGAACCTGCGCAAGGAACTGCACCGGGGCGTCGAGGTGCACCGGCTGCTGCGGTCGGGGCTCGCCGGGGAGTGGCGGGCCGCACACCCGGACTTCGACATCGTGCGCGACCCGGCCTGGCTCGCCGTGGACGATCCCGCGGGCGGCCCCGTGACCGGGCTGGACGTGGTGATCCGGCACAACCCGTTCGACCCTTCCGACGACGTCTCCTGCGTAGCGGGGCTCGTCGCGCCCCGGCCCTGGCCCCGCGCGCTCGCCGCTCCGGCGACGCGGTCCCGGCTGGCCGACGTGGTCACCCGCCTCGCCGCCCGGACGGGCCGCCCGCGCGGGGCCGTCACCGCGGAGTGGTTCCTGCGCTACCTCGAACAGGTGATCCGCCCCGTGCTGTGGCTGGACGGCGAGGCGGGTATCGCCCTGGAGGCCCACCAGCAGAACACCCTCGTCCTGCTGGACGCCGACGGCTGGCCCGCGGGCGGTCGCTACCGCGACAACCAGGGCTACTACTTCCGGGACTCGCGGCGGGACGAACTCGACACCCGGCTGCCCGGCATCGGCGAACACAGCGACACCTTCGTCTCCGACGAGGTCACGGACGAGCGCTTCGCCTACTACCTCGCCGTGAACAACGTGTTCGGCCTCATCGGCGCCATCGGCTCCCAGCGACTGGCCGACGAACGGCTGCTGCTGGCCGCGTTGCGCCGCTTCCTCGAGGCCGCCGCCTCCGGGCCCGCCCGCACGCGCTCCACCCTGCCCGCCCGCCTGCTCGACACCCCCGTCCTGCGCTGCAAGGCCAACCTGCTGACCCGGCTGCACGGCCTGGACGAACTGGTCGGCCCGGTCGACACCCAGTCCGTCTACGTCGCCCTGGCCAACCCCCTGCACTCCTGACCAGCCCACGAGAGGAGCGCGCCATGCCTCCCACCGACGCCGGTGCCGCCACCGGCCACGCCCCGGCGACCGCCGCCCCGGCCCTGACGACCGAAACCGCCGCTCCAGCCCTGACGACCGGGACCGCCGCCCCGGCCGCCGATCCGGCGTCCCCGGGTTCGGTGCCCGTTGGTCCGGTGTCCGCGGGGCCTCCGCCTGCGGGGCCTGTGCCTGCGGGGCCGGTGCTGGACCCCGCCCCCGCGGGACCAGTGGAGGACACCGCGGAGGCGACCGCGGCGGACAGCGAGGACACCCTCGACCTCCGTCTCCCCGAGGACTTCGTCGCGGCCTTCGCGCAGCCGCCCGGAACCGACGCCTCGCGCGCGGACGATCTGCTCGACGGCATCGGCGACTGGGGTCCCACGGTCACGCCCGTCGGGGCCTTCCGGCTGCTCCCGGTCCGCATCGAGCGGGACCTGCCGGTCGTCAGCCGCTGGATGAACGATCCGGCCGTGGCGGAGTTCTGGCAGCTGGCCGGGCCGCAGAGCGTCACGGAGACCCATCTGCGCGCACAGCTCGACGGCGACGGGCGCAGCGTGCCCTGCATCGGCCTGCTCGACGGCACCCCGATGAGCTACTGGGAGATCTACCGGGCCGACCTCGATCCGCTGGCCCGCCGCTATCCGGCCCGGCCGCACGACACCGGCGTCCACTTGCTGATCGGCAGCGTCGCCGACCGCGGGCGGGGGCTCGGCAGCACCCTGCTCAGGGCCGTGGCCGACCTGGTCCTCGACCGGCGCCCCGCCTGCGCCCGCGTGGTCGCGGAGCCCGACCTGCGCAACGCGCCCTCCGTGGCCGCCTTCCTGACGGCGGGGTTCCGTTTCTCGGCGGAGATCGAGCTGCCCGGCAAGCGGGCCGCCCTGATGATCCGCGACCGGTCCCTGCGCCATCTGCTGTGACGGCGGGTGGCCGGGCCGGGGCCGCCGTCTCCACCGTGATCGCCCGTTTGTCAGTGCCGAGCCGTAGGGTGGTCGCGCTATGACGAAGCCCTCACTCCCCGAACTCCTGCATGCCGCCGTCGCCGCAGTCGGCGGCACGGAGCGCCCCGGCCAGGTGACCATGGCCCAAGCCGTCGCGGACGCCATCGACGACGGCTCGCACCTGCTGGTCCAGGCCGGCACGGGCACCGGAAAGTCCCTCGGCTATCTCGTGCCCGCGCTGGCCCACGGGGAGCGTGTCGTCGTGGCGACGGCCACCCTCGCCCTGCAGCGCCAGCTCGTCGAGCGCGACCTGCCGCGCACGGTCGACGCCCTGCACCCCCTGCTGCGCCGCCGCCCGGAGTTCGCGATGCTCAAGGGCCGGTCGAACTACCTGTGCCTGCACCGGCTGCACGAGGGCGTGCCGCAGGACGAGGAGGAGGGCCTGTTCGACCAGTTCGAGGCGGCCGCGCCCACCAGCAAGCTGGGCCAGGACCTGCTGCGGCTGCGCGACTGGTCGGACGAGACCGAGTCAGGCGACCGCGACGACCTCACGCCCGGCGTCTCCGACCGAGCCTGGGCCCAGGTGTCGGTGTCCTCCCGGGAGTGCCTGGGCGCCACGAAGTGCGCGTACGGCGCGGAGTGCTTCGCCGAGATGGCCCGTGAGCGCGCGAAACTCGCCGAGGTCGTCGTCACCAACCACGCGCTGCTGGCGATCGACGCCATCGAGGGCGCCCCGGTCCTGCCGCAGCACGAGGTGCTGATCGTCGACGAGGCGCACGAGCTGGTCTCCCGGGTCACCGGTGTCGCCACCGGGGAGCTCACCCCCGGCCAGGTCAACCGCGCGGTGCGGCGGGCGGCGAAGCTGGTCAACGAGAAGGCCGCCGACCAGCTCCAGACCGCCGCCGAGGGCTTCGAGCGGCTGATGGAGCTGGCCCTGCCCGGACGGCTGGAGGAGATCCCGGAGGATCTCGGGTACGCGCTGCTGGCGCTGCGGGACGCCTCGCGCAACGTCATCTCGGCGCTCGGCTCGACCCGCGACAAGTCCGTCCAGGACGAGGACGCGGTCCGCAAACAGGCACTGGCCTCCGTGGAGAACGTGCACGACGTCGCCGAGCGCATCACCAACGGCTCCGAATGGGACGTCGTCTGGTACGAGCGGCACGACCGCTTCGGCGCCTCCCTGCGTGTGGCCCCCATGTCGGTGTCCGGCCTGCTGAGGGAGAAGCTGTTCGCCGACCGCTCCGTCGTGCTGACCTCCGCGACCCTGAAGCTCGGCGGCGACTTCAACGGGGTCGGGGCCTCACTGGGGCTCGCCCCGGAGGGCACGGAGGGCGAGGACGTGCCCCAGTGGAAGGGCGTGGACGTCGGCTCCCCCTTCGACTACCGCAAGCAGGGCATCCTGTACGTCGCCAAGCACCTGGCGCGTCCCGCGCGGGACGGCGACCGGGGCGACATGCTCGACGAGCTGACGGAGCTGATCCAGGCGGCCGGCGGGCGGACCCTCGGCCTCTTCTCCTCCATGCGGGCCGCCCAGCTCGCCGCCGAGGAGCTGCGCACCCGGATCCCCGAGTTCCCGATCCTGCTCCAGGGCGAGGAGACCCTGGGCGAGCTGATCAAGAATTTCGCGGCGGACCCGAGGACGTGCCTCTTCGGCACGCTCTCCCTCTGGCAGGGCGTCGACGTGCCCGGTCCGAGCTGCCAGCTGGTAGTCATGGACAAGATCCCTTTCCCCCGGCCCGACGACCCGCTGATGAGCGCCCGCCAGAAGGCGGTGGAGGACGCGGGCGGCAACGGCTTCATGGCCGTGGCGGCCACGCACGCCGCGCTCCTCATGGCCCAGGGCGCCGGCCGTCTGGTACGCGCCTCGGGGGACCGCGGCGTGGTCGCCGTACTGGACCAGCGCCTCGCCACGGCCCGCTACGGCAGCTACCTGAAGGCCTCACTCCCCGACTTCTGGTACACAACGGACCGCAACCAGGTCCGCAGATCTCTGTCGGCGATCGACGCAGCAGCAAAAGAGACGGAGGCCGAGCGGTCGGCGTAACCTCCGGTTCACGGGCCGACCGGACGCCGTCCGGGCATGGCCGCCCAGGGCCGACCGGAACCGGTCCACACCCCGGACGAGGGCCACGCACGGGCCGTGCGCAGCCGCCGGTCCACGGAAGCCGCCCGAGGCACGGACGGCCCGAGCGGCGAGCGGCCGCCCCGGGGGCATGGCAGGCACGGGTGACGCGGCCGTCGGGCAGTGGGCGGACCGAGCCTACGGTCCCTCGCCCACGCAGCCGACTCCCTGGGTGACGCCCCCGCCCCGGGACGCCGCCCTGGCTCCCGACGGGGCCCCGCCCTGGCTCCCGACGGGACGCCCGGTGAAGTGAACACCGCCGCCGGGCACTGGCCCCCGGGCAGAGCGGGTGGCCACGCCGGCGCGTCGACCGAGGAACGGCGAGGTGCTGGGCCGCGCCCGCACTGGGCCGCGCCGACCCGTGCCTCGCGCCGCCAAGCCGTCCGGTAGGAACCGCGCCCCGCGCCAAGCCACCCCGCGTCGACTGGCGCCCCGCGTCAAGCCGCATCCCGCGCTGAGCGGCACCCGCGTCGAGCCTCACCCCGCGCCGGCCGCGGCCCGGGCGCGCCGTGGCGTCCGCGCAGCGCAGGGCCCCGGAACCGGCGCAGGGGTTCCGGGGCCCGATCAGGAGGCGGGTCGGCGAGCCCGCCCGCGGCGGTCCTCAGACGCGCCGCAGCACCGCCACCACCTTGCCGAGGATCGTCGCGTCGTCACCGGGGATCGGCTCGTACGCCGCGTTGTGCGGGAGGAGCCACACATGGCCGTCCTCCCGCTTGAAGCGCTTGACGGTGGCCTCGCCCTCGATCATCGCGGCCACGATGTCGCCGTTCTCCGCGACCTGCTGGCGCCGGACCGTGACCCAGTCGCCGTCACAGATGGCGGCCTCGATCATCGAGTCGCCGACGACCTTCAGCACGAACAGCTCGCCGTCACCCACCAACTGCCGGGGAAGAGGGAAGACGTCCTCGACCGACTCCTCGGCGAGGATCGGGCCACCGGCGGCGATCCGGCCGACGAGCGGGACGTAGGAGGCGGCCGGCTTGCCCACGGTGTCGGTGGGCTGGAGCGTGGTGGCCTGGTCGGAGCCGCGGACCTCGTAGGCACGCGGGCGGTGCGGGTCGCGGCGAAGGAAGCCCTTGCGCTCGAGTGCCATCAGCTGGTGTGCGACCGAGGAGGTGCTCGAGAGGCCGACGGCCTGGCCGATCTCCCGCATCGACGGCGGGTAACCGCGCCGCTGGACGGAGTCCCTGATCACCTCGATCACCCGGCGCTGCCGGTCGGTGAGGCCCGAGCTGTCCGCCCGGATGCCTGGAGGTCGGCCCGGCAGGGATCGCTTGTGTCCCTCGGGATTCGCGGCTTCGTTCATCGCATGCACCGGCTCGAGTCGGCCCTGGGAGCGGTCCTGGGCAGTGATGGTGGCACTGTCTGCGGTGGTGGTCACGTCGTCGGCCCCTCTCGATGGTCTCCCTCCGGCACAACGGTAGTTGCTTTCGAAAGGTTGCGCCAAACACACGTTCGAGTGAAAAACCGCGAATTGCCTTACTTGATCATGTGTCCGGGTGTATGGCCGACGCGGCGCCTGGCGGGCGAAGAGCCTCGTTGTCGTACTCTTCACCGCTGCGCCGGCCGCCTCGTGGGCTGCCGTCCCAGTCTGCCATCCGGCGTCCCGTCGACCGAGCGCCGGTTCCCATCTGCCCGGGAGTCCCACGCGTCCTCCGTGCGGCGCCCACCGTATCTCCGCAAGCGTTCCCGCGGTACGGGTGCGCGTCGGCGTGTTTCCCGTGGTGACGCGGGCAGACGAACCCCGGACGCCTCCCGGCGGCTCACGCGCGACACGCGCGGGTCCCCGTTTGTTACAAGCCAATCCCCACATCTAGTGGTTGGATGGCTACAGCAGCCCACAAGTTGTGGTCCCCCGGGTCTTCGGCCGGCAGATCATCGCCTATGCTTGGGGCTGCTTCGCGGGGCTCCTGAGGCCCGGCGAGGCTATTGAGTCTGCTGTGAGGAGGGTTGGAGTCCATGCACTGCCCCTTCTGCAGGCACCCCGACAGCCGTGTCGTCGACAGTCGCACGACCGACGACGGCACGTCGATCCGCAGGCGCCGCCAGTGCCCTGACTGCTCCCGTCGGTTCACGACCGTGGAGACGTGCTCGCTCATGGTGGTCAAGCGGTCCGGAGTCACTGAACCCTTCAGTCGTACCAAGGTCATCAACGGCGTGCGCAAGGCATGCCAGGGACGGCCTGTCACCGAGGACGCACTCGCCCTGCTCGGCCAGCGGGTCGAGGAGGCGGTGCGCGGCAGTGGAAGCGCCGAGGTGGCCGCCCACGACGTCGGGCTCGCCATACTCGGTCCCTTGCAGGAACTGGACCTCGTCGCCTACCTGCGTTTCGCGTCCGTCTACCGGGCGTTCGACTCGCTCGAGGACTTCGAGGCGGCCATCGCGGAACTCAGGGAAGGTGCGCGTCCCCCCGCGCGGCACGGGGGCGACGACGGCGGAGGCGGTGGCGAAGGCGCCGCCGAGAGCCGGGAGAACGGCCACGGCCAGGACGGCCGCGGACGCCCGGGGACGGTTGCTGAGGTCCCCGAGCCCGCAGGCGCCGCCGACTGATCGGCGGGCCGGCCCGGACGGCGAGTCCGGGCCCGGCTCAGCGGCGGCGGAGAAGACGGTTGCGGGCGACAGCGACAGGGGTGCCCGCACCACGAGACACAACACCGTGCCACCGGAACATCGGGGCACTTCAGGGCGTTTTCGCCCGTACAGGGAGGCGGCATGACAGAGACGGCGAGCGGTCCGGCACGAGGTTCCCGCGCCAAGGGCGGCAAGGCGGGGAACAAGGGACTGCACATCGAGCGCATCCACACCACCCCCGGCGTGCACCCGTACGACGAGGTGAGCTGGGAGCGCCGTGACGTCGTCATGACCAACTGGCGCGACGGCTCGGTCAACTTCGAGCAGCGTGGCGTCGAGTTCCCCGACTTCTGGTCGGTGAACGCGGTCAACATCGTCACCAGCAAGTACTTCCGCGGTGCCGTCGGCACCCCGCAGCGCGAGACCGGCCTCAAGCAGCTGATCGACCGCATCGTGAAGACGTACCGGAAGGCCGGCGAGGACAACAAGTACTTCGCCTCGCCCGCCGACGCCGAGATCTTCGAGCACGAGCTGGCCTACGCCCTCCTGCACCAGATCTTCAGCTTCAACAGCCCCGTCTGGTTCAACGTCGGCACGCCCCAGCCCCAGCAGGTCTCCGCCTGCTTCATCCTGTCCGTCGACGACTCCATGGAGTCGATCCTCGACTGGTACAAGGAAGAGGGCATGATCTTCAAGGGCGGCTCCGGAGCCGGCCTGAACCTCTCCCGGATCCGCTCCTCCAAGGAGCTGCTCTCCTCCGGCGGCAACGCCTCCGGTCCGGTCTCCTTCATGCGCGGCGCCGACGCCTCCGCCGGCACCATCAAGTCCGGCGGTGCCACCCGCCGCGCCGCCAAGATGGTCATCCTCGACGTCGACCACCCCGACGTGGAGGACTTCATCCAGACCAAGGTCAAGGAGGAGGAGAAGATCCGCGCGCTGCGCGACGCGGGCTTCGACATGGACCTGGGCGGCGACGACATCACGTCCGTCCAGTACCAGAACGCCAACAACTCCGTCCGCGTGAACGACCAGTTCATGAAGGCGGTCGAGCAGGGCGGCAAGTTCGGCCTGCGCGCCCGTATGACGGGCGAGGTCATCGAGGAGGTCGACGCCAAGTCCCTCTTCCGCAAGATGGCCGAGGCCGCCTGGGCCTGCGCCGACCCGGGCATCCAGTACGACGACACGATCAACCACTGGCACACCTGCCCGGAGTCCGGCCGCATCAACGGCTCGAACCCCTGCAGCGAGTACATGCACCTGGACAACACGTCCTGCAACCTCGCCTCGCTGAACCTGATGAAGTTCCTCAAGGACGACGGCAAGGGCAAGCAGTCCTTCGACGTCGAGCGCTTCGCCAAGGTCGTCGAGCTCGTCATCACCGCGATGGACATCTCCATCTGCTTCGCGGACTTCCCGACCCAGAAGATCGGCGAGAACACCCGCGCCTTCCGCCAGCTCGGCATCGGCTACGCCAACCTCGGCGCCCTGCTGATGGCCACCGGCCACGCCTACGACTCCGACGGCGGCCGCGCGCTCGCCGGCGCCATCACCTCGCTGATGACCGGCACCGCCTACAAGCGCTCCGCCGAACTGGCCGCGGTCGTCGGCCCGTACGACGGCTACGCCCGCAACGCCCAGCCGCACCTGCGCGTCATGAAGCAGCACTCCGACGCCAACGCCACGGCCGTGCGCATGGACGACCTGGACACCCCGGTGTGGGCCGCGGCCACCGAGGCCTGGCAGGACGTGCTCCGCCTCGGCGAGAAGAACGGTTTCCGTAACTCCCAGGCCTCCGTCCTCGCCCCGACCGGCACCATCGGCCTGGCGATGTCCTGCGACACCACCGGTGTCGAGCCCGACCTCGCGCTGGTCAAGTTCAAGAAGCTGGTCGGCGGCGGCTCGATGCAGATCGTCAACGGCACCGTCCCGCAGGCCCTGCGCCGCCTGGGCTACCAGGAGGAGCAGATCGAGGCGATCGTCGCCCACATCGCCGAGCACGGCAACGTGATCGACGCCCCCGGCCTCAAGCACGAGCACTACGAGGTGTTCGACTGCGCGATGGGCGAGCGGGCCATCTCCCCGATGGGCCACGTCCGCATGATGGCCGCGATCCAGCCGTGGATCTCCGGCGCCATCTCCAAGACGGTCAACATGCCGGAGTCGGCGACCGTCGAGGAGGTCGAGGAGATCTACTTCGAGGCGTGGAAGCTGGGCGTCAAGGCGCTCGCCATCTACCGCGACAACTGCAAGGTCGGCCAGCCGCTGTCGGCGAAGAAGAAGGACTCCGCGGAGGAGAAGGCCGAGGAGCCCGCCACCGTCGAGTCCAAGGTCGAGAAGGTCGTCGAGTACCGTCCGGTCCGCAAGCGCCTGCCCAAGGGCCGCCCCGGCATCACCACCTCCTTCACCGTCGGCGGCGCCGAGGGCTACATGACCGCCAACTCCTACCCGGACGACGGTCTCGGCGAGGTCTTCCTGAAGATGTCCAAGCAGGGCTCCACCCTCGCGGGCATGATGGACGCCTTCTCCATCGCGGTCTCGGTGGGCCTGCAGTACGGCGTGCCGCTGGAGACGTACGTCTCGAAGTTCACCAACATGCGCTTCGAGCCGGCCGGCATGACCGACGACCCGGACGTGCGGATGGCGCAGTCGATCGTCGACTACATCTTCCGCCGCCTGGCGTTGGACTTCCTGCCCTTCGAGACGCGCTCCGCGCTCGGCATCCACTCCGCCGAGGAGCGCCAGCGCCACCTGGAGACCGGCTCCTACGAGCCGATCGACGACGAGGACGTCGACGTCGAGGGCCTGGCCCAGTCGGCGCCCCGGCAGATCGACCTGAAGGCCGTCGCCACGCCGCGGGCCGAGGCCGAGGCGGCCACGCCCGCCCCGAAGCAGGCCCACACGAGCGCCGAGCTGGTGGAGATGCAGCTGGGCATCCAGGCCGACGCCCCGCTGTGCTTCTCCTGCGGCACGAAGATGCAGCGCGCCGGCTCGTGCTACATCTGCGAGGGCTGCGGCTCGACGAGCGGCTGCAGCTGACGGGTAAGCGATGAACGGTAAGGGGCGCCGGCACTGGCCGGCGCCCCTTACCTGTCTCTGTCTGTCTACCTGTCCCTGTCCGTCGCCTGTCTGCTGTCGATCGGCTACCTGGGTCCGCTACGACTGGTGGGCGCGTCCCATGGTGCGGGTGAAGGTGGCCGGGTCGTCCTCGAAGCCGTGCATGCCGGGGCGGAAGACCCAGCTCCCGGCCTCGTCGCGCGCGAATTCCGCCACGGTGGCCGCCGTCGCCCCGAGCACGCCTCCGAAGTCGTCCTCCGCCAGCACGGTGTAGCCCTCCCGGATGCGCAGACCCGGGCCGAGCACGTTGACGAACGTGCGAGACCCGTAGCCCTGCTGGATGACGACACCGACGACCACGCGCGCGTACCGCTCGGAGAGCCGCTCCAGTTCCAGCGTCATGACCTCGTCCCAGCCGAAGCCCCGGCCGTCCCGGCTGTCCCGGTTGAGATAGATCGTGCCGTCGGGAGAACGGCTGTCGAAATGCACGACGTAGGCCGGCGCGCCGTAGGGATCGTCCGTCCCGTAGGTGGCGGCCACGATGTCCAGGTCGGTGGGCGGCTGCCCCGCCGGACTCGGATCCCACTTCAGCGCGACCTCGACCTTGCGGATCCCCTTGCTGAGCCCGCTCAACGGACTCCCCCTTCCCGGTCCCCGTGCGCCCTCCTGCCCCAACTTCCGGATCGCGGGCGCTCGTTGTCCATCGTGCCACGTGAGCGGGGGCGCTTGCGCGGGCGCTGTCCCCGCGAGAGTGACCGGCGCCACGCTCCTGGGCCTTACGATGGCGCGGTGCTGGTCAAGTGGATTCGCTGCACCGTGGTGGACCGCCGGGGCTTCGAGCGGGGGCAGCGAAAGTGGGCGGGGCTTCTGGGGGAGCCGGGGTTTCGGGGGCAGGGGGGTGGCTGGAGCCGGGCACGGCCGGGAGTGGCGCACGTCTTCGCCTTCTGGGAGAGCCGCGCCTTCTACGACTCCTTCATGGCCCGCTCCCACGACCGCCTGGCGGCGGCCCAGGCCGGCACCTTCAAGGACGCCCAGTCCCGGCTCTTCGACCACCGTTTCGACGTCAAGACGGGCTTCGAACCCCGCTTCTCGGACGCCGACCTGCTGCGCGTGGCCCTGTGCCGCGTCCACGAGGAGCGCGCCGAGCACTTCACGCTCATGCAGGAGAAGGTCTGGAACCCGGCGATGGCCGGCTCGCCCGGCATGATCCGCGGGCTGTTCGGCGAGGCGCCGGGCAGCGAGTTCCTGGTGCTGTCGATGTGGCAGTCCTCCGCCGAACACGGCAAGTACCGCACCGAGCGGGTGGAGCGGCTCGCCCTGCGCGCCCAGACGGAGGCCGACGTCGTGGCCCTCACGGGCGACATCGTGGAACTGGAGCCCACCTGGACGGTCTGACCCGTCACCGACCGCACCGCGGCCGCGCACAGAACGTGGCACACGTACCACGAAGTGTGTGACGTACACCGTACGGGGCCCTCTCGAGTCCTCGATCGGCCGTCACCCGATCTAGTGTTTTGGCATGGCACGACCACGGCGCATCGTCCTTGTCCGGCACGGCGAGTCGACGGGCAACATCGACGACTCCGTGTACGAGCGCGAACCCGACCACGCCCTCCCGCTCACCGAGCGCGGCCGGCAGCAGGCCGAGGAGACCGGCAAGGAGCTGCGCGACCTGTTCGGCCACGAGCGCGTGAGCGTGTACGTCTCCCCCTACCGGCGTACCCACGAGACCCTCAGGGCCTTCCACCTCGACCCCGATCTCATACGGATCCGCGAGGAGCCCCGGCTGCGCGAGCAGGACTGGGGCAACTGGCAGGACCGAGACGACGTACGCCTGCAGAAGGCGTACCGCGATGCCTACGGGCACTTCTTCTACCGCTTCGCCCAGGGGGAGTCCGGCGCCGACGTCTACGACCGCGTCGGCAACTTCCTGGAGAGCCTCTTCCGCAGCTTCGAGGCCCCCGACCATCCGCCGAACGTGCTGCTGGTGACGCACGGACTGGCGATGCGGCTGTTCTGCATGCGCTGGTTCCATTGGAGCGTCGCGGAATTCGAGTCGCTGTCGAACCCGGGGAACGCCGAGGTGCGGATGCTCGTTCTCGGGGGCGACGGCAAGTACACGCTGGACCGGCCGTTCGAGCGATGGCGGGAACCGGAACCGTACGGGATCACCGGATGGAGTGGCTGAGAGATGACCCCTGACCCCTCGCCCGGCGCCCGCCTGGAGCGCGCGCTGGCGAGCCTGCGCGGACTCGCGGTGGGGGACGCGCTGGGCTCGCGGTTCTCGGTGCCGGTGAACTATCCGCTGCTCAGGCGCCGCGAGCTGCCCGCCGGCCCCTGGCGGTGGACGGACGACACGGAGATGGCCTGCTCGGTCCTCGCCGTCCTCGCCGCCCATCACCGCGTCGACCAGGACGCCCTGGCCCGCTCCTTCGCCGTCCACCACGGCACCGACCGGGGCTACGGCGCGGGAACGGCCCGGCTGCTGGAGCAGATCCGCGCGGGCGGCGACTGGCGCACGCTGGCGCCCGCGCTGTTCAAGGGACACGGTTCGTGGGGGAGCGGCGCCGCGACCCGGGTCGCGCCGCTCGGCGCGTGGTACGCGGACGACCCCGAGCAGGCCGTCCACCAGGCCGAGATCTCCGCCTACCCCACCCACCAGCACCGCGAGGCGGTCGTGGGCGCCATGGCCGTCGCGGCCGCCGCCGCACTCGCCGCCGCGGGCGGCCCGCCGGACGCCGGGGCCCTCCTCGACGGCGTGATCGCCCTCGTCCCGTCCCGCAGCGCGGTCGGTGCCGGGCTCCGGCGCGCCCGGGACATGCTGGACTACGACAACGCGTCCACCGTGGCCGCCGTCCTCGGCTGCGGCCGCCGCACGACGGCCCACGACACGGTGCCCTTCGCCCTGTGGTCGGCCGCCCGCCGCCTGGGCGATTACCAGGCCGCCTTCTGGACCACCGCCCAGGCGGGCGGCGACATCGACACCACCTGCGCCATGGTCGGCGGCATCCTGTCCACAACCCCCCCGCCCCCGACCTGGACCAACCAAACGGAACCCCTCCCGACCTGGATCCTCCACACAACCGAGCGGACAGCCTCACGTTGACTCCCCCGGCAGGGAAGCAGGGGACGAAGTCCCCGCCGGGGTCTGGGGGGAGCCCCAGGGGGCGGGTCTTCGTCGCAGCGAGTCGGGCGGGTGGGTGGGCGAGGCGCCGTAGGGGAATGACGCCCGCGCCTCAGCCCACCCCGCCCTCCGCCGCTCCCGCCCCGGACAGAGCGTCGAGGTCACTCCTACGTACCCTGATCACCAGCCACGCAGTGGCCAGCGCGAGCACGGCCATCGCCGCGGCCGGCACGAACGCCGTGGAGATCCCGTGCGCCAGCACCTCATGGCTCCACGGCGCCGGCAACTCCCGCGTCCGCGCGAACTCGGCCTTCTGCTCCGCCGACCCCTGCGCGAGGAACTTCGGCACCTGCTTCTTCGCCTCGTCCGCAGCCGCCGTACCGAACACCGTCGTAAGGATGGACAGCCCCAGCGAACCTCCCACCTGCTGCGTCGCGTTGAGCAGACCCGACGCCGCACCGGCCTCGTGCGGCGCGACCCCCGACACCGCCGTGACGGTCGCGGTCACGAAGTTCAGCCCCATCCCGAAGCCGAACACCAGCATCGGCCCGAGCACCCCGCCGAGATACGAACTGCCGGGACTGATGAACGTCTGCCACACAAGTCCGACCACCACCAGCGTGGACCCGGTGACCATGAACGGCTTGGGACC
This sequence comes from Streptomyces anandii JCM 4720, assembly GCF_014650655.1. Lineage (GTDB taxonomy): Bacteria > Actinomycetota > Actinomycetes > Streptomycetales > Streptomycetaceae > Streptomyces > Streptomyces anandii. The sequence goes on from NZ_BMVJ01000006.1 coordinate 80,110, forward strand.
GAGAACCGGCAGGAACCGCTGCGACAGCCCCGCCCCCACCGCGATGGCGAAGGTCACCGGCAGGAAGGCCACCCCGGCCCTGATCGGGCTGTACCCCAGCACGTTCTGCACGAACAGCACGATGTAGAAGAACATCCCGAACATCGCGGCCGCCAGGCTGAGCATGATCACGTACGTCCCCGACCGGTTGCGGTCGGCGAACATCCGCAGCGGCGTGATCGGCTCCGGCGCCCGCCGCTCGGTGAACATGAACGCCACCAGCAGCACCACCGCCGCCGCGAACGACCCGAGGGTCAGTCCGTCCCGCCAGCCGTCCTCCGACGCGCGGATGAACCCGTAGACGAGGGCCGCCATGCCGGCCGTCGAGGTCAGCGCGCCCGCGATGTCGAAACGTCCGGGATGGCGCTGGGACTCGGCGATGTAGAGCGGCGTGAGCACCGCGATCAGCACACCGATCGGCACGTTGACGAACAGCACCCAGCGCCAGTCGAGCCACTCGGTGAGCATGCCTCCGGCCAGCAGCCCGATCGCGCCGCCACCCGCGGACACCGCCGCGAAGACGCCGAAGGCCCGGTTCCGCTCGGGCCCCTCGGGGAAGGTGGTCGTGATGAGCGCCAGCGAGGTCGGCGACGCGATCGCGCCGCCCACGCCCTGCAGAGCGCGCGCGGCCAGCAACTGCCAGGGTTCCTGGGCGAGCCCGCCCAGCAGCGAGGCGAAGGTGAACAACAGGATGCCGGTCATGAAGACCCGGCGGCGGCCGAGGATGTCACCGGCCCGGGCCCCGAGGAGCAGCAGACCGCCGAAGGTGAGCGTGTAGGCGCTGACGACCCAGGTGAGATCGGTCGTGCTGAACCTGAGCGCGTCTTGAATGTGCGGGAGGGCGATGTTCACAATCGTCGCGTCGAGTACCACCATGAGTTGGCAGGCCGCGATGACGGTGAGCGCGAGGCCGGGATGCCCCTCCCGGCGAGCCGCACCCGGCTTCTGTTCCTGAATCAACTGAGAGGTTGTCACTATGAGTCCCCCACAACGGCGTTAGTGAACGATCGCGTTCACTGTCGCGTCAACGGTAGTGAGTCCCCACTAGTGAACGCAAGCGTTCACTTAAGGCTTCTCCCCGGTGCGTCCCCGGCACCGGAACCGGAATGTCCTGCTCCCCGCACCCCGTTCCTCGCACCCCGTACCCCGCATCCCGTTCCCCGCTCCCTGGAGACAACAGATGGTTACCTCGCGCTGGGCGGCCGCTCCCGCCCAGACGGCCACCCCCCGACGGCGCGGCGCCGTACTCGAACGCGCCATCCTGGACGCCACGCTCGACCAACTCGGCGCCGTCGGCTGGAAGGGCCTCACCATGGAGGGCGTGGCCGCCGGCGCCCAGACCGGCAAGGCCGCCGTCTACCGCCGCTGGCCCTCGAAGGAGGACCTCGTCGCCGACGCGCTGCGCGCCGGACTCCCGCGCGTGGAGGAGGCGCCGGACCTCGGCGGAGTGCGCGAGGACCTGCTGGCCCTGTGCCGGCGCGCCCGCGACGCGATGTTCTCGCGCCCTGGCACCGCACTTCGCGCGGTCATTCACGAATGCGACCCGACCCAGGCGGAACGCTTCCACGGCGTGATCTTCACGGGCGTGGTGGAGCCCACCGTCAGGCTGCTTCGCGACGTGATCACCCGCGGCATAGAGCGGGGTGAGGTGCGCCCCGACGCCGCGAACGGCTATGTCTACGACGCCATCCCGGCCATGATGATGTACCGCTCCAAGATGTGCACCAGCGAATGGACCGATCAGGATCTCGAGGACATGATCGACCACCTCATGGTCCCGCTGCTGCGCCCCGCCGGCCGCTGACGGCAGGGGTGCCCGGTGGTACGCGGCGCAGGGGGAAACCGGGGTGTCGCCGCGAGATCCCGGCGGCGTAGGCTAAGGGCGCCATGCCGTACGAACCACCCACCCACACCGTCGAGCGCTCCCTCAGAGCCACGACCGGAGCGAAGGTCATTGCCGGTGTCGACGAGGTGGGGCGCGGCGCGTGGGCCGGGCCCGTCACCGTCTGCGCGGCGGTCACCGGACTGCGCCGGCCCCCCATGGGCCTCACCGACTCCAAGCTCCTCACCGTCAAGCGGCGCACGACGCTCGCCGCGGAACTGCGGACCTGGGTGACGGCGTACGCCCTCGGGCACGCCTCCCCGGAGGAGATCGACGACCTCGGCATGACCGCCGCCCTGCGGCTGGCGGCCGTTCGGGCCCTGGAGGCGCTGCCCGTCCGTCCCGACGCCGTCATCCTCGACGGCAAGCACGACTACCTCGGCACCCCCTGGCAGGTCCGTACGGTCATCAAGGGCGACCAGTCGTGCGTGGCCGTCGCGGCTGCCTCGGTGATCGCCAAGGTCCACCGCGACAAAATGATGGCCGAACTGGGTGCCGACCATGCAGACTTCGGTTTTGCGGCCAACGCCGGATATCCGTCGCCCGTGCACCGGGCCGCGCTGGAGGAGCGGGGGCCCACCCCGTACCACCGGCTGTCGTGGGCGTATCTTGATGCGCTGCCCCGGTGGCGGCACCTCAAGAAGGTCCGTGCCTGGGCGGACGGGGGCGTTCCGGAGATCGAGGGCCAGCTCGGCTTCGATTTCTGACCGCTCCAGCCGCCCCGAAGTACCACCCGCCCATGCGGGCCGTACCAACGTTTGATAAATATCAGCCCATGCCTCTCATTCCCGAGGAGCCTCAGATTCACGAGAGTGCCCAGGGTCCCCGCGTCACTCCGGCCACCGGCCGCACCGCGCCGACCCCCCGCCCCGTACCCGGCCCCCGCCCCGCGGCTCCGCCGCGCCCCGGACGTCCCGGTCCCCTGCGGCCCGCGCCGCCGGTGCAACGTACGCCCAGGGACGGTGGCGCCGCGGCCAAGCCCGGGCCTTCGAAGCCGGCCGCCTCGGCCGCTCCGGCGGCTCCCGCGAGCCCGCAGATCCAGTTGATCCCCGCCTCCGCCGAGGGCGCGCTCGACGCGGCCGAGGAAGCGGTCGACCTGCTCCTGGAGTCCGGCCGTGCCCCCGGAGAGGTGCTGGTGATCACCACCGGCGACCCGCACCCGTGGGCCGCGCACGAACTCTCCTTCGGCGAGACCTCCTACTGGGCCCAGCACGACGCGGGCGACGACGTCTTCTACACCGGTGCCGCCGTGGCCGCCCGGGCCGCGTCCCGTCCGGTCGTGGTGGTCGCCGTCAACGGCGGCTCGGACGGCGACGCCGCCCAGGCCCTGCCCCTGGCCCACTCCCGGGCCGGCGCGCTGCTGATCGTCTGCGGTGACCCGCAGGAGATCAACGCGGTGCTCGGCGCCGGCGTCTGAACCGGTTCCGCGCACCGGGCCGGTCCGTTCGTGCGGGCCGCCCGGACCGCGGACCGTTCGGCGTCATGCAGGGCCAGGCGGCGGACCCCGCCCGCGCACCGGCGCGGCGGGGGCTTCGGCGCGCGCACGAACGCGTCGCGCCGACCGCCACCGGGTCACCTTCGTGCCGTATGCCTGGCCGTATGCCTGGCCGTACGCCTGCTCGCCGACGGGCCGGCCGGAGACGCGCTCGCCTCTTGCGGCCCGACCGGCAGCGCACCGGTAGCTCGACAACTCCCACGGGCCGTGGGCCCTCCACGAGTCGACGAGTCCCGCGGCCACGCCTCCGGCGGTTCACGCCTGCCGGCGTCCACGAGTCCAGAGGGCCGGTGGCCCGGAGTCCGGCGCGGGGCGTCCGGCGCGGGGCGTCCGGCGCGAGGCGTCCGGCGCGGGGCGTCCGGCGCGGGGCGTCCGGCGCGAGGCGTCCGGCGCGGGGCGGACTCCCCGACTGCCCGTCGCCGGTCGAACGGCGCGGCCGGACCGCCGGGCTCAGCGCGCCGCGGCGCGCCTCAGCACCTCGGAGGCGACGCCTCCGGTGCGGGGCGGCGGTGGCGGTGCCACGGCCGTCGCGAACGGTTCCGGCGGCGAGTCGGTGTTCGGGCGGCGGCCGCCGCGGCCCTCGCCGAGGACCTGCCAGCCGTCCCGGGTCAGGGTGATGTACGCCCCGCAGCGCAACCCGTGCAGGGTGCAGGCGTCGCGCAGACCCCACATCCACGCGCCGTCCTCCTCCGTCCAACGCCCGTCGCCCTCACGGCAGTAGAGCAGTACGGCGGTGCGCACCGGAGTGCGGCGCCGCAGATCGTGCGGGATGACCCGGCGCAACTGGGCGAGCAGCGCGTTGCGGAACATCCAGCCGTCCGCGGGCGCCGGCCGGCGCACGAACGACGCGCTCGCCCGCAGCCGGTCGTCCGGGTCGAGGACCGCGACCACGGCGGTGGCCGGGCCGGGGTGGTGCCTGGCGTGCAGTCCGCTGACGACCTCGCGCGGATTGCGCAGCAGAGGGATGCCCGCGGCGGCCCACTCCGCGGGTTCGAGCAGGCGAGTGGCGGAGGCGGCGGACGTCGACAACGACGCCGCCGAGGACGGAGCG
>NZ_BMVJ01000006.1:84608-85190 GCF_014650655.1 Streptomyces anandii JCM 4720
AATCCGAAGGTCACGTTCCTCCCTTCGGCTACGCGCCCACACTGCGGGCGGGGTCGGATTCGGGGGAGCGCACACCGCAGCAGAGCCCTACCTGATCACGGACGAGCCGTGCGGGGAGCGGAGTTCAATTCTTCCTGTCGAACTGGGATGCGGCAACGAGCAATTGAAGCCGCCGACCCTTATCGGATGACCCGTGGCTTATATCCCTACCCAGTGTGCCGCCGCGCGACGCATGGGAAGGCGTCCGGCTCATGCTGACCTTGTCCCGCGCGGCTGGAGCGAACACCCGCGCGTGCTCAGCCCTGAACGGCCAGTACCAGCGGCATCACCCCCTGTGCGCCGGCCCTCCTCAGCAGCCGGGCGGCGACCGCCAACGTCCAGCCGGTCTCGGTGTAGTCGTCGACGAGCAGGACGGGCCCGGGGCTGTCGGCGAGGGCGGACGCCAGCGCCGGCGGCACGGTCAGCGCCCCGTCGAGAGCCTTGAGACGCTGGGCGCTGTTGCTCCGGTGCACCGGGTTCGTGTCGCCGGTGTACTCCACGGCGCCCAGCAGCGGCAGCCGGCCGACCTCGGAGATGTGCGCG
>NZ_BMVJ01000006.1:85221-91141 GCF_014650655.1 Streptomyces anandii JCM 4720
CCAAGGGAGTTGATCAGCCGGGGCCGGGTGCGCGAGGCCACGGTGACCACGCCGACCGGGCGCGGCGGGGCGTCCGGCGCCCCCGAGGCCCAGCCGCCGGGGCCCTTCGCCCAGTCGGCCAGAACGCCCACCACCGCCCGGGCCACGTCCTCCGGCACGGGGGCGTCGGGGGCGTGGGAGGTGAGCATCGGCCGCAGCCGGTTGCCCCACCCGATGTCCGACAGACGCCCCAAGGCCCTCCCCGCCGAGGCCTGTTCGGCGGCGGGAATACGGCCCTTCAGATCGACACCGATCGCCGGCAGGCCCGTCGGCCACATGCGGCGGGGGTCCACCTCCACCCCGGCCCGGCCGAGGTCCACGCGCGCGGCGTCCAGCGCCGCCGTGGAGGTGTCCGCGGTGAACCGGGCGCCCGCGCAGTTGTCGCAGCGGCCGCAGGGCCCGGCGCTGTCGTCGTCGAGCCGGCGCTGCAGGAACTCCATCCGGCAACCGGTCGTCGCCGCGTACTCGCGCATGGCCTGCTGCTCGGTCCTGCGCTGCCGCGCGACCCAGTCGTAGCGCTCGGTGTCGTACGTCCACGGCCGGCCGGTCGCCGTCCAGCCGCCCTTGACCCGCCGCACCGCGCCGTCCACGTCGAGCACCTTGAGCATGGTCTCCAGGCGGGAGCGGCGCAGCTCGACCAGGGGCTCCAGGGCGGGCAGGGACATCGGGCCCTCCGCGCGCGCGAGCACGTCGAGGGTCCGGCGCACCAGGTCCTCGGCAGGGAAGGCCAGCGAGGCGAAGTACTCCCAGATCGCCTCGTCCTCCTTGCCGGGCAGGAGCAGCACCTCGGCGTGCTCGACCCCGCGGCCCGCGCGGCCCACCTGCTGGTAGTAGGCGATGGGGGAGGAGGGTGAACCGAGGTGCACGACGAAACCGAGGTCGGGCTTGTCGAAGCCCATGCCGAGCGCGGAGGTGGCGACCAGCGCCTTCACCTTGTTCCCGAGCAGGTCGTCCTCGGCCTGCTGCCTCTCCGCGTTCTCCGTGCGGCCGGTGTACGAGGCGACCGTGTGCCCGCGGTGCCGCAGGAACGCGGTGACCTCCTCGGCCGCGGCCACGGTGAGGGTGTAGACGATCCCGGAACCGGGGAGTTCGTCGAGGTGGTCGGCGAGCCAGGCCATCCGGTGCGCTGCGTCGGGCAGGCGCAGCACGCTCAGGCTCAGGCTGTCCCGGTCCAGCGGCCCGCGCAGCACCAGCGTGTCCGAGGCGTCGCCGGTCCCCAGCTGTTCGGCGACGTCCGCGGTCACGCGCGCGTTGGCCGTGGCGGTGGTGGCGAGGACGGGGACGCCCGGCGGCAGTTCGGTGAGCATGGTGCGCAGCCGTCGGTAGTCCGGGCGGAAGTCGTGGCCCCAGTCGGAGATGCAGTGGGCCTCGTCCACGACGAGCAGGCCGGTGGCGGCGGCGAGCTTGGGCAGCACCTGGTCGCGGAAGTCGGGGTTGTTGAGCCGCTCGGGGCTGACCAGGAGCACATCGACGGCGCCCGCGGCGATCTCGGCCTGAACGGTGTCCCACTCCTCGGTGTTCGCCGAGTTGATCGTACGGGCGTGGATGCCGGCGCGGGCAGCCGCCTCCACCTGGTTGCGCATCAGCGCGAGCAGCGGGGAGACGATCACCGTGGGGCCGTTGCCGCGCGCCCGGAGCAGGGACGTGGCCACGAAGTAGACCGCGGACTTGCCCCAGCCCGTGCGCTGGACGACCAGGGCCCGGCGACGCTCGGCGACCAGCGCCTCGATGGCCCGCCACTGGTCCTCGCGCAGTCTGGCCGTGCCCGTGTCGTCGCCGACGAGACGGGCCAGTACCGCGTCGGCCGCCGCTCGCAGGCCGGCGTTGCTCGTGTGCTCCATGGGTCCCATACAACAGGACGGCACTGACAATCGGGACACGGCGGCGGCGCGACGGCCGGGGTGACGTGTCCCTGCTCGGACTTATCCACAGGTCAAAGCGGAATCTCGCCGTCCGCGAGATCGTCGGCGCATGACGAATCACAGCGAAACGCCAGGACCCACCGGTAACGGCCACATCGCATACGAAGGACCCGGCCCCGAGCACCAGATCACCCTCCGCACTCCGGCGGAGCTCGCCGACGCCCTGCCTTATCTGCTCGGATACCGGCCGGAGGACAGCATGGTCCTGGTCGCGCTGCACGACCAGGACGGCCGCGGCCGGTTCGGCGGCCGGGCCAGGCTCGGCATCCCGTCGAGCAGCGGCGACTGGCCCTCCGCGGCCCGCCAGCTCGCGCACGGCCTGATCACCGGCAGCGAGCGCAGAGGCGCCAAGCCCGCGCAGATGGTCGCCTTCGTCTGCCAGGAGCCGGCACCGGGCGAGTCGGGACGGCAGGTGATGCGCCGCCTGGCACCCCTCGCGCAGAGGCTCCGCACGGAGTGCGGACGCCTCGACGTGCCTGTCATCGAGGCCATCTGTATCTCCGGCGGCCGCTTCTGGTCCTACTGCTGCCCCACGGAGGGATGCTGCCCTGACGACGGACGGCCCATGGGCCTGCCCGGCACCTCCGTTCTGGCCGCCGCCGCGGCCTACGCGGGCATTCAGGTACGCGGCAGCCTTAAGGAGCTCCGGGCCCGGCTGCAGCCGTGGGAGACCGCCGCCGCACTGGAACAGGAGATCGCCCTGGACGCGGCCGGCCTGGCCGTGGTCCCACGGATCCTCGACGACGACGGCCGCGCCGAAGTGGCCGAGGAGACCCTGGAACTCGCCGCGCGCGTCATGCGGCGCCTCGCCGACGCGCCCTGCGTCGCCGGCAGCGCCGCCGGGGACCTGCGCGACGACCGGCTGATCACCTCTGAGGAGGCCGCGGCGCTCATCCTCGGCCTTCAGGACCGTTCGACCCGCGACCGCGCGGCCGAGTGGATGGAGGGCGACGAGGCAGGCCCCGCGCTCCGGCTGTGGCGGGCCCTCGCCCGCCGCTGCGTCGGCCCGTACGGCGAGCACGCCGCGGCGCCCCTGACCCTCGCCGGCTGGGTCGCCTGGTCGACCGGCGACGACCTGGAGGCCCGCGAGGCCCTGGCCATGGCGCTGGGCGCGGACCCCGAGTACCTCTTCGCCCGCCTCCTCCACCAGGCCTGCAACGAGGGGCTGGACCCCGAGTCGGTCCGCCGCTGCCTGCGCGGCGAACGCGTGCAACGCGCGCAGGCACAGGGCCCCACGGCGAACACGGCCGCACCCACGTGCTCGGACGGCCCGGAGGGCGGGGAGGCGTGCGACGGCGGCATGGACCCGGTCGGGACGACCGGGACGCCGAGCGCCGGCCGCTCCCGCTCCCGCGAACCGCACGAGACGCCGCCCCGCCGCCGGCGCCGCACACGGGCGGGGGAGCCCGGCCCGGCGGCGGCCCCGGACCGGACCCGGCCGGGCACCCCACGGCCCGACAGCACGCACACCGGCCCGTCCCGCAGGCCCGGCCGTGGCCGTCCGGCCGCCGCGGCCAACGGCGGGACTCGGCTGGGGAGCGCCTGCGATCCCGGTGCGGATCCCTCCGCGCGGACCACCGGGGAGGACATGTGAGCACGAAGACGACCGACCACCCCCGTTCGGTCGGCTTCCCAGGCCACAGGCGTGACCCGGACGACTTCCGCCGCGTTCACCTGAGTGGCGGAACGCCTGGCCGGGGCGCGCCGCCGCACCTCCCGTGCCTCGCAGGGGCCGGCGCCGGGCGCCGGATCCGCCCGAGGCACACAGAGCGCAGAGGAAGCCGCCCCATGCCCCAGCCGACTCCGCCCTCCGCCACCGTCACCGCCGTGCGCGGCAAGGCCACACCGTCCGGAAAGGGAGCGACGAGCCCTCCGCCGTTCCCGCCGAACCCGGACGGACCACAGACACCTCCGGTGCAGCGCGGCCCCCGTCCCGGAGAACCGCCGCCCCGGTCGCGGTTCGCGGGACTGCCCCCGACCCACGACGTCATGATCTGCGTCGCCCTCCCCGGGCTGGCCATCTCCGACGGGCAGGGCCGACTCAACGGCCGGGGACTGGAAGGCTTCTACCGCGCGGGACGCCGCCTGCTCTCCCGCTGCCAGGTCCGCGTCGCCGGTCGCGAACCACTCGCCCTGCAGGCCCGGCCCACCGGCGCCGACCGGGCGCGGTTCGTGGGCACGGTATGCGCCGCACCCGGCGCGGGTCCCGATCCGGACGTGATCGTGGAGCGCACCCGGGACGCGGACGGCACCGAGCGGATCACCCTGCGCAACACCTCACTCCGCCTGCTCCACCTGCCCATCGAAGTGGCGCTCGGCACGGATCTCGCCGAACTGAGGGAGATCGCCGCGGGCCGGGCGGGCCGCGAAGTCCCCGCCGCCGTGCGGGACTCGGGCCTGCGCTGGACCTCGCCCGCCCTGAGCGTGTCGGTCACCGCCGACCCGCCGCCCACGGACGCGCTCGCCTCGGCGGGGCTGCTGCGCTGGGAGTTCGCCCTGCCGCCCGGAGGCACGGCGAGCGTCGAACTGCGCGTGCGGCAGGACGGCGCGGGTCCGGTGCGTGCGGCGGGCCGCGCGGCGCGAGGCCTCCTCGCGGACGCACGCGCCACCGGCGACGCCTCCGGCCTGGAAGCACTGCTGCGCACCTGCGTCGACGACCTCAGAGGCTTGTTGCTGCGCGATCCGGCGCACCCGGCGGATCTGCACCTCGCGGCGGGTGCGCCCTGGCGGTGCGGTCTCGCTCCCGCCGAAGCGCTCAGCGCGGCCCGCATGGCGCTGCCCCTGGGCACCGGGCTCGCCGCGGGCACGCTGCACACCCTCGCCAGGACGCAACACCCCGGCACAGGACCGCGGTACGGCATGATCCCCGGCCCCCGACGGGACTTGGGCCCGCACCTTCCTCCGGGCTGCACGGGCACGGAGGCCACCCTCCTCTTTCCCGTGCTCCTCGCCGAGGCCCGCCGGTGGGGACTGCCCGAGCGCGACACGCGAAGACTGCTCCCGGCGGCCGAGCGCTGCCTGACCTGGCTGCGCGACACGGTGGGCGACGGCACCTACCTGCGCGAGCCGCTGCCCGGCGGCCCGGTCCGCTGCGAGACCCAGGCACACGCCCACCGCGCCGCCCTGCTCGGTGCCGACCTGCTCGAAGCCTTCGGCCGCCCCGGCGTCGCCGATCTGCGGCAGTGGGCCCAAGAACTGCGTACGGCCGTCCGCAAGGACTTCTGGGCCGAGGACCGGGCCGGTGGCAGACCGGCCGCCGCCCGCACCCCCGACGGCCGCCTCCTGCCCCACCTCGGCGCCGCCGCCGTCCACCTCCTCGACACCGGGTTGCTCGGCGGAGGCGAACACGCGCCCGGACTGCTCGACAAGACGCGGACCGAGCAGCTCGCCCGGCTCCTCGGCGGCCCCGCCATGGACTCCGGCTGGGGGCTGCGCGGGCTCGCCACCGGGGAACCGGGCTACAACCCCTTCGGCCACCGCGCCGGAGCCGTACGCGTGCCCGAGACCGCCATCGCCCTGGCGGGTCTGGCCGCTGCGGGCCACGAGAAGGAGGCGGCCGCACTGCTGCGCGGTCTCCTCGCCGCGGCCGGGAGCTTCGGCCACCGCCTGCCCGAGATGTTCGCCGGCGACCAGCGCACCGAGGGCGGCGCGCCCGTGCCCCACCCCGCGGCCTGCCGCCCCTCGGCCACGGCCGCGGCAGCGGCGGTGCTGCTGTTGACCACCCTCGCCGGCATCCGTCCCGACACACCGGCCGGGACGGTCACGCTCCGTCCGATGCCCACCGCGCCCGCCGGGGAGATCGGACTGACGGGGCTGCGGGTCGCGGGCGCACCGTTCTCCGTGCGGGTCAGCCGGCTCGGGCTCGCCATGGTCGAGGAGGCCGCCGAGGGACTGCAACTGCGAGTGTGACCTCGTACGACGCCCGGCGCGACGGAGTGGGAAGCGGGCCGGCGCACCCG
>NZ_BMVJ01000006.1:91163-100085 GCF_014650655.1 Streptomyces anandii JCM 4720
TGGCGCCGGCAAGAGGATCGGCTGTCGAAGCGACCGGCGAAGGGAGTGTTTATCGTCAGGCAGACGACTATGATCGCCGCATGCCCTACGACCCGTCAGCGTTCCCGCCCTTCGCCGTCACCGTGGACCTGGTCGTGCTGACCGTGCGCCGTCACGCCCTGTGCGCGCTGGCGGTGCGCAGGGGCGAGCCCCCGTTCCAGGGCCGATGGGCGCTCCCCGGCGGCTTCGTACGGGCCGACGAGGACCTGGCACAGGCCGCGGCGCGCGAACTGGCCGAGGAGACCGGACTGCAGGCCCACGACCCCGCCGCCCCCGTCCAGGACCACGGCGCCCACCTGGAGCAGCTGGCGACCTACGGCGATCCCAAGCGCGACCCCCGCATGCGCGTCGTCAGCGTCGCCCACCTGGCGCTAGCCCCCGACCTGCCCGCGCCCAGAGCGGGAGGCGACGCCAGCAACGCCCGTTGGGCGCCCGTCGAGGAACTGCTGGCGCAGGGCGGCTACGGCCGCGACGGCGAGCCGGTGGCTCCGCTCGCCTTCGACCACGCGCAGATTCTCGCGGACGGGGTGGAGCGCGCCCGGTCCAAGATCGAGTACTCGTCGCTGGCGACCGCCTTCTGCCCGCCCGAGTTCACCGTCGGAGAGCTGCGCCGCGTCTACGAAGCGGTCTGGAACGTCGCCCTGGACCCCCGCAACTTCCACCGCAAGGTGACCGGCACCCCCGGGTTCCTGGTCCCCACCGGCGGCACCACCACCCGCCAGGGCGGCAGGCCGGCCCAGCTCTTCCGGGCCGGCGGCGCCACCCTGCTCAACCCGCCCATGCTGCGTCCGGAAGTCTGACCTGCCGAACTCGGCGGCGGGGTACCCGAAAAAACGGACATAACGCGCTATCTTGCTGCGGGTGATCCAGGCCTTCGGACTGACCAGCGACTCCCGTAAGGACCTTCCGCCCGCCGTCGACGACGTCTCCTTCGAAGCACACGCGGGCCGTGTCACCGTGCTCCTCGGCGCGGCGGGCGCGGGCAAGACGACGGCGCTAAGACTGATGCTCGAACTCCAACACGGCCGTGGCATCACCTACTTCAAGGGCCGGCCCCTGCACCGTATCCCGCACCCGGCGCGCGAGGTCGGCGTCCTGCTCGGCGACGTCCCCGGGCACCCTTCGCGCACGGTCCGCGGCCATCTGCGGATGCTGTGCGCGGCCGCGGGCCTGCCGGTCCGCCGCGCCGACGAGGTGCTGGAGGTCGTAGGCCTAGTCAGCCTGCGCGAGGAGCGGCTGGGCACCCTGTCGCGGGGCGTGGACCGCCGCCTCGGGCTCGCCTGCGCCCTGCTGTCCGACCCGCACACCCTCGTGCTGGACGAGCCGGCGGACGGGCTCTCCGCACGGGAAAGCCGTTGGCTGCACGGCATGCTCCGGGCGCACGCGACGCAGGGCGGCACGGTCCTGTTCACCACCTCCGACCCCAAGGAGGCGGCACGCACGGCGGACCGTGTCGTCACCATCGAGCGGGGCAGGGTCGTGGCCGACCAGGAGAGCGCGGACTTCGCCCGCAACCGGCTGCGCCCCCGCGTGGCCGTGCGCAGCCCGCAGGCCGCTCGCCTGGCCGCCCTCCTCCGCAAGGAGGCACGCACCGGCCACCGCTCCGTCGAGGTCGTGCACGAAGAGGGCAACCGTCTGTCCGTCTACGGCAGTACGTGCGCCGACGTCGGCGAGGTGGCGTTCCGGCACGGCATCCTCGTCCACCAACTCGCCGACGAGGTCGGGGACATGGGACCCGGCGCGGGAGGCGTCGAGCCCGCGGCCGTCATCGCGACCGCACCGGCGGAGTCGGTCCCGGCTCCGGCGTCCGTCCTTGCCGCCGTCTCGTCCACGGCACGCACGTCGGCCGAGACCGGCGCGCGGAAACAGCCGGAGACATTCGAGACCGCCGAGATCTCCCAGCCCGCCGAGGCCTCCGAGGCCTCGGACACCGCGGGGACCGCAGCCGTGGCGCACTCTGACGACCCCGCCCGCGCGGTCCCGGACCGCTCGGACGGGACCCCGTCCGAGACCGCCTCCGGTTCCGCCTCCGCCTCGAAGAAGGCCTCCACGGCGGCTTGCCCCGAAGCGGCTCCCGCCGAGGCCGCCCCCCACGCCTCGATCCCCACTCCCCGCCCCGCGGAGGCCGTCGCGCTCGATTCGTCCTCCCCGCTGCCACCCGCCATCTCCGTCCGCCCGGGCCGCAGCCCCCTGCGTCCGCTGCGCTACGAACTGCGCCGTGCCGCCGGCATCGGCACGGGGTTCGTCACCGCCGCCGCCGTCCTCGTCGTATCCGCACTGACCGCCCTGGTCATGGGCCGGATCGGGCACACCCCGCAGCCACGCCTGCTCGCCGCGTGGCCGCAGCAACTGCCGCTGCCGCCCACCGCACTCGGTGCCGGGCTGCTGGGCGCGCTCTCCTTCGGCGACGAGTTCCGCCACCCCGCGCTGGCGGCGGACCGCGGCACCGTGCCCCGCCGGCTCGGGCTGCTCACGGCCAAACTCCTGGTCACCGCCGCCACCGCGCTGATGCTGGCCTTCCTCACGGTCGGCTGCGACGCCGAGGTGCTCTACGTGGTGTACGGACGGGAGCTCACACAGGTTCCCGGCGACTGGATCTCGCTGGGAGCGAGTTGGGCCGGACTCGTGGTCGGATGCGCCTGGGCCGGGGTGCTGGCCGCCGGGCTGTTCCGGTCCGCCACGGCGGGCCTCGCGGCCGTGGTGGCGGTCCCGGTCGTCGTCGTACCTCTGGTACAGGCGGCGCTGGGCGGGGCGGCCTGGGACCCCGCCGGCCTGCCCGCGCGGCTGCGGAGGTCCTTCCTGCTGCAGTGGCCCTTCGGCGGCGACGGCAGCCTCGTCGCAGCGGCACGTGTGATGGCCCAACCCATGGGCGCGGCAATGGTGTTGATGCTCTCCGCGCTGTCCTGCGCCTTCCTGGTGACGACCCTGCGAAGCAGGGTCAAGTGACTGTCCTTCGCGCCCTTTCGCCCGGCCTCTGCGCGCAATTCCCCGGGGAAAGCCCATTTCTTTCCGATAAGGCGTCAATTGCGACGGAGTGAGCGATCACCCTTTCGTGTGCTTTTCACCAAAGCCCTCAAGGGAGTTGGAGGCGACGCCGACAAAGGATCCGTGAGTACCCTTGCGCACACCATGATGACCGCCGCCCGCCCCACAGACTCCGGTCTCGTCGGCCCGGGCGAACTCGACCGCTACCCGTACGCCGAGGCGCCCGTCCCCGACCGCGTCGCAAGCCCCTCCTGGGAGGGCACGGACCCCGAGCTCGGCCGGGTGGGGCGGCGCGCCACGGGCAGCCGCGGCCGCGGACTGCACGGCCAACTCGTCCAGCAGCTCGGTCAGATGATCGTCTCCGGCGATCTCGGCGCCGACCGGCCCCTGGTGCCCGAGGAGATCGGCCAGCGCTTCGAGGTCTCCCGCACCGTCGTCCGCGAGTCGCTCCGCGTCCTGGAGGCCAAGGGTCTGGTCAGCGCCCGCCCCAACGTCGGCACGCGCGTGCGCCCGGTCAGCGACTGGAACCTCCTCGACCCGGACATCATCGAGTGGCGCGCCTTCGGGCCGCAGCGCGACGACCAGCGCCGTGAGCTGAGCGAGCTGCGGTGGACGATCGAGCCGCTCGCCGCCCGCCTGGCCGCCGGCCACGGGCGCGAGGACATCCAGCAGCGCCTGTCCGACATGGTCGAGATCATGGGGCACGCCCTCGCGCAGGGTGACGCGCTCACCTTCTCCCGCGCGGACGCCGAGTTCCACACCCTGCTCATCCAGGTCGCGGGCAACCGCATGCTGGAGCACCTCTCCGGCATCGTCTCCGCCGCCCTCCAGGTGTCCGGCGGCCCCGTCACGGGCTGTGACCGGCCGAACGACACCTGCCTGGCACAGCACGCCCGCATCGTGGACGCGCTCGCCGCGGGCGACGGCACGGCGGCGGAGGTGGCGATGCGCCAGCTGCTCACGGTGCACCCCGAGGTCGAGCGGGTGGTTCCCGCGCCGCGCGAGCACTGACCGCACGCCACACCGACCGCGTGGGCGGCGACCGCGGGAGCAGTGACCGCGCGCGGACGGCACGGCGCAGGGCCCTGCCGTCCGCCCGCGGCCTCATTCGGCCGGCGAACCTCCCGCACAGGACCCCGCCGAGTCTCCGCGCCCCGGCGGGGTCCACGCGCGCCGGGGCACGGCCCTCACCGCCGCCCGCCACGCCGTACGGCGGTGTAGACGATCTCGTTTGCGCATACTTGAGCGGTTTTGAACCCTTATGGGGTGTGACTCGGGCCACGCGGATTGGGCGTAACGCTCAAGGGAACAACGCGATGACCTAAGAGGTGACAGCCGCGGAGGGAATACGGACGCCATTCATGGCGCTGTGCATCTTCCCCGGCCCCCGCCCGCGCCGTCGGCCCGTCCCCAGGCCGGTGGTCGGCTCCTGTCCGCCGTGGACGGGGCCGGAAGCCGTTTTCCAACGTTCCGAGAGGTTGTTCGTGTCGGCCAGCACATCCCGTACGCTCCCGCCGGAGATCGCCGAGTCCGTCTCTGTCATGGCGCTCATCGAGCGGGGAAAGGCTGAGGGGCAGATCGCCGGCGACGATGTGCGTCGGGCCTTCGAAGCTGACCAGATTCCGGCCACTCAGTGGAAGAACGTACTGCGCAGCCTCAACCAGATCCTCGAGGAAGAGGGTGTGACGCTGATGGTCAGTGCCGCGGAGCCCAACAAGCGCACCCGAAAGAGCGTCGCAGCGAAGAGTCCGGCCAAGCGCACCGCCAGCAAGACGGTCGCCGCGAAGACGGTGACCGCGCGCAAGGCCACCGCCACCGCGACTCCGGCGGCGCCTGCCGTGGACACGCCGGTCGAGGACGAGGCGCCCGCGAAGAAGGCCGCCGTGAAGAAGGCCGCCCCCGCCAAGAAGGCGGCGGCGAAGAAGGCAGCCCCCGCCAAGAAGACGGCGGCCAAGAAGACCACCGCCGGCAAGAAGGACGACGCCGAGATCCTCGAGGACGAGGTGCTCGAGGAGGCCAAGGCGGGCGCGGAGGAGCCGGAAGGTGCTGAGAGCGCCGGTTTCGTGCTCTCCGACGAGGACGAGGACGACGCCCCGGCCCAGCAGGTCGCCGCGGCCGGCGCCACCGCCGACCCGGTCAAGGACTACCTCAAGCAGATCGGCAAGGTCCCCCTGCTCAACGCCGAGCAGGAGGTCGAGCTGGCCAAGCGCATCGAGGCCGGTCTCTTCGCCGAGGACAAGCTGGCGAACTCCGACAAGCTCGCCCCGAAGCTCAAGCGCGAACTGGAGATCATCGCCGAGGACGGCCGCCGCGCCAAGAACCACCTGCTGGAGGCCAACCTCCGTCTGGTGGTCTCCCTGGCCAAGCGCTACACCGGCCGCGGCATGCTCTTCCTGGACCTCATCCAGGAGGGCAACCTCGGTCTGATCCGCGCGGTCGAGAAGTTCGACTACACCAAGGGCTACAAGTTCTCCACGTACGCCACCTGGTGGATCCGTCAGGCGATCACCCGCGCGATGGCCGACCAGGCCCGCACCATCCGCATCCCGGTGCACATGGTCGAGGTCATCAACAAGCTCGCCCGTGTGCAGCGCCAGATGCTCCAGGACCTGGGCCGCGAGCCCACCCCGGAGGAGCTGGCCAAGGAGCTCGACATGACCCCGGAGAAGGTCATCGAGGTCCAGAAGTACGGCCGTGAGCCCATCTCGCTGCACACCCCGCTGGGCGAGGACGGCGACAGCGAGTTCGGTGACCTCATCGAGGACTCCGAGGCGGTCGTCCCGGCCGACGCGGTCAGCTTCACGCTGCTGCAGGAGCAGCTGCACTCGGTGCTCGACACCCTGTCCGAGCGCGAGGCGGGCGTGGTCTCCATGCGTTTCGGTCTCACCGACGGTCAGCCGAAGACCCTCGACGAGATCGGCAAGGTGTACGGCGTCACGCGTGAGCGGATCCGCCAGATCGAGTCCAAGACCATGTCGAAGCTGCGCCACCCGTCGCGTTCGCAGGTGCTGCGCGACTACCTCGACTAGGTCAAGGCCTCTGCCCCTCGAAGGCCCGGCTCCCCGACGGGAGCCGGGCCTTCGTGCTGCGGGCCGCGTCGCCCTGCGTGACTCTGGGTCTCCGATGATCGTCCCAGAGTGAGGAGAACCCATGCGACGCCGTATTGTCCGGGCACTGGCCGGGCCGCTGGTCCTCGCGGCCGCGGGGGCCGCGATACCGCTGGTGGCCGCGGCGCCCGCGGCCGCCGACAGCGTCGTCGTCGGCGGGTTTCCCGTCGACGTGTCGCGCAGCCCCTGGACCGTGGCGCTCTCCAGCCGTGACCGGTTCGGGGGTACGCGCGCGGGACAGTTCTGCGGGGGTGTGGCCATCGCCCCGACCGCTGTCCTGACGGCGGCCCACTGCCTGGGCAGAGACGTCGTCGGCGCGCCGCCGACACGGGATCTGAAGGTGATCGCCGGACGCACGGATCTGCTGTCCGCCCAGGGTCGGGAGATCCCCGTGCGCGACACGTGGGTCAATCCGCGCTACGACGGGGTCACCAACGCCGGTGACTTCGCCGTCGTCACACTCGCCGAGCCGCTGCCGCAGAGCGCGGTGATCCCCATGGCGGCCGCGGGGGACCGGGCCTACGCACCCGGGACCAGTGCCGTGGTCTACGGCTGGGGGGACACCAGCGGCGCCGCCGCCTACGCGCACAGCCTGCACGCCGCACGCGTCCACGTCCTGCCGGACGCCCAGTGCGAGCGGGCCTATCCGGGCAGTGTCGAGGGCACCTACCTGCCCGAGACCATGCTGTGCGCGGGCGAGACCCAGGGCGGCCGGGACGCCTGCCAGGGGGACAGCGGGGGGCCGCTTGTCGCGCAGGGCCGGCTGATCGGGCTGGTGTCCTGGGGGAGCGGCTGTGGACGGGCGGGAAGTCCCGGCGTCTACACGCGCGTGTCCGACGTCGTACGGACGCTCGGCCGCGGCGGTTCGAAGGCGCTGGGGCGGGGAGCCGGCGAGGGCTGACCGCCTCGTCATCGGTGGGAAACGGGCGGCCGCCGGTCATGAAGACGGGCGGCCGCTCCCGTGTGTCAGGAGCGGCCGCCCGTTCGCCGGCCTGGTGCCGGTGCTGGCTCGTCGTGCGAGGTTGTCAGCGCTCTTCTTCGGACGCACTCGCCGGAACGGCCGTCAGGCGCTCCGTCTCGTCCTGTATCTCAGCGGCGATCTTCTTGAGTTCCGGCTCGAACTTGCGACCGTGGTGGGCGCAGAAGAGCAGTTCTCCGCCGCTGAGCAGGACGACGCGCAGATACGCCTGGGCGCCGCACCGGTCGCAACGGTCAGCGGCCGTCAGCGGGCTCGCGGGGGTCAGAACAGTAGTCACGTCGCCTCTTCTCTAGCTCGACGAGCTGTCGTACCAGGGTCAACATCCAACCAGCCCCAAACGTTCCCGCTCGTGGCTTTTCCTCGAAAAATCTTTCCGAGGCGGCTGTCCGTTGCCGGTTTGGCGGCGAATGTGCCGTATTGCGTGTCTATGTGTCGTACGGGTTCGCGCTGTCGGTCATGGTCGGTCCTCCCCGGCCGGGTTGCCGGTTGTTCATGAGGACGTGCCCGGAGCCTAAATGGTTCATGCCTCGAAGGGAACGTGATATCTGCTTCACTCCAACGAGGGATCGAACATCCATGCGACTCTCTACTAGTCTTGGTCCGTGTCGAGGGTTGCGTTACAAGGGCTCTACCAGGCCTCGGTACCCTCTGAGCGGCAACCCAAGCCGCGCCCCGCCCCACCGGGGCTCCACTGGAATTCAGCGAGGAGCGAACCGCGTGACCGCCGAGACGTCCGTGCCGTCCACAGCGCTGCTGGCAGGAGCAGACCGGGACGGTTCCAACTACACCGCGCGGCACCTGCTCGTCCTCGAGGGGCTCGAGGCCGTGCGCAAGCGCCCGGGCATGTACATCGGTTCGACCGACAGCCGCGGTCTGATGCACTGCCTGTGGGAGATCATCGACAACTCCGTGGACGAGGCCCTCGGCGGCTACTGCGACCACATCGAGGTCGTCCTGCACGACGACGGCTCCGTAGAGGTCCGGGACAACGGCCGGGGCATCCCCGTCGACGTCGAGCCCAAGACCGGCCTGTCCGGCGTCGAGGTCGTCATGACCAAGCTGCACGCCGGCGGCAAGTTCGGCGGCGGGTCCTACGCCGCCTCCGGCGGTCTGCACGGCGTGGGCGCCTCCGTCGTCAACGCCCTGTCGGCCCGGCTGGACGTCGAGGTGGACCGAGGCGGCCACACCCACGCCATCAGCTTCCGCCGCGGCGTCCCCGGCGCCTTCACGGGCAGCGGTCCGGAGGCCCGCTTCGAGGCCAAGAGCGGCCTGCGCAAGGCCAAGAAGATCCCCAAGACCCGCTCCGGCACGCGCGTGCGCTACTGGGCGGACCGCCAGATCTTCCTCAAGGACGCGAAGCTCTCCCTGGACAACCTCCACCAGCGCGCCCGCCAGACGGCCTTCCTCGTCCCCGGACTGACCATCGTCGTCCGCGACGAGTACGGCCTGGGCGAGGGCGGCAGCAAGGGCGAGGAGTCCTTCCGCTTCGACGGCGGCATCAGCGAGTTCTGCGAGTACCTGGCCACCGACAAGCCGGTCTGCGACGTCCTGCGCTTCAACGGCCAGGGCAGCTTCAAGGAGACCGTCCCGGTCCTCGACGAGCACGGCCAGATGACCCCCACCGAGGTCACCCGCGAGCTCGGCGTGGACGTCGCGCTGCGCTGGGGCACGGGCTACGACACAACCCTGCGCTCCTTCGTCAACATCATCGCGACTCCCAAGGGCGGCACCCACGTCGCCGGCTTCGAGCAGGCCGTGACCAGGACGATGAACGAGGTGCTGCGCGCCAAGAAGCTCCTGCGCGTCGCCGAG
>NZ_BMVJ01000006.1:100106-105705 GCF_014650655.1 Streptomyces anandii JCM 4720
GACGACATCGTCAAGGACGACGCCCTCGAGGGCCTCACCGCGGTCGTCACCGTCCGCCTCGCCGAGCCGCAGTTCGAGGGCCAGACCAAGGAGGTCCTCGGCACCTCGGCGGCCCGCCGGATCGTGAACAACGTGGTCACCAGGGAACTGAAGGCCTTCCTGACCTCCACCAAGCGGGACGCCGCCCAGCAGGCCCGCGTGGTCATGGAGAAGGCGGTGGCCGCCGCCCGTACGCGCATCGCCGCCCGTCAGCACAAGGACGCGCAGCGCCGCAAGACGGCCCTTGAGTCCTCCTCGCTGCCCGCGAAGCTCGCCGACTGCCGCAGCGACGACGTCGACCGCAGCGAGCTGTTCATCGTCGAGGGCGACTCCGCGCTCGGTACGGCCAAGCTGGCGCGGAACTCCGAGTTCCAGGCGCTGCTCCCGATCCGCGGCAAGATCCTCAACGTCCAGAAGTCGTCCGTCACCGACATGCTCAAGAACGCCGAGTGCGGCGCGATCATCCAGGTGATAGGAGCGGGCTCGGGCCGGACCTTCGACCTGGACGCGGCCCGCTACGGCAAGATCATCATGATGACCGACGCCGACGTCGACGGCTCCCACATCCGCACCCTCCTGCTGACCCTGTTCCACCGCTACATGCGGCCGATGGTCGAGTCGGGCCGGGTCTTCGCCGCGGTGCCCCCGCTGCACCGCATCGAGCTGATCCAGCCGAAGAAGGGCCAGGACAAGTACGTCTACACCTACTCGGACCGCGAGCTGCGCGACAAGCTGCTCGAGTTCCAGAGCAAGGGCATCCGGTACAAGGACTCGATCCAGCGGTACAAGGGCCTGGGCGAGATGGACGCCGACCAGCTGGCCGAGACCACCATGGACCCGCGCCACCGCACCCTGCGCCGTATCAACCTCTCCGACCTGGAGGCCGCGGAGGGCGTCTTCGACCTGCTGATGGGCAACGACGTGGCTCCCCGCAAGGAGTTCATCGCGAGCTCGGCGGCGACGCTGGACCGCTCCCGCATCGACGCCTAACCGCCGCGCACGGCCGGAACGGCCCGGGTGACCGGGCCTTCTCCACCCCCGGGTGGAGACCGGCGGTGCTGTGGAATCCACCCGCGATCCACCCGGGCTCCGATCAGCCGGCCCGCGATCTTCCGTAGCGTCGAAGGCGTCGGCGGCACTCGGCCGTCGCCACTCCTTACCGCTCACGGAGGCTCTGATGTCCGGGCTCGTCAACGCGCTGGTGATCGTGGCCGTCGCCGCCCTGGTGATCTCCCGGCAGTTCCGCGCACGCCGGCTCGACGCCGACCGGCGCTGGTGGGTGCTGCCCGCCGTCCTGGCGATCGTCGCGCTCCGCGAGCCCGGCATCCTCGACGCCCACCACCGCACCGCGTCCGCCCTGCTGCTGGCCGTCGAGGTGATCATCGGCCTCGGCATAGGGGCGGGCTGGGCCTGGACCACGCGCATATGGGTGGAGGCGGACGGCGCCGTGTGGACCAGGGGCACCAAGGCCGCCGCGGCCGTCTGGACCGGGGGCATCGTCCTCCGTGCCGGCCTCTTCGGCCTCGGCGCGCTGTTCGGAGTCCACCAGGACAGCGCCGCCCTGATGCTGACACTCGCCGGCACGCTGCTGGTCCGCTCCGGCGTCCTCGCCTGGCGGACGCAGTCGCTCGGCCCGGCAGCCACCCGCACGGCGGCGTACGGTGACCGCATGCCCCGGCCCGCGTGGAAGGAGCGCGTGTGACGCGGAACGCCTGGACGCGCTGGCCCTCCCCGGAGGCGCTGGGACGCACGGGAATCTCGCAGCCGCGCAGGATGCTCGGCTGGGCCGTGCGGGTGCTGGTGATCGGCATGCTGCTGTGGGGCGCCTTCACCAGCAACCGCGTTCCGCTCTGGGGAGCGGTCGCCGCCGGGGCCGGGGTCCTCGTGGCGGCCGCTGCTGCCTGGGGCTTCTTCCGCACCACGCTCGCGCACCGGCTGGTGCCCTCCCTGGTGCTGATCGCGCTGCTCCTCGGCCTCGCGGTCGCCGCGCAGGCCACGGGGTTCCGCGTTCCCGCGCTGGTCATCTGGTGCGGCTGCGCGGTGGCCGCCCTGGAGCGGCTACCCGTCGCCGCGGCACTGCCCGTCACCTCGATCGCCCTGGCCGCCTACGCCGCGGTCAACGACGACGTGTGGCTGACGACCGCGGCCACCACGGCGGGCCTCGCCCTCGCCGGATACGTCCTGCGGCTCGACGCCGAGGCGCGCGGCAGCGCCCAGCGGTTGCTGGCCCAGGAACGGGCAGCGCACGCCGCCGAGGCGGAGTCGGCGGCGCTGGCCGAGCGGGCGCGAATAGCCCGGGAGATCCACGACGTGCTGGCGCACAGCCTCTCGGCGCAGATGGTGCACCTGGAGGCGGCGCGGCTGCTCATCGAGCGCGGCGCGGACCGCGAGCAGATCCTCGAGCGGGTGGTCGCGGCGCGCGGAATGGCGCGCGACGGTCTCGCCGAGACCCGGCAGGCCCTTTCCGCCCTGCGCGGCGAGTTGACCCCGCTGGAGGACTTCCTCGCCGAACTCGTGGGCGCGAGCGACGGGGCGGAGGTCACCGTCTCGGGTGAACGCAGACCGCTGCCGGCCGAGGCGTCGCAGGCCGTGCGCAGGGTGGCCCAGGAGGCACTGACCAACGTCCGTAAGCATGCCCCGGGCGCCAAGGTCCGGCTGCGGCTGGAGTACGGCGAGGACCAGATCACGCTGGACGTACGGGACACCGGCGGTGCGCCGGGCGATCTCACCGCCTCCGGCGGCGGGTACGGTCTGCTGGGCATGCGGGAGCGTGCCGAGCTGCTGGGCGGTTCGCTGGAGGCAGGGCCGCACGAGGAGGGGTTCGCGGTGACGTTGAAGGTGCCGGCATGACGGAGGACGCCGGCAGGAAACCCGCGCGGGTGATCGTGGCGGACGACCAGACGGTCGTGCGTGAGGGCATCGTGATGCTGCTGGGGCTGCTGCCCGGAGTGGAGGTGGTCGGCGCCGCGGGCGACGGCGAGGAGGCGGTGCGGCTGGTCGGGGAACTCGCTCCGGACGTGGTCCTGATGGACCTGCGCATGCCCCGCTGCGACGGGGTCGAGGCCACCCGGCGGATCCGCTCCGAGCACCCGGGGACCCAGGTGGTGATCCTGACCACCTTCGCCGACGACGAGTCACTGTTCCCCGCGCTCAGAGCCGGGGCACGGGGCTATCTCACCAAGGACGCGGGAGGGGACGAGATCGTCCGGGCCGTGGAGAGCGTGCTGTCGGGGGACGCGGGACTGTCGCCCAGCATCCAGCGGAGGCTGCTGGAGCGGCTGTCGGAACCCGAGGCGCGGCCGTCCGCCGCCGAACCGGCGCCGGACGGCCTGACCGCGCGGGAGTGCGAGGTGCTGGAGCTGATCGCCGAGGGGCTGAACAACCAGCAGATCGCCCGCCGGCTGCATGTCTCCACCGCGACCGTGAAGACCCACATCAACAACCTGTTCGCCAAGACCGGCGTCAAGGACCGTGCGCAGGCCGTGCGTTACGCCTATGCGAAGGGCCTGGCGCGGCCACCGGTGGGATGAGTCACCTGATGGGGTGAAGAGCGCGGGGAACGTAAGTCGAAGATCCTCCCGGTCTGTCCATCCTTGGGCATGCAGTCAAGCAACGGTCGTTCCCGCGGCGCCGGGGGCGGTTCAGAGAACATGTCCGGGGACCACCCCGAGCAGCAGACCCCGGCGCCCGAGGACATGCGATACCGCGACCCCTGGTACGACGCGCTGGCCTCCGGCTGGGGCGAGGGCGACGCAGGAGGCGCCCCCACCGCCCAGGTACCGGCGGCCCGGCGGCAGGAGCGGCCCGGAGGGAGCCCTGATGCGGCGGCCGACGTGTACCTCGAGGTGCAGCGCAGCGCGGCGTTCCAGGAAGTGCGCAGCCGCTACCGGAGGTTCGTGGTGCCGGGGACGGCGGTCTTCTTCGCCTGGTACGTCGGCTACGTCGTCACCGCGACCACCGCGCCCGGATTCATGGCCAGGCCGGTGGCCGGAGCGGTGAACGTGGCGATGGTCGCGGGGGTCGGACAGTTCCTCACCACCTTCCTCTTCACCTGGGCCTACGCCCGGCACGCACGCCTGCGCAGGGACCGTGCCGCGCTCGAACTGCGCTGGGACACACAGGAACTGACGCGCGGCGTCCGGGGTGGTGCCTCATGAGCGCGGACCATCAGACACTGGCGCTGCTGCTGTTCAGCGTGTTCGTCGCGGTCACCCTGGGGATCACCACCTGGGTGAGCCGCCACCGGCAGGGCTCGGCGGAGGAGTTCTACGCGGGCGGCCGGCTGTTCTCTCCGATGGAGAATGGTTTTGCCATCGCGGGCGACTACATGTCCGCCGCCTCCTTCCTCGGCGTCACCGGACTCATCGCCCTGTTCGGCTACGACGGACTGCTGTACGTGGTGGGATTCCAGGTCGCCTGGCTGGTGGTGCTGTTCCTCGTCGCCGAACTCGTGCGCAACTGCGGACGGTTCACGCTCGCGGACGTGGTCGCGGCCCGGATGAGGGAGCGGCCGGTGCGCATCGCCGCGGGCACCTCCTCGGTCACCGTGTCCGTGCTGTACCTGGTGGCGCAGATGGTGGGCGCCGGAAGCCTGGTGGCGCTGCTGCTCGGCCGGACCGGCGAGGCCGCGCAGGCGTGGACCGTCATCGGCGTCGGCGCGCTGATGGTGATCTATGTGTCGCTGGGCGGGATGCGCGCCACCACGTGGATCCAGATCGTCAAGGCGGTGCTGCTGCTCGGCGGCACCGTCGTCCTGACCGCGCTGGTCATGGTCCGCTTCCACGGCGACCTCGACCGGCTGCTGCTCACCGCGGCCGAGCGCAGCGGCCACGGGGACGCCTTCCTGGTCCCCGGGCTGAAGTACGGCGGCGGCTGGACCGCGCGCCTGGACTTCATCAGCCTGGGGCTCGCCCTGGTGCTCGGCACCGCCGGGCTGCCGCACATCCTCTCCCGCTTCTACACCGTGCCGACCGCGCGGGCCGCCCGGCGGTCGGTGATCTGGTCGATCGGGCTCATCGGCGGCTTCTACCTGATGACGATCGTGCTCGGCTTCGGCGCGGCCGCCGTCGTCGGGCCGGACGCCGTACGCGGTTCGAACGCCGCGGGGAACACGGCGGTTCCGCTGCTGGCCCTGGACCTCGGCGGCGGCCCGGACTCCACCGCGGGGACGGTGCTGTTCGCGGTGGTGGCGGCGGTCGCGTTCGCCACGATCCTCGCCGTCGTCGCCGGCATCACGCTCGCCTCCTCCGCCTCCGTGGCGCACGACCTGTACGCGTCGCTGCGCCGCCCGGGCGGCCGGCAACGCAGCGAGGTCACCGTCGCGCGCGTCGCGGCCGTGGGCATCGGTGTCGTCGCCATCGCCCTCGGCCTGCTCGCCCGTGACCTCAACGTCGCCTTCCTCGTCGGGCTGGCCTTCGCCGTCGCCGCCTCGGCAAACCTGCCGGTGCTGCTGTACTCGCTGTTCTGGCGGGCGTTCACCACCCGTGGCGCGGTGTGGGCCGTGTACGGCGGACTGCTTCCCGCTCTTGTGCTCGTCGTGCTCTCCCCGGTGGTCTCCGGC
>NZ_BMVJ01000006.1:105729-111999 GCF_014650655.1 Streptomyces anandii JCM 4720
AGCCCCGACTCGCTCTTCCCCGGCGCCGACTTCCAGTTCTTCCCGCTGCAGAACCCGGGCATCGTCTCCATCCCGCTCGGCTTCCTCGCGGGCTGGCTGGGCACGGTCACTTCGCCCGAACTGCCCGACGCGGCCAAGCACGCCGAGACGGAGGTGCGGTCGCTGACGGGGGCCGGAGCGGTGTGAGCACGGCCCGAGCACGATCCGCCGGGTACTACGGCGCCACCCAGGCGTACCGGTGCTCGGGACGCCCCGTGTCGCCGTAGCGGAGGGACAGGCGCAGCCGGCCGGCCTGTTCGAGGTGGCGCAGGTAGCGCTGGGCCGTGGAGCGGCTCAGCCCCGTCCTCGCCGCGACCTCGTGGGCCGACAGGGGCTGGCCGGCGCGGTGCAGGACCCCGCAGATCAGGTCCGTCGTCGGCTCCGAGTGGCCGCTGGGCAGGCCGGGGGAGGAGGGCGCCGGTGTGGTGCGCAGGGCGCCGAAGATCCGGTCCACCTGCTCCTGCCCCGTGACACCGTGCCCGCCGACCCGGTCGACGGTGCGGCGCAGCGCGGCGTAGGAGTCCAGCCGGGTGCGCAGTGCGGCGAAGGTGAAGGGTTTGACCAGGTAGTGCAGCGCGCCCAGCCGCATCGCCTGCTGTACGGTCGCCACGTCGCCCGCCGCGGTGATCATGATGACGTCGGTGCCGATGCCCTGTTCGCGCATGCGGTGGACGAGTTCCAGCCCCGTCCGGTCGGGCAGGTAGTGGTCGAGCAGGACGAGGTCGACACCCCCGCGCTGTACGGCCGTCAGCGCCTGGGCGGCACTGTGCGCGCGGGCGGCCACCCGGAAGCCGGGAACCTTCCCCACGTATTTCGCGTTTATCTCAGCGACACGGAAGTCGTCGTCGACCACCAGGACGTCAATCATCGGGCCTCTTTCTCCCAAGGCCAGGCGAGCGTTAAGCCCGTGTTTCGGCTCCGTTGTTGTAGCGCGAGCAAAATGAGCACAACAGGTCCTTGCGAGCAAAACAACGGCTTGCGCTCAGAAGACTCCTGCTGTGGCCGCGGCCACATCTACCGTCCCGGGCCATGAGCACAGACACCAGCCCCGCCATCGAGCTACGGGGCGCGAGCAAGACGTTCAGGACCCCGTCAGGGGGCCTGCACACGGCCGTCAGGGACCTCGACCTCACCGTCCGGCGTGGCGAGTTCGTGGCGGTGGTCGGTCCCACCGGCTGCGGCAAGTCGACCACCCTGACCCTTGTCAGCGGACTGGAGGAGCCCACCGAGGGTGATGTGCTGGTGGCCGGCGAGCAGGTCCGCGGCGTCGGCGGCAAGGTCGGTTTCGTCTTCCAGCAGGACGCCACCTTCCCCTGGCGCACGGTGCTGTCCAATGTGATGGCCGGGCCGCGCTTCCGCGGTGTGCCGAAGGCGGAGGCCAAGGAGAAGGCGCGCGCCTGGCTGGCCCGGGTCGGCCTCGCCGCGTTCGAGGACCGCTACCCGCACCAGCTGTCCGGTGGACAGCGCAAGCGTGTCGCCCTCGCCGCCACCTTCGTCAACGACCCCGAGATCCTGCTGATGGACGAGCCCTTCTCGGCCCTCGACGTGCAGACCCGGGCCCTGATGTCGGACGAGCTCCTCGAGCTGTGGGAGGGCACGGGCTCCTCCGTCGTCTTCGTCACCCACGACCTGGAGGAGGCCATCGCGCTCGCCGACCGGGTCGTCGTGATGACCGCCG
Source organism: Streptomyces anandii JCM 4720 (assembly GCF_014650655.1). GTDB lineage: Bacteria > Actinomycetota > Actinomycetes > Streptomycetales > Streptomycetaceae > Streptomyces > Streptomyces anandii. The sequence continues at coordinate 107,447 of NZ_BMVJ01000006.1, forward strand.
GTCCCGCGACGGTGAAGCAGGTCTTCGACATCGACCTGCCGCGCCCGCGCAAGGTCGAGCAGGTGCGCCTGGAGTCGCACTTCATCGACATCTACCGGGAGATCTGGGAGTCGCTCGGCGAAGAGGTCCGCATCACGCGCGAGAGGGGTGCCGCTCATGTCGCCTGAGGTGCTCAGCACTCCGGTCGTCGACACGGCCAAGCCGACCGACCGCGCCCAGTCCCGGGCCCGTGCGGCCCGCAAGCGCAAGGCCGTCGTCAGCTCCGCCCGCCTGGTGCTCCTGGTGGCCGTGCTCGGCCTGTGGGAGGTGCTCTCCCGGGCCAAGGTCATCGATCCGTTCAACTTCTCCATGCCTTCGCAGATCTGGGACCAGATCTGGACCTGGATCACGCACGGCACCGCGCTCGGCTCGCTCGGCGAGCAGATCTGGTTCACCCTTCACGAGGCCCTGCTCGGCTGGGCGTTCGGCGTGGTGGCCGGTGTGGTCCTCGGTATCGCGCTCGGCCGCATCGCCTTCCTCGCCGACGTCCTCGGCCCGTACATCAAGGTGCTCAACTCCATACCGAGGATCGTCCTTGCCCCGATCTTCGTGATCTGGTTCGGGCTCGGACCGGCCTCCAAGGTGGCCTCCGCCGTCGTCCTCGTCTTCTTCCCGGTGTTCTTCAACGCCTTCCAGGGCGCTCGCGAGGTGGACCGCAACCTGGTGTCCAACGCGAGGATCCTCGGCGCGAGCGACCGCCGGGTGACGCTCCAGGTGGTCATCCCGTCCGCGACCTCGTGGATCTTCACCAGCCTCCACGTCAGCTTCGGCTTCGCCCTCATCGGCGCCATCGTCGGCGAGTACATCGGCGCCACCAAGGGCATCGGCCTGCTCGTCGCGCAGTCCCAGGGCACCTTCAACGCGGCCGGTGTGTACGCCGCGATGGTCATCCTGGCCGCGGTCGCCCTCGTCGCCGAGGGACTGCTCACCTTCGCCGAGCGCCGCATCTTCCGCTGGAAGCCGGCCGACTCCGGGCACTGAACCGCCCGCCCGGAAGCACACCTCCGGACCACACCCCCCCGCGCCCTGTACCGCACCGTCTTCCCGCAGGCCCTCCGGCCTGCGAGTCATCTCACAAGGACGTGAAACCCTCATGCGCCAGTCCGCCAGATTCATCGCGTCGGCCGCCGCCGGCCTGCTCGCCCTGTCCTCCCTCACCGCCTGCGCCAACGACGCGGCCGGCTCGACGGCCGACACCGGCAGCGGCGGGGGCGGCGGCAAGGGCGAGCACGTCAAGATCATGGTCGGTGGCCTGGACAAGGTCATCTACATGCCCGCGATGCTCACCCAGCGCCTGGGCTACTTCTCGGCGGAGGGCCTGGACGTCGAGCTGCTGAGCGAGCCCGCCGGTGTCCAGGCCGAGACCGCGCTGGTCTCCGGCCAGGTCCAGGGTGCCGTCGGCTTCTACGACCACACCCTCGATCTGCAGGTCAAGGGCAAGTCCGTCGAGTCCGTCGTCCAGTTCTCGCGCGCCCCGGGTGAGGTGGAGGTCGTCTCCAACAAGGCGGCCGGCAAGATCACTTCACCGAAGGACTTCAAGGGCAAGAAGCTCGGCATCACCGGCCTCGGATCCTCGACCGACTTCCTCACCAAGTACCTCGCCGTCAAGAACGGCGTGAAGGTCAGCGAGTTCACCCCGGTCGCCGTGGGCGCCGGACCGACCTTCATCTCCGCCCTCCAGAGGGGCTCCATCGACGGCGGCATGACGACGGACCCGACCGTGGCGACGATCCTGGACAAGAAGGCCGGCACGGTCCTGCTCGACATGCGGACACCGCAGGGATCTCTTGAGGCACTCGGCGGTCCGTACCCGTCGTCAAGCCTGTACATGCAGACGGACTGGGTCAACAGTCACAAGGAGACCGTCCAGAAGCTGGCCAACGCCTTCGTCAAAACGCTCAAGTGGATGTCCACCCACAGCGCCACCGAGATCGCCGACAAGATGCCCGCCGACTACTCGCAGGGCAACAAGTTCCTCTACGCGGCGGCCATCAAGAGCACCCTGCCGATGTTCACCGAGGACGGCGTGATGCCCAAGAACGGCCCCGAGACCGTTGAGAAGGTCCTCAAGGCGTTCAACCCCAACATCAAGAACGCCAAGGTGGACCTCGCCAAGACGTACACCACCGAGTTCGTCGAGAAGGCGACCGGCTGACATCCGTATGCAAGGGGGGACACGGTCTCTTCCCCCGCCCCACGAGCCGTGTCCTCAGGCGCGGGCCGCCCACACGTAACGGTGTTCCGGGCGGCCCGCGTCGCCGTACCTCAGGGTCAGCCGGGCCCGTCCGGCGCGTTCCAGCAGCTTGAGATAGCGCTGGGCGGTCTGCCGGCTCACCCCGGTCCGGTCGGCGACCTCCTGGGCCGACAGCGGCTCCCCGGCCTCCATCAGCGACCGGCGCACCAGCGCGGCGGTGGCGGGGGAGTGCCCCTTGGGCAGCCCGGGCGGCGACGGCGCGGACAGCGCCCCGAAGATCCGGTCCACCTCCGGCTGTTCGGCCTCCCCGCCGCCGTCCAGGGTGCGGCGCAACCGCGCGTACGCCTCCAGCTTGGCCCGCAGCCCCGCGAAGGCGAACGGCTTGACCAGGTACTGCAGCACCCCCTGCCGCATCGCCGACTGCACGGTCGCCACGTCCCGGGCCGCCGTCACCATGATCACGTCGGTCTGGTGGCCGCGTCGCCGCATCTCCCGGACCACGTCGAGGCCCGTCTCGTCGGGCAGGTAGTGGTCCATGAGCACCAGGTCCAGGCGCGGCAGCGTCTCCAGCCGGTGCAGTGCCTCGGCCGCGCTGTGCGCCTCGGCCGCCACACGGAAGCCCGGGACCTTCCCGACGTAGGCCGCGTTGACCCGCGCGACCCGTGCGTCGTCGTCGACGACCAGGACCTCGATCATCGTGCCCGCTCCTCAGCGACGAGGCCGGGGGCGGCCGGCGCGGAGGCGGAGACCGGCTCCACCGGTGCCGGCTTCGCGGGCGCCAGAGCCGCTTCGGCCAGCGCCTCCGGCAGTACGACGGTGAACCGGGCGCCGCCACCGGGCGCCTCGCCCACCGTCACCTCCCCGCCCTGCCGCTCGGCGAGCCTGCGCACCAGGGACAGACCGATGCCGCGTCTGCCGTGCGCGGGCGGCTGCTTGGTCGACCAGCCCTCCGTGAAGATCTGCTCGCGCCGGTCCGCCGGGATGCCTGGACCGGTGTCGGACACCTCCAGGACGGCGGTACGTCCCTCGGTGCGCAATTCGACCTCCACGCGCGCGTGCGGTGTCGCCGCCACGGCGTCCAGGGCGTTGTCCACCAGGTTGCCCACGACCGTCACCAGGCCCCTGGGATCGACCAGCCGGTCCGGCAGCCAGGTGCGGTCCGAGACCCACAGGGCGACGCCGCGCTCTGCGGCCACGGTCGCCTTGCCGACCAGCAGCGCCGCGAGCAGCGGGTCCTGGATCTTCTCGGTGACCTGCTCGGCCGTGGCCCGGTGGTCGCCGACCACCTCCCCGACGAACTCCACGGCGTCGTCGTACATCTCCAGCTCCAGCAGCCCGAGCAGCGTGTGCATGCGGTTGGCGTGCTCGTGGTCCTGCGCGCGCAGGGCGTCGATCAGCCCGCGCGTGGAGTCCAGTTCCCGGCCCAGCTGCTCCAGTTCGGTGCGGTCGCGCAGCGTGGCGACGGCGCCCCCGTCGTCGGTGGGCATGCGGTTGGCGACCAGGACGCGCTGCCCCCGCACGGTCAGCAGATCGGTCCCCGTGACCCGCCCGGCCAGTACGTCGGTCGTACGGCCGCCGCCGAGCGCCTCGTCCAGGGACCGGCCGACCGCCTCGTCGCCGATGCCGAGCAGCCGCCGTGCCTCGTCGTTGAGCAGCCGGATGCGGCCTTCCCTGTCGAGGGCCACCACGCCCTCCCGAATGCCGTGCAGCATCGCCTCCCGCTCGGCGAGCAGCGCCGCGATGTCCGAGAAGGCCAGGTCCCGCGTCTGCCGCTGCACCCGCCGGGAGATCAGCCAGGCGGCCAGCGCGCCGGCGGCCAGCGCGCCCCCCGCGTAGGCGAACAGGCTCGGGATGGTGCCGACGAGCTTGGCGCGCACGCTGTCGTACGCGATGCCGACCGAGACCGCCCCGATGATGTGGTGGCCGGCGTCGTACAGCGGCACCTTGCCGCGCGCGGAGCGGCCCAGGGTGCCGGTGTCGATCTCCATGACCTCCTCGCCGGCGAGCGCCGCGTCGGGGCTCGTCGAGACGTGCTCGCCGATCTGCCATGCGTCCGTGTGAGACCAGCGGGTGCCGTGGGTGTCCATCACCACGATGTACTCGGCGCCCGTGGCCTTCCGGATGCGTTCCGCCTCCTGCTGCACGGGCCCGTCGGCGGTCGGCGCGGTGCTTCGCAGGTTGCGGGCGATCTGCGGGTTCTGCGCGGTGGTCTCGGCGATGGCGAGGGCCCGGCGCATCGCCTGCTCGTCCAGCTGGTGGCTGAGCGGCGCGAGGAACAGCCCGGTCGCGAGCACCGCCACTCCCGCGGCGATCGCCAGTT
>NZ_BMVJ01000006.1:112021-114167 GCF_014650655.1 Streptomyces anandii JCM 4720
GCATCAGCAGCACCTGCGAGAACACCCGCCGGGGCAGGCCCAGGCGACGGCGGCGTGCGGGGGGAGTGCGGTTCATGCCCACGACGGTACGTCGGCGGGCGGCGGCCGCCCCAGGGGTGTGCCACGGATCTCGGTCACCCCGCGCGGGTGCGTCAGCCGGCGCGGCGGGCACCGTCAGCCGGCGAGCCGCGTCGCGGTGACCTCCCGCAGGGCCACCACGTCCATGAGCGCGGGTCCGCCCAGGACCGACGTGCCGCAGCTCTCCGCGCGGGGCGGTGCGGCGGTCGTCTGCCGCACGGTCACCCGCCACCGGCGTCCGTCGGCGTGGGCGACGGTGACCTCCCAGCGGGGTGCCGCGCCGTCGGCGCGCAGGACGGAGAGGACGTCCGCGCGGTACTCGTCCGCGGCCGCCCGCACGGCCAGCTCCGCGGCCTGTCCGGGGCGTTCCCAGGCCGTGCGGCCCCGACAGCCGTCCAGGACGACGCGGCCCTCCCGCACGGCGTGCAGGACGTCCTTGACGGCGTGCGCCCCGGCCCTGCCGTAGGCGTATCCGTACGGCAGGACGAGCAGCGTGGGCGAGAAGCGGTGGCCGCCCAGGTGCGTGACCTCCCAGACCCCGCGCACGCCCGAGGCGGCGAGCTCGGCGGCGAGGGGACGGCCGAGGAGCGCGCAGCACCGGTCGCGCTTGCCGTTGGTGCACACGAACGCGAGCGGGTCGCCCGCGTGGGGACCACCCTCCAGCACCGTGTCGAAGGAGTCGTGGTCGCCGCGGCCGAGTGCGCCGAGGTCGAGGTCCAGCAGGTGTTCCGGCTCGGTGGTCGTGGCGCTGCGCAGCCATGTCCTTCCCGGAACCGTGTGGGCCGCGTACACCTGCCGCACGGACGGCGTCCGGCAGTCGGCGTGGCGTCCGGGACGGCGGATCAGCGCGATGCGCACACCGGTGCCCCGCGCGGCCCGGTCCAGGGCCCGGCCGACGGCGGGGTCCAGGTGGCTCGAGGTGAGCGCCTTGGCGCCCCACGGGCCGGGCTGCTCCAGCAGCAGCCACGTCGTCGCGGTGACCGCCGTCGCGGCCATCGGCTCGTCGAGCTGCCGGGAGACGGTCGAGCACGTACTCACACAGGTGAGCCTAACCTGACCGCGGTCGAAGCGACGTCCGGCCGTCGGAGTGATCCGCTCCGAGTCGTCACCGCCCCGAGCCCCGGACCCTGTTCAGGGCAGCGGCCGAGGAGGACGCGGGCCGACGTACTGGCCGCTCGGGCGCATGCGCAGGGGCCGCTCCCCGTACTCCTCCAGGGCGTGGGCGATCCAGCCCGCCGTGCGGGCCACGGCGAAGATCGTCTCGCCCGCCGTGGCGTCCATCCCGGCGGAGGCGGTGAACACGGCGAGGGCCAGGTCGACGTTGGCGTGCAGCGGGGCGTGGCGGGCCGTGGTGGCCACGACGTCGCGGGCGGCGGCGAGCGCCGGGGCGGCGCGCGGTACGTCCGCGAGGAGCGCGAAGAGCGCACGCGCGCGGGGGTCCTCGCCGGTGTAGAGGCGGTGGCCGAGCCCGGGGATGCGGCGGCCGTCGCGGAGCTCCTCGGCGATCACGGGTCCCGCGGAGCCCCGGTCGAGCACCTCCAGCAGCAGCCGGTGGGCCAGACCGCTGGCCGCGCCGTGCAGCGGGCCCTCGATCACGCCCAGCCCGGCCGACACGGCCGCGTAGGCGTGCGCGCGGGCGGAGGCGGCGACGCGCACGGCGAGCGTCGAGGCGGCCAGGTCGTGGTCGGCGAGCAGCGCGAGTGCCGTGTCCAGGACGCGCATTGACGCCTCGTCTGCGGGACGGCCGCTCAGCCGGGCCCACAGCCGGCGGGCGAGCGGGCCGCGGTCGGGGTCCCGGTGACCGCCGTAGGGCACCGGGGGGAGCGCGGCGACGAGGGTCGGGATGAGGATGCGGGCGGTGCCGAGCACGGCGTCCTCGGACAGGTCGAAGCGCAGCGGGTCCGCGGCCGCGGCGGCGATCGCGGCGACCCGCAGCCGGTCGGTGGGCCCGGTGTGCTCCGGCAGGGCGTCCACGGCGCGGCGGGCCACGGCGACCGAGGTCTCCGGGGCGGTGAACGCGGCGCCGGGGCGGAGCTCTCCGGTCCACAGCCACTCGGCGACCTCCTCG
>NZ_BMVJ01000006.1:114200-123892 GCF_014650655.1 Streptomyces anandii JCM 4720
TAGGTGTGCCGCGCGGCCAGCTCGGTGGCGTCCACTCCCCGGAAGTAGTACCGGTCCTGGTCGATGAGCGTGATGCGGGTGCGCACGGACAGTTCGCCGCCGGAGCCCGAACCGCCGCCGCCGTCACGCCTGTTGCGGCGGGCGAGCGCCTCGACTTCGGCGGCGTCGAAGGTGCTGCCGCGCCCGCCCGCCTCGCGGCGGCTGCTCAGCTGACCGCGGCTGACGTACGCGTAGACGGTCTCGGGCTTCACGCCCAGCGCCTCGGCGGTCTCCTTGGTCGTCAGCCGCCGTTCCGCGGGGCCGCCGGGGGCTACTTGATCGCGCATGGGGTCACCGTATCCGTCCGCTCGGTAAAGATGCATATTGATTCAATCAATATTGACAGCGCATGAGTCAAGCATGGACATTCGAATCAAGTCCAGGGAGGAAACATGTCCGTCAACAGGGCCGCGGCCACTCTCGTCGACGCGCCGAGGGGTCTCGCCGGAGTCGTGGTCACCGACACCCGAATCGGTGACGTCAGGGGGCTCGAGGGCTTCTACCACTACCGCCAGTACTCCGCCGTCGAACTCGCGCGCACCCGCCGCTTCGAGGACGTCTGGTACCTGCTGGTCCACGGTGAACTGCCGGACGCCCGGCAGGCCGCCGACTTCGCGGCGCGGACCGCCGCGCTGCGCCGGCTGCCCGAGGAGGTCGGCGGCGCGCTGCCCGCCGTAGCGGCGGCGAGCGCGCGTTCCGGGCCGCTCTCCGGGCTGCGTACCGCGCTGTCGCTGCTGGGCGCGGCCCAGGGCTTCCGCCCGGTGTACGACATCGACGCCGACCGTCGGCGGCAGGACACACTGGTGGCGTGCGCGGCCGTACCCACCCTGCTCACCGCGCTCCATCGGCTCGGGCGGGGCCTCGAACCCGTGCCGCCCCGCGAGGACCTGTCCTACGCGGCCAACTACCTGTACATGTTGAACGGTCGCGAGCCGGAGCCGGAGCGGACCCGTGCCGTCGAGCAATACCTGATCTCAACCATTGATCACGGCTTCAATGCGTCAACCTTCACCGGGCGGGTCGTCGCGTCCACCGGAGCGGACGTGGCCGCGTGCCTCGTGGCCGCCGTAGGGGCGCTGTCGGGGCCACTCCACGGCGGCGCGCCGAGCCGCGCACTGGACACGCTGGACGCCATCGGCACGCCCGACCGCATCGACCCCTGGATCCGTGAACGCGTCCTCGCCGGCGACCGCATCATGGGCTTCGGGCACGCCGTCTACCGCACCGAGGACCCGCGTTCCCGCATGCTCCGGGAGACGGCCCGGGCCTTCGGCGGCCCGCGCGTGGAGTTCGCCGTGGAGGTCGAGCGCCGGGTGGAGGCGATCCTCGCCGAGCTCAAACCCGGGCGCGAACTCCACACGAACGTGGAGTTCTACGCCGGCGTGGTCATGGAACTGTGCGGTCTGCCACGGGAGATGTTCACCCCGACGTTCGCGGCGGCCCGGGTGGTGGGCTGGAGCGCCAACATCCTCGAACAGGCCGAGGACCCGAAGATCATCCGCCCGGTCGCGCGCTACGTCGGCCCGACGGCCCCGGTGGCGGTGCCGCACGCGGCCTGACGCGCCGGGAGACGGCGCGCGTGATGTCGGGTGCGGATGCCGGGCGCGGCGCGGCAGGTGAACCGGCTCGTCAGGCCTCGGGGATGTCGTGCTTGGCGCGGACCAGGGTCTCGCGTGTGATGACCACGATCCGCTCGTAGTCGGCCCGTGCGGCGTCGGCCGGCAGTTCGGGGTCGAGCTCCGCGGTGGCTTCGCGTCCCACCACCGCGAAGTCACCGTTGCTGAGCTCGAAGATGTCGGGGCACGTCTGGCCCGTTGCACTGCCGCGCTCCCGGGGCGAGGCCCCGACACGTCGCACGATCTTCACCGAGAGATACCGCCTCACAGCTCGAAGGGATGGTTCTTCCTCCGAGCCTGCATCTCCGAACCGGTGTCTGAACGGAGCGATCTGTCTCCGGGCGTGCGGGTGTTCGCCGGAGTGCCCGGAGAGGGCCAGGCGACAAGATATCCACTCCGGACCGTGAGTTGAGCGACTTCTCACCCGGCGACTGAGTGAAATTCCGCCACGGGCCTTGACCGGTACGGCCAGGCGGAGCGAATGGCCCGTTTCCGCGCTGCGTCCGGTGTGCGCCGGTAAGGGTGTCCCGCGGGAAAAGGGCGCCGCTTATTCCGGTTCGTCCGGCGGCTCGCCGACGACCCACCACTCGTCGGAGTCCGAGTCGGTCAGTTCCTGGATCAGATCGTCCATCATCAGCCCGAGCGCGTACTCCTCCGAGGTCACCGGCAGGCTCTTGCGATGATGCCGGGTCGCCTCCCAGTACTCCCGGAACACCTGGTTCTGCCCCATGACCCGCAGATGCCCGTACAACTCGCCGCGGGACATGGCGCCGATCCGGTGGAAATGGAGGGCGTTGATGTAGAGAGCGTTCGCGAAGAGGAACTGGCGCTGCTTCTCCAGGGGTATCTCGGTCTCGTAGGTGTCGAGAACCGCGGTCAGTGCGGGGTCGTCCATCGCTTTGCAGAGCAGGTCGAAATGGAGCCGGTGCTGTTCGGTGAGGGCGACTCTGCGCCGGTGCCTTGATGCCGGTGCGGAGACGGACCCGGTAACGGCAGCGAACCCCGCTTTGAATGCCGAAACGATCCTCCGTACTCCGGAACTCTGTGTGGTCATGTCAACCCCCGATCCAGGCGGCCGTCCGCCGGTCGTCGGGGCGTGGGGCGGGTGACGGGGACCGGCGAGCGGTGGGCGGCGCTTGCCGTCTCCCAGGGTGCCGAGCGGCTCTGATCGGCGGGGAGGCGGAGAGGAGGCGCACGGAGGGAAGCGAGGGTCGCACGGTCCGGCGCCATGTCCATCGTCTGCCCCGCGTGTGCTGCTAACAATCGTTCACCACAACCGGATTCCGGCGGCTCGTATCCTGGGTCGGCATTCCATTCCCCCAGGTGCACCGCGGATGTGAGCCGGTGCACGCGTCGGCGTGAGAGAGGTCGTACGGTGAGCCAGCCGAGCCCGGGTCAGGGGCCGCAGACAAGCACGGAGGCCCCTCCGGGCGCGGAGGCGAGCGTGCCGCAGATACCCGTCGTCGTGCTCGCCGGATTCCTCGGCTCCGGCAAGACCACGCTCCTCAACCACCTCCTGCACCACAGCGGCGGCACCCGCATCGGCGCGATCGTCAACGACTTCGGCGCGATCGAGATCGACGCCATGGCCGTCGCCGGAGCGCTCGGGGACTCCACGGTCTCGCTCGGCAACGGGTGTCTGTGCTGCGCGGTCGACGCGGGCGAACTCGACCACTACTTGGGCCGGCTCACCGCTCCCGCCACCGGCATCGACGTCGTCGTCATCGAGGCCAGCGGGCTCGCCGAGCCCCAGGAACTGGTCCGCATGGTGCTGGCGAGCGAGAACCCCCGAGTCGTCTACGGCGGGCTCGTCGAGGTCGTCGACGCCGCCGAGTTCGACGACACCCGCGCCCGGCACCCCGAGGTCGACCGGCACCTCGCGCTCGCCGACCTCGTCGTCGTCAACAAACTCGACCGGGCCGCCGACGGCGAGCGCGTCCTCGGGCTCGTACGGTCCCTCGTCGACGGGGCCGCGGTCGTGCCGGCCCGCCACGGCCGTGTCGATCCCGAGTTCCTCTTCGACCGCAGGCCGAGCGAGGAGCGGATCGGCCAGCTGTCCTTCGACGACCTGGCCGCGCCCCAGGTGGACGATGGAGCCGAGGACCACACGGGGCATCCGCACGCCGGCTACGACAGCCTGGCCTTCGTCTCCGCCGTGCCGCTCGACCCGCGCCGGCTGATGCGGTTCCTCGACAGCCGGCCCGAGGGCCTGTACCGGATCAAGGGTTACGTCGACTTCGGGCCCCACGACACGCGCAACCGCTACCTCGTGCACGCCGTGGGCCGCTTCCTGCGCTTCTATCCGCAGCCCTGGCCGGCCTCCGGGCCCGCGCGGCTCACCCAGCTCGTGCTCATCGGCTCCGGTATCGACACGGAGGCGCTCGGCAAGGAGCTCAGGGCGTGCGAGAGCGACGCCCCGCACGCCGACGAGCACGGCATGTGGGGCGTCCTGCGCTACGTACGCGACGGCGAGGAGCCGGACGGCGGCGGACAGGACCATGAAGACCCGTACCCGCGGGACGCGTACACCGAGTCCCTGGATCCGGAGGACGCGTAACCGCGGGCCCCTGAGCCGACGCTCGGTACTTCCGACGCACCCGCGCGCCCGGACGGGAGGCCCTGCGCCCGAAGCCCCGGACCCGAAGGCCCGCGCCTGGAGCCCAGGCCCCCAGGCCCCCCGCTACGCCGGTCCCGCGACCGCTGCCACCGTCTTGGCCAGCGAGACGCCCGAGCCGTCGCGGCGCGGGTCGATGTCCGGGAGTTCGGCCGGGTTGCCGTTCTTCTGCGCGGCCCGGGCCGGGACGGGTCCCGCCCAGGCGAAGGACAGGCAGTCCTCGCCCTTGAGGAACCGCTGGCAGCGGACGCCACCGGTGGCGCGGCCCTTGCGCGGGAACTGGTCGAACGGGGTCACCTTCGCCGTCGTCTGCACGGAGTCGTCGAGTGTCCCGCGCGAGCCGGCGACCGTGAAGACGATCGCGTCCGCGGCCGGGTCGACGGCCGTGAACGAGATGACCTTGGCGCCCTCGGCGAGCTTGACGCCCGCCATGCCGCCGGCCGGCCGCCCCTGCGGCCGCACCTGCGAGGCCTGGTAGCGCAGCAGTTGGGCGTCGTCCGTGATGAAGACCAGGTCCTCCTCGCCCGTGCGCAGCTCGGCCGCGCCGACGATCCGGTCGCCCTCCTTGAGGGTGATGACCTCCAACTCCTCCTTGTTGGACGGGTAGTCGGGGACCACGCGCTTGACGACACCCTGCTCGGTGCCCAGCGCCAGACCCGGCGAGGACTCGTCCAGCGTCGTCAGGCACACCGCCGTCTCGTCGCCCGCCAGGGAGACGAACTCGGCGAGCGGCGCGCCGCCGGAGAGGTTCGGCGCGGACGCCGTCTCCGGGAGCTGGGGCAGGTCCACGACGTTCACCCGCAGCAGGCGGCCGGACGAGGTCACCACGCCCACCTCACCGCGGGCCGTGGAGGGCACCGCCGAGACGATCACGTCGTGCTTGTGCCGCTTGCCGTCGGCGTCCTTGGCGAACGGATCGCCGTTGGCCGTGCGGGCCAGCAGCCCCGTGGAGGAGAGCAGCACACGGCACGGGTCGTCCGCCACCTGCAGCGGCACCGCCGCCACCGGCACCGAGCCGGACTCCAGCAGCACCGTGCGCCGCGGGTTGCCGAACTTCTTGGCGACCGCGGCCAGTTCGGCCGAGACCAGCTTGCGCAGCTCCGCGTCCGACTCCAGGATGCGGGTCAGCTCCTCGATCTCCGCGGTGAGCCTCTCCTTCTCCGCCTCGAGCTCGATGCGGTCGTACTTGGTCAGGCGGCGCAGCGGGGTGTCGAGGATGTACTGGGTCTGCACCTCGCTCAGCGAGAAGCGCTCCATCAGGCGCTGCTTGGCCTGCGCGGAGTTCTCGCTGGAACGGATCAGCCGGATGACCTCGTCGATGTCCACCAGGGCGGTGAGCAGGCCCTCGACCAGGTGCAGCCGGTCGCGCCGCTTGCCGCGGCGGTACTCGCTGCGGCGGCGTACGACGTCGAAGCGGTGGTCGAGGTAGACCTCCAGCAGCTCCTTCAGGCCCAGCGTCAGGGGCTGGCCGTCGACCAGGGCGACGTTGTTGATGCCGAAGGACTCCTCCATCGGGGTCAGCTTGTAGAGCTGCTCCAGGACCGCCTCCGGCACGAAGCCGTTCTTGATCTCGATGACCAGGCGCAGTCCGTGCTCGCGGTCGGTGAGGTCCTTGACGTCGGCGATGCCCTGGATCTTCTTGGAGCCGACCAGGTCCTTGATCTTGGCGATCACCTTCTCCGGGCCGACCGTGAAGGGCAGCTCGGTGACGACCAGGCCCTTGCGGCGGGCCGTCACGGTCTCCACCGACACCGTGGCGCGGATCTTGAACGTGCCGCGCCCGCTCTCGTAGGCGTCGCGGATGCCGGACAGGCCGACGATCCGGCCGCCGGTGGGCAGGTCGGGACCCGGGACGTACTTCATCAGCGTGTCCAGGTCCGCGTTCGGATAGCGGATCAGATGCCGGGCGGCGGCGACGACCTCGCCGAGGTTGTGCGGCGGCATGTTGGTGGCCATGCCGACGGCGATGCCCGAGGCGCCGTTCACCAGCAGGTTCGGGAAGGCGGCGGGCAGGGCGGCCGGCTCCTGCTCCTGGCCGTCGTAGTTGGGCGCGAAGTCGACGGTGTCCTCGTCGATGGACTCCGTCATCAGGGACGTCGCCTCGGCCATCCGGCACTCGGTGTACCGCATGGCGGCGGGCGGGTCGTCGTTGCCCAGCGAGCCGAAGTTGCCGTGGCCGTCGACCAGGGGGACGCGCATCGAGAAGGGCTGGGCCAGGCGGACCAGCGCGTCGTAGATCGACGCGTCGCCGTGGGGGTGCAGCTTGCCCATGACCTCGCCGACGACGCGGGCGCACTTCACGTAGCCGCGGTCGGGGCGCAGGCCCATCTCGTTCATCTGGTAGACGATGCGGCGGTGCACCGGCTTGAGCCCGTCCCGGGCGTCCGGCAGGGCGCGGGAGTAGATGACCGAGTACGCGTACTCGAGGAAGGAGCCCTGCATCTCGTCGACGACGTCGATGTCGAGGATCTTCTCCTCGTACGGGTCGTCGGGCGGCGGGTTCTTGGTGCTGCGGCGGGCCATCGCTGCCGGCTCCTTGCTGAAGCGAGTGACGGATCTGACGCGGACCATTGTGGACCGCCGCACTGACAACACCGACCAGCCCCCGGCAACCGGCCGCCCGCCCCGCCGGTCCCAAGCCCCCGACACACCGGTGACCCCCAGGTCAGGGACCGTCTCGCCGGGACCCCGCCGGCGCACGGGCCGGACCGGGCCGCGTCCCGTACGTGTCCGGCGCGCCGCCCGGGGTCTCGCTCTCGGCGTACGGCGTCCGGGAACTTCGCCAGGCGTCCGCGCGCTTGCATACAGTGGCAGGACCGGCAGGGAAACGGCGGTTTCCGGACCGCCAAGCGATCGAAGGGACGTACATGCCCATGGGTCACACGGCCACAGCCGAGGCAGGCTCCGGCGGCCTGACAGCGACCGAGCACCGCCTGGCCAACGGGCTTCGCGTGGTGCTCTCCGAGGACCACCTGACCCCGGTCGCGGCGGTGTGCCTCTGGTACGACGTCGGCTCCCGCCACGAGGTCAAGGGACGCACCGGTCTGGCTCACCTTTTCGAGCACCTGATGTTCCAGGGCTCCGCCCAGGTCAAGGGCAACGGTCACTTCGAGCTGGTGCAGGGCGCGGGCGGCTCGCTCAACGGCACCACCAGCTTCGAGCGCACCAACTACTTCGAGACCATGCCCGCCCACCAGCTGGAGCTCGCCCTCTGGCTGGAGGCCGACCGCATGGGCTCCCTGCTCGCGGCCCTGGACGAGGAGTCCATGGAGAACCAGCGGGACGTGGTCAAGAACGAGCGCCGGCAGAGGTACGACAACGTGCCCTACGGCACCGCCTTCGAGCGGCTGACCGCCCTCGCCTACCCGCAGGGCCACCCGTACCACCACACGCCGATCGGGTCCATGGCCGACCTGGACGCGGCCACCCTGGAGGACGCGCGCGCGTTCTTCCGCACGTACTACGCGCCCAACAACGCGGTGCTGTCGGTCGTCGGCGACATCGACCCGCAGCGGACGCTCGCGTGGATCGAGAAGTACTTCGGTTCCATCGCGTCCCACGACGGCAAGCCCGCGCCCCGCGACGGCTCGCTGCCCGACGTGATCGGCGAGCAGCTGCGCGAGGTCGTCGAGGAGGAGGTCCCGGCCCGCGCGCTGATGGCCGCCTACCGGCTCCCGCACGACGGCACGCGCGCGTGCGACGCGGCCGACCTCGCGCTCACCGTCCTCGGCGGCGGCGAGTCCTCCCGCCTCTACAACCGGCTGGTCCGCCGCGACCGTACGGCCGTCGCCGCCGGCTTCGGCCTGCTGCGCCTGGCCGGGGCGCCCTCGCTCGGCTGGCTGGACGTCAAGACCTCCGGCGATGTCGAGGTCCCCGTCATCGAGGCCGCCATCGACGAGGAGCTCGCCCGGTTCGCCGAGGAGGGCCCCACGGCCGAGGAGATGGAGCGCGCACAGGCCCAGCTGGAGCGCGAGTGGCTCGACCGGCTCGGCACGGTCGCCGGCCGCGCCGACGAACTGTGCCGCTACGCCGTCCTGTTCGGCGACCCGCAGCTCGCGCTGGCCGCCGTCAAGCGCGTCCTGGAGGTCACGCCCGAGGAGGTCAGGGAGGTCGCCAAGGCCCGCCTGCGCCCCGACAACCGCGCGGTGCTCGTCTACGAGCCGACCGCCGCCGACGCCACCGAACAGGCACCGGACGCGGACGCCGCGGCCACCGACGACACCGAGGAGGCGGCGAAGTGACCGAGCTCGCCACGATGGAGTTCCACCCCCGCCCCCAGGCGGGCGAGGCCAGGCCGTGGGCGTTCCCGGCCCCCGAGCGCGGCACGCTGGACAACGGCCTGACGGTGCTGCGCTGCCACCGCCCCGGCCAGCAGGTCGTCGCCGTGGAGGTGCTCCTGGACGCCCCTCTGGACGCCGAGCCGTCCGGCCTCGACGGCGTCGCCACGATCATGGCGCGGGCTTTCTCCGAGGGCACCGACAAGCACTCGGCCGAGGAGTTCGCCGCCGAGCTGGAGCGCGCGGGCGCCACCCTCGACGCGCACGCCGACCACCCCGGTGTACGGCTGAGCCTGGAGGTCCCGGCCTCCCGGCTGGCCAAGGCCCTCGGCCTGCTCTCCGACGCGCTCAGGGCGCCCGCGTTCGCCGACTCCGAGGTCGAGCGGCTGGTGCGCAACCGGCTCGACGAGATCCCGCACGAGCTGGCCAACCCCTCCCGGCGCGCCGCCAAGGAGCTCTCCAAGGAGCTGTTCCCGGCCACCGCGCGCATGTCGCGCCCGCGCCAGGGCACCGAGGAGACCGTCCGCGCCATCGACTCGGCGGCCGTCCGCGCCTTCTACGACCGGCACGTGCGCCCCGCCACGGCCACCGCGGTGATCGTGGGCGACCTCGACGGCCTCGACCTGGAGAAGCTGCTCGGCGAGAGCCTCGGCGTCTGGACCGGCACCCCTGCCAAGCCGCGCCCCGTGCCGCCGGTGACCGCCGACGACACCGGCCGCGTGGTCGTCGTCGACCGCCCCGGTGCGGTGCAGACGCAGCTGCTCATCGGACGCGTCGGCTCCGACCGGCACGATCGCGTGTGGCCCGCGCAGGTGCTGGGCACCTACTGCCTCGGCGGCACCCTCACCTCGCGCCTGGACCGCGTCCTGCGCGAGGAGAAGGGCTACACCTACGGTGTGCGCGCGTTCGGCCAGGTGCTGCGCTCCGCGCCGGACGGTTCGGGCGCCGCGATGCTCGCGATCAGCGGCTCGGTCGACACGCCGAACACCGGACCGGCCCTGGACGACCTGTTCACCGTGCTGCGCAAGCTCGCCGCCGAGGGGCTCACCGACGCCGAGCGGGACGTCGCCGTGCAGAACCTCGTGGGCGTGGCGCCGCTGAAGTACGAGACGGCGGCCGCCGTGGCGGGCACCCTGGCCGACCAGG
>NZ_BMVJ01000006.1:123916-143262 GCF_014650655.1 Streptomyces anandii JCM 4720
TCGAGCAGCACCTGCCCGACGACTACCAGGCGACGCTCTATCAGCAGCTGGCCGCCACCGGCACGGTCGAGGCCACCGCGGCAGTCGTCAACGCCTTCCCGGTGGACCGCCTGGTGACGGTGCTCGTCGGTGACGCGGCGCGGATCAAGGAGCCCGTGGAGGCCCTCGGCATCGGCCAAGTCACCGTCGTGACGGCCGAGTAGAGGACGCCGTCGGGCACCCGCGCGGGAGCGCGGTGGCGGCCCGCGACGGGCACGCGCGCGTGGGGCCCTGGTGACCGAAGCGTCACCAGGGCCCCCGCATGTCCGAATTGCGGGAGAGGCTGCCCGTCTGCCCTGTGGCCTGCGCTACAAAACCTCTGATTCGTTTGGGAATTGAAAGCGGGCCCGTCTAGCGTCGGGGCGGCTGTTCGTCGGGCAGTGCGCCGCACCCGCGGCACCGGACAGCCATCGCCGAGTCCCCGTACGGCGCGAGCCAGGGGAGCCGGGGACCCATCCAGTCCCTGGGGTGAATCGGGCGCCCGCGCGTTGTGCGAGGGGGCCCGTAGGAGACCTTCCTGCTCCGAACCCGTCAGCTAACCCGGTAGGCGAGAGGGAAGGAAAGGACCAGCCACCACATGGCGTTCACGCGCGCCACCGGGAAGCACCGCCGTCCCAGCCGGGTGCACCGCACCACCGCCCGCGCGGCCGGCGTCGCGGCCCTCACCACCACCGGTGTCATCGGCACCCTCGCCGCCGCACCGGCCCTCGCGGCCGAGGCCCCCGCTCCCGAGGACACCGGCCTCAACCCGGTCATCACCATCGGCGACACCGTCGCCCAGAGGGTGGACGCCCAGGCCCTCGCCCAGCAGAAGGCCGCCGCGCAGAAGCAGGCCGAGGAGGCCGCGCGCAAGAAGGCTGCCGAGCAGGCGAAGCAGGAGCGCGAGGCCAAGGCGCGCGCCGCCCGCGAGGCCGAGCGCAAGCGCCTCAACACCTTCGTGCCGCCGGTCTTCGGCTCCTACGTGTCCACCGCCTACAAGGCCGGCGGCTCCCTGTGGTCCTCCGGCTCCCACACCGGCATCGACTTCCACGCCGCGAGCGGCACCGCCGTGCACGCGGTCGGCATCGGCACGGTCGTCCAGACCGGCTGGGGCGGGGCGTACGGCAACCAGATCGTGATCAAGATGGCCGACGGCATGTACACCCAGTACGGCCACCTGTCGTCCATCGGCGTCTCGGTGGGCCAGAAGGTCACCCCAGGGCAGCAGATCGGCCTGTCCGGCGCGACCGGCAACGTCACCGGGCCGCACCTCCACTTCGAGGCCCGCACCAGCCCGGACTACGGCTCCGACATCGACCCCGTGGCCTACCTCCGCAAGCACGGCGTGAACGTCTGACCCACGCACGCCCGCCCATCGCGGCGACGGCCCCCGGCTCACCGAGCCCGGGGGCCGTCGCTGTTTCGTCCGGCCGCTGTCCAAAAAATATCCATGGATTCCGGCTCCTCGCCGGAAAAGACCGGGCGCTGCAATAGAGTCGGTCGAACACGCGCCAATCGGCCGCGTTTCACGGGGATTAATGCGGAGGTCGGGCATGCGTATTCCGGCGCACACGGTGTGCACCGCGATCCGGGACGACATCGTCGCCGGCGTCCACGCGCGCGGCAGCCGGCTCACCGAGGAAGTCCTAGCGCGCCGCTACGGAGTCTCGCGCGTGCCCGTGCGCGAGGCGCTGCGCACGCTGGAGGCCGAGGGGTTCGTGGTGACCCGCAGGCACGCGGGCGCGTGCGTCGCGGAGCCCACCGAGCAGGAGGCGGCCGATCTGCTGGACATGCGGATGCTGCTGGAGCCGCTGGGCGCCGCCCGTGCGGCCCAGCGGCGCACGGAGGCTCATCTGAAGGTGCTGCGCGGGCTGGTCAGGCTGGGTCAGGAGCGGGCCAGGCAGGGGGGCAGCGAGGAACTGCGCGCCCTGGGCACCTGGTTCCACGAAACGCTCGCCCAGGCCTGCGGCAGCCCCGCGCTGACCTCGATGCTGACCCAGTTGCGGCACAAGATCGCCTGGATGTACACGGTGGACGTGCCGGCCGACCCGGTGGAGTCCTGGACCGAGCACGGTGCCATCGTGGACGCCGTGGCGCGCGGGGACGGCGAGCGCGCGCGGGCGCTGACCGCCCTGCACGCCGAGCGCGCGACGGGCGCACACCGTTTGCGCGCCGCCGGCGCGACGGTGGCCCGCGCCGACCGTGTGAGGACTTCGCAACCTGGCGTCAACATGTCGGGTCTCCGCCTTTAACACGGGCGCCGTATACAAGAGGAGATATCAAAGGATTCGGGCTCGGCATCGGGATCGGGATCCGGTCGGGGGAATTCACGCACGCCCTTTTACGTGCCGACCTCCCCTTTACGTGCCGCCCTCCCCGTAATTTCCGTGGGCCAGCCGCATATATGAAAACCAGGCGGCCGCGGGACCGAAAAGCGAAACCGCGCCGCCCTCATGGGCGACGCGGTTCCACCGTTGCGTTCCGGCGCTGCGGACGGACGGGTCAGACCGTCTCGGGCAGCTCCTCCAGGCCCTCCGAGACCAGCTTGGCCAGCCGGTCCAGGGCGGCGTCGGCGCCCTCGGCGTCGGAGGCCAGGACGACCTCCTCGCCACCCTGGGCGCCGAGCCCGAGGACGGCCAGCATGGAGGCCGCGTTGACGGGGGTGCCGTCGGCCTTGGCGATCGTCACGGGGACACCTGCGGCCGTGGCGGCCCGGACGAAGATGGAAGCGGGGCGGGCGTGAAGGCCCTCGGCCCAGCCGACGTTGACGCGGCGCTCAGCCATGTGATGCTGCCCTTCGGTGTATCAGGGTTGTCTAGACCAGTTTCCCACACGTGAGGCACGCCGGGAACGGGTTCCCGCTCCCGGGTGACGCCGGACCGCGGCCTCGGTCCGATGTGTGTCCTCCACAGTGTCCTCCACGGACTGCCCTCGCGCCGGTGCCGGAGGCCGGCCGGACGTTGTCAGGGGCCCGCCGTACGCTGGGGCCATGCAGACCTCGCCGGACCGGCACGAGTACCCCGCCCACTGGGAGGCCGACGTGGTGCTGCGCGACGGCGGCACCGCCCGGATCCGCCCCATCACCGCCGAGGACGCCGACCGGCTGGTCAGCTTCTACGAGCAGGTGTCGGACGAGTCCAAGTACTACCGCTTCTTCGCGCCCTATCCGCGTCTGTCGGCGAAGGACGTCCACCGCTTCACGCACCACGACTTCGTGGACCGGGTGGGCCTCGCGGCCACGGTCGGCGGCGAGTTCATCGCCACCGTACGCTACGACCGCGTGGGCGCCGACGGCATGCCGGCGTCCGGACCCTCCGACGAGGCCGAGGTCGCCTTCCTCGTCCAGGACGCCCACCAGGGCCGCGGAGTCGCCTCCGCCCTCCTGGAGCACATCGCCGCCGTCGCCCGCGAACGCGGCATCCGCCGCTTCACCGCCGAGGTGCTGCCCGGCAACACCAAGATGATCAAGGTGTTCACCGACGCCGGGTACACCCAGAAGCGCAGCTTCGAGGACGGCGTCGTGCACCTGGAGTTCGGCATCGAGCCGACCGACCGCTCGCTGGCCGTGCAGCGCGCCCGCGAGCAGCGGGCCGAGGCGCGCTCGGTGCGCCGCCTGCTCGCCCCCGGCTCGGTCGCCGTCGTCGGAGTCGGCCGCACGCGCGGGGGCGTGGGCCGCGGCATCCTCGACAACATCCGCGACGCCGGCTTCACCGGCCGGCTGCACGCCGTCAACCGCGCGTTCGGCGAGGACCTGAAGGAGATCGACGGGGTGCCCGCGCACCGCTCGGTGCGCGACATCGACGGCCCCGTCGACCTCGCGGTCGTCGCCGTGCCGGCCGAGCACGTCCCCGAGGTGGTCGCCGAGTGCGGCGAGCACGGCGTGCAGGGACTCGTCGTGATCTCCGCCGGGTACGCGGAGAGCGGCCCCGAGGGACGCGAGCGCCAGCGCGCCCTCGTGCGGCACGCGCGCACGTACGGCATGCGTCTCGTCGGGCCCAACGCCTTCGGCATCGTAAACACCTCGCCCGAGGTCCGGCTGAACGCCTCCCTCGCCCCCGAGATGCCCCGCCCGGGCCGCATAGGGATGTTCGCTCAGTCCGGCGCCATCGGGATCGCGCTGCTGTCCCGGCTGCACCGGCGCGGTGGCGGCGTCACCGGAGTGACCGGCGTGTCGACCTTCGTCTCGTCCGGCAACCGCGCCGACGTCTCCGGCAACGACGTCCTGCAGTACTGGTACGACGACCCGGACACCGACGTCGCCCTCATGTACCTGGAGACCATCGGCAACCCGCGCAAGTTCACCCGGCTCGCGCGGCGCACCGCGGCAGCCAAGCCGCTGGTCGTGGTCCAGGGGTCCGGTTCCGCCCCCCAGGGCCACACTGTGCGGGCCACGCGGCTGCCCCACGCGACCGTGTCCGCGCTGCTGCGCCAGGCCGGAGTGATCCGCGTCGACACCATCACGGAACTGGTGGACACCGGGCTGCTGCTCGCCCGGCAGCCGCTGCCGCCCGGCCCGCGCGTGGCGATCCTCGGCAACTCCGAGTCGCTGGGCGTGCTGACGTACGACCGTTGCCTGGCCGAGGGCCTGCGTCCGCAGCCGCCGCGGGACCTGACCACGGCGGCGTCGGCGGAGGACTTCAGGGCCGCGCTGTCGCGGGCGCTCGCCGACGACACCGCCGACGCGGTGGTCGTCACCGCCATCCCCGCCGTAGGCGAGGGCGCCGCACAGGACGCGGCGCTGGCCGAGGCACTGCGCTCGGCCGCGGCCGCGGTGCCCGGAAAGCCGGTCCTGGTCGTCCACGTGGAACTGGGCGGCCTCGCGGAGGCCCTGTCGGCCGCCGCCAGCACGGGCCCGCAGGCGGGGGCCGCCCAGGGGGAGGCCGCCCCGGCTCCTGTGGAGCCCGCACCCGAGGGGCCCGCCCCCGTGCACCCGTCCGCCACCCCGCACCCCACGCCCACCGCGGCCACGCCGTCCCGGACCGCCCCCGCCGAAGGCCCGGGCGCCTGCTCCCGCCTGATCCCCGCCTACCCGGCGGCCGAGCGCGCCGTCCGGGCCCTGGCCGAGGCCGTCCGCTACGGCCAGTGGCGGCGCGAGGCCGCCGACCCCGGCAAGGTGCCCGAGTACGACGACATCGACGAGAAGGGCGCCGCCGCGCTGATCAACGGCCTGCTCGCGCGCGGCCAGGGCTTCACCCTCGGTACCGAGGAGACCTGCGAACTCCTCGGCCGCTACGGCATCCACGTCCGCCGCGCCCTGCCAGCCCCCACCCCCGACGCCGCCGCCGAAGCCGCCCGCGCCCTCGGCTACCCCGTCGCCCTCAAGGCCACCGCCCCCCACCTGCGCCACCGCGCCGACCTCGGCGGCGTCCGCCTCGACCTGGCCGACGAAGAGCAATTGCGCCGTGCCTACGCCGAGTTGACCGAGCTGTTCGGGCAGCCGGAGGAGCTCCGGCCCGTGGTCCAACCCATGGCGCCCCGGGGAGTCGACACCGTCGTACGCGCGGTCATCGACCCGGCGGCGGGCGCGGTGCTCTCCTTCGGCCTGGCCGGGGCCGCCTCGCAGCTCCTGGACGACATGGCGCACCGGCTGGTCCCGGTCACCGACCGGGAGGCCACCTCGATGATCCGCTCCATCCGGACCGCGCCCCTGCTGTTCGGCTGGCGCGGCTCGGCGCCGGTCGACACACCCGCGCTGGAGGAACTGCTGCTGCGGGTGTCCCGGCTGGTGCACGACCACCCGGAGGTGGTGGCGGTCACCCTCGAGCCGGTCGTCGTCGCCCCTCGCGGGGTGAGCGTCCTCGGCGCGGCGGTGCGCCTGGCACCCGCGCCCGCCCGCGACGACCTCGGCCCGCGCACGCTCCCGCTGTACTGAGGGGCCGCCGCGAGGCCCACACTGGGCGTGCCCCCGGCGTCACGCCCCGGTTTCCCCGGTCCTCGGCGGTGCCTCGCAGTCAGTGCGCCCCCGTAGGATGGACGGCATGGCCAAGACCACTACGACGACCCAGGGGCTGCGGGCGGCGATCGAGCGCAGCGGCTACTACCCGGCTCTCGTGGCCGAGGCGGTGGAGGCCGCCGTCGGCGGCGAGCCCATCCGGTCGTACCTGGTCCACCAGGAGACCACGTTCGACCAGAACGAGGTACGGCGGCACGTGACCGTGCTCGTCCTCACCGGCAACCGCTTCATCGTCAGCCACACCGACGAGCAGGCCGCCGACAGCACCTCCCCGACGCCGTACGCGACGACCTCGACCGAGTCGGTCAAGCTCGGCCGCATCTCGTCGGTCGTGGTCAGCCGCGTGGTCGCCAACCCCGAGCAGTACACGCCGGGCACCCTGCCCCGCGAGGTCGTGCTGACCATCGGCTGGGGCGCCGTCTCCCGCATCGACCTGGAGCCCGCCGCCTGCGGCGACCCCGACTGCGAGGCCGATCACGGCTACACCGGCAACTCCACGGCCGACGACCTCAGCCTGCGTGTCAGCGAGGCCGGGGACGGACCCGAGACCGTGCGCCAGGCGCTCGCCTTCGCCCAGGCCGTGTCCGAGGCCACCGCGGACCTGACCCGCTGATGACACAGTCCACCGCCTGGGACCATCCCGAACCCCTCGCCGTCGAGTCCGCGCCCGTCCCGCAGTACGGGTCGGGCTCGCTCGCCGACCTCCTGCCCACCCTGGCCGCCGGCATGGGCGTACCCGACATGACCGCCGCGATCACGGAGCTGACCCCCGTCGACCGCGCCTGCGTCTTCCTGATCGACGGCCTCGGCTGGGAGCAGCTGCGGGCGCACCCCGAGGACGCCCCCTTCCTGACCTCACTGCTGTCCGGCTCGCGCGGCGGCACCGGCCGGCCGATCACCGCCGGCTACCCGGCGACCACCGCCACCTCCCTGGCCTCCGTCGGCACCGGTCTGCCCCCCGGCGCGCACGGCCTGCCCGGCTACACCGTGCGCAATCCCGCCACCGGCGAGCTGATGAACCAGCTGCGCTGGCAGCCGTACTCCGATCCGCGCGCCTGGCAGCCGTACCCCACGGTCTTCGAGCTCGCCCACCGCGCCGGGGTGCACTCCGCGCAGGTCTCCTCCCCGACCTTCGAGAACACCCCCCTGACCAGGGTCGCTCTCAGTGGCGGAACGTTCCTGGGGCGGCTCACCGGTGAGGACCGCATGGACCTCGCGGCCGAGCAACTCGCCGCCGCCGACCGCGCCCTGGTCTACACGTACTATTCCGAGCTCGACGGCGCCGGCCACCGCTACGGCGTCGACTCCGACACCTGGCGCGGCCAGCTGATGTGCGTCGACCGGCTGGCGCAGCGCCTGGCCGAGCAGCTCCCGCCGCGCAGCGCGCTCTACGTCACCGCCGACCACGGCATGGTCGACATCCCGTTCGACGAGCAGCACCGCATCGACTTCGACGAGGACTGGGAGCTGCGCGCCGGCGTGGCCCTGCTCGGCGGCGAGGGCCGGGCCCGGCACGTGTACGCGGTGCCGGGAGCCGAGGACGACGTGCTGATCTGCTGGCGCGAGGTGCTGGGGGAGCAGTTCTGGGTGGCCTCCCGCGAGGAGGCGGTCGCGGCGGGCTGGTTCGGCCCGCGGATCGACGACCGGGTGTACGCGCGCATCGGCGATGTCGTCGCGGCCGCGCGGGACGACGTGCTGCTCATCGCCTCGGAGCGAGAGCCGAAGGAGTCGGCGATGGCCGGCAACCACGGCTCGATGACCCCTGCCGAGCAGCTCGTACCCCTGCTCGAAGTACGCTCCTGACGCCACCGCCCTCAGCTCTCAGCCCTCTGCCCTGAGCCCACCGCCCTCGGCCCAGAGCCCACCGCCCTCCACCACCTGCCGAAAGGTTCCCGACTCCCCATGCCCGAGCTGGTGTTCTTCTCCGGAACGATGGACTGCGGGAAGTCGACGCTGGCGCTGCAGATCGAGCACAACCGTTCGGCGCGTGGTCTGGCGGGCATGATCTTCACCCGTGACGACCGGGCGGGGGAGGGCAAGCTGTCCTCGCGCCTCGGCCTGGTCACCGACGCGGTGGAGGTCGAGGACGGCGCGGACCTGTACGCCCACCTGGTCGACCACCTGTCCCAGGGCGGCCGGGCCGACTACGTGATCGCGGACGAGGCGCAGTTCCTCGCGCCGGAGCAGATCGACCAACTCGCGCGCGTGGTCGACGACCTGGAGATCGACGTCTTCGCCTTCGGCATCACGACCGACTTCCGCTCCAAGCTGTTCCCCGGCTCGCAGCGCCTGGTCGAGCTGGCCGACCGCGTCGAGGTGCTCCAGGTCGAGGCCCTGTGCTGGTGCGGCGCCCGCGCCACCCACAACGCCCGCACGGTGGGCGGGGTCATGGTCGTCGAGGGCGCCCAGGTGGTCGTCGGCGACGTCACCCGGTCCGCGGACGAGATCGGCTACGAGGTGCTGTGCCGCCGGCACCACCGGCGCCGTATGACGGCCGCCTCGGCCCGCGCCGCCGCCCTGTCACCGGACGTCCTGCCGGTCTCACCCTCCTGAGCGAACCCCCGGGTCAACACGGACCTTGAACCAGGGCAAACCGGGCACCCTCCGGATCGGCCACCGTCGCCGTCCGGCCGTGCGCGCCGTCGTGGGCGGGGACGAGCACCTGGCCCCCGAGGCCGGTGACCCGCTCGGCCGCCTCCTCCGTGTCGACGACCTCGAAGTACGTCAGCCAGTGCGGGCCCCGGTCCCGGAGCAGCGCGTGGCCCGCGCCGCGCACACCGGCGACCGGGCGCCCGTCCAGGCAGAGGGTGACCTCGTCGGGGCCGGAGGAGGCGGCGCGCTTCTCCTCGTAGCCGAAGACCGTCTCGTAGAACTTGGCGACGGCCGCCGTCTCGAAGGTCAGCAGTTCGTTCCACGCGGGTGTGCCCGGCGCGCCCGTGATGCCGGTGCCCAGATGGGCCGCGGCCTGCCAGACGCCGAAGACGGCGCCCGAGGGGTCCGAGCCGATCGCCAGGCGTCCCGCGTCCCCGGCCTCCAGCGGGCCCACCCCGACGGTGCCCCCGCACAGGCGTACCGTTTCGGCCGTCAGGTCCACGTCGTCGGAGGCGAGATACGGCGTCCAGGCGACGGGCAGGTGCCGGTCCGGTGGCAGCCGGCCGATGCCGGCCACCTCCTGACCGTCCAGCAGCGCCCGTACGTACGGGCCGAGCTGGGCGGGGCCCGGCTGGAACTCCCAGCCGAAGAGCTCCTCGTAGAAGGCCTGGGTGGCGGCCATGTCGTGGACCATCAGGCTCACCCAGCATGGTGTGCCGGGCGTATACCGAGTGTGCGCGCGGCCGTTCGGGCCGGCCGACTCCGGTGCCTCGGTCATCGTCACTCTCTTCTCGGCCCCCGTGCGGCGGCCGTCTCGACTGCGCTCTCCCGGTCCCCGAGCCGATGCTCGCACCACCCGTGGTGGGGCGCGCTCCGGGTGCGTCCTCCCGGGCGGTGTCTGTCCGGAGGATGCCCGGTGTGCGGTTTCCTGCCCGTTTACTTGCGCTTGCCGACAGATGTCGATCGGCTGTACAGCGCGTGCCCGATCCCGTACGTCTCGTGACCGGACCTGTCCGGCCGAGCAGAGTAGCCGGACCTGGACGCCGCGGCCACCCCGTGCGCAAGGATGGTGACCATGAACGCCATCATCTCCGCATCCGAACTCGCCGACGCCCTCGCGGGACCGCGCCCGCCGGTGCTGCTCGACGTCCGCTGGCAGCTCAGCGTGGCGAAGGCGGGTGGCGAGCCGCCCTTCGACGGACGCGCGGCCCACGAGTCCGGACACATCCCGGGCGCCGTCTACGTCGACCTCGACCGCGAACTCGCCTCCGCACCGGGGAAGGAGGGCCGCCACCCGCTCCCGGACATCGAGGAGTTCGGCGCGTCGATGCGCCGCGCGGGCGTGTCCGCGGCCCGGCCGGTGGTCGTGTACGACGGCGGGCAGGGCTGGGCGGCCTCCCGTGCGTGGTGGCTGCTGCGCTGGACGGGGCATCCCGACGTACGGGTCCTGGACGGCGGCCTGGCCGCCTGGGAGGGGCCGCTGGAGACCGGGGCGTCCGAGCCGGCCGAGGGCGACTTCTCGCCGGAGCCCGGCGCGGTGGCGCTCCTGGACGCCGACGCGGCGGCGGAATTGGCGCGTTCCGGCCTGCTGCTGGACGCCCGCGCGGGGGAGCGGTACCGCGGTGAGGTGGAGCCGATCGACCCGGTCGGCGGCCACATCCCGGGCGCCGTGTCCGCGCCCACGAACGACAACGTCGGCCCGGACGGGCGCTTGCGGCCCGCGGCGGAACTCAGGGCGCGGTTCGAGGCGCTGGGCGCGGCCGGGGGTACCGAGGTCGGCGTGTACTGCGGCTCGGGCGTGTCGGCGGCCCATGAGGTGCTCGCGCTGGCCGTCGCGGGCATTCCCGCGGCCCTGTACGCCGGTTCGTGGTCGGAGTGGTCGGGAGACCCTTCGCGGCCGGTGGCGGTGGGCGCGGACCCGCAGTAGCCGTACGGGGTCCTTCCCAGCGGACAAAGGGGGAGCCGACGGCCCGGACCGCACGCCGTTCGCGGCGTGGTCCCGGGCCGTCGGCTCCCAACAGCCGTCACGGGCGGGGGTGGTGGCCCGCCCGGCTACTCCTGCTTCTTCCGGCGCGTCCCGAACACGATCTCGTCCCAGCTCGGGACGGCGGCCCGGCGGCCGGGGCGGACCCCGTCGGCCTCGGCCTGGCGGTCGGTGGCGCCGATGAGCCGGTCCCGGTGACTGCCGACCGAGCGCGGCATGAGCACGTCGGCGTAGGCGGAGCCGGCGGACGCCGCGGGCGCCGGGGGCTCCTCCACCGCCGGTTCGGGGTCGGGCTCGTCCAGGGGCTCCGGCGCACGCTCGGGCACCACCAGGTCGCCCCGGAAGCTCGGCACCGCCTCCAACAGGCTGGTCAGCGAGTCGCGTTCGCCCGTGCTCTCCTCGGCGGGCTCGGACGCCTGCGCGGGCAGCGCAGGCCGCTCGCGGTCCCGGTCGAAGGAGCGCTCGCGGGGCAGCCGGGCGATGCGCGGCACGAACGGGAAGCTGGGCTCCGGCGTGCCGAGGTCGTCGGACTCGCCGATCAGGGCCCGCGCCTCCTCGTCGACGGCCTGCACCAGGCGCCGCGGCGGGTCGTAGGTCCAGCTCGCCGAGTGCGGTTCGCCCGCGACCCGGTAGACCAGCAGCACCTCCCAGGTGCCGTCGTCGCGGCGCCAGGAGTCCCACTGGACGGTGTCCTTCTCGGCGCCGCGCAGCAGCAGACGCTCCTGGACGGCCTCGCCGAGCAGCGGGCCGGAGTTCTCGCCGGGGCGGCGGACCGGGGTCTTGCGGGCCCGCTCGGCCATGAAGGCGCGCTCGGCGAGCACGGGGCCCTCGAACCGCCGTACGCGGTCGACAGGAATGCCGGCGAGCTGTGCGACCTCTTCCGCGGTCGCGCCGGCTCGTATACGCGCCTGGATGTCGCGGGGGCGGAGATGGCTCTCCACCTCGATCTCGATCTGGCCGAGGCGGGGACGGTCGCCGCGCACGGCGGCGCGGAGCCGTTCGTCGATCGGAAGCGTGTACTCCGTGCTGTCCGCAGCCTTCAGCACCAGCCGTGTGCCGTCATTGGAGACGGCCACGACACGCAGTTCGGGCATGGGGACCTCCCGGGTGGTGCCTGCCGACGTCACGTGCGTCGCTGCTTCCGCTAGTCGAGTGTGGCCTGCCCGGGTGCAGCCTGCCACAACCTTGCCGAGTTGCCCGGCGTGTCGGGCGCTGGCCCTGGATCGCCGTTATGGCACGGTTACCTGTTCACAACGCTAAGTGACCAACTTTGTCACCCTGTGCAACCAGCCCCCTCCCGGCGGTCCAGCAAGGCCCCGGACACCCTGGCGGGAGACCGGACCCAGGGCTCGCAACAG
The DNA here is from genome assembly GCF_014650655.1 of Streptomyces anandii JCM 4720. Lineage (GTDB taxonomy): Bacteria > Actinomycetota > Actinomycetes > Streptomycetales > Streptomycetaceae > Streptomyces > Streptomyces anandii. Next base: position 135,822 of record NZ_BMVJ01000006.1, read on the forward strand.
TACTCCATTCGGGCCACGTGCGTGGATTGGCACGCCGCCCAACTTCTGGCAAGGAGCGGGACTTGGCCGCGCCTCACCGGCTTTCTCGATCATGCCCGTGGCGTACTTCACGTAATCACCGGAAACGGAACTAACGGTTTCGTCCGTACGTCCCTTTCTCGTGCAGATGGCCGGTCACGTCCCGAAGACCCGGCCATGTACGGGAGAGGCAGGCAAGGTCCGGGAATGCGCGAAAGGCCCGACAACGGTGGTGTGCCCAGCGGCGGCAAGGAGGTGAGCGGGGGCAAGGACGTGAGCGGCAGGCGGATCGACCTGAGCGTGCCTCAGGTCGCGGGCAGCGCCGTGGCGGCGGTGGTCGCCGCGAAACTCGCTTCGTACTTCGGCGTCTACGGCACGATCCTCGGCGCCGGCGTCGTCAGTGCCGTCGCCGCGTGCGGGGGCCCGGTCTTCCAGCACTTCTTCCGGCGCACGGGCGAGCAGTTGAGGGGCGCGGCCACCGCCGCGGGACCGGTACCGGCGACCTTCCCCGCCCGGCGGGCGTCCGCGTCGCCTTTGCCGAACGGTGAGTTCACGCCCGGCACCGTCTACCGGGCCCGGGCCCGGGCCCGGGGGTGGCGGCGCCCCGTGCTCGCGGCCGCGCTGGTCTTCGGCGTCACCATGGCCGGGATCACCGCGTACGAGGCGGCGGCGGGCAGCCGCTTCGGGGGCGGGCACGGCACGACGGTCGGCGCCGCCGTGACCGGCCACCACGCGTCGCCGTCCTCCTCCGGCGACCGCTCGCCCGCGCCCTCGCCGTCTCTTCGGTCCACCACCGGTGACGGCTCGCGACCGAGCGGAACGGGTTCGGGCGGTGCGGGTTCGGGCGGCGATACGCCGGCGAGCCAGGCGCCGACGACCGGGGCGACCGGGACCGCCGGGGCCGGAACCGGCAAGTCCGGAACCACCAGGTCCGGTTCCGGCGGGTCCGGCACCACCGGGTCCGGTTCCGGCGGGTCCGGCACCACCGGGTCCGGTTCCGGCGGGTCCGCCGCGGACCCGCAACCCGGAGGCGCGGGCGCGCGGTCCCCGGAGCCGGGCGCCTCGGCTACGACCCCAGCACCCTCCGCAAGTAGTCGTTCTGGAACAGCCGCTGGGGATCCAGCCGGTCCCGCAGCGCCGTGAACTCGGCGAAGCGCGGGTACACCCCCGCGAAGTACTCGGCGTCCCGGGTGTGGATCTTGCCCCAGTGCGGGCGGCCCTCGTGCGCGGTGAAGATGCTCTCGGCCGCGGTGAAGTACCGCTGGTAGGGGGTGCCCCGGAACATGTGGACGGCGACATAGGCGCTGTCCCGGCCGGAGGCGGTGGACAGCGTGATGTCGTCGGCCGGCGCGGTGCGCACCTCGACCGGGAAGCTCACCCTGAGTCCGGAGCGGTCCACCATCGCCTTGAGCTCGCGCAGCGTGTCGGCGAGGGCCTCGCGCGGTACGGCGTACTCCATCTCCACGAACCGCACCCGGCGCGGGGAGGTGAAGACCTTGTAGGGGATGTCGGTGTACGTCCGCGCGGACAGCGCCCGGCTGGAGATCCGGGCTATCGCCGGGATGGTGGCGGGAACCGCCCGGCCGACCCAGTTGGCCACCTGGAAGACCCCGTTGGAGAGGAACTCGTCCTCGAACCAGCCGGCCAGCCGGCCCACCGGCCTCTCGGGTCCGGCGCTGCGGTTGTTGCGCTTGGTGTTGGTGTTGCCGGTGTGCGGGAACCAGTAGAACTCGAAGTGCTCGTTCTCCGCCCAGAGCTGGTCGAACTCGGCGAGCACCCGGTCGAACCGCATCGGTTCCTCGCGAGCCGTGAGCAGGAAGACCGGCTCCACGGCGAAGGTGATCGCGGTGACGATCCCGAGCGCGCCCAGGCCGATGCGGGCGGCCGCGAAGACCTCCGGGTTCTCCTTCTCCGAGCAGGTGAGCACCGAGCCGTCCGCGGTGACCAGCTCCAGGCCCTTGATCTGGGCGGCGATCGAGGCGGACTCGCGGCCGGTGCCGTGCGTGCCGGTGCTGGTGGCGCCGGACACCGTCTGCTCCATGATGTCGCCCATGTTGGTGAGCGAGAGGCCCTCGCGCGCGAGAGCCGCGTTGAGTCTCTTGAGCGGGGTGCCCGCCTCGACCGTGACCGTCATGGCGTCACGGTCGAGTGCACGGATACCGGTCAACAGTTGAGGACGGATCAACACACCGTCCGTCGCGGCGATGCTCGTGAAGGAATGGCCGGTGCCGACCGCCTTCACCTTCAGGCCGTCCTCGGCTGCCTTGCGCACCGCCGCGGCGAGCTCCTCCGCCGATGCCGGAGTGACCTCCCGCGCGGGACGCGCACTGACGTTGCCGCCCCAGTTACGCCACGTGCCGTTCTGCGCGCTCGTTGTGCTGCTCAACGGAGCCTCCCCGAACCGGAGCCGGCCTGCTGAGCCGGCGGTACCCGAGGAAACCGACCGCGACCGCGACGGCCCCGGACACCGCCGGGACCCCGTACCCCGCCCGCGCGCCCGCCGCGTCGATCACCCAGCCGGCCACCGACGAGCCGAGCGCCACCCCGACCGCGAGCCCGGTGCTCACCCAGGTCATCCCCTCGGTCAGATGCGCGCGTGGTACGTGCTCTTCGACGAGGGCCATCGTCGTGATCATCGTGGGAGCGACGGACAGGCCCGCAACGAACAGCGCCACGGCCAGAAACGGCAAGTTTCCGACCAGTAGGAGGGGGATCATACTCACGGCCATCGCGCATATGCCCAGCAGCCAGCGGCGGGCGGGCGCACCGCCCGGGCGCAGCAGCCCGAACAGGACGCCCGCCGCGCACGATCCGGCGGCGTACAGCGCCAGCACGACGCTGGCCGCGCTCTTGTGGCCCCGCTCGTCGGCGAAGGCCACCGTCACCACGTCGACCGCCCCGAAGATCGCCCCGGTCGCCACGAAGGTGGCCACCAGCACCTGCAGCCCGCCCGAGCGCAGCGCCGAACCGCCGCCGTGCTGCTCGCGCGGGTGCGGTGCCGGCTCGGTGGCCCGCTGGGAGGTCAGCCAGTAGACACCCACGGCGAGGAAGCCCCCGGCCAGCAACGGCCCCGCCTCCGGGAACCAGGCCGTGGACAGCCCGATGGAGATGATCGGCCCGAAGATGAAGCACACCTCGTCGATCACCGACTCGAACGAGTACGCGGTGTGCAGCTGCGGGGTCCCCCGGTACACGGCCGCCCAGCGCGCCCGGACCATCGCGCCCAGGCTCGGCACGGACCCGATGCCGGCGGCGCACACGAAGAGCACCCAGTCCGGCCACCGCAGGTGCGCGGCGATCAGCAGCCCGGCCGCGGCGGCCAGCGCGACCAGGGTCGCCGGACGCAGCACCCGGCGCTGCCCGTGCAGGTCGACCAGCCGGGATATCTGCGGCCCGAGCACCGCGGCGGCCAGCGCGATGGTCGCCGACAACGCGCCCGCGAGCCCGTACCGTCCGGTCAGCTGGGAGATCATCGTGACCACGCCGATGCCCATCATCGACAGCGGCATCCGGCCGAGGAACCCGGCGGCGGAGAAGCCCTTCGACCCGGGGGCGGCGAACAGGGCGCGGTAGGGGCTGGGCACAGGGACTCCGGGGATCCGGTAAGGCGCTAAGGGAGCCGACACAGCTTACGTGGTCGGGTGGTGCCGGCGCACCGCCCTTGCGGGTCGGAATCCCGGCTGTCAGTGCAGGGTGGCAGGATCGGTGTCATGCCAGACGCGCTCGATCCCACTCCGTACGACGCCTTGCTCCTGCTCTCGTTCGGCGGCCCCGAAGGCCCGGACGACGTGGTCCCGTTCCTGGAGAACGTGACGCGCGGACGCGGCATCCCCAAGGAACGACTGAAGGAAGTCGGGCAGCACTACTTCCTGTTCGGCGGGGTCAGTCCCATCAACGACCAGAACCGCGCCCTGCTGGACGCCCTGCGCAAGGACTTCGCCGGCCACGGCCTGGACATCCCCGTCCACTGGGGCAACCGCAACTGGGCGCCCTACCTCACGGACACCCTGCGGGACATGGTCCGCGACGGCCACCGTCGCATCCTCGTCCTGGCCACCAGCGCCTACGCCTCGTACTCCGGCTGCCGCCAGTACCGCGAGAACCTGGCCGACGCACTGGCCACCCTCGAGGCCGAGGGCCTGGAGCTGCCGAGGATCGACAAGCTGCGGCACTACTTCAACCATCCGGGCTTCGTCGAGCCCATGATCGACGGCGTCCTGGAGTCCCTCGCCGACCTCCCCGACGACGTCCGCGACGGCGCCCACATCGCCTTCACCACCCACTCGATCCCGACCTCGGCCGCCGACACCTCCGGCCCGGCCGAGGGACACGGCGACGGCGGGGCGTACGTCCGCCAGCACCTGGACGTGGCGAAGCTGATCGCCGACGCGGTCCGCGAGCGCACCGGCGTCGACCACCCCTGGCAGCTCGTCTACCAGTCGCGCTCGGGCGCCCCGCACATCCCGTGGCTGGAGCCCGACATCTGTGACCACCTCCAGGAGCGGCACGCGGCCGGAGTTCCGGCCGTCGTCATGGCGCCCATCGGCTTCGTCTCCGACCACATGGAGGTCCTCTACGACCTCGACACCGAGGCCACGGCCAAGGCCGCGGAGCTGGGCCTGCCGGTCCGCCGCTCGGCGACGGTCGGCGCCGACCCGCGCTTCGCCGCGGCGGTCCGCGAACTGATCCTTGAGCGCGCGGCGACCGAGCGCGGCGACCGGGTCACGCCGTGCGCGCTCGGCACCCTCGGCGCGAGCCACGACGTCTGCCCGGTCGGCTGCTGCCCGGCCCGCGCCCCCCGCCCCGCAGCCGCGGGCGCCGACAGCCCCTACGCGTGAGGAGCGCCGTGACCGACGCCCTGCACGCGGAACTGCTCCAGCTCGCCCTCCAGGCGGCGACCCGCGCGGGGGACCTGCTGCGGGACGGCCGCCCGGCCGACCTCGCGGTCGCCGCCACCAAGTCCAGCCCGGTCGATGTCGTCACCGAGATGGACCTCGCCGCCGAGAAGCTGATCACCGGCCTGATCGCCGACCGCCGCCCCGACGACGGCTTCCTCGGCGAGGAGGGCGCCGCCACCGAGGGCACCAGCGGCGTCCGCTGGGTGATCGACCCCCTCGACGGCACGGTGAACTACCTCTACGGGCTGCCGACCTGGGCGGTCTCCATCGCCGCCGAGCTGGACGGCGAGACCGTCGTGGGAGTCGTCACCGCCCCCATGCGCGGCGAGACCTTCCACGCGGTACGCGGCCGGGGCGCATGGGCCACCGGCGCCTGGGCCGGCGAGCGCAAGCTGTCCTGCCGCCCCGCGGCCCCCTTGGACCAGGCCCTGGTCTCGACGGGCTTCGCGTACGTCGCCGAGGTCCGTGCCCGCCAGGCCGAGGTCGCCCAGCGCCTCATCCCGCTGGTCCGCGACATCCGCCGCGGCGGCTCGGCAGCGATCGACCTGTGCGACGTGGCCGCCGGCCGCCTGGACGGCTACTACGAGCGCGGCCTGAACCCCTGGGACTACGGCGCCGGCGACCTGATCGCCCGCGAGGCGGGCGCACTGACCGGCGGCCGCCCCTCGGAGCCCGTCTCCCGCGACCTGACGATCGCGGCCACCCCAGCCGTCTTCGGCCCCCTCCGGGACCTCCTGGGGGACCTGGGCGCCTGGACGGACTGAAGCAGCCCGGGATCAGCCTGGGGCACACGAGCCCCCTGCCCCACGGCAAGAGGCCGCCCACGCCCACTGCCCCCACGCGCCGGCCGCGAGGGAGCCGCAGGGCGCGCCGGTGTCGAGAGGGCGAGCGCGCGGAGGCGCGAAGCGCTGAGCACGATCGCCCTCTCGACACCGGCATAAAGCGTCCGAAGGCGACCGAGCAATCACAACGGGGCCCCGGCGCTGGATTCGCCGGGGCCCCGTTGTTGTGCAGCTGCTCGCGTACGGGCTGTCAGACGCCGGACACGCCGACCTCCACACCGTGTTCGGCGGCGAGGCGGCGCAGGTCGTCGAGTTCGGCCAGCTCCACCTCGACGAGGAAGTCGTCGCCCTCGTCACGAGCCCGGGTCAGGTCGGACTCGGTCGCCTTTATGCGCTGCAGAAGTCCTGCGGTGAATGCGTCCATGCTGCGCCCCCTCGTCCTGGGTCGTGGGTCGGTGGCACAGGGGTGTGCCGTTCGGAAGGGGCGATCACGTCTCCAGTAGGTGCCCAGCGCTGCCCTGCCGGGCGGCGACGGTGCCGGACACCCACGCCCGCTCTGCGGAAGCGGAGCGTGGTGTACCGCATGGTGGTGCGGCACATGCAGAGCGTGATCGCGGGGTGTAAAGCCGTCCTCCCCCGGCTCCCTCGCGCGGAAACCTCAACCGCATGAGATTTTTCGTCATGCCCCCGCCCTTCGCCCGCCCTTCCTCCTCCGGTCCGCCCCGGCCGTCGTTTCCCCGGCTTACAGCCGACTTATGGCCGAAAAGGGCAGGATGGAGGCACACACCCATGAAGACCCCTGCCCGCGTGCGCCCGAGCGGCGTGCGCGGGCGGACATCAGGAAGGACAAGCGACGTGCGCGTACTCGTCGTCGAGGACGAGCAACTGCTCGCCGATGCGGTGGCCACCGGACTGCGCCGGGAGGCCATGGCCGTCGACGTCGTGTACGACGGTGCGGCCGCCCTGGAGCGCATCGGCGTCAACGACTACGACGTGGTCGTCCTCGACCGCGACCTCCCCCTCGTGCACGGCGACGACGTCTGCCGCAAGATCGTCGAGCTGGGCATGCCCACGCGCGTGCTGATGCTCACCGCCTCCGGCGACGTCAGCGATCGTGTGGAGGGCCTGGAGATCGGCGCCGACGACTATCTGCCCAAGCCGTTCGCGTTCAGCGAGCTGACGGCACGCGTGCGTGCGCTCGGCCGGCGCACCAGTGTCCCCCTGCCGCCCGTCCTGGAGCGCGCCGGCATCAAGCTCGACCCCAACCGCCGCGAGGTCTTCCGCGACGGCAAGGAGGTCCAGCTGGCGCCCAAGGAGTTCGCGGTCCTGGAGGTCCTCATGCGCAGCGAGGGTGCGGTGGTCTCCGCGGAGCAGCTGCTGGAGAAGGCCTGGGACGAGAACACGGACCCGTTCACCAACGTCGTGCGGGTCACCGTGATGACCCTGCGCCGCAAGCTGGGCGAGCCGCCGGTGATCGTCACCGTCCCCGGCTCGGGCTACCGGATCTGATCCGCCGTGGCCGCGACCCCCGCGCCGCCCCAGGCGCCCCCGAAGCCCACCTGGGACCCCAGGAGGCCCGAGCCGCCCTTCCCGTGGCTGCGCCCGACCATCCGGATACGGCTCACGCTGCTGTACGGCGGGATGTTCCTGATCGCCGGCATCCTGCTGCTGTCGATCATCTACCTGCTCGCCGCGCACGCGCTGAACGTGGGCAGCGAGCTGCCTTTCAAGATCATCTCGGGT
>NZ_BMVJ01000006.1:143288-153688 GCF_014650655.1 Streptomyces anandii JCM 4720
CAGGTCCAGAGCGACGTCTGCAACTTCCCGCAGCAGACGACCGCGTCCGACCTCAACCACGCGATGAACCAGTGTGTGAACCAACAGCGTCAGCACGCCCTGGACGACCTGCTCAGCCGCTCGCTGCTGGCCCTGCTGGGCCTCGCGGTGATCGCCTTCGCCTTCGGCTACGCGATGGCGGGCCGCGTGCTGTCCCCGCTCGGCCGGATCACCCGTACCGCGCGCGCGGTGGCCGGCTCGGACCTGTCCCGGCGGATCGAGCTGGACGGCCCCGACGACGAGCTGAAGGAGCTCGCGGACACCTTCGACGAGATGCTGGACCGCCTCCAGCGGGCGTTCACGGCGCAGCAGCGCTTCGTCGGGAACGCCTCGCACGAGCTGCGCACACCGCTGGCGATCAACCGCACCCTGCTGGAGGTCCATCTGTCGGACCCGCAGGCACACGTGGACTTCCAGCAGCTCGGCAGGACCCTGCTGGCCACCAACGAGCGCAGTGAGCAGCTGGTCGAGGGCCTGCTGCTGCTCGCCCGCAGCGACAACCAGATCGTCGAGCGCAAGCCCGTGGACCTCGCGGAGGTCGCCTCGCAGGCCGTCGACCAGGTGCACGCGGAGGCCGAGGCCAAGGGCGTCAAGATGCGCGGCGAGCGCAAGCCCGCCGTGGTCCAGGGCAACGGCGTGCTGCTGGAGCGGATCGCTCTGAACCTCGTGCAGAACGCGGTGCGCTACAACGTGCCCGAGGACGGCTGGGTGGAGATCACCACGGACGTGCAGCACGGGCAGGCGGTCCTCGTCGTCACCAACACCGGGCCGGTCGTCCCGGCGTATGAGATCGACAACCTTTTCGAGCCCTTCAGGCGGCTGCGGACCGAGCGCACGGGCAGCGACAAGGGTGTGGGTCTCGGCCTGTCCATCGCGCGTTCCGTGGCGCGGGCGCACGGCGGGCACATCTCCGCGCAGCCCCGCGAGGGGGGTGGTCTGGTGATGCGAGTCATGCTGCCGATCTGAGATCATGGCGCCCGCCGGGAGCCGACACACGGGGGTGTTCGCTTTGGGCGGAAATCCTCGGAGCCCTGCCCGGGTCCTTCGTGTGTGATCGATCACATGGGCGGTTTTCCGGGCATCCACACTCTGTGATCATGAGGCCGCCGAAAAGCCGGGAAAATCCGGGTTTTCGGGGGTCCTGATCACGGGAAGTACACGGTGAGACCGCTTTGTAGTGCGACATTCGGACCGTGTACGGTCCCGATCGCCATCCAAGCCGATCACTCTTGAGGAGTGCGGTTGGGTGTCGATTGAGTAACAGACCTTGATGTGAGGCAAAATCTCCGCCTCGGGTCGGGCACAAGTCCGGCCTCTCACGCGTTACGTGCGCTGGAGACACCGCAGACACCCAGAGGGGGAGAGCGACATGGCAACCGATTACGACACCCCACGCAAGACCGACGACGACGTCGACTCGGACAGCCTGGAAGAGCTGAAGGCCAGGCGGAACGACAAGTCGACCTCCTCAGTGGACGTCGACGAGTTCGAGGCCGCCGAGGGCCTGGAGCTGCCCGGGGCCGACCTCTCCAATGAGGAGCTGGCCGTCCGGGTACTGCCCAAGCAGCAGGACGAGTTCACCTGCATGAGCTGCTTCCTGGTGCACCACCGCAGCCAGCTGGCCCGGGAGAAGAACGGTCAGCCGATCTGCCGCGACTGCGACTGAGGGCGGGTCGGCCGTGACTGGCTCGACCCCTCCCTGGAAGCGCCGCTTCCCGCGTGGGAAAGCGGACTCGGAGCCGTCCCACGGCTCCCACGGCGCGCGTGACCCCGAGCGAGGCCCGTCCCGTACGTCCGGCACCACCGGATCGTCGGGATCGGCCTCGCTCGAACCGCTGTCCGGGCGCGGTGACCCCGCCGCCCCGGCGGCAACCCCCGCACCCGGCACCCGGCCGTCCGGGGCCCGGCGGGCGGCGATCCGCGACAGGGCCGGGCAGGCGGCCCGCAACGGCCTGCGCCACGGCCGGGTGCGCATCACATCGGGACTGGGCTACGTCACCGACCGGATCGTCGACATCGCCCCCCGCATCCCGGTGCGCGACCTCGCCACGCTCCGCCGGCAGTTCCCGGGCCTGGACCCCGAACAGCTCGCGGACAAGCTGGTGGCCGGCGCGGCGGCCGGGACGTCCGCGGTCGGGGCGGGAATCGGCGCGGCGGCCATGCTGCCGGTGCCGCCCGCGATGCCGACCGAACTGGCCGCGGAGATCACCGGCGTGGCGGCGATCGAGCTCAAGCTGATCGCCGAGCTCCACGAGGTGTACGGGGTGCGGCCCCCCGGAGGAATCAAGGCCCGCAGCACCGCGTATCTCAACTCATGGTCGGGGGAGCGCGGGATCGACGTGACGAAGCCGTCGACAGTGGACGCGGCCCTGGGCGGCCGGATGAAGCGCCAGCTGCGCCAGCAGATCATGAAGCGGACCGTGCGGGACCTGCCCAACCTGATGCCGTTCCTGGTGGGCGCCGCGGTCGGCGCCACTCTGAACCGGCGCGACACCAGGAGACTCGCCGCCCGCATCCGCGCGGACCTGCGCAAGACCCAGGTGCCCTGGGAGGAACTGCCCGCGCTGCCGCCCCTGGACGCCCCCAAGGATCCCCTGCGCATGGAGGACGTCACCGACGTCCCGCCCGACGAGCCGGGACGCTGAGGGGTCACTCGTACGGGCCATGAGGGCCCGTACGACGACCGTCACGCCGCTCCGGGCGCCGCCGCCTGCCGGGCCTCCCGCAGGGCCGCGGCCAGCCGCTCCGGCTCCCGCGTCGACAGGTAGAGGTAGGGCGTCGGGTCCTCCGGGTCGGTGACCTCCACGCGCAGCGCGGTCGGGATGTAGGCGCGCAGCAGCAGGAACGCGCGCGTGTCGGCCTTGTAGGTGCGCCAGGCGCGCGCCTCCTCGGCGTCCAGGATCTCCGCCGCGCCCAGCGCCGTCACCGGCACCTTCGCCTCGCCCGCCAGCAGCAGGCCGCCGACCACGCGGATGCGCACCGAGCCGTACGAGCTCGCCACCACGGCCGCGGCCGCGGTGCCGCCGACCAGGCCGCCGAGCATCGGCAGAGTGCCGAAGGGCAGCAGGATCAGGGCGAAGGAGACACCGATCAGGAAGCTGATCAGCCACCAGGAGCGGGGCGCGGTCAGACGTTCCTCGTAGGGCTGGGCGGAGGGCTGCATGGAGCTAGCTTGGCACGGTGTCCGCGATCCCCGGACGCGCGGGTAAGGTCTGCGCCTGTGAGTGGTAGTTCCGCAGCTCTTCAGCCCCCCGCCGACGCCGTGACACCCGTACGGCATCCCGACGCCCCCGCGCCCGGCGAGCTCCTCGGCGCGCACTACGGCGAGTGTTTCGGCTGCGGGGGTGAGCAGCCGCACGGGCTGCACCTCCAGGCCCGCGCGGGAGAGGGCGTCAGCATCACCGCCGAGTTCACCGTGCAGCCCGCCCACCAGGGCGCGCCCGGTCTCGCGCACGGCGGAGTCCTCGCGACCGCCCTGGACGAGACCCTCGGCTCGCTGAACTGGCTGCTGCGCACGATCGCGGTGACCGGCCGGCTGGAGACCGACTTCGTGCGGCCGGTGCCGGTCGGCACGACCCTGTACCTGGAGGCCGAGGTCACCGCCGTGGCCGGGCGGAAGATCTACTCGCGGGCCAGCGGACGCGTCGGCGGCCCCGAGGGGCCGGTCGCCGTCCGCGCCGAGGCCCTGTTCATCGAGGTCAAGGTCGACCACTTCGTGGACCACGGCCGGCCGGAGGAGATCCGGGCGGCCATGAGCGATCCGGACCGGATCCGGCGCGCCCGCGCCTTCGAGGTGAACCCGTGAGCCGGGACCGCTCCGACGACTCCGCGAGCCCCGTGAGCCGCGGGCCCCTGGACGTGCTGATCCGGCGCGTCGATCCGGACGTACCGCTTCCGGCGTACGAGCACCCCGGCGACGCGGGCGCCGATCTGCGGACCACCGTGGCCTGCGAACTGGCGCCCGGAGAGCGCGCCGTGCTGCCCACGGGCGTGTCTGTCGCGCTCCCCGAGGGGTACGCGGCCTTCGTGCACCCACGTTCCGGCCTCGCCGCCCGCTGCGGTGTCGCCCTCGTGAATGCCCCGGGGACGGTTGATGCCGGGTACCGTGGGGAGATCAAGGTGATCGTGGTGAATCTCGACCCGCGCGAGTGCGTGCGGTTCGAGCGCTTCGACCGGATTGCCCAACTGGTCGTCCAGCAGGTCGAGAGGGTCCGCTTCCAGGAGGTGGCGGAGCTTCCCGGCTCGGCGCGGGCCGAGGGGGGCTTCGGGTCCACCGGTGGCCACGCCGCGGTGGACGGCGGGAGCGGCACAAGCGGTCCGGCCGCCATGAGCGGCCAGACGGGTGGGAATCGATACGCTTCGGTCGTATCCGACCGGGAAGGACAGTGACGTGTTCGGACGTCGCAAGAAGAAGGGTGCCGCCGAGGACGCGGCCGGCGAGGCCGAGCAGGTCGTCGACAGCGTCGACACCGAGGCGGACGAAGAGGTCGAGCACGAGCGGGTGAGGCTCGAGCCCGAACCGCGGCCCGACGGGCCCTGGGACAGTTCCGAGGTGCGCGACCCCGCGGAGGGCCGCGTGGACCTGGGCGGGCTTTTCGTGCCCGGTGTGGACGGCATGGAGCTGCGGGTGGAGGTCGCGGGCGACGCGATCGTCGCGGCGACCGTCGTCCTGGGGGACAGCGCGGTCCAGCTGCAGGCCTTCGCCGCGCCCAAGCGCGAGGGCATCTGGGGCGAGGTGCGCGAGGAGATCGCCACCGGCATCACCCAGCAGGGCGGCATCGTCGACGAGGTCGAGGGACCGCTGGGCTGGGAGCTGCGCGCCCAGGTGCCGGTGCAGCTGCCGGACGGCACGGGCGGCTTCCAGGTCGTGCGGTTCGTCGGTGTGGACGGTCCCCGCTGGTTCCTGCGGGGCGTGATCTCGGGCCAGGGCGCGGTGCAGCCGCAGGCGGCCGGGCTGCTCGAGCAGATCTTCCGGGACACGGTCGTGGTCCGCGGCGAGGGCCCGATGGCGCCCCGCGACCCGATCGTCCTGAAGCTTCCCAACGACGCTCAGATGGTGCCGGAGGGCGTCCAGCAGGACGAGGGCCAGTCCCGCTTCGCCGGCGGCATGGGCCAGCTCCAGCGCGGGCCGGAGATCACCGAGGTCCGCTGACAGGGACACTCACGGTGAAGGGCCGCACCTCCCGGGGTGCGGCCCTTCACCGTGCGGCCCTTCGCCTGTGGGAGATCGGCCGTGCGGGAGGTTGAAGGGGCCCGCGCGGGTGGTGATACTGGCGCCCGGTCCACGGGGACAGCGACGGGGGAGGGCGCATGAGCCAGGTCGTCACCGAGACGATGGTGCGGGTGGAGAACGTCCACAAGTCCTACGGGCAGGGCGCGGCCGCCGTGCACGCCCTGCGCGGCGTCTCCTTCGAGGTGCCGCGCGGCGAACTCGTCGCCCTCAAGGGCCGCTCGGGCTCCGGCAAGACCACGCTGCTCAACATCGTCGGCGGGCTGGACCAGCCGGACGAGGGCAGCGTCCACGTCGACGGCAGCGACCTCGGCGGACTCGGCGAGGACGGCCTCCTCGCGCTGCGCCGGGACCGCGTGGGGTTCGTCTTCCAGTCCTTCGGCCTGCTGCCGATCCTCACCGCCGCGGAGAACGTCGGCGTGCCGATGCGGCTGCGCCGCGCCGACCCCCGCGAGCGGGAGGAGCGCGTCGAACTGCTGCTCTCCCTGGTCGGCCTCGCCGACCACGCCCGGCAGCGGCCCGGTGAGCTCTCCGGCGGCCAGCAGCAGCGCGTGGCCATCGCCCGCGCGCTCGCCAACGACCCGGTGCTCCTCATGGCCGACGAGCCGACCGGCCAGCTGGACGCGGAGACCGGCCTGGCCGTGATGGAGCTGCTGCGCGCCGTCGTCCACAGCCGCCGGGTGACCGCCCTGGTCGCCACCCACGACGCGGCACTCCTGGACCTCGCCGACCGCGTCCTGGAACTGCGCGACGGCGAGGTGACCGAGCAATGACGCGCCTCGCCGCGGAGCGGCACGGGCGGCGTCAGGGTTGCGTCAAAGACGTTCCCCCGGCTTCACCGGGTCCCATTTGTCGCGATTATTGGCCGTAGGGTCGACGCAGCGTACACGGGTGTCACGGAAGACAATGGGGCCATGGGACGCGGCAAGCTTCGGATCTACCTCGGTGCGGCACCGGGCGTCGGCAAGACCTACGCCATGCTCTCCGAGGCGCACCGCCGGGTCGAGCGCGGCACCGACTGCGTCGTCGCGTTCGTGGAGCACCACGACCGCCCGCGCACCGAGGTGATGCTGCACGGCCTGGAGCAGGTCCCGCGCCGCCGCCTGGAGCACCGCGGCGGCAGCTTCGCCGAGATGGACGTCGACGCCGTGCTGCGCCGCGCGCCGGCCGTCGCCCTGGTGGACGAGCTCGCCCACACCAACGTCCCCGGCTCCCGCAACGCCAAGCGCTGGCAGGACGTGGCGGAACTGCTCGCGGCCGGCATCGACGTCGTCTCCACGGTCAACATCCAGCACCTGGAGTCCCTCGGCGACGTGGTCGAGTCCATCACGGGCGTACGCCAGCGCGAGACCGTACCGGACGAGGTGGTGCGCCGGGCCGACCAGATCGAGCTGGTCGACATGTCCCCGGAGGCGCTGCGCCGCCGCATGGCGCACGGCAACATCTACAAGCCCGACAAGGTCGACGCGGCCCTGTCCAACTACTTCCGCCCCGGCAACCTCACCGCACTGCGCGAGCTGGCCCTGCTGTGGGTGGCCGACCGGGTCGACGAGTACCTCCAGCGGTACCGCAGCGAGCACCGGGTCTCCCGCATCTGGGGCTCTCGCGAGCGGATCGTGGTCGGACTGACCGGCGGGCCCGAGGGCCGCACGCTGATCCGCCGGGCCGCCCGCCTGGCCGAGAAGGGCGCCGGAGGCGAGGTGCTGGCCGTCTACATCGCCCGCAGCGACGGCCTGACCGCCGCCTCCCCGAAGGAGCTGGCCGTCCAGCGCACCCTCGTCGAGGACCTCGGCGGCACCTTCCACCACGTCGTCGGCGACGACATACCGGCCGCCCTGCTCGACTTCGCGCGCGGCGTCAACGCCACCCAGATCGTGCTGGGCTCCTCGCGCCGCAAGAGCTGGCAGTACGTCTTCGGGCCCGGCGTCGGCGCCACCGTCGCCCGCGAGTCGGGCCCCGACCTCGACGTGCACATCGTCACCCACGGCGAGGTCGCCAAGGGCCGAGGGCTGCCCGTGGCCCGCGGCGCGCGGCTCGGGCGGGCCAGGATCGCGTGGGGCTGGGTCGTCGCGGTCCTCGGCCCGGTGGTGCTCGCGCTGCTGCTGAACACCGTGGACCTCGGCCTCGCCAACGACATGCTGCTGTTCCTCACCCTCACGGTGGCGGCGGCGCTGCTCGGCGGTCTGCTCCCGGCGCTCGCCTCCGCGGCCGTCGGCTCCTTCCTGCTGAACTACTACTACACGCCGCCCCTGCACCGGCTCACCATCGCCGACCCCAAGAACATCGTCGCCATCGCGATCTTCGTCGGCGTCGCCGTGTCCGTGGCGTCCGTGGTCGACCTGGCCGCCCGCCGCACCCACCAGGCGGCCCGGCTGCGCGCCGAGGCGGAGATACTCTCCTTCCTCGCCGGAAGCGTCCTGCGCGGCGAGACCAGCCTGGAGGCGCTGCTGGAGCGGGTCCGCGAGACCTTCGGCATGGAGTCGGTGGCCCTGCTGGAGCGGCAGAGCGACGTGGACCCCTGGACCTGCGCCGGCCGGGTCGGCACGGACCGGCCCCTGGAACGCCCCGAGGACGCCGACGTGGACATGCCGGTCGGCGACCACATGGCGCTCGCCCTGACCGGGCGGGTGCTGCCCGCCTCCGACCGCCGCGTGCTCGCCGCCTTCGCGGCCCAGGCCGCCGTCGTACTGGACCGCCGCCGCCTCCAGGAGGAGGCCGACCGGGCCCGCGCCCTGGCCGAGGGCAACCGCATCCGCACCGCGCTGCTCGCCGCGGTCAGCCACGACCTGCGCACCCCCCTGGCCGGGATCAAGGCGGCCGTCTCCTCGCTCCGGTCGGAGGACGTGGAGTGGTCCGAGGAGGACCGGGCGGAACTGCTGCAGGGCATCGAGGAGGGCGCCGACCGGCTCGACCACCTCGTGGGCAACCTGCTCGACATGTCCCGCCTGCAGACCGGCACGGTCACCCCGCTCATCCGCGGCATCGACCTCGACGAGGTGGTGCCTATGGCGCTGGGCGGCGTGCCCGAGGACAGCGTGGACCTCGACGTCCCCGAGACGCTGCCCATGGTCGCCGTGGACGCGGGCCTGCTGGAGCGGGCCATGGCCAACATCGTGGAGAACGCCGTGAAGTACAGCCCGCCCGATGAGCCGGTGCTGGTCTCCGCCAGCGCGATGGCCGACCGGGTGGAGGTGCGGGTCGTCGACCGCGGGCCGGGCGTCCCGGACGAGGCGAAGGACCGCATCTTCGAGCCCTTCCAGCGCCACGGCGACGCGCCCCGCGGCGCGGGCGTCGGCCTCGGCCTCGCGGTGGCGCGCGGCTTCGCCGAGGCCATGGGCGGCACGCTGAACGCCGAGGACACCCCGGGCGGCGGCCTCACCATGGTGCTGACCCTGCGCGCGGCCGGCACGCGCCCCGAGCAGCTCCACGCCGGCGGTTCCGAGTGGGCCGGGCGGCCCGTACACCCCGAAAGGCAGGTCTCATGACCCGGGTGCTGGTGGTCGAGGACGAGCCGCAGATCGTGCGCGCCCTCGTGATCAACCTCAAGGCACGCCAGTACGAGGTCGACGCCGCGGCCGACGGCCGGACCGCCCTGGACCTCGCCGCCTCCCGCCACCCCGACGTCGTCGTCCTCGACCTGGGCCTGCCCGACATGGACGGCGTCGAGGTGATCAGGGGCCTGCGCGGCTGGACCCGGGTGCCGATCCTGGTGCTGTCCGCCCGGCACTCCTCCGACGAGAAGGTGCAGGCGCTGGACGCGGGCGCCGACGACTACGTCACCAAGCCCTTCGGCATGGACGAACTGCTGGCCCGGCTGCGCGCCGCCGTCCGCCGCGCCGAGCCCGTCGGGCCGGGGGACGACGACGTGACGACGGTGGAGACGGAGGGGTTCACCGTCGACCTGGCCGCCAAGAAGGTCAACCGGGGCGGCAAGGACGTACGGCTCACGCCCACCGAGTGGCACCTGCTGGAGGTGCTGGTGCGCAACACCGGGCGGCTGGTCAGCCAGAGGCAGCTGCTGCAGGAGGTGTGGGGGCCGTCGTACGGCACGGAGACGAACTACCTGCGGGTGTACATGGCGCAGCTGCGGCGGAAGCTGGAGGCGGATCCCTCGCACCCCGAACACTTCGTCACCGAGCCCGGAATGGGCTACCGCTTCGAGAAGTGAGCGCGGTTACGGTGCTGTCGGTGGGCCCCGGTACGCTTCAGATATGAGTGCTGTTCCTCGTTCCGAAAAGCCGGTGGGCCGGTTCCGGCGCATGCTCGACCGGCTCTCCTCGTCGCAGGAGGACCTGGAGTCCGAGGAACTGCGGGAGGACGCCGAGACCGCGGGCTGTACCCGCATCGGCGACTGCCACGACCGCCAGATCGTCACGGTTACTGGTACCTTGCGCACGGTCACCCTCCGTCCGCGTGCCGGAGTCCCGGCCCTGGAGGCGGAGCTGTTCGACGGCACCGCCGCCCTGGACGTGGTGTGGCTCGGCAGGCGCTCCATCGTGGGGATAGAACCGGGGCGCAAGCTGATCGCATCGGGCCGGATCTCCATGAGCCGGGGCCGCCGGGTGCTGTTCAACCCCAAGTACGAATTGCGACCCCTCGGACGGGAGTAGCCCGTGACGTCACTCGACAAGCCGACCGAAGAGACGACCGCCGACGAGGCCAGGGCGGTGACGGAGGCCGCGCTTTTCGAGGCGTTCGGCGGGGTCCGGGGCATGGTCGAGACGGTGCTGCCCGGTCTCCTCTTCGTCACCATCTTCACGATCAACAAGGACCTGCACTGGTCGGCGATCGCCGCGCTGGGCGTGTCCCTGGTCCTGGTCGTGGTCCGCCTCGCCATGCGGGACACCGTCAAGCACGCCTTCAGCGGCGTCTTCGGTGTCGTCTTCGGCGTGGTCTTCGCGATGATGACCGGCAACGCCAAGGACTTCTACCTGCCCGGCATGCTCTACACGCTGGGCCTGGCGCTGGCCTACATCGTGACCACCCTCGCCGGCGTCCCGCTGATCGGCCTGATCCTCGGCCCGGTGTTCAAGGAGAACCTCTCCTGGCGCACCCGCAATCCGGGCCGCAAGAAGGCCTACGCCAAGGCGAGCTGGGCCTGGGGCCTGATCCTGCTCGCCAAGTGCGCGAT
>NZ_BMVJ01000006.1:153718-174342 GCF_014650655.1 Streptomyces anandii JCM 4720
CCTCTTCCCCCTGTACTGGTGGGCCGACACCACCCAGCTCGGCTGGGTCCTGGTCGCCCTGAAGATCCCGCCCTTCCTGCTGGCCGTCTGGCTGACCTGGGTCTTCCTGGCGAAGGCGCCCGCGCCCATCGACGTGTTCGCGGAGATGGAGGCGGAGGAGAAGGCCGAGGAGGAGCGCCGCGCCGCCCTGGCGGCCGAGCAGGGGGAAAGCCCCGCCCGCCCGGCCCCGGGCCGCCACCGCCGGGAGGCCTGACGGCAACGCCGGGAGGCCTGAAGGGCAATGCCGATGGGGGCCGCCGGGACATCCCGGCGGCCCCCATCGGCATAACTCCGAGGGATCGGAGCCTACGGCTCCATGTCCTCCCGGCGGACCGAGAGCAGGTCCTCCAGCTGGCCCTCGCGGGCCTGGGCGGCGACGAAGAGGAGTTCGTCGCCCGGCTCCAGGGAGTCCTCCTGGGACGGGGTGAGGACCCGGGTGCCGCGGATGATGGTGACCAGGGAGGTGTCCTCCGGCCACTCCACGTCCCCGACCTGGGTGCCGGCCAGGGCCGACTCCTCGGGGAGCGTCAGCTCCACCAGGTTCGCGTCGCCGTGGCTGAAGCGCAGCAGACGGACCAGGTCGCCGACGCTCACCGCCTCCTCCACCAGGGCCGACATCAGACGCGGGGTGGACACGGCGACGTCCACGCCCCACGACTCGTTGAACAGCCACTCGTTCTTCGGGTTGTTCACCCGGGCCACGACGCGCGGAACGCCGTACTCCGTCTTCGCGAGCAGCGAGACGACCAGGTTGACCTTGTCGTCACCGGTCGCGGCGATCACCACGTTGCAGCGCTGCAGCGCCGCCTCGTCCAGGGACGTGATCTCACAGGCGTCGGCCAGCAGCCACTCCGCCTGCGGGACGCGCTCGACCGAGATGGCGGTCGGCGCCTTGTCCACGAGCAGGACCTCGTGGCCGTTCTCCAGCAGCTCACCCGCGATCGAGCGCCCGACCGCGCCGGCACCGGCAATGGCGACCCTCATCAGTGACCGCTCTCCTCTTCGGGGCCCTCGGCGAACGCCGCCTCGACCTTGTCCACGTCGTCCGTCCGCATCATCACGTGCACGAGGTCGCCCTCCTGCAGCACCGTCTGCGAGGACGGCAGGATCGCCTCACCGAGGCGGGTCAGGAACGCCACCCGGACGCCCGTCTCCTCCTGCAACTTGCTGATCTTGTGCCCCACCCAACGGGGCGAGGCGTGCACCTCGGCGAGCTGCACCCCGCCGGTGGGGTCGCGCCACAGCGGCTCGGCGCCCGAGGGCAGCAGCCGGCGCAGCATCTGGTCGGCGGTCCAGCGGACCGTGGCCACGGTCGGGATCCCCAGTCGCTGGTAGACCTCGGCGCGGCGCGGGTCGTAGATGCGGGCCGCGACGTTCTGCACGCCGAACATCTCGCGGGCCACGCGCGCCGAGATGATGTTCGAGTTGTCGCCGCTGGAGACGGCGGCGAAGGCGCCGGCCTCCTCGATGCCCGCCTCGCGCAGGGTGTCCTGGTCGAAGCCGACCCCGGTGACCCGGCGGCCCCCGAATCCGGGGCCCAGCCGGCGGAAGGCGGTGGGGTCCTGGTCGATCACGGCGACCGTGTGCCCCTGTTGCTCCAGGGTCTGGGCGAGAGCGGAACCCACTCTCCCGCAGCCCATGATGACGATGTGCACGACCGTCCTTCCGGTGTCAATAGCTACTGCTCAGCCCCATCAGGGTCTCAGACAAGGGGACAAGCTACACATGCCCCGTGGGCGGTGGGCACCCCCCTGCCGCATGCCGGACGGTTTGCGTGGCAGAGAGCCTCATTCCGTTTGCGAGCGCTGTGCGCGCGTGATGCTGCGCACGCTGCACAGGGTCAGGAATCCGAGGCCGAGCAGTGCGGCGGCGGCGCCGATCAGCTCCGCGGTCGGTGGCATGGGGCCTCCTGGGGACGGCGTCGGACGGGGGTTCGGTCATCCAGCCACGGCGACCGCCCCGGCCGCGGAATCCGCAGCGCCCGCGCCCCCGGATTTCACTCGTGAGGCAGATCTCGGGTGGCAGGTGGGCGACCTCGTGTTCGAAGGCATACGATCCTCTGTTGTGTCCAAACTGACCGACGTGCCCAAGCGCATTCTGATCGGGCGCGCACTGCGCAGCGACCGGCTCGGCGAAACGCTCCTGCCCAAGCGCATCGCACTCCCCGTCTTCGCCTCAGACCCGCTGTCCTCCGTGGCGTACGCACCTGGAGAGGTGCTGCTGGTCCTGTCCATCGCGGGCGTGTCGGCGTACCACTTCAGCCCCTGGATCGCCCTCGCGGTGGTCGTGCTGATGTTCACGGTGGTCGCTTCCTACCGGCAGAACGTGCACGCCTATCCCAGCGGCGGCGGCGACTACGAGGTGGCGACCACCAACCTCGGCGCCAAGGCCGGCCTGACGGTGGCCAGCGCCCTGCTCGTCGACTACGTCATGACCGTGGCCGTCTCCATCGCCTCCGGCATCGAGAACCTCGGCTCGGCCGTGCCCTTCGTCGTCCAGCACAAGGTGCTGTGCGCGGTCGTCGTCATCGTGCTGCTGACCGTGATGAACCTGCGCGGTGTGAGGGAGTCGGGCACGCTCTTCGCGATCCCGACCTACGTCTTCGTCGGCGGCGTGTTCATCATGATCGCCTGGGGCGCCTTCCGCGGGCTGGTGCTCGGCGACACCATGCGGGCGCCCACCGCCGACTACCACGTCAAGGCCGAGCACCAGGGCCTCGCGGGCTTCGCGCTGATCTTCCTGCTGCTGCGCGCCTTCTCCTCCGGCTGTGCCGCGCTCACCGGAGTCGAGGCGATCTCCAACGGCGTCCCGGCCTTCCGCAAGCCGAAGTCGAAGAACGCGGCGACCACGCTGGCGATGATGGGCCTGCTGGCCGTCACGATGTTCTGCGGCATCATCGCCCTCGCCATGTCGACCAAGGTCCGCATGGCCGAGAACCCGGCCACCGACCTGATCCACAACGGCAGCCCGCTCGGCGCCGGCTACGTCCAGAACCCGGTGATCTCCCAGGTCGCCGAGGCCGTCTTCGGCAAGGGCAGCTTCCTCTTCGTCGTCCTCGCGGCGGCCACCGCACTGGTGCTGTTCCTGGCGGCGAACACCGCGTACAACGGCTTCCCGCTGCTCGGCTCGATCCTCGCCCAGGACCGCTACCTGCCCCGCCAGCTGCACACCCGTGGCGACCGCCTCGCCTTCTCCAACGGCATCGTGCTGCTGGCCGGCGCGGCGACCCTGCTGACCGTCCTCTACGGCGCCGACTCCACGCGGCTGATCCAGCTCTACATCGTCGGCGTGTTCGTCTCCTTCACGCTCAGCCAGACCGGCATGGTCCGCCACTGGAACCGCCACCTGGCCATCGAGAAGGACCAGGCCAAGCGGCGGCACATGATCCGCTCGCGCGCCATCAACGCCTTCGGCGCCTTCCTCACCGGTCTGGTGCTGGTCGTCGTCCTGGTCACCAAGTTCACCCACGGCGCCTGGGTGGCCCTGCTCGGCATGTGCATCTTCTACGCGACGATGACCGCGATCCGTAAGCACTACGACCGCGTCGCCGAGGAGATCGCCGCCCCCGAGGGCCCGAGCGACGACAGCGTCCGCCCCTCCCGGGTGCACTCCGTCGTCCTCATCTCCAAGATCCACCGCCCCACCCTGCGCGCCCTGGCCTACGCCAAGCTGATGCGCTCCGACACCCTGGAGGCGCTCACCGTCAACGTCGATCCGGCGGAGACCAAGGTGCTGCGCGATGAGTGGGAGCGGCGCGGCATCGACGTACCGCTGAAGGTCCTCGACTCGCCCTTCCGCGAGGTCACCCGCCCGGTCATCGAGTACGTCAAGAGCCTGCGCAAGGAGTCGCCGCGCGACGCGGTCTCCGTGATCATCCCCGAGTACGTCGTCGGCCACTGGTACGAGCACCTGCTGCACAACCAGAGCGCGCTGCGCCTGAAGGGCCGGCTGCTGTTCACGCCCGGCGTGATGGTCACCTCGGTGCCCTACCAGCTCGCCTCCTCCGAGGCCGCCAAGCTGCGCGCCCGCAGGCGCCAGGACTGGAACGCGCCGGGTGCGGTGCGGCGCGGTCCGGCGCAGGGCACCGGCCAGCGGGAGAAGGAGCCCAGCACGCGGGACTGAGGAACCGGGCGCCGCGGCGAGCCCGTAGACTGGTGGGCTGTTGTCGGCGTCCGTTGGTCTCCGTCGGCCTCCGAAGGGGGCCGCCCCTTTCCCCTCTGTCTGGAGTAGTCCCGCCATGCACGCAGAACCGAAGAAGTCGCAGGCGGCGGGGGCGCGGGCCCAGGAGCGGCCGCGCTCGCTGGTGGGGGAGGAGTACGAGGTCGAGATCGGCCCCGTCGCCCACGGCGGCCACTGCATCGCCCGCACCGCCGAGGGCCAGGTGCTCTTCGTGCGGCACACGCTGCCCGGAGAGCGGGTGGTGGCCCGGGTGACGGAGGGCGAGGAGGGCGCCCGCTTCCTGCGCGCCGACGCGGTACGGGTCCTGGATGCGTCCAAGGACCGTGTCGAGGCGCCCTGCCCCTACGCCGGCCCCGGCCGCTGCGGCGGCTGCGACTGGCAGCACGCCAAGCCGGGCGCCCAGCGGCGCCTGAAGGGCGAGGTGATCGCCGAGCAGCTGAAGCGGCTCGCCGGGCTCACGCCCGAAGAGGCCGGCTGGGACGGCACCGTGATGCCCGCCGAGGGCGACAAGCTGCCGGCGGGCGAGGTCCCTCAGTGGCGCACGCGCGTGCAGTACGCCGTCGACCCGGACACCGGGAAGGCCGGCCTGCGCCGCCACCGCTCGCACGAGGTGGAGCCGATCGAGCACTGCATGATCGCGGCGGAGGGCGTCAGCGAGCTGGGCATCGAGCAGCGCGACTGGACGGGCATGGAGTCCGTCGAGGCGATCGCCGCCACCGGCTCCCAGGACCGCCAGGTGATCCTCACCCCGCGCCCCGGCGCCCGCCTCCCGCTGGTCGAACTCGACAAGCCGGTCTCGGTCCTCCGCGTCGACGAGAAGACGGGCGGCGTCCACCGTGTGCACGGCCGCCCGTTCGTCCGCGAACGCGCCGACGGCCGTACCCACCGCGTCGGCGTCGGCGGCTTCTGGCAGGTCCACCCGAAGGCCGCCGACACCCTCGTCACGGCGGTCATGCAGGGCCTGCTCCCGCGCAAGGGCGACATGGCCCTCGACCTGTACTGCGGCGTCGGCCTCTTCGCGGGCGCGCTGGCCGACCGGGTCGGCGACAAGGGCGCGGTCCTCGGCATCGAGTCCGGCAAGCGCGCGGTCGAGGACGCCCGCCACAACCTCGCCGACTTCCCGCGCGTCCGCATCGAACAGGGCAAGGTCGAGTCGGTCCTGCCCCGCACGGGCATCACGGAGGTCGACCTCGTCGTCCTCGACCCGCCCCGCGCCGGCGCCGGCCGCGCGACGGTAGCCCACCTCACCACCCTCAACGCCCGCCGCATCGCCTACGTGGCCTGCGACCCGGCCGCCCTGGCGCGCGACATCGCCTACTTCGCCGACCACGGCTACCGGGTCCGCACCCTGCGAGCCTTCGACCTGTTCCCGATGACTTCGCACGTGGAGTGCGTGGCGATTTTGGAGCCGGCCGAAAAGGGGCGGTGACCTGCGGCTTTCCTGGGATCATCGGGCGTGGCCGGGTGCGCTCGACCTGTTCATCGAAGTGCACGACGTGAAGTGCGTCATGCGCCAGTGCCATCTGGGCGCCAGTCGCCGGCGCCTTCTCGCAAGGCGCAGGGTGCTCAACGCTTCATCCGGAATCCGCCTTGTCCAGCACCGCCCAACGCCGCATGATGCGGACTCAGGACTCAAGGCTGCGTCGTGGCAACCTTCAGTCCGAATCCGATCAGTACGGCCCCGGTGACACGGTCCATGCCCTGGCGTACGGCCGGCTTCTCGAAGAAGGCGCGAGCCTTGGACAGAAGCAGGACGTACCCGCCGAGCCAGATCGCGGTGAGCATCGCGTGTACGAGGACCAGCAGCGCCATACCGCTGTGGGCAGGCAGCCCGGTCGGGGCCAGCGTCGGCAGCAGCCCCGTGTAGAAAACGGCGATCTTGGGGTTGAAGACGTTGCTCACCAGGCCGGTCCGCCAGGGGTTGCCGCGAGGCGGGGAGAGGGCCGGGGCCGGTGCCTGGGACCGGTTGCGCCGACTCTGGAGCAGCGACTGGACACCGAGGAATACCAGGTACGCGGCTCCGGTCAGCTTGACCGCTGTGTACGCGGTAACGGACGCGGCCAGGACAGCGGCGAGGCCGGCCACCGAGAACACGCCCCAGATCAACAACCCCGCGGTGATCCCGCCCACGGTCCGCAGCCCGTCCTGCCAGCCGGAGGCGACGGCCCGCTTGGTCACGACGGCCATGTCCGGCCCGGGCACCATGGTCAGCACAGCCAGGATGCCGGCGGCGGCCAAGAACTGTATGAGCATTTCCTCAGTCTCACATCCGTGGCGGACGCAGCGGAGACCGGTGTCGCCTGAGCCGGGCCGCCGCCGCGTCGTTCCCGGGTCGGTACCGTGCGGCACGGAGGTCCTCATCGTCTGCCCGGACGCGATGACCACGGCCTGGCCCGACGTGTCTGCCGTCGCACGTCCCGGGCGGGCGGCGGTCCGGGCAGGACGGTCTGGGCGGAGTGCGACTGGCCCGGGTTCGTCGTTGGTTAGGGTGGCGGCGGGGGACTGGTCGGGGCGGGAGGCGGGGGCCGTGGTGTTGCCGGGAGCGTTGCGGGCGGGGCTCGGGATGGTCGCGGGGGTCGCCGTGCTGGTGGTGGGGGTGCTCGGGGGGATGTATGCCGGGCACGGCCGGCCCGGCAGGGTGGATGCCTGGGTTCAGCCCGCGGTGGAGGGGGTGGGGCCGGGGTGGCGGCACGTTGCTCTCGGCCTGGACTTCCTCGGGGAGCCGCTCGGGTCGGTGCTGTTGGTCGGGGCTGTCGTGGTGGGCTGTCTGTTGCTGTGGGGCTCCCGTGCGTCGGTGTTCGTCGTGGCCTGTGTCTGCGTGGCCGTGGGGGTGGCGACGCTGCTCAAGTACGTGGTGGGGCGCACCATTCACGGTGACGGCAACCTGTCGTATCCGAGCGGGCACACCGCCTTCTTCACCGCGCTGGTCTTCGCGCTGGCGCTGATCGTGGCCGGCCGGCTCGGCCTGGGCAGGACGGCAGGCACCCTCCTCGTGCTCGCCTCGGCGCTCGTGGCCGGGGCCGCCATGGGGTGGGCGCAGGTCGCCCTGGGCGCGCACTATCCGACCGACGTCCTCGGCGGCTGGTGCACCGCGCTGGCAGTGGTGCCGGCGACCGCGTGGCTGATCGACCGGACGGCCGACCGGGCCGCCGATGCCCGTCCGCTCGTGCGTCGCTGACCGGCCGTCACCTCACGCCAGTCGGCGGAACACCGGCTTCACCGGTCGTCCCGCCAGCCACGGGGTGGGGTCGCCCGCGTCCAGGGCCTTGCGGTACACCGCGCACGCCTGGGCCACCGCGTCGACGGTGTGCTCGATGTCGGCGTCGGTCAGCGCGCTGCTCACCACGAACGACGGGGCCAGCACCCCGCCCGTGAGGAGCCGGCGCAGGAACAGGGTGCGGTACGGCTGCGAGGGCCGCAGGTCCTCACCGAGGGTGGCGAAGACCAGGTTGCTGGCCCGGCCCCGGACGACGACGTGGTCGCCGACGCCCATGCTCGCCGCGGCCTCGCGGACACCGGCGGCCAGGCGCTCGCCGAGGGCGTGCAGCCTCGCGGTGACGCCCTCCTCGGTGTAGACCGTCTGCACGGCCATCGCGGCGGCCAGCGAGTGCGTTTCCGCGCCGTGCGTGGTGGACAGCAGGAATACCCGGTCGTGGGAGTGGCGCAGCCCGCCCCGCTCCATCAGATCTCGGCGCCCGGCCAGCGCGGACACGGCGAACCCGTTGCCCAGCGCCTTGCCGAACGTGGACAGGTCGGGGACCACGCCGTACAGGCCCTGGGCGCCCGCCTCCGACCAGCGGAAGCCGGTGATCATCTCGTCGAAGATCAGTACGCAGCCGTGCCGGTCGGCCAGTTCGCGCAGACCGGCGAGATATCCGGGCGGCGGCTCGGTGAGGGTGGCGGGTTCGAGGACCAGGCAGGCGACCTCGTCCTCGTACCGCGTCAGCAGTTCCTCCGTGGCGGCCAGGTCCCCGTAGGGGAAGGCCACGGTGAGTTCGGTGGTCGCCGCCGGGACGCCGGCGTTCATCGGGGTGGTGCCGATGAACCAGTCGTCGACGGAGTAGAAGGGGTGGTCGGCGCAGATGGCCACCCGCGGGCGCCCGGTGACGGCGCGGGCGAGGCGCACCGCGGCGGTGGTCACGTCGGAGCCGTTCTTCGCGAACTTCACCATCTCGGCGGTCGGCACGGTCGCCAGGAAGCGTTCCGCGGCCTCGACCTCCAGGACGGACGGCCGCACGAAGTTGCTGCCGCGGTCGAGTTGCCGCCGCACCGCCTCGGTCACGCGCGGGTGGGCGTGACCGAGGCTGACCGAGCGCAGGCCGGAGCCGTACTCGACGTAGCGGTTGCCGTCGACGTCCCACACATGGGCGCCGCGGCCGTGGCTGATGACCGGGGCGAGGTTCTCGGGGTACTGGTCGTCACCCTTGGCGTAGGTGTGCGCGCCCCCGGGGATCAGGGCGTGCAGCCGCTCGTTCGCCAGCCGCGACCGGGGCAGCCGGAACTCGTCGGAGGTCTCGGTGGGTTCGGCGTGTTCGGTGGTCACGGCAACCTGGTCCTCTCCATGTGCTTGAGGGCCTCGGCGAGGCCCGGCGCCTCCCGGTCCCGCCGGGACACCGACGCGACCGGCAGCGGCCATTCGATGGCGAGTTCCGGGTCGTCGAAGGCGATCGTCACGTCCTCGGCCGGATCGTGCGGGCGGTCGATGCGGTACGAGACGTCGGCGGGCTCGGTGAGCGCCTGGAAGCCGTGCGCGCACCCCGCCGGTACGTACAGGGTCGCCTGCGTCTCGCCGGACAGCTCGAAGAAGGCCCGGCCCAGGTACGTGGGCGAGTCCGCCCGCAGGTCCACGACCACGTCGAAGACCTTCCCGTACGAGCACCGCACCAGCTTGGCCTCGCCGTCGCCGGAGCGCAGGTGCAGGCCGCGCAGGACGCCCCGGGCGGAGCGGGACAGGCTGTCCTGGACGAAGGCGTCCGGGTCCAGGCCCGCCGACCGGGCCACGTCGGCGTCGAACGTGCGGCAGAAGAAGCCGCGTTCGTCGGCGAACGGCGTCGGCTCGAACAGGTACGCGCCGGCGATCGCCGGGACTTCGGTCGCTTTCATGAGGTCTCCTGCCGGGCGTCGGCTCGGGTGTCGGGGCGGGCTTGGGCGTCCGGTCGGTCGTGGACGTCCGGTCCGGCTTGGGCGCCGGGGCGGGAGCCGGGTCGGTCCTCGTCGGGCGCCGCGGGGAAGAGGACCGCGGTCAACGCCCGGAACTGGGACTCGGCCTGGTCGGCGGCGACCCGGTTCCGCTCGGCGAGTGTCTGCCGGAGTTCCGGCGCCCGCTTCTCCAGCTCACGGAACTGCTCCAGCAGCCGTTCGGCGTCGACCTCGCGGGCCGGGTGGCAGTACGCGCCGAGACCCATCCGCTCCATCAGCGCCTCGCTCTTGGTGGCATAGGTGAGCGCCAGCGTGGGAGTGCCGGTCTTCAGGGCGCAGATCAGGTTGTGGTACCGGGTCGCCACCACGGTGCCGGCGGCCGACGTCTCCTTCATCAGGTCGGCCAGCGAGGCCGGTTCGGCGGCGGTGACCAGCGGCGAGCCCACGGCGCCGAGGATCGCGGCCACCACGGGCGCGTCGCACTCGTCGCCGGTGAGCAGCCGGACCGGCCTGCCCTCCTCGGCCAGCGCGCGGACGAAGCGGATCACCCCGTCCAGGTAGCGGCGGTGGATCTCCTCGGCCCGGGCGCGGTCGTCGTCGCCGCCGTGGAAGTCCATGACGCCGACGCAGACCCGGCCCGGCGCTCCCAGGGGCGCCCGTACCGTCGGCAGGGAGAAGGCGAGGTCCGGGCAGACCTCGTCGCGCGCGGTGTCCACGCCCATCGCCCGCATCGCCTCGCGGGACGGGCCGTCCCGGTACGACCGGTACGCGGCCAGCCGCGCCGACCAGCGCACCAGCGTACGGGTGGCCCGGTTGCCGATGGGCGCGGCGCCGACGCCCACCAGCGCTACGCGGGTGCCGAGCAGCCGGCCGCTCGCGCACAGCAGGAACAGCGAGTACGGGAAGCCCCACGGCCGCAGCGGCAGCGTGGCCTCCAGGACGCCCATGCCCGGCACGATCACCACGTCCTGCCGGCGCACCCAGGCGGCGGTCCGGAAGACGTCGACGAGTTTGCCGAGGCCCTTGGCCGCGATCGCGCCCGCGCGGGACGCGGTCCGGTACTCCCCGCGGTACCAGTGCAGCCGTGTCGCGCGTATCCCGTACCGGGCCGCGACGGCCTCGGGTCCGCCGCACAGCGCCTCCACGACGGCCTCCGGGTGCTCGCGCCCCAGGTGTGCGAGCACGGCCTCGAGCGACCCGTCGTTGCCGAGGTTGCCCGAGCCGAGCAGGCCGAAGACCCCGATGCGGGCGGCGCTCACGCGCGCCTCCCCTCACGGCCGGCGACGAGGGCGTCGACGGAGACGGCGAGCCGGTCCGGATCCACGGGGACGCGGTCCTCGACCCGCTCACCGGCGCCCGGCCGCACGCGGCTGGTCATCCACGCGGCCAGGTGGCCGTAGCAGGCGCGCCGGTCGGCCGCGGACAGCGGCGCGCGCCGGACCGCCGAGGCGAAGCCCCAGACGTACTCGGCGAGCAGCCGGGGTGTCGGGTGCAGCGGGCCCGCGCGGCGCGGGTCCAGGTTGACGCACCGGGCGCGCTTGGAGGGGTTGGCCCGCTCGGCGCGGGTGGGGTGGTCGCGGCGGAAGTAGAGCAGCTCCGGCACCTGGTGGAAGGGCCCGTGCAGGGTGATCTCGGCGACGAACGTGCGGTCCGCGTGGTGGTAGCTGTCCATCGGCTTCACCCGGCGCAGCACGTCGGCGCGCATCACCCCGTAGAAGTCGTCGCCGCCCGGTTCGAAGAGCAGACTGCGGAAGCGCTCCGGCGGGCGCGGGGAGTCGGTGGCGAGCCCGTACTCGTAGGGGACCTTCACCCGGCCGTCGGCGTCGATGACCGCCTGGCCGCTGTGCGCGAGGATCACGTCCGGCCGCTCGTCCAGCGCCTCGACGCAGGCCCGCAGCAGGTCCCGGGCGTACAGGTCGTCGTGCGAGGCCCACTTGAACAGCTCGCCGCGGGACTCGGCGAACACCCGGTTGTGGTTCGGCGTGGCGCCGATGTTCCGGGGCAGCCGCAGGTACCGGATGCGGGAGTCCTGGGCCGCGTACTTGCGGCAGATGTCCTGGGTGCCGTCGGTCGAGGCGTTGTCGGAGACGATCAGCTCGAAGTCCTCGTAGGTCTGGCCGAGCAGGGCGTCGAGCGACTCGGCGAGGTACTCCTCGCCGTTGTGGACGGGCAGGCCGATGCTCAGCCTCGGGCGGTCGGTCATGAGGTCCTCACTTCGCAGATGGTGTCGCGGCGCCGCTCGCGCAGGGCGGACCGCAGTTGCAGCCACCACACGGCCGAGCTGCCGACGGTCGCCGCGGCGACGCCCCAGGCCGAGCCGACCGTGCCGGCGAGGGCCGCCCCGCCGAGCCCGCCGCCGACGTAAGCGGCGGAGGCGAACAGCTGGCAGCGCAGGCTGCGCCGGGCCGCGCCGAGCGCGCGCAGCCCGGCCGCGGCGCCGGTGCCGAGGCCGGCGCCGGCGACGCTGAGGGTGACCGGCACGATGAGCTGGGAGGCGGAGTGCCAGACGGTGCCGAGCACCAGCCCGCCGAGCCGGTCGGGCATCAGCAGCAGCGCCGCGCCCCACAGCAGCGCGGCGCCGGCCTGCCCGCCGCCGAGCAGCAGGCAGAACTTGCCCAGCCGGTGCGGGGCCTGCCGCAGTACCCGGGCCGCCTCCGGGACGGTGACCAGCGACAGCCCCATCAGCAGGGCGAGGAACGGGCCGAGCAGGAGCTCGGCGCCGCGCACCGAGCCCACCGCGCCGACCCCGACGATCGCGCCGAGCCCGTACGCCCGCAGCTGGCTCGCGCCGCTGAGGCTGACGTTCTCCACCAGGTACCGGTAGCCGAGGTCGCGCTGCTCGCGGAGCCAGCCGCGCGCGCCGGTCATCCGGGGCCGGATGCCGCTCTGGAGGCAGCCGAAGGCGGCGGCCACCGAGGCGGACGCGCCCCAGGCGAGCACGAACGCGGCCACGCTGCCCACGCGGTCCGCCACCACCATGGCCGGGACGAGCGCGACGCACCACACGACGTCGTTGACGAACGCCTTGCGCCCGGCGCCGGCGGCGAAGAAGGAGAACCGCCAGGCGTCCTGGAGCAGCAGTCCCGGCAGCACGACACCGAGGACGGCGAACGCGGGCCCCACGCGCCCGCCGAGCGCCGGCCCGGCCACCAGGCACACCGCGCCGATGACCGTCCCCACGCCGAGCGCGGTGCCCGTCGACCGGACCACCGCCTTGCGCCAGGTGGCCTCCGGCACGCCGCTGAAGCGCACCACGAGCGGGTCGGTGGCCAGCCCCCGGGACACGTTGAGCACCACGCCGTAGGTCACCCAGGCCAGGCTGAACACGCCGAACGCGGACACCCCCAGCGAGCGCGCCACGTAGACGCCCACCGCGAAGTTGCTCAGACTGGAGGCCGCCTGGTCGGCCAGTCCCCAGGACAGCCGGCCGAAGACGGCCCGCTTGGCGCTCCGCCCTGTGGCCGCCTGCCCGGCGGGTGCGGCCGGGTGCGCCGGGGCCGTCGTCTTCTCCCTCTCGGTGGTCATCGGCCTCACGCCTTGAGGAGCCCGGCGCCGTGCAGGGCGCCGGCCGCGTCGGCGACGGTGTCGAACGGCAGGCCGGACCGCTCGGCCACGTCCAGCAGACTGTGCTCGCCGTCGGAGAGGCTGAGCACCCAGAGCATCGCCATCTGGGCCTGCTTGGTGTCGCTGCGGCCGCCGAGCGCGTCGTACAGCCCGCGCCGCCCGAGCTGCGGTTCGCCGTACGGACTGAGGTTGACGTACCGCCGGTTGCGGTCGAGCACGCCGAACGCCTCGCGGCACACCGCGAGGGTGTCCGCCATCGCGTCCGGCGAGACGAGGTCCAGGTCGTCCGCCGAGGTGTGGTACTCGGGATAACCGGCGTACGGGGTCCGGGTGAGCGAGCCCACGCCGAGGTCGAACCCGGGCGAGCAGAACTGCCGCTCGTCGTAGCCGTACGGAGTGAACCCGACCACCCGGTGCGGGCGTTCGGAGGCGGTCAGCACGTGCCGAAGGACCTGGTCGATCTCCGCGTCGCCGCGCCTGCTCCGCTTGTACGTCAACTGCCCCGGGTCGCCGGCGCAGGCCAGCACGAGCCCGTGCCTCACACGCTCCACGCGTTCCCGGTTACGGGCCAGCC
Source organism: Streptomyces anandii JCM 4720 (assembly GCF_014650655.1). Taxonomy (GTDB): domain Bacteria; phylum Actinomycetota; class Actinomycetes; order Streptomycetales; family Streptomycetaceae; genus Streptomyces; species Streptomyces anandii. The sequence continues at coordinate 167,214 of NZ_BMVJ01000006.1, forward strand.
AGGTGATCGCCCCGATGGTGCCCGGCGCGAAGATGAACCGGTAGGTGTGGTACGGGTCGCGCTCCGCAAGTTCCCGGGCCAGGAAGACCGCCACCGCGATGCCGGCCAGGTTGTCGTTGGCCAGCGACGGGTGGCAGACGTGGCAGGAGACGATCACCTCGTCGGGGACCTGCCCAGGGACCACGTGCTCGGCGTAGGTGAGGTGGCCGTCCGCGAGGGTGGAGTCGATGCGCACCTCGTACTCGCCGTCCGGCATCGCGTCCAGGGTCTCCTGGGCCAGGCAGAACCCCCACTCCGGCTTGTAGTAGCTGGTGCGGTAGGGCACCCAGGACGGGTGCTCGGGCAGGGTGTGCAGGTGTGGGCGCAGTTCGGCCAGCGGCATGGTCGCCGACACCGGCACGCTGTAGCCGAGCACGTGCAGACTGGACGCGGCGAAGTCGACGACCCGGCGGCCGGTGGCGTCCGCGATGTACGCGTCGCGGATGTTCCACTCCTGCGGCACCGTCCAGTCGAGCACCTGCGTCCCGGTCGGCACCTCGTGCACGTGCAGAGGGATGTACTCGTCGACGATCCGCAGGGTGGCGCGCACACCGTCGCCCGTGATGCTCCGGCACAGCGGGTAGAGCCGCTCCACCAGCGCGTACATCTCCTCCCCGGACTCGGTCACGGGCGCCACCGCAGGGTGTCGTCGACCGTGCCGGCACCGGAGGCCGCGCGCAGCACGGCGAGGCGGGTGAAGCGCTGCTCGAAGTCCTCCCGGGTCAGGCCGAACCCACGGTAGGCGTCCGCGAGTTCGAGCGCGCCCTGCTTCACCGTCCACTCGCAGTCGAAGCCGGGTACCGCGGCGCGGAACCGGGAGAAGTCCACCCGGTACGAGCGCGGATCGGCACCGGTCTCCCCGGTGATCACCACCTTGGAGCCGGGCACCGCCGCGGCGACCTGGTCCGCGATCTCGGCGACCGTGACGTTGTTGACCTCGCTGCCGACGTTGAACGCCCGGTCGTGCACCGCCTCGCGCGGCGCGGTCAGCGCGGCCGTGAAGGCCCGCGCGATGTCGGCGGCGTGCACCAGCGGGCGCCAGGGCGTGCCGTCGGACACGACGAGGACCTCGCCGGAGAGCAGCGCGTGGCCCACCAGGTTGTTCAGCACGATGTCGGCGCGCAGCCGGGGCGAGAAGCCGAAGGCGGTGGCGTTGCGCATGAAGACCGGGGTGAAGTCGCCGTCGGCGAGCTCGTGCAGGTCGTCCTCCACCCGCACCTTTGACTCGGCGTACGGGGTCACCGGTCGCAGCGGGGCGTCCTCGCCCACCAGTTCGCCGCCGCCGGCGGCGCCGTAGACCGAGCAGGTCGACGCGTACAGGAAGCGCCGCACCCCGGCGTCGCGGGCCAGCCGGGCCAGGCGCACGGAGGCGTGGTGGTTGATGTCGTAGGTGAGTTCCGGCGCCAGCGATCCCAGCGGGTCGTTGGAGAGCGCGGCCAGGTGGATCACGGCGTCCACCCCGGCCACGTCCTCGGCCGTGACGTCGCGCAGGTCCACCCGGCGGCCCGGCGGGTCCGCGGGCGCGGGGCCCAGCAGGCAGTCGGCGAACAGGCCGGAGTCCAGGCCGGTGACCTCGTGTCCGGCGGCGGCGAGGACCGGGGCCATCACGGTGCCCAGGTAGCCCTGGTGTCCGGTGAGCAGTACGCGCAAGGTTCAACCCCCCAGGTTGAGAGTGAGTTTGGTGACGGCGAACGCCTCGGCGTAGCGCTCGTGGCATTCGATGCCGCGGATGCGGGCGAGCCCGAGGAAGGCCTCCCGGTCGTACCAGGGCCGGTGCCGCTGCGAGGGGTAGAGCGCCTGCAGGAGGCGCACCTTCCGCTCGGCGGTCTCCGTCGACAGCGGCTGGTACGCCACCGGGCGGCCCAGGTCGCCGTCCCACTTGACGATCTCGTAGCCGAGCACGAGGTGGTCGCGGAACGCGGTGGACATCAGCTCGGCCAGGCCGCGGTGGTCCTGGTGCGCGTCCTCGGTGCGCGGGGCCAGCACGACGTCCGGCTCGCTGCGCCCGCGCAGCTCCTCGACGGCGGCCTTGGCCTCGTCCCAGTACGCGGGCACCCGGCCGTCCGGCAGCTTGAGCACGGTCAGCCGCAGGTCCGCGCCGGGGCAGAAGGCGGCGAGCGCGGCCTGCTCCTCCTGCTCGCGTTCGCCGCCGCCGCCGGTGAGCACCAGCGCGTCGACGCGGACGCCCGGCCGCGCGAGGCACAGCGTCAGCAGGGTGCCGCCGGCGCCGATGGCGATGTCGTCGCAGTGCGCGCCCACCGCGACGATCCGGTCCAGGGGCCCGGCCCCGAGCCGGATCACGCGCCCACCCCCGCGCCGTCCCGCTCCCACACGGCCCACGGGCGGTCGCCCCGGGCGTAGGCGGCATCCAGCGCGGCCCGCTCCTTGACGGTGTCGGTCGGCTTCCAGAAGCCGCGGTGCTGATGCGCCACGAGCCGTCCCCGCTTGGCCAGTTGGGCGCATCCGTCGGCCACCAGGTCGCCGTTCTCCGGGATGTGGTCGAAGACCTCCTGGCGGAGCACGAAGTAGCCGCCGTTCTCCCACAACGGCAGTTCGCTGACCGCGGTGATGCCCCCCACCAGTCCGTCCTCGCCCAGGTCCACGCAGTGGAACGAGGACTGCGGCGGCACCACCATCATCGACGCGCCGGCGTCGCGCCCGGCGAAGTTGTCGATCATCTCGGGCAGTGGGGCGTCGGTGAGCACGTCGGCGTAGTTGGCGAGGAACATCTCGTCGCCGTCCAGGTGGTGCCGGACCCGGCGCAGCCGCTCCCCGATCGGCGACTCGATGCCGGTCTGCGCGAACGTGATCGTCCAGTCCGAGATGTCGGTGGACAGCAGCTCGGTCCGCCCGCCGCGCAGCACGAAGTCGTTGGAGGTCGTCTCCTCGTAGTTGAGGAAGAAGTCCTTGATGTGGTGGGCCCCGTAGCCGAGGCACAGGATGAACTCCCGGTGCCCGAAGTGCGCGTAGTACCGCATGACGTGCCAGATGAGGGGCCGGGGGCCGACCATCGCCATGGGCTTGGGCACGTCGTCGGAGGATCCGCTGCGCATGCGCATCCCGTAACCGCCGCAGAACAGAACGACCTTCATGCCTCGACCTCGACAATGCTCAGTTCCGGTATGGGGAAGACCAGCCGGCCGCCCCACTCGTGCACGAAGGACAACTGCTCCGTCAGCTCGGCCCGCAGGTTCCACGGGAGGACGAGCACGTAGTCCGGCCTGTCGGCGGCGATCCGCTCGGGCGGCAGGACCGGGACGCGCGTGCCCGGGGTGAACCTGCCGTGCTTGTACGGGTTGCGGTCGACCGTGTACGCGAGCAGGTCGGGCCGGATGCCGCAGTGGTTGAGCAGGGTGTTGCCCTTGCCGGGGGCGCCGTAGCCGACGACCCTCTCGCCGCGCTCGGCCGCCTCGATGAGGAACTTCAGCAGGTCCCGGCGCACCTTGGCCACCCGGGCGGAGAAGTCGGTGTACCCGGACAGCTCCTGGAGCCCGGCGGCCTTCTCCCGGTCCAGCACCCCGGTCACCCTGGCGGACGGTTCGCCGGCCGCCTCGGCGGGCCTGGCCCACAGCCGGACGGAGCCGCCGTGGGTGGGCAGCAACTCGACGTCCACCAGCGTCAGTCCGCCGCTCGCCAGCGCATTGATCGCCGACGCCACCGTGTAGTACTGGAAGTGCTCGTGGTAGATCGTGTCGTACTGGTTCTCCTCGATCAGGGTCAGCAGGTGCTGCACCTCGATGGAGACCCAGCCGTCGTCGGCGACCAGGGCGCGCAGCCCCTTGGTGAACCCGACGACGTCGGGGATGTGCGCGTACACGTTGTTGGCCACGACCAGGTCCGCCGGGCCGTGTTCCGCGCGGACGCGCGAGCCGGTGTCCGGGTCGAGGAACTCCGTGAGCGTGGGCACGCCCGCGTCCCGCGCGGCGGCGCCGACGTTCACCGACGGTTCGATGCCCAGGCAGCGGACGCCCCGGTCCACCATGTGCCTGAGCAGGTACCCGTCGTTGCTCGCGACCTCGACCACGAAGGCGTCGGCGCCGAGGTCCAGCCGCTCGACCGCGTCGGCGACGAAGGCGCGCGCGTGCTCCACCCAGGAGGTCGAGTAGGAGGAGAAGTACGCGTACTCCTTGAAGGTCTCCTCCGGGGTGATCAGCGGAGGGATCTGCGCGAGCCAGCAGTCGGTGCAGACCCGCAGGTGCAGCGGGTACGCCGGCTCCGGCAGGTCCAGCTGGTCCGCGGCGAGGAAGCTCTCGCACGGCGGCGTCGCCCCGAGATCGACCACGCTCGCCATCGCTTCCGAGCCGCACAGTCGGCATCGTGTCATCGGCTGTTCCCATCCCCCCTGCCCGCGCGGGTGTCCCCGCCGCGAGCCAGTGCCGACCGCCCCGCGATCGCGGTGCGGTACTCCTCCAGCAGGCGCTCCAGCCCGACGGCCGGGCTGAAGTCCCGCTCGTAGCGGCGCCGGGCCGCCCGTCCCATCTGCGGGTCCGGTCCGGCCGTGATCCGGCGCAGGCAGGAGGCGAGTGAGGCCGCATCGCCCGGCCGGTGCAGCAGCCCGGTCACCCCGTCCTCGACGAGTTCGGGGAAGGCGCCGTGACCGGCGGCGACGGCCGGGACCCCGGCCGCCATCGCCTCCACGACCACCAGGCCGAAGGCCTCCCTCCACGTCGAGGGCGCCACCACGGCCACCGCGTCGGCGACGGCCCGCCTGCACCGGTCCTGGTCGTAGAGGCCGGCGTAGCGCACGTCGTCCCGGCCCGCCGCCCAGGCGGTCACCTCCCGCTCCAGCGGACCCGTCCCGGCGATGACGAGCGGCACACCCGCACCGCCGCCGGCGGCGATCTCGTCCCACGCGGCCATCAGCAGCCGTACGCCCTTGGCCTCGGCGAGCCGGCCGAGATACAGCAGGTGCTCGCCCGCGCCCGGGCGGCGGACGCCCGGGTCGGGCACGAAGTTGTGCTTCACCGCCAGCCGTCCGGCCGGCATGCCGGCCCGCACCAGGACCTCGCGCTGCGCGGCGGAGATGCACAGGAACCGCTCCACGCCGGACCACCAGCGCCGCCGGTTGACCGACAGGCTGACCGCGAGCGGCACCGTCGCCAGCCGGGAGCCCCGGTAGCAGCCGTGCCGGACGGCGGGCAGCGGCGTCACCCCGACGCACTCCGCGCACGCCCGGCCGTCCCGCTGCAGGGTGCCCGGCGGGCAGACCTGGGTGTAGTTGTGCAGCGTGGCGACGGCGGGCACGCCGGCGTCGGCGCAGGCGGCCAGCACGGCAGGCGACAGCAGCGGGAAGACGTTGTGGATGTGCACCACGTCGGGCCGCTCGGCGCGCAGGCGGGCGGCGAGCTCCGCGCGCACCGCCGGGTTCCACGGCACCAGCAGCGGCAGAGCGGCCTTGCCGAGCAGGGACCGGGCGGCGATGTCGTCGCTGCGCCGCTCGAACAGTCCGACCCGGTGGCCGGCCGAGCGCAGCAGCTCCACCTCCTGGTCGACGACCTTGTTCTCGCCGCTCGGCTGCGCCGAGGCGTAGCGGTTGTGCACCACGAGGACGCGCATGCTCATGGAACCTCCGGTCTCCGGGCCCATCGCGGGACACGTCGTCGAGGGGCATCGGGCGTCGTGAGCGCCGTCGCGTGCGCGGGCGCCGGGGACGCGGCCGGTACGGGCGCCGGCGCCGCCAGCAGCGAGACGGCCACGGCCAGATGCAGCAGGTACGGCGAGGCGTCGCCCAGCCCGGCCTCGGTGTACGAGGCGATCGCGCAGTAGCTGATCAGGAAGATCGCGCAGGCCCGGCGCAGCGACGGCGGCCGCAGCAGCGCGACGCCGCCGAGCACGACGAGGATCGCCGCGACCAGGCCGACGCCGATCAGACCCTGCTCGTTGTAGACGGCCAGCCAGCTGTTGTCGATCGGCAGCCCGCCGAAGGACTTGTCGCCCAGGCCCACGCCGAACCACTCCTGCGCGGTCGTCCGGGGCGCCGCCAGCAGGGCGTCCCACACCTTGGCCCGGCCGGTGAGGCTGCTGAAGTTCTCCTGGCTCTGCCCGCGCAGGAACCACGCCTGGAGCGCGGAGGCGAACCCGACGGCGGCCACCGCCGCGCACAGCACCGCCCAGGCGAAGAACCGGCGGGCGGCGGCGCTGGTCAGGAAGAGCGAGCCGATCGCCAGCGTCAGCCCGAGCAGCAGACCGAGCGTGGCCGTACGGGTGTGGGTCAGCGCGAGCAGGACGAGCGAGGGCACGATGACCACCGCGGCGCTCGCCCGGTCGGTCCGGCGGCCCAGCAGGAGCAGCACCGCCAGCCCGGTGATCACCGCCGCGTACTGGCCGATCTGCGGCGGGGTGAGCGGCCACAGCGCGCCGACCAGCCGCCCGCCGTAGAGGTCGGGCAGGGCCGCGCCGGGGGAGACGGCGAGACCCGCGGCGACCGATCCGAGCACCGCGAAGTACATCCGGATGTGGTGCCGGACGAAGGTCAGGCCGCCGTCCCACCAGCGGCTGAGCAGCCACAGGGTGCTGACGAACAGAGCAAGCCGGAAGCAGCGGAACAGCGCGCCGAACCCGGACTCCAGGTTCACGCTGGCGATCACGCTCGTCACCAGCAGCAGGGTCAGCAGGAGCACGTAGGCGCTGGGCCGGATCCGCAGCCGGGGATTGAGCGCGAGCGCCAGCGCGAACGCGGCGACCAGCGAGCCCATGGTGACGAGCTGGATGAGCGAGCGGGGCAGCGGGACGATGGTCTTCGCCCCGGCGGAGCCGAGCGTGTTGAGGACCAGCAGGCCCCACACGATCCCGACGGCCCTCGGTGTGCCGTGTTCCACCTCCCCGTTCATCTCAACCACCGGTCCCGGCATCGAGGGTGCTGCCCGCGTCCTGCCGGTAGGGAGCGCTCTGCCACTGAGCGAAGTCGAGCACCCGGCTCGGGTCGTGGACGACGAACTTCCACGGTCCGACGTAGACGTTGTCGTGCCAGCGGTTCTGCTGCTTGAGGGTGATCGCCTCGGCCACGCGGTCGCCCTGGTACGGCGACCAGTCCGGATAGGTGCCGTAGTTGGCCAGCACCGCCATGCGGTCGCACTTGACGGTGCACTTG
>NZ_BMVJ01000006.1:174369-175393 GCF_014650655.1 Streptomyces anandii JCM 4720
ACGACGGACTCGTCCAGTACGAAGCGGTTGTCGTGGATGTCCACCCGCTGGGTCTTCCAGCGGCAGTCGGCGTAGAGCGGCGCGGTGGTGATCGCCGGGCGGGCGCAGCGGGCGGAGCGCTTCACCAGCAGGGTGCAGTCACCGGAGGAGGTGTTGGCCGGGCTGTTGCAGAACCGGTCGGCGTTCTCCCACAGGGTGATCCCGGACCAGTTGTCCTCCAGTACGTTCCCGTAGATGTCGATCCTGTTCGTACGGGCCTTGATCCGCGGTTCGCCGCCGGACTCGGACAGGTAGATCGTCGCGAAGGGGAAACTGTCGCCCCGGTCGGCGTAACGGCGTCCCTCGGCCCAGTTGTTGCGGCGGATCGTGTTGTCGCGGATGACCGCGTTGTAGCTGGCCTCGTAGATCAGCGCGGCGCCGTCGTTGGCCTCCAGGACGTTGTCCTCGATGCGGAAGTCGTTGTTGTTGGTGTCCGCCCACAACCCCGCCCCGTGGTTGCCGTGCACCCAGTTGCCGCGTACGTCGGCGCCGTCGACGGCCCAGAACTTGACGCCTCCGGTGCAGCCGCAGCCCGGCCGCCGCCGCTCCCAGTCTTCGGTGTTGTTGCCCGTGATCTCGTTGCCCTCGACCACCAGGCCGCTGATGGGGCCGCCGCCCTTGTAGGCGTTCATGCCGTACTGCCCGTTGCCGCGAAGGCAGTTGGCGCGCACCCGCTGGTGGGCGCCGGCCATCAGCCCCGCACCGGAGTTGTGCTGGATCGTCGCGTGCTCGATCACCCAGCCGTCGGCCGAGTCGTGGTTGACCACGCCCTCGTTCTGCGGCGCGACGAAACCCTGCACGGTCAGATAGCCGATGGTGACGTCGCCGGCCGTGCCGCCGAACGCGTACTGGTTGGTCTTCCGCCCGTCGAGCACCGCGCCCGGCGCGCCGAGGTAGCGGTCACCCGTCTTGGGGATGACCTGCGAGTAGCGGTCCGGTTCGAGGTGGTGCTTGCCCGGCTTGAGCCAGAACGTGGTGTGCGGGG
>NZ_BMVJ01000006.1:175420-180284 GCF_014650655.1 Streptomyces anandii JCM 4720
GGCTGCTCCTGGTCTTCGCGGCCAGGTCGCCGACCACCGCGGGGTCGACGGTCACCGCGCCCGCCGGCGCCTTCGCCGGCCCGGCCGGGGGCTTCGCGCACACGCGGGCCACGGACCGGGCCGCGGACGGGGACGGCTGGGCGGCCGGCTTCGCCGCCGGAGCACCGGATGTGCTCACACAGCCGGTCGCCAGCACGGCCAGCGCCAGCGGTGCCGCCGGCAACGCCCACTTCCGCCACTTCATCCCCACGTGTCCTTCCTCCTTCCTAGCCGTGGAACCCGAGCACGGTGGTGAGTTCTCTTCCGCCGTCGGTGAAGCCGGTGCCGATCAGGGTGGTTGACGGTTCCTTGCGGCCGAAGCCCGCGGAGTACCAGCCCAGCGGAGGGTCCGTCTCGCCGCGGTGCGCCCGCCAGTTCAGCTGCCCGGGCAGGTCCAGTACGGCGGAGCGTTCCTCGCCGTCCCGCGACCAGGTGAGCACGGCGCGGTTGCCCGCCAGGTCCGCGGTGACCGCCGGGCCGAGGTGGAACGCCAGGCGCACGGCCCGGCGCGGGCCGCCGCGCACCTCGTCGGTCACCCGCAACTCCCGCGTCGCGGCCTCCAGTTCCACCCGGCGGCGGTGCACGGAGGGCCCGTAGCCGTCGTGTTCGGCGCACCAGCGGGACACGCCCTCGCCGGGCGCGTCCGCCACCAGGACGCGGCTGCGGGCGTGCCGGGTCCACAGGAACGGACCGCCGGAGACGGACTGGTCCGTGCCGTCCAGCTCCAGGGTGTTGTGGCCGAGCGTCGAGCGGAAGTACCGCCGCCACTCGGGCTGCCCGTGGTAGCAGTACGTCCCCGGATCGGCGAGCACGTCGACCCCGTCGTGCCGGACCTCCAAGGACAGCGCGTCCGCGTGGGCGTGCGCCGCGATGGAGAGGAAGCCGTGCGGACCGCCGTCGCAGCGGCACCAGATCCCGCCCGGACCGCGCAGGACGGTGAGCCCCGCGTCGGCGAAGTGGGCGGGGCGGCTCGCCGGGCGGCGCGCGGACGGCCGCGCGGGACGGATGAGCGCGGCCAGCAGCGGGGTGCGCACATCGGTGCCGGTGACCTCCGGCCACCAGGCGAGGGCCCCGAACACGGCGTCCCCGGTGGCCAGCAGCGAGCCCCAGCGGTCGGTGCCCGCGCCGTCCACGACCAGGCCGTGCCCGTCGTCCGCGTCGCCCTGGCGCGGCGGCCGCAGCCGGTCGTCCACGACCGCGGCGAGCGCGTCGGTCATCCGCAGCAGCACCAGCCGCACCGACGAGGGGACCGGCACCTCGGCGGCGTCCGCCTCCGCCAGCGCGGCCAGGCCCAGCTCCAGTACGAGCCCGTGGTACTCGGTGGCCAGCTCCCGGTTGAGACCGGAGCCGAAGGTGTTGCCGCGCAGGTGCCGCTCCAGCGACCGCAGCGCCTCGGCCCGCCAGCGCGCCGAGGAGGGGAACCAGCCGAAGGCGCAGGAGGCGGCGAACTGCCCGGCCGCCTCGGCCACGACGTGGTTGTTCGCCGAGGACCCCCGGCTGGGGAAGGCGGCCAGCCAGCGCTGGTGGTGCCAGATCTGGTGCAGCGCCGCCGGGTTGTCCTCGAACAGGGCGGCCGCGCCCGGCCAGCCGTCGAGCAGCCGGCGTGTCCACACCCACGACAGCAGCCGGATGCCCAGCTCGATGCCGCTGGTCCAGTGCACCCCGCGCAACGGCGGGTTGGCCGCCCACCAGGAGCGCAGGTGCGCGTCCACGCGCTCGGCGTAGCGCTCGTCCCCGGTGACCGCGTAGGCGGCGGCGAGCCGGGTGAGGTACTGGTGCCGGGACGGCTCCCAGATCTGCTTGACGTCCCCGGCCGCGTCCTCGTCCCGGTACGGCACGTCGAAGGCGTAACCGCCCGGAGCGCGGCGCCCGGTCTTCGGGTCGTACCACCAGTCCGGGTCGGCCATGTCGTCGCGGTCCACCCCGAAGAACTCGGCGTGCCCGGACATCAGCCGGTCCGCCTCGGCGACGAGGCGCTTCGCGGCGTCCGGCGGGACCGCGGCGATGGTCCCGGCGGGCAGTACGGCGGTGAAGCGGGCGCCGGTCACGCGCGGGCAGTCCGGCGGCGGCGCCGACCGCCACCGCCGCCTGCGCACCGCGTCGCCCACCCGGCCGCCGACCTCCCGCGGCCCCATCCGGGACAGTCGCCGCAGGTACCAGCCCGCGCTCATGGTCATCGGGCGGCCGCCAGCGTCACCGGCGCGCCGCCGGCCAGTCCGGCCCGCACGGCGAGGGTGGCCGCCGTGGTCGCGGCCAGCGACCCGAGCGGCACCGGCATGGGCCCGCCGGTCCGAACGGCCTTGACGAACGAGGCAAGTTCGGCGGACTGACCCTTGTCCCGGGCCTTGGGCAGCCGCGAACTCACCCACCGCTTGCGGCCGTGGACCGACGCGCGGACGAAGTCGTCTAGCTGCAGCACCTTGCCGTCCGCGACCAGGTCCAGCGTCTCCTTGGGGAAGCCGGCCGCGCCGGTGGTGACGTAGCTGATGGTGGCGGTGGACCCGTCCGGGTAGCGCAGTACGACCTGGAGGTCCTCGTTGCCGGACGTGGCGACCGCGTACACCGAGACCGGGTCGGCGTCGAGCAGCCAGCTCGCCGTGTCGATGAAGTGCCCGCCCTCGCCCGCGAACCGTGTGCCCTCGGAGCCCTGCTGGAGATACCAGCTGCCGTGGTCCAGCCGGCCGGCGTTGACGAGGTAGCGCAGGCTCGCCGGACCGGTGCGGGCGCCGAACCGCCGCTTCGCCTCCCGCAGCAGCGGAGCGAACCGGCGGTTGAAGCCCACCTGGATCCGGTCGTTGCCGGACTCCTCGACGGCCGCCAGCACCTTGGCCAGTTCGTCCTCGGTCAGGGCCAGCGGCTTCTCCACGAACACCGCCTTGCCGGCCAGCAGCGCCTTGCAGGTCAGATCGGCGTGCGAGCTGTGCCGGGTGACCACGAACACCGCGTCGACGGACTTGTCGCCGAGCACGGCGTCCAGATCGGTGGTCGCCTCGGCGAAGCCGAACTTGCGCTGCGCGTTGGCGGCGGACAGCGCGGTCGTGGTGACGACGGCCGACAGTTCGACGCCGCCGCGCCGCGCCAGGTGCGGCAGCAGCATCGACGTCGCGTAGTTCCCCGCGCCGACGAACGCCAGCCGCACCGGTGTCCCGGCCGCCCGCGCCGGGGCGGGCGCGGAGCCCTCGCACCGCACCGCGGGCACGGTCACCGAGGGGGCCCCGGCCGGGCTCGGGTCCTCGGCCGCGGTCCCGGAGTAGCGGAACAGCACGGCCAGCGCCTTGAGTTCGCCGTCCTTCAGACGCCTGTACGTGTCCACGGCCTCGTCGAAGCCGGCGATGTGCGAGATCAGGGGCTCCACGTCGACGCGGCCGCGGGCGAGGAGGTCGAGGAAGCAGGCGAGGTTGCGGCGCTCGGTCCAGCGCACGTAGCCGATCGGGTAGTCCCGCCCCTGGAGTTCGTACTCCGGGTCGTAGCGCCCGGGGCCGTAGCTGCGGGAGAAGCGGACGTCGAGCTCCTTCTCGTAGTACGCGTTCCACGGCAGGTCCAGGCGGCACTTGCCGATGTCGACGACCCGTCCGCGGTCCCGGCTCAGGTGGGCGGCCAGCTCCACGGGCTGGTTGCTGCCGCCGCCGGCGGCCAGGTACACCTGGTCCACGCCCAGGCCGCCGGTGAGTTCGGCGACGGCGGCCTCCACGGCGGCGGACGCGGGATCGCCGCAGGCCACGGCGCCCATGCGCTCGGCGAGCTCGCAGCGCGCCGGGTCGGGGTCGGCGCCGACGACGCGGACCCCGGAGGCGGTGAGCAGCTGCACGACCAGCTGCCCGATCAGCCCGAGGCCGATGACCAGGGCCACCTCGCCGAGCCGCGACTCGCCCTGGCGCACGCCCTGCAACGCGATCGAGCCGACGGTGCCGAAGGCCGCGTGCCGGGAGGCGAGACCGTCCGGGACCCGTGAATAGAGGTTCTCCGGCACCCAGTTCAGCTCGGCGTGCAGCGCGTGCTCGTTTCCGGCGCAGGCCACCAGGTCGCCGACCGTCACGTCGTCGATCCCGTCGCCGACCTGCTCGACCACCCCGCACAGCGAGTAGCCCAGCGGCGTGTAGGAGTCCAGCTTGCCCATCACCTTGCGGTACGTGGCGGGCACCCCGTTGGTGGCCACGCTCTGCATGACCTTGGCGACCTGGTCCGGCCGGGAGCGGGCCTTGCCCAGCATCGACATACCGGCCTCGGACACCTTCATGAGCTCGGTCCCGGTGGAGATCAGCGAGTAGGCGCTGCGGACCAGCACGCCACCCGGCTTGCACCCCGGCACGGGCACGTCGAGCAGCGCCAGCTCGCCGCTCTTGTAGTTCTGCACAATCTGTTTCACCCGAGCTCCTCTTGTCTTTACGCCGTCATGCCGTCGTGCCGTCATGCCGCCCGGCTCTCGCCGGAGCCGGAGGTCGCGTCGCGGTACCAGTACTCGAGGGTCAGCACGTGCCACAGATGCTTGGAGAAGTCCCGCCGCCCGGCGGAGTCCTCGGCGGCCATCCGCTGCAGCGCCTCGCGGCGCAGCAGCCCGGACCGCACCAGCTCGCCGTCGTGCACCACCTCGCGCACCAGCGGCGCCAGATCCCGGCTCATCCAGGCCCGCAGCGGTGCGCTGAACAGCCCCTTGGGCCGGTACACGATCTCCCGGGGCAGGACCGAGGCGGCCGCCTCCTTGAGTACGGCCTTGCCCTGCCGTCCGGCGATCTTCCGGTCGCCGGGTACGGTGAACGCCGCCCTGACCACCTCGACGTCCACGTACGGCACCCGTACCTCGGTCGACGCGGCCATGCTGGAGCGG
>NZ_BMVJ01000006.1:180308-182239 GCF_014650655.1 Streptomyces anandii JCM 4720
TCCGTGTAGGCGAGGTTCAGGCCCGGCAGGAACATCCGGGCGTCGGCCAGGCACATGCGGTTGACGAAGTCGTCGAGGCCGTTGTCCTGGTAGACGTCCGCGTGCTCGGTCAGCACGTCCTCGACCGTTCCCGCCAGGTCCGGATGGACCAGGCCGAGCAGCTCGTCGCGGTCGTACATGGTGTAGCTGCGCCGGAACGCGGTCTCCTCCGGCAGACCGGCGAAGGACAGGAACCGCTTCGCGAACCGCACCGACCGGTACCCGCGGCGGGAGCCGGCGACCGGCAGCCGGTCCACGGCCGCGGACAGCCCGCGCCGCAGGGGACGCGGGACGCGCTGGTAGCGCAGCGCCAGCAGGTTCGCCACGTGCTTGCGGTATCCGGCGAACAGCTCGTCGGCGCCCATCCCCGAGAGCATCACCTTGATCCCCGCCTCCCGGGCGGCCGAGCAGATCAGGAACGTGTTGATCGCCGCGGGGTCGCCGATCGGCTCGTCCAGGTGGTACGTCATCCGCGGCAGCAGGTCGAGCACGTCCGGGGCGATCTCGATCTCGTGCAGATCGACGCCGAACCGATCCGCCACCTTCCGGGCGTGGCGCAGGTCGTCCGGCATCGCCTCGAACCGGGCGTCCTCGGCGCGGAACCCGATGGTGTAGGCGGAGATCCCGGGCCGGTGACGGGCCGCCAGCGCGGTCAGGTAGCTGGAGTCGAGGCCGCCGGAGAGGAAGGCCGCCACGGGCACGTCGGAGAGCAGGTGGCGCCGGGTCGACTCCTCGACCACGGCGGCCAGGTCCGGCCGCTCGCCGGCGCGGGCACGGTCCCGGCCCTCGGCGGCGACATCCTTCAGGTTCCAGTAACGGCCGCGCTCCACCCGGCCGTCGGGCCGGAACCGGATCCAGCTCCCCGGCGGCAGCTTCTCCGCCCCGCGCAGCGCGCACCGCGAGTCCGGCACCCAGTAGTACAGCAACGAGGCGACCAGCGCCCCCTCGTCCACCTCGACCGGGGCGCCCGTCACGGCGGCGAGCGCCTTGAGCTCGGAGGCGAACACCAGGCCCTCGCCGCGGCGGAGCAGGAACAGCGGCTTGATGCCCAACTGGTCGCGGACGAGGACCAGCTCACCGGTGTGCTCGTCGAAGACGCCGAACGCGAACATCCCGCGCAGCCGGGGCAGGCAGTCCGTGCCCCAGCGCCGCCACGCCTCGAGCAGCACCTCGGTGTCGGAGGTGCCGCGAAAGCGCACCCCGGCGGCCGCCAGCTCGGCCCGCAGCTCGGGCGCGTTGTAGAGCTCGCCGTTGTACGTCAGAGCGAGGCCGCCGGAGACCATCGGCTGGGCGCCGGTCTCCGACAGGTCGATGATGGCCAGCCGGCGGTGCCCCAGGTGCACTTCCCCGTCACCGGCCCGGTGGCCGTAGTGGCCCGCCCCGTCCGGGCCGCGGTGGGCGAGGATGCCGGTGAGCCGGTCGGTGACGGCCTTCCCGTCCGGCCACCGGTACGTGCCTGCGATGCCACACATGATCTACCGCGCCTCCTGGTCGCTGTCCGGGACCCGTGCGGCCGGGGCCGGCGGCCTGTCCGTCCGCGGCCTGTCCGTGCCGCCCAGCCGGGCCGGCCGCTCCCGGTGGCCGCGCAGCGCGGTGTGCAGCCCGTCCCACAGCGTGCCGTCGGTCCGGTCACGGGGATCGGGGTCGATCAGCACCACGCCGATCACCGGGACGCGCTGGTCGGCGAGTTGCCGCGCCACGGTGTGCAGCCAGGCCGCGCTGCCGTGCCCGGCCCGCACGACCAGCACCGTCCGGGTGCCGAGATGGCGCAGGTCGGTCCACGCGGTGCCGGGCGCGACCGAGCCGACGCCGAGCCGCCGCGTCTGGTGCGGCACGGCCGCGGCGCCCTCGGCGCCGACGACGGACGGATCTCCCGGCTTCCGGCGGATCCT
>NZ_BMVJ01000006.1:182262-187232 GCF_014650655.1 Streptomyces anandii JCM 4720
GGCGAGTTCCTGACCGGGCAGGCCGTCGACGACGGCCACCGGGCCGTCCGCGGCCAGCGCCCTCGCGAGGTTCAGGGCGATCACGCCGGTGCTGCGCGCACAGCCCAGTTCCAGCAGTGACACCGGTTCCGCCGAGCCGCGCACGGCGCGGGCCAGGGTCCCGGTGAGCCGTTCGCCGGCCGCCCGGGTCCGCCTGCCCCGCGGCCAGGCCGTCCGGCGGGGCGTACGGCGCAGCTCCGCGACGACCGAGGCGCCCAGGTTCGCCGCGATGTCCCGGCGCAGCACCGGGCGGTCCGCGACCACCGTGCCGACCGCCGCCACCGCCAGTCCGAGGACGAGCCCGAGGACGAGCCCGACCGCCGCGTCGGTGGCCGCGGCCTTGGGCAGGGAGTGCGGTACCAGACGCGGGTCGTCCACGATCTGCGTGCCGGCGGCCACCTTGGGCGTGCCGGTGCGCGCCTCCGCGGCGCGCTGGTCGAAGTCGGCGATGCGGGAGTTGAGTTCGGCCCGGCGGGCGAAGAGCGACTCGATGGCCGCCGACGCCTTGGGGTCGCCGTCCGGCGCCCGGTTCCCGATCGACTTGTTGACCTGGGCGAGTTCGTTCCGCATACGGTCGCGCTGGTCGAGCAGGGCCTGCGCCTCGGCCTTCGCCTCCGCCAGCATCCGCTCCACGTGGTCCGCGACGAACGCGTCGGCCAGCGCCTTGGCCCGGGCCACCGCGTCCGCGTCGCTGTCGCCCGTCACCTCGATCTGCAGCACGTTGTTGGTCAGGCCCGTCCCGCGGTACTCCTGGAGGAAGTCCTCCGGTTTCTCGGATGACTTGAGGGTCTTGAGGGCTCTGGCCGCGATCCGTGTGGTCCCCAGCACCTGGACGTCGGTGCGGATCAGTGTTCCGGTGTCGTTCGGCTGGTCCTCCTGGTGGGCGACCAGCACCTTGGTCACCGCGGTCGGCGGCGCAGGCAGCAGCACGGCCACGGCCGCGCCGATCAGCAGGCCCAGCAGGGCCATGGCGGTCCACAGGCGGCGGCGCCTGCGCACCGAGACCACCAGCGACTGAAGGTCCAGCAGCGGAGCGGCGGCCGGTGACTGGGGAGTGTGGGGCATCGTCACACCGGACCTCCGCTCGCGTGGGCGTGACCCGCGAGCGCCGCGTCGGCGTCCTCCGCGGGAGGCCCGGCCGGCCGCGCCGGACGGGCCCGTACCGCGCCGGCGACGACGACGCCGACGATGTCGTGCCCGCCGTCCGCGCACGCCTCGGCGATGCCGGCGAGCTCCTCGGCGGTCCGGCTCCCCGCGCTGAGCACGACCAGGACGCCGGCCTCGGCGCCGCGGTCCGGCACCGTCGGCCGGGACGCCGAGACCTCCACCACCCGCAGCGCGGGATACCCCTTGCTCGAAGAGCTCGGGGCGGGGCCCCTGTCGGCCTCGGCGGAGAGCTGCCCGGCGGCCCGGCGCGCGATGTCGTCGCCGTCCGGTACGACGACCAGCAGCCGCCGGGGAGGCGGCAACCGGTCCCGGAGGCGGGCGCACACCCGCCGGTAGCGGATCCGCCGTCCGGCCTCGTCGCCCGACGTCCGCGGGGCCGGCACGTCCCACCGGGTGTCGACGCCCAGCAGCCGCCGGAGCCGGGCCCGCGCGCCACGTCCCTCCGGCCGGCGCGCGGACCGTTCGGCGGGTACGTCCACGGTGCCCAGCACCGCCGAACCCAGCGCCGCGGCGATCTCCGCCTCGGTGCGCGGCCGGCGGTTCGCCCGGGCGGCGACCAGATGGCCGATGACCCCGGCCAGGAGGAACAGCAGCGCCCCGGCGGCGATCAGCTGCGTCCTCGTCGGGGGCGCCTCACCGGTCGGCCGGGCCGCCGGGCCCATGACGACCATGCCGCCCTTGTTGGTCACCGGGTCGGCCTCGTCCAGCTTCTTCATGGCGTCCTGCAGCGCGGTGCGCAGCTTCTCCAGCTCGGTGCGGGCCTGCACGCTCTCCACGGTCCGCCCCGGATCGGAGGCGCCGGCCAGGTCGCTGATGCTGCGGTTGGTCTGCTCCACCTGCTGCCGCAGCGCCTCGGGACCCGCGGAGGCGTCGGAGTCGGTGCTGTTGCCCGCGATCTGCGCGGCGAAGGAGACGAACTGCTGGGCCACCTGGTCGGAGAGCCGCTGCGCGCGCTCCGGGGTGTCGGCGGTGCCCGAGACCTTGATGATGTTGCCGTCGGTGGCCTTGGCGCTGACCTGGCCGTGCAGCTCGCCCGCGCTGACGCCGCTCCAGTGCAGCGTGACGGCGGCGCGGTCGACCACCGTCGAACTGCTCGCGATCTCCGCCTGGGTCAGCAGCTCGCGCTGCTCCCACTGACCGGGCAGCAGTACGGACGTCGTGGCGGTGTAGCGCGGCGGGAGCAGCACCGAGGTGCCGTAGCCGGCGAGCGCGCCCAGCAGGGTGAGGATCGCGAGGATCCGCCGGCGCCGACGGAGCATCCTCCCGATGGTGACCAGGCGTATCGTGTCATCGCTCAATGGTGCTGTCGCCTCCTGTCCGGGCAGGGTCGCCCGCCGGCGCCGCGGCGCGGTCACGGCAGGCGGCGGCGTACGCGGCGAGCAGCTGTTTCTGCGAGTTGCGCCAGGAGAGCCGCCCGGTGATCCGTTCCTGGCCGGTCCTGCCCATCCGGGCCCGCTGACCGGGATCGTCCAGCAGCAGCGCGACGAGCTTGGCGAACGCGGCCTCGTCGTTGGCGGGCGCGTAGACGGCGGCGTCACCGGCGGAGACGCGGGCCTCCTTCAGGTCGAAGGAGACGATCGGCCGGCCCATCGCCATGTACTCCAGGACCTTGTTCATGGTCGAGACGTCGTTGAGCGGATTGCGCGGGTCGGGGGAGAGGCACACGTCCGCGGTGGACAGGTAGCGCACCAGGTCGGCGTCCGGAACGCGCCCGGTGAACTGCACCTGGTCGCCGAGCCCGAGCCGCCCGGACAGCTCCACCATCGCGTCGAAGGCGTCGCCGGCGCCGACGAACACCGCGTGCCAGTCGGTACGTCCGAGCTCGTCGCGCAGCTTGGCGAGCGCCCGCAGGGCGTAGTCGACGCCGTCCTGGGGGCCCATGACGCCGAGGTAGCACAGCAGATGGGGCTTGCCGCGCTTCAGCTCCGGTTCCGGCGGCACCGGCCGGAACCGGTCGGTCTGGGGCGCGCTGCGCACCACGAACACGTCCTCGGGACGCCGGCCGCCACGGCGTACCGCGACGTCCTTGTAGCTCTCGTTCGTGGCGATCACGACGTCCGCGGCCCGGTACGTCATCCGCTCCAGCGCGCACACCGCCCGGTAGAGCAGGTCCTCGCCGCGGCCGAACCGGGAGAGGTACAGCTCGGGCACCAGGTCGTGCTGGTCGAAGACGAACCGCGCGCCGCGCCGCTTCAGCCACAGGGCGGGCAGGAACAGCAGGTCGGGCGGGTTGCAGGCGTGCACCACGTCGACCGGGCCGACCCTGCGGGCCAGCCGCGCCGTGTGCCACAGCGCCGAGCCGTACTCCCGCAGATAGCCGGCCGGTCCTCCGGTGGCCGCGCGCAGCGGGTAGCGGTGGATCCGCACCCCGTCGATCTCCGCCTCCGGCTCCGTGTCCCGCTTGCTGCCGCGCGGGCAGATGACGTGCACCTCCCAGCCCGCGTCGCGCAGCGTCGTGCACTCCTGCCACACCCGCCGGTCGAAGGGCACCGACAGGTTCTCCACGAGGACCAGCGCGCGCCGCCCCGTCCCCTCACCGCTGCTCGCGTCACCAGGCAAGGCCCACGTACCCCGGTTCGGCCCGGCGCGCCTCGGCGTCGGGAAGGCGGACGAGATCGATGAGCACCGGGCCCCCGCCATGGGGCAGCGCCGACAGCACCGCCGGGTCCTTGGTCCCCACCAGGCACACCTCGGCGTGCTCCAGCACCTCGTCGACGGAGTCCGCGAGGAGCTGCGCGAGGTGCGGCAGCCGGGTCTCGATGTACTCGCGGTTCGCGCCGAGCAGCCTCGACAGGCTCACGTTGGCGTCGTAGATCCGCAGGTCGTACCCCTTGCCGTGGAGCCTTTCCGCCAGTTCGACGAGCGGGCTCTCGCGCAGGTCGTCGGTGCCGGGTTTGAAGGACAGCCCGAACAGGCCCGCCCGGCGCTTGCCGGTGCGCTCGACCAGCTCCACCGCCCGTTGCAGATGGGCCGAGTTGGAGGGCAGCACATGGGAGAGGATGGGCACCGAGACGTCGGCCCGCTGCGCCGCGTGGACGAGGCTGCGCAGGTCCTTGGGCAGGCAGGAGCCGCCGAAGGCGAAGCCGGGCCGCAGATAGGCGGGGCTGACGTTGAGCTTGCGGTCGGCCAGGAACACGTCCATCACCTGGTGCGAGTCCACCCCGAGCGCATGGCACACCGCGCCCAGCTCGTTCGCGAAGCCGATCTTGAGGCCGTGGAAGGCGTTGTCCGCGTACTTGATCGCCTCGGCCGTCGGGACCGGCACCCGGAACACCTCGCCGGGCAGGCTCTCGTAGAGCGACGCCACCACGTCGCCGCTGGCCGGGTCGAGTTCTCCGATGACGGTCTTGGGCGGATCGAAGAAGTCCCGCACGCTCGTGCCCTCGCGCAGGAACTCCGGGTTGACCGCGACCCCGAAGTCCACCCCGGCCGTGCCGCCGACGTACTTCTCCAGGATCGGCACCAGCAGGTTCAGACAGGTGCCCGGGAGCATGGTGCTGCGGTACACGACGGTGTGCCGGCCGCCCCGCTCGGCGAGCACCGCGCCGATCTGCTCGGTGACCCGCTCCAGGTACGTGGTGCACAGGCTCCCGTTGGGCTCCGAGGGGGTGCCCACGCAGACCAGCGACACCTCGCTGCCCAGGACCGCCTCGCGGACGTCGCCGGTGGCGCGCAGCGCCCCGGTCCGCACCACGTCGGCGATGAGCTCGCCGATGCGCTCCTCGACCACCGGGGCCTTGCCGTCGTTGACCAGGTCGACCTTC
>NZ_BMVJ01000006.1:187253-194781 GCF_014650655.1 Streptomyces anandii JCM 4720
ACCTGGCTGACGTCCACCCCGATGACCTCGTGGCCCATGCCGGCCAGGCACGCGGCCGACACGCAGCCCACGTAGCCGAGCCCGAAGACGCTGACTCTCATGACCCGTTCCTCCCCCCGGGCAGGCCCCTTCGGCCTGCGGTCCGCGCGTCGGCGCGGCGATCCCCGCACATCAGTAGGCCCCCTGCCCGTAGAGCACCGCACGCAGCGTCTTCCACAAGATCACCGTGTCCAGGGCGAGCGACCAGTCCTCCACGTACCGCAGGTCGAGGCGGACCGCCTCCTCCCACGGCAGGTCGCTGCGCCCGCTGATCTGCCAGAGCCCGGTGAGCCCGGGCTTGACCAGCAGCCGCCGCCGGATGTCCGGGCCGTAGGCGGCGCACTCCTCCGGCAGCGGAGGCCGTGGACCGACGAGCGACATCGATCCGGTCAGTACGTTGAAGAGCTGCGGGAGTTCGTCGACCGAGTACCGGCGCAGCACCGCCCCCACCCGGGTCACCCGCGGATCCCTGCGGAGCTTGAACAGCAGGCCCGCGCCCTCGTTGCGGTCGGCCAGCGCGTCACGCGCCCGGTCGGCGCCGGCGACCATGGTGCGGAACTTCCAGATGGTGAACTCGCGGCCGTCCTTGCCGACCCTGCGCTGCCGGTAGAGCGGGCCGCCCGGGCTCTCCGCCACCACCAGCAGGGCGACGGCCACCATCAGCGGCGCGAAGAGCACCAGCAGGATCGCCGCGCCCAGACGGTCGACGACCGCCTTGATCGCCCGGCGGCCCCCGGTGAAGGCCGGCATGCTGACCCGCAGCAGTGGTATCCCGAGCACCGCGTCGACGTGCAGCCGCGGGCCGGCCACTTCCATCAGTACCGGAGCGACGACCATCTCGGCGTCGCTGCCCTCCAGGTTCCAGGCCAGCCGCTGCAGCCGGCCCGGGGACCAGTGCGGGTCCGGTGTGACCGCGACGACCCGGTAGGCGTCGCCCCGGACATGGCCGGCGACGTCCGCCAGCCGGCCGACGACCGGCACCCCGTCCACCTGCCCGCCGCCGGGCACGGGACCGTCCGTGCACACGGCGTCCACCCGCCAGCCGAGGTGCGGGAATCTTCGCGTCCGGGCGATCAGGTCGCGCACCGTGTCCGGGCTCCCGGCGGCGAGCACGGGTCTCAGACACCGACCCTCTTTCCGCTGTTTGTGCAGCCAAAGGCGCAGCAGATACCGCGTCGTCATGGTGACGAGCGCAATAGCGGGAATGGCGACGAAGATCCAGAGTTTGATGTTGCGCGAGGTGAGGGCTATTCCGCCGAGCGCCAGTACGACGGTCGCCGCGAACAGCGCGCGTCCGAGTCGGCGGAATTCCTCCGCGCCCTGGCCGAGAACCGCCGGTGCCCACGACCGGCTCACCGCGAGCGAACCCAGCACCAGAAGCTCGGTGCCGAATGCGAGAATTCCCCACTTCTCGTGCCAGTTGGCCGCGTCCCGGGCCCCGAAGAAGGCGCCGATCACCGTCACCACCAAGGCGGTGGCCACGGTGTCGCCGGTGATCACGACACGCCGGTACCGCTGCTCCCAGACGGTGGCGGGCCGGCCGACGGGCCCGCTCGCCAGACTCTCAGGCGCCGGCGGAAACGGGCTGACTAGTCCCTCCTGCCGCACGGAACCCCCCCGGTCCCCTGTGATTCGACGTGTTTGCCCAACACGGTTACACCCCCCTCGGGAGGCCCCCGCCTCCCGCACAGTTCCTCCCTCGGGAGGCCCCCGCCCCCCGCGCCGCGCTGTTCCTCAGACGGAAGGCCCCCGCCTCCCGCTCATGAGTCCGGACGTATCGCCGCTGCTCGAACAACCCACCCCAGGGGCAGCGGACTCGCCTTTCCTGACCGACTCCCGTGGTATGCGGAAAACCCGCCGAAACCCCAGGTGCTCCCCGCACCCAGGGCCCACGTATAGATCATTTGACTGATCGCCTCATGCTCGAACAGCTGAAGCACGGTCAATCTAGACCATCGGAGCGCGTATGAAGAGGGGATGTGTGGAATTCGTGCGCATGCTTTGAGCCGTGATTCGCCGGTCGAAGATCGCCAATGGCCTTTTCGGCACCGAGAGGTGTGACGCGAGTGAACAAAGGGTCAATGGAGTCCGGCTGTTGCGTTCCCGCTCACCGGGCGGATCGAGCCGCCGGGGGGCAGGGCCCCCGACGCGCGCCCTCGGCGCCGACCGGCTCCCCGTCCGCTGCCGGACGGGTGACGCGCACCGCGTCGAGCAGGCCGGGGAAGCGGGCCTCGAGGTCGTCGCGCCGCAGGGTGATGATCCGGGTGGTGCCGCGGACCTCGGTGTGCATGACGCCGGATTCGCGCAGGACCTTCAGATGGTGGGACAGGGTCGACTTGGCGATCGGGTAGTCGAGTTGCCCGCAGGTGCGGGAGCCCTCGGCGTGCATGACGCGCGCGATGTCCCGGCGGATCGGGTCGCTCAGCGCGTGCAGCACCTTGTCCAGGGAGATCTCGCGCCGGTCCGGGTGGTGGAGCTGGCTGCGCATGCGCGACCTCCGCAGGGTGTCCGCCGGGGCCGCCCGGCACTCGGGACGGCCCCCTCGGGCTGTCTCATTCAAGGTTCTACGATCATAGAACATCGAGAGGCGTCGAAGCACTTGCGCGGCCGGGCGAGGATCTGAACGACGGATTCCGCCGTCACCGGCCGGGCAGCAGCACGATCTTGCCGCCGAGCCCGCCGCGCATGCCGAGTTCGAGCGCCTCGCCGGCCTCGGCCAGCGGGAAGCGGGCGGCGACGGGCAGTTCGAAGGGGCTGTGGCCGATCAGGTCCAGCGTGGACGCCAGTTCCAGTGGAACGTGCTCGAGGAAGGGCACGCCCCGCTCCGGGGCCTGGAAGTCGGCGACCGTGACCCGGCGCCCCGGGACGTTCACCAGGCTCACCGCGGTCGCGGTGGGCCGGGGGCCGCCGGCGCAGTCGACGGACGCGTCGAACGGACCGTGCTCCGCCAGCCGTTCGAGGAGCCCGTCGCCGTACTCGACCGGGGTCGCGCCGAGCCGCCGCAGCAGGCCGTGGTGGCGGGCCGAGGCGGTGCCGACCACCTCGGCCGCCCCGGTGAGCAGGGCGAGCTGGACGACCGCGAGGCCCACTCCGCCGGACGCACCGTGCACCAACAGCCGCTCGCCAGGGCACAGTTGAACTTGGCGCAGGGCCGAGTACGCCGTGCCGGCGGCCACCGGCAGGACGGCGGCCTGTTCGGCGGAGAACCGCGCCGGCCAGGGCGTGAGTTCGTCGGCCTCCTGAGCGGCGGGGACGGCCTCGTACTCCTGGTAGGTGCCGGGCCGCCCGTGGCGTACGACGGGATCGCCGACGCGGAACCGGCGTACGCCCGGGCCGGTTTCCACGACCACGCCCGCAGCCTCGACGCCGAGGCGGCCGCCGGGCAGCTCCATGGGGACGTGGGCCCGCAGGTCGCCGCGGAGGATCTTCCAGTCGATCGGGTTGACCCCGATGGCGCTGTAGCGGACGACGACCTCGCCGGGCCCCGGCACGGGCACGGGCAGGTCGGTGGCGTACAGCGCGTCGGGCGCGCCGTACCGGTCGAAGAGCACGGCCTGGTTCACGCGCCCGCCTCCCGGACGCGGAAGGCGCCCGCGGCGGCGTACACCGCGAGCGAGACCAGCTGGGCGGCGACGGTGAACACGGCCACGCCCCAGAAGCCGTCGACGTTGCTGAGCAGCACGCCGCCCACGGCGCCGCCCACGGTGGTGCCGACGTACATGGCCGAGTTGGCCAGCGAGGAGACCGTGCCGCGGGCGGTCTCGGTCTGCTGCTGCAGGATGCTCATGAAGACGGGGAAGAGGAATCCGCCGGCCATCATGACGAGCGCCAGCAGCACCAGCGCGGTGCCGAGGTTCGGTGACAGCGGGACCAGGCAGTACAGGGCGGCCACGGCCGGCACGGCCATGAGCAGTGAGCGGTACAGGCCGAGGCGCTGGACGAGCCTGCTGCCGAACAGCGAGCCGACGACGTTGCCCGCGCCGACCGCCATCATCGCCGTGCCGACGGAGCCGACGCTCAGCCCGAAGTCGTTGGTGAACCAGGAGCCGTAGAAGGACATGGCCTCGAAGCTGCCGGTCTGGAAGACCAGATAGCCGAGGAGGTACCAGCGCAGCCGCCCCCGGCCGAACACGGTGGCGTACGTGCCGAGCAGGGCCCGCGCCCCGGTGCCCGCCCCGGGGCGGCCCGGCACCGACGGGAAGAAGCGGGCGAGCAGCAGCCACAGCAGCACCGAGGAGCCGCCGATGACCCAGAACGGCAGGTGCCAGGAGTCGGCGGCCAGCCAGCTGCCCAGCGGGATGCCGGCGAACTGCGCGATCGACAGGCCCGCCGTGGCGAAGCCCATGGTCCGCACGATCTCCTGGGGCCCCACCAGGACCGGGATGGACGCCCAGATCTGCGGGGAGACGAACGCGGCGCTGACTCCGGCGAGGAACCGGAAGAGCAGCATCGTCCAGAAGCCCTGCGCGAATCCGCACAGGGTCGTCATCACGACGAAGCCGACCAGGCCGGTCAGCAGCACCCGGCGGCGGTCGCGTCCGTCCGACAGCGGCCCGGCGATCAGGGCGAAGACGGCGTAGCCGAGGGCGTAGGCGCTCACCATCCAGCCGGAGACGTCGGAGGAGACGTCGAAGGTGCGGGTCAGCGTCGGCAGCAGGGGTGCGACGAGGAACGTGTCCGTGCCGATGACGAACATGGTGGCGAACGCGAGCAGCGAGACGGTCCGCGGCGAAGGAGCGACGGTCGTCTCCGGGGCCAGGGCGGCCGGGGCGGAGGGGAGGCGGGACGTACTGGTCATCGGGTCCTGCACCTTTCGTTGTTCGTGGAACATCGAACAACGGGGGATGGTAGCAGGGTGCGCGTGCCCAACGGTGCTTCCACCCGGGAGAGTTGGCAGCACGGGCGGCCGTCTCAGGTGGTTCGCCAGAAGTGTCTGGGCCGCCGCGCTGATCGCACTCGCCGCGTTCGCGCTGCCCGGTACCGCCGGCGCCGACACGCAACAAGGGGGCGTCCGGCCGTGGAGCGGCGGTGCTCGTGGCCGTCGCTTCACAGGCGTTTGGCGCCCGCCGTCAGGACGGCCCGGGCCAGGTCCACCCGGGAGCGGACGCCGAGCTTGCGGTAGGCACGGGTCAGCGCGGCCTCCACCGTCTTGACGCTCACCACCAGTTCGGCGGCGACCTCCCGGTTGCTCGCGCCCTGCGCGACGCGCCTGGCGACCCTGCGCTCGGCCTCGGTGAGGGAACCCACGTCCAAGGACGCGGCGGCGGGGGAGTCCGCCGCCGTCAGTCGCTCCTGCGCGGCGCGGACCTGAGCCAGCCAGGGGCGCGCCTGCGCCTGCTCGAACAGACGGCGCGCGGCGCCCAGTTCACGGCGGGCGGCGTCCGCTTCGTACCGCCGCAGATGCAGCCGCCCGAGGGCGAGCCGCGCGCGACCCTCCTCCAGCGGGTAGCGCAGCGCCTGGTGCTGGTCAGCCGCCCGGCGCAGCACACGCACGGCGGCGTCCGGGTCACCGTCGGCCTCCAGCAGCAGCGCCCGCGGCCGGCCCAGGGCGGCCAGAACGCTCCGCCGGCCCAGCCGCGCCGCCTGCTTCCAGGTCCGCTCGACCACCTCGGCCGCCTCCTGCCGCAGGCCCTCGCCGATCAGCGCCTCGGCGAGATCGCTCTGCCAGCGGCGCATCGCCGGATCACCCTGCCCCTGGGCGAGTTCCAGGTCCCGTACCCGGCGCAGCAGGCGCACCGCCGCGCCCGGTTCGCCGCCGATCAGCCGGATGTGGCCCTCCGCGTACAGGGCGCGGGGCAGGAAGAGCCGGTCGTCGTCGTCCTCGCTGTGCCGGCGTGCCTGCTCGGCCGCCGAGAGGGCGTCGCCGAGGTCACCGCCCGCCGCCCGCGCGATCGCCACCGCGTGCCAGGCGGGCCCCTGGCTGAGACCGGCCTCCTCGGCGACCCGCAGACTCTGCCGGGACATGTCCAGGGCGCGGGCGCAGCGGCCGCGGTGCACCTCGATCTGGGCGAGGCAGGCCAGGCACTGGCTCAGGGTCTCCGGGCTGCCGCGCCGGCGGACCGCGTAGACGAGGGCACGCATCTCGGTGTACGCGTCGTCCAGCCGGTCGTGCAGCAGATGGCGGCGGTGGCGCAGGTAGGCGGGGCCGTTGTGGTCGTAGAGCACGCGCTGGTCCGCCGGTGACGCCAGCGCCGCGTCCAGCGTCTCCTCCGCCTCGGGCCGGCCGAGGTAGAACTCCAGCGAGGACTGCAGCGTCAGGCCCAGCTGATGGGTGCGGGTGTCACCGGCCCGCCCGGACAGCAGGGCCGCGCGTACGGCGTGCGGGTGCGCCTTGACCGCGGAGCCTTCCGCCAGCCAGGCCCGCCAGGCGAGCCGGTAGTGCACCTGGGCCATCAGGCCCGGGTCGCCCTCGGCGTCCCGCAGCGCGTGCCGGAACACGTCGGACACCTCCGCCACGGCCTGCCCGCTGGAGTCGATGACCGCCACCCAGGCGCGCACCCGGTCCGCCGGCGTACGGCAGTCGCGCAGCGCGCGGTGCGCGAGCCGCCGTACGAGCGGGTAGTCGCCCGCGGCGAGCGCGTCCTCGGCCGCCGTGAGACGCAGGCCGACGGCGGTGGCGGCGGGACCGCGGCGGCCCTCGCCCGAACTCCCCGCGCCCGCAACGCCGTCGGGCGTGTGGTCGGCCGCGCGCAGACCCAGCCGGGCCGCGCCCGCCGGGTCGCCGCGGCGGCGGGCGAGCGCGGCGGCCTCGGACAGCAGCGCGGCCAGTGCCGCGTCCTGGCCCCGGGCCAGCGAGGCGAGCTGGTGGGCCTTCTCCACCGGGTCCGTCGCGGCGTCGGCGAGCGCCCGGTGGATCCGGGCCCGCTCCTCGGGCGTGGCCTCCTCGTACAGCAGGGCCGCGGTGAGCGGCTGGGTGAAGCGCACCGGCCCGTCCGTCACCGGCTCCACCAGGCCCAGCCGCGCGGCCTCGCGCAGTTCGGCGGCGGCGCCCTCGAACCCGGCCGCCCGCAGCAGCGCGGGCGTGGGCCGGGCGGCGACGCCCGCGGCCAGCAGCGTGCGGCGGGCCGAGGGGCCGAGCGCCGCGAGCCACCTGTGGAAGAAGGCGCGCAGGGTCTCGGGCAGCGGCCGCACGGTGGTGGGCGTCGGCGGCTCGTCCCAGACCGGAGCGCCGTCCTCGCCGCAGGCCAGGGCCAGCTCCAGCGCGAAGCGCGGGTTGCCGCCGCTCGCGCGCCGGACCCGGGAGGCCCGCTGCTTGGGCCACGCCATACCGTGTTCCGCGAGCAACGCGGCGATCTCCGGCTCGGTCATCGGCGGCACGGGCAGCGTCGTCACCGGCTGCGGGCACAGCCGCACCGCCCGGACGACCGGATCGGTGCCGCCGCCGACCGGCTCGGTGCGCACCGCGGCCGCCACCGCGAGCGGGGTGCCCGCGCTGCGGTGGGCGACGAAGGACAGGGCGTCGGCGCTGGGCGCGTCGAGCCACTGCGCG
>NZ_BMVJ01000006.1:194806-203121 GCF_014650655.1 Streptomyces anandii JCM 4720
TCGTCGACGACCAGCAGAAGCGGCCCCTCGCCGGTCAGTCGGGCAAGTGCTCGGAGCAACGCCATGCGCAGCACGAGCAGTCGGCCGCCATCCAGGGGCGCGGGCGTCCCCGTCACCCGCCGTAACACCGAGCGGAGCAGCTCGCGTTCGTCGTCCGGCAGGTGGTCCAGTTCCCCGTCACTCACCTCGGCCAGGAGATCGATGAGACCGAGATACGGCAGCTGCTGGTCGGCGGGGGCGGGCCGGCACCGCAGCACCCGGTGGCCGCCGGCGGTGAACCGGTCGGCGAGCGACGCCAGAAGAGTCGACCGGCCGGAACCGGGGTGGCCGGTGAGCACCAGCCCGCCCCCTGTGCCCAGGGCGGTCCGGGCACGGTCCAGGACGGTGGCGCGGTCCACGCTCATCGTGCCAGTCCCTTCGGCGTGCTCCGGGGTGTGTGCGGCCAGGGGGCATGGTGAACCCCGGGAGTTGAAAGGGGAACCACGAGACGGACGCGAAAACACCAAGAGTGCGCCAAGACGGATGGGAGAGGCCCGGCGGGCGGGGAGGGGGGCGACCGCCGTCCACGGCGGCCGCCCCCGGCGACGTGAGGTCAGTCCCTGATGCGGTGCTGGGTCCAGAAGGACGACAGGTCCGTGCTCGTCGCCGCCTGCGCCGCGGCCTTGAACTCGGCCGTGGTGGAGACGCCGTACCAGTGCGACTGGGCGTAGTCGTGCAGCAGTCGGGACATCGCGCCGTCCCCGATCACGCGCCGCAGATCGTGCAGGGCGCACTTGCCGTAGCCGTAGACGACGGTGGAGTACCGCGAGGAATGGGCGTCCCAGTACGCCATCGAGTCGGTGATCGCCTCGTCCTGGGAGACCCAGGAGACGTTGTTCCAGCAGCCGGCGCCGTCCTTGCCGAGGGCGAGGTCGGTGGCGTAGTCGGTGAACGTCTCGTCCAGCCAGGGGTGGTTGTACTCGTCGTCGCCGACGATGCCGTAGAACCACTGGTGGGCGAGCTCGTGCGTGAGCGCCGTGCGGTCGACCAGGTCGAGCACGAAGCCGGGGTACTCCATCCCGCCGAACCAGAAGTTGTTGTCGAGGACCGCGTCGACCTCGCCGTACGGGTAGGCGCCGAAGCGCTGCGCGTGGGCGTCGATCGCGGACTCGGCCACGTTGAGCATGCTCTGCGTGCCGGTGGAACCGATGCCGCTCACGGCGTACACGTTGACCTTGGTGCCGCCGGGCGACGTGCCCGACACCTTGCTGAAGGGGCCCGCCGCCCAGGCGAAGTCGCGCACGGACCGCGCGGTGGCGCGGGTGACGGTGCGGCCCGCGGAGCCGGCGCTGTCCACCGAGGTGCCGGTGGCCGGGACGGACAGCGAGGAGGGGTGGTCCAGGGTCACGTCGAAGTCGGCGGCCAGCGAGTAGAAGGACTCGCCGTTGTTGGTGTACGGGTCCAGGTGCCAGCCGTCCGCGTCGCGGATCGCGAGCACCGGCAGCGCGTTGCCGAGGAAGGCGAACTGCCCGTCGTGGCCGAAGCGGTCGGCGCCGCTCGGCACGTCGATCGCGAGGTCGAAACCGACCGTTCCGCTCTGCCCCTGGGCGAGCGGTCCGGGCAGAGTCACCTTCAGGGCGGTGCAGTTCACCGACAGCGCGGCGGGGGTGCCGCCGGTCACGCCGGTCACGGTGACGGGTGTGGTGGGGCAGTTGCCGTGGGCGTTGTCCCACAGCCGCAGGTACACCTCGCTCAGCGGGGTGGCCGAGGCGTTGGTGAAGGACACGCTCTCGTGCCCGCTCCAGTGCGTGCCCGTGGAGTCGCTGCTGAGCGAGACGGTGTACGCGGGCTTCGCGGGCGTACGGGTGGAGTCCGAGGGCGGCGGCGGTGGAGACGGGGTGCCTCCGCCCGAGACGTCCAGGGCGACGTCGTCGAGTACGAAACTGGTCTGCGCGCCGGAGTCCTCGGTGCCGGTGAAGGACACGGTGACGGTCTGCCCGGCGTAGGCGGAGAGGTCGAAGGTCTTCTTCGTGTAGCCGGCGGCCGCGTCCAGGTTGGAGTAGGTGGCGAGGGCGGTCGAGCCGGCCTTGGCGGTGAGCTTGTCGTAGGCCGTGGACGAGGTGGTCTCGTCGGTGTCGATGTGCAGGTAGAAGCTCAGCGAGGCGCTGGTGCAGCCGGCCGGGACCGTGACGCTCTGGGAGAGGGTGTCGGTGTGCGTGGAGCCGTAGCCGTCGAGCCAGGCGTAGCGGCTGCCGGTGCGGGCGCTCTGCGAGGTGGAGCCGGTGATGACGCCGCTGCTCGCGGTCCAGGGCGAAGTGCCGTTCTCGAAGCCGCCGTTGGAGATGAGCTGACCGGCGGTGCAGTCGGCGGCCCGGGCGGGGGTGGAGGCCGGGACGGTGGCGAGGCCACCGGCGGCGACGATCAGGCAGGCGCCCGTCGTCCATGTCAGAAGTCTGCGTCTCATGATGTGGTCCGGTCCTCTCGGGACAGGGTGAGGGGACGGGCGGGTGCCCTCTTCCGTCCGTGGAGAGGGCACCCGCCCGGATCAGGAGCGGTGCTGGACCGCCGGATCAGGAGCGGCGCTGAACCCTGGGACGTGGGGGAGGTTCAGGACGCGTTCAGGGAGACGTCGTCGACGGTGAAGCTGGTCTGCGCGCTGACGTCCTCGGTTCCGGTGAAGGTCAGGGTGACCGTCTGCCCGGCGAAGGAGGAGACGTCGAAGGACTTCTGCGCGTAGCCGGAGGCCGCGTCCAGGTTGGAGTACGTGGCCAGGGTGGTGTTGCCGAGCTTCACCGACAGCTTGTCGTAGGCGACCGACGAGGTGGTCTCGGAGGTGTCGATGTGCAGCCACAGGGTCAGCCGGCCCTTGCAGCCCGCGGGGATGGCGACCGACTGCGAGGCCGTGTCGGTGTGGGTGGAGCCGTAGCCGTCCAGGTAGGCGTAGTGGGTGCCGGAGTGCGGGCTCTCACCGGCGCTGGAGGTGGAGATCACGCCCGAGGTGGTGCTCCACGGCGAGGTGCCGCTCTCGAAACCGCCGTTGGTGACCTTCTCCCCGCCGCCGGAGCAGGTGCCTCCGCCGGCCGGGTTGACGGTCCAGGAGAAGGTGGCGGAACCGGAGGCGCTGTCGGTGTTCGTCGCCGTCACGGTCACCGTGGAGGTGCCGGCCGTGGTGGGTGTGCCGGAGATCAGGCCGGTCGAGGAGTTGACCGACAGCCCGGCGGGCAGGCCCGAGGCGCTGTACGTCAGCGTCTCGTTGTTCGGGTCGGTCGCGTGGATCTGCACACTGGTCGCGGTGCCCACGGTGCCGGTCTGGTTGCCGGGCGAGGTCACGGACGGCTTGCCGCCCTGCCCGGGGCAGGTGCCGGGGACGGGGTCGGAGCCGGTGACGCTGACGGCGGCCCAGGCCGCGTCGATGGTGTCGTACTCGGTGCAGTGGGTGCCGTAGAGGTCGGCGGCGGCCTTCAGGGAGTCGATGCGGGCCTGGGCGTAGTCCTCGTGGCTGTTGGCGTAGGAGGCCAGGGCCTTGTACCAGATCTTGCCGGCCTTGTCGTTGCCGATGCCGGTGACCGTGGAGTTGTTGCAGGTGGGGCTGTTGCCGTAGCCGTGGTCGCCGCTGCCGACGGCCGCCAGGAAGAACCAGTGGTTCAGCGGGCCCATCGAGTAGTGCGGGTCGAGGTTGCCGTTGTTGCTGTCGTAGCAGTCGGGCGACTGGCCGTCGAGCGAGGGGTGGTACATGTAGCGCAGCGGCTGGTTGTCGCCGTTGATGTCGATGAGTTCGCCCATGGTGTAGTCGGGCGTGTCGACGGGGTTGTCGGCGTAGAACTCGACCAGGGTGCCGAAGATGTCGCTGGTGCCCTCGTTCATGCCGCCGGTCTCGCCGGTCTCGTCCCAGCCGGTGAGGGCGCCGCTGACACCGTGGCTCATCTCGTGCCCCGCCACGTCGAGTTCGACCAGCGGGCGGGCGTTGCTCTGACCGTCGCCGTACGTCATCTGGGTCCCGTCCCAGAAGGCGTTGACGTACGCGTTGCCGTAGTGGGTGCGCGAGGGGACGCCGTTGCCGTCGCCGAAGATGCCGTTGCGGCCCTGCACGTTCTTGTAGTAGTCGAACGTCTTCGCCGCGCCGTAGTGCGCGTCGACGCCCGCGGAGGCGGGGTCGCTGTTGGTGCCGTTGCCGAAGGTGCCGGTGGAGTTGGTGAAGACGGAACCGGTGCCGCTGGTGGCGTGGTTGAGGTTGGTGGTGTAGCCGTTGCCGTGCGAGGGGTCCTTCATGGACCAGGTGCTGCCGGACTGGGTCAGGTCGATCGGGACCTGGCCGCTGTAGATGGAGTCGCCGGTGCCGGCGGTCAGCGGGGAGACGCCGTAGCCGGCGTCCGCCTTGCCCTTGACCTTGCCGCGGGCCTTGGCCGCGCGGGCGGCCTGCTCCGGGGACAGGAACGCGGACACCTCGTCACGGGTCTCGACCACCTGTCCCTTGCGGGCGTCGACGAGGACGTGCAGCCGACTCGGTGTGCCGTCGGCGCGCCGGCCGCTGACCACGGTCTCCCACACCAGGGTCGCCGAACGCCCCTTCATCCACACCGCCCGGTGCGGCGCGGACACCGACGTGACCGTCCCGCGCAGCTCCCCGCGGGACAGCGAGGCGGCCTTCGCCGGCGAGACGCGCGCGGTGACGGAGAGGCCGGCGGAGTTCCGCGGCACGGAGGACGCCACGGTGAGGCCCGTGTACGAGCCGTCGGGGCGCAGATGCACGACGACGTCGCCGCCGTACACCGGCAGTCCCTGGTACGTACGGTCGTAGCGGACGTCGGCCGAGCCGTCCCGGTCGACGACGACGGAGCGCTGGGTGAAGGCGTCGCCCTTCACCACGTGCGCCGCCTCGGTGTGCGCGGCGATGGCCCGCCGTCCCCGCTCGACCACGCGCTCGCGGACGGACGGGGAGGGGTCCGTGGTGAACGGCGCGGCTCTGAAGGCCGAAGGTCCGGCGAGGTGACCGGAGTCGGCGTGGCCGGTGGCCGGGTGCGGGGCGGGGGGCTCGGGTTGAGCCGCGGCCGCCGGCGCCGCGAGCGCGGCGGCCATGGTGACCAGCGCGGCGGTCGACGCCAGGGCGGATATTCGGTTCCGCATGGGAACGGACTTCCTTTCGCCTTGTGGGCGCAGAGGATGTGGGGGCGGCGCCGCACCCGGAGGCACGACGCCAGAAGGAGTGTGAGAACCCCACCCCGCCCAAGGAAGCTCCATGCGGGGGCAGTAGGGATATCCCTACACCCCCGCCCCGGACGTCCCGCCCACCCGGGACCACGTGACGACCGGTGCCGGCGAACGGAGTCGACGGTGTGGACGGTCAGGCGCTGCGGGGGAAGTCCTTGCGCTTGATCTTGGCTCGGCGGCCGTCGGGGTGGTGGAAGACGATTCCCTCGGCCAGGTGGCCGGGGGCGTAGCGGCTCTCCAGGGCGGCGAGGCAGTCGCGCAGTCCGGTGTAGGTGCGGGGTACGTCACCGTAGACCGGGACCTCCAGGTTGAACGGCACGCACAGGTGGTCGTCCAGGGCCAGCGGGTTGCCCTGGATGCGCGGGCCGAGCGCCTCGCAGGGGTGCTCGCCGTCCGGCCAGGCGGACACGTCGGTGTTGCCGGCGGCGGCGAGGATCCACTTGTCGTCGGCCGCGTGCTCGTCCGTGTCGACGTACCAGCCGTCGACGACGCCCCGGAGCTTCTGCGCCTTGCTGGGATTGCGGCGCTTCTCCACCCGTACGACCTGCCCGGAACGCACGGTGAGCCGGACGTTGGTGCCGTCCAGCTTCTCGGTCGGGGTCCCTTCGCCCTCGAACACCCAGGCGCACTCGGCGCGGGGCCGGTCGACGACCCGGAAGCGGTCGTCCCGTTCGAACAGCGTGGGAATCTTCTCCATGACCTGCGTTCCCTTCCTGACCTGGCGTATGAGCTCCTCCGCGTCGATCACCCCGGCCGCGAGCCCGCCGGCCAGCGAACGCACCAGATCGGCGACCGACACCTCGGCCTCCACGGCGACGTGCTTGAGCGCCTTCTTCTCCTCCGGCGAGACCCACGCGACCAGCCGCGACCAGCCCTCCGGCGGTGTCCAACGGGCCAGTTTCTGAGGGTCCTTGCGCGGTCGGCCCCGCCCTCGTGTCTCGGACATGGCAGGACCGTAGAAGCCGGGGTGATGTTGTGTCAATTGGCATAACAGAAAATCGTCCCGCGCGGAGACGTGCCGTCGCCGCCCGTGTCGCTGTTGGGCCGAACGGGTGACCTCGGTTAAGAATTGGCTGGTGCAGCCGATGAGTGAGAGTCAGGTCAGGGGGAGCCGGTGAACAGCCACGACGTCACCGATGAACAGTGGGAAGGGCTCGCCCAGGTCGTTCCGTTGCGGGGCCGGGACGCCTGGCCGTCCGCGGTGGACCACCGCGCGTTGCCCGACGCGGAGACCGAGACCCGGCGCCGGTTCGTCGTCCTGCGGATCAACGTGTTCGCGGACGCCCGCGACGTCGCCGAGACGGTGATGGCGGGCGCGCCCGTCCTGCTCGACCTCACGGGCGCCGAGAACGAGGTCGCCAAGCGGGTCCTGGACTTCGCCACCGGCGTCGTCTTCGGCCTGGGCAGCGGCATGCACCGGGTGGACCGCAACGTCTTCCTGCTGACGCCGCCCGGCACCGAGGTCAGCGGGCTCATGGAGGGCGCGGCCGTCACCGGGGCGTGAACCTCACGGCGGGTGCCGGGGGTGTGACCCCGGCGCCTCCCCCGATCGTAGGAAGGCCGCGCGGGCGTAACGGTTCGGCCGCACGGCCGCGTCCTACCGTCCTGGCATGCCCGCCTTCCACACCCTCGCCGCCGCCCGGCCCGAGGACCACGCCCCCGGCCGCCCGGACAGCTCCGGCGGTCTCGGCCGTCCCGACCGGGCCCGCCTCACCGAGTTGCGGCTGTCCGCCTTCGCCGGGCACCGCCGCACCCGCGTACCGCTCGGGCCGCTCACCCTCCTCACCGGACCGAGCGGCTGCGGCAAGAGCAGTGCGCTGCGCGCGTACGAGGCGCTCGCCCGGCTCGGCGGCGGGGCCGGCCTCGGTGAGGTCTTCCCCGATCCGGCCGGCTGCGTGCCCGAGCGCGCCCGGCCCGACGCCCAGCGCCGCCGCGGCTTCCGCATCGGCTGTACGGCGGACGGCCCCGAGGGCCCGGTGAGCCTCGACGTCGCCGTACAGGCCGAGCCCGAACTCCGCGTCGTGGGGGAGCGGCTGGCCGCCGGGCCGCTCGTCCTGCTGGAGACCGCGCTGCGCGACCCCGGCCGCCGGGCCGTCCAGGCGGCCTGGCACACTGGCGGCTCCTCGCCGGTCACCCGGGCGCCCCTGCCCGACGACCGGCTCGGCACCGCGCTGCTGCCCCTGCGGGTGGCGGGGAAGACCGACGGGCAGCGGCGCGTCCTCGCCGCCGCCGAGCAGATGGTGGTCGCCCTGCGGTCGGTGTTCGCCTGTGATCCGCGCACCGGCAGCATGCGGGTGCCGACACCGGCCGGTACGGGACGGCTGCTGCGAGGGTGCGACAACCTCGCCGACGTCCTGTGGCGCACGCGCACCGAGTGCGGGCGGCGGCACGGGCTGCTCGTCGAGACCGTGCGCGCCGGATGCGCCGGTGCGGTGGCGGACGTGCTCGCGGAACCCGTGGGCGAGGGCATGCTGCGGGCGGTGCTGGACCGCGGGGACGGTACGCGCACCGGCTTCGAGCGGCTGGGCGACGGCGAGTTGCGGTACACCGCGCTGGCCCTGGTGCTGCTGACCGGGCCGGGTGTCCTGGAGGTCGACCCGGCCGGCGAGGTGCCCGCGGCCCTGCAGACGCTGACGGTGCTCGCGGACGGCCTCGACCGGGGGCTGGACCCGAGCCAGCGCGCCGGGCTGCTGCGGCTGGCGGCGCGCATGTGCGAGCGCGGGCACATCCGCCTCACGGCTGCGGTCAGCGACGCCTCCTGGGCGGGCGAGGTGCCCGAGGCGCGGGTGGTAGACCTGTCCCCGTGACCGAACGCCCTGACCTCCCTGCCCTCCAGCGCCGCCTCGCCGAGTTCGCGGCCGCGCGGCACTGGGAGCCGTACCACACCCCGAAGAACCTGGTGTCCGCGCTGAGCGTGGAGGCGTCCGAACTGCTCGAGATCTTCCAGTGGCTGACCCCCGAGGAGTCGGCCCGCGTCATGGCCCACCCGGAGACCGCCCACCGCGTACGGGACGAGGTCGCGGACGTCCTCGCCTACCTCCTCCAGCTCTGCGGGGTGCTCGGCGTCGACCCGCTCGCGGCGCTCGCCGCGAAGATCGAACGCAACGAGCACAGGTTCCCCGCACCGG
>NZ_BMVJ01000006.1:203155-204319 GCF_014650655.1 Streptomyces anandii JCM 4720
GGGAGCGCCCGGCGCCCGAGGGGAACTGACCACTCCGGTATCACTCTACGGAGTCAACAGGCGGGACGAAACCGATTTGTTGTCCGCAGATTTCCGTCTTCCTCTGGCTTTTCGTCTCAAGCGGCTTCACTCTGGGTAGTGGACTGATGGAGTGCGGGCGGACGTGTGGTGAGCACGTCGGGACGGACGGGGGCAGCGCATGGACGCGGTGCGGCTCATCCTGGCGAGCAGGCGTGCCCTGGCGGGGAGCGGCGAGGCCCCTGGCATCCTGGCGGAGGTCTGGCAGGCGCAGTCGCTGGCCCAGGCGATCGGCAGCCGCCTCGCCGTCTCCGGGCCACCCGAACTGCGTGGTGAGGCCCTGGGGTTGACCGAGCTGGCGGGCCGGGGCTGCGGGGTGCTGGACGCCCCCGACCTCGACCCGGACGAGTTACTCGCGGCCCAGCTCACCGAACTGGACGATGCCCACCGCGCCTTGCTGTGCCTGCACGCGCTGCTCGGCGAGGTGGGCATCGCCCTCCTCGGCATCGCCAGCACCGCCGCCGACGAGGCCACGTACTGGCAGTGCATGGAGGCGATCGACGCGGCGGACGAGTCCCGGGACCGGGTCCGCGAGATGCTGCGCAGACTCGCGGCCCGCGACGAGGCGTTACCGGAAGCCGAGCTGGGCTGAGCCGAGCCGGGCCGAGCCCGGCCGGGCGGGATCCCCGTCACCCCACGGCACACCCTCCCGCAGGCACACCACCGTGCCGCTCACCGCCGCCGTGTGCAGGGCGGTGAGGGTGGGCAGCGGCGCGGCGAGCCGGGTGCCGGACAGCTCGGTGAGCGCGAACCAGCCGTAGCGGTCGTGCTCGGGGCTCAGCCGTACGGCCGGCCGCACCCCCGCGGACAGCGTGCCGCCGTGGAAGAAGCAGTCGAGGACCGGGCCGGTGCCCAGCACGTCCACGCGGTGGTCGACGCCGATCAGCCGCGGCAGCGGCCCGAGCTCGATGGCGGTCTCCTCGCGCATCTCCCGCCGGGCCGCCGTCCACGGGTCCTCCCCGTGGTCGAGCATCCCGCCGGGCAGCCACCACTGACCGGCACCCGGCTGCCCGGGCCCGTACCGCAGGAGCAGCACACGGCCCGCGCCGTCCAGCACCACCACGCACGCGGCGAGCAACGCCTGCG
>NZ_BMVJ01000006.1:204340-215295 GCF_014650655.1 Streptomyces anandii JCM 4720
GCTGCGTCCTCACCCACTCCTCGCGCGGCAACCACTCGACCCTCTCCACCACTCACGCCTCCCAGGCGATCTCGGTCTTCCCCGCCTTCTGTGCCCTGACAACGACGAACGGCCCCACCGGGGACACGGAACGGGCACATGGAACAGACGCCGGACAGCGGCGGAACAGACAGCGGAGCAACCAGCGGAATAAACAAAGGCGCCGCTCGCGGCCGTATGCCAAGGTGAGCGGCACCGCATCGACCGACCGTCCAGCCGGAGAGGCCCTCCGCATGTTCCTGACCGTCACCACCACCGGCACGCCCGAACGCCCCGCCACCGACCTCGGATTCCTGCTGCACAAACACCCCGGCAAGGCGCAGGCGTTCTCCACCTCCCACGGCCGCGCGCACGTGCTCTACCCCGAAGCGGGCACCGACCGCTGCACGGCCGCGCTGCTGCTGGAGGTCGACACGGTGGCGCTGGTCCGGCGCGGCAAGGGCAAGGGCCGCGGCGGCGCCCCCGACGCGGCGCTCGCGCAGTACGTCAACGACCGCCCCTACGCGGCCTCCTCGCTGCTCGCCGTGGCGCTCGGCAGCGTCTTCTCCAGCGCCATGCGCGGGGTGTGCGCCGCACGCCCCGAACTGCCGGGGCAGACACGCCCGTTGCACATCGAGGTGCCCGCGCTGCCCGCCCGCGGCGGTCCCGCCCTCGTGCACCGTCTCTTCGAGCCGCTCGGCTGGCGCGTCACCGCCGAACCCGTGGGGCTGGACACCGAGTTCCCGGAGTGGGGCGACTCGAGGTACGTGCGCCTGGTGCTGGACTCGGAGACGGTGACCCTCGCTCAGGCCCTGCGCCACCTCTACGTCCTGCTCCCCGTCCTCGACGACGCCAAGCACTACTGGGTCTCCTCCGACGAGGTCGACAAGCTGCTGCGGGCGGGCGAGGGCTGGCTGCCCGAGCATCCGGAGCAGAAGCTGATCACCAGCCGCTACCTCTCGCGCCGCTGGTCGCTGACCCGGCAGGCGCTGGAGCGTCTGGAACTGGTGCGGCTGGCCGAGGCCGACGACAGCGAGGTCGAGGAGATCGACAACGCGGTCGCGGCCGAGAGCGAGACCGAGGAGAAGCCCACGCCGCTCGCGGTGCGGCGCAGGGAGGCGATCGTCGCCGCGCTCCAGGAGTCCGGCGCGGCCCGCGTGCTCGACCTCGGCTGCGGGCAGGGGCAGTTGGTGCAGGCCCTGCTGAAGGACGTGCGCTTCACCGAGATCGTCGGGGTCGACGTGTCGGTGCGCGCCCTCACCATCGCGGCCCGGCGGCTCAAGCTGGACCGCATGGGGGAGCGGCAGGCCGCCCGCGTCGAACTCCGGCAGGGCTCGCTCGTCTACACCGACAAGCGGCTCAAGGGCTACGACGCCGCCGTGCTCAGCGAGGTGATCGAGCACCTCGACCTGCCGCGGCTGCCCGCCCTGGAGTACGCGGTGTTCGGCGCGGCCCGCCCCCGCACGGTCGTCGTGACGACCCCGAACGTCGAGTACAACGTGCGCTGGGAGAGCCTGCCCGCCGGTCATGTCCGGCACGGCGACCACCGGTTCGAGTGGACCCGGGAGGAGTTCCGTGCCTGGGCCGGGCAGGTGGCCGAACGGCACGGCTACGTCGTGCGGTTCGAGGCCGTCGGCCCCGAGGACCCGGAGGTCGGCCCGCCCACCCAGATGGCCGTGTTCACGGCCGCAGCGGCCACCACGACAGCGAAGGAGGCGAAGGCCGCATGACGACCACCACCAGCGGGACCGCGCGGCCCCAGGGCCGCGTCCTCCCCGTCACCGACCTCTCCCTCGTGGTCCTCGTCGGTGCCTCCGGCTCGGGCAAGTCCACCTTCGCCCGCCGCCACTTCGAGCCGACCGAGGTCATCTCCTCCGACTTCTGCCGCGGCCTGGTCAGCGACGACGAGAACGACCAGAGCGCCACCCGTGACGCGTTCGACGTCCTGCACTACATCGCCGGCAAGCGCCTGGCGGCCGGCCGCCGCACGGTCGTCGACGCCACCAGCGTGCAGCAGGACGCCCGCCGGCAGCTGATCGACCTGGCCAGGAAGCACGACGTGCTGCCCATAGCCGTCGTGCTCGACGTGCCCGAGGAGGTCTGCGCCGAGCGCAACGCTGCCCGCACCGACCGCGCCGACATGCCCCGCCGGGTGATCCAGCGGCACATCCGCGAGCTGCGCCGCTCCCTGCGCCACCTGGAGCGCGAGGGCTTCCGCAAGGTGCACGTGCTGCGAGGCGTGGAGGAGATCGAGGGCGCCACGGTCGTCACCGAGAAGCGCTTCAACGACCTCACCCACCTCACCGGCCCCTTCGACATCATCGGCGACGTCCACGGCTGCGCCGCCGAACTCGAGGCGCTGCTGGGCAAGCTGGGCTACACCGACGGCGTCCACCCCGAGGGCCGTACGGCGGTCTTCGTCGGCGACCTGGTCGACCGCGGCCCGGACAGCCCGGGCGTGCTGCGCCGCGTGATGGGCATGGTCAAGTCCGGACACGCGCTGTGCGTGCCGGGCAACCACGAGAACAAGTACGGCCGCCATCTCAAGGGCCGCAAGGTGCAGCTCACCCACGGACTCGCCGAGACCGTCGCGCAGATGGACGGCGAGGGAGAGGAGTTCCGGCGCGAGGTACGGGAGTTCATCGACGGACTGGTCAGCCACTACGTCCTCGACGGCGGCCGTCTGGTCGTCT
This sequence comes from Streptomyces anandii JCM 4720, assembly GCF_014650655.1. GTDB lineage: Bacteria > Actinomycetota > Actinomycetes > Streptomycetales > Streptomycetaceae > Streptomyces > Streptomyces anandii. Next base: position 207,052 of record NZ_BMVJ01000006.1, read on the forward strand.
GCCACGCGGGCCTGCCGGAGAAGTACCACGGCCGTACCTCCGGACGGGTGCGCTCGCACGCGCTCTACGGCGACACCACCGGCGAGACCGACGAGTTCGGCCTGCCGGTGCGCTACCCCTGGGCCGAGGACTACCGGGGCCGGGCGGCCGTGGTCTACGGCCACACCCCGGTGCCGGAGGCCACCTGGCTCAACAACACCATCTGCCTTGACACCGGCGCGGTGTTCGGCGGCAAGCTGACCGCGCTGCGCTGGCCGGAGCGCGAACTGGTCGACGTACCCGCCGAGAAGGTCTGGTACGAGCCGGCCAGGCCGCTGCGCACCGAGGCCCCGGGCGGGAACGACGGCCGACCGCTGGACCTCGGTGACGTGCACGGCCGCAGGGTGGTGGAGACCCGGCACGCCGGCCGGGTGTCGGTGCGCGAGGAGAACGCGGCGGCGGCCCTGGAGGTCATGAGCCGCTTCGCCGTCGACCCGCGGCTGCTGCCGTACCTGCCTCCCACGATGGCGCCGGCCGCGACCTCGAAGGCCGAGGGCTACCTGGAGCACCCGGAGGAGGCGTTCGCGCAGTACCGGGAGGACGGCGTCGCGCGAGTGGTGTGCGAGGAGAAGCACATGGGCTCGCGGGCGGTGGCCCTGGTGTGCCGGGACGCGGAGGCGGCGCGCGCACGCTTCGGTGTCGACGGCCCCTCCGGCTCCCTCTACACCCGCACCGGCCGGCCCTTCTTCGACGACCCCGCGGTCACGGAGGAGATCCTCGGCCGACTGCGCACGGCCATGAGCGAGGCCGGACTGTGGACGGAGCTCGGCACCGACTGGCTGCTGCTGGACGCCGAGTTGATGCCGTGGTCGCTCAAGGCCGGCGGGCTGCTGCGGTCGCAGTACGCGGCGGTCGGCGCGGCCTCCTCGGCGGTGTTCCCCGGCGCGCTGGCCGCGCTCGAGGGCGCCGCCGCCCGTGGCGTCGACGTCGGCGGCCTGCTGGAGCGCCAGCGTGAACGCGCCTCGGACGCCGCCGCGTTCACGGCCGCGTACCGCCGCTACTGCTGGACCACCGAGGGTCTGGACGGGGTGCGCCTCGCGCCGTTCCAGATCCTGGCGGTCCAGGGACGCAGCCTGGCCGCCCTGCCCCACGACGAGCAACTCGCCCTGCTCGACCGCCTCGTGGAGCACGACGCGACAGGACTGCTGCAGACCACACGGCGGCTGTACGTCGACACGGCCGACCCGGAGTCGGTGCGCGCCGGGGTCGACTGGTGGCTGGAGATGACCGGCCGCGGCGGCGAGGGCATGGTCGTCAAGCCGCTCGGGGCCCTGGTCCGCGGTGAGCAGGGCAGGCTGGTCCAGCCGGGCGTCAAGTGCCGCGGCCGCGAGTACCTGCGGATCATCTACGGTCCCGAGTACACCCGCCCGGACAACCTCGCCCGCCTGCGGCAGCGCTTCCTCAACCACAAGCGCTCGCTCGCGATCCGCGAGTACGCCCTCGGCCTCGAGGCCCTCGACCGGCTGGCCGACGGCGAACCGCTGTGGCGGGTCCACGAGGCGGTCTTCGCCGTCCTGGCCCTGGAGTCGGAGCCGGTGGACCCGCGGTTGTGAACCGCAGGACCCACGGCGCCGGTCCGGTGCCGTGGGCCCACGGGGGCGGCGGGGGCGCGGGCGAGCGGAACCGGGGCGGTGGGGCCGGGGCGAGCGGAACCGGGGCGGCGTGGGCCGAGGGCCCCCTCACCCCACCAGCCGCAGCCGCTCCCCGCACACCCCCACCCGGACGCTCTGGCCCCAGGTCAGTTCCACCGCGTCGGTCTCCATGCCGTCGCCGAAGGCGATCAGGCGTTCGGACTCGACGGTGAGGGACAGGGACCGGGGCGACGGCAGCTCGCCGGCCACCATGGACGTGCCGGTGGCCGGCGAGGGCCAGGCCTCGCGGACGAACCACAGCAGGCGGTCCTCGGTGGGGCGGGGGAGCGTCAGGCCGCTGCCCCGCTCCTGCCAGACCGAGCGCAGCCACCCGGTGGCCCCCGTGCCGGTGCCGACCAGCACCCCGGAGGAGGCCTGGGCCTCGACGACACCCCCGTCGTCCTCGAGGGCCAGGCGGTATCTGGCGGTCTGGTGACCGGGTGCGCCCAGGTAGATCTCGTTGAGGGCGACGAGCCGCTGGGTGTCGTCGGAGACGGCCTCGACCATCGTGCGCTCCTCGGTCCCGGTGCCCCGAGCGGACACCGAGGCCAGCAGGGCGGCCGCGTCCCCGGGCCGGTGCCGCACCAGCACCCCCGGATTGCGCCCCGGGTCGGTGTCGATGCCGACGACCGGCTGTCCCGCCAGGTACTTGGCGACGTTGGCCACCAGTCCGTCCTGGCCCACCACGACCACCACGTCCTCGGGCGCGAACAGGAACCGGTCCAGGTCGGCCCGCTCCACCCGCGCCTGCCGCCAGGCCGGCGGAACCGCCGCCGTCACCTCGGCCAGCGCCCGCCGGGCCCGCCGGTGCCGTTCGGCGACCTCGGCGATGTCGCGGCCCCGGGAGGAGAGGAAGAAGGCGGCCTGCCCGTGCGTGCCGTGGCGGGCCACCAACTCCTCGTACTCCGTGGTGCGGTGGACGAGCACGGCGCGCGGCGCGAGCGTCATCCCCGCGCCCCGGCGAAGCCGCCGTCGCCCTCGGCGGTGCGGGTGCCGGTGCCGACGGCTCCGGCGGTGCCGCTGCCCAGTTTCGCCAGCAGCCCCGTCAGCACGTCCGGCGAGACCGTGAGGCTGTCGATGCGCGGCAGGTTCTCGGCCAGCCGGGACCCGGTCAGGGCGTGCAGCGTCGCCACGTCCACCTCGGCGTGCACCCGCAGCCACGCCGCCCGGGCCTCGGCCCGCGCCGCGCCCACCTCGCGCGCCTCGACGGCCGCCGCCCGCCCGAGCCGCTCCGTCCGAGTGGCCTCCGCATCCGCGAGCCGCTCCGTCCGCGCCGCCTCCGCCTCGGCCAGCCGTACCGTCCGAGCGGCCTCCGCCTCGGCGCGTACCGCGTCGGCCGCCGCCTGCTCCTCGGCCTCGCGCCGGGCGTTGGTGCCGCGCTGTTCGACCAACTGCTCCTCGCGGCGGGCGAGTTCGATCCGGCTCGCCAGTTCGTTCTCGGCGATGGTCCGCTCCCGTTCCACCGCCACGGCCCGGCGTTCGTACGTCGCCCGGTCGGCCTCCTGCTGGATCTGCTCGCGGGCGGGGGTGCGCAGGGCGCGCTCGACCTCGGGCTCGGGCCGCAGCGCGACCACCCGTACGGCCACCACCTCGATGCCGGTGGCGGGCAGCCGCGGCTCGGCGGCCAGCCCCGCCGCGACGCGCTCGCGCACCGCGCTCACCCCGTCCACCAGCGCGGCCGACAGCGGCATCCGGGCGAGGACCGCCAGCGCGTGCTCCTGGGCCGGCTCCGTCATGAGCGTGCCCAGCTGCTCCAGGGGCGCCCCGCGCCACACCCCCGTATCGGGGTCGATCGAGAAGTCCAGGCGGGCCGCGGCGAGCGCGGGATCGCCGATCCGGTAGGTGACGGTCGCCTGGACCGTCACGTCCTGGAAGTCCGCCGTACGGGCGTGGAAGGTCATGGCCAGCTCGCGGTCGTCGACCGGCACTTCGGAGAGCGCCGCGGTCAGCGCGCGGAACCGGAAGCTGAGTCCGGTCCCGTCGTGCACCAGCCTGCCGGAGCGGTGGTGCCGGATGTGCGCGGTCGGCGCGCTGCGCAGATGACGCCATCCGGGGCGTCTGGTGATGTCGGCCATGGCCTGCCCCCTCGCTGTCTCTTCCCATCGGTTCTCGTCATTGAGACGATAAGCTTGAGCGTCGCTTGTCGTCAAGGGGACGAAAACAAGAAGGTGCGGAAACGAACAAGCGGAGGGTGAAGACGGTCCTCGATGGTCAGGATGGAGGCATGGGATTCCATGTCGACTCCGAGGCCGGGCGGCTGCGCCGCGTCATCCTGCACCGGCCCGATCTCGAGCTCAAAAGGCTCACCCCCAGCAACAAGGACGCCCTCCTGTTCGACGACGTGCTGTGGGTGCGCCGGGCGCGCGCCGAGCACGACGGGTTCGCCGACGCGCTGCGCGACCGCGGGGTCGCCGTGCACCTCTTCGGCGACCTGCTGACCGAGACGATGGAGATCCCGTCGGCGCGGTCGCTCGTCCTGGACCGCGTCTTCGACGAGAAGGAGTACGGCCCGCTCGCCACCGACCACCTCCGCGCCGCCTTCGAGACCCTGAACGCCGCCGAACTGGCCGAGGCCCTGGTCGGCGGCATGACCAAGCGCGAGTTCCTCCAGGGGTACGCGGAGCCCACGTCCGTGCGGTTCCACGTCATGGACCTCGACGACTTCCTGCTGGGCCCGCTGCCCAACCACCTCTTCACCCGGGACACCTCCGCCTGGATATACGACGGGGTCTCCATCAACGCGATGCGCTGGCCCGCCCGGCAGCGCGAGACCGTGCACTTCGAGGCCATCTACCGCTACCACCCGCTCTTCCGCGGCCAGGGCTTCCATGTCTGGTCCGAGGGCCAGGCCGACTACCCCTCCACCATCGAGGGCGGCGACGTGCTGGTCATCGGCAACGGCGCGGTGCTCATCGGCATGAGCGAGCGCACCACGCCCCAGGCCGTCGAGATGCTCGCCCACAAGCTGTTCGCCGCCGGCTCGGCGCGCACGATCGTCGCGCTCGACATGCCGAAGCGGCGCGCCTTCATGCACCTCGACACCGTGATGACCATGGTCGACGGCGACACCTTCACCCAGTACGCCGGTCTCGGCATGCTCCGCTCCTACACCATCGAACCGGGCGGGGGCGACAAGGAGCTCAAGGTCACCGACCATCCGCCGGAGCACATGCACCGCGCGATCGCCGCCGCGCTCGGCCTGGACGAGATCCGCGTGCTGACCGCCACCCAGGACGTGCACGCGGCCGAGCGCGAGCAGTGGGACGACGGCTGCAACGTCCTCGCCGTCGAGCCGGGCGTCGTCGTCGCCTACGAGCGCAACTCCACCACCAACACCCATCTGCGCAAACAGGGCATCGAGGTGATCGAGATCCCCGGCAGCGAGCTGGGCCGGGGCAGGGGCGGCCCGCGCTGCATGAGCTGCCCGGTGGAGCGGGACGCCGTGTGGCGGTGAACCGGTGCGGCGTGGTGCCGTGCGGCGGTGAGCGGGACGCCTCACGGTGGTGAACCGGTGATCGCATACTAATTCTAGGAGTCGTATAGAATTCCATAGTCACCGAGTCCCTGTCCTCACCCGACCCCTGGAGCGCCCTCATGGCGACAGTCCCGACCGCACTCGCCGGCCGCCACTTCCTCAAGGAGCTGGACTTCACCGGGGAGGAGTTCCGCGGTCTGGTCGAGCTGGCCGCCGAGCTGAAGGCCGCCAAGAAGGCCGGGACCGAGACGCGGTACCTGACCGGCAGGAACATCGCGCTGATCTTCGAGAAGACCTCGACCCGCACCCGCTGCGCGTTCGAGGTCGCCGCCGCCGACCAGGGCGCCTCGACGACGTACCTCGACCCCTCGGGCTCGCAGATCGGGCACAAGGAGTCGGTCCGGGACACCGCCCGCGTCCTCGGCCGCATGTTCGACGCGATCGAGTACCGGGGCGACAGTCAGGCGGCCGTCGAGGAACTGGCCGCGCACGCGGGCGTCCCCGTCTACAACGGCCTCACCGACGACTGGCACCCCACCCAGATGCTCGCCGACGTGCTCACCATGACCGAGCACACTGCCAAGCCGCTGCACGAGACCGCCTTCGCCTACCTCGGCGACGCCCGCTTCAACATGGGCAACTCCTACCTCGTCACCGGCGCCCTGCTCGGCATGGACGTGCGCCTGGTCGCGCCCAAGACCTACTGGCCCGCCCAGGAGATCGTCGACCGGGCGCGCGAGCTCGCCGCCGCCAGCGGCGCGCGCATCACCCTCACCGAGGCACTGGAGGACGGCGTGCGCGGCGCCGACTTCGTCGCCACCGACGTCTGGGTCTCCATGGGGGAGCCCAAGGAGGTCTGGGACGAGCGCATCGACGCCCTCGCCCCGTACGCCGTGACCATGGACGTGCTCCGCGCCACCGGCAACCCGGACGTGAGGTTCCTGCACTGCCTGCCGGCCTTCCACGACCTCGGCACCAAGGTCGGCCGCGAGATCCACGAGCGGCACGGCCTGACCTCGCTCGAGGTGACCGACGAGGTGTTCGAGTCGCCGCACTCGGTCGTCTTCGACGAGGCCGAGAACCGGCTGCACACCATCAAGGCGATCATGGTCGCCACGCTCGCCTGACTCCGTACCCCTTCACCACGTATCCTTGCGAACGGCCCGGAACCACCCATTCCGCCGCCGTCGCGCGACCCACCCCGTCGCACCCGCACCACCCGAGAAACGAGCACCACCCCGCATGCCCGCTCCCCGCATCAAGTCCCCCCGGCTGCTGCTCGCCGAATCCGGCGCCGACCGCGCGGGCCACGGCCTCAAGCGCACCATGGGCCTGTTCCAGCTGGTCTGCTTCGGCGTCGGCGCGATCGTCGGCACCGGCATCTTCGTCGGTCTGTCCGACTCGGTGGCCCAGGCCGGCCCGGCCGTCGTCGTCTCCTTCGTCCTCGCCGCTATCACCTGCGTGCTCACCGCCTTCGCCTTCGCGGAGCTGGGCGGCGCGATCCCGGTCTCCGGCTCCTCGTACTCCTTCGCCTACGCCGGTCTCGGCGAGACCACGGCCTTCCTGGTCGGCTGGTGCCTGCTGCTGGAGTACGGCGTGTCCGTCTCGGCGGTCGCGGTCGGCTGGAGCCAGTACGTCAACGAACTGCTGCACAGCCTCACCGGCCTCCAGCTCCCGGCAGCCCTGTCCGCGGGCCCCGGCGACGGCGGCATCGTCAACCTCCCCGCCGTGATCGTCATCGCCCTGGCCTCGGTGCTGCTGGTGCGCGGGGTGCGCGAGAGCGCCCGCGCGACGGCCGCGATGGCGGTCCTCAAGCTCGCCATCCTCGTGGCCTTCTGCGCCATCGGCTTCACCGCCTTCGAGCACGGCCACCTCACGCCGTTCTCCCCGGCCGGCCTCGGCGGCATCGGCGCGGGCACCACGGCGGCCTTCTTCTCGTACATCGGCTTCGACGCGATCACCACCGCCGGTGAGGAGGCGAAGAACCCGCGCCGGGACATCCCCGTGGCCATCCTCGTCTGCATCGGCCTGGTCACCCTGCTGTACTGCGCGGTCGCGCTCGCCGCGATCGGCGCCATCGGCGGCAAGGGGGTCGCGGGCCGGCCCGCCGCGCTGTCCTACGTCGTCAACGCGGTGACCGGCTCCTCCGTCGGCGGCGCGGTCATCGCCTTCGGGGCGGTCGTCGCCATCGCGTCCGTGGTGCTCGCCGTGATGTACGGCCAGACCCGCATCCTGATGTCGATGTCCCGCGACGGACTGGTCCCGCGCGTCTTCGAGAAGGTCTCCCCGAAGACCTCGACGCCGGTCGCGGGCACGCTGATCGTCGGGATCGTCTTCGCGCTCCCCGCGGCCTTCGCCTCGCTGGACGCCGTGGTCAACCTCTGCACCATCGGCACGCTGGCCACCATGGCCGCCGTCAACGTCGCCGTCATCGCCCTGCGCCGCCGCGAGCCCGGCCTCGGCCGCAGCTTCCGGGTGCCGTTCTACCCCTTGGTCCCGCTGCTCGGCGTCGCCTGCTGCCTCTACCTCATGTACGAGACGGGATGGGCGACCTGGATCCAGTTCGTGGCCTTCCTCGCCGCCGGCCTGCTGCTCTACGTCCTCTACGGGCGCCGCAACTCCCGCCTCGCGGCCCGCACCGCGACCGCCGCGGTCACCGCGTCCGCCGGGGTCACCGCGCCGGCCGTGACCGAGGACCGCGTCACGCAGGACTCAGCCGGGGCGGGAGCGCCGACAGCCTGAACCACACCGCCTTGCCCGACCCGGTCGGGCGGTGCCCGCAGGACGAGCTGAGCGCGCGGATCAGCAGCAGCCCGCGCCCGTGCTCCTGCCAGGGGTCCGGAGCGGTCAGGCCCGGCCGGGTCAGCGCGCCCGGCGGGGCCGGGTCCGGATCGTGCACCTCGACCTGACAGCCGCCCGGCAGCAGCTCCACGACCAGCTCTATGGGGCCCGCGTCCACCGTGTGCTCCACCGCGTTCGCGACCAGCTCCGCCGTGAGCAGTTCGGCCGTGTCGCTGTCGGCCGGGTGCTCGAGACCGGCCAGCGCCGTGCGCACCAGGGCGCGGGCCACCGGCACGGCGGCCGCCGTGTGCGGCAGCG
>NZ_BMVJ01000006.1:215320-216960 GCF_014650655.1 Streptomyces anandii JCM 4720
CGACGCGCCAGGAGGCAGAGGGGGCTTCGTGCAAGGTGTGTCCGTTCATGGCGCAGGGCGTCCCAGTGGCGGCCATCAGGCTGTCCTGCTTTCGGTCTCAGGAATGGTACGGGTGCCGTTCTCCGAGGGATTCGGTGGCCTCCGCCCGCGGCCACCCGGGCCCCGGCAGGGGAGGGCCTACCCGGGGAAACGGCGCCTTTCCCCTGCCCGCTCCGCTCGTTACCGCGCTATTGACGAGCCGTGACGAAGCGACGGGTACCGGCGGGTACCGGCCACATTGTCACGGCCTCTATCGCGCACTCGTGACGACAGTCACGAACAGGTGATAGCTTCGGGAGCAGAGCAGAGCAGAGCAGAGCAGAGTCGGCCGGCGGGTCCGGGTCGGAGCCCGGCGGGCCGGCGAGGCACCGGCAGAGGCAGTCCCCCGAGGAGGCCGTACGTCATGAGTCCCTTCACCGGCTCCGCCGCCCGCACCTCCCCCTGGCGGCACCTGCGCCTCGATCTCGACGACGGCGTCGCCACCGTCACCCTCGCCCGCCCCGACAAGCTCAACGCGCTCACCTTCGGCGCCTACGCCGACCTGCGCGACCTCCTCGCCGAGCTGTCCCGTGAGCGGGCCGTGCGCGCGCTGGTGCTGGCCGGCGAGGGCCGGGGCTTCTGCTCGGGCGGCGACGTCGACGAGATCATCGGCGCCACCCTGAGCATGGACACCGCCGAACTGCTGGATTTCAACCGGATGACCGGCCAGGTCGTCAGGGCCGTACGCGAGTGCCCCTTCCCGGTGATCGCCGCGGTGCACGGAGTCGCCGCGGGCGCCGGGGCCGTGCTCGCGCTCGCCGCCGACTTCCGGGTGGCGGACCCCAGCGCCCGCTTCGCGTTCCTCTTCACCCGGGTCGGCCTGTCCGGCGGCGACATGGGCGCCGCCTATCTGCTGCCCCGGGTGGTCGGCCTCGGCCACGCCACCCGGCTGCTGATGCTGGGCGAGCCGGTGCGGGCGCCCGAGGCGGAGCGGATCGGCCTGATCAGCCTGCTCACCGACGAGGGCCGCGCCGACGAGGCCGCCCGGGACCTGGCCCGCCGCCTGGCCGACGGCCCCGCCCTCGCGCACGCCCAGACCAAGGCCCTGCTCACCGCCGAGCTGGACATGCCGCTGTCGGCCGCCGTCGAACTGGACGCCGCCACCCAGGCCCTGCTGATGAACGGCGAGGACTACGCCGAGTTCCACGCGGCCTTCACCGAGAAGCGCCCGCCGAAGTGGCAGGGGAGGTGACCTCCGGATGCGCGTGGCGATCATAGGCGGCGGCCCCGGCGGCCTGTACGCGGCCGCCCTGCTCAAACGGCTCGGTCCGGCCCGCGAGATCACCGTCTTCGAGCGCAACGCACCGGACGACACCTTCGGGTTCGGCGTGGTGCTCTCCGACGAGACGCTCGGCGGGATCGAGCACGCCGACCCGGTCGTGTACGAGGCGATGCAACGGGACTTCGTGCGCTGGGACGACATCGACATCGTGCACCGCGGCACCCGGCACACCTCCGGCGGCCACGGCTTCGCCGCCCTCGGCCGGCGCAGGCTCCTGGAGATCCTGCACGAGCGCTGCCGCTCGCTCGGCGTCGAACTCCGCTTCCGCACCCCGGCGCCG
>NZ_BMVJ01000006.1:216990-223214 GCF_014650655.1 Streptomyces anandii JCM 4720
GACGCCGCCGCGCTCACCCGGGCGTACGACCTGGTGATCGCGGCCGACGGAGTGCACAGCACCACCCGCGAGGCGTACGCCCACGCCTTCGGACCGCACGTGACCGGCCACCGCTGCCGCTACATCTGGCTCGCCGCCGACTTCCCCTTCGACGCCTTCCGCTTCGAGATCGCCGAGACCGAGCACGGCGTGATGCAACTGCACGGCTATCCGTACGCGGCCGACGCCTCCACCGTCATCGTCGAGATGCGCGAGGAGGTGTGGCGGGCGGCCGGCTTCGCGGAGACGGACGAGCAGGAGTCCGTCGAGCGCTGCGCCAAGATCTTCGCCGACGCGCTCGGCGGCCGCCCGCTGCGGTCCAACAAATCCGCCTGGACCACCTTCCGCACGGTCGTCAACGAGCACTGGTCGCACGGCAACCTGGTCCTGCTCGGCGACGCCGCCCACACCGCGCACTTCTCCATCGGCTCCGGCACCAAGCTCGCCGTCGAGGACGCCCTCGCGCTCGCCGCCTGCCTGGAGGAGCGGCCCACGCTCCAGGAGGCCCTCGCCGCCTACGAGACGGAGCGCAAACCCGTCGTCGCCTCCACCCAGCGGGCCGCCCGCGCCAGCCTGGAGTGGTTCGAGAACCTCGGCCTGTACCTCGGCCAGCCGCCCCGCCAGTTCGCCTTCAACCTGCTCACCCGCAGCCGCCGCGTCACCCACGGCAACCTGCGGCTGCGCGACGCCCGCTTCACCGAGGCCGTGGAGCGCGAGTTCGGCTGCCCGCCCGGCACGCCCCCGATGTTCACCCCGTTCCGGCTGCGAGGGCTGACCCTGCGCAACCGGGTCGTCGTCTCGCCGATGGACATGTACTCCGCCGTCGACGGCGTCCCCGGCGACTTCCACCTCGTCCACCTCGGCGCCCGCGCCCTCGGCGGCGCCGGCCTGGTGATGACGGAGATGGTGTGCGTCAGCCCCGAGGGCCGCATCACCCCGGGCTGCGCGGGCCTGTGGACCGCGGGACAGGCCGAGGCCTGGCGGCGGATCACCGGCTTCGTGCACCGGCAGGCGACGGGCACCGCCATCGGCGTCCAGCTCGGGCACAGCGGCCGCAAGGGCTCGACCAGACTGATGTGGGAGGGCATGGACGAGCCGCTGCCCGAGGGCAACTGGCCGCTGGCGGCCGCATCCCCGCTGCCGTACCGCCCGGACAGCCAGGTCCCTCGGCAGCTCTCGCGCTCGCAACTCACCGATGTGCGCGAGCAGTTCGCCGCCTCCGCCGCGCGCGCCGCCCGGGCCGGCTTCGACCTGCTCGAACTGCACTGCGCCCACGGGTATCTGCTCTCCGGCTTCCTCTCCCCGCTGACCAACCACCGCACCGACGCCTACGGCGGCTCACTGGACAAGCGGCTGCGCTATCCGCTGGAGGTCTTCGACGCGGTGCGCGCGGTGTGGCCGGAGGAACGGCCCATGACCGTACGGATCTCCGCCACCGACTGGGCCGAGGGCGGCACGACGGACGAGGAGGCCGTCGCGATCGCCCGCGCCTTCGCCGAGCACGGCGCCGACGCCATCGACGTCTCCACCGGGCAGGTGGTGGCGGGGGAGCGGCCCGAGTTCGGGCGGTCGTACCAGACGCCGTTCGCCGACCGGATACGGCACGAGGTGGGCGTCCCGGTGATCGCGGTCGGCGCGATCTCGTCCTGGGACGACGTCAACTCCCTGATCCTGGCCGGGCGCACGGACCTGTGCGCACTGGCCCGCCCGCATCTGTACGACCCGCACTGGACGCTGCACGCGGCGGCCGAGCAGGGCTACGCGGGCGAGGCCGCCGTCTGGCCCGCGCCCTACCGCGCGGGCAGCCGCCGCCCCCGGACCGGCCGCACCGACGGGCCCAAGCCCCGCCTGAGCCTGGGCGGTTGAGTTTCGGGGCGACGCGGGGAAGCGTGCGGGCAGGGCGGGCGGTCAGAGCCCGGCGAACTCCGCGCCCGCATCCCGCAGCCGCTCGTGCAGCCCCCGGAAGACAGCGGCCGAACGGGCCCCGGGCCAGTCGGTGGGCAGCAGCCGCGCGGGCAGCCCGGGGTCGGTGTACGGCAGGTGCCGCCAGGAGTCCAGCGCGAGCAGATAGTCGCGGTAGGCCTCCTCGGGCGGAGTCCCGGCGCGCTGCTCCCAGGCGTGCAGCACGGGCGCGTGCCGGTCCAGGAACGCCTCGTGCTCCTTGGCGATGGCCGCCAGGTCCCACCAGCGCCCGACCGCCTCCGCCGTCGCCGTGAACCCCAGGTGCTCGCCGACGAAGAAGTCCACGTACGGGTCGAGGCCCAGCCGCCGCAGCGTGTGCCGGGTCTCCTCGTACAGCCGGGCCGGGGCGATCCACACCCCGGGCGCCGCCGTGCCGAAGCCGAGCCCGGCCAGCCGGGAGCGCAGCACATGCCGCTTGTTGCGCTCCGACTCCGGCACCGAGAACACGGCGAGCACCCAGCCCTCGTCCTCTGGCGGCGCCCCGGCGTAGATGCGGCGGTCGCCGTCCTCCAGCAACTGCCGTGCCTCCTCGGAGAGTCCGTAGCCCGCCGCACCTTGCGCGGTGCGGGCCGGCACCAGCAGACCGCGCCGTTTGAGCCGGGACACCGAGGAGCGCACCGAGGGCGCGTCCACCCCCGCCGCGGCCAGCAGTCTGATCAGCTCGGCCACGGGCAGCGGGCCCGGCACGAAGCGGCCGTACGCTCCGTAGAGCGTGACGATGAGGGACCTCGGGGCGTGTTGCGCGTGCTGCTCGGACACATTGATCATTTTAGGTCGTCGGTGTCACTGCCGGTCACCGTCGTCCGGTGCGCCCTCATCCGGTGCGCCCTCGTCGCGCAGCCGGAACCGCTGGAGCTTGCCGGTCGCCGTGCGCGGCAGCGCCTCCAGGAAGACGATCTCACGCGGGCACTTGTACGGCGCCAGCTCGGACTTCACATGGGCGCGCAGCGCCTCCGCGTCCCGTGCCGCGCCCTCCCGGAGCACCACGTGGGCGACCACGACCTGCCCGCGCGCCTCGTCGGGCCGCCCGACGACCGCCGCCTCCACCACGTCCGGGTGGCGCAGCAGCGCGTCCTCGACCTCGGGCCCCGCGATGTTGTACCCGGCCGAGATGATCATGTCGTCCGCGCGGGCCACGTACCGGAAGTACCCGTCGGGGTCGCGGACGTAGGTGTCTCCGGTGACGTTCCAGCCGTCGCGGACGTAGACACGCTGGCGCGGGTCGGCGAGATAGCGGCAGCCGACGGGACCCTGGACCGCGAGCAGCCCCGGCTCCCCGTCCGGCACGGGCACGCCCCGCTCGTCCTGCACGCGCGCCCGCCACCCCGGCACGGGCACTCCGGTCGTGCCGGGCCGGATGTCCTCGTCCGCCGCCGAGATGAAGATGTGCAGCAGTTCGGTGGCGCCGATGCCGTTGACGATGCGCAGACCGGTCCGCTCGCGCCACGCGCGCCAGGTGGCCGCGGGCAGGTTCTCCCCGGCGGACACGCACCGGCGCAGCGAGGAGATGTCATGGCCGTCCAGCGCGCCGAGCATCGCGCGGTAGGCGGTCGGCGCGGTGAACAGCACGGACACGCGGTGCTCGGCGACCGCGGCCAGCAGTTGCCGCGGGTGGGCCTCCTCCAGCAGCAGGGCGCTCGCCCCGACCCGCATCGGGAAGACCACCAGCCCGCCGAGGCCGAAGGTGAAGCCGAGCGGGGGACTGCCCGCGAAGACGTCGTCGGCGCGCGGCCGGAGCACGTGCCGGGAGAAGGTGTCCGCTATCGCGAGGACGTCCCGGTGGAAGTGCACACAGCCCTTGGGCCGCCCGGTGGTGCCCGAGGTGAAGGCGATCAGCGCCACGTCGTCGGCCGCGGTGTCCACGGCCCGGTACGGGGTGCCGGGCGCGGGGCGGCGCAGCAGGTCGTCGGGGGCGTCCCCGCCGTACGTGGTGATGGCGAGACCGGGGACCTCGGCCTTGGCGAGGTCGTCCACCGAGCGGATGTCGCACAGCGCGTGCCGGACCCGGGCGATCCCGCAGATCGTGCTCAGCTCGTGCGGCCGCTGCTGGGCCAGCACGGTGACGGCGACCGCGCCCGCCTTCAGCACGGCCAGCCAGCAGGCCGCGAGCCAGGGTGTGGTGGGCCCGCGCAGCAGCACGCGGTTGCCGGGCACCACACCGAGTTCGCCGGTCAGCAGATGTGCGATCCGGTCGACGCGGGCGCGCAGCTCGCCGTACGTCCACACCTCACCGGCGGCGGTGCGGAAGGCGGGTCGTCCGGCGTCGGCGGTGGCGTCGAGGAGCTCGGCCGCGCAGTTCAGCCGGTCCGGGTAGCGCAGCTCGGGCAGGTCGAAGCGGAGCTCGGGCCACTGGTCCGGGGGCGGGAGGTGGTCGCGCGCGAAGGTGTCGACGTGGGCCGAGGCGGTGCGCGGCCCGGGGTCTGCCCCGGGGCCGGTGGTGCGGTCCATGGGGTTCATGGAGTCCATGGCGGTTCGCCCCCTTGTCGTGGTGGGCTCGCACAGGGAGCGTATCGTGTTGGTGACGACAGTCAATGGAGCGCGATACGGTGGAGCCGGACCCGTGGACCCGCGGACCCCGGAGTCCCGGGGGAGGGAGGACCGGCGAATGACCGCATTCTCGCTCGAACCGGAACGTTCGGCCTGGTGCGCCGAGCTGCGCGCCCTGGCCGCCGACCGGCTGCGCCCGCTCGCGGAGAAGGGCGAGCCAGGCCGCGTCAACCGCGCGCTCCTCGCCGAACTCGGGCGGCTCGGCCTGCTGGAGCGGCTGTTCACCTCCGGTGCCCTCGACCTGTGCCTGATGCGCGAGTCGCTGGCCCAGGCCTGCACCGAGGCCGAGACCGCCCTCGCCCTCCAGGGCCTGGGCGCCCACCCGGTCCACGCGCACGGCACCCCGGCCCAGCGCGAGCGGTGGCTGCCGGCCGTGACGGACGGCACCGCGGTCGCCGCCTTCGCGCTGAGCGAGCCGGGCGCGGGCTCTGACGCGGCGGCGCTGGAACTCGCGGCCCGCCCCGACGGCCCCTCCCGCTGGCGGCTGACCGGTGAGAAGTGCTGGATCTCCAACGCCCCCGAGGCCGACCTCTACACCGTCTTCGCGCGCACCACACCCGGCGCCGGCTCCCGCGGAGTGACCGCCTTCCTGGTCCCCGCCGACCGCCCCGGCCTCACCGGCAGCCCGCTGGAGATGCTCTCCCCGCACCCCATCGGCACCCTCGGCTTCGACGACGTCCCGGTCACCGCGGACGACGTGCTCGGCGAGGCGGACCGCGGCTTCCGGGTCGCCATGGGCACCCTCAACCTGTTCCGCCCCAGCGTCGGCGCCTTCGCCGTCGGCATGGCGCAGGCGGCCCTGGAGGCGGCCCTCGCCCACACCGCACGCCGGGACGCCTTCGGCGGCAAGCTGAGCGACCTGCAGTCCGTCGCCCACCAGGTCGCCGAGATGGCCCTGCGCACGGAGGCGGCCCGCCTCATGGTCTACGCGGCGGCGACGGCGTACGACGCCGGGGCTCCCGACGTGCCCCGGCGCGCGGCCATGGCCAAGCTGCTCGCCACCGAGACCGCGCAGTACGTCGTCGACGCGGCCGTCCAGCTGCACGGCGCCCGCGCCCTGCGCCGGGGCCACCTCCTCGAACACCTCTACCGCGAGGTCCGCGCCCCCCGGATCTACGAGGGCGCGAGCGAGGTGCAGCGCGGCATCATCGCCAAGGAGCTGTACGCACAACAGGCGACCGGGGAGGCCGAGTGAACACCGGCCACCCGTCAAGTCCCCCGAAGGAGGCCCTGTGACCGCCGAGCGAGTCAACCCGCCCGAGCTGTCCCCGCCCACGGGCTTCTCCCACGCCGTGGTGGCCACCGGCTCGCGGCTGGTGTTCCTGGCCGGACAGACGGCCATCGACACCGACGGCAAGATCACCGGCGACACCCTCCCCGAACAGTTCGAGCGGGCCCTGACCAACCTCCTCACGGCCCTGCGCACCGCCGGTGGCACCCCCGCGACCCTGACCCGCGTCACGGTCTACGCCACCAACGTGGCCGACTACCGCGACCACGCCGCCGAACTCGGCCGCATCTGGCGCGACTTGGCAGGCCGCGACTACCCCGCGATGGCAGTCGTACAGGTGACCCGCCTCTGGGACGAGACAGCACTGGTCGAACTGGACGGCTTCGCGGTCCTGCCGTAGCCGTACGCTGACCTGGCCGTACCGCCGTGCCCGGCGACGAAGTGA
>NZ_BMVJ01000006.1:223249-239008 GCF_014650655.1 Streptomyces anandii JCM 4720
GGACGACGCGTGGGGGCAGGACCCGTCAGGTCCTGCCCCCTCCGCCCTCCGGGCCCCGGCTCGAGTCCCGGTCCGGTCAGCGGATGCGCTTGGTGGTCCAGCCGCTCCACTTCCCGTTGCTGTACCGGTGGTCGTAGTAGCGCTTGCCGTTGAGGCCGATGCAGGTGACGTTGAACTTCCAGCCGTTGACGTCCCAGACGTCCATGGAGTGGTGTCCCGGCTTGGTGCAGTAGCCGTTGTCGAGGTGCTTCCAGCCGCTCAGGCCGGAGCGTGAACTCCACTGGGTATAGGCGCCCTTGTTGGTGCCGATGACGAAGGCCTGCCAGTAGCCGTTCGGCAGCTTGATCTTGACGTTGCTGTTGCAGTAGAACGTGCCGCCCCACGGCTTGGCGTAGTGGCACCAGCCGCTGGCGGAGACCGTCTTCCCGGTGGGGCCGGCGCTTTCGGGCGCGGCCGCGACCGGAGAGGAGGCCAGCAGCGGGGCCACGGCGACCGCGAGACCACCGGCGAGCAGCGCCGACCGGCGCAGCTTGGGCGAGGACATCACACGTGCTCCCTTTCAGGTTTCGGGTTGCGGATGCTTCACGCCGCACGATGCTCCCGGCGCGGACGCGCGCTGTCGTTGGCCCCCGGCGCACAGTTGTTGGCGCTGTGCGCACTGTTGCCCCGCGGTGGTGCGGGGCAGAATGCCATTCGGAGTGATTCAGTACGGATTCGGTGCAATCGGGGGATTTGACGTGGATCTGGTCTTCGACACCAGCGCTTTACCCGTGGACGACCGTGCCGCGGCGTGGCGGGAGAGCACCTCGCGGGCGCTCGTCCCGACCGAACTCACCCTGCGCGACGCGGCACGCTTCGAAGCGCGCATTCACACGACGACGCTGGGCCCCGCCCGGCTCAGCGCCATCTCCTACGGTCCGCTGCTGTCCCTGCGGACACCCCGGCTGATCCGCCGCTCGGACCCCGAGCACTACCAGGTGGCGGTCATCCTCGGCGGCCGCCAGGGCGTGGAACAGGCGGGCAACAGCGCGGTACTGCACCCGGGGGACCTGGTCTTCTACGACACCTCCCGCTCGTTCACCGCTTGGGCGGAGCAGGAGGACGGCGGCCCGGCCGCACAGTCGCTGCTGCTGCAGTTCCCGCGCCGCCTGATGCCGCTCGCGGAGTCCCGGCTGGCCCGGCTGGCGGCGGTGCCCCTGTGCGGAAGCGAGGGCGTCGGACGCGTCATGCGCGGGTTCCTCCAGGACCTGGCGGCCGAACGGACCCGGTGCGGCCCGCGCGACACCGTCCGCCTCGGCGCCACCGCGATCGACCTGGCGGCCGCCCTGCTGGCCCACCACCTGGGCGACGAGCGGTCCGAGGCGCCGGCCCGTTCACCGCGCGAGGCGCTGTTCGAGCGCATCACCGCCTTCGTCGACCAGCACCTGCACGACCCGGAACTCACCCCGTCCGCCATCGCGGACGCCCACCGGATCTCGCTGCGCTACCTGCACCGCGTCTTCCAGCAGCACGGCACCTCGGTCGCCGCCCACCTCCGCGAGCGCCGTATGGCCCGCTGCCGCCGCGACCTCACCGACCCGGCCCTGCGCCACCTCCCCGTGCACGCGGTGGGCGCCCGCTGGGGCTACCCGACCCCCGCGGGCTTCAGCCGCACCTTCCGCACCACCACGGGCCTCCCCCCGGGCCGCTACCGCGACCTGGCCCACGAACGACCGGACGACGGTCCGGGGGATGCGACGACGTAGCCCTGAGGGTCGGCCCAGAACAGCCCGGCCACGGCGGAGGACATGCCCGGCGGGCTCGAAGCCGGGTCGAAGCCGAGGTGCATGCTCACGCGCGGGCGCCGGCGCGGGCGGTCCGCCGCGTCCGGGAGGCCCGGTGGACCTCCGACACCATGAACGCGAGGTCCAGGGCCTGGCCGCGGTTCAGCCGGGGGTCGCAGGCGGTCTCGTACCGCAGCTCCAACTGGTCCGGGAGGATGTCGTGGCCGCCGCCCACGCACTCCGTGACGTCCTCCCCCGTCAGTTCCACATGGATGCCGCCCGCGTAGCCGCCGAGGCCGTCGTGCACCTCGAAAAAGCCGCGCACCTCGTCCAGGACGTCGTCGAAGCGGCGCGTCTTGCGGCCGGACGCCGTCGTGAAGGTGTTGCCGTGCATGGGGTCGCACGCCCAGACCACCTGGGCCCCGGTCGCCTGCACCTTCTCCACCAGGGCCGGCAGACGGTCGCGCACCTTGGCGGCGCCCATGCGGGAGATCAGCGTCAGCCGACCCGGTTCGCGCGCGGGGTCCAGCCGTTCGACCAGATCCACCACCTCCTGAGGGGTGGTCGAAGGACCGAGCTTGACACCGACCGGATTGCGGACCGATGCGGCGAATGCGATGTGCGCCCCGTCGAGGCGACGGGTGCGCTCGCCGATCCAGACCATGTGCGCCGAGGTGTCGTACCGCTCGCCCGTACGGGAGTCGATGCGGGTCAGGGCGCCCTCGTAGTCCAGCAGCAGGGCCTCGTGGGAGGCGTAGAACTCGTTCGTGAGCCGTTCGTCCGGTTCGCTGCCGCATGCTGCCATGAAGCTCAGCGCGTGGTCGATCTCCCGGGCGAGCGCCTCGTACCGCCGGCCGGCCGGTGAGGTCCTGACGAAGTCCCGGTTCCAGGCGTGCAGTTGCCGCAGCCCGCCATAACCGCCGGTCATGAAGGCGCGGACCAGGTTCAGCGTCGCGGAGGACGCGTGGTAGGCGCGCATCAGCCGGTGCGGATCGGGACGGCGCTGCTCGTCCGTGAAGGCCTGGCCGTTGACCGCGTCACCCCGGTAGACGGGCAGGGTGACCCCTTCGCGGGTCTCGGTGGCGCTGGAGCGGGGCTTGGCGTACTGACCGGCCAGGCGCCCCACCTTCACCACCGGCACCGAGCCGGCGTAGGTGAGCACCATGCCCATCTGCAGCAGCGTCTTCAGCTTGCCGCTGACCTGGTCGGCCGAGACGCCCTCGAACGTCTCGGCGCAGTCGCCGCCCTGGAGCAGGAACGCCTCGCCCCGGGCCACCGCCGCCAGCCGGCTCCGTAACTGGTCGCACTCGCCGGCGAAGACCAGCGGCGGCGCGGTCCGCAGTGCGGTCACCACGCGGCGGAGCTCCGCCCCGTCGGGCCACGCGGGCTGCTGCTCGGCGGGCAGGTCGTGCCAAGGCGCCGGCGACTCGTCGGAATCGGTGGTCCGGGGGGTTGAAGAGAGCGTCCCGGTTTCCTGAGATGTCATCAACTTCAGTTCCTTCGCCGGTTATCCGCAGACCCTGTGGGAATCCCTTCCGATAAGCGTACGCGGAAAAGGCGAGGTTGGTGACTTCCGCTGCTTATCGGCGCGATAAGGAAGCGTGATTGGCGCCTTCGCGGGTTCGTCAATATCTTCGACCCAGTGTTCGTGAGCACCGGCTTCTTCAGGTGCTTCCCACTCCAAGAAGGGTCCTCAGATGACGCCCGTGGTGGTCGACGGAAATTCGCTCTCTTTGGCCGACGTGGTGTCGGTTGCCCGTGATTCCGCGAAGGAACTGCTGTTTTCCGAAACCGCGCAGAAGGCCGTCGGAGAATCGCGTGAACTGAAGCTGCGCCTCATCTCCACCGGGCGGCCCATCTACGGCGTGACCACCGGCTTCGGCGACAGTGTCACCACGCAGATCGCGCCGGCCAAGGCCGCCCAGCTCCAGCGCAACATGATCCGCTACCACCTCAACGGCACCGGCCCGCTGGCCCCCGACGAGGTCGTCCGGGCCACTCTGCTCATCCGGGCCAACTGCCTCGCCCGCGGCAACTCGGGCATCCAGCCCGCGGTGGTGGAGCGTCTCCTCGACCTCCTGCGCCACGACGTGCTGCCGCAGATACCCGAGCGTGGCTCGGTGGGGGCCAGCGGTGACCTGGTGCCCCTGTGCTACGTGGCCTCGGCCCTCATCGGTGAGGGACAGGTCACCTTCCGCGGGCGCACGCACGAGGCAGGCGAGGCGCTGGCGCAGCTCGGCCTGAACCCGGTGGTGCCCGAGGCGAAGGACGGCCTCGGCCTGATCAACGGCACGTCCTTCAGCGCGGCCTTCGCCGTGCTCGCCGCGCACGACGCCCGTCAGCTCGCCGTGACGGCGGACATCTGCACGGCGCTGGCCTCCGAGGCGCTGCTGGGCAACCGCGGCCACTACGCCGCGTTCATCCACGAGCAGCGTCCGCACCCGGGCCAGCGGGCCAGCGCGGCGCTGCTGACCGAGCTGCTCGACGGGTCCGGCCTGTCGCTGCCCCACAACCAGGTCGTCGACCTGAACGACCCGCTCGAGGGCCGGGGCCACGGCAAGCTGCGCCGCAGCATCCAGGACCGGTACTCGCTGCGCTGCGCCCCGCACGTCAACGGCGTGCTTCGGGACACACTGGAGTGGGTGGACCGCTGGCTCGAGACCGAGATCAATGCCTCCACCGACAACCCGCTGTTCGACGCCGGCGCCGATGACGTGCACAGCGGCGGCAACTTCTATGCGGGCCACGTGGTGCAGGCGATGGACTCCCTGAAGGTCGCGGTGGCGAACATCGCGGACCTGCTCGACCGCCAGCTGGAGCTGCTGGTGGACGAGAAGTTCAACAACGGGCTCACCCCCAACCTCATTCCCCGGTTCGAGGACGACAGCTGGGAGGGCGGCCTGCACCACGGCTTCAAGGGCATGCAGCTGGCGTGCTCGGCCATCACCGCCGAGGCGCTGAAGACCTCCAACCCGACCAGCGTCTTCTCCCGTTCCACCGAGGCCCACAACCAGGACAAGGTGAGCATGGCCCCGATCGCGGCGCGCGACGCCCGGAACATCGTGGGTCTCACCCGGGAGGTCACGGCGATACACCTGCTGGCCGCCTGCCAGGCGCTGGACCTGCGCGGTACCGAGGAGATGAGCCCGCGTACGCGTGCGGTGCACGAACTGGTCCGCTCCGCGGTGCCCTTCGTGGACTCGGACCGGCGCATGGACCAGGACATCGCCGCGGTCGTCGAGCTGATCCGCACGGGCGCCGTCGCCGAGGCTGCGGGCGCCACCTCCGCGAACTGACCCGCCCCACCGCACCGCCCCGCGGTCGCCGGTCCTGTCGGCAGGCACTCGCTACCAACCCCGGCCCCTGCGGCCGCAGAGAACCCTACGGAGAAGACATGTTGCTCATGCGGGACGAGCGCGCCCGGAAGGAAGCCGAAGCGCGATTCGAGCGCCACGCCTCCCTGGTCGCGGATGTCCACGCCGGCCGCGCCGACCTGCGCGCCGTGCACGGCGAAAAGCTGGTGCGCACCCTGGCCGCGGCGGCGCGGTCGGAGCTGTACGCCGACGTCCTGCCGCAGGACCTTCGGGACGCGCTGGCCGGCGGCACGGTGGACCCCGTCCGGGCGCTCGACGAAATCCTCCCGTCCCTGCCGCTCCTGGAGAAGCCGCTGCTGGGCAAGCTGGGGCAGGGGGCCTTCACCCGGCAGCTCGAGGAGTTCGTGCACTACTACGAGTCGTCGGGTACGACCGGCAACCCGATCGCTGCGCCCAAGGCCGTGGACGACCTGGTGGCCAACACGGTGAACATCGGCGAGATGTGGGGCCGGATGGTCAGTCCCGGCGACGCGGCGATGATCCTCATCAACGCCCCCTTCGCGCCGGCCGCCTACCAGTTCGAGAAGGTGCTGGAGTACCTGGGCGTGATGTCGCTGCGCCCCTGGGTCGACAACATCACCGGCGACTACAGCCGGGTCCTGCGCCTGGTCGAGGACCTGAAGGTCAACGTCTTCGTCGGGCCGCCCTCCCGGCTGCTGGAGCTCATCCAGTTCGCCCGGCGCCAGGGTGCGGCCGTGCCGCGGTTCAAGACGCTGCTGCTGATGGCCGAGCAGACCGGGCCGAGCTTCCTGCGCCATCTGGAGCGGCTCACCGGCGCGACGGCGTACGTGGCCGCGTACGGCTCGTCCGAGACCGGGACCACCGCCGTCAGCTGCGAGGAGGGCTCGCTGCACCTGCAGACCCAGAGCTACGTCCTGGAGTTGCTGGACGACTCGGGGACCCGGCTGATCGACGGCAGCCCGGACCGCGGCGAACTCGTCGTCACCACCCTCGACCTGGACGGCCGCCCGCTGCTGCGCTACCGCACCGGAGACCTGGTCGAGACCGACTCCGGCGGCTGCGCGTGCGGCCTGGCGCTGCCGGTGCTGCGCACCCAGGGCAGGTCGCAGGACGTCCTGCCGCTGTCCGACCGGGGGATCCGGCAGAACGACGTCGAGGCGAGGATGTGGGCGCAGACCGCTCCCCGGCCGATCGTCCTCAACTACATGCTGATCCTGCGCGGCGACGACGTGCTGTGCCTGACCACGACCGACGAGCCGCCGGCGCCTTCCTGGGCGGAGGAGATGGCGGACACGCTGGCGGATCTCTTCCCCGGCAAGCGGCCGGCGGTCCGGGCGGTGGAGCAGCTCCCCCCGCTGGCGTCGCTGGGCCAGTACCTGGGCTGGAAGCTGTCCCGCGTGCTGGACCTGGACGAGGAGCGCAACTGGGACCGGCTTCCCGCCCCGATCGCGGACATCGTCCGAAAAACCCTTGCCGAGCTGGCTAGTTCGTAGATTGTGGAACCAGCGAACTAGGCTTAATATCGGGGTCCGTTGCCGCTCCGGCAGCAAAGACGCCTGGAGAAAGCCATGACACACCGCGCAGGGTTCTCGATCCCGATCCCGGGGTTACCGCTCAAAGACCACCGGACGCTTCTGGAACGGGCGCCCGACTGGGGCTACACGGACGTCTGGACCGCCGAGTCGGCGGGCCCGGACGCCTTCACCCCCCTCGCGCTCGCCGCCGCCTGGTCACCGTCGTTGCGGCTGGGCACCTCGGTGATCCCGGCCCAGACCCGCGGCCCCGCCACCCTGGCGATGACCGCGGCGACGCTGGCCGAGGCGACCGACGCCGAGGTGGTCGTCGGGATCGGGGCCTCCGGCCCGCCGTTCGTCGAGGACATCAACGGCATTCCGTTCCGCGAGCCCTACCGGCACGTGCGGGACACCGCCCGGTTCCTGCGCACCGCGTTCCGCGGTGAGCTGGTCCAGGGGGAGTTCGACACCTTCCGCATCAAGGGATTCCACCTGTCCCAGCTCCCGCCCAGGGCGCCGCGCGTGATGCTCGGCGCCCTCAGGCCGGGCATGCTGCGGCTCGCCGCCCGCGAGGCCGAGGGCGCGATCACCAACGTCCTGACCGTGGAGGACGTACCGCGGGTCGCCAAGGAGTTCCGCGCCGAGGGCGGGGACAAGGAGCTGATCGGGCGCTTCTTCGTGTGCCCGACCACCGACCGGGAGCTCGGCCGCACGATCGGGCGCCGTGTGCTGACCCCGATGCTGATGGCCCGCACCTACTGGGCGTTCCACTCCTGGCTGGGACGCGCCGACCTGCTCGGGCCCATGCGCGAGGCCTGGCTCGCCGGTGACTGGCACCGGGCGCAGGCCCTGCTGCCCGACCGGCTGCTGGACGAACTGTTCGTGCACGGCAGCCCCGAGGAGTGCCGGGAGCACCTGGACCGTTTCGTGGGCGCCGGCATCGACACCACGATCATCGCGCTCATCCCCCCGCCGGAGTTCGGCGGCGGTCTGCCCGGCGCCACGGCCGCCCTGCACGCCCTCTCTCCGACCGGCTCCTGACCGCAACGTCCCCCCACGGAGGAATCATGTCCGCCACCGCCACCGTCGGCGGCACCGGCCGGCCCGCGCCCTTCGACGCGCCCACCAAGGCCCTGCTCACCGTCGGCGCCTTCGCCGCCCTGCTCGTCGGATCCGACACGCTCGTCGTGTCACCCCTGATCCCCAGTATTGCCGCGGACACCCACACGTCCGCCCACTCGGGCGGCCTGCTGGTTACCGCGTACGCCCTCGTGTACGCCGTGGTCGGGCCCCTGTTCGGCCCCGTCTCCGACCGTTGGGGCCGCAAGCCCACCGCCCTGGCCGGCCTGGTGGTCTTCTCGGTCAGCACCGCGCTGACCGGTGTCGGCTCCAGCTTCGCCCTCACCCTGGCGTTCCGCGCCCTGGCCGGTCTCGGTGCCGCCATGCTGCTGCCGAGCGTCTTCGCCGCCGTCTCCGACCGGGTCCCGCCCGAGCGCCGCGGCTCCGCCATCGGCGTGATCACCGGCATGCTCATGGGTTCCTCGGTCATCGGCGTGCCGGCCGGCGCCCTGGTGGCCCAGGCTGCCTCCTGGCGCTGGTGCTTCTTCGGCATCGGCGCGCTGGGCGCCGCGGCCCTGGTGTGGGCCGCGCTGCGGTTCCCCGGCGGCCGGCCGCCCCGTCAACTGCCCGGCGGGCCGGTCAAGGTGTACATCGGTCAGTTCAAGGCCGCCCTGTCGATGAAGCCGGTGCTGTTCGTGCTCGGTTCGACGATGTTCTGGAGCGCGGGCCTGCAGGGCATGTTCGCCAACGTCGGCGAGTTCTACCGGTCCGCCTACTCCCTGTCCACGGGACGGACCGGCCTGGCCATGCTGTTGGCGGGCGCCTGCAGCGTGCTCGGCAACCTGTACGGCGGCAGGACGGCCGACCGTTACGGACGCCGCCTGGTGATCGCCGTCGCGGGCGTCGCCGCGGCGCTCGCCGTCGTCGCGTTCTCCCTGACCACCGGCTCCCTCGTGGCGGCGATCGTGGTGCAGGGCCTCTGGGGCGCCGCGATCGGCTTCGGCCAGGCGTCCCTGACCACGCTCGTCAGCGAGCTGAGCCCCCGCGCCCGCGGGACGGCGCTGTCGCTGAACGCGTCCTCGCAGTATGTCGGGGTCATGGTGGGCACAGCGGCCGCCGCCGCGCTGCTGTCGGCCGGAGCCGGCTTCTTCGTCATCGGTGCGCTGTGCGCGCTGTGCACGCTCATCGTCGTTCCCCTGGTGCTGGTCTCCCGGCCCCGCACCGCCGACGCAGCCGAGCCGGGGGCCGTCGGCGCCTCCTCCACCGCCCCGGCACCGAGTCCCGAAGGAAAGGTCAGCTGAATGAATGCCATGACGGACGCCGAGAAGGCTCAGTTCGTACTCGGGGTCTATTTCAGGACCCAGGCGGCGATCGAGAAGTACATGGGGGCGGAACGGCTCCCGGAGTGGACCGAGTACATGGCCGGGATCACGGCCGAGTCCACCAGGAAGCGGCTCCCCGACCCCGCGGACCAGGCACGCAGCCTTCTCGACGGCCTGGCGAGCATGCTCGACGTCTACGGTTCCGACCACACCGTCACCGAATCCGACGGGACCAGGCACCTGGAAGTCAGGCGCTGTGGCATATACGACTACCGGGAGCGGGTCCAGAAGCAGGGCGTCGAACTGACTCTGAAGCGGCCCTGCGAGTTCTGCGTGGACTTCCGCTACCGCACCGCCGAGCATCTGGGGGCCACGCTCTCCCACGAACTCGCGGACAGGGGCTGCAGCTGGACCTGCAGGACCGGGGACAGCCCCGTCGGCGACTGAACCGGTCCGGCGGCGCCACCGGCACCACCTGATCGTGCCGCACCCGTGTCGTCGCCGCACGACACGCAACCGAAGCAGAGATCTCCAGGGAGAAAGCATGTGTGGAATCGCCGGGTGGGCCGACTGGGAACGTGACCTCACCCATGAGAAGGGCACGGTGGAGGCCATGACCCGGACCATGGCGTGCCGCGGCCCCGACGCCGCCGGCTCCTGGCTCTCCTCCCGGGCCGGTATCGGGCATCGCCGGCTCGCGGTGATCGACCTGGAAGGCGGCGCCCAGCCCATGACGGCCCGGGTGGGAGAGCAGACCGTGGTCCTCACCTACAGCGGGGAGGTCTACAACTTCCGCGAACTGCGCGACCAGCTCTCGGCCCGGGGCCACGTCTTCCGCACCGGTTCGGACACGGAGGTGGTGCTCAACGCCTATCTGGAATGGGGCCCCGACCTGGCCCGGCACCTCAACGGTATGTTCGCCTTCGCCGTGTGGGACGAGCGCTCGCAGGAACTGGTCCTCGTCCGCGACCGCCTCGGCGTGAAGCCGCTGTACTACGCCGTCCGCGGCTCCGCCGTGCTCTTCGGCTCCGAGCCCAAGGCGATCCTGGCCAACCCGCTGGTCGACCCGCGCATCGACCTCGACGGGCTGGCGGACCTGTTCGTGATGGCCGCCAAGCGGCCGGGCGACGCCGTCTACCGCGATCTGCGCGAGGTCGCACCCGGCACCGTGGTCCGTTGCGGCCGCGACGGCGCCCGGGTCCGGACCTACTGGCAGCTGGAGGCACGGCCGCACGAGGACGACCTGGACACGACGGTCGCCACGGTGCGGGACCTGCTCACCGACATCGTCGACCGCCAGCTGGTGACCGACGTGCCGCTGTGCAGCCTCCTCTCCGGCGGTCTGGACTCCAGCGTGGTGACGGCGCTCGCGGCGCGACACCTGACGGCCCAGGGGCGCGGCACGGTCTCCACGTTCTCGGTGGACTTCGTCCACCACGAGCAGGGCTTCGCCGCCGACGCGCTGCACTCCAGCCCGGACGCGCCGTTCGCGAAGGCGGCCGCGCGGTACATCGGCAGTTCGCACCAGGAGATCGTGCTGGACGCCGGAGAGCTCTACGGCTGTCAGGACGAGGCGATCGCGGCCCGGGATCTGCCCGGCATCGGTGACCTGGACGCCTCGCTGCTCATGCTCTTCCGGGAGGTGCGCAAGCACTCCACCGTGGCGCTGTCCGGTGAGGCGGCCGACGAGGTCTTCGGCGGATACCCGTGGTACGCGGCCGAAGCCGCCCGGCCCACCGCCTCCTTCCCGTGGGCCGCCGGGGCCGGCGACCGCAACGCCGTGCTGTCTTCGGACCTGCGCGGCAAGCTGGACCTCAACGCCTACGCGGCCGACCGTTACGCGGAGGCGGTCCGGCAGGCGCCCACGCTTCCGGGCGAAGAGGGCGTGCAGCGGCGTATGCGCGAGGTGTTCCACCTGAACCTCACCCGGTTCCTGCCGTTCCTGCTGGACCGCAAGGACCGCATGAGTATGGCGGTGGGCCTCGAGGTGCGCGTGCCCTTCTGCGATCACCGGCTCGTCGAATACGCCTGGAACATCCCCTGGTCCCTGCACACGGCCGATGGCGTCCAGAAGAGCGTCCTGCGCCGGGCCGCCCGTGGACTGGTGCACGCCGACATCGTCGACCGGCCCAAGAGCGCGTTTCCGTCGGGGGTCGGCGCCGCCTACCTGGCGGCGACCCGGGAGCGGGCCCGCGCGCTGCTGGCCGACCGTTCCTCGCCGGTACTCGCGCTGGTCGACACGGACGCCGTGGCGGGCATGGTTCGTGCGACCGAGAGCGGCCCGGGTTCGTTCAGCCCGCCGCCGATGCTGCCCCGCATCCTCCAGCTCGACGCGTGGCTGCGGCGCTACCGGGTCGATGTCGTCGTCTGACGGCGCGGTCCTCCGCGCGCGCCGCGACGGCCACGCGACTCCCACCCGACTGCTGGGGAAGGAACGATTCATGGCCGCAAACCGCCGGCCGTCGGCGTCTGCCCGGGGTGTCTTCCGCGGGGCCCGGACCCCGTCGGCCGAGGTGCCACGACGGGCAGCCGGCCATGCCCCGGCCGCGGGGAGCGGGCGGTGATCCTGCGGACCGCGGCGGTGGTCGGGACCGGCCTGATCGGCACGTCGGTGGCGCTTGCCCTCACCCGGGCCGGCGTCCAGGTTCACCTGCTGGACATCGACGCCGTGGCGGCCCGAACGGCCGCCTCCCTGGGCGCCGGTACATCGGCGGTGCCCAGGGGACCGGTCGATCTGGCCGTGCTGGCCGTGCCGCCGAGCCTGACGGGCCCGGTTCTGGCCGAGCGGCAGCGGCAGCGACTGGCACACAGCTACACCGACGTCGCCGGCGTCAAGCGGGCCACCGAACGGGAGTTCGCGAAGCTCGGTGTGGAGACGTCCACCTTCATAGGGGGCCACCCCTTGGCGGGCCGGGAGCGCTCCGGGCCGCTCGGCGCGCGGGCCGACCTGTTCCAGGACCGGACGTGGGTGCTCACGCCCTCGCCGCGAACGGATGGTGAGACGCTCAACCGGACCCTGAGCATGGTCTCCATGTGCGGCGCGGTGCCCATGATGATGGACAGCGCCCTCCACGACCGGGCCGCCGCGCTGACGTCCCATGTGCCGCACGTGCTGGCCGCCCTGATGGCGGCGCGGCTGGTGCCCGCTTCCGACGCCGCCGTACGGCTTGCCGGTACCGGGCTGCGGGACATGACCAGGATCGCGGCCGCGGACCCCGGCTTGTGGGCCGACATCCTTCAGCAGAACGCGGCGGACGTGGCGGACGTCCTGGACCTTGTGAGAGCGGACCTCTCGCAGGTCGTGGGAGCCCTTCGCGACCTGAGCCAGGGCCGGGACGGCGGCGCCCTCGCGAAGGACGGGGCGGCGCTGACCGACATGCTCGCCCGGGGTGTCGCCGGACAGGCCCGGCTGAAGGAGACGCAGGCCGGCGCCGGGACCGGTACGGTCACCGTTTCCGTGGCCTTCGCCGACGAGTCCGGAATCCTGGCCGAAATACTGGCCCTGGCCGCGGAGACGACCGGTGACACGACGCAGGCCGCGGTGGACTACGGCACCGACGGGACCGGGGGGCGTGTCGTCTTCCCGGTGCCACCCCACCAGGCTTCTCGGCTCGCGCACCGGATGACGGCCGAGGGATGGGCGGTCCACGTGGAGACACGGCGTAACCGGTCGCCCCGCCCGGTGCGCCGCGCGTCATGCGACGAGGAGCCGACAGTGGTGAACCGGCCCTCGGAAGTTGCTGCGCGGGGGTGACGGGCCGGCCGCCCACCGGGCCGGCCCCTTTCGCTCCAGAGGCCGGCCGCCACATCCGACCGGCCCTTCCCCGGACGGCCGCAGCCGCACCGGACCGTACCTTCCGCCCACCGGCGGGAGGTACGGTGGAAATTCAACGTTCACCGAACAAGCGAACCACGGAGCCCCTGTTGCGCTCTCTCAGCGAGCCCGCCCGCGAGGACATCCAGCTCGCCGCCGTCTTTCACGCGCTCAGCGACCCGGCGAGGCTGCACATCGTCCGAGACCTGGCCAACGGCCAGGAACGCAACTGCAGCAAGCTCAACACACAACTGGCGAAGTCGACGCTCTCCCACCACTTCAAGGTGCTCAGGGAGGCGGGGATCACCCACACCAGGGTCGACGGCACCTGGAGACTCATCTCACTGCGGCTCGACGACCTCGACGCCCGATTCCCCGGACTGTTCGACGCCGTGTTCCGCTCCCTGACCGACCCGGCCCCTGCCACGCCGACCACCGGCGGGTAGGCGCCGTCCTGGGAGTTCATGGGGCGCCCTTGCCCGGTTCGGCGGCTCCTCAGGCGGCGGAGCCGGGGACGAGTTCCAGCACGTCCCCGATCTTTGGACTCACTGCCCGGAACTCGACAGGCAGGTCGTGCAGCGCGTCCGACAGGGCCCGCAGCACGGAGTCGACCAGCGCCTCACCGAGGTGTGCGGCGACCCGCAGCGTCACGGGAAGAGACCGGTCCCGGTCAGGCAGCGAAGCCGGTAAGAGAGGGCGTAGCCCCCATAGGGCCTCGGCGCCGGCGAAGAGCAGGCTCACTCCCAGGCCGGACCTGTTCGCCGCTGCCACTCCCTCGAGTCCGGCGCCTTCGTACGTGACCCTCCAGGGCCTGTCCACGGCTTCCAGCAACTCTTCGGTCGTCCGGCGCAGCCGGTAGGGCTCGTTCACCGTCGCTATGGGCAGGGCCCCCTCGAGCAGCAGTGCGGGCTGCCCGAACCAGGCACAGGCCAGGTGGCCGACGCAGTGGTCCCGTGGGCTGTCCGGCGCGGCCGGCAGGAGCGCCGCGTCGAGCGTGCCCGCGGCGACCTGCTCGGCCAACCAGTCGCTGTCACCGGTGCGCACGGTGAGCGTCGACTGCGGATGCTGGTCCGACATCCGGGAGAGCAGGCCGGGGAGGACCCAGGACAGGGTGTCGCACACGCCGATGGCGATGCGACGCCCCGGCCGGCCACCGGCAAGTCTGCCGACGAGTTCGTCGTTCAGACGGACCATCCGGCGGGCGTACTGGAGCAGTTCTTCTCCACAGATGCTCAGCCGCATGGAGCGGCCCGTCTCCTGGAAGACCGATCCCCCGATGAGCCCTTCGAGTCTTCGCACGTGCTGGCTCACGGCAGGCTGTGACATGTTCAGGGTGTCTGCTGCGCGGCGGAAGCCGCCGGTTTCCACGATGGTCACCAGAGTGCGGAGCAGTCTGATGTCGAGGTCGCGACGCAAGGGTGTCTCCAAGGAAGTGGTTGGCGCGGCCAGGCATGACCGAGGAGTCGGCCGCCGCCCGTGGGCGGGCGGGGGCCAGGGTGTGGGCGACGCTGCCCTGTGGAGGTGAGGTGGCGGTGGTCAGGTCGTCAACTGGCGAGGAGTCCTGTGAGGGCGGTGCGCAAACATGAGTCAAAGCGTCTGTAGCGACGCTAAGTTGGCCCTCGAGTTCTGTCAACGGGCGTGATAGTTCGACGCCTTGACCCGCCAACACCAGTGTGGGAGCCTCGGTGGGGACGAGCCTTGCGCACAGGAGGTACCGCATTTGGACGGCAGCAGCGCACCGCCGCCTCCGCAGACCCTGGCCGGCAAGCTGAATCACCTGTTCCGGACAGTGGTCCCTGCCGGGCGTGGCCCCTACAGCGTCGAAGAGGTCGCCAAGACGATCACCGATACGGGTGTGCCGATCTCGGGCAGCTACATCTGGCTGCTGCGCAAAGGGCAGCGGGACAACCCGACACTGCGGCATCTCACGGCGCTGGCACGGTTCTTCGGGGTGCCGCCGGCCTACTTCTTCGACGACTCGGTGACCACGGACGTCAACGCTGAACTGGCTCTGCTCACCGCGCTGCGGGACGCCGGTGTCAAGGAGGTGGCGCTGAGAGCCGCCGGTGTCTCACCCAGGAGCCTCGCCTCGATCAGAGAGGTCATCGACCGTGTGCGGGAGCTGGAAGGTTTGCCGAACGATGGTCCGGACCCCGCTTAGTCTGTAGTCGGCAGCCAACGTCGATCGAACGGTTGGTCAATCGGTCCGCTGTGGCCACCTCACCAGGGGGAGTGAGTGAAGGTGAGAAGGACGTACCGGCGCTGCGAAGCCCTGGTTGACGACCTTGATGTTTCCGCCTCTTCCGATGTTCGCGGCCTGTGCCGGCGTGTGGCGGAGCAACGGGGTCGCCCCATTCACCTGGAGGCTGTTCCGCTGTCGCCGGAAGGCCCTTACGGGCTGTGGATATCCACGGCGAGAACGGACTACATATTCTTCGAGGAACGCACCAGCCCTTTCCATCAGGAACACATCATCGCCCACGAACTGGGCCACATGCTGTGCCGTCACGGGCACGCGGCCGCCCCGTGGGACGCCGACTCCCTGCACACGATGCTGCCCGCTCTCGATCCGGGCGTCGTAGGACAGGTCCTGCACCGCAGGCACTACGCGGACGCCGAGGAGCAGGAGGCGGAGATATTCGCCTCACTCCTGCTCCAGCGCCTCAGCCGCCCGGTGTCCGGGTCGGTGGGCAACGCACCGTCGGAAGCCGCCGAGGTACTGGAGAGACTCGACCGGTCGTTGTGCCGCCGGCCCGCCGATCCCACCTCCTGATGTCCCTGCACCCGCTGTGCGCGGCAGCCGCCTGGGCTGCCTTCTTCTACAAGATCAGGGCGCTGTCCCTGGCTCGCGACGAGGTGGCACTGCGCGCGCTGTGTTTCGTCCTCGGCGCCTCGGCGCTCAGTTTCACCGTGTCGCTTCCTGCCATATGGAGCGAGCTCAATCGCCGGTCC
>NZ_BMVJ01000006.1:239043-246923 GCF_014650655.1 Streptomyces anandii JCM 4720
GGGATACCCGGTCTGGCACCGCTGGCTCTGCAGGCCTGCGTGATGTCCTTCGCGGTGGGGCAGCAAGTCCTGCTCGCGTACTGGATGGAGCCGCCGGCGGGGGCCCGGAAACGACTGGCCAGACGCTTCGTACTCATCGGCATCGCCGCCGTGAGCATGTTCGGCCTGTTCCTGCTCAGCGTGGTCGGCAGCCATCTGTCCGCCGCCACGTCCCTGACGGCCGGGCGGCCGTATCGACTGGCCTGTTCGCTGGTCTACAACGTGGTCTACGCGGCAGTGGAAACCGAAGTGGCCGTCCTCTGCCTGCGGTATGCGAGAGTGTCGCATCACTGGTTGCGCCGGGGCCTGGTGGTGGCGTCCCTGGGTGCCGTTCTGACTCTCTCGTACAGCGGGATCGGCATCGTCGACGCTTGTGTCGAGTACGGCCGTCTCTCACCGGTGCCGTGGGAGGACCTGGCGTGGACCGTGGGAGATGCCGGTGCGCTGTGCAAAATCATCGGGTGGACCATGCCGGGATGGGGCCCCCAGCTGGGCCTGGTGGCCGACTGGCTGAGAAAGTACCGCCAGTACCGCACGCTCCATCCGTTGTGGTGTGCGGTGTACCGGGCCGTACCCGCTGTAGCGCTTCAACCCGACAAGACCTTCATGGGCAGGGCCCTGGTGTTCCGCGCCCTCGAATTCAAGCTCTATCGACGGGTCATCGAGATCCGGGACGGCATCCTGGCGGTGCGGCACCGGGTGGCCCCCGGGGTGACCAGTGCCGCGCTGGAACGGGGACGCGCAGCCGGGCTGAGCGGCAACGACCTCCTGGCAGTGGTGGAAGCAGCGCAGTTGGCGTCCGCCCTGGACGGTTGCGGGACCGGAGACCGAGCCGACGGCGACATCATGATCGATGGACCGCCGAGGACGAGTTTCCAGGAGGAGCTGACCTGGATAGTGAAGTTGGCGGAGGTGTTCGACCGCCGCTCGGTCGTCACCGGCCTCGACGGGTCACGGGAGTCGGTCGGCTCGTCCCGGTGAGACGGGACGCCGCGTCCACCGGACCTCCCGCCGACGGAATCCAGAGACGTGCCGAGACCTGGCGTTCTCCAGCCCCGGCACGTCATGGTGTTTTTCGGGGTCCCGGAGCCCCCCGGACGGGAGGGGCTGAGGGTGGTTCTGCGCAGAGCCCTCAGATGTCCCGGAAGGTCTCGATCTGCGCCCCGATCGAGTTGAGGCGCTCGGCGAGGTCCTCGTAGCCGCGGTTGATGACGTACACGTTGCGCAGGACCGAGGTGCCCTCGGCGGCCATCATGGCGAGGAGGACGACCACTGCCGGGCGCAGGGCCGGCGGGCACATCATCTCGGCGGCGCGCCAGCGGGTCGGGCCCTCGACCAGGACCCGGTGGGGGTCGAGGAGTTGGAGGCGGCCGCCGAGGCGGTTGAGGTCGGTGAGGTAGATCGCGCGGTTGTCGTAGACCCAGTCGTGGATCAGGGTCTTGCCCTGCGCGGAGGCCGCGATCGCGGCGAAGAAGGGGACGTTGTCGATGTTCAGGCCGGGGAACGGCATCGGGTGGATCTTGTCGATCGGCGCCTCCAGTTTGGAGGGCCGCACGGTGAGGTCCACCAGGCGGGTGCGGCCGTTGTCCGCGAAGTACTCGGGGCTGCGGTCGTGGTCGAGCCCCATCTCCTCCAGCACCGCCAGCTCGATCTCCAGGAACTCGATCGGCACCCGCCGCACCGTCAGCTCCGACTCGGTGACGACCGCCGCCGCCACCAGGCTCATCGCCTCGACCGGGTCCTCGGAGGGGGAGTAGTCCACGTCGGCGTCGATGACCGGCACGCCGTGCACGGTCAGCGTGGTGGTGCCGATGCCCTCGACCCGTACGCCCAGCGCCTCCAGGAAGAAGCACAGGTCCTGGACCATGTAGTTGGAGGAGGCGTTGCGGATGACGGTCACGCCGTCGTGGCGGGCGGCGGCCAGCAGCGCGTTCTCGGTCACGGTGTCGCCGCGCTCGGTCAGCACGATCGGTCGGTCCGGCCGCACCGAGCGGTCCACCACGGCGTGGTACTGCCCCTCGGTCGCCGCCACGTCCAGGCCGAAGCGGCGCAGCGCGATCATGTGCGGCTCGATGGTGCGGGTGCCCAGGTCGCAGCCGCCCGCGTACGGCAGCTTGAAGCGGTCCATGCGGTGCAGCAGCGGGCCGAGGAACATGATGATGGAGCGGGTGCGCACGGCGGCCTCGGCGTCGATCGCCTCCAGGTCCAGGCCGGCCGGCGGCACGATCTCCAGGTCCACCCCGTCGTTGATCCACCGGGTGCGCACGCCGATCGAGCCCAGCACCTCCAGGAGGCGGTACACCTCCTCGATCCTGGCCACCCGGCGCAGCACCGTGCGCCCCTTGTTGAGCAGCGAGGCGCACAGCAGCGCCACGCACGCGTTCTTGCTGGTCTTCACGTCGATGGCGCCGGACAGCCGGCGGCCGCCGACCACCCGCAGATGCATCGGGCCGGCGTAGCCCAGCGACACGATCTCGCTGTCCAGGGCTTCACCGATTCGGGCGATCATCTCAAGGCTGATGTTCTGGTTGCCGCGCTCGATGCGGTTGACGGCGCTCTGGCTGGTGCCGAGCGCCTCGGCGAGCTGCGCCTGCGTCCAGCCGCGGTGCTGCCGGGCGTCACGGATGAGCTTACCGATGCGTACGAGGTAGTCGTCTGCCATGGGGTTGAGGTTATCTCAGATATGAGATGGCACCTCTCGTGGGGTCCGTTCGGGTGAAGGACCGTCAGTGACGCCTGATTGTTTCCCGGTTGTACCGATTTACGCCACCTGGAGGGTGTCGAGGGGCTGGGGGGGGGCTCGCCATCCGCCCGACCGTCGCCATGCCGGATCTCCCGTGAGTACCCCGATGCCGTCCCCCCGCACCGGGGTACCCGGGGGCCGTGCGGCCGGGGCCGCACATGACCATCCGGCCCCCATGTACTAGAGTTATCTCGACATCGAGATATCTGCCGAGGCGCCCCGCAGCCCCCCGCTCGGTAAGGATTGCCTTACTTAGCCTTACCTCAGCGGATCGGCCGAGCCGTCGTGGCGGCAGGATTGCGGTGGTACGCGCACATCAATGAAGGAGACTGTCGTGTCGGCGAACAGCTTCGACGCCCGCAGCACGCTGCAGGTGGGCGACGAGTCGTACGAGATCTTCCGGCTGGACAAGGTCGAGGGCTCCGCGCGCCTTCCCTACAGCCTGAAGGTGCTGCTGGAGAACCTGCTCCGCACCGAGGACGGCGCGAACATCACCGCCGACCACATCCGTGCCCTCGGCGGCTGGGACTCCCAGGCCCAGCCGTCGCAGGAGATCCAGTTCACGCCGGCCCGCGTGATCATGCAGGACTTCACCGGCGTGCCCTGCGTCGTCGACCTCGCCACCATGCGCGAGGCCGTCAAGGAGCTCGGCGGCGACCCGGCGAAGATCAACCCGCTCGCCCCGGCCGAGCTGGTCATCGACCACTCCGTGATCGCCGACAAGTTCGGCACCCCGGACTCCTTCAAGCAGAACGTCGAGCTGGAGTACGGCCGCAACAAGGAGCGCTACCAGTTCCTGCGCTGGGGCCAGACCGCCTTCGACGAGTTCAAGGTCGTGCCGCCCGGCACCGGCATCGTCCACCAGGTCAACATCGAGCACCTGGCCCGCGTCGTGATGGTCCGCGAGGGCAAGGCGTACCCCGACACCCTGGTCGGCACGGACTCGCACACCACCATGGTCAACGGCCTCGGCGTCCTCGGCTGGGGCGTCGGCGGCATCGAGGCCGAGGCCGCCATGCTCGGCCAGCCGGTCTCCATGCTGATCCCGCGCGTCGTCGGCTTCAAGCTCACCGGCGAGCTGCCCACCGGCACCACCGCCACCGACCTGGTGCTCACCATCACCGAGATGCTGCGCAAGCACGGCGTGGTCGGCAAGTTCGTCGAGTTCTACGGCGAGGGCGTGGCGGCCACCAGCCTCGCCAACCGCGCCACCATCGGCAACATGTCGCCGGAGTTCGGCTCCACCGCCGCGATCTTCCCGATCGACGACGAGACCATCAACTACATGCGCCTGACCGGCCGCCCCGAGCAGCAGCTCGCGCTCGTCGAGGCGTACGCCAAGGAGCAGGGCCTCTGGCTGGACCCGAACGCCGAGCCGGACTACTCCGAGAAGCTCGAGCTCGACCTGTCCACCGTCGTGCCGTCCATCGCCGGCCCCAAGCGCCCGCAGGACCGCATCGTCCTAGCCGACGCCAAGACGCAGTTCGCGCAGGACGTGCGCGCCTACGTCAAGGACGGCGGCGACGTCGACGAGGCCAGCAAGGAGTCCTTCCCCGCCTCCGACGCCCCGGCCATCTCCAACGGCGCCCCCTCCAACCCGGTCCCCGTCACCGCCCCCGACGGCACCACCTACGAGCTGGACCACGGCGCGGTCACCGTCGCGGCCATCACCTCCTGCACCAACACCTCCAACCCGTACGTCATGGTCGCCGCCGCTCTGGTGGCCAAGAAGGCGGTGGAGAAGGGCCTGACCCGCAAGCCGTGGGTCAAGACCACGCTGGCGCCGGGCTCCAAGGTGGTCATGGACTACTACGACAAGGCCGGCCTGACCCCGTACCTGGACAAGCTGGGCTTCAACCTCGTCGGCTACGGCTGCACCACCTGCATCGGCAACTCCGGCCCGCTGCCGGAGGAGGTCTCCCAGGCCGTCAACGAGCACGACCTCGCCGTCACCTCGGTGCTGTCCGGCAACCGCAACTTCGAGGGCCGGATCAACCCCGACGTCAAGATGAACTACCTGGCGTCCCCGCCGCTGGTCGTCGCCTACGCCATCGCCGGCTCCATGAAGGTGGACATCACCAAGGACGCCCTCGGCGTGGACCAGGACGGCAACGCGGTCCACCTCAAGGACATCTGGCCGACCGAGGCCGAGGTCAACGACGTCGTCGCCAACGCCATCGGCGAGGACATGTTCTCCAAGTCCTACGCCGACGTCTTCGCCGGCGACGCCCAGTGGCAGTCGCTGCCGATCCCGACCGGCAACACCTTCGAGTGGGACGCGGAGTCCACCTACGTCCGCAAGCCCCCGTACTTCGAGGGCATGGGCCAGGAGCCGGAGCCGGTCGAGGACATCACCGGCGCCCGGGTGCTCGCCAAGCTGGGCGACTCGGTCACCACCGACCACATCTCCCCGGCCGGCGCCATCAAGGCCGACACCCCGGCGGGCCAGTACCTCACCGAGCACGGCGTGCAGCGCCGCGACTTCAACAGCTACGGCTCGCGCCGCGGCAACCACGAGGTCATGATCCGCGGCACGTTCGCCAACATCCGCCTGCGCAACCAGATCGCGCCGGGCACCGAGGGCGGTTACACCCGCGACTTCACGCAGGACGGCGGCCCGGTCTCCTTCATCTACGACGCCTCGCGCAACTACATCGAGCAGGGCGTCCCGCTGGTGGTCCTGGCCGGCAAGGAGTACGGCTCCGGCTCGTCCCGCGACTGGGCGGCCAAGGGCACGGCGCTGCTCGGCGTCAAGGCCGTCATCGCCGAGTCCTACGAGCGCATCCACCGCTCCAACCTCATCGGCATGGGCGTGCTCCCCCTGCAGTTCCCGGAGGGCCACACCGCCTCCACCCTCGGCCTGACCGGCGAGGAGACCTTCTCCATCACCGGCGTCACCGAGCTCAACGAGGGCAGCACCCCGCGCACGGTGAAGGTCGCCACCGACACCGGCATCGAGTTCGACGCGGTCGTCCGCATCGACACCCCCGGTGAGGCGGACTACTACCGCAACGGCGGCATCATGCAGTACGTGCTGCGCAGCCTGATCCGCAAGTAACGGACAGGGCAGGGCAGTTGGGCCGCATCCCCGCCATCGGGGGTGCGGCCTTCGCCATCATGGACGTATGGCATGTCGACCGGTTCCCGTATGGCAGCCGATGACGGCTGCCCCTAACCTGGAGGCGGGGTAGCCGAAAGTAGTCCTTCGGGTGCCATAGGTGTTTCCCGACCCCGACGATTGGGGTACTTGGCTGCGGTGGTGCACAACCGTCCACTAGGCTGACCGGGCGCCATCGGGCACATCGGGGAAGGCAGCAGGGGGGCTGAGGTGGTGCGGGAGGGGGGACCCTTGTGGCGCAGGAGCAGCATGTGCGGCAATGAGAGCGAGTGCCTCGAGGTCGCCGTGGGACACGGCGGCGTTCTGGCGCGTGACTCCAAGACGCCTCATCGCACGCCTGTGCGCTTCACCGCCCCTGCCTGGAGGGAGTTCCTGCACGCGGTGACGCGAGGGGAGTTGGCCGGCTCATGACGTCGTTGTCAAGGTCAAGCCATCGCCAGGAGGTAGGGGGTCTTATGAATGCCGGTGCATCCGCGGCGCAGCATTCCGCCAGGAGGACGTCCCGGGGGCCCGTCGTGGCGGGCGCGGTCACCTTCACCCTGGGCACCGGCGCCGTGGCGACACTCGCCGCCGCCCTCGCCTCCCTG
The DNA here is from genome assembly GCF_014650655.1 of Streptomyces anandii JCM 4720. Taxonomy (GTDB): domain Bacteria; phylum Actinomycetota; class Actinomycetes; order Streptomycetales; family Streptomycetaceae; genus Streptomyces; species Streptomyces anandii. Next base: position 245,531 of record NZ_BMVJ01000006.1, read on the forward strand.
GCCGTGGAGGGGGCGCTCGCCAAGAGGATCGTCTGGGTCGTCGTGGCCGTGGCGGTAGCCGTCGCCGCCGGGGTGTGGCGGGCCGGCCGTACCGCTACGCCGTCCCCACCTGATCCGGTTCCCCTTCCGCACGGTTCTCGGACGGGTTCGCCTCAGTAGCGGTCCCGCCTTTGCGGCGGTTCCAGAGGCGTTTGCCGCCCCACACGGCTCCGGTGGCGCCGGACGCGCCCAGGACCGACAGGACGATGCTGCGTATCGGGGACCAGGGCAGCTTCAGTCCCCTGACCATGTGGATGGCCGCGAGCATCGCCGCGAGTATCAGCAGCACGACCGCCAGGACGAACACCCCGGCCAGAGCCATCGTCTTCATCTTCACGGCGCCGCGCGCCTTCTCTATCGCGATGAGGTTCCGCGTCTGCCCCTCGTCCTGGATGGCCTGCGCCTTGAGTTCCTCGTCGGTCAGCCCGGAGGCCGGCGGCTCCTCGCCCCCGAGCACGCAGGACCTGACCCACTGCCGCAGGTCCTGCCATGTCGACCTGAAGACCACGTCGGTCCTCCCCCGCTCCGTGAAAGCCGTGAGCCCTCTAGTGCCTAGCGGGTCCCGAGGTCCTGCCTGATGTGACCGATGAGGTCGAGGGACTCGGCCTCGCCGAGCGCAAGTTCCGTGATCGTCTGGAAGCACTCCTGGTAACGGGCCAGCAGTTCGAGGTCCTCGCCGCCCGTCATGCTGCCCGCGGCGTGCTCCAGGTAGAGCAGGTCGTCGTCGTCCGGAAAGCCCAGGAGCACGAAGCTGCCCAGCGTGCTGTAGTGCGCCCCCGCCCCGAAGGGCAGCACGCGGATCGACACACCGTCCCGCGCGCCGAACTCGAGCAGTTGCCCCAACTGTTCGCCGAGCACCTCCGGGCCGCCGATCTGCCGGCGTACCGCGGCCTCGTCCAGCACGAAGGTGGCCGCGGGCCGCCCGGACCCGTCGAACATCCGGCTCTGCCGCTCCATCCTCAAGTCCACCACCCGGTCCGCCCGTTCGGCACTCAGGCCGCGGGGGGCGAGCAGGGCGTGCGCATAGCCGGGGGTCTGGAGATGGCCGGGGACGACGATCGGGTGATAGGTGCTCAGCGAGGTCGCGGCGCTCTCGTATCCCAGGTACTGGGCGAACTGCGGGGTGACCACGTCGTGGTACTTGGACCACCAGCTCGGTCCTTTGCTCCCTCTTGCCGCCTCCTCGAGTTCGTGCACCTGGCCGGGGTCCGTGACGGCGTACAGGGACAGCAGGGCGCGAAGATCGCTCACGGACACGCTGACCGTGCCCGTCTCCACGCGGATGAGTTTGGACTGGGACCACTCGACCCGCTCGGCGGCCTCACGCTGGCTCAGTCCTGCCCGCTCACGGGCG
>NZ_BMVJ01000006.1:246950-267812 GCF_014650655.1 Streptomyces anandii JCM 4720
TGTCGTAGGGCAAGGCGCAGTTTGCGCCGGTTCAGGCTTGGATCCACAGGGGGTGTCATCGCCGCTCCTTCGACCGTGCGCGTACCCCGCACTCGGTCAGCCATGCACGGAAAGTTCCTAGCATTCAGCCCCTGGCATTATGCATCGGGCCATCAGCCTAGAGCCAAATGCAATTGCACGGCACGGCGACGAAATCCCGCGCTGGTGGCGCGCGGGGGGCGCGGACCCGGCGCAGTGCGCCCTCGTCCCGGTCGTCACGCACGGGTCAACGCGTGGGCGGCTCCTCCTGCTCCCGGCGGGCATGCCGCTGCCTCAGGAGTGGGTGTGCGAAGCGCGAGCAGCGCGTGAAACCCCTTGCCGGCGCGCGCAGTCGCGCCCCGGCGCACAAAAGGGCGCGCCAGTGCCCGTTTACAGGTCCACTCGGCGCGCGCTACCCTCCCCGCAGGGGAAGTGGGAGCGCTCCCATCGGTGGACCGGAACCTGCCGACGGGGGTGCTCCCGCCTCGCGCCGGCTGCATGCGGGCCCTGCTCCCGCGAGCCAGGGCGACGGGCACTCCGGGCGGACCCGGTGGCCGAGCCGTTGGCCACCGGGTCCGCGAGCGGGCAGGCGAAGGGGGGGAAGGTGCCTGCCCGGGTGGTGCTGGCTTGGTGCCGGCTTGTGGCGCCGCAAGGTGCGACAACGTTGTCGTGATGAACTGCGCACGACTGTACCGCCCCAACCGACAACGATGTCAAGGAACTTGGCCAGGAACCACCCGTGTGAGGGGCGCGGCCCTTCGTCCGGACCGGATCCCCGCGTACGCGGTCTTCCCCGCCGCCGCCGGCGCACGCTACTGTCCCTGCGGCTTGTGCGACCCCTGGTGCGCGACCCGTCCCGAAGGAGGAGGGGCCGCGTCATGCGTTTCCGTCCCATGTCCCTGCTGCTGGCCGCGGTGCTCGCGGCCGGCGGTGCCACCCCCGCCCTCGCGGCGACCGCCGCACCACCCGACTCCGGCTCCGCCGCGCTGGTCAAGGACCCCGCCGCCTACGTCGATCCGCTGATCGGCACCAAGAACGGCGGCAACGTCTTCCCCGGCGCCGTCACGCCCTTCGGCATGTTCTCCTTCAGCCCGGAGAACACCCGGGGCGACGCCACCAGAACCGCGGCCCCGGGCGGTTACCAGTACGACGCCACCCGCATCCGCGGCTTCGGCCTCACCCACATGTCCGGCACCGGCTGCGCCGGCGGCAGCGGCGACATACCCCTCTTCCCGTACGCGGGGGAGGTCACCACCTCGCCGGCCGCCGACACCAGGGACGCCGTCTACGCCTCCGACTTCAAGCACGCCGACGAGCAGGCCGGACCCGGCCACTACAAGGTGGGCCTCGCCTCAGGAGTCACCGCCGACCTCACGGCGACCGCCCGCACCGGCGCGGCCCGCTTCACCTACCCGGCCGGCAAACCGGCCTCCCTGCTGATCCGCACCGCCAACTCCGAGGTGGGCTCGGCCGATTCGTCGGTCACGATCGACCCGGCCAGGCGGACCGTGTCCGGCTCCGTCACCTCGGGGAACTTCTGCGGCTACCTCGACCCCGAGGGCCGGCGCTCCTACTACACCCTGTACTTCACCGCCCGCTTCGACCGCGCCTTCAGGGCGATGGGCACCTGGCAGGACGACAAGCTGAACCCGGGCTCCACCTCGGCGACCGGCGGCACCGGCGGTTTCGCCAACGCCGGGCGGCCGGTGGCCGGCAAGGGCGCGGGCGGCTACGTCGAGTTCGCCCCCGGGACCGGACCGGTCGGCGTCAAGATCGGCATCTCCTACGTCAGCAAGGCCGGCGCCGAGGCCAACCTGGCCGCGGAGAACCCCCCCAAGCGCTCCTTCGACGCGGTGAAGGACGCGGCCCACCGCGCCTGGCGCGACCGGCTGGCCGCCATCCGGGTCGGCGGCGGCACCGACGACGAGCGCACCACCTTCTACACCGCGCTCTACCACGCCCTGCTGCACCCCAACGTCATCAGCGACACCGACCGCCGCTACCGCGGCCCCGACGGCAGGACCCACACCGTCGCCCGCGGCCACCAGGCGCAGTACGGCACCTTCTCCGGCTGGGACGTCTACCGCGACCAGGTGCAGCTGCTGACCCTGCTCAGCCCGCGCACCGGCTCCGACATCGCCCAGTCGCTGTACGAGCTGGCCCGCGAGAACGGCGGCGTCTGGGACCGCTGGCTGCACGGCGCGAGCGGCACCCACGTCATGAACGGCGACCCCTCGCCCACCGCGCTCGCCGGCATCCGCGCCTTCGGCGGCACCTCCTTCGACCTCGAGGGCGCGCTCGCCTCGCTGGTGAAGGCGGCCACCGTGCCGACCGGGCAGGACCTGTCGGCCGCGGGCAAGCCGGTGCTGTCGGTGGGCCAGCGCCCGTCCCTGGACAAGTACCTGAAGCTGCACTACATGCCGTCCGTCTCCAACGCCTGGGGCGGCGCGGCCGAGACCCTGGAGATGTCCACCGCCGACTTCTCCCTCTCCCAGCTCGCCGCGGCGGCGGGGAAGAAGGGCACCGCGGCCGCCTTCGCCCGCCGCGCCCAGTGGTGGCAGAACAACTTCGACATCGCCGCCGATCCTTCCGGCGGCTACATCGCCAACCGCAAGGCCGACGGCAGCTGGGTCACCGGCTTCACCCCCGACACCGGCAACGGCTTCGTCGAGGGCTCCGCGGCCCAGTACACCTGGATGGTCCAGCACAACCCGGCCGGCCTGTTCGCCGCGATGGGCGGCCGCGACAAGGCCCTCGCCCGCCTGGACTCCTTCTTCCACAACGCCGACGGCACCTGGGCGTTCACCGGCAGCGGCGGCGCCAAGTCCGAACTCGACAACGAGCCCTCGATCAACGTTCCTTACCTCTACGACTACGCGGGTGCGCCCTACAAGACCCAGGAGACCGTCCGCGCCGCCATGCGGCAGCTGTGGTCCACGCAGCCGGGCGGCATCCCCGGCAACGACGACCTCGGCGCCATGTCCGCCTGGTACGTCTTCTCCGCCCTCGGCATGTATCCGCAGGTGCCATCGCGCGGCGAACTCGTCCTCGCCTCACCGCTGTTCGAGCGCGCCGAGATCCACCGCCCGGGCGGCCGGGACATCTCGATCCGGGCCGGGGGAGCGGCGGCCGACGCGCCGTACGTGCGGTCGCTGAAGGTGAACGGCCGTGCCAGCGACCGCCCGTGGCTGCCCGCGTCCTTCGTCCGTGACGGCGGCCGCCTCGACTACACCCTCTCCGGCACCGCCGACCGCACCTGGGGCACCGCCCCGTCCGCCGCGCCACCCTCCTTCCGGCAGGGCGAGCAGCCGTACCAGATCGGCGTGGGCCCGACCGCCGCGACCCTCGCACCCGGCGACAGCATTGAGATCGGCATCCGCGCCCTGTCCCTGAGCGGCGGCACGGGCCCCGAGGTGCGCTTCACCGTGCGGACGCCGGCCGGTGTCACGGCGACTCCGGCCGAGGGCACGGTCACCGGCGGCTCACAGCAGATCACCCTCACCGCCGCCCAGGACGCCGGGCAGGGCTTCTACGACGCCAAGGTCACCGTCACCTCCGGCAGCCAGTCCTACGAGCAGCCGGTGGCCCTCACGGTCGCCGCCCCCGGCACCCTGCTCGCCGCCTACGACAACACCGGGATCTCCGGAGACGACGGCGACCACGACGAGGCCGACTACGACGGCGGCGGCTGGAGCTACTCACGCCAGGCCCTCGCGGCTGCCGGGCTCACCCCCGGTGGGCAGGGTACGGTCGACGGCCTCTCCTTCACCTGGCCCAACTCGCCGGCCGGCCGCCCCGACAACGCCTCCGCGTCCGGCCAGACCATCCAACTGACTTCCCCGGCAGCCGAGTTGTCCTTCGTGGGCAGCGCGGTCAACGGCAACCAGCAGGCCAAGGCCACCGTCACCTACACCGACGGCACCACCGACACCGCCGACCTCTCCTTCACCGACTGGACCGTCGGCGGGGGCGGCGGCACCGTCCAGTACGGCAACGAGGTCATCGCCAAGACCGCGTACCGCAATGTCGCGGGCGCCGGCAAGGACCCGGTGACGACCTACGTCTTCGCCACAAAGCCCTTCCAGGCCCCGGCGGGCAAGCGGATCGAGTCCGTGAGGCTGCCCGGCGACACCGATCTGCACGTCTTCACCCTCGCCACGAAGTAGCCCACCGGTACAACCGCACCGGGCAGCGGAAGGGGCGGGCCGCAGGGCCCGCCCCTTCCTCATGCGCTCAGCGCGTCAGCCCAGCAGCTCCACCTCCGCCAGCGTGGCGGGACCGTCCAGGACCAGCCGGTACTTCTGGTACGTCCCCGGCGAGGCGATGGTGAACGGCCGGGTCTGCCTGTCCCAGGCGAAGGACTCCCCGGACCGCTTGTCCACGGTCTTCCAGGTCGTACCGTCGGCCGAGGCCTGGAGCGTCCAGCCGGACGGCGCCTTGGCGTGGTCGCCCGACGAGGTCAGGGTGTACTGGACGGCCTTGGCGGCGCCGGAGACCGGCAGGTCCACCGTGGTCACCGTGGCGTCCGTCGAGGACGTGTCGTCGAACAGCGGACCGTCGCCCTTGAGCAGGTCCGCCCTCGGGCTCGGCACCTTGTCGCCGGTCGTGACCGACACCGGCGCCGCGTTCTTCCCGGTGCCCCACGACGACGGCCGCGGGCCCATGTCGAACTGCAGCACCCCGCCCTCGGAGAGCAGCGAGTGCGGCAGGTTCGTCGAGTTCCAGGCGCGGCCGTTGAACCGCACACCCTGCACGTAGACGTTCTTCGCGCTGTTCCTGGGTGCCTTGATGACGAGGTCCCGGCCGTTCTCCAGGTGGACGGTCGCCTTGGTGAACAGCGGGGAGCCGATGCTGTACTCGCCGCTGCCCATCACCAGCGGGTAGAAGCCGAGCGCGGAGAAGACGTACCAGGCCGACTGCTCGCCGTTGTCCTCGTCGCCGTGGTAGCCCTGGCCGATCTCGCTGCCGACGTACAGGCGAGACAGCACCTCGCGGACCTTCGCCTGCGCCTTCCACGGCCGGCCGGCCGCGTCGTACATGTAGATGACGTGGTGTGCGACCTGGTTGGAGTGGCCGTACTGGCCCATCCGCACGTCCCGCGCCTCGGTCATCTCGTGGATGACACCGCCGTAGGAGCCGACGAACTCCGGGGAGGCCGTCTCCGGCGTGGCGAAGTACTGGTCGAGCTTGTCACCGAGGCCCTTGCGGCCGCCGTAGAGGTTGGCCAGGCCCCGGCTGTCCTGCGGGGCGGTGAAGGCGTAGCCCCAGCCGTCGGTCTCCGTGTAGTCGTAGCCCCACACGCGCGGGTCGTACTTGGACGAGTCCACGCGCCAGTTGCCCTGGGCGTCGCGGCCCTGGAAGAAGCCGGCCTTGGAGTCGAAGAGCTTGACGTAGTCCTGGGCGCGGTTGAGGAAGTACTGCGACTCCTCCTTGTAGTGCTTCTCGCCGGTCTTCTTGTAGAGCGCCTCGCCCATCCTGGCGATGCCGTAGTCGTTGACGTAGCCCTCCATCGCCCACGACAGGCCCTCGCCGGTGGCGGTGCTGGTGTAGCCGAGGAAGGGGGAGGTGCCCATGCCCTTGCGGCCGACGCCGGAGGACGGGGGCACCACCGTGGCGTTCTTCAGCGCCGCGTCGTACGCCGCCTTGGCGTCCATGTGCACGCCCTTGACGTAGGCGTCGGCGAACGCCACGTCCGAGGAGGTCCCGGTCATCAGGTCGGCGTAGCCGGGGGAGGACCAGCGCGAGGTCCAGCCGCCGTCCTTGTACTGCTGCACGAACCCGTCGACCATCTCGCCGGCCTGGGACGGGGTCAGCAGTGAGTACGCCGGCCAGGTGGTGCGGTAGGTGTCCCAGAAGCCGTTGTTCACGTACACCTTGCCGTCGACGATCTTGGCGCCGGTGTGCGTCGGGGTGTCCTGGCCCGGCATCGGCGAGAACGGCGAGGCGTACTGGTCCTTGCCGCCGACCTTCTCGAAGCCCGAGTTCGGGTACAGGTACAGCCGGTAGAGGCTGGAGTAGAGCGTGGTGAGCTGGTCCGGCGTGGCGCCCTGGACCTCGACCTTGCCGAGGAGCCTGTCCCAGGTGTGCTGGGCGCGCGCCTTGACGGTGTCGAAGGAGGTGCCGTCCGGGATCTCCTGCGCGAGGTTGTCCTTGGCCTGGTCGACGCTGATGAGGGAGGTGGCCAGGCGCAGGGTGACGGTGCGGTCCTTGCCCGCGTCGAAGCGGAGGTAGCCCTTGACGCCGCTCGCGGAGCCGTCCTTCACGGGCTTGTCGAAGACGCCGTAGACGAACAGCCGGGTCGCGCCGGTCGACAGCCCGGACTTCACGTCCGAGTAGCCGGTGACGATCCCGTGCTCCTTGTCCAGGGTCAGGCCCGCCTGCTCGGTGACGTTGTCGAAGAGCACGCTCGCGTCGTCGCCCGGGTAGGTGAAGCGCAGCGCGGCCGCGTGGTCGGTCGGCGTCATCTCCGCCTTGAGGCCGTTCTCGAACTTGACCCCGTAGTAGTAGGGGCGGGCGGTCTCGTTCTCGTGCCGGAAGGCCAGCGCGCGGGCGGTGCGGCCGGTGTCCGGGGTGCCGGACGCGGCCGACGGCATGAGCTGGAAGGTCTGCCGGTCACCCATCCACGGGCTCGGCTCGTGGCTGGCGCTGAACGCCTGGATGGTGGGCAGGTTGTCGTCGTTGTTGGCCCGCGCGTACTCGTACAGCCAGCTCAGCGAGGACGCGTTGGTCACCGGGGTCCAGAAGTTGAAGCCGTGCGGCATCGCGGTCGCGGGGAAGTTGTTGCCGCGCGAGAAGCTGCCGCTGGAGTTGGTGCCGCGGGTGGTCAGCGCGTAGTCGGACAGGTGCGCCCTGGGCCGTTCGGGCGCCACCCGCTCGACCGACACGTCGTCGAGCCAGCCGCGGAACTTCGCCGGTCCCGAGGGGGAGTCGTAGCCGAGGACTATGCGGTCCACCGTCTTGCCGGCCGCTACCGACCCGATCCGGGACACCACGTTGTTCCACTGGTTGACGTAGAGAGTCTTGGCCGCGCCCTGCGCCTGCGGACTCAGCCCGAAGCCATGCTGGTCGGTGGCGCCCAGTCGGCTGAGGTAGGTGCCGTCGGTGAAGACCAGGTCCACGGCGACGTTGGTGGCGTCGTAGTCGCGGTCACCGTCCGCCATGGACGGGTAGAGGCGGTACGACAGCTGCGTGTCGCGGGTGACCTTGACGTTCACGTCGAAGATCTTGTTGTACGAGTACGCCCGCCCCTTGGCCGTGTGCCTGCCGGCGTAGCGCAGCGCGCGCTTGCCGGTGAACCCGGCGCCCGCCTTGGCGGTCGGCGAGCCGCTCGGGCCGCGGTCGACGAGGGAGAGCATGTCCTGCGGCACCGTGCCGCCGCCGTCTCCGGTGGAGAACTGCACGTCGGCGAGCTGGAGTATGTTCGAGGCGCCGTTGTTCCCGGTGACCTCGAGCCGGAAGTGCTGGTACTCGGCGGGCGCGGACAGGTCGTAGGTCCTGGTCTGGAACCGCTCGGAGAAGTTCTCGCCCGAGCGGGAGTCGACGTCCTTCCAGTCCTTGCCGTCGGTGGAGCCCTTCAGGGTCCAGTCCTTCGGGTCCCGCTCGTCGTAGTCGTTGGCCGAGGTGAGGGCGTAACGGGTGATCTTCACGGGCTTGTCGAAGTCGAACTCGACCCAGCCGGTGGGCTCGAACGTCAGCCACTTGGTGCCCGACTCGCCGTCGACGAGGTTCTCCTTGACCTCGCCGGCGCCCGTGTTCTCGCCGCTGGCCCGCAGGTCTATGACGTGGTCGTCCACATTGCCGGGAATGCCGGTGCTGTAGCCGCCGTCCACGCCCGAGGCGCGCTTGGTGCCGTCGGGCGCGGTGTCGACGGTGTTCAGCCAGTCCGGCGCCGGGTCGCCGGACTCGAACGAGGACGTGAACTCCCGGTCGGCCGCCGGGGCCTTGCCAGGCAGGGCGACCGCCGCGCCCTGGGAGCCGACGGCCATGACAAAGGCGGCCGTGAGGACGACCGCCGGACCCCATCTGTGCCGTACTCTGCGCTGCATTCGAGAGCACCCTCCCTGGTTCTCCGCTGCGCCGGACAACGTTGTCAACTACGGGCGCAAGGACCAGTAGGGAGTCAAGTGGTCAGTGATGTCAAGGGTGTTGGGTGTGGCATTCGGGCGCAAAGCCACGGATATTTCCGTCAAGGAACCCACAGGCGGCTCATATTTCCGCGAGGTCTCAACTCGGAAAAGACCGACAGCCAACCTTGCATTCGATCTTGCTCCGCTGGCGGGAAGTGGACTATACCTGTCGGCACCCGCTGGGCCGTTCGACCGGTCGGCAGCGGACCCGGGGGGAGCCGGAAAGGGTGGTTTGACGTGCGAAACGCGCCAGCCTCCTTGTTTTCCAACTGATCCCGGTAGATGACGCACGAAGTACTTCCTGCACGACCCAGCTTGACCCGACCGCGGTGCCGGGGAGGATCCGGTTCACCGCCTGAGTCCTGGAGAAGGCGAGGACTTGAGCATGGGATCCACTTCCGCCGAGAACCACGGTTCCGGCACCACCGGCACATCGGGCGTCGGACGCCGCGATCTGATCAAGCGGTCCGCAGCGCTCGGACTGATCTCCGTACCCGCGATGAGTTTTCTGTCGGCCTGCGCCAGCGGTGGCGGCGACGACTCGGGTGGCAACAACACCCAGGGCAAGACCTCCAAGAGCAACCCCTTCGGCGCGCAGAAGGGCAGCAAGCTCGACGTCGTCGTCTTCAAGGGCGGTTACGGCGACGACTACGCCAAGGCGTGGGAGGCCGACTTCGGCAAGAAGCTCGGCATCACCTCGACCCACACCGGCACCCAGGAGATCACCGGCAAGCTCCAGCCCCGCTTCAACGCGGGCAATCCGCCGGACATCGTCGACGACTCCGGCGCCCAGCAGATCAAGATCGACGTCCTCTACAAGAACGGCGCCCTGCTCGACCTCGGCGAGGTGCTCGACGCCCCCGCGGTCGACGACCCGAGCAAGAAGGTCCGCGACCTGCTGATCCCGGGCACGCTCGACCCGGGGATCCAGGAGGGCAAGGTCGTCGCCCTCAACTACATCTACACGGTGTGGGGCCTTTGGTACTCCGGCAAGCTCTTCAAGGAGAAGGGCTGGACGCCGCCGAAGACCTGGGACGACTTCCTCGCCATCTGCCAGGACGCCAAGAAGCAGGGCATCGGCGGCCTCGCCCACCAGGGCAAGTACCCGTACTACATCAACGTCGCCATCATGGACCTGATCGCCAAGAAGGGCGGCATCGACGCGGTCAAGGCGATCGACAACCTCGACCCCAAGGCGTTCGTCGGCTCCGACGCGGCCCAGGCCGGCGTCGAGGCGATCTACGAGGTGGTGGAGAAGGGCCTGCTGATGCCCGGCACCAACGGCCTGACCCACACCGAGTCCCAGACCCGCTGGAACCAGTACAAGGCCGCCTTCATCACCTGCGGCTCCTGGCTGGAGAACGAGCAGCTCAAGCAGACCCCGGCCGACTTCGACATGAAGTTCCTGCCGATGCCGCTGCTGGCCGGCTCCAAGATGCCCTTCGAGGCGATCCGGGCCGGCTCCGGCGAGCCGTTCATCATTCCGGCGAAGGCCAAGAACCTGCCCGGCGCCAAGGAGTTCATGCGGCACATGCTCTCCAAGGACTGGTCGACGCTGTTCGCCAAGGAGGCCAACTCGCTGACCATCCTCAAGGACGGCGTCGACCCGAGCGTCAAGCTGCGCCCCGGCACCCAGTCCACGGTCGAGGCGTCCAAGGCGGCGGGCTCCAACACCTTCCGCTACCTCTACCCCGACTGGTACAGCGAGATGGACACCGCCCTGCAGAACGCGTCCAATGAACTCATGGCCAAGCGGATTCAGCCGAAGGAGTGGCTGAAGAGGTGTCAGGCGGCCGTGGACAAGCAGGCGAAGGACCCGGCGAGCAAGAAGAACCACCACGACTAGGGCCTCTCTTCCGGATCTTGCCGCCGGTCGGGAGGCGAGGTCGCTCGGAGTCGGCCTGATCCGGAAGAAAGACCTTATTTCGCCGTGCGCCGCGGGGGCGCGGGGCCCTTCGCGCCGGCGGGAGGTACGTTGTCGCCGGTCGCGCAGTTCCTCGCGCCCCTTTCGGGGCTCTTGAACAACAGGGGCAGGACGCCATGCGCAAAGGGCAGTACCGGTTCGTCGCGGGATTTCTCCTCGTCCCCGTGGCGCTCTATCTGATCTTCGTGATCTGGCCGTACATCCAGACGTTCGGCTATTCGCTGACCGACTGGAAGGGCCAGTCGCAGACCTTCGAGTTCGTCGGCCTGGACAACTATCGGGCGCTGTTCCGGGACGACGTCTTCCTGGAGGCCATCTGGCACAACATCCTGTTCCTGGTGTTCATCCCGGTGATCACCATTCTGCTCGCCCTGTTCTTCGCCTTCATGGTGAACGCGGGGGGACGCAGCCGCGCCGGCGGGGTGCAGGGCGTCGCCGGATCGAAGTTCTACAAAATCGTCTACTTCTTTCCCCAGGTGCTCTCACTGGCCATTCTCGCGGTGCTGTTCAACGCGGTGTACCGCAGTGACGGCGGCGGCCTCCTCAACGGCTTCCTGATCAAACTCGGCCTGGTCGACGCCGAGAACCCGGTCGAATGGCTGAACGAGCCGAGCATCGTGCTGTGGGCGCTGATGGTGGTGGTCATCTGGAACAGCGTCGGCTTCTACCTGGTGCTGTTCTCGGCCGCCATGCAGTCCATTCCCCGTGACGTCTACGAGGCCGCCCTGATCGACGGCGCCGGGCGCGCCCAGTCCTTCTTCCGCATCACCCTGCCCCTGCTGTGGGACACCGTGCAGACCGCCTGGGTCTACCTGGGCATCGTCGCCATGGACATGTTCGTGCTGGTCTCCTCGATGACCCAGAACATGGGCGCCTACGGCGGCGGCCCCGACCACCACAGCGACGTCATGTCGACGGTGATGATGCGCAATTTCCTCTACTACGGCAAAAGCGGCTACGCCTGTGCGATGGGCGTGGTCATGCTGCTGCTCACCCTGATCCTGTCCGTGGTCACGCTGCGCGCCACCCGCCGTGAGCGCATCGAGTTCTGAGCGGGAGTAACGACGATGAGCGCACCCCTCAAGGAGACCGCCCCCACCGGCGGACCCGCCCCGGCCGGACCGCCGGTGAGCAAGAGCGCCGTCCGCGCCGGCGAGCGGCGCGGCGAAGGCGTGATCCTGAACGTCTTCTCGCACGGCTTCCTCGCCCTGTGGGCCCTGCTGATCGTGCTGCCGCTGCTGTGGCTGGTGATCAGCTCCTTCAAGACCGACGCCCAGATCGGCGGCTCCGCCTTCGGCTGGCCGCAGAACTGGTCCTTGGGCGTCTTCAGCCGCGCCTGGAACAAGGGCATCGGCGACTACTTCCTGAACACCGTGATCGTGCTGGTGTTCTCCGTGCCGCTGACCATGCTGTTCGGCTCCATGGCGGCGTACGTGCTGGCCCGCTACCAGTTCTGGGGCAACCGGCTGCTGTACTACTTCTTCGTCGCCGGCGCGATGTTCCCGGTGTTCCTGGCGCTGGTGCCGCTGTTCTTCATGGTCAAGCGGCTGGACATGCTGAACACCTACCAGGGTCTGATCCTGGTCTACATCGCGTACTCGATGCCGTTCACGGTGTTCTTCATGCACGCCTTCTTCCGGACGCTGCCCACGGCGGTCTTCGAGGCGGCGATCCTGGACGGCGCCTCGCACACCCGGACGTTCTTCCAGGTGATGATGCCGATGGCGAAGCCGGGTCTGATCAGCGTGGGGATCTTCAACACGCTCGGGCAGTGGAACCAGTTCATCCTGCCCACGGTGCTCATGCAGCCGCAGAGCGGCTCCGACCCCGAGCGCTACGTCCTCACCCAGGGTCTGATCCAGCTCCAGCAGCAGCAGGGATACGCCTCCGACCTGCCCGTTCTCTTCGCGGGTGTGACGATCGCGATGATCCCCATGCTGGTGGTCTACCTGTCCTTCCAGCGCCAGGTGCAGGCGGGCCTGACCTCGGCGACGCTGAAGTAGCGCACCGAAGCCGCCGGGTGTTCCCGGCGGCTCCACGCCGCTCCCGGAGCCGCTCCCGGGGGCGGCGCTCGCGTGCGCGTAGCACGGCTGTGATGTGTGTCCAAGTACCCGGAAACGGTTCAACCTCTTGACGGGAGGCGACCCGAACGGCTCAGCTTAGAGTTCACTAGTTGGACATAGACGGGGCCTCGCCGAAGCGGCCCCGCGCTCAGGAGGTCGTCGTGGAGACTCCAGGGTCGCAGTCGTCGCTGCACCGAGCCAACCTGGAGCGGGTGGTACGTGCCGTGCGCCTGGCCGGATCCCTCACGCAAGCGGAGATCGCGAGGACCACGGGGCTGTCCGCGGCGACGGTCTCCAATATCGTGCGGGAGCTGAAGGACGGCGGAACCGTCCAGGTCACGCCCACTTCGGCGGGCGGCCGCCGGGCCCGGAGCGTCTCCCTGAGCGGGGACGCGGGCATCGTGATCGGCGTCGACTTCGGGCACACGCATTTGCGGGTCGCGATCGGGAACCTCGCCCACCAGGTGCTTGCCGAGGAGGCCGAGCCGCTGGACGTGGACGCCTCCTCCACGCAGGGCTTCGACCGGGCGGAGGAGCTGGTCAACCGGCTGATCGCCGCCACCGGGGTGGACCGCGCGAAGATCGCCGGCGTGGGGCTCGGCGTGCCCGGCCCGATCGACGTGGAGTCCGGCACGCTGGGCTCCACCGCGATCCTGCCCGGCTGGACCGGCATCAAGCCCGCCGAGGAGCTGCGGGGGCGGCTCGGCGTGCCGGTGCACGTGGACAACGACGCCAACCTCGGCGCCCTCGGCGAGCTGGTCTGGGGCAGCGGACGCGGGGTCAGGGACCTCGCTTACATCAAGATCGCCAGCGGTGTCGGCGCGGGCCTGGTCATCAACGGCAAGATCTACCGCGGCCCCGGCGGCACGGCGGGCGAAATCGGGCATATTACACTCGATGAATCGGGCCCGGTCTGCCGCTGCGGGAACCGCGGCTGCCTGGAGACCTTCGCGGCCGCGCGCTACGTGCTGCCGCTGCTCCAGTCCAGTCACGGCACCGACCTGACCATGGAAGGCGTGGTGCGGCTGGCCCGGGACGGTGATCCGGGCTGCCGTCGGGTGATCGCCGACGTCGGCCGCCATGTCGGCAGTGGAGTGGCCAATCTCTGCAATCTCCTCAACCCGAGCCGGGTCGTCCTCGGCGGTGATCTCGCGGAGGCCGGAGAGCTGGTTCTGGGGCCCATCAGGGAGTCCGTGGGCCGCTACGCCATCCCCAGTGCCGCTCGCCGCCTCTCGGTCCTCCCAGGGGCCCTGGGGGGCCGTGCCGAGGTGCTCGGGGCGCTCGCCCTCGCGCTCAGCGAGATGGGTGATTCGACCCTTTTGGATGGGACTCTGGCCGCGGCGGCCCCTGCCTTCACTTAGAGAACGGATGGCACCGTTGCCATCTCGTTAAGGATTTACTTCTTGACGTCGCACGTGTGGCCGAGTTGACTTCCAGCCACCTCGGCCGCAACGACGCGGCCTCGTCAGGGAGGTTTGAAGAAGTGAACACGCGTATGCGTCGTGCGGCCTTCGCCGTTGCAGCTGGTGCCATGGCCGTCTCGCTCGCTGCCTGTGGCAGCGCCAAGGAGTCCAGCGGTGGCTCCTCGAAGTCCTCGGGCAGCTCGAAGAAGGGCGACGCGATCACCGTCGGTCTGCTCCTGCCGGAGAACCAGACCGCTCGTTACGAGAAGTTCGACCGCCCGCTGATCGAGAAGAAGGTCGCGGAGCTGACGAACAACAAGGGCAAGGTCGTCTACGCCAACGCCAAGCAGGACGCCAGCCAGCAGAACCAGCAGGTCGACACCATGATCACCAACAAGGTGGACGTGCTGATCGTCGACGCCGTGGACGCCGCCGCCATCAAGAACTCGGTGCAGAAGGCCAAGGACGCCGGCATCCCGGTCGTCGCCTACGACCGACTGGCGCAGGGTCCCATCGACGCCTACACCTCGTTCGACAACGAGACCGTCGGCAAGACCCAGGGCGAGGCCCTGCTGAAGGCCCTGGGCTCCAAGGCCAAGTCCGGCAAGATCGTCATGATGAACGGCTCCTCCACCGACCCGAACGCCGCGCAGTTCAAGAAGGGCGCCCACGAGGTGCTCGACGGCAAGGTGAACATCGGCAAGGAGTACGACACCAAGGAGTGGAAGCCGGAGAACGCCAACTCCAACATGGAGGGCGCCATCTCCGCGCTGGGCAAGAAGAACATCATCGGCGTCTACTCCGCCAACGACGGCATGGCCGGCGGTATCATCACCGCCCTCAAGGCCGCCGGCATCTCCAACATCCCGGTCACCGGCCAGGACGCGGAGCTCGCGGGTGTCCAGCGCATCGTCGCCGGTGAGCAGTACATGAGCGTCTACAAGCCGTACGCCCCCGAGGCCGCCGCGGCCGCCGAGATGGCGGTCGACCTGGCCCAGGGCAAGTCGCTCGACTCCGTCGCCAAGGACAAGGTCGACAGCCCCACCACCAAGGGCGTCCCCTCGGTCCTGGTGCCGGTCACCGCGCTGACCAAGGACAACATCAAGGACACCGTCATCAAGGACGGCGTCTACACGGTGTCCGACATCTGCACCTCGCAGTACAAGGCCGCCTGCGACAAGATCGGTCTGAAGTAAGCGACGGACAGCGCCTTTCCAACCAGGGGAATTCGCACTTGAATTCCCCTGGCGGGAACACCCCGGCGCACAAGGCTTCCGCCGGCGCCCCGCGCATCACACAGCCCCGCAAGCTCGAGGCGGGGCGCCGGTCGGAACATCCCCCCAAACTTCTGCACAACCTCCCGCCGGGTCAGGCGGCGAAGGAGATGGTTCACGTGTCCGCTACGCCCGTGCTGGCGTTGCGCGGGGTCTCCAAGCGGTTCGGTGCCGTCCAGGCGCTCACCGACGTAGAGCTTGAGGTCCACGCCGGTGAGGTGGTCGCCCTGGTGGGCGACAACGGCGCCGGAAAGTCCACGCTGGTCAAGACGATCGCCGGCGTGCACCCCATCGATGAGGGCGTCATCGAGTGGGAAGGCAAGGCCGTCCAGGTCAACAAGCCGCACGACGCCCAGAACCTGGGCATCGCGACCGTCTACCAGGACCTCGCGCTGTGCGACAACATCGACGTGGTGGGCAACCTCTACCTGGGCCGGGAGGTCCGCCGGCGCGGCGTCCTGGACGAGGTCGAGATGGAGCGGCGCTCCCGTGAGCTGCTGGACCAGCTCTCGATCCGCATCCCCAGCGTCCGCATCCCGATCGCCTCGCTCTCCGGCGGCCAGCGCCAGACCGTGGCCATCGCCCGTTCCATGCTCGGCGAGCCCAAGCTGGTGATCCTCGACGAGCCCACCGCCGCACTCGGCGTCGAGCAGACCGCTCAGGTCCTCGACCTGGTGGAGCGGCTGCGGGAGCGCGGCCACGCCGTGATCCTCATCAGCCACAACATGGCCGACGTGAAGGCGGTCGCCGACAAGGTGGCCGTGCTGCGTCTGGGTCGCAACAACGGCGTCTTCGAGGTCAAGTCGACCTCGCAGGAAGAGATCATCTCCGCCATCACCGGCGCCACGGACAACGCCGTGACCCGTCGTGCGGCGCGCACCAATGGGGAGATCAAGAAGTGAGCATCGACAAGACCTCCACGCCCCCCGAGGACAACGTCGTGGAGAACCCCGAGGCGGCCCGCGGCTCCGACGTCGCCGTCGACCCCCGGCTGCTGGTGCGCGAGCAGGGCCTCGCCGGCTACGTGACCGAGTTCAAGCGGAAGATCAAGGCGGGCGACCTCGGCTCCATGCCGGTCGTCATCGGCCTGGTGATCATCTGGATCATCTTCCAGAGCCTGAACTCCAACTTCCTCACCGCCGGCAACCTCTCCGACATCTCCGTCGCCATGGTCGGCACGGGCATGATCGCCGTCGGCATCGTGTTCGTCCTGCTGCTCGGCGAGATCGACCTGTCGGTCGGTTCCCTCTCCGGTGTCGCCGGCGCCACCTTCGCCGTACTGAACATCACCCATGGCATGAACGAGGTGCTGGCCTTCGTGCTGGCCATCCTCACCGGCACGGTCGCCGGCGCCATCCAGGGCTTCTTCTTCGCGAAGATCGGTGTGCCGGCCTTCGCCGTCACCCTGGCGGGACTGCTGTTCTGGAACGGCTTCATGCTCAAGATCCTGGGCGACAACGGCACGATCAACCTCAACAGCGACGGCCTGGTCGCCAAGCTGACCAGCTACTACTTCTCCGACGTGGCCGCCGCCTACGGGCTCGCCGTCGCCGTCACCGTGCTGTACTTCCTCAGCGCCTTCTTCGGCAACAAGCGGCGTGAGGCCGCCGGGGTGCCGTCCAAGCCGCTGAGCGAGACCATCCTGCGCACCGTGCTGCTGGCCGTCGTCTCCTTCGCCGTGGCGATCGTCTTCAACCAGTACAAGGGCCTGCCGCTGGCGGTCGTGATCTTCGTCGGCGTGCTGGTGATCACCGACTTCGTGCTCCGCCGCACCGCCTACGGCCGCAAGGTCTTCGCGCTCGGCGGCAGCGTCGAGGCCTCCCGCCGCGCCGGTATCAACGTGGACATGGTCCGGATCTCGGTCTTCGCGATCTCCGGCACCTTCGCCGCGCTCGGCGGCCTGTTCATCGCCTCCAAGATCGCCTCCGCCAACCAGGGCGCCGGCGGCGGCGACCTGCTGATGAACGCCATCGCGGCGGCCGTCATCGGCGGTACGTCCCTCTTCGGCGGCCGCGGCCGCACCTGGAACGCGCTCCTCGGCGTGCTGGTGATCGTCTCGATCCAGTACGGCCTCGCCCTGGAGGGCATCGCCTCCCCGGTCCAGTACATGATCACCGGTGGCGTCCTGCTGGCGACCGTCGTCATCGACGCGGTCACCCGCAAGACCCAGAAGACGGCGGGACGCGCCTGACCGCCGTCCCGACCCGACAACCGTGCCCGGCACCTCATGGCGGTGCCGGGCACGGTTGTGTCATGACGCGGGCCATGCCATGACCACGTCGTGTCATGACCCCGGCCGTATCGGGGTACGGCCGTTCGCGTGACCTACGACGCACCGCCCGGACACCGGCCGCCACGGCGGAACATTAGACTCGACAAGCCCGCCAACAGCTCGATCAGCTCTACTGCAAGGAGGCACGGGTGCCGCTGCTGACCCGCATCAGGGGACCGCGCGATCTGGACCGGCTCAGCCTGGAGGAGCTGGATCAGCTGGCAGAGGAGATCCGGACCTTCCTCGTCGACGCGGTATCCAAGACCGGCGGCCACCTCGGCCCCAACCTCGGTGTGGTGGAGCTGACCATCGCCCTGCACCGCGTCTTCCACTCCCCGAAGGACAAGGTCCTGTGGGACACCGGCCACCAGTCCTACGTGCACAAGCTGCTGACCGGCCGGCAGGACTTCTCCAGGCTGAAGATGAAGGGCGGCCTGTCCGGCTACCCCTCCCAGGCCGAGTCCGAGCACGACGTGATCGAGAACAGCCACGCCTCCACCGTGCTGGGCTGGGCGGACGGCATCGCCAAGGCCAACCAGCTGCTCGAGCGCGACAGCCACGTCGTCGCGGTCATCGGCGACGGCGCCCTGACCGGCGGCATGGCCTGGGAGGCGCTGAACAACATCGCCGACGCCAAGGACCGCCCGCTCGTCATCGTCGTCAACGACAACGAGCGCTCCTACGCGCCCACCATCGGCGGCCTCGCCAACCACCTCGCGACCCTGCGCACCACCGACGGCTACGAGCGCTTCCTCGCCCGCACCAAGGAGGTGCTGGAGCGCACCCCGGTGGTCGGCAAACCGCTCTACGAGACCCTCCACGGCGCCAAGAAGGGGCTGAAGGACTTCATCGCCCCGCAGGGCATGTTCGAGGATCTCGGCCTGAAGTACGTCGGCCCGATCGACGGCCACGACATCGAGGCCCTGGAGTCCGCGCTGGCCCGCGCCAAGCGCTTCGGCGGCCCCGTCATCGTGCACTGCCTCACCGAGAAGGGCCGCGGCTACCAGCCCGCCCTCCAGGACGAGGCCGACCGCTTCCACGCCGTCGGCAAGATCCACCCCGACACGGGCCTGCCGATCGCCACCTCCGGCGCCGACTGGACCTCCGTCTTCGGCGACGAGATGGTCAAGCTCGGCAAGGAGCGCAAGGACGTCGTGGCCATCACCGCGGCCATGCTCCAGCCGGTCGGCCTGGACAAGTTCGCCAAGGCCTTCCCCGACCGGGTCTACGACGTCGGCATCGCCGAGCAGCACGGCGCCGTCTCCGCGGCCGGCCTCGCCCACGCCGGGGTCCACCCCGTCTTCGCCGTCTACGCCACCTTCCTCAACCGCGCCTTCGACCAGGTGCTGATGGACGTGGCCCTGCACAAGTGCGGTGTCACCTTCGTACTGGACCGGGCCGGCGTCACCGGGACCGACGGCGCCTCCCACAACGGCATGTGGGACATGTCGATCCTCCAGGTCGTCCCCGGCCTGCGGCTGGCCGCCCCGCGGGACGCCGACCAGGTCCGCGCCCAGCTGCGCGAGGCCGTGGAGGTCGACGACGCCCCCACCGTGGTCCGCTTCTCCAAGGGCGCGGTCGGTCCCGCCGTACCCGCCGTGGGCCGCGTCGGCGGCATGGACGTACTGCGCGAGCCCGGCACCGACCGCCCGGACGTGCTGCTGGTCTCGGTGGGCGCCCTGGCGCCGATGTGCCTGGAGATCGCCGACCTGCTCGACAAACAGGGCATCTCCACCACCGTCGTGGACCCCCGCTGGGTCAAGCCCGTCGACGAGGCCATGGCCCCGCTCGCCGAGCGCCACCGCGTGGTCGTCACCGTCGAGGACAACTCCCGGGTCGGCGGTGTCGGCTCCGCCGTCGCCCAGGCGCTCAGGGACGCGGGCGTGGACGTGCCGCTGCGCGACTTCGGCATCCCGCCGCGCTTCCTCGACCACGCCTCCCGCGCGGAGGTCATGGCGGAGATCGGGCTGACCGCGCCCGACATCGCCCGTCAGGTCACCGGGCTCGTCTCCCGGCTCGACGGCCGGTTCGAGCGCGCGGCCGGCGAGGTCGACTCGGTCCAGCCCGCGCGCGACTGAGGTCCGCCGCGGCGCCGTCGGCCCGCGCGGGCCCCACTTCCCTCACGGACCTCATTGGGCCGGTTCCGTCCCGTACAGGTGGCGGAACCGGCCCGGTTGCGTGAACCTGCCAGTGCCGGGGCATACGCATCCCCAGCCCTCTCGATCATGTCGAGGACGACAAGCAGGGGAGGTAGGCCCGTGAGCAGCACGCTCTTCAGGACGAAGAACGTAGAGCAGTCGATCCAGGACACCGAGGAACCCGAACACGCGCTGCGGAAATCGCTGTCCGCGCTTGACCTGACGGTCTTCGGCGTCGGCGTGATCATCGGCACCGGCATCTTCGTGCTGACCGGCACGGCCGCGAAGAACACCGCCGGACCCGCCGTGTCGCTGTCCTTCGTCGTGGCCGGTGTGGTCTGCGCGCTGGCCGCGCTGTGCTACGCCGAGTTCGCCTCGACCGTCCCGGTCGCCGGATCGGCCTACACCTTCTCCTACGCCTCGCTCGGCGAGTTCCCCGCCTGGATCATCGGCTGGGACCTGGTGCTGGAGCTCGCGCTCGGCACGGCGGTGGTCGCCGTCGGCTGGTCGGGCTACATCCACTCGCTCCTCGACAACGCGGGCTGGCACCTGCCCGACTACCTCAGCGGCCGGGACGCCGCCTCCGGGTTCGGCTTCGACATCCTCGCCGCCGTGCTCGTCCTCGTGCTCACCGCCATCCTCGTCCTCGGCATGAAGCTGTCGGCGCGGGTCACCTCGATCGTGGTCGCCATCAAGGTGGCGGTCGTGCTCGTCGTGATCATCGCGGGCGCCTTCTTCATCCACGGGGACAACTACGACCCGTTCGTGCCGAAGGCGCAGCCGGTGCCGGCGGGGGGCAACCTCAAGGCGCCGCTCATCCAGCTGATGTTCGGCTGGGCGCCGTCCAACTTCGGCGTCATGGGCATCTTCACCGCGGCCTCCGTCGTCTTCTTCGCCTTCATCGGCTTCGACGTCGTCGCCACCGCCGCCGAGGAGACGCGCAACCCGCAGCGGGACGTGCCGCGCGGCATCCTCGGCTCGCTCATCATCTGCACCGCGCTGTACGTGGCGGTGTCGATCGTGGTGACCGGCATGCAGAAGTACAGCGCGCTGTCCGTGGACGCCCCGCTCGCCGACGCGTTCAAGGCGACCGGACATCCGTGGTTCGCGGGCCTGATCAGCTTCGGCGCCGCGATCGGACTGACCACGGTGTGCATGATCCTGCTCCTGGGCCAGGCCCGGGTCTTCTTCGCGATGAGCCGCGACGGGCTGCTGCCCCGCTTCTTCTCGCACACCCATCCGCGGTTCCGCACGCCCTACCGGCCGACGATCCTCCTCGGCGTGATCATCGCCATCGTCGCCGGCTTCACGAGCCTGAGCCAGCTGGCCGAGCTGGTGAACATCGGCACGCTCTTCGCGTTCGTCGTCGTCGCGATCAGCGTGGTCATCCTGCGCAAGACCCGCCCCGACCTGGAGCGCTCCTTCCGGACCCCGCTGGTGCCCTGGGTCCCGATCCTCTCGGTCGCGGCCTCGCTGTGGCTGATGCTCAACCTCCCGGCCGAGACCTGGCTGCGCTTCGCCATCTGGATGGCCATCGGCTTCGTCGTCTACTTCCTCTACGGCCGCTCCCACAGCCGCCTCGCGGAACGCGAACGAACGTCCGCCGCGGACTCGGGCCCGGCGTCCGCACCCTGACCCCTCCGG
>NZ_BMVJ01000006.1:267834-270795 GCF_014650655.1 Streptomyces anandii JCM 4720
CAGGACGCCGGAGGGTGGTCGGTCAGGGGGGCCGGGCCGCGCGGGGGCCGGTGACGTCGGCGTTCAAGTGCTGGACCCGGCGGCGTAGTTCGCGGTCCGCCGTGATGACCAGGGTGGGGCGGGGGCGGGCCTGTTCGACCAGGGCGACGATGTGGTCGTCGCCGCTGCCGGGGGCCGACTCGACGCGTACGCCCGGCACCGGCTCCACCCCGCGGGCCGCGCCCTCGACGACCAGGACGATGTCCAGCGGGCCGGCGCGGCCCGGCAGGCCGTTCGCGGCCAGATGGTCGCGCAGCCGCTCGGCCGCCCCGCGCCGGTCCCGCCACCAGCCGTCGGGCACCGACCCGACGACGTTCGCGCCGTCGACGATCACGAGCAGGGGAGTGTCCTGGTCCATGCGCCCAGGGTCCCACGGCACACGGCCGGCGGCCGTACCGCTCAGCCCGCCGCCGCCCAGCGCGCGGTGATGGTGTTCACGGCCGTCACCGCCCGCGCCATCCGTGCCTCGTCGTCGCGGACCGCGTGGGCGAACTCCACGTGCAGGAAGGCGAGTCCCTCGGAGTCGGCCCGGCGGCCCTGCACGTTCTCCGTGCCCTCCAGAGGGCACGAGCGCGCCCACGCGCGACAGACGTCGAACCCCTTCCGCCGCAGCGCGTCGGCCAGCCGGCGCCCGTCCGCGCGGCCGGTGGTGCCCTTGCCGGTGGAGGCGATCACGTCGTAGCCGGGCGCGGAGTCGTCGGCGAAGCCGTGCACCTGGATGCCGGGCAGCCCGCGCCGGGCCAGCTCGTCGCAGACCGCGTCGAACACGGTGTCCTGCCGGTGCGCCACGTCCGCGGAGTCCCCACGTCCGGCTTTGCGATGTGCTCCAGCAATCACGAGCACCCCGCCCGGCGAGCCCCGCAGCACGCCCACGCCCAGCCGCTCCGTACCCTGGTCGGCGACCGGGTGCGGGACCTGCACCGACCAGCGCGCCCGGTGCCCGAGGTCGACGTAGACCCGGCCCCAGCCGCGCGGCGCCACCGCGTCGTCACTGCGGTCGGCGATCTCGGCGAAGGAGCGCCCCGAGACCCGGTCGACGAGCGTGCGCAGGGTGAAGTCGAGCTGCGACAGCCGCTGTTGGGCCTGGTCACGGTGGCCGTCCAGGAGCAGGCCGACCGCCTCGGCGACACCCTCGCGGTCCGCCTTGCGGGGCTGCCGGTAGCCGTGGCCGGGCCCGAACCGGCTGGTGTAGTCGGCGACGACCCGCTCCAGATCGACACCGCCCGCGCGGCCGTCCACCCGGCCGCCACCGGACTCCGACGGCCCATGGGCGGAGCGCAGCACGGCGGTCAGCGTCCCGGCGAGACCGGCGATGACCAGCAGAATTGTTGCGATCGTTATGAATCGCGAGCGGTTGGCTCTCATGGTTGTATCAAGATATCCCGGTGACAAGACGCCGTAGCCGTACCCTGACCCTGCTGATCCCGCTCTCGCTCGTCGCCGCCGTCGCGGGCTGCGGCCTCGTCTCCGGCGAGGCCGACGACAAGGGCGGCGGACGTTCCTTCACCGTCGCCGCGGCCGGGGACATTCTGATGCACCCCGAACTCGTCGACCAGGCACGCAAGGACGCCAAGGCGACGGGCGACGGTGTGGCCGGGCTGGACTTCGGGCCGATGATGGCCGGCATCAAGCCGCTGATCAGCAAGGCGGACCTGGCGATCTGTCACTACGAGCCGGTGATGGGCAAGCCGAACGGCCCCTTCGAGGGCTTCCCCGACTTCGAGGTGCCGCCGCAGACCGCCAGGACCGTCAAGGACCTCGGCTACGACACCTGCTCCACCGCCTCCAACCACACCCTCGACCACGGGTACGCGGGTGTGAAGCGCACCCTGGACGCGCTGGACGCCGCGGGGGTGAAGCACACCGGCTCCTTCCGCACCGAGAAGGAGTCGCTCACCCCGCTGATCATGGACGTCAAGGGCGTCAAGGTCGCGCAGATCTCGTACGCCTACGGCTTCAACGAGCCGCACCGGCTGCCCAAGGACAAGCCGTGGCTCGCCAACCAGTACTCCCTCGCCCGGATCAAGTCCGCCGAGGAGCAGGCCCGCAAGGGCGGCGCCGAGGTCGTGATCCTGTCCATCCACTGGGGCCGCGAGCACTACCCGAATCCCTCCGCCGAGCAGCTCACCTTCGCCCGCCGGATCGCGCGGGAGACCGGCGTCAACCTGGTCATCGGCCACCACGCGCACGTCGTGCAGCCGATGGAGAAGGTCGACGGCACCTGGGTCGCCTACGGCCTGGGCAACCAGATCGCCCGCCACGAGGTGCCCACCGGCCTCACCGAGGAGGGCGTGATCGCCTGGTTCACCTTCACCGAGCACGGCAAGGGCCACTGGCAGGTCGAGCCCCGCTTCGAGCCGACGCTGCTCCAGATCCCGCCGGACACCGAGAGCACCGCGGACGGCGGCACCGCTCCCGTCACGGACGACGACGCGCGGGACTACCGGCTGCTCGACGTGCCCGCCGCGCTGAAGAACGACAAGGAACTCACGGACCGCCAGCGGGCCCGGCTGCGCCTGGCCTTCGAGCGCACCGAGGGCACCCTGCTCAACCGCGGCGCCGGCCAGGACGGCCTCAAGCCGCTGACGGCCCTGCCCGAATGACGTGATTTTCCTGAAGGGCTCTCTTACCTGAGCACCCTTTTGTCCGAAACGCGGCCGCATTTGCCCCGGCTTGATCGGATGAAACGCGACTGTTGCGCAGATCACGTCTGACTTACCGCAACTTAACCCGGTCCTTACTTGTCTCGGTTCCGGGTGCACCCGTATCGGCGTGCGCCCGGAACGCATCCATGCCCGAGCAGCACTCCTGCCTGACCGTGCGGGACCGACCGCTCGCACGAGCCCTGAGAGGACCGTCCCTTGGCGTCTCCGCCCCCGGCGCGGCAGCACCGAGCCCGCCGTCGAGCCGACATGTCGCTGA
>NZ_BMVJ01000006.1:270823-319795 GCF_014650655.1 Streptomyces anandii JCM 4720
TCGGCGGGATCCGCCCGCCGATCGCGGTGCTGTCGGTGCTCCTGCTGTCGCTCGCCGGCATCACCGCACTGGTGCTGGGCCGCGTGGACAACGCCGGAGTGCCGAAGGCGGTGATGACCTCCCAGCAGCACTTCGCCGAGGACGGAGCCATCGCGCTGCGGGCCTCCATCGACGAGTCGGTCACCGACCTGACCCGGTCCGCCGCCCTGTTCAGCGCGGGGGAGCCGGTCTCCGGGGACGCCGTCCTCGACAAGCTCGGCAGCACCTACCAGAAGTGGGTGGGCACCGCCGTCGTCGAGGTGCGCAGCGGCAAGCTGGTCGCCGCCCGCGGCGAGACCGTCCCGCTGACCTCGCTGAACTCCGCCGCGCTCGGCGACGAGGGCGGACTCGCGCCCCGCATGGTCACGCTGAAGAACGGCGAGGTGCGCCTGCTGTCGCTGGCCCTGCTGTCCTGGCCGGGCAAGCCGCAGCTGCTGCTCGTCGCCTCCAGCAATCTGAAGTTCCCCGGCATCAGCATCGGTCAGTTCCGGTCCATCGCGGTCGTGGACGGCCGCGGCGCGATCCTGAGCAGCGACGGCATCGAACAGCCCGAGCAGGTGCGCACCAGCCTCGACCGCAAGGAGATCGCCGCCTCCAACAAGCAGCTCGCGGACTTCGCGCGGCGCGCGGCCCGGGCCGCCGGGCAGGACCCCCGCAGCAGCAAGGAGCCCGGCGCCGGCGGATACCAGGGCGTCAGCGGCAGCCTGGTCGGCGGCCGCCTGCTGAGCGACCGGTCCGTCGCCGGATACGCCACGCTCGCCGCGGCCGAGCCCGGCGAGGCCACCACCGCGACCGGCCTCGGCCTGTCCGTGGTGTCCATGGTCAAGGTCGCCGACGACCCCACCCGTACCACCTCACCCGTCTTCGGCCTGCTCGCCGGCAGCGCGCTGCTCCTGGTCGGCGGCATCGCGGTGGCGATGCTGCTGGGCACCGTGCAGCGCCCGCTGATCCGGCTGTTCCTGGAGTCCCGCCGCCTCACCCGCGGGGACCTGACCCGGCCCGTCACCGTCCCCGGCTACGGCGAGGCGCACCGCATCGGCCACGCCCTGGAGCGCCTGCGCCGCCAACTGCTCGGCGAGCCGGCCGACGCCACCGGCTCCGCGGCGCGCCCGCGCGGCCTGCGCCGGGTGGGCACCCGGGCCCTGCTCGCGATCTGCGCCGTGCTCCTGCTCGCCTGGGCCGCGCCGCTGATGCTGCTGCTCAACCGCGCCGACGGCACGGCCGTGGTGCCCCAGCAGCTCGTCAACGACCAGCGCGAACGCACCGACACCCTCAGCGACCGGGTGCGCCGCGCCCTGAACGAGGGCGAGGCCGACCTTCAGTCGGTGGCGTCCCTCATCGGCAACAAGACCACCGCCGCCGACATGGACAAGGTGCTGACGCGCACCTACGACGAGAGCCGCCGCTACCGCTCGCTCTACGTCGTCGACTCCACCGGCGAGGTCCTGGCCCGCGAGGGCAAGGGACCGCGCGTGGTGAAGTCCAAGCGCACCGCGGAGACCTCCATCCGGCTGATGGGCCAGGGCGGCAAGGAGCCCGTCGTCGTGGGCACCGCCGAGATCCCCGGCCGGGACGGCGCGGCCCTGGTCGGGGAGTTCCGGGTGGAGTTCCTCAACGCGCTGCTGACCCGGCCGGGCCTGGGTGTCGTCCGCCTCGTCGACGACAAGAGCAAGGTCATCGCCGGCAACACCGGCTTCCTCGCCTTCCAGTCCCTGCCCGACGACCACCTGAAGGATCTGGTCGCCGCCACCGGCCAGAAGCTCGGCAAGCGGGCGCGGGCGGGCGGCGTGCTCTACCGCGAGGGCGGGGTGCGCATCGCCGCCGCCGCGCCGTTCGCGGGCAGCGGACCGGCCGAGTCGCTGGGCTGGAGCGTGGTGAGCTGGCAGCGCGCGGACCGGCTGGCCATCCCGGAGTACGAGGAGCAGAACCGCACCGTGCTCGCGGGCCTGCTCGGCGCCGCCGCGGCCGCCGCCTGCCTCGGCTGGCTGCACATCGTGGTGGCCCGGCCGCTGCGCTCGCTCGCCGACCGGGCCGAGTCGCTGGCCGGCGGCGACCGCAAGGCGGTGCTGTTCCCGCAGCACCACGATGAGGTCGGCGCGGTCACCCGTTCCCTGGAGCTCATCCGCCAGCAGTTGCAGGACCAGCGCAGGCAGCAGCCGCCCCGGACGCCGTCCGACCGGCAGTACATAAGGAACTGATCTCCCGTGCTCTTCCTCTACACCGTGCTGCTGGTGTGCTGCGCGATCCTGCTCGTGGCGGGCATCGTCGAACAGCGGCGGCACTTCACCAACCTGGACAACATCCCCACCCGGGTGCTGGTCAACGGCATCCGCGGCAAGTCGTCGATCACCCGGCTGTGCGCGGGCGCGCTGCGCGGCGGTGACCTGGTCACGGTGGCCAAGACCACCGGAACCGCGGCCCGGTTCATCCACCCGGACGCCACCGAGGAGCCCGTCTACCGCAAGTTCGGCATCGCCAACGTGGTCGAGCAGATCGGCATCGTGCGCCGGGCGGCGGCGTACAACCCGGACGCCCTGGTCATCGAGTGCATGGCGGTCATGCCGGCCCTGCAGGAGATCAACCAGTCCAAGCTGATCCGCTCCACCATCGGCGTGCTGTGCAACGTCCGTGAGGACCACCTCGCCGAGATGGGCCCCACCCTGGACGACGTGGCCCGCTCGCTGTGCCGGTCGATGCCCGAGGACGGCATCTGCGTCACCGCCGAGAAGGACCGCTTCGACATCCTCCAGGAGGAGGCCGACGCCCGTAACTGCCGGCTGATCTACGCCGATCCGGAGACGGTCAGCGACGAGGAGCTGCGCGGCTTCAGCTGGTTCACCTTCAAGGAGAACGTCGCCATCGCGCTCACCGTCGCCGAACTCCTCGGCGTGGACCGGGAGACGGCGCTTCAGGGCATGTACGACGCCCCGCCGGACCCGGGTGTGCTGTCGGTGGAGCGCTACCTCACCCACGAGGACAAGAAGCTGCGCTTCGCCAACGTCTTCGCGGCCAACGACCCCGAGTCGACGCTGATGAACATCAACCAGCTGCTCGACCTCGGCGCGATCCACCGCCCGCTCAACGTCGTCATCAACTGCCGCCCCGACCGCGTCGAGCGCAACGGCCAGATGGGCGAGATCATCCCCGACCTCGACCCCGAGCACGTCTTCGTCATCGGTCACCCGGCCAAGTCCGCGATCGACGCGATCCCCGCCGAGTTCCGCTCGCGCGCCGTCGACCTCGGCGGCGACCGGCGCGACCCCGAGGAGTTCATGAACCGCATGCTCGGCATGCTCGGCCCCGACTCCTCCCTCGTCGCCATCGGCAACATCCACGGCCAGGGCGAGATCCTCCTCGAGCACCTCGCCGAACTCCCCGCGGACGACACCCCCGACGAGTCCGACCCGCCGGCCGCCCCGGCGCGCGCCGCCGCCCCGGCCGCCGCCGCGCCGGCCATGCCCGAACACGTCGAGACGATGCAGCTCTACGCGCCGCGCATCGACCCCTACCAGGGCTACTCCGAGGCCTACGAGGCCCGTTACGCCCACCCCCAGGTGCCACGGCAGGCGCGACGGCAGGACCACGACGACTGGCCGCAGCGGCAGGAGGTGCGGCAGGACGTGCGGCAGGGGGTGCGACAGCAGCCGCACCAGCCGCAGCAGCCGTACGGGACACGACCGCAGCAGCAGCCGTACGACGCACAGCCGCAGCGCGGACAGTTGCCGCGGCACCCGTCGCAGCCGCGGAACCAGAACCCGCAACAGCCGCGGCACGAGTCGCAGCAGCAGCACCAGCAGCAGCCGTCCGCCGCCCCTGAACAGGCGGCGCCGCGCGGCCTGTTCGAACCCCGCGTGCCGCCCACGCATCCCGCAGACGACGACCACCAGCAGTGGCACAGCCCAGGAGACCAGCGTTGATCCCCTCCGTCCTCACCCCCGAGATCGCCGCGATCGGCATCGGCCTGGGGCTGATGTTCTCCCTGATGTGCTACCTGACGACCAACCTGTCGCCGGGTGGCATGATCACCCCGGGCTGGCTGGCGCTGACCCTGATCGAGGACCTCCAGCGGGCGGCGCTCGTCGTCGGCGTGACCGTGCTGACGTACGTCACCACGCTGCTGCTGCAGAAGTTCGTGATCCTGTACGGCAAGCGTCTGTTCGCGGCCGTGGTGCTCAGCGGCGTGCTCATCCAGGCCACCGTGATCATCGTCCTCCAGATGGAGTTCCCGCTGCTCTACGCCAACCAGACCCTCGGCTTCATCGTGCCGGGCCTGATCGGCTACCAGCTGGTCCGCCAGCCCAAGGGCGCCACGCTGCTGTCCACCGGCTCGGTCACCCTCGCCACCTACGTCGTGCTGACCGCCGGCATCCTCCTCGGCGCCATGCCCACCGCCTGAACCCGCACGTCCCACCGCACACTGGAGTCCTCACATGCCGAAGCGCAAAGGCCGCCCCGTCCTCCACGCGGTGACGGTGCTGGCGCTGCTCACGGGCAGCGCGTACTTCACCTACGAACTGCGCAAGGACGAACAGGCGAAGGTCCCGGCCGCGCAGAGCGTCACCGACAACGCCGACCTGCAGAACTCGGGCGCCAAGGCCACCGGCAAGCAGACCTGGGAACGGCTGAACAACCCGGCGCGCTCGGTGCTGCGCGACGGCAAGGGCGCGGTCGTCGCCACCTTCACCGACGGCGCCCGCACCGCCACCCTCAAGGGCCCCTCGCGCACCTTCGCCGAGCCGGCCAACACCGCCTCCCGCGTCGTCACCGACGACTGGGTCCGCCTGATGCCCGAACCGTGGACCAAGGGATCCGAGAACGAGCAGTGGTTCAAGGACTGGTTCAAGCAGTACTACGGCAGCCAGGAGGACGACATCTTCGCGATCGCCTTCCAGTACGTCCAGGGTGCCCCGCTCAAGAAGGACTCCTCGGGCGTGCCGTACGCCGGTGACGCGGTGTTCGGTCCGTTCAAGGAGGACGGCGTGGACCGCCTGGAGCAGAACGACTTCTACGACTACCTCGGCATCCCCTACACCTTCCGCAACGGCACCACGCTGTACCCGCGCAAGGAGCGCTACCGCGCCCTGGACTGCTCGGGCTTCATGCGCATGGTGTGGGGCTACCGGGCCCGGTTCCCGCTGATGGCGTCCAACACCCTCGGCGACGGCCTGCCCCGGTCCGCCGACGGCATGGCCCGCTCGAAGACCGGCGTCGACATCATCAAGATCCAGGGGCCCTCGCCCTGGTACGTGCGCCCGGCGAACATCGACGTACTGCAGCCGGGCGACCTGCTGTTCTTCAAGATGGACCACCGCACCGGCAACCACATCGACCACGTGGGCCTCTACCTCGGCCTGGACACCGACGGCCACCGCGTCTTCATCTCCAGCCGCAAGGAGGTCAACGGACCCACGATGGGCGACAAGGGCGGCGCCTCCCGCATCGACGGCAACGGCTTCTACGCCCAGCTGTTCCGCAGCGCCAAGCGTCTGTGACGCGGCGGCCGTGGGAGCCGGGGACTTCTCGGCCGCCGGGCGCCTGTGACCAGGGGCCGGGCCGGGACGCGCGCCCGGCCCGGCTTACAGTGATCCGGTGAACGGCGACTGGCTCACCCGCGGCCGCGACGGCCGGCTCAGTGTCCACCTCCCCTCCTCCGACGCGGTGCTGTGCCGGGCGGAGCGGTGGCCCGGCGGCCCCTGGGACGCGCCGCGCCGGGTGGGCGGCGACCAGAAGCTGCACCCGGTGCTCGCCGTCGGCCAGGGCGCCGACCGCTACGCCCACCTCGTCTCCTGGCGGCCCACCGCGGCCGGCGAGTCGGGCCTGGTCCACTCCACGCACTTCCGTCCCCGGCTCGCGGCCCTGGACTGGAACCCGGTCGGCCACCCCGACAAGAAGGGCGACCGCACCGGCACGCCCGCCGTCGCGGTCGACGCGCAGGGACGCGCCCACGTCCTCGTCCGCAACAAGGGCGGCGGCGTGAGCATGCTGGCCCAGAAGGAGAAGGGCGGCTGGGACCCCTGGCGGGACCTGAAGGGGAGCGAGGTCCACGACGGCCTCGCGGCGGTCACGGGGGAGTCGGGTCTGGTCGAGGTGTACGCGACGGTCCCGGGCGGCCTGGTGCACTGGCGCCAGGAGGCCCCGGGCGCGGTGCCGGTGCTCGCGGAGGAGCGCGAGACCGGCGTGCGCCCCGGCACCCTGCACGCCCTGGCGACCTCCGCCGGACACACCACCCTCTTCTACACCGACGACTCCGGCGACCTGTGCGCCTGGCGCCCCGGCGGCGAGCCGGCCGTCCTGCTGCCCTCGGCGGGCCCCGGCCCGGTCACCGCCGTACGCTGCGAACTGGACGGCCACGACTGCACGTTGCTCGCCCAGCGCTCCGCCGCCGGCCGTGTCGCCTTCACCGCCTACCCCACCGAGGACGAGCCGGCCGGCGCCTGGTGGACCGAGTCCGGCCCCCAACTCCCGCTGGACGCCCGGGTGTTCCTGGCCACCGACGGCGAAGGCCGGGTAGTGGCGGCAACGTTGTCGCCCTCCACCGGCCGCCTCCTCCTCACCCGCCGCAAGGAGGAGCCGGGCCTGGCCCTCCAGGCGTGGCGCGAGGTCTGAGCCGGGCTCGCCGTGCCCGCTAGGAGTGCCCGCCGGTGGCCGGAGACTTCTTGGCGGACTCGGGGACGGGCGCATCCGCACGGATCGCCTTCCACAGCTCGGAGGCCTGCGGCTGGGCGGCGACCACCCGGTTGGGGTCCACCTTGTCGTAGCAGACCGGCATCATGATCGTCTCCATGGTGGCGGGGTCGATGCCGTCGAGGCTGCGGGAGAACTCGGCCAGCCTGCTGAGGGAGGCGAGGCCGGAGTCGGTGGTGAGCGACCTGGTGAGACTGTCGGCGACCCGGTACGCCTTGGCCGGACTGCCCAGCAGGTCCTGCTTCTTGATCTCGGAGAGCAGGGCGGTGAGGAACTTCTGCTGCAGGGTGATGCGGCCCAGGTCGCTGCCGTCGCCGTAGCCGTAGCGGGTCCGTACGAACCTCAGCGACTGGGCGCCGTCCAGCCGGTGCGTGCCCGCCTCCAACCGCAGCCCGCCCTTGCGGCCGTTGATCGGCTCGTCGAGGGTGACGGTCACCCCGCCGACCGCGTCCAC
Organism: Streptomyces anandii JCM 4720; assembly: GCF_014650655.1. Taxonomy (GTDB): domain Bacteria; phylum Actinomycetota; class Actinomycetes; order Streptomycetales; family Streptomycetaceae; genus Streptomyces; species Streptomyces anandii. The sequence continues at coordinate 278,001 of NZ_BMVJ01000006.1, forward strand.
CAGGTCCTTGAACCCGGCGAAGTCGATCTCGACGTAGTGGTCCATGCGAACCCCGGACATCCTCTCCACGGTCTTCACCGTGCACGCCGGACCGACCTGTGAGTACACGGAGTTGAACATCACCCGCTTCTCCGGGGCCACTTCACCCCCGTCCCGCCCGCTGCACGCCGGCCGGGTCACCAGCGTGTCCCGCGGAATGCTCACGGCGACCGCCTTGCGGCGGCCCTCGGGTATGTGGATCACCAGCGCGGTGTCGGAACGCGCCCCGGACACCTTCCCCGCGTCCAGCGCCGCGTTGGCGCCCGCCCTCGAGTCGGACCCCAGCACCAGGATGTTCTGCCCCGAGGTGGGCAACTTCTCCGGCCGGTCATCACCGATGGCCCTGTCGATGTCGACGCCCTTGATATTGGAGTCGAGCCCCCGGTAGAGCCAGTACCCGGCCCCACCCCCGGCCACCACCACGACCCCGATCCCCAACGCCACCCAACGCCACACCCGCCGACGCCGGGACGGCGGCACGGCCTCCGGAGCCTCGGCCGTTGCGTGGTCCGTCCCATTGTCGCCCGTCCCGGTGCGGGGTCGCGTCATGTCCCGGTCTTCTCTCTCAGTCAGTGGCGCGATGCCTTCGGCCGTACGAGGGGAGCAGGGCACGAGTGGGGGGAGAGACCGGGCCCGCGCGACGTGGAACGCCGCCGTGTGCCCGAACTATAGACCGATTACTGGACGATGGGGCAGATCCTGCCGGTTGGACGCACGACTGGGGCCCCCGCACGCGCGGGGGCCCCAGTCGTTGTGGGAACGATCAGGCGACTAGGCGGGGACCGAAGCCACGCCCGGCTGCAGGAATCGCTTGCCGTTCACTCGTTCCGAGACGCCCTCTCGGTCGAGGTACGGGGTGATTCCGCCGAGGTGGAAGGGCCAGCCGGCGCCGGTGATGAGGCAGAGGTCGATGTCCTGGGCCTCGGCGACGACGCCCTCGTCGAGCATCAGGCCGATCTCCTGGGCGACCGCGTCCAGGACGCGGGCGCGGACCTGCTCCTCCGTCAGGACCTTGTCGCCCTGCTTCAGGAGCGCGGCGACCTCCGGGTCCAGCTCGGGCTTGCCGCTGTCGTAGACGTAGAAGCCGCGCTTGCCGGCCTCGACGACCGCCTTGAGGTTGGGGGAGACCGTGAAGCGGTCCGGGAAGGCCCGGTTGAGGGTCTCCGAGACGTGCAGGCCGATGGCCGGGCCTACCAGTTCGAGCAGGACCAGCGGGGACATCGGCAGACCGAGCGGCTCGACCGCCTTCTCCGCGACCTCGACCGGGGTGCCCTCGTCGATGACGTTCTGGATCTCGCCCATGAAGCGGGTCAGGATGCGGTTGACCACGAACGCCGGGGCGTCCTTGACCAGCACCGCGGTCTTCTTCAGCTTCTTGGCCACCGCGAACGCGGTCGCCAGCGAGGCGTCGTCCGTCTGCTCGCCGCGGACGATCTCCAGCAGCGGCAGCACCGCGACCGGGTTGAAGAAGTGGAAGCCGACGACCCGCTCGGGGTGCTTCAGCTTCGAGGCCATCTCCGAGACGGAGAGGGAGGAGGTGTTGGTCGCCAGGATCGCGTGCGCGGGGGCAACCGCCTCGACCTCCGCGAAGACGTTCTGCTTGACGCCCATCTCCTCGAAGACCGCCTCGATGACGAAGTCGGCGTCCGCGAAGCCCTCGGCCTTGTCCAGCACACCGGAGACCAGCGCCTTCAGGCGGTTGGCCTTGTCCTGGTTGATGCGGCCCTTGCCGAGCAGCTTGTCGATCTCGGCGTGGACGTAGCCCACACCCTTGTCGACGCGCTCCTGGTCGATGTCCGTGAGGACGACCGGGACCTCCAGACGGCGCAGGAAGAGCAGGGCGAGCTGCGAGGCCATCAGGCCCGCGCCGACCACGCCGACCTTCGTCACGGGGCGCGCCAGGTTCTTGTCCGGGGCGCCCGCGGGGCGCTTGCCGCGCTTCTGGACGAGGTTGAACGCGTAGATGCCGGCGCGCAGTTCACCGCCCATGATCAGGTCCGCGAGGGCCTGGTCCTCGGCGTCGTAGCCCTGCTGCAGGTCGCCGTTCTTGGCGGCGGCGATGATGTCCAGGGCGCGGTAGGCGGCCGGGGCGGCGCCGTGCACCTTGGAGTCGGCGACGAAGCGGCCCTTGGCGACGGCCTGGTCCCAGGCCTCGCCGCGGTCGATCACCGGGCGCTCGACCTCGATCTCGCCCTTGAGGACGGCCGCGGTCCAGATCAGCGACTGCTCCAGGAAGTCGGCGCCCTCGAAGATCGCGTCCGCGATGCCGAGTTCGTAGACCTGCTTGCCCTTGAGCTGCTTGTTCTGGTTGAGGCTGTTCTCGATGATCACCGAGACGGCCTTGTCCGCGCCGATCAGGTTCGGCAGCAGGGTGCAGCCGCCCCAGCCGGGGACCAGGCCGAGGAAGACCTCGGGGAGGGAGAACGCCGGGATGGCCGCGGACACCGTGCGGTAGGTGCAGTGCAGGCCGACCTCGACGCCGCCGCCCATCGCCGCGCCGTTGTAGTACGCGAAGGTCGGCACGGCCAGCTTCGACAGCCGCTTGAAGACCTCGTGGCCGCCCTTGCCGATGGCCAGCGCGTGGTCGTGCTGCTTGAGCAGCTCCACGCCCTTGAGGTCGGCGCCGACCGCGAAGATGAACGGCTTGCCGGTGACGCCGGCACCGACGATCTCGCCGTCCGCGGCCTCCTTCTCCACCTGGTCGATCGCGGCGTTGAGGTTGGCGAGCGACTGGGGGCCGAAGGTGGTCGGCTTGGTGTGGTCCAGGCCGTTGTCGAGGGTGATGAGCGCGAAGCGCCCGGCGCCCAGCGGGAGGTCGAAGTGGCGTACGTGCGCCTGCGTGACGACCTCGTCCGGGAACAGCTCGGCCGCGCCCTTCAGGAGTTCAGCGGTGGTGCTCACTTGTCGCCTCCGTCGAAGTGCGGGTTCTCCCAGATGACCGTCGCGCCCATGCCGAAGCCGACGCACATGGTGGTCAGGCCGTAGCGGACCTGCGGCTGCTCCTCGAACTGGCGGGCCAGCTGCGTCATCAGGCGGACGCCGGAGGAGGCGAGCGGGTGACCGAAGGCGATCGCGCCGCCGTACTGGTTGACGCGCGCGTCGTCGTCGGCGATGCCGTAGTGCTCGAGGAAGGCCAGGACCTGGACGGCGAAGGCCTCGTTGATCTCGAACAGGCCGATGTCGGAGATGGACAGGCCGGCCTTGGCCAGCGCCTTCTCCGTGGCGGGGATCGGGCCGTAGCCCATGACCTCCGGCTCCACGCCCGCGAAGGCGTAGGAGACCAGGCGCATCTTGACCGGCAGGCCGTTCTCGCGGGCGAAGTCCTCGCTCGCGATGACGGAGGCGGTGGCGCCGTCGTTCAGACCGGCCGCGTTGCCCGCGGTGACCCGGCCGTGGACACGGAACGGCGTCTTGAGGTTCGCCAGGTTCTCCAGGGTGGTGCCCGGGCGCATCGGCTCGTCGGCCGTGACCAGGCCCCAGCCGGTCTCGCCGGCCTCCTCGTTGGTGCGGCGCACCGAGATCGGCACCAGATCCTGCTGGATCTTGCCGTTGGCGTACGCCTTGGCGGCCTTCTCCTGCGAGCGCACCGCGTACTCGTCGGCGCGCAGCTTGGTGATCTGCGGGTAGCGGTCGTGCAGGTTCTCCGCCGTCATGCCCATGAACAGCGCGGACTGGTCGACCAGCTTCTCGCTCACGAACCGCGGGTTGGGGTCGACGCCCTCGCCCATCGGGTGGCGGCCCATGTGCTCGACACCGCCCGCGATGGCGACGTCGTACGCGCCGAAGGCGATGGAGCCGGAGACCGAGGTGACCGCGGTGAGCGCGCCCGCGCACATGCGGTCGATGGAGTAGCCGGGGACCGAGGTGGGCAGGCCCGCGAGGATGCCGGCGGTGCGGCCGATGGTCAGGCCCTGGTCGCCGATCTGCGTGGTCGCGGCGACCGCGACCTCGTCGATCGTCTTCGGGTCCAGACCGGGGTTGCGGCGCAGCAGCTCCCGGATCGCCTTCACGACGAGGTCGTCGGCGCGGGTCTCGTGGTAGATGCCCTTCGGGCCCGCCTTGCCGAACGGGGTGCGGACGCCGTCGACGAAGACGACGTCCCTGACGGTACGAGGCACGATGGCTCTCCTCCAGGGTGCGGGATGGCACTGCTGCGTTGCGCTGAGCGCGCGCTCAGGCCCATGCTACTTACGAGTAACGTACCTGCCCAGTCCCTGCGCCTGGAGCGGCGAACGTCACACGGACGCAGTGCTGGATCTTGGCGCGATATCGCCGGGGGCGGGGGCGCCGGTTCGGGGGGCGGGGTGCCGGTTGGTTGGTGACGGTGGCGGTGGCGGGTGGCGGTGGCGGGTGGCCGTGGACGGTGGGTCGGCCGGTGCGTGGTCGTCCGGCCGTGCGGCCGGACCGGGTGCGCGTGGAGGTGCGCGGGTCGACGGCGCGTGCGGGAAGGCGGTGGCGCGCGCCGAGTGGGACGCGCCTGGAGTCGTCGGCGCGGCCGCGCCGGGATGCGGCGCGCGCCTCGGGACTCCTGTGCGGCAGTCGGTACGGGGCAGCGGTGCCGAAGGCGATGGCCCGCGGGCCCCGTGGGCTACGACGCGCCGGCCGCCGTTCCCGTCGTCAGCGCCGCCCAGGTGCGGTGCCCCGGGGCGGTCACGGTGTCTGGCCGTCGTCCCCCGCCGAGAGGGCCGCCACCAGGGTCGGGGTCACCTGTTCGACCTGCCACGGGCGTGCCCCGTAGGCGGTGAGTGCGGTTGCCACCGAGGTCGCGTCGGGGACCTTGGGGGGCTCCCAGCACAGCCGGCGCACAGTGTCCGGGGAGACGAGGTTCTCCTGGGGCATGCCGAGCTGCTCGGCGAGTGCGGAGACGCCGGCGCGGGCCGCGGACAGGCGGGCCGCGGCGGCCGGGTCCTTGTCGGCCCACGCCCGCGGCGGCGGGGGCCCCGTGACCGGCTGGCCGGGCTGGGGCAGCTGGGAGTCGGTGAGCGCCCTGGCGCGGTCCACGGCCGCCTGCCACTGCTCCAGCTGGCGCCGGCTCATCCGGTGCCCGAAGCCGTTCAGCGCGCCCAGCGCGTGCACGTTGACCGGGACGGCGAGCGCCGCCTCGACGATGGCCGCGTCGGAGAGCACCTTGCCCGGCGACACGTCCCGCCGCTGCGCGATGCGGTCCCGGGTCTGCCACAGCTCCCGTACGACGGCCAGCTGCCGCCGGCGCCGCACCTTGTGCATCCCGGAGGTGCGCCGCCAGGGGTCCTTGCGGGGCTCGGGCGGCGGCGCCGAGGCGATGGCGTCGAACTCCTGCAGGGCCCACTCCAGCTTGCCCTGCCGGTCCAGCTCCTTCTCCAGGGCGTCGCGCAGGTCGACGAGCAGTTCCACGTCCAGGGCCGCGTAGCGCAGCCACGGCTCGGGCAGCGGGCGGGTCGACCAGTCGACGGCCGAGTGGCCCTTCTCCAGTACGAAGCCGAGCACGCCCTCGACCATCGCGCCGAGCCCGACCCGGGGGAACCCGGCCAGCCGGCCGGCCAGCTCGGTGTCGAACAGCCGGGTGGGCACCATGCCTATCTCGCGCAGGCACGGCAGGTCCTGGGTGGCGGCGTGCAGCACCCACTCGACGCCCGAGAGCGCCTCCCCGAGGCCGGACAGGTCCGGACAGGCGACGGGGTCGATCAGCGCGGTACCGGCCCCTTCGCGGCGCAGCTGCACCAGATACGCGCGCTGGCCGTAGCGGTAGCCCGAGGCGCGTTCGGCGTCCACGGCGACCGGGCCGGAGCCGGCGGCGAACGCGGCGATCACCTCGGCGAGCGCCGAGGCGTCGGCGATCACGGGCGGAATGCCCTCGCGGGGCTCGAGCAATGGGATCGGCGTCCCCGTGTCAGACGATCCGCCGTCGTCCGGAGGGGCGCCTCCGGTGGTTCGCAGTGAGCTGTCTGCTGCGGTTTCGTGGGCGTCGGTCACCTGTCAAGGGTATCCGTGGATGGACGGCGCCCGTCGACGGAACGTTCCGTCGACGGGCGCCGGGGGGTCGTAAACCGGTCAGGCCGGTGACACGCCGGTTCACGACCGGTTGGGGGGACGGGGGCAAATGCGCTACGGGGGACAAGCGCTGCAGGGGTGGGACGCAGGCGGGGGGAAAGGGTGAGGGAGGGGAAGGGGCGTCAGTGGATGATGCCGGTGCGCAGGGCGACGGCGACCATGCCGGCGCGGTCGCCCGTGCCGAGCTTGCGGGCGATGCGGGCGAGGTGGCTCTTGACGGTCAGGGCGGACAGGCCCATCGAGACGCCGATCGCCTTGTTCGACTGGCCCTCGGCGACCAGCCGCAGCACCTCCACCTCGCGGCCGGACAGCTCGCGGTAGCCACCCGGGTGGCTCGGGGCACCCGGGGGACGGCGGTGGAGGCGGGCGGCGGCCGCGCCGATGGGGGCGGCGCCCGGCCGGGTGGGGAGCCCGACGTTGGTACGGGTGCCGGTCACGACGTAGCCCTTGACGCCGCCCGCGAGGGCGTTGCGCACGGCGCCGATGTCGTCGGCGGCCGACAGTGCCAGGCCGTTGGGCCAGCCGGCGGCGCGGGTCTCGGAGAGCAGGGTGAGCCCGGAGCCGTCGGGCAGGTGGACGTCGGCGACGCAGATGTCGCGCGGGTTGCCGATGCGGGGGCGGGCCTCCGCGACGGAGGACGCCTCGATGACGTCCCGGACTCCGAGCGCCCACAGATGACGGGTGACGGTGGAACGGACGCGCGGGTCCGCCACGACGACCATGGCGGTCGGCTTGTTCGGGCGGTAGGCGACCAGGCTTGCGGGCTGCTCGAGGAGAACGGACACCAGGCCTCCTGGGGGGTGGGGGTGGGGGGGACGGGGGCCGGCTTGTGGGGATCAAGCCGGGACGAACCGTGCTTGCAAGGTCACAGTCGTCTTCGGCACCAAACCCCGTGTCCTTTAGAGAATGATCACGATCTGGTGAGTTTTAATGCGTGCAATTCGGACATCTTGTCGACCGTCCGAAGGTCGAATCGGTTCGCTTGGGGCGGATCTGGGCCGTTCGAGGTCGGAACGTGCGCGAAAGTGGCCGTATCGACAAAGACACGGCAAGGAAGCGGTAAGTCGCCCGGACAGGTGTCCGCCCTTCGGTGTGCGCGTCCCGCGCGGGCGCCCGCCGGGCCGGGCTCAGCGCGCCGCCAGGTCCGGTCTCAGCGCGCCTGCGGGTCCCGCCGCTGCGGCAGCGTCACGACCGACGCGTCGCCCGGGCCGGCCGGCGGCAGCCCGGCCACCTGCGCCAGCAGATCGCACCAGGAGGCCAGATGGGCCGCCGTGTCCGGCACGCCGCCCAGGCCCTCGCGCGGCGTCCAGGAGGCGCGGATCTCGATCTGCGAGGCGGCCGGGCGCTCCGACAGGCCGCCGAAGTAGTGCGAACTCGCGCGCGTGACGGTGCCGCTCGGCTCGCCGTACGTCAGCCCGCGCGCCTGCAGCGCCCCCGTCAGCCACGACCAGCACACGTCCGGCAGCAGCGGATCGGCCGCCATCTCCGGCTCCAGCTCCGCGCGCACCAGCGTCACCAGCCGGAACGTGCCCCGCCAGGCGTCGTGCCCGGCCGGGTCGTGCAGCAGCACCAGCCGGCCGTCGGCGAGTTCCTGCTCGCCGTCGACGACCGTGGCCTCCAGCGCGTACGCGAAGGGGGCGAGACGTTTGGGCGGGGGCACCTGCTCGATCTCCACCTGCGGCCGCAGCCGCGCGGTCCGCAGCGCCTCGACGGCGGCCCGGAAGGGCAGCGGCGCCGGGTCCGCCCTGCTCGCATGCCCGTCCGCTCCCTTCGCGTCGTCCATTCCGCCAGCGCCGTCCGACAGTCGTCCCTGAGCCGCAGCCATGCCGGGAAGATTAAGGGGAAGCGGGCCTTCGTGCAGGGCAAGACACCCCGCCGTGGCCGGTGGCACCGCCCGGGGGCCGCACACCGGGGCCGCCGGGCCCGGCACGCCGTGCGAGACTTGCCACCGTGAGTGCCAACGAGACGCCCGCCAGCCACCAGCCGCCAGCCGCGACGCGCGACTCCGCCTTCCTCAGGGCATGCCGTCGCGAACCCGTGCCGCACACCCCCGTGTGGTTCATGCGGCAGGCCGGGCGCTCCCTGCCGGAGTACCGCAAGGTGCGCGAGGGCATCGGCATGCTCGACTCCTGCATGCGGCCCGACCTGGTCACCGAGATCACCCTGCAGCCGGTGCGCCGGCACGGCGTGGACGCGGCGATCTACTTCAGCGACATCGTCGTGCCGCTCAAGGCCATCGGCGTCGACCTCGACATCAAGCCCGGCGTCGGCCCGGTCGTCGAGCAGCCCGTCCGCTCCCGCGCGGACCTCGCCCGGCTGCGTGACCTCACACCCGAGGACGTCCCCTACGTCACCGAGGCGATCGGCCGGCTCACGAGCGAGCTCGGGCCGACCCCGCTGATCGGTTTCGCGGGCGCGCCGTTCACCCTCGCGAGCTACCTCGTCGAGGGCGGCCCGTCACGCACGTACGAGAACGCCAAGGCGATGATGTACGGCGACCCCGAGCTGTGGGCCGACCTGCTGGACCGCCTCGCCGGGATCACGGCCGCCTTCCTGAAGGTGCAGATCGAGGCGGGCGCGAGCGCCGTCCAGCTCTTCGACTCCTGGGCCGGCGCCCTCGCCCCCGCCGACTACCGCCGCTCGGTGCTGCCCGCCTCCGCGAAGGTCTTCGAGGCCGTCGCCGGGTACGGCGTGCCGCGCATCCACTTCGGCGTCGGCACCGGTGAGCTGCTCGGGCTGATGGGCGAGGCCGGCGCGGACGTCGTGGGCGTCGACTGGCGGGTCCCGCTGGACGAGGCCGCGCGCCGCGTCGGACCCGGCAAGGCGCTCCAGGGCAACCTCGACCCGACCGTGCTGTTCGCGCCCCGCGAGGCCGTCGAGGCCAAGACGCGCGAGGTGCTGGACTCGGCGGCGGGCCTTGAGGGCCACGTCTTCAACCTCGGCCACGGCGTCATGCCCGCCACCGACCCCGACGCGCTCACCCGGCTCGTCGAGTACGTCCACACCCGCACCGCCCGCTGAGCGCGGAGCCCGGCCGGGGCCCGGCAGGGCACCCCTTCCTCACCACGTGTGCCGGGGCCGGGCCTGCCTGCCGAACAGCAGGCGGCGCGGTTCCGGCGGCGGCGGGGTGCCCGGGCGCAGCGGCAGCGCGATCAGCATGCCCACGATGAAGCCGACGACATGGGCCGCGTACGCCACCGTGCCCGCCGACGAGACGCCCTCGCCCGCCGAGTAGAACGCCTGGAGCACGAACCAGAAGCCCAGCACCAGCCAGGCGGGCAGCCGCAGCGGCAGGAAGATCAGGAAGGGCACGAGGACCCAGACGCGTGCCCTCGGATACAGCACCAGATACGCGCCGAGGACGCCCGCGATCGCCCCCGAGGCGCCGATCAGGGGCTGGCCGGAGCCCGGGTTGAGCAGCGCGAAGCCGTACCCGGCCGCGTAGCCGCAGACCACGTAGAACAGCAGGTACCGCACGTGCCCCATGCGGTCCTCGATGTTGTTGCCGAAGATCCACAGGAACAGCATGTTGCCCAGCAGGTGCAGCCAGCCGCCGTGCAGGAACATCGCCGTGAACACCGACAGCGCGGGCGACTTGGCGTACGACGGCGGCGCGAGCACACAGCCCGGTCCGTGCGCGCCGAAGCCGGTCTCGCCCGTCGGCACCAGACGCGGCAGCTGATGGTGGATCAGCTCCCTGGGCACGAGCGCGTAGTGCTCGGTGAACGCCTGGAGGTGGCACAGCTGGGCGAGCGTGCCGCCGCCCGTCACCGAGCCGGTGACGCCGGGCGTGGACAGGAACACCACGAAGTTCGCGGCGATCAGGGCGTACGTCACCCAGGGGGTGCGCCGCGCCGGGTTCACGTCATGGACGGGGATGACCACAGGGAAGTACTGCCCCCGATGCGCCCGCCGAACCTGAGCGCCCGGGCCCGCGCCCGCCGGACCCATGCGCGCCGAACCGGCGCGCCCGCCGGATCCGCCGCGGGCTGAACGCGGCGGCGGGCGGCTGCGTATGTCTCCTCGACCGTCCGCGGCCCGGGCAAGGCGGGTCGCGGGGACGACGTGAGGATCAGGCGATGAACGAACGGGTTGCTCCGCCCATGCACGCCCTGCCCGACGGTGAGGCCGAGATATCCCTGGTGGTCCGGCTGCCCTGGGAGGACGTGGCCCGGCTCGGCCAGGAGGCCGGGCGGCTGGCCTCCCAGATGCAGCGCCCGGTGACGCTCGACGAGGCCGTCAGCCACCGCCTGCGCTCCACCCGCCCCTCCGCGGCCCACGCCAGACCGGCCGCCGAACAGCCGCCCGCGACGCCCACGTCGTCGACCAGCACCTCGGCCTCGGTCTCCTCCCTGCCCCGCCTGAACGGAACGGCGTAGCCGCCTGGCCGCCCCGTCGCACGGGCGCCGGAGCGGGCCGGCGCAGGGGCTATGTCGCCGTCGCGCGTACCTTCGCCGTGGCCTTGCGGGCCGCCACCAGGACCGGGTCCCAGACCGGGGAGAACGGCGGGGCGTAGCCGAGGTCCAGGGACGTCATCTGCTCGACCGTCATGCCGGCGGTCAGCGCGACCGCCGCGATGTCGACCCGCTTGGCCGCGCCCTCACGGCCGACGATCTGCACGCCCAGCAGTCGGCCCGTGCGGTGCTCGGCGAGCATCTTCACCGTCATGGGAGACGCCCCGGGGTAGTAGCCCGCGCGGCTGGTCGACTCGACGGTGACCGCCTCGTACCGCAGGCCGACCCGGCGGGCGTCCTTCTCGCGCAGGCCGGTGCGGGCGATCTCCAGGTCGCACACCTTGCTCACCGCGGTGCCGACGACGCCCGGGAAGGTGGCGTAACCGCCGCCCGCGTTGGTGCCGATCACCTGGCCGTGCTTGTTGGCGTGGGTGCCCAGCGGGACGTAGCGGTACAGCCCGGAGACCAGGTCGAGGACCTCGACGCAGTCGCCGCCGGCCCAGATGTTCTCGTGGCCGCGCACCCGCATCGCGCGGTCGGTGAGCAGGCCGCCGTGCGGGCCGATCGGCAGCCCGGCCGCCCGCGCGAGCGTCGTCTCGGGATGTACGCCGATGCCCAGCACCACCACGTCGGCCGGGTGCTCGGCGTCCTCGGTGGCCACCGCCCGCACCCGGCCGTCGTCACCGGTGAGCACCTTGGTGACCTCGGCGTCGTCCACCATGGTGATGCCCAGGCCCGTCATGGCCCGGTGCACCAGGCGGCCCATGTCCGGGTCGAGCGTCGACATGGGCTCCTTGCCGCGGTTGACGACCGTCACCTCGTAGCCGCGCTTGATCAGGGCCTCGGCCATCTCCACCCCGATGTAGCCCGCGCCCACGACCACCGCCCGGCTGCCACGCGCGCGTGCCAGGCTGCCGAGCAGCGCCTCCCCGTCGTCGAGGGTCTGCACGCCGTGCACCCCGGGCGCGTCGGCGCCGGGCATGTCCGGTCGAATGGGACGGGCCCCGGTGGCGATCACGAGTTTGTCGTACGACGTCCAGGACTCGGCCCCCGAGTCGACGTCCCGCGCGCGCACCCGGCCCGCGGCCACGTCGATCTCCGTGACCTCGGTACGCATGCGCAGATCGATGTCCCGCGCGCGGTGCTCCTCGGGCGTGCGCGCGATCAACCCGTCCCGTCCGGCGACGTCGCCGCCGACCCAGTACGGGATGCCGCACGCCGAGAACGAGGCGAAGTGGCCGCGCTCGAAGGCCACGATCTCCAACTCGTCCGGCCCGCGCAGCCGGCGCGCCTGCGACGCCGCGGACATCCCCGCGGCGTCGCCGCCGATGACGACCAGTCGTTCCCTGCCGCCCCGGTCCCCCGCACGCGCACGGCTCATGTCCATGTCCATGCGAACACGCTACGGCCTCAGGGCATTTCGGCTCAGTTCTCCGTCCCGGGCCCGCCGGCCGGCTGCTCGCCCTGCCCGGCGCCGCCCGTGGCCGGGTACGGGACGTGCGGGGCGCCCTGGAGCGGGCCGAGCGCGGTCATCACGGGCGCGCCGGCCGGCGTCCGGCGGCGCGGCAGCCGGGGCCGTACGACCCGGAGCCACACCACCGTGAGCAGCGCCGCCGTCGCGGCGAACGGCAGTACCGCGCCGAGGACCAGGACGATCCAGCGCAGGACGGCGACGAACACGTGCCAGCCGCCCGCCAGCGCGTCGGTGAACCCGGGCTCGTGGTGCGCGGCGGGCTCGGCCACCGGCTTCTCGGTCAGCGACAGGGTGATGGTGGCCAGGCTGGTGCGGTCCTTCAGGGACGCCTGCTGGGCCAGCAGCGCCTCGAGGTCGGACTCGCGGCGGCTCAGCTCGCCCTCCAGGGTCACCACGTCACCGAGCTTGGTCGCCTTGTCCATCAGGGCGCGGACCCGGGCCACGCTGGCGCGCTGCGACCTGATGCGGCTGTCCACGTCGACGACCTGGTCGGTGACGTCCTGCGCCTTCGCCGTCCGCTCGACCAGCTTGCCGGTGCCCGCGAGGCCGGTGAGCACCTCGTCGTACCGCGCGGAGGGCACGCGCAGGACGACCCGGGTCTCCTCGTGGCCGTCCTCGTCGCGGCTCGTGGTCTCGTCGCCGACGTAGCCGCCCGCGTTCTCGGCGGTGCCGCGGGCCGCGTCCAGGGCCTTGGGCACGTCCTTGACCTGCACGGTCAGCGAGGCGGTACGGATGATGCCGCTCGGGGTCGGCTTCGGCGCGCCGGTGGCCTTGGAGCCGGAGGCCGTGCCGCCCGCGCCCCGGGCGCTCTCGGCGCCGTCGGCGGCCCGGGCGCCGCCGCCCGCCTCCGCGCGCCTCGCGGTGTCGCCGGCCGCCTTGCCGGACGAGGAGGCGCCCGAGTCGCCGCCCGCGCCGCATCCGGTGAGCGCGAGCGCGGCGGCGAGCAGGAGCCCGGCCAGGGCCGGAACGGGTCGAACGGTACGTCGTACGCGCATGTGGGCCTGCTCCCGAGGGTGTCGTGTGGACTGACGCCACTTCGACGCCCGGACCCGGCGGGACGTTGGCCGAAAACGGTTCCGATGAGGTCACGGTCGGGACTCGCACCGGACACCGGGGTCCCGCCCGGCCTCGCGTGCCCCGCGCCGGGGCGGACGGGAGTGTCGGCGGGGTCTGAGAGAGTGGGGACATGAGCGCAACGGGCAGTGCGGGCAGGGGACACGTCGTCGTCGTGGGAGCCGGTATCGCGGGGCTGGCCGCCGCGCACCGATTGCTGCGGCGCGGGCTGCGGGTGACCGTCCTCGAGGCCTCCGAGCGGGTCGGCGGCAAGCTGCTGCCCGGCGAGATCGCGGGCGTCCGCGTCGACCTGGGCGCCGAGTCGATGCTGGCCCGCCGGCCCGAGGCGGTGGACCTGGCCCGCGAGGTGGGCCTCTCCGACGAGCTCCGGCCGCCCGCGACCGCGAGCGCCTCCCTGTGGACCCGCGGCGCGCTGCGTCCCATGCCCAAGGGCCACGTCATGGGGGTCCCCGGCAACGCCTCGGCGCTCGCCGGGGTCCTGTCCGACGAGGGCCTCGCGCGCATCGAGCGCGACGCCGAACTGCCCCGCACGGAGATCGGCGACGACGTGGCGGTCGGCGAGTACGTGGCGCGGCGCCTGGGCCGCGAGGTCGTCGACCGCCTGGTCGAACCGCTGCTCGGCGGGGTCTACGCCGGCGACGCCTACCGCATCTCGATGCGCGCCGCCGTCCCCCAGCTCTTCCAGGCCGCCCGCGCGCACGACTCCCTGACGGAGGCGGTCCGCGACATCCAGGCCAGGGCGGCCGCCGGCCAGGCCTCCGGACAGGCGGCCGGCCCGGTCTTCCTGGGCGTCGAGGGCGGCGTGGGCCGGCTCCCGCTCGCGGTCGCGGACGCGGTGCGGGCCCACGGCGGCGAGATCCTCACCGGCGCCCCGGTGACCGGGCTGCGCCGCGAGGACGACGGCGGCCGGACGGCCTGGCGCGTCACCACCGGGGACCGCGTGCTCCACGCCGACGCGGTGATCCTCGCCGCGCCGGCGCCCGTCGCCGCCCGCCTGCTGCGTGGCGAGTCCCCAGAGGCAGCGGCGGAGCTCGACGCCGTCGAGTACGCCTCCATGGCCCTGATCACCCTCGCCTACCGCCGCGCCGGCACCGCGCTTCCCCAGGGCAGCGGCTTCCTCGTGCCTCCCGTCGACGGCCGGACCATCAAGGCGTCCACCTTCGCCTCCCAGAAGTGGGGCTGGATCGCCGACGAGGACCCCGACGTGCTGGTGCTGCGCGCCTCCGTCGGGCGGTACGGCGAGACGGAGGTCCTCGGTCGCGAGGACGACGAACTCGTCGAGGTCGCCCGCGCCGACCTGCGCGAGGCCACCGGCCTCGCCGCCACCCCCGTCGCCACCCGCGTCACCCGCTGGACCGACGGCCTGCCGCAGTACCCGGTCGGCCACCACACGCGCGTGGCCCGCGTCCGCGAGCACCTCGGCAAGCTCCCCGGCCTCGCGGTGTGCGGGGCGGCCTACGACGGCGTGGGCATCCCGGCGTGCATCGCGAGCGCGTACGAGGCCGCGGACCGGGTCCAGGACCGACCCGGCACTGTGCAGGAACTCACCACGGGGCCGGTGCCGGGCCCGCATCGCGGAGCGGGAGAATAGCCCCATGAGTGACGACGCACCCACCACCGAGCCCGGCAGGATCCCCAACAAGGGCAAGCTGGCCAAGGACCTCAACGAGGTCATCCGCTACACCCTGTGGTCCGTCTTCCGGCTGAAGGACGCGCTGCCCGAGGACCGCGCGGGCTACGCCGACGAGGTCCAGGAGCTGTTCGACCAGCTCGCCGCCAAGGACGTCACCGTCCGCGGCACCTACGACCTGTCGGGCCTGCGCGCGGACGCCGACCTCATGATCTGGTGGCACGCCGAGAGCAGCGACCAGCTGCAGGAGGCGTACAACCTCTTCCGTCGCACGAAGCTCGGCCGCGCGCTGGAGCCGGTGTGGTCCAACATGGCGCTGCACCGCCCCGCCGAGTTCAACCGCTCGCACATCCCGGCGTTCCTCGCCGACGAGACGCCGCGCAACTACGTCAGCGTCTACCCCTTCGTGCGCTCCTACGAGTGGTATCTGCTGCCCGACGAGGACCGCCGCCGCATGCTCGCCGACCACGGCAAGATGGCCCGCGGCTACCCGGACGTGCGCGCCAACACCGTCGCCTCGTTCTCCCTCGGGGACTACGAGTGGCTGCTCGCGTTCGAGGCGGACGAGCTGCACCGCATCGTGGACCTCATGCGCCACCTGCGCGGCGCGGAGGCCCGCCGGCACGTGCGCGAGGAGATCCCGTTCTTCACGGGCCGCCGCAAGGAGATCGCCGACCTGGTCGCCGGACTGGCCTGACGGCGGCGCGGGTCCGGCACCCGCTCGCGGCCCGGTCAGCCCTTCAGGGCGTCCCGCAGCTGCTTGCGGCGGGCGTCCTGGAAGGAGGGGCCGTCCGGACGGGGCTCGGGGCGCGGCGCGCAGTCCGCGTCCCGCCCCGGCAGCCGCCCCTCGAGCAGATAGGCGTCCACGTAGGCGTTGACACACCGGTTCGGGCCGTAGGCGATGCCGTGCGTGCCCGCGCCCCGCTCGGTCACCAGCACCGCGCCGGCCAGCCGCCGCCGCAGCTCCAGGGCGCCGGAGTAGGGCGTCGCCGCGTCCCGCTCGGCGGCCAGCACCAGCGTGGGCGGCAGCGCGCCCGGCGCGGTCCGCACGTCCAGGGGCCGCTGCCGGGGCGCCGGCCAGTAGGCGCAGGGCAGGTTCGTCCACACGTTGTCCCAGGTCTCGAACGGCGCCACCCGCGCGAGGGACGTGTTGTCCCGGTCCCACACCCGGAAGTCCGTGGGCCACGGCGCGTCGTTGCACTCCACCGCCGTGTAGACCGCGGCGGCGTTCTCCGCCTCGGCGGCGCCCGCGCGGTACGGCGCGGCCAGCCCGGCCAGCGGCCCCTCGTCGCCCCTCAGATACGCCGACAGGGCCGCGGCGGCGCCCGGCCAGTACGCGTCGTCGTACCCGGCCGCCAGGAACACGCCCTGCAACTGCCCCGGCCCGACCGTGCCGCCCGCGGGCCGCGTGGCCAGCCGGTCGCGGGCCCTGTCGTACGAGGCCCGCACCGCCCGCGCCGTACGGCCGAGGTGGTACACGCCGTCGTAGCGGGCGATCCAGCGCCGCAGGTCCGCCCAGCGCTTCTCGAACGCGGCCGACTGGTCGAGGTTGTCGCGGTACCAGATCCGCGCCGGGTCGGGGTTCACCGCCGAGTCGAGGACCATCCGGCGCACGTGCGAGGGGAACAGCGTGGCGTACAGCGCGCCGAGGTACGTGCCGTAGGAGCCGCCCATGAACGTCAGCCGGTCCTCGCCGAGCGCCGCGCGCAGAACCTCCAGGTCACGGGCGTTGTTGAGGGAGTTGTAGTACCGCAGGGCGCCGCCCGCGCGCCGCGCGCAGCCGCTCGCGTAGGACCGCGCCTCGGCGGCGCGCTTCTTCTTGTACGCCGCCGAGGGGTTCACCGGGGCCGGCGTCGGCGCCTTGAAGAAGACCTTGGGGTCCTCGCAGGACAGCGGCGCCGAACGGCCCATCCCGCGCGGGGCGTAGCCGACGAGGTCGTAGGCGGCCGCGACCCGCTTCCACTCGGGCAGCAGGCCGATCAGCGGGAAGGACATGCCGTCGCCGCCCGGGCCACCCGGGTTGAAGACCAGGGCGCCCTTGCGCGGCACCCTGCGTTTGCTGTTGTGCGGGTCCTTGTGGGTGGCGGCCGCCCGGCTGACGGTGAGCCGGAGGCGCCGGCCGTCCGGGTGCGCGTAGTCGAGGGGCACCTCCACCGTGCCGCAGCGCATCGTGCCGGGCATGTCCCCCGCGTGCGGGCAGGCCCCGAAGTCGATGCCGGCCGCACGGGCCCGCGCGGCGGCCACGAGGGTGCCGCGCAGCTCGGCCGGCACGCCGGGCGCTCCCTCGGCGGTGGCCGCCGGGGCGGTGGTGCCGAGGGCGGTCAGGAGCAAGGACCCGGCAGCCGTCCAGACGGCGGCAGCTCTCATCGCGTATCCCTTCGGCGCGCGGCAGCGACAGAAGGGATGTTTCGTTCACGCCCGGGGGAAGGCAAGCACCGCCCGGCCGGTGTCGTCGCCGATGCGCCCGGCACGCCCCGCGCGGACGGCGTGTGCGGGTGCACGGCAGGCTGCCCGTGTGCCCTGCGGCGGCGCCCGTCAGTCGCGCCAGGGCTGGTCGCGGTGCGCGAAGGCGGCGCGCAGCTCCGGCTCACCGATCGCACGGATGCCGCGTACGGCCACGGAGGCCAGGTACGTACGGTCGTCCCCGTCACCGCCCCGGTCGCCGCCGGTGCCCCTGCCGTCGGCCCGCCGGGTCAGCGCGGTCAGCAGCCGCTGCCCGGCGGGGGAGGCCCAGCGCGCGTGGGGCGGGATCTCGACGCGGGCTATGGCCAGGCAGCTCAGGGTGAGCGCGAGGGGCAGCGAGAACCAGAGGGCGACGAGGTCGCGGGGCATACCGGTCGGGCCGGGCAGCAGCAGCGCGGTCGCGCCCAGCGCCGGCACCACGAGCGCGGCGGCGCGCACCTGGCGGACCCCGGCCGCGACCGTCGAACCGGTGCCGTCCGGCACCGCGAGTCCGGCGCTGACGAGGCGGTCGGCGAGGCCGCGCACCGCGTCGGCGGCGGCGGTCGCCGCCCGCACCGGCGCGATCCGGGACTGGCCCTCCGGGCCGATCGCCCCTATGACCGACCGTTCCATCTCGTCCCGCCCGCGCGGGTCGACGACCGTGGCCCAGCCCGTGTGAGCCAGCAGCAGACGGCGCTGGCGCGCCATGGAGACGAGGGTCACGTCGGCGACCCGCGCGGGGCCGCCCGAGAGGAACGCGGCCTCGTAGAGCGTCAGATCGTGTCCGCGGAGCGCGACCGCGTCTTTGGGCTCGGCGGCCGCCGCGCGTACGGCGGCCAGGCACAGCCGCGTGCAGGCGGCGCCGGCGACGGCCCAGGCCAGCAGCAGGAGGAGGACCCAGAACATGACGCGTTTGTATGCCAGGGGCCTGGGAAACGCCATGCCCTTTTCACATTGCGGACCTGGTGTGACCGGTATGTGACGTTCCGTTCGCCGCCGTGGTCAGGGGGTCCGCGGGGGCGGGCTGGACTCGGCCGGCGGCAGCGGGTACGTCGGGGAGGCGGACGGGGTCACCGGCACCACCTGGCCGGGGCCCGCCATCGGCCCGGTCGCCGCGGGGGAGTCGGTGGCCGTGGGGCCGCCGCTCGCGGCGAGGTCCCGGGCCAGGGCGGCGAAGTCGACGAACCCGGTCGCCTCCAGGACCTTGATGTGGTCCAGCACGGTGCTGCCGGCGTCGTCGGCCAGCGCGCGCACGAGCGAGTTCTGGGTGCCGGCGCGGACCTCGGCGGCCAGGGCGAAGACCTTTCCGTCCGCCAGCCGCAGGGTGCCGGCGAACTCGCGGTCGTAGTCCTCGCCCCGCGCCGCGTCCAGGGTGGCGAGCCACTGCTTCTGCCGGGCGCTCGGCTCGTTGGGCAGGTCCAGGCCGAGCTTGGCGGCCACGTCGCGGACCCGCTGGTCGAGGAAGGTGTGCCCCTGCACGAGGTGCTGCCCGGCCGTGCGTACGGCGTCGGTGGTGCCCTTCTCCTCCGCCTGCTGTCCTGCGGGCAGCTCCCACAGCCCGGCGAGCCGGACCCTCGTGATGAAGTCGCGGTCCAGTTCGGACAGCGGCCCGTACTGCGTCGCCACGGTGCGGGCGCTCAGCAGGTCCGCGTCCTGGGCCGGGCGGTGCACGGCGGACCAGATCGGGATGAGCAGAGCCACGACGGTCCCCGTCAGGACGGCGAGGATGATGCCGGTCCCGCTGAGGATGCCTCGGCCCTTGACGGGGGGTCGCGGTCGCGGTCGCAAGGGGTGCCTCCTGTCGCGGCACCGCACGTCAGTGCGTCTCTGGGTGCGTTCTGTGGTGCGTTGTGTGGTGCGTTCTGTGTGGGGGAGTTGGCATATTACTTCGGCGGGCACAAAGGTCACCGGCCCGCCTGCGGTGCCGCATAGCGCGCACAACGCACGCAAACGGGCATGCCCGGCGCGAGGTCACCCGGTAGAAACGCCAAGAAACCCGGACATGCCGACCCGTCGGCGCCCGCCGCGTGTTGAACGGGGCACATCGGCACCCCGGGGTCGAGCGGTGGGCGTGGGGCGGGCGTCAGCGGCGCAGCAACGCCCGGCGGGCCGCGTGGGCCGCCCGGGTCGCGCGGTGGCGGGGCCTCGGGGCGGGGCCCGAGCGGTCCAGCCACCAGTTCCGCAGTTCGCGCCGGGCCGCCGCGTCCTTCGGGGCGCCGGCGAGCAGCAGGGACGCCGCGAAGTCCAGGGCGTCGCGCCGGTAGCCGCCGCTCATGGGCCGCGCCTGCGCGTAGGCGAGGAACGCGGCCCGGTAACCCTCCCCGAGGATCACGGGCAGCTCCGGCGCCACCTTGGCCACGACATCCGCCCGCTTCGCCGCCAGGGCCCGCGCCTGCACCCCCACCCGCACCCGGTCGAACCCCTCCGGCACAGGCGTCCCGCCGACCAACGCCGACAACAACGCGGCCTGAGCAAGCCCGAGCCGCTGCCGAGCCGCCGCACACCCGGACACGGGCCGAGCGGGCCCGGCGTCCGGCGCCTGCGGGCCGGGCCCGGCGCCCGGGGCCCGCACGGCAGGCCCGGTGGCCGGGGTCTGCCGATTGCGGGTTGCGCGGCCCGTTGTCACCGCTTTGCGGATGGATTCCAATTCCCCTTCCAGCACGGCTGGTTCGGGGAAGTGGTCGTCTCGTTCCAGGAGTACTCCGGGTGGGGAGACACGGGAGGTGAGGTCGGTCAGGATGTCGAGGACAGGTCGCGGGACCGGGTGGGCGTGGCTGTCGTGCCACACGCCGTCCCGCTCGAAGCCGCCCGCGACATGGACGTAGGCGATGGCCTCCAGCGGCAGCTCGGCCAGGGCCGCGGCGGGGTCCTCGCCCCGGTTGACGTGGTTGGTGTGCAGGTTGGCCACGTCGATGAGCAGGCGTACGCCGGTGCGGTCGGCGAGCTCGTACAGGAACTGACCCTCGGTCATCTCCTCGCCGGGCCAGGACAGCAGCGCGGCGATGTTCTCCACGGCGAGCGGCACGGGCAGGGCGTCCTGGGCGATGCGCACGTTCTCGCACAGCACGTCGAGGGCGTCACGCGTGCGCGGCACCGGCAGCAGGTGCCCGGCCTCCAGCCCCGGGGAAGCGGTCAGCGCACCGCCCGCCCTGACGAACGCGATGTGCTCGGTGACCAGCGGCGAACCCAGCGCCTCGGCCCGCTCGGCGAGCGCGGCGAGCCGGCCCTCGTCGGGGCCTTCGGCCCCGCCGAGGCCGAGCGAGACCCCGTGCGGCACCACGGTCACCCCGCGTGCGCGCAGCCGCAGCAGCGACTCGGGGAGGTGCCCGGGGCACACGTTCTCGGCCACGACCTCGACCCAGTCGACGCCGGGCATGTGCTCCACGGCGTCCGCGATCTCCGGCCGCCAGCCGATCCCCGTCCCCAGCCGCTGCCCCCGTGGCTCTCGCTCTCCCGGTCCCGGCATCGTCTCCTCGCCCCCCTCTCGCGCCGTGCGTGGCGTGACGGGGGTATGGCCCCGGCGCCGGGCGCCGAACCCCGCGGCCCCCGGCTTCAGAGCAACATTTGAGGTTCGCCGCCAGGCTCCGGCCCGGCCCCGATCCCGGGACCGGCCTCGATCCCGGCCCCGGCCCTTCGGACCGGGCCTACCGCCGCCGCGCGCCCCTCACCGCAGCGCCGGATGGTCGGCGACCACCGTGCAGGAGCCGGGGGCGACCTCCGTGAACCCGGCGTCGCGGACCAACGGCAGCCCGCCGCGCACCAGTTCGCGCCAGTGGCCGGGCGGGGCGGTGCGCACGGCGAGCGGGAAGCAGGCCTCCCGCCAGGCGGCGCGGTCCGCGTCCGACAGCTCCCACCAGGCGAGCTGGGCGCCGTGCCCCGCCTGGGCCATGGCCTTGCCGGCCGACATCCCGACCTCCGGGCTCATCCACAGCACCGGGAGGTCCGAGCCGGCCTCCGCGGGCGGCTCCGGGTCGTCGAGGTCGGTGCCGGAGACCTGGAGCCTGGCCAGGTCCTTGGGCCAGTCGTCCACGGGGACCGGCGGGAAGACCCGTACCTCGGCCTCGCGGCCGGTGACCGTGATGCCGGGCAGCGCCTCCGCCCGCCGCCACTCGGCGCCGCGCGCCCGCCGCACCACCTTGCGGATCCGGGCGTCCTGCCAGTCGCGCACGGCCCGCGCCCACTCGCCGTCGTCGAGGGACCGCTCGTCGCCGAGCAGCACCAGCACCGCCCGGGCCGCCGTCTCCAGCGCGTCCGTACGGGCCGGGGGCGCGGCCCGCTCGATGCGCACCACCAGCGGCAGCACGAACTGCCGCGCCTGGTCGCGGGCGTCGTCCCGCGGCCGGAAGGGGCTGTCCTCGGGGGCGGTGTACGCGGTGCTCTCGTCGGTGCTCACGCCGTTCAGTCTGCCAGGCGCCCGCACACCGGCCTCAGCCCGAGCAGGCCGTGCGCTGGGCCTCCTGCCACTCGCAGACCGGGCACAGGGTGATCCCCTTGTACGACTCCGGGTACTCCGTGGGCTCCCGGCACAGCACGCACTCCGCGTACGGCGGCCCGTCGGCCTTGGGGAGCCTGGCGGTGTCGATCAGGCAGTAGTCGCCGTCGTCGTCGCTCATGGCTCCCAGGGTAGGCCGGTCAGGAGCGGCCGGTCGCGGCCCCGATCAGGTCGGACACCTTGACGAAGCGGTAGCCCTTGGCACGCAGCTGCGGCACGACCTGCCGCACCACCCGCTCCGTGGTCGGCGCGGCGCTGCGCGTGCAGTGCATGACCACGACCGAGCCCGGCTTCACCCCGTCCAGCACCTGCCGGGCCACGGCGTCCGCGTCCGTGGCGAACGCGTCGCCGCTCACCACGTCCCACTGCACCGCGGTGATCCCGAGCCCGCTGAGCGCCCGCAGCGCCTGCTTGTCGTAGCAGCCGCCGGGGAAGCGGAAGTACGGCATCGGACGGGGCACGCCCGCCTTGCGGAACGCCGTGTACGCGCGCTCCACGTCCGAGCGCATCCGGTCGGCGGAGACGGTCGGCAGGCCGTAGCAGTCGCCGGTGAAGGCGTAGTGGCTGTAGGAGTGGTTGGCCAGCTCGAACTGCGGGTCGGTGCCGATGGAGCGGGCCTCGTCCGGGTACTCGTCGGCCCACCGGCCGGTCATGAAGATGGTGGCCGGCACCTTCAGCGCGCGCAGGGTGGCGATGAGCGCCGGGTTGTCGAAGTGCTCGCCCGCCGCCGCGCGCGGTCCCTGGTCGGCGGTCATGTCGGCGTCGAAGGTGAACGCGACCGTCTTGCCCTTGGTCCGCGGTCCGTTGCTGAACACGGGGGTCAGGCCGCCGGGACCGGGGGTGAGGGTGGGCGGCCGGGACGGGGAGGGGCTCGCGGTGGCGGTCGTGGCGGCGGTCTTGGAGGGGGCCGGGTGTCCGGCGCGGGGAGCCTGGGCGGTGCCGCAGGCGGCGAGGCCGGCGAGGGCGGTGCCCAGGGCACAGGCGGCCGTGAATCGTCTGACAAGTCTGATCACCAGATGAACGTAGGCCGCGCCCCGGTCATTTGAACGGCGGCGCGGCCGCGTGATCACCCGGCCGGTGGCCGGGTGCGCCTCATTCCTCGACGGCGGGTACGGCGGGCCGGGCCGAGACCGCGTCCGCGGCGGACCGCACCGGGGTGAGAGCGGAGTCGTCCTGGGACTCCTCGGGCCCCTCGACGGCGGGCGCCGCCGTGTGCTCGGGGGAACGCCCGGGCACACCGGCCGGGGGCGGCGCCGGCGGCCCCGGCTGGGCCTTCTCCAGGAAGCGCAGCAGCTCCACCGGGAACGGCAGCACCAGCGTCGAGTTCTTCTCCGCGGCCACCGCCGTCACGGTCTGCAGCAGCCGCAGCTGGAGCGCGGCGGGCGTGTGCTCCATCTGCTGCGCCGCCTCCGCCAGCTTCCTGGAGGCCTGCAGCTCCGCGTCGGCGTTGATGATGCGGGCCCGCCGGTCCCGGTCGGCCTCCGCCTGCCGGGCCATGGAGCGCTTCATCGCGTCCGGCAGCGAGACGTCCTTGATCTCCACGCGGTCGATCTGGACGCCCCACCCGATGGCCGGACTGTCGATCATCAGCTCCAGGCCCTGGTTGAGCTTCTCGCGGTTGGACAGCAGGTCGTCCAGGTCGCTCTTGCCGATGATCGAGCGCAGCGACGTCTGCGCCATCTGGGAGACGGCGAAGCGGTAGTCCTCGACCGCGACGACCGCGTTCGCCGCGTCGACCACCTTGAAGTAGACGACCGCGTCCACGCGCACCGTCACGTTGTCCCGCGTGATGCCCTCCTGGGCCGGGATCGGCAGCGTGACGATCTGCATGTTGACCTTGTAGAGCCGGTCCACGAACGGGATGATCACCGCCATGCCCGGAGCGCGCACCTCGCCGGCCAGCCGTCCGAGCCGGAAGACCACACCGCGCTCGTACTGTTTGACGATCCGCACCGCCGCGGCGAGGTACACGAGCCCCGCGCAGCCCACGCCGATCAGAGCGCCCACCACTTCCTGCACCATGACGCGACCCCTCAGTCAGCCGCCCGTGCGCCCGTATGCGCCTGTTTCAACGATAGGCCGGTACGGGAGAAGGGTCGAGCCTCGCTACAGGGCGGTGAAGGTGTCCGTGTCCGGGTGGTGCGCGCGTACGGCGCCGGTGTGCACCTCGTAGTACCAGGCGTGCAGGTTCAGCCGGCCCTCGGCGAGCCTGCGCTCGACGCACGGGTACGAGCGCAGCCGCAGCACCTGCGCCAGGACGTGGCTCTGCACTCCCTCGGCGACCGAGGGGTCCTCCGGGGTGCCCTTGGGCCGGGGCGTCGCGCCCACCAGCCAGTCCCGCACGGCCGGCACGGCGTCGAGGTCGTCGCCGCGGACCAGGGCGCCCACGGCGCCGCAGTGCGAGTGGCCGCAGACGACGACGTCGCCGACGCCGAGCACCTCGACGGCGTACTCGATGGTGGCGGCCTCGCTGGTGGGGTGCACGGAGGCGTACGGCGGGACGATGTTGCCCGCGGTGCGCAGCTCGAAGAGCTCGCCGGGGCGGGCGCCGGTGATCAGGGCCGGGACGACCCGTGAGTCGGAGCAGGTGATGAACAGGACCTGCGGGGACTGCCCTTCGGCGTGCGCGGCGAAGTCCGCGGGGCGCTGTCCGAAGGCGCGGGCGTTGTCGATGAGGGGCTGCATGGTGACTCCTCCTGGCACGCGGTGGGGCGCGCCGGGTCTTCGGCTGGTGGGGGGACGAACGGCGTGTTCGCTCAGCAGCGGAAGACCTGGAGGGCGGCCGGGGTACGGCCCGGCTGGGGCCTCGGGGTGCGGGAGTCCGGGACGCCGGGTGCGGTGCCCGCGCGGGAGGCCGCGGGGTCGTGTCTCAGTGCCGAGCGCTCGGGGGCCTCGGGGCCGCAGTCGACGGCGCGGTGGCGGTCGCGGGTGCGCAGGGGCCCGGTCGGGTTCCCCGCCGGGCCGCAGTCCCGGAAGACGGCCCGCTCCACGCGCGGCACCGGGGCGGCGGGCACGGCTCCCGCCGGGCTCCTCACCTCGGTGTGACGCCCCGCGTGCGCGAACCGGGCGGCACGGACCGGTGCGGACGCCCGCGCGGACGCGGAGGGTCGGACCGGTGCGGGCGGCGGGGCGTAGGCGAGCGGACGGACCGGTGCGGGCGGCGGGGCGGGGACGAGCGGATGGACCGGTGCCAGTGCCGGGAGGGCGAGGAGGACGGTGGCGATGAGCGTGAGGACGGTTCCGGCCGTCTTGCCTCGTGACAACGCGCCTCCCTCCGCCCGTCCCGGCGATTGGTCAAGAGCCGGTCAAGCGACACGGTAGCCGAGAGGGGGCGTCCGTCGGCCGATCTTCGCGTCGCGTGGCGAAGAGAGAGGACGGCGTCAGCGGCTCTCGACGAGCCCCTTGGCGTCCCGGGCGAGCGCGGTGAGGCGGGATATCGCGCGGAAGTACTTCTTGCGGTAGCCGCCGTTCAGCATCTCCTCGCTGAACAGCCGGTCGAAGGGCAGCCCGGAGGCGAGCACCGGCACCTCGCGGTCGTAGAGCCGGTCCGCGAGCACGACCAGCCGCAGCGCGGTCGACTGGTCCGGCACCGGCCGCACGCCGGTGAGGCAGACGGCCGCGAGGCCGTCGGTCAGGGCGCCGTAGCGGCTGGGGTGCACCTTGGCCAGGTGCTCCAGCAGGTGCGGGAAGTCGTCCAGCGAGGCGTCCGGCGTCGCGTACGCCGCCTTCGTCACCTGCTCGTCGGAGTACGGCGCCGGCGCCTCGGGCAGGCCGCGGTGGCGGTAGTCCTCGCCGTCGATGCGCAGGGTGCGGAAGCGGGCGGACAGGCCCTGGATCTCGCGCAGGAAGTCGGCGGCCGCGAACCGGCCCTCGCCGAGCTTGCCCGGCAGGGTGTTGGAGGTGGCGGCGAGCGCCACGCCGTTGTCGACCAGCCGGCCCAGCAGGGTCGAGACCAGCACGGTGTCGCCCGGGTCGTCCAGCTCGAACTCGTCGATGCACAGCAGGCGGTGGCCGGAGAGGGTCTCGACGGTCTTCTGGAAGCCCAGGGCGCCGACCAGGTTGGTCAGCTCCACGAACGTGCCGAACGCCTTCAGCGCGGGCTCGGCCGGGGTGGCGTGCCACAGGGAGGCGAGCAGGTGGGTCTTGCCGACGCCGTAACCGCCGTCGAGGTAGACCCCGCGCGGGCCCGCGGGCGCCTTGGCGGCCCGGCTCCTGCCCTTGCCGAAGCCGAAGAGGCCCCGCCTGGCGCCGCCCGCCGCGTGCGCACCGCCGAGCCCGGCGGCGAAGTCCTCCAGGACGCCTACCGCCTCGGTCTGGCTGGGCTGCTTCGGGTCCGGTATGTAGGTCGCGAAGCGCACCGCGTCGAAGCGGGGCGGCGGCACCATCTCGGCGACCAGCCGGTCCGCCGGGACGTGCGGCTCGCGCTCGCACAGGGAGAGCGGTGCGGAGGCGGTCAGGGTGCTGAGCCCGGAGGCGGCTGTGGAGGACGACACGGTTCCCCATGGTAAGCGGCGTGGAACACTGCACGTCATGCGACGCCTGTTCCCTGTGACCGACGAAACAGCAGCCCAGGTCCCGGACGGGGCGGACGGGGCCGGTGGGGCGAGCGTGCCGGGTCCCCTCGTGGACCGGGAGTGGACCCTCGCCGAACTGGCCGCCGCCTACGCCTATCCCGAGCGCGGGCCGGGGGGCCGCGAGCCGTGGTTGCGCGCCAACATGGTGGCCACGCTGGACGGCGCCGCCCAGCACGAGGGCCGCTCCCAGCCCATCTCCAGCGCCACCGACATGCGCGTCTTCGGCACGCTGCGGGCGCTGGCGGACGTGGTGGTGGTCGGCGCCGAGACCGTACGGCAGGAGGGGTACCGGCCGGCGCGGGCGCGGGAGGAGTTCGCGGCGCTGCGCACGGCGGCCGGGCAGGGGCCGGCCCCCGCGATCGCGGTGGTCACCGCGAGCCTGGAGCTGGACTTCTCGCTGCCGCTGTTCACCTCGCCCCTGGTGCCCACGCTGATCCTCACCGGCGCGGCGGCGGCCCCGGACCGCGTGGCCGCCGCGGAGAAGGCGGGCGCGCGGGTGGTGGTCGCCGGTGACGGCATGGGCATCGACCCGCCGCGCGCGGTGCGGGCCCTGGCGGAGCTCGGCCACACCCGGCTGCTCACCGAGGGCGGGCCGCGCCTGCTCGGCCAGATGGTCGCCTCCGGCGTCCTCGACGAGCTCTGCCTGACCGTCTCCCCGATGCTCACCGCGGGCGACGCCCAGCGCATCGCCGGCGGCCCCTCGATCACCGTCCCGCAGCGCTTCGCCCTCGCCGGGCTGCTGGAGGACGAGGGCTTCCTGTTCAGCAGCTACCGGCGGCAATGAAGCGTGGGCGGCGGCGCCGTGGCGCGAGGCCCGTCGGCGCTGTGGTGCGAGGCCCGTCGACGCCGTGGCACGGGGCCCGATGACACCCTGCTGCGGGTGGCCGACGCCGTGGTGCGGGGGCCGTCGACGCCGTGGTGTGGGTGGCGGACGACCCCGTGGTGTGGGTGGCGGACGACGCCGTCGGGACGGGACCGGCGGCGGCCACCGGCGGGCACGAGGTCCCGGTGCGGGCGGCCGTCCGTCCCCGAAGTGGGGGCCGAGTGTCCCGACGTCGGCGGAATTGGTCATTCCGGCCGACTCGGCACGGGCACACTGAATCCCGGCGATAGCCGTTGCGATCACGGGGCAGGATGGTTTCCGCAGGGGCTGGTACGGCCCGCCGCGGCTAGGAGAGGGCTCGGGGCCCTCGGAGGAGAAAGGGCGCCTGGTGTTCACAAGCGTACTGATGATCGAGAAGGCCCTGACGTCCGCCGACGTGGAGTTCGTCACCACCTTGCACGGCGATGAGCAGGTCTTCTTCCACGTGCTGCTCCAGCCGCGCGGCGACCAGGCGGACCGGCTGCTGCGGGCCATCGACGACATCGCGCTCGGGGAGATCGACGAGGCCGCGCGCGAGGGGGAGACACCCGAGGGCGACGACGCCAAGAGCGCGGGCGAGCAGGCCCTGGACGTGTCCCTCAGGGCGCTGCACGCGGCCGGCAGCGAGGCGGAGGGACGGCTGGTCGAGAACCACCCGCTGGACGCCCTGAAGACCCTGGTCGCCGAGGTCGACGCCGACGAGGTGATCGTCCTGACCGACCCGCACTACGTGGAGGAGTTCTTCCACCGCGACTGGGCCTCCCGGGCCCGTCACAAGGTCGGCGTACCGGTGCTGAAGCTGTTCTCCCACAGCAAGGCATAGGCTTGGGCGGCGCCCCCGGCCGCGGGTGTGCGCAACCTCGTACGCCCGTCGCAGCACCTGGGGAGAAAAGCGCATGGCACCCGGCCTTCCTACCGCCATGGACCGACCGCACTTCATCGGCATCGGCGGAGCCGGAATGTCGGGCATCGCCAAGATCCTCGCGCAGCGCGGCGCCGAGGTGGCCGGCAGCGACGCCAAGGAGTCGGCGACCGCCGAGGCGCTGCGCGCGCTGGGTGCCACCGTGCACATCGGGCACGCGGCCGGACACCTGGCCGACGACGCCACCTGCGTGATCGTCTCCTCCGCCATCCGCGCCGACAACCCGGAGCTGGTGCGCGCCGCCGAGCTGGGCATCCCGGTCGTGCACCGCTCCGACGCGCTCGCCGCGCTGATGGAGGGCCTGCGCCCGATCGCGGTCGCCGGCACCCACGGCAAGACGACCACCACCTCGATGCTCGCCGTCTCCCTGTCCGAGCTGGGCCTGAACCCCTCGTACGCCATCGGTGGCGATCTGGACGCCCCCGGCTCCAACGCGCTGCACGGCGAGGGCGACATCTTCGTCGCCGAGGCCGACGAGTCCGACCGCTCCTTCCACAAGTACGCCCCCGAGGTCGCCATCGTCCTCAACGTGGAGCTGGACCACCACGCCAACTACGCCTCGATGGACGAGATCTACGAGTCCTTCGAGACCTTCGCCGGCCGGATCGTCCCCGGCGGCACACTGGTGATCTCCGCCGACCACGAGGGCGCGCGCGAGCTGGCCCGGCGGCTGGCCGGCTCGGTGCGGACGGTGACGTACGGCGAGGCGGAGGACGCCGACGTGCGGGTGCTGTCGGTCGTGGCGCAGGGCCTCAGGAGCGAGGTCACCGTGCTGCTGGACGGCGCCGAGCTGACCTTCACGGTCTCCGTGCCCGGCCGCCACTACGCCCACAACGCCGTCGCCGCGCTGGCCGCCGGCGCGGCCCTCGGCATCCCCGCCGCCGAACTCGCCCCCGCGCTGGCCGCGTACACCGGTGTCAAGCGCCGTCTCCAGCTCAAGGGCGAGGCGGCCGGCGTCCAGGTGATCGACTCCTACGCCCACCACCCCACCGAGATGACCGCCGACCTGGAGGC
Source organism: Streptomyces anandii JCM 4720 (assembly GCF_014650655.1). Taxonomy (GTDB): domain Bacteria; phylum Actinomycetota; class Actinomycetes; order Streptomycetales; family Streptomycetaceae; genus Streptomyces; species Streptomyces anandii. Next base: position 307,008 of record NZ_BMVJ01000006.1, read on the forward strand.
GATGCGCGCGGCCGCGGGCGACGCCCGGATCCTGGTCGTCTTCCAGCCGCACCTGTTCTCCCGCACCCAGGAGCTGGGCAAGGAGATGGGCCAGGCGCTGGCCCTAGCGGACGCCTCCGTGGTCCTCGACATCTACCCGGCCCGCGAGGACCCGATCCCCGGCGTCACCAGCGAGCTGATCATCGAGGCCGCGCGGGCCGCCGGCGCCGATGTCACCGCCGTCCACGACAAGGCGGAGGCGCCGGACGTGGCAGCGGGAATGGCGAAGGCGGGCGATCTCGTTCTCACCATGGGCGCGGGCGACGTCACCGACCTCGGACCGCGCATCCTGGACCGCCTGACCGAGAAGTGAGGGGCTGAGGGCTCATGTCGTACGACGTCGAGAAGCCGGACGAGCAATGGCGCGCGGAGCTGAACCCGGCCGAGTTCGCCGTGCTGCGCCAGGCCGCCACGGAGCCCGCCTTCACCGGTGAGTACACCGACACCAAGACCGAGGGCGTCTACTCCTGCCGGGCCTGCGGCGCGGAGCTGTTCACCTCCGAGACCAAGTTCGAGTCGCACTGCGGGTGGCCGTCCTTCTACGACCCGAAGCAGACCGACGCGGTGGAGCTGGTGGAGGACCGCTCCCACGGGATGGTGCGCACCGAGGTGCGGTGCGCCCGCTGCGGATCGCATCTCGGACACGTGTTCGAGGGTGAGGGCTACCCGACCCCCACCGACCAGCGGTACTGCATCAACAGCATCTCGCTGCGGCTGGCACCCGCCGGGGAGTAGGGCCCGGGGGCCGTCCGGGCGGGACCGCCCCGGCTCCTCCCTTTGCGGCGAACGTCGGGGGTGGGACACTGTGTGACACGGGTGGCGTTCAACGCGTCACCGGACAATCTTCACTTTCCTCGGTGGAGGTGGGTGGAAAACATGGTCATAGCGTCCTACACCGTCCTGGCCGCGTCCTCGCACCAGTGGGCCGTCCTCGGCGCCTTCATCATCGGATTCTGCGTCGTGGTGGGCGGCCTGGTGTGGGCCGTCTGGATGGGTATCAGGGTGATGCTCCGCGAATCCGACCGGCCCAAGGACACCGAGCAGCCGCATCTGCCGGTGACCGGGGCCGTGCACGAGATCAGCGAGAGGCGGGAGCCGGACGAGGTGCACTGCGAGGACGGTGAGCGGCTCATGCCCTACGAGCTGCACGCCGCGGGCAGCAGGCGCAGTGAGGACCAGCACCGGCAACGCTGGGCCCCGGGCAGCAGCGGCTCCTTCGGCAGCGGCGGCCCGGGCCGCACCTGAGCCGCGGGCCGCGAGGCCCGTGGGCCGCGCAGGAGGCAGTGGGCGGGCCGTGTCCGAAAGGACGCGGCCCGCCGCGCTCACCCGCCAAGGCCCGTCAGCGAACGGCGTCTAGACTCTCCCCGCAACGGCCCGTGCGACCGTGGCCGAGAGCGGGCAGCTACTGCCAGACCCGAAGGGCATTCGGCGTTTTGATACGGATAGATTCAGTCACGAAGCGGTATCCGGACGGCACGGTCGCGGTCGACCGGCTCTCGCTGGAGATACCGGACCGCTCGATCACCGTCCTCGTCGGGCCGTCGGGCTGCGGCAAGACCACCACCCTGCGCATGATCAACCGCATGGTCGAGCCGAGCGAGGGCCGCATCCTCCTCGACGGCACGGACATCCGCGAACAGCCCGTCAACACCCTTCGCCGCTCGATGGGTTACGTCATCCAGAACGCCGGGCTCTTCCAGCACCGCACCATCCTCGACAACATCGCGACCGTGCCCCGGCTGCTCGGCTGGAACCGGCAGCGCGCCCGGGCACGGGCGGCCGAGCTGATGGAGCGCGTCGGACTCGACTCCTCGCTCGCCAAGCGGTACCCCTACCAGCTCTCCGGCGGCCAGCAGCAGCGCGTCGGCGTGGCCCGGGCGCTCGCCGCGGACCCGCCCGTACTGCTGATGGACGAGCCGTTCTCCGCCGTCGACCCGGTCGTCCGCAAGGGACTCCAGGAAGAACTGCTGCGCATCCAGGACGAGTTGGGCAAGACCATCGTCTTCGTCACCCACGACATCGACGAGGCGATCAAACTCGGCACCATGGTCGCGGTGCTGCGCACCGGCGGCCGGCTCGCCCAGTACGCCCCGCCCGCCGAACTGCTCACCGCGCCCGCCGACGACTTCGTGGAGGACTTCCTCGGCACCGACCGCGGCATCCGGCGGCTGTCCTTCTTCGCCTCCTCCGCCCTGGAGTTGACGACCACCCCGATCGTCGCCGTCGACTCCACCGCCGAGCAGATCGCCACCCGCGGCGCGGGCGAGGCGCCCTACCTCCTCGTCACCGACCTCGACGGCCGGCCGCTCGGCTGGGGAGAACCGGGCGAGTTGACGGCGGGACGGATCGACCCCGGCCGACTGCTGCCGTACGGAAGGCCGTTCGAGCACGGGCGGGAGTCGCTGCGCGCCGCGCTCGACGGGGCCGTGCTGTCCCCGACCGGCTGGGCGGTCGGCGTGGACGGCACCGGCCGCGTGGTCGGCGTCGTCTCGCAGCAGACCATCGGCGAGGCCATCCGCAGCGCCCACGCCGAGGGCGGCGACGCGGGAGCCACCGCCGGGGCGGAGGCCAGGGTCTCCGGATGAACCGCTTCTTCGACCTCCCCAGCGACCTCCAGCACAGCTGGTTCGGACTCATCGGACTGCACCTGCGCGAGGCTCTGCTGCCGGTCCTGGCCGGCCTGCTGGTCTCCCTGCCCGTCGCCCAGCTGTGCGTGCGGTTCCGCTGGCTCTACCCGCCCGTGCTCGGCCTGACGACCGTCCTGTACGCCATCCCCTCGCTGGCCTTCTTCGTCGTCCTCATCGACTACACCGGCCAGACCGAGCTCACCGTGATGATCCCGCTCGCCGTCTACAGCCTGGTCGTGCTCGTCCCGGCCATCGTGGACGGCGTGCGCTCGGCGCCGCAGGAGACGCTCGCCGCCGCCACCGCCATGGGCTTCGGACCCGTACGGCGCTACTTCCAGGTGCAGTTGCCGATCGCCGTGCCCGCCATCGTCGCCGGCCTGCGCGTGGCCACCGTCTCCAGCATCAGCCTGGTCAGCGTCGGGATGCTCATCGGCAACCAGGGCGCGCTCGGCAACCTGCTCAACGACGCCAACATCTACCACCGGCCCGAACTCGCGGTGAACTCCGTCGTCACCACCGCCGCCCTCGCCATCCTCGCCGACGCCGCGCTCGTGCTCGTACGGCTCGTGCTGACCCCCTGGATGCCGCGCGGCACCCGCCGCGTCCGGCGGGCCAGGACCGCCACCGCCCGGCCCGAGCCGGCCGCGCAGCCCGTCCTGGAGGACGCCGTCCGGTGAACGTACTGAACTTCGTCAACGCGTTCTTCAGCGACGGCGCCCACTGGCACGGCTACGACGGCATCCCCACCCGGCTCGCCGAGCACATCCAGTACTCGCTGATCGCGCTCGCCATCGCGGCCGCCGTCGCCCTGCCGGTCGGACTGGTCACCGGCCACTACGGGCGCGGCGGCAACGCGCTCGCCTTCATCGCCACCGCCGGGCGCGCCCTGCCCAGCTTCGGCCTGCTGGTGCTCATGGTCATCCTGGTCGGCTTCGGCATGGTGCCGGTCATGGTGCCGCTGGTCGTCCTCGCCGTCCCGCCCATCCTGGTGACCACCTACGAGGCGCTGCGCTCGGTGGACCCCTCGCCCGTGGACGCCGCCCGGGGCATGGGCATGCACGAGTCGCGGATCCTGTTCCGGGTCGAACTGCCCGTCGCGCTCCCGCTGATCCTCAGCGGGCTGCGCTCGGCGGCCATCCAGATCGTCTCCACGGCCACCATCGCCGCGTACATCGGCATCGGCGGCCTGGGCCGCTACATCATCGACGGGCTCTACCAGCGCGACTACGAGAAGGTGGTGGGCGGCGCCACCCTGGTCGCGGTGCTCGCCCTGGCGACCCTCGGGCTCTTCTGGGGCGCGGCCCGGGTCGCGGTGTCACCGGGGGTGCGGCGCGGCGCCTGAGGGCGGCCCGCGCGCGGGCAGCGGGCCGGGACGGACGCTTCGTACCGTCAACCGGCCCGCAGCTGCGGGTATGTGACGCTGTGTCAGCCTTCGGTGCGGGCGAGGGCCAGTTCCAGTACGACGAGCAGCGCGTCGCGCACCGAGCCGCGCTCGCGGGCGTCGAAGACGACCACCGGGACGTGATCGGAGACGTCCAGCGCCCAGCGGACCTCCTCCAGCGAGTGCTCCACGCGGCCGTCGAAGGCGTTCAGGGCGACCGCGAAGGGGATCCGGCGGTGCTCGAAGTAGTCGACGGCCGCGTAGCAGTCGTCCAGGCGGCGGGTGTCGACGATGACCAGCCCGCCGACCGCGCCCTCGACGATGTCGTCCCACATGAAGCCGAAGCGTTCCTGCCCCGGTGTGCCGAACAGGTACAGCTTCAGGGTCGGGTCGATCGTGATGCAGCCGAAGTCCATCGCGACCGTGGTGGTGGTCTTGGCCGGGGTGTGGGTGAGGTCGTCCACGCCGGCCGCGACCTCGGTGATGGCGGCCTCGGTGGTCAGCGGCTCGATCTCGGAGATGGCGCCGACGGCGGTGGTCTTGCCCACGCCGAAGCCGCCCGCGATCACCATCTTGACCGGCAGCGGCGGTCGTACGGCGGGCTGCTCGGCCGCACCGCCGCGGACGAGAGGTTCAGTCGGTGTCACGGAGTACTCCCCGGGAGTCGGGGATGGCCCGCAGGCCATCGATAACCCTGCGCAGGACGGCCGCGTCGTGCGTGGCGCCGGAGTCGGGCACGTGCACGGTCAGCTGTCCGGCGGCGCGCAGGTCCTCGGCGAGGACCCGCACCACGTTCAGGTGCAGCCGCAGCCGGGCCGCGAGTTCCGCGATGGACTGCGGCCGGCGGCAGGCGGCGACGATGTCGTGCCGCTCGAAGGCGAGCCCGTCCAGCGCCTCCAGCCCCGCGGCGGTGGCCACCACCTGGGTCTCCACGGGCACCGGCCGGCCGGACGCGGTGGGCGCCACCCGGCCGGCGGTGACCAGGAACGGCCGTACGGCGGGGGCGGGGCGCACCGGATCGCCACCCGGAGGCGTGAGGCCGTCCGCCATGGGTGTGTCTCTTCCTTCCTCGACCGGCGGTGGCCGGTCAGCGCGCCGGCGTGGCGCCGACGCTGTTCTTCAGTTCGAGGACCAGCTGGGGGCTGAGCGCGGCGCCGGCGCGGTTGGCGAACAGCGTCATCTCGTAGGCGATGTTGCCGAGTTTGGCCTCCTTGTCGGCGACCACGCCGAGCACGGCGCCGTTGCCGATCGCAGAGACCAGGACGTGGCCGCCCTCCAGGTCGATGATGACCTTGTTGAGGCCGCCCAGGCCGTAGTTGCCGGAGGCGCCGGCGGCGAGGCTGGTGATGCCCGAGACGATGGCGGCCAGCCGCTCGGAGTCGGCGTGCTCGCGCAACTGCGAGACCGCGATGAGCAGTCCGTCGGAGGAGACGGCGATGGCGTCCACGACGCCGGCGGTCTCGGTCGCGAAACGGTTGAGCAGCCAGGTGAAGTCGGCTGCGGCGGCCTGCAGATCGGTCGGCGGGGTGCCTCCCGTCGGAGTGTCACCTGTCGACGTGCTCACTGCTCGGCTCCTTCCGGGAGGTCGTTCCGGTCGTTCCGGTCGTTTCGGTCGTTTCGGTCGTTGTTCCGGGGTGGTGCGGGGGTGCTGCTGGACGTGGTGGGCTCCGCGGGCTCCGCGGGGCGCTCGTGGGTGCCGGTGTCGCTGTCGCGCTGGGCCCGTGCCACGGCGGCCTCGAACTCCTCGAGCGCGGACCGCACCGCCTCGGCGTCGGCGGGCCCCACGGCACCCTGCCGCACCCCTTGCTGAGCGCCGGCCTCGCCGCTCGTACGCAGCGTGGCCCCTCGAACGCGCCGGCGCAGGGGACGGGGGGACGCGGGGGAGGGCGCGGGCTCGGGGGCGGGCGTCTCGGAGTCCGTGCGGGCCCGGGGGATGAACGGCTGCCCACCCGCACGGGACGGTGCACCGGTTTCCGGCGGGGCCGGGGAGTCCTCGGCGGTGGCGGGTGCGTCCCGGCGGGGAAGGCGCGGCAGCGTGGACGCGTCGTCCGTGGCGGATCGGTCCGATGCCGGGTGCGGCTCGGGGGCGGCGGCCGGGGTGTCCGCCTGGGGGGCGGGCGCGTCGGCCTCCGGTGAGGTCTCGGTCGCGGGTGCCTCCCGGCGCGGGAGGCGGCGGGGCAGCGCGGACGGCTCGTCCGTGGCGGGCCGGTCCGCCACCGGGCGCCGCCCGGAGTCGGCCGCCCTCGCGGCGGCCACGGCGTCCGTACGGTCCGGGCCCGCGCCGGCGTCCGAGCCGGTGCGGGAGGCCGCCTCCGAGTCCGGGCGGGCCGCCGGGCTCGGATCCGCCTCCGAGCCGGCGTGCGACGCCGTACCCGAGTCCGCGTGCGTGGCAGCGCTCTTGACGCGAGCCGTGTCCCCGGCGGTGGCGGCAGCCGTGCCCGCGTCCGGGGCGGGAGTCGTGCCCGCGCTGACGGTGGTGGTGGGCTGGGCGGGGGTGGTCATGGGGCTCATGGTCAGCAGGAGGGTGGAGGGGATGGTGACCTCCGCCGTGACGCCGCCGCCCGGGGTGCGGGAGAGGGCGGCGGTGATGTCCCAGCGGCGCGCAAGGGTGCCGACCACGAAGAGGCCCAGCACCTTCGTCGGGACCACGTCGAGGCGCTCGCGGCGGATCAGGCGGGCGTTCTCCTCGGCGAGGCGCTCCGCGCTCATGCCCAGACCGTGGTCGGCGACCACGATCGACGCCCCGTCGCCGCCCGCCCGCACGGACACCTCCACCGGGCTGCCCGCAGGCGAGAACGACACCGCGTTCTCCAGGAGTTCGGCCACCATCAGCGTGAGGTCGCCGATGATGTCCGGCTCGACCATGATCTCGGTCCCGGCGTACAGCTGGACCCGCTGGTAGCCCTCGATCTGGCCGAGCGCGGCGCGCACCACGTTGGTGAGCTCGGTGGGACCGGAGTCCAGGACGGTCTCGCGGATCCCGGCGAGCAGCATCAGGCTGTCGGCGTTGCGGCGCAGGCGTACGGCGATGTGGTCGATGGAGTACAGCCGCTCCAGCAGGGCCGGGTCGGTCTCGCCCCGCTCCACCGCGTCGATCAGAGCGAGCTGACGCGTCGTCAAGTTGCTGACGCGGCGGCCGACGTTGCCGAACATCTCGGCGACGTTGCGCCGGCTGAGCACCTGCCGCTCCAGCAGCGCGGCGGCCGTCGTCTGCACCTGGTTGAAGGCCTCGGCGAGGTCGCCGATCTCGTCCCGAGCGGTGACGGGCACGTCCCGCAGGCGCGGCGGCCCCGAGTCGTCGGCGTCGTCGTCGGCCACCCGGGCCAGTTCGCGGCTGGTGGCCGCCGACACCTCCTGCGCGGCCCCGGTGAGCGCCTGCACGGGCCGTACGACCGAGCGGCGCACCGCCACCGAGAAGCCGAGCCAGAGCAGGAAGCCGATCACGGCGGCGCCGAGCAGCGCGGCGGCCCGCCACCAGGCGTCGGAGGAGGCGCCGGCGGCGTGGCCGGCGATCTGGTCGATGAGCGAGGAGGCGATCCTCAGCCGCTCCGCGGCCTGCGCCGGGTAAGCGGGGTAGTCGTTCAGCGCGTCCCGGAACGCCTGCCGGACCTCGGCCGGGGTGCCGGCCTGCAGTCCGCTCGGGTCGATCTGCAGCTCGGCGTAGGCCTCGGCGATCTTGCGCTGCGCCGCGCTGTGCTCCATCTCCGCGAGCTGGTCGGCCTGCGCCTCGGTGGCGAACCGGGCGAAGCGGTCGGCGTGATAGGTGTAGAGCTGGTAGGAGCCGACCGCGGCGGTGAACTCGATCAGCGCGTTGCTGTCCCCGGTGGTCGCCGAGAACACGCTGGTCTCGAAGGAGCTGTGGGCGGCGTCGGCGCGCAGCAGCGAGTCGAGCAGGTTGCCGGTGAAGGTGGCCGCGAGGGCGGCGTTGCGGTCGAGGCCGAGACCGTCGATCAGGTTCTTGGCGGCGCCCGTGTAGGCGGGGTCGATGTTGTCGGCGGGCAGATAGCTCTGCTCGATCGTCTGGCGCAGGCTCGTCAGGCCCTCGATCTCCTTGAGCGCCTGCGCCTCGGTGTCCGGCAGCCGGTCGCCGAACGTTCGTCGCACACGGGCGACTTGGGCGTCCACCGCGGCCTGCGCCTTGCGGTAGGCGGTGAGCGGGGGACGGGCGCCGGGGCCCTGGGACTCGAAGCGCACGGAGAGCAGGATGGCCTGCTGGTGCTCCGCCTCCACCCGGTCGACCAGCGCGGCCACTTGCGCGCTGTCGCGCACCAGACGAGCCGCGGACGCCGCCTCGCGCGCCTGGCCCACCTGATCGGCGATCAGATAGGTGAGCAGCACGGCGACCACGGCCAGCGGCACGCCGACCAGGACGTTGAGCTTGCGCCGGAAGGGCCACCGGTCGGCGAACGCGCCGGGGCCGCCCGGTTCGGGCGACGAGGACGGCGGGGCCGGACGGGTGGACGCGTCCACCTCGTTCGTGGACACCGGGGCCTCCTTCTGAGGTGTCTCCACCCGGGAGTCTCCACCCGGGGACGGTCGTGACAACGGTGATGCGCAAGGACACCGAAGCGGCCCCCGTATACCGCTGTGGCCGACGCCAACTGCCCTGAAACCTACCGCTTCTTCACAGGTCCGTTCGCCACGACCAATGTCAAGAATGTGTTACGAAGCCGACCCTCCGCCTCCACAACTGGCCACTGATCGAAGCCAATCGGTGACCCAGGGCCTCTTGACTGACTGAGAAGCCGCTGGATTGGATCAGTAAAGTGCGGTGCCCGCGCCCCGTGCGCCCCTGCCACTGGCAGTGCTCCACCACCTGCCATCAACTTCCGAGCCCGGAACGGGAATTGTGACTTCTTACGCGAAGAGCACCAGGTCCAGTACGAGACACCCCGGCGCGGCCGCCGTCGCACTCGCCGCAACCGCGGCGCTCGTCGCCGGGTGTTCGTCGTCCTCCGACAACAAGTCCGACAACCCCCTCTCGGGCGGCGGCAAGGCGAGCGGCGGCACCGTCGTCGTCGGCTCCAACAACTTCGCCGAGAGCATCCTGATCGCCGACATCTACGGCGAGGCCCTCAAGGCCAAGGGCGTCAAGGTCACGTACAAGCCCAACATCGGCAGCCGCGAGACCACCTACGGCCTGCTCAAGAACGGGTCCGTCACCGTGCTGCCCGAGTACAACGGCGCGTTGCTGGCCTACCTCGACAAGAGCGCCGCCCCGAAGACGGTCGCCGCCACGACGGCCGCCATCAACGCCAAGCTCGACCCCAAGCTGACGCTGCTGGAGCCGGCGCCCGCGCAGAACAAGGACTCCGTCACCGTCAACCAGGAGACGGCGAAGAAGTACAACCTCACCGCCGAGTCCTCCGTCGCCGACCTCAAGGACGCGGCGAAGGACCTGGTCATCGGCGGCTCGCCGGAGTTCCAGACCCGCCAGCAGGGCCTGCTCGGCCTGAAGTCGGTCTACGGGCTCGAGTTCAAGTCCTTCAAGGCGCTGGACGCGGGCGGTCCGCTGACCCAGGCCGCGCTGAAGAAGAACACCGTGCAGGCCGCGGACATCTTCACCACGGACCCGACGATCCCCAAGGAGAAGTTCGTCGTCCTCCAGGACCCGAAGAACCTGTTCGGGTTCGAGAACGTCCAGCCGCTGGTCTACAAGAGCGGCCTCGACCAGAAGGGCGTGGACGCGCTCAACGCGGTCTCCGCCAAGCTGGACACCGCGACCCTGCTGGACCTGGACATCCAGGTGCAGTCGCAGAACAAGGACCCGTTGGACGTGGCCAAGGCCTGGCTGAAGTCCGCGGGTCTCGTCTGACCGACCGCAGTTGGACGGCACCACCAGCGAAGCGGCGCGGGTGTCCCAGGACGCCGGGGACACCCGTGTCGTGCTGGACGGGCGCGGTCTCGGTCTGGCCGACGTGGTCCGTCTCGCCGACGCGGACGCCGATCCGGCGGTGGCGCCGGAGGCGCTCGAGCGGGCCGATCGGTCCTGGCGGGCCGCGGCCCGGCTCGCCGTGGGCGGACGGCTCTACGGCCGGGGCACCGGCGTCGGCGCACACCGCTCGGTGCCGGTCGACAGCCACGACGAGACGGAGCACGGGCTGCGGCTGCTGCGCAGCCACGCGGGCGGCGCCGGGGCCCTGGTGCCCGTCCGGCAGGTCCGGGCGATGCTGGCGATCCGCGCCAACCAGCTGCTGGCCGGCGGCTCCGGCATCCAGCCCGCCTTCGTCACCGCCCTCGCCGAGGCACTCCGCCTGCGCGTCCACCCGGCGGTCAGCGAGTACGGCGGCCTCGGCACCGGCGACCTGACGGCTCTCGCCCAGACGGGTTTGACCCTGATGGGCGAACACCCCTGGCGCCCGGACGTGGGCGAACACCCCTGGCGCCCGGACGTGGGCGAACACCCCTGGCACCCGGACACGGACAACGCCCCGCGTCCGGCCCCGACTTCCACGAGACCTGGCGGTCCCACCGGGCCCGCGGTCATGCCCGGTCGGCGTCTGGGGGACGGTGACCGGCCGGAGAGGGAGGCCGCGCTCGCGGGCCTGCCCGCGCAGTGGCGTGGCGAACCCGGCGGGACCGGCGCGGACCGGGCGACTGCCGTCCTGCCCAGGCAGTGGCGCGGCGACGAGGGCGCGGCAGGCCCCGGGGCCGTACCGGCGGCCGGTCTCCCCGCCCAGTGGCGCGGCGCCGACAGCGAGGAGCCCCACCCGGCGACAGGACCTTCCGCGGCACCGGCGGACCGCCCCGGTCCGCAAGCAGGCGCCACCTCGTCCGGCCCGCCCGCACGGGTGATCGCCCACGAGCCGCCCGCGGCGCGCGAGCGCGGGCTGCCCGCACCCACCCCGAGCGACCCGCCGGCCCCCGGCGTCCCCGGGCTCCCCGCCCCCGTCCTCCCCGGCCCCGGCGACGCGCTGGCGTTGCTCAGCAGCAACGCGTTGACGCTCGGGCAGGCCGCCCTCGCCTGTCACGATCTCGATGTGCTGCTGCGGGCGGGGCACGCCGTGGCGGCCTTGTCGCTGGAGGCGGTCTCCGGGTCTGCGGACGCCTACGCCGCCGAGGTGCACGCGTTGCGGCCCTATCCCGGGGTCGCCCGCGCCGCCGCCGAGGTGAGGCGGCTGCTCGGCCCGGGGGAGCGGCCGGGCGCGCGCGTGCAGGACCCGTTCGGCTTCCGCGCCTTCCCGCAGGCCCACGGTCCCGCCCTCGACGCCGTCGACGCACTGCGCCGCATCGTCGAGGTGGAGGCCAACTGCCCCTCCGAGAACCCGCTCATCGCCCCCGACGGCACCGCCGCCTACCACCACGGCGGCTTCTACGCGGCCCCGCTGGGCCTCGCCCTGGACGCCCTGAACCTCGCCGTGCTGCAGACGGCCCAGCTCTCCGCCGCCCGCCTCGCCGCGCTGGGCCGCCCCGGGCTCACCGGCCTGCCGGCCTTCCTCGCGGCCGGCCCGGCCGGCAGCTCGGGCACGATGATCCTGGAGTACACCGCCAACTCCGCGCTCGCCGAGCTGCGTTCGTGCGCCGCGCCCGCCTCGGCAGGTCACGCGGTGCTCTCCCACGGCCTGGAGGAGGCGGCGAGCTTCGCCTCCCAGGCGGCCAGGCAGTCCCTGCGCGCGGTGGACGCCTACGCCACCGTACTGGCCTGTGAACTCGTCAGCGCCGTACGGGCGTTGCGGCTGCGCCCCGGCGAACCGGACGCCGTCGCCTTCGCCGTGGCGGACGCCGCGCTGCCCGCCGGGACCGAGGACCGGCCGCTGACGGCGGACGTCACGGCCGCGGCCGCACTGCTGCGGGTGCTGGCCGGGCTCTGAGGAAGCCGTCCGGCCCGCACCCGCGGACGCCCACGTCCTACAGGTCGAACTCGTGCGGCGGGAGGTCCAGCGTGTAGCAGGCCTCGCGGACCACGGCCTGCTCGGTCTTGTCGAAGTCGCCGTCCGCGCCGCCGATGACGATGCCGATCTGGACGACCGCGCGCGCCTCGGCCGGCTTCTTCTTCGCCTTGGCGATCTCCTGGAGCACGCTCACCTTGCCGAAGTCGAAGTCGGTGGTCAGCCTGTCCAGGTTCTCCTCGAAGCGGCGGCGCAGGTCGTCCGCCGGGAAGTTCTGCAGGACCTCGTTGGTGGCGATCAGCTGGGCGACGCGCTGCCGCTCGGACGGGTCGATGGTCCCGTCGGCGGCCGCCACGAGCGCGCACATCGCCATGCTCGCGTCCCGGAAGGCACCGCTCTTCAGATCGTTCTTCTTCGCCACCATCTGGGTCTGCATCTGCGTCGCGGACTCCTTGATGCGGTCCCACAGGGCCATGTGCTCTCCAAGTGTCGTGTCGGTCTCGTACGAGAACGCGATAGATCTACAGCAACGTAGAAACTACCGGGGCGGCGGAGAAGTTCCGGCGGCCTCGGGCCGTTCCGCGCCGCCTACACTGGTGCGGCCCGGACGAGGGCGCAGACCCCGCGCGGGGTGGCGGAACGAGGAGGACGACGACCGTGGCGGCAGCCGGCCGAGGCTTCGAGGACCCGCCCGCCGACGTGCTCGCGGAGGCGGCAGCGGCCTTCGGGCTGCTCGCCTCGCCCGCCCGCCTGCACATCGTGTGGGCGCTCGCCCAGGGCGAGAGCGACGTGAGCGGGCTCGCCGAACGCGTCGGCGGCGCGCTGCCCGCGGTCAGCCAGCACCTGACCAAGCTGAAACTCGCCGGCCTCGTCCGCTCCCGCCGCGAGGGCCGCCGGCAGGTCTACTTCGTC
>NZ_BMVJ01000006.1:319824-330594 GCF_014650655.1 Streptomyces anandii JCM 4720
GACGACCCCGACGTCGTCGACGTCGTACGCCTCATGGTCGACCGCCTCACCGACCGCGCCGCCCCGGCCGACGCCCCGGCGCGCCGCCTCCGTGGGCTCTGAGCTCGCCGCGGCCGACACCGCCGCCGTGCCGCCGCCCGGCGGTACGACGCTCCAGGTGCTGCGCGACCTCGACAGCGGCCCGCGCGGGCTGACCGACGCCGAGGCGGAGAACCGGCTGGCCGCGGCCGGCGAGAACACCGTCCCCGAGCTCCGCACCGCCTCCTGGTCCCTGCTGTGCGTGCGCGCGCTGCGTGACCCGTTCACCGCCGTACTGCTCTGCCTGGGCCTGGTGTCCACCCTGGTCTCCTCCTGGGGGACGGCCGCGGTGATCCTCGGCCTGGTCGCGGTCAGCTGCGTGCTGCGCGCGAGCGGCGAGCACCGGGCCGACCGGTCCATGGCGGCGCTGCGCGAACTGGTCGCCGGCACCGCCACCGTGCTGCGCCGCCCGCCCGGCGAGGACCGGCCCCGCGCGCGGGAGGTGCCGGTCGCGGAGCTGGTGCCCGGCGATGTGATCCGGCTCGGGCCCGGCGACCTCGTACCGGCGGACGTACGGCTGCTGCGCGCCCGCGGGCTGACCGTGCGCCAGGCCGCCCTCACCGGCGAGTCGGCGCCCGTCGCCAAGACCGCCGTCGAGGTGCCCGGGCAGCGGACGGGGACCGGCGGCCCGTTCGCGTGGCCGCACCTGTGCTTCCAGGGCAGCGGCGTGGCGACCGGCACGGCCACCGCCGTGGTCGTGGCGACGGGCGCGCGCACCCGGTTCGCTTCGGCCCAGGGAAGGCCGGCGCCCGGCACACCGGCGCACAGTACGCAGGCCCACGGCGAATCGGCCCACGGCACGGCGGCCGCGCGGGGGCCGAGCGCCTTCGACCGGTCGGTGCACGGCATCTCCTGGGTGCTGATCCGGTTCATGCTGCTGACCCCGCCGCTGGTGCTGATGGCGAACGCCGCGCTGCGCGGACGGGGCCTGGAGACCCTGCCCTTCGCCGTGGCGGTCGCCGTCGGGCTCACCCCCGAGATGCTCCCGGTGATCGTCACCACCTGCCTGGCCCGCGGCGCCCGGCTGCTCGCCCGGGCCCACGGAGTCATCGTAAAAAGGCTCCCCGCCCTGCACGACCTCGGGGCCGTCGACGTGCTGTGCGTCGACAAGACCGGCACCCTCACCCAGGACCGGCCCGTGGTCGCGCACGCCCTCGACGCGGACGGCCGGGAGGACCCCGAGGTGCTGCGCAGGGCGGCCGTCGGCGCCTGGTGGACCCTCCAGCTCGCCGAACTGCCCGCGCCCGACGCCCTCGACGCGGCCCTGCTGGAGGCCGCCGGGACGGCGGGCGAGGAACACGACGGCATCGCGGCCGTCCCGTTCGATCCGGTACGGCGACTGTCCACCGCCGTGGTCGCGGGCCGTCCCGGCACCCATGTCCTGCTCGTCCGGGGCGCCGTGGAGGACGTACTGGACCGCTGCGTCCTCACCCCCGCCGAACGCGACCGCGTGAGGGTGCTGGCCGAACGCGAGGCGGCGGACGGCCTCCGCCTGATCGCCCTGGCCACGGCCGAACGCCCCGCCCGCGCGCGCGGCTACACCGCCGCGGACGAACGAGGTCTGACCTTCCGCGGCCTGGTCGCCTTCCGCGACGCGCTCGCCCCGACCGCCGCCGAGGCCCTGCGCCGCCTCACCGACGCGGGCGTCACGGTGAAGATCCTCACCGGCGACCACCCCGGCACCGCGCTGCGCGCCTGCCGCGACCTCGGGCTCCCCGTGGCGCCCGCGCAGGTCGTGGACGCGGGCCGGGTGCCCGCCGGGGAACTCGGCGCGCAGGCCGCCCGCGCCACCGTGGTCGCCCGCTGCACCCCGCACGACAAGGCACGCCTCGTCGCCGCCCTGCGGGCCGCCGGGCACACCGTGGGCTTCCTCGGCGACGGCGTCAACGACGTCCCCGCCCTGCGCGCCGCCGACGTCGGCATCGCCCCGCGCGCCGCCTGCGACGCCGCCCGGGAGAGCGCCGACGTGGTCCTCGCGGACAAGGACCTCACCGCGATCGGGCACGCCGTCACCGCCGGCCGCCACGCCAGCGCCAACATCGCCTCCTACCTGCGCGTCACGCTCTCCTCCAACCTGGGCAACGTCATCGCGATGCTCGCCGCGGGCCTGCTGCTGCCCTTCCTGCCCATGCTCCCGGCACAGGTGCTCGCGCAGAACCTCTGCTTCGACGCCGCCCAGGCGGCCTTCGCCCACGACCGCCCGGACCCCTCGGCGCTGCGCCGCCCGACCGTGCTGCGGCCGCGCGCGTTCCTGCGGTTCATCACCGGTTTCGGCGCGCTGAACGCGGTCGCCGACCTCGCCACCTTCGCCGTCCTCGCCGCCGCCCTGCGGGGCCCCGACGCGTTGAACGACGAAGCGGTCTTCCACACGGCCTGGTTCACCGAGAACCTGCTGACCCAGGCCCTGGTGATGGTGCTGCTGCGCACGGGCCGCCGTGGCGGCGCCGGCGCGGCGCGGTCCATCGGCCCGGTGGGCCGGGCGGCGGCCCTCCTCGCGGTGGCCGCACTGCTGCTGCCGGCCGGCCCGCTCGGCCCGCCGCTCGGCCTGACGGCGCTCCCACCGCCGTACTACCTGATGCTCGCCGCCGTCCTGACGCTGTACGCGCTCGCCCTCGCGCCGGCCGTGGCACGCCACGAGCGCGGCGCGGCAGGGCCGTAGGACGGGTTCGACTCACCCCGTCCGGGTTGTACAGTTGCGCAATGTGGCAACCGTGCCCGGCCGGTCCGGCAGGGTGTACGGCCGGAAGAACGTGAGGAAAGGGAGGGCGAGGTCATGCTCCGCAACGGGCTGGAACCCTGGCACCTGCTGATCGTGGCGATCGTGTTCATCGTGCTGTTCGGCTCGAAGAAGCTGCCGGACACCGCCCGCGCGCTGGGCAAGTCGATGCGCATCCTCAAGAGCGAGGCGAAGGCCATGAAGGACGAGAGC
Source organism: Streptomyces anandii JCM 4720 (assembly GCF_014650655.1). Taxonomy (GTDB): domain Bacteria; phylum Actinomycetota; class Actinomycetes; order Streptomycetales; family Streptomycetaceae; genus Streptomyces; species Streptomyces anandii. Next base: position 322,832 of record NZ_BMVJ01000006.1, read on the forward strand.
GGCACCGCCGCCGCGCCCGGCGGCCGCACGGTGGAGCCGTCCGCCGTCCGCACCTCGGCGGAGGCGGCTCGCGTAGCGGCAGAGCCGCCGGCCCCGGCCGGCTGACCACGCCACGCGGCCGGCTGACCACTCCACGCGGCCGGCTGACCGCGGGCGACGGGCGCCCGCGATCCGCTACGCCCGGCTCGTGACCGTCAGTCGGATGGGACCGTCAGTCGGCCGGGACCGCCGGCGGCGCGGTCGCCGCCGCGGTCGCCGCCGCCTCCCTGCGCCGCTGCCGGCGTCCGCGTCGCGGTTCCTGGTCGGGGAGCCAGCCGAAGGCGAGGCAACTGCCCGTGGCCCCGAGGAGGAGGCCGACGAGGAAGCCGCCCAGGTTCGAGGTGAGCCAGGTGCCGAGGGACAGCAGGATGCCGGTGAGGGAGTAGAAGAGGCGCTGCGCCGGGTTGAAGAGGGTCAGCAGCCCGCACAGCACCATCAGCACGGGCAGCAGATAGCCGGCCAGCCCCTGGATCCCGATGTGCAGGATCACCTTCAGCGACGCCTTCTCGGTGAGCAGGATCTCGGCCCCGCCCAGGGTGAGCAACAGCCCGCCCCAGAAGGGGCGCCGGGAGCGCCAGCGTCGGAAGGCGGCCCGCGGGCTACGGCGCCGGGCGTTTGGCGCCGGCTGCCCGGCGTGTGCGTCGGCCGTCATCGGTTCAGCAACCCGAGTCGCTGAAGCGCAGCTTGAGGCCGGGCAGCTTGAACACGCCCGCCGTCGTGGCGTAGTTGGTCTGCCGCAGGTTGGCGATCCGGACCGTGTCCGCCTGCTGGCTGAACACGCCCTTGGGACCCCGGACGGCCGCCTTGTCGAGGGTGCTCGCATCGTTGCCGATCTCGATCTTGTTGAACGAGGCGTCGCCCGACAGTTCGGTGGAGTCGGTCGTCAGGTCGGTCGCCTGCACCTTGTCGGAGCCGCTGCCCGCGGTGATCACCAGATTGGTGCCGCCGAGGTCGACGCTCTGGCACAGCTTGGTGAGTGTCGCGTTCTTGATGGCGGAGGTCACCACCAGCACCTGTCCGCCGGTGTCGCCCGCGTTGGGGCTGTCCTCGGCCATGTTGTCCAGGGCGCCGAACTGCTCGAAGCCGGTGCCGTTCAGCTCGGTCGCGGTGACCGTGAAGGGCATCCCGGATATCGCGAACTGCACGCCCAGGGCGCCCTGGGCGGTGAGGACGGCCAGTGCCGCGACGGTCAGGGTGGCTGGCACCGCCATGACGGCCGCGCGGCGCAGCCGGACCCGGCCGCGTCCGTCCACGCCGGAACCGCTTTCCGGATGGTCGGCGGAGTACTCGTTGGAGGGTGAGAGGTCCGAGGACGCGGCCATGTCTGCTCCCATGCGCATAGTCCATGCGTAGTCAATGCCTGTACGGGGTCCAGTGGCCCGTTGCCCTGGCGCGGACAGCGGCTGCGGCGCACGCCCCGCGTCTCCCGGTGGATGCAAGGGCTTTCTCGTTACGCGGCAGTAGCCGACTCGGAAGTTACCGGTGGTTACATTTTCGGGTCAAGGTGCTTGTGAAAGAAAGGTGTTCGTTCTGTGCGGCAGCTTTGACTAATCGTCAACTTCCTTGCAGTGCCTTGACGTTGGCCGAGAAGCGGGTCTACAACTCTGCCTGGCCCCGCCGGATCCGTGGCGCCGGATCCGTCGCACGGCGGCACAGCGCGCCGTGCGGTTCCCGGGCTCTTCCCTTCTCGGCGCGTCATCGCCCATCGGCCGGTGCGTGCCGTTCCTCCCCCCTGCCCCGGCCCGGCCGGAGGTCTTCCCCCCAGGCCTTCGGCCGGTCACCGGCCGGCTGCCGTCGCCGGTCCGTCACGCACGGAGAAGGCGTTCACGGGCCGACGACGGCCTCGACCCCCCACCCAGAAACGAGGTTCCCGCATGCGTACGCGTCCCCTCCTCACCCTCGTCGCCGCGACCGCCGCTCTGTGTCTGCCGGCGATCTCCCCCGCCTTCGCGGACGGCGGCGCCGTGCTCACCACGGGCGGCACCGGCGGCACCCCGGTCGCCGTCGGCGACGTCCTCACCGCCCAGCTGGCGAGCGGCACCAACGCCACCCTCTACTCCAGCGCGACCGGCACCAGCGGTGTCTCGTGCACCTCCTCCACGTTCACCGCCACCGTCACCGACAACCCGGCCGCGCCGGGCACGGCGACCGAGTCGGTGACCGGGCAAACCTTCGACAGCAGCAGTTGCACCAGCAATGTCACCGGTGTGCTCGGCGTCAGCGGCATCACGGTCGAACACCTGCCGTACACCACCACCGTGGCCTCCGACGGCACTCTCACCGTGACGCCCGCCAGTGGCTCCACCATCCAGACCACGGTCAAGCTGCGCACCCTGCTGGGCAGCATCACCTGCGTCTACCAGGCCCCCAGCCTGAGCGGCAGGGCCGACAACGCCGACAACAGCATCACCTTCACCAACCAGCAGTTCACCAAGACGTCCGGCTCGTCGCTGTGCTTCGGCAGCGGCTACTTCACCGCCAAGTACGCCCCGGTGACCGACGCGGGCACCTCCGTCTACGTCAACTGATCGCAGTCGTAAGCGAATTCAGCGCCTGCGCAGACGCAGGGCCAGGGCGGCGCCCCCGGTGAGCACCAGCACCGCGGCGGCGCCGCCCGCCACCATGGGGGCGGACGGACCCGAACCGGAGTCCGTGGCCGCGGCCACCGGGCTGCTGTCGGGCGCCGTCGACGCGGGCACGGGCCCTCGCGCAGAGGCGTCCGCGGACCCTCGCGGGGAGGCCTTCGAGGCCTGCGCCGGCGAGGCGGGCGCGTGCCCTCGACTTGACGGTGCCGTCGTGCCCGCCGTCTTCGTCAGCACCACGTCGGAGCACGAGTAGTAGGTGTCCGGCGTGCTGCTGTTCTGCCAGATGGTGAACAGCACGTGGTGGCCCGTCCGGTCGGCGGGCAGCTTCGCCGCGATGTGGTAGGCGCCGCCCGTCAGCGCCGGGTCCGTCACCTGGGCGAAGGGGCGGTCCGGGATCTCGGACCAGGTCAGCGGCTTCGACGGATCGTAACCGGGCTTGGTCAGGTACAGCTTGAACGTGCCCTCGTGCGCGATCGTCGACGCGTACGTCATCGTCATCCGCGCGCCCGCCGTCAGACGCGTGACGGGCCCGTCGGCGCGGGCCAGGTCGAGTCCCTTGTAGGCGGGCAGCCCCCCGCTGCACAGCTTCCCGTCCGGGATCATCTGACGGTCCCGGCCGTCGACGCCCGGCACGCGCAGGTTGTCCCAGGCGGTGAAGGGCGCGCCGTTCGCGGCGACGGCCGCGCGGCAGGCCGCCGTACCGGCACGGGCGCCGCCGTCGGGCGAGCAGGCGAACACCCGGCTGACCGGGTCGGTGGGGGCGCCGTGGGCGAGGGCCGGGCCCGCCGCCCATACGGTGAGCAGGGCAGACGCGGCCACGGCGGCGCCCGTGACCTTGAGCGGGGCGGTGATGCGCGTCATCGCGAAGTCTCCTCGACCGGCGCGGGAACGGTCTGTTCCGTGCAGTACGGGCGCGGAGCGCGGCGCGTTCAAGCCGGCCGGGTACCGGACCCGCCCGCCGGTCCCTCACTCCTGCCCGCCGCGCCCCGGTGTGCCGGTGGACATGCCGGCCAGCACCCGCGCGCCCCGGTCCGGCCGGGTGTCGAGGCCGAGCAGCAGGCCCGGCACCGCGATGCCCGGCAGAACGTGCCCCCACAGCACGGAGATGCGGTGCCCGAGGTCGGCGCGGCCGGTCAGAGCCCGGGACATCAGCTGGATCCCCGCGAAGGTCCCCACCAGCAACTCGGCCGTGTCGCGCGGCTCGACGGTGGGCAGCAACTCGCCCCGCTCGCCGGCCTGCCGCATCAGCCCCGCCAGATGCTCCGCCCACCGCAGGAACGGCCCGGTGTGGTCCACGCCCGGCGGCGCGCACTGGTCCACGGTCAGCCGGACCCCGCCCCGCAGCAGCGCGCTGCCGAGCAGTCGGTGGCCCACCACGAAGGTGGTGTCGATGATCTCCTGGAGTTTGCACGGCTGTTGGGGCACCGCGCCGAGCGGCACCTGCTCGTCGAGCACCGCCTGGGCGAGCGACTCCTTGGACGGGAAGTGGAAGTACAGCGCGCCCTTGGTGACGGCCGCCCTCTCCAGCACCATCGCGATCGTGGCCGAGGTGTAACCGTGCTCGTCGAAGACCGCGCCCGCGGCTTCCAGGATCGCCCTGCGCGTCCTGATGGCGCGTTCCTGCCTCGCCATGAGAACCCCTTCACTGCGCCGGGCCGGCCGGGTCGGGGCCGGTGCGCCGAGCCGGTCGCATGCGCTGCCGGACACCTGCTCCCGGCCGAAAACAAACCGTTCGGCGCGCACTCTAGCGCCCGGCGGTGCGGGCATCCGCCGTCCGGCCGGCCCCGCGTGAGCCCGTCGCCGGTACCGCTTTCCATACCGCGTGCCCTGTTTTCCGGCCCCTACGGCATCCCCTCGGCGAGCCCTGTCGGCCGGTGCTCGGTGAACGGGCCATCCACCCCTGCCCGGTGGACGTCCGTGACGGGTGAGCTATCGTGTACGGGGAGTGAGAAACAAACGGCTTGCCCCGTTCTTCGTGGCTCCGGGAGTGTTTTCGTCGATGCCGAGGCAGTTACGCGCCGAACAGACCCGCGCGACGATCATCACGGCCGCCGCCGACCTCTTCGACCGGCAGGGCTACGAACGCACCAGCCTCAGCGACATCGTGGAGCACGCGCGCGTGACCAAGGGCGCGCTGTACTTCCACTTCGCGGCCAAGGAGGATCTCGCCCAGGCCATCATGGAGTTGCAGTCCAAGGCCTCCAAGCAGGCGGCCGGCGCGGTGGACCGGCAGGGCTGCTCCTCGCTGGAGGCGCTGATCCGCGTCACCTTCGCCCTCACCCGGCTCGCCGTCGAGGGACCCGTCGCCCGCGCGGGACTGCGGCTGGCCACCGGGGGAGTCGAGGTGCGCCCGCCGCTGAAGCACCCGTTCGCCGAGTGGCTGGAGCTCGCCACCCGCAAACTCCTCGGCGCCGTACGGGAGTCGGACGTCCACCCGGACACCGACGTGCACGCCGTCGCGCACTCCCTCGTCTGCTTCTTCGTCGGCACCCGGATCGCGGGCCGGCCCCTGGAACCGGTGGAGCGGCTGCCGCGCCGCACCAGCGAGATGTGGCACCTGCTGATCCGCTCACTGGTGCCCGTCCACCGGCGCCCGCGCTATCTGACGCTCACCACGCAGCTGGAGCGGGAGATCGGCGTCGTATGACCCGCGCGGGTAGCGTGAGCGCATGCCCCAGCTCCCGACCGCGCCCGTGCTCCTCGCCGACGAACCCGGCTCCTTCCCGCACCGCGTGCTCGCCGAACGGCACCCGGCGATCATCCGGCAGGTCCGGGACGCCTTCCCGTACGGCCCCGAGCAGCACCGCGCCCTCGACGCGCTGCTGAGCAGCTGCACCGAGGGCGTTGTCGAGCCGCTCCCGGCCGCCGCGCACGACCTGGAGCGCTGGCGGTCCTGGGGGCTGGACGAGTACACCGGCCGGTCCTGGTTCGAGGTGCCGTGGCTGTGGTCCGAGAGCTACTTCTACCGCTGCCTCCTGGAGGCGGTCGGCCACTTCACGCCCGGTCCCTGGCAGGGCATCGACCCCTTCCGCCCGGCCAAGCTCGCCGAACTCGACGCCCCGGAGACCGACGAGGAACTCGCCGCGCTCGACACCCTCGAAGACGCGCCGGTCGCCGACCGCGCCACCGCGCTCCTCCACGGCTCCCTCTGGGGCAACCGCGCCGACCTCGGCTTCCGGCTGTCGGCGCCGGGAGCCGGGACGACGGCCGTGTCCGGCCTGGTCGCCGACGACAGCGACGCGCTGTGGGCGCTGCTCTCCGGCCTCCCGCCCGGCACGCTGGTCCTCGTCGCCGACAACGCCGGGCGGGAGCTCGTCCCCGATCTGCTGCTCCTCGCGCACCTGCTCGAACACGGCCTCGCGCGACGCGCGGTGCTGCACGTCAAGCCTCACCCGTACTACGTCTCCGACGCCACCACCGCCGACGTCGTCGACGCGGTGCGCCGGCTGACGGCCGCGCGGGGCGCCGCCGCCCGGTACGGGCGCTTCCTGTGGTCCGCGATGGGCGACGGCCGGCTGACCGTCCGCGCGCACCCCTTCTCCTGCGCCCCGCTGCCGTACGCCGAGATGCCCGGCGACCTGCGCGAGCAGTTCGCCGACGGCATGCTGACCGTGTTCAAGGGCGATCTGAACTACCGCCGCCTGGTGGGGGACCGGCGCCGGCCCGCGACCACGCCCTTCGCCGACGTGACCGCGTACTTCCCCGGCCCGGTCGCGGCCCTGCGCACCCTCAAGTCCGAGGTGATCACCGGCCTCGACGCCACGACCGAGGCCGCCCTCGACAGCGAGGAGGGCGGGCGCTGGCGCACCAGCGGCACGCACGCCCTGATCCAGGTGGCGTCCCGAGGGGTGGGCGGATAGCGCCACGAACCGGGGATTTCACGCGATGGTGTGATCAAGTCCCGCCGAACGGATGGCCCAGGACGGCGCCGGGTAGAGCCCCGCCCATGACGCAGCCCTTCGAACTCCCGCACTTCTACATGCCGTATCCCGCGCGGCTCAACCCCCACGTCGACGAGGCCCGCGCCCACTCGACCCGGTGGGCGCGCGAGATGGGCATGCTGGAGGGCTCCGGGATCTGGGAGCAGTCCGACCTCGACGCGCACGACTACGGACTGCTCTGCGCCTGCACCCACCCCGACTGCGACGGACCCGCCCTCTCCCTCATCACCGACTGGTACGTGTGGGTGTTCTTCTTCGACGACCACTTCCTGGAGAAGTACAAGCGCAGCCAGGACCGCGCGGCCGGCAAGGCCCATCTGGACCGGCTGCCCCTGTTCATGCCGCTCGACCTCGCGGCCGAGGTGCCCGAGCCGCGGAACCCGGTCGAGGCGGGCCTCGCCGACCTGTGGGCGCGCACGGTGCCCGCCATGTCCCCCGACTGGCGGCGCCGGTTCGCGGTGGCGACCGAGCACCTGCTGAACGAGTCGCTGTGGGAGCTGTCCAACATCAACGAGGGGCGGATCGCCAACCCCGTCGAGTACATCGAGATGCGCCGCAAGGTCGGCGGCGCCCCCTGGTCGGCGGGGCTCGTGGAGTACGCGACCGCCGAAGTCCCCGCCGCGGCCGCCGGATCCAGGCCGCTGAGGGTACTGATGGAGACCTTCTCCGACGCCGTGCACCTGCGCAACGACCTGTTCTCCTACCAGCGCGAGGTCGAGGACGAGGGTGAGCTCAGCAACGGCGTGCTGGTCCTGGAGACCTTCTTCGGCTGCACCACCCAGGAGGCCGCCGACGCCGTCAACGACGTGCTCACCTCACGCCTGCACCAGTTCGAGCACACCGCGCTCACCGAAGTCCCCGCCCTCGCAGTGGAGTTGGGCCTCACCCCTGACCAGGTGGCGGCGGTGGGCGCATACACCAAGGGACTGCAGGACTGGCAGTCGGGCGGCCACGAGTGGCACATGCGCTCCAGCCGGTACATGAACGAGCGGGCGCGGTCCGCCCGCGGCCGGCCGCACCTGTCCGGCCCCGGCACCTCGGCGGCCGACGTCGGCGCCCTGCTCGCGTCGGCCGGCGCCGAGCGGCTGCGCGCCTACACCCACGTGCCCTTCCAGAAGGTCGGCCCGGCCCGCATCCCCGATCTCCGCATGCCCTACGAGCTCCAGCTCAGCCCCCACCTGGACGCGGCGCGCCGGGG
>NZ_BMVJ01000006.1:330625-352124 GCF_014650655.1 Streptomyces anandii JCM 4720
GCTCGCCGAGTGGTGTCACCGCATGGGCATCCTCGCCGAGGGCGTCTGGGACGAGGACAGGCTCGCCGCCTGCGACCTCGCGCTGTGCTCGGCCGGCCTGGACCCGGACGCCACCCCTGAGGCGCTCGACCTCAGCGCGCACTGGCTGGCCTTCGGCACCTACGGCGACGACTACTACCCCCTGGTCTACGGGCACCGCCGCGACCTGGCCGCCGCCAAGGTGACCACGGCCCGTCTGTCGGCCTGCATGCCCGTCGACGGCGAGGAGGCGCTCGTCCCCGTCAACGCCATGGAGCGCGCCCTGACCGACCTGTGGGCGCGCACGACCGCCGAGATGACCCCCGACCAGCGGCGCACCCTGAAGGGCGCGATCGACGCGATGACCGAGAGCTGGGTGTGGGAGCTGTCCAACCAGCTTCAGAACCGCGTCCCCGACCCCGTCGACTACCTGGAGATGCGGCGCGCCACCTTCGGCTCCGACCTCACCCTGAGCCTGTGCCGGATGGGACACGGCCCGGCCGTACCGCCCGAGGTCTACCGCACCGGCCCGGTCCGCTCCCTGGAGAACGCGGCCATCGACTACGCCTGCCTCCTCAACGACGTCTTCTCGTACCAGAAGGAGATCGAGTACGAGGGCGAGATCCACAACGCGATCCTCGTCGTGCAGCACTTCTTCGGCATCGACTACCCGGCCGCGCTCTCGGTCGTGAACGACCTGATGACCCAGCGCATGCGGCAGTTCGAGCACGTCGTGGCCCACGAACTGCCTGTCCTGTACGACGACTTCGAGCTGTCCGAGGAGGCACGCCTCGCCATGGCCGGCTATGTCCTCGACCTGCAGAACTGGATGGCCGGGATCCTCAACTGGCATCAGCGGGTGGACCGTTACAAGGCGGACTGGCTGGCCCGCCGCGCCCATGTCTTCCTTCCGGACCGGCCGCCCGTCCCGGCGGCCCTGCCGGTCGGCTGACGGGCCCGGCAGAGAGAGGCGAGTGGTGGAACGGACCGCGTTGCGTCCCAAGCCGATGCCCGGCCGGGACCCCGGCGGGGGCGCCGAGCGCGGGGGCGCCCGGCTGCCCCACCCCGCGCGCCGGCGCGGCCGGCGGCTCCTGACGGCCCTGGCCTGCGTACTGGCGGGGCTGGTCCTGCTCCTGTCGGGCATCGGTATCGGCGCGGTGGGCACCGCGCTGATCGGCACCGGCCAACTGGCCCGGCTGGAGCGGCAGATGGGCTTCCGGGGGTCGGGCGGGGACGTCTGGACGCCCTCGTCCGGCCCGGCGGGCGCACGGGCGGGCGCACCGGCGGGCGTGGGGTCCGGGTCCGCCGCGGCCCCGGGCGACACGCGGGCCCGGGTCCCGGCCCCGGTGGGCCCGGAGCTCGGCATCGAGGCCGTCGACGACCCGGAACCGGGCGCACGGGTCGTCGGGGTGCACGTGCCCGGCCCCGGCTACTCGGCCGGGCTGGTCCGCGGCGACGTCATCCTGAGGTTCGGCGCCACCCGGACCGGCTCGGCGGCCGGCCTCGCCCGCGCGGTCGCCCGGGCCCGCCCGGGCCGCGAGGTGACCCTGACCGTACGGCACCGCAACGGCACCCAGCAGCGCCTGCCCGCCACACCGGGCATCACGACCTGACGCGGCAGCCCACTGCCACCCGGGCGTCACGATCTGACGCCGCCGCGCGATGCTGCCCGGGTGTCACGGTCTTGCGGGCCTCGGCCGATGTTGCCTGGGTGTCACGGTCCGGCGCCGTCGGCCGATGCTGCCCGGGCGTCACCACCTGGCCCGGCTGCCCGATGTTGCCTGGGTGTCACGGTCCGGCGCCGTCGGCCGATGCTGCCCGGGTGTCACGGCCTGGCGCCGCGGGCCGATGCTGCCCGGAGGTCACCACCTGGCCCCGCTGCCCATTGCCGCCCAGGTATCGCCACCCGGCCCCGTCGCCGTGGTCCCGTCGCTCCTTGCTGCCCGGGCGACGGCATGGTCTGCGGCTCCTTGGTCACGAACGCGGAAACCGCTGGTGGAGGGTGAGCCCGGGGGAGAGGATGGTCCCGTGCCCGGGGCGGGACCGGCTCGCGCGGCCCCGCACGGCCGGGCAGGATGCTGCCCGTAGTCCCTCACCGCATGTCGAGCCGCCTGGGAGGCCCGGATGACCGGCACCGCGCCCGCGCCCTTCACCGCCGACGACTACCGGGTCCGGATGGCGCGCGCCGCCCGGGCGGCCGAGGACGCCGGACTGGCCGGGCTGCTGGTCGCGCCGGGACCCGACATGGTCTGGCTCACCGGCTACGCGCCCACCGCCGACACCGAACGGCTCACGCTGCTCGTGCTCGCCCCCGGGCGCGACCCCGTGCTCGTCGTGCCCACCCTGGAGGCCCCCGACGCCGCCGGGGCCGCCGGCGCGTCCGCCCTGACCCTGCGCGACTGGACCGACGGCAAGGACCCCTACGCCGTCACCGCCGCGCTGCTGGACTCCTCGGGCCGCTTCGGCATCAGCGACAACGCCTGGGCGATGCACCTGCTGGGCCTGCAGAAGACCCTGCCCGGCACCTCGTACGCCTCCCTCACCGACGCCCTGCCCATGCTGCGGGCGGTGAAGGACACGGCCGAGCTGGAACTCCTCGCGGCGGCGGGCGCGGCGGCCGACCAGGCCTTCGAGGAGATCCGCAAGGTCCCCTTCGCGGGCCGCCGCGAGTACGAGGTCGGCGCCGACCTCGCCGGGCTGCTGCGGGCCTTCGGCCACTCCCGGGTCGACTTCACCATCGTCGGCTCCGGCCCCAACGGCGCCAACCCGCACCACGAGATGGGCGACCGTCTCATCGAGCGCGGCGACATGGTCGTACTCGACTTCGGCGGCCTGAAGGACGGTTACGGCTCCGACACCACCCGCACCGTCCACGTCGGCGAGCCGACCGAGGAGGAGCGCCGGGTGCACGACATCGTGCGCGAGGCGCAGGAGGCCGGCTTCCGGGCGGTGCGTCCCGGCGTCGCGTGCCAGGAGGTCGACCGGGCCGCCCGCGCGGTCATCGCCGAAGCGGGGTACGGCGAGTACTTCATCCACCGCACCGGCCACGGCATCGGCGTCACCACGCACGAGCCGCCGTACATGATCGAGGGTGAGGAGCAGCCCCTCGTGCCGGGCATGTGCTTCTCAGTGGAGCCCGGGATCTACCTGCCCGGGCGCTTCGGGGTGCGCATCGAGGACATCGTCACCGTGACGGAGGACGGGGGCCGCCGCCTCAACGACACGACCCGCGAGATGGTCATAGTGGACTGACCGACCGGCAGCACCCACCCCGCAACCGACACCCACACGGCGCGACGATGACCCAGGCACCGACACCCACCGCGGACACGGTCCGCAGACTGGTCCGCACCCTGCTCGAGGACGCCCCGGCCACCGGCACGGTCACGGGCACGGCGGCCGGACTCGACGTCCGGCCCGTAGCCGAGGACGGCGCCCACCGGACCTGGTGGGTCGGCGCCCGCCATGTGCTCCACCTCGCCCCGGACCGCGAGGCCTCCCTGCGCCGGCGCCGAGAACTGCGGCTGCGCGAGATCGTCCGCCCCCACCTGCCGGTCGCCGTCCCGGTGAGCGTCGCGCACGGCGACTGGGCGCCCGGACTGACGTACACCCTGGACACCAGGATCCCCGGCGGCACGGCCGCCGAGCACAAGGTGTCCGCGCTCGGCGAGGACGACCTGGCCGGGCTGCTCGCCGGGCTGCGCCAGGTGCCCGCCCGCCAGGCCGGGACGCTCGGCGTCCCGCGCACCCCGCCGCGCTCGCTGGAGGCGCTGCGCAGGATGGCCGTGCACGCCGCCGAACGCCTCGGCGCCGCCGACGAGTTCGACCCCGCGCGCACCGCCCAGCTCACCCCGCCCGCCGCGGCCCAGCTCGCCGCCCAGCCCGGCACCGCGGTGCTCGTCCACCACCGGCTCAGCGGTGACCACCTGGTGATCGGCGCCGACGGCCGCGTGCGCGGTGTGCTCGACTGGACCGGCGCGGTGGTCGGTGACCCCGCCGAGGACATCGCCGGGCTCGCCCGCGCCGTGGGTTCCCCCGCCGCCGTGCGGGCCGCCACCCTCGCCGGCTACGGCGCCCGGCCCTGTCTGCGCGGCCTGTGGCTGGCCCGCTGCGACACCGTGATCCACCTCGCCGACCGCGTCGACGGCCGCACGGACGCGCCCCTGCCGGCCCTGAGGACCGAGCTGAGGCACGCCTGGGAAGCCATCCTCCTGGAACGGGTCACGGAGTTCCGCGAGGACGACCGCGACGACAAGGACGACGACGACACGGAGAACGGCGAGAGGGGCGAGGAGTAGACGGGCCCGGACGCCGGGGGCGTAGGCGAGCCGGGAACTCCGGGGCGGCCCGGCCGTCGGCTCAGGGCTGCGCCAGTACCACGCACGACCGTCCCGGCACGTGCAGCACCCCGTCGGCGTCCGGCGGCTCGACCGGCTCCCAGGCGGCGAGGACCTGTGCCGGGCGGGTGCCGAGGGGAATCGCCGCGGGCTTCTCGCCGAGGTTGACCGCCACCCGTACGTCCCCGCGCCGGAAGGCGAGCCAGCGGGCCTCCTCGTCGTAGGCCACCTTGGTGTCGGCGAGATCGGGGTCGGTGAGGTCGGGCTGCTCGCGCCGCAGTGCGGTCAGCGTGCGGTACCAGGCCAGCACGCGCGCGTGCGGTTCGCGCCCGGGCTCCGACCAGTCCAGGCAGGAGCGGTCCCGGGTCGCCGGGTCCTGCGGGTCGGGCACGTCCTCCTCGGCCCAGCCGTGCGCGGCGAACTCCCGCCGCCGGCCCCGGCGCACCGCCTCGGCCAGCTCCGGGTCGGTGTGGTCGGTGAAGAACTGCCACGGCGTGCCCGCCGCCCACTCCTCGCCCATGAACAGCATCGGCGTGAACGGCGCGGTCAGCGTCAGCGTGGCCGCGCAGGCCAGCAGCCCGGGGGAGTCGGCCAGCAGCATGGACAGACGGTCGCCCTGCGCCCGGTTGCCGACCTGGTCGTGGGTCTGGGTGTAGCCGAGCAGCCGGTGCCCGGCCACCCGTGCGCGGTCCAGCGGGCGGCCGTGCCGGCGGCCCCGGAAGGAGGAGTACGTCCCGTCGTGGAAGTAGCCGCCGGTGAGGGTCTTGGCGACCGCGGCGAGCGGGGCCCGTCCGAAGTCGGCGTAGTAGCCCTGGGACTCGCCGGTCAGCGCCGAGTGCAGGGCGTGGTGGAAGTCGTCGTTCCACTGGGCGTTCAGGCCCAGGCCGCCTTCCGCGCGCGGGGTGATCAGCCGAGGGTCGTTCAGGTCCGACTCGGCGATCAGGAACAGGGGGCGGGCGAGGTCCGCGGCGAGCGCGTCCACGGCCGTGGACAGCTCCTCCAGGAAGTGGCACGCGCGCGTGTCCACCAGCGCGTGCACCGCGTCCAGCCGCAGCCCGTCGATCCGGTAGTCGCGCAGCCAGGCCAGCGCGCTGCCGGTGAGGAAGTCCCGCACCTCGTCCGAGCCGGGCGCGTCCAGGTTGACCGCGACGCCCCAGGGGGTGTGGTGGGTGTCGGTGAAGTACGGGCCGAACAGCGGCAGGTAGTTGCCGGACGGGCCGAGGTGGTTGTGCACCACGTCCAGCACCACGCCCAGGCCCAGCTCGTGCGCCCGGTCGACGAAGCGTTTCAGCCCCTCCGGGCCGCCGTACGGCTCGTGCACCGCCCACAGCGACACGCCCTCGTAGCCCCAGCCGTGCGTGCCGGGGAAGGGGCACACGGGCATCAACTCCACGTGAGTGACGCCCAGTTCGACCAGGTGCTCCAGGCGCTCGGCGGCCGCGTCGAAGGTGCCCTCGGAGGTGTACGTGCCGACGTGCAGCTCGTAGAGCACCGCGCCCGGGAGCGGACGGCCGCCCCAGTCGTCGGTGCGCCAGATGTGACGCGCGTGGTCGACGACCGCGCTCGGGCCGTCCGGTCCGTCCGGCTGCCGCCGCGAGCGCGGGTCGGGCAGCACGGGCCCGCCGTCCAGGGCGAAGCCGTAGCGCGAGCCGTCCTCCGCCTCCGCCTCACCGGTCCACCAGCCCGTACGTTCCGGATCGCGCTCCAGCGCGTACGTGGCGCCGTCGCACTGGAGCGTCACACGGCCGGCCTGCGGTGCCCACACCTCGAACTGCACGGACGGTTCCCCTTCGTCTGCTCACCGTGATGTAGCCCCTCCATCGTCCTCCAAACGAGATCAATCCGCTTTCGCATCGGCCCTTTTGCGGCGGGTGTCGCCGGATGCGCGTACCCGGTCACCGTTTCCGGGATTTCTGGACACCCGGGGTCCGCTGACCGACAATCACCAACGTGACGTCGTCCTTCGAGTTCCACACGTACCCCGCGCGGCCGTCCGACGCGGAGCGCGACAAGGCGCTCAGGGTCCTCCATGACGGCGTCGCCATGGGCCGCCTGTCGCACGACACGTTCGTCCGGCGCATGGAACTGGCGCTGGCCGCGCGGCGCGCGGACGAGCTCGCGGCGCTCACCTCCGACCTGCCCACCGAGAGCCGGGTGGCCCGTCTGGTGTTCGGCACCGTGGAGGCGGTCTCCGGCTTCACCGTACGGCTGCGCAGGGCCTGGCAGGCCGAGCGGCTGCCCAAGCTGCTGCTGCCCGTCCCCGGCAGCGGCCATCCCCTGCGGATAGGGCGCGACCCGGCCAGCGGGCTCAGGCTCACCCACGAGACGGTCTCCCGCGTCCACGCCGAGCTGCGCCACCAGGGCGGGATGTGGGTCCTGCGGGACCTCGGCTCGACCAACGGCACGACCGTCAACGGACGGCGGGTGATCGGGGCGGCCGTGGTGCGCGAGGGCGACCAGGTCGGCTTCGGGCAGGTGTCGTACCGGCTCCACGCGGGCTGAGGCGCGCGCCGCCGGCGGCCCCGGCCGCCCCTGGCCCGGGCATCACCCAGCGGGTGGGGTCAAGTCCCTTTTCGGACGGTGGTGTTGACGAACCCGCCAACTCGTGACTGACTGTGCGTACACCATCTACATGTGGTGAACCGGCGGTACCGCATCGTGGAGGTGTGCCCTGACGCCACTCCACCGTTATCCGTCCGTGGACGAGCTGGCCGCCCGCGCCGCCGCACTCGTCGCCCGCCATCCCCGCCACGCCCGGCTGCGCCGGGTCGGCGCCTCCCGCGCGGGCACACCCCTGTGGCTGCTCTCCGCCGGGCACGGCGACCGGCAGGCCCTCGTGGTCGCCGGGCCGCACGCCAACGAACCCGTGGGCGGGGCCACCGTCCTCCGGCTGGCCGAGCGGGCCCTGGCCGACCCCCATCTGCGCGAGGGCGCGGACATCACCTGGAACCTGCTGCTGTGCCTCGACCCCGACGGCTCCCGCCGCAACGAGGACTGGCTCGGCGGTCCCTACACGCTCGGCCACTACTTCCGCAGCTTCTTCAGGCCGGGCTTCCTGGAGCAGCCCGAGTGGCTGCCCGACGGGGCCGCGGCGGCCGCGCTGCCGGAGACCCGCGCGCTGCTCGGCCTCCAGGACGAGCTGCGGCCCTTCGTCCAGTGCTCGCTGCACGGCGTCGACGTGGGCGGCGGCTTCGTCGAGCTCACCCGCGACCTGCCCGGCCTCGCCCAGCGCGTCGCGCACGCCGCCGCCCGCCTCGGCATCCCGCGCGAGCTCGGCGCGTACGACTGCCTGTACTGGCCCCGCCTCGGACCCGCCGTCTACCGGATCCCGCCGCCGCGCCACGGCGACCTGGCCGCCGCCATCACCGAGGCGGCCGTGGAGTCCACCTGGTACCACCCGCACCGCTACGGCACCCTGTCCGCCGTGGTGGAGGCGCCCATGTGGGGGGTGGCCGCCGTGGCGGACGGCTCGGCGCCCGCCGACCGGGACGCGGTGCTGCGCGCCGTCAGCCGCACCCTGCGCGAGGACGCCCGCCTGCTCGAACGGCTCCTGGCCCGGGCCCGGCCGCACCTCGCCGGGGTCGCGGACGCGGACCGCCTGCTCGCCCCGGTGGACGACTATTTACTGGTCTGCCCCGGACTCGCCGACGCCTGGGACCCCGACAGCGGCGACGGCACGGACCGCCCGCTCCCACCGCTGACCACCGCCCACCTGACCGCCCTGCGCATCGCCGGACGGCGGCTGGCGCTGCGCACCGCCGGGCTGCTGCACCGCCTCGTGCGCGCCGCCGGCCACGACCCGGCCGGCGTCCTGCCCGAGCTGGACCGGCTCATCGAGGAGCGCTGCGCCGACTACCGCGACGGACTGGGCGCCCGCTGGATCCCGGTCGCCCGCCAGGCCGAGTACCAGACCCGGGTGGTCCTGGCCGCCTGCGAGCTGGCCGCCCGTCGCGCCCGCCCGCCCGAGCCGGCCCGGCCACGCCCGCGGGTGCTCCCGTTCGGGTGAGGCGGGCTGCGGCCGGGGAGGGCGTGTGCCGATGTACCGGGAATGAAACACTTCACCAAGGCGGCGACGGGCCGTCTGCTGCGCGGTACGACGGCGGCGGCCGTCCTCCTTCTCGCCGGGGCCGTCCCGGCCCAGGCGGCCCACCGGCACCTCGAACAGGGCGACTGGCTCTACGTCACCGTCACCCACGGCGACGTCCCTTCCGGTGACGCCCGCGGCACCCTGCTGACGTGCGACCCGCCCCAGGGCCACGCCCACGCGTCCGAGGCCTGCGGCGAACTGCGCTCGGCGCGCGGCGACATCCGGGGCATCCCCCACAAGGACGTGTTCTGCTCGATGATCTACGCCCCCGTCACGGTCGAGGCCAGGGGCCAGTGGCAGGGCCGCGCCGTCGACTACACGGAGACCTTCGCCAACTCCTGCGTGATGAGGGCCCGCACCGGCGAGGTGTTCGCGCTGGACGCCTGACGCGCCGGCCCGCCGCGGTCCGCGGTCGGCCCGCCGCCTCAGACGCCCAGTTCGCGGGCGTGGCGGGCCGCCGCCACCACCGTACGGCTCTGGTGCTCCGTCTGGTGCTCCAGCGGGACCCAGCGGGCCCGGAAGCGGTGGGCGAAGGACTCGCTCCAGGCCGCGACCAGCCGCTCCAGCCGCGGCGCGGCACGGTCGTCGGCCTGGCGCAGCACCCGCAGCAGCATGGCCGCCGCCCGCAGTGGCAGCCGCCGGCCGAAGGCGTCCACGCTGCCGACGTAGGCCATCGTGGTGTCGGCCGGCGGGGTGTGGATCCAGTCCGCCGCGAGCCCCGGCACCAGGCTCAGCCCCCACTTCGCGGCCCGCAGCAGCGGCCCGTCGGCGCCCTGCAGCCGGGGCAGCGCGTCCGCGAGGACCAGCTCCACCTCCCGCGCGTCGCTCAGCAGCCGCCGCGCCAGCCGCCGTATCGCCGCCGCCGGCGCGGGGTGCGGAGCCGGGTCGTCGACCAGGTCGCTCGCCCACATCGGCACCTCCACCACGGCGGTCAGACCGCCGTAGCGGTGCGCGTGGTACCAGGTGCTGTGCCGCGCGTCGTCCGGCATGCTCGGGTACGCGGCCCCGGCGCCCGGCGACGGCATCACCCGCACCCCGGGCCCGGAGACGGCCCAGCCCGCGGCGTCGGAGGCGCCTGTCTCCACCGGGATGTGCAGCTCCGCCGCGGACTTTCCGAAGGGTTCCGCGAGCCCGGGCACGTCCCTGGTCAACTGCACCCAGCTGCCGCCCAGATCGGTGCCGTGCAGCGTCACCTGGAGGTAGGGCCGCAGCGTGTCGATGACCCCGGTCAGCGCGCGCGTCTCGGGCGGCAGCCGGTCCGGCGGCAGCACGGACGGCGACCACTCCGGCTGCTCGGGCCCGGCGGGCCGGAAGAAGCCGAGGTGGTAGTCGAGCAGGCTGCGCGGCGCCGGGGTCACGTGCAGGCTCGCGCCGTCGGGGTCCGCGCACAGCAGGAAGTGCCAGGACGTGTCGGCCCGCAACCACCGCTCTTCCAGGACGCGGTGGGCGAGCGCGAGGAGGGTGGACCCTCCGGCCGGCTCGTTGGCGTGGGCGCCGGCCACCACCAGGACGGCCCGCGGGGCGTGCCCGACCGACAGCAGGTGCAGGGGTCTGCCCGCGCGGGAGACGCCCACCTCCTGCAGGGCGCACAGGTCCGGCCGGTGCGCGGCCACCGCCCGGGCGGCGGTGACCAGTTCGGGAACGCTGGGGTAGCGCAGCTCCGGCAGGAGACTCACCCCCGACTTGTCCGCCCTGCTTCGCACTCCGCAGTACCCCACGGCCTCTGTGAACTGTCAAGTACACCCAGCAGAGGCCGCCTGGAGCCGCCCCGAGGCGTCCAGAAGCCACCCGAGGCGCCCAGCACCCTCCGGGCGCGCCGGAGCACCCCCCGAACGCGCCCGCACCCGCGCTCACCGCCCCCGGTGGGTCTCGCGCGCCCGGGGCCCTCCGGGACGCCCGTTGCGCGCCCCGGTAAGTGCCCGCCGCCCGGCGGGTCTCCCGCCTCCGGCCGGTCTCATCCCCGGCGGGTGTCACCGCCCCGGGTCGTCCGGCATCCGTTCCAGGAGGGCCACCGGCAGGGTCTCGAACAGGGCCGCCGCGCGCGCGTGGGTCTCGAACTCACGGCCCGGCGTCAGTGTGTCCGCCCACCGGCCCGGGGGCAGCGGCAGCCGGGTGTCCCGCCAGCCGCCCGCCCGCTCCAGCCGCAGCGACAGCCGTGTCACGGCCGTCACCACCTCGCCGGAGCGCGTGAACGCCGCGCAGTGGTCCGCCGCCGGGCCCTCGGCCGTCAGCGGGGCGTACGTCGCCCGCGCGCCGAACACCTCCGGCCGGCGCGCCCGCAGCCGGAGCGCCGCCGCCGTCACCGCGCCCTTGTCGCCGGGGTCCGCCGGCGGGAACCGCACCGGACGCCGGTTGTCGGGGTCCACCAGGGCCCGGTACTCGGCCTCCGTGCCCTGGTACAGGTCCGGCACGCCCGGCATCGTCAGATGCACCAGGGCCGTCCCCAGGACGTTGGCCCGGATGTGCGGCTCCAGTGCGCCGCGCAGGGCCGCCAC
Organism: Streptomyces anandii JCM 4720; assembly: GCF_014650655.1. GTDB lineage: Bacteria > Actinomycetota > Actinomycetes > Streptomycetales > Streptomycetaceae > Streptomyces > Streptomyces anandii. Next base: position 341,563 of record NZ_BMVJ01000006.1, read on the forward strand.
CCGCTCGCCCGGCGCCCCGCACGGCCCCTCGTCGACGAACCGCGCCACGGCCTCCTCGTACGGCGGCTCCTGCTCCGTCCAGCTGGTGTGGAGGCCCGCCTCGCGCACATGCTTCAACAGCGCCTCCCGCACCCGCCCCGGCTCGGCCGGGCCGAGCCCGAACACCGTCTGCCAGGCCGCCCAGGCGAGCTGCCCGTCCGGCACGTCCTCCTCGTCGCGCGCCACCTCCTGGAGCAGCGCGGCCCACCGCTCGGGGCACTCGGTGAGCACCGCGAGCGCGGCCCGCACGTCGGCGCTGCGCTTGGTGTCGTGCGTGGAGACCACCGTCCCGCCCACCGGCCAGTCGCGCTGCACGCGCGCGCAGTACGCGTGGAAGTCCTCCGGGGACACCGCCGGACGCCCGGGGTCGCCGCCGACCTCGTTGGCCGACAGCAGCGGCACGTACCGGTAGTAGGCGGTGTCCTCCACGGACTTCGCGCGCAGCGCGGAGGCGGCCTGCGCGAACCGGGTGCGCAGCTCCACGGCGTCGCCGCCCCCGGCCCGCCCGAGCAGCAGATCCCGTACGACGTCCACGGCCTCGCCCTCCTCGGGCACCGCGAAGGCGAGGCGGGCCCGGTCCGCGGCCTCCCGGGTGAGCACGGCGGAGGCGTCGGTCGAGGCGTAGGGCCGGTAGACCTCCAGGCGGACCAGCAGCTCGCGCAGCGCGGTGCGCAGCGCCCAGGGGGCGCGGTCGCGCAGCGCGGGGTCCGGCGCGGTGGTGCACACCCGGCCGGCCACCCGGGTCAGCCGCTCCGTCTCGGCGGCCAGCTCGTGCGTGATCACCTTGTACGCGGCCCGCCGCACCGTCGGCGCCCAGTCCCCGCCCCGGTCGGTCTGCGGGGCCGCGCAGCGCCGGTACAGGGCGAGCAGTTCCTCCGCCCCGGCCGGGTCGGTGAACAGGCCGTCGACGTGCCGGAGGGCGTCGTAGCCGGTGGTGCCGGCCACCGGCCAGGAGGGCGGCAGGTGCTCGCCGTCCGAAAGGATCTTCTCCACGACCGTCCAGCGGCCCCCGGCCGCCTCGTGCAGCCGGGCGAGGTAGGCGTCGGGGTCGGCGAGACCGTCCGGGTGGTCGATGCGAAGACCGTCGACCACCCCCTCGCGCAACAGCTGGAGGACCTTGGCGTGGGTCGCCGCGAAGACCTCCGGGTCCTCCACGCGGACCCCGATCAGCTCCGAGATGCTGAAGAAGCGCCGGTAGTTGAGCTCGGTGCGGGCCAGCCGCCACCAGGCGAGGCGGTACCACTGCGCCTGGAGCAGCTCGGGCAGCGGCAGGCCGGCGGTGCCCTCCCGCAGCGGGAAGGCGTGGTCGTGGTAGCGCAGGACGTCGCCGTCCACCTTCAGCGCGCCCGTCTCCTTGCCGACCGGCCGGCCCAGCACCGGCAGCAGCACCTTGCCGTCCTGCGCCTCCCAGTCGATGTCGAACCAGCGCGCGTACGGCGAGGCGGGGCCCTCGCGCAGCACCTCCCACAGGGCGCGGTTGTGGCGCGGGGCCATGGCCATGTGGTTCGGCACGATGTCCAGGACCAGGCCGAGCCCGTGCTCCCGCGCGGTGTGCGCGAGGGCGCGCAGGCCGTCCTCCCCGCCGAGCTCGGCGCGCACCCGCGCGGGGTCCACGACGTCGTAGCCGTGCGGGGAGCCCGGCACGGCCTCGAGCACGGGGGACAGATGCAGGTGGGAGACGCCGAGCGAGGCCAGGTACGGCACGGCCTTCGCCGCGGCCGTGAACGGGAACTCGGGCTGGAGCTGGAGCCGGTAGGTGGCCGTGGGCACGACGGGTGCGGAGCGCTCGGGTGTCATGGAGACCTACGTACCCCCCGCACCGCCTTTCGTGTCACCGCCCCGCCCCGTGCCCGTACGGCCACCCGCGCGGGCCGCTCCCCTCACCCGATCGCTACGCCGGGCGGCGCAGTACCGTCAGGCTGCGGTCGGCCAGCGCGAGCCGGTCCCCGGCCTGGACCTTCGCGCCGGTGCCCGCCGGGACGCCCTCCTCGCGGGCCGTGTCGACGATCACCTCCCACTGGCGGCCGTGGTCGACGGGGACCACGAAGTCCAGCCGCTTGGGCGCCGCGTTGAACATCAGCAGGAAGGAGTCGTCGGCGATCCGCTCCCCGCGCTGTCCCGGCTCCGAGATCGCGTTGCCGTTGAGGAACACGGTCAGCGCGGAGGCCTGTGCCGAGTCCCAGTCCCGCTGGGCCATCTCCTTGCCCTCCGGGGTGAACCAGGCGATGTCCGACAGGTCGTCGTGGGTGCCCTCCACCGGCCGGCCGTGGAAGAAGCGGCGCCGGCGGAAGACCGGGTGCTCCCTGCGCAGCCGCGCCATCGCCCGTACGAAGTCGAGCAGCCCGCCGCCGTCCTCGGGCCAGCGCACCCAGGACAGCTCGTTGTCCTGGCAGTAGGCGTTGTTGTTGCCGTTCTGGGTGCGCGCGAACTCGTCGCCGTGGCTGATCATGGGCACGCCCTGGGACAGCATCAGGGTGGCGACGAAGTTGCGCATCTGCCGCGCCCGCAGCCGCAGCACCTCGGGGTCGTCGCTGTCGCCCTCGGCGCCGCAGTTCCAGGACCGGTTGTGGCTCTCGCCGTCCCGGTTGTCCTCGCCGTTGGCCTCGTTGTGCTTGTCGTTGTACGACACCAGGTCGTGCAGTGTGAAGCCGTCGTGGCAGGTCACGAAGTTGATCGAGGCCAGCGGGCGGCGGCCGTCGTCCTGGTAGAGGTCGGAGGAGCCGGTCAGCCGGGAGGCGAACTCCGCGAGCGCGCGCGGCTCACCCCGCCACAGGTCCCGCACGGTGTCGCGGTACTTGCCGTTCCACTCCGTCCACAGCGGCGGGAAGTTCCCCACCTGGTAGCCGCCCTCGCCGACGTCCCAGGGCTCGGCGATCAGCTTCACCTGGGAGACCACCGGGTCCTGCTGCACCAGGTCGAAGAACGACGACAGCCGGTCCACCTCGTGGAACTGCCGGGCGAGCGTCGCGGCGAGATCGAAGCGGAAGCCGTCGACGTGCATCTCGGTGACCCAGTAGCGCAGCGAGTCCATGATCAGCTGGAGCACGTGCGGCGACCGCATGAGCAGGGAGTTCCCGGTGCCCGTGGTGTCCATGTAGTAGCGCGGGTCGTCGGTGAGCCGGTAGTAGCGCGGGTTGTCGATGCCCTTGAAGGACAGCGTGGGGCCCAGGTGGTTGCCCTCGGCGGTGTGGTTGTAGACCACGTCGAGGATGACCTCGATCCCGGCCTCGTGCAGCGCCCGGACGGCCGACTTGAACTCCAGCACCTGCTGGCCGCGGTCGCCCCAGGAGGCGTAGGCGTTGTGCGGGGCGAAGAAGCCGATCGTGTTGTAGCCCCAGTAGTTGTTCAGGCCCATGTCCACCAGGCGGTGGTCGTTGACGAACTGGTGTACGGGCATCAGCTCCAGTGCGGTGACCCCGAGCTCGGTCAGGTGCTCCAGGATCGCCGGGTGGGCGAGCGCCGCGTAGGTGCCGCGCAGCTCCTCGGGCAGCCCCGGGTGCCGCATGGTGAGGCCCTTGACGTGGGCCTCGTAGATCACCGTCTCGTGGTAGCCGCGGCGCGGCGGGCGGTCGTCGCCCCAGTCGAAGTACGGGTTCACCACGACCGAGGTCATGGTGTGCGGGGCCGAGTCCAGGTCGTTGCGCCGCCCGTGGTCGTCGAAGTGGTAGCCGTACACCTCCTCCCCCCACCGCACGGAGCCGCTGATCGCACGCGCGTACGGGTCGAGCAGCAGCTTGGCGGAGTTGCAGCGCAGCCCGCGCTCGGGCGCGTACGGACCGTGCACCCGGAACCCGTACCGCTGCCCCGGCATCACACCGGGCAGGTACGCGTGCCGGACGAACGCGTCGCTCTCCCGCAGCTCCACCGCCGTTTCCGAGCCGTCGTCGTGCAGCAGACACAGCTCTACTCGGTCCGCGGCCTCCGTGAAGACCGCGAAGTTGGTGCCGGCGCCGTCGTACGTGGCGCCGAGCGGATACGCCTCTCCAGGCCAGACCTGCATGGACACGACTCTTTCAGGTGTGCGGCGCCGCCGGTGGCGCCTCGCCTTCCGAGTCTCCCGGAAAGTGGGTGAACCACCTAGGAACCGCGGGTCGCGGGCCGGTCCGGCGCGGGCACCGGACCCGGACCGGCCCCGGCGCCCGCGCCGGAGCGGCCCCGGACGGTGCTTGGTCAACATCATGATTCCCGTCACTGGGCCGGTCACGCGGAAGCGGAACGGGTGCGTACGCGGCGGAAGTTGGGAAAGGAGCTGTGCATCCGGCTGCACCGCGCGCCGCTCCCGGAGTACCCTTCCTTGATCGTTGGGACGGGGAAGGCTCGGGGGAGCGGAAGGCGGTGCACGGGTGGGCTCGGGAGGCCTGGAGCTGCCCCCTGGTGACGAGGGTCACGAGGGGAACTCCGCAGACGTCCCGCCCGGCGCGGTGTCCCTGGCCCGGCCGATGGGCGCCGGCGCCATCGGACCGGAGCTGGACTGGGGGCCCGACGCCTGGCGCGAGGTGCGCACGCGCGCCCAGCGGGCCGGCCGGGCCTACATCTGGCTGAACCTCGTCGAGCAGCGGCTGCGCGCCGTCGTGGCCGCCGTCCTGCGGCCCGTCTACGAGCCCGTGCACGGCGACGACTGGGTGGTGGCCGCCGCCGGACCGGCAGGCCAGGAGTGGGTGCAGCGCGCCGTCGCGGTACGCGAAGTCAGCCGCCGCAAGGGCTACTTGCTCGACCCGGCCGATGACAACGTGATCAGCTTCCTCACCCTGCCCCAGCTGCGCGAGCTGATGGTGCAGCACTGGCCCTGCTTCGAGCCGTACATAGACGAGCGCAGGGACGTCGAACTCGCCCTGGACGAGCTGGAGGTGACCCGCAACGTCGTCTCCCGCAACCGGGCGCTGTCCGAGGCGGTGCTGGGGCAGGCCGAGCGGGCCTCGGCCCGCCTGCTCGAGATCCTCGGCACCGGCGGCGACGTGCCCTCCGCCCGCCGGCTGCCCGTCGACGCGGTCGAGAGCCTCGTCGGCGACCGGTACGCCGACGTGGTCGCCGTGCACCCGGACCGGGTGCGGCTGCTGCGGCAGTTCCCGGCCGAGGACATCTTCGGCGGCGCCCGCCGGCTGGACGCCATCGGCATCGGCCTCAACCTGCTGGTGCAGAACTTCTCCGGCCGCCGCCTGGTCCGCCTGGCCGAGTCGGGCGCCCGGGTGCGGCTGCTGTTCCTCAACCCCGCCTCCAGCGCCGTCAAGCGCCGCGAGCGCGAACTCGGCCTCAAGCGCGGCGAGCTGAGCCGGTCGGTGGAGATGAGCATCCTGCACATGCGCCGGGTGCGCTCCCGGCTGCGCGACCCGGGCGCCTTCGAGATCCAGGTCTACGACGAGACCCCGCGCCTGACCGCCTACCTCGTGGACGGCGACGGCACCGACGGCATCGCGGTGGTGCAGTCCTATCTGCGGCGCAGCCGGGGCATGGAGGCGCCGGTGTTCGTCCTGCGCAACGGCAGCAAGGTGGTCAAGTCGAACGAGGTGGGCGAAGGCGGGCTTTTCGCCGCCTACCGCGAGGAGTTCGAGATGATGTGGGCCGATTCGCGCCCGGTGTCCTGACGGGTGGTGCGGTGGGCGGCGAGCGGAACGCCGTCCGCTGATTGTCAGTGGCGCATGCGATCGTTACGACCACTGGGGGAAAGCACCACCGAGAAGGGGGGCCGCCATGGGCTGGCACCGTGAGCTGCTGATCGGCTTCGACCTGGAGACGACCGGAACCGACCCGCGCGAGGCGCGCATCGTCACCGGCGCCGTGATCGAGGTCAGGGGAGGGGAGCCGGCCGGGCACCGCGAGTGGCTGGCCGACCCGGGCGTGGAGATCCCGCCGGACGCGGTCGCCGTCCACGGCATCAGCAACGAACGGGCGGCGTCCGAGGGCCGTCCCGCGGACCGGGTGGCGGACGCCATCGCGGACGTGCTGACCGGCTACTGGAAGACGGGCGTACCGGTGGTGGCGTACAACGCGGCCTTCGACCTGACCCTGCTCTCCGCAGAACTGCGCAGACACGGGCTGCCCTCGCTCAGGGACCGCCTCGGCGGCGCGGAGCCCGGCCCGGTCGTCGACCCGTACACCATCGACCGCTGGGCCGACCGCTACCGGCCCGGCAAGCGCACCCTGCAGGCGGTGTGCGGGGAGTACGGCGTGGTCCTCGACTCGGCGCACGACGCCTCGGCCGACGCCCTCGCCGCGGCCCGGCTGGCCTGCGCGATAGCCGCCCGCCATCCCAAGGTCGCCGCACTCGGCCCGGCGGAACTGCACCGCCGCCAGATCGAGTGGTACGCCGCCTGGGCGGCCGACTTCCAGAACTTCCTGCGCCGCAAGGGGGAGACGAGCGCGGTGATCGACACCGCCTGGCCACTGCGCGAACCGGCGGACGAGCCCGTGTGACCCCCGGCCGGCCGGCGGCAGGCCGTCAGAAGGGGTGCCAGCGGACCTGGGGGTCGTCGTCGCGCAGGGAGGCCACCCGGCGCCGGAACTCGGCCAGGGCCGTGGGGTTGCCCGGGGTGTGCTGGGCGACCCAGGCGCAGCTGGCCGTCTCGCGGGCGCCGCGCAGTACCGCGCAGCCCTCCCACTCGCGTACGTCCCAGCCGTAGGCCTCGGTGAAGGCGTCGTAGTCCCCGGCGGGCAGGCCGTAGCGGTCGCGGGAGAGGGCCATGACCACCAGGTCGTGCTCACGCAGGTCGGCGGAGAAGGTCTCCAGATCGACCAGGACCGGCCCGTCCGGACCGACGTGGACGTTGCGCGGCAGCGCGTCGCCGTGGATCGGGCCGGGCGGCAGACGCGGGGTGAGCGCGGCGGCGGCCGCCGCGAAGCCGTCGCGGCGCTCGCGCAGATACGCGGCGTCCGCCGGGTCGATCGCCTCGCCCGCCAGCCGCAGCCAGCGCTCCACACCGCCCAGCAGCTCGCGGGGCGGCAGTCCGAAGCCGGGGGAGGGCAGGGAGTGGACGATCCGCAGCAGTCCGGCCAGGTCCCGCGGCCCGGCGGGACGCACCGGGTCGGGCAGCCGGTGCCACACGGTCACCGGGTGCCCGTCCACCAGCAGCGCCTCGGGCTCGGCGGCGCGCACCGCCGGGACGCCCGCGTCGGCCAGCCACAGCGCGATCCGCAGCTCGCGCCGGGCGCGGTCGAGCAGTTCGGCGTCGCGGCCCACCTTCACGACGAGTGACCCGGCGGCGAACACCGCGTTCTCGCCCAGGGCGAGGAGCCGGGCGTCCCGCGCCGGGCCGGGCAGTACGCCCGCCGCGGCCAGTACGTCCCGCGCCCTTGCCTCGTCCATCGTCCGCCTCCGTCGTTCCCGTCCGTGCCGTGCTGTACCGGTCGACGGTCAGTGTCGCATTCGCGCAGGTGGGCGGTGGAAACGGGCGGGGCCCACCGGCTCCCCGAAGCCGGCGGGCCCCGATCCACCGACCGGCGGAGGACCGGAGAGGTCAGACCCTCAGCCGCTCGTCCTCCCTCGGCGCGGGCGGCGCGGCCATCGCCTCGGGCGACTCGTCGTGGGTGAGGTCGGGCAGCCGGTGCAGCCACTTGGGCAGGTACCAGTTGCGCTCGCCCAGCAGGGCCATCACGGCCGGCAGCAGCACGCCCCGGATCACGGTCGCGTCGATCAGCACCGCGGCCGCCAGGCCCACACCCATCTGCTTCATCGACTGCATGGACAGCGTGCCGAAGATGGCGAACACGGCGACCATGATGACCGCGGCGCTGGTGACGACACCGGCGGTGGTGACCACACCGTGCTGGATGGCGTCCCGGGTGCCACGGCCGCGCATCCGGGCCTCGCGGATCCGGGAGACCACGAAGACGTGGTAGTCCATCGACAGGCCGAACAGGATCACGAACAGGAACAGCGGCAGCCAGGTGACGATCGCGCCGACGCCCTCCGCCCCCACCAGGGACGCGCCCCAGCCGTGCTGGAAGACGGCGACGAGGATGCCGTAGGCCGCGCCCACCGACAGCAGGTTGAGTAGGATCGAGGTGATCGCGACCGTCAGCGAGCGGAACGACAGCAGCATCAGCAGGAAGGCGAAGACCACCACGAAGGCGAAGACCGGGACGACCGAGCCGACGAGCTGGTCGTTGAAGTCGTGCGAGCCGGCGACCTGTCCGGTGACCGGCGCCTGCAGTCCGTCCACCTTGCCGAGCGTGGCGGGCCGCACCTCGTCGCGCAGCTTCTCCAGGCTCTTGGTGGCCCGGTCGGAGTCGGAGCCGCCGACCAGCGGCACGGAGACGAGGGCGACGTTCTGCGCCGCGTGCACCTTCACGTCGACCGGGCCGCGCGAGGCGCCCGAGGAGATCGCCCGCTCCTTGAAGTCCGCCAGCGCCTGCCGGACCTCGGGCGAGCCGATGTCCTTGGCCCGCACGACCACCTGGGCCGGCTCGGAGCCGCCGGGGAAGGCGTCGTTGAGGCGGTTGTAGGTCTGCACGATGGGCAGCGAGTTGCCGAACTCCTGGTCCAGCGTCAGCTGCGAGGTCTTCATGCCGAGCGCGGGCGACGCGACGGCGAGCAGCGCGCCGACCGCCACGACCACGGAGACCACCGGCCGCGCGAGGACACCGCGCAGGACGGCCGTCCAGAACCGGCTCTCAGTGCTGTTCCTGGTCCGGCGGCGCAGGAAGGGGATCCGCCCCTTCTCCACCCGCTCGCCCAGCAGCGACAGCAGCGCCGGCAGCACGGTGACGGAGCCGACCATGGCGACCGCGACCACCATCAGCGAGGCCAGACCCATCGCCTCGAACTCGGCGAGCCCGGTGAAGAGCATGCCCGCCATCGCCACGCACACCGTGACACCGGAGACGATGATCGCGCGGCCGCTGGTGGCGGCGGCGATGCGCAGCGCGGTGCCCGCGTCCCGCCCCGCGGCCCGCTCCTCGCGCTCACGGCGCAGGTAGAACAGGCAGTAGTCGACGCCGACCGCCATGCCGACCAGCAGCATCACCGAGTTGGCGGTGTCGCTCATCGGCTGCAGGTGGCTGACGATGCCCATCAGGCCCATCGTCGCCATGATCGCGGTGATCGCCAGCGCCACCGGCAGCAGCGCGGCCACCAGCGCGCCGAAGGCGATCAGCAGGATGCCGAGGGCCACCGGCACGGCGGAGTACTCGGCCTGCTGGAAGTCGTCCCCGAAGGCGTCCGCGTACTGCTTCTGCATGCTCGCGCCGCCGATCTCCTCGATCCGCAGCGCCCCGTGGTCCTTCTGCACGCCCGCGACGGTCTTCAGCACCGGCTCGACGCGGTCCTTGGCGGTGTCGGCGTCACCGCGCATGTCGAACTGCACCAGCGCGCTACGGCCGTCGCGCGAGATGGTCTTCGTGTCGTAGGGCGAGGTCACGTCGGTGACCCGGCCGGTGGCGCGGACGGCCTCCACCACATCGGTGACGGCGGCCCGGAAGGCGGCGTCCGTGGCCTTCGTGGTGCCGTCCTTCGCCTGGATCAGCACGGTCTCGCTCGCCGGCTGCTTGATCCCGGCATCGTCGATGATCTTCGCTGCGGTGTGCGTCTCGCCCTTGAGCTGGTCGCTCTCATTGACGTCCACCCGGCCCGCCGCCGAACCGAGTCCCATAGCCAGGACGACGAACAGCACCCATATGCCCACGGCCGCCCATCGGTGGCGGGCGCTCCAGCCGCCGGCCCGTGCGGCCAGGCCCCGCACCCGTGTGTCTCCGTTCCCCATGACGGGCTTGTCCCCTCCAGGTCCCCCGCGACGACGAGACCTTGTGCGCGGCGGCGGCCCCCTGCCGCCACCTTCCACATCGAAGGTATGGCCGGCGTAAGTCCATCTCGTCGTGCTGCCCGGTGAAGCGCAGCGGCCCGGGCTCCTCCCTGGGGTCCGCGGCTCCTCCGCACTGAGAAGGACCGTGGGCCCTTACACCTATCCGCCGCTCTCCGGGACGGGGATCAGGGTGTCCGTTCCGCCGGAAGCGCTCGGCTTTGGGATTACGAAACCTTGTTGAACAAGTCACAGCCGCGTGGAGGAGTTGATCCGGGCGCGCCGATCCGCCAAGGTTTCGTCGTCCCGGCCGCGCGGCCGGACGGCCGTCGTGCCCGCCCCCACGGGGCACGACGGCCGCTTTTCGCGGCGCCTATCGTGGGCGCATGACGACGTACGCGGCGCTGTTGCGCGGAATCAACGTGGGCGGGGGCCGGAAGGTCCCGATGGCCGAGCTGCGCGCCCTGATCGAGGAACTCGGACACACCGGCGTCCGCACCCATCTGCAGAGCGGCCAGGCCGTGTTCACCGCCGGGCAGGGCGACGAGGACTCGCTGGCCGCGGAGCTGGCGGCCGCGATCGAGAAGCGGTTCGGGTTCCCGGTGGACGTGATCGTGCGCGACCACGCCTATCTGCGCGCGGTCGCCGAGGCCTGCCCGTTCCCGGCCGCGGAGCTGGCTCCCAAGCAGCTGCACGTCACCTACCTCTCCGCGCAGCCCGACCCGGAGCGGTACGCGGCGATCGGCCAAGCCGCGTATCTGCCCGAGGAGTTCCGCCTCGGCGACCGGGCGG
>NZ_BMVJ01000006.1:352148-358400 GCF_014650655.1 Streptomyces anandii JCM 4720
TGTACCTGTACGCGCCCGACGGGCTCGGCCGCTCCAAGCTCGCCGAGCAGCTCTCCCGCACCCGGGTGACCAAGGGCGTGGTCGCGACCAGCCGCAACTGGAACACGGTCCTGAAGCTGGTGGAGCTGACCGCCGGGGAGGACTGAGGCCGGGACCGGGCCGGCCGGCCCCGGAACCGGGCCGGCCGGCCGGCGGACGGGGTCAGCCCGCCAGGGCGGACAGCCGGGCCAGCTCCTCGGCGGTGAGCCGTACGGCGGCGGCGTCCAGGTTCTCCTCCAGGTGCGCGAGCGAGCCCGTGCCCGGGGTGGGGCACAGCACGGGGGAGCGGTGCAGCAGCCAGGCCAGGGCGACCTGGCCGGGCGTCGCCCCGTGCGCGGCGGCGACCTCGGCGCACACCGGGTGCCCGGTCAACTCCCCGTTGCCCAGCGGGAACCAGGGCAGGAACGCGATGCCGCGCGCCTCGCACAGCGCCAGCAGCGGATCGGACTCCCGGTCGAGGAGGTGGTAGCGGTTCTGCACCGACGCCACCTCGGCCGACTCCAGTGCCGCCGTCAGCTGTCCGGCGGTCACGGTGTCCAGTCCCACGTGCCGGATCTTGCCCTCGGCCCGCAACTCCTCCAGCGCGCCCAGCTGTTCGGCCAGGGGCACGGCGGGGTCCAGCCGGTGCAGCTGGTAGAGGCCGATGGTCTCCAGCCGCAGCCGCCGCAGGCTCGCCTCGCACATCGTCCGCAGCGAGCGCGGCCGCCCGTCGACGTGCCAGGAGCGGTCACCGGTGCGCACCACCCCGCCCTTGGTGGCGACCAGCAGCCCCTCCGGGTAGGGGTGCAGGGCCTCGGCCACCAGTTCCTCGGCGAGATGGGGGCCGTAGTTGTCGGCGGTGTCGATCAGGGTCACCCCCCGCTCCACCGCCCGCCGCAGCACGGCCACCGCTTCCCGGGCGTCCCCGCGCGGTCCCCAGTAGCCGGGCCCGGTCAACTGGGCGGTGCCGTAGCCGAGTCGCCTTACCGGAAGATCACCGGCGAGCGTGAAGGTGTCCTCGATCTTTTCCCCGGTCACCCGAGGGAGCGTACACACGGCTGTGGCAGGCTCGGGCCATGCGCTACATCATCATCGGGGCAGGGGCGGTCGGCGGCGCCATCGGCGGACGGCTGGCGCAGAGCGGACGCGAGGTCGTGCTGGTCGCGCGCGGCGCGCACCTCGCCGCGCTGCGCGAGGGCGGGCTGCGGCTCAGGGTGCCGGAGGGCGAGCTGACGTACCGGCCGGCCGCCGTGGACGGGCCGGCGGAACTCGGTGCGCTGCGCGCGGACGACGTGCTGGTCCTCGCCGTCAAGACGCAGGACACCGAGGCGGCGCTGGCGGCCTGGGGCCCGGCGCCGGTGGCGGGCGGCGGCACGGCGGCCGAGCGGCTGCCGCTGCTGTGCGCGCAGAACGGGGTGGAGGGGCAGCGGCTCGCCCTGCGCCGGTTCCGGCACGTGTACGGCGTCTGTGTGTGGCTGCCCGCGACGCATGTCGAACCCGGGGTGGTGTCCGCCGCCGGCACCCCGCTCACCGGCATGCTGCACCTCGGCCGCCACCCGCACGGCACCGACGACACCCTGCGCCGGATCGCGGCCGATCTGGAGGCCGCGCGCTTCGGGGCGCCCGTCGTGCCGGACGTGGCCCGCTGGCAGTACGCCAAGCTGCTCGGCAACCTCGCCAACGCCATCGAGGCCGTCAGCGGCCCGCTGGAGAGCGAGGCGGCGCGTGCGCTGTACGACAGGGTGCGCGCCGAGGGCGAGGCGGTGCTCGATGCCGCCGGGATCGCCCACGCGGGCGCCGCCGAGCAGAAGGAGGCGCGCGGCGACCGGATCACCCTCGTCCCGCTGCCCGGCGGCCCGCGCGGCGGAGGCTCCTCCTGGCAGTCCCTGGTGCGCGGCACGGGCACGATCGAGGCCGATCACCTCAACGGCGAGATCGTGCTGCTCGGGCGCCTGTACGGCGTACCCACTCCGCTCAACGAGCTGTTGCAGCGGCTGGCCAACACCTTCGCCCGGGAGCACCGGGCCGCGGGCTCGCTGCCGGTGGCGGATCTGGTGCGGCTGGCCGACGAGGCGGAGCGTGAGCGGGGCGCGTGAACGGGGCCCCGGCGGAGGTGGCCGAAACTGCTCGGTCCGGCCCGGGTGTCCCATTTCCGCAGTGACACTTCCGTCCCGCCCGGCGCTGTCATGAATGCGACCACGGCACACCGGCCTCCGGCGAGCGGTGGTCGCCGTCCGCGGACCGGCACCACGGGGGAGTGCCGGGCCGCGGACCCTCGCACCCACCGGCCGGACAGGCGCCGCCGACGCCCCGCGTCACGCCCCCAGGGCCGTGAGAACCGGCTGCCGGGCCGCCTCGTAGCGCTCCAGGAGCAGCCGTGCCACCTCGGGGGCCGGGCCGAGGACGTCGGACAGTACATCGGCCTTCGCCTCGGCGGCGCCGCGGGCGATGCGGTCCGGGAGGCGGCCCGGGGCCAGTACGTACGGGGCGACCGCGACCTTGGCGCAGCCCAGTTCCCGCAGTTCGCGCACCGCGTCCTCGGTGCGCGGAAGGGATGCGGAGGCGAACGCGGGCCGCACGGCGCACCAACCGGTGTGCCGCCACTCCCGCGCGATTGCTGCGATCACCGCGATCGCCTCCGGGTCGGAGGACCCCGCCGAGGCCAGTACGACCCCGGTCGAGGACTTGTCGGCGGGATCGAGCCCCGCCTCCCGCAGCCGCCGCTCCAGCGCCCGTGTGAGCAGCGGCGAGGGGCCGAGGACGTCGGCCTGCCGGATCCGCAGTCGCGACGGCGCCTCCCGCAGTACGGACGGGATGTCGGACTTGGCGTGGAAGGCGCGGGTCAGCAGCAGCGGCAGCGCCACCACGTCCCGCACCCCCTCCGCGGCCAGCGACTCCAGCACGCCGGGCACCGAGGGCACGTTGAAGTCCAGGAACCCGGTCTCCACCCGCAGTCCCGGGCGCATGGCGCGCACCCGCCGCACCAGGGCGTGCACGGTCGCGGCGTGCCGCGGATCACGGCTGCCGTGGGCGACGACCAGGAGAACGGGCTGCTGGGACATGGGAGTTCAGCTCTTCACGAGGAGGCCGCGGCTGCGCAGCACCCACCGCTCCAGCGGACTGAAGATCAGCAGGTCGATGGCGATGCCGACGAACAGGATCAGGATGATGGCCTCGAACACCATCGACATGGAGCTGGCGTTGCGGCCGTTCTCCAGCAGCGCGCCCAGGCCGATGCCCAGGTCGGGCGAGGAGGCGATGATCTCCGCCGCCATCAGCGAGCGCCAGGAGAACGCCCAGCCCTGCTTCAGCCCCGCCAGATAGCCGGGCAGCGCGGCCGGCAGCACGATGTGCCAGGCGCCCCGCACCCCCGTGGCGCCCATCGTGCGGCCCGCCCGCAGGAACAGCGGCGGCACCTGGTCGATGCCGGAGACCAGCCCGTTGGCGATGGAGGGCACGGCGCCGAGCAGGATCACCGCGTACATCATCGAGTTGTCCAGACCCAGCCAGATCACCGCGGGCGGCACCCACGCCACCGACGGCAGCGACTGGAGCCCCGACAGCACCGGCCCGATCGCCGCGCGCACGAACTTCACGCGCGCCACCAGCAGCCCCAGCGGGGTGCCGATGGCCAGCGCGAACAGGAAGCCCAGCAGACCGCGTGAGACGGACGTCCAGATGTAGCCCAGCAGGTTGCCCTGGAGCCAGGCGTCCCTGAACTCGCCACCCACGTCGGCGGGCGACGGCAGCTTGGTCGGGTCGTCGACGATCTTGAACGAGATCAGGGCCTGCCACACCACCAGCACCACGGCCACCGCCACGAGCGGTGGCAGCACCTTGTTGAGGAGGGTCTGCTTGGCAGTCGTACGGCTGGGGGCCGGGACCTCCAAGGCGTCGAGGCCGGCCTCCACGCCGTCCAGCCCGGCGCCCTGCGCCGTGTCCTGCGGCGTCTTCGCCGTCGTCTTCGTCTCAGTGCTGGCCATGGCGGCGGATCTCCCCACGCAGGACTTCGGTGATCTCCAGGGACAGCTCCGCCACCGGCGCGTCCTCGATGCGGCGCGGCTGCGGGATGTCCACCGTCCACTGCCGGGCCACCCGCCCGGGCCGGGACGACAGCAGCACCACCCGCTGCGCGAGCCGCACCGCCTCGCGCACGTTGTGCGTCACGAACAGCACGGAGACTCCCGTCTCCTGCCAGATCCGGGTCAGCTCGTCGTGCAGCACGTCCCGCGTGATGGCGTCCAGCGCCGCGAACGGCTCGTCCATCAGCAGCAGGTTGCTCTCCTGGGCCAGCGCTCGTGCCATCGCCACCCGCTGGCGCATACCGCCGGACAGCTCGTGGACGCGCTTGCCGTACGCGCCCTTGAGCCGGACCAGCTCCAGCAGCTCCTCCGCCCGGCCGCGCCGGTCGGACTTCGCCACGCCCCGCAGTTTCAGGGCGAGTTCTATGTTCTTGCCCGCGGTCAGCCACGGGAACAGCGCGTGCTCCTGGAACATCAGCGCCGGGCGGCCGTCGGTCGTGATGGACCCGGCGGTGGGCCGGTCCAGGCCCGCCACCAGGTTCAGCAGCGTCGACTTGCCGCACCCCGAGGCCCCCAGGAGGGTGACGAACTCGCCCGGCGCGACATCGAGGCCGATGTCGTCCAGGACCAGCTGCTGTCCGCCCGGTACCGCGAAGGACTTCGAGACGTGCTCAAGACGTGCCGCGTGCTCGACGGCCTCGGCGCCGGCGGCCTTGGCGAGGGTCGTGGCCATGGTCGTCACCTCCTGGGAACTGATCGGCTACGGGCTCTACTTGACGCCGAGACCGGCGTCGGCGACGGCCGGCTCGCCCTCGGCCTTGAGGACCTTGTTCAGCAGGGTGAGGTCGTAGATGCCGTCCAGCTTCGGGTCCTTGAGCAGACCGGCCTTCACCGCGTGCCGCGCCTCGGTGTCCAGGGTGGCGGCCAGCGGGTCGTCGGTGATCTGGATGGACTTCCACGCCGGGTCGAGGACGTTCGCCGGGAGCGCCTTGCCGGAGTCGGCCTCCAGCTGCCGGTTGGCCGCCTCCTTCGCCGCGTCCGGGTTGGCGTCGATCCACTTGTTGGTCTCGACCGACGCCCTCAGCACCGCCTCGACGGCCGCCGGGTGCTCCTTCAGGAACTTCTGCGACACGATGATGTTCGTGATCACGAACTTCCTGTCCGGCCACAGCGACGACTCGTCCAGCAGCACCTTGGCGCCCTCGGCGACCAGCTTGGACGCGGTCGGCTCAGGCACCCACGCACCGTCGATGGAGCCGGACCTGTAGGCGTCCGGGGTGACCTTGTTGTCGGTGCGGACCACCGACACGTCGCCCTTGCCGCTCAGCGCGTCGACCTTCCAGCCGCGCTCCGCGATCCAGTTGAGGAACGCCACGTCCTGGGTGTTGCCGAGCTGCGGGGTGGCGATCTTCTTGCCCTTGACGTCGGCCAGGGACTTGATCTTCTGCGGGTTCACCACCAGCTTGACCCCGCCGGAGGCCGAACCGCCGATGATCCGCAGGCTCTTGCCGTCGGACTTGGTGTAGCCGTTGATGGCCGGGGACGGGCCGAGCCAGCCGATGTCGATGGAGCCGGAGTTGAGGGCCTCGATCTCGGACGGCCCGGCGTTGAAGACCTGGTACTTGGCCCGGGTGGCCCCGAGCGACTTCTGGAAGAAGCCCTTCCGCACACCCACCAGCGCGGTCGCGTGGGTCAGATTGCCGAAGTAGCCGATCTTGACGGAGTCCAGTCCGTCGGTCTTCCTGGCGCCGGCGGCGACCTTCTGGTCGGAGCCGTCGTCCTTGGCCTGGGAGCCGTAGCCGCAGGCGGCGAGGGTGAGCAGGGGAAGCGCGGCGGCCACGGCGAGGCCGCGGCGGATCAGGGACGATCGTTTGGCAGGCACGGGAGGTGTTCCTCTCGGAGGCCCGGCGGTCACGGTCTCTCAGGTCGTGGCCGGGAGGTCGGCAGGTCTTCGTCGCAGCCGGGACGGCGGGCGGGGGGTGAGGGCGCGCAGGCAGTGCGCGTACGTCAGCGCGCACATCGGGCCACTCCGCCCTGTCCGCTGCCGAGAACGCCGCTGCCGATGCGGCCGCCCTCCTTGGCGAACGTCGCGTAGATGTCGGTGGGGTTCATGCTCAGAAGTCCCACCCGTCGTCCTCGGCGGCGTCCTTGACCGGCTCGGGGGCGGCGAAGGACTCGCCGACCATGCCCGCGGTCAGGGTGGTGCCGTCGC
>NZ_BMVJ01000006.1:358435-360725 GCF_014650655.1 Streptomyces anandii JCM 4720
TGGGGTCGATCAGGATGAACGAGCCGGTGCGGCGCGAGTCGGCGTAGGAGTCGACCGGCAGCGGCTCGGCGGTGCGGATCTTCACCCGGCCGATGTCGTTGGCGGCGAGCCGGCCCGGGTGCGGGTGCAGGGACAGGTCGTCGAGGGTGAGCCGGGAGGGGATGTCCTTGACGATCGCCTTGACGGTGCGGGTGCCGTGCTTGAGCAGCACCCGGTGGCCCACGGTCAGCGCCTGGTCGGCGACGTGGCAGACGGTCGCCTCCACGTCCTGGGTGGTGGCGGGCGCGTCCTTGGCGGGCACGATCAGGTCGCCGCGCGAGACGTCGATGTCGTCCTCGAGCAGGATCGTCACCGACTGCGTCGTCCACGCCACGTCGACCGGCTCGCCGAGCAGGTCGATGCCGGAGATCCGCGTGGTGCGGCCCGAGGGCAGCACCACGACCTCCTCGCCGACGCGGAAGGTGCCGGCCGCGATCTGGCCCGCGTAGCCCCGGTAGTCGGGGTGCTCGGCGGTCCGCGGCCGGATCACGTACTGCACGGGCAGCCGCGCGTGGCAGTGCGCCAGGTCGTGGCTGACGGGCACGGTCTCCAGGTGCTCCAGGACGGTCGGGCCGCCGTACCAGTCCATGTTGGCGCTCGGCTCCACCACGTTGTCCCCGGCCAGCGCCGAGATCGGGACGGCGGTGACCTCGGGGACGCCCAGCTCGGTGGCGTACGCCGTGAACTCCTCGGCGATCGCGGCGAACACGGGCTCCTCGTAGCCGACGAGGTCCATCTTGTTCACGGCGAGGACCACGTGCGGCACGCGCAGCAGGGCGGCGATCGCCGCGTGCCGGCGGGTCTGCTCGACCACGCCGTTGCGGGCGTCGACGAGGATCACCGTCAGCTCGGCGGTGGAGGCGCCGGTGACCATGTTGCGCGTGTACTGCACATGGCCCGGGGTGTCGGCGAGGATGAAGCGGCGGCGCGGGGTGGCGAAGTAGCGGTAGGCCACGTCGATGGTGATGCCCTGCTCGCGCTCGGCGCGCAGGCCGTCGGTGAGCAGCGCGAGGTCCGGGGCCTCCTGGCCGCGGCTCGCCGAGGCGCGCTCGACCGCCTCCAGCTGGTCGGCGAGGACCGACTTGGAGTCGTGCAGCAGCCGGCCCACCAGGGTGGACTTGCCGTCGTCGACGGAGCCGGCGGTGGCGAACCGCAGCAGGGTGGTGGCCGAGAGCTGCTCGGTGGTGATCGTGCTCATCTCTAGAAGTACCCCTCGCGCTTGCGGTCCTCCATCGCGGCCTCGGACATCTTGTCGTCGGCGCGGGTGGCGCCGCGCTCCGTGAGGCGGGAGGCGGCGATCTCGGCGATCACCTTCTCGATGGTGTCGGCGTCGGAGTCGACGGCCCCGGTGCAGGACATGTCACCGACCGTGCGGTAGCGCACCAGGCGCCGCTCGACGCTCTCGCCGTCCTTCGGGCCGCCCCATTCGCCGGCGGTGAGCCACATGCCGCTGCGGGCGAACACCTCGCGCTCGTGGGCGTAGTAGATCCGCGGCAGTTCGATGCCCTCGCGGGCGATGTACTGCCACACGTCCAGCTCGGTCCAGTTGGACAACGGGAAGACGCGCACGTGCTCGCCGGGGGCGTGCCGCCCGTTGTAGAGGTTCCACAGCTCGGGCCGCTGGCGGCGCGGGTCCCACTGGGAGAACTCGTCGCGCAGCGAGAACACCCGCTCCTTGGCCCGCGCCTTCTCCTCGTCGCGCCGGCCGCCGCCGAAGACGGCGTCGAACTTCTCGGCCTGGATCTTCTCGGTCAGCGGTAGCGTCTGCAGCGGGTTGCGGGTGCCGTCCGGGCGCTCCTTGAGGACCCCGCGGTCGATGTAGTCCTGCACCGAGGCCACGTGCAGGCGCAGCCCGTGCCCCTCCACGGTCCGGTCGCGGTACTCGAGGACCTCCGGGAAGTTGTGCCCGGTGTCCACGTGCAGCAGCGCGAACGGCACCGCGGCCGGCGCGAACGCCTTGAGCGCCAGGTGCAGCATGACGATGGAGTCCTTGCCGCCGGAGAACAGGATCACCGGGTTCTCGAACTCGCCCGCCACCTCGCGGAAGATGTGCACCGCCTCGGACTCCAGCGCGTCCAGGTGCGAGAGGGTGTACGGGCTCCGGGTGCCCTCTTCGCCCTCAGTGACCTTGGCGACGGTCGTCATGCCAGTCCCCTTTCGCTGAGCAGGGCGTACACCGACGCCGCGGACTCCGGCACGCTCTGGTGCTGCGACTCGATCCGCAGGTCCGGCGCCTCGGGCTCCTCGTACG
>NZ_BMVJ01000006.1:360746-373863 GCF_014650655.1 Streptomyces anandii JCM 4720
GGTCGTCGACGCCCGTCAGCCCGGTCAGCTCGCCCGCGGCCTGCCTGGCGTACAGGCCCTTCACATCGCGTACGGAGCACACCTCGACCGGGGTCGCCACGTGCACCTCCACGTACGCCGTGCCGTTCTCCTCGTGGCGCTTGCGTACGGCGTCCCGGCTGTCGGCGTAGGGCGCGATCACCGGGACCAGCGCCAGGACGCCGTTGCGGGCGAGCAGTTCGGCGACGAAGCCGATGCGCTGCACGTTGGTGTGCCGGTCCTCGCGGGAGAAGCCGAGGCCCGCGGAGATGAACTCGCGGATCTCGTCGCCGTCGAGCACCTCGACGCGGTGGCCCTCCGTGCGCAGCCGGCCCGCGAGTTCGTGCGCGATGGTGGTCTTGCCGGCGCTCGGCAGACCCGTGAGCCAGACGGTGGCTCCGGTCGTCACGTGTGTCTCCTGAATCTGTGTCATCGTCAGCCGTGCAGCCCGCACTCGGTCTTGGCGCTGCCCGCCCAGCGGCCGGCCCGCGCGTCCTCGCCCTCCAGCAGCCGGCGGGTGCAGGGCTCGCAGCCGACCGAGCCGTAGCCGTCCATCAGCAGCGGGTTGGTCAGTACGCCGTGCTCGGAGACGTAGGCGTCCACGTCGTCCTGGGTCCAGCGGGCGATCGGGGAGATCTTGACCTTGCGCCGCTTGTCGTCCCAGCCGACCACGGGGGTGTTCGCGCGGGTCGGGGACTCGTCGCGGCGCAGACCGGTCGCCCAGGCCTGGTAGCCCTCGAGGCCCTCTTCCAGCGGCTGGACCTTGCGCAGCCTGCAGCACAGGTCGGGGTCGCGGTCGTGCAGCTTCGGGCCGTACTCGGCGTCCTGCTCGGCGACCGTCTGCCGCGGGGTGAGCGTGATGACGTTGACGTCCATCACCACCTCGACCGCGTCGCGGGTGCCGATGGTCTCCGGGAAGTGGTAGCCGGTGTCGAGGAACACCACGTCCACTCCCGGCATGGCGCGGGAGGCGAGGTGGGCGACCACCGCGTCCTCCATGGAGGAGGTGACGCAGAACCGCGGGCCGAAGGTCTTCGCCGCCCACTTGAGGATCTCCAGGGCGGAGGCGTCCTCCAGGTCGCGGCCGGCCTGCTCGGCCAGCGCCTTCAACTCCTCTTCCGTGCGCTCGTCCTGAGCCGTCGTCATGTCTGCTCGTCCCCTCCGTCGCCGGTGGCCCGCTGGAACCCCCGGGCCAGCAGCCCGAGGAACTTCAGCTGGAAGGCCCGGTTGCACGCCCCGCATTCCCACGCCCCGTGCCCTTGCTCACCGGGACGCAGGTCCTCCTCGCCGCAGTACGGGCAGTAGAAGGGCGCGGCACGCTCACTCACGACAGCGCCTCCTCGGAAGCCCGCGCCGCCCAGGCGGCGAAGCGCTCGCCGTCCTGGCGCTCGGCCTGGAAGCGCTTGAGCACC
This sequence comes from Streptomyces anandii JCM 4720, assembly GCF_014650655.1. Lineage (GTDB taxonomy): Bacteria > Actinomycetota > Actinomycetes > Streptomycetales > Streptomycetaceae > Streptomyces > Streptomyces anandii. The sequence goes on from NZ_BMVJ01000006.1 coordinate 362,177, forward strand.
CGCTCGATGTAGTCGGGCAGCTCCGCCGAAGTCACCTTCAGACCGCGGACCTTGCGGCCGAAGGACGGCTCCAGGCCCAGGGCACCGCCGAGGTGGACCTGGTAGCCGCCGACCTGCTTGCCGTCCGCGTCGGTGACCAGCTGGCCCTTGAGGCCGATGTCAGCGGTCTGGATGCGGGCGCAGGCGTTGGGGCAGCCGTTGATGTTGATGGTGAGCGGCTCGTCGAAGCCGGGCAGCCGGCGCTCGAGTTCGTCGATCAGGTCGCTGCCGCGCTCCTTGGTCTCCACGATGGCGAGCTTGCAGAACTCGATGCCCGTGCAGGCCATCGTGCCGCGCCGGAACGGGGAGGGGGTCACCCTGAGGTCCAGCGCCTCCAGGGCGTCTACCAGCGAGTCCACCCGGTCCCCGGGCACGTCCAGGACGATCATCTTCTGCTCGACGGTGGTGGACACCCGGCCCGAGCCGTGCTCCTCGGCCAGCTCGGCGACCTTGGTGAGCAGCGAGCCGTCCATCCGGCCCACGCGCGGGGCGAAGCCGACGTAGAAGCGGCCGTCCTTCTGGCGGTGCACGCCGATGTGGTCGCGCCACACCTGCGCGGGCATCTCGGGCGCGGGGCCGTCGATCAGTTTGCGGCCCAGGTACTCGTCCTCGACGACCTGGCGGAACTTCTCCGCGCCCCAGTCGGCGACCAGGAACTTCAGCCGGGCCCGGTTGCGCAGCCGCCGGTAGCCGTAGTCGCGGAAGACCGAGGTGACCGCCTCCCACACCTCCGGTACGTCGGCCTCGGGCACCCAGGCGCCCAGCCGCACACCGAACTTGGGGTTGGTGGACAGCCCGCCGCCGACCCACAGGTCGAAGCCGGGGCCGTGCTCGGGGTGGACCACGCCGACGAAGGAGATGTCGTTGATCTCGTGGGCGACGTCGAGCAGCGGGGAGCCGGAGACGGCCGTCTTGTACTTGCGCGGCAGGTTGGAGAAGCGCGGGTCGCCGATGTAGCGGCGGACGATCTCCTCCAGCGCGGCGGTGCCGTCGATGATCTCGTCCTCGGCCACCCCGGCGACCGGGGAGCCGAGCATGCCGCGCGGGCAGTCGCCGCACGCCTCGGTGGTGGACAGGCCGACCGACTCCAGGCGTTCCCAGATGGCGGGCACGTCCTCGATGCGCACCCAGTGGAACTGGATGTTCTGCCGGTCGGTGATGTCCGCGCTGCCGCGTGCGTACGTCTGCGACACCTCGCCGATCACGCGCAGCTGCTCGGTGGTGAGCCGGCCGCCGGTGATGCGCACGCGCATCATGAAGTACTCGTCCTCGAGCTCCTCCGGCTCCAGCAGACCGGTGCGGCCGCCGTCGATCCCGGGCCGGCGCTGGGTGTAGAGGCCCCACCAGCGGAAGCGCCCGCGCAGGTCGTTGGGGTCGATGGACTGGAAGCCGCGCTTGGAGTAGATCGTCTCAATGCGTGTCCGCACATTGAGACCGTCGTCGTCCTTCTTGAGCTGTTCGTTGCCGTTGAGCGGGGTCAGGTGCCCCGCGGCCCACTGTCCCTCGCCACGGTGACGGCTCACCTTGCGGCGGGGCGCGACGGAGTTCTGCGAAGAGGCGGCGGCCATGGTCGATACGTCCTTCGGGACAGCGGGGAATGCGGCTCTGACCTGCGTGGGCGCAGGCGCATGGGGCGTCGGCCGGACATGCGCGTCATTGCGCTGCAGGCAAGGAAAGCAGGGGGAATTGCGGCGGTGCTGGGCGGATCAGCTCGCCGGACAGATGGCGCTGGACATGCGGCCGTGGTCGACGTGCCGTCGGCTCACCAAGGCGATTCCAGTTCCAGACATGACGGCAGCGTGGCACGGCGATCTGGACACAGTCCAGCTTCGTCCGTCATGTGGACACCCTTGTCCCGGAATGTGGGACAAGGGTGTCGTTGATCACATGCCGCGGCAGCGGCCGCGGCGGTCCAGGTCAGGCGGGGTACGCCCCGGGCCAGGGCCCCGGAGTGGACACCTCCGCCTCCTCCTCGACCTTGGTGTCGAACAGCCGGAACCCGCGCCGCTGGTAGTTGTCCATCGCGTGCTCGCCGTCCTTGCTGCACGTGTGCAGCCACACCCGCTTCGTCGTGGCCAGCCCCGGCCAGCGGTCCGCGAGGTCCCAGGCGCGGGCGGTGCCGTACGACAGCAGGTGCCCGCCGATGCGGCGGCCGCGGAAGTTCTGGATCAGGCCGAAGTAGACGATCTCCACCACCCCGTCGTCCTGGGGCTCCAGTTCGACGTAACCCGCCGGTGTGCCCCGGTCGTAGGCCACCCACGTCTCCACGCCCGGACGCTCCAGGTGCTCGCGCCACCGCGCGTACGTCCAGCCGAGCCGGTCGGTCCAGCGGATGTCGCCGCCGACCGAGGCGTACAGGAACCGGCTGAACTCGGGCGAGGGCACCTCGGAACGGACGATCCGTACGTCCCCTTCCGGTGCGGTGGCCGGCAGGAGATCGGTCGGGGCGGTCTGCTCCAGGGACCAGGTGGTCACGGCGATGTTCGTCATGCCGGCCAGGGAATCATCCGGGCCGGGGCCGTGTCGACGCGGGTCCAGGGGGTGAACGCCGGCACGGACCGCGCTACCGCCGCAGCGCCCGGTCCACGGAGGACAGGGGCAGGGCGAACAGCGTGCGGCCCGACACGGACCACAGCTCTCCGGTCTGCGGCCAGTACGACAGGGAGCCGGTGCCCTCGCCCCAGCAGCGGTGGGTGTCCTCCGAGCCGCACTCGGGCGCCCGCGCGCCCCCGAGGTCCTGACGCCACAGCGTGCCGCGGACGCCGTGCGGGCCGGCGGGCCGGGACAGGTACCAGGCGGCGTGCCCGGCCGGGTCCTCCAGTCGCGACAGCACTCCTCGCACACCCGCGGCCTTCGTCTCGTAGGCCTCGCCCGCGATCACGGTCCCGGCGGAGTCGGCGACCAGCAGCCCGGAGCGGGCCGGGTCGGGGCTGAAGTAGTAGCGCCACAGGCGCGTGTGCCGGCCGCTGCCCGCCGGTGCCGCCTCGCTGGCGACCAGGCTGTCCGGCGCCGAAGTGCGGTCCAGTGACAGGCCGGTGGGACACGGCATCCCGGCGGCCGCCTGTCCCGCCGCCCCGTCGGGGCCGTCGCACGCCCCGCCCGTCGGACGGTAGGAGGCCACCGCGGGCAGCACCCAGCGGTAGCCGTGCGCCGACCAGCCGCCCGGCACCCTGCCGATCGCGTCGCTGGTCACGGTGGCGCGCTGGATGCGGTCCAGGTCGTAGACGTACAGCGCGTCGCGCTCGCCGCCGGAGGTGGTGACGAGCAGTTTGTCCCGGTACCAGGTCATCCCCGACACGTGTGAGACGAGCCCGCGGTAGTCGCGTCCGCCGTCGACCGGCACGGCGAGCAGGGCCCAGGTGTAGGTCAGGCGGGCCGGGTCGTCGGCGTCGACGAACGCCACCCGGGCGAGCCCGCGGCCGCCGGCGTCGTCCCCGCTGTCCGTCCAGCCGGAGAGGATCACCCGGTGGCCGCCCCAGCGGCCGTCCTCGGAGGCGTCCCCGGAGGTGGTCACCGACTCGGGCTGCCACTGCCGCGAGGCGGCGTCGGCGGTGTCCCAGCAGTAGGCGCGGGTGGCCGCCGGCTCGACGGGCAGGGCCTCCTTCTCCTCACCGGTGCAGGCGCGCTCGTCGCGCAGTGTGCGGTCGGCGCTGTCCAGTACGGCCTGGACGCCGGACGGCCTGCCCATCGCGGACTGGAGCCGGTCGAGCCAGAGCTGGGGCACCGGCTGTTCGGTCAGCCGCAGCCGCCCCAGCTCGGCGGGCGAGGCGATCCGCTCCAGGGCGCCGGGGTTGTCGGCGACGGTGGCCTGGGAGGTGCTGATCAGCGTGGCGGCGGCGGTGAGGGCGAGGGCGGTTCCGGACAGAACGGCCCGTACCGCCCTGCCGCGCCTGCGCCGCCGGTGTCGGCCGCGTTGCTTCATACAGCCCCCCTTTTCAGGGCTCGGTTCGCCTCCGGGCACCCCCGCCGCTCCCTGGGCCGGCCGGGGCGGTCCAACTGCGCCGGGTGATCCGTACGTTGACCGAGGCACAGGTGGGGTGACCCGCAGGCGATGCTACGGCAGTCCGGCGCTTCCGGGGACGAAGACCCCGCAAATATGCGGAAGATGCCACCCGGGGACCAGTCGGGGCAGGGCGTCCACCGGCGCGTACCACTCCCCGGCGTCGCCGCGCGGCCCGCCCGTCACGGCACGTCGGACGGCGCGCGCCCGTCCCGCACCGCGGGCGCGATCGAGTGCGGCAGCAGGGCGCGCGGGTCGTCCGGCAGCACCACGTCGACGTCGGCGTTCTCCGCGAAGCGGTAGGGCCGGTGCTCCAGGAGTGCCCCGAGATAGCGCCGTACCCGGGACATCTCGGCGCGGACCGTCACCCTGCGCGCCGGGTCCCCGAAGACCTCCCCGGCCAGCGCCGCCGCGCTGCGGCCACCACGGTGCACGGCCAGCAGGTACAGCAACTCGGCGTGCCGGGGACTCAGTTCATGGGTCCAGGAACCGGCCGGTCCGGACACGGTGACCGACCAGCGACGTGACCGGGACAGGTCCAGCACGACTCTCGCCGCGTCGTGCGGGGCCGGTTCCTCGTCGGCGCGGATCAACCAGCCGCCCGCCAGCGGCTCCAGCGCGCACAGGCCGACCGCGGGCAGCCACCGGCGCCCGGCCGAGGGCGACTTGGGCAGAGCGAACCGGGCGGTGTACGGCATTCCCGACACCGCCGCGGTCCAGCCGTCCCGGTCCACCACCGCCGCCCGGCCGCCCAGCCGGACCAGCACCGGCGCCGCGACCGCGCGCAGCCGCTCCAGGGACGCCACATGGGCCTCCCGCAGCCGCGCCTCGGCAAGCTTGGCCACCGAGTCCACCCAGGCCAGCGTGGCCGGATGCATCGTCTCCAGCGGGCCGCTGACGTCCACCACGCCCAGCAGCCTGCCGTCGCGCGGGTCGGTGATGGGGGCGCCGGAGCACGTCCACAGGGCGTGCGAGCGTACGAAGTGCTCGGAGGCGAAGACCTGCACGGGCCGGCGCACCACCGCCGGGGTGCCCACCCCGTTGGTGCCGACGACGTCCTCCCGCCAGTCGGCGCCGAGTTCGAACCCGAGCGCGTCGGCCCTGCGCAGCACCGCCGGGCTGCCCTCCCGCCACAGCACCCGGCCGTCCTCGTCGGCGACCACCATGATGTGGTGGGCGACGTCCGCGACCGACAGCAGGCCCTCGCGCAGCACCGGCAGCACCTGGCGCAGCGGGGAGGCCTCCCGGCGGCGTTCGACCTCCTCGCGGGGGAGCAGCCCGGAGCGGAAGTCGTGGTCGGGGTCGACGCCGCCGCGCAGCATCCGCTCCCAGGACTGCCCGATCACCGGGCGCGGGGCGAGGCGCGAGGGCTGTCCGGCGAGCGTCGCCGAGCGCAGCTCGCTCAGTATGCGGGCCGTCCGTGCCGCGTCGACGGCGGCCAGCCGTGCCACGTCCACCGGCGCTTTCGCCACTGCGTCCTCCCACCGAACGGACCCCGGACCGCGCCCCACGGGAAACCGTTTTCCCCGAGCCGCTCCTTCCACGCCGGCGCATGTGCCGGCTGTCCGGTTCATACTGCCGTCCCGGGACGGCGGACGGGCGCGGTCCGGTCATCGGAACGGGATGAGTTGCAACCCCTTGCAACCCTGGTGAACAGGCCCGCGTTACTTGAAACTTGTTCAGCGTCGCTGCGTGCGGCACATGTGGCCGTCATGGGCCAATGAGCGGGGGTGGTGCCGTGTCGGCGCAGCACCACCCCCGCGCCCGTCCGGAAACCGCGCTCATCGCGCCGCCGGGGCACCCTCACACGAGCAGTGGCAGCGAGCGGTTTCCGTCACTTCTCAGACCTCACGGACCTCCGGACGTGCCCGGTCCACCAGTGCCCTGAGGTCCAGGGTGTGCGGCAGCGAGCCGAAGGTGGCGCCCTGGTCGCCGCCCAGCCGCGAGGCGCAGAACGCGTCCGCGACCTGCGGCGGCGCGTACTGGACGAGCAGCGCCCCCTGGAGCACCAGCGCGAGCCGCTCGACCAGGCGCCGGGCGCGGGCCTCGACGCCCTCCAGGTCGGCGAGTTCGGTGAGCAGGTCCTTGATCGCCCCGTCCAGCCGGTGGTCCGCGCCGCGCGCCCGGCCCACCTCCGTCAAGTAGGCGTCGAAGGCCTGCGGTTCGCGCCGCAGCGCCCGCAGCACGTCCAGCGCCTGCACATTGCCGGCGCCCTCCCAGACCGAGTTGAGAGGCGACTCGCGCACCAGCCGGGGCATCTGGGACTCCTCCACGTACCCGTTGCCGCCCAGGCACTCGGAGGCCTCCACCGCGAGCGGCGCGCACCTCTTGGTCACCCAGTACTTCGCGGCCGGCACCGCGATCCGCAGCAGCGCGAGCTCCCGCTCGCCGCCGTCGTCGTAGGCCGCCGCGAGCCGCAGCGCCAGCGTCGTCGCCGCCTCCGACTCCAGCGCGAGGTCGGCCAGCACGTTGCGCATCAGCGGCTTCTCGGAGAGCGGGCCGCCGAACGCCTCGCGGTGGTCGCAGTGGTGCACCGCCTGCGCCACCGCCTGCCGCATCAGCCCCGCCGAGCCGAGCACGCAGTCCAGCCGGGTCGCCGCGACCATCCCGATGATGGTGCGTACCCCGCGCCCCTCCTCGCCGACCCTGCGCGCCCACGTCCCGTCGAACTCGACCTCGGCCGAGGCGTTCGAACGGTTGCCCAGCTTGTCCTTCAGCCGCTGGATCAGGAACACGTTGCGCGTGCCGTCCGCCAGCACGCGCGGCACCAGGAAGCACGTCAGTCCGCCCGGCGCCTGCGCGAGCACCAGGAACCCGTCCGACATCGGCGCCGAGCAGAACCACTTGTGCCCGGTCAGCTCGTAGGTCCCTGCCTCGGCGAGCGGCCGCGCCGAGGTGGTGTTGGCCCGTACGTCGCTGCCACCCTGCTTCTCCGTCATCCCCATCCCGAACAGCGCGCCCGCCTTCAGGTGCGCGGGGCGCAGCTCACGGTCGTAGATCATCGAGGTGAGCCGCGGCTCCCATTCGGCGGCGAGCCCGGGGTCGGCGCGCAGCGCGGGCACCGCCGCGTGCGTCATCGACAGCGGGCAGCCGTTGCCCGCCTCCACCTGCGTCCACACCAGGAAGGCCGCGGCCCGCCGCACATGCCCCGCCGGACGCGTCCAGGCCGCGGTCAGGCCCGCCGAGACGCCCTTGCCGAGCAGCCGGTGCCAGGCCGGGTGGAAATCGACCTCGTCGACCCGGTTGCCGTAGCGGTCGTGGGTGCGCAGGCGGGGCGGGTTGTCGTTGGCCTGCGCGCCCCACTCCTGCAACTGCGCCGAACCGGCCGAGCGGCCCAGGGCCCCGAGCTCGCCGCACACCTCCTCCAGCAGCCCTTCGCCGACGTGCCGCCGGACCGCCTCGACCAGGGCGCGGTCGGCGGCGAAGACGTCGTATCCGGCCAGGGGCGGCGCCTGGTTGGTCACGGTGTGGGTGCGCACTGCCATGCAACGGAACCTACCCCGCGGTACGCCCGCGGTCACCCGGCCGGTGTCCTGCCTGGTCGCCGCGCCCCGCCGGGGAGAGACAGCGGCCCCGGCAGGGATACCTTTGGGTCGTGCAGTCAGCCAGTGAAACCCCCGACAGGCCCTCCGGCCGCCTCCACCGGGCGCGAGCCCTGTACCGGAACGTCTCCAAACGCAGGACCGCCTGGCTGCTGCTCAAGGACACCGTCAACTCGTGCGTGGAGTACCGCATCCTCGGCCTCGCCGCCGAGGCCGCCTTCTTCTCCCTGCTGTCCGTGCCCCCGCTGCTGCTCAGCCTCATCGGCCTGCTCTTCTACGTCGACACCTGGACCGGCGCGCACACGATAGCGAGCCTGGAGCGCAACATCCTGGACGCCTCCCGCACCGTCCTGTCCGACCAGGGCGTCAAGGAGATCACCCAGCCGATCCTGCGGGACGTCATGAAGGGCGGCCGGCCCGACGTCATCTCCATCGGGTTCGTGTTCGCCCTGTGGTCCGGCTCGCGCGCGGTGAACGTCTTCATCGACACCATCACCGTCATGTACGGCCTCGACGGCGCCCGCGGGATCGTGCGCACCCGGCTGCTGGCGTTCTGGCTGTTCATCGTCGCGCTGGTGGTGGGCTCGATCGCGCTGCCGCTGATGGTGGCCGGTCCGGACGCGGTGGTGCGGGTCGTGCCCTGGTCGACGACCGTGGTGCAGGTCCTGTACTGGCCCGTGGTGATCGTCCTGTCCGTGGCCTTCCTGACCACGCTGTACCACGTCTCCGTGCCCGTGCGCTCCCCGTGGATCGAGGACGTGCCCGGCGCGCTGGTCGCCCTGGCCATGTGGGTGGTGTGCAGCTTCCTGCTGCGCATCTACCTCACCAGCACCGTCGAGGGCCCCACGATCTACGGCTCGCTGGCCGCGCCCGTCGCCGTGCTGCTGTGGATCGGCGTGTCCGCGTTCGCGGTGCTCGTCGGGGCCGCGGTCAACGCCGCCATCGACCGCGTCTGGCCCGCCGCCGCGACCGCCGCTGCCCGCGCCGCCAACGAGCGGGTGCGCGAGGCCCAGATCGCCGAATACGTGGCGCGTGCCGCCGCGGCCCGGGAGAGCGACCCCGACGACCCGGACATGCCGTCGGAGTTCCCCGAACGCTGGTCGCGCTTCCTGCCTCCGGAGGACGTGACGTCACGGCTGCGCACCCATGTGAAGGCCACGCAGGCGCGCGGCCCGCACAAGGACGAGCAGAACGGCTCGGCGCCGGGGAAGTAGCGCGAGCACCGACGGCAGAGGGGCGTACTGGAGGCAGCCGGGGTGACGGCCCGCGGTCCGCCGTGCGTAGCCTGGCGGGGTGTACGAGGAACGTCCCTCCCGGCTGCCCGGCGCGGTGGTCTGGCGCAACAGGCCCGACCCCGCCGGGGCCCGGACCGTGGTCCTGCCGGACGGGTGCATGGACCTGATGTGGTGCGAGGGGCGGCTGCTCGTCGCCGGCCCCGACACGCGCGCGTACGACCCGCCGGGGCCGCCCCGGCGGTGGGCGGGCGTGCGGTTCTTCCCCGGCACGGGACCGACGTATCTCGGCGTGCCCGCGCACGAGCTGCGCGACCGGCGCGTCGATCTCGCCGATCTGTGGCCGGCCGCGAAGGCCGGGCGGCTGCGCGCACGGCTGGACGCCTCGGACGACCCGGCCGCCGCGCTGGAGGAGGCGGCCCTGGCACGGGCGGCCGACGCGGCCGAGCCGGATCCGCTGCTGCGCGGCCTCGTCGCGGCCCTCGGCGCGGGCCGCACGGTCGCGCGGACGGCCGACGACCTCGGCCTCGGCGTACGCCGCCTGCACCGCCTGTCGCTCACCGCCTTCGGCTACGGCCCCAAGACCCTGGCCCGCGTACTGCGGCTGCAACGCGCGCTGGCGCTCGCCCGGACCGGGGAGTCGTTCGCCGCCACCGCCGTCCGGGCCGGGTACGCCGACCAGGCCCACCTGGCCCGGGACGTGCGCGAACTCGCGGGGATGCCGCTGGGCGAGCTACTGGGCGGGCGTCGGTAGCGGCGCGAAGAGGTCCACGCCGTTGCCGTCCGGGTCGTGCAGGACGGCGTAGCGGTGGGCCCAGAAGGCGTCCCAGGGTTTGAGCTCGCCGTGGTACCCGGCGCCGGTCATGTCCTCGTAGACGGCGTCCACGTCGGCGGGGGAGTCGCAGGCGAAGGCGAGCGCGGCCCTGCCGCCGGTGGCCGGCGGCCGCCAGGAGGGGTGGAAGGAGCGGATCGTCTCCTCGGTGTCCAGCATCAGCCGGAGCCCGCCGGGCAACCGGGCCTCGACGTGCGGCTCCCGCTCGGCCCCCTCGGGGAACACGAGCCCGAGACGGCGGTAGAAGGCGAGGGAGGCCGCCATGTCGGAGACGACCAGCCCGATGGCATCGAATCGTGGAGTCATACGACCACCGTAGGCAGCCGGCCGCTCCCGGTCTTGAACGAATCGGACACCCCTGGATCCGTCACTGCGCGGCTGGAGCCGGCACCGCGCGGCTTCGGCCGGCTCAGTCGAAACGCACCGGGCCCTGTGGGGTGTCCAGGGTGAACGACAGGGCCACCGGGCCCCGCCGGACCACCAGATCCGCGCCCACCGCAGCCAGCAGCGGGCTGATCTCCTCGGGGTCGGGGGCGGTTGCGGTCAGCTCCAGGAGGCCGGTGACCGGCAGGTGCGAGTCGGTGGGGTGCGGGGAGGCGCCCCAGTCGATGAGGAAGGGCACCAGACCGGAGGGGTGGCCGGTGCCGTCGGTGAGACGCCAGCGCAGCCGGGTGCCGTCCGGGCGGCGTCGGCTCATCTCCCGTACCGCGCCCGGCTCGTGGCCCCGGGCCCGCGCGGCCGCCACCGCACCGTCCAGGCCGCGCACGGCGATCGCCCAGGTGACCGTCCTCGCCGCGGGCAGCGCGTCCACCCCGAACGGTCGCGGCCCCGCGGGCACGGGCTGTTCCGGATCCGGCCCGATGATCTCCAGATACCGGCAACCGCCCAGGCCCACCAGGAAGTTGCGGGTGCCGAGCCCCACATGCGCCCCGCCGGCCACCGGGGTCACCCCGGTGCGCCGCGCGAACTCGGCGACCGTGGCCGCCAGGTCGGGAGTGGCCAGCACGAGGTGGTCCAGCCGCGCGGGAACGGGATCCATCCCCCGAGGCTACGCGTTCGCACCGCACCCCGCCCCAGGGCCCCGGGAGAGGTCCTACGCCACCCGGGCCAGGTCGGCGCGCCGTACGAGGTGGGCCGGCGGCAGGCCCGCGGCCAGGCGCTCCAGCTCCTCCACGACCGTGAGACCCAGCCGTTCCAGCTCGTTGCCGAGCGAGCCCGCGATGTGCGGGGTGAGGAAGACGTTGGGCAGCGTGTGCAGGGGGGACCCGGCGGGCAGCGGCTCGGGCTCGGTGACGTCCAGGACCGCCCGCAGCCGTCCGGAGACCAGCTCGCGGGTGAGGGCGTCGTGGTCGACCAGCGCGCCCCGCGAGGTGTTGATCAGCACCCCGCCGTCCCGGATCAGGGCCAGCCGGGGGCCGTCGAGCAGACGGCGGGTCCCGGGGAGGTCGGGGGCGTGCAGGGTGACGATGTCGCTGCGCCGCAGCAGCTCCTCCAGCGCCAGCGGCGCCGCACCCAGCCCGGCGGCCTCGGCGTCGCTCACGTACGGGTCGTACAGCAGCACCTCGAAGTCGAACGGCCGCAGCAGCTCCAGCAGCCGCCGCCCCACGCGGGAGGCGCCGATCACGCCGATGCGGCGGCCGTGGTTGCCGACGCCGGCCGTCTCGGCGGGGGAGAGGAGCGCCCCCGTGGCGCGGAAGCGCTCGCGCAGCGCGAACGCGTCCTTGCCGGTGAGCAGGATCATCCCGAGCGTGTACTCCGCGACCGGCAGCGCGTTGGCCGCGACCGCGCTGGACACCGCGACCCCCCGCTCCCACAGTTCCTCGCCGACGAGCGCCCGCACCGAGCCCGCCGCGTGCAGCACGGCCCGCAGCCGGGGCGCCGCGGCCGCCGCCCACGCGCCGAGGTGCGGACAGCCCCAGCCGGTGATCAGCACCTCCGCCCCGGCCAGCCGCCCCGCGACGGCGGTGCCGGCAGCGCCGGTGGGATCCCGCACCACCACACCGGGATCGACGTCGGCCGTCCGGCGCAGCCGCTCCATCAGG
>NZ_BMVJ01000006.1:373897-374717 GCF_014650655.1 Streptomyces anandii JCM 4720
CGCGGCGGGAAGAGCCGGGGCAGATGCACCGGGTCCATGGCGAACACGGCCCTGATCCGCTGCGCCTCGGGGCTGGGCATGATCCTCCCGGGAATTGGGTAGAAAGCGCCTTCTACGGTAGGTCCACGCCCAGGCCCGGGCAATCGCCCGGCCGGAATACCGGCGGACAGTGTGATGCTGTGGTGGTACCCGGTGCAGGAGTGCGGCGAAGGGCTGGTGGGACGCATGACGGCGGACCAGGCGGACCAGGCGGACCAGGCGGACCAGGCGGGCCGGACGGGCCAGGCGGACCAGGCGGATCCCGTGGTCAGGACCCCTCACGGGGCGGTACGCGGCAGGTACGAGCACGGGGTGGCGGTGTTCCGCGGCATTCCGTATGCCGCGCCCCCCTTCGGCCCCCGCAGGTTCCGCCCGCCCGAGCCGCCCGAGCCGTGGGACGGGGTGCGCGAGGCGGTGTCCTTCGGTCCGACCGCGCCGAAGCCGCCGTACTCGGAGGCGTTCGCCCAGTACCTGTCCGACCCCGTGGTCCCCGGTGACGACTGCCTCAACCTCAACGTGTGGACACCCGGCCCCGACCCGGGCGCCCGGCTTCCGGTCCTGGTCTGGCTGCACGGCGGGGCGCTGACCCGGGGCTCCTCCGCGGTCCCGGTCTACGACGGGCACGCCTTCGCCCGGGACGGGATCGTGCTCGTCTCGGTCAACTACCGTCTGGGCGTGGAGGGTTACGGCCTCTTTCCCGACGCCCCCGCCAACCCCGGCCTGCGCGACCAGCTCGCCGCGCTGCGCTGGGTGCGCGAGGCGATCGGCGCGTTCGGCGGCG
>NZ_BMVJ01000006.1:374740-385098 GCF_014650655.1 Streptomyces anandii JCM 4720
ACCCCGACCGGATCACCCTGGCCGGGCAGTCGGCCGGGGCCATCAGCGCCGGCGCCCTGATCGCCGCCCCGCAGGCCCAGGGCCTCTTCCGGCGGGCCGTCCTGCAGAGCGGGCCGCCCGAGGCCGCCGACCGGGACAAGGTACGGCGGATGGTGCGCCGGATGGCCACCCGCCTGAGGGTGCCCGCCACCGCCGAGGCCTTCGCCGCCGTCGACCGCGACCTGCTGCTGCGCACCCAGGCCGAGGTCGGCCGGCTCAGCAGCCCGGTCCTGGGCGGTCCCGCCTTCGGCGTCGTCGTCGACGGCGACCTCGTCCCGCGCGACCCGCTGGAGGCGCTGACCGACGGCGACGCGGCCCGGGGCGCCGACCTGCTCATGGGCTGGACCCGCGACGAGTACCGGCTGTGGCTGGTGCCGGGCGGTCTGCTGGAGCGCGTCGACCGGCTGGGGGCGGTCGCGCTGGCCGGCGCCATGGCCCGCTGCCACTGCGGCCACGAGGTGGTGCGCGGCTACCGCGCCCTGAGCCCGCGGGCGGGCACCGCCGAGACCGTCGGCCAGATCGTCACCGACCATCTGCTGCGCCGCCCGCTGCACCGCCTGGCCGACGCGCACCGGGGAGCGTCGTACGTCTACGAGTTCGCCTGGCCCTCGCTGCTGCCCGGCCTCGGCGCCTGCCACGCGCTGGAGCTGGGGTTCGTCTTCGACACCGGGGACACCCCGGACTCCCGCAGACTCGCCGGCGAGGGCGCGCCGCAGGAGCTGGCCGACGCGATGCACACGGCCTGGGTGCGCTTCGCCGCCGAGGGCGACCCGGGCTGGGAGGCGTGGGACGCGCGGCACCCGGTGCGGGTCTTCGGCGACGGTGAGCCGCGCACGGTGTACGGCCCGCGCGACGCCGAACTCGCCCTGTGGACCATCCCCGCCCCCACCGCACCCCCGGCGGACAGCATCCCCACCCGCTCCACCGAACCGCGGGCGGTGATCCGCCGCCTCCGCCGCTCGGGCGGCGTACGCGGCGGTTGAGAGACGCGGTGGGGCGAAGCCACGGGCTCTCACGTGCCGGCGGGCGGCGCCCCCTGCGTCGCCGTTTCCGGCCCTGCCCGGTGCAGCGCCCCGGCGATCTCGGTGATCGTCGCAGGGCCCACTCGGCAGCAGCCGCCGATCAGTCGGGCGCCGTGGGACTGCCAGCGCGTCACCAGTTCGGGGGTGAAGGCCGGGCGGCCGGTCCACGCGCGGGCCCGTGCGTCCCAGGCCTCGCCGCTGTTGGGGTAGACGACCACCGGCTTTCCCGTCACGCGCGCCGCCGTCTCCACCGCCGCGCCGGCGTCGTCCGGCGCACAGCAGTTCACGCCGACCGCGATCACCTCCGGCGCCTCGGCGGCCAGGGCGAACGCCTCCTCCAGCGGCTGCCCCGCGCGGGTGCGGCCGCCCGCGACGGTGTACGACAGCCACGCCGGCACCCCCAGTCCCCGCACCGCCCGCAGCAGCGCCGCCGCCTCCTCGGTGTCCGGGACCGTCTCCAGCGCCAGCACGTCGGGACCGGCCGCCGCCAGCACCTCCAGCCGGGGCCGGTGGAAGCGTTCGAGCTCGCTCACCGAGAGGCCGTAGCGCCCCCGGTACTCGGAGCCGTCCGCGAGCATCGCGCCGTAGGGGCCGGCCGACGCGGCCGTCCACAAGGGCCGCCGGACGCCCCGTGCGTGCGCCCGCCGCGCCGCGAGCCTCGCCAGCTCCACGGCGGACGCGATGAGCCCGGCGGCCCGCTCGCGGCCGATCCCGCGCCGGGCGAACCCCTCGAAGGTGGCCTGGTAGCTCGCGGTGATCGCCACGTCCGCCCCCGCCTCGAAGTACGCGAGGTGCGCCGCGGCGATCGCTTCCGGCCGCTCGGCCAGCAGCCGCGCCGACCACAGCTCGTCGCTCAGATCGTGCCCGGCCGACTCCAGCTGGTTGGACAGGCCGCCGTCGAGCACGAGCGTCCCCCGCGCCAGGGCCGGGGCGAGACTGGGCGGTGCCGTTTCGCTGCTGCTCATGCTCCCGACGCTACTCGGCGCCGTTGACCCGGCCGGCTGGGCCCGACGAGCGGGTCGTGCGCCTGCGCAACCACGGCAGCGAGGACGTCCGCTACGACCCGTACCGCACCAGGCTCGCCCACTCCACGGCCACACGGCCCTCGCGCACGTCAGGCACGGCGACGGACGAACCGGCCACTCTCTTCGCCGCCCCGGCCCGCCTCACCGCCGAACCGGACCCGCCACCACTCGCCGGCACGGCATCCGCGTCCACGTCCACGTCCGCGTCCGTGTCGGAGCCGGACGCCGACGCCCACGACGTCACGATCGCATGGGCCGGCGGCCCCGCCGTCCGCTTCCGCTTCACCGGGGCCGGTGTCAGTCCCGCCCCCCGCCCTCCCTGGGCCAGTGGGTGAGCGCCATGTGCAGGGCCTCGATCGCCTTGGCCCAGGAGAGGCCCGGGTCCCTCGGGGCGGCGAAGCCGCCGGTGGCCTCCAGGGCGCAGTAGCCGTGGAAGGTGCTGCGCAGCAGGCGGACGGCGTCGGTGAGGTCGGGTTCCTCCAGGCCGTAGGCGCGCAGCATGCCGTAGGTGATCTCGGCGGTGCGGCGCATGGCGGGGGAGTCGCCGACGAGGGCCGGGTCGAGCCGGATCCGGGTTGCCTCGTAGCGCCCGGGGTGCCGGTGGGCGTACTCCCGGTAGGCGCCGGCGAACGCGGCCAGCGCGTCCTTGCCTGCCCGGCCGGCCACGGCGTCCGCGATCAGCTCGATCATCTCGCCGCCGGCCCGCAGCGCCAGCCGGGCGCGCAGGTCGTCCAGGCTCCTGACGTGGGAGTACAGACTGGCGTCCCGCACGCCGAAGCGCCGCGCCAGCGCGGACAGGCTGACGTTGTCGAAACCGACCTCGTCGGCCAGCTCGGCTGCGGCGGCGACGAGACGGTCGGCGGTGAGACCGGCACGGACCATGGGCACCTTTCCGGACCGGGCGGAGGGCCGGGTCCAGGGCCGGAGCCTAGTGGAGGAAGTCCCGTACGAAGGCGTTGGTGAACTTCCCGGCAGGGTCCAGCTCGCGCGCCAGCGCGCGGAAGTCGTCCAGCCGCGGATAGCGCCCGCGCAGCACCTCGGCCCGGGTGGTGAACACCTTCCCCCAGTGCGGCCGCGGCTCGAAGGGGTCCAGCGCCTCCTCCAGCCGCCGCGCCACCGGCAGCACCGCCGCGGTGTCCTCGACCCAGGTGAAGTGCAGCGCCACCGTGTCCCGCCCGTAGCAGGGGCTGAGCCACTGCTCGTCGGCGGCCACCGTCCGCACCTCGCACGTCTGCAGCACGCCCGCGACCGTCTCCCGGACGCCGTCCACGGCCCGCAGCGCGTCGAGTGCGTGCCGGCGCGGCAGCAGGTACTCGGACTGCAGCTCGGACCCGCTGCTCGGGGTGAACTCCGCCCGGAAGTGCGGCAGCCGCTCGTGCCAGGGTCCCGGCACCCCGAACTGCCGCGTGCAGTTCTCCGCGGGCATGCCGGGCACCGGGTGCAGCGCCACCTTCGCGGGCACGCCCCAGGGGAAGCGGGGCATCGGCTGGTCGGTGCGCCGCTTGAGCCAGACCTGACGGAAGCCCGGATCGCGCCAGTCGGTGAACAGGCTCACGCTGTACGCGGACGCCGCCACCGTCTCGAAGTCCAGCCCCTCCAGTGGCAGTTCGGTGAACAGGTGCTGCTCCACCTCGAAGGCCGGCTCCAGGTCGAGGGTGAGCGCGGTGACGACGCCGAGTGCGCCCAGGGAGGTGACCGCGCCGCCGAACCGCGCGTCCTGGCGGCCGATCGTCACCGTCGAGCCGTCGGCCGTGACCAGCTCGACCTCGCGCACCGCCGAGCCGAGCGGCCCGTTGGCCACGCCCGAGCCGTGGGTGCCGGTGGCCACCGAGCCGGCCACGGAGATGTGCGGCAGCGACGCCATGTTGGCGAGCGCCAGCCCGTGCGCGTGCACCCGGCGGGCCAGTTCGGCGTACCGCACCCCGCCGCCGACCCGCACGGTGCGGGCCGCGGTGTCCACGTCCGCGCCGGCCGGGAGCGCGGCCGTGGAGAGCAGTACGCCGCCGGCGCCCGGGTCGGCGATCTCGTTGAAGGAGTGCCCGCTGCCCAGGACCCGCACCTGCGCGTTCCCCGCGACCAGGGTGCGCAGCGCGTCCAGGGAGTCGGGCCGGTGGACCCGTTCCGCGGCGTAGGTGATGTTGCCCGCCCAGTTGGTCACGGTCCCGGTCATCGGCGTCGTCCCTCCCCATGGCGTCACGCGGCGCACACGTCCTCCGGGGAACCTACCCGACAACCAGCGCTGTGCACGGATTCCGTCGCCACGACGGTAATCGGCAGCTGATATCGAAAGTCGTATGGCAATACCGCTTCGATATCGGTATCTTCCGCCGTCATGACCCACTTGCCGCCACCGCCGCCACCGCCGCCGCAGCCACCGTCCCCGCCCCTGCCGCCCGTACTCCCCGAGACCGGCCTCACCCGGCACCGGCGGCTGCGCGAGCAGGGCAGTCTGGACCGCGCCGACCTGAACGCGGTCCTGGACGCCGGGTTCGTCTGCCACCTCGGCGTCGTGGTCGACGGACACCCCCTCGTCGTGCCGACGGTGTACGGCCACGACGGGCGGTGGCTCTACGTCCACGGCTCGGTCGCCGGCCGCAGCCTCGCCGGGGACACCCCCGTGTGCGTGACCGTCACCCACGTCGACGGGCTCGTGCTCGCCCGCTCGGTCTTCGAGCACGGCGTGAACTACCGCAGCGCCATGATCCACGGAGTCCCGCGCAAGGTGACCGACCCGGAGGAGAAGCTGGCCGGCCTGCGCCTGCTCACCGAGCACTCCGCGCCCGGGCAGTGGTCGTACGCCCGGGCCCCCAGCCGCAAGGAACTGGCCGCCACCACCCTGCTCGCCCTCTCCCTGGAGACGGCCTCCGTGAAGATCCGCACCGGCCCGCCCGACGACGGCGACGGGCCGGACGCGGCCCTCGGACTGTGGGCCGGAGTGCTGCCCCTGACGGCCGCGTGGGGAGCGCCCGAGCCCGACCCGGCGCTGCCGCCGCACGTCACACCCCCGGAGCACATCGCGCGCCGGGAGGGGACCCGGCACGGCCGGCCCGCGAGCGGGGGCATACCGTGAGATGTCGTACGCACACGTCGGGAGGAGCAACGGAATGGGCAGCCGTACCGCGCTGGTCGAGGATCTGATGGAGCGCTTCCCGCACGTGCCGCGGGAGGCCGTCTTCAAGGAGGACCTGCTCCGCGGCGGCGTCGCCTTCGACGCGTCCGCCCTCAGCGACAACGAGAGCGGCGAGGTCAAGCCCAAGTCGTACTTCATCTTCTCCTTCGACCACGGCACCCTGCCCGAGCTGGGCGAGGCCGCGCTGCGCCGCCCGCCGGAGGAGATCATCCTCACCGGCGGCCCGTACGACCTCAGGCGCACCGTCGTCTCCGTACGGGTGAACCCCGCCTCCCCCTACCGGGTGGCCGCCGCCGAGGACGGGATGCTCGGGCTCTACCTGGACGGAAAGCGCATCGCCGACGTCGGCGTGCCACCCATGCCCGAGTACTACCGGCACACCCTGTCCAACGGGAAGTCCGTGATGGAGGTGGCCCCCACCATCCAGTGGGGCTACCTGATCTACCTCACCGTCTTCCGGGTCTGCCAGTACTTCGGCGCCAAGGAGGAGTGCCAGTACTGCGACATCAACCACAACTGGCGCCAGCACAAGGCGGCCGGCCGCCCCTACACCGGCGTCAAGGACGTGGAGGAGGTCCTGGAGGCCCTGGAGATCATCGACCGGTACGACACCCAGAAGGCGTCCACCGCCTACACCCTCACCGGCGGCGCCATCACCAAGACGGTCGCCGGCCGCGACGAGGCCGACTTCTACGGCCACTACGCCAAGGCCATCGAGGAGCGCTTCCCGGGCCGCTGGATCGGCAAGGTCGTCGCCCAGGCGCTGCCCAAGGCGGACGTGCAGCGGTTCAAGGACTACGGGGTGCAGATCTACCACCCCAACTACGAGGTGTGGGACGAGTACCTGTTCAAGATGTACTGCCCCGGCAAGGAGCGATACGTCGGCCGCGACGAGTGGCACCGGCGCATCCTCGACTCCGCCGACGTCTTCGGCGCGCGCAACGTGATCCCCAACTTCGTCGCCGGCGTCGAGATGGCCGAGCCGTTCGGCTTCAAGACGGTCGACGAGGCCGTCGCCTCCACCACCGAGGGCCTGCGCTTCTTCATGTCGCACGGCATCACGCCCCGCTTCACCACCTGGTGCCCGGAGCCCACCACCCCGCTCGGCAAGGCCAACCCGCAGGGCGCGCCGCTGGAGTACCACATCCGGCTGCTGCAGGCCTACCGGCAGACCATGGAGGACTTCGGCCTGTCCTCGCCCCCCGGCTACGGCCCGCCCGGACCCGGCCAGGCGGTCTTCTCCGTCAGCTCCTTCATGGACAGCCTGCCGGCGGTGTAGTTTTCCGCCAACCGTGAGACGGACGGGTCCTTCCGCCCGTACTACGGAGCGGAGTTGGGGGCAGCGGTCTGCGTCACGAGAATTGAATACGCGGCTTGTCAGTTGTGCGCAAGGCGTGAAAAGCTCGTGCCCTGCCGCGAGGCTTCCCCCAACTTCTCATCGACTGCGGTGAGTTGACCTCGCCCCGTGGACGCAGGAGACCCATGCCCGACCTGCCGAGCCCCAAGGACGCCACCGAGGCGGCGCTGTTCGCCGAGTGCTGGGACGCGGTGCTCTCCTACGCCGACCTGTGCACGGCCGGGTCGACGGCGGCCCAGGAGCTGGCCGCGGAGGCGTTCGCGCTCGGCCTGCGCGAGGTGCGCGCCGCCGACGCCGGGGCCGCCCGGGGCCGCCGTACGCCCCGGCTGCCGGCGATCCCGCTGATGCTGACCGCGGTGCGCACCACCGCCGCGTCCTGGGAGGCCGCCGGACGCGGCCACCGGCTCGACCCCGACCTCCGGCTGTGGCTCAACTCCGACAGGGCGGCCCGCTATCCCGGCCCGCCGCTGCACCGCCCGCTCGCGCTGCGCGGCCTGAAGGACCTCCAGGAGGCGGACGCCGCGCTGCTGTGGCTGGCGGAGGTCGAGGCGCTGCCGATGGTCGTGGTGGCCCGCCGGCTCGGCCTGGACCCGGCGGTGGTCTCCGAGGAACTCGACCAGGTGCGCACCCTGTTCCGGGACCGCTGCCACCGCGACCACCTCGACACCCCGATGGACGCGGTGTGCCGCCGCTACGCCCGGCTGCTGCACGCCGTCACCCGCTCCACGCCCCCCGCCGAGGCGCCCGAGGACCTCTCCCGGCACCTCGCCACCTGCGAGGGCTGTGCGGAGGCCGCCGCCTGCCTGCGGCTGCACGGCGGCGGACTGCCCGCCGCGCTCGCCGGGGGCGTGATCGGCTGGGGCGGCCTCGCCTATCTGGAGCGCCGCCGCCGGGCCGCGGAGGTCCGCCTCGGGGCCCGCCGCCCCGACACCGCGGACGCCGAGGGCGCTGAGGCGGCGAAGGGCACGGGCCGGGCCCGCGCCGTGCGCGGCGGACTGCTCGCCGCGGCGGTCGCGCTGTCCGCGCTGGCCCTCGCGGTGTCGATGATGCCCTTCGGCGGCCCGGCCGCGGACACCGCGCGCGGCGACGCCGACCGGCAGCCGGTCGCCGACCCCGGCGTTCTGCTGCCCTCGCACACCCCCACCTCCAACGGCCCCCGCACCGCCCGCAGTTCCGGACCGGCCTCCGCGCACCCCTCCGCGCACCCCTCCGCGAGCGCCGCCCCGACCCGCGCCGGCCGCAAGAACCCCGACCCCGAACCCCAGGGCACCTCCACGGCCCCTGCCGACGGCGGTGGCAGCCCCGCCCCGCGCACGAGCGCACCGGCGGTCTGCCGCGTCCATTACGAGGTCTCCAGCCAGTGGCCCGACGGTTTCCAGGCCGCCGTCACCGTCACCACCACCCGCTCCCTGGACACCTGGCGGCTCGCCTGGACCTTCCCCGACGGCCAGCACGTCAGCCAGATGTGGGACGCCACCGTCGCCCAGAACGGCTCCCGCGTCACCGCCACCGCCGCCGACTACAACCGGAGCGTGCCCGCCGACGGCACCCTCTCCTTCGGCTTCATCGGCTCCTGGCAGGGCTCGAACTCCGCCCCGCGCGACTTCGCCCTCAACGGCCACGCCTGCGCCCGCGGCTGACCCGCCGAAGGCTCCCCGCCGCGCCCCCCGCGTCCGGGACCAATGGGCCCGGTGGGGGACCTGTGGCCGCTCCCCGCGGGCACCGGCGCTGAGAAGGATCGACAGCGGATCGTTTCTTCCCCAGTCGGCCCGACAGGAGCACCACCATGTTCCGCACCAGCAGAGGTCCCGAGCCCCAGGACGGGGGAGCTCAGGAACCCAGGGCGGCCCTCGGCCTGCCCGCCGCCTCCGCGCTCGTCATCGGCAGCATCATCGGCACCGGCGTCTTCGCCCTGCCCTCGGCGCTCGCGCCCTACGGTCCGATCGCCATCGTCGCGTTCGTCGTCGTCACCCTCGGCGCGCTCGCCCTGGCCCTGACGTTCGGGGCGCTGTCCAAGCGGGTCCGGGCGAGCGGCGGGCCGTACGTCTACGCCCGTGAGGCGTTCGGCGAGTTCGCCGGGTTCCTCAACGCCTGGTCGTACTGGATCACGGCCTGGGCGGGCAACGCGGCCATCGCTGTGGCCTGGGTCGGCTACGTCGAGGTGTTCGTCAACACCGGTCACCGCACCGCCTGGTCGGTGGTGATCGCGCTGGCCGGACTGTGGCTGCCGGCGGCGGTCAACCTGACCGGGGCGCGCAACACCGGCGCCTTCCAGGTCGTCACCACCGTGCTGAAGTTCGTCCCGCTGGTCTTCATGGCCACCGTCGGACTGCTGTTCGTCGACTCCGGCAACTTCGGCGCGTTCAACGCCAGCGGCCGATCGGCCACCGGCGCCGTCTCGGCCGCGGGCGCCATCGCCCTGTTCAGCTACCTCGGCCTGGAGGCCGCCTCGGTCGTCGCCGGCCGGGTCCGCGACCCCGAGCGCAACGTGCCGCGCGCCACCGTGTACGGCACGCTCGTCTGCGCCGTCATCTACATCCTCGGCACCGTCGCCGTCTTCGGCACCGTCTCGCACGCCGACCTCGGCTCCTCCACGGCGCCGTTCACCGACGCGGCCAACAACATCCTCGGCGGGAGCTGGGCCGGTGACGCGGTGGCCGTGGCCGCCATCCTCTCCGGCATCGGCGCCCTGAACGGCTGGACCATGCTGTGCGCCGAGATGCCGTACGCCGCCGCCCGCGACGGACTCTTCCCGCGTTCCTTCGCCCGGCTGCGCGGCGAGCGGGACGTGCCGGTCTTCGGCATCCTCGCCTCGACCGTGCTCGCCTCGCTGATCACGGTGTTCAGCTACACGAGCTTCGAGGACGTCTTCACCAAGATCGTGCTGCTGAGCGTGCTCACCGCGGTGATCCCGTACCTGTTCTCCGCCGCCGCCCAGCTGTACTGGCTGGTGCGCGACCGCGAGCGCCTGAGCCGGCGCGCGCTGGTGCGCGACGCGACCGTCGCAGGGCTCGCCATGGCCTTCTCGTACTGGTCGATCCAGGGCAGCGGCTACCAGACCGTCTACTACGGCCTGTTCGTCCTGCTTCTCGGACTGCCGGTCTACGTGTGGCTGAAGCGGGACGGCGCCGCCTCGCCGGCCGGCAGCGACGCCGGGGCCGCAACGACCGCACCGGCGGCCGGACCCGGAACCGGGCCGCAGGACCCGCCCGCGACCGGTGGTGAGCGGGCGCCCGAGACCACCGCCCCCACGGGCAAGCGGCGCGTCCCCGGTCCGCGGACCGGCCGCACGGGCGGCCCCCGCGAGACGGGCCGGCGCGACACCGGCCTGCGCCACCACGACTGACCACGACCGGCACCTGTGCCGGACCGCGCGGGCCCGAGTCAGGATTCCCGCGCGGTACCGGCCCACCACCCCTCGCCTCACGCACCGAGCGGTCACCACCGCCCCGCGTGACACCCACGCGACCGCGAAGACCTCGTACAGCAAGGAAGCAGCCATGAGCAGCAGCACCTTCCACGTCGACTCCGAAGTCGGCCGTCTCCGCCAGGTGATCCTTCACCGGCCCGGACTCGAACTCTCCCGTCTCACCCCGCGCAACGTGGACGCCCTGCTCTTCGACGACATCCTCTGGGCCAAGCGCGCCCGAGAGGAGCACGACGCCTTCGCCCAGGTGCTCCGCGACCACGGCGCCCGCGTCCACTACTTCGCCGATCTGCTGGCCCGGACCCTGGAGGTCCCCGAGGCCCGCGACTGGCTGCTGGAGCGGGTCGTCACCCCGGCC
>NZ_BMVJ01000006.1:385129-389231 GCF_014650655.1 Streptomyces anandii JCM 4720
ACCGTCGGCGCGGCCCTGGTCGACCCGGTGCGCGGGCTGTGCGCCGAACTGGACGGCGAGACCCTCGCCGGCTACCTGATCGGCGGCCTGCTCAAGAGCGACCTGCCGCTGAACACCCCGCACAGCCTGGTCTGGAACGCGCTGGACGCCGACGACTTCGCGCTCGCCCCGCTGCCCAACCACCTTTTCCCGCGCGACAACTCCTGCTGGATCTACGACCAGGTGTCGGTCAACCCCATGGCCAAGTCCGCCCGGCGGCGCGAGAGTCTGCACGCCCAGGCGATCTACCGGTTCCACCCGCTGTTCGCCGGCCGGGTCCCCGAGCCGGTCCTGGACGGACCCTGGGGCACCCTGGAGGGCGGCGACGTGCACGTCCTCGGCAACGGCGCCGTCATGGTCGGCATGGGGGAGCGGACCACCGCCCAGGCCGTGGAGAACCTGGCCGTACGGCTCTTCGCGGGCGGCACCGCCACCCGGCTGATCGCCGTCCAACTCCCCTCGACCCGCGCCTACATGCACCTGGACACGGTGCTGACGATGGTGGACCGGGACGCGTTCACCATCTACCCGGGCCTCGCGGACTCGCTGCGCTCGTGGACCCTGCGGCCCGGCGAGGACCACGTGGCCGGCTTCGACGTCACCGCCAACTCCGACCTGGGCAGCGCGCTCGCCGAGGCGCTCGACCTGGACAAGGTGCGGATGCTGTCCGCGCCCCAGGACATCCGCAACGCCGAGCGCGAACAGTGGGACGACGGCAGCAACTTCCTCGCCCTGGCGCCCGGAGTGGTCGTCGGCTACGAGCGCAACGTCACCACCAACACCTACCTGCGCAAGCAGGGCATCGAGGTCGTCACCATCGCCGGCGCCGAACTCGGCCGCGGCCGGGGCGGGCCGCGCTGCATGAGCTGCCCCGTGGAACGCGACGCCGTCACCGACTGAGACACCACACCTTCCAGGGAACCCGCCATGACCAAGAACAGCACACCGAGCACGGACCTGCGTGGCCGCTCCTACCTGAGCGAACTCGACTTCACCGCCGATGAGATCCACCGGCTCCTCGACCTGGCCACCGCCCTCAAGGCGGCCCGGCGCGCGGGCACCGAAAAGCCCCGCCTGACGGGCCGTCACCTCGCGCTGATCTTCGAGAAGACCTCCACCCGCACCCGCTGCGCCTTCGAGGTCGCCGCCGCCGACCAGGGTGCCGCCACCACCTACCTCGGCCCGGGCGACACCCACGTCGGCAGCAAGGAGTCCATCGCCGACACCGCCCGCGTACTGGGCCGCATGTTCGACGGCATCGAGTACCGGGGCTCCGCCCAGTCGATCGTCACCGAACTGGCCGCCCGCTCCGGCGTCCCCGTCTACAACGGGCTCACCGAGACCTCGCACCCCACCCAGAGCCTGTGCGACGTGTTCACCATGCGCGAGCACAGCCCCAAGCCGCTGCGCGAGATCTCGTACTGCTACCTCGGCGACGCCCGCAACAACATGGGCAACTCGCTGCTGGCCATGGGCGCGCTGCTCGGCATGGACGTGCGCATCGCCGCCCCCGCCGGGCTGTGGCCCGACCCGGCGCACGTGGCCGCGTGCCGGACGGCCGCCGAGCGCAGCGGCGCGCGGATCACGCTCACCGAGGACGCCGAGAGCGCCGTTCGCGGCACGGACTTCCTCTACACCGACGTGTGGGTCTCCATGGGCGAGCCCGCCGAGACCTGGCACGAGCGGATCGACCTGCTGCTGCCCTACCAGGTCAACGCGAAGACCGTCGCCGCCACCGGCAACCCGGACGTCAGGTTCATGCACTGCCTGCCGGCCCTGCACGACCACCGCACCCGCCTGGGCCGGGACCTGCTCGACGCCCACGGCCTGGACGGGCTGGAGGTCACCGACGAGGTGTTCTCCTCGCCCGCCTCGATCGTCTTCGACCAGGCCGAGAACCGGCTGCACACCATCAAGGCCGTCCTCGTCGCCACCCTGGAGGACTGAACCATGCGCATCGTCGTCGCCCTCGGCGGCAACGCCCTCCTGCACCGGGGCGAACGCCCCGACGCCGACGTCCAGCAGGCCAACATCGAGCGGGTCGCCACCGCGATCGCCACCCTCGCCCACGAGCACGAGGTCGTCGTCACCCACGGCAACGGCCCCCAGATCGGCCTGCTCGCCATGGAGAGCGCCGCCGACCCCGCGCTCAGCGCGCCCTACCCGCTGGACCTGCTCGGCGCCCAGACCGAGGGCATGATCGGCTCCCTGCTGGTCCGCACCCTGCACAACGCCCTGCCGGGCCGCCGTGTCGCCGCCCTGGTCACCCACACCGTCGTGCGGCCGGACGACCCCGCCTTCGGCCGGCCCACCAAGTTCGTCGGCCAGGTCTACTCACGGGAGGCCGCCCGTTCGCTGGCCCAGCGGCGCGGCTGGCACATCGCCCGGGACACCACGGGCTGGCGCCGTGTGGTGCCCTCCCCCGCGCCCGAGCGGATCGTGGAGACCGACACCGTGCACGACCTGCTCGAGACGGGCACGCTGGTCATCTGCGCGGGCGGCGGAGGCGTACCGGTGACGGCCGACCGCGACAGCGGCGCCCTCACCGGCGTGGAGGCGGTCGTCGACAAGGACCTCACGGCCGCGCTGCTCGCCGAGGACCTCAAGGCCGACTTCCTGCTCATCCTCACCGACGTGCCGTGCGTCTACAGCGGCTACGGCACCCCCGACCAGCGTCCGGTCGTGGACGCCACGCCGGAGGACCTGCGCCGCTCCGGTTACGCGGCCGGCTCCATGGGCCCCAAGGCGGAGGCCTGCGCCCGCTTCGTGGAACGCACCGGCGGTCTCGCCGCCATCGGCGCCCTGGACGCGGCCTACGAAATAGTCCACGGCCGCGCGGGCACTTTGATCCGCCCCGACCTGACGGTCGGCTGACCGGTCCCGTCCCGGCGGGACCAAAGTCCCCCCACGCCAGGCCGGAAGGGAAGGGTGCCCTGCCCTGTCCGGCACTCCCCGCCCCGGCCCGGCAGGACCAGGCTGGTCGGTGGGACACAAGCACAGGAGAGGACCCGTGATGACCGCGACGGTGACAGCCGGCAGCAACGGCACCGAGGCCGCCCACGAGGCAGGCGCCTGGCGGAACTTCGCCGGGACCACGTGGCGCGAGCGCATCGACGTCCGCGACTTCGTGCAGGCCAACTACACCCCGTACGAGGGCGACGCGAGCTTCCTGGCCGGCCCCACGGACCGGACGACGGCCGTGTGGAAGAAGGTCAGCTCGCTCTTCCCGGAGGAGCGCCGCAAGGGAATCCACGACGTCGACGCCGCGACCCCCTCGACGATCACCTCGCACGCCCCGGGCTACATCGACCGCGACCGCGAGCTGATCGTCGGCCTGCAGACCGACGCCCCGCTCAAGCGCGCGATCATGCCGAACGGCGGGCTGCGGATGGTGGAGAACGGGCTGAAGGCGTACGGCTACGAGCCCGACCCGTTCGTCACCAAGGTGTTCGGCACCTACCGCAAGACCCACAACGACGGTGTCTTCGACGCCTACACCGCCCAGATGCGCGCCGCCCGCAAGGCCGGCATCATCACCGGCCTGCCCGACGCCTACGGCCGCGGCCGGATCATCGGCGACTACCGGCGCGTGGCCCTGTACGGCACGGACCGGCTGATCGAGGGCAAGCTCGCCGACAAGGCCCTGCTGGACGCCCGCCCCTCCACCGAGCACGTCATCCGGGACCGCGAGGAGATCGCCGAGCAGATCCGCGCCCTGGGCGAGCTGGCCCGCATGGCGGCCTCCTACGGCTGCGACGTCACCCGCCCCGCCGCCACCGCGCACGAGGCCGTGCAGTGGCTCTACCTCGGCTATCTCGCCGCCGTGAAGGAGCAGAACGGCGCCGCGATGTCGCTGGGACGCACCTCGACCTTCCTCGACGTCTACCTCCAGCGCGACCTGGACGAGGGGACCGTCGACGAGTCCCGCGCCCAGGAGCTCATCGACGACTTCGTGATCAAGCTGCGGATCGTGCGGTTCCTGCGCACGCCGGAGTACGACGCCCTGTTCTCGGGCGACCCGACCTGGGTCACGGAGTCCATCGGCGGCGTCGGCAGCGACGGC
>NZ_BMVJ01000006.1:389265-395491 GCF_014650655.1 Streptomyces anandii JCM 4720
CGCACCCTGGTCACCCGCACGTCCTTCCGCTTCCTGCAGACCCTCTACGACCTCGGCCCGGCCCCCGAGCCCAACCTGACCGTCCTGTGGTCGCCGAGGCTGCCCGAGGGGTTCAAGAAGTTCTGCGCCCAGGTCTCCATCGACACCAGCGCCGTGCAGTACGAGTCCGACGACCTGATGCGCCCGCGCACCGGCGACGACACCGCGATCGCCTGCTGTGTGTCGGCGATGGCGGTCGGACGGCAGATGCAGTTCTTCGGCGCCCGCGTCAACCTCGCCAAGGCCCTGCTGTACGCGATCAACGGCGGCCGGGACGAGATCAGCGGCGAGCAGGTCGCCCCGCCCGCGCCGGCGCTGACCGGCGAGTACCTGGACTACGAGGAGCTGTCGGCGGCGTACGACCGCATGCTTGACTGGCTGGCGGGGACCTACGTGGACGCGCTCAACGTCATCCACTACATGCACGACAAGTACGCCTACGAGCGCCTGGAGATGGCGCTGCACGACTACCCCGTGCACCGCTTCATGGCGTGCGGCATCGCCGGCCTGTCGGTGGCCGCGGACAGCCTGTCCGCCGTCAAGTACGCGCGGGTGAAGGTGATCCGCGACGACACGGGCCTCGCGGTGGACTACGAGGTCGAGGGCGGCTTCCCGGCGTACGGCAACAACGACGACCGCGCGGACCGGCTCGCCGTGGGACTGGTCGAGTCGTTCATGGCGAAGGTGCGCAGGCACCCCACGTACCGGGACGCCGAGCACACCCAGTCGGTGCTGACGATCACCTCCAACGTGGTCTACGGCAAGCACACCGGCAACACCCCCGACGGCCGCCGTGCCGGAGCGCCCTTCGCCCCGGGCGCCAACCCGATGAACGGCCGCGACCGGCACGGCGTCGCCGCCTCGGCGCTGTCGGTGGCGAAGCTGCCGTACGAGCAGGCCAGTGACGGCATCTCGCTGACGACGACCATCACCCCGGAGGGTCTCGGCCACGTCCCGGCGGACCGCGCGGGCAACCTGGTGGGCATCCTCGACGCCTACACGTCGGCCGGCGGCTTCCACATGAACGTCAACGTGCTGAACCGGGAGGTGCTGGAGGACGCCATGGAGCACCCGGAGAAGTACCCGGAGCTGACCATCCGGGTCTCCGGGTACGCCGTCAACTTCGTCCGGCTGACCCGCGAGCAGCAGCTCGACGTGATCAGCCGCACCTTCCACGGATCGCTGTGAGAGCCGTGACCACCACGACGCCCCCGAGCATCCCGGCCATCCCGGCGACCGCGACCACCGCGGCCGACGTGACGCGGGCCCCGGCCGCCGCGGGCCCGGCCCCGGTCACGGGCCGGGTCCACTCCTGGGACCTGTCCACCGGCGTGGACGGTCCCGGGACCCGGTTCGTCCTCTTCGTCAGCGGCTGCCCGCTGCGCTGCCTGTACTGCGCCAACCCCGACACCTGGCACATGCGGGACGGCCGGCGGGCCACCGTCGACGAGGTGATGACGGAGATCGAGAAGTACCGTCCGTTCATCACCACGGCGGGGGGAGGGGTCACCGTCACCGGCGGCGAGCCCCTCCTCCAGCCGGCCTTCACCGGCGCCGTCCTGCGCCGGTGCAGGGAGGCCGGGCTGCACACCGCGCTGGACACCTCCGGCTTCCTCGGCGCCCGCGCCACGGACGAGCTGCTGGCCGGCACCGACCTGGTGCTGCTGGACATCAAGTCCTTCGACGTAGCCACTTACCGCAGGCTCACCGGCGGTGAGCTGACGCCCACGCTCAACTTCGCCACCCGCCTGGCCCGGCTCGGCAAGCGGGTGTGGATCCGCTACGTGCTCGTCCCCGGCTGGACCGACGAGGAGCGCGCGGTGGACGGACTGGCCCGCTTCGTGTCCGGCCTGGACGGCGTGGAACGGGTCGACATCCTGCCGTTCCACAAGCTCGGCGCGCCCAAGTACGAGGCACTGGGAATCCCCTTCCCGCTGAAGGACAACCCGGTGCCGGACGCGGCCCTCGTCGAACGGGTCCGCGACCAGTTCCGCGCCCACGGCCTCGCCGCCCAGTGAGGCCGTGTTCTCGAGCGTGACCCGAACGGCTCTGTCGGGTACCCGGGCGCCCACTGGAGGGTGGAGTGGTGTGCCGCCGGCCCGACGCGCACGCGGCGGCCCCCGCGCCCGCGCCCGCCTCTCACCGCACCACCGCCGCTTTCCGACCCGGAAGGAATCCCGATGCCCGTCGACCCCCAGCAGGCGCCCGCCGGGCTCACGGACGAGGAACTCGCCACGCTGGACGCGCACTGGCGCGCCGCGAACTACCTCGCCGTCGGCCAGATCTACCTGATGGACAACCCCCTGCTGACCGAGCCGCTGCGGCCGGAGCACGTCAAGCCGCGCCTGCTCGGCCACTGGGGCACCTCACCCGGTCTGAACCTGGTCCACACCCACCTCAACCGGGTGATCAAAGCCCGTGATCTGGACGCCCTGTGCATCTGGGGCCCCGGTCACGGCGGGCCCGCCGTCCTCGCCAACTCCTGGCTGGAGGGCTCGTACACCGAGACCTATCCCGACGTCACCCGCGACGCGCACGGCATGGGCCGGCTGTTCAAGCAGTTCTCCTTCCCCGGCGGGGTGCCGAGCCACGTGGCGCCCGAGACGCCCGGCTCCATCCACGAGGGCGGCGAGCTCGGCTACGCCCTCTCGCACGCCTACGGCGCCGCGCTCGACAACCCCGGCCTGGTCGTGGCCTGCGTGATCGGCGACGGCGAGGCGGAGACCGGCCCGCTGGCCGCATCCTGGCACTCCAACAAGTTCCTCGACCCGGTGGACGACGGCGCCGTCCTGCCGATCCTGCACCTCAACGGCTACAAGATCGCCAACCCGACCGTGCTGGCCCGGGTCCCCGAGGCCGAACTCGACGACCTCCTCAAGGGATACGGCCACGACCCGATCCACGTCACCGGCGACGAGCCGGCCGCCGTGCACCGCGCCATGGCCGCCGCCATGGACACCGCGCTGGACCGCATCGCCGCGATCCAGCGCGCCGCCCGCGAGGAGGGCGCCACCGAGCGGCCGCGCTGGCCGGTGATCGTGCTGCGCACCCCGAAGGGCTGGACCGGCCCCGCCGAGGTCGACGGCCTGCCCGTGGAGGGCACCTGGCGCGCCCACCAGGTCCCGCTGGCCGCCGTACGGGACAACCCCGAGCACCTGCGCCAACTGGAGGCGTGGCTGCGCTCCTACCGGCCCGCGGAGCTGTTCGACGAGCACGGCGCCCCGCGCCCCGAGGTGCTCGCCTGCGTCCCGTCCGGCACCCGGCGCCTGGGCGCCACCCCGCACGCCAACGGCGGCCTGCTCCTGCGTGAACTGCCCCTGCCGCCGCTGGAGAAGTACGCCGTCGAGGTCGACAAGCCCGGCGCGACCCTGCACGAACCCACCCGTGTCCTCGGTGAGTTGCTGGAGGACGTCATGGCGGCCACCGCCGGGCGGCGCGACTTCCGCCTGGTCGGCCCCGACGAGACCGCCTCCAACCGTCTCCAGGCCGTCTACGCGGCCAGCGGCAAGGCCTGGCAGGCGCGGACCCTCGACGTCGACGAACACCTCGACCGGCACGGGCGGGTGATGGAGATCCTCTCCGAACACACCTGCCAGGGCTGGCTGGAGGGCTATCTCCTCACCGGCCGGCACGGGCTGTTCTCCTGCTACGAGGCGTTCGTGCACATCGTCGACTCGATGGTCAACCAGCACATCAAGTGGCTGCGCACCACCCGCCGGCTGCCCTGGCGCGCGCCCATCGCCTCCCTCAACTACCTGCTCACCTCGCACGTGTGGCGCCAGGACCACAACGGCTTCTCCCACCAGGACCCCGGCTTCGTCGACCACATCCTCAACAAGAGCCCCGAGGCGGTGCGGGTGTACTTCCCGCCCGACGCCAACACCCTGCTGTCCGTGGCCGACCACGCGCTGCGCAGCCGGGACTACGTCAACGTGGTCGTCGCCGGCAAGCAGCCCTGCTTCGACTGGCTCTCCATGGAGCAGGCCACGGTGCACTGCGCCCGCGGCGCCGGGGTGTGGGACTGGGCCGGCACCGAGGACGGCAGCCGGGAACCCGACGTGGTGCTGGCCTGCGCCGGTGACGTGCCCACCCAGGAGGTGCTGGCCGCCGCCCAGTTGCTGCGCCGGCACCTGCCCGAACTGGCGGTGCGGGTGGTGAACGTCGTCGACATCGCCCGGCTGATGCCCAGCGAGGAACACCCGCACGGCATGACCGACTTCGAGTTCGACGGCCTGTTCACCGCCGACAAGCCGGTCATCTTCGCCTACCACGGCTACCCCTGGCTCATCCACCGCCTCTCCTACCGGCGCACCGGCCACCGCCACCTGCACGTGCGCGGCTACAAGGAGATCGGCACGACCACCACGCCGTTCGACATGGTGGTGGGCAACGACCTGGACCGCTACCGGCTGGTGATGGACGTCATCGACCGCGTGCCCGGGCTCGCGGTGCGCGCCGCCGCCGTCCGCCAGCGCATGGAGGACGTCCGGCTGCGCCACCACGCCTACATCCGCGAGCACGGCGTGGACCTGCCCGAGGTGGCCGACTGGTCCTGGAACGGCTGAACGGGTACTTGAAACAAGGACGTTCGGCCCCGGCGGCCGGGCCGCGCAGCCCCTGCGCACCCGGTCGCCGCAGCGGGACATTGGTAACGCACCGAGAGCGACCAACAACCCCGCGAGATCCCATGAGAGGGATGAACATCATGGCCGTGCAGGACCACTCCCACCGTCACGTCGGCTTCCACCTGTCGTTCCCGCGCCGCACCGGATCGGCCTCCGGCCCCACCGCCGCGGCCTCCGAGGCGACCGCGACGGCCACGGCCGGCGCCCACGCCCTGGCCGGGCTGCGGATTCTGCTCGGGTTCGTCTTCCTGTGGGCGTTCCTCGACAAGACGTTCGGCTTCGGCTACGCCACCCCCTCCGGCAAGGGCTGGATCGACGGCGGCTCGCCGACCAAGGGCTTCCTCAGCTCGGTCGCCGCCGGACCGATGAAGGGCACCTTCCACTCCTGGGCCGGCGACACCTGGGCCGACTGGCTGTTCATGCTCGGCCTCCTCGGCATAGGCGTCGCGCTGATCGCGGGCATCGGGCTGCGGCTCGCCGCGGTGGGCGGCACCGCGATGATGGCGCTGATGTGGATGGCCGAGTGGCCGCCCGCCAAGCACCTCGCCGACGGCACGCCGAGCATGTCGACGAACCCCTTCGCCGACTACCACGTCATCTACGCCGTCGCCCTGATCGCCCTCGCGGCCGCCGGCGCCGGCGCCACCTGGGGACTGGGCCGGATCTGGGCCCGCCTGCCCTTCGTCAGCCGCAACCGCTGGCTGCGGTGACCGCACGGCCGGCCACCACCGGGGCCCCACCGCGAACGCGGTGGGGCCCCGGCCGTCGTGCGCCGAGCCGGAGTTACGACGGTCCGCCCTGGGCCGCCCGCAGGTCGGCCAGGAGCTCGGCCTGCCCGGCCAGTACGCCGGAGAGGATCGTGCGGGCCACCCGCAGCAGTTCCGCCACGTGCGGGTCGGTCAGCGAGTAGTAGACCGTGGAGCCCTCCTTGCGGGTGACCACCAGGCCGGACCGGCGCAGCACCGCCAACTGCTGGGAGAGCGCGGCGGGTTCGATGCCGACCTCGGGCAGCATCTCGGCGACCGCGTGCTCGCGCTCGCTCAGCAGCTCCAGGACGCGGATGCGCGCGGGATGGCCGAGCGTCTTGAAGAACTCGGCCTTCAGTTGGTACAGCGGCGTGGTCACCATGCTTCGTCCCGGCTCCGCCGGCTCGACCCGGCTCTGCTGTGCGTCGCGGCAGGCAGTAACAACATCAAGAATTGCGCAGATGTGCAATTCCGTGGGCGGGCGGCGCGGGACCGGCCGGCCCCACCACTCCCTCCCTCGCCAGCAGGCGGTGGGCCGCCCCGATCGCCTCCGGAGTTGTCGCGTACTCGCCGCCCTCGCGGTGCAGCAGGCCGAGCACGCCCACGGAGTCCAGGACCCGCCGCTGGCCGGCGCGGATGCCCGAGGCGAGCACGGCGATGCCGCGCCGGTTCAGCTTCTCCACCGCGTCCTTCAGGACGAGGGCGCCGGTGGCGTCCACGGTGGAGACCCGGGACATGCGCAGGATCACCACCCGCACGTCGGCCACCTCGGTCAGCTCCAGCAGGAAGCGGTGGGCGGCGGCGAAGAACAGCGGC
>NZ_BMVJ01000006.1:395516-398446 GCF_014650655.1 Streptomyces anandii JCM 4720
CCGTCGAGGCGGTAGGCGACGATGTGCTCCGCGAGCAGGGCGTGCTCCTCGGCACTGTGGTCGCCGCGGTCGAGCGGGACCTGGTCGAGACGGGCCTGCCGGGCCACGGCGCGCAGCGCGAGGGCGCCCGCCACCAGCAAGCCGATGACGACGGCGTAGACGAGGTCGAGGGCGAGCGTGGCCAGTGCGGTCAGCGCGAGGATCGCCGCGTCCGAGCGGGTCGCCCGCGCCATGGCCCGCAGTGAGCCCACCTCCACCATGCGCACCGCGGTGGCCAGCAGGACGCCCGCGAGCGCGGCCAGCGGAATGCGGGAGACCAGCGGCGCGGCGGCGAACACGATCACCGCGAGCACGGCCGCGTGCGCGAGGGCGGCCAGCCGCGAGCCGGCTCCCGTGCGCACGTTGACGGCGGTCCGGGCGATGGCGCCGGTCGCGGGCACCCCGCCGAACAGCGGCGCCGCGATGTTGGCCAGGCCCTGCCCGAACAGTTCGCGGTCCGGGTCGTGCCGGCGGCCCACGGTCATCCCGTCCGCGACCGAGGCCGAGAGCAGGGACTCCAGCGCGGCCAGCGCGGCGACCGCCACCGCCGGGGCGAGCATCGAGCCGAGCGCGCCGGGGTGCAGGAAGCCGAGCGAGGGCGAGGGCAGCCCGGCGGGCAGGTCGCCGATCGGCCGCGCGCCCTTCAGCCCGGCCGCCTGCACCACCACGGTCGCCGCGAGAACGGCCACGATGGAGAACGGCACGGTCGGCCGCCACCGCGCACCGGCCAGCATCACGGCCGCCACCGCCAGGGCGCACAGCAGCGCCGTCCAGTTCGGGTGCCGTACGAAGGCCTCCAGCGCGCGCCAGGCGACGACCAGCACCCGGTCGCCCTCGGGCTTCGGCACGCCCAGCGCGTTCGGCACCTGCTGGAGCCCGATGACGCAGGCGATGCCGAGGGTGAACCCCTCCACCACGGGGGCGGGCACGTAGCGCATGTACTTCCCGGCCCGCAGCGCCGCCAGCGCGATCAGCATCAGCCCGGCCATCAGCCCCACCGTGAGCACCCCGGACGGGCCGTAGCGGCCGACGATGGGCACCAGCACCACCGTCATCGCGCCCGTGGGCCCCGAGACCTGGAGGTCGGAGCCGCCGAACAGCGCGGCGAGCGCGCCCGCGACCACCGCCGTCGCCAGGCCCGCCCCGGCGCCGAGCCCGGAGGACACGCCGAACCCCAGGGCGAGGGGCAGGGCGACGACGGCCACGGTCAGGCCGGCGAGCAGATCCCGGCGCGGGCTGCGGCCCATCCCCGCCAGTTCGGCCCGGGAGGGCAGCAGGGACACGAGCCGGGACCCTGCCCGGCTGAGTGGGGACGTCATC
The DNA here is from genome assembly GCF_014650655.1 of Streptomyces anandii JCM 4720. Classification (GTDB taxonomy): domain Bacteria; phylum Actinomycetota; class Actinomycetes; order Streptomycetales; family Streptomycetaceae; genus Streptomyces; species Streptomyces anandii. The sequence continues at coordinate 396,876 of NZ_BMVJ01000006.1, forward strand.
GCGCGGTGGCCTCGGCTTTCTCTCCGGCCGTACAGAACAGACAGATATAGAATGTATGCAGTTGCAGAATTTTGCAATTGCGCAGGTCATAGGTCACACCTGCCCGCCCCGGCGTGGAAAGCTGGAAACAGGGCCGACAGGCCCTGGCCTTGAGTCCCCGTTCCGGGGAAGGATTCCCCCTGGCGATCGAACACAGAAGCACAAGGAGAGCGACCGATGGCGGACCGTGAGCAGGCCGGCCCCGAGACCCCGATCCGGGTCTTCCTCCTCGACGACCACGAGGTGGTACGGCGCGGGGTGCACGACCTGCTGAACGACGAAGCGGACATCACGGTGGTCGGTGAGGCCGCCACCGCCGAGCAGGCGCTCGTGCGCGTCCCGGCGCTGCGCCCCGACGTGGCCGTGCTCGACGTGCGCCTGCCGGACGGCGACGGCGTGACCGTCTGCCGCGAGCTGCGCTCCCGTCTGCCGGAGCTGGCCTGCCTGATGCTCACCTCCTTCGACGACGAGGAGGCGCTGCTGGACTCGATCATGGCGGGCGCCTCCGGCTACGTGCTGAAGCAGATCCAGGGCTCCGACCTGGTCTCCGCGGTGCGCACCGTCGCCCGCGGCCAGTCGCTGCTCGACCCGAGCGCCACCACCAAGCTGATGGCCCGGCTGCGCGGCGGCCAGCAGCAGGAGGAGGAGCCGGACGCGCTGCCCGGCCTGACCGACCGGGAGCGGGAGATCCTCGCCCTGATCGGCGAGGGGCTGACCAACCGGCAGATCGGCCAGCGCCTCTACCTGGCCGAGAAGACGGTCAAGAACCACATCTCGCGGCTGCTCGCCAAGCTCGGCGTGGAGCGCAGGATCCAGGCCGCCGTCATCGCCACCCAGGCCCGCGACCGGCTGCGGGGCGACAGCCACTGACCCCAGCCCGCCCCGGCCGCTGAACCCCGGGCGGCCCCGCCGGCCACCGGGCCGCACGGTCCCGGTGGTCCCACCGCCCACCCGGGCGCGCCGCAGACCGCGGTGCTCCCGGGCCGTACCCATGCCGTCCTTCCGCCGTACCGGTTAGTGTGACTACCGAGCAATACCGCAGAGGTGCGGCTCTGGGCACGTCAGAGGGGCTTGGAGGAACGTCGGTGGGAAGCTCCGAGGAGTCGGGGGAGGCGCGCATGCGGCTTCCGCAGCTGCGCCTGGACGAGCTGCTGGAGGAACTCCAGGCGCGCCTGGACGCGGCCCGAGGCACCCGGGACCGGGTGCACAGCCTGCTGGAGGCGGTGCTCTCCGTCGGCCGCGAACTGGACCTGGAACACGTGCTCTACAGCATCGTGGACGCCGCGGCCACCCTCGTCGACGCCCGGTACGCGGCGCTCGGCGTGATCGGCCCGGACGGCAGGCGGCTGTCGGCCTTCCACACCATCGGCGTCGACGAGGACGTGATCAGGGAGATCGGCCCGTACCCGGAGGGGCACGGGATCCTGGGCGAGCTGATCCGGCATCCGGAGCCGCTGCGGCTGGCGAAGCTGTCGGAGCATCCGGCGTCGTACGGGTTCCCGGCGAATCATCCGCCGATGAGTTCGTTCCTG
>NZ_BMVJ01000007.1:0-24651 GCF_014650655.1 Streptomyces anandii JCM 4720
CATCCTCGTCCGCTGGAACGACGGACACGTCAGCTACTTCACCGGCGTCGACGCCAAGGGCCTCCACACCGAGGTCCGGCTCGCACCCGCCAACTGACGCACCTCCACGCGGCTTTCCAAGGGGTGGCTCCCGGCCGGCCGGGAGCCACCCCCGGCACCGCCCTGCCCGGGAGCCGAACGGCCCCAGCGGTACGGACGAGCGGTGCACCACCCCCCATCCGATGGAACGAATCGAGTCCGCAGTGACACATCCACGACGCCCACGGCGCGTGGCAGCAGGGGCTCGGCGCGCGGTACGCGTGCTGAGCCTGGGCCTGCTGCCCGCCGCGCTCGTACTGGGCCTGCTGGGCCCCGCTCCCTCCCCGGCCAGAGCAGACGGAACCGGCCCCACGGGCACCGGTATCTCCGGTGCCCTCCCGGACACCGACCGCGCCAAAGTGGTCCGCCTGTGGGAGACGGGCGGCCCCGGTGTGCGGGCCGCCGCCGAGGTCGCCCTCGTCGGCGGTGACGACGACGTCAGGAATTTCCTCGCCCAGGCCTCCGACATCGCTGTCCAGGACGAACGGGTGGCCGTCGCCCAGTACGCCAGTGTCGGCGGTCTGAGCCTTCAGGACGCCGCCCGCAAGGCGCTCGACGGGACGCCGGACGACCTGAAGGCGTTCCTGAAGGACGGCTGGAAGGCACCTCTTGAGCAGGACCAGCGGGTCCGCGTCGCCCAGATCATCGACACGGGCGGCCCCGAGGTGCAGAAGGCGGGACGCGCCGCGCTCAACGGCACCGCCCAGGACATCAAAAGGTTCCTGGACAACGACCAGTACACCGACCGGGAACAGGACGAGCGGGTCGAGGTCGCCCAGATCATCGCGGCCGGCGGGCCGAACGTCCAGGCGGCCGGCCGTATCGCGATCAACGGCACCGCCGACGACATCCACGAGTTCCTGCAGGTCGGGCAGTATGTGTCCCGTGCCCACGACCAGGAGCACGCCACTGTCGCGCAGTTGGCCGACCAGGCGGCCAAGGCGGGCAAGCTGGCCGGGCAGCAGACCCAGGCCGCCAAGGACGCCTCCGCGCGGGCCGTGACCGCGGCGAAGCTGGCGAAGGCGGCGGCGCAGAAGGCCGAGGCCGAGACCGAGGCCGCGCACAAGGACACCCAGCACGCGGCCGCCGCGGCCGCCCGGGCGGCGAGTGCGGCGAAGCAGGCCGCGACCGCCGCGCAGACCGCGATCGACGCGGCCGACGCCGCCACCGACGCGGCGCGGGTCGCCGCCAACGCCGCCTCCGCGGCCGCCGCCGCCGCCGACGGTGCCGCCCAGGCCGCGTCCCAGGCACGGGACGCCGCCGCGAACGCGGCCGTCGACGCCGGCCAGGCGGGTGCCGCGCGCAAGGCGGCCCAGCAGGCCCGCGACGCCGCCGCGGGAGCCCACGCCGCCGCCCAGGCCGCGGACTCGGCCCACACCGCCGCCGCCCAGGCCGCCGACGCGGCGAAGGCAGCCAGCGGCGCCGGCAGTGACGCCACCGATGCCGCCAACGCGGCCGACCGGGCCAACACCCTGGCCGACGAGGCCGGCGCCCACTCCGCCGAAGCGCAGAGCGCCGCGGCCAGCGCGCACCGGCACGCCCGGGAAGCCGCCCGTGCCGCCGACGCCGCCGAATCGCTGGCGAATGAGGCCGCCACCGATGCCGGTGAGGCGCGTGACGCGGCGAACGACGCGGCCACCCATGCCGAGAACGCGGCCAAGGCGGCCGATGACGCCGCCGCCCACGCCGGGCAGGCGGCGACCGCCGCCAAACAGTCCGCCGCGCACGCCCAGGAGGCCAAGAAGGACGCCGACGCCGCCGGTGCCGCCGTCGCCAAGGCACAGAAAGTGCACGACCTCGCCGTCCGCATCGACGCCGAGCAGCTGACGGCGCGTACCAACGAGGCCATCGGCCGCGCCCAGGACCTCAAGGCCCAGGAGGACCAGCGCACCGCCGCACAGCAGGCCGCGGCCCAGCAGGCCAAGGATCGGAAGGCCGAGGCGGCCAGGCTCGCCGACCAGGCGGCCCAGCCCGGCGCGGACCCCGCCCGGATCGCTCCCGAAGCCCGCAAGGTGGCCCTGGCGACGGCGAGGACCGGCCGCGCCTGGAGCCAGTCCGCAGCACTTGTGGCCCTGGCGGGCTCCGACCAGGACATCACCGCCTACATCCGCACCGACCGCCAGGAAGCGAGCGCCCAGGACGACCGTCAGGACGTCGAACACCTCGCGGAAGCCGCCGGATCGGCCGATGTCCGCGCCGCCGCCGCCAAGGCGCTGGACGGCGACGACGCCACGGTGAGCGCCTTCCTCGCCACCGGTCAGTACGAGGCCATGAAGCAGGACATGCGCCTGTACGTCGCCCGGACCATCGCCAGTGCCGGACCGGTCGAACAGCAGGGCGGCCGCACCGCACTGAACACCGACACCACGGACGCCCTGCGTCAGTTCATCACCACCGACGACGCCCAGGCGCGCACCCAGGACGAACGCGTGCGCGCCGCCCAGCTCGCCGACCCCCACAACAGCGACAGCGGCCCGCAGGTCAAGGCGGCGGCGCGGATCGCCCTGGAGGGGCCCTCCGCCCTGCTCCACCTCTTCATCACCGTCGGCCAGTACAAGGCGCAGCGCCAGGACCAGCTCGGCGCCACGCACGAGGCCCAGATCCAGCAGCTGATCGCGCAGGCCGCCAGTGTGGCCGCCACCGCGCAGAAGAACGCGGCCGAGGCGGGCAAGGCGGCGGCCACCGCGGCCAAGGCGGCAGCCGAAGCCGCCGGCTACGCCAAGCAGGCCGATCAAGCGGCCGGCGACGCCAAGAAGTACGCGACCCAGGCCGACGGCTACGCCACCCGGGCCGAGCAGTCCGCCAAGGACGCCGCGGCATCGGCCAGGACCGCCCGCAACGCTCAGCAGGACGCCGAGAACGCGGCGGCCGCGGCCGTCACCTCCGCCGCCCAGGCCCAGTACTCCGCCACCGCCGCGCGCGGCTCCGCCGACTCGGCCCGCACGGCAGCCCAGCAGGCCCGCGCCTCGGCCCTCGCGGCGGGCAAGGACGCCACCGCCGCCCAGCAAGCGGCCAACGAGGCGCTCCATGCGGAAATCGCCAAGCGGCAGCAGGCCCAGGCGCAGTTGCGACGGTGGTACGAGGAGCAGCAGCAACAGAGCCAAAAGGATGACGATGGCAGTTGGGTGCCGGGCTGGCTCAAGGACACCGTCAACACGATCGGCGACTACGGCCAGGCGATCCTCAGTAACTCCGATATCTGGCAAGGTCTGTTCGAGACCGGCGCCGGCATCTTCGGCGTCGAGTCGGGCGCCACGGTCGACGTCGCGGGCGGAGGTCTGTGCCTGACCATCATCGGCTGCCTCGAGGGAGCACCGGCGATCGTCGTCGGCACCGGGATGGCCGGCGCTGGAATCTACGGAATCACCGACGGCATCGGCCGCTTCAGCAACGGTCTGGGACAAGCCTTGCGTGAGGCTGAGGGAACTCCCCGTTCGGGAAGCCCGCAGATCGACTCGAACGGCTGGCCTGTACCCACCCAGAGCAACTGCTTGGAGTGTGCCGAGGTCATCAAAGGCAAGGTCGGCGGGGAAGTTTACGAGATGAAGGACTCCTTGGGAGCACGGCTGGGCCCGTCCAAGCGCGACCCTCATGGTCAGTGGCACAACCACTTCGTGGTGGTCAAGGACGGTCGAGCGTACGACGCGTTCACTGGTTCGGAAGGCATGGACCTGGACGCGTATCGCCAACAATGGCAATACTGGGAATACATTCGCCTCGACGCGCGTCCTGACTTGGGGTAGATGATGGGAATTGAAGAACTCTGCTTCCATCTGCGGAATCGGCGTCGCATGTATCTGATGGACGACCGGTTCTCGACGATGGTGGCCTTCATCGAGGGGTTCTGCACCGCGCTCGAGGACTCTCCGCTGCGTGGGTTCCAGGACTGGGTCTGCGGAAGGATCCTCGGCAGCCGTTCGAGTGTCCATTGGGCGTACGTGATCGCCTCGACCAAAGTGCCGGACATCCTCGACGGGAACACGCCTATCGACCTCATTCCCCACGAGGTGGAGGGCGACCTGGCAGACCTGACACTTGACCTCGTGGAAGAATTCACGAACCGTCCGGCCGCCTGAGAAAACGGGCATAGGCCTCGGTCTGCCCACCGGGTGACACGCCCGGTGGGCAGACCGAATGGTCGCACAGTCGCACCCCGAGGACGATGACTCGGCCCTCATCACTCAAGTCGTTGAGACTGGCGGACAGTATCTGTGGCCAAGCTTCAGGAAGTACTCGACATCCTTGAGCGCCGCATCGGAATGTGCACGACGGCCCGTTCGTTCAGTGAGGCCTGTGCCTTTCTGGACGGGTTCGAAATGTGCTCGGAGTCTGCCACGATGAAGGAATTCCGCGCCTGGCTGGCCGAGCGCCGGACCGGCAGCAATGAACTGACGTGGTGGGGGTTGGTGCTGTGCGAAGTGGATCCGGCATTGAGGGTGCCCGACGTGCGCTCGTTCTCTCCTGAACGGCATCAAGAGGCAGTAGGGGTACTGTTCTCGCTGCTGCGGGAATACCTGCGGACGCTCGGCTCGGAGTGACCCGCTCCCGCCGGCCGGCCTAGCCTCGGCCCTCGGCGGCGAACGGCAGGAACGCGCCCCAGGCCTCCGGCTCCAGTGCGAGCCGGGGGCCGTTCAGGTGCTTGGAGTCGCGGACGTGGACTGTGGTGGGAGACGTGGCCATCTCGACGCAGGAGTCACCTTCACTGCCGCTGCTGTAACTGCTCTTGAACCAGTCGAGTCCATCGGTGTCGGTCATGTATCCCCCAGCAGTTGTTCGATGAAGGCCGTCGATTCACGGGGTGCGAGCGCCTGGGCCCGAACGATGCCATAGCGGAGTTCCAGGATACGGAGCTGCCTGGGGTCGGACACCGGTCGTCCGTAGGCCACCACGGGCGACCGCCCCACCGCCGAGCCGTCCTCGAACTTCAGTACCTCGATTCCGCCGTCCGCTCCCGCATGCTCTTCGCGCTCCAGCGGCATGACCCGGAGCTCTACGATGCGCCGCTGCCCCGCTTCCAGTAGGTGCTCGAGTTGGTGGCGCAGTACCGCCTTCCCGCCGAGCGGGCGCCGAAGCGTGGACTCGTCCAGCACGAAGCTGAGTTCGGGAGCGGGGGAGCGTTCGAAGATCGCCTTGCGTGCCACTCGCGCGGTGATGAACCGTTCGATCTCCTCCGCCGCATAGGCGGGCCGGCGCATCGACAGCAGGGCGCGCGCGTAGTCCGGGGTCTGCAACAGTCCGTGGATGTGCACTCCGTGGCCGGGCCGTCCCGACAGCCGGGACACCACCGGACAAAGCCTGGACAGTCGCCGTACGCAACCGTCCGATCACTCAAAACGGTAAGCGCAATCCGCCACTCTGAGTGACGTGAATCAGGAAATCGCCGACATGGCGGCCCAACCAGACACCGGCGTCCGGAACTTCACCGTGCTGCTCTCGTCGACACCGAGGGGCGCCCGCCTGGCGCGGCTGCTCGCGGCGGACCAGCTGCGGGGATGGGGTCTCCCGCACGAGACGGCGAGCCAGGTCGTGGCCGAGCTGGCGGCGAACGCGGCCACCCACGGCCGCCTGCCCGGCCGCAGCTTCCGGCTGACGCTGTACGTGGTCGCCGGCACCCTCCGCATCGAGGTGACCGACACGAGGGGAGACCGCTTGCCGGAACTCCGCCCCGGTTCCCCGGACGAGGAATCCGGCCGCGGCCTGTTCCTCGTGGAGGCGCTGGCCGACCACTGGGGAGTGTCGGAGGGGCGCCACCCGCGCAAGACGGTGTGGGCGGAGCTGAGACCGTGACCCATGAGGTCGCGGCTCCCGGTGCGGGTGAATCGTAGGGTGGGGCCATGACGGAAATGGCCCCCCGGCGGTTGCTGCTGGTGCATGCGCACCCGGACGACGAGTCGATCAACAATGGCGTGACCATGGCGCGGTACGCGGCCGAGGGCGCCCAGGTGACCCTCGTGACCTGCACGCTCGGGGAGCGCGGCGAGGTCATCCCGGCCGAGCTGGGGCATCTGGGCGGGGCCGCGCTCGGCGTCCACCGGCGGCAGGAGCTCGCCGCGGCCATGCGGGAGCTGGGGGTCGCGGACTTCCGGCTGCTCGGCGGGGCCGGGCGGTACCGGGACTCCGGGATGATGGGTCTGGCCGACAACGACGACCCGGACTGCCTGTGGCAGGCCGACCTCGACCGGGCGGCCGCCCATCTCGTCGCCGTCGTCCGTGAGGTCCGGCCGCAGGTCCTCGTGACCTACGACGACAACGGCGGCTACGGCCACCCCGACCACATCAAGGCCCACCGCATCGCCATGCGCGCCGCCGACCTCGCCGCCGACCCCGCCGTGCGGCCCGACCTCGGCGAGGCCTGGCGGATCGCCAAGGTCTACTGGAACCGCGTGCCTCGCCCCGCCGCCGAGGCCGCCTTCGCGCGGCTGGACGACGCCCTGCCCGGCCTGCCCTTCGCCAAGTCCGCCGCCGTCGACGACGTACCCGGTGTGGTCGGCGACGACCGGATCACCGCCGTCATCGACGGCACCCCCGCCCACGCCGCCGCCAAGGCCGCCGCGATGCGCGCCCACGCCACCCAGATCGTGGTCGCCGAACCGTACTTCGCGCTCTCCAACGAACTCGCCCAGCCCCTCTTCACCACCGAGTACTACGAACTCGTGCGAGGCGATCCCACCCGTCATGGCGAAGGCGTGGAAACCGATCTGTTCGCCGGTGTCACGGGCATCGAGGAGGCGCTGTGAGCGCGCGAGGGCGCGACGGCGGGTCCATGCTGGCGCAGCCGCTGAGACCGCCGTCCCCGGGGCGGGCCGCGGCCTACCTGGGGCTCTTCCTGCTCGGCGCCGTCGTCGGCGTCGCGGGAGCGCTGATGCAGGCCGCATGGTTCCCCGGCGGGCTGCTGCTCGCCCTCGCGGGCGCGGCCGGGGTCTTCCTGGGCGGGGCGCGGGCCGCCCGCAGCCGTGGCGGCGCCGTGGCGGGCGCGGCCGGCTGGATGGTCGTCGTCGTACTGCTCACCGCCAGCCGCCCCGAAGGGGACTTCCTCTTCGCCGCGGGAGGCGGCTCCTACCTCTTCCTGCTCGGGGGTATGGCTCTCGCTGTGATCTGCGCCACTTTGGGTACGGGGCGGCAACCCGACGGCCGTGAGGTCCGACTTGGCAAGTGACGTACCACTTCTTCCCACCGTGCGGGTGCGAGTCCGGTGAGGGTTTCCCCGGCGGTCCCGGGAAACACGCCAGAAGTGGCCAGTATGGTGGTGCGCGCCGCCGAGCCGCCCGAGGAGTGAGGTAGTGACGGGCGGCGGAGCCAACCGGGAGAACCTGCCTTGAGTCGTGAAACTGACACTCCGTCCTCCGGGCCCAACGGGCGCGGTGGAGCCGCCTACCCCTCGGGTACGCCGCCGTACGGCATCCCGGCGGTGTCCGACGACGGTGCGGACGCGGGCCGTTCGGCCGCTCAGCCGGAGGAACGCAAGACCGAGACCACGCTGACGACCCGGATCCGGATCAACATCCCCGGTTCCCGGCCGATCCCGCCCGTGGTCGTGCGCAAGCCCGTCTCCGCCGAGGCGGCCGCCGAGAGCACCGGCGGCGCCAAGGGCTCCGCCGAGGGCACCGGAAGCTTCCCCAGGCCGTCGGCCTCCGCCACGGCCCCGGCCGGTGTCACCGAGCCGCCCGCCTCCGAACCGGCCGCCCCGGCCGACGAGAAGGCGACCAGCGACTGGTTCGCCCCCCGCAAGTCCCAGCCGGGCAAGGGCGGGCAGGGCGGCGACTCCACCAACGGCGCCGGACTGCCCACCGGTTCGGGCACCCCCGGAACCGGTGCCGGCGCCGGCAGCGGCCCGGGCGCGTCCGGTACGTCCGGTTCGGGCAAGGGTCCCGGTACGGGCGCTCCCGGCGCGGGCGGCGGCCGTCCCGGCGGTGTGGTCGGCGCCATGGGCCTGCCCGGCGGCTCCCGCCCCGGCTCCACCAACGGCGCCGGCCTGCCCGGCGCCACCGGCGGCCCCGTCGCGCCCGGACACGGCGGCGGCACCGGCTCCTTCGACGTGACCGAGGCGCTCGCAGCGGGTCCGCTCGCGAGCGGCTCCCGCTCCCGCCAGGAGCCCGGCGAGCCGAGCCGCGACGACCTGCCGTACTTCGCCGACGGCGGCCGCGCCGGACAGAACGGCCACAACGGGCAGAGCGGTCAGAACAGCCAGAGCGGTCAGAACGGCCGCAACGGGCAAGGTGGTTACGGCACCCCCGGCACCCCCGGCACCCCCGCTGTCCCGGGCGTCCCCGGCGTCCCCGGCGGTCCCGCCGGCCCGACCGGTGGCCCGGTCACCGGTGACAGCCCCCTGCTGCCGCCCACCGGCCCGGACGGCGCCCCCGGCGCGCAGGGCGGGTTCCCCGGCACCGGCCTGAGCGACGACACCGCGATCCTCACCCCGCAGCAGCCCGCCCCCGGGCCCGGCACGCCCGGCTACGGCGGCCGCCCGGACAACGTCTCCGGACAGACCGTCACCAGCGGCATCCCGGTCATCCCCCCGGGCTCCAACTCGCCCTTCGGCCAGGGTCCGGGCGACGGCCCGCGGGCGTACACGCCCCCCAAGCCGCACGAGCCGGGCGCCGGCACCACCGGCAAGGCCGCCGCCAAGTCCGCCAAGCCCGCCCCCAAGAAGAAGGGCCGCAGCAAACTGGCCCTGCTCGGCGGCGGCGTGGTCCTCGTCGCCGGTGTCGCCTACGGCGCCGGGCTGCTGATGAACCACTCCGACGTACCCAAGGGCACCACCGTGCTCGGCGTCGACATCGGCGGCGGCACCCGCGACGACGCCGTGAAGAAGCTGGACGACGCCTTCGGCGACCGGGTCGGCCGACCGCTGAAGCTGTCCGTCGCCGGCCGGACCGTCACCCTCAAGCCGGACCAGGCGGGGCTCCAGTTCGACACCCAGGCCACCGCCAGCGCGGCCGCGACCAGCGACTACAACCCGGTCTCGGTCATCGGTTCCCTCTTCGGCAACCACCGGGCGGTCCAGCCCGTCATGCCCGTCGACGAGGAGAAGCTCCAGGTAGCCCTGGAGAACGCGGCGGGCGGGGCCGGTTCGCTCACCGACGGCACCATCAAGTTCGAGCCGGGCAAGGCCGTCGCCGTGTACGGCAAGGCGGGCAAGGGCATCGACGCCGGCGCCTCCACCAAGGCGGTCGAGCAGGCGTACCGCACCCAGATCGAGACGAACACGGCGACCCCGGTCCCGCTGGCCACCACCACCAAGCAGCCGACGGTCTCCAACGCCGAGGTCGACCGGATGATGAAGAAGTTCGCCGAGCCGGCCATGTCGGGCCTGGTGACGGTGCGCACCGACGCCGCGCACCAGGTCTCCTTCAGCCCGCAGAAGTCGCTGTGGAAGTTCCTGCGCGTCAAGGCGGTCGACGGCAAGCTCGTGGACTCCTACGACCAGACCGCGCTCCAGCAGCTGTACGGCGGCGCGTTCGACGGCGTGCTGATCGCCCGCGGCAACGGCCAGAAGACGCCCGTCAACGTCACGGACGTCATCCAGGCCCTGCGCCCGGCCCTGATGAGCACCGGCAACCGCGTCGGCGTCATCAAGACCAACCCCAACTAGGCGCCCCGCCAGGCGGACAGGCGGACGAGGAGACGGCACCCGGTGCGCGCGCACCGGGTGCCGTCCCGTCATGTCGCCCCGCCCGTCGCCGCGTCCGCATGACATCTGTCATGTGGCAGTCAGGACCGCCGACACTGCCGCCCGCCCGGCCCCCGCGGCCAGGATGGGTGACATGACAACGACAGCGGAGACCACCGCCACGGACACGGTGGTGGGGTTCGACCAGGTGACCAAGACCTACGGGAACGTCCGGGCCGTGGACGGCCTGACCCTCGCCCTGCACCCGGGCGAGACCGTGGCCCTGCTCGGCCCCAACGGCGCCGGCAAGTCGACCACCCTCGACCTGCTGCTCGGCCTCAAGCACGCCGACAGCGGCACCGTCAGCGTCTTCGGCACCAGCCCGCGCGAGGCGATCGTCAACGGACGCGTGGGCGCGATGCTGCAGAGCGGCGGGCTGATGGAGGAGGTCACCGTCGCCGAGCTGGTGCGGCTCGCCTGCGACCTGCACCCCAAGCGGTACAAGGCCGCCGACGTGATGGCCCGGGCCGGCATCTCCCAGATCGCCGACCGCAAGGTCAACAAGCTCTCCGGCGGCCAGGCCCAGCGCGTCCGCTTCGCGCTCGCCACCGCCGGCGACAGCGACCTGATCGTCCTCGACGAGCCGACCACCGGCATGGACGTCTCCGCCCGCCAGGCCTTCTGGGCCACCATGCGCGAACAGGCCGACCAGGGCCGTACCGTCCTCTTCGCCACGCACTACCTGGAGGAGGCCGATGCCATCGCCGACCGCGTGCTCGTCCTGCACCGGGGCCGGCTGCTGGCCGACGGCACCGCCGCCGAGATCAAGGCCAAGGCGGGCGCCCGCCGGATCTCCTTCGACCTCGAGGGCGCGGTCGACGAGGCCGTCCTGACCGGCCTGCCCTTCCTGACCTCGATCGACGTGTCGGGCCAGACCGTGCGCATCCAGTCCGCCGACGCCGACGCGACCGTGCACGCGCTGTACGGGCTCGGCGTCTACCCCCGCAACCTCGAAGTCGCCGGGCTCGGGCTCGAGCAGGCGTTCGTCGCCATCACCGAGGCCGAGGAGGCCAAGCAGTCGTGAACAGCCTGATCAAGCTCGAACTCGCCCGCGCCCTGCGCAACCGCAAGTTCCTGTTCTTCTCGGTGCTCTACCCCTCGATCCTGTTCCTGATCATCGCCGGCAAGTCCGACAGCACCACCAAGGTCGACGGCAGCGGTCTTACCCTGCCGACGTACATGATGGTCTCCATGGCCTCCTTCGGCGCCCTGACCGCCGTGCTCATGGGCAACAGCGAGCGCATCGCCAAGGAGCGCGAGAGCGGCTGGGTGCGGCAGCTGCGGCTGACCCCGCTGCCCGGGCGCGGCTACGTCCTCGCCAAGACCGCCAGCGCCGCCGTGGTGAGCCTGCCGTCCATCGTCGTCGTCTTCGTCGTCGCCGCGGCCGTCAAGCACGTACGCCTGGACGCCTGGCAGTGGCTCGCCCTCACCGGCGCCATCTGGGCCGGCAGCCTGGTCTTCGCGGCGCTCGGCGTCGCCATCGGCTACCTCGCCACCGGGGACGCGGTCCGCCCCATCACCATGATCGTCTACTTCGGCCTGTCGATGCTCGGCGGCCTGTGGATGCCCGCGACCAGCTTCCCGCGGTGGCTCCAGGACATCGCCAAGTGGCTGCCCACACACGCGTACGCTGCACTGGGACAGGCGATCGAACAGAGCCAGGCGCCGCACGGCAAGGACATCGCCCTCCTGGTCGCGTTCTTCGCCCTGTTCGCGGGCGGCGCGGCCTGGCTGTACCGCAAGGACACGCTGAAGGCGTGAGCGTCATGACGGAGGACCTGGTGCGGGAAGAGGCTCGTGCGGAGCGGGCGGTGCGGCTGGGGGAGTCCCCGCGCAACGCGCGCGAGGCACTCCGCAAGAGCGTGTGGATCGGCATCTGGCTGGTGTTCCTCAGCTCGCCGGTCAAGGACCTGGCCTCCGGCCGGCACACCCCGGCCGGGACGGTCGCGGGGGCGGTGGGCCTCGCCGCCTTCGTCGCGGTCTACCTCGCGGTCGTCTTCCGCAACATGGGCCGCCCGCTGGGCCGGCCCGTGGAGACGCGGTACGTCGGCGCGCTGATCGCCGGCCTGTTCGTCCTCGCCGTGGTCCTGTGCCTGACCCTCGGCGCGCACTGGACCGGCCTGTTCGTGTACGTCTCGGTCTCCTGCGGGGCCGCCCTCCCGCTGCGCGCGGCCTACTGGACGATCCCCCTGACCGGCGTGGCCATGGTGCTCACCGGCTGGTACCTGGGGGAGAAGGACACCGGGCAGCTCCTGCTGCTCGTGGTGCTGATCGGTTTCGCCATGACCGGCGTACGGCAACTGGTGCGCACCACCATCGAGTTGCGCCAGGCCCGGGCAACCGTCGCCCAGCTCGCCGCCAACGAGGAGCGGCTGCGCCTCGCCCGCGACCTGCACGACCTGCTCGGTCACTCGCTGTCGCTGATCACGCTCAAGAGCGAGCTGGCCGGGCGGATGCTGCCGGGCCACCCCGACAAGGCCGCCCAGCAGGTCGCCGACATCGAGCAGGTCAGCCGGCAGGCGCTGGTGGACGTCCGCGAGGCCGTCACCGGCTACCGCAGGCCCCGGCTGTCCGCCGAGCTGGCGGGCGCCCGGGTGGCGCTGACCGCCGCCGAGGTCGTCGCCGCCGTCCCCGCCGAGCCCGACCTCACCGGGGTGCCCGAGGAGAGCGAGAGCGCCCTCGCCTGGGCGCTGCGCGAGGCGGTCACCAACGTCGTACGGCACAGCGGCGCGACCCGCTGCACGGTGGACCTGGTGCGCCGCCAGACCCTGGACGGGGCCTTCCTGGAACTCTCCGTGGAGGACAACGGCTCGGGCGCCGCCGGCGGCCCGGCCAAGGGCCCCGGCAACGGCCTCACCGGCCTGACCGAGCGGCTGGAGAAGGCGGGCGGCCGGCTGGAGGCGGGCCGGGTCAAGCACGGCTTCCGCCTGGTCGCCCGCGCGCCGCTCACCCGGACAGGCCCTAAGATCCCCGCATGAGCCGCACGATCAAGGTCCTCCTCGCCGAGGACCAGTCGATGGTCCGCGAGGCGCTGGCCGCCCTGCTCGGCCTGGAGGACGACATCGAGGTCGTCGCGCAGGTCTCGCGCGGCGACGAGGTCGTGGCGGCGGCACGGGCCCACGACGTGGACGTGGCCCTGCTCGACATCGAGATGCCGGGCTGCACGGGCATCGAGGCGGCCGCGGTGCTCCACCGCGAGCTGCCCGCGCTCAAGCTGGTGGTCCTCACCACCTTCGGCCGGCCCGGCTATCTGCGCAGCGCCATGGAGGCGGGCGCCGACGCGTTCCTGGTCAAGGACGCGCCCGCCGCCCAACTCGCCGAGGCGGTGCGCAAGGTGCTGGCCGGCGAGCGGGTCATCGACCCCACGCTGGCCGCCGCGGCCCTCGCCGAGGGCGCCAACCCGCTCACCGACCGCGAGCGCGAGGTCCTGCGCGCCGCCGCCGACGGCGCCACCAACGCCGAACTCGCCGCCGCCCTCCACCTCTCCCAGGGCACGGTCCGCAACTACCTCTCCACCGCGATACAGAAGCTCGCGGTCCGCAACAGGACGGAAGCGGTGCGCACGGCACGGGAGAAGGGCTGGCTGTAGACGTGCGCCGGCGCCCTCGCGGGCTGGGCGCGTGATCAGTTGAGCATCGCGCGCGCCGAGTTCGCCTGCCGGCGCACCCGCTCCGCCGTCGGCTGGTCCACCCCGTCGACGACGTCCGCGTACGCCTCCAGCTCCTCCGCGCCGGCGACGAAGTCGCCGCGCTGCACCAGCAGCTGGGCGCGCTCGTAGCGCAGGCGCGCAGGGTGCGAGGGGAGCTGCAGCGACAGGTCGACCGCCCACAGGCCCACGTCGGAGCGCTCGGGCCGTACGGCGGCCCACGCGCGGATGTTGTTCAGGATGCGCGAGACGATCTCCAGGGGCGCCGCGGGCGTCAGCATCGAGGGGCGCAACGGGGCCCCGGTCGCCCCGACGACCAGCAGCTCCGCGTCCGCCCCGGTGAGCACCCGGCCCCCGCCGAACGGATCCGCGAGCACCTGCTCCTGGGCCGCGCCGAACCCGACCACGAAATGCCCCGGCAGCGAGACCCCGTACACCGGCGCCCCCGCCCGCCGGGCGACCTCCAGCCACACCACCGACAGCAGGATCGGCAGGCCGCGCCGCCGCCGCAGCACCTCGTGCAGCAGCGAGGACTCCAGACGCTGGTAGTCCGCGGCCGAGCCGTGGAAGCCGTACCGCTCGCCGAGCAGCTCGCACAGCGCCTGCGCCCAGGCGCGCGGCCCGCCGGGCCGGAACGGCACCTGCCCCGCGAGCCCGTCCAGCTCCACCTCCGCCGCGTCCATGCCCGCCTCGTCCAGCGCGCCGTCGGCCGCCGCGCCCACCAGCAGGCACAGCGCGGTCACGTCCGGCCGCTCCGCCCGCGCCTGAGTGGCGAAGCGCCGGCGCACCTCGGCGGACCGTTCGGGCGAGGGCGGACGAAGGGGGCGCATAGCAGGCTCGTGCCCGTCCACGGCGATCGCCTACCGCGCCGCGGTGCGCGAGGTTCCGGATTCCGTCACCGGATCCTGCGCGCGGTAGTGGTGACAGGCGTGGTGGGCCGTGAAGCCCATACCGGCGTACAGGGCCCGCGCCCCGGCGTTGCGGGTCTCCACCTGGAGCCAGGCGGCCGACGCGCCCTCCGCGAGCGCCTGACGGGCGAGCGCGGCCATCACGGCGCTCGCCAGCCCCTGCCGCCGCCGCGCCGGATCCACCTCCACCGCCGCGAAGGACGCCCAGCGCCCGTCGACGACGCACCGCCCGATAGCGGCCGGAGCGTCCCCGCCCTCACCGGGAACGGTCGCGAACCACACCGATGGCCCGCTGCCCAGCACCTTCAGGGCCACCTCGCTCACCCCCTTGCGCTGGTAGCGCGCAAGCCACGCCTCGTCGGCCGTACGGGACAGCACGACCGCGTCCTCCCCGGAACCTCCGGCCCGGTCGGCGACCGGCGCGAGGGCCCCGGTCCACAGCTCGGCCGTCACCTCGCGCACCCAGCCCCGCCGCTCCAGCTCCGCGCACAGCGTCTCCTGCGTGCCCTCGGCGCCGGTGGCGGTCTGGACGTAGGCGGGCAGACCGCGCTCGCCGTACCAGCGTCGTACGGCGGCCAGCGCCTCGTCGAGCGGAAGGCCGGGGTCGCCGAGCGGCAGCACCGAGTTGGCCCGCCGGGTGAACCCGGAGGCCGCCCGCAGCTCCCAGTCCCCGAGCCGCTCGCTCTCCACCGGCCGCCACGCCCGCGCGGCGACACGCGCGAGCTCCGCGTACGTCGCCGCCGGGCCGTGCCGCCGGGCCGGGGCGGGCGGCACGATCTTGCCCGCGACCAGCGAGGATTCCGCGATGCGGACGGTCTCACCACTCTTCCGTGTGATCAGCAGCACACCGTCGTCCCATGATGTGAGAACACCGACCGTGTCGGTGAACTTCTCACCCGCCGCTCCAGGTTCGCCCAAGCGCCGTACGGAGACTCGTTTGCCCACGTCAGCAGCAGTGATACGGACCTTCAGACGTCCGGCCGCCGAGATTTCCACAGGTCGGTCCACCCCTCCTGTTCGGATCGTGCCCCGGAACGGAGATACTAGGGGCGGGCATCGACGACGCCGCGCTCCCGCGCGCCAGGCGGCGGGGCCTGTGGAGGCCCGCCAGCGCCCTATCGAGGAGGAACGACAGCGTGACCTACGTCATCGCGCAGCCTTGTGTCGACGTCAAGGACAAGGCGTGCATCGAGGAGTGCCCGGTCGACTGCATCTACGAGGGCCAGCGGTCCTTGTACATCCACCCGGACGAATGCGTCGACTGCGGAGCCTGTGAGCCGGTCTGCCCGGTCGAGGCGATCTTCTACGAGGACGACACTCCCGAGGAGTGGAAGGACTACTACAAGGCGAACGTCGAGTTCTTCGACGAGCTCGGCTCTCCCGGCGGCGCCAGCAAGCTGGGGCTGATCGAGCGCGACCACCCCGTCATCGCCGCGCTGCCGCCGCAGAACCAGTAAGAGCGGCCCGCCTTGGCGCCGCCTCGGTCCCGTACGGCCTGATCGCCCCGAGCGCTCCCGCCGCCGTACGGGACCGAGGCGTTTTCCGTAACCGAAAGTGAGCCTGAATCCCGTGTCCGCAGTCTCCGACCGGCTCCCCACCTTCCCCTGGGACAAGCTGGAGCCGTACAAGAAGACGGCCGCCGCGCACCCCGACGGCATCGTCGACCTGTCCGTCGGCACGCCGGTCGACCCGGTGCCCGAGCTGATCCAGAAGGCGCTGGTCGCGGCGGCGGACTCGCCGGGCTACCCGACCGTCTGGGGCACGCCCGAGCTGCGCGACGCGATCACCGGCTGGATCGGACGCCGGCTCGGCGCGCAAGGCGTCACCCACCGGCACGTCCTGCCGGTCGTCGGCTCCAAGGAACTCGTCGCCTGGCTTCCCACCCAGCTCGGCCTCGGCCCCGGCGACCGGGTCGCCTTCCCGCGCCTGGCCTACCCGACCTACGAGGTGGGCGCCCGCCTGGCCCGCGCCGAGCCCGAGGCCTACGACGACCCGACCGAGCTGGACCCGGCCGGCCTGAAACTGCTCTGGCTGAACTCGCCGTCCAACCCGACCGGCAAGGTGCTCGGCAAGCAGGAGCTGACCCGGATCGTCTCCTGGGCGCGCGAGCACGGCGTCCTGGTCTTCTCCGACGAGTGCTACATCGAGCTGGGCTGGGAGGCCGACCCGGTCTCCGTCCTCCACCCGGACGTCAACGGCGGCTCCTACGAGGGCCTCGTCGCCGTCCACTCCCTGTCCAAGCGCTCCAACCTGGCCGGCTACCGCGCCGCGTTCCTCGCCGGCGACCCGACCGTCCTCGGCCCGCTGCTGGAGATCCGCAAGCACGGCGGCATGATGACCTCCGCGCCCACCCAGGCGGCCGTCGTGGCGGCCCTCGGCGACGACACCCACGTGCGCGAGCAGCGCGAGCGCTACGCCGCCCGCCGCACCGCGCTGCGCGAGGCACTGCTCGCCCACGGCTTCCGCATCGAGCACAGCGAGGCGAGCCTGTACCTCTGGGCGACGCGCGGGGAGTCCTGCTGGGACACGGTGGCCCACCTCGCCGAGCGCGGCATCCTGGTCGCCCCCGGGGACTTCTACGGTCCCGCCGGCGGCGAGTTCGTCCGCGTGGCCCTCACGGCGACCGACGAGCGGGTGGCGGCGGCGGTACGGCGTCTGTGACCGGCACCGTGCGCCTGTGACCCGGACACGGTGAAGGGGCCCGGAGGATCTTCCTCCGGGCCCCTTCACCGTTGGCTCGCCGGCTCAGCCGCCCAGCGGCAGCCCGCCCTGAACGGGCAGGCCGCCCTGGACCGGCAGGCCCCGCGCCGGCAGTGCCTGGGCCGGCAGGCCGCCCTTGGCCGCGGTCCTCGTGGTGTCGCCGAGGACGGCCCCGGCCGACCCGGCCTCGTCGCCCGCCGCCTTCTGCGCGACCGGCGTCACCTTCTTCACCAGGTTGCCGCCGGCCTTGCCCGCGCTCGGCACGGCCTGCTTGAGCGCCTTGCCGCCGGTCTCGCCCGCGACCCCGGTGACGTGCTGTGCCGCGCCGTCCACGGTGTTGCCGACGTGCGCCCCGTCCAGGGCGGTCAGCCCGCCGAGGTTCGGGGTGGCCGGCAGCGCGGGGGCGGCGCTGGCGGAGCCGGCCGCGCCGGCCCCGGCGGCCGCTCCCGCAGCGACGATCAGCGCGGCACGGGCGATCCGGCGGGTCAGGGGGAGGGACATGTTGCTCCTTCGACGGATTGGCTGAACTGCCTTGCCCCGCCCGGCGGTTGGTCGGCCGACCGGGTGGGCCTCGGACGCAGTGACTACCGCCCGAGATCGCCGGAGGTTGCGGCGCACCGATGTAAAGAGTTGGCAATACGTCGCATTATCGGCTGTGGATGAAAGCGGGCAAAAGCCGCCCGGTCCGACTGTCTGCGGAATCCTTACGGCCCTTTGTTTGCAGCGGTTTTGACGACCACGGGGGCGACCGTGCGAAAACCCGTCCGCGCCACCGCGCCGGCGGTGCGTGCGCAACCCCGGCGAGTGAGGTCCCGTACTAGCGTTCCGTGGTGATCCGCACCGAGCCGGAGTCCCGCTCGGCGCCGCCCGCGCCCTCCGCGTCCGTCGTGTGCCACCGGCTGTCGGTGATGCCGGCGCTCCACTCCCGCCCCGCGTACGCCACCCGCTCGATGTGCAGAGCCGAGGCGTTGGCCACCGCCCAGTGCGCGAGCTGCCAGCCGCGCTCCCGCGCCCCCCGCCCGGCGGCGCCGCCGGACCCGGCCCGCACCGGCACCGTCACGGTCCGCCCGCCCGAGCCGGACGCGGCGGCGGACGCGTGCGTGGTGCCGCTCGGCGTGGGCGTCGCGGAGGAGCCGTCGTCCCGCACCTCGGCGCCGGCCTCCTGCACCACGTCCCGCCCGAAGTCCCGTACCAGCGCCGCCCGCACCGCGTCCGGACCGGTGGTCCGGGTGGCGCCCGGGCGGCCCTTGCAGGTCAGCGTGGCGGCGGAGCGCCCGGTGAGCGCGGCGGAGAGCAGGACCGCGTCCGGCTCGTGCTTGGCGTAGGCCTGCGGGAAACCGCTGCGCTGCACGCGCTGCGCGGCCACGGTCAGCGGCAGCCGTGTGTAGCCGGGGACCTTGGCCAGGTGCTCGTAGAACTTCCCGGCCGCGTACGCCGGGTCCATGATCTCCTTCGGAGTGCCCCAGCCCTGCGAGGGCCGCTGCTGGAACAGACCGAGCGAGTCCCGGTCGCCGTGCCGGATGTTGCGCAGGCCCGACTCCTGCAGGGCGGTCGCCAGCGCGATCGTCACGGCGCGCTCGGGCATGTTGCGCCCGGTGCCCACGGCGGCGATCGTCGCCGCGTTCACCGCCTGCTCCGGCGTGAACTCGTACGAGGCGCCGTCGCCCTTGCCGGAGACGACCTCGCAGCCCGGGCCCCCGGTGCCGCCCGTGAGGTACTGCACCGTGAGGTAGCCCGCCAGGGCGAGCAGGACCACGAGGGCCGCCCCTATCCGAAGGAGGCGGCCACGACGCTTGGAAGTGGGGGACGGCTCTGACACGCGTACAAGGTACTGGAGGCGGGCGGGACCCCTGAGCCGGGTGTGGACAATATCCTGCGGCCACCGCGCGGTTCGGCAAGTTAGGGTCGAGGTCATGGCCGATACACCGCTTGACCTCACGCTGGACGCAGCGCGGCTGACCGCGCAGCTCGTCGACTTCCCCTCGGAGAGCGGCACCGAGAAGCCGCTCGCCGACGCGATCGAGGCCGCGCTGCGCGCCCTGCCCCACCTGACCGTCGAGCGGTTCGGCAACAACGTCGTCGCCCGCACCCGCCTCGGCCGCCCCGAGCGCGTGATCCTCGCCGGCCACATCGACACGGTCCCGATCGCGGGCAACGTGCCCTCCCGGCTCGACGGGGACGGAGTGCTCTGGGGCTGCGGCACCTGCGACATGAAGTCCGGCGTGGCCGTGCAGCTGCGCATCGCGGCCACGGTCCCGGCGCCCAACCGCGACCTCACCTTCGTCTTCTACGACAACGAGGAGGTCACCGCCGACCTCAACGGCCTGAAGCACGTCGCCGAGGCCCATCCGGAGTGGCTGGCGGGCGACTTCGCGATCCTCCTCGAACCCTCCGACGGCAACGTCGAGGGCGGCTGCCAGGGCACCCTGCGCGTGCTGCTGAAGACCAGGGGCGAGCGGGCGCACTCCGCGCGCGGCTGGATGGGCTCCAACGCCATCCACGCCGCCGCGCCGATCCTCGCCCGCCTCGCGGAGTACAAGCCGCGTTACCCGGTCATCGACGGCCTGGAGTACCGCGAGGGCCTCAACGCGGTCGGCATCTCGGGCGGAGTGGCGGGCAACGTCATCCCCGACGAGTGCGTGGTCACCGTCAACTTCCGCTACGCCCCCGACCGCACCGAGGAGGAGGCGGTCGCCCACGTCCGCGAGGTCTTCGCGGACTGCGGGGTGGAGGAGTTCGTGATCGACGACCACAGCGGCGGCGCGCTGCCCGGCCTGAACCACCCCGCCGCGCTGGCCTTCATCGAGGCGGTCGGCGGCACCCCGCTGCCCAAGTACGGCTGGACGGACGTCTCCCGCTTCTCCGCACTGGGCGTCCCGGCCGTCAACTACGGGCCCGGAAACCCCCACTTGGCGCACAAGCGGGACGAACGGGTCGAGACCGCGAAGATCATCGCCGGTGAGGAGCGGCTGCGGAACTGGCTGACCGCCTGAGCCGCCGGCCGAACCCCGCCGACCTGGCGCTGTCCGCGGGAAATGCCGAGGTCCCCCGTTCGTAACCCGCGTAGATCTACGCTGAGGTGGAACGACCGCAAGCGGAGGGAGCGCACATGCCTACAGGCAACCCGGAGGGCAAGAAGCGGCCACCGGAGGAGCAGCGCCTGGGTCCGGTGCTCCGGCGGCGGCGCCAGGTCCAGGCGAGCACCACCGACCAGCGCCTGCTGGACGAGCGCGCCCCCACCGACTGGGTGCACACCGACCCCTGGCGGGTCCTGCGCATCCAGTCGGAGTTCATCGAGGGCTTCGGCACCCTGGCCGAGCTGCCGCCCGCGATCAGCGTCTTCGGCTCCGCGCGCACGGCGGTGGACTCACCGGAGTACGAGGCGGGGGTGCGGCTGGGCCGCGGCCTGGTCGAGGCGGGCTTCGCGGTGATCACGGGCGGCGGCCCGGGTGCGATGGAGGCGGCCAACAAGGGCGCCTGCGAGGCCGGCGGCACCTCGGTGGGCCTGGGCATCGAGCTGCCCTTCGAGCAGGGCCTGAACCCCTACGTCGACATCGGCCTCAACTTCCGGTACTTCTTCGTCCGCAAGATGATGTTCGTCAAGTACGCCCAGGGCTTCGTGGTCCTGCCCGGTGGTCTCGGCACCCTCGACGAGCTCTTCGAGGCCCTCACCCTCGTCCAGACCCAGAAGGTCACCCAGTTCCCGATCGTCCTGTTCGGCACCGCGTACTGGGGCGGCCTCGTCGACTGGCTGCAGAACACCCTGATCGCCCAGGGCAAGGCGTCCCATGCGGACCTCACCCTGTTCCACGTCACGGACGACGTGGAGGAGGCGGTGGCCCTGATGTCCAAGGAGGCGGGCAAGTAGGCCGCCCTCCGGCACGGCCACCGCCCTTGCCTTCGTACGGCCCGCTCGGTACGGCCGGCGGCTACGCCAGGCCGCGCCGGGCCACGGCCGGGCCGCGGTGCCCGGCGATGGCCGCCACCATGTCCACCACCTGCCGGGTCTCGGCGACCTCGTGCACCCGGTACACCTGCGCGCCCAGCCACGCCGACACGGCCGTCGTGGCCAGCGTCCCGACCACCCGCTCCTTGACCGGCCTGTCGAGCGTCTCGCCCACGAAGTCCTTGTTGGACAGCGAGACGAGCACGGGCCACCCCGTGGCGACCATCTCGTCCAGCCGCCGGGTGGCCTCCAGGCTGTGCCGGGTGTTCTTGCCGAAGTCGTGCCCGGGGTCGATCAGCACCGATTCCCGCGGCACGCCGAGCGCGACCGCCCGTTCGGCCAGCCCCACGGTCACCTTCAGGATGTCGGCCATGACGTCGTCGTACGTCACCCGGTGCGGCCGGGTCCGCGGCTCGGCGCCGCCCGCGTGGGTGCACACCAGCCCCGCCCGGTAGCGGGCCGCGACCTCGGCGAGCCGCGGGTCGACCCCGCCCCACGCGTCGTTCAGCAGATCGGCGCCCGCCTCGCAGACCGCCTCGCCGACGTCGGCCCGCCAGGTGTCCACGCTGATGACCACGTCCGGGAACCGCCGCCGCACCTCGGCCACGAAGCCGACCGTGCGCCGCGCCTCCTCCTCGGGCGACACCTCCTCGCCGGGCCCCGCCTTGACCCCGCCGATGTCGACGATCGCGGCGCCCTCCGCGATCGCCTGCTCCACGCGCGCGAGGGCCGGTTCGTCGCGGAACGTGGCCCCCTGGTCGTAGAAGGAGTCCGGGGTCCGGTTCACGATCGCCATGATCACCGGCTCGTGCGCGTCGAATTCACGCCTGCCCAGCCTGAGCATCCCCTGTGACCTCTCGTGGTACGTCCTGGTCTTCGGCCGTCTGCGACCCTAACTGTCAGCCTCGCATGGCACGATCGGACCCTGACACAACCGACAGACTCCGAAACTCCGTGGGGACCTCAGCGATGGTTATGTTCCTGTTCCTGGTCGTCGCGCTCGCCGTCGTGGTCGCCGCGGTGACCCTCGCGGTGGTGGGCGGCGGCGAGGGCGCCGGACCTCTGCCGGAGGCGGCGCCCGAGCGGCTGCACGACCCGCTGCCGCCGGACCGCCCGGTGGGCCGCGCCGACGTGGAGAGCCTGCGCTTCCCGCTCACCGCCCGCGGCTACCGGATGGCGGACGTGGACGACGCGCTCAGCCGACTGGGCGCCGAGCTCGCCGAGCGCGACGCGCGCATCGCCGACCTGGAGTCCGCGCTCGCCGGCGCCCAGGCCGCCGCGGCCCACGTCCGCCTGTCCAAGCCGCAGCCGGAGGACCAGCAGTGACGACGGACGGCACGGCGACCGACGACGTGACCGGCAGGACCGCGCCGGCACCGGCGGGCGGGGACGCGGTGCGTCCGGCGGGTGAGGCCGCGGTGGGGCCGGCCGGTGAGGCCGCGGTGCGTCCGGCGGGCGGGGGCGCGGGGCCGGCCGGTGCGGCGGTCGCCGGGCCGGATGGTGCCATGCGCTGCCCCTGGGCCCTGTCCGCCGCCGAGTACGTGGCGTACCACGACGAGGAGTGGGGCCGCCCGGTCCACGGCGACGACGCGCTCTACGAACGGCTCAGCCTGGAGGCCTTCCAGTCCGGCCTGTCCTGGATCACCATCCTGCGCCGCCGCCCCGGCTTCCGCGCCGCCTTCGCGGGTTTCGAGATCGCCGCGGTCGCGGAGTTCACCGACGCCGACCGCGAGCGGCTGCTCGCCGACGCCGGCATCATCCGCAACCGCGCCAAGATCGACGCGACCCTCGCCAACGCGCGCGTGCTCGCCGAGTGGTCCCCCGGCGAGCTGGACGCACTCATCTGGTCCCACGCCCCGGACCCGGCCGGGCGTGCCGCCCCGAGGACCCTCTCCGACGTCCCGGCGGTCACCCCCGAGTCCACCGCGCTGTCCAAGGCGCTGAAGAAGCGCGGCCTGCGCTTCGTCGGCCCGACCACGGCGTACGCCCTGATGCAGGCCTGCGGACTGGTCGACGACCACCTCGCGGACTGCGTGGCCCGCCGCTCCTGACCGGCCCCGGCCCCCGGATCAGCGGCCCAGGTACTTCGGCTTCTCCTTGTTCACGAAGGCCTGTACGGCGATGGAGTGGTCCTCGGACTGCCCCGCGCGGGTCTGGAGCTCGTCCTCCTTCTCCAGCGTCTCCTCCAGGGAGTGGTTCAGCCCGTAGGCCATCGCCTCCTTGAGTGCCGCGTACGCCACCGTCGGGCCCTCGGCCAGCGACCGCGCCACCTTCTCGGCCTCGGCGCGCAGCTCGGTGGCCGGCACGAGCCGGTTGGCGATGCCCAGCTCGTAGGCGTCCTGGGCGCCGATGGTGCGCGGGAAGAGCATCAGGTCGGCGGCGCGCCCGGGGCCCACCACCCGCGGCAGGGTCCAGGACATGCCGGAGTCGGCGGTGAGCGCCACGCCCGCGAAGGAGGTGTTGAAGGCCGCCGTGTCGGCGACGATCCGGTAGTCGGCGGCGAGCGCGAAGCCGAAGCCCGCCCCCGCGGCCACCCCGTTCACCGCGGCCACCACCGGCTTCGCCGCGCCGGCCAGCGCCCGCACGATCGGGTTGTAGTGCTCGCGCACGGTGCTCATCGTCTGCCCCGACCCGGTCTCCCGGTCGGCCGCGAGCAGACCGATGTGCTCCTTGAGGTCCTGGCCCACGCAGAACGCCCGGTCCCCGGCCGCGGTGAGCAGGATCGCCCGTACGGCCCCGTCGGCGGCCGCGGACTCGACCGCGTCCCGGAGCGCGACCTTGGTCGCCACGTTCAGCGCGTTCATCGCCTCGGGGCGGTTCAGCGTGATCGTCGCTAGCCCGTCGCTCACCTCGTAGAGCACGGTGTCGGCCATGGGTCATCCCCTCCGGTGTCGGCACTGACGTACCGCTCAGTACGTCCTTCGTCCGAGGACAGCATGACGGAGATCACCGGCCGGAGCGCGGAGCGGACGTGTGACCTGCGTCAAAGAATTCCGGCGGACCGGCCGGGGGTGGATGTCCGGGCGGGCGCGCAGTATCGCAGCCACATCCCCGAATTGAGTGGTTTTGCTCGCGCGCGTTGCCCAAGCGATGCCGACTGATGTTGGTCATCGGGTCCTGAGATGCGGGATAATGGCTGGGAAGCAATGTGTTCGATGCCGGTGTCGCGTGTCCTGGGCCGTCCTGGGCATGGATTGCGCGCGTGCCCTTCGGTGGGCCGTCGGCTTTGACGATGAGCTGGGTTTCAGGAAGGGGAACGAGCATGGCGGCCATGAAGCCGCGGACGGGTGATGGCCCGCTCGAGGTGACCAAGGAGGGGCGGGGCATCGTCATGCGCGTTCCGCTCGAAGGCGGCGGGCGACTCGTCGTCGAGCTGACCCCTGACGAGGCCGACGCGCTCGGCGACGCCCTCAAGAAGGTCGTCGGCTGACGCGCAAGCGACCATACTCTTGTCGCTGCCCCGGCATCGCACTCGGTGCCGGGGCGGTGGTTTCTCCGGGAGCGGTCAGCGCTTGACCGCGCACAGCAGGCCGTCGCCCACCGGCAGCAGGGACGGCACCAGTTCCTGGCTCTCGCGCACCGTGCGCAGCAGCTCCCGCAGCCTGAGCACCTCCGTCGGCTGCGGCCCGGAGTCCACCGTCCGCCCGTGCGCGAAGACGCCCTCGAAGACGACCAGGCCTCCCGGACGCAGCAGACGCAACGA
>NZ_BMVJ01000007.1:24674-30871 GCF_014650655.1 Streptomyces anandii JCM 4720
TTCAGCGAGGTAGTCGAGGAACTCCTGCCGGTCACCGTCGCAGAAGACGAGGTCGTACCCGGCGTCCGCGAGCCGGGGCAGCACGTCCAGGGCGCGGCCGGGGATGAACCGGGCCCGGTTGGCGGCGAAGCCGGCCGCGCGGAAGGCCTGGCGGGCGAACTGCTGGTGCTCGGGCTCCGGGTCCACGGTGGTCAGCACCCCGTCGGGGCGCATGCCGTGCAGCAGATGGATGCCGGAGACGCCGGTGCCGGTGCCGATCTCCGCGACGGCCTTGGCGTCCACGGTGGCGGCCAGCAGCCGCAGCGCGGCGCCCGCGCCGGGCGACACCGAGCGCAGCCCTGCCTCACGGGCCCGGTCGCGGGCCCAGCGCAGCGCTTCGTCCTCGGCGACATAGGCGTCGGCGAACGCCCAGCTCGTCTGCCGGTTGCCGGTAATGACCCTCTCCTGTCCCCGTGGATGCCTCGGCGTGACTGTATCCGTTGGGCCCGGGAACCCGCAGATGGGACCGGTCGTTGAAAGGGACGAGGCAGTGCCGGGGGACATGGCGGGGGGTATGGGATGGATCGGGACCCGGAGCAAGTGCTGACGCAGCCGCATGAGCCGTGGCAGCGCGTGTCAAATTCTCGTAAAACCGCTTATCCGGAGCTAACGGGCGAGGTGGCTATGGTAGGGGCTCCACTGGACACCACCAGAGCCGACAGGGGAGGTGCGGCCGCGCGCGCGGATCGGAGGGGAGTGCTGCGGCGCTTCCTCGGATCGGCGGGCAGGCCGGAATCCGTGAACGACACCGCTGCTGACCCGAGCCACGCCGAAGGCTTCACCCAGACCGCGACCTTCTCCACCGACGCGGACGGGCAGGCGTGGACTCCGCCCACCTGGGAGGAGATCGTCAGCACCCACAGCGGCCGCGTCTACCGCCTCGCCTACCGCCTCACGGGCAACCAGCACGACGCCGAGGACCTCACCCAGGAGGTCTTCGTCCGTGTCTTCCGCTCCCTGTCGACCTACACCCCGGGCACCTTCGAGGGCTGGCTGCACCGCATCACCACCAACCTCTTCCTGGACATGGTGCGCCGCAAGCAGCGCATCCGCTTCGACGCGCTTGGCGACGACGCGGCCGAGCGGCTGGCCAGCAAGGAGCCCACCCCGCAGCAGCTCTTCAACGACGCGCACTTCGACGCGGACGTCCAGCAGGCCCTCGACACCCTCGCGCCGGAGTTCCGTGCGGCCGTCGTGCTCTGCGACATCGAGGGCCTGTCGTACGAGGAGATCGCCGCCACCCTGGGCGTCAAGCTCGGCACGGTCCGCTCCCGCATCCACCGCGGCCGCTCCCAGCTGCGCAAGGCCCTCGCGCACCGCTCTCCCGAGGCCAGGGCGGAGCGCCGCAGCTTCGTGCCGCGGGTCCCCGCGCTGGGGGGAGGGGGCGCGACCGCGTGAGTGGACGACCCGACCCGGCCGTGAGCGGCCTCGCGGAACAGCATCTCGGAGACCGGCTCTCGGCCCTGGTGGACGGCGAGCTCGGTCATGACACGCGTGAGCGCGTCCTGGCGCACGTGGCGACCTGCCCCAAGTGCAAGGCGGAGGTCGACGCCCAGCGCCGCCTGAAGAACGTCTTCGCGGAGGCGGCCCCCCCGCCCCCGTCCGAAAGCTTCCTGGCCCGCCTCCAGGGGCTGCCCGGCGGCGGTGACTCCGAGGGCGGCTCACCGTTCGGCGGCGGCCTTCCCGGTGGCCTCACCGGACGGTCCGGACCCTCCCCGTTCTCCGGCGTCTTCGGTGCCAGACGCGGCGGGCGCGGCGAACAGTTCGAGTTCGGCTACGTCCCGGCCCGGCCCCACCCCGCCGGCGCCCCCGGACCCGACCCCGGCTTCCGCATCCACCACGTGGGCCGTCCCGACACCGACCGGCCGGCCTCGCGCGGGCTGCGGTTCGCGTTCGTGGCCGCCGGCGCGGTGTCGCTGGCCGCGGTGGCCCTGGGCGGGGTCACCACCGGGACGGCCAGTGACACGGCCGCGGAGGCCCGCGGCGGCTCCGGCAGCAATGTGACCCCGGCGCGTACCGCGGGCGCCGGCGCGGCCACGGGCACCGAGACCTCGCGGCGCAGGCAGTCCTCCGGGCAACTGCCCGCGCAGGGCCGGCGGTCCTCCGACGCGATGCCCGCGGCGCCGACCTCGCTGTCCGCGCCCCTGCTCCCCGGGGCCCAGTCCCCGGCGGCCGGGCGGGTGCAGGACGTGCTGCACGCGGTGACCACACCGCTGGTCGCGGGCGCGGCCGTCATGTCCCCGTTGATACGCCCGCTCAGTACCACCCCGCCGATCTCCCTGACCTCCTGGACCGCCGACTCGGAGCTCAGAGCCCCCGGGCTGCTCTCGGCGCCCGTGCCGGGTCCTGTGCCCCCCGCGCCGCCCGCGTCCTCGCGCATGGCGCACTGACCGGCGCGTCCGGCCTCTGCGCGGCGGCGCGTGAACCTGGTTGAATCCAGGTGGTCGCGCCCATGACACCGGTATGGGCGCGGAGTCGACGACGCACGGCCGCCCGGCGAGCCGTGCCGAGGCCCGCTGTGGGGAGAACATGAACGAGGGGAAGCCCACGAAGTCCGCCCGCACCAAGTGGTGGACCAGGCCCCGGCCCGTCCCTCCGGAGGAGGACGAGGCGGTGTCCGTCGTCCCCGTGGCCGGGACGGCGGCCGCCGTCCCGGAGGGCGACCACGAGCCGGAGCGGCCACGGACGACGCCCGGGTCGCCCCGGACGGACCCGGCCGCCCCCGACCCGGCCCGGACCCCGCCCAGGCAGGCACCGGCACCGGCCGAGACCCGGGACGAGCCCCTGGAGGACGGGTTGACGACCGGCCCGGAGGACGGCACCAAGGGCGACTCCGTGAGCGGCTCCGCGGCCCGCTCGCAGGACGGCACCGAGGGGGACGTCGCGAGCGGCCTGGAGGGCGGCACGAAGGGCGGCTCCGCGACCCGCTCGGCGGGTGACGCCGGTGGCGACTTCGAGCTCGCCAAGCCGCTCCCGGCGGCCGGGGGCGACTTCTCGATGCCTACGGCCCACCAGGGCGAGGCCCCGGCCGCAGTGCCTGCGGCGGCTTCCGGTGAGGCCCCAGTGGGGTCCGGCGGCAGGGCGGAGCCGTTGCATGAGCCCGATCCGTACGGCACTCCGCCCTACGGGGAGCCGGGGCCCTGGGCGCCGGCGCCTCCTGTGCAGCACCCGGCGGTGGCGTCCGCCCCGGACACGGCGGGCCCGGCGCCCGCCGCCGTGGCGTCGGCGACGCCCTCGGCCCCCGTACCGGGCCCGGCCGCTCCCGGTGACGGCGCCGGGCCGTGGCAGCGGTACGACCCCTGGGCCGCCCGCCCGCTGCCCGCACCGCTGCTGCACAGTGGCGCACCGGCGCGGCGCTCACGGCTGCGGCGGACGATCATCGGCGGAGCCCTCGCCCTCGCGCTCGTCTCCGGCGGGCTCGGCGGACTGCTCGGCGCGTACATAGAGCGCAACGGCGGCGTCGGCGCCGTCCAGTTGCCGCAGGCGGGCAAGGAACCCGCGGGCCGCGCCCCGGACAGCGTGGCCGGAATAGCAGCCCGCGCCCTGCCCAGCGTGGTGACGCTGCACGTGACCGGCGCCGACGAGCAGGGCACCGGCACCGGCTTCGTGCTCGACCGCCTCGGTCACATCCTCACCAACAACCACGTGGTGGAGAACGCCGCGTCCGGCGGCGACATATCCGTCACGTTCAGCGGCGGCCAGACCGCCAAGGCCCGCATCATCGGCCGAGACACCGGCTACGACCTCGCCGTCGTCCAGGTGCGCGGCGTCCGCGGCCTCACCCCGATACCCCTCGGCAACTCCGACAACGTCCAGGTGGGCGACCCCGTCGTCGCCATCGGCGCCCCCTTCGACCTGGCCAACACCGTCACCTCCGGCATCATCAGCGCCAAGGAGCGCCCGATCACCGCGGGCGGTCAGAAGGGCGACGGCAGCGACGTCTCGTACGTCGACGCCCTCCAGACCGACGCCCCGATCAACCCCGGCAACTCCGGTGGCCCGCTGCTGGACACCAAGGGCCGGGTGGTCGGCATCAACTCCGCCATCCGCTCCGCCGACACCGGCTCCGATCTGCAGACCGGCCAGGCAGGCTCCATCGGCCTGGGCTTCGCCATCCCCGTCAACCAGGCCAGGCGCGTCGCCGAGGAGCTCATCAACAAGGGCAAGGCCAGCCACCCGGTGATCGGCGTGACCCTCGACATGAACTACACCGGCGACGGCGCCAAGGTCGGCGCCAAGGGCCGCGACGGCGGTGCCCCGGTCACCCCCGGCGGCCCCGGCGCCCGGGCCGGCATCAAGGCGGGCGACGTGATCACCGCGGTGGACGGACAGCGCGTCCACTCGGGGGAGGAGCTGATCGTCAAGACCCGCGCCCACCGCCCCGGCGACCGTCTGGAGCTGACCGTCCGCCGCGACGGAACGGAGCGCAGCGTCTCGCTCGTGCTCGGTTCCTCCAGCAGCGGCTGACCGGCGACTGACGGGAACCTCACAGCGAGTGGCAGCGGGTCACCCGCCCCGCGGGGCAACGGGACGGCCCCGCAAGGCAAACAAGCCGGAAAACCCGACGTGTACACGCACCGCGCCCGCGCGGGACGGTACCGGTCGGACACCCGGGCCGGGTACCGTGGATCCGGCCCGGACCACGGACAGCCCGCACAGACCGGACCACCGAGGGCCGAGGACCGAGGACATCGCAAGGAGCTTCAGGTGTTCAATGACATAGGACCGCTCGAGCTGGTGACGATCATCGTCCTTGCCGTGCTCGTGTTCGGTCCGGACAAGCTCCCGAAGGTCATCCAGGACGTGACCCGCACGATCCGGAAGATCCGGGAGTTCTCGGAGAGCGCCAAGCAGGACATCCGCCAGGAGCTGGGCCCGGAGTTCAAGGACTTCGAGTTCGAGGACCTCAACCCCAAGACGTTCATCCGCAAGCAGATGGAGAACGACGAGCTGGGGCTGAAGGAGATCCGCAACGGCTTCGACCTGAAGAAGGAGATGGCCGAGGTCACGGACGCGGTGCACGCCCGCGACACCGACTCCTCGCCGGGTTCCTCCTCGTCCTCCGCCCAGGGCGGCCGGATCGACATGACCAAGAAGCCCGAGGACCCGGGCGGCCCCCCGCCCTTCGACGCCGACGCCACCTGACGCCGGCCCTCAAAGGCCCGTAGCCCCTCCTGCGTCACGTCCCGACCCGCCGCGGCCGGGACGTGACGCGTTTCATACCGCGTACGGCCCGTACCGGGCGTGAACAGGCCCGAACCAGCCGTTCGCGCGACCCACGCGCCGGGCGCTTTCCCGGTCTGCCGAAGCCGGGTCGATATGCTGCCGAGTTGTTGTGCGGACCGGACGAGTACGCCCGAAGGGGGGCGGGCCGCCCGATCCGACGAGAGCGAGGAGGCGTCCGGGCACATGGAGACGACAAGTAGGGCGGTCGCGCAGGCGCCGGCCGCGGAGGGCGGAGCGCGTTTCCCCTCCGCCCGGCGCACGGTCGACGGCTACCTGCTGGCGCCCTTCCCGTGGTACGGCCTCGACGAGGCCTTCACGGGACCGCGCTGGCTGATGCAGGTCGGCACCTCGGCCGACGGTTCCGTGGAACACGGTTCGACCGGGCACGGCGACGAGCCCTCCGTACGCAACGAGTACGCGTCCGGGTCGCCGGACGACCCCAGGGAGAAGTTCGCGGTGGTGGTGACCGTCGCGGCCAATCCGGTGCGGCGCAGCGCGGACGGCACCGGCCTGCTGGAGGCCACCTCGGTGTCCTCGGCGGCCTGGCTGGCCGGGGTGGGGCTGCTGTCGTTCACCTGGCCGGGGCAGATGGACCACGCACTGCGGGACGACTGGCTGGAGCAGCAGACGGAGACGGCGTGGGTGCTCGCCGACGACCTCTCCGGGCCGGCCTGGTCGTCCCTGTCCCTGCCGGTGGACGGCGTGCTGACGCCCTTCCACTACCGCGAGTCCGAGTTCGGCTGGGTGCTGGCCGGGTCGACGGCGCAGGGCGTCCACGTGGGCGCGTACGGCAGGGGCATGAGCGCGTACGGGCTGGGCTTCGCGATGATCAAGGACATCACCGCCTACGCGGCCTGACCGCTGCGAGCGCGAAGGGCGCCGCCTCCGCGAGACGGCGCCCTTCGGCACGTACCGGAACCAGGTCCCGTACG
>NZ_BMVJ01000007.1:30905-32801 GCF_014650655.1 Streptomyces anandii JCM 4720
AAATCGCGTACGAAATCCCGCACGAGATCCCGTACTAGAACTTGTTCTTCGGGGTGAGTCCCAGCGACAGGCCCGACAGCCCCCGCTGGCGGCCGCCCAGCTTGCCGGCGATGGCGCGCAGCGCGGAGCCCGCCGGGGAGTCCGGGTCGGTCAGGACGACCGGCTTGCCCTCGTCGCCGCCCTCGCGCAGCCGGACGTCGATCGGGATGGAGCCGAGCACGGGGACGGTGGCGCCGGTGGTGCGGGTCAGGCCGTCGGCGACCAGCTGGCCGCCGCCCGTGCCGAACACGTCGACCATCTCGGCGCAGTGCGGGCAGGGCAGGCCCGACATGTTCTCGACCACGCCGACGATCTTCTGATGCGTCTGCACGGCGATGGAGCCGGCCCGCTCGGCCACCTCGGCCGCGGCCTGCTGAGGGGTCGTCACGACCAGGATCTCCGCGTTCGGGACCAGCTGGGCCACGGAGATCGCGATGTCGCCGGTGCCGGGCGGCAGGTCGAGCAGCAGCACGTCCAGGTCGCCCCAGTAGACGTCCGCGAGGAACTGCTGGAGCGCGCGGTGCAGCATGGGGCCGCGCCAGACGACGGGAGCGTTGCCCGGGGTGAACATGCCGATGGAGATGACCTTCACGCCGTTCGCCGACGGCGGCATGATCATGTTCTCGACCTGGGTCGGACGGCCGTCCGCGCCGAGCATGCGCGGCACGCTGTGGCCGTAGATGTCGGCGTCGACCACGCCCACCTTCAGGCCGTCGGCCGCCATGGCCGCCGCCAGGTTCACCG
Source organism: Streptomyces anandii JCM 4720 (assembly GCF_014650655.1). Taxonomy (GTDB): domain Bacteria; phylum Actinomycetota; class Actinomycetes; order Streptomycetales; family Streptomycetaceae; genus Streptomyces; species Streptomyces anandii. The sequence continues at coordinate 31,689 of NZ_BMVJ01000007.1, forward strand.
TGACCGAGGACTTGCCGACGCCGCCCTTGCCGGAGGCGACCGCGTAGACCCGGGTGAGGTTGCCCGGCTTGGCGAAGGGGACCTCGCGCTCGGCCTGGCCGCCGCGCAGGGCGTTGGCCAGCTCCTTGCGCTGCTCGTCGCTCATCACGTCGAGCGAGACGTCGACACGGGTGACGCCCTCGACACGCGAGACCGCGTCGGTCACCCGCTGCGTGATCGTCTCGCGCATCGGGCAGCCGGAGACCGTCAGGTACACGGTGACCGCGACCGCCCCGTCCGCACCGATCTCCACCGATTTGACCATGCCGAGCTCGGTGATGGGCCGGTGGATCTCGGGGTCGTCAACCGTCGCCAGCGCCTCGCGCACCGCGTCTTCCGTAGCCATGGAAACGATGGTACGGCGCTCCGCTCCCGGCCCGGGACCCCCGTCAGTGGTCGTCCATGTCACGTCCGCGCGGGTGTTCCGCCGGGAATACCCCGGACCGGTGATGCCCGTCGACCCGCTCCTCCAGCTCCTTCATCAGGTCCTGGAGCTCGGAGCGGATCCAGTCGCGGGTGGCGACCTCGCCGAGACCCATGCGCAGCGCGGCGATCTCGCGGGTGAGGTACTCGGTGTCGGCGATGGACCGCTCGTTCTGCTTGCGGTCCTGTTCGAGGTTGACCCGGTCCCGGTCGTCCTGCCGGTTCTGCGCCAGCAGGATCAGCGGTGCGGCGTAGGAGGCCTGCAGGGACAGGGCCAGCGTCAGGAAGATGAACGGGTATTCGTCGAACCTCAACGGGCGGGGCGCGGCCACGTTCCACAGCACCCACACGATGATCACGACCGTCATCCAGACGATGAACCGGCCGGTGCCCAGGAAGCGGGCGATGCGCTCGGAGAGCCGGCCGAAGGCCTCCGGGTCCCACTCGGGCACCAGCCTGCGCCGGGGCGGCCGCGGCTGGTCCAGCCGGGTGCGCGGCCGGCCGGCGGCCGTGGCCCCCGCCGGGTGCCGCTCGCGGGTCATCTCGCGCTCAGGTGCCATGGGTGGCCGCCCCCTCGTCCGCCGCCTCTTCCGCGCCCCGGCCCCGTCCGGCACCCGTACCGCCCGTCCCGTGCTCGCCCGTCCCGTCCTC
>NZ_BMVJ01000007.1:32830-35330 GCF_014650655.1 Streptomyces anandii JCM 4720
GCCCGTCCCGTCCTCCAGGTGGAACTCCGTCTCCCGCCAGTCGTCCGGGAGCATGTGGTCCAGGACGTCGTCCACCGTCACCGCGCCCAGCAGCGAGCCCGCCTCGTCGACCACGGGCGCCGCCACCATGTCGTACGTGGCGAAGAACCCGGCGATGACGGGCAGCGTGGCCTCCGGGTCCAGCGGCTGCAGGTCGTCGTCGAGGACCGAGCTGACCAGGGTGTACGGCGGCTCGCGCAGCAGGCGCTGGAAGTGCACCGTGCCCAGGTACTTGCCGGTCGGGGTCTCGTCGGGCGGGCGGCACACGTAGACCTGCGCGGCCAGCGCGGGGGACAGGTCGCGGTTGCGCACCCGGGCCAGGGCGTCGGCGACGGTCGCGTCCGGGCGCAGCACGATCGGCTCGGTCGTCATCAGACCGCCCGCCGTGTGCTCCTCGTACGACATCAGGCGGCGCATGTCGGCCGCGTCGGCCGGCTGCATCAGGCCCAGCAGCCGCTCCTGCTCCTCCTCGGGCAGTTCGGCGAGCAGGTCGGCCGCGTCGTCGGGGTCCATCGCCTCCAGCACGTCGGCCGCGCGCTCGCTCTTCAGCTTGCCGAGGATCTCGATCTGGTCGTCCTCCGGGAGCTCCTCCAGGACGTCGGCGAGCCGGTCGTCGTCGAGGGCGGCGGCCACCTCGGCGCGCCGCTTGGAGGAGAGGTGGTGCAGCACGTTGGCGAGGTCGGCGGGGCGCAGTTGCTCGAAGGTGGCGAGCAGGTTCTCCGCGCCCTGTCCGTGCTCCTCCAGCGAGAAGCCGGTCACCGCGGACCACTCCACCGTCAGCGCCTCGCCGCGGTTGCGCCGGAAGGCGCCGCCCTTGCGGCCCTTGCGCACGAAGACGCGGTCGATCTCCCAGTCCCGGCGGGCCGGCAGCTGCTGCACCGACAGGTCCAGGACCGTGACCTCCTCGCCCGTCTCCACCAGCGTCACCCGCCGGTCGAGGAGTTCGCCGAAGACCAGCCGTTCGGTGGGGCGCTGCTCGAAGCGCCGGACGTTGAGCACGCCGGTGCTGATGACCTGGCCGGACTCGATGCTCGTGACCCGGGTCATGGGCAGGAAGATGCGGCGCCGGGTGGACAGTTCGACGACCAGTCCGAGCAGGCGGGGCGGCCGTCGCCCGACGCGCAGCATGACGACCAGATCTCTGACCCGCCCCACCTGGTCGCCCGCCGGATCGAAGACGGCGACTCCGGCGAGGTGCGAGACGAAGATCCGGGGGGCGCCCGCTGCCATGGCTGCGCCTCCTTTGCGTGGCTGTGTTCTGCGCGGTACGGGGTGCGTGTTGGACGAGGTGGGTTTCTTTTCCCAATTGCCCGCTCAGGTGGGCTTCAGGCTAGCCCGTCCCGTTCGGATACGTCCTGGTGAGGGGTCCGGACGATCCGGCTCCGCCCACCCTACGGGGCACCGGTACGCTGCCGTACGCCGCCGAAGGACACCTGTCAGAAAGGCACCCTGACCTGTGACTGCGATTCCCCAGGGCCGTTCCCGCCGGGCCGCGCTGACCAGCGCGCTGTGCGCAGTGGTGGTCGCCGGGGCGGGGCTGACGGGATGCTCGGGGGACGATCCGGACGCGGGCACCAACGGGGTGGGGAAACTCCCGCCCGACAAGATCCAGAGCCGGACCCGGACGGCCGCCGCCTCCGCGGACGCGGTGCACCTGTCGGGGAACGTGGTCAGCAACGGGCGTACGTACCGGCTCGACATGCGGCTGAAGGCCGACGGCGGGACCGGGTCGGTCACCTCCCAGGGCGTGACCTTCGGACTGCTGCGGGTGGGCAAGCAGCTGTACCTGAAGGCGAACGCCGAGTTCTGGAACCACGCCGACGGCGACGGAAAGGACACGGGGGCCGCGGGCAAGCTGGACGGCAAGTACGTCAAGGTGCCGCAGGGCGACCCCGCGTACAAGCGGTTCAGCGGCTTCACCGACAAGAACGTCCTCCTCGAGGGGCTGCTGACCCTGCACGGCACGCTGGCCACCGACGGCCACCACGAGCAGTCCGGCCTGCGCACCATCCGCGTCACCGGCGACAAGGGCTCCGGCGGCACGCTGGACGTCTGCCTCGAGGGCACCCCCTACCCCCTGCGCCTGGTCCGCGCCGGGGGCGCGGGCACGCTGACCTTCTCCGACTGGAACAAGAACTTCCCCCTCGCGGAACCCGAGAAGACCGACACGGTCGACTACGGCAGACAACTCCCGACGTCCTAGCCGGGGCCGCCGGCCGGTGCCGGGCGTGTTGCCGAGCGGGTGGTGGACCCGCCGACCGGCCGTTACGCGCGCTTGCGCCTCTTCGTCAGCAGGCGGGGCAGGGCTGGGGGGACGGGGTGGCGGGTGGTGGCTGGGGTGGGGAGCGGGGGGTGGGCGAGGGAGGTGTCGGGGAGGGGGGTGAGGGGGCCGGTGGGCTCCAGGCGGAGGACTCGGCACTCGCGGGCCCAGCGGTCCGTCATGGCCTCGCCGTCGGGCGCG
>NZ_BMVJ01000007.1:35357-39231 GCF_014650655.1 Streptomyces anandii JCM 4720
TTGAGCCGCTTGCCCTTCAGTTCGGCCACCGCCGCCTGCCAGGCCTCGGACTCCGGGGCGAGCTCGACGGCCCGGGCCGACCAGGTGACCAGCCGGCCGCCCTTGTCCTTGCTGCGCACGGTGACCTCGGCCACCGCCCCGTCGGCGAGCCCCGGCAGCGGCTGCTCGCCCGGTCCGTCGCCGACCACGCAGGCCGCGCCCTCGTGCCACACGTGCCACAGGGCACGCGCCGGGACGCCGGGTGCGGCCACCCAGATGAGGCCGGACTTCTTCGTGGCCTCCTCGACGAGGGCCCGGTCGAGCAACGCACGTGTCATGGCAGCAGCCTAACCAGGCCCCCGATCCCGGGAAGCGGCGAGCTCACAGCCAGCCGTTCCGCTTCAGCGTGCGGTGGATGCCCAGACAGATCGCCACCGTGATCCCCATGATCACCGGGTAGCCGTACCGCCAGTGCAGCTCGGGCATGTGCTTGAAGTTCATGCCGTACACCCCGCACACCATCGTCGGCACGGCGATGATCGCGGCCCAGGCGGTGATCTTCCGCATGTCCTCGTTCTGCGCCACCGACGCCTGGGCGAGGTTGGCCTGGAGGATGGAGTTGAGCAGCTCGTCGAAGCCGATGACCTGCTCCTGCACGCGCACGAGGTGGTCGGCGACGTCCCGGAAGTACTTCTGGATGTCCGGGTCGACCAGCCGCATCGGCCGCTCGCTCAGCAGCTGCATCGGCCGCAGCAGCGGCGACACGGCCCGCTTGAACTCCATCACCTCACGCTTGAGTTGGTAGATCCGGCCGGCGTCGGTGCCGCGCGCGGTGCCTCCCCGGCCCGGCGAGAACACCTCCGTCTCCACGTCGTCCACGTCGTCCTGGAGCGCGTCCGCGACCGCGATGTACCCGTCGACCACGTGGTCGGCGATCGCGTGCAGCACGGCCGAGGGCCCCTTGGCCAGCAGCTCGGGGTCGTCCTGGAGCCGGTGCCGCAGCGCCCGCAGCGAGCCCTGCCCGCCGTGCCGGACGGTGATGAAGAAGTCCCGCCCGGTGAAGCACATCACCTCGCCGGTCTCCACCACCTCGCTGGTCGCGGTGAGCCGGTCGTGGTCGACGTAGTGGATGGTCTTGAACACGGTGAACAGCGAGTCGTCGTAGCGCTCCAGCTTGGGCCGCTGGTGGGCCTGGACGGCGTCCTCCACGGCCAGCGGGTGCAGTCCGAACTCCCGGGCGATACCGGCGAATTCCGACTCCGTCGGCTCGTGCAGCCCGATCCACACGAACCCCCCGTCGCGCCGCACCTGACGCATCGCCTCCTGCGGGGTGAGCGGCTGCCGGGTGTCCAGACGGGCCCCGTCGCGGTAGACGGCGCAGTCGACGACCGCGGACGGCGTGGCCGGGTCGCGCGTGGTGTCGTACGTGCCGCCGTCCTTGCGCTGCGTGGGGCGGGACGGGCGGACCACGGCACGCAGGTCGCGGATCATCGACATGGCAGGGCTCCTTCGCGGCGAGCGACGAGCGACGAGCAACCGCCGTCAGCGGCTGGAACTGCCCGGAATGGGGACGTCCTGACTTCGGATGTTTGGCACGTCCACAAAGCGGGGAGCACCGCACCGTCGCGGTGGCGTGATTCGTCGCAGGTCAGACCGGACAGATCGGGTAGATCAGGTCGGACAGGTCAAGCAGACGAAACGAAGTGCTCTTCCGTGTGAGGCGCACGACACGACGCCACGACACCACGACACGAGGAGACCGACGCGAGTGAACGCGGACGAACGCGAGGGGTGACGGACAGCCGGATCCGGAAACAGCCGCATCAGAGGCCGGAAGAGCGGGTGGTACTGCACGGTCGACTTCGATCCATGACAGCCCCACCTCCTCCGGCCGGTCCCTGGTGAGGGACGATCCAGTCCCGCTGGGGGACGTCTCATCGGGTGTCGGGACTCGATACGCGATGCTTCTGCATGCTGCCCCGAAACCGTCGGCTCAGAGTACCAGTCACCCGGTGTGTCAAGGCGCCGCTTTGCCCGCTGCTGACGAGTTCTATGCTCGCCGCATGGCAGATGTTCTTCCTCTGGTCGAGGCCCGGCTGCGCTCCGCGCTGGGCGAGCCGGACGCGCGCGCGGCCGTCACCTTCCTCGGCACGGACCGTATCGAGGTGCTGCGCTTCCACGAGGGGGACATCGTGCGGTACGCCACCCTCGGCATGTCCGCCCGGCCCATGAGCGACCCCACCGCGGTGCTCGCCGACCCCGTCAAGGGGCCGCGCGCCGAGCTGGTGCTGTCGGTCAGGTCCGGGCTCGCCGACACTGGCAAGGTGCTGCGCCCGCTCGCCGTGCTGGGCGCGTCCCCGCAGGTCGAGGGCGTGGTCGTGGCGCCGGGCGCCTCGCTGGACGTGGGCGAGCCGCTGTGGCCGGGTGCGCCCTTCACCTCGGTCCTGGTGGCCGAGCCGGGCGGACTGGTCGAGGACCTCGAACTGGACGCGCCCCTCGATCCCGTACGGTTCCTGCCGCTGCTGCCGATGACGCCGAACGAGGCGGCCTGGAAGCGGGTGCACGGCGCCCAGGCCCTCCAGGAGCGCTGGCTGACGAGTGGGACGGACCTGCGCGACCCGGTCCGCAAGTCCGTCCCACTGGAGTGAGCAAGCTCACCAACCGCCCGGCTGCATCCGTCAGTTGGCGAAGACGGTGACCCCGTCCTCGGCCGCGTGCCGCGGCTCCAGCTCCTCCGCCTCGTGCGTGAGCGCGTTGCGCCGTACGAGGACCACCAGCGCGCCCACCACCGCGGTGGCGCCCGCGACCACGAACGGGACGTGGAGGTCGGTCCACTCCTCGATCTTCGGTGCGAAGTAGGGCGCCGCGGCCGCCGCGAACCACCGAACGAAGTTGTAGCCCGCGCTCGCCACCGGGCGCGGCGCGTCCGACACGCCGAGGGCGAGCTCGGTGTAGACGGTGTTGTTCACGCCGATGAACGCGCCGGACAGGATCGTGCAGACCACGGCGGTGGTGTGGTCGCCGTAGCCGAGGACCACGACGTCGGCCGCGAGCAGCACCAGCGAGCCGCCCAGCACCTTCAGCGAGCCGAACCTCTGCTGCAGGCGCGGGGCCACGATCACCGAGAACACCGCGAGCAGCACGCCCCAGGCGAAGAACACCGCCCCCGACTTGTACGGCGTCATGTTCAGCACGAACGGCGTGAAGGCCAGCACGGTGAAGAACGTGTAGTTGTAGAAGAACGCCGAGACGGCCGCCGAGGCGAGCCCGCCGTGGCCGAGCGCCCTGACCGGGTCGAGCAGCGAGGTCCTGCGGGCCGGCCTGGGCTGCTCCTTCAGGAAGACCGTGATGCACAGGAAGCCGACGGCCATCAGGAACGCGGTGCCGAAGAACGGGTAGCGCCAGCTGGCGTTGCCGAGCAGCGCGCCCAGCAGCGGGCCGCACGCCATGCCGAGGCCGAGCGCGGACTCGTAGAGCAGGATCGCCGCCGCGCTGCCCCCGGCCGCCGCTCCGACGATGACGGCGAGCGCGGTGGAGACGAACAGGGCGTTGCCCAGGCCCCAGCCGGCCCGGAAGCCGACGAGTTCGCCGACCGAGCCGGAGGTGCCGGCCAGTCCCGCGAAGACCACCACGAAGGCGAGGCCGAGCAGCAGGGTCTTGCGGCCGCCGATGCGGCTGGAGACGAACCCGGTCAGCAGCATCGCGAACGCGGTGATCAGGAAGTAGGAGGTGAAGAGCAGGGAGACCTGGCTCGGGGTGGCGCTCAGGCCCTGGGCGATGGAGGGCAGGATCGGGTCGACGAGTCCGATGCCCATGAAGGCGACGACGGACGCGCCGGCCGTCGCCCAGACTGCCTTCGGCTGCCGCAGGATGCCGCCCGCACCCGCGTCGAAGG
>NZ_BMVJ01000007.1:39259-58481 GCF_014650655.1 Streptomyces anandii JCM 4720
GGTCCGTGGCCATGCCTTCTCCAATCCGGTGGCAGATGGTCGGTGTGGCCGGCCGTGGGTGTGGCCCGCCGCAATAGTTGGCTTATGCACATACTAAGTTAGCTCAGCTAATTAGTGCAAGCTGCATCTGGTTTCCGCGCGGCCGGGTCTTCCCTCCGGACGGGTGATCGTCCTTGACGCGGCGCGGCCGGGGTAGGACCGTGGGGCCCTATGAGGGGCGAACCCAGTTGCCCGAAGTGCGGTGGCCGGGTCAGGGCTCCCGGACTCTTCAGCGACTCCTGGCAGTGCGACGTGCACGGGACGGTGTATCCGCTGCAGCCGGTGATCCCGCCCAGCGTCGAGGCCCTCGACGTCGTGGTGCACCGCACTCAGGTGCCGGTGTGGATGCCGTGGCCGCTGCCCGTCGGCTGGCTGTTCACGGGCGTGACCTACGCCGGGGACGAGCGCAGCGGCGGCCGTGCCACCGCCGTGGCCTGCTCGGGACCCGGACCGCTCGGCGGCGTGGGCGAGCTGATCCTGGTGGCCGAGGAGCTCGGCGTGGGCCTCGGCGCGCGCTACGCCGGCATCGACGGCCCGGATCCCGGCTCCTGTCTGAACGTGGAGAAGCCCCCGGACGCCAAGGTCCTGGCCGGCGGCCGCCCCACCCCGCTCTGGCACGTCTCCGGCGCGCCGTCCGACCGCGCGGTCTTCGCGGGCGAGGCGCGCGGGCTGTGGCTGTGGGCGGTGGTCTGGCCCGAGCAGTCCGGCCTCCTGATGTACGACGAACTGGTGCTGGCGGATCTCCGCGAGGCCGGCGCGGAGGTCGAACTCGTCCCCTGCGGCGCCCTGTCCCCACGACTGCTACGGCCGTAGCGGGGCGGCACCACCCGCGGGGGCGCGGGCACTGCGCGGGCGCATGCACCTGAGGGGGCGTGGGGCGTGCAGGCCGGCGTAGGTCGTGCGGGTGGGTGGTGTAGGGGGTGCGGGGGCGGTCCGGGTGTGACTGGGCATCCCTCGGAGCCCGTTATTCTTGGGTGTCCCCTTCCGTCCCGCCCTCGCCTGGAGTCGTGTCGTGCGCATCGATCTGCACACCCACTCCACCGCCTCCGACGGCACGGACACCCCGGCCGAGCTGGTGCGCGCCGCCGCCGCGGCCGGTCTGGACGTGGTCGCGCTGACCGACCACGACACCACCCGCGGCCACGCCGAGGCGATCGCCGCGCTGCCCCCGGGTCTCACCCTCGTCACCGGCGCCGAACTCTCCTGCCGTGTCGACGGCATCAGCATGCACATGCTGGCCTACCTCTTCGACCCCGAGGACCCCGCCCTGCTCGCCGAGCGCGAGCTGGTCCGCGACGACCGCGTCCCGCGCGCCAGGGCGATGGTCGCCAGGCTCAACGCGCTGGGCGTGCCGGTCACCTGGGAGCAGGTCGCGCGGATCGCGGGTGACGGCTCGGTCGGCCGGCCGCACGTCGCCTCCGCGCTCGTCGAACTCGGCGTGGTGCCGACCGTGAACGACGCCTTCACCGCGCAGTGGCTGGCCGACGGCGGCCGGGCCTACGTGCCCAAGCACGAGACGGACCCCTTCGAGGCGATCCGGCTGGTCAAGGGCGCGGGCGGGGTCTGCGTCTTCGCCCATCCGGCGGCCGCCAAGCGGGGCCGTACGGTGCCGGAGTCCCGTATCGCCGAGATGGCGGCCGCCGGACTGGACGGCATCGAGGTCGACCACATGGACCACGACGGCGAAGCCCGGGCCCGGCTGCGCGGCCTCGCCGGTGAGCTCGGGCTGCTGGTCACCGGTTCCAGCGACTACCACGGCAGCCGCAAGACCGTCGCGCTCGGCGAGTTCACCACTGACCCCGAGGTCTACGGGGAGATCACACGGCGCGCCACCGGGGCGTTCCCGGTGCCGGGAGCCGGCGGGGCCTGAACCGCGCCCCTCCGCCGTCCCCCTTTCACCCACGCACTCGCAAGGCCTGTTCACCCATGTTCGACGCTGCCGTCTTCGGCTCTCTCTTCCTGACCCTTTTTGTCATCATGGATCCCCCCGGGATCACCCCGATCTTCCTCGCGCTGACCGCCGGACGGCCCGGCAAGGTGCAGCGGCGGATGGCCCTCCAGGCCGTCTGCGTGGCCGGCGGAGTCATCGCCGTGTTCGGCGTGCTCGGCCACCAGATCCTGAACTACCTGCACGTGTCGGTGCCCGCCCTGATGATCGCCGGCGGGCTGCTCCTGCTGCTGATCGCGCTGGACCTCCTCACCGGCAAGACCGACGAGCCCGAGCAGACCAAGGACGTCAACGTCGCCCTGGTCCCGCTGGGCATGCCGCTGCTGGCCGGGCCGGGAGCGATCGTGTCCGTCATCCTCGCCGTGCAGAAGGCCGACAGCGTGGCCACCCAGGTCTCGGTGTGGTCGGCCATCCTCGCCATCCACGTCGTCCTGTGGCTGGTCATGCGCTACTCGCTGCTGATCATCCGGGTCATCAAGGACGGCGGGGTCGTCCTGGTGACGCGGCTGGCGGGCATGATGCTCTCCGCGATCGCCGTCCAGCAGATCATCAACGGCGTCATGCAGGTGATCAACGCGGCGTAGCGCGTAGCACACGCGTATGCGTATACACCGAGCCCCCGTACGGCACTGCTGCCGTACGGGGGCTCCGAAACGTCTGAAACGGTCCGCCCTACGAGGCCGGGGTGTCGGCCGGGCGGATCCAGAGCCGCTGGCCGACTGCGGCGGCCTGCTGAACGATCCGGTTGACGGAGGCGGCGTCCACGACGGTGCTGTCCACGGGGGTGCCGTCGACCTCGTCGAGTCGCATGATCTCGAAGCGCATGGGCTTCTCCCTTCGTCTGGTCATCCTCCTGCGGAGAATTACTGGAGATGGTGGTGATGACGGGCGGCGCACGGGGCGGCGGTGCCCGGTGTTCCATACGTATGCAACGAGCTGCGTGTTACAAACATTCCCTACGCTAAGGAAAATTTTCGAACGTCTAATTACTGACCGGTAGAGGTTCATGGAACGACCGATCGGGACCAGTTGTGTTCGCAGCGTGACCGCCGGGACAATGGAGGCGATGAACGACGACCTCCCGGCGCTCGCCGCCCGCATCGACCGCACGAACGAGCTGCTGCAGCGCATGCTCGCCGAGGTGGCCAAGACGCCCTCGACCCACGCGATCTTCGTCGACGCGGGCTACCTCTACGCGGCCGCGGGACGCCTGGTGGCGGGCACGGAGGACCGCCGCGCCTTCGACCTGGACGCCGAGGGCCTCATCGACGCGCTCATCGACCGCGCCCGCACCGTCTTCGCCGACAGCCGCCTGCTGCGCGTCTACTGGTACGACGGCGCCCGCCGCCGCATCCACACCGCCGAGCAGCAGTCGATCGCCGAACTGCCCGACGTCAAGGTGCGCCTGGGCAACCTCAACGCCAACAACCAGCAGAAGGGCGTCGATTCGCTGATCCGCTCGGACCTGGAGTCACTGGCCCGGCACCGCGCCATCAGCGACGCGGCCCTGCTCGGCGGCGACGAGGACCTGGTCTCGGCGGTGGAGGCCGCCCAGGGATACGGCGCCCGGGTCCACCTGTGGGGCATCGAGGCCCCCGAGGGCCGCAACCAGGCCGAGCCGCTGCTGTGGGAGGTCGACAGCCAGCGCACCCTCGACATCGACTTCTTCAAGCCCTACGTCTCCCGGCGCACCGCCGCCTACGACGCGGCCGGCGCCACCCGGCCGACCCGCGACGACGTCCGCTTCGTGGGCGCCCAGATCGCCGCCAAGTGGCTCGCGGCACGCGGCCGGGACGCCCTCATGGAGCTCCTCCCGGGCCACCCCTATCTGCCGGGCTCGGTCGACCAGGACCTGCTCGTCGAGGCCGAGGGCCTGCTGCAGTACTCGCTGCGCGGCCAGGCCGACCTGCGCCGGGCCCTCAGGGACGGCTTCTGGGAGCATCTGAGGGCGCAGTACTGACGGCCTGCCCGTGGCGTCTGCCGTCTACTCGGGGACCGTGTCCCAGAAGCCGGCCAGGGCGTCGGCCGTGGCGAGGGGCTGGTCGCAGTTGGGGGAGTGCTCGGCGCCCTCGATGATCGTGCGGTGCGCGCCCAGCCGCTCGGCCATCCCGTCCAGCAGCGAGACCGGCCAGGTGTCGTCCAGCGCGCCCGACAGCACGTGGAACGGCAGCGGCAGGGCGGCGAGTTCCGCCACCCGGTCCGGCTCGGTGCACAACTGACGCCCGGTGGCCAGGAGTTGGGCGGGCTTGTTGCCCAGCCAGCGGCGGCGCAGGTCGTCGCGGTCGTCGAGACCCGCGTCCAGTTCCGCGCCGGTGTCGGTCTCCTCCGGCGCGTCCATCGCCTGGATGGCCTCCCAGACCTGGGCCATCGACATCACCCCGAGCGCCTCCCGCAGCAGCTTCACGCGCTGCTGCTGCGACACGGAGATCTGCGCCGGCCCCGAGGCCATGAGGGTGAGCGAGACGAAGGGGGAGTGGTCGAGCAGTACCGCCGCTCGGGCGATCTGCCCGCCGAGCGAGTGCCCGAGCAGATGCAACGGGGTGCCCAGTGCCTCCGCCTGCGCGAGCACGTCGCGGGCGAGTTCCTCCTGGGCGTAGGCGGACTCGTCGCGCTCGGGCCCGTCCGACTCGAACTGCCCCCGCCCGTCCACGGCCACGGTCCGGTACCCGCGCGCCGCGAGCGGCTCGTGCAGCGGGTTGAAGTCCTCCTTGCTCCCGGTGAACCCGGGCAGCAGCAAGGCGGTGCCGCGCGCCCGCACGCCGGGTGCGCAGGGCGCGTCGACCACGGCGAACTCACCCCGCGCGGTGGACAGCCGGTACGCACGGGCACCGGGCGGCGGGACGAAGGTGGGCGGCCTGCTCATGCGCTGAGATTATCGGGCCCTGGGACGGGCCGGCGCGGCGGGCGACGGCGATCGGCCGACGGGCACCGGCCACCGGCGCCGAGCGGGTGCGCGCGGGTGCGCCGAACGACCGGCCCGGCCCCCGACCACCGGCGGCCCGGTCCCACGCGAGGTGGGGCCGGGCCGCCGGGTCGTACCGGATGGGCGGGGGATCAGGCCTCCGCGGACTCCGCCGCTTCAGCGGCCTTGGCCGTCGCCTTGCGGGTGCGGCGGCGCGGCTTGGCCTCGGCCTCCGGCTCGGCGGTGGCCTGCGCCGGGATCTCCGGGGCGACCGGCTCCGTCGCGGCGGCCTTGCGGGTGCGGCGGCGGGGCTTGGCCTCGGCGGTCGCGCCCTCGGCCGTGTCGGCGACGGCTTCGGCGGCCGCGGTGGTCGCCTTGCGCGTACGCCGGCGCGGCTTGGCCTCGGCCTGGTCGGCGGCGGCCTCGGTGACCTCGGGGGCCGCCGTGGTCGCCTTGCGAGTACGGCGCGGCTTGGTCGCGGCGGGCGCCGCGCCCTCGGCCGTGTCGACGGCGGTCTCGGCAGCGGTCCCGGCGGTCGCCTCGGCGGCGGCCGCGGTCTTCCGGGTGCGGCGCGGCTTGGCCTCGGCGCCTTCCGCAGCGTCCGCCGGGGCGGTCGTGGCGGTCGCCTTGCGAGTGCGGCGCGGCTTGCTCTCCGCCCCCTCGGCGGTCACGGGCGCCTCGGCCGGTTCGGCGGCCTTGCGCGTACGGCGGCGGGGCTTGCTCTCGACGGCCTCGACGGAGTCGGCCACCGCCACGGCGGCGCTGTCCTGCGCCGCGGCGGCCTGCGCCGGGATCTCGGGGGCGACCGCCTCCGAGACCTCGACGGCCTTGGCGGCCGGCTTGCGGGTACGGCGCCGGGGCTTGGCCTCGGCGTCCGCGACGTCCGTGTCCTCGGCCACCGGGCCGGACTCGGCCGCCGGGGCGGCCTCGGCGGTCTTGCGGGTGCGCCGGCGCGGCTTGGCCGCGGGCTCCTCCGTCGCGGTGCCGGCCGTCTCCGCGGCGGCCGTCCCGTCAGCGGTGTCCACGGCCGTCGCGGCGGCGGTCTTGCGGGTGCGGAGGCGCGGCTTGGCCGGGGCCTCGGACAGCGCCTCGGCAGGCGCCTCGACGGTGTCGAGGGCGGGACCCTCGGCCGTCGTCACTGCGGCCTCGCCGGCCTGCTCAGGCAGACGGGTGTCATCGGACGCGGACGGCACGGCCGCCTCGGCGCCCGTCACCGGCTGCGCCGGGACACCGTTCCGCATCCGCCGGCGGCGGCGCGGGGTACGGGTGCCGGACTCCTCCGAGGCCGGCGAACCGGCCGACGGGGCGTCGGACTCCGTACCGGACACGGCGGTACCGGACTGATCCGTACCCGACGCGGTGCCCGCGGCCGGGTCCAGCGGGGCTCCGCTGCGCGTACGGCGCCTGCGGCGCGGGGTGCGCGCCGGGCGCTCGCGCTCGCGGTCATGCTCGCGCTCCGCCGGGCGCGCCTCGCCGCGGCCGCCCCGGCCGCCGCGTCCGCGTCCACCGCGTCCGCCGGTCTCGCCGAGGTCCTCGAGCTCCTCCGCCTCCAGCCCGGCGCGGGTGCGCTCCGAGCGCGGCAGGACGCCCTTGATGCCCTCCGGGATGCCCAGCTCGGAGAACAGGTGCGGAGAGGTGGAGTACGTCTCCGGCGGGTCGTTGAAGTCCAGCTCCAGCGCCTTGTTGATCAGCTGCCAGCGCGGGACGTCGTCCCAGTCGACGAGCGTGATCGCCGTACCCTTGGCGCCCGCGCGGCCCGTACGGCCGATGCGGTGCAGGTACGTCTTCTCGTCCTCCGGGGACTGGTAGTTGATGACGTGGGTGACGCCCTCGACGTCGATGCCGCGCGCGGCGACGTCGGTGCAGACGAGCACGTCCACCTTGCCGTTGCGGAAGGCGCGCAGCGCCTGCTCGCGGGCGCCCTGGCCGAGGTCGCCGTGGACCGAGCCGGAGGCGAAGCCGCGGCGCTGGAGCTGCTCGGCGATGTCGGCGGCGGTGCGCTTGGTGCGGCAGAAGATCATCGCCAGTCCGCGGCCATCGGCCTGCAGTATGCGGGCGACCATCTCCGGCTTGTCCATGGAGTGCGCGCGGTAGACGAACTGCTTGATGTTCGCCACCGTCACGCCCTCGTCGTCCGGCGCGGTGGCGCGGATGTGCGTGGGCTGCGACATGTAGCGGCGGGCGAGGCCGATGACCGCGCCCGGCATGGTGGCCGAGAACAGCATGGTCTGCCGCTTCACCGGCAGCATGCCGATGATCCTCTCGACGTCGGGCAGGAAGCCCAGGTCGAGCATCTCGTCGGCCTCGTCGAGGACAAGGCACTTGACGTGCTTGAGGTTCAGCTTCTTCTGCCCGGCGAGGTCCAGCAGCCGGCCCGGGGTGCCGACGACCACGTCGACGCCCTTCTTCAGGGCCTCGACCTGGGGCTCGTAGGCGCGGCCGCCGTAGATGGAGAGGACGCGCACGTTGCGCGCCTTGCCGGCGGTCAGGAGGTCGTTGGTGACCTGGACGCACAGCTCGCGCGTGGGGACGACGACGAGCGCCTGCGGGGCGTCGGTGAGGGCTTCGGGGGCGGCGCGTCCGGCTTCCACGTCGGCGGGGACGGTCACGCGCTCGAGGAGCGGAAGTCCGAAGCCGAGGGTCTTGCCGGTGCCGGTCTTGGCCTGGCCGATGACGTCCGTGCCCGTCAGGGCCACGGGGAGGGTCATCTCCTGGATGGGGAAGGGGGTGATGATGCCGACGGCTTCCAGGGCCTCGGCGGTCTCGGGGAGGATCCCGAGGTCTCGGAACGTAGTAGTCAGGGTGCTGCCTCTTCTGTGTGCGCGGCACGAGGCGAGCGCGGGGGTCGTGTCTGACCGTGCCGGGGACGTCGGCGGCCGTGCGGGCGAACCGCTCGGACCGGCCGTATGGCACGGGACCTCTGCCGACGCTCCAGGGTCTGTCCGCGGGACAGGCCCAGCGCTCGTACCGCTGAGGGTGTCCCTCCGATCGTCGTACGCACAGTGCCGTACGGTCAGGGAGGGCTGTCGGGTCGGAGCCGATCGGGCCACCGACCGGGCATCCTCATGCGTGCGGCCTGTCGACGTACGTCACGAAACGTCGGCGTACTCAGCAGGCGCATTACCACCATACCCCGGAATCACGCACACGCGATGGCCGATTTGGTCACGTAGCCGTCGTCACACTGATTGACCAGGTCCTTCGCGGGGGTGACGGGCGGGCTATTGTGCGCTTCATGACGAGCTCTGACAAGTCTGACAACGACTCCGCCGCATCCGCCGGACCCACCGGCATCGCCGCCCAGGGCTGGGCGACGGCCGCCGCCGACCCGCAGTACCGCGCCGCGGTCGTGGACCTGCTCGGTGCGCTCGCGTACGGGGAGCTGGCGGCGTTCGAACGGCTCGCGGAGGACGCCAAGCTGGCGCCCACCCTCGCGGACAAGGCCGAGCTGGCGAAGATGGCGTCGGCCGAGTTCCACCACTTCGAGAGGTTGCGGGACCGGCTCACGGAGATCGGTGAGGAGCCGACCCGGGCGATGGAGCCGTTCGTGGCCGCGCTCGACGGCTTCCACCGGCAGACGGCGCCCTCGGACTGGCTGGAAGGGCTCGTCAAGGCCTACGTCGGCGACTCGATCGCCAGCGACTTCTACCGGGAGGTCGCGGCCCGGCTGGACTCCGACACGCGTGAGCTGGTCCTGGCCGTCCTCGACGACACCGGGCACGCGGGCTTCGCGGTCGAGAAGGTCCGCGCGGCCATCGACCGGGACCCGCGCGTGGGCGGCAGGCTCGCGCTGTGGGCGCGGCGCCTGATGGGCGAGGCCCTCTCCCAGTCCCAGCGGGTCGTGGCCGACCGCGACGCGCTGTCCACGATGCTCGTCGGCGGCGTCGCCGACGGCTTCGACCTCGCCGAGGTCGGCCGGATGTTCTCCCGGATCACAGAGGCTCACACCAAGCGAATGGCCGCCTTGGGCTTGGCGGCCTAGCCCTCCACCGGGGGCGGGGCTCCGAAGGCTCGATGCTCCGTCCCGGCTTGCACCGCAACCGGCGCGGGGCTGGGCGGGTGGTGGCGGCTTGTGCCTCCGCCCGCGAGGGGCTGGCCTTCGCCTACGCGGGGCACGCGGGCGGGGGTTGCGGGACTGGAATGCCAGCGGGGCCGGCGCCGGGGCCGGTCCGCACGCGGCGGCAATGCCGGGCGCGGTTGTGCTTGCCGGCCCCGTGGGGACGGTTCGCCGTCCGGTCCAGCCGGCCGCCGGCCCGCATCCGCTCATACGGCTGCCCGTGCCCCCGCCCGGTGCGCGTGGGCGTGCGGCCGGGTGGGCGCCTGCCGCGCGCCGGCCTGCGGCGAGGCGGGGCCGGGGCCGGGCCGGGCGGTCGGGGGCCGCGTGGCTCGCAGGGGGCCCTGGGCGCTCTCACGGGAGCGTGGGTGCCCTCACGGCGTGTGGTGGTGGCGGCGCCGGGTCAGGCCGGTGCCGATCGTCGGCGGAGTCTTCCCGCGGGGCGCAGCAGCAGGGAGAGCGAGGCGGCCGAGACCACCGCGGCGCCGAGCAGACCCGGCAGCGCGCTGCCGGACGCGAGCGCGCTGTGGGTGACGAAGTCACCGAAGAGCGCGCCCGCCACACCGGTGGACAGCACCAGCGGCCGCGCCGGCAGCCGGTGCGACAGACGATGCAGCGCCGCCCACGCGAGCAGGACACCGAGCACGGCGGAGCCGAACGCTTCCAAGATCATCACTGGGCCCTCCCGGACGGTCGGCCGGTGCTCACGGTCGTACCCCGTCATACCCCTGACCTGCGGAACACAACCCTCCCCCCTGGGCTGTTTGTGAACCGCCTGTGCGGGAAAAACACGAGGGCCCGGCGGCCATGCCACCGGGCCCTCGCCCACTCTTCTTCCGCCCGCGCGGTGCGCGGCTACAGCGCGCCGAAGCCCACCTTGCGCGGCGCCGGCTCGCCGAGCTCGACGTAGGCGAGACGCTCGGCCGGCACCAGCACCTTGCGTCCGTGCTCGTCCACGAGGGTCAGCAGCTGCGACTTCCCGGCCAGCGCCTCGGCCACCGCCCGCTCGACCTCCTCGGCACTCTGACCGCTCTCCAGAACGATCTCGCGGGGCGCGTGCTGCACGCCGATCTTGACCTCCACGGCTATGTCCCTCCGACGGTCATAGAAGTGCGCGGCCTACCGCGCCGTACCCAGCACACATTAGCCCGGTGAGGGGACGAACACGCTCCGCCGAAGAACGCCAGGAGCGAACAGCCGGCGGGAACAAAGACGGAACGATCCCGGCTGCCCGCACCGCTCAGTGCTGCTGCTCGGTGCCGTGCAGCGGGAAGCCGGCGATGCCCCGCCACGCGAGCGAGGTCAGCAACTGCACCGCCTGGTCGCGCGGCACGCTGCGGTCGCTGTGCAGCCAGGAACGGGCCACCACCTGCGCGAGACCGCCCAGCCCCGAGGCGAGCAGCATCGACTCCGCGCGGGACAGACCGGTGTCCTCGGCGATGACGTCGCAGATCGCCTCGGCGCACTCGTTGGTGACCTTGTCGACGCGCTCGCGCACCGCGGGCTCGTTCGTCAGGTCCGACTCGAAGACCAGCCGGAAGGCCCCGCCGTCGTCCTCCACGTAGGCGAAGTAGGCGTCCATCGTGGCCCGCACGCGCTGCTTGTTGTCCGTAGTCGACGCGAGCGCGCACCGCACGGACTGGATGAGCGCCTCGCAGTGCTGGTCCAGCAGCGCCAGATAGAGGTCGAGCTTGCCCGGGAAGTGCTGGTAGAGCACGGGCTTGCTGACGCCGGCGCGCTCGGCGATGTCGTCCATCGCCGCCGCGTGGTAGCCCTGCGCCACGAAGACTTCCTGGGCGGCGCCCAGCAACTGGTTCCGGCGGGCACGGCGCGGCAGGCGCGTGCCTCGCGGGCGTGCCGCCTCTGTCTGCTCGATGGCTGTCACGCCGCCTCCCAAAGTCGTCCACATGCGGTGTGCGCCGCGCCGCCATCGTACTTTTCGGTAACCGTGCTGTGCGCGGTGCGAGCGCAGAATTTCACGGACCGGACGCCGGCGGAACCGGCGCAGACAGTTCTGAACCCCTGCAAGCCGGGCATAGCCGGGCTTCGCTCCTGCTCAGTCGCGGTCCCCTCCGTGCGCCGCCGGGCCCCTCACCGGTAGTCGTCCTCGTCGAGCGAGACGACACGGGCCTGCTCGATGAGGTCGGCTTCGTTCGCGCGGTCCTTGTCCGCGTCCGTGAGGGGTTCGTCGTGCTCCGGTGCGACGTCCGCCTGCTGCTCCGCGGCGTCGTTCTCGGGGGCCTCCACGTCGATCTCCGTGGCGTCCTCCTCGTCCGTGAACGTCTCGGGATCGGTGGGGTCGAATGCCATGCTGGGCTCCCTTCCTACGGATGTCCCTGGATTCCCTGGAAGAAGCAGGGGCCACATGCGGGTGCCCTCTGTACGAGCGTAGGAGACACCCGAAGTGGACGCTATGCCATTCGCGGCGGCGGATGCCCGCGCCGTGACCCGCGGGTCCGTGCGATCTGTGACGGCGAACACACGAATCACTACGTGATCGTCTCGTAACATTGCCGCATGTCTTCGACCGAGGTGCCCTCCGTGCCGCCCGCCAACGTTCTTCCCAGGGTGGCACCCGTCAGGGTCGAGGAGGGCGAGCGGCTGCGATCGGTCGGACTGCCGGGGATCACGCTGTCGGTGCGCTCCAGGCCGCCCGCGCGGGAGGGTCTGCCGGCCGCGCTCTACGTCCACGGTCTGGGCGGTTCGTCCCAGAACTGGTCGCCGCTCATGGCGCTGCTCGACGACGTCGTGGACGGCGAGGCGGTCGACCTGCCGGGCTTCGGCGACTCGCCGCCGCCGGACGACGGCAACTACTCCATCACCGGGCACGCGCGCGCGGTGATCCGCTACCTGGACTCCGCCGGCCGCGGCCCCGTGCACCTGTTGGGCAACTCGCTGGGCGGTGCGGTGTCCACGCGCGTGGCCGCGCTGCGGCCCGACCTCGTCCGCACGCTCACCCTCGTCTCGCCCGCCCTGCCGGAGCTGCGCGTGCAGCGCACCGCCGTGCCGACCGCGCTGCTCGCGGTGCCCGGCGTGGCCGCGCTGTTCACCCGGCTCACCCGGGAGTGGACGGCCGAGCAGCGGGTCCGCGGGGTCATGGCCCTGTGCTACGGCGATCCCGCGCGGGTGTCGCCGGAGGGGTTCCGCAACGCCGTGCAGGAGATGGAGCGGCGGCTTCAGCTGCCGTACTTCTGGGACGCGATGGCGCGCTCCGCGCGCGGGCTGGTGGACGCCTACACGCTGGGCGGCCAGCAGGGGCTGTGGAGCCAGGCCGAGCGCGTGCTCGCGCCCACGCTCCTCGTCTACGGCGGCCGCGACCAGCTCGTCGGGTTCCGCATGGCCCAGCGGGCCGCCCGCCGCTTCCGCGACTCCCGCCTCGTGACGCTGCCGGACGCCGGCCATGTGGCGATGATGGAGTATCCCGATACGGTGGCCACGGCGTTTCGTGAACTGCTGGTGGAGACGGGAGAATTGGACACGGTGAGAGCGAAGGGCGGTCGTACTCCCGTCGAGGCCGACGGCGGCACCTCCGGCGTGGGCACGGGAGGCTGAGGGGCCAGGTGGGACGCCACAGCCGCCGCGGGCCCGCGCCCAAGGGCGCCACGGACACAACCGCAGGACGAGGCAGCCGCGAACGCGGCCGGGACGACCGCGACCCGGACGGCCGGGGCGCGCGGGTCGCCACCGAGGGCCCGGGCAGACCCCGCGGCGAGAACTGGGAGTCCCCGCCCCCCGGCACAGCCCCGGCAAGCCGCCCCCAGCCACCCACCATGCCCCCACCCCAAGACACCCCCCACTTCCGGGACGGCACCCCCGCCCACGGCGTCCCGCGCTTCGCGGACGGCACCCCTGCGCACGGGGTCCCGCGGTTCCCGGACGGCACGCCCGCTCACGGCGTCCCGCGCTTCCCGGACGGCACTCCGGCCCACGGCGTCCACCGTTTCCCCGACGGCACCCCCGCCCACGGCGTCCCGCTCTTGCCGGATGGCACCCCCGCTCGCGGTGTCCCGCGTGCGCGGGGTGGGCATCCCGAGCAGTGGGAAGCGGGGGGCGGCTGGGGGCGGCTGGGTGCCGACGGGGGCGTGCCCGGGCAGGGGGGCGCTCCCGCCGGGGCTCCCGCCGGGGCCGCGACCTCGTTGCGGCCCGGGGTTCCCTTCCCGCGGCAGCGGCAGGCACCCCCGGAGGGCCCGCGGCCGGACTACCTCGACGCGTTCGACGGGGACGCCGAGGACGACGACGTCTTCGTGCCCCGGCCGCGCGGCACCGCGCGTGCCGTGGACGTGTCCGCACCCCCCGCCGAGCGCGACGCGGAGACGGCGGGGACGGAGGCCGGTGACGGCACCGCGCCGCCCGCCGGCGCCCCCGCGCCGGGCAAGGGCGCCAAGGGCCGTGCCTTCACGGGCATCGCGGCCGCCGCGGTCACGACCGTGCTCGCCGTCGTCGTCGCCGGACAGGTGGCCGACGGCCAAAACGGCGCCGACGCCCGCACGCAGGCCACCACCGACCAGGGCGGCGACCCCCGGGCCGTCGCCGGCGCGGGCGGCCGGGCGGACGCCTCCTCCTCATCGGCGCCGAGCGCGACACCGCTGACGTACGACCAGAAGATGAACGCCAAGTACCCGCTGAGCCCCACGCTCAAGGGCTCGGGCAAGTTCGAGACGGTCCCGGGCGCGGCGAGGGCGCCCGGCAAGGGGCAGAAGTTCACCTACCGTGTCGACGTGGAGCAGGGCCTCGGACTCGACGGCCGGCTCTTCGCCGACGCCGTGCAGAAGACACTCAACGACGACCGCAGCTGGGCCCACGGCGGGGCGCGCACCTTCGAGCGCGTCTCCTCCGGCAAGGCCGACTTCGTGATCACGCTCGCCAGTCCGGGCACCACCGCCACCTGGTGCGCCAAGTCCGGCCTGGACACCACCGAGGACAACGTCTCCTGCGACTCGGCCGCCACCGAGCGCGTCATGATCAACGCCTACCGCTGGGCGCAGGGCTCGAAGACCTACGGCGACAAGATGTTCGCCTACCGGCAGATGCTGATCAACCACGAGGTCGGCCACCGCCTCGGCCACGGCCACGTCAACTGCGAGAAGGACGGCCGGCTCGCGCCGGTCATGCAGCAGCAGACGAAGTTCCTCGACCACGACGGAATCCACTGTCTGCCCAACCCCTGGCCGTATCCCGGGAGTTGACGGGCTGCTTCCGAAAGGTCGTCGGGGAAGGCGGTCGGCGACGAGAACGAGGACGAGCACCTCGTCCTGGAGCGCAACATCCACCGGTCGGCCGCCACGGATGCCGAGCGCGAAGTTCCCCGGTCCCCGGGACGGACACACCCGTCCCGGGGACCGCCAAGCGCGTGCGCACCCAGGCGCTGACCCTCAAGGAGCACACACGCCGACGTTGTCGAACGGCTCGACCGCCGGGTTGAACGCCATGTGGTCGGTCGCCCACGACCTCGCCGTGGCGCGCCAGGTCGGTGAACGGGTGGCGGGGGTGCGCCGCGGCCGGATCGTGGAGGAGGGCCCGGCCGACGCGGTGTACGAGTCCCCCGAGGACCCGGACACCGAGCAACTCCTGGCCGCCGTACCGGCGCTGGACCCGGAGGAGCCGGGCGGCCCGGCGGCGCGCGGCGCGACGGGAAGCCGCCACGGCGGCGCCGGTGGCCACGGCATGACGACACGCGCCCGAGTGATGTCCTAGCGCGACGAAACGCGGGCCGCACGGGAAAGTTACGACCGTTCACCCCTTTTGGTGGCGCGACGGACAACCGTCCGTCGCGCCACCGCCATGTCCGCATACCTTCGTCCCGCTGCGAGCCGCCGACGCGACGGCGGCTCTCCGGACGGGAGGAGATCGGGGGTGCACGCGTGCGCATCGGACTGGTGACGGAGGGCGGCTATCCGTACGTGAGCGGGGACGCCGGGGCCTGGTGCGAACGGCTCGTGCGCGGGCTCGAGCAGCACGAGTTCGACGTGTACGCGCTCAGCCGCAGCCGGCGGCAGGAGGACGAGGGCTGGGTCCCGCTCCCGCCCCAGGTCGGCCGGGTCCGCACCGCGCCCCTGTGGACGGCCGAGGACGACGGAGTGGCGCACGGCCGCCGCGCGCGCCGCCGGTTCGCCGAGTGCTACGGCGAGCTGGCGGCCGTGGTGTGCACGTCGGACCGCGACGACCACCGCGACCCCGTCGGCCCCGACGGTCACCGCGTCCACGTCGTCCCCGGCGATCCACGCGGGCTGGGCGGTCTCGGCGCGGCCGACGGTCTGACAGGCGGCACGGATGCTCAGGCGGACCGTTTCGCCAGCGCGTTGTACGGGCTGGCGGAACTCGCCCGTGAGGAGGGCGGCCTGGCGGGCGCGCTTCGCTCGGAGACCGCCGTCCGCGCGCTGGAGCGCGCCTGTCGTGCGCCCGGCGCGCCGAGTGCGGCGCGCGAGGCGCGCGTACGGGATCTGCTCGCGGTCGCCGCCCACCTGGAACGCGCCCTGCGCCCCCTTTCCCTCGACTGGTACGAGGACGACGGCCTAGGCGCCGCCGATCTCTGCCACACGGCGGCCGGCGGCACGGCGGCCCTGCCCGGGCTGCTCGCCCGCCACTTCTGCGACGTCCCCCTCCTCGTCACCGAGTACGGCGTCCAACTGCGCGCGCACTACCTCGCCGCCGACGCCGGGACCACCGCCCCGGCGGTGCGGTCCCTGCTCGCCGCCTTCCACCGCGCCCTCGCCGCCGAGGTGTACCGGCGCGCCGCCGTCGTCACCCACGGCAACGCGCACGCCCGCCGCTGGCAGGAGCGGTGCGGCGCCGACCGCGCCCGGCTGCGAACCGTTCCCCCGGGCATGGACGCCGCGCCGTTCGCCGAGGCCGGCGAGGCGCCCGAGGCCGCCGATCCCGGCACCCTGGTCTGGGTCGGCCGGATCGAGCCCGCCAAGGACCTGGTGTCCCTGCTCCACGCCTTCGCCGAGGTGCGCAGGCAGGAGACCGGGGCCCGGCTGCGGATCGTCGGCACGGCGGCCGGCCCCGACGCGGCGGCCTACCTGGGGCACTGCCGTGCCCTGGCCGCCCAGCTCTTCCCCGACGAGGCCGACGGCCCGCACACCGTCGGCGACAACCCGGTGTCCTTCGAGGAGCTCGGCGGCCCGGAGGCCCCGACCCTCGCGGACGCCTACGCCTCGGGCGCCGTGGTCGTGCTGTCGAGCGTCGTCGAGGGCTTACCCGTCAGCCTCGTCGAGGCCATGTTCTGCGGCCGCGCCACGGTCTCGACCGACGTCGGCGCGGTCGTGGAGGTCATCGGGGGCACCGGCCTGGTGGTGCCGCCGCGCAACCCCAGGGCGCTCGCGGATGCCTGTGTGACGCTGCTGCACGACCCCGAGCGCCGTGCGCGCCTGGGCGCAGCCGCCCGCGCCCGCGCGCTCGAACTGTTCACCATCGAGCAGAACACCGCGGCGTTCCACGGCATTTACCTCGAGATCGTCTCGCACTGCCCGGTGCGGCGCGTCCTCCTGGACGACAGCGGAGAGCCCCTCCCGTTCGCAGCCCCGGCCGAGGCCCATGTACCCGGACACTGGACCGCCGTGCCCGCCCGCGCCCCGGAGGCCACCCGATGAGCGGCCCCGCGGACCACGGTCCCTCCGCCGTCGCACCCCGGCGCGGCGTCGCCGACCCCGTGAAGACGCTGATGCACCGGCACCGCGAGCTGTGCGAACGGGCCGTCGACCCCATGGAGATCGCGGCGGGGCTGGAAGCGCACGGCGTCACCGACCGCACCGCCGCCCGCTTCCGCCACCGCGACGTCTTCTCGCTCGCCGAGGAGATGTACGCCCGCTCCTCCCACGACGACGGCACACCTCCGCACCCCGAGACGGCCGGCGCCCCACGCCCGACCCCGAACCAGGTGCTGCTGAGCCTGCTGCCCGGAGCCCTGTGCGCGGTGGCCGTGGCCGGACTGCGACTCACCTCCGGCCGCACCCGCCTCGCGGTGGCCGCGGCCGGCGTTCTCGCCGTGGCCCTCGGCGCACGTGCCGTCCTCCGGCACGGCCCGCTGAGCCAGCCCGGACACACGTCGCCCAGCGTCTCCGCGCCCGGAACCCGCGCCTGCACCTACTGGCTGCTCGCTTACGCCCTCCTCGGCGACGGCCTGCTCGCGGCCACCGTCGCGGGCGGCCCCGACGGACTGCCCGACGGCACCCCGGCCGGCGCCTGGCCCCTCACCACCGCTCCCTTCCTCGCCCTCACCCTCGCCTGCGCCCCCGCGGCCTGGACCGCCCACCTCTTCACCGCCCGCGCCCGGCGCGGGCTCGCCACCAGCCGCGGCCTGGACGAGTTCACCGCCTTCGTACGCCCCCTGCTGCTCGGAGCGTTCGGCCTGTTCCTGTGCGCGCTCACCGGGCTGCTCGCCGCCTCCGCCGCGGCCCTGCACGAGCCCGCCGGCTACGCCCAGGCCCTCGCACTCGGCGCCCTGCTGCTGCTCGCCCGCCTCCTCTTCACGCACGGCTTCACCCACGCCCCGGCCGTCGCCCTCGGCGCCGCCGCGGCCGTCGAGGCCCTGGCCCTGGCCACCGTCCTCGCCGCCCGCCTGCCGGGCTGCGGCCTCCTCGCCGACCCGGTCGACACGCTCGTCACCGCCCGGGGCCCGGGCGCCGTGCAGGCCCTGGCCTGCGCGGCCGCGGCCCTGGCTCTCCTGGTCCACGCCATCCGCGCGCTGACCAGGGCCTCGGCGCACGCGCGACCGGAGGAGCAGTGGTGACCGGCCCAGGGACCACCCAGCACCCCCCGCACCCTCGCGTCTCCCACCGCACGCCCCGCCGAGACCGGCGGGCGACTGCCACGGGAGCCGGCACCACCAAGGCCACTCCACGGCCCCCCGTACGCGCCCCCCACACGGCCCAAGCGGCAGGCGCACCCCGCGTCGCCGCGCCGGCCGAAGGTTCCCGGCCGCACCGCCGGAGCCGACCGCACCACCCCCTTGAAGGAGAACACCAGATGACCACCGCCCGATCCGGAGCGTCCGGAGCATCCGGAGCCACCGGAGCGCACATCCCGGGAGCCGCCCGATGAGGGTTCTGCTGATCGGAGCCGGCGGATACCTCGGCCGCTTCGTGGCCGACCGTCTGCTCGCCGACCCGGCCGTCCAGCTCACCGCTCTCGGCCGCGGCGACGACGCCGACGTCCGCTTCGACCTCGCCACGGGCAGCCCCGGCGCGCTCACCCGATTCCTGGACGCGGTCCACCCCGGCGTCGTCGTCAACTGCGCCGGGGCCACCCGCGGCGGGGCCCGCGAACTCACCCGGCACAACACCGTCGCCGTCGCCACCGTCTGCGAGGCCCTGCGCCGCAGCGGCTGCGGCGCCCGTCTGGTGCAGATCGGCTGCAGCTCCGAGTACGGTCCGAGCCAGCCCGGCTCCTCCACGGCCGAGGACGCCGTGCCCCGCCCCGGCGGCCCGTACGGCGTCAGCAAGCTCGCCGCCACCGAACTCGTCCTCGGCTCCGGCCTGGACGCCGTGGTGCTGCGCGTCTTCTCACCCGCCGGACCCGGCACCCCGGCGGGCTCACCGCTCGGCCGCCTCGCCGAGGCCATGCGCCGCGCCATGCAGTCCGGCGACGGCGAACTCAAGCTCGGCGGGCTGGGCGCCCAGCGCGACTTCGTCGACGTCCGCGACGTGGCCCGCGCCGTGCACGCCGCCTCCCTGTCCGCCGCCCAGGGCGTCATCAACATCGGCTCGGGCCGCGCCGTCCGGCTCCGCGACGCCGCAGCCACGCTGGCCCGTGTCGCCGGATACGGCGGCACCCTCCACGAACTCGACGGCCCGCCCGGCGGCCACCTCAGGGCCGCCATCGGCCACCCCCGCAGCGACCCGGACCACCCGGCCCCGGTCGCGTACCCGTACCCCGACGGGTGCGGCAGCTGGCAGCAGGCCGATGTGCGCACCGCGCGCGACCGGCTCGGCTGGCGGCCCCGGATCAACCTCGAGGAGTCCCTCGCCGACATCTGGATGGAGGCGGCATGCCGCATCTGACCAGCACCAGGGCCGGCACCTCCAGCACCGGCGTCCGCACCGGCCTCGGTGTCCCCGGCTGCGCCCACCCGCTGCTGGCCCCCGCCGAGTGGGACGCGCTGGCCCGCACCGGCCCGCCCCTGCACTGGGTCGTCCTCGACGTCGCCGGCGGCCCGGGCGTCCAGCCCGACCCGCACTGCCTGGACGCGGCGGGGCGGCTGCGCAACGCCGGCGTGCGCGTCCTCGGCCACCTGGACACCGCGTACGGCAGCCGGCCCTTCGCCGAACTGGTCGCCGAG
>NZ_BMVJ01000007.1:58511-64401 GCF_014650655.1 Streptomyces anandii JCM 4720
GCCCACCGCTACCTCGAGTGGTACCAGACCGACGGCTTCCTGTTGGAGCACTGCCCGGCCGACCGCTCCGCGCTGCCCGAGGTCCGCCGCACGGTCGGCACCCTGCGGGCCCTGCGTGACGATGCCCACATCGTGCTCGGCCACGGCACCCACCCGTACCCCGGCTACGCGGAGAACGCCGACCAGCTGGTGACCTTCCGCGGTCCGTGGAGCGACTACCGCTGGTCGCAGGTCGCGGAGTGGACCGCCGACCACCCGCCCGAGCGCTTCTGCCACTTCGTGCACGGCGTCCCGGGCGGGCACCTGGACGAGGCGCTGCGCATCGCCCGCTGGCAGGGCGCGGCGACGATCTGGTTCACCGATCGCACCGACCGTGGCGGCGAAGCGGACCCCTGGGAGGCCCTGCCCGGCTACTGGGACGACATCGTCTCGCGCATCGGAACGGGTGTCTCGGAATGAAGAAGGCCGTGGCAGTGTTACGGAGAGAACAACCGTAGTGATAGACCGACCAACGGAGTCCCCGTGTCGCTGCCACCCCTGGTCGAGCCGGCCCCCGAGCTCACCGTAGACGAGGTCCGCAGGTACTCCCGCCACCTGATCATCCCCGATGTGGGGATGGACGGGCAGAAGCGGCTGAAGAACGCCAAGGTGCTGTGTGTGGGCGCCGGCGGCCTGGGTTCGCCGGCGCTGATGTACATGGCCGCGGCCGGTGTGGGCACGCTCGGCATCGTGGAGTTCGACGAGGTCGACGAGTCGAACCTGCAGCGCCAGGTCATCCACAGCCAGGCCGACATCGGCCGCTCCAAGGCCGAGTCCGCCCGTGACACCGTCAAGGGCATCAACCCGTACGTGAACGTGGTCCTTCACGAGGAGCGGCTCGAGGCCGACAACGTGATGGACATCTTCGGCCAGTACGACCTGATCGTCGACGGCACGGACAACTTCGCGACCCGCTACCTGGTCAACGACGCGTGCGTGCTGCTGAACAAGCCGTACGTATGGGGCTCGATCTACCGCTTCGACGGCCAGGCCTCCGTCTTCTGGTCCGAGCACGGTCCCTGCTACCGCTGCCTCTACCCGGAGCCCCCGCCCCCCGGCATGGTCCCCTCCTGCGCCGAGGGCGGCGTGCTCGGCGTGCTGTGCGCGTCCATCGGCTCCATCCAGGTCAACGAGGCCATCAAGCTGCTGGCCGGCATCGGCGAACCGCTGGTCGGCCGCCTGATGATCTACGACGCCCTGGAGATGCAGTACCGCCAGGTCAAGGTCCGCAAGGACCCGAACTGCGCGGTCTGCGGCGAGAACCCGACCGTCACCGAGCTCATCGACTACGAGGCCTTCTGCGGCGTCGTCTCCGAGGAGGCCCAGGCGGCGGCCGCCGACTCGACGATCACTCCCAAGCAGCTCAAGGAGTGGATCGACGACGGCGAGAACATCGAGATCATCGACGTCCGCGAGCCCAACGAGTACGAGATCGTCTCCATCCCGGGCGCCCGGCTGGTCCCGAAGAACGAGTTCCTCATGGGCACCGCCCTGGAGAGCCTGCCGCAGGACAAGAAGATCGTCTTGCATTGCAAGACGGGTGTCCGCAGTGCGGAAGTCCTCGCCGTGCTGAAGTCCGCGGGCTTCTCGGACGCCGTGCACGTCGGCGGCGGCGTCATCGGCTGGGTCAACCAGATCGAGCCGGAGAAGCCGGTCTACTGAGCAACGGCTCGCCACGACTGCCGGTCGGCGGGGGTCTCGCGCACCACGGGTGCACGGGGCCCCCGCCGTCGTCATGAGCAGACCTTGCCGTCCTCGGGCACCGTTCCCTTGAGCAGATAGGCGTTCACCGTCGAGTCCACGCAGTCGCTGCCGCTGCCGTACGCGCCGTGGCCCTCGCCCTTCCAGGTGAGCTCCACACCGACGCCCTTGCCGAGCCCGTCCGCCATCTTCCGGGCGCCCTCGTAGGGCGTCGCGGGGTCCCCGGTGTTGCCGACCACGAGGATCGGCGCCGCGCCCGCCGCGCCGACCAGCGGGTGGTCGTACTGCCCGGCCACAGGCCAGTCGTGGCACCAGCCGGCCGTGTCCCAGCCCATGAAGTCGCCGAACACGGGCGAGACCTTCTCGAACTCGGGCAGCAGCCGCCTGGTCTGTTCCGGCGTCGGCCGCTGCCTGTCGTCCAGGCACGATATGACTCGTTGGGAGTGGGTCGTCGTGCCGTAGTGGCCCGAGGCGTCACGGTCGTTGTAGGCGTCGGCCAGTGACAGCAGGCCGGTGCCGTCCCCCTTCTCCGCGGCGGCCAGGGCACCGGTCAGCATCGGCCAGCTGTCCTTGCTGTAGAGCGGCAGCACGATGCCGGTGAGCGCCAGCGTCTGCGACAGCCTGCGGCCGGACGCGGTGGCGAGCGGCTCGGCGTCGATGCGCTTCAGCAGGGCGGCGATCCGCTGCGAGCCCTGCTCGGGGTCCTGGCCGGTGGACTTCAGGTAGTCGTCCAGCGCGCGCTGGAAGCCCCTGGTCTGGTTGAGCGCGTGGCCGACCGAGTCGGCGGTCGGGTCGACGACCGCGTCCAGGACCATCCGCCCCACGTGCCCGGGGAACAGATGGGCGTAGACACCGCCGAGCTCGGTGCCGTAGGAGATGCCGAAATAGTGCATGCGCGTGTCGCCGAGGACCTGGCGCATGAGGTCCATGTCCCGGGCGGTGTCGGTCGTCGAGACGTGGCCGAGCAGTTTGCCGGCGGCCTTGGCGCAGCCCTTGCCGAAGTCGACGGCGTCCTGGAGGTAGGCGCGCTCCTCGGCCGGGGTGTCGGGCGTGGTGTCGATGGACTCGGCGGCCTGGATGCGGCGGTCGCTGCGGCAGCGCACGCCCTCGCTCCCGGCGACCCCGCGCGGGTCCCAGCTCACCAGGTCGTAGTGCTGCCGCAGGTCGCCGGCGAGGGCGGCGTACGACGGCATCGTGGCCACGCCGGAGGCGCCGGGGCCGCCGAAGTTGAACAGGAGCGACCCTGTGCGCTCGCCGGTGGCCCTGGCCCGGATGAGGGAGAGGCCGATGGTCTCGCCGCCCGGCCGCGACCAGTCCAGGGGCACCTTGATCCTCGCGCACTGCCAGTCGCCGCCGGGCGCGGTGGACGTGGCAGTGGCTTTGCAGCGGCCCCAGGCCAGGTGCTGCGAGGTGAGCGAGGCGGGCAGGTGGGAGGAGGCCGCGCCTTCCGAGGCCGGCGAGGCCGTGGCCGAGGGATCGGGCCGGCCCTTCCCCTCGTCACCGGTTCCGCCGGACGACCCCCCGCTGCACCCGGACAGCAGCACCGCGGCCAGGGCCGCGGCCGCCCACTTCGTCACACGCGACATGGCTTCCCCCTCACTGCTCCCACGGATCGGCCGCGGAAAGCGATGGGGCCATCGTAGGCGGAGCGAGCCGCGCCGGTGCCGGCCTGTGGATAACGCTTTGACCTGCTAGTTTGCTGCCCGGATGAGGTGTGCGGCGGGCCGCTGCCGACCGGGCCGGCCGGTCCTGGCTAGGTGCAGACCGTTCCGGCCGCGGGCACCTTTCCGTCGAGCAGGTAGCCGTTCACCGCGTTCTGCACGCACGGGTTCTTGCTGTCGTAGGCGCCGTGCCCCTGGCCCTTGTACGTGAGTTCCACCGCGACGCCCGGACCCAGCGCGTCCGCCATCTTCCTCGCGCCCTCGTAAGGCGTCGCCGGATCGCCGGTGTTGCCCACGACCAGGATCGGCGCCGCGCCGGGGGCAGCGACGTCGGGGTGGTCCGCCGCGCCCGGCACGGCCCAGTCGGTGCAACTGAGCATGCCCCAGGCCAGGAAGTCCCCGAACAGCGGCGAGGCGGCGCGGAACTCGGGCAGCTTCTGCTGGACGTACGCCGTGTCGTAGCGCTGTTTCTCGTCGGAGCAGTTGATGGCGGCGTTCGCGGCACCGATGTTGCTGTACTCGCCGTTCTCGCTGCGGCCGTTCATCGCGTCGGACAGCAGCATGAGGATCTTGCCGTCACCGGCGTAGGCCTGCTGCAGTCCCTCGGTCAGCGGCTGCCACAGATCCTTGGAGTACAGGGCCTGCGCGATGCCGTTGGTGGCGGCCGTCTGGGTCAGCCGGCCCGGGAAGACGCCCGGGATCGGCTTGGTGTCCAGGTCCTTCAGCAGCTTCGCGATGCGGTTCTCGACGTCCTGCACGCTGTCGCCGACGGGGCACTTGGTGCTCTTCGAGACGCAGTCGCGGGCGAAGTTGTCGAGGGCGAGCTGGAAGCCCCTGGCCTGGCCGAGCGAGGCCTGCTCCGGGTTCTGCGTGGGGTCGACGACCGCGTCCAGCACGGCCCGGCCGACGTGCCGGGGGAACAGGTGGGCGTAGACGCCGCCGAGTTCGGTGCCGTAGGAGATGCCGAAGTAGTGGAGCTTCTGGTCGCCGAGGACCTGGCGCATGAGGTCCATGTCGCGGGCGGCGTCGGTGGTGCGCACATGCGGGAGGATCTTCGCGGAGTTCTTCTCGCACGCCGCGTTGAACTGCTTGGTGTTGTTCAGGAACGTGCCGCGCTCGGCGGTGTCGTCGGGCGTCGCGTCCTGCTGGAAGTACTGGTCGAGCTGTGCGTCGCTCTCGCAGAGCACGCCCGCGCTGCGGCCCACCCCGCGCGGGTCGAAGCTCACCAGGTCGTAGCGGGTGCGGAGTTTGGCGTAGTCCTGGCCGACCGCGGGCAGCGTGCTGACCCCGGAGCCGCCCGGCCCCCCGAAGTTGAAGATCAGCGAGCCGATGCGCGTGCCGGGCCCGCTCGCCTTCGCCCTGATCAGCGCGATGCCGATGGTGTCGCCCTTGGGCTTGTTCCAGTCCAGCGGCGCCCGCATGGTCGCGCACTGCCAGGTGCCGCCGCCCGGCAGCGGGGACGGCGCGTCTCCGCCGCCCTCCGAGGCGGACGGGGGCGGGCAGTCCTTCCAGTCCAGCTTCTGGGCCGTCAGATCCCCGCCCTTGGCGCTTCCGTCCCCGCCACCGCCGCAGCCGGCCAGAACGGCGGACAGCAGGGCGGCGGTTGCGGTCAGGGCGGCGGCACGCAGCCCGCGGCGGTTCTGCATACGTCCATCCTCACGCCGCGGGTGGTCTCCCGCGCGGGGCGCGGGCCGACCGGAGTAGCAGGGGACCGCCCACCGGAGGCCCGCCGGCTCCCTACAGCGAGCCCTTGCGCGTCAGGTGGTTGAAGGCCAGCCAGCCCGGCAGCACCGGCAGCCACAGGGTCAGCAGCCGGAACATCAGCACCGCGGGTGCGGCCACCTCCTTGGGCAGCCCCACGGCGATCAGGCCGACCGTGAGGGTCGCCTCGACCGCGCCCACGCCGCCCGGGGTGGGCGCGGCCGAACCGAGCGCGTTGCCGGCGAGGAAGACCACCGCGACGCTGGCGATGCTCAGGGACGTCGACTGGTCGCCGAAGGCCCGGATAGAGGCGTCCAGGCACATCACGAAGCAGAAGGTCAGCAGCAGCATGCCGCCGATGCCGGTGACGAGCTTCTGCGGCCGCTGCAGCACGTCGAGCATGCGCGGCACGACACCCGCGAAGAGCGAGCGCACGCGCGTGACGACGAATTTGCGCAGGAACGGCACCGAAGTGACCACCAGCACGAGCACCGCGACCGTCAGCAGACCCGCGATGACGGTCCGGGAGGGCGAGAGCGACGGCGTCTTCTCGGTGCCGGTCAGGTAGCCGAAGGACAGCAGCATCAGGATGTGGCAGCCGAGCCCGAACAGTTGCGAGGCGCCGACACTGGCCACCGCGAGTCCCGGCCGCACCCCCGCGCGCTGCAGGAAGCGGGTGTTCAGCGCCACGCCGCCCACCGCGGCCGGCGCGACGATCTTCACGAACGACCCGGCGACCTGCGCCGCCACGGTCCGCACGAACGGCACCCGCTCCGGCACGAACCCCA
>NZ_BMVJ01000007.1:64425-64868 GCF_014650655.1 Streptomyces anandii JCM 4720
GCAGTGCCATGGCCGCGGCCGGGTAGCTGAGCGCCGAGAACAGCACCGCGGCCACCACCCAGCCCCACTGCGCGTGGGCGAAGAGCGTGCCGAACTCGATGTGGGTGAGCTGGGTCAGCAGGTAGTACGCGCCGATCGCGCCCGCGATGAAGCTGATCAGCGTGCGCGGCCGCACCCGCTCCAGCCGGGCCGGTTCGACCGGGGCCTGCGGCCGGATGCGCAGCACCTGGTGGCGGATCTGGGTGAGCAGGTCCTCCTCGCGGGCCTCCTCCACGGCCTCGTCGATGGCCCGCTTCTCCGCGCGTGCCTCGGCCCGCTCCGCCTTCTTGTCCGGCTTGACGGACCTATCCAGCTTGTCGGGCCGCTCGAGCGGCGCCAGGGCGGTCGAGCCGGTGGTTTCCTCGGCCGTCTGCTCCAGACGGGCCTGCTTGTCCTGCCGGGAC
>NZ_BMVJ01000007.1:64889-72093 GCF_014650655.1 Streptomyces anandii JCM 4720
GCCTCCAGGACCGCCTCACGCTCCCGTTGGGCACGCTCCCGGGCCAGCCGGCGCAGGGTCGCGCGGGTGGACCGTGTCAGCGCGATGGGCTGGAGCATGGGCAGGCAGTCGGCGACCGCGTCGGGCCCGAGGACCTCCAGGGCGGACTCCACGGCGCGCTCGGCGCCCACCCTGAGGCCGAGCGTGGTCACCAGTTGGGCGATGTCCATGCGCAGCAGCAGATCGCCCGCGGCGATCTCGCCACCGCGCAGATCGGTCAGGATCACCCTGCCGGAACGATCCACCAGAATCGCGTCGCCCGCCAGCCTGCGGTGCGCGATGCGCCGCGACTGCAGCGCGCGCACCTGGTGCCAGGTGTGGCGCAGCAGCTCGTCGGTGATCTCCTCGTCCGCCAGCGAGTCGAGCGTGCGCCCGCCGGTGTGCTCGTAGACGAGCATCACGGCGTCGGGGCCGAGTTCGGAGGTGGCGATCAGCTTGGGCGCGTTGGCGCCGGCGGCGATGGCCGCGTAGGCGAGCAGCGCCTCCTGCTCCAGGGCCTGGCGCAGCGACTGGAGGCTGCTGCGGGTGGCGAAGCCGCGCAGCGTGAGGTTGCGCCACACCCGGTAGAAGAAGCCCTGCGCCTGCTGCTCGCGGTCGACCACTGTGACGTCCAGCGGCGGGCCGTCCTCCAGGGTCACGAAGTAGCGCCGGCCCCGGTCGGCGGTGTCCGCGGTCTCCGCCGCCTCCTCGCGGGCCGCGCTCACGGGGCGGAAGCCGACGGTCCGAAGGCCTGCCATCAGCGTCCGTCCCGTGGGACGGACGTTCGGCGAGCCGACCGCGTACAGGGTGCCGTAGGCGATGGTCCAGCCGATCAGCACCGTAAGGATGATCGAGAACGGCGTCGTGTAGCCCGTCACCAGCATCGAGAAGGCGTCGAGCGTCAGCACGATCCACAGCACCGCGCGCCACCGCGGTCGGCGGGACATGCCGACGGCCGTCATGTACGCGATCACCGGGGCGAGGTAGCCGTGCACGGGGTCGGTCAGCGCGTGGATGTCGCCGGGCGAGGGCTGGGTGAGTGCCTCCTGGATGGAGTGCGGGGCCCCCTTGGCGACCCACAGGTCGGTGGCGAGCGTCACGCCGTGCGCGAGGACCGCCGCGAGCACGCCGTCGGCGATCCGCAGCCCGTCCCGCTTGATCAGCCGCTCGATCGCGAAGGCGACCGGCACCAGGAGGATCGCGATGCTGGAGGCCAGCCCGGCGATCTTGATGAGCAGGTCGGGCGCCTGACCGGTGCCCTTGTTGATGTCCTGTTCGAGGCCGGAGGTGGTGCCGTGCGCGAACGCGGCGATGGCCAGCAGCACGCCGATCGCGAGCACACCCACCAGCAGCCGCATCAGGTCGGAGGGGCGGTGCACGCGCGCGGGGAGCAGCGGTTCGTCGCCCTCGAGCTCGTCGATGTGCGTCACGTCGGAGCCCCCGCCCGGCTTCCCCTCCGCCGCTGTGGCCTTCCTGCCCTCGGCCTCGTCCGGTGCCGCGGCCGCCTCATCGGTACGGGTCTCACGGTCCCCGGCGGCCTCAGGGGCCTTGCCGTCCTTCTTGTCGGCGCCGCCGGTGCCGGGGCGCGAAGAAACCCCAGAGGTGCCCTCCGCGCCGTCGGGGTGCACTCCCTGCTGCCTCATGGTCTCTTCTTGGTCTCGAATCACCGGTCACCGCCCGCACGATGGTGGCATGCCCCACCGACACACAGGGGCATCAGGGTGCATATGCGGGGGCGCACAGTCTGCCCGAAGCGCCGCCCCGGGGCGAGACCGCGCTCCGTCACGCGCGGGTCGCACTGTCGGTGGGGTGGGGCAGGATGGGGCGGATGAGCGAAGTGAGCCTTCCGGACGACGGCCGCGCGGAGCCCGCCGACGCGCTGCCCGAGTACGCCGAGCGGGTCCTCGAGGTCGCCGAACTGATCCCGCCGGGGCGCGTCATGACGTACGGCGACGTGGCCGAGTGGCTCGCCGAGGCAGGCCCGCGTCAGGTCGGCCGGGTGATGTCCCTGTACGGCGGGGCCGTCCCCTGGTGGCGGGTGGTGCGCGCCGACGGGGTCCTGCTCCCGGGCCACGAACTGCGCGCGCTCAGCCACTACCGCACCGAGGGCACTCCCCTGAAGGAGGCCGGCAGAGCGGCCGAGGGCCACCTGCCGCGCCTCGACATGAGACGCGCTCGATGGGACGGCGTCGAACGTGCGCAGGGTCACACCTGACAGCTTCCGCCATCCGGCGGGGCAGAGGGGAGTCGGTGGCGCGTACGGGGGTAGCGGGGCACCCCCGTGGCACGCCGTATCTTCGTGAGTCGAGGGACAGGGGTGACACCCGCGTCCACGGAGCACGGCGGAAAGCGGGAGAAGCCCCCCTCCCGCACTCCGCGTCGGCGTAGCGTCGGCTGCACGTGTCCCCCTCACCTCGCGGCCCCCGTCATCACCATCGGGCGGCCCGTCCCCACGACCACGGCGCGTCGCGCCGGCCATGACAGACCCCAGCACACCCACCAGGACCGGCGAACCACGTGAGCTCCTCTTCCTCCACCAGGCACCTGCCGCACCCACGGGTGCGGCAGGGGGACCGTGGCGCTTACCGGCTGGTCCGTACCCCACCGTCCCGACCGGATCCCCCTCGTCTGGACGCCGTACAGCGCTCCGTGGTTGACCACGACTCCGGCCCGCTGCTCGTTCTCGCAGGTCCGGGCACCGGCAAGACCACCACGCTCGTGGAGTCCGTGGCCGCGCGTATCGCCCGCGGCGGGGACCCCGAGCGCGTTCTCGTGCTGACGTTCAGCCGCAAGGCGGCCGTCGAACTGCGCGACCGCATGGCGCTGCGCACCGGCGCGGCCCGCGCCCCGCGCGCGACCACCTTCCACTCCTTCTGCTACGCCCTGGTCCGCGCCCACCAGGACAGCGGGCTGTTCGTGGAGCCGCTGCGCCTGCTGTCCGGTCCCGAGCAGGACGTGACCGTGCGCGAACTCCTCGCCGGCCAGCTCGACCTCGAACGGCTCGGCCTCGCGCACGTGCGCTGGCCGGACGAGCTGCGCGCCTGCCTGACCACGCGCGGGTTCGCCGACGAGGTCCGCGCGGTCCTCGCCCGCAGCCGGGAGCTGGGCCTCGGCCCCGAGTCCCTGGCGGCCTTCGCGCGGCGCATCGGCCGCCCCGACTGGCAGGCGGCGGCCACCTTCCTCGCCGAGTACCTCGACGTCCTCGACCTGCAGGGCGTCCTCGACTACGCCGAACTCGTCCACCGCGCGGTGCTCCTCGCCCGCCGCCCCGAGGTCGCCGAACGGCTCGCCACCCAGTACGACGCCGTGTACGTCGACGAGTACCAGGACACCGACCCGGCCCAGGTCCGGCTGCTGCGCGCCCTCGCCGGGGACGGACGCACACTGCTCGCCTTCGGCGACCCCGACCAGTCGATCTACGCGTTCCGGGGCGCCGACGTGAACGGCATCCTGCGGTTCCCGCAGACGTTCCCCCGCGCGGACGGCCGGCCGGCGCCCGTCGAGGTGCTGCGCACCTCCCGCCGCTCGGGTGCCGGGCTGCTGGCCGCGACCCGGCTGCTGGCCCGGCGCATGCCGCTCACCCGCCTGCCCGCCGACAAGGTGCGCGCCCACCGGGAGCTCACCGCGCAGCGGGAGGGTGGCCGCGTCGAGGTCTGCACATACCCGACGCCGGGCACCGAGGTGGACAACATCGCCGACATCCTGCGCCGCGCGCACCTGGAGGACGGCGTCCCGTGGAGCGAAATGGCGGTGCTGGTGCGCGCCGGCGCCCGCACCATCCCGCCGCTGCGCCGCGCCCTGACGGCCGCGGGCGTGCCCCTGGACGTCGACGGCGACGACCTGCCCCTGCGGCACGAACCGGCGGTCGCGCCGCTGCTGACGGCCCTGCGCGCGGTGGCCACGGCGGAGGCGGCCCGGCAGGGCGGGCAGCCGGGAGAGGAAGCCGGCGGGGAACCGGGCGACGAAGCCGACGGGACGCCGCAAGAGGAAGCCGGAGGGGAACCAAGCAGGGAAGCCGGCGGGGAACCGGGCCAGGAGCCGCCGGACGAACCCCGTGACGGACCTCGGGACGAGTCCCTGGAGGCGTCCTCGGACGAGCCGGAGGAAGAGGCCTGCTGGCTCGACACAGGGACGGCGCTCACCCTCCTCGCGTCCCCCCTGGCCGGCATGGACGCCGCCGACCTGCGCCGCCTGGGCCGAGCTCTGCGCGAGGAGGAACGCGTCGCGGGCAACCTTCTGCCCGCCCCCTCGGACGAGCTGCTCGCGCGGGCGCTCGCGGAGCCCGAGCGCCTGGCCGTGCACGACCCCGCGTACGCGCGGGGCGCCCAGCGTCTCGGCGCGCTCCTCAGGAAGGCCAGGGAGCGCCTCGCGGGCGGCGGCACGGCCGAGGAGGCGCTGTGGGACCTGTGGGAGGGCACCCCCTGGCCCGCGCGCCTGGAGCGGGCGGCCCGGCGTGGCGGCGCCGCCGGACGCAACGCCGACCGTGACCTGGACGCGGTGTGCGCGCTGTTCGCGACCGCCGCCCGCGCGGAGGAGCGCACCGGGGGCCGGGGCGCCCTCAACTTCCTGGAGCAGCTCGAGGCCGAGGACATCGCCGCCGACACCCTGACCCGGCGCGCCGTACGCCCCGACGCCGTACGGCTGATGACGGCGCACCGTTCCAAGGGCCTGCAGTGGCGCCTGGTGGTCGTCGCCGGCGTCCAGGAGGGTCTCTGGCCCGACCTGCGCCGTCGCGGCTCCCTGCTGGAGGCCGACCGCATCGGCCGCGACGGACTCGCCGAGCCGCTGACCCCCGGCGCGCTGCTGACCGAGGAGCGCCGCCTGTTCTACGTGGCCGCCACGCGCGCGCGTGAACGCCTGGTCGTGACCGCGGTGAAGGCACCCGCCGACGACGGCGACCAGCCCTCACGCTTCCTCACCGAACTCGGCGTCCAGCCCCGTGACGTCACCGGCCGCCCCCGCCGCCCGCTGTCCGTGGCCGCGCTGGTCGCCGAGCTGCGCGCCACGACGGTGGACCCGCGCGTGTCCGACGCCCTCCGGCAGGCGGCCGCGCACCGGCTGGCCCGGCTCGCGGCGCTCGCCGACGACGAGGGCCGCCCCCTGGTGCCCTCCGCACACCCCTACCGCTGGTGGGGCATGGCCGAGCCGACCGAGAGCAAGGTGCCGCTGCGCGACCGCGATCAGCCCGTGGCGCTGTCCGGCAGCGCCCTCGACCAGCTCGCCAACACCTGCGCGCTGCAGTGGTTCCTCGGCCGCGAGGTCAAGGCCGACGCCCCCGCGACCGCCGCCCAGGGCTTCGGTAACGTCGTGCACGTACTGGCCGACGAGGTCGCTTCCGGACGTACCCCCGCCGATCTCGACGTGCTCATGGAACGCCTGGAGACCGTGTGGAACGCGCTCGCCTTCGACGCGCCCTGGAAGTCGGCCCAGGAGAAGGAGAACGCGCGCGTGGCGCTCGAACGCTTCCTGGAGTGGCACGTCCTGGACCGCGCCGGGCGCACGCCGGTGGCCAGTGAGCACGACTTCGACGTGACCCTTGGGGCCGGGGACTACCAGGTGCGCATCCGCGGCTCCATGGACCGCGTGGAGGCGGACGGCGAGGGCCGCGCCTACGTCGTCGACTTCAAGACCGGCAAGCAGGCGCCCACCGGCGCGGAGGTCGCCCGCCATCCCCAGCTCGCCGTGTACCAGCTCGCCGTCCGTGAGGGCGCCGTCGACGAGGTCTTCGACGGGAGGCGCCCCGAGCCGGGCGGCGCGGAACTCGTCCAGCTGCGCCAGGGGGCGGCCAAGCGGGACGGCGGCGAGAGCCTGCCCAAGGTGCAGGCCCAGGAACCGCTGGAGGGGGAGTGGGTCGGCGAGCTGCTGGCCACCGCCGCCGGGAAGGTCCTCGACGAACGGTTCACCCCGACCGCCGGGCAGCACTGCGCGCACTGCTCCTTCCGGGCCTCGTGCAGCGCGCGGCCGGAGGGGCGGCACGTGGTCGAGTGAGCGGAGACGTGAGCGTGGGCGGGGGTGAGGGCGTGGACGGGGGCGCCCCGCCCTGAGGCGCGTGCCCTGTGTGACCGACCGCACCACCCCTGCCGACCTGCGTCGATGCCGTCACCATGGGGCCGTGCGGCACCGGTTGTCAGTGCCCGCCGCTAGCCTCTTCGACGTGCCCGCCCGTATCACCGATCCCGAGCAGCTCAAGGAGCTCCTCGGGATCCCCTTCACCCCCGAGCAGACGGCCTGCATCACCGCGCCGCCCGCCCCGCAGGTGATCGTGGCCGGCGCCGGGTCCGGCAAGACGACCGTGATGGCGGCCCGCGTGGTGTGGCTGGTCGGCACCGGACAGGTCGCCCCCGAGCAGGTACTCGGGCTGACCTTCACCAACAAGGCCGCCGGCGAGCTCGCCGAGCGCGTCCGCAAGGCGCTGGTCAGGGCCGGGATCACCGACCCCGAGGTCATCGACCCGGACAACCCTCCCGGCGAACCCGTCATCTCCACCTACCACGCCTTCGCCGGCCGCCTGCTGACCGACCACGGCCTGCGCATCGGACTCGAGCCCACCGCCCGACTGCTCGCCGACGCCGGCCGCTACCAACTCGCCGCGCGGGTGCTGCGCGAGGCCCCCGGCCCCTACCCGGCACTGACCCGTTCCTTCCCCGACCTGGTGAGCGACCTGCTCGCCCTGGACGCCGAGCTCTCCGAGCACCTGGTGCGCCCCGAGAAGCTGCGTGCCTGGGACGCGGAGCTGCTGCTCACGCTCCAGGGCGCCAAGCTCACCAACGCCGACCTGCGCAGGGTCCCCGAGACCGCCGCCGCCCGCCGGGAACTGGCCGAGCTGGTGGTGCGCTACCGGGCCGCCAAGCGCGAGCGCGACCTGCTCGACTTCGGCGACCAGATCGCCCTGGCCGCGCAGCTCGCCCAGCTCCCCGAGGCCGGCCGCATCCTGCGCGAGGAGTTCCGGGTGGTCCTCCTCGACGAGTACCAGGACACCTCGGTCGCACAGCGCGTCCTGCTCTCCGGCCTGTTCGGCGGGGGCACGGGCCATCCGGTGACCGCCGTGGGCGACCCCTGCCAGGCGATCTACGGCTGGCGAGGCGCGTCCGTGGCCAACCTCGACGACTTCCCCGAGCACTTCGCGCGGGCCGACGGCCGCCCCGCGACCCGCCAGGCGCTCAGCGAGAACCGCCGCAGCGGCGGC
>NZ_BMVJ01000007.1:72116-86415 GCF_014650655.1 Streptomyces anandii JCM 4720
CGCCTCCTCGGCCTCGCCAACGGCCTCGCCGAGCCCCTGCGCGTGATGCACGCGGGCGTGGAGGCGCTGCGCCCGGCCCCCGGCGCCGAGCGCGACGGCGTGGTGCGCTGCGCGCTGCTGCCCACGCACGCCGAGGAGATCGAGTGGATCGCCGACTCGATCGCCCACCTCGTGGCGACCGGCAAGGCGCCCGGCGAGATCGCCGTCCTGTGCCGTACGGCGACCGACTTCGCCGAGATCCAGGGCGCCCTGGTCGCGCGGGACGTCCCCGTGGAGGTCGTCGGACTCTCCGGACTGCTGCACCTGCCCGAGGTCGCCGACCTCGTCGCCGTCTGCGAGGTCCTCCAGGACCCCGGCGCCAACGCCTCGCTGGTTCGGCTGCTGACCGGCCCGCGCTGGCGCATCGGCCCGCGCGACCTGGCGCTGCTCGGCCGCAGGGCCAGGCGGCTCGTCGCGCACGCGCGCGTGGACGCCGGCGACGACCCCGACCGCAGGCTCGCGGAGGCCGTCGAGGGCGTGGACCCGGCCGAGGTGATCTCGCTCGCGGACGCCCTCGACACCTTCCTGGAGACACCGCTGGACGGAGAGGGGGACGACGACGGGCTGCCGTTCTCGGCCGACGCGCGCGTGCGGTTCGCCCGGCTCGCCGCCGAGCTGCGCGACCTGCGCCGCTCCCTGTCCGATCCGCTGATGGACGTACTGCACCGCGTCCTCGCCGTCACCGGCCTGGAGGTCGAACTCTCGGCGTCCCCGCACGCCCTGGCCGCCCGCCGCCGCGAGACCCTGTCCAACTTCCTGGACGTCGCCGCCTCCTTCGCCGCCAACGAGAGCGAGGCCACCCTGTTGGCCTTCCTCGGCTTCCTGCGCACCGCCGTCCAGTACGAGAAGGGCCTCGACAACGCGCTGCCCGGCGGCGAGAACACCGTCAAGGTGCTCACCGCCCACAGGTCCAAGGGCCTGGAGTGGGACGTCGTCGCCGTCCCCGGCCTGGTCACCGGCACCTTCCCGAGCGGACAGGGCCGCGAGAAGTGGACCGCCCAGGCCAAGGTGCTCCCGCACGCGCTGCGCGGCGACGCGGGCACCCTGCCCGCGATCGACGCGTGGGACGCGCGGGGCATGAAGGCCTTCCACGAGGCCATGAAGGACCACCAGCACACCGAGGAGCTCCGCCTCGGCTACGTCACCTTCACCCGCCCGCGCTCCCTGCTCCTCGGCTCCG
The DNA here is from genome assembly GCF_014650655.1 of Streptomyces anandii JCM 4720. GTDB lineage: Bacteria > Actinomycetota > Actinomycetes > Streptomycetales > Streptomycetaceae > Streptomyces > Streptomyces anandii. Next base: position 73,336 of record NZ_BMVJ01000007.1, read on the forward strand.
GCCACTGGTGGGGCCCGAGCCAGAAGAGGCCCCGTGGCCCCTCCGCCTTCCTCCAGGCTCTCCACGACCACTGCGCGGCCGGACACGGCGAGATCGAGGCCTGGGCGGACGAACCGGGGGAGGACGAGGAGAACCCCGCCCTGCGCCGGACCACCGCCGACCAGGCATGGCCCCTGCCCCTGGACGAGGCAGCCCTGGCCCGCCGTCGCGCCGCAGCCGCGACCGTCCTGGCCCACCTGGAGGACCTGGCCCTGACGACCCGCGCGGACGGCCGTCCGCGCCCCGCCCACGACCCGGACGCCCACGACGACCCGGACTGGCCCGCGCCACCCGAGTACGACGAGGGCGGCGAGTACGACGAGCACGAGGCGTACGGCGACGGCGACGAGTACCACGGACACGAGGCGTACGACGGCGACGAGCACGCGGAGCACGACGAGGACACCGGGGACCGGGACCAGTGGACGACCGGCCGTCCCAAGGTCCCGCACCAGGCGGCCCCGCCGGAACCCCCCACCGCCCGGCCACCCGTAGCCGGTGCCGCACCCGAGCCGCTCACCCCTGAGGAGGCCCGCGCCGTCGCCTCCTGGGACCGCGACCTGGACGTGCTCGCGGGCGAGCTGCGCCGCACCCGCCGGGGCGTCACCGAGGTCCCCCTGCCGGCCGCGCTGACCGCCTCGCAGCTGCTGCACCTGGCCGCAGACCCGGACGGCTTCGCACGGGAACTCGCGCGCCCCATGCCGCGCCCACCACAGCCGGCCGCGCGCCGCGGCACCCGCTTCCACGCCTGGGTCGAGACACGCTTCGAGGAGCTCACCCTGCCCATGCTGGAGCCCGGGGAACTGCCCGGCACCGACGCCGAGATCGCCGACGAACGCGACCTGGAGATCCTCAAGGACGCCTTCGAGCGCACCGAGTACGCCCACCGCACCCCCTACCGCGTCGAGGCGCCCTTCCAGCTGGAGATCGCCGGACGGGTGGTGCGCGGCCGCATCGACGCCGTCTACCGCGACGGCGAGGGCGAGGAGGCGTCGTACGAGATCGTGGACTGGAAGACCGGCCGCGCGCAGACCGCCGACCCGCTCCAGCTCGCCGTGTACCGGCTGGCCTGGGCGGAGCAGCAGGGCGTGCCACCGGAGCGCGTCACGGCCGCGTTCGTGTACGTGCGCACCGGCGAGGTCGTGCGCCCGCGCGAGCTGCCCGGCAGGGCAGCGCTGGAGCGGCTGCTGCTCCAGGAGCCTCAGGCGGGGCCGCGGTGTGACGAACCGCCCGAACGGGATGGCACCGAGTGCCGATAGGCTCGGGAGCATGAGCCAGACCCCGGACAGCGCCGTCCGCACGTACATCGAGCAGCACCGCACCGCCTTCCTCGACGACCTCGCCGAGTGGCTGCGCATCCCCTCCGTGTCGGCCCAGCCCGACCACGCGCCCGACGTACGGCGCAGCGCCGACTGGCTCGCCGCCAAGCTCGAGGAGACCGGCTTCACCACCGCCGAGGTCTGGCAGACCCCCGGGGCCCCGGCCGTGTTCGCCGAGTGGCCCTCCGACGACCCGGACGCCCCCACCGTTCTCGTCTACGGCCACCACGACGTCCAGCCCGCCGCCCGCGAGGACGGCTGGGACAGCGACCCCTTCGAGCCGGTCGTCCGCGAGGGACGTCTGTACGCGCGCGGGGCCGCCGACGACAAGGGCCAGGTGTTCTTCCACACACTCGGCGTCCGTGCCCATCTGGCGGCCACCGGCCGGACCGCCCCGGCCGTCAACCTCAAGCTGCTGATCGAGGGCGAGGAGGAGTCCGGCTCCCCGCACTTCAGGGGGCTCGTCGAGAGCCGTGCCGAGCGCCTGGCGGCCGACGCGGTGATCGTGTCCGACACCGGCATGTGGTCGCGGGACACCCCCACGGTGTGCACCGGCATGCGGGGCCTCGCCGAGTGCGAGATCCGCCTGTACGGGCCCGACCAGGACATCCACTCCGGCTCCTTCGGCGGCGCCGTGCCCAACCCGGCCACCGCCGCCGCCCGCCTCGTCGCCGCCCTGCACGACGAGCACGCGCGCGTGGCGATCCCCGGCTTCTACGACGGCGTCGTCGAACTCACCGACCGGGAGCGCGAACTCTTCGCCGAGCTGCCCTTCGACGAGGAGCAGTGGCTGCGCACCGCCAAGTCCCACGCCGCCCACGGCGAGGCCGGTCACACCACCCTCGAGCGAATCTGGGCCCGCCCCACCGCCGAGGTCAACGGGATCGGCGGCGGCTACCAGGGCCCCGGCAGCAAGACGATCATCCCCTCCACGGCGATGGTGAAGCTCTCCTTCCGCCTGGTCGCCGGCCAGGACCCCGACCACATCGAGAAGGCCGTCCGCGCCTGGGCCGCCGAGCAGGTCCCCGCCGGCATCCGCTGCGAGATCGTCTTCGGTTCGGCCACCCGCCCCTGTCTGACCCCGCTGGACCACCCGGCCCTGCAGTCCGTGGTCCGTGCCATGGGCCGCGCCTTCGGCACCACCGTCCGCTTCACGCGCGAGGGCGGCTCGGGACCGGCCGCCGACCTCCAGGAGGTCCTCGCCGCCCCCGTGCTCTTCCTGGGCATCTCCGTGCCCTCCGACGGCTGGCACGCGCCGAACGAGAAGGTCGAGCTGGACCTTCTCCTCAAGGGCGTCGAGACCAGCGCCCATCTGTGGGGTGACCTCGCCGAGCACTGGCCCGAAGCGCCCTGAGACACGGCCGCCGTCCGGGGCCGCACCCGCGCGGGGCACACTGGAAGGGCCGTCCCACACCTCCACGCCCCGCCGGAACAGGTCGCCGCCCGGCGTCCGTCCCGCCGAACCGCCGCCGAAAACAACCGTTGCACCGGGGGAGTTGGAAGCACCCGTGACCACCTGGACCGACCACACCGCCGACCGGCCCGTCTCACTCACCGCGCCCAGCGGGATCGACCGCGCCGCCCACCACCGGCTCGACGAGGCCTGGCTCGCCGCGGCTTGGAGCCACCCCACCACCCGCTGCTTCGTGGTCTCCGGCGGCCAGGTGCTCATCGACGAGACGCCCGACGGCCGTACCGAACTCGTCATGACCCCGTCCTTCGAGGCACCCCTCACCGAGGCGCACCGCTACTTCCTGGGCACGGACGCCGAAGGCGTCAGCTACTTCGCGCTCCAGAAGGACTCCCTGCCCGGCCGCATGGACCAGTCCGCCCGCCCGGCCGGCCTGCGCGAGGCGGGCCTGCTGCTGTCGCCCCGCGACGCCGGCCTGATGGTGCACGCGGTGGCCCTGGAGAACTGGCAGCGCCTGCACCGCTTCTGCTCCCGCTGCGGCGAGCGCACCGTCATCGCCGCCGCCGGCCACATCCGCCGCTGCCCGGCCTGCGGCGCCGAGCACTACCCGCGCACCGACCCAGCGGTGATCATGGCCGTGACCGACGACGAGGACCGCATCCTCCTCGGCCGCCAGGTGCACTGGCCCGAGGGCCGTTTCTCCACGCTCGCCGGTTTCGTCGAGCCCGGTGAGTCCATCGAGCAGTCGGTGCGCCGGGAGGTCCACGAGGAGGTCGGCATCGCCGTCGGCCAGGTCGAGTACGTCGCCAGCCAGCCCTGGCCGTTCCCGTCCAGCCTGATGCTGGGCTTCATGGCCCGCGCCACCTCGACCGACATCGAGGTGGACGGCGACGAGATCCACGAGGCCCGCTGGTTCTCCCGTCAGGAGCTGGGCGCGGCGTTCGAGTCGGGCGAGGTGCTCCCTCCCTACGGCATCTCGATCGCGGCCCGGCTCATCGAGCTCTGGTACGGCGAGCCGCTGCCGACGCGCGGCTTCGTCTGACCGTCGCGGAAGGCGACGGAGCGGGACAGCGAGAAGGCGGCTTCCGAGCGATCCCGGAAGCCGCCTTCCCTTCTGGTCCGGCCTGTCGGCGATGACCGGCGTCAGGCGCCGATCTTCTGCTTGACCTGGGCCAGCGACGGGTTGGTGAGCGTGGAGCCGTCCTGGAAGAGCACCGTCGGAACCGTCTGGTTGCCGTTGTTCGCCTTCTCCACGAAGGCCGCGGACTCCGGGTCCTGCTCGATGTTGATCTCGGTGTACGCGATGCCCTCGCGGTCCAGCTGGCTCTTGAGCCGGCGGCAGTAGCCGCACCACGTGGTGCTGTACATCGTCACAGTGCCCGGCATGTCTCTCGCGCTCCTTCGGCGGGTCGGGGACAGGATCGTCGCTTGGGAGGAACGTACGCGATGGGCCCGGCATTCCCTCCGGGGGTATCCGGCCCGCGTGACGCCTGCCGCCCCGGCACGTGACGCCTGCCGCATTAGTACGACCGCAGGGGCCCGCCTGTGGACAACCGGCTCACCCGTCTCCGCCGACCTGGCAGCATGGCGGTGTGACAGCAGCAACGCACTCCCCGCTCTTCTCGCAGGTCCCGGACTCTGCCGACGCGGTGCTCGAAGGGCTCGACCCCGAGCAGCGCGAGGTGGCCACCTCCCTGCGCGGTCCGGTGTGCGTGCTGGCCGGAGCCGGCACCGGCAAGACGAGGGCCATCACCCACCGCATCGCCTACGGGGTGCGCGCGGGCATCCTCCAGCCCTCCAGCGTGCTCGCCGTCACCTTCACCAACCGCGCGGCCGGCGAGATGCGCGGGCGGCTGCGCCAGCTCGGCGCGCCGGGCGTGCAGGCCCGCACCTTCCACTCGGCCGCCCTGCGCCAGCTGCAGTACTTCTGGCCGAAAGCGGTCGGCGGCAGCCTGCCCCGGCTGGTCGACCGCAAGATCCAACTGGTCGCCGACGCGGCCGCCGCCTGCCGCATCCGCCTCGACCGGGGCGAGCTGCGGGACGTCACCGCGGAGATCGAGTGGTCCAAGGTCACCCAGACCGTGCCCGCCGACTACGCGCTCGCAGCCGCGAAGGCCGGCCGCGAGGCCCCGCGCGACCCGGCCGAGATCGCCCAGCTCTACTCCGTCTACGAGGACCTCAAGCGGGACCGCTCGGTCATCGACTTCGAGGACGTGCTGCTGCTGACCGTCGGCATCCTGCAGAGCCGTCAGGACATCGCCGAGCAGGTCCGCGCCCAGTACCAGCACTTCGTGGTGGACGAGTACCAGGACGTCAGCCCGCTGCAGCAGCGCCTGCTGGAGCTGTGGCTGGGGGAGCGGGACAGCCTGTGCGTGGTGGGTGACGCCAGCCAGACGATCTACTCGTTCACGGGAGCAACCCCCGACCACCTGCTCGACTTCCGCGCCCGCCACCCCGGCGCCACCGTCGTCAAGCTGGTGCGCGACTACCGCTCCACCCCGCAGGTCGTCCACCTCGCCAACGGACTGCTCGCCCAGGCGAGCGGCCGGGCCGCCGACCACCGGCTGGAACTGGTCTCCCAGCGCGCCCCCGGCCCGGAGCCCGTCTACACCGAGTACACCGACGAGCCCGCCGAGGCCGAGGGCGCCGCCCGCCGCATCCACGACCTCATCGCCTCCGGTGTCCCGGCGAGCGGCATCGCGGTCCTGTTCCGGACGAACGCCCAGTCCGAGACCTACGAGCAGGCCCTCGCCGACGCCGGAGTGCCCTACCAGCTGCGCGGCGCCGAGCGCTTCTTCGACCGTCCGGAGGTGCGCAAGGCGGGCATCGCCCTGCGGGCCGCCGCCCGCTTCGGCGGCAACGACTCGCTGCTGGACGACGCCGTCGACCTGCCGTCCCAGGTGCGGGCCGTGCTGTCCGGCGAGGGCTGGAGCCCGCAGCCCCCGGCCGGATCGGGTGCCGTGCGGGAGCGGTGGGAGTCGCTCGCCGCCCTGGTGAGTCTCGCCCAGGACTTCGCCGCCGCCCGCCCCGGCGCCACCCTGGGCGATCTGGTGGCCGAGCTGGACGAGCGGGCCGGCGCCCAGCACGCCCCCACGGTCCAGGGCGTCACCCTCGCCTCACTGCACTCCGCCAAGGGACTGGAGTGGGACGCCGTCTTCCTGGTCGGCGTCGCCGAAGGCATGATCCCGATCACCTACGCCAGAACCGACGAGCAGATCGAGGAGGAGCGCCGCCTGCTCTACGTCGGCGTCACCCGCGCCCGCGAGCAACTGCACGTCTCCTGGTCGCTGTCCCGCTCGCCCGGCGGCCGCCCCAGCAGACGCCCCAGCCGCTTCCTGGACGGACTGCGGCCCGGCTCGGCCGCCCTCGCCGCCCGCGCGCAGGCGGCCGGCGCCGGTGGGGTCGAGCGCGGCTTCACCGCACCCGCTGCCGGCCTCGGCGCGGCACCCCGGCGCACCCGGCGGGTGCCGGCCCGCTGCCGGGTCTGCGGCCGTACGCTCACCGACGCCGGCGAGATGAAGCTGATGCGCTGCGAGGACTGCCCCTCCGACATGGACGAGGGGCTCTACGAGCGGCTGCGCGAGTGGCGGGCGGAGCAGGCGCGGCTCAGCGGGCAGCCGGCGTTCTGCGTCTTCACCGACAAGACGCTGATGGCGATCGCCGAGGCCTGTCCGGACGACGACCGGGAGCTGGCGCGGATCCCCGGCGTGGGGACACGCAAGCTCAACCGCTACGGGGCCGATGTCCTGGCCATCTGCGCAGGTGGGTGGCCCGGTCAGGAAGAGGACGAGGACTGATGCCAACTCGTCGAAAAAATAGTTTGCGTACGCCCCGGGAATCCCCATAGGTTCTTGGTCACGGGAACAGCGGCCTTCCTGAGGCCCTGATTCCGTGTTGTACTTTCATACCCGTACGCGGACCGGCTCACACCCGGTCCCCCTGGACGCCGAGAGGAGGCGATTGAAGTGATCAGCATGAAGAGCAGCTCCGTCAGCACCGCCAAAATGACCGATCGCTCGGTCGTCTCCCTGTGCATGCTCGGCGTCTTCGGTCAGGGCACCGGTCTGTCCGGCATCCGTGCCGTGCGTCCGGCGTCCCTCGTGGCTCCCGCGGGTCTTCCCGTCCGTGAGCGCGATGAGCGACCGACCAAGGCACTGGCAGCAGTAGAGGCACAGGCGCAGGCCTATGCCTTCGCGGCGGCCGGTGCCGGAAACCGGAATCAGACGACGCAGCACCACCTGATGTGGGCCTTCCGTGGGCCAGAACCCTGGAGTGATCCAGCCTGATCGCCGATCAGGCCGGCGCCTTCAGGGCCGCGGAACCCCATCCGGGATCCGCGGCCCTTCTGTTTTCCCTGAGCGGGAGAACGGAGCGAAGGAGCCTCGGGACAAGAAAAGACCCGGTACCCAGCCGACACCCGGCCCACCCGGCCGGACCGACCAGACGAGGAAGACGAACCGTGCAACTCGAAGCGCACGCCCCGTCCGTACCGCCTTCCGACACGATCCCCAAGCCCGGTCTCACGGAGGACCCCGCCTTGATCCCGCTCACCGCGCTCACCGCGCTCGACGACGCCATCGAGAACCTCGGCGTGCCCGTCCCGTGCCGCTCCTACGACCCGGAGGTCTTCTTCGCCGAGTCGCCGGCGGACGTGGAGTACGCCAAGTCCCTGTGCCGCACCTGCCCGCTGATCGAGGCCTGCCTCGCCGGTGCCAAGGAGCGGCGCGAGCCCTGGGGCGTCTGGGGTGGCGAGCTGTTCGTCCAGGGTGTTGTCGTCGCCCGCAAGCGGCCGCGTGGCCGCCCGCGCAAGAACCCGGTCACGGCATGAACACCGCAGGAACGATCGACCGCCCCCTCACGCACGACCCCGAGAAGCAGGCCCCGATGAAGCCGTCCACCAGCGAGCCCGCAGGCTCCGCGACCGAAGACGTCACCACCACCGGCGCGAACGACTCGCGTCAGAACAGGACCCGAGAGATGCAACTCATCCCAGAAGCCCTGGCCCGTGCCCATATGCACGAGCGACTGCGCGAGGCGGAGGAGCAACGCCAGGCCGTGCGTCTGCTGGCCGCCCGCCGGATGCAGCGCCGCGCCGAGCGCGCCTCGCGCCGCGCCCGCCGCGCCCTGGCCATGGCGGTCATGCAGTAACCGACCGCACCGCCCAGCGGTGATCTCCCCTCGCCGGGAGACAAGCGGCAGGTACAACAGTCCCCGTGGGGGCCGGCCCGCGACGAGCGGGCCGGCCCCCACGGTGCGTTGCGATGGGCGCTCCACCGGGCGGCGGTATCGTCTGCCTGGTGACGAGTCCCTCCGGCGGCCACGACCACGACGACTCCACGCGGCAGCGCCCGCCCGCGGTGTGCGCGCGCTGCGGCAACCGGGCCGAGGGCCCGCCTCCCACCTGGACGTGCTCCGTGGAGAACGGCGTCCGCCGCTACTTCTGCGACGCCTGTTCCCGGGAGAACCTGCGCGCCATCGAGGGCCGGCTCGACTCCGCCTGGTGGTAGACCCGGCCCTCCTCCCGCGCCCTGCCCGCGCGGGTCAGGCCTCGACGACCGACTCCTCCGGCTCCTCCGGCTCCACGCTCTCCGGGTCCGGTACGAACCCCGGCAGCCACTCCTCCAGCTCCTCCCTCAACCGCACCGTGGACCCCAGCTGACACAGCACGCCGATCGTGCTGAGGGTGACCCGGTGTATCAGCAGGTAGGCCGGTGGCAGGTTGAGCCGCTTGCCCAGCTGGTAGGCGGGGGAGCGGGGATCGGCGATGCGGGCCGCCTGGCTGCGCATCCAGCCCCGGGTGAAGGTGAACTCCTCCGCCTGGGCAGGTTCGATGATCGGCAGCAGGTAGTCGAGGACGGCGTCGGGGTCGAGGTCGATCGACTCCTTGACGAAGCCCTCCTCACACAGCAGTTCGTAGACCGCCTCGGCCTCGCCGTCCAGCGTCATGCGCAGGGACTCGCCGATGGGGCCGGGCAGACCACCGGGGAGGCGGTCGACCGTGCCGAAGTCCAGCACGCCCAGACGCCAGTCCTCCGCGCCGTCCGGACCGCCGGGCAGGAGACGGAAGTTGCCCGGATGGGGGTCGGCGTGCAGCAGACCGGTGCGGGCCGGACCGGAGAACAGGAAGCGGGCGAGCAGCTGGCCGGCGCGGTCGCGCTGCTCCTGAGTGCCGTCCGCGATCACCTCCGACAGCGGGACGCCGTCGATCCACTCGGTGACCAGCACCTGCTCGCGCTGGTGCACCACGGCCGGGACGACGACGTCGGGGTCGTCCGAGAACTCCCGCGCGTGTGCGGACTGGGCCTGGGCCTCGAGGCCGTAGTCGAGTTCCTCGGAGACGCGGTCCCTGAGTTCGGCGATCAGGGGCTTGATGTCCATGCCCGGGATCAGCGGACCCAGCAGCCGGGCGAACCTGCTCAATTGACTCAGATCGGACAGCAGGGCCTCGCCTGCGCCCGGGTACTGGACCTTGACCGCCACCTCGCGCCCGTCGTGCCAGACCGCGCGGTGGACCTGCCCGATCGAGGCCGCGGCGGAGGGCTTGTCCTCGAACTCCTGGAAGAGCTCGCGCCAGTCTGCTCCGAGCCGCTCCTCCAGCACGGCGTGCACGGTGCGGGTCGGCATCGGCGGCGCCGCCTCCTGGAGCTTGGTCAGCGCCGCCCGGTAGGGCCCGGCCACCTCCTCGGGCAGCGCCGACTCGAAGACGGACAGCGCCTGCCCGAACTTCATCGCCCCGCCCTTGAGCTCGCCCAGCACCTTGAACAGCTGCTCGGCCGTGCGTTGCTGCAGCTCGCGGCCGACGATCTCCGCGGATTCGCCGACGATCCTCTTGCCGAGTCCCCAGGTCGCTCTCCCGGCGAAACCGAGCGGGAGCGCGGCGAGCTTGGCGGTCCGGGTGACCGCCTTCCGGGGAAGATCAGACATGCGCCCTCCAAGTCCCAGCAAGCCGCGCCGCGTCTGCCTGCCGGCATGGCGTGGGTGACGGCCGTTGCTCCGCCATTGTCGCGCGTCGGCCCGCTTCCTCGGAGGTGTGTTTGCCCACGGCTTCCCGCGAACCCTCCTTCGCCGCCCCGCACGGGCAGGCGGGGTGCGGCCGCACCGGGCGCGAGCGCCACTCCAGCCCGGGCACGGACACCTCCCAGCGGGCGCCCGCGCTGGACGGCAGCCCGCCGTCCAGGAAGGCGAGGGCGTGCGCGGCCGCCAGCCCGGCGACGGTCGTGGCGAGCGCCAGGTCGCAGGGGCGCACGGCGCGCTGTCTTCCCGAGCGCCACTGCGCCACCAGCCGTGGCCAGGCCGGGTCCCGGTCGGCGCGGCCGCGGTCCAGACAGCCGGCGCAGCCCGTGCCGCCCGGCAGGACGAGCGGACCCACCACGCCTGTGCCCTCCACCACACCGGCGTACAGGTGCGGGGTCCCCGACTCGACGAGGCCGGCGTTCGCGGACGGGTCGGGCGCGTGCACGGCGAGGTCGTCCCGCGGGGCCAGGACCACCAGGGCGAAGCCCGGCTCGCCGGTCCCGGACGGCTCCGGGCCCGGCCCGCGGCGCACCGGACGGTCCGGGGCGGCCCGCCGCACCGCGCGCCGTGCCGCCGCGTCCCTGCGCTCGCCGACCGTCTCGGCGGGCAGCCCGCCCGGAGCGACGTCCCACGGTTCCACGCAGCCGCCGTCGAGCACCTCGACCTCGCCGACGCCCGCGCCGGACAGCAGCGCGGCAAGCACCGCGCCCACCCGGCCGGCGCCGCGGACCCGCACCCGCAGCTCACGCCTGGCGGCCAGCCGCCCGATCGCCTCGCCCGGCCCGCGCGCGACCAGGGAGAGCGAGGCGAGATCGGGGGCCAGCCGGTCCATGACCTCCCGCTTCTCGCGCAGGGCCGAGGCCGCCGCGCCGCCTCCCCGTGCGTCGTCCAGGAGCCCCGCGCGGGCCAGCCCCCGCACGACGTGGTCGACGTGGCCCTCCGGCAGGTCCATGCGGTGCCCCTCCTGCCGGAGCAGGGGCAGGCCGCGCGTGCCGTTGAGCAACTCCAGGAAGTGGCCCGTAGCCGTGTCCATCGGGCCCACGGTCAGCGCGTGCGCGGGGGTCATCCCGAACTGCACGGTGCTGCGGTCGCGCCAGGCGCGCCGGAGCGCGCTCTTCACCATCGGATGCATACGGGCCCCCGTAGCCGTAGAGAGTCGGAAGGTCGCAGAAGGTCCTCATGTGCCGGTGGAGCCGGTCGTCGCTCCGCCGTCGAGTGCCAGGATGCACGGCCCGGCCGGCCGGTGCGGAAAGTTGTCCACAGGCAGTGGATGATCGTCATACTCGTCGTAACAATCGGTCGTACGAAGCAAACGCCCGGTGGGGGCTCGGTACGGAACCGTCCCGGACCCGCGACTTCTCCTGGGTGCACCCGGTAACGTCGGGGCGTGTCCGCCGACCCACTGCACAGCGCCGGAACGCCACAGCGCAGCAAGACGAGCCCGCCGCCGAGCGGCTCGACGGCGAGCGCGATCGAGGTCCGCAGGAGCGCCCGCCGCCGCAGGACCGTCTCCGCCTACCGCGAGGGCGACCGCACCATCGTCCTGATTCCCGCCCGGATGTCCGAGGCGGAGGAGCGGCGCTGGGTCACCGTCATGCTGGACAAGCTGGCCGCCCAGGAGAGCAGGCGGACCCTCGGCGACGCCGAGCTGGCCGAGCGCGCCCGGCGGCTGTCGGAGCAGTACTTCGACGGCCGGGCCCGGCCCGCCTCGGTCCGCTGGGTCACCAACCAGAACACCCGCTGGGGGTCCTGCACGCCGGCGGAGGGCAGCATCCGCCTCTCGCACCGCCTCCAGGGCATGCCCGAGTACGTCGTCGACTACGTCCTCCTGCACGAGCTCGCGCATCTGCTCGTGCCCGGCCACGGCGCCGACTTCTGGCGGCTCCTGGAGGCCTATCCGCGCACCGAACGGGCCAGGGGCTATCTGGAGGGCGTCGTCGCGGCGGCCCGCCTGCCCCAACTGCCCGGCGCCCGCGCCGAGTGACCGGACCGCGCGGCCGACAGGCGCCCGGTACGGCCGGGCGGGGATTGTGTACCGGCTTCGTACCGACTTCGTCCGGTGTCGGAGTTTGCGGTTAGCCTGGCGCGACGCACTCGCACTCGGGATGGGGGACGGTCGTTACGCATGCCCAGGGAATTCCAACGCGGCCACAAGGCCAGGATCAGTGACCTGACCGCGGGCACGGATCTGTACGTCGGTGTGCAGATCTCGGCCCCCGGACTGACCTTCGACATCAGCTGCTTCGGCCTGGACGCCGACGAACGGCTGTCGGACGACCGGTACTTCATCTTCTTCAACCAGCCGAAGTCCCCCGAGGAGGCCGTCCAGCTCCTGGGCGCCCAGGCCGGGGACACGGAGTCCTTCCGGGTCACGCTGGACCGGATCCCGCCCACCGTCCAGAAGTTGTCCTTCACGGCGACGATCGACGGTGACGGGCAGATGTCCCGGATCGGCCCCGGATACCTGCGCATCGTGGCGGGCGGCGAGGAGGTGGCCCGGTACTCGTTCAGCGGCTCGGAGTTCACCACCGAACGGGCCGTGATGCTGGGCGACCTCTACCTGAAGGACGTCTGGCGGTTCGCGGCCGTCGGCCAGGGCTTCGACGGCGGCCTCGACGCGCTGCTGAAGAACTTCGGCGGCGAGGTCCTGGAGGAGAACACCCCCGACCCCGCCGCGACCCCGCAGCAGCCGCAGACCGGCGGCGCCCCCGGCTTCGCCCCGCCCGCCCGGTCCGCCGCGCCGCCGGCCTTCGGCGCCCCCTCGGCACCGGCCGCTCCCACGCCGCCGCCCGCGCCGCAGCCCGCCCCGCAGGGCTTCGCGCCGCCCGCGGCCACCCCGCCGCCCTCGCCCGCGGTACCCACGCCCTCGGTGCACGCCGCGCCGACCATCGTCGCGCCCATGACCCCGCCCGGCGGCACGGTTCCCCCGCCCGCCCCGGCCCCGGCGCCCTACGGCCGGCCCGGCCAGCACCCGCCGTACGGCCAGCCCCCGGCCCCGAGCGCGCCCCCGCCGCCCGGTTACGGGCAGCCGCCCGCGCCCCAGGCCCCGGTCCCGCCGCCCGGCTACGGCCAGCCCGCCCCGCCTCCCGGATACGGCCAGCAGCCCTACGGTCAGGTCCCCGGCCAGGCCCCGCCCGCTCCGTACGGCGCCCCGCAGGGTGTCCCTCAGGGCGCGCCTCAGGGCACCGGCGTGGCCGCCGCGCTCAGTCAGTTCAAGGAGACGCCCACCGGCCAGCGCTGGACGCTGCAGAACGGCAAGCTGATCCGCGCCGACCTCGGCATGGGCGGACAGCCGGT
>NZ_BMVJ01000007.1:86444-100105 GCF_014650655.1 Streptomyces anandii JCM 4720
GCTCGCCCGGCAGGGCAGCATGGTGCTCTACCAGGGCAAGGTCGACTTCAGCTACAAGGGCGCCGGTTTCGCCGGCCGGATCGTCGGCAACGCCACCGGCCAGGAGATGCAGCTGATGCGCTGCACCGGCCAGGGACAGGTGTTCTTCGCCGAGAGCGCCGGCCATCTGCACCCGGTCGAGCTCCAGGGCGACGCGATCTGCGTCTCCGCCGAGAACGTCCTCGCCTTCGACGAGAGCCTGCAGTACGAGGTCCGCCGCATCGAGGGACACGGCATCCCCGGAGGCGCCCTGTTCACCATGCAGTTCCAGGGCACCGGGACGATCGTCGTCAAGACGCACGGCACGCCCGTCGTGCTGCCCGTCACGCCGACGACGTTCGTCGACTCCAACGCCGTCGTCGCCTGGTCGGCGGCCGCCCAGGTCATCGTCTCCAGCCAGGTGCGCATGCGCCGCAACGCCTACCCCGGACACACCGGCGAGGGCGTCAACCTCCAGTTCCGGGCCGCACCCGGCAACTTCGTCGTCGTCCAGCCCTACGAGGTCTAAGGGGAGCCCGTCATGAACCAGCCGCTCGCGGGCTACGCCCCCGCACCCGTCACCGCCCGCATGGAGAACCACGGCAGCCACATGCTGAAGGTCGCCATGCAGACCGGAAACGACCTCCTCGCGCGCGTGGGGTCGATGGTCGCCTACGAGGGCTTCGTCCAGTACGAGCCCAACCCGCCCGCCGTGCGCCAGATCGCCCGCGACTGGATCACCGGCGAGGGCGCCCCGCTGATGAAGTGCTCCGGCGACGGCCTGCTCTACCTCGCCGACTACGGGGCCAACGTCGTCGTCATCAACCTCGGCGGCGACGCGATCTCCGTCAACGCCACCAACCTGCTGGCCTTCGACGCGAACCTCCAGTGGGGCGTCGAGCGGGTCAAGGGCCTGGCCAAGTTCGCCGGGCAGGGCCTGTGGAACACGAAGATCTCGGGGCAGGGCTGGGTGGCGCTCACCTCCCGGGGCGAGCCGATCGTCGTCGACTGCGGCGGCGGCGAGGACGAGACCTACGTCGACCCCGACGCGCTCGTCGCCTGGTCGCCGAACCTGAAGGTGAAGGGCAAGCGCAGCTTCAAGGCGCAGTCCCTGATCGGCCGGGGCAGCGGCGAGGCCTACCAGATGGCGTTCTCCGGCACGGGCATCGTCGTCGTCCAGCCCAGTGAGGACAGCACCGACCGCCTCCGGTTCCGGGGCTGAGGGGGAGTCAGTACATCATGCAGAGCCCGCTTTTCGCCTTCAACGACGCCCAGACCCAGGAGCGCTGGAGCCTGCAGAACAAGCAGATGCTGCGCGTCACCCTGGAGGGCCACGACGACATCCTCGCCCGCAAGGGCACGATGGTGGCCTACCAGGGCCTGATGGAGTTCGACGCCGAGTACCAGAGCCACGGCCAGTCCCGCGCGCGTGCCTACACGGGCGAGGGCCTGGATCTGATGCGCTGCCACGGGCAGGGCACGGTCTACCTCGCCAACCTCGGCCAGTACGTGCACATCATGGACGTGGAGCAGGACGGCCTGACCGTCGACAGCGCCTACGTGCTGGCGATGGACTCCTCGCTGCACCACGAGGTCATCGCCGTCGACAGCATGTACGGCATCTCCGGCTCCGGGAAGTACCAGCTCAACATCAGCGGTCGCGGAAAGGTCGCCCTGATGACCTCGGGCGCCCCGCTGCTGATGCAGGTCACGCCCGACAAGTACGTCAACTGCGACGCCGACGCCATCGTCGCCTGGTCCACCGGTCTGCGGGTGCAGATGCAGGCCCAGACGCATTCCTCGGGAGTGTGGCGGCGGCGCGGCAACACGGGCGAGGGCTGGGAGCTCAGCTTCATGGGCAGCGGTTACGCGCTCGTCCAGCCCAGCGAGCTGCTGCCGCCGCAGAACGCCGTGATCGGGCAGGGCCTGGCCGCGCAGTTCGGCATGGGCCAGCAGGGAGCGCGCGGGCAGAACCAGGGCAACGTCTGGAGCTGAGCACGGGGTAAGGGGTGACCGGCAGGACGGTCACCCCTTACACGCACCCTTCGTGCACGGCCGCGTTCAAAGCCTGGCCCGCGTGGCCTCCAGCAGCCGTACGACGGAGTCGTCCGCTACGCCGGCGACCTCGTCGTAGGCGAACCAGCGCAGGTCCAGGGACTCGTCGCTGATCTCGTGGACCGCGCCGGGCGGGGCGAGCACCGCGTACTGCACGTCGAGGTGCCAGTGGCACGGCGGCGGGATCGGATGCCGGTCCAGCCGCACCGGCCCGCCGGACAGCAGCGTGAGCCCCGCGATGCCGGACTCCTCCGTGGCCTCCCGCAGCGCGGCCGCCGCGACGGTGGCGTCGTCCGGCTCGCAGTGGCCGCCCATCTGCAGCCACATCCGCAGCTTGCGGTGCAGCGTCAGCAGCACCCGGCCCCGCTCGGGGTCGATCACCAGGGCGCTCGCGGTGAGGTGCCCGGCGTGGCAGGCCTTCCACATGCCGTCCGGGTGCGCCGTCAGGTGGTCCAGATAGGCCTGACGCAGCTCGCCCTGGTCCTCGTACCCCTTCAGTACGAGGACCGCGTCGTCGTGGAGGCTCACTCGGCGCCGTCGCCCTTGTCGTCGTCCTCGCGGTCGCCGTCCTGCGCCGGGTCCTTCTTGTGCAGGTCGGGCTTGCCGGCGCCGCCGGCCGCCTCGCCGAGCATCCTGTCCAGCTCGGAGAAGTCCAGCTGCTCGCGGTGCACGAAGCCGTCCGGGTCGTCCAGGTCGGCCGCCGTCGGCAGCATGTCCGGGTGGGCCCACAGACCGTCGCGGCCCTCGATCCCGCGCGCGTCGGTGAGCGAGGCCCACAGCCGGGAGGCGTCGCGCAGCCGGCGCGGGCGCAGCTCGAGGCCGATCAGCGTGGCGAAGGTCTGCTCGGCCGGGCCGCCGGAGGCGCGGCGCCGGCGCAGCGTCTCGCGCAGCGCGTCCGCGGACGACAGGCGCGGCTTGGCGGCCGCGTGCACCACCGCGTCCACCCAGCCCTCCACGAGCGCCAGAGCGGTCTCCAGACGGGCCAGGGCGGCCTTCTGCTCCGGGGTGTCCTCCGGCTGGAACATGCCCTGCTGGAGGGCGTCCTGCAGCTGCTCCGGGTTCTGCGGGTCGAACTGGCCGACCACGTCCTCCAGCTTGGCGGTGTCGACCTTGATCCCGCGCGCGTACCCGTCGACCGCGCCGAACAGGTGGGAGCGCAGCCACGGCACGTGCGCGAAGAGGCGCTGGTGGGCGGCCTCGCGCAGCGCGAGGTACAGCCGCACCTCCTCCTGGGGCACGCCCAGGTCCTTGCCGAACGCCTCGATGTTCACCGGCAGCAGCGCGGCCCGGCCGGCCGGGCCGAGCGGCAGGCCGATGTCGGTGGAGCCGACGACCTCGCCGGCCAGCACGCCCACGGCCTGCCCGATCTGGGTGCCGAACATGGCGCCGCCCATCGAGCGCATCATGCCGATCAGGGGGCCGGCCATGGCCTGCATCTCCTCGGGCAGCACGTCGCCCATGGCGGTGCCGACGCGCTCGGCGACCGGGTCGACGAGCTCCTGCCAGGCCGGCAGGGTCGCCTCGACCCACTCCGCGCGGGACCACGCCACCGCGGAGGCGGCGCCGGACGGCAGCGACGTCACATCGTCGAGCCACAGGTCGGCCAGGCGGACGGCCTCCTGGACCGCGGTGCGCTCGGCGGGACCGACGCTGGCGTCCTTGGTGCCGTCGGAGGTGCCCTGGGACACCGTCTGGCGGGCGATCTGCTTGGCCATGTCCCAGTTCACCGGGCCGCCCTCGTAGGAGAGCATCTGGCCCAGCTGCTGGAAGGCGGCGCCCAGGTCGGTGGGGTTCAGCGAACCGAACATGGCAGCGAGCGGATTGTCGGCGCCGGGCCCGCCAAGGCCTCCGGCTCCGGGCAGCCCGAAACCGAACGGGTTGGCCGGTCCCTGCCCACCACCGCTCTGCTGGTCCTTCTTCTTGCCCTCGTCGCCGTCGTCCGGCTCCTCCGGCGGAAGGCCGAATCCGAATGGGGTGTCACTCACGGGGTTCCTCGGCTGGTAAGGCCACCGGTTCTCTCCGGCGGCGCGGCTGCCCGACAACACCACCCAGCGTAGACACCGCGGGCGGTTCGGGCCTCGGTGCTTCGCCGACACGACGCCTGCGGCAGGATGGAGCCACCTGGTACGTACGCGTCATTCGCGCCCGTATGGAAGACAACCGCTGGAGACGCCCGGTGAGTTCCCCAGATCCACAGGTTCGCGCAGCGCGAAACCCTGGAAGCACCCCCGCCGTGCGCGGGCCCGTCGTCGCGGTCACCGGAGCCGCGAGCGGCGTCGGCGCCCTGCTCACCGCGCGGCTGGCCGCGTCCGGCGAGATCAAGCAGGTCATCGCCATCGACGAGCGGCGAGGGGAGTGCGCGGCGGCGCAGTGGCACATCCTCGACGTACGGGACCCGGCGATCGCCGAGAAGCTGCGCGGAGCGGACGTCGTCGTGCACCTGGCGCTCGACCTCGACCTGGAGACCGACCCTGCCGCCCGTACGGCGTACAACGTCCGGGGGACGCAGACCGTGCTGACGGCCGCGGCCGCGGCCGGGGTGCACCGGGTCGTGCTGTGCACCTCCGCGATGGTGTACGGGGCGCTGCCGGACAACGAGCTGCCGCTGTCGGAGGACGCGGAGCTGCGGGCGACCGCGGAGGCGACGGGCGTCGGCGACCTGCTGGAGATCGAGCGCCTCGCGCGCCGCGCTCCCCGCGCGCACCCCGGGCTCAATGTCACCGTGGTCCGCCCCGCCGTGCTGGTCGGCGGCACCGACACCGCACTGACCAGGTACTTCGAGTCGCCGCGGCTGCTCGTCGTGGCCGGGTCGCGGCCCGCGTGGCAGTTCTGCCACGTCGACGACCTGTGCGGGGCGCTGGAGTACGCCGTGCTGGAGAAGGTCGACGGGGAGTTGGCCGTCGGGTGCGACGGCTGGCTGGAGCAGGAGGAGGTCGAGGAGCTCAGCGGGATCCGGCGCATGGAGCTGCCGTCGGCGGTCGCGCTGGGCGCGGCGGCACGGCTGCACCGCATCGGGCTCACGCCGTCGCCCGCGGGCGACCTGGCCTACACGATGTACCCCTGGGTGGTCAGCGGCAGCCGGCTGCACGACGCCGGATGGCGTCCGAAGTGGACCAACGAGGAGGTCCTGGCCGAGCTCCTGGAAGAGGTCTCCGGGCGTCACACCGTGGCCGGCCGCCGCCTCGGGCGCAAGGACGCCACGGCTGCGGGAGCGGCCGGCGCGACGGTCGCCCTCCTGGGCGCCGCGGCGGTCGTACGGCGGGCCCGCAAGGCCCGTCGCCGTATCTGAGCCGGGCCGTCGCAGGACAGGCATTCGTAGGACACGACCAAGGCCACGCGCGCGTGCCGGACGATGGGGGCATTTCCCGTGGTCGCGCGCGTGCGGCACGATTGAGCCATGGCACCCACCACTGACCACCCCGGCGAGCGCGCCGCCGACGACCCCATCAAGCTGATCGGCATCAGGGAGACGGCGCTCTCCCTGGACGAGGTCTTCCGGGCCGTCGGGGACGACGCGGCCGGCGGGACAGCGCTCTTCGTGGGCACCGTGCGCAACCACGACGGGGGCGCCGACGTCGACGAGCTCGGCTACTCCTGCCATCCCACGGCGGAGGCCGAGATGCGGCGGATCGCCGAGAAGGTCGCCGCCGAGTACCCGGTGCGGGCGCTCGCGGCCGTGCACCGGGTCGGCGATCTGAAGGTCGGTGACCTCGCCGTCGTCGTCGGCGTGTCGTGCCCGCACCGGGGCGAGGCCTTCGAGGCCTGCCGCAAGCTGATCGACGACCTCAAGCACGAGGTGCCGATCTGGAAGCACCAGAAGTTCTCCGACGGCACCGAGGAGTGGGTCGGCGCCTGCTGAGCCGAACCCCTGTGCCGTACCTCCGGTTGCGTAACCGGCACCCTGCCGTGAGCGTTGTCAGTGCGGATGGTTAATCTGCTGATCAGTCAGTTGCGGTCGCTCAATTGGGGTTGGGAGGTCGGCATGGCGGCGCTCGCCTGGTTGCTGATTCCGTTGATGGCTGCGATAGGCGCCGGCCTGTGGGGGACCTGGGCCAACCGGACCCGCAAGGCGCGCTCCGACGGCCCCGAGCTGGACGGGTACGCCCGGTTCCGCGAGGCCATGGAGCGGTCCACCTCCGGCACCTGACCGGCCCTGACGGTGCGCTGACAGACCTGTCCCGTACTGTCGAGTCATGCCACGCCGCACCGCGACGATGCTCGCCTCCACCCTGATGCTGATCGCGCTCCTGTGCGCGGGAGTCTTCCTCCCCGTGCCGTACTCGGAGATGTCCCCGGGACCCACGGTCAACACCCTCGGTGAGCACGACGGCGAGCCGGTGCTGCAGATCTCCGGGCACAAGACCTACGCGACGGACGGCCACCTCAACATGACCACCGTCCGGGTCACCAGCGCCGACTACCGGATGAACCTGGTGGAGGCCGTCTACGGCTGGCTGGCGCACGACGACAGGGTCGTCCCGCACGACACGCTCTACCCGGACGGCAAGACGGAGGAGCAGTCCACTCAGGAGAACGCGGAGGAGTTCAGCCAGTCCCAGGAGAGCGCCAAGGTCGCGGCGCTGAAGGAACTCGGCGTCCCGGTCAGGTCCTGGGTGATCGTCGCCACCGTCGTCAAGGGCACCCCGGCCCAGGGCCGGCTGCACGCCGGAGACGTGATCAAGGCCGTCGACGGCACCGCGGTCAAGCAGCCCTCGGACGTCGCCAAGCTGGTCACCAAGCACAAGCCGGGACAGGACGTCGCCTTCACGATCGTGCCCGCCAAGGAGCAGGCGGCCGCCGAGAAGGCGAACAAGCAGGCGACGGCCACCAAGAAGGTCACCATCACCACCGCCGAGTCCGACGACACCGGCGCCAAGCGCGCCATCGTCGGTATCTCCGCCGGGACCGACCACACCTTCCCGTTCACCATCGACATCAAGCTCGCCGACGTCGGCGGGCCGAGCGCCGGCCTGATGTTCGCCCTCGGCATCTACGACAAGCTCACCCCGGGCAGCCTGACCGGCGGGAAGTTCGTCGCCGGCACCGGCACGATCGACGACCAGGGCAAGGTCGGCCCGATCGGCGGTGTCGAGATGAAGACGGTCGGCGCGCGCGACAAGGGCGCCCAGTACTTCCTGACGCCCGCGGACAACTGCGCGGCCGCCGCCAAGGACACCCCCTCCGGGCTGACTTTGGTCAAGGTCAACACCATCGGCGACGCCCTGAACGCCCTGAAGGACATCCGCACCGGCGACACCGCCGCCCTGCCGAAGTGCACCACCAAGGGCTGAGAGAGGACGACGGGCGGCGAGGAAGCGGGCCGGGGGCGCACTCGCAGCTGAGCGCGCCCCCGGCAGACCTCGCGCCGGAGCCGACGCTCGGCCCCCGGCCGGTCGGAGCCGGCGCTCGGTCCCCGGCCGGTCGCTCAGTCCTCGAAGGTGGCCGCCAGGGCCTCCGCAAGCCCCGGCACCAGGTCCGCGCCGGTGAGGACCTCCGTGGCGGAGTCCTTCTCGCGCAGGCGCAGGGCGGACTCACGGGCGCCGTCGCGCAGGACCGCGACCGTCATGCGCACCTCCTGGCGCTCGGGGTGCTCCGCCACCCACTTGGTGAGCTTCGTCTCGTCGAGCCCCTCGGGTACCTGCGCCTCGGCGGACGGGGGCAGCATCAGGCGCTCCACGGTCAGCGCGCACCCGGTCACCGCGTCCGGCCAGGCGATGGTGCCGAGGAACTCGTCGAGCGGCCGGCCGGCGGGAATCTCGTCCTGCTCGATCGGGGTGAGACCGGTGGTCTCCTGCTCGTCCGCCAGGCCGAGCTGGGCCGCGAGGGCGGGCTCCTGGGCCCGCAGCCGCGCGGTGTCTACGAGGGCGAAAAGGCGGGCGGGCTGGTCCCAGCCGAGGCCGGAGGCGTACTCGTCGATCTCGAGTACGGCCCGGGTGAGCGGGCTCGCTGCCATGGGAGTGTTGGACATGGTCACAATCCTGCCTCGTTCCTGGGCGGAATCGGGAACCGAGTAAACGGTGAGTAAGTTGCATAGGTGTGGGCCCTCGATCACGCGGGCCCACCGTACGGTCCAGGGACCACCGGGCCTGACGCAACGACAGCGAACCAACAGCGAACTTCGAGGTGCGCACCTTGGCTTTCCAGATGCCGGACCGCGGCGGAGGCCCCACGGGGCCGCGGATCAGAGTGGGCCGCCCGTCCCGGCGTGCCAGGACCCTGCTGATGACACTGGGCGTCCTCGCCGTCCTCGGCATGGCGTTCACGATGTTCGCCGGGTTCTGGACGGACTGGCTGTGGTACCGCTCGGTGCACTACTCGTCCGTGTTCACCACCACACTGTGGACCAGGATCGGGCTGTTCTTCGTCTTCGGCCTGCTGATGGCGGCCGCGGTCGGCTTCAACGTCTGGCTGGCGCACCGGATGCGGCCGCCGCTGAGCGCCATGTCCGTGGAGCAGCAGAGCCTGGACCGCTACCGCATGGGCATCGCGCCGTACAAGAAGTGGCTGCTGTGCGGGATCACCGCGGTGGTGGGCCTGATCGCGGGCGCCTCGGCCGCCGGCCAGTGGCGCACATGGCTGATGTGGGTCAACGGCGTGCCGTTCCACCAGAGCGACCCCCAGTTCCACCTGGACGTCTCCTTCTACGCCTTCGACCTGCCCTGGTACCGCTTCCTGCTGGGCTTCGGCTTCGCCGCGACGGTCCTGTCCCTGATCGCCGCCGCGCTCACCCACTACCTGTACGGCGGCCTGCGCGTCACCAGCCCAGGCGCGCGCGCCACGGCCGCCGCGACCGGCCACCTCTCGGTGCTGCTGGGCGTGTTCGTCGCGCTGAAGGCGGTCGCCTACTGGCTGGACCGGTACGGACTGGCGGTGAAGTCCAGCGACTTCCGGGCCACGGGCAACTGGACCGGTCTGCGGTACGTCGACGCCAACGCCTATCTGCCCGCCAAGACCATCCTGTTCTGCATCGCGGTCATCTGCGCGCTGCTGTTCTTCGCCACCCTGTGGCGGCGCACCTGGCAGCTGCCCGTGATCGGCTTCGGCCTGATGGTGCTCTCCGCGATCCTCATCGGCGGGCTCTACCCGGCGATCGTGCAGAAGTTCCAGGTCCAGCCCAACGAGCAGGCGAAGGAGGCGCCGTACGTCGCCAAGAACATCAAGGCGACGCGTGAGGCGTACGGCATCGACGACGCCAAGGTGACGGAGTACGCGGGCACCAGCTCGACCAAGGACAAGTCGACCCTGCGCGACGACGTCGACAGGACCGCGAGCATCCGCATCCTCGACCCCAACATCGTCTCGCCGACCTTCCAGCAACTCCAGCAGATCCGGAACTACTACACGTTCCCGAACAATCTGGACGTGGACCGCTACAGCAAGGACGGCAAGGTCCAGGACACGGTCATCGGTCTGCGCGAGCTGAACCTGGCCGGCATCCCGAAGAAGAACTGGATCAACAACCACTTCCGCTACACGCACGGTTACGGCGTCGTCGCGGCCAAGGGCACCGAGGCGGACAGCAACGGCCAGCCCGTGTTCACCGAGTCGGACCTGCCGTCCTCCGGCCAGCTCGGGACGTACCAGCAGCGGGTCTACTACGGCGAGAAGACCACCACGTACTCGATCGTCGGCGGTCCGCAGAAGGAGATCGACTACTCGGACAACAACGGCGAGAAGACCACCAGTTACCAGGCGAAGAGCGGCGTCAGCCTCTCCAGCCCGGTCAACCGGGCCGCGTACGCGGTGGCGTTCGGTGAGCCGCAGATCCTCTACTCGGGCGCGATCGGCGAGGGTTCGCGGATCCTCTACAACCGCACGCCCAAGGAGCGCGTCGAGGCCGTCGCCCCCTGGCTGACCATCGACGGCGACGCCTACCCGGCGGTGGTCAACGGCCACATCCAGTGGATCGTCGACGCCTACACGACGACCAACGGCTACCCGTACGCCTCCCGCACCACCCTCGGTGACACCACGGCCGACTCCCTGACCGCGGGCAACAACTCGCGTGCGGTGGTGGCCCAGCAGAACCAGGTCAACTACATCCGCAACTCGGTCAAGGCGACGGTCGACGCCTACACCGGCGAGGTCAGTCTGTACCAGTGGGACACCCAGGACCCGGTGCTCAAGACCTGGATGAAGGCCTTCCCCGGCACGGTGAAGCCCAAGGGGGACATCTCGCGGGACCTGATGGACCACCTGCGCTACCCGCAGGACCTGTTCAAGGTCCAGCGCGAACTGCTCACCCGCTACCACGTGCAGGACGCGCAGACCTTCCTCAGCGGCAGCGAGGTGTGGCAGGTGCCGGACGACCCGACCAACAAGTCGGGCAACGCGGTGCCGCCGTACTACCTGACCATGAAGATGCCCGACCAGGGGTCCCAGGCGTTCTCCCTGACGACGACGTTCACGCCCAACGGACGTGACAATCTGAGCGCGTTCATGGCGGTCGACTCCCAGGCGGGCACCCCCGACTACGGGCAGATCAGAATCCTGAAACTGCCGACGAGCACCACGGTCGGCGGCCCCAAACAGGTGCAGAGCCAGTTCAACTCCAACTCCCAGCAGAACATCGCCGAGTTCGTCCGGCTCATCAGAGGCGGCGACTCCGAGATCGAGTACGGCAACCTGCTGACCGTCCCGCTCGACGGCGGGCTGCTCTACGTCGAACCGGTCTACGTGCGCGGCGGGCAGCTCAAGTACCCCTTGCTGCGCAAGGTGCTGGTGACCTACGGCGGCGCCACCGCGTTCGAGGACACCCTCGACCAGGCCCTGGACAAGGTGTTCGGCACCTCGGGCGCCCAACCGCCACCCGAGACGGGCACCACCAACCCGCCGGCGTCGAACAACCCGACGGTCCAACAGGCCCTGAAGGACGCCCAGAAGGCCTTCGACGAGAGCCAGGCCGCCCTCAAGGGGCCCCAGATCGACTGGCAGGCGTACGGCAAGGCGCAGAAGGACCTCCAGGACGCGTTGAAGCGGGCCGAGGAGGCGCAGGCCAAGGCCTCCAAGTCCAGTGGCGGGAACGGGGGCGGCGGAGGCTGACCGTCAACCGGCCGCACCGCGGCCCAGGTCGCCCGGTCGCGTAGACCGAAGGCCCGGATCCCCTCGTGGATCCGGGCCTTCCTGGTGTGCGAACTCATGTGCCCGGGGCGGGCGACGGCCGTGCCGCCGTGGAGAGTTGGGCCGTCTGTGTTTGACTTGTCTCTCTGTGGGCATGTCGACAAAACGCTGAAGTGACCTCACTGGCTGCGGTATACCAGGTGTAACCGGGTTGCGGGTGGTGCGACGATGGACGTTATGGGGGACAAGGTAACTCTGTTCGAGACAGGGCGATTTGTGCAGGCTTCCGATCCCGAGGAGCCGTCCGGGCCGGAGGTGCTCGGTGGCGAGACCCGGGAGGAGGCCGGGACGGCCGCGGACGAGGTGGCCGAGGAGGCCCGCCGCCGGCTCGCGGCCGAGGCCGGTGACGTCGAGGCCATGAGCGTCCTCGGGGCCATGCTGCTGCGCCGCGGCGATCTCGACGGAGCCGAACCCCATCTGCGGGCCGCCACCGCGGCCGGCGACCGGGCCGCCGCCAACAACCTGGGCGTCCTCCTCCACCAGCGCGGATACGCCGAGGAGGCCGCCGGATGGTGGCGGATCGCCGCCGTCGCCGGGTCCGCCGCGGCCGCGCACGCGCTCGGCCGGCACCACCGCGAGCGCGGTGACGAGCCCGCGGCCGAGTACTGGCTGCGCCAGTCCGCCGAGCAGGGCCATGTGCTCGGCGCCTACGCGCTCGCCGATCTGCTGGAGCACCGCGCGGACGCCGGGGCCGAGCGCTGGATGCGGGTCGCCGCCGAGCGGGGCCACCGGGAGGCGGCGTACCGGCTGGCGCGGGCACTGGACCGGCGCGCCCCCCAGGACCACGACGGAGACAACGGTGCCGGCGGGGTCCAGGAGGCCGAGCAGTGGTACCGGCAGGCCGCCGCGCGCGGCCACCGCCGGGCCGCGCTCCACCTCGGCGCGATCCTGGAGAAGCGGGGCGAGCTCAAGGAGGCCGGCCGCTGGTACCTGACCTCGGCCAAGGACGGCGAGGCGCGGGCCGCCTGCGCGCTCGGGTTCCTGCTGCGCGACGCCGGCGACACCGAGAGCGCGGCCGTGTGGTGGCTGCGGGCCGCGCAGGACGGCGACGGCAACGCGGCCAACGCGCTGGGCGCGCTGCACGCCGAGCGTGGCGAGACGCAGACCGCCGAGCGCTGGTACCGAGCCGCGATGGACGCCGGCGACGTCAACGGCGCCTACAACCTCGGGCTGCTCTGCGCCGAGCAGGGCCGCACCCCGCAGGCCGAGCAGTGGTACCGGCGCGCGGCCTACGCCGGGCACCGGGAGGCGGCGAACGCGCTGGCCATCCTGCTGCTGCAGGGCGGCGACACCACCGGCGCCGAGCCGTGGTTCTCCAAGGCCGCCGAGGCCGGAAGCGTGGACGCGGCCTTCAACCTGGGCATCCTCTACGCCGGGCGCGACCTGGAGACCGAGGCCCTGCGGTGGTACGAGCGTGCGGCGGCCGCCGGGCACACCGAGGCCGCGCTCCAGGTGGGCATCGCCCGGCTGCGGGCCGGGGACGAGCAGGAGGCCGAGCGGCACTTGCGGTGCGCGGCCGGCGGCGGCAGCGCGGAGGCCGCCTACCGGCTGGCGACCGTGCTGGACGCGCGCCGCCCGCCGCCGCCCGAGCACGAGCTCGGGGAGTCGGCGGTGCACGAGAAGACCGAGTGCGAGGAGTGGTACGAGCGGGCCGCCGACCAGGGGCACCGCCGCGCCCAGGTGCGCGTCGGCATGCTCGCCGCGGCCCGGGGCGACGTGGTGGAGGCGGCCCGCTGGTACCGCACGGCCGCCGAGGCCGGTTCGCGCAACGGCGCCTTCAACCTCGGGCTGCTGCTCGCCCGCGAGGGCAGCGAGCCCGAGGCCGCCGTGTGGTGGACCCGGGCCGCCGACGCCGGGCACGGGCGGGCGGCGCTGCGGCTGGCCCTCGTCTACGCGCGTCGGGGCGAACTCGCGGAGGGCCAGCGCTGGGCCGACCGCGCAGTGGCCCTCGGCCCCGCCGAGGTGGCCGAACGCGCCGCCCGCCTCCGGGACGCCCTCCGCGAGGAACTGTCGGCGTGACATGACCGGCGGGGTCCGCGGCCTCGACGCGCCCCAGCGCGCGCGGGTCCCCCGGCCGCTCACGCAGGGCCGAGCAGGGCAGCGCCGGGCCGCGCTGGGCTGGTCGCGCCGTGACGCTCGGCCGCGCCGGGGTCGCGGAGCGCGTGGCGCGCCCGCGGGTCGCCCTGCGGGAGCGGCCGCCGGCGTGATCGCGGACCCGCGGGACCGGTGGGATCGGCGAGCCGCGGGGCGAGCCTCCGGGCGCGCGGGTGGCGCGCGGGTTTCACGCGAGCGTGACCGGCGGGCTCGGTGCGTCGCCCGGTGCGCCGGCCTTCCGGCGGGGCGTGGGAAGGGATTTGCTTCTTTCGGTGTCGGTCACGTAGTGTTCTATTCACCGACGCGGGGTGGAGCAGCTCGGTAGCTCGCTGGGCTCATAACCCAGAGGTCGCAGGTTCAAATCCTGTCCCCGC
>NZ_BMVJ01000007.1:100149-115096 GCF_014650655.1 Streptomyces anandii JCM 4720
GAGGGCCGGAATCCGATCAAGGATTCCGGCCCTCGGTTTTTGTCCCCGCGGAACACGAAGACACGAGAAAGCCCCGGCGCCCACCGTGGTGGTGCCGGGGCCCGCCTGCGGGAAAGAGCCCGCGTTACGCCGCCGCCGCACAGCTCGGGCACAGCCCGCGGTAGGTCACCTCGACGTCGGAGACCGTGAAGCCGAAGCGCTCGGTGTCCGGGAGGTCAGCGAGCGGGTTGCCGCTCGGGTGCACGTCGCGGATGGCGCCGCAGCCGGCGCAGACCAGGTGGTGGTGCGGCCGGTGCGCGTTCGGGTCGTACCGCTTGGCGCGCTTGTCGGTGCTGACCTCGATCACCTCACCGAGCGTGACGAGCTCGCCCAGCGTGTTGTAGACGGTCGCCCGGGAGATCTCGGGCAGCTTGGCGACGGCCCGGGCGTGGACCTCGTCCGCCGTCAGGTGGACGTGCTCGCCGTCCAGGACCTCGGCCACGACTCGCCGCTGCGCGGTCATCCGCCATCCGCGTCCGCGCAGCCGTTCCAGAAGGTCGCTCATACCGCCCACCTTAACAGCAAGAGGAACAGTTTCCGAATAGGTGTGACTTTGGAGCTCAACTTGACTTGGACAATGTCCAATGTAGGATCGAGGCTGGCTTTGGCCAAGGAACAGAAATGTACGGAAGTGGCGCAGGAGGCGACGTGACCCACGGACCGCTCACGACGGAGGCCGGTGCTCCGGTGGCCGACAACCAGAACAGCGAGACCGCGGGGGCCGGCGGCCCGGTGCTCGTCCAGGACCAGCTCCTGCTCGAGAAGCTCGCGCACTTCAACCGGGAGCGCATCCCGGAGCGCGTGGTGCACGCCCGCGGCGCCGGGGCCTACGGCACCTTCACGGTCACCGCCGACGTGACGAAGTACACCCGCGCCAAGTTCCTCTCCGAGGTCGGCAAGCAGACGGAGACCTTCCTGCGCTTCTCGACCGTCGCGGGCAACCTGGGCGCCGCGGACGCGGTCCGCGACCCGCGCGGGTTCGCGCTGAAGTTCTACACCGAGGAGGGCAACTACGACCTCGTCGGCAACAACACCCCGGTGTTCTTCATCAAGGACGCCATCAAGTTCCCCGACTTCATCCACACCCAGAAGCGCGACCCGTACACGGGTTCCACCGAGCCGGACAACGTCTGGGACTTCTGGAGCCTGTCCCCGGAGTCCACGCACCAGGTGACCTGGCTGTTCGGTGACCGCGGCATCCCGGCGTCGTACCGCCACATGGACGGCTTCGGCTCGCACACCTACCAGTGGAACAACGAGGCCGGTGAGGTCTTCTGGGTCAAGTACCACTTCAAGACCGACCAGGGGATCAAGTGCCTCACCCAGGCGGAGGCCAACCGGCTCGCCGGTGAGGACCCCGACTCCCACCAGCGCGACCTGCGCGAGTCGATCGAGCGCGGCGAGTTCCCGTCCTGGACGGTCTACGTCCAGATCATGCCGGCGGCCGAGGCGGCGACGTACCGCTTCAACCCGTTCGACCTGACCAAGGTGTGGCCGCACGCCGACTACCCGCTGGTCGAGTTCGGCAGGCTGGAGCTCAACCGCAACCCGGAGAACGTCTTCGCCGAGGTCGAGCAGTCGATCTTCTCCCCGGCGCACTTCGTGCCCGGCATCGGCCCGTCCCCGGACAAGATGCTGCAGGGCCGCCTGTTCGCCTACGGCGACGCGCACCGCTACCGCGTCGGCATCAACGCCGACCATCTGCCGGTCAACCGGCCGCACGCCACCGAGGCGCGCACCCACTCCCGTGACGGCTACCTGTACGACGGCCGCCACAAGGGCGCGAAGAACTACGAGCCGAACAGCTTCGGCGGCCCCTTCCAGACGGACCGCCCGCTGTGGCAGCCGGTCGCGGTCTCCGGTGTCACCGGCGACCACGAGGCGCCGGTGCACGCCGAGGACGACGACTTCGTCCAGGCCGGCAACCTCTACCGGCTGATGACGGACGAGGAGAAGGACCGCCTGATCGGCAATCTGGCGGGCGCCATCTCCCAGGTCTCCCGCGAGGACATCGCCGAGCGCGCGATCGACAACTTCCGTCGCGCGGACGGTGACTTCGGCAAGCGGCTGGAGGCCGCCGTGCGGGCTCTGCGCGGCTGACCTCCGGCGACTGGACCGCTTGCCGCGGGCAGTGGGGCCGGGTTCCCGACGGGGGCCCGGCCCGCTCGCGTCCGCTCAGACGGAGACCTGCTCCGCGCGCCGCGGGGCCGGTGTCCAGCAGCGGATGATGTCGCGGACCGAGACGATGCCCGCGACCTCGCCGCCGTCGAGGACGATGAGATGGCGGAAGCCGCCGTGGGTCATGGCGCGGGCCGCCTCCTCCAGCGTCCACGACGGGGCGGCGAAGACGACGTCGGTGGTGGTGTGGGCGTGGGCGTGCTCCGTGTCCGGGCTCTGGCCCAGGCCCACGGAGTTGAGGATGTCGCGTTCGGTGAGGATGCCGATGCCGCCGGCGTCGGGGTCGTGGACCACGGCGGCGCCGATGCGGCGCGCGGACATCAGGGCTGCTGCCTGGCGGAGGGTGTGGGCGGGGCCGATGGTGAGGACCACCGTGCTCATGGCGTCGCGGACGAGCATGGGATGGAGCCACCTCCTCGAGGAACCCGGCTCGTGGCCGAATTCACAAGCTCACAAGTGGGGGGACTCTCAGAGTCGCAGGTAAAGCCGGGGTCAACAAGAGGGCGCGCGCGGCCGGTTGGGGGCGTGCGCAGGCGTCTCCCGTTTCTCAGTGGCGCTGGTTGAGATACCCCAGCAACTCGTCGTGCAGCAGCCCGTTGGAGGCGGCCGCGTTGCCGCTGTGCGGGCCGGGCCGGCCGTCCAGGCCCGTGAAGGAGCCGCCCGCCTCGGTCACGATGACGGCGTTGGCGGCCATGTCCCACAGCGACAGCTCGGGTTCGGCGCAGAAGTCGACCGAGCCCTCGGCCACCATCATGTAGGGCCAGAAGTCGCCGTACGCGCGCGTGCGCCAGACCTCCCGCGTGAGGTCCAGGAAGCCGTTCAGCCGGCCCTGCTCCTGCCAGCCGCTCAGCGAGGAGTACGCGAAGGAGGCGTCGGCGAGCTTCGACACCTGGGACACCCGCAGCCGGCTCGCCTTGGTCAGACTGCGCCCGCTGAACGCGCCGTGGCCCCGCGCGGCCCACCAGCGGCGCCCGAGGGCCGGGGCGGAGACGACGCCCACCACCGGCTGGTAGCCCCCCTCGCCCGCCTCCATCAGGGAGATCAGCGTGGCCCAGACGGGGACGCCCCGGACGTAGTTCTTCGTCCCGTCGATCGGGTCGATCACCCAGCGGCGCGGGCCGGTCCCCTCGATGCCGTACTCCTCGCCGAGCACCGCGTCACGCGGGCGGGCGCGCTGCAACTGGCCGCGGATGAGCTCCTCCGCCGCCCTGTCCGCTTCGCTGACCGGGGTCATGTCCGGCTTGGTCTCGACCTTGAGGTCGAGGGCCTTGAAGCGGTCCATGGTCGCGGCGTCGGCCGCGTCCGCGAGAACGTGGGCCAGGCGCAGATCGTCGAGGTAGTCCGGCATGTAACGAACCGTATCCGGCGCCGACCGCATCGGGCCACAGGGGGCGCGGCGGCCGTACGGCAGACCCCTCAGCAGGAAGCGACCGGGCGCACGGGTGTGGCCGAGGGGGAACCGGGTGCCGCCGCGCACCCTTGACAGTGCCTGCGGGCGCGTCAAATCTGGGCGCAGAGCCGCTCGCCCACGGGAGGCGATGATGCCTGCAGCGCGGGAATCCCTGCTGGACGCCGCCTACACGGCGCTGGCGCGCCGGCCCTGGTCCGCCGTGCGGATGGTGGACGTGGCCGCGGCGGCCGGGGTCTCCCGGCAGACGCTCTACAACGAGTTCGGCAGCAAGGAGGGCCTGGCCCGGGCGCTGGTCCGCCGTGAGGCGGACGGCTATCTCGCCGGCGTCGAGCGCGCCCTCGCCCTGCCCGCCGACGCGCGTGAGCGGCTGACCGCGACCGCGGAGTGGACCGCCTCGGCGGCCCGGGAGAACGCGCTGGTGAAGGCCATGCTCACCGGCTGCTGGAGTGAGCGGCTGCCCGCGCCGACGCTGTCCGCGGTGCCCTCCTCCTCCGCCGTCCCGGCCCAGCGCCGGGCGGACGGACCGCTGCCTTCGCCGGGCGACTTCGTCGCCGCCGTCCGCGACCGCGCCGTGGCCGCGCTGTCCGCGCCGGGCACGCCGAGGGCGGACACCGCCCCGGGCGCGCAAAGGGCGGACACCGCCCCGGGCGCGCAAAGGGCGGACACCGCGGAACTGGCCCGCACCTGCGAACTGATCGTCCGCCTCGCCCTGTCCTGCGTGGCGGCCCCGCCCGGCGAGGGCGGCGTCGCCGAACTGGTCCGCGTCACACTCCACCGCCAACCCTTCTGAGCACCGCCGGAGTTGCCCGGCGCGCCGGCGGCATGCGCGGATCGCGCCCGCGTCAGTGCGCGAATGACGCCCGCGTCAGTGCGCGGATCCGGACAGCTGCAGACCGATCACGCCGATGATGACGAAGCTGATCGAGACGATCTTCAGCGTGGACACCAGGTCGCCGAGGAAGACCATGCCGTAGATGGCGGTCCCCGCCGCCCCGATGCCGGTCCACACCGCGTAGGCCGGCCCGACGTCGAGCTTGCGCAGGGACAGCGTGAGCAGGCCGAAGCTGCCGAGCGCGAAGCAGCAGAAGGCGACGGTCGGCCACAGCCGGGTGAAACCGTGGGACAGCTTCAGGCACACGGCGAAACCGGTCTCCAGCAACCCGGCCACGATGACCAGCAGCCACGCCATGTGCGCTCCTCACCTGCGTCCGCGTCCCGTGACCGCTTCGCCGTGCTTGGGCAGACTTGGACCGGCTTGGATCCGGCCCCGTGCGATTATGCACTTGCCAGGCGCGGGCCCCGACAAACAACGCGGAGGTCAGTCGCCCTCCGTGCGCTCCCTCGTGGCCAGCAGCCGCCGCAGCGAGTACAGCCGGGCCGGGTCCGCGTGGCCCTCGGCCACCCACTCGTCCAGCGCGCAGTCCGGCTCGTCGTGACTGCACGCGCGCGGGCAGCCCTCCGTGCCCGGCTCCAGGTCGGGGAAGGCGTGGATGACCCGGGACGGATCGATGTGCGCCAGGCCGAAAGACCGTACGCCCGGTGTGTCCACGACCCAGCCGCTCGCCCCGGCCAGCGGCAGCGCGAGAGCCGAGGTGGTGGTGTGCCGGCCGCGGCCCGTCACCGCGTTCACATGCCCCGTCACCCGCCGCCGCTCCTCGGGCACGAGCGCGTTGACGAGCGTGGTCTTGCCGACGCCCGAATGGCCCACGAACGCCGTCACACGGCCGTCGAGATGCTCGCGCACCCTGTCCACCGCGTCGCCCGTCTCCAGCTCCGCACGGCTGGTGACGACATAGGGGATGTCCAACGCGCCGTACAGGTCGAGGAGTTTGTCCGGCGGGGCCAGGTCCGACTTGGTCATCACCAGCAGCGGCGAAAGCCCGCCGTCGTACGCCGCCACCAGACAGCGGTCGATCAGGCGCGGCCGCGGCTCGGGATCGGCGAGCGCGGTGACGATGGCCAGCTGGTCGGCGTTGGCCACGACCACGCGCTCGTACGGATCGTCGTCGTCCGCCGTGCGGCGCAGCACGGAGTCGCGCCCCTCGATGCGGACGACGCGGGCGAGGGTGTCCTTCTTCCCCGACAGATCGCCGACCAGGGCCACCCGGTCGCCCACCACGGCGGCCTTGCGGCCCAGTTCACGGGCCTTCATCGCGATTACCGTGCGGCCGTCGACCAGGCAGGTCAGCCGCCCCCGGTCCACGGTGAGCACCATGCCCCCGGCGGCGTCCTCGTGCTTGGGGCGGATGTGCGTACGCGGCCGGTTGCCCCGGCGGTTGGGCCGGGAGCGGATGTCGTCCTCGTCGGTGTGCTTGCCGTAGCGGCGCATGATCTGGTCCCCGCGCCTCTACGCCGCCCCGAGCATCCCGGTCCACAGCTCGGGGAAGTCCGGCAGGGTCTTCGCCGTGGTCGCCACGTTCTCGATCTGCACGCCCTCGACCGCCAGGCCGATGATCGCGCCGGCCGTCGCCATCCGGTGGTCCTCGTAGGTGTGGAAGATGCCGCCGTGCAGCCGGCGCGGGCGGATGTGCAGGCCGTCGGCCGTCTCGGTCACATCGCCGCCGAGCTCGTTGATCTCCTTGGTCAGCGCGGCCAGCCGGTCCGTCTCGTGCAGCCGCAGATGGGCCACGCCCCGCAGGGTCGAGGGCGAGTCCGCGAGCGCGGCGACCGCGGCGACGCCCGGGGTCAGCTCGCCGACCTCGCCGAGGTCCACGTCGATGCCGTGCACCGAGCCGGAGCCGGTGAAGACCAGGCCGTACTCGGTCAGTTCGCAGGAACCACCCATCTCGGTGAAGATCTGCCGCAGCTGGTCACCCGGCTGGGTCGTCCGGGACGGCCAGTCGGGGATCACGACCTTGCCGCCGGTGACCAGCGCCGCCGCCAGGAACGGCTGGGCGTTGGACAGGTCCGGCTCCACGGTCAGGTCCCGGCCCAGCAGCGCGCCCGGCGTGACCCGCCAGACGTTCGGCTCGCCGCCGGACTCGGGGGTGTCCACCTGGGCGCCCACCGCGCGCAGCATGTCCACGGTCATCCGGATGTGCGGCATCGACGGCAGGGCGGCGCCCACGTGCCGCACCTCGACGCCCTGGTTGAAGCGCGGGCCGGACAGCAGCAGCGCGCTGACGAACTGGGACGAGGAGGAGGCGTCGATCTCCACCGGGCCGCCGTCCAGGGCGCCGCTGCCGTGCACGGTCAGCGGCAGCGCGCCGCGGCCGTCGTCGTCGATCCGGGCCCCGAGCACCCGCAGCGCGTCGATGACGCCGTGCAGGGGGCGCTCGTACGAACGCGGGTCGCCGTCGAAGCGGACCGGGCCGTCGGCCAGCGCGGCGACCGGCGGCAGGAAGCGCATCACCGTGCCCGCGTTGCCCACGTCGACGGTGGCCGGGCCGTGCAGCCCAGCCGGGATCACCCGCCAGGCCTCGCCGGAGGCGCCCGCGCCGGACGCGGAGGACACCGTCTCCTCGATGCCGACGCCCATCTCGCGCAGCGCGCCCGCCATCAGCAGCGTGTCGCGGGAGCGCAGCGGGCGCCGCAGCCAGCCCGGCTCGGAGGCGAGGGCGGCGAGCACCAGGGCACGGTTGGTGACCGACTTGGACCCGGGCACGTGGACCGTCGCGTCGACGGCTCCGCTCGCGTGCGGGGCGGGCCAGAGGGCGGTGTGTGCGTGGTTCGGGGCCATGGGCCCACTGTATAAGGAGGCGGTGGCACCGGCCGTCGTGCGGGCGGCGCCGTGATCACAGGCCGAGCAGCCAGCGCCCCCCGCCCATCAGCGAGCACAGCGACACCGCGTGGAACAGGAACAGCCACAGGCCGGCCGGTACGTGGGTGAGCCGCGACAGCTGGTCCGCGTCCGAGTCCCCGGCGCCGCCGCGGGCCCGCTTGGCCTGCAGCTCGAAGGCCGGGCGCACCCCGCCGAGGAGCAGGAACCACACCACCGCGTAGGCGAAGGCCGCCTGCACCTGGGATCCGGCCAGCCACGACACCAGCAGGAAGGCGCCGCCGGTCAGGACCACGGTGAGCGCCCCGTAGGCGTTGCGGATCATCACCAGCATCGCCACCAGCAGCGCCGTGGCCACCCACAGCAGCAGGGTGATGTGCCCGGCAGCGAGCAGGGCCGCGCCGCCGAGGCCGAGCAGTGGGGGAGCGGTGTAGCCGGCGGCCGCGGTGAGGATCATGCCGACGCCGTACGGCTTGCCGCGGCTCACCGTCAGACCGCTGGTGTCGGAGTGCAGGCGTATCCCGGTCAGCGTGCGCCCGCTCAGCAGCGCCACCAGGCCGTGCCCGCCCTCGTGGGCGATGGTGATCGCGTTGCGCGAGACGCGCCACAGGGTGTGCGGGACGACCACCGCGAGCGCGGCGAGGGCGGTGGCGACCACCACCCACAGGTCGGGGTCGGGCTGGGTGCCGATCAGACGGTCCCAGAGGTCGGGCAGCGCGGTGGCGGCGGTGCTGGCCATGTTTCCCGGTGGCTCCCTGTGCTCGTGCGGAGTCTGGCAGTGTTGCACGTATGTGCGGACGGTATGCAGCGAGTCGCGGACCCGAGGATCTCGCAGGAATCTTCGAGGTCGAGAAGTGGGAGCCCGAGGAGACCCTGGCGCCCGACTACAACGTGGCCCCCACCAAGGAGGTCCACGTCGTCCTCGACCGCCCCCTGAAGGACGCCGGCGACGACCGCCCGGTTCGCCAGCTCCGCAGGCTGCGGTGGGGCCTGGTCCCCTCGTGGTCCAAGACGCCCGAGGGCGCCGCCAGGATGATCAACGCGCGCGCGGAGACCGTGCACGAGAAGCCCTCATACCGCCGCGCCTTCGCCGCCCGGCGCTGCATCGTGCCCGCCGACGGCTACTACGAGTGGGTCACCGGCACCCAGGAGCGGGAGCTGGAGGTGGAGGGGCGGCGCAAGCGCCCGCGCAAGCAGCCGTACTTCGTGACCCCGGCGGACGGATCGGTGTTCGCGATGGCGGGCCTGTACGAGTTCTGGCGGGACCGCACGCTGCCCGACGACCACCCCCAGGCCTGGTGGGTGACCTGCTCGGTGATCACCACGGAGGCGGAGCGGACCCCGCTGGCCGTCGCCCCGGCCGACGGGCCGCGCACCCTGGCCGACATCCATCCCCGCATGCCACTGATGCTCACCCCCGACCGCTGGGACGCCTGGCTGGACCCGGCCCGCACGGACGCGGACGGACTGCGCGAGCTGCTGGCGCCCCCGCCGCCCGGGCTGATGCGCGCGTACCCCGTCTCCACGGCGGTGAGCAACGTCCGCAACAACGGACCCGAGCTGCTCAAGGAGCTTCCGGCGCCCGAGGAGGGCACACTCTTCTAGCGTGACCGACACCACTGACAGCCGGACCTCCGGGTCCCGCGCCGAGACCGTCGAGACCGAGACCGTCGACACCGGGGCCGGCACCGCCCGGATCACCTGGCACCCGGCGAGGAAGGCACGCCTCGTGCTGGCCGCCGGCCACGGCGCGGGCGGCGGCATCGAAGCCCGCGACCTGCGGGCCCTCGCGCGCGTCCTGCCCACCCACGGCGTGAGCGTCGCTCTTGTCGAGCAGCCCTGGCGGGTGGCCGGCAAGAAGGTCGCGCCCGCGCCCAGGACGCTGGACACCGGCTGGCGCGGCGTCTGGCCCGCGCTCGCCGGCCGCGGGCTGCCGGTGATCTCCGCCGGCCGCAGCGCCGGCGCGCGCGTCGCCTGCCGTACGGCCGCCGAGCTGGGCGCCCGCGCCGTGCTCGCCCTGAGCTTCCCGCTGCACCCGCCGGGCAAACCCGAGAAGTCCCGCGCCGGGGAGCTGCTGGACGCCGGGGTGCCCACGCTCGTCGTGCAGGGCGGCAACGACCCGTTCGGCAGGCCGGAGGAGTTCCCGCCGGGCTCCTACGAGATGGCGGAGGTGCCGTACGGCGACCACGGCTTCGGCGTGCCCAAGCGGGCGGGGATCACCGAGGAGGAGGCCATGGGGCTGCTCACGGACGCGGTGGCACGGTGGACCGCGTCACTCGGGTGACGCGCGCGGGGGCCGGGAATGCGGGGTGCCCCACCGCTGTTGTGGCGGACGAGAGTGCCGGACCTCGGCACCGACGCCGTAGGAGAGGAAGTCCGCCGCATGGGTTCGACCTTCTGCCCGCGCCGCAGTGCCCGCACCGACCTGGACTGGACGGTGCTGCACGCGGCGAAGACCGCCCCTATTCGGGCGGCGGGCGGACCGGATCGTCGTCTATCCTCCGATTCGAGTGGGGCTTCACTCGGTCTCACGACATCGCTTGAGGAGGTGGGTCCGGTTCCCGGTACCGACGCAGGGACCGACAACGGCGTGGCGGAGCAGCCCGAGGGCCGGGGCACGGGCGCGGACGCGTCCGCGGAGTCGACCGTCGAGCGCAGCGCGCGCTTCGAGCGGGACGCGCTCGAATTCCTCGACCAGATGTACTCGGCCGCGCTGCGCATGACGCGCAACCCGGCCGACGCCGAGGACCTGGTGCAGGAGACGTACGCCAAGGCGTACGCGTCCTTCCACCAGTTCCGCGAGGGCACCAACCTCAAGGCGTGGCTATACCGGATCCTCACCAACACCTTCATCAACTCCTACCGCAAGAAGCAGCGCGAGCCCCAGCGCAGCGCCGCGGAGGAGATCGAGGACTGGCAGCTCGCCCGCGCCGAGTCGCACATGTCGACCGGTCTGCGCTCCGCCGAGTCGCAGGCGCTCGACCACCTGCCCGACTCGGACGTGAAGGAGGCACTGCAGGCGATCCCCGAGGAGTTCCGCATCGCCGTGTATCTCGCGGACGTCGAGGGCTTTGCGTACAAGGAGATCGCGGACATCATGGGGACACCCATCGGTACGGTGATGTCCCGGCTGCACCGGGGCCGTCGGCAACTGCGCGGCATGCTCGAGGACTACGCCCGCGAGCGCGGGCTGGTCCCGGCGGGCGCCGGAGAGTCGGACGAAGCGAAAGGCTCGGGCTCATGAGCTGCGGAGAGCCGCACGAGACGGACTGCAGTGAGGTACTCGACCACCTGTACGAGTTCCTCGACAGTGAGATGCCGGAAGTCGATCGCACCAAGTTCGAGCACCACTTCGAGGAGTGCTCGCCGTGCCTCGAGAAGTACGGCCTGGAACAGGCCGTGAAGAAGCTGGTCAAGCGGTGCTGCGGGCATGACGACGTCCCCGCCGACCTGCGTGCCAAGGTGATGGGCAGGATCGAGCTGATCCGCTCCGGCGGGACCGTCCCCGAGCGGGACGTCGCCGCGGCCCCGGTGACTCCCCGGGAGTCCTGACACACGCCTGACCCACGTCACTCGTACGTGCTAATCCGCGGGTTATCGGCCCGCGGACTGCCCCCCGGCCGTCCTAGGCTCCCGTCGTGGACTGGCATGACCGGGGGAGGGCGTCATGGAGGCGGTTCGGCCGCGGACCCGTGCGTACGTCGTCTGTGCCGGCCTCGGCGGCCTGCTCTGCCTGCTGCCGCTGCCGATGACGCACACGCCCTGGTGGGCGCTCGCCCTGCTGGCCACGGTGTACGCGGCCTGCAAGCAGTTGGCCCGGCGCAGCGGTGTCGCGGGGCCCTTCTACCCCGTGCTGCTGGCGGCGGCCTTCCTGCTGCCGCCGCCCGCCGCCGCGCTCGTCCCCGTGCCCGGCGCCCTGCTCACCCCGGCCGGGCAGCGCCCCGAGGCCCTGCGCCGGATCTGGCGGGCCGCCCAGCTCGCCATCGCAGTCTGGGCCGCCGCCCGCACGCACTGGTCGCTGGGCGGACGGGACGCCGTCGTCGGCTCCGACTTCCCCTACGCGCTCGTGCCCGCCGCGGCCGCCGTGGCCGTGTTCTGCCTGGTGCTCACCGCGCTGGACGGCGGCATCCTCGCCCTCGCCGAACAGGTGCCGGTGCGCCGCGCCTGGCAGGGCGGTTTCGCGCGCTCGCTCGTGCCGATCGCGGTGCACGGCCTGGCCGGCCTGATGATGGCCGTGCTCTGGCGCAGCCCCTACGGTCCGGTCGCCGCGCTGCTGGTGCTGCTGCCCATGTGCGTGTCCTGGTGGGCGTACGCGCAGTACCACCGCGAGCGGGCCGCCCACCAGGCGACCATCCGGGCGCTGGTCCAGGCCGTCGACATCAAGGACGGCTACACACGCGGGCACAGCGAACGGGTCGGGCACGCCTCGATGATGATCGCCCGCGAGCTCGGCATGGACGACGAGCGCGTGGAGGTGCTCCGCTTCGCGGGGATCCTGCACGACGTGGGCAAACTCGGCGTCCCCACCCGGCTGCTGCGCAAGGACGGGCCGCTGACCCCCGAGGAGCGCCGGGTCATCGAACTGCACCCCGAGTACGGGCACGAGATGGTCCGCGGGATCTCCTTCCTCGGGGAGGCCCGCTCGGCGATCCTGCACCACCACGAGCGGCTGGACGGCAGCGGATACCCCTACGGGCTGACGGGCGGGCAGATCCCGGAGTGCGCGCGGGTGGTGGCCGTCGCCGACGCCTTCGACGCGATGACGTCCACCCGCTCCTACCGGCGCGGCCGTCCGGTCGGGGCCGCGCTGGAGGAACTGGAGCGCTGCGCGGGCGCGCAGTTCGACCCTCGGATGGTCACCGCGCTCACACGCGCCCTCGACCGCCACGGCTGGCACCCGGCCGTCACCGCCGACGAGCCGGCGGCCCAGGCCGTCGAACCGGCGGCTCCGTCCGGTGCCGCGTCCGCCGTGGCCGCCCCGGCGGTCCACCCCACCCCCGAACCCCGGGAAGTGCGCCGGTGACGCGGCCGGGACCGTGGTGCCTGTCCCTGTCCCTGTCCCTGCCCCTGGTGCTGATGCGCGCCGCGGCTCTCCTGGTCGCGCTGTTCTCGCTGTGCGTGACCCTGTGGGGCGGTCTGCAGGAGCGCGGGGCCGCGCTCGCCTTCGGGGTGCTGGTGCTGGTGGGCGAGCTCGCCCGGTGGAGCGGGCCGGACGTCCGGGAGGCCGCGCCGCTCGGGGCCGCCGGCGCGCTGTCGTACGCCCTGCTGGGCGAGGACGCCGGGCGGCCCACCCACCACGGCGCCTTCCAGGTCGTCGCCGTCGTGCTGGCCGCCGGTCTGCTCGGCAGCGTGCCGCACATCGCGCGCGGGCGCGGGCCCGCCCCGGACCACCTGGCGCGGCGGATCCTCACCGTCGCCTTCGCCGCCGTCTGCTTCCAACCTCTCTACGGGCAAGGGGTGTTCGAGGACTGGAGCGGCCCGGCGTACGTGCTGCTGCTGCTCGCGCTGCTGGTGCTCACCGCGCTGTGCGGCGCCGTGCTCGCGGCCGCGGCCACCCACTGCCGCACCCGGTGGCCCTTCGGCCCGCTGCTGCGCGAGGAGTTGCGGGGACTGCTCGGGATCGGCTCCGCGGTGTGCGCCACGGGCGCGGTGATGGCCCTGGCGGTCGCCGTCGTCGGATTGTGGGCGCTGCCCGTGTTCTCGCTGCCCCTGCTCCTCGCCCAGCTCTCCTGCCGGCGGTACGCGGCCGTGCGGGCCACCTACCGGCAGACCATCGCCTCGCTCGCCCGGGCCACCGAGGTGGCGGGCTGCACCCCGGCCGGGCACGCCCGGCGCGTCGCCGCGCTCAGCCGGGCCGTGGGCATCGACCTGGGCCTGTCGGGCCCGGAGCTGACCGTGCTGGAGCACGCGGCGCTCATGCACGACATCGGGCAGCTCAGCCTGGTGGACCCGGTGCCCGCGGGCGCGACGGCCTGCCTGCCCGTCGAGGAGCAGCGGCGCATCGCCCTGCTCGGCGGCGCCGTCGTGCGCCGGACCGGGGTCGACGCCCGGATCGCCGTGGTGGTGGAGCGGCAGGCCGACCCGTGCCGGGAGCAGCCGCTGCCCGCGCGGATCGTGCGGGCCGTCAACGCCTACGAGGAGAAGGCGCGCGACGCCGGGCCCGGCGGCCCCCTCAAGGCGCTGGAGGAACTGCGGCTGGCCACCGCGGGCGACTACGCCCCCGAGGTGGTGGAGTCACTGGCGCGGGTGCTCTCGCGTGACTGTCTGACCCGGTCCCCGGTGGGGTAACCCATGGGTAATGAGCGACCTTCCAGCCGCACGTGGTTGGATGCGAAGGAGAGGGTGTCCGGGGGCAGAAGCCAGCCCACTGAACGGAACTGGCAGGCGGGAATCGTGAGGATCTTCGGCAAGGGACGGCATCGGCCCTCCGCCTCCTGGCGGCAGGCCACCGACCGGGCGTTCACCCTGATCGGTGACGGCCGGTACGAGGACGCGGGCGCGCTCCTGACACGCGCCGCCGATCTGGAGCCCTGGCTGTCGGAGTCCTGGTTCAACCTCGCCCTGCTGCACAAGTTCCGGCACGACTGGGAGCAGGCCAGGACGGCGGGCCTGCGGGCCGTTGCCCTGCTGGAGAGGGAGACCGGCGCGCCCGACTGGTGGAACGTCGGCATCGCCGCCACCGCACTGCAGGACTGGCCGCTGGCCCGCCGGGCCTGGCAGGCCTACGGACTGAAGGTGCCCGGGGGCGTGGCCGCCGCCGGGGAGCCGGCGGGCATGGAGCTGGGCAGCGCGGCCGTGCGCCTGTCGCCGGAGGGCGAGGCCGAGGTGGTGTGGGGCCGGCGCCTGGACCCGGCCCGCATCGAGGTGCTGTCCATCCCGCTGCCGTCCTCAGGGCGGCGCTGGGGCGAGGTCGTGCTGCACGACGGGGTGCCCCACGGGGAGCGGACCACCGCCGCGGGCCACACCTACCCCGTCTTCGACGAGATCGAGCTGTGGGCGCCCTCGCCGGTGCCCACCTGGGTGGTGCTCCTCGAGGCGGCGACCGAGGCCGACCGCGACGCGCTGGAGCAGCTCGCCGCCGACGCCGGGTTCGCCGCCGAGGACTGGTCGTCGTCCGTACGGCTGCTGTGCCGTACGTGCTCGGAGTCCCGGATGCCCTCCGACGAGGGCGACGGCACGCACCTCGACCCGCACGACCACAGCGAGCCCGGGCACCCGGGGCCGCTCGGCCATCGCACGGACGGGCAGCTGTGGGTGCCGGAGCGCGAGTGCGGGGTGGCGGCGCCGGCCTCGCTGGTGCGGGGGCTGCTGGACGGCTGGGTCGCGGACAGCCCGGACTCGCGGGACTGGCGGGACCTGGAAGAGGTCTGCTGAGCACTGCCCGTACTCTTTATCGGCAACACTCATTCCAGGAAGGCAGGCACAGGGCGGTCATGGCGCAGCAGGACACCGATCAGCAGCACCCGGGCGTGCTCCCCGTCGACGACGAGGGCTA
The DNA here is from genome assembly GCF_014650655.1 of Streptomyces anandii JCM 4720. GTDB lineage: Bacteria > Actinomycetota > Actinomycetes > Streptomycetales > Streptomycetaceae > Streptomyces > Streptomyces anandii. Next base: position 114,991 of record NZ_BMVJ01000007.1, read on the forward strand.
CGTCGTCGACACGGAGGACTGCGAGGAGCGCGAGACGGCCTGGCGCGAGCGCGGCACCTCCCGGCCGATCACGGTCGTCGGGAACCCCGTGCTGCACAAGGAGTGC
>NZ_BMVJ01000007.1:115117-142689 GCF_014650655.1 Streptomyces anandii JCM 4720
AAGGACGTCACCGAGTTCGGCGAGGAACTGGCGCAGCTGGTCGCGGACATGTTCGCCAGCCAGCGCACCGCCGAGGGCGTGGGCCTGGCCGCCAACCAGATCGGCGTGGACCTGAAGGTCTTCGTCTACGACTGCCCCGACGACGAGGGCGTCCGGCACGTCGGCGTGGTCTGCAACCCCAAGCTGGTCGAGCTGCCCGCCGACCGGCGCCGCCTGGACGACAGCAACGAGGGCTGCCTGTCCGTGCCGACCGCCTACGCGCCGCTCGCCCGTCCCGACTACGCAGAGGTCACCGGGCAGGACGAGAAGGGCAACCCGGTCAGGGTGCGCGGCACCGGCTACTTCGCCCGCTGCCTCCAGCACGAGACCGACCACCTCTACGGCTACCTCTACATCGACCGGCTCTCCAAGCGTGAACGCAAGGACGCGCTGCGGCAGATGGCCGAGAACGAGCCGCGCTACCCCGTGGTCGCCAACGACTGACCCTCTCTCGCGCCAGGCGTCCGACCGGACTTGCCCGGTCGGACGCGTTCATGTGTGCGTCGCACAATCGATCCCTTGTGCGCCCCTATCGATTCATATTCAGACACACAAGGGGATATTCTCGGCATCCCGGGGTGGTGAGTGCAGCAAATCCGTTCCCAGAACGGTCAGTTGTGGTGCTGAATGGGAGTGCGGGGATACGCGACGGCGTGCGCCCGGCACGACGAAGGGGGCGGACGCAACTGGCGGCTGAGAGGGGTTTGTTCGTGCCAGCTTTCCCACACAGCACCACATCGACAGCGGTCGCAGTCCCACCATCGCTCGCTCTTCCGGTGATCGAGGCCGCGTTTCCCAGGCAACTCCACGCCTATTGGCCAGAACTCCAGGAGAAGACGCGCTGCTGGCTGCTGGAAAAACGGCTCATGCCCGCGGACAAGGTGGAGGAATATGCCGACGGCCTGTGCTACACCGACCTCATGGCGGGCTACTACCTCGGCGCGCCCGACGAGGTGCTCCAGGCGATAGCCGACTACAGCGCGTGGTTCTTCGTCTGGGACGACCGCCACGACCGCGACATCGTCCACGGCAGGCCCGACGCCTGGCGGCGACTGCGGCGGGCGCTTCACACGGCCCTCGACTCCCCCCAGGACCATCTGCACCACCAGGATGCCCTGGTCGCTGGGTTCGCGGACAGCGTGCTGCGCCTGTACTCGTTCCTGTCGCCGGACTGGAACGCCCGGTTCGCGCGGCACTTCCACGCGGTGATCGAGGCGTACGACCGGGAGTTCCGCAACCGCACCGAGGGCGTCGTGCCCACGGTCGGTGAATACCTGGCGCTGCGCCGGCTCACCTTCGCGCACTGGATCTGGACCGACCTGCTGGAGCCGAGCGCGGAATGCGAACTCCCGGACGCCGTGCGGAAACACCCCGCATACCGGCGCCCGGCACTGCTCAGCCAGGAATTCGCCGCCTGGTACAACGACCTGTGCTCCCTGCCCAAGGAAATCGCGGGCGACGAGGTCCACAATCTCGGAATCAGTCTTGTGAAACACGAGGGGCTGACCCTCGAGGAAGCCGTCACGGAAATGCGGCGGCGCATCGAGGAATGCGTATCGGATTTCCTCGTCGCGGAACGCGAGGCGTTACGGCTCGCGGACCGTCTCGCGGACGGCACGGTGCGGGGAAAAGAACTCGGTGCCGCGGTGCGGGCCTGTGTCGGCAATATGCGGAACTGGTTCAGCTCCGTCTACTGGTTCCACCACGAGTCGGGCCGGTACATGGTCGACAGCTGGGACGACCGGTCCACGCCCCCGTACGTCAACAACGAAGCGGCAGGTGAGAAATGACCGTCGAGTCGGTGCAACCCGAAAGCCGCCCGGAACCGGCCGCCGCGCCGGACGAGCCGCCCGCCGGGCAGCTCCTCGAACCGCCCGTCGCCGGCGGCGCGGTCCCCGTCCTCGGGCACGGTCTGAAGCTGGTCCGCGACCCGCTGGGCTTCATGTCGCAACTGCGCGACCACGGCGACGTCGTCCGCCTCAGGCTCGGCCCCAAGACGGTCTACGCCGTCACCACGCCCACCCTCACCGGCGCGGTGGCCCTCAGCCCCGACTACATCATCTCCGGCCCGCTGTGGGAGTCCCTGGAGGGACTGCTCGGCAAGCAGGGCGTGGCCACGGCCAACGGCGCGCTGCACCGGCGTCAGCGCCGCACCGTCCAGCCCGCCTTCCGGCTCGACGCCATCCCCGCCTACGGCCCGATCATGGAGGAGGAGGCGCACGCGCTGACCGCGCGCTGGCGCCCGGGGCAGGTCGTCGACTGCACCTCGGAGTCGTTCCGGATCGCGGTGCGCATCGCGGCCCGCTGCCTGCTGCGCGGGCAGTACATGGACGAACGGGCCGAGCGGCTGTGCACCGCGCTCGCCACCGTCTTCCGCGGCATGTACCGGCGGATGGTGGTGCCGCTCGGGCCCCTGTACCGGCTGCCCCTGCCGGGCAACAGGGAATTCAACCGGGCACTGGCCGATTTGCATCTCCTGGTCGACGAGATCGTCGCCGAGCGCCGCGCATCCGGTCAAAAGCCGGACGATTTGCTGACGGCATTGCTGGAGGCGAAGGACGACAATGGCGAGCCCATCGGGGAGCAGGAGATCCATGACCAGGTGGTCGCGATACTCACCCCCGGAAGCGAAACCATCGCCTCCACGGTCATGTGGTTGCTTCAGGCACTTGCCGAGCATCCCGAACACGCGGACCGGATCCGCGCCGAGGTCGAATCCGTGACCAATGGTCGACCGGTCGGATTCGACGACGTCCGCAGGCTCACCCACACCAACAATGTCATCGTGGAGACGATGCGCCTGCGGCCCGCCGTATGGATTTTGACGCGGCGGGCGGTCGCCGACACCGAACTCGGTGGCTATCGCATTCCGGCCGGGGCCGACATCATCTACAGTCCGTACGCAATCCAGCGCGATCCGCGGTCGTACCGGGACCACCTGGAGTTCGACCCCGACCGCTGGCTTCCGGAGCGGTCCAAGGACGTACCGAAATACGCCATGCGTCCGTTCAGTGTGGGAAACCGCAAGTGCCCCAGCGACCACTTCTCGATGGCCCAGCTCTCCCTGGTCACCGCCGCGGTGGCGACCAGGTTCCGCCTGGAGCAGGCCCCCGGGTCCAACGACGCGGTCAGGGTGGGCATCACGCTCCGTCCGCACAACCTGCTGGTGCGCCCGGTCGCGCGCTGAGCGTCGGCGCCCTGCGGTGAAGCGCCTCCGGCGCGCGGTCAGGCGGCCTCCGGGCCCCGGAACGCCCGCCGGTAGGCGTTCGGCGTGGTGCCCAGCGCCCGGACGAACTGGTGCCGCAGCGCGGCCGCCGTGCCGAAGCCGGCCCGGTCGGCGATGGAGTCCATCGTCTCGTCCGTCGCCTCCAGCAGGTCCTGCGCCAGCAGCACGCGCTGGCGCAGGATCCAGCGGTACGGAGTCGTGCCCGTTTCCTGCTGGAAGCGGCGGGCGAAGGTCCGCGGGGACATGTGCGCCCGGGCGGCGAGCTGCTCCACGGTCACCTCCTCGTCGAGGTGCTGCTCCATCCAGGCCAGCACCTCGCCCACCGTGTCGCAGCGGGACTTCGGCAGCGGCCGCTCGATGTACTGCGCCTGCCCGCCGTCCCGGTGCGGCGGCACCACCATCCGCCGGGCGATCTTGTTGGCGACCTCCGGGCCCTGCTCCTTGCGCACGATGTGCAGACAGGCGTCGATGCCCGCGGCCGTGCCCGCCGAGGTGATCACCGGGTCCTCGTCCACGTAGAGCACGTCCGGCTCGACCACCGCGCGGGGGTACTGCCGGGCCAGCTCGGCCGCGTGGTGCCAGTGCACCGCGCAGCGCCGCCCGTCCAGCAGCCCGGCGGCCCCGAGCACGAAGACCCCCGAGCACACGCTCAGCACCCGCGCGCCCCGGTCCACGGCCCGCCGCAGCTCGTCCAGCAGCCCGGGCGGGTACCGGCGGCTGGGGAAGTCGTTCCCGGCCGGGACGGCGATCAGGTCGGCCTCCTGGAGCCGGTCGAGCCCGTACGGCGTGGTCACGCCGAGCCCGCCCACGTGCGTGCCCAGCGCCGGGCCCTCGGCGGAGACCACCGCGAAGTCGTACACCGGAAGCGCGTCGTCGCTGCGGTCGATGCCGAAGACCTCGCAGACGACACCGAGTTCGAAGGGATGCACTCCGTCCAGCAGGACGGCGGCCACGTTCTTCAACATGTCTCCAGTCTGCCCGAGGAGTGGCAGGAATTTGAAGCTGTACGGCAGTCCTGCCACTCACGGTAAGGAGCATCCCGCGCGACAGTGGTGTGCATGAACACAAACCAGATCCAGGCCCTGATCGGAATGCTCGCGACCTTCGGACTGCTGGTCCTGATGGTCCTCCCCTCGGTGATCGGCGTCGTGCGCGACCGCCGGATCGACCGCCAGATCGAGAGCGCTCAGAAGTCCTCGTCCAGGTCCACGGTGCCCTCCACCGCCACCTGGTACGCCGAGGGACGCCGCTCGAAGAAGTTGGTCAGCTCCTGAACGCCCTGCAGCTCCATGAAGGAGAACGGGTTCTCCGAGCCGTACACCGGGGCGAAGCCGAGCCGCGCAAGACGCTGGTCGGCGACGCACTCCAGGTACTGCCGCATGGAGTCGGTGTTCATCCCCGGGAGGCCGTCGCCGCACAGGTCGCGCGCGAACTGCAGCTCGGCCTCGACGGCCTCCCTCAGCATGCCGGTCACCTGCCGGCCGAGCTCCTCGTCGAAGAGGTCCGGCTCCTCCTTGCGCACGGTGTCCACCACGTCGAAGGCGAACGACATGTGCATCGTCTCGTCCCGGAACACCCAGTTGGTGCCGGTGGCCAGCCCGTGCAGCAGGCCCCGGCCGCGGAACCAGTAGACGTAGGCGAAGGCGCCGTAGAAGAACAGGCCCTCGATGCAGGCGGCGAAGCAGATGAGGTTGAGCAGGAAGCGGCGGCGGTCCGCCTTCGTCTCCAGCCGGTCCAGCTTCTCCACCGAGTCCATCCACCGGAAACAGAACTCCGCCTTCTCCCTGATGGAGGGGATGTTCTCCACCGCCGCGAACGCGGCCGCCCGGTCGTCGGGATCGGGGAGATAGGTGTCCAGCAGCGTCAGATAGAACTGGACGTGCACGGCCTCCTCGAACAACTGCCGGCTCAGGTACAGCCGCGCCTCGGGTGAGTTGATGTGCTTGTAGAGCGTCAGCACCAGGTTGTTGGCCACGATCGAGTCGCCCGTCGCGAAGAACGCGACCAGCCGGCCGATCAGGTGCTGCTCGCCCGGGCTCAGCTTCGCCAGGTCGGCGACGTCGGAGTGGAGGTCGACCTCCTCCACCGTCCAGGTGTTCCTGATGGCGTCCCGGTAGCGCTCGTAGAAGTCGGGGTAGCGCATGGGCCGCAGGGTCAGCTCGAAGCCCGGGTCGAGCAGGTTGGTGTTACGGGTGTCACTCACTGGCAGGCCTCGCAGGACTCGGGGTTCTCAAGGGAGCAGGCGACCGCATCGGAGTCGACCGGCTGCTGGACGGGGACGGTGGCGGTGGCGCGGGCCGCGCGGGCGATCCTCGTCGCCGGGCGGGAGCGCAGGTAGTACGTCGTCTTCAGCCCGGACTTCCAGGCGTAGGCGTACATCGAGGAGAGCTTGCCGATGGTCGGCGTCTCCATGAACAGGTTCAGGGACTGCGCCTGGTCCAGGAACGGGGTGCGGGCCGCGGCCATGTCGATCAGACCGCGCTGCGGGATCTCCCACGCCGTGCGGTACAGCCGCCGCACGTCCTCGGGGATCCACGCGAAGTCCCGCACCGAGCCGTTGGCCTCGCGCAGCGCCTCACGGGTGCGGGCGTCCCACACGCCGAGCCGTTTCAGCTCCGCCACCAGGTAGGAGTTGACCTGGAGGAACTCCCCGGACAGCGTCTCGCGCTTGAACAGGTTGGACACCTGCGGCTCGATGCACTCGTACACGCCCGCGATGGACGCGATGGTGGCGGTCGGCGCGATGGCCAGCAGCAGGGAGTTGCGCATGCCGGTCTCGGCGATCCGCTCGCGCAGGGCCGCCCAGCGCTCCGGCCAGGCGAGCTCGACGTCGTAGTGGTCGGGGTGCAGCACACCCCGCGCGGCGCGGGTCTTCTCCCAGGCAGGCAGCGGGCCGTCGACCTCGGCGAGGTCGGCGGAGGCCTCGTAGGCGGCCAGCATGATCCGCTCCGCGAGGCGGGTGGACAGCTCCCGCGCCTCGGGGGAGTCGAAGGGCAGGCGCAGCTTGAAGAACACGTCCTGCAGGCCCATCGTGCCGAGGCCCACCGGGCGCCATCGGGCGTTGGAGCGGCCCGCCTGCCCGGTCGGGTAGAAGTTGATGTCCACCACGCGGTCGAGGAAGGTCACGGCGGTGCGGACCGTCTCGTCCAGCCGCTCCCAGTCGATGCCGCCGTCCGTCACGAACGCGCCCAGGTTGACCGAGCCGAGGTTGCAGACCGCCGTCTCCTCGTCGTCGGTGACCTCCAGGATCTCCGTGCAGAGATTCGAGGAGTGGATCACGTGTCCCGGCTCGGCCGTCTGGTTGGCGGTGCGGTTGGCGGCGTCCTTGAACGTCATCCAGCCGTTGCCGGTCTGCGCCAGGGTGCGCATCATCCGGCCGTACAGGTCCCGGGCCGGCAGCGTCCGGCGCGCGAGCCCGGCCGCCTCGGCCCGGCGGTAGGCGGCGTCGAACTCCTCGCCCCACAGGTCGGTGAGCTCGGGCACGTCCGCCGGGGAGAACAGCGACCACTGGCCGTCGGCGTTCACCCGGCGCATGAACTCGTCCGGGACCCAGTGCGCGAGATTCAGGTTGTGGGTGCGCCGGGCGTCCTCGCCGGTGTTGTCGCGCAGCTCAAGGAACTCCTCGATGTCCGAGTGCCAGGTCTCCAGGTAGACCGCGGCCGCGCCCTTGCGCCGGCCGCCCTGGTTCACGGCGGCCACCGAGGCGTCCAGGGTCTTCAGGAACGGCACGATGCCGTTGGAGTGCCCGTTGGTGCCGCGGATCAGCGAACCCCGGGAGCGGATGCGGGAGTAGGCGATGCCGATGCCGCCGGCGTGCTTGGACAGCCGGGCGACCTGGTGGTAGCGCTCGTAGATGCTGTCGAGCTCGTCCCTGGGGGAGTCGAGCAGGTAGCAGGACGACATCTGGGGGTGCCGGGTGCCGGAGTTGAACAGGGTGGGGGAGGAGGGCAGGTAGTCCAGCCGGCTCATCAGCCGGTACAGCGCGGCCACTTCGTCCGCCGCGCGGGAGGAGTCGTCCTTCGCGAGGCCGGCCGCGACGCGCAGCAGGAAGTGCTGCGGCGTCTCGGTCACCTTGCGGGTGACCGGGTGGCGCAGCAGATAGCGGCTGTGCAGGGTGCGCAGCCCGAAGTAGCCGAAGCGGTCGTCGGCGGCCGGGTCGGCGAGGGCGTCCAGACGCGCGCCGTGCAGGCGTACGAACTCGGCGGTCCGGTCGGCGATCAGGCCCTCGCGGTGCCCGGCCGCGATGGACGCGGTGAAGGACGTGACGCCCTGGGAGGCGGCCTCGGCGCGGATGGTGAGGGTCAGCAGCCGCGCGGCCAGCCGCGAGTAGGCGGGGTCCTCGGAGATGAGCCCCGCTGCCGCCTCGGTGGCCAGTTCCCGCAGCTCCGCCTCGTCGGCGTGCGCCGACCGGCCGCGCAGCGCGGCGGCGGCGACCCGGCCGGGGTCGGTGTCGGGGAGGTCGGCGGTCAGCTCGGTCAGGGTCCGCAGCAGCGCGGCTCCCGGACCGTCGTCCAGCGAAGTCGCTGAGGCCGGATCGGCTGGCGCGATGGTCACGTGGGGCTCTCCCTCGCTCGGCACGGGGACCTCGCCGAGGGCAGGGGGCAGCGCACGCGCGCACTACGGCGCCGCGTCCACCGGCCCATTCCACGAGGCCCGGACGTCTCGGCACCCGGCCGGACGGCCGGGCGCACTGTCGGCAGGTCCTCGGACTGACGCGAGTGCGGGCTCATGCGGACGAACACCGATGAACACGCACACGTACACCGTTGCGGGACAGTTCCGGATTCGCACCGGATTCCCCTGCGGCGACAGCGAGCATGAGCATACATCTTGTGCCGGGTGAGTCGACCACCCCCATATGTTGTGCCGCGCCCGGTGCGCCGTGCAGGTTGCGGATGTGTCAGAGCGTCAGCTCATAGGTGATCAGCAACAGGCCGTCGAGGTCCGGGAGCGGGTTCCAGTCGCGCTCGGGGGAGCGCACGAAGCCCAGGCGCTCGTAGACGCGGTGGGCCGCGCGCATGGTCCGCTGGGACGACAGCACCACGCGGACGCAGCCCTCGACCGCCCGCGCGCGGTCGAGGCAGGCCCGCACCAGCGCCTCGCCGGCGCCCCGGCCGCGGGCGGCCCGCGCGACAGCGAGCATCCGTATCTCCGCCTCGCCGGGCCCGGAGATGTCGGCCATCGGGCCGCCGCGGGGCACGAACGTCACTCCGCCGAGCACCCGGCCCTCCGCCACGGCGACCAGCACCTCGGCGGCGGCCGCCCGTTTCGCCACGTCCCGCAGCTCGCCGAGATAGGCGTCGCTCTCCCCGAAGTCGAGCAGCCCGTCCCCGAGATAGGCCTCGGCGGTGATCTCGCCCAGAGTGGCGTACTCGCCGGGTTCCGCCGGCCGGATCACGATGTCCATGCGCCGAGTGTGCCGGACGGGTACGACAACGGGCCGCCGGATTTCCCCGGCGGCCCGCTCGTGAGGCGTCGGATCAGTGCGCGCTGCCCGCCGTGGCCGGCGGCAGTTCGACCTGGACGCCGGGGTCGCCCGCGTCCGCCGTGTAGTCCTCGGGGCGGGTCTCGTCCACGCCCTCGGGCGCCTTCAGCGCCCTGAGGGCGAAGGTGAGGACCACCGCGACGGCCAGGTTCAGCACGAACGCCGTCATGCCGATGTAGCCGATCTCGCCGATGCCCGGGATCTCCTTGGCCGAGCCGCCGAAGTGCTTCTGCGTGGGCGAGGCGACCCCGTAGGCGGCGACCGTGCCGTAGACCATGCCGACCGCCCAGCCGGCCAGCAGGGCCCAGCGGTGGAACCAGCGGGTGAACAGGCCGCCGACCAGGGCCGGGAAGGTCTGCAGGATCCAGATGCCGCCCAGCAGCTGGAAGTTGATGGCGACCGTCTTGTCCATGGTCAGGACGAAGACCAGCGCGCCCACCTTCACCAGCAGCGACACGATCTTGGAAACCCGGGTCTCCTCCTTGGCCGTGGCGCCGGGCTTGATGAAGTCCTTGTAGATGTTGCGGGTGAACAGGTTGGCCGCCGCGATCGACATGATGGCCGCCGGGACCAGCGCGCCGATGGCGATGGCCGCGAACGCCACGCCCGCGAACCAGTCCGGGAACATGTTCTCGAACAGCTGCGGGATGGCCAGCTGACCGTTGGTCACCTTCACCCCGGCCGCGATCGCCATGAACCCGAGCAGCGCCAGCAGGCCCAGCATCAGCGAGTACAGCGGCAGGATCGTGGTGTTGCGGCGGATCACCTCACGGCTGCGCGAGGACAGCGTCGCGGTGATCGAGTGCGGGTACATGAACAGCGCCAGCGCGGAGCCGAGCGCGAGTGTGGCGTACGTCCACTGGCCCGCCTCGGCGGGCACGAGCGCGCCGCGCGGCTTGCCGGTGGCCGGGTTGGTCTGGCCGAAGGCCGCGGTCGCCTTGGCGAAGATGTCGTCGAACCCGCCCAGTTTGATCGGGATGTAGATGATCGCGACCGCGATGACGATGTAGATGAGCGCGTCCTTCACGAACGCGATCAGCGCGGGCGCCCGCAGCCCCGAGGAGTAGGTGTACGCCGCCAGCACGCCGAAGGCGATCAGCAGCGGCAGGTCCTTCACGAACCAGTTGGTGTTGTCGCCGCCGCCGACGCCCATCACGTCCAGCACCGCCTGGATGCCGACGAGTTGGAGCGCGATGTACGGCATGGTCGCCAGGATGCCGGTGAGCGCCACCGCCAGCGACAGGCCCTTGGAGCCGAAGCGGCCGCGCACGAAGTCCGAGGTCGTCACGTATCCGTGCCGGTGCGAGACCGACCACAGCCGGGGCAGGAAGGTGAAGATCAGCGGGTACACCAGGATCGTGTACGGCACCGCGAAGAAGCCGGCCGCGCCGGTCGCGTAGATCGCCGCCGGCACCGCCACGAAGGTGTACGCCGTGTACAGGTCGCCGCCGAGCAGGAACCACGTGATCCAGGTGCCGAACGACCGCCCGCCCAGGCCCCATTCGTCCAGGCTGTGCTCGTTGTCGGCCCGGCGCCAGCGGGCGGCCAGGAAGCCCATGACGGTGACGAGCAGGAAGAAGAAGATGCAGACGCCGAGCGCGACGCCGTTGACGCCGGTCTTCACTTCGCCTCGCCCCCGTCCGCGCTCCGGACGGCGCGGCCGCGCTGGTCGCGCTGCCACAGCTTGTACGCGGTCATCGTCAGCGCCGTGGACACGATCACCCACAGCATCTGGTACCAGTAGAAGAACGGGATGCCGATGAACGCGGGATCGGTCTTGGCATAGGAACCGACCCACAGCATCGCCACGAACGGCGCGACGAGGCAGACCGCGATGGCCACCCGCACGGGTGTCACCGTCCCTCTGCCGACTTCTGGGGCATCTGACATGTGCTGCTCCGTCCCCTCGCTGGTCACCGGTGTAACGCGCAGGCAATCTAGGTCACGGTGTCGAGGGAACGGAACCCCTCGTCGGCATACCGGATCGCGAGGACGGCCGGCGGCCGCCTCAGTCGGCGGGCCGCTTGAGGCGCGCCACGAACTTGTAGCGGTCGCCGCGGTAGACGGAACGCACCCATTCCACCGGATTGCCCTCCCGGTCCAGGGAGTGCCGGGACAGCAGCAGCATCGGCAGTCCCACGTCGGTGCCGAGCAGGCCCGCCTCGCGCGGGGTGGCCAGCGAGGTCTCGATAGTCTCCTCGGCCTCGGCGAGGTGGACGTCGTAGACCTCGGCCAGCGCGGTGTAGAGGGAGGTGTACTTCACCAGCGAACGGCGCAGCGCCGGGAAGCGCTTGGCCGACAGATGCGTGGTCTCGATGGCCATCGGCTCGCCGTTGGCCATGCGCAGCCGCTCGATGCGCAGCACGCGTGAGCCGGCCGTGATGTCGAGCAGCTCGGCGAGCCGGTCGTCGGCGGTGATGTAGCCGATGTCGAGCAGCTGAGAGGTCGGCTCCAGACCCTGGGCGCGCATGTCCTCGGTGTAGGAGGTCAGTTGCAGCGCCTGGGAGACCTTGGGCTTGGCGACGAAGGTGCCCTTGCCCTGGATGCGCTCCAGCCTGCCCTCGACGACCAGTTCCTGAAGTGCCTGGCGCACGGTGGTGCGCGAGGTGTCGAACTCGGCCGCCAGCGTCCGCTCGGGCGGCACCGGTGTGCCCGGCGCCTGCGTCTGCGTCATGTCGAGCAGGTGCTTCTTCAGGCGGTAGTACTTGGGCACACGCGCGGTACGGACGGTCGCCCCACCCTCGTTCTCCGCACTGCTGACGTCGGTGCTCATGCTCTGCCTTCCCGGCTCCAGGTGCCGAAGCGACCGACATCCCCATCGGCCACGGCTCACATCGTGGCACGGCTTCGTGTGCCGGGTCGTCACCCGCACGCTCCGTGATCTCCTCTGTATACCGTCGTGACCCTGGTTGGTCTAGTCCATCCTCCGGGCGAGGGAAGTGGTCCACGCGCGCGAGCGGGCGCGCGGAAGGGAGTGAGCGCCGGTGGTCCAGTGCGCGCCCGGATGGAATCCGTGCGTCCGTTTGGCCGGTTGAGCAATGAAAGGTCCCTGCATATCGCGGTCCCATAACGGACGTCGGGAGCGCGCTTGAACACCCTTGACAGCCCTATTGGTCTGGGCCAAGCTCCCCGTACTGGTCTACACCATTGGTCCAGGTCCCGGCCCCACGGGCGGTATGCGTTGACGCTTCAAGCCGCGGGGAGGCAGGGGGGTTTTGTGGCATCCCTGAGGAGGGTGGCGTGAAGCGCAAGCTGGCAGCCGCGATCGGTGTCGCGGGCATGATGGTCTCCATCGCGGCATGCGGTAGTGACAACGGCGGGGGCTCGGACAAGGGCGGCGCGGACGCGAAGGAGCTGACCGTCTGGCTCACCGTGGACGCGCAGAACAACTGGCCCGAGCTGGTGAAGGCCGCCGACGCGGCCGTCGTGAAGAATCACCCGGGCCTGAAGATCAAGCACGAGTACTACGGCTGGCCCGACAAGAACACCAAGCTCGACGCGGTGCTCGCCACCGACAAGGCCCCCGACGTGGTCGAGATGGGCAACAGCGAGATGCTGAGCTACATGGTCAAGGGCGCCTTCGCCCCGGTCGACCCGGCCAAGTTCGACAACTCCTCGGCCTGGCTCGACGGTCTGAAGACCTCGGTGACCTACGAGGGCAAGACCTACGGCGTGCCGTACTACGCCGGCGGCCGCGTGGCCACCTGGCGCAAGGACGTGATGGCCGCGGCCGGCGTCAAGTCCGTGCCGAAGACCTACCAGGAGCTCACCGCCGACCTGGACAAGGTGCAGAAGAAGCAGGGCGACAAGTTCAGCGCCTGGTACCAGCCCACGCGCGACTGGTACGCGGGCATGTCCTTCGTCTACGACGCGGGCGGCTCCATCGCCAAGGAGGAGGGCGGCCAGTGGAAGGCCAACCTCTCCTCGCCCGAGTCCCTCAAGGGCCTGAACGAGTTCAAGAACGTCATCGACAAGTACATGCACGGTGACAAGACCAAGGACGAGTCCGACCGGTACATCGTCTACGGCCAGGGCAAGTCGGCGATGATGTTCGCCGCCGCCTGGGAGGGCGGCACCGCGGCCGACCCGAAGAACGACAAGACGGGCAAGCTCAAGGACAACCTCGAGAACTTCGTGATGCCCGGCCCGTCCGGCAAGAACATGCCGGTCTTCCTCGGCGGCTCCGACCTCGCCGTCCCGGTGAAGTCCAAGGCCCAGACGCTGGCCGCCGAGTGGATCAACGCCTTCACCGGCCCCTCCGGCCAGAAGGGACTGATGGCCAAGGGCAACCTGCCCAACAACAAGACCGACCTCGCGACCCTGAAGAACGACCCCGCCACGGTCGTCCCGGCCACCGCGGCCGAGTCCAACTGGTTCGTCCCGATGGCTCCCGGCTGGGGCCAGGTCGAGAAGGCCCAGGTGCTGCAGACCATGCTGCAGAACATCGGCACCGGCAAGAAGTCGGTGGAGGCCGCCGCCAAGGACGCGGACGCCGCCATCGACAAGGTCATCAACACCAAGTGACCCGAGCGCAGGGCTCTGCCGCCGGCAGGGCCCTGCCCCTCGTACGGCCGTGCGCGGACCCGCGTCCCCGCACGGCCGTGCGGGGCTTCGCCTTCGTACGACCCCTTGAGGGACCGCTGAGGAGCGCGCGATGAGTGCCGCAGACACCACCACCCCAGCCAAGGTGCCGCCACCGCGGCAGGCGCCCCCACCGCCCGCGGCGGCGCGGCCCGGCAGACGGCGGGCGACCTCGGGCCAGGCGGCGACCCCCTGGCTGCTGCTCGCGCCCTGCCTGCTCATCCTGGCCCTGGTCATGGCCTATCCACTGGTCCGGCTGGTCACCCTGTCCTTCCAGAAGTTCGGCCAGCCGCAGCTGTGGGGCTTCCAGTCGGCCGACTGGGTCGGATTCAGCAACTTCACCCAGGTGCTGACCGACAGCGAGTTCTGGGCGGTCGTCCTGCGCACGGTGGTGTTCGCGGTCGGCTCCGTGGTGTTCACCATGGTCATCGGCATGGCGATCGCGCTGCTTCAGCAGCGGGTCTCCAGCTGGGTGAAGACCCTTATCAACATCGTGCTGGTGGCGAGCTGGGGCATGCCCGTCATCGTGGCCACCACCGTCTTCAAGTGGCTCTTCGACTCCGACTACGGCGTCTTCAACGCGCTCCTCAGCAAGCTGCCCGGGGTACAGATGATCGGGCACAACTGGTTCGCCAGCGGACCCGAGGGCCTGGCCGTGATCATGCTGCTGGTGGTCTGGGGCGCCGTGCCCTTCGTGGTCATCACCCTCAGCGCCGGCCTGACCCAGGTCCCCAGGGAACTGGAGGAGGCCGCGCGCCTGGACGGCGCGGGCGCCTGGGGCGTCTTCCGCTATGTCACCCTCCCGGTCCTCAAGCCCATCATCGTGATGCTCACGACCCTGTCGGTGATCTGGGACATGGGCGTCTTCCCCCAGGTGTTCGTCATGCGGGGCGGCCACCCGGAGGCGGAGTTCCAGGTCCTCAACACCTACTCCTACGACCGCGCCTTCGTGGTCAACGACTACGCGCAGGGCTCGGCGATCGCCCTGATCACCGTATTGCTGCTGCTGGGCGTGGTCGCCGTCTACATGCGCCAGATGCTGAAGATCGGAGAGGTCGAATGAGCGCCACCGCGACGGCCGGACGGCGCAGGTCCAGGCTCGGCTGGAACCTGCTCGGCCTCCTCGTCTTCGTCATCGCCGGCTTCCCCCTCTACTGGATGCTCAACACGGCCCTCAAACCGGCCAAGGACGCGATCGACCCGGACCCGAGCCTGCTGCCCACCGGCGTCACCCTGGACAACTTCCGCCGCGCGCTGGACATCTCCGACTTCTGGGGCCCCGTCGGCCGCAGCCTCGTGGTGTCCCTGTCCGTCGTGGTGATCGGCATGGTCGTCGGCATGCTGGCCGCCCTCGCCATCTCCCGCTTCGCCTTCCGCGGCCGCAAGATCGTGATCGTGGGCATCCTCGCCGTCCAGATGGTGCCACTGGTCGCCATGATCATCCCGGTCTTCCTGCTGCTCAACGACCTGAAGCAGTACGACAAGCTGACCGGCCTCATCATCACCTACCTCACGTTCATCCTCCCCTTCACGGTGTGGACCCTGCGCGGCTTCATCGTCAACATCCCCCGGGAACTGGAGGAGGCGGCCATGGTCGACGGCTGCTCCCGCACCGGCGCCTTCATCCGGGTGGTCTTCCCGCTGCTCGCCCCCGGCATGGTCGCCACCTCGGTCTACGGTTTCATCCAGGCCTGGAACGAGTACATCTACGCCCTGATGCTGCTGAGCCAGGAGCACCAGACCGCGACCGTCTGGCTCGGCAACTTCACCACCAAGCACGGCACCGAGTACGCCCCGATGATGGCCGGAGCCACGATGATGGCCGTGCCGATCGTCGTCCTGTTCCTCATCGTCCAGCGCAAGATGGCCGCGGGCCTGACCGCGGGCGCCGTGAAGGGATAACGCCACCCGATGACGACATTCGCCAGCGGAACCACTGCGTCCAACTCGGAGAACGACAGCCTGACGCGCGACGCGCTCACCGTCCTCCAGCCCGGCTTCACCGGCACCAGGGCCCCCGACTGGCTGCTGCGCCGGCTCGGCGAGGGCCTGGCCTCGGTCGGCCTGTTCGGCCGCAACATCACCTCCCGTGAACAACTCTCCGAACTGACCGCCCAGTTGCGCGCCGAGCGCGAGGACGTCCTGGTCGCCATCGACGAGGAGGGCGGCGACGTCACCCGTCTGGAGGTGCGCACCGGCTCCAGCTTCCCCGGCAACCACGCCCTCGGCGCGGTGGACGACGTGGACCTGACGCGTGCCGTCGCCCGCGAACTCGGCCGGCGCCTCGCCGAGTGCGGGGTGAACTTCAACTGGGCTCCCTCCGCCGACATCAACTCCAACCCCGCCAACCCGGTCATCGGCGTCCGCTCCTTCGGCGCCGGCACCGCGCTGGCCGCCCGGCACACCGCCGCCTACGTCACCGGCCTGCAGTCGGCGGGCGTCGCCGCCTGCACCAAGCACTTCCCCGGGCACGGCGACACCGCCGTCGACTCCCACCACGCCCTGCCCCGCATCGACGTGGACGCCTCCGTGCTCCACGAGCGGGAACTGGCCCCCTTCCGCGCGGCGATCGAGGCCGGCACCAAGGCCGTGATGAGCGCCCACATCCTGGTCCCGGCGCTGGATCCGGACCGTCCGGCAACGTTGTCCAACCGGGTGCTGACCGACCTCCTTCGCGGTGAGATGGGGTACGACGGCCTGATCGTCACGGACGGCATGGAGATGCGGGCCATCGCCGGCACCTACGGCATCGAGCGGGGCAGTGTCCTCGCCGTCGCGGCCGGCGCCGACGCGATCTGCGTGGGCGGCGGCCTCGCCGACGAGGAGACGGTCCGTCGGCTGCGCGACGCCCTGGTCGCGGCCGTCCGCGCCGGTGAACTGCCCGAGGAGCGGCTCGCGGACGCGGCCGAGCGCGTGCGCGCGCTCGCCCACTGGACGGCGGCCGCGGCCCCGGACCGGCCCGGCACCGGTGACGAGGAGGTCGGCCTGCGAGCGGCCCGCCGCGCCCTGCGGATCACCCCCGGCGAGACGTCCACCCCGCTCACCGCCCCGCCCTACGTCGCCGCGCTCACCCCCGTCGCCAACATCGCCGTCGGCGACGAGACGCCCTGGGGCGTGGCCGCGGAGCTCGCCCAGCTGCTGCCCGGCACGCTGACCGGCACCTTCGCCGGTGACGACGCCGGCCGCGAGATCCTTCGGGCGGCCGCCGGCCGTCGCGTGGTCGCCGTGGTGCGCGACGAGCACCGCCACCCCTGGATGGCCGCTGCCCTCGACGCCCTGCTGGCGGCCCGCCCCGACACGATCGTCGTCGAGATGGGCGTCCCCCAGGCCACTCCTCGTGGCGCCCTTCACATCGCCACTCACGGCGCGGCCCGGGTCTGCGGCCGCGCGGCCGCGGAGGCCATCGCGGGCACGGGGGTCCCGACCGCCTAGCCGGGATACGGCGAAGGTGCCGGTCACCTCTCCTCGGGGCGGCCGGCACCTTCTGCGTGTGCGGCGATCCCGGAGCTATATGCCCTGCCAGTCCGGCTTGTTGATGTAGGTGTGACGGAAGTAGTCGGCCAGCTTCAGCTTGGCGGCGGCGGGCTCGTCGACCACGACGGTGGCGTGCGGGTGGAGCTGGAGCGCGGAGGCCGGGCAGACGGCGGCGACGGGTCCCTCGACCGTCGCGGCGACCGCGTCCGCCTTGCCCTCGCCCGTGGCCAGCAGCACCAGGTGGCGGGCCTCCAGGATGGTGCCGATGCCCTGGGTGATGACGTGGTGCGGCACCTGCTCGACGTCCCCGTCGAAGAAGCGGGCGTTGTCCACGCGGGTCTGCTCGGTCAGCGTCTTGATCCGGGTCCGGGAGGCGAGCGAGGAACACGGCTCGTTGAACCCGATGTGCCCGTCGGTCCCGATCCCGAGCAACTGGAGGTCCACCCCGCCGGCCCCGGCCAGCGCCCGGTCGTAGGCCTCGCAGGCCGCCTGCACGTCCTCGGCGGTGCCGTCGGGCCCGAGGAAGGCGTCCATCTTGATCCCGAGCGGCTCCAGCACCTCGCGCCGCAGCACGGAGCGGTAGGACTCCGGGTGGTCGGCGGGCAGGCCCACGTACTCGTCGAGCTGGGCGATCCGTGCCCGGGAGGTGTCCACGGCGCCGGAGGCCACCTTGGCCGCCAGGGCCTCGTAGACGGGAAGGGGTGTCGAGCCCGTGGCCACGCCGAGCAGCGCGTCGGGCTTGCGTCGCAGCAGTCGCGCCATGGCCTCGGCGATGAGCTCGCCGCCCGCTCTGGCGTCCGGAACGATGACAACTTCCACGCTGGGCCTGCCGATCTGAGGGGTACCGGGGAGGGGACCGCACCCGGAGACGAGGGGTGATGTGGTTTAGACCAATCTAACAGAATCGGTCCCTGTCGAGGGGTGGTCCGAGGGTCCATGTGCCCTTCCTCCTCCGGCATTTGACTATCGATCGCTACAGAAAGACCGTACCGCAGCTCGCCGACATTTCTCTAGTGCCCGCTATAGAATCACCCCATGGAGCGAACCGAGGAGACGAACCCGCAGGTCACAGCCGCGGAGCAGGTCGGGCCTGCCGCCCGGCGCCGGGGGCGGCCGCGTTCCTTCGACCGCGCCACCGCGCTCGAGAAGGCCGTCCTCGCCTTCTGGGAGCACGGGTACGAGGCCACCTCCGTCTCCGACCTCACCCGTGCCATGGGCATCGGCGCCCCGAGCCTGTACGCCGCCTTCGGTGACAAGCAGGCGCTCTTCGCCGAGGCCGTGCTGGCCTACGACGAGCGCCACCGCTCCTTCGCTCCCCGTGCCCTGGCCGAGGAGCCCACGGCCCGCGCCGCCGTCGAGCGGCTGCTGCGGGAGGCCGCCGCCGCGTACACGGCCCCCGGCCACCCGCACGGGTGCCTCGTCCTGCATGCCGCGGCCAACTGCACCAGCCCCGAGGTCGAGGAACTCCTGCGCGAGCGGCGCAACGCCGACATCGCCGCCTTCCGGCGCCGTATGGAAGAGGGCGTCGCGGCGGGGGAGCTGCCCGCCGGCGCCGACACCGGCGCGCTCGCCCGGTACGTCGCCGCCGTGATCCAGGGGATGTCGCAGCAGGCGCGCGACGGCGCGAGTCGCGGGGAACTGGAGGCACTCGCCGAAATTGCCATGGCCATCTGGCCCCGCGGCTGATCCGGGCGGGCTAGGCTGCGGGGGGACGCCGGACCGGCCCGGATCGGTGAAGAAACGACAACGAACGACTTCCCGCTCATGGACAGCCGGAAGTGGTCTAGTCCACAATGCTGAAAGAAGCCTCGAACGGCGCAACGCGCGCCGGAGTCGCGCACGACGTCCGCACACATGACCTCCGCCTTCCCCGCACAGGAAGGCGGACCGAGGAACCGGGGCTCTCTGCCCTGACTGCACCGGCTCCTCGACCTTCGGCCGACCGGGACCGCACACCCCACGGCCGATTCTGCTCCGGGCTGCGGTGCCGGGAGGGTTGAGGGTCCCTCTCAGGCGCCGCGGCCCGCGGGTGTTTCCCGGGCCCCGCCCGCCCCCGCCCTCCGCGCACGGCGCCCTCCCCGGCTGTTCGAACGCCGGCCAAAAGCCCAGGTACGCTCGCAGACGTGCCCTCCATGAACGAACTCGTACGCCAGCACACCGCCCTCGACGACTCCGACCTCGAGTGGCTCCATCTGCTGGTCTCGGAGTGGCAGCTGCTCTCCGACCTCTCCTTCGCCGACCTGGTCCTGTGGGTCCCCACCCGCGACGGCACCCGGTACGTCTCGGTCGCCCAGATGCGGCCCAACACCGGCCCGACCTCCTACCAGGACGACATGGTCGGCCACCTCGTCCCGCGCGGCCGCCGTCCCATGCTGGACGCCGCGCTCGACGAGGGCCGCATCGTGCGCGAGGGCGACCCGGAGTGGCGCGAGGAGGTCCCGGTCCGTGTGGAGTCCATCCCGGTGCGGCGCGAGGGCCGGGTGCTCGGGGTCATCGCGCGCAACACCAACCTGCTGACCGTGCGCACCCCGAGCCGGCTGGAGCTGACGTATCTGCAGAGCGCCTCGGACCTCGCGCAGATGATCGCGGCGGGCTCGTTCCCCTTCCCGGACCAGCAGGTCGACATGGACGCCTCGCCGCGCGTCGGCGACGGGCTGATCCGGCTGGACGTGGACGGCATCGTGCAGTACGCCTCCCCGAACGCGCTGTCCGCCTACCACCGGCTCGGCCTGGCCGCCGACCTCGTCGGCCATCACCTCGGCCGGACCACCGCCGAACTCGCCCCGACCAAGGGCCCGGTGGACGAGGCCCTGGTGAAGCTGGCCAGCGGCTGGGCCCCGCGCGAGTTCGAGATCGAGGCGCATGACGGTGTCATCCAGTTCCGGGCCATCCCGCTCAAACCCAAGGGCACCCGCATCGGTTCGCTGGTCCTGCTCCGGGACGTCACCGAACTGCGCCGCCGCGAGCGGGAGTTGATCACCAAGGACGCGACGATCCGGGAGATCCACCACCGGGTCAAGAACAACCTCCAGACGGTGGCCGCCCTGCTCAGGCTCCAGGCCCGGCGCATCGACTCCGAACGCGGCCGGGAGGCCCTGGAGGAGGCTGTGCGGAGGGTCGGCTCGATCGCCATCGTGCATGAGACGCTGTCTCAGAACCTGGATGAGCGGGTGGAGTTCGACGAGATCGCCGACCGGGTGCTGGCGATGGTCGCCGAGATCTCCCCGGGCAAGGTGACGGGCCGTCGCAGCGGCCGCTTCGGCATCCTGGACGCCGAGGTCGCCACCCCGCTGTCCATGGTGCTCACCGAGATCCTGCAGAACGCCCTCGAGCACGGCTTCCGCGAGGGCGACACGGGCACCGTGGAGGTCTCCGCGGTGCGCGGCGGCACCTCGCGCGAGGCGCGTCTGCTCGTCACCGTCCAGGACGACGGCGTCGGCCTGCCGGAGGGCTTCGACCCGCACCGCTCCGGCAACCTGGGCCTGCAGATCGTCCGCACGCTGGTGGAGGGGGAGTTGGGCGGCAGCTTCGACATGGTCCCGGCGCCCGGGCGCGGCACGCGCGTGATCCTCGACATCCCGGTACTGGCGAACAAGTAGCCGGCACAGCAAAGAGCCCCGGACCGTTGGCGGTCCGAGGCTAGTCGCTCGTTGATACTGCGCGCTGCGGCTCGGGGGCGGGAGATGCGTACTCGCTGTACGCGCCGCCAAGCTCAGGCTGTCAGCGGGATGGCTGTGGTCAGGCGGAGGCCTGACGGGCCCGGTTGCGGGCGGCGCGGCGCTTCATCGCGCGGCGCTCGTCCTCGCTGAGACCACCCCAGACGCCGGAGTCCTGACCGGACTCGAGCGCCCACTGCAGGCACTGCTCGATAACCGGGCAGCGACGGCAGACGGCCTTGGCTTCCTCGATCTGCAGCAGCGCAGGACCGGTGTTGCCGATGGGGAAGAAGAGCTCGGGGTCTTCCTCGCGGCAAACGGCGTTGTGACGCCAGTCCATGGCTGCTACCTCTCCTTGGTATTACATTCAGATTGCTTGTGAATGTGAACGCTTTCACGAATCCCTCAACAAGGGAAGGGCCTACCGTCAGGTTCCCTGACGTGGTCCTGTGAGTTGAAGAGGGGTTCCGGTGATCTCTGGGGCCCGTGTGGTGGGCCGCCCCGATCGCCACGTAGAGACTCGCAAACCTCAGCGGCGGATACAACCCCTTCCGGAAAGTTTTTTTTGATTCCTCGGTGTCGACTAGGTCACAGCCGTACTTCCATGGGGTGGATCCTGGCCTAAACGTTCGAGTGAAAGGACTTTGGCCCGTTCCGCTCACACAATCACACGCAGTGCACGGCGTACGCCTGTGAACGTCACGCTCGTACGCAGCCCCAGGTGGTCACCGTCCATCTGGAGGGGCAGCGGGACCTTCGAATGCAAGGTGAAGCCGCTCAAATCGTGGAGTGAAACAGCATGCCTGCCATGGGGGCCGCGCTCCGGGGACGAAGTGAGCAACTGGGTGCCATACCGGGCAACCGCGGCCGTGGACAGGCGGCTGAGACCGAGTACGTCGAGCCCCGTGTCGAACGAGGCCTTAGGAGACGTGTACATCGGGCGATTGCCGAGATACGTCCACGGCGAGGTGTTCGACACTATGGCCACCACCAGATCGGCGACCGGGTCCTCGCCGGGCCGGCCCAGTGTGATCGAACCGTGCCGGCGGCTCGGCTCGCCCAGGAACTGGCGGACCACCTGCCGGACGTAGAGGGCGTGCGTGGACTTCTTGCCGCGTTCGCGCTGCTGCTCCACCCGGCCGACCACGCCCGCGTCGAAACCCAGCCCGGCGTTGAAGGTGAACCAGCGCTCGGGAACCGCCGCGTCCTCGGAGCCGGGGGTGCCGGAGGCGAGGCCCAGGCCGACCGTGCGCTCGCTGCCGTCGCGCAGCGCGTCGAGGATCGCGCCGGTGGCCTCGACGGCGTCGTTGGGCAGCCCCAGGGCGCGGGCGAAGACATTGGTGGAGCCGCCGGGGACCACGGCCAGGCGGGGCAGCCGTTCGGGTGCCGGGCCGCGGTGCAGCAGCCCGTTGACGACCTCGTTGACGGTGCCGTCGCCGCCGAGGGCCACCACCAGGTCGATGTCGTCACTGTCCGCGGCCTGTCTGCCCAGGTCCCGGGCGTGGCCGCGGTACTGGGTGGTGACCGCGTCCAGTTTCATCTCGCTGGCGAGCGCGTGGATCAGGACGTCACGCGTACGTGCGCTTGTGGTGGTAGCCGCCGGATTGACCACGAGAAGTGCACGCATGGGGTGCAGCGTACCTACTGAGCGGTACTCGGCCCAGAGCGAGGTAGGGATCCGGTAAGAGAGGGAGGCGTGAGCCTGGACACGGCCCCGGGCGCCCCGAGGGCTACCCTTCTGGGGTGAGCAGGAAGCAGAACCCCACCTCCGAGACCACGGCCGACACCGCCGCGGACGCCGGCACGGCCACGGGCCCCGCCGGACCGCGCCCGCGCCGGCTGACGTACGCGGCCGTACTGTCCGCGCTGGAGGGGCTCGCCCTGCTCGCCGGCGGGGCCTGGATGCTCGTCCTCGGTGTGACGCGTGACGGCGGCGACCGGCAGCAGGCCGTCACCGGCGGGATCACCGTCCTTGTGCTCGCGCTGCTGCCGCTGCTGGCCGCGCGCGGGCTGCTGCTGCGGCGCGGCTGGAGCCGCGGCCCCGCGGTCATCACGCAGATCATGGCGCTGCCCGTCGCCTACAGCCTGCTCCAGGCCGACAGCGTGGCGCTCTGGGCCGGCGTAGTGCTCGCGGTCGTGGCCGTGGCGGGGCTGGTCCTGCTGGTCAACCCGGCGACGACCCAGGCCCTCGGCATCAAGGGACCGGGCCGCGCCCGGGAGACCGAGCGGCAGTAGCCGTACGACCCCGCCCGCCCGCTTCCGGCTACTCCTCCACCAGGAGTTTCTCCCGCAGCTGGGCCAGGGTGCGGGCCAGCAGCCGGGAGACGTGCATCTGGGAGATGCCGACCTCCTGCGCGATCTGCGACTGGGTCATGTTGCCGAAGAAGCGCAGCAGCAGGATGCGTTTCTCGCGCGGCGGGAGGTCCTCCAGCAGCGGCTTGAGCGACTCGCGGTACTCCACGCCCTCCAGCGCCTCGTCCTCGGCGCCGAGGGTGTCCGCGACCGCCGGGGACTCGTCGTCGGTGTCGGGGACGTCCAGGGACAGCGTGGAGTAGGCGTTGGCCGACTCCAGGCCCTCCAGGACCTCCTCCTCGGAGATGGCGAGCTTCTCGGCGAGCTCGTGCACCGTGGGGGAGCGGCCGTGCAGCTGGGACAGCTCGGCGGTCGCCGTGGTGAGCGCGAGCCGCAGCTCCTGGAGCCGGCGCGGCACGCGCACCGCCCAGCCCTTGTCCCGGAAGTGCCGCTTGATCTCACCGACGACCGTCGGGGTCGCGTACGTCGAGAACTCGACCCCGCGGTCCGGGTCGAACCGGTCCACCGACTTGATCAGGCCGATGGTGGCGACCTGGGTCAGGTCGTCCAGCGGCTCGCCGCGATTGCGGAAGCGGCGCGCGAGATGCTCGACGAGCGGCAGGTGCATGCGGACCAGCTGGTTGCGCAGCTCCGCGTACTGCGGGCTGCCCTCCTTCAGCGCGCGCAGCTCGACGAACATCGCGCGTGCGCCACTGCGGTCGTGCGGGTCGTGCGACGCGCCGCGCGCACCGTGCGCGTTCGGCGCGCTGTGCGTGTTCGGCACGGAGTGCGCGTCGTCCTCGGAGTTCCGCTCGTGCTCGCTCATCGTCCCGCCCGTCGCCCTTCCCCGAGCCCTCGCCTCCTCCCCCGCTCTCGGCCCGCGAGTGGGAGGACCCCCCTGGCCGGCGGAGTCCTCGCTCCGCGCCGGTGGAGGCGTGACCTGCACGGCGTCGTCCTGGTCCAGCGGCCCCTGGTCCGGCGGGACGGGACCCACGGGCCCGTCCTCCGGGTGCGGCCTGGCCTGCTCGGGGATCCCGTCGATGCCGCCCGCCGTGCGCCCGGACGCGGCCGGGCCTCCCGGGCCGCCCTCGCCCGGGCCCCCGGCCCCGTCCGCGCGGGACGCGGTCCCGCGCTCGGCCGGCAGCTCCCGTGTGCCGCGCTCTTCGTCCCGCACCGGCCCGTCCCCGTTCCTCACGCCGGCCCGGGTCCCGCGCCGCGCTGTTTGTAGAGGCTGATCGAAACGGTCTTGTCCTCGTCCACGGCGGAGGAGACCTTGCCCGCGAGGGCCGACAGCACGGTCCAGGCGAACGTGTCACGGGAAGGCGCGTGACCGTCCGTGGTCGGCGCCGACACGGTGACCTCGAGCGAGTCGTCGACGAGCCGGAAGACGCAGCTGAGCACCGACCCCGGCACGGCCTGCTGGAGCAGGATCGCGCAGGCCTCGTCCACAGCGATGCGCAGGTCCTCGATCTCGTCGAGGGTGAAGTCCAAACGGGCCGCGAGGCCGGCCGTGGCCGTCCGCAGCACCGACAGGTAGGCACCCGCAGCCGGCAGCCGGACCTCCACGAAGTCCTGGTTCGCCGCGGGCTCGCCTGCGATCTGGGACACCCTCACCTCCAAGGTGGTACAAGCATTCTCAGGGCCGAGGGTCGCCCCTCGGGGGTAACGCCCTACGTGGTTCAGCGGTGACGCTACCGCGCTCTCGGCATTCCTGTCCCGGGGCCCCAACCCCTTGCCGTCACTCATAGTAAAGCTGCGGATACGCTCCGTGGCTAGAGGTTCTGCGGGCCCAAATGGGAACAGCGCGCGCCGGGTTGACGTACCCAGACGTCAGACGGTCGAACCGTCCCCATCGCCGGTCACACGAGTACGTGATCCACGAAGCACCAACGCCAGTCCTCACCGGGCTCGAAGGTCTGCATCACCGGGTGTCCGGTGTCCTTGTGGTGCTTGGTCGCGTGCTGACTCGGGGAGGAGTCGCAGCATGCGACGTGGCCACACGTGAGACACAGCCGGAGCTGAACCGGGTTCGTGCCCTCCGCCAGGCACTCCAGGCACGTCTCGCTCTGGGGTCCGGGCTCCGGACGCGGCAGCGCGCCTGCGTGCGTGCACTGTTTCATGATTGCCAGATTACGACGGGCTCGCGGGTGGCCGCGCGGAAAAAGCGGGTGGGCGGGAAACGATGACCGGGCGAGAGACGACGGGTGGGCGAGGACCATGGACGTGATGCCGCTGCTGTTGCTGGTGGCGGGCAGTGCGGCGGTGGCGGGGGCCGCCCGGCGCACCCCGGTGCCGGCGCCGCTCCTGCTGGTCGCCGCCGGACTGGCCGTCTCCTACGTCCCCGGCGTGCCCGACTACACCCTCGACCCCGGGGTGGTCCTGCCGCTGCTGCTGCCCCCGCTGCTGTACACCTCGGCCGTCGACAGTTCCTACCTGGACCTGCGCGCGCAATTGCGGCCGGTGGCGCTGCTCTCGGTCGGCTACGTGCTGTTCGCGACCGTCGCGGTCGGCTGGGTCGCCTATCTGATCGTGCCCGGGCTGCCGCTCACGGCGGCCCTGGTGCTGGGCGCGGTGGTGGCGCCGCCCGACGCGGTCGCCGCCACCGCGGTGGCCCGCCGGGTCGGTCTGCCCTCGCGGATCACCACCATCCTGCAGGGGGAGTCCCTGCTCAACGACGCGACCGCGATCACCGCCTTCAGAGTGGCCCTGGCCGCCGCGGTCGGCGAGGGCGCGACCTGGGCGGGAGGCGTGCGCGAGTTCCTGGTCGCGGCGGTCGGCGGGGTCGGGATCGGGCTGGTCCTGATGGCCCCGATCCACTGGCTGCGCACACACCTGCACGAGGCGCTGCTGCAGAACACGCTCTCCCTGCTGATCCCGTTCGTCGCCTACGGCGTCGCGGAGCAGCTGCACGCCTCCGGGGTCCTCGCGGTCGTCACGGTCGCCCTCTATCTCGGACATCGCGCGTGGGAGGTCGACTTCGCCACCCGGCTGCAGGAGGAGGCGGTGTGGAAGATGGTGGCGTTCGTGCTGGAGTCCTCGGTGTTCGCCCTCATCGGGCTGCAGCTGCAGTTCGTGCTCAAGGGCCTCGGGCAGAATCAGGGCGCCGCGGCCGCCTGGTACGCGCTCGCCGTCTTCCTGGCGGTCGTCGCCGTCCGGTTCGTGTGGGTGTATCCGGCGGCCTTCCTGCCCCGGCTGCTGTTCCGGGGCGTCCGGGAACGCGAGGAGAATCCCACCTGGAGAGGCGCGATGGTCACCGCGTGGGCCGGGATGAGGGGCGTGGTGTCGCTGGCCATCGCCTTCTCGATCCCGGTCGCCACGCACGACGGCGCCCCCTTCCCGCAGCGCAACCTGCTGCTCTTCCTGACCTTCACCACGGTCATCGGGACGCTGGTCGTCCAGGGCCTCACCCTGCCGCCGCTGATCCGCCTGCTGAAGTTCCCGGGGCGCGACCCCCAGGCCGTCACGCTCGCCGAGGCGAACGCCCAGGCGCAGGCGTCCCGGGCCGCCGAGCGGCGGCTGGAGGAACTGCTCACCGACGAGCGCAACGCGCTGCCCGAACCGCTCGCCGGGCGGCTCCGCGCGGTGCTGGAACGCCGCCGCAACGGCGTGTGGGAACGCCTGGGCCAGCCCAACCCCGTCACCGGCGAGTCGGTCGACGACACCTATCGCCGGCTGTCCCGGGAGATGATCGGCGTCGAGCGCGCGGTCTTCGTACGGCTGCGGGACGGCCGCTACATCGACGACGAGATGCTCCGCACCCTGCTGCGCAGACTGGACCTGGAGGAGGCGGCCGCCTACCGCGAGGCCGCCTGATCAGTCGACCGGATGGCTGCCCGTGGGCTCGGGGAAGGGGCGGCCCGTGATCACCGCGGCGATCGTCGTCCCGCGCGGGAAGGCACCCTCGCCGGCCAGGGTGACGAGCGCGTACAGCAGCTTGGCCACGTAGAGGCGCTCGACCGGAACGCCGTGGCGGTCGGTGAAGTCGTCGGCGAAGGCGTGGAGCTCCGGGGTGGTGCGGGCGTAGCCGCCGAAGTGGAAGCGGTCGTCGAGCGACCAGTCGCCGCGCCGGGCGCCGAAGGCCCCTTCCTGGAGCCGCTGTACGCCGGCGGTCAGGAACCCGCCCTTGAGGACCGGTATGCCGAGGGCGCGCCTGCCCGGGGCCAGCCCGGCGGCCAGCCCGGCGAGGGTACCGCCGGTGCCGCAGGCCAGGGCGACGACGTCCGCCCGCTCGCCCAGCTCCTCCCCGAGGGCGCGGCAGCCGTGCACGGCGAGGATGTTGCTGCCGCCCTCGGGCACCACGTGAGCGTCCTCGGCCCCGGCCGCGCTCAGCAGGGTCGTGAGTGTCTCCGGCTCGTCCTTGCGGCGGTACGTCGTACGGTCCACGAAACGCAGCCGCATCCCGTCCGCCGCGCACCGCGCGAGGGAGGGGTTGAGCGGCCGGCCGGCGAGCTCGTGGCCGCGGACCACGCCGATGGTGGGCAGGCCGAGCAGACGGCCCGCGGCGGCCGTGGCGCGCAGGTGGTTGGAGTAGGCGCCGCCGAAGGTGAGGACCGTCCGGCCGGCCGCGGCCCGGAGGTTCGGCGCGAGTTTGCGCCACTTGTTGCCGATCAGCTCCGGGTGGATCAGGTCGTCCCGCTTGAGCAGCAGCCGCAGACCGCGACGGGCGAACCGCTCGTCGTCCAGCTCCTGCACGGGGGACGGCAGACGGGGGCCGAGAACGGCGGGATCGGAGCCGGCCGGGCCGGGGGCTGCGGAGCTGGTCACCGGGCCATTGTCCCGCCGTCCGCGATCGTGGTCCCCATGTGTGCCCGGGGCGCCG
>NZ_BMVJ01000007.1:142718-144653 GCF_014650655.1 Streptomyces anandii JCM 4720
ATGATCCATTCCCGCTCTTTCGTGTAATGGCACGGGCACGTTGCGTGATGGAACGCTGGTGCGTGCAAATCGATGCCCGGCGCCGATCCGGCCGGGCATGAAACGGGAGGGCAAATCTCTATGTCGGTAGGCGAAGAGGTCCGCACGGAGCAGGGCCGGCCGCAGCAGAGCCTCGGCACCGCGGCCGCGCGGAACCTGGCCACCACCACCAAGTCGGTTCCCCAGATGCAGGAGATCAGCTCGCGCTGGCTGCTGCGCATGCTGCCCTGGGTCGACGTGCAGGGCGGCACGTACCGGGTGAACAGGCGGCTGACCTACGCGGTCGGCGACGGCCGCATCACGTTCGTGAAGACCGGCGACCGCGTCGAGGTCATCCCCGCTGAACTCGGCGAACTGCCCGCCCTGCGGGGGTACGAGGACGACGAAGTGCTCTCCGAGATCGCCCAGCGCTGCCGGCAGCGCGAGATCGGCGCCGGCCAGGTGATCGCCTCCTTCGGCAACCAGGCCGAGGAGGTCTACCTGCTCGCCCACGGCAGGGTCCAGAAGGTCGGCACCGGCCCGTACGGCGACGACCAGGTGCTCGGCTTCCTCGCCGACGGGGCGTACTTCGGCGAGCAGGCACTCCTCGACCCGGACGCCATCTGGGAGTACACCGCCCGCGCGGACACCGCGTGCACCGTGCTCATCCTGTCCCGCCACGACTTCGAGCAGGTCGCGGAGCGCGCCGACTCGCTGCGCGCCCACCTCCAGCAGCAGCGGTCCCTACCCGAGCAGCACACCAACAAGTTCGGCGAGAAGGCGGTCGACCTCGCCGCGGGCCACAGCGGCGAGCCGGACATCCCGCACACCTTCGTCGACTACGAGGCCAGGCCCCGTGAGTACGAGCTGAGCATCGCCCAGACCGTCCTGCGCATCCACTCGCGCGTGGCGGACCTCTACAACCAGCCGATGAACCAGACCGAGCAGCAGCTGCGGCTCACCGTCGAGGCGCTGAAGGAGCGCCAGGAGCACGAGCTGATCAACAACCGGGACTTCGGACTGCTGCACAACTGCGAGTACGACCAGCGGATCCAGCCGCACGACGGAGTGCCCAGCCCCGACGACATGGACGAGCTGCTCAGCCGGCGCCGTGGCACCAAGCTGTTCCTCGCCCACCCGCGCGCGATCGCCGCGTTCGGCCGCGAGCTCAACAAGCGGGGACTGGTCCCGGAGACCATCGACATGGGCGGCAATCGCATCCCCACCTGGCGGGGAGTGCCGCTCTTCCCGTGCAACAAGATCCCGGTGACGGAGGCCCGGACCAGCTCGATCATCGCGTTGCGTACCGGAGAGGAGGACCAGGGAGTCATCGGACTGCGCGCGAAGGGCATTCCGGACGAGATCGAGCCGAGCCTGTCCGTGCGCTTCATGGGCATCAATGAACAGGCGATCATCAAGTACCTCGTCACCGCCTACTTCTCGGCGGCGGTGCTGGTGCCGGACGCGCTGGGGGTCCTGGAGAACATCGAGGTCGGCCGGTGGCGCTGACGTCGGTCGCCGCGGCACGGTGTCCCGGCCGGTCCGGCCGGGTACACCCGGGGGGTACGCGCCCGGACGCGGCGGCGTCGCCGCCGGCGCCCGGGGACTGCCCGAGGGGGATCGGATGGTCGAGATCATGACGGAGACGACGCAGCACCCGCCCGATGTGCAGCGGCCGGCTGGTACGGGGCGGGGACCCGCACCCGTCGCGCCGCTGCCCCGACGCCCCCTCGGGGACGACGGCGGCGGCACCGGGGGGACGGCCGGACGGCCGGTCGAAGGGGCAGCCGGGCGGTCGGCCGGAGGAATGGCCAGGAGGGCGGTCGAAGGGGCGGCCGAGGAAATCGCCGAAGGGCAGGACGCGGTGGGGATCCTCGCGCGGTCCAAGGCCGCCGTCGAGCCCGAACTGCGGGCGGC
>NZ_BMVJ01000007.1:144689-191934 GCF_014650655.1 Streptomyces anandii JCM 4720
GGTGACCTCATTGCCCGCCTCGATGCGGCGGATCGCGCGCTACCACTTCGGCTGGGAGCACCCGGACGGCACCCCGGCCGCAGGGAACGCGGGCAAGGCGATCCGCCCGGCGCTCGTCCTGACCGCGGCCGACGCGCTCGGCGGGCCGCGGGCCAGGGCGTCGGCGGCCCGGGCGGCCGCGGCGGTGGAACTGGTCCACAACTTCACGCTGCTGCACGACGACGTGATGGACCGCGACACCACCCGCCGGCACCGGCCCACCGCGTGGACGGTGTTCGGGGACGCCGACGCCATCCTCGCCGGGGACGCACTGCAGGCGCTCGCCCTGGGGCTGCTGGCCGGGGACCCGCACCCGGCGTCCCGGGCGGCCGCCGCCCGGCTCGCCGCCTGCGTCGTGGAGCTGTGCGCGGGACAGCAGGCGGACACGGCCCTGGAGGTCCGCGCCCCCGGCGAGGTCACCCTGGCCGAGGTGCTCGCCATGGCCGAGGCCAAGACCGGGGCGCTGCTCGGCTGCGCCTGTGCCATCGGCGCCCTGTACGCGGGGGCGGGGGAGGAGGAGGTCGAGGCGCTCGACGCGTTCGGCCGTCAGGCCGGGCTGGCCTTCCAGCTCATCGACGACGTCATCGGCATATGGGGCGACCCCGCCCGCACCGGCAAGCCGGCCGGCGCCGACCTCGCCGCCCGCAAGAAGTCCCTGCCGGTGGTCGCCGCGCTGACCTCCGGCACGCCGGCCGCCGCGGAACTCGCCGAGCTGTACGCCCGGCCCCACCAGGAAGGAGAGGAGGAGCGCGCGGCACTGGCCGTGGAGCGGGCCGGTGGACGCGACTGGGCGCAGGCCCAGGCGGCCGACCGCATGTCCCGGGCCCTGCACGACCTGTCCCGGGCCATCCCGGACCCGCGGGCCGCGGACGGGCTGCTGGCGCTGGCGGAGTTCGTCACCCGGCGCACCGCCTGAGTCCGCGGCGCGGCACCGCACCACCGCCCGGCGCGGCCCGGCACCACTCGGCGTCACCGCGTCACCGCCCCACCAGGACACCGGAGGAATCGGGTCCGTACGGCTCCTGACTCCGTACGGCCGCCGGGGCCCCGGTCCGGCGGGTCCCGCACTTCCCCACGGTGTGCGGGGCCCGCCACCCCACCGGGTCCGCGGGCACCCAGTAGGCTCAACACCCGTATGAATACGGCTGGTTGAGGCGGAGGGGCGGAGATGGGCGTGGGAATCCGGGCCGCGGGACAGGGCGACCGGGAGCTGGTCGTGCGGCTGCTGGACGAGGCGTTCCAGGACGACCCGGTGAGCGGCTGGGTCTTCCCGGGGGAGGAGTACCGCCGTACGACCCACCAGCGGCTGATGGCCGCGTTCACCGACATCGTGCTCGCCGACGGCCGGATCGACGTCACGGATGACGGCGCGGCGTGTGCGCTGTGGCTGCCGGTGCGCGCCGGTGACCAGGCAGAAGAAGCACAACAAGGGGAGAACGGGGAGGAGGGCGACGAGACCGACGAGGCCGTGCGGCTGCGTGAGGCCGTGGACCCCGCGAACGCGCGGGTGGAGGAGGTCGCCCGGCTGATGGCCGAGGCGCATCCCGCCGGCCGGGCCCACGAGTACCTGTGGATGATCGGCGTCACGCCGGGCCGCCAGGGCGAGGGCCTGGGGAGCGCGCTCATCGAGCACGTCCTGCGGCGGTGCGATCACGCGGGCCTGCCCGCGTACCTGGAGGCGAGCAGCGCCCGCAGCACCAAGCTGTACGAACGCCTCGGCTTCGCCTTCACCGGCAGCACCCTCGACCTCCCGGACGGCGGCCCCCGGATGTGGCCGATGTGGCGGGAGCCCCGTTCACGGGAAGCGGTACAGCCGCGCTCGTCCTAGCCTGAAGGCATGGAGGGCGAGGAACACCGCTGTCCCACCTGCGGGCAGCCGGTGGAGACGGTGGTCCGGCGGCACAAGACGCTGGGCGCCTGGGTCCCCGTATGGGAGCCCGGACCGTGCCGGAACCCGCGCTGCGGGCCGGACACCGCGGCTGCGGCCGACCGGCCCGAGGAACCGGGACGGAGCCCGGACGCGGCTCCCGCCCCGAGCCCGGACGCGGCTCCCGCACCGAGCCCGGAACAGACATCGGCGCCGAGCCCGGAATAGACGTGGGCACCGGGTCCGGAGGCGAGTGCTTCGTGCGCGCGGATGCCGCGGGACGGTCAGCCGGCGACACCGCCGGTTCTCGGGGGCAGGCCGCCCGTCTCCGGGTCGCGTCCGGTGAGGCAGTACAGGCCGCCCGCCGGGTCGCGCAGCACCGTCCAGTGGGGGTGGTCGGCCACGTGGACGGCGCCGAGTTCCTCGTGCCGGGCGCGTGTCGCGGGGATGTCCGCACAGGCCAGGTCCAGGTGGGCGGAGGCGGGCCGCTCCTCGTCCAGGCGCTGGACCAGGACGCGGACGGGCAGCCCGGGCGGGGGCGTGATCACGTGAAACTCCGGGAGGGAGCCGGGCCGCGACTCCCAGCCGTCCAGCAGCCGTGTCCAGAAGGCGACTTCGGCGTCGTGGACCGAGGGCGGGACGTCGAGACAGATCTGGTCCAGGCGGCTGCCCCGGACGACCGGCGGGCGCGCCGACTCGCCGTGCCAGGACACCGCGCAGAACAACTGCCCGGCGGGCGAGCGGAGTACGGCCCAGCCGTCGTGCCCGGCATGCACCCCGGCGCCGGTCCGCACCGCCGACGCCACGAACGCGTCCACGTCGTCGACGGCGAGGTCCAGGTGGGCGCCCGCCTCCCCGGAGGCGACGGCCTGGAGCTTCACGCACGGGTCGGTGCCGGCACCCGCCGTGTTCCCGGACGGCAGCAAGGTGACGAACTCGCCGTGCTCACCGCGTGGTTCGGACGCCTGGGTGTCCGTGACGGCGGTCCAGAACTCCCGGGCACGGGAGAAGCGCGCGGCGGGCCGGTCGGCGAAGACGTACGTCCAGCGGATGCTCATGACGTGATCGTAGGGCGGTGAAGCCGCCGTCCCGGGCGGCCTTTCAGGCGCGGGGACGTTCCATGAAGCGCAGCAGGTTCCCGGCCGGGTCGCGGAAGGCGCAGTCGCGCACCCCGTACGGCTGGTCCATCGGCTCCTGGACGACGTCGGCGCCGTACTCCTCGACTCTGGAGAACAGGGCGTCGCAGTCGGGGGTGGAGAAGATGACCCCGCGCAGCATGCCCTTGGCCAGGAGCTGGGCCATGGCCTCCTTGTCGGCGGGGGAGGCATCGGGGTTGGCGGCGGGCGGCTCCAGCACGATCTCGACGTCCGGCTGGAGCGGCGACCCCACGGTCACCCACCGCATGCCCTCGAACCCGACGTCGTTGCGGACTTCCAGCCCGAGAACGTCCCGGTAGAAGGTGAGCGCCTTGTCATGGTCGTCGACGGCGATGAAACACTGGTGGAGTTTGAGGTCCATGCCCACACGTTAGGGCGCGAGCGGCCGTCCCGCGCGCCTCGGGCGCGTGAAGGTCCGCGCCACGCACGCCGGGATCACCGCACCGTCCTCGTGCGACCGCGCCCGGTAGGCGCTCGGCGTCTCCCCGACCAGCTCGGTGAACCGCGAGCTGAACGAACCGAGCGAGGTGCAGCCCACCGCCAGGCACACCTCCGTGACGCTCAGGTCGCCCCGCCTGAGCAGGGCCTTCGCCCGCTCGATACGACGGGTCATGAGGTAGCTGTAGGGGGTCTCGCCGAAGGCCGCCCGGAAGCTGCGCTGGAAGTGCCCGGACGACATCAGCGCGTCCCGCGCGAGCGAGGCGATGTCGAGCGGCTCGGCGTACTCGCGGTTCATCCGGTCGCGGGCCCGCCTCAGGCGCACCAGGTCTTCGGGGGTCACCCGCACAGCATGACACGGACACCGGCCTCGCCACCGGCCCGTCAGCGGCACGGTGGCCGGTAGGGATGGCCGGAGAGGTACCGGCTCCACTGCTGCCTGCTGATCGGGTCGCCCGTGGAACGGCAGAGGTCGTCGTAGAGAGGCGCCGGACCGAGATCCCACAGGCCGACGCCGGCGCCCTCCCGCAGGACGGCCAGACGACGGCCGTCCGCGCTGAAGGCGAGCGCGTAGAAGCCGCTCACCGGCCCACCGGACAGGTAGGACTCCCGGACGGGATCGGCCGGTTGGCGCAGATCCCAGATCTCGGGGTGTGCCGCCTCGCCCTGGTGGTTCTCGTCGTACTTCTGGTCGATCAGGGCGAGGCGGGTGCCGTCCGGGCTGAAGGCGATCCGGCTGCCCGTGTCGCCGATGGGCATGTCGGCCAGTGAGCGCGTCGGCCGGCCCCGGTCCATCCGCCACAGCCGCAGTTGCCCGTTGCTCTGGTAGACCGCGAGCAGCCTGCCGTCCGGCCGGAACGCCAGATACGCGAACTGGGCGTTGTTCGTGAGCGGGCGGCTCCAGAGGCGGGAGGGGTGCGCCGGGTCGGACACGTCCCAGCCCTCCAGTCGCGTCCCGTAGCCGAGCCGGGGATCCTTCGGCTTGCTCAGCGGCGAGTCGGTGAGGAGCATCGTCCTGCCGTCGGGGGAGAAGACGAGCTCCGTGACGGTCTTCTCGATGTGGGCGATCTGCCGCGGGTGCCGGGGATCCGCGATGTCGTAGAGCCGCAGGGTGGGCGGAGAGTGGTTCCTTTTCACCCAGCCGTTCATGTCGGAGACGGCCAGCAAGGGTTTGGCGGGGCTGAAGCGGAGGACCGCGACGCCGTTGCGCAGCTCGTCGCCGATCGTGCCCAGCGGGGGGCCCGAGGCCTTGGCCGTGTCGCGCAGACGCACACCGACGTACTCGGTCTTCGGCTTCTTGCCGTCCTTGTAGAGCTCCACGTCGGCGAGGAGGCGGCCGTCGGCGCTGAGCGCGATGTCCTGGCCGGTGTACATGTCGGGGGCCGGGGTGTCGGCCAGTATCCTGGCGCCGCCCGAAGGGTTCCCCAGCTCGGTCGCGTCCACAAGATAGTTCCGTCCGACGCCCTCCACGGCGATCAGTTGTCTGCCGTTCACCGCCTTGTAGACCAGCTGCGCCCCGGTTCCGGGAGTCAGCGGCAGAAAGCCACTGGCGCCGGGCTCGGCCACGTTGGACAGGTACCAGACGAGGACACCGTGGTCGCTGGTCACCAGCACTCTGCGGGTCATGCCCGGGTCGAAGAGGATGGCGCCGGGCGCCGTGGACGTCGACCGCAGGCTCATCGACGCCCCGGCGAAGAGCAGGCCGGTGTCCGGCTCGGTCGCGTACACCCAGGCCTGCCACTTCTCGCCGCACAGTCCGACGACGTGCTGATGGCCAGGGCTGAACGCCAGGGAGGTGAGCGGCGAGCTGAGACACTCGCCGCTCGCGAACTGCCCCGATTCGCCTTCCCTGAGGATGCGCCGCGGAGCGCCCGGGGTGTCGAGCCGCCACAGACCCAGGCTCTGTTCGGTCCTCGCCACCACCACCGGGGCCGCCAGCAGCCGTCCCGTGCGGTCGAAGGCCACGCGGTGCAGGGGGCCGTGGGGCGACCTCGAGTCGTAGGGGGATCCCTTCAAAGCCTCCGACTGCCGGGGACGGCGGGGGTCGGTCATGCTCCACAGCAGGATCCGGCCGTCCACGCTCATGCCCGCCAGCAGGTCGTGCCAGGGCGAGAGGGCCAGCGAGTCCACCCGCTCGGACAGTCCCCGTAAGGAGGGCAAAGCGGCCGGTGCGGAGCGGTCGCCGATGTCCCCCACCCGTATCTCGCCGGTGGACAGGCCCGCGTACAGCATCTTCCCGTCCCTGCCGAGGGCCAGTGCGGTGGCGGTGTGGTCCATCCGCAGCGCGGCGGTCTGCCGGGGCCGGTTCGGGCGGGAGGTGTCCCACAGCCGTACCGTCGCCGTGGTGGACGC
The DNA here is from genome assembly GCF_014650655.1 of Streptomyces anandii JCM 4720. Lineage (GTDB taxonomy): Bacteria > Actinomycetota > Actinomycetes > Streptomycetales > Streptomycetaceae > Streptomyces > Streptomyces anandii. The sequence goes on from NZ_BMVJ01000007.1 coordinate 150,543, forward strand.
GTCGCTGCCGTACGTGACGGCGGCCAGGGTCGCGCCGTCGCGGCTGAGGGCGATCGGGCCGACCGTGTCCGCGGCGATCCGCGCCGAACCGCCGTCGAAGCGCAGGACGACCGAGTCCCCGGTCGAGATCGCGAGAACGCGGCCGCTGCCGTCGGTGGCCAGGTCGCGCGCCGGCGCCTGCTCGTTGATCACGCCCGGAGTGCGGCGGCTGTTCAGGAGCGCGCTGCGGCCCGCCTCGTGATCGGTGTCGTACGCGAGCAGACTGAGCTGCTTGGCCAGGCCCGGTTCGACGACGCGCAGGGTCTCGGCCTCGGCGGAGAGGTACCGGGCGAGGTCGCGCCGGTGCGCCTGCTCGGCCTGCCGTTGGAAGATCACGGAGCCGGTCAGACCCGCCGAGGCCAGCAGGGCCAGCACGGCGAGGAAGGCCACGGCGGTCCTGCGGCGGCGGGTGCCCCGGCGCTGCTGGTGCGCGGAGGCGGCCATGAATTCGGCGGGCAGACGGTCCAGGTCCTGGGTGCGCACCGAGGCTTCCTCGGCGCGCCCCTGCACCCCTGCCAGCCTCCCGCCCCGGTACAGCAGCGAGGGGTCGCGGCCGGAACGCTCCCAGGCCGCCGCGTCGTCGGTGAGCTGCTGGCGGTCGCGCAGCCAGTCGCGGTCGGCGTCCACCCACTCCCGCAGCCGGGGCCACGCGCGGATCAGCGCCTCGTGGCTGAGCCGCGCGGTGTCCTGGTCGAGCGTGACCAGACGGGCCTCGGTGAGCCGGTCGAGCACCTGCCGGGCGGTGTCCTCGGGCAGACCGTGCAGCAGCGTGGCGCGGTCCACGGGCTGCGCGGTGTCGGCGGAGTCGTCCGCGACGCGCACCAACCGGGTGAGGATGTGGCGGAGGGTCTTCCTGCCCTCCGTGTCCAGCGCGTCGTGCAACTCGTCGGCGGTGCGTGCGATCGCCTGCCCGATGCCGCCGGCGGCGCGGTAGTCGGCGAAGGTCAGCCGTGCTCCGGTCCCTTGCCGCCAGGTCGCCCACAGCGCGTGGGACAGCAGCGGCAGCGCACCGGCCACCGGGTGGCCGCCGTTCCCGGCGCCCAGTTCGTGCAGCATCAGGTCGGCGAGCCCGTCGTCCAGTTCGAGTCCGGTCGTGGCGGCCGGCTGCTCGATCGCTGCGCGCAGTTCGGCGGCGGTCATGGGTTCGACCAGCACCTGGCGGTCACGCAGTGCGGCCAGCAGGTCGGGGTGCGCGGCGGCCCGGTCGTAGAAGTCCGCGCGCAGGGCGAGGACGACCGACGCCCGCGCGGGGCCCTCGCCCACCGGTGCGGCGAGGGCGGTCAACGCCCGGAGGAAGGCGGTCCGTTGCTCCTCCTCGGGGCAGAGCGTGAACAGTTCCTCGAGCTGGTCGACCAGCAGCACCAGCCGCTGTCCGGGCCGGCCGTCCAGGAGCCGGGCGGCCGCGTCCGCCGCCTCTTCCGGCCGCGCCCGCAGCAGTTCGGCCTCCTCGGACGCCATTCCGAGCCGTACGGCCAGCCGTCGCAACGGCCACGCACCGGGCGTGAGCCGCAGCACGGCCCGGCGGGCCAACCGGCCGGCCCCGTCCGCCCCGGCCGTGCTGTCGGGCTCGGCCTCGTCGCCGGCCTCCGGGGACACCCCGTGGCGCAGTCTGTGGGCCAGGCCCGCGTTGAGCAGGGAGCTCTTGCCCGAGCCGGACGGGCCCACCAGGACCCAGGGACCCGCTCCGGCGGGGGAGTCGGGGGGCGTGTCCAGGGTGGCGAGCAGCCGCTCGACCATGCGCTCCCGCCCGCGGAACAGCCGTGCGTCGTCAGGACCGAAGGGTTTCAGGCCGGGGTAGGGGCAGCGCCCCGGCGCCCGCGGTTCCCCGGACGGTGGCGTACGGTCGCCGGGTACGACCGCGGGCAGGGCGGCGTTCGGCGCGACGACCAGGGAGCCCGTCAGCCCCTCGGCCTGTCTGCGCGGCAGCGGGAGCTGACGTTCCCTCATCGTGCGGAACACCGCGTCGTGGACCAGGTCCAGGGTCAGCAGGCGCGGCGCGCGAGGGTCGCCGTGCGTCAGTACGTCGACGAGCGCCCCGGTGAACGCCGTCCGCTCTGCGTCCGGCGGGGCGAGGGCGAGCTGTTCCGCGGACCCGATGAAGTACAGCCCGGGCGCCGGATCCATGCTGAAGGCGGGTACGGACGTGCCGCGCCCGAGCGGCGGGCGTCCGGAGAAGCAGCAGTCGAGGATCAGGACCACGGACGGCGCTCGGCTCGCGGTGAGCGCCTGGCGCAGCGCGGCGAAGGACAGCGCCTGGTGCCCGGCCAGGCCCGGGGTGAGCCGGTCGGTGCCGCGGGCGGCCAGGTAGAGCTCGCCGTCCGCGTCGAGCAGCCCCGTGCCCGACGAAGTACACCAGCAGGACGCTGTCGGCACGCCCGGCCTCCTCGGCGACGGCCTTGGCCATGGCCTGCGCGTCGGGCGGGTCGAGTTCGGCACGCAACTGCGCGGGCGGCACCCCGCACCGCTCGGTCAGCGCCTGCCGCAGCGCGTGGAAGGTGGGCGTGACGGAGGGGACGGAGGGGAGGGTGGGACCGTCGTGCGTGGCGGTGGCGATCAGCAGAACCCGTACGCCCGCGCCGGCCAGGTCGGTCACGTCAGCTCTCGCCGCCCGCCGCTGCCGTCCACACCGGTGTCGCCGCCGGCGCCGTCCTGGCCCTGGTTCACCAGATCCGCGAGGTCGGCCACCTGCCGGCGCAGCGCGTCCGCGTCGAGGCCCGCGACCCGCCTGGCGGTCAGTTCGAGCGACCGCCCTCCGGGGAGCGTCACCTTGATGCGCACCTCACCGCGCCGGCTGCGCAGCCAGGCGATCACACCGGTCGCGAAGGCGGTCGCCGCCCCGCCCGGCCCGAGCGCCACCACGAGCGCGTCCAGGACCGGCCCCAGCGCGCCCGGCGCCACCGGGCCCTCCCGGTCGCCGACCCGGCCCCGTAACTCCTGGTCGGTGCGCAACCACTGTCCCAGGGAGCGCAGTTGATCCCCCGAGCCGGGACCCTGCGCAGCCACTGTCACGTCCATGACTCCCCCGTCACCGCCGCACGGCGCGGCCGCTCGTGTCACGACTGTGCAGGGAGGCTAGCAACGTTGAAGGAGTGCTGACCAGAAGCCCACTGCGTCATCCCGAAGCCCACACGGCATCCGCGAAAGCACGCACCCGGCACGCGAGGGCCGCCGTGTTCGGCGGTCTGCGTGCCGGGTGCGCGGGAAAGCCTCGGGTCAGGCCTTCTTGGTCTCCCAGAAGATCTTGTCGATCTGGGCGATGTGGTCCAGCGCCTTCTGGCCCGTTGCCGGGTCGGTGGAGGCCTTGGCGGCGGAGAGGGCCTTCAGCGTGTCGTTGACCAGCTGGTGCAGCTCCGGGTACTTCTCGAAGTGCGGGGGCTTGAAGTAGTCGCTCCACAGCACGGAGACGTGGTGCTTCGCCAGCTCGGCACGCTGCTCCTTGATGACGGTGGCACGCGCCTGGAAGTGCGGGTCGTCGTTTCCGGCCATCTTCTCCTGGATGGCCTTCACCGACTCCGCCTCGATGCGGGCCTGGGCCGGGTCGTACACACCGCAGGGAAGGTCGCAGTGCGCGCTGACCTTGACCTTGGGGGCAAACAGGCGGGAAAGCATGGAGCATTCCTTCCTCGTGATCGTCTTCTCAGGTGGGACATTACTCCCTGCAAGGCGTGTTTTCGCGAGTGCCCCCTAGGGCTTAGGACAAAAGTCGGGGGTCAGACTGAGACTGGTGGAGGAACGGACCGGGGAGGTGCCGGGGATGCCGGAACTGTCGCAGGAGACCGAGCGCAGGGGCGCGGTGCTGCCCTTCGGGCTGGCCGAGGTGACCGGGCCGTCCATGGTGCCCACGCTGTACCACGGGGACCGGCTCCTGGTGCAGTACGGCGCCCGCATCCGGCCCGGTGACGTGGTGGTCCTGCGGCACCCCTTCCAGCAGGACCTGCTGGTCGTCAAGCGCGCGGCGGAACTGCGCGAGGGCGGCTGGTGGGTGCTGGGGGACAACACGTACGCCGGCGGCGACAGCACCGACTACGGGACCGTGCCCGAGGACCTGGTCCTGGGCAAGGCGTGGTTCCGCTACCGGCCGCGCAAGCCCGCTCAGCGCTCGCCGCTGGCGCTGCTGCGCTGGGCGCTGTCCGCGGCCAGGCCCGTGTTCACCGACCGGTCGGCCTCCAGGCGCTTGCGGGCCCGGTAGGCGGCCACGTTGGCGCGGGTCGCGCAGCGGTCCGAGCAGTAGCGGCGAGAGCGGTTGGTCGAGGTGTCGAGGTAGGCGTTGCGGCAGGGGGCCGCCTCGCACAGGCCGAGCCGGTCGACGCCGTACTCGGTCAGGTGGAAGGCCAGGCCCATGGCGGCGATCGCCGCGTAGCCCGCGGTCGCGTTGGACGGGTGGTCGGCCAGGTGCATGTGCCACAGCGGGCGGCCGTCCTCGTCGCGGTGGTCGTGCCCCGAGATCTGCGGGCTCACCGGGAACTCCAGCAGCAGCGAGTTCAGCAGGTCCACCGCGAGCGTCTCGTCCCCGGCGTCGGCCGCCTCGAAGACCGAGCGCAGCCGGGCCCGTACCGAACGGAAGCGGGTCACGTCGGCGTCGGTGGCGCGGCGGGCCGCCGAGGCGTTGGCGCCGAACAGGTCGCGCACCGCCTCGACCGAGGTCAGCGCGTCCTTGCCCCGGGCCGGCTCCTCGCTGTTGACGAGACGTACGGCGTAATCCGAGTAATAGGCCAGTTCCACTTGTAGTCCTTACGGCGGCGCTCTATGGTCATGGAGGCGGTCGGTAACAGCCGGTCGTGCTTACAGGGTATTACGCGACGGTGGTCGCGTGACCGGGGTTCAGGGAGGGCAGCGATGACGGACACGGGCATGGACATCACCGCGACGGGGGCCGACTGGCGGGCCTGGCAGGAGAGCTGGGACCGGCAGCAGGAGTGGTACATGCCCGACCGCGAGGACCGCTTCCGCATCATGCTGGACATGGTGGAGGCACTGGTCGGCACCGCGCCGCGCGTCCTCGACCTCGCCTGCGGCACCGGCTCCATCACGGCCCGGCTGCTCGACCGCTTCCCCGCGGCCACCAGCACCGGCGTCGACCTCGACCCGGCGCTGCTCGCCATCGCGCGGGGCACCTTCGAGGGCGACGAGCGGGTCCGCTTCGTGACCGCCGACCTCAAGGACCCCGGCTGGCGGGCGGAACTGCCGTACGACTCCTACGACGCCGTCCTGACCGCCACGGCCCTGCACTGGCTGCACAGCGAACCCCTCGCGGCCCTCTACGGATCGGTCGCGGAACTCGTCCGCGACGGCGGTGTCTTCATGAACGCGGACCACATGATCGACGAGACGACGCCCCGGATCAACGCGGCCGAGCGCGCCCAGCGGCACGCGCGCATGGACGAGGCCAGGCGCGGGGGCGCCCTGGACTGGAGCGAGTGGTGGCAGCTGGCCGCCGAGGACCCGGTGCTCGCCGGCCCGACCGCCCGCCGCTTCGAGATCTACGGCGAGCACGCCGACGGCGACATGCCCGGCGCCGCCTGGCACGCGCGCGTGCTGCGCGAGAAGGGCTTCGCGGAGGCCCGCCCCGTGTGGTGCTCGCCCTCGGACACGCTGCTGCTCGCGGTGAAGTGACGGCACGAAGGGGCGGTACGGCATCGGCACACCGTACGGCGAAGGGGCGGTACGGATCGATCCGTACCGCCCCTTCGGGTGTGCCGCCCGCAGCGCCTTCGCTCTACTACAGCACCTTGGACAGGAACGACTGGGTGCGCTCGTGCTGCGGGTTGGTCAGCACCTCGCGCGGGTGGCCGGACTCGACCACCACGCCCTCGTCCATGAAGACCAGGCTGTCGCCCACCTCGCGGGCGAAGCCCATCTCGTGGGTGACGACGACCATCGTCATGCCGGACTCGGCGAGGTCGCGCATGACGTCGAGGACGTCACCGACCAGCTCCGGGTCCAGTGCCGAGGTCGGCTCGTCGAACAGCATCAGCTTCGGCTCCATCGCCAGCGCGCGGGCGATCGCCACGCGCTGCTGCTGGCCGCCGGAGAGCTGCGAGGGGTAGTGCCCGGCGCGGTCGGCGAGACCGACGCGCTCCAGGAGCTGCATCGCCCGCTCCTTGGCCTGGCCCTTGCTCATGCCCTTGACCTGCACCGGCGCCTCGATGACGTTCTCCAGCGCGGTCATGTGCGGGAACAGGTTGAAGCGCTGGAAGACCATGCCGATGTCCCGGCGCTTCATGGCGACCTCGCGGTCGCGCAGCTCGTAGAGCTTGTCGCCCTGCTGCCGGTAGCCGACGAGCTCGCCGTCGACGTACAGCCGGCCGGCGTTGATCTTCTCCAGGTGGTTGATGCACCTGAGGAAGGTCGACTTGCCGGAGCCGGAGGGGCCGATGAGGCAGAACACCTCGCCGGGCCTGACCTCCAGGTCGATGCCCTTGAGGACCTCCACCTGGCCGAAGGACTTGTGCACGCCCTCGGCCTTGACCATCGCGGCGGAGGCGTCGCGCGGGGTGGTGGCGTCGTTCTTCTCGAGCTTGTCGGTCATGCCGTCACCTTCCTGCTGGAGAAGGTCGTCAGATGTGCCCTGACCTTCTGCCACGGCGTCGGCGGCAGGCTGCGGCTGGAGCCGCGGGCGTAGTACCGCTCGATGTAGTACTGGCCCACGCTCAGCACGGAGGTCATGATCAGGTACCAGGCGGCGGCGAGGAAGTACATCTCCACCGGGGCGCCGGAGACCTGGCCGATGTCCTGGGCGTAACGGAACAGCTCCGGATACTGGACGGCCGCCACGAGCGAGGTCGTCTTCAGCATGTTGATGACCTCGTTGCCGGTCGGCGGCACGATCACCCGCATGGCCTGCGGGATGATGATCCGGCGCAGGGTCCGGCCGTGGCTCATGCCCAGCGCGTGGGCCGCCTCGGTCTGGCCCTCGTCGACCGCGAGCAGGCCGGCGCGGCAGATCTCCGCCATGTACGCGGCCTCGTTCAGACCGAGGCCGAGCAGCGCCGTCAGCAGCGGGGTCATGAAGTCCGACCAGTAGTCCTTGTAGATCGGACCGAGGTCGATGTACTCGAAGACCAGGCCCAGGTTGAACCACAGGAACAGCTGGACCAGGACCGGCGTGCCGCGGAAGAACCAGATGTAGAACCAGGAGATGGACGAGGTCACCGGGTTCTTCGACAGGCGCATCACCGCGAGGACGATGCCGCCGACGATACCGATCAGCATCGACAGGACCGTCAGCAGGAGGGTCTTGCCGACGCCCCTGATGATGCGGTCGTCGAAGAAGTAGCTCGGCACCGCATGCCAGTTGATCTTGCCCTGGCCGAACGCGTAGATGATCGCGACCAGAATCGCGATGGCGATGACGGCGGAGACGTAGCGTCCGTAGTGCCGGACCGGGATGGCCTTGATGGCCTCCGGGCCGGACGGGGGCGTGCTCGTCGGTCCCGCGGTCTTGTCGATGTCAGCAGTCACGGGTGTTGCCTTTCAGTGGCCGCTCGGTGCGGTCACTTGCCGCCGTTGATGGCCGACTCCTTGACGGCGCCGTCCTGGGCGCCCCACTTCTGGAGGATCTTCTGGTACTCGCCGCTCTTGATGACCGCGTTCAGCGCGGCCTGCAGCGCGTCACGCAGCTGCGTGCTCGACTTCGCGACCGCGATGCCGTACGGGGCCGCCTCGACCTGGTCGCCGACGATCTGGAAGTCCTTGCCACCGCCGGAGGTCTTGACCGCGTACGCGGCGACCGGGAAGTCGGCGGACACCGCGTCCGCGCCGCCCGAGCGCAGGCGGGTCTCGGCCTGCTGGTTGTCGTCGAAGGCCTGGATGGAGAGCGTCTTGCCGCTCGGGCACTTCTTCGCCTCGGCCTTGGCGAGGTCCTCGGAGACCGTGCCGCGCTCCACGGCGATCTTCTTGCCGCACAGGTCGGACCAGGACGTGATGCCCTTGGTGTCACCCTTGCGGGTGTAGATGGAGACACCGGCGGTCAGGTAGTCGACGAAGTCGACGCCCTCGCCGACCTTCTTGCCGGTGGTCGGGTCGACGCCCTCCTGGCGGTTCTTGTTGTCCGTCATCGCGGACATGGCGATGTCGTAGCGGTTGGAGCGGAGGCCGGTGAGCAGGGCGTCGAACGTTCCGTTCTGGAAGTCGAACTTCACGCCGAGCTGCTTGCCCATGGCGTCCGCCAGGTCGGGGTCGAGGCCGACGACCTTGCCCGAGTTGTCCTTGAACTCGACCGGCGCGTAGGAGATGTCCGAGCCGACCCTGATGACGCCCTTGTCACGGATCGAGGACGGGAGCTTGTCGGCGAGCGGGGCGGAGCCGGCTGACGAACTGCCGGACGCGTTGTTCTTGTCCTTGGTCTGGTCACCGCAGCCGGTGAGAATCAGGGCGCCTGCGACCGCGATCGCACCGACCGCGGCAAGACGGGAGTGCGCGGCGGTCGTACGACGGGTGGAGCCTGCGGTCATGGTGGGTTCCTCCGGCGGATGGGTGGAGATGCCGATGGGTCGACGAGAACACACACCTTCGGGTGTCGCGACCTCGTGTGATTGACGCATCTTGCCATTCGAGCTGCGCCATTCAGGGGAATCGCCATGTCAAAATCGGATAACGGGTGATCCCCCAGCCGCTCGGAACCGGCCCACGAGGGCCGGACCATCTACGGGAAAGCCTCCTCCCGGCCGGAAGATCTTCGGCACATCTCGGGATGCGGGCGGTCGGAACAGGGTGTTTGGGCGGCTCGAGACCTTGTCGAGCATTCGGCGAGAGCTTGTCCCCATATTGGGCCAAGTGTCGGCTCGCCGTCATGTGACCTTGGCGTTATGGACTCGTCCCCGACGCCGTCCGTCCGGTAAGAAGGTTCTTTACACCCCTCATCCGGGGCTCAGGGCGCGTGTGCGGCGCGCCCGTCGCGTATGCGCCCGAAGCATCACCTACTGGGCCGTGCGCGGTCCCGCCCACCCCTCACCAGGAGTGGCCACCCTCAATCCATGAACAATTAAGGGGTAAAACCAAGTGGCAGCGGAGATCGTCAATCCTCGCAGCGACGGCAGTACGGAACAGGACGGCGGGGCAGAGCCGCTCGATTCCTTCGATCCGGCTTTCGCGCTGCACCGCGGCGGCAAGATGGCAGTGCAGGCCACCGTGCCCGTCCGCGACAAGGACGACCTGTCCCTGGCGTACACGCCCGGCGTCGCGCGGGTGTGCACCGCCATCGCCGAGCAGCCGGAACTGGTCCACGACTACACGTGGAAGTCGTCCGTGGTCGCCGTCGTGACCGACGGCACGGCCGTGCTCGGGCTCGGGGACATCGGCCCGGAGGCCTCCCTTCCGGTGATGGAGGGCAAGGCCATTCTCTTCAAGCAGTTCGGCGGCGTGGACGCGGTGCCGATCGCGCTGGACTGCACCGGCGTCGACGAGATCGTCGAGACCGTGGTGCGGCTCGCGCCCTCCTTCGGCGGAGTCAACCTGGAGGACATCTCGGCGCCCCGGTGCTTCGAGATCGAGCGCCGGCTCCAGGAGCGGCTGGACATCCCGGTCTTCCACGACGACCAGCACGGCACGGCGGTCGTGACGCTGGCGGCGCTGCGCAACGCGGCGCGGCTGAGCGGGCGCGCGCTCGGTGAGCTGCGGGCCGTGATCTCGGGCGCCGGCGCGGCCGGTGTCGCCATCGCCAAGATGCTGGTCGAGGCCGGCATCGGCGATGTGGCGGTCGCCGACCGCAAGGGCGTGGTGTCCGCCGACCGCGAGGACCTCACGCAGGTCAAGCGTGAGCTGGCGGAGTTCACCAACAAGGCGGGCATCACCGGCTCGCTGGAGGACGCGCTGTCCGGCGCCGACGTCTTCATCGGCGTCTCCGGCGGCACGGTCGCGGAGTCCGCCGTGGCGTCGATGGCCGAGGGGGCCTTCGTCTTCGCCATGGCCAACCCCAACCCGGAGGTGCACCCCGACGTCGCGCGCAAGTACGCGTCGGTCGTCGCCACCGGCCGGTCGGACTTCCCGAACCAGATCAACAACGTCCTGGCGTTCCCCGGCATCTTCGCGGGCGCGCTCCAGGTGCGGGCCTCCCGGATCACCGAGGGCATGAAGATCGCGGCCGCCGAGGCGCTCGCGGGCGTGGTCGGCGACGACCTCGCCGCGGACTACGTGATCCCCTCGCCGTTCGACGAGCGGGTCGCCCCCGCGGTGACCGCCGCCGTGGCGGCCGCCGCCCGCGCGGAGGGCGTCGCCCGCAGCTGACCCACCCCGGACGGCCCCGCCCCACCCTCGGGCGGGGCCGTCCGCATGCCGGGGCCGTCCGCATGCCGGGGCCGGCGCCGCACGGGACGGCCGTGGGAGCGGCCGGTGGGGCGGGGCTTGGCAAGAGGGCGTGTGTCACAGAGGGGTCTGGTTCCCTCCGCGGGGGCGCACGCCTATCGTCAAGGTCATGTTCGCTGTCTACGCCGCCCGAATCGACCGCGACCGGCCGCTGAACGGTCTGGAGTCGGGGGAGCGCCCGGCCCCCGAGGCCCGCCCCGGCTGGAGCACCGTCCATGTCAGGGCCGCCTCCCTCAACCATCACGACCTGTGGTCCCTCAAGGGTGTCGGCCTGTCCGAGGACAAGCTGCCGATGATCCTCGGCTGCGACGCCGCGGGCGTCGACGAGGACGGCAACGAGGTCGTCCTGCACTCCGTGATCGGCCAGAGCGGACACGGGGTCGGCCCCCGCGAGCCCCGCTCCATCCTCACCGAGCGCTACCAGGGCACCTTCGCCGAGCAGGTCTCCGTGCCAACCTGGAACATCCTGCCCAAGCCCAAGGAGCTCTCCTTCGCGGAGGCCGCCTGCCTGCCCACGGCCTGGCTCACGGCGTACCGGATGCTCTTCACCAACGCCGGGGTGCGCCCCGGCGACTCCGTCCTCGTACAGGGCGCCGGCGGCGGTGTCGCCACGGCCGCCATCGTGCTCGGCAAGGCGGCCGGGCTGAAGGTCTTCGCCACCAGCAGGGACGAGGCCAGGCGCAAGCGGGCGCTCGAGCTCGGCGCGGTGGAGGCGCTGGAGTCGGGGGCCCGGCTGCCGCAGCGGGTGGACGCCGTGATCGAGACCGTGGGCGCGGCCACCTGGTCGCACTCGGTGAAGTCGCTGCGCCCGGGCGGCACGATCGTCATCTCCGGCGCCACCAGCGGCGACCGCCCCTCGCACGCCGAGCTGACCCGGATCTTCTTCCTGGAGCTGAAGGTCGTCGGTTCCACCATGGGCACCAAGGACGAGCTGGAGGACCTGCTCTCCTTCTGCGCCTCCACCGGTGTGCGTCCCGTGATCGACGAGGTGCTTCCGCTCGACCGGGCCCGGGAGGGCTTCGAACGGCTCGAGGCGGGCGACCAGTTCGGCAAGATCGTGCTGACCAACGACTGACCCCCACGCCTCCGTCAACCAAGGTTGACGTCTGCCTGTGTGTCAACGTACGTTGACATCATGACCGAAGCAACGGATCTCGCCGAGCGCGCGGGCGACCGGGACCCCCGGGTCGGCCTGCGGGCCGTCGCCGCGCTGCGCCGGCTGCTGGAGCAGCTGGAGGCGGTGCAGGTGCGCAGCGCGCGCAACCAGGGCTGGTCGTGGCAGGAGATCGCCGCCGAACTCGGCGTCAGCAGGCAGGCCGTGCACAAGAAGTACGGGAGGCAGTGATGTTCGAACGGTTCACCAAGGACGCCCGCGCCGTGATCGAGGGCGCCGCCGGACACGCCGAGCGGGCCGGCGCGGAACGGGTCGAGGAGTCCCATGTCCTGCTCGCCCTGTTCGACCGCGAGGGCAGCCGTGGTTCGTTCGCCCTGACGGCGCTCGGCCTCACCCCCGCCCGGCGGCAGGAGGTCGTACGGGAACTGGACGGGGCGCGTCGCCGGGGCGGGCTGTCGCGGGCCGACGCCGAGGCACTCTCCGGACTGGGCATCGACCTGGCGGAGGTGGTCTCACGCGTCGAAGAGGCGCACGGCGAGGGCGCGCTGGCCGCGAGGCGGTACGGCCTCGGCCGGCACTGGTCCGGCAGGCGGCTGTTCAGCCGCGGTGCCAGGGACCTGCTCACCCAGTCGCTGCGCGTGGCCTTGGGCCACCGCGACCGCCACATCGGCGACGAGCACCTCCTGCTCGCCCTCGCCTCCCACCCCGGCGTGCCCGCCGAGGTCCTCGCCGATCACGGGGTGACGTACGAGACGCTGAACCGCGTGCTGTACGGCGGGGGAGAGGCGCGCGCGGCCGGGTGAGGTGGGCGGCGCCGGCCCTCACACCTTGGGCCGGCGCAGCACCACCCCGATGTGGGCCGCCGCCGTCGACAGATGCCGACGGGTCTCGCGCAGCTGCTCCGCGGTGACGCCGTGGTCGCGGGCCGCGTCCCGGATGTCGTCCCGGAAGCGGTCCAGGAGCCGGTCCAGGTCACGGGCCGGATCGCCGGTCGGGTCCTCGTGCGCCCAGGCGGGTTCGTAGGCGGCGGGGAAGTCCTCCGGGGTCTTGGAGTACTCGGGCCGGCTCCCGCTCGTGGCGGTGCCGGCCGCCGGACGCCCGAAGCCGAGGTCCCGGCCGAACTCCTTGCCGAAGTCCTTGCCGAAGTCGCCCATCTCCTTGGCCAGTTCGGTCAGGCCCTCGCGCATCCCCGTGGGCCAGTCGCCCCGCGCGAAGTGGTCCTGCACCTGCTCCTGCACCCGCCTCGCGATGCGCTGCAATTCCTCCTGCGCCTGCTCGCGGGCCCGCTCCTGGGCCTCCTTGGCCTGGCGCCGGGCGCGCTGGGCCTCCTCGCGGGCGCGGCGGCTCTCGTCCTTGGCCCGCCTCGCCTGCTCCTTCCACTCCTGCTTGGCGCGCCGCATCTCCTCCTTGGCGGCCTGCCAGGCCTCCTTGTCGGTGATGTCGGTGTACTCCCCGGCGGTGCGGGCCGTGCGGCCCGGGCCCGGGCCGTTGCGGGCCTCGGTGGCGGCCGCGCGCATCTCGCGGCGCAGGTCGCCGGCGGCCCCGCGCACATCGGCCCGGATCTCGGCGGCGAGCTCGGCGACCGACTCGCGGATCTCCAGCTCCAGGTCGGCCAGTTCGCCACTGCGGTCGGCGAGCTCGGCACGGCCGGCGTCCGTGATCGCGTACACCTTGCGGCCGCCCTCGGTGGTGTGCGTGACCAGGCCCTCGGCCTCCAGCTTGGCCAGCCGGGGGTAGACGGTGCCCGCCGACGGCGCGTACAGCCCCTGGAAGCGCTCCTCCAGGAGGCGGATCACCTCGTAGCCGTGGCGCGGGGCCTCGTCGAGCAGCTTGAGCAGGTAGAGGCGGAGGCGTCCGTGGGCGAAGACGGGGGGCATGTCAGAGCACCTTCTTGTCGGTCGTTCCGTCGGTCGTGCCGTCTGTCGGGTCGTCGCTGGTTGCGCCCCCGGGCCGTGGCTGCGCCTCCCACGGGCCGTCCTCCACCGGCGGGCGGCGCAGCAGAGCGATCGAGCCGGAGACCGTGGTCGCCTTCAGCTTGCCGTTGCCCGAGCCGAGCCGGCCGGTGATGCGCTTGGCGCCCCACTGGCCGCTGACCCGGAGGTCCTCGAAGGCGTTGGACACCGAGCCGCTGGCGGTGTTCGCCTCCACCTGCGTGTCCGCGGGATGGGGCAGCCGGATGGCGATCTCCCCGGAGACGTTGGTCAGGCTGACGTCGGTGGGGCCGCCCGCCGGGTCCAGGTCGACGATCATCGAGCCGCTCACCGAGTCGGCCTTGACCGAGGAGCCGGCGCCCTCGACCACCGTCAGGTCGCCGGAGACGGAGTTGAACCGCAGGTCGCCGGAGAGCGCCTGCGCCTCCACGTTGCCCGACACGGTGTCCGCGCGGACCGGGCCGGTCAGGCCCACCAGGGTGGTGTCACCGGTGACGCCCTTGACCTCCGCGCGCCCGTCGATCCCCGACACCACCGCGGTGGCGCCGACCACGCCGACCTCGACGCGGGTCGCGGCCGGAACGGCCAGGGACACCACGGCGCTGCGCCGCCAGCCCTTGCGGTCCAGCCACTTGAGGAACCCCTTCCAGGGCAGGTCCTCGTAGGCCACCGTCAGGGTGCCGCCCTGCTGGGTGACCACCAGGGGCGGGCCCTCGATCTCGGTGACCTCCAGGCGGGCGGAACTCTCGTCGGTGCCCACGACGTTCACCGTTCCGTTGACGATGCGGACGTTGAGCTCGGTCACGGGCTCGTCGAAGGTGAGCTTGCCGGGCTCGCCCACGGACCACTCGGACATGGTGCGGACCTCCTGAGACGACCGGACCGCGCGCAGACGGCACCGGAGACGGAACGGAACGGCACGACGCGATACGTCGATCGACACGCCATATCGCGTCTTACGTGAAACACGATATATCGCGGCCGCCGAAAGTCAAGGCACTCTTCCGGGCGAACAGGCGCGGCACCCGGCGCCCGCACAGCGCAGGGGCGCCCGGCGCCCGGAAACATGAAGGGCGCCCCCAAGGGGCGCCCGTGATGCGATGGGAAGCACGGACCGGTGACCGGCCCGACCGGCTACTCGTCGTCCTCGTCGTCCAGCCGTGCCAGCCAGGTCGCCAGCCGCTCGACCGGGACCTCGAAGTCCGGGTTCAGGTCCACGAACGTGCGCAGCTGCTCGGCCAGCCACTCGAAGGTGACCTCCTCCGCGCCGCGGCGCTTCTCCAGCTCTTCGATTCCTCGGTCGGTGAAGTACATGACTCAAGGATAGGCGCGCGAAAACGGCCGGGCCGCACTCCCCGGGGGGAGTGCGGCCCGGCCACGTGGCACTGCGCCCCTACGCCTCGAACACCTCGCGCACGAGCTGCTCCTGCTCCGCCTGGTGCCGCTTGGCGGAACCGACGGCCGGGGAGGAGCTGTGCGGACGCGAGATGCGGCGCAGGCGCTCGCCCGCGGGCACGTCCGCGCCGACCGCCAGGTCCAGGTGGTCGATCAGGTTGAGCGCGATGAACGGCCAGGCACCCTGGTTCGCCGGCTCCTCCTGCGTCCACAGGTACTTCTCGGCGTTCGGGTACTTCTTGATCTCCGCCTGGAGCTCGGCGCCCGGCAGCGGGTACAGGCGCTCGATGCGGATGATCGCCGTGTCCGTCACGCCGCGCTTGCGGCGCTCGGCCTCGAGGTCGTAGTAGACCTTGCCGGCGCAGAAGACGACCTTGCGCACCGCACTCGGGTCGACCGAGGCGTCCCCGATGACCGGGCGGAACTGGCCCGTGGTGAACTCCTCCGCCTTCGAGGCCGCGGCCTTCAGGCGCAGCATCGACTTCGGGGTGAAGACGACCAGCGGCTTGTGGTGCGGGTTGTGCACCTGCCACCGCAGGAGGTGGAAGTAGTTCGACGGCAGGGTCGGCATCGCGACCGTCATGTTGTTCTGCGCGCACAGCTGGAGGTAGCGCTCGATGCGGGCCGAGGAGTGGTCCGGGCCCTGGCCCTCGTAGCCGTGCGGCAGCAGCAGCGTGACGCCGGAGGTCTGGCCCCACTTCTGCTCGGCGGCCGAGATGTACTCGTCGATGACCGACTGGGCGCCGTTGGCGAAGTCGCCGAACTGCGCCTCCCACATCACCAGCGCGTCGGGGCGGGTGAGCGAGTAGCCGTATTCGAAGCCCATCACCGCGTACTCGGAGAGCAGCGAGTCGTAGACGTTGTAGCGGGCCTGCTCGTCGGACAGATACAGCAGCGGGGTGTAGTCCTCGCCGGTCTCGCGGTCGATCAGCACCGCGTGACGCTGGCCGAAGGTGCCGCGGCGGGAGTCCTGGCCGGAGAGCCGGACCGGGACGCCCTCGAGCAGCAGCGAGCCGATCGCGAGGGTCTCGCCCATGCCCCAGTCGATGGTGCCGTCCTCGACCATCGCCGCCCGGCGCTGCAGCTGGGGCAGCAGACGCGGGTGGACGGTGAAGTGCTCGGGGATGTTGACCTGCGACTCGGCGATGCGCTTGACGACCTCTGCGGAGATCGCGGTGCTGACCTGGACCGGGAAGCCCGCCTGCGGGTCCGGGGACTGCGGGGTGGCCGGCTGCGAGGTCGCCTCGCGGACCTCGGTGAAGACCTTCTCCAGCTGGCCCTGGTAGTCCTGCAGCGCCTGCTCGGCCTCTTCCAGGGTGATGTCGCCGCGACCGATCAGGGACTCGGTGTAGAGCTTGCGCACCGAGCGCTTCTTGTCGATCAGGTCGTACATCAGCGGCTGGGTGAAGGCCGGGTTGTCCGACTCGTTGTGACCGCGGCGGCGGTAGCAGATGAGGTCGATCACCACGTCCTTGTTGAACGCCTGGCGGAACTCGAAGGCCAGCCGCGCGACGCGGACCACGGCCTCCGGGTCGTCGCCGTTCACGTGGAAGATCGGGGCCTCGATCATCCGCGCGACGTCGGTGGCGTACATCGACGAGCGCGAGGACTCCGGGGCGGCGGTGAAGCCGACCTGGTTGTTGATGACGATGTGGACCGTGCCGCCGGTGCGGTAGCCGCGCAGCTGCGACATGTTCAGGGTCTCTGCCACCACGCCCTGGCCCGCGAAGGCCGCGTCGCCGTGGATCGCCACCGGCAGGACGGTGAAGTCCGTGCCGCCCTTGTTGATGATGTCCTGCTTGGCGCGGGCGATGCCCTCGATGACCGGGTCGACCGTCTCCAGGTGGGAGGGGTTCGCGGCCAGCGAGACCTTGATCTGCTCGCCGTCCAGGCCGGTGAAGGTGCCCTCGGCGCCCAGGTGGTACTTCACGTCGCCGGAGCCGTGCATCGACTTCGGGTCGAGGTTGCCCTCGAACTCGCGGAAGATCTGCGCGTAGGACTTGCCGACGATGTTGGCGAGCACGTTGAGGCGGCCGCGGTGGGCCATGCCGATGACGACCTCGTCCAGGCGGGACTCGGCGGCCGAGTCCAGCACCGCGTCGAGCAGCGGGATGACGGACTCGCCGCCCTCCAGGGAGAACCGCTTCTGCCCCACGTACTTGGTCTGCAGGAAGGTCTCGAAGGCCTCCGCCGCGTTCAGCCGGCGCAGGATGCGCAGCTGCTCCTCGCGCTCCGGCTTGGAGTGCGGGCGCTCGACGCGGTCCTGGATCCACTTGCGCTGCTTGGGGTCCTGGATGTGCATGTACTCGATGCCGGTGGTGCGGCAGTACGAGTCGCGCAGCACGCCGAGGATGTCGCGCAGCTTCATCATCGACTTGCCCGCGAAGCCGCCGACGGCGAACTCGCGCTCCAGGTCCCACAGGGTGAGGCCGTGCTCGACGATGTCCAGGTCGGGGTGCTTGCGCTGGCGGTACTCCAGCGGGTCGGTGTCGGCCATGACGTGGCCGCGGACCCGGTAGGAGTGGATCAGCTCGAAGACCCGCGCGGCCTTGGTGACGTCGTCGTCGTGGGAGGCGTCGATGTCCTTGAGCCAGCGGACCGGCTCGTAGGGGATGCGCAGGGCCTCGAAGATCTCGTCGTAGAAGCCGTTCTCGCCGAGCAGGAGGTTGGCCACCTGGCGCAGGAACTCGCCGGAGGCGGCGCCCTGGATCACCCGGTGGTCGTAGGTCGACGTGAGCGTCATGACCTTGGAGACGCCGAGCTTGTTCAGGGTGTCCTGGGAGGTGCCCTGGAACTCCGCCGGGTAGTCCATGGAGCCGACGCCCATGATCACCGACTGGCCGGGCATCAGGCGCGGCACGGAGTGGACCGTGCCGAGGCCGCCGGGGTTGGTGAGGGAGACGGTGACGCCGGTGAAGTCGTCCATCGTCAGCTTGCCGTCGCGGGCGCGGCGGACGATGTCCTCGTAGGCCTGCCAGAACTCGAAGAAGTTCAGCGTCTCGGCCTTCTTGATGGCCGCGACGACCAGCTGGCGGTCGCCGTTGGGCTTGACCAGGTCGATGGCCAGGCCGAGGTTGACGTGCGCCGGCTTGATCAGGGCCGGCTTGCCGTCCTTCTCGCCGAACGACCAGTTCATCGACGGCATGGCCTTGATGGCCTGCACCATCGCGAAGCCGATCAGGTGCGTGAAGGAGATCTTCCCGCCGCGGGCCCGCTTGAGGTGGTTGTTGATGACGATGCGGTTGTCGAACAGCAGCTTCACCGGGACCGCGCGCACGGACGTGGCCGTGGGCAGCTCCAGCGAGGCGTTCATGTTCTTGGCGACCGCGGCGGACGGGCCGCGCAGCGTCACGAACTCGGGGCCCTCGGGCGCGGCGGCGGCGGGCGCGGCCTTCGCCTTGGCGGCGGCCGGCTTCGCGGCGGCGGGCGCGGCCGGGGCGGCCGGAGCGGCCTGGGGGGCCGGCTTGGCGGGCGCCGGAGCAGCCGCCGCGGGCTTCGCCGCAGCGGGCGCGGCCTGCGCGGGCGTGGCCTGGGCGGGCGCCGACGGGGCCGTGGTGGTCCCTGCGGCCCCCGCGGCCGCAGTGCCCGCCGCGGCCGTGGTGGCGGCCCCCGGCTTGTAGTCGGCGAAGAAGTCCCACCAGGCGCGGTCTACCGAGTTCGGGTCCTGGAGGTACTGCTGATAGATCTCGTCGACGAGCCACTCATTGGGACCGAACGCGGCCGCGGGGTTCTTCCCGGCTTGGTCTGCGTCGGTCGAGATGCTCGATGCGTTACTGGGGGACTGTGGCGACACGGCGGCAACCGCCCTCTTCCGCTTCACAAGGTGATGGACAGCGGGAATAAAGGCTACGCCTCCAAGACCGTGAAGGTCAGGTCGGGCCGGTCCTTCGTCGCGTAAGTCACATCAAAAGCTGGGTTTCGGGGCTTGAAATGGCGGGAAACAAGTGTGGTTCACCGGCTGATGGGAAGGCTGGACCCGGGCCTGACCCCCCGAAGGTGCAGGCCCCCGCCTGATCGCACGGGTCCGGTGGCGCCGGTGATCGTGGATCTTGTGGTTCCGGATCGAACTTTACGTCAACTTGGTGCGGAGCGAGGCCCTGGAAGGGTGACGAGGATCCGGCAGCCACGCTCGGATTCGGCCACGCCGATCCGGCCGCCGTGCAGATCCACCGCCCAGCGCGCGATCGCCAGCCCCAGTCCCGTGCCGCCGTCGCTGCCCGGACCGTGCGGCCGGCTCACCGCGCCCCGGTTGAAGCGCTCGAAGACGCGGTGCCACTCCGAGCGCGGAATGCCGGGTCCCTCGTCGAGGACCTCCAGCTCCAGCGAGTCCGGCTGCGGCCCGCGCCGCGCCTTCACCGTCACGCGCCCGTGCGGCGGGCTGTGCTTGACCGCGTTGTCGATCAGGTTGGCGACGACCTGGTGGATGCGCTCGGGGTCCGCGTGCGCGGTCAGCTCCGGCGGGGAGACGTCGAGGTGGAGGTGGACGTCGGTACGGGTGTGGCTGCCGGACCCGGAGGCGATGCCGGCGCGCACCGAGGCGACCATGTTGGCCTCCTTCAGCACGCCCGACAGATACGGCCACACCTCGAACCGCCGCGTCTTCAGCGGCACCACGCCGTTGTCCAGCCGGGAGAGGTCCAGCAGCGTCTCGACCAGCCGGCCGAGGCGCTCGGTCTGCTTCAGGGCCGTGCGCATGGTCTCGGGGTCGGCCTCGGTGACCCCGTCGACGATGTTCTCCAGCACCGCGCGCAGGCCCGCGATGGGGGTGCGCAGCTCGTGCGAGACGTTCGCCACAAGTTCCTTGCGCTGGCGGTCCTGCGCCGCGAGCTCGTCGGCCATGCGGTTGATGGTCTGGGCCAGCGTGCCCAGTTCGTCCCGGCGGTTCTCCCGCACCCGGCGCGTGTAGTCGCCGTGCGAGATGGACCGGGCCACCGCGTTCATCTCGTCCAGCGGCGAGGTGAGCGAATGCGCCACGAACTGCGTAATGAGAAGCGTGGCGATCATCGAGAAGACCATGATGAAGCGGAGCTCGGTCTTGGTGTGCACCGCGATCATCGACAGGCCCGTGGTGATCAGCACCGAGATGACGACCAGTGCGCCCAGCTTGGTCTTGATCGAGAACGGGCGTACGCCGCCCAGGCGTTCGCCGGAGTCTCTCCGCGCGGCCGGCCCGCCGCTCATGGGGTGGGCGTCTCCAGCGCGTAGCCCACGCCGTGCACCGTGCGGATCCGCTCGGCGCCGATCTTCCGGCGCAGCGCCTTGATGTGGCTGTCCACGGTCCGGGTGCCGGAGGCGTCCGCCCAGTCCCAGACCTCGGCCAGCAGCTGCTCGCGCGAGAGCACCGCGCGCGGGGTGTTCGCCAGGCACACCAGCAGGTCGAACTCCGTCGGCGTGAGGTGGACGTCCTCGCTGCGCACCCGCACCCTGCGCTGCGCGTGGTCGATCTCCAGCTCGCCCAGGCGCAGGATGCCGCTGCGCGGGGTGGCCGCGGCGATCGCCGCGCGCTCCACGCGGCGCAGCAGCACGTGCACACGCGCCGCCAGCTCCCGCATCGAGAAGGGCTTGGTCATGTAGTCGTCGGCGCCGACGCCCAGCCCGACCAGCATGTCGGTCTCGTCGTCGCGCGCGGTGAGCATCAGCACCGGCACCGGCCGGGCGGCCTGCACACGGCGGCAGACCTCCAGCCCGTCGAAGCCGGGCAGCATGATGTCGAGGATCAGCAGATCGGGCTGCCAGGCCTCGGCGGTGTCCACGGCGGCCGGCCCGTCGCCCGCGGTCTGCACGAGGAATCCCTCGGCGCGCAGGCGGGTGGCGATGGCGTCCATGATGGTCTGGTCGTCCTCGACCACCAGGACCCGGCGCTGGGCGCCCGGGGTGGCCGTCGTGCCGTTGTGCGCGGTGTGTGTCTGCTCCATCGCCCGCCCCTGAGTTGCTTTCCGGAATCCGTGGGGTGATCCCTTGACTGCGCGTGGTTGCGATTGACGCTTGAATGATCGGCGTCAGGGAAGCAGCGTACGGGGAGTCACCGCGGCTTTGCTATCCAGGTCGGACGCCGATGTGCACGACGTCCGGAACGCCCCGGGCAACGGGGATCTCTTCGGTGCGCACCTGTTGGAACCCGACATTCCGCAAGGTTCCCTCGAATTCCGGAGACGGCTCGGCCGACCATACGGCGAGCACCCCGCCGGGCCTCAACACCCTTGCGCAGCTTGCCAGTCCGGCCGGTGCGTACAGCCCCGCGTTGCCCTCCGTGACCGTCCAGCCGGGGCCGTTGTCGATGTCGAGGCAGAGCGCGTCGAACGTGGCGGAAGTCTCATTGACGTAGTCGATCAGATCACTCTCGACGATGCCGGTGCGCGGGTCGGCGAGCGCGGACGCGGTCAGCCCGGACAGCGGGCCGTCGCGGTGCCAGCCGACGATCGCGCGCTCCCGCTCGACGACGGTGATCCGCCCCCAGCGCGGGTCCGCGGCGGCGTGCGCGAGCGAGAAGCCGACGCCCAGGCCACCGATCAGCACGTCCGGGTGTGGCCGGCCGTCCAGCGCGGCGAGGGCGGCGTCGACGAGGAGCCGCTCGGAACGCCCGTCGGAGGTGTCCATCAGGAAGCAGCCGTTGGCGATGATCTGCAGCAGCGGGCCGTGCCGGCGCAGCACGACCTCGCCGTGGGGACCCTCGCGGCGGTCCAGCACGATGGGGGAGCCGTACGACGTGGTCATGAGGGCATCCTGCCCCAACACGCCTGTACGGCCACGTGAATTACGGGTGACAGCGGCGGTACGACAATCTGCGAGGATCCTCGATGAGGATCTTGCATGAGGAACTTAATAGCTTCCTGAGAATCGGCCGTGCGGTGGCGCCGGTCATAGACACGAGGCGTCCGTGACCCGAAGGGTGGGATGCGACGGAAGGAGGCCCCCACGGTGGAACGGACTGCGACGGCCGAGGCCGCGGCCTCGTCGCCGCCCTCGAACGCTCCCCTTCCACCGCCGTCCGGGGGCGCCCGACACCTGCTGGACGGAATGCCGCAGCAGCGCCCGCGCGGCGAGGCCGCGCCGGTCCCGCGCGGCCTTTGTGCGGAAGCGGCGGGGCCGGCGCCGGCCGCGCCCGTGCGGCCGTGCTGGACGGCCCTCCCCGCGGCCTGGCCGCGGACGCGGCGCTCCTGGCGGCTGCTCCCCGGTCCCACCAGTACGCCGTTCACCTTCTGGTACGCGGCCCTGCTCGCCGTCACCTCGCTGATCGCGCGGTACGCCGCTCCGGACCTCATGGACGCGCTGTACCGCAGCTCCAGCACGGACGTCGCGCACCTGGTGCGGGTGCCCCTGCTGGTGCTGCCGGCGAGCGCGCTGTGGATCGCGGGCGGCGTCGCCTCGCCGTACGCGCTGTGCTTCCTGCTGGTGCTCACCGCGCTGGAGCGGCGCACGGGTGCGCTGCGGACGGCCGGGGTGTTCCTGGCCGGGCACGTGCTGGCCACGCTGGCCACCGAGATCCCGGTCGCCCTCGGGGTGCTTTCCGGGGACCTGCCGGCGAGCTCGCTGCACCGCCTCGACTACGGCATCAGCTTCGGCGTCGCCGCGAGCGTCGGCGCCCTCGCCGGACTGGTGCGCCCGTGGGTGCGCTGGCCGCTGCTGACGCTGTTCGTCGCCACGATCATCGAGGACCTGCTCACCTTCGTCGACCCCATGACGAGCTCGGGCCACCTCGTCTCCGTGGGACTGGGCATGGCGGCCTGGCCGCTGCTGCGGCGGTCACGGCGCATCCCCTGATCGCTGTGGGCGAACGGCGGTCGGGGAACATTCGGTGGTACCCCGGGCATTGAGTCGGCATAGCTCAACTTGACTGCCGAAGGGGAGATCATGGCTGCTGAGTCCACGGCGTTCACACCGCTCGTCCTGCCCGTGCTGCCGCTCGACGACGAGGTCGTGCTGCCCGGGATGGTGGTTCCGCTGGACCTGAGCGACTCCGAGGTGCGCGCCGCGGTCGAGGCCGCCCAGGCCGCCGCGCGGTCGGAGCCGGGCAAGCCCAAGGTGCTGCTGGTGCCGCGCATCGAGGGAACGTACGCCAGGACGGGCGTCCTGGGCACCGTCGAGCAGGTCGGCCGGCTGGCCGACGGGGACCCGGGCGCCCTGATCCGCGGCCGGGGCCGGGTGCGGATCGGCGCCGGCACCACCGGCCCGGGCGCCGCGCTGTGGGTCGAGGGCACGCGGATCGACGAGAGCGTCCCCGAGCCGCTGCCCGGGCAGGTCGCCGAACTGGTCAAGGAGTACAAGGCCCTCGCCACCGCCTGGCTGCGCAAGCGCGGCGCCTGGCAGGTCGTGGACCGTGTGCAGGCCATCGACGACGTCTCCGCGCTCGCCGACAACTCCGGCTACTCGCCCTTCCTGACCACCGAGCAGAAGATCGGGCTGCTGGAGACCGCCGACCCGGTGGCCCGTCTGAAGCTCGCCACCCAGCAGCTGCGCGACCACCTCGCCGAGCAGGACGTGGCCGAGACCATCGCCAAGGACGTCCAGGAGGGCGTCGACAAGCAGCAGCGGGAGTTCCTGCTGCGCCGCCAGCTCGAAGCGGTGCGCAAGGAACTGCGCGAGCTGAACGGCGAGAGCGAGGGCGAGGAGTCCGACGACTACCGCGCCCGCGTCGAGGCCGCCGACCTGCCCGAGAAGGTCCGCGAGGCCGCGCTCAAAGAGGTCGACAAGCTGGAGCGCGCCTCCGACGCCTCGCCGGAGGGCTCCTGGATCCGCACCTGGCTCGACACCGTCCTGGAGATGCCGTGGAACGAGCGGACCGAGGACGCCTACGACATCCAGGGCGCCAAGGCGGTCCTGGACGCCGAGCACGCCGGCCTGCAGGACGTGAAGGAGCGCATCACCGAGTACCTGGCCGTGCGCAAGCGGCGCGGCGACCGCGGCCTGGGCGTCATCGGCGGGCGGCGCGGGGGCGCCGTGCTGGCCCTCGTCGGGCCGCCCGGTGTCGGCAAGACCAGCCTCGGCGAGTCCGTCGCCCACGCGATGGGCCGCAAGTTCGTCCGCGTCGCCCTCGGCGGCGTACGCGACGAGGCCGAGGTGCGCGGCCACCGGCGTACGTACGTCGGCGCGCTGCCCGGACGGATCGTGCGCGCCATCAAGGAGGCCGGGTCCATGAACCCGGTGGTCCTGCTGGACGAGATCGACAAGGTGGGCTCCGACTTCCGGGGCGACCCGGCCGCGGCCCTGCTGGAGGTCCTGGACCCGGCGCAGAACCACACCTTCCGGGACCACTACCTGGAGGTCGAGCTCGACCTGTCGGACGTGGTCTTCCTCGCCACCGCCAACGTGCTCGAGGCAATCCCCGAGGCCCTCGCGGACCGTATGGAGATCGTGCGGCTCGACGGTTACACCGAGGACGAGAAGGTCGTCATCGCCCGCGACCACCTGCTCCCGCGCCAGCTGGAGCGGGCCGGTCTGAGCAAGGACGAGGTGACGATCGAGGAGGGCGCGCTGCGCAGGCTCGCGGGCGAGTACACGCGCGAGGCGGGCGTGCGCACCCTGGAGCGGTCCGTCGCGCGGCTGCTGCGCAAGGTGGCGGCCCAGCACGAACTGGGCGAGCGGGAGCTGCCGTTCACGGTCACCGCGGACGGCCTGCGCGCCCTGATCGGCCGGCCGCACCACGTGCCCGAGTCCGCCCAGGACCCGGCGGAGCGCCGCACGGCCGTGCCCGGTGTGGCGACCGGGCTCGCGGTCACCGGCGCCGGCGGCGACGTGCTCTTCGTCGAGGCGTCCCTGGCCGACCCGGAGACGGGCGGGGCGGGGCTGACCCTGACCGGTCAGCTGGGTGACGTGATGAAGGAGTCGGCGCAGATCGCGCTGAGCTTCCTGCGCAGCCACGGCGCCGAACTGGAGCTGCCGGTGGGCGACCTGAAGGACCGGGGCGTGCACATCCACTTCCCGGCGGGCGCGGTGCCGAAGGACGGCCCGAGCGCGGGCATCACGATGACCACGGCGCTCGCGTCGCTGCTCTCGGGCCGTCTGGTCCGCACGGACGTGGCGATGACCGGCGAGGTCTCGCTGACCGGGCGCGTGCTTCCGATCGGCGGCGTGAAGCAGAAGCTGCTCGCCGCGCAGCGCGCCGGGGTGACCACCGTGATCATCCCCAAGCGCAACGAGCCCGACCTGGACGACGTCCCCGCGGAGGTGCTGGACAAGCTGGAGGTCCACGCCGTCACCGACGTCCGCCAGGTCCTGGAGCTGGCTCTGGCGCCCGTGGCGAGTGGGGCGGAGCCGGAGGTTCCGGTCGCGGCGTGACGGGCGCGGCCGGATAGGGAAGGCCCGGGTCCCGTGAGGGAGGCCCGGGCCTTCACCGTGCGTGCCGCGGCCCCCGGCTCAGCCGTTGGCCAGGGCCTGGACCCGGTCGAGGGCGCCGTTGAACTTGTCGTGGTCCCCGACCGTCGGGCCGGACGAGGTGTACTGCCACATCGTGTAGTAGCCCCAGCCGGCCGGCAGCGTGCCCGGGGCGGAGGCGTAACGGGCGATCCAGAGCGGGTTGTCGGCCGCGAAACCGCCGTAGTTGCCCGTGCACTGGGTCCACCAGCTGGTGGCCGTGTAGATGACGGCGTCACGGCCGGTGCGGGCCTTGTAGGTGTTCAGGAAGTCGGCGATCCAGCTGACCATGCCGCTCGCGGACTTGCCGTAGCAGGCCGCGCCGTAGGGGTTCCACTCGATGTCGAGGGCGCCCGGGAGGGTCTTGCCGTCGCGGGACCAGCCGCCGCCGTGGTCGACGAAGTAGTTCGCCTGGGTGGCTCCGCTCGTGGTGTCCGGGGTCGCGAAGTGGTACGAACCGCGGATCATGCCGACGTTGTAGGAGCCGTTGTACTGCTGCGCGAAGTAGGGGTTCGTGTAGTACGTCCCCTCGGTCGCCTTGGTGTAGGCCCAGCGGACGCCGCTGTTCCACAGCGTGGACCAGGCGACGTTGCCCTGGTAGGCGCTGACGTCGACGCCCTCGGTCTGGGTGGCCTGGTCGCTGGTCGGCGTCCCTGCCTGGCCGTCGTGGGCCAGTACGCCCATGCCCATGTGGGCGGAGCCGCGGGCGGGGGTGGTGGCGGCCGAGGAGGGGGTGGTGCAGAGGAAGGAGCACGCGGCGAGCAGGGCTCCCGCGACGGTCAGCCGCCGGATGCGGACGGCGGGTCTCGCGGATCTGGACCCGCTGGATCTGCGCACGGGCATGTCGTGCCTCCGAAGCTCGGTGGTGCACGGTGGGGGGAGGTGCGGGGCATGCCGGCTCGCACCGCTGGGGAGGGCGGGCCGCCGCTCGCCGACGTGCGGGTCACGGCGATGGCGTGGGCATGCCATTGGTTGCCTGACCAAGAAGCTACGCACGTAGACCCGGGGCTGGGAAGGGGGTCCGGTGGCTGCCGTTGGTCTACGCCTGCGAAATACTGACG
The DNA here is from genome assembly GCF_014650655.1 of Streptomyces anandii JCM 4720. GTDB lineage: Bacteria > Actinomycetota > Actinomycetes > Streptomycetales > Streptomycetaceae > Streptomyces > Streptomyces anandii. Next base: position 176,735 of record NZ_BMVJ01000007.1, read on the forward strand.
GAGCTGCGGCGATGGCCGCGCCTGACGGAAACTTTCAGGACCGGGAAAACTCGAGGCAGGGGCTGACGTGCAGGAAGACGCGAAAGGCGACGGGCGCGAGGCCGAGCCCAGCGCGTCGCCGAGTGGACCGGACCGGCCGTTCCTGGCCCTGGAACGCGAACTGACGGTGCTGTTGCGGCGGGCGCGGGCCAGCCAGGGGGAGATGGCCCGCGAGGTCCACCCGGACCTGGAGTCCGCCGCGTACGGGCTGCTGGTCCGGCTGGACGAGTGCGGGGGGCGGCGGGCCACGGAGCTCGCCGCGTACATCGGCGTGGGCAAGGCCACCATGTCCCGCCAGCTGCGCGCCCTGGAGGAACTGGGTCTGGTCGCAAGGGAACCGGACCCGGCGGACGGCCGGGCCTGGCTGATCGCCCTCACCGACGAGGGCCGCCGCCGCGTGGGCCGCGTCCGCGAGGCCCGCCGAGCCCGCTACGTCCGCCAACTCGCCCACTGGCAACGCGGCGAGGTCGCAGAGCTGGCCCGCCTCCTCCACGAACTGAACGAGGGCGCGGAAAAGTAGCCGGGAGCGCCGCCGTCCACCGAAACACGCGCGGCCGGGGGCCGGTGACGGGGTGGCCGGTGGCGTCCGGCTGGTGGCCGGGGGACCAGTGGCGGTGCGGCCGGGGGGCGACCGGGGGCCGGGTTGCCGGGCGCCCGGTGGTCGTGCGGCCAGTGGCCGGGGTCCGGGTAACCGGGGGCGCCGCCCGCCGGAACACGGCGTCCGCGTGTGCCGGAGGGCTGGTGGCCGTGTGGCTGGGCGGTCTGTGGCCGGGGACCGGTGGCCGGGTGGCCGGGGCCGACGTGCCCGTCGGAACGCGGTGGCCGTCGGCCGGGCGCCCGGGCGCCCGGTGGCCCTGTGACCGGGGCCGGTGGCCGTGCGGTCGGGGGTCGGGAGCCCGGGGGCGTGCGGCCGGTGCCCGGGGGCGTGGGCTTGGGCGGGTGTTCGGTGGGTCATGGCTCCACGAAGACCGCTGTAGCGTCGTCGTGGGTCTTGCTGCGGCGCAAGTACGTGCGTTCCTCCTCGTCCGCTGTTTCCAGGGACCGTACGCGGTTCACCAGGGCGCGGGCGCCCTCCTTGCGCAACAGGCCGACGCACTGGGTCCAGTCGCCCTCGTGGAACTTCTCCACCCACCTCGCCGCGCCGTCCGTCAGCGCGGCCAGGGCGCGGACACCGGAGAGCGGCACGCTGCCCGTCACGGCGCGGCCGGCCACCGAGGGATCCGCGGCGGCGGTGAAGAAGCCGCCCTCCTTGTTGCGGATCTCGGCGTCGATCAGCGCGTCGGTGGCCAGCGAGGCACGCGGCAGGCGGGCCAGCCGGTCGTCGAGGACCGCGGTGACCTCGCCGGCCGGGGACTCCAGCAGCAGCACCGAGTCGGACAGGACCAGGTAGTCGAGGGTCCCGGCCGACCAGCGGGCCAGCACGACGGTTGCCTGAGGTGTCCGCGGGTGAGAAAGGTCACAAGTGATCTTGTGGGCCTCGGCGGTCCTGGAGATCGCGCGCGCGAGAATCTCCGGCAGCGTCAGATCTGGGCAGGAAACGGTCAGTTCGGTCAGGGCGCCGCCCAGCCGGGCGGTGAACCAGGGGACCGAATGCAGACATCCCGTACCGGTCCTCGGCGGTGTCACGCCGTCCAGGACGACCAGGCAACCGCCCTGCCCAAAGGCGGGTACCCCGACGCTCGCGAAGTCCTCGTTGGGGCGGTCCTCGTGGCCGGGCTCCGAAACAACTTCAGTGCGCATCCGGCCAGTCTGCACGAGGCCTTCACAAGGTTTGCGAAAGGCTGGCAACCGGCGGCGAATTGACGCAGCGACGCAGGTCAGACGCCTGTTTTGGGCTGGAATGGCGTGCTCCGTCGACCCGTGGCGGCGAATCCTGCCAAAGCCTGCCGCAGACGTCCAACCGGCCCACCGCACCGGGCCGTCGCACGTGCCGCGGAGACTTGCCCGCCAACTCCCCTCCGATGTTCACTCCTTCGGGTGGCCGGTCGGACGATGCGGGACCACCACCCACCGGCACTGGGAGGGTCGGAAAACGATGCAGGTCCCCCTGCTCGAGCCAAGCCGAGAGCCCGGGGGAGGGTGTACGCACCCGTCGTCCGACAACTGACGGAACGTCACCCGGGCCCATGGGTAGACGAGTACAGGAATGCGAGCACCGGTGCAGAAGACGCGGCCTCGGCGCACAGGCAAGCAGACGGCCCCGGCGGGGATCCCCGGGCCCGTGCCCGGCACGGCTCCCGGCACCCCGGCCACCCCTGTCGGCAAGGGCCGGCCGACCCACGTACGCAACCGGCTCATCGCCGCCGTCGCCGTGGTGGCCGCCGCCGTGGCCGGCGCCGGCGCCCCCTCCCTCGTCGCCGCCTCCGGGCAGCTGAGCGACTCCCAGGACCTGGTGACGCTCGCCGGCCGGACCCAGGACGCGCTCGCCCTGGCCCACTCCCTCGCCGACGAACGCGACGAGGTCACCTCCTACGTCGCCGCCGGCCGCCCCAAGTCCAAGGCGCCCTCCGAGCAGCGCAGCACCCGCGTGGACCGCCAGGTCGACGAACTGCGTGCCGACCCCGACACGCCCGCCTGGCTGCGCACCGACCTGGACGGCATCGCCGCCGTGCGCCGCGCCGCGCTCACCGGGCAGAGCACCGCGCTCCAGGCCCACCAGGCGTACTCCGCCGCCATCGCCGAACTGCACAGGCTGGCCGAGCAGCTCGCCGACAGCATGCCCCCGCGGGCCGGGTCCGGCGCCCACTCCCTGGCCGAGCTCGACACCGCCGTCCAGCAGGCCGCGGCCGCCCGCGGACTGCTGCTCGCGGCCCTCAGCGTGCCGCACTCCACGCAGACCGTGATCAGCCCCGTCACCGGCCTGCCCACCACGACCAGTACCTCCTCGGCCGCCGAGACCAAGCAGCGCGACGCCCTCAGCGCCGCCGCCCAGCAGGCCCGGGTGCGCTCCGACGCGGCCCTCGCCGGCTTCCGCGACACCGCGCCCGACGCGGCCCGCGAGTCCTACGACTCCACCGTCACCGGGCCGGAGACCGGCTCCGCCGAGTCCTACCTGACCAAGCTCACCGACCGGCCCACGCTCTCCGACTCCGAGCTCAACACCAGCACCACGAAGGCCGAGGCGGCCCTCACCGCCCGTATCGACCTGATGCGCGGTGTGGAGTCCTCCCTCTACGACCACCGCACCAAGGACCTCGCCAAGCTCCGTGACGACGATGTCACCGACCTGGAGCTGCGCATCGCCCTGCTCGGCGCCCTCCTGCTGCTCACCATCGCCGTGGCCACCGCCCTGGCCCGCACCCTGACCCGTCCCCTCGCCGTGCTGCGCCTGGGCTCCGCCCGGCTGGCAGGCGCCGAGGACGCCACCACCGCGGACCCGATCTCCTTCACCGGCCGCAACGACGAGTTCGCACAGGTCGTCCGCTCCGTCAACGAACTGCACGCCCGGGCCGCCGCCCTCGCCGAGCGGGTCGCCACCCTGGAGTCCGACCGCAAGCACCTGGTCGGCCAGCGCCAGAAGATGGCCGACGCCCGCGAGGAGCTGCGCGCCGAACTCGCCGCCTCCGCCGCCCAGATGGAGCGGCTGCGCAGCAGCATCGGCGGCACCTTCGTCAACCTGGCGCTGCGCACCCTCGGCCTGGTCGAGCGGCAGCTCGCCGTCATCGAGGGCCTGGAGGACCGCGAGCAGGACCCCGACCGCCTCGCCACGCTCTTCCGGCTCGACCACTTCGCCACCGTGATGCGCCGGCACAGCGAGAACCTCCTCGTGCTGGCCGGCACCGAGCACGTGCAGCAGCACGCCGGACCCGTCCCGCTCGTCGACGTCGTACGCGCCGCGGTCAGCGAGATCGAGCGCTACGAACGGGTCCGCATCGCCGCCCTGCCCCCGCACGCGCATGTGGCCGGCTTCGCCGCGGACGATCTGTCCCACCTGCTCGCCGAGCTGATGGAGAACGCCACCTCGTTCTCCCCGCCCGACCAGCCGGTGGAGGTCTCCGGGTGGCTCCTGGAGAACGGCGAGATCATGCTCTCCGTCCAGGACGAGGGCATCGGCATGGCCGGCGAGCGCATGGCCCGCCTCAACGCCCGCCTCGCCGACTTCGACCCCGAGTCCCCCTACGACCAGGAGGGCGAGGACGGGCTGGGCCTCGGCCTGTACGTGGTCGCGCGGCTCGCCCACCGGCACGGGGTGCGGGTCCAGCTGCGCGAGCAGAGGCAGGGCGGCACCGCGGCGGTCGTGGTCGTACCCCAGACCCTGCTCGCGGCCGCGCCCTCCGAGGCCGTGCCCGCCTCCGGCCCGGCCCATGGCGGCCCCCGCACCTACTCCCTCCCCGGCGCGAACGCCGAGGCCAACTCCAACGTCCTGCACGGCCGTGCGGAGTCCGCCGACCCCCTGGTCGCCCTGGCCGAACACGCCACCCGCCAGGCGGAGGCCACCGCTCCCGCCGAGCGGGAAACGCCGGGTGCGCCCCCGACCGACGCGCCCGCGGACGACGCGCCCGCGTCCGACGCGCCCGCCCCCGCGGACGAGGCGGCACCCACCGACGAGGCGGCCCCCGCCGACGAGACCACGTCCACCACCGGCTCGGCGACGACCGCGGCCGCGTACCCGCCGCCCGGCCCGGCCGAGGACGCCGCGGACCTCGCGGAGCACCCCGGCCACCCGGCGGAGTCCCCCGCCGAGACCACCATGGAGCTCCTGCTCCCCTCCCAGCCCCAGCCCCAGCCCGGGGCCGAGGCCCCCTCCGGCCACCCGGAGGAGCCCTTCCGCGTCCACGCCCCGCGAATCGAGGACGCACCGTTCCCGCAGGGCCCCCCTGAGAGCCGCACCCGCACGCACGAGCCGGAAACCGCGACGGATGCGGAACCCGGGCCCGAGACCGAGGCGGAGCACCACCGTGCCCAGGCCGAGGCGGACGACGAACCCGTCACCGCCAAGGGCCTGCCCAAGCGCACTCCCAAGATCACCGCACCCACCCCGGCCCCCCGCCGGCGCACCGGCTCCGTCGACGCCGAGGCACTCCGCCGCCGACTGGGAGGCTTCCGTCAGGGCGCCCAGGCCGGCCAGCGCGCCGTAGCGGCGGAGATCGCGGACCGGACGGGCGGCAACGACCGGCCGGCCGTCCCCGCACCCGGCCTCGGCCACAGCGACGCACACGCCGAAGAAACCACGGGGGGCACAGTCGAGGAGGCAAGCAGTTGACCGCGCCCAGTACCTTCGGACTGAGCAGTGAGGCCCGCAACCTGCACTGGCTGCTGACCAACCTCGTCGAGGAGGTACCCGGCATCGAATCGGTGGCCGTGGTCTCCTCCGACGGCCTGCTGCTGCTCTCCTCCGATCCCGGCCGCAACTCCGAGGCCCGCGAGAGCCGAGCGGCGGCCCGCACGGGCCCGCGCGGCTCCTCGGCCGACCTGGCCACCATCGTCTCCGGCATCGGCAGCCTCACCATCGGCGCGGCCAAGCTGATGGACTCCGGCGCCGTCAAGCACACGATGGTGGCGATGGACGAGGGCAGCGTGTTCGTGATGTCGATCAGCGACGGCTCGCTGCTCGGCGTGCACGGCTCCGCCGACTGCGACATGAGCGTCGTGGCGTACCACATGGCGCTCTTCGTGGGCCGGGCCGGGCACGTGCTGACGCCCGAACTGCGCAGCGAGCTGAGGAAGTCCCTGGAGTCCGATCCGGCGGGGAGTCACCGATGAGCATTCCCATGAGCGGCCCGGCGAACCCCGCGCACCAGCACCGGCTCCCGGTGCGCGGCGGGGACCGCAAGCCCGCCCGCGTCCGCCCCTACTCGCTCACCGGCGGCCGTACCCGCTTCGGCCACGTCCTCCTGGTGGAGACGTTCGTGGCCGCGCTGGAGGCTCCCGAGGAGCGCAAGGAGCTGACGAACGGTTCGCTCTCCACCCGGGTCATGCCGGAGATGCGGGCCATCGTCGAACTGTGCCGCCGTATGCGCACGGTGGCCGAGATCGCCGCGCTGCTGAAGATGCCGCTCGGTGTGGTCCGCGTGCTCCTGAGCGACCTCGCGGACCAGGGAAAGATCCGTGTGTACGGAACCGGGACCGGTCACGGCACCGGCCGTCCGGACCGCGCTCTGCTGGAAAGGGTGCTGAGTGGACTCCGCCGTCTCTGACGCCGCCGGCGTCGCCCCCCTCGTCGTCGAGCCCGACGAGGACCTGAAGTCCTGGCAGACGGACCGCACCCGCGCCCCGATCGCCACGAAGATAGTGGTGGCCGGCGGCTTCGGCGTCGGCAAGACCACGCTGGTCACCGCGGTCTCGGAGATCACGCCGCTGCAGACCGAGGCGCTGATGACCGAGGCGAGCGAGGAGACCGACGACCTCACCGCCACGCCGGGCAAGGTGACCACCACGGTGGCCATGGACTTCGGCCGCATCACGCTCGACGACGACCTGGTCCTCTACCTGTTCGGCACGCCGGGGCAGCAGCGGTTCTGGTTCATGTGGGACGACCTGGTGCGCGGCGCGATCGGCGCCGTCGTCCTGGCCGACACCCGCCGGCTGAAGGACTGCTTCCCGGCGCTGGACTACTTCGAGAGCTGCGGACTGCCGTACGTCGTGGCCGTCAACCACTTCGACGGCACCGAGCTGTTCGAGCCGGAGGACGTGCGGGAGGCGCTGACGATCCCCCCGCACATACCTGTCATGATCATGGACGCGCGGCGCCGGATCTCGGCGATCGAGACCCTGCTGGCCCTCGTGGCCCACGCCCTCGAGGAAACCCCCGAGTGAACGGGGGACCGCCCAGAGCAGTCCCTCCCGCCGTCCAGAAGTCCTAGGAGGCACCACCCGCATGCGCAAGATACTCGTCGTGGGGGCCGGCCAGTCCGGTCTCCAGCTCGCCCTCGGCCTCCAGTCGCACGGGTACGAGGTCACCCTGATGTCCAACCGGACCGCGGACGAGATCCGCTCCGGCCGGGTCATGTCGACGCAGTGCATGTTCCACACGGCGCTCCAGCACGAGCGCGACCTGAAGCTGAACTTCTGGGAGTCGCAGGCGCCGAGGATCGAGGGCCTCGGCGTCTCCGTCGCCGCCCCCGGCTCCTTCGACCCGGGCCCCTCGCAGCGCGCGATCGACTGGGTGGGCCGGCTGGACGGGTACGCGCAGTCGGTGGACCAGCGGGTGAAGATGGCCGGCTGGATGGAGACCTTCGCCCAGCGCGGCGGCCAGCTCGTCGTCCACGGCGCCGCGGTCGGCGACCTCGACTACTTCTCCCGCGCCTACGACCTGGTGCTGGTCTCCGCGGGCAAGGGCGAGCTGGTGTCGATGTTCGAGCGGGACGCCTCCCGCTCCCCGTACAGCCGGCCGCAGCGGGCGCTCGCGGTGGCGTACGTGCACGGCCTCGGCCCGCGCCCGGAGCACCCCGACTTCGACGCGGTCCGCTGCAACCTGGTCCCGGGCGTCGGCGAGTTGTTCATCATGCCGACGTACACCCTCTCCGGCCGCGCCGACATCCTGTTCTGGGAGGGCGTCCCGGGCGGCCCGCTGGACGTGTTCAACGGCGTCAAGGACCCGGCCGAGCACCTGCGCCTGACCCTGGAGCTCATGGAGAAGTTCCTGCCCTGGGAGTACGCGCGCGCCACGGACGTCGAGCTCACGGACGCCGGCGGCACGCTGGCCGGGCGCTACGCCCCGACGGTGCGCAAGCCGATCGGCCGGCTGCCCGGCGGCGGCCTGGTCCTCGGCGTCGCCGACGTCGTCGTCGCCAACGACCCGATCACCGGCCAGGGCTCCAACTCGGCCTCCAAGTGCGCCGCCGCCTACCTCGCCTCGATCCTCGAGCACGGCGACAAGCCGTTCGACGAGGAGTGGATGCAGCAGACCTTCGACCGGTACTGGAACACCGCCCAGCACGTCACCAAGTGGACGAACGCCATGCTCGCCCCGCCGCCCGAGCACGTCCTGAACCTGATCGGCGCGGCCGGTCAGCTCCAGCCGGTCGCCGACCGCTTCGCCAACGCCTTCAACGACCCGGCCGACTTCGAGAACTTCTTCTTCGAGCCGGAGAAGACGGCGGCCTATCTGGCCGAGGTCACCGGAGCGCCGGCCGCGTAGAGCCCGGTGTCCGGCCCGTTCAGGGCGCCCGCGGGAAGCTTCACCGGCGTGTAGTGCGCGAGGGGCTTCCCGCCCGGGTCGGGCCGTACGGCGCCCAGCACCGGGGCGGCGGCGACGGGCGACACCGTCACCTTCGCGCCGGGCCTCGGCGCCTGGACCACCATGCCGTCGCCGAGGTAGAGGGCGACATGGGTGGCCTCGGGGAAGTAGACCACCAGGTCGCCCGGTCGCAGCTCGTTCAGCGGGATCCGCTTCAGCCGCGCCCACTGCTGCTGGCTGGTGCGCGGGATGGCCGTCCCGGCGTGCTGCCAGGCCTGCGAGGTCAGCCCCGAGCAGTCGTAGGCCTTCGGGCCGGCCGCGCCCCACCGGTACGGCTTGCCGACCTGCCGCACCGCGTAGCCCACCGCCTCCTCGCCCTCCTCGGTGGGCGGCCGGTCGTCGCCGAGCGCGCCGGAGGCCAGGAGCTTCCGCTGCGCCTCGGCGGTCCCGTTCCGCTCGAACTCGGCGAGGGCGGTGAGCTGTTCCGTGCTGAGCGAGGCGAGCAGCCGCTCGACCTCGTGCAGCCGGCCCTGGACGTCGTCCCGGGCGCGCTGCTGCCGCTGGGCGAGGGCGAGCTGGGTGTCGAGCGCCTTGCGGGCCTCGCGGGCGAGTTCGTCCGCCCGCTTCTCGCTGCCGGCCAGCCGCCCCAGGGTCCCGGCCCGCTCCCGCGCCAGCTGCCCGATCACATGTCCCTCGTCGAGCGCGCGCTGCGGATCACGGGCCAGCAGCAGCCGTAGGTACGGGGAGAGGGCGCCGGAACTTCCCTGGTACTGCTCGCGGGCGAGCCGTCCGGCGTCCCCCCGGCTGTCGTGCAGGGCGAGCCGGGCGCGGGCGAGACCGGCGTTCAGGCGGGCGACCTCGGCGCGCTGCCTCGTCAGCTGCTCGGCGGCGGAGTTGTAGGTCTCGGTGGCCTGCTCGGTCTGCCGGTACAGCTTCTGGAGGTCCGTCAGCAGATCGGCCACCGACCGCTGTCCGGGTTCCGTGGGCGCGGGCACGGCCACGGCTCCCACCGGCGCCAGGGCTGCCTGCGCCGCCACCGCCGCCGTGCACACCAGACGCAGCACTCTTCCCGACACGCCATCACCTCCGGTGCGGGGCGGCCCTTCCGCTCCACACCGTGAGGATTGGACGTATGAACCGACTTGTGTGCCCGTTGTGGGCCGTCCGGCCCAGCGCGCTCACCCGCCGGTGTCACCCGGCTTGCCTCCGGGCCCTTCCGGGTCCTGCGAACCGCTCCCGGTCCCGGGCTTGGACCACGGCCACCTGAGCCGCCCGCCGCGCCCGCCCTTCCCTCCCTCGGGGTCGAACTCGTACTTCCACCCCAGCGGCACCCCGAGCCGCTTGCTCTGGCCGCGCGGCACCCGGCGGTAGACCAGCACGGTCGGCGGACCGCCGGCCGCGTCCGGGACCGGGATGCGGTACGTCTTGGGCGGGTGCCCGGTGGGTCCCAGCAGCACGGGCAGCACCCGGCCGTCCATGGGCCCGCCCTCGAAGGGGGTGTCTTGGCTCTTCACGGCACCAGTGTCAGCCATCCTGCGCGGACAGCACCTGTTCCACGAGTGCGGCGGTCTGCGGGTCCCGGCCGGCGGTCACGGCCATCACGGCCGTGAACTGCTCGACCAGCCAGTCCCGCAGCTCTCCCACGGGCGGCTGCTTGTCCTCGTCGAGCCAGATGAGGGAGGCTGCCTCCACGGCCGTGATCCACATGCGCACGGTCATCCGCAGCCGGGGCCCGGGTTCCCTGACGCCCAGGTGGCTGAGGATGTGCTCGGCGGCGGCGCGGCGCACCCCGTCCACGATGGCGGTCGTGCGCGAGGTCTCCACGACGCTGCCGCCCTGGAGCAGCGCGGTGAAACCGGCGTCGTGCTCGTCGACGAAGGCCAGGTAGCGGTCCAGGGCGCGGGCGAGGCGGGGCAGGAGCGGGCCGTCGTGCGGCTCGTCGAAGCAGTGCCGCAGCTCCTCGGCGGCCGAGCGCAGGGCGGCCTCGTAGAGCTGCTGCTTGCCGCCGGGGAAGTACCGGTACACCAGCGGCCGCGACACCCCGGCCGCCTCCGCCACGTCGTCCAGCGAGACCTCCTCGGGCGCGCGGTGCGCGAAGAGCGACAGCGCCGCGTCGAGCAATTGCGCCCGCCGCTCCTCGACGCTGAGGCGGCGGTAGGCGGGCGTGGACGCGGCAGCACTCATGCCCGGCAGCGTAATCGCCCCCCGCCGGGACCACCCGCGCGAGCGCCGCCCGCGCGGGTGGTCCCGCGGCGGCCGGACCGCGGCCCGGGCGGCAGAGGCCGGCGGCTCGGGCATCGGGGAGCCGCCGGCCTGCTCGGGGGAGGGGTCAGGCCAGCAGCCCGGAGGACTTCCACAGCCGTCGGCCCACTCCGCGCAGCACGCCGATGTCGTCGAGGAAGTCCGTCAGCCGCTTGGCGCCCGTCTGCATGACCTCGCGCCGGTGCCCGCTGGCCTTCACCTGGGCCATGGCCTCGCGCTTGTCCAGGCCGACGTTCGTGTAGATCTCCGGGTTGACGAAGGCCACCGAGAACACCCGGGCGAACTCGCCGCTGGTCACCCGGGTGAACTCCTGCGACCACTTCGGCGCCGTCATCATCTGCCGGCGCAGCTCCTCGCGGGCGTACCGCACGTGCCGCGCCTCCTCGACCACGTGGATGCGCGTGACCCCCCGGATCAGCGTCTGCACCCGCTCGTCGGGGAACGTCAGCCGCTGCATCCAGTCCAGGACCTCCTCGCCGAGCAGCGTCGCCGTGAAGGAGCCGGGGGTGGTGGAGATGGTCTTGAAGAGCCGGCCGAGGTTCTGGTGCGCCCGGCTCACCGGGTACCAGGGCGTGCCGCCGCGCTGGATCACGCGGGCGAACATCTTCGAGTGCCGGCACTCGTCCTCGATCTCGGTCAGCGCGTACCGCACGTGCGCGCTCGTCGCCGGCTTGTCGTAGATGTGCCGCACGAGCAGCTGCATCAGGATCAGCTCGAACCAGATGCCGAGCGAGGCGAGGGCGGCCGCCTCGTGCTGGGAGAGCAGGATCCGCTGCTCCTCGCTCATCCGCTTCCACATCGGCGTGTCGTACAACGACACCAGCTCCGGCGGCCAGAACCACTTGCCCTCCTCGAAGGGCGCGTCCCAGTCCAGCTCCTTGTCCGGGTCGAAGGAGTGCTTGGCGGACGAGTCGAGCAGCCGCTCCGCCACCTGTTCCCGGTCCTTGAGCAGGCCGAGCGCGTCGCGCAGTCCGGCGAGCGCGTCGGCTTCCGTCACGGTCGTCATGGCTGTCCACCTCGTCGTACGGGGGTGCGGCTGGGGTCGCTGGTTACCCGCGGGTCAGTTCTTCCGCCTCTTATGAGACTGCTTGTCAGCAAGCCCGTCAATCCCTTGCACATGACTTGTTGACTGGGCGTCTACGTGTGAGCCTGCCGGTATGCCGACCTACGACCTGTACGCCAACGACCCCGGCGACCCCCACTGGCAGGTCCCCGCTTCCGGCGCGGCGCGCTTCAGCTGGGAGTACGACGAAGGACGCGACCGACTGCTCGCCCTGTACCAGAAGGGCAAGGACAAGCAGTGGGACGGGCAGAAGCGGATCGACTGGGACCTCGAAGTCGACCCGTACGACCCGCTCGGCACCCCCGAGGAGGCGATGACCCTCTACGGGACGCGCCACTGGGACCGGATGACCGAGCGCGACAAGGGCGAGCTGCGGCAGCACTTCGCCTCCTGGCAGTTCAGCCAGTTCCTGCACGGCGAGCAGGGCGCCATGATCTGCGCCGCCCGGATCGTGGAGTCCGTCCCCGACCTCGACGCCAAGTTCTACTCGGCCACCCAGACCATGGACGAGGCCCGGCACGCCGAGATCTACGCCCGCTTCCTGCACGAGAAGATCCAGCTGGTCTACCCGATCAACGACAACCTCCAGTCCCTCCTCGGCGACACCCTGCGCGACAGCCGCTGGGACGTGCCCTACCTCGGCATGCAGGTCCTCATCGAGGGCCTCGCGCTCGCCGCCTTCGGCATGATCCGCGACACCACCGACAAGCCCCTGCCCAAGCAGATCCTCGCCTACGTCATGCAGGACGAGGCCCGGCACGTGGCCTTCGGCCGGATGGCGCTGCGCGACTACTACAAGCAGCTCACCGACGCCGAACTGCGCGAGCGCGAGGAGTTCGTCATCGAGGGCTGCCACCTCATGCGCGACCGACTGCGCGGGGTGGAGGTCCTGGAGAACTTCGGCATCCCGAGGGCCGAGGCCGAGGAGCTGAGCGAGCGCTCCGAATTCCTGCAGCTCTTCCGTCAGTTGCTCTTCAGCCGCATCGTCCCGTGCGTGAAGGACATCGGCCTGTGGGGCAAACGGCTGCAGCAGGCCTACGTCGACATGGGCGTCTTCGAGATGGGCAACTCCAACCTCGACCTCCTCATGGCCCAGGACGAGGAGATCGCCGAGAAACTGGACGCGGAACGCTTCGCGGCCGAGGAGCGCGAGCGCGTCGCCGAGGTGGAGGAGGCGATCAAGGAGGGGCGGAGCCTGGCCGGCTGACGCGGGTCCTCACCCCGCCGGCCGGGAGCGCAGCACCGCCTCCATCACCGCCTTGGCGATCGGCGCGGCCGTACCGCCGCCGCTGATGTCCCCGCGCCGCGCCGAGGCGTCCTCCACCACCACCGCGACCGCGACCCTCGGGTCCATGTCGTCCCGGCCCTGCGCCCACGAGACGAACCAGGCGTACGGCGTACCGGCGTTGCCCAGCCCGTGCTGGGCGGTGCCGGTCTTGCCGCCCACCGTGGCGCCCGGGATCGCGGCGTTGTGGCCGGTGCCCTCGGCGACCACGTCGCACATCAGCTCCCGCAGCCGCACCGCCGTCGTCGGGCGCATCACCTGCCGCAGCGGCCGGGAGCCGGCCGCGGACACCAGGCTCCCGCCGCGGCGCGTGGTGCGCTCCACCAGGTACGGCGCCCGCACCTGCCCGTCGTTCGCGACCGCCGCCGCCACCATCGCCATCTGCAGCGGGGTGGCCCGCGTGTTGTACTGCCCGATGGAGGACAGCGCCAGCTGCGCCCGGTCCACGTGCGTGTCGAACGTGCTCGGCGCGACCGAGAAGGGGATCCGCAGCTCCTTGTCGTTGAAGCCGAAGCCGCGCGCCGCCTCCCGCATGCGGTCCACGCCCACGTCCACGGCGAGCTTGGCGAACACCGTGTTGCACGACCACTCGAAGGCGTACCGCAGCGAGGCGTTCTCGCACCCCTCGGCCTCGTTCGCGAGGCTCGTCCGCGTCCCCGGCAGCCGGTAGGGGTCCGGCGAGTCGGTCGGCGCGTCCAGGTCCGTGACCACGCCCGCGTCCAGCGCCGCCGCCGCGGTGACCACCTTGAACGTCGAGCCGGGCGGATAGGTCTGCCGCACCGCCCGGTTCAGCATCGGCTTCTCCGGGTCGTCGTTCAGCCGCGCCCAGGCCGCCGCCACCGCCGGCCCGTTGCCGGACAGCTCCGCCGGGTCGAAGGACGGCGTGGACGCCATCACCAGGATGCGGCCCGTCGTCGGCTCGATCGCCACGACCGCCCCCTTGCGCGTGCCCAGCCCCTGGAACGCGGCCCGCTGCGCTGCCGGGTCGAGGGTCGTCACCACGTTGCCGCCCGGGCTCTGCGCCCGCGTGAAGTCGTTCCACAGCGGGAAGCCCGCCAGCATCGGGTCGGTGCCCGCGAGCACCCGGTCCTCGGCGTGCTCCAGGAACGTCGTCCCGTACCGCTGCGAGGCGAAGCCGGTGACCGGCGCGTACAACGGCCCGTCCGTGTACGTCCGTTCGTAGCGCAGCTGCTCACCGGTGTCCCGGGAGCCGGTCACCGCCCGCCCGCCGACCAGGATCTGCCCGCGCGGCTGCTCGTAACGGGCGATCGTGGGGCGGCGGTTGGCCGGGTTGCCGCCGTAGGAGGGGCCCTGGAGCACCTGGAGCCAGGCGGTGTTGACCAGCAGCGCCCCCAGCAGCAGGACGCAGAACGCGGCCGCGTGCCGGATGTACCTGCTCACGGCGCCACCTTCCCGTCGTACTGCCGGCGCGCCACATGGCTCACCCGGATCAGCAGCGCCACGATCGCCCAGTTGGTGACGACCGAGGAGCCGCCCTGGGCGAGGAACGGCATCGCCATGCCGGTCAGCGGGATCAGCCCGGTCACCCCGCCCGCGATCACGAACACCTGGAGCGCCACGATCGAGGCCAGCCCCACCGCGAGCAGCCGCCCGAAGGGGTCACGCAGGGCGAGGCCCGCCCGGTAGCCGCGCTCGACCAGCAGCGCGTAGAGCAGGAAGACCGCCGACAGCCCGGCCAGCCCCAGCTCCTCCCCGGCCGTGGCCAGGATGAAGTCCGACTTGGCGGCGAACCCGACGAGGATCGAGTGCCCGAGGCCCAGCCCCGTGCCCAGCACCCCGCCCGCCGCGAACGAGAACAGCGACTGCGCCACCTGGCCCGGGCCGCGGCCCTCCTCGATCGACGCGAACGGGTGCAGCCACTCCTCCACCCGGCTGTGCACATGCGGCTCCAGCCAGCCCACGGCCACCGCGCCCGCCGCCGCCAGCAGCAGCCCCACCGCGATCCAGCCGGTGCGCCCGGTCGCCACGTACAGCAGCACGACGAACAGTCCGAAGAACAGCAGCGAGGTCCCGAGGTCGCGCTCCAGCACCAGCACGCCCACGCTCAGCAACCAGATCGCCACCACCGGACCCAGCACCCGCCCGGTGGGCAGCTGCAGCCGCCACACCTGGCGGCCGGTGTACGCCAGCGCGCTGCGGCCCGCGGCCAGGTACGCGGCGAAGAACACCGCCAGCAGCACCTTCGCGAACTCGCCCGGCTGGAAGGAGAATCCGCCGAGCCGGATCCAGATGCGGGCGCCGTTCACCGGCGGGAACAGGATCGGCAGGGTGAGCAGCGCGAGCGCGGCGACTACGCACACGTAGGAGTAGCGCTGGAGCCAGCGGTGGTCGCGCAGCACCAGCACCACCAGGATGAACAGCGCCACGCCCACCGTGGACCACACCAACTGCACCGGAGCGGCCCGCTCGCC
>NZ_BMVJ01000007.1:191957-192841 GCF_014650655.1 Streptomyces anandii JCM 4720
CGGCGTCTCCAGGTCGAGCCGGTAGATCAGCACCAGCCCGAGCCCGTTGAGCAGCACCGCGATGGGCAGCAGCAGCGGGTCGGCGTACGGCGCCCGCAGCCGCACCGCGCCGTGCGCGAGGAGGGCCAGCACGCCGAGCCCGGCGCCGTAACCGGCGGCGCCGGGCGGGACGGTGCCGTACCTCGCCAGGCCGACGGCGCAGTAGCCGTACACCGACAGCAGGACCGCGAGGACGATGAGGGCGAGTTCGACACCGCGCCGCCGGGGGAGGCGGGCGGCGGGCGCGGGCGGGGCCGCCGCTGTCACGGTGGTTCCGGCCTTGGTCATGTCCGGAACCTACCCAAAACGGGCGGTGTGTCCGCTCCGGGCGTCAACACCAGCGTGGCGTGGGCCCGATGCTCTGGATGAAGCGGGCCGACCCCCAGGTCCAGGTGCCGTCCGCGAGGAGGTACCAGACGGGGTTGCCGAGGACGTTCCCGCCGAGCGTCCTGCAGTAGATCCACACGATCTCGCCCGGCCGTGCGATCCGGAGCACCCGGCTGCCCCGGTCCGGCCGGGTGTGCAGGGCGAGCCCACCGCGCGCGACGACCCTGCCGCGGTAGAAGCGGGGGTCGTCCTGGCCGGCGGGGACGGAGGTCTTGCCGGCGGTGTCCGTCTTGCCCGCGGCGGTGCCGGTGCCGGAAGCGGTGCTGCCCGGCGCCGGACCCGGGGCGGGGGCGGCCGCGTGGGCCGCGGCGGGGTCCGGGGTGCCGCCGCGGCCGTCGTCGGCGGCGGCCGGTACGACGGCCGCGGCGGTCAGCAGGGCGCCGGCGGCGGCCGCCACGGCCAGCCGGGTGAGGGGGGAGTGCAGGGACATGGGGTGGTACCTCCACCTGAGGTGGCGA
>NZ_BMVJ01000007.1:192866-199940 GCF_014650655.1 Streptomyces anandii JCM 4720
AGCCCGCCGGCCGTACGGTCACGGGCAGATCTGACTAACCGCCACATTACGAGCGTCGCGACCCG
Source organism: Streptomyces anandii JCM 4720 (assembly GCF_014650655.1). Taxonomy (GTDB): domain Bacteria; phylum Actinomycetota; class Actinomycetes; order Streptomycetales; family Streptomycetaceae; genus Streptomyces; species Streptomyces anandii. The sequence continues at coordinate 192,932 of NZ_BMVJ01000007.1, forward strand.
CCCGCCCGTCACGCTGCGCCACCTGAGGCACCGTCACCCCCACGCAGGGGGCCGTCACCGAGGGGTGCCGTCATCCGGGCCGGCCGTCAGCGCGAGGTGCCGTCGTACGGGCCGGCTCGGCGGGTGGCCGCTCGTACGCCCGGGCCGCCCGCCGTGCCGGGGTCGTCCTCCGGTTCCGGTGGGCTCTGAGGCAGCGTCAGCGTCGCCACCGCCCCGCCGTCCGGCGCGTTGGCGAACTCCAGCCGGGCGCCGAGCACCTCCGCCTGGCCCAGCGCGATCGTCAGCCCGAGCCCGTGCCCGGTGGCCCCGCCCTCGGTGCGGAAGCGCTGCGGGCCGTGCGCCACGAGGTAGTCCGGGTAGCCGTCGCCGTGGTCCCGCACGGTGACGACCGGGCCGTCCACCGTCAGGACCACCGGCGGCCGCCCGTGCCGGTGCGCGTTGGCCACGAGATTGCCCAGCACCCGCTCCAGGCGCCGACGGTCGGTCTCGACGTACACGTCCCGTACGATCCTGACCTTCACGTCGCTCCCGGCCGCCGCGCCCGCCGCCCGCACCGCTCGCTCGGCCACCGTGCTCAGGTGCTCGGCGTCCAGCGCGGGCCGTTCCCGCCCGCTGTCCAGCCGGGAGATCTCCAGCAGGTCCTCGGTGAGGGTGCGCAGCGCGGCCACCCGGTCGCGCACCAGCTCCGTGGGCCGGCCCGGCGGGAGCAGTTCGGCCGCCGCGTGCAGTCCCGTCAGCGGGGTGCGCAGCTCGTGCGCCACGTCCGCGGTGAACCGCTGCTCGGCCAGCAGCTTGCCCTGGAGCGAGGCCGCCATCGAGTCCAGCGCGGCGGCGACCGCGGCCACCTCGTCCTGGGGGCGCGAGGGGTCCCGGGTCAGCGGGTCGTGCACACGCGCGTCGAGGTCCCCGGTGCTGATCCGGCGGGCCACCCGGGCGGTGGCGTGCAGCCGCCGCGTCACCCGGGTCACGGCGAACGCGCCGATCAGCAGCGTCACGCCGATCGCCAGCCCGGACGACCACAGGATCGACTGGTCCAGGGCCGCGATGGTGCGGGCCTGCTGCGAGTAGTCGACCTCCACGGCCAGCGCCCGCCCGTGGTCGGCGGGCCCGGCCGCCCACATGGTGGGCCGCCCCTTGTGCCGGTCGACGACGGTGCCGCGCTGCCCCCGCGCCGCCAGCTGCCGCAGCGATCCCGGCAGTCCCGGCGGGTCGACCCCGGCGCCCGGCAGCATGGTGTCCCCGGACTCGAAGGCGCTGGTCGCGTCCTTGAGCCGGGACAGCGCCAGGGCGCGTGCCTGGCCCACGGTCTGGTCGGTCACGGAGACGTGCACGAGGACGCCGAGCAGCGCCGCCAGCGCACAGCACATCACCGTGATGAAGGCGGCGGACTTCACGGCGAGCGTCCCGGCCCACCGGGGCAGCACGGCTCTCATCGCGCGCTCGCGGCGGGGGAGCCGGCGGCGGTGCCGGCGGAGGGGTCGGCGGCGGCGCCGGCGGAGGGATCGGCGGCGGCGCCCGACGGCCCGGCGGACGGCACGTCCGGGGTGAGGGAGGGCCTGGGCACCGGCGAGAGCGAGGCGGAGGGGGCCGGGGTGTGCGCGCGGGTCGGCTTGCGGGTGCCGGTGCGCAGGAACTCGTCGCGCGAGAACACCATCGCCCGCTGGTCGGGGTCCCAGGACCAGGTCGTGCGGTACTCGTAGCCGGCGATCCCGGCGGGGGACCGGATGATCACCGCCCGCCCGGCCAGCTCGACGCCAATCACCGCGTCGTCGTTGGCGAACACCTGCACGAGCCGGTGCCCCTCGAAGGTGTAGACGCGCACCGCCGTCTGGTTGGTGGGATACAGCCGGAAACCGAGCGTCATGTCCTCGCGCCCGTCCCCGGTCAGGTCGCGGTAGTACGGCCGCATGACCGGGCACAGCTTGCGGTCGGCGGCGCTCCCGTCCCGGGCGCAGTCCGCGATCCGGACGGCCGTCTCGTGGTACGGCGCCTTGGCCGCCGTGTAGTCGTCCGGATGCGCGGCGATCTCCGCCCGTACGACCGCCACCGGATCGACCTTGCGGATGTCGTCGCCGGGGGCGGTGACGCCCTTCACCGTCTCGATCTGCACCTCGTCGTAGGGCCAGGCGGGGCTCGCCGCCGGTCGCAGCGAGGGCCACAGCCGGGCCGGGCTGATCGCGGTCGGCGTCGCACCCGCGCCGCGCAGCCCGCCCGCGTCGCCGCAGCCCGCCGCCGTCGCCAGCACGAGGGCGGCGAAAGCGGTGGTCAGGGCGATGGAGGGGCGTCTGCGGGACACTGGTACACCTTATTCGTACGGAAGTCCTTTTTGTTCACCGCCGCTGTCCGCCGCCGTCCGTCGTCCGCGTCCCGGGGGACGGCGCGACGGCGGTGCGGTGACCGTGCGGTGCTGCCCGCAGAGCGTACGCACTCGAAGGTAAAACGATTATTCGGCCAGCTCCTCCAGCAGCCTGGCCGTCGACAGACCGGTCCGCAGATAGTCGACGAACAGCTCGTTGTGCAGCGCCCACGGCGAGCGGCGGGCCCGGATCAGCCGGATCGCCTCGTTGGCCGTGAGCCCCCGCCGCACCAGCGAGTGCGCGACCACCAGCCCCGACCGGTTGTACCCCGAGTAGCAGCGCACCAGCACCCGGCGCCCCGCCTCGACCGCGTCTCCGGCCGCCTGCGCCAGCCGCATCACGCCCGCCAGCTGGGTCCCGTCCAGCGGCCCGTCCGGAATCGGCCACACATGGTGCTCCACCCCGGCGTCCGGACCGTACCCCGGCAGCCTCAGCAGGCTCTGCACCAGGTCGAACTCGTCCCGCACGACGGCGAGCTCCAGCTTCCCCGAGCGGCTCCTGAACTCGTGCCCGCCCATCCACAGGCCGGGCACGATCTCGCTCCACGGGCTGTCCGGAGCCGGTACGTCGGGCTGCTTCCTGCGGGTCCGCAACGGGCGCCTCCCCCACTCCGCTCCCAACCGCCCCTCAAAGGTAGCCGGGTTCTTGCCCCGGGAGCACCCCGCCTGTTCCCATGGTCGTGGGGGTGATGGTGCATGAGCGGACACCGCGGACTGCGCGTCATACCGACCTGGCGCCACGGACAGCAGAGGCTCTACGTCTGCCGCGAGGACGGCAGCAACGCCGCCTGGTACGACCGCGAGGCCGCCCGCGTCAACCTCCTCGGCGATGACGAGGAGGAGCGGGAGGCCGTACTGGATGCCCTGGGCCCCTTCCTCACGGGCCCCGTCGCCGTGGGCCCGCCGCCCGTACCCACCCCCGCCGAACTCGCCCGCCTCAGCCTCCACCCGGACGACGACCTCGCGCCCAACCGCCCCGGCGAGGCCCTCCTGGTCGCCCTCGAACGGGACCCGGCCCCCGCCCACCGCCTCCGCCCCGACCCCCGCCGCCGCGCCCTGGCCGCCGAGCGAAACGTCGGCGACGCCCTGGACCGCCTGGACGGCGCCGGCTGGCACGCCCTGCACTCCGTCGTGCTGCCCGGCGGCGACCGCATCCACCACCTGGTGATCGGCCCCGGCGGCCTCTTCGCCGTCCACAGCCTCTACGCCCGCAAGCAGCGCGTCCACGTCGCCGACCCCATGGTCGCCCTCGGCCGCCGCGAGGCCGAGCCCGTGCTGCGGCGCGTCCGCTCCTGCGCCGACCGCGCCTCCTACGCGCTCACCGCGGAGGTACGCCCCCTGCTGGTCCTGGACGCGCCGGCCGACGTGCGGGTCACCGCCCCGCCCAAGGGCGTGCGCGTCCTGCGGGACGAGGAGCTGGGGGGCCTGGCCCGCATGGGCGGCGTGCTGAAGCCGGCGGACGTGGAGGCCCTGCACGCGATCGCCCGGGACCGTGGGACGTGGGCACGGGTGTGACCGGGCGGAGCGAGCGGACACGGGTGTGACCGGCCGGAGGGGGCGGGCACGGGTGTGACCGGCCGGAGGGGGCGGGCCGCCGTCGCTCACGGTAGCCGGGGAGGAGGCCGTTCCGCGTCCAGGAGCGGCGCCAGCAGGTCGCCGTAGTCCTGGAGCCTCGGGGCGATGTCGGGCGCGCGGAACTCCAGCCGGGCCGGCGTCCGGCACTCCGCGACCTCCTCCCAGGTCACGGGCGCGGAGACCATCGGCTCCGCCCGCGCCCGCAGGGTGTAGGGGGCAGCCGTGGTCTTGCGCGCCGCGTTCTGGCTCCAGTCGACGAACACCTTCCCCGGCCGCAGACTCCGCGTCATCCGGTGCAGCACCAGCCGCGGCATCGCCTTCTCCGCCTCCACCGCGAGCCCCTTGGCGTACTCCGAGGTCCGCTCGCCGGACGCCCCGCGCACCGCCGCCAGCAGGTGCAGCCCCTTGGACCCCGACGTCTTCGCGTACGCCTCGATCCCGTCCCGCGCCAGCCGTTCCCGCAGCCACAGGGCCACCCGGCAGCAGTCGACCACGGTCGCCGGCGGCCCCGGGTCGAGGTCGAACACCAGCCGGTCGGCCTCCCCCGGGTCGCCGATCAGCCACTGCGGAGTGTGGAACTCGGTCACCAGGTTGGCCGCCCACATCAGGCTCGGCAGGTCCTGCACCAGCACCATCCGGGCCGGCCCCTCCGAGCGCGGGACCTCGGCGGTCGTCACCCACTCGGGCGTACCTGCGGGCACGTTCTTGACGAAGAAGAGCTGCCCGTCCGGGCCGTCCGGATACCGCAGGAAGGACAGCGGCCGGTCCCGCAGGTGCGGCAGCAGCGCCTCGGCGATCGTCGCGTAGTAGTGGAGCACCTCCGCCTTGGTGAACCCGGTCGCGGGATACAGCACCTTCTCCAGGTTGCTCAGCGCGAGCCGTCGCCCCTCCACCTCTGTGATCGGCGCCATACGATAAGAAAACCACGGATACTTCGTAAAACAGGGCAAACAGTCCCGAGGTAGGTGCTGCACGTGCGATCGATCTGGAACGGCGCCATCTCGTTCGGCCTGGTCAGCATCCCGATCAAGCTGGTGAACGCCACCGAGAGCCACACCGTCTCCTTCCGCCAGATCCACACCGAGGACGGCGGGCGCATCCGCTACCGCAAGGTGTGCGAACTGGAGGACCGCGAGGTCACCCAGGGCGAGATCGGCAAGGGGTACGAGGACGCGGACGGCTCGATCATCCCGATCACCGACGAGGACCTGGCCCATCTGCCGCTGCCGACCGCGAGGACGATCGACATCGTGGCCTTCGTCCCGGCCGACCGGATCGACCCGCTCCAGATGGAGCACGCCTACTACCTGGCCGCGAGCGGCGCCCCCGCGGCCAAGCCGTACACCCTGCTGCGCGAGGCGCTCAAGCGCAGCCGGCGGGTGGCGATCGCCAAGTTCGCCCTGCGCGGCCGCGAGCGGCTGGGGATGCTCCGCGTGGTGGACGACGTGATCGCCATGCACGGCCTGCTCTGGCCGGACGAGATCCGCGCCCCCCAGGGTGTCGCCCCCGACGCCGACGTCACCGTCCGCGACAAGGAGCTCGACCTCGCCGACGCCCTCATGGACACCCTCGGCGAGGTGGACCTGGAGGACCTGCACGACGAGTACCGCGAGGCCCTGGAGGAGGTCATCGCGGCCAAGGCCTCCGGCGAGGCGCCCCCCGAGGCCCCCGAGCCCGCCCGCGGCGGCAAGGTCCTGGACCTGATGGCGGCCCTGGAGAACAGCGTCCGCGCGGCCAGGGAGTCCCGGGGCGAGGAGGCGGAGGTCAGACACCTCGCGCCCCGCGAGTCCGAACCGGCCTCCGCCGGGAGGGCGAGGAAGGCCGGGACGGCCGCGGGGAAGTCCGCGTCCGCGGCGAAGAAGACGACGGCGAAGAAGTCCGCCTCGGCGTCGGCGAAGAAGACGGCGTCGAAGCCGAAGTCGTCCAAGACCGCGAAGAAGACCGCCGCCGCGGCCGGGGGCGGCACGAGCACGGCGAAGAAGGCCGCCGCCAAGAAGCCCGCGGCCAGGACGGCCTCACGCAAGCGCACGGCTTGAGACCCGGGCCGGTCCGGGTCAGGGTCCGGGCCCGGAAGCGTGGTCGGACACGGTCAGGGCCCCGCCGGAGCGTGTCCCGCGGGGCCGTGACCGGTGGCCCGGCGTGGCGGGCGGCTACTGGTTCACGCGGCGCAGCGCCAGTACGGCGTTGTGGCCGCCGAAGCCGAAGGAGTTGCTGAGCACCAGGTCGCCCTCGCCCGGCAGCGGGCGCGGCTTGCCGGTCACGATGTCGAGCCCGATCGCCTCGTCGACCTCCGCGCACCCCACGGTCGGCGGCACGACCCCGTGGTGCAGGGTGAGCGCGGCCGCGACCGCCTCGACACCGCCCGCGGCCCCCTGGAGGTGCCCGAGGTGACCCTTCAGCGCGGTCACCGGCACGCCCGGCTGCCCCAGCACGGCGCGCAGGGCGCCGGCCTCGGCGAGGTCGCCCTCGACCGTGGCCGTGGCGTGGGCGTTGACGTGCACGACGTCCACGACGTGCCCACCGGCGTCCCGCACGGCCCGCCGCAGCGCCAGCGCGACCCCGCTCCCGCTGGGGTCGGGCGCGGCCATGTGGTGGGCGTCGGCCGACAGCCCCCACCCGGCGGCCTCGCAGTAGATCCGGGCCCCGCGGGCGAGCGCGTGCTCCTCGGACTCCAGCACGAGCAGCCCCGCGCCCTCGCCGTTGACGAACCCGGCGCGGTCCTTGGCGAAGGGCCGTGAGGGCGAGTCGCCGTCCTCGAGCCCGAGGTCGGACAGGGCGCGCATGGCGGAGAAGGACGCCATGATCGCCGGTGTGACGACCGCCTCGGCGCCGCCGGCGAGGGCGACGTCGACACGGCCGTACCGTATGCGGTCGATGGCTTCGCCGATCGCCTCGGTGCCGGAGGCGCAGGCGCTGGTCACGGTCCGCGCCTCGCCGGTGATGTGCAGGTCCAGCGAGACCTGGGAGGCGGCCTGGGAGGGCACCGTCATGGGTGTGGTGAGCGGCGACACACCCCGCGGCCCCTTCTCGCGCAGCTTGCGGTCGCCGCCGACCAGGATCGAGGCGTCGCCGAGGATG
>NZ_BMVJ01000007.1:199966-222840 GCF_014650655.1 Streptomyces anandii JCM 4720
GCCCCGAGGCTGACCCCGACCCGCTCCGGGTCGAGCCCGCTCTCGACGGTCCCGCCGGCCGTGAAACCGGCGTCGGCCCATGCCTCACGGGCGGCGAGCACGGCCATCTGCGCGGCCCGGTTCATCCGGCGGGCGGCGGCCCGGGGGAGCAGGGAGGCGGGGTCCACGGGCACCCGGCCCGCGACCCGCACGGGCAGGCCGTCGAACTCCTCGTCCTCCAACTCCCTTATCCCGTGCCGCCCGTCGAGCAGCCCCTGCCACAGTTCGTCCACCCCGACACCGAGCGGGGTGATCGCGCCGAGCCCGGTCACGACGACCCGCCGCGGTGCGGCCGGGACGGTCTCGCGCGCCGGGCGCGCGTGGTGCCGTACGACGTAGCCCTTGTGGTCCGCGTCCGCGGCCCACCCTCGTACGACGTCGTCGGACACGGTCTCGGCGCCGCCCGCGGCGACCGCGTCGAGGTCCTGGTGCCAGACGCCCCACCGCCGCTGGTACGTCACCTCGACGCCCTCCGGGTCCACGGCGCGCAGCCGGGTCACCCGGTCCCCGTCCCGGAACGTCACGGCGTCCAGCCGCGGCGACGACACGGACGGCACCGCCGCCGCGTCCACCCGCCGGCCCGCGACCACCACCTGCTGACCCCGTTCCAGCACCTCGTCGTGGTCCGGGCCACCGAGCGGCGGCCGCAGCGTCACGCGGATCGTCTCGGGCGACTCCGGCAGCGTGTGCATCACGACACACCACTGCCGCTGCTCCGCCTCGGCCTGCGTCAGGGCGAGCAGATCGCCGGGGACCACCTCGGCGGCGGTAACTGTGTGGGGGTTGATGGGGATTTGCGGCATCTCGGACGAATGGGACATACCGTGCAGCTTCCTGTTACCCGAAGTGTCGTATCGCGGACCATTTCGAGTGAAAGGGGCGAACGAGCGAAAAACCATGGGATTAGACGAGGGCCGCAAACAGGACGCGTGTACGAATACCCCTAATCGGCGTTTCTACACACGGAGTTGGGCGAATGGTGGCGTGGACGTGTGCGCCGGGTCACTCGGGTGCCGGGGTGGATCGGACCGTGATCCGCTTGTGTGCGGGGCGAATTGGGGGACGCGGAGGATGTGATGCCGTGTGACCTCGGGCACGGTGACGCAGCGCACGTGACCCAGGGCACGTGCCCCGGGTCACGTGAGCCGGCGCACGTGACCTACGGCACGCTCGGGGTGCTCGGGGTGCTCGGGGTGCTGGGTGCGCCGGTCCGTGACGGCGGCCCGAACAGCGCGGGTACGCGCGCCTCCACGAGGTGCGGGCCGGGCTCGGCGAGCGCCCTGGCGAACTCGGCCGTGAACTCCTCGGCGGTGGTGGCCCGTGCGGCCGGCACGCCCATGCTCCGCGCGATCCCGGCCCAGTCCAGCGCCGGCCGCGAGAGGTCGAGCAGGTCCCGGCGGGCCGGCCCGCATCCCGGCCCGCTTCCCGGTTCGCCCGTCGCCGCCCCGGAGGGCGCGATCAGCCGGTCGTACTCCATCTCCAGGATCGCGTAGGAGGAGTTGGCGTACACGACGACCGTGACGTCCAGGCCCTCGCGGGCCAGGGTCCACAGCGCCTGGGGCGTGAACATCGCGCTGCCGTCCGCCTCCAGGCACACCACCGGCCGCCCGGGACAGGCGAGCGCGGCGCCCGCGGCCAGCGGCAGGCCCTGCCCGATCGCACCCCCGGTGAGGCACAGCCAGTCGTGGCGCGGGGCGCCGGCGGTGGCCGCGGGCAGCCAGAGCCCGGACGTGTTCGCCTCGTCCACGACGACCGCGCCCTCGGGCAGCAGTGCTCCCACGGCGGCGGCGACCGTCTCACCGGTGAGCGGGCCGGTCGGCGGTGGTGGCACAGCCGGGTCGGGCGTGGCCGGGGTGCTCTGGGTGCCAGGGAGGCGGTCCGCGAGGTGGGTGAGCGCCTCCCGCGTGCCGCGTACGTCGCTGTCGGGCCCGATGAGGTCGTACACCTGGCAGTCCTCCGGGACCAGCCGGCCCGGTGTCCCCGGGTAGGCGAAGAAGGACACCGGGGAGCGGGTCCCGACCAGCACCAGGTGCCGCACGCCCCGGAGTTGGGCCAGCGCGCCCTCGGGCAGATACGCCAGCCGCTCCACGGCGGGCAGGCCCGCGCCCCGTTCGAGCCGGGCCGGGAAGGTCTCGCACAGCAGTCGCGCACCGGAGGCGGTGGCGACGCGGGCCGCCTCGCGCAGCGACGGCTCGCGCAGGGCGGGACCGCCGAGGAGGAGCGCGGCGGGCTCGCCACCGCGCAGGGCGGCGGCGACTTCGGCCACGGCGTCGTCCGGTACGGCGTTCCCGGCAACGGCGTCAGCCGACGGGCCGGTCGTCGGCCGGGACACCGGCGGTACCGCGCCGGCGGCGGCCGCCCCCGGGGACCAGGAGACGTCCGCGGGCAGGATGAGGGTGGCCACCCGGCCGCGCCCCGCCGTGGCGGCGGAGACGGCCGCGGCGGCGTCCGCACCCGCCGTACGGACGTCCCGGCAGCGCCGCACCCAGCCGGAGACGGTGCCGGCCGCCGCGTCGATGTCCGACTCGAGCGGGGCGTCGAGGGGCTTGTGGTGGGTCGCGTGGTCGCCGACGAGGTTGACGAGCGGGGTGGCCGCGCGGCGCGCGTTGTGCAGGTTGGCCAGGCCGTTGCCGAGTCCGGGCCCCAGGTGCAGCAGGGTGGCCGCGGGCCGGCCGGTCATCCGCCCGTACCCGTCCGCCGCCCCGGTCGCCACGCCCTCGAACAGGCAGGGCACGGCCCGCGCGCCCGGCTCCGCGTCCGGCGCGGCGACCAGATGCATCTCGGAGGTCCCGGGGTTGGCGAAGAACACCTCCACCCCGCTCGCACGCAGGGAGGCGACGACCGCTTCGGCACCGTTCACGTCACTTCACTTCCGTCCCTGAGGAGACCGGCCGGAACCGAGGAGGACACCGGGGTTGAGGATGCCGTGCGGATCGGAGGCGAGCCTGATCCCGCGCATCAACTCCACCTTGGCAGGGTCCTCCAGCTCCAGGAAGTACGGCTTCTTGGCCCGCCCCACGCCGTGCTCGCCGGAGACCGCGCCGCCGTGCTCCCCGGCCGCGCGGAACAGCCGGCGCAGCACTTCGTCGCGGCGGACCGGGTCCGGCTGGAAGACCGACAGGTGCACGTTGCCGTCCCCGGCGTGGCCGCAGCCGGTCACCAGCGACCCGGTGTCCTCGGCGGCGGCGCGGGCGGCGGCCGGCAGCACCGGCAGCGCCCCGCGCGGCACGACCGCGTCCACGACGTCGTCGGCGCCGGCCGCCTTCGCCGTCCAGAAGGCGCGTTCACGCGCCTCGGCCAGCTTCCTGGCCGCGCCCGCGGGGAGTACGGAGACGTCCAGGGCGCCGAGTTCGAGCAGCCGCCCGGCGACCGTCTCGACGTCCTCCTCCAGCCGCGAGGCGGAGCGGTCCTCCAGCACGACGAGCAGATAGCCGAGCGCGGCGAGACGGACGTCCTCGGGGCCGCCAAGTCCGGCAGCCCCCTCCGGGCCGTCCGCGGCGATCGCCGCCATGGCCAGCAGGTCGACGTACTCCAACGCGACCGGCTCGGGGCACCCACCCGACTCGGAGCCTCCGCCTGGCCCGGGCCTTCCGCCTGGCCCGGGGCCTCCGCCTGGCCCGGGGCCTCCGTGCGGCCCGGAACTTCCGCCCGCCAGCGGCGGAACCGCCCGGAAGACGTCCTCCTCCGACCCGAACGCGGTCAGCACGGTGGCCGAACGCCCGGCCCTGGGCCGCAGCCGCAGCGTCGCCTCGGTCACGAGGGCCAGGGTGCCCTCGGAGCCCACGAGCAGCTGCGTGAGGTCGTAACCGGCGGACGTCTTCACGTACTTGCCCCCGCTGCGCACGATCGCGCCGGACGCGAGCACCGCCTCCAGGCCGAGCACATGGTGCCGCGTGATCCCGTGGCGTACGGCGTGCGTCCCGCCGGCGTTGGTGGCGATGGTCCCGCCGACGCTGGCCGAGGGTTCGCCCAGCCGCACCGGGTAACACAGCCCGGCCGAGGCGGTGGCCCGGTCCAGCGCCTCCAGGCTGACGCCGGGCTGCACGACGGCCACGTGATTGACCGCGTCCACCTCCAGCACGCGGTTCATCCGCTCGAACGAGACGACGATCCCGCCCGGCGCGGGCACGCATGCTCCCGACATCCCCGTCCCGGCGCCGCGCGCGGTCACGGGAATCCGCCGCTCCCCGGCGACCCTCAGCACGTCCGCGACGTCGGCGGCGGAGGCGGGCCGGACGACGTACGCGGGCGCCCGCCGCGCTACGGCCAACGACTCGTCACCGCCGTACTCCTCGGCGATCGCCGGGCCCCTCAGTACGTGCCGGGCGCCCACGGCGTCGGCAAGCAGCGCACCGGCGTCGACGAACACCGCGTCAGCCACGGAACACACCTCCTCCTCGCACTGCGACGGTGGCGGCGCCGGACCGGCGGGGGAGTGGGCCGCGGGGCCCTACGGGAGGGCCGAACGGGTCCTCGGGTTGAGCGAACTTGATCACGATCGCATGACGAACGATCACAAACGGACAACTGACTTCACAAAAACTTTACTTGATCTGCGAAGCTGCTCCACCTGTAACCAAGGTCACCAAAACGGAGCTCAACTCATGGACGACATCAAGGTCACCGCCGAGACCGCCCCCGGCGCCGTCGCCCCGGCCGGAGGCGCCGTCGCGCCCGCCGCCGGCGCCGCCGTCTCCGTCCGCCCGACCGGCCTGGCCATGAAGCGCCGCGGCCCGGTCGCGGTGTGGCTCGGACTGCCGCTGGTCACCCTCGGCATCTACCAGCTGGTCTGGTACTACAAGATCCACAAGGAGCTGCAGGAGTTCGACCGGCGCCGCGTGCTCAACCCGACCGGCAGCCTGCTGGTCATGATCTTCCTGGGCTGGACGCTGATCGCCCCGCTGATCTCCTTCCACAACACCGGCAAGGCCATCGCCAACGCCCAGCGCGCGGCCGGCCTCCCGGTCACCTGCAGCCCCGCCGCGAGCACCTTCCTGACCTTCGTCTTCGGCCTCAACACCTGGTACATGCAGCGCCAGCTCAACCTGGTCGTGGCCGCGTACGGGGACACCGCGCCGGGCACGGAGATCCACCTGGCGGCCTGATGCCGGTCCTTGGGGCCCCGCGGGCCCCCAGGGTGTGGCGCGGCTCCGTGCGAACGGAGCCGCGCCCTGCCGGACGGGACCAGCGATCCGGGACCACCCCTTCGCAGCCACGGCGTACACGGCGCCGTATCCGCTGATGTACGCCGCGGACCCGGAAACCGCCGGGACCGAGCGGGAGTTGACGCCTCCCTTCCCCATGCCGGACTTCCACCGCCGGTGACCGCTCCCGGCATCCACCGCGAACGAGCGCCCGTCCACCCCGAGATGGACCAGCCCCCCGGCGACGGTGAGACCGGCCGATGCGATGCCGGACCCGAAGGCGGACTTCCAGCGCTGCCGCCCGGTGGCGACGTCGACGCCGTACGGAATCCCGGGATTCCTGCCCACGCCCGCGCACACGACGTCCCGGACGACGTCCCCGGACGCGGGGTGCCGACCGGATGACGCCGGCCGCCCCCGTCACGCCCACAACCGCATGCTGCTCCCGCAACGGCCCGGCCGCACGATTCCGCACCCCGAGAACCACCCCCGTGCCAGCATGTGAGCGGCGACACGGGGGAGGGCCGCTCATGGACTGGCACAACGCCGACGACGTAGTCGATTTCACGAGCGCCCTCGCGCAGACAGCGATCTATTCGGTAGCGGCCATGACGCTGGCGCTGAAGGAAGTCCGGAAGGCCGTCTACCGCCGGACCGAACGCCGCCCGAGGCGGGAGTCATGGCCGTACCGCCTGGTGACCGGCGACATGGCGGCCTACCGCCAAGCCACCGCCGTCAGAAGGTATTTCGGCTCCGCGGACACGCCGATGCTGCGCAGCGGAGGCGAACTCACCGAATGGCGCCACCGAGTGGCCACGCTCAACGCTTTTCAGGGAGTGCAGCGGGTGTGGGACACGATCCCCCTGCTGCTGGCCGTCACCACGCTGATCGTCTACAACGCGATGCCCGCCTCCCCCTCGTCCGAGGGGCTCTACTGGGGAGGCCTGACCGGCTGCCTGGCCGCCGCCCTGACCGAGAGGCGATTCGTGAAGAGACTGAACGAACGAGAAGGGGCCAATCACTGCCTGTGGAGATGCACAACAGCGCTCCAGACCTGCTACGAGGCCGCAAGGCGAGATCGCGGTGAAGGCCCCCTCGCGATAGACGCCGCGATCACGCGGCTCTGCTCGGAACTCGGCGAGTACGTCCGTTACTGGGAGTCGGACGACTGGCGAAGCGACATGAGCAGGCACGTCGCGAGGGTCCAGAACGCGCTGCGGGAATCCGCGGGAGCCGTACTCCGCGAGGGCCACCACAGCCTCCCCGAGACGGTACGCCTGCTGGGCACACTGCTGGACAGACTGATGAGCGAGCGCTGGCTGTCCCTGCTGGACGAGGAGGACATGCCCGACTACGAGGGAGGGCTGATCATGCCGGTCCCCCACCAGCGCCGGGACTACTGGGTGGGAGGCCTCTCACTCCTGGCCATGCTGACCCTGATAGCCGGCGCCCTCTTCCTGGGCGACCTCTCCGGCGCGGGACAGGTACTCCCCTTCCTGGTCCTCCCCATCCTCCTCCTGGGCACCGACCACCTCAGAACCCGAGTCCTGACGGCATTGCGCACCGGAACTCCCCAGCCGTGACCCGCGACGCCCGAAGACCTGCCGACCGGGCTCGCGCGGGTGCGCCCGGGTGCGCTGCCAGCGCCGTCCGCCGGCCCACCTACGAGGAGTGGGACGCCGCCCTCGCTCCGAACTGTTGGACTTCCCGAACCGCGCCCAGGGCAACTGCACGGTGCTCTACCGCGACGGCAGCCCCGCACGGATCGCCTACTGGGGCGTCACCGCCGACTAGGGAACCAACAGGCGTGAGCAGCCCGCGGATTGATCGCGTTGTCAGTCCCCCCTGTCATCATCCCGCCATGCTGTACGAAACCCTGGCGGCCGCATCCCGCAGACATGACTCGCTCGACGACGTGAGGCTTGCCGCGCTCGACCGCGCCCGCCGGCTCGTCGAACTGCTGGAACGTCAGCGGACGGAGCCCCGGTGGGACGCCTCGACGGCGTTGCGGGGAACGGACACACTCGAGCGGATCCAGGCGATACACGCAGCGACCCGGGCCGAGATCGACGGGCGGCTCGCGGCCTGCTCGGACGAGGAGGGCAGGGCCGCGGCCCTGTGCCTGATGCTGGCAGCCTGCTTCGACCACACGACCTTCTGGCGGTACGACAGGGAGCTCGCGTCCCTGGTCTCGCGGTTGCGCGGCTGGACGCCCGACGAGGTCGCGGTGATGCTGCTCCGGGCCACCGAGTACGACATGGGTCACTGGTTCGCCGATGCGCTGGGGCCGGTGCTGCGGGCCGCCGAGCAACTCGACGCCGACGGCCGCCGCGCGGTCCTGCCCTGGCTGCGGCACGCGCACACCGAGCTCATGGAGACGGATGTGGCCGCACGCCGACGGGGACAGCTCGCCAAGCGCCTGCGCGCACTGCTCGCGAGCGTGGAGGAGGAGTCCATACCCGAGGGACTGATCCCCGCCCACGCTCCTTGGGCCGCCCCGCTGAACGACCGCGCGAAGGTGTCACCGACGACCCAACTGGCGGATCTCCTGCGGCACATGGCTAGCCTTTCGGGCCCGCGCCCCGCGCAGCGGTGGCGGCGGACGTGCCTCGAACTCGCACAGGCGGCGTCGGCACAGGAGGTCCTGGCCGACGTCCTGCGGGCCCTGGCCGAGGGCGAGCCGCTGTGCAGCAGGGAACGCGGTCCGCACACCGGCTGGATCGGCGGTGGTTACCACTACCACTACGTCGTCCACCAGAACGACGGGGACCTGGCGCGCGGTGTCCTCTGGGCGGCCGCGCTGACCGGCGGCCCGGCCGCGGTGCGGCACCTCGGCGCGCTCGCGCTGAGGACCGGCGCGGCCGGAACCGGCGTGATCGAGGATCCCAAGCTCGCGGGCGCGGCGATCAACGCGCTGGCCGAGACCGGCGATCCGGCCTCACTGGAGGCCCTGTGGCGGCTGCGGATCCGGATCAAGCACCGGGCGCTGCGCAAGCAGCTCGACACCGCGCTGGTGACGGCGGCCGGGAAGCAGGGCATCACGGCGGAGCAGCTCGTCGAGCGCAGCGTCCCGGACCACGGCCTGGCTCCGGACGGTTCGCTGGAACGGGAGCTGGGCGGACACCGGGTACGGGTGGCGATCGAGGACGCGACGACCGTACGGCTCACCTTCACGCGTCCCGACGGGCGGACGTCCCGTACGGCCCCGGTGGCGGTGAAGGAGGGCTTCCCGAACGAGCTGAGGGAGCTGAAGGACCTGGCCAAGGCGGTGCGGGGGACGCTGTCGGGGGAGCGGGCCCGCGTCGAGGCGTTGATGTCGGCCGGGCGCGAGTGGCCGTACGACGAGTGGTGCCGCCACTACCGCGACCATCCGGTCACCGGCGTCCTCGTCCGCGGCCTGATCTGGGAGTTCCGGAGCGCCGGGGACGCGGACGGCGAGTGGCGTGCGGTGGCACCGGCGGCCGAGCCGCCCGGCGAGCCCGAGCGCGTCCGGCTGTGGCATCCGATCCGGGCGCACGCGCACGACATCAAGGCGTGGCGGGAGCGGCTCGTCGCCGAGCGGCTGCGGCAGCCGTTCAAACAGGCCTTCCGTGAGATCTACCTGCTCACCCCGGCGGAGGAGGAGACCGGCGTCTACTCCAACCGGTTCGCCGCCCACATCGTCCACTACCGGCAGCTCTACGCGCTGTTCAAGGAACGAGGCTGGCAGGCCAACTTCCTCGGCCGCCACGACGGCGGCCACGACGGACAGGCGCGGGCCGAGTTCGACGACGGCCAGTGGCGGGCTCGCTTCCACCACGAGCCCGCGGCCGACGACGACGGCGGCTACGCGCCCGAACACGCCGCGACGGACCAGGTCCGCTTCGAGCGGCGGGACGGCCGGCGCTGGCGGGAGGTCCCGCTTGCGGAGGTGCCCCCGCTGGTCTTCAGCGAGGCGATGCGCGACATCGACCTGTTCGTGGGCGTGACCTCGATCGCCGCTGATCCCGACTGGACCGACCGGGGCGAGGACCGCTACACCGGCTACTGGCGGACGGCCACGTTCGGCGCGCTGACGGCGAGCGCCGAGATCCGCCGCGAGGCGCTGGAACGCATCCTGCCCCGCCTGAGGATCGCCGGCCGGTGCTCGCTCGAAGGCCGCTTCCTGGTGGTCCGCGGGGACCTGGGCACGTACCGGATCCACCTGGGCTCGTCCAACATCCTCATGGAACCGGACGACAGGTACCTGTGCATCGTCCCGTCACGCGGCAAGGGCGTCGGCAAGGTCTTCCTGCCGTTCGAGGACGAGCGGCTGTCCCTGATCCTCAGCAAGGCGTTCCTGCTCGCGGCCGACACCGCGATCACCGACGAGTCCATCCTCACGCAGATCGAGCGAGGTGCCTGATGGCCACCGTGACGTTCCGGGACGAGACCGCGACGGGCAAGCCGCTCAGCGAGTGGGAGGTCACCGGCTTGCCGGAACGGATGACCGTACGGGAGCTGATCAGGCTCCGGGTCCGGGAGGAGGTCGCCCGGCACAACGCCCGCCCGACCAACCGCTTCAACGGCCTCGTCCGTCCCGACGACGCCGAAACGGACCTGAACGGCTACCGACTCCCCGAGCCCCGCCCCATCGACTGGCAACGCCAGGCCGAAATAGCCGAGAAGGCCTTCCTGACCAACGGCTTCTTCATACTGACCGCCGACCGCCAGGTCGAGGCCCTCGACGAACCCGTGGACCTCACCACCGATTCCAACCTGGTCTTCATCAAACTGTTCGCCCTCGCGGGCGGTTGAAATCCTTGCTTGGTTAACTGCCCCGCCCGGCGGGCCGAGCGCCCCACGGCATCGCCCGCAAGGGCGTCGTCATCTGCACCGCCGAGGCTCGGTCACTGGACGGTCTCCGCGTTCGGCGCGTTCTCATGGATCTGCGTCAGCGTTGCCGTGACTTCCGGACGGGCGATCGTGGTGCTTTGGTCCAGGCAGCCCCTGCCGAATTGGGGCAACTCCTGGCTGTTGCTCTGGATCACACCGCCACGCGGAGGTCGGCAGGGGCTTTGAACCGCACACAGCGCGGGGGGAGATGTGCCCGGTGGCCGTCCACCGTGATGATCTCCACCACCGACCCGGGGGACATCCGGGTCTACTCGACGGTCCTCTCCCTGCCGGACGTGTGGGTAGCGGCCGCCCGACGAGCGCCCCCCGGGCAGACCGGGGCCACGAAGTCACACTCGGCCCAGACCGTCTTGCCGCCGGGCGGATACGGTTCGACACCCCAGCGGTCGGCGAGGGCGTCGACCAGGAGCAGGCCGCGTCCGGACTCGGCGTCCAGGGATGTGGGGCCCTCCGCCGGCGGCGACGGCCGGCACTCGCCCCGGGCGTCGGTGACGGCGATACGGAGCAGCCCGGCCGCTGTGTCGAGGGTGAGGGCGAGCCGGAAGTCGCGGCTGCCGACGCGACCGTGCAGGGCGGCGTTGACCGCGAGTTCGGCCACGATCTGCTCGGCGCGCTCGGTGACGCCGGCTGACACCGGCCACGTACGCAGCTGCTCGACGGCGAGGAGCCGGGCGAGTCGGGCCCCGCGGCGGGTGGACGACAGCAGTTGGGCGAATGCGTGGACGTCCGCGGGGAGTCGGGGCGTGGTTGTGCTCATGAGGCCACCGTGACGGCTGCGCGGGGGCGAGTGCCAGACGCACGGCCCGTACGGTACGTCAACGTACGGACACGTTCCGTGGACGGTACGCCTGCGCGTACGTCACGCTGGGTGCCCTCAGGCGGGCACGGCGGCGCACAGCGCGGGTACGGAAAGGGAGGTGGCGGCGGGGTGATGGACGACGAGAACGCGCCGCACGGCGAGTCGGACCGGGAGCCCGACCCCTCGGACAGCCTGCGCACGTTCGGCGCGGTCATGCAGGCCCTGCGCGAGCACGCGGGCTACAGCAGAACCGAGTTCGCGAACCTGGTGAGCTTCTCCAAACACACGGTGGAGTCGGTGGAGTTGGGGCGTCGCATGCCCGACGTGGCCCTGGTGGAGCGCTCCGAGGAGGCGCTGGGCAACACGGGAGCCCTGCGAAAGTCGTCGAAGTACGTGACACGCGGACGCGGGGACGTCGGCCTCGCGGCCTGGTTCCGCCAATGGGCCCGCCTGGAACGGGTCGCGGTGAGCCTGTGCACGTACGAATGCCGGCTGGTACCGGGGCTGCTGCAGTCGGAGGGGTATGCGCGGGCGGTGTTCGAGGGCACCGTTCCGGTGGCCCCCGACAGCCTGCTGGAGGACTTCATGACCCGGCGCATGGAGCGACAGCGCATGCTGTTCGACCGGCCGACGACGCCGTTCAGCTTCATCGTCGAAGAGCACGTCTTCCGACGTCGGTTCGGCGATCCGGACCAGATGCGGCAGATGCTCGACCATGTGCTGGAGCTGACTGAGCCAAGGAATGTGACGCTTCAAGTGGTGCCGCTGGAAGCCGGATTGCATGCCTGCCTGGATGGCCCGTTGCAGTTGCTGGAGACTCCAAGGGGGCAACGGCTCGGGTACTCCGAGGGGCAGCAGAACGGCCGTCTGATCTCCGACGTGAAAGAGGTGAGCCTGCTCTGCCAGCGCTATGACACACTGCGCTCGCAGGCCCTGAACGCCAAGGACTCGCGGGGCCTGCTGGAGCGACTCCGAGGAGAGCTATGAGCGTGAGGCCGGAACTGGCGTGGTTCAAGTCCAGCTACAGCGGCAGCCAGGGGGACAGCTGCATCGAGATCGCCATCACCGAACACGCCATACGTGTACGGGACTCCAAAGACGTGACACGCCCCCACTTCACCGTCGGCCGCAAGGAGTGGTCACGTTTCGTGGGCTTCGCGATAGAGGCGTGACACCTAAAGCTGAGCGGTCTCTAGAACGGCAAAGTCAGCTTCGGTAGAGATGAAGACGAGCCCATACCCGTCCCGTCCCACGCCCGAACGTCGCCTGGCCCATGCCCTTCCACGGGCCAAGAAAGACCGCAACGTCCACCAGTCTTCGCGGCTACTTCGGAACCTGGAGGTCACGGCGCACACGGCTCCGGAGGGCCTTTCGGGTCGCTGAGAAAGTGCTGGTCAAGGCCTCCGAAGAGGTCAGAAGACTGAGATCGGTCCACGGATGGTCCAGCGTCCAGTAGCGCCTAGTGCCCAAGCGTTCCGCCGCTCAGAAGAACGGCGGAACGGAGGGCTGTCACGGGTGCGCCCAGGGCCAACAGGTGCCAGATTAGATGGTTGACCGGCAGGGTCGGTCTAGACCAATCCGGTGAGCCTTGCGACAGCCCACACGGCAACCAGCATGGCAGTGCAGGTGACCCCCGTGATCATCAGAAACACAAGGCGAAGTGTCCCGTCCCCCGTCCTTAGTGCCTCGCTAATGATTCGAAGGCAGCTTTTACGCATCGGTTTTCCCTTCCCGTCATCTTTTGAAATTGCGCAAAGTTGAAGCCATTGGTGAATTTACTTAGTCTAACTAACTAAATTAAGAGTTGAGCTCACCTCGGGCTCAACCTGGAATTAGATTGGCGTCACCCGGTGGGGTGGGCTGCCTGCTTTGCCCTCCTGTTATCGGTCCGTGATGGGGCTCAGGAGGTCGCCCGGTGTGCTGCAGGTTGACTGGCGCCCTCTACGGCCGGATCCCGTCACGGGCAGTTGGTCTAATGCGCCCTGCGGAGAGAGCCGATGATCACGCCATCACGCTCTCGCCTCCACGCGGTCCAGCCGTCCGCCTGTGACCCGGCGGCGGCCACAGCTGCTCCCGACGGAGTTCGATACGGCTTACCTTCAAACGACAGCCAGCCGTTAGGCAAGACTGTGGCCTCGTGGCGGACGCCGAGACGGGGCCGGGACCAGAAGAGCACCTCGCCCGCCTTCAGATCGCCAGACTCGATCATGGGGGCTAGTCCTCCTGGTGTCGTCTGTGTTGCGGGACTGCCCACCTCTCCTTCCTGGCTGATGTCGATATGCACGTCACTGCCGACGGTCCTGGTCTCGACGGTGGCGCCGGGGATGTTTATACGGATGATCACGCTCACGAGCACACCTCAATCTTGCAAAACTGACACTTCTGAGATTACCACGCGAGGGGGTGACTGAGTGCAACTCTGCGAGCACCCGTACCAGTTCGCCTCGGTGGCCAGCGCAAGCATGCCCGGCAACGGCTGGGGATCGGGGCAGTAAGGCGTGGGGGGGACTCAACCTCGACGCCCGGTCTCGGAAAGCCGGCGGGTCAGGGTCAGTTGTTTGATGAGACTGTTCAGCGGCACTGCCGCTCAGCCCGTTGGGGCGTGGGGACGAGCGTGAAGACTCACCCAGGAGGTCATGCTCTGCCGGACAGCTGGGTACCCGCCCAGTAGGCCCGGGGGCACTCGACGAGTGGAGCAAGGTAGGCTCCCTTCCCCGAGACGGAGCCACCGTGGACCTCACCTTGCGCGCGCGACAGGCAGTTATCAGTGTCGCCACAGCTTTGCGTGGCCAAGTGTCGCAAGACCTCGCCTCGTTCGATGCCGTTCCAATCGCAGACCCGGTCCGCAGAGCCTCGCTGCGAACGGAAGTGCTTAGAGCGTCACGCCGGTACCGGTATGCCGACGGCTACCCAACTCTCATACTCGATGCCCCCCGACTGCTGGGCGTAGGCGCCGTACTTGCAGTTGCTCTAGCCGCCTTCGGTGCACGAGCGTGGAAGCTGCACCCCGTTGACTTCTGTCTGCATTTCTTGCTGTTCGCGGGCGGAGCGGGGATTCTCCTCCTCGTCGTGCTTCTCGTTCTGCGAGTCCTACCGACTTACGTTCAGAGGCGCGGGCCGGCAGGGCTGGCTGTGCTGGGCATGGTGGCACTCCCCATGACGTCTCTCATCTTCACTTATTCGGAGTGGGGTGATATCGACGCACGGCAGGATGGATGGCCGCTTCTGTGGGGCTGGGACGCAGTATGCCTCGTTCTGTTGATGATTCAGTTCCTCAGTACTCTCGAGGTATTCTGGCAGGGGCGGCGGTTTGACGAGCGTTGCAAACCCTACGACGGGCTGGCGCTGGCGGTAGTCAGTACAACAGCACGCATCGCCAAGAATCGCGACCGATTTGGATCTGCGAGGGAAGTGCGCGCGTGGTGCCTAGAGCTCGAAGTAATCGCCGCCAAGGCTGAAATAGTGCTCGCGCTCCGCTACAACACTCCAGCTCGGAGCCGAAGTCTACGCCGCATACTGAAAGGCGAGGCCGTACGAATAGCCGAGGTCTTCAGGGATTACGAACGTCCCTTGGTGACGGCTTATAAGGGAGCCGACATCGATGCTGTGGTTGATTCACTTCTGGTGACCCTCGACGCCCTACTTGCCGGGGACCGTGGTGCTCTACTGGCATGCGCGCCGGAAGAGGTGCCTACCCGGACCTTGTTGGGGCGAGCCTGGGCCCGCATCTGGCCGCCGGTCGTTCTCATTGCAGCCGGCATTGTGCTTCCTATGGTGCCTCCGGTGCATGGCTCACCGGCCGAGCTGAGCCTGAAGGTGAGCCTGATTGCTTTGGGTGTATTGAAGTTGGTGGCACCGCAGGTAAGCGATCAGGTGGGAAGTTTGTTGGACAAGGCCTTGCCAGGCAAGTGACTTCACTGACGGATCCTCTCATCGAGATGCGACGGAAAGGCAGCCCATGATGACCCCTGAAGCGGCCACTCATCTGTAGATCGCAGGCACGCGTTACTCGCCTTACAGTCGATTCGCCTGAGGGACTCCGGAGGGCCTTTCTCGACGGCGAGAAAGACCAGATCGGAAGCTGTGTCGCCCCCATGACTTCCTGGTCTGGTCCACGAATGATGCACAGGCTGGAGCTGAAGAATCTGTGCCACTTCGCAATCCAGTTCGCGGGCGTCTAATGGCATCGGACCGGCGGAGATGCTCATGACAAGGAATGTTGTTCTGACTGCATGCGCTTTCTGCTATCTGCGGGGTGCGGGGTGTCTCTCCGCCATCAGTTCTTGGGCGGAAGAGTGGTGAACCGTATGGGCTCGGCAAGCGTGAGGCGGGCGCCTTCTTCGTCCGCAGTGCGGGCGGCAAGAGTGGCCTCCGCCAGCCTGGGCGGAAGGGCTTCGCTGAATTTAAGGCCTCGTAGGGCGTACCCATCGACCTCAGGCAGGCTTAGGCCCTCCTTCGCGTCCACAACGGCGCTCGCCCAGTCCTCCGCGGTGAGGTCGTCCCGCAGCCTGATCCACTGGGCGTTGACCCGGCGGTGAGGTGAGACGGCCATGGGCAGTGTGGCGGCCAGGGTGGCGTTTGCACGGTGACCGGCCCAGGTCCACCAGCGGACGTCGCCGTCAGGGCGGCGAGCGATGACGGTGCCTCCGGGATGCACCGTGTCCAGGTGCACCTGACGGGCTTGCGCGAGGCGTGCAGTGGCCCGCCCGGTGAGGCGTAGGGGCGGGTCCTGACCGAGGAGTACGTCGCGTGCGGCGCGGGTCAGCTCGAAGGAGAGGATCCGCTCGGCGCCGAAGCCGTTCCACCGGGCCCGCCCGCCCTCGTCGGCCGGGGTGACGAAGCAGCGGCGCCGACTGAAGTCGATATGGGTGACCTGCCAGCTTCGTCCGGCCAGCAGGAGCCTGCGGGGACCTTGGACCTCCTCGGTGAGCAGGTCGGGGTCGGTGCGGCCGATCTCGTTGCGGCCGTTGAGGACGGTGAACTCGGGTGGGGCAGTGAAGACTGCCGTCAGGTTCATGAAATGGCGGTGCCCGTAGCGGTGTTCGGCCTGCGGGCCGATGAACAGAAGGCCCGAGTCCTGGTCGAGGTAGCCGTGTTCCACCAGATGCCGGACGACGGGTGAGGCTCCGGGGCCGAAGGGGCCGATACCGCCCCACCACGGTTGCCACAGATTCTCGCCGACCTGGTGTTCCTGCAGGCACAGGGCCAACAGTTGCTGGGCGACGAGATGACGGGGCTCGGGAGGCGGGGTGACGGGTTCCACCCAGTTGCGCGACCACTGCAGCAGCAGGGCCGCCGAGGCGAGGAGCCCTGCGTCGTCCAGGGCGAGGAAGAGGCAGTTGCGGCTGGTACCGGGGCGGCGTCCGGTGCGGCCCAGTCGCTGGAGGAATGCGGCGACGGTGCGGGGGGCGTCGAGCTGGATGACCCGGTCCAGGTCGCCCACGTCGATGCCGAGTTCCAGCGTGCTGGTCGAGACGATCACACAGTCCCGTGCCTCGGCGAACGCCGCTTCGGCCCGCCTGCGTTCGTCCACGGACAGTGAGGCGTGCGAGAGGAAGGTCGTGACGCCGCGCAGGCGAAGCTGCTCGCCCAGCTCCTCGACGGTGCGCCTGCTCTCGCAGAAGACGAGGCGTTTCTCGCCGCGGTGGAGAGCGGCGATGACGGTGGCGGCATTGGCGACGGAGCCGACGTAGTCGAGTTCGATCTCTCCGGCTGGCTGTGTCGTTCCTGACGGGGGATGCAGCGGCCGTGTGTCCGGGGCGATGACGCGGCCGGGACGCTGCCCGTGTCCAGAACCCTGGAGCCAGCCCAGGAGCTCGGTGGGGTTTCCGATAGTCGCGGACAGCCCGACGCGCTGGAGGGGACGGCCCGCGATGCGCGCCAGGCGTTCGAGGACGGCCAGCAGGTGCCAGCCGCGGTCGTCGCCGGCGAAGGCGTGGACCTCGTCGATGACGACCGAGTGCAGGCCGCTGAAGAAGGAGCGGTGGTCGACGTGAGTGCTGACCAGCATGGATTCCAGGGACTCGGGTGTGGTCAGCAGGATGTCGGGGCGTTCGACGAGCAGCCGCCGGCGGCGCGAGGTGATGACGTCGCCGTGCCACAGGCCCGTGCTGCGGCCCAGCCAGCCCGCGTACGTCTCCAGGCGCGGGCGCAGGTTGTTGAGGAGCGCCTTCAGCGGGCACACGTACAGCACGCTGGTGCCCTTCCAGCCACGCCGGTTCATCCGGGTCAGCAGGGGGAAAACGGCCGCTTCGGTCTTGCCGCCCGCGGTCGGGGCCAGCAGTACGGCGTCCTCGCCCGCGAGGAGCGGAGCGACGGCCTCGGTCTGCAGGGGGCGCAGGGTGTGCCAGCAGAGGGTGTTGACGATGTGGTGTCCGAGGACGGGGTCGAGCAGGTCGAAGGCGTCCGGCGCGCGCCTCCCCCAGCCTTCGGCCGCGGGGACACCCATGTCGCTTCGCTCGCCTCCCCCGTCCGACGCCCGGTCGCTCACGGCAGGTCCAGGGAGATGTCCGCCGCGCTGCTCGCCGCGTTGCGCTCGGTGTCGCTGAGTTCGGCCGTGTGCAGGGTCAGGGAGTAGTGCCTGCGGGGGTCGAAGTCCTCGAACTCGTCGATGCGGTCCAGGACATCGGCGACCAGCTTGCGCAGATACAGGCGCGGCGCGATGCCGACCTTGCCGCCGAGCGCGCCGGTGACGGCGCGGGCCAGCTCGTCGAGGTAGGCGTCGTCCGCGAGCGCGGCCAGCCGCGAGGGGTGGCGGGCGTCGGCCGCGTAGATGTCGCGCACCTTGCGCCCCAGCTCGCCGAGAGAGGCGAGGTCGAAGCCCTGCAGGCGCAGCTGCACCGCCCGCGGGGAGTCGAAGCGCCGGTCGGTGGTGAAGTCGGTAGCGAGGCGCTGGGCGAGGGGCGCCAGGCGCTGTACGCCCTGCTGCCCGTCGTAGAAGGCGGGGGTGCCGGTGATGACGAGGAACAGGCCTGGGAAGCGTCCGGTGTCGATCTCGTCGAGGAGCTGGCGCAGCGCGTTGAGGGACTTCTCCCGGACGTCGCCGCGCACCCGCTGGAGGGTCTCCACCTCGTCCAGGACGAGGAGGAGTCCGGGGTGCCCGCAGTCCCGCAGCACGGTGAGCAGGCCCTGGAGGAAGCCGAGGGCGGCGAAATGGTCGAGGTCGCCGCGGATTCCGGCGGCGCGCTTGGCGGCGGCAGCCACCGACTTCTGCCCGCCTAGCCAGGCGATCAGGGCTTCAGCGAGGGCACCGTCGCCGGCCGCCACGGCCCGCCGGTATCCGCGCAGTGCTGCCGAGAAGGCGGGGGTGGTCCGGGCGACCGAGGCCAGCCGCTGTTCCAGGAGCACGTCGACGGCGGCTGCCAGCGCCTCATCGTCGTCATCCGCCACGTCGCCTCCGGCCAGCGCCTCCTCCTCCAGGGCGTAGAACCAGGAGTCGACGACCGCGCGCAGTGCGGACGGCTGGTGGGTGGCGGTGGTGAGCCGTTCGGTGAGTCTGCGGTAGACGGTCTCCAGCCGGTGCAGCGGGGTCTCGGTCTCCGAGATCTGGACCTCGCTGACGGCCAGCCCGCGCCGTTTGGCCCGCTCGGCGAGCCACCGGGCGAAAAACGTCTTGCCGGAGCCGTACTCGCCGCGTAGGGCGTGGAAGGCGGCCCCGCCACGGGCGACGGTGGCCAGGTCGTCGTCGAGCGCGCTCTCGAAGCGCTCCAGTCCGACGGCGAACAGGCCGAGCCCCGCCTGCGGGACGGTGCCGCGCCGCAGCGCGTCGACGACGTCGCGGCGGCGCGCGGCGCTGATGTCGAGGGCGGGGCGGGTCATGCGGTGCCTTCCGGGGACAGGAACTGCTGGCTGAGCAGGGCGCGGTCGAGCTGCACGGTGCGGCCCGACTCGACCAGCTGGAGCACGGGGTAGCCGTCGATGTTGAGCAGCCGCTCCAGCATCGTGGCGAAGCGCGCGGGGTTGCGCTGCGACTTGCCGGTGGCGGCCTGGGCCGCCGCGGCCACCGCTCCAGGCGACAGCTTCCCGCCCGCGGCGTCCAGGGCGTCGAGCGCGGCCTCGACGGCCTTGTCGGTGGGCGCGGCGCGGACGAACTCGCGCTGCGTCCGGTAGGGGGCGGTGCGCACGGTCCGCTGCCCGAGGGTGAGTCGGCCGGACGCCGTGGCGCTGCGGGCGGACTCGGCCTTTGGCTCGTCGAGGCCGGCGGGCACCTCCTCGGCTTCCTGGGGCGCCGTCCGGGGCGCGGCCGCGGTGTCGGATTCCTTCCACCACGCTGGCTCGGCCGACTCGGGCGGGAGCAGCACCCACCCCGACGGCACCGCCCCTCCGGACGGCACCAGAGTGATCACCGGCACGGTCACCTCGGCGAGTGAGGCACCGCCGTGATAGCCGGCCTGCCGCGCGGTGTAGCGCAGGTCGTCACGCCAGGCGGCGGTGATGTGCCGGCCGTCGGTCAGCACCCGCGGGCCGGACAGGGCGACTTCCCCGTCGCCGGGGTGGCCGGTGCGCCAGCGGGCGCCGCGCACCCCGGTGACCTCGGCGGGCTGGTGTCCGCGCTCGGTGCGGTCGACGATGTGGCCGTGGTCGGAGACGAGCACGACCGGACGGCCGTAGTCGCGGGCGGCGTTGAGCAGGTCGGGCAGTTTCCCGATGTCGGTCAGGCCCCAGCGCCCGCTGGTACCCTCCCGGCCGTCGGCCAGAGCGTCGTCGATGGTGTTGACGACGACGGCGACGATGTCGTCGGAGGCGAGTGCCTGGACGAGTTCGGGGGCGATCCGGTGACCGGGCGGGCCCTCGTACCCCCCCTTGTGGAAGAGGTGCGCGTCGCGATGCCGCTTGCGCCAGAAGGCGGCGAAGCCGGTGCGCTCGGCGGCCTGGCCGCCCTCGGAGGGCCGGCCGCTCAGCAGCGAGGCCCGGCTGACGCGGGTGACCGACGGCAGCATGGACACCGCTGCCTGCCGCACCGGCAGGGTGCCCTTCGTGGCGGCGGGCACGATTTCGGTCCATGCCCTGCCGTCCAGGTCCCCTGCGATCCGCACGGCGACGTCCGCGCTCATCCCGTCCAGGACGAGGATCAGCGGACGGCCGCCGCCCTGGGCGAGCGGGGCCGCCGTCCTGGCGAGGACATCCTCGATGAGCAGCGCACCGCCGTTCGCCTGCTGGCAGGCGGTCTCGGACCAGGAGGCGAGGAGGCCGGCGAAACGGGCGTCAAGCGCGGCGCGGCGCTCCCGTGCCGCTCCTATCAGCCGCCGGTACGCCTCGCCGACGGCGGCGTCACGGGACGCGTCTCCCTCCGCTAGAACGCCGATGGCCAGGTCGGCCCAGCCCGAGGAGGCCAGGTGTTCCTGCACGGCCTGGCCGACGGTCGCGGGAGAGGCGGGGGCGGTGGCGAGCCAGCGCATCAGGCGGACGGCGGTGCGGGCGGTCTCGGTGGACTCCGTGTACAGCGCGGCGAGCTGGTGTGCCTCCAGGTCGCGCAGGGCTGCCTCGGCGAGTGCGGTCGCGCCCTCGCCGCGGCTGCCGAGGCAGGCGGCCAGGGCCCGCAGCCGTCCCAGGTAGCCCGAGGGGAGCAGCCGGTCGCCGCGGATCAGATCGGTGAGGCGTGCGTCGGCGGCGAGCCGGTCGGCGCGTTCGAGTACGGCCAGCACCCGGGAGCGGGCGGCGGCGGCCGGGGCGGTGGGTCCCTCGGCCTGCGCGATCCAGCGGGTGAGGACGCCCGTGGCGGCGTCGGCGAAGGGTCGCAGCGTGTCGAAGGAGGCGAGGGCCGGACCGAACAGGGTGCCCAGGGCGAAGCCCGCGGCCTCCGCCGACCGTGAGCCCAGGGCTGCCGAGGCGAGCACGCCCAACGGCAGTGCGTCACTGCCCCGGCCCTCGGCGGCGAGCGTGAGCAGTGTGGGGGCGGCGGGCCCTACGGTCCGGGCCAGCCAGGTCTCCAGGCCGCGCTGCTCCTCCTTGGACAGGGCGGCGTAGAGCGAGGGCCCGGCCGGGGTGCGGGTCCAGGCGAACAGCGCGTCGGCGTCCAGGTCCAGGGTGTCGGACGCGGGGTCGCCGAGCCCGAGGCGCGCACCGAGCAGGGCGCGTACGGCCCGGTCGCGCGTGAGGACGGTGCCGACCCGGGGCCAGCCGTCGAGGGGCTCTGCTTGGAGCAGTGCATCGAGCAGCCAGTGTTCGCCCAGCATCCGCGGGTCCAGATCGGCGGCGCCGAAGAGCTGGGCGACGATCTCGGCGCGGTCGACGGGCAGCGGATACTTGCGCACGGCGTGGGCGCGCAGGTCCAGGCCGAGCTGGTCGGGCGGGACGGTACCGGTGACGACGAGGACACTGTCGTCATCGGCACTGCTGCCCGCGAGATGGCGGTGCCAGGCATCGGTGACGCCGAGCGCGGAGTGCTCGGCGGTGACGACGACGCGGCGCTGCACGCCGCCGAGGTCGACGGTGAACTCGGTGTTCACCTCCTCGGGATCCCACACCGCGTCGACCAGGACGAGCCGGCAGTCGGGCGTGTGCTTCAGCTCGGTCCGGAGCAGCACCTCGATGGCGCGTCGGCCGGCGACGGGCCGGGTGGCCGTCACCGGCCCTCACCATCCGGCTCGGCACGCCAGGAGATCTCCACTGGGGTCTCCGGGTGCAGGGCGCGGAACGCCTCGATCTCCTCCCGTACTGCGGTGAGGTCGGCGTGGAGCGCCGAGGGACCGGGGGCGATGACCCGGCGGGCGGCCCGCACCGGGCGGAGTTCACCGGCGTCGGTGCCCGAGCCATCGGGCTCCCAGGACAGGGGCTGCTGCTCGCCCCGCACGGGTGCCACGGGGTCCGAGGAGACCGGCGGAGTGCCGTGCTCGGACAGCGTGACCTGCCCGGCGTCCGTCACCGGGTCCGCACCGGCAGAGGGCCCGGCGGGGGTGTCGACGGGGGCGGGCCGCTCCAGCCGCAGGGCGGCGTCGAGCAGCGCGTGCCCGCTCTCGCGGACCTCGCCGAGCACGGGGATCAGGGACCTCCGGAGCTCGGGAGCGCGCGCGGCCTCGCCGATCCGGTCCATGAGCCGCTGCGCGCGGTCGCCGATGCTGTCGTCGCGGCTGGTGAGCGCGTGCACGCTGGACAGCAGCCGCCAGTCGGTGCCGTCCAGGGCCGCAAGCACGGCGGCGGCGCTGTCCATCGCGTGGGACAGCTCCCGGGCGGGCGTCTCGTGCGGGACGGAGGCCAGCTCGCGCACCAGGCCGGTGGCGTCGTCGATGTGGCGCACAAGGCGGGCCAGCAGGGCGGCGGCCTCGCGCAGGATCCGGCTGCGCTCGGCCGTGCCCCCTGTGTCGAGCCCGAGCAGGGTGGCGTGCCGCTTGAGCACGGTGCGCACGTCGCCGACGCTCTTCTCGTACGCGGTCGCCTTGGCCAGGACGTCGGCGGCGAGCCGGCCCACGTTGCGGGCGAACAGGCCGGGCTTGGCGGTGACGCCGAAGAGCCGGCCGGCACGGTCCCGGGCGGTGGCGTACTCCTCCTCGGTGGGCAGCTGCTGGGCGCGCAGCTTCCAGCCCAGGCCGATGTCGGACAGCGGGGGAGGCGTGGTCTCGGTGCCGGAGTACAGCACCCAGGAGCGGTCGTCGAACAGGGCGTAGGCGGCGATGAGCAGGCTGGAGACGTGCTTGTCGAGGCCGCGCAGGCCGAGGTCGTCCCGGATCCAGTTGCGGATGTCCTCCACCGCGAGTTCGTCGAACGAGAGTTCGCCGCGCTCCGCGCGTGCGGAAGCGGCCTGGTTGATCCGCGTGCGCAGCTGGTCGCCGCGCACGACGAGCGGGCCGTCGTGGACGGTGCCCAGCTCTAGCGCCTCGACGATGCGCTTGACGGTCCGCAGCTCCTTCGGTTCGACCTCGACCCGGCCGCCCTCGTCCATGGCCCGGGTGAGCCACTTCAGGGCCGTGGTGAGTTCGGCCGGGGTGACGGCCCGGGGCGTGGTGCCCGGACCGGGGCCGAAGTCGGGGTGCTTGTCATACAGGGCCGAGAACATCCCGTCGGCGAGCTGCGCCACCGCC
>NZ_BMVJ01000007.1:222866-225710 GCF_014650655.1 Streptomyces anandii JCM 4720
TGGTCGAACGGCTTGCTGCCCTCCGGCTGCGGGCGCGGGAACTCGGGCTGGAGGGACAGCACATGCCGCCCGTCGGGCACCTCGGCGCCCCGTGTGCCCTCCTTGGCTTCGGCGAGCCCGTACACCTCGCGCAGCGATTCGACCAGGGTGCGAGTGAGGTTGTCGCGGGCGTGCTCCAGGCTACGGCGGGCCTTGGCTCGGTCGTCCGGCGGGAAGTTGCGGGTGTAGTCGGACAACCGGTCGCGTTCCAGCAGGAAGTTGATGCGCATCAGACGGCCCAGCTGGGCCTTGCGCTGCTCGGAGAAGTGGTCGCACAGCCAGACCAGCACCGGCGCGCCGGGGTGCGACGCGCGCAGGGCGGCGACGCGGCGGTAGGCGTCGTCGGGGGAGCGGCTCTGATCCTCGTCGAAGGGACAGTCGAGGATGATACGCAGGTTGCCCGCCGTGGCGGGTTCGAAGGCCTCGTCCGCGACGCTGCGCGGGTTGCGGACCTCACCAAACATGAATTCCACCGTGCGCTCGGAGCCGCGCCACACGATCTTCTTCTCGTCGAGGAGCTGCCCCTGCCGGCCGGTGAGGCTCAGGTCCTCCCACAGCCGCTCGCGCAGCCAGGCGCGCCGCACACCGCCCTTGTCCTCGCCGACGACGGCGTCGAGGATCGGCTCGATGTCCAGGTCGGACAGGTGAAGGGAGAAGACCGGGTCGTCGGTGCCCTCGGAGCGCAGCTCGCCCGGGAACTCGCCCTGCAGCTCCCGCATCCGCGCGATGACCTTCTCCCGCACGGGCACGGCCCGCGAGCGCAGCGAGCCGTGGTTGAGGGCGGCGAGCCGGCCGGCGGTCAGGCGACGCAGCGCGGGCACGTCGGGCGCGAGGGCGGCGAGCAGCAGGGTCTTGACGTAGCGCTCGTCGGCGAGGAAGTCGGGGTGGTCGGCGCGGCCGTACTTGTTCAGCAGGTAGCGGCGGGCCTTGACGTGGAAGCGGCGGGCGGTCTCCGACTCCTGCTGGAGCTTGGCGGTGAACGCGGTGCTGGTGGTGTCGACGAGGACGTCCCACAGGTCGCCGAGCGGGATCAGCCGGCCGACCTCGGCGTCGGCGTTCCGCTCCAGCAGCTGCTGGACCAGCTTCAGACCGGTGCGTTCGCGCTGGAGCGCTCCGGACAGGGCCACGAGGACGTTCAGCAGGGCGGGGGAGAGCGGGTAGACGGCCCGGAAGTCCTCCCAGTCGGCGCCGGTGGCGCCCTCTCCGTCGAGGAGGACGTCCTTGACGAGCTGGCCCGCTCTGTCGATCCCGGCGAACGCGGCCTCCAGCACCCGTTCCTGCCCGGGGAGCGGCCTGAGGACCCGTTCCTTGATGATCTCGGGGAGGTTGCGGTCCTCCAGGTCGATGACGGTGACGCGCTCCTTGAGGTACTCCAGGGCGGCCTGGAGGTTCTCCACGTCCGAGCCGAGGATGTCGGAGCCCATGAGCTGGGACAGGTCGCGCTGGCGGGAGATGAAGGAGATGATCGGCACCGGCCGGTCGGGGTTGCTGGACTCGATCAGCTTGCTGAGCTTCTGGATCTCGTCGTTGATGAACGTCCGGTCGGACATCCTGGCCTGCAGCCACAGCACCAGCTCGTCCAGGAACAGCACCACGCCGTCGTAGCCGAGCAGCCGGGCGTGCTTGCTGATCTCGCTGAGCCCGTCGTCCAGCGTCACATACGCGGCCGCGTCACCGCTGACCGTGTCCGCGTAGTGCCTGTTCGGTCCGTTGAACAGGGCTGTCAGCAGCTGGTCGCGCTGCGGGTCGCCGGCGGGCGCGCGGAAGGCGGCGTCGAGGGCCGCGCTGGTCCAGCCGGTGGCGGGGACGGCGCCGATGGGCTTGAGCTCGTCGTCCTCGTCGTCCTCGTCCTCCGCCGTGGTGGCCTGCGGGGCTACGGGCGCGGGCAGTAGCCCGATGAACGCGTCGTCGCCGATCTTCGCGCGCAGCTCACGGGCGTCCGCGAGCAGCGAGTCGGCCCGAAACACCAGTGGCGTGGGCGCCTCGGGCCGTTCCCGGCGCACCGCCTTCACATAGCCGCCGAGCAGCGCCGACTCCAGGCTGGCGGCGCCCACCAGGTGGTAGGGCACCATCAGGAACTTCTTGCCGGGCAGCCAGTCGGTGTGCTCGGCGACCACCTCGCGCAGCCGCGGCTTGTTCTCGACGGCCGGATCCCCGTGAAGCACGGCGTGCAGCACGGTCAGGAAGTGGCTCTTACCGGCGCCGAAGGAACCGTGCAGGTACGCGGCGTGCGAGGCGTTCTTGCGCAGGCAGCTGCCGACCAGCTTCAGGGCCTTGCGGAACTCGCCCTGGAGCTGCGCTGTGACGACATAGTCGCCGATCGACCCGGCGGCATCGCCGGTGAACCCCTCGGACAGGGCGATCTTGAAGTCTCCGGAGTGGAGGTCCTCCTTGATGTCGAGGACATCCCTCAGTACGACCCCGCTGCCTCTGGCCATCAGCCGCTTCCGCTCCCCACAGCCTCGTCACGCCCGGCTGCCGCTGCCGGGCTCCCGGCGGGCACCGGCCCGCACACACCACGGCCTTCTATCCTGCCAGGGGCGCGGGGGTCGGTGGGACGGCCGGGAAGATCCGCGTCAGGCCGGGGTGTCCGGGGCTCCGGCAGGGAGTAGCGCCCAGACGGTCTTGCCCGGAGCTCCTGTGCGGGGCGTCACACCCCACCTCTGGGCGAGCTCGCCGACGATCAGCAGACCTCGCCCTGCCCCCTCGCCCTCTCCGGCTGCCCTGAGGGCGGGTCGGCGCTCACCGCGCGTGTCGCTGACCTCGATCCGCAGCCACGTGCGGATGGCGACGGAGCGTGGCTGA
>NZ_BMVJ01000007.1:225743-226722 GCF_014650655.1 Streptomyces anandii JCM 4720
CCGGAGACGTACACGCCCAAGGGGGCGGGGATGCAAGGTCCCCCCTCGGGCCTGTCCGGAGTCGGCTGGGCTACTTGCCCGCCCCGCCCCGCTTCTTCTCGGGGCGCCAGGCGGTGAGGTCGTCCCGGGAGAGGTGGCGGCCGTACATGCCGGCGACGAGGGCGCTGTTGAAGTCCTCGGCCGGGTTGCCCTCCCACTCCTCGTCGTACTCGTCGTGCCACTGCTTGACCCACGGCATGACCTCTGCGAGCCCGGCGAGAAGCGGCACGAAACGGGAGTCTTCCTTGTGCCAACCGTCGTCGTTCAGGCGGTCGTTGAGGAGGTTGACGAGGGCCTCGGCCTGGTGGCGGTGGTTCCAGCCAGCCCAGCCGATGAGGAGGGAGGGGTCGTTGTCGGGGGAGGCGCCGGGGTAGGAGATGAACCGCTCCTTCGGCACGTCCAGCTTGCCCCGGTTCGACCAGTAGCTGTGCTTGAGGAAGTCGGCGGACGTGTACTTCGGCGGGACCTTGATGTCACGCCGCTCGCCGTCCTTGTCCTCCTCGCGCTGTTCCTCCCAGACCTTCTCCCACTGGGCACGCTTGCGCAGGCCGGACTCCTTGTAGCGGAGCGCGGACAGGTACGGGACGTGCTCGGGCTCGACGACGGCGGCAAGGACGGTGGACAGCGGTACGTCTTGCTTGCCGAGGTGACGGTCGGCGTAGAGGTCGGCAACGGCCCGTACATCGTCGTCGTGGCGGAGGGCGTCGGCGAGCTGGAAGATCGTGAGCGGACGCGGTGAGTCAAGCCCGTCGCGATCCTCGAACCAAAGGTCCTCGCGCTCCATGGCGTCCAGCAGCCAGGACCGCAGGGCGGCGGCCTCTCTGTCCTTCCAGAGCTTGGTGGACCAGCGGCGCTTGTACTCGGGCCGCTCGATCAGGCGAATGTCCTTGTTGTCGGCGATTAGGTCGAGCCGTGCCTGGACGATCCGACGGTAGGACTC
>NZ_BMVJ01000007.1:226750-234191 GCF_014650655.1 Streptomyces anandii JCM 4720
GGGCCACTCGGATGAGGGGGGGATCTCGGTGACCGGAGTGGACTCGTGCCGGTCGAACCACGCGGTGTCGGCACCGCTGCGGGCGAGCGCGATCTCGAACGCGCGCTGGCCGAGCTCCAGTTGGGGTACATCGGCGTCGCTGAGGTCGGCCGGATCACCGGGCAGCGTGGTCCGGGCCACCTCGGCGGGCGTGAGCAGCCCGTACAGCCCGTACACCGTCCAGTCCAGCTCCTCCTGGAGCAGGATCATGCGGGCGCGGATCCGCTCCTGCTCGGCCTCAGCGGCGTCGAGGGCTTCGGGGGTGGGGGGTGTGGTGGAGGAGGCGGTGAGGGTGGTGGGCTCGTGGGCGGCCAGTTCTTGGGCATGGGTGTCTAGTTGGCGGGCGAGGGCCAGGGGGAGTTCGGAGGTGAGGGGGAATTCCTGTAGTCGTGTCGCATTGAACGCGTAGCGGTTCTCCCAGGCTTCGTCCTGCACTCCGCGGCCGATGCCGCTGCCGCCCTTGACATGGCTCACCTGCTTCATCCAGAAGCAGGCCACTGAAGAGTTCAGCGCCCCGAGCAACTCAAGGTGCCGCTCCTCGCTCGCGGTTTTAGGCAGCTTGATCACCGGCGCTGTGCGGTTGAACACCTTCCCACCCCGGTCCAGCACGAAGTGGTTGTGCGTGGCGACCTCGCCGTACGCGATCGACAGGGGCGTCCGCAGCTTGCTCGGATACAGCTCCTGCCACTCGTACCAGGCCATGCCGCGTTCCAGCATGGGAACGCCGAAACGCTTGCGTGAGGAGATGGCGGTCCGGTACGGCTCAAGCACGCGCTGCGAAGCACCGATTGCTTCCCAGGGCAGTGTCTTGAACTTCTTGTCGTACACCCACAGACAGTCGAACTCTGGACTGAGTGTGAAGTCGCGGATGGCCTCGCCGGTGACCATTTGGTAGGTCGCGGCGATGCCCAGTCGCGCAGCCGCGCCGTTGCGCGGCATGAGGTAGAGGTCGTCCTCCCCGGTGACAGATGTGATGCCGATCGATGTGGCGACATCACACAGCTTGTTCACTGCGGCAGCTTCGACTGTCGCCAAGAGCGGGCCCGCCCCACCACCACTGAGCGACCAAGGGTGCTCCGCAAATCTCCGCCGCTCCACATCTTCCACGCTCACCCACTCTTCGGGACCCACCCCTGGCTTCCGCCACTGCGAAACAATCGCCTGCCACACCTCCCCCCGCGCCGGATCCTCCGGAGGACTCGGCTCCCCCCGAACCCCCAGCACCGCCCGAACCGGCAGCGCCTGTCGAGGCCCCTGGTTCCGCCCCGCCAGAATCACCGTCGGCGTACCGTGCCCCGGAATGAACGCCCCCGACGTGTCCAGCACATGGGTCAGCTCCACGCCCGGGAAGTCCCGTCGGCGTCGCGTTTGCGGGTCCTTGTATGGGCCCCCGTGGAAGAACGACTCGATCAGCGTCGCCCCGAACTCCCGCTTCATGAACGAGTTGGCGGTGATCTGCCCGGTGAATCCACCGTTCCGTTCGTCACCGCTCGCCCGGACCGCCAGTTCGAAGATCCGCTGGGCGAACGGCACGGACAATGCGTACTTCCCTGAGCACGCCCAATAAATCTTGCGGTAGTTCTCGTTTTCCGCCTTGTCCTTCACCGTGATGTACGGCGGGTTCGCCACGACCACGTGGTACGAGCCGCGCCCCAGCAAGTCCGCTTCCTTCACGTACTGCGCCACGTCCTCCGTGCGGTACGTGAACGCCTCGCCCCGCTCGATGTCGTCGAACGTCGGGTCGGTCTCGCGGCCGGCCTCCCGCCCGTGCAGCAGGGAGTCGGCGACCGCGATGCGGATCGGCATCGACGGAGCCGCGGAGAGGCGGTCGACACCGCACTCCTTGAGCATCTCGACGAGCATGCGGAAGCGGGCAATGGAGACGGCGAAGGGGTTCTTGTCGGCGCCGTGGACGGACTCCAGGGTGCGGCGCACCAGCGTCCAGTTCTCCGTGCCGGGCTCCGCCTCGCGCCAGGCGGCGAGGATCCGGCGGAAGAGGCCGAGGAGGAAGTGACCGGAGCCGCAGGCGGGGTCGATGCAGCGCAGGCCGCGGACGACGGTGGTGAGGTTGCCGTTCTCGTCGATCTCCTCGGAGGTCTC
Source organism: Streptomyces anandii JCM 4720 (assembly GCF_014650655.1). Taxonomy (GTDB): domain Bacteria; phylum Actinomycetota; class Actinomycetes; order Streptomycetales; family Streptomycetaceae; genus Streptomyces; species Streptomyces anandii. Next base: position 228,890 of record NZ_BMVJ01000007.1, read on the forward strand.
GCCCCGCCACTCCTCGGGGACGTGCTTCCACACCGGGTCCAGGCCGAACTCCTCCAGCGCCGGGTCCAGGGTGAGGTCGAGGATGAACTCCTCGACGAACTCGGGAGTCTGGAGCAGCGCGTACGTCTTGCGGGCGTGCTCGGACAGGTGCTGGTAGAGGTCGCCGAGGAAGCGGGTGCGCAGCAGCGGGTCCTTGAAGTCGTGGCGGATGCGGCCGTCGGGACCGCGCTCGCGCCAGAAGGAGAGCAGGCGGGAGGCGGCGCCGTAGGAGGGGTCGAGTTCCCACAGCGGGTTGTGCGCCCGATCGAAGAGGCCCTCGGCGATCTCGTGCTCGCGGCCGAGCGCCCGGAAGGACTCCTTGAGCCAGTCGCGGTCGTTCAGCTCGGGGTGCTTGCGGAAGAACGCGTCGTGGTTGTCCTGCGCCTCGGCGAGCCTCTCGCCGGGTCCGGAGAGGCGGGCGTCGGGGACGAGGCCGTTGTCCTCACAGAAGCGGACGAAGACGCAGGCGAGGACCCAGGCGGCGGCGATCTGCACCACCCGCTCCTCCAGCCACTCCTCTTCCCGGACTTCGGTGCGACCTGCATGGACGGCTCGGTCATACTCGGCCCTCAGGGCCGCGGCCTGCTCGCTGTCCCCATGAGCGCGCTCACGCAGGTCTGCCTCCAGTAGCGCGACCTGCTTCTGGAGGTCCTTGAGCAGCGCGTCCTGGTCCAGCGGCGCGGCGGCCGGTGTGTCCGTCGCTTCGGCGGTCGTAGAGGCATCCTGGGAGGGCACCGGGGTGTTCCTTCGCTTCGGGTCTGCGGCGCGTGCTCTCGCGCCGGTCCGTCCATCCTGCCAGCCGGGACGGTGCGGCGGACCCACCGGGGAGCTACCGCTTGGCGACCGGGATCCCGCCGAGGCGGCCCAGGCCGAAGGCGAGGCGGTAGATGTCGGGCAGGTCGAGGAGGGAGTAGTCGTCCACGTTGTGGTCGCGGCGGCGCAGTACGCCGAGATCGATCAGCTCCTGGACCAGACGCGGCAGGTCGTCGGGGTGACGAGGGCCGGTGCGGACCAGTTCGGGGCGGTCGGCCTGGGCGTAGCGGGCGGTGTCCTCCCGCAGCAGCCGCGGGAGGTCGTGGTTCTTCCAAATGCTGATGATCTTTCCCTGGGGGAGGGGGACCTGGCAGCCCTCGAGCGGCTTTATTGCCAGCTCGACCCACGGGGTGTCCTCACAGATCTGGTCGACGCGGACCTCGGACGCCTCGCGGACCCCCCTGCGGATGGCGTCGTGGTGCAGGGCGCGGCTGTGCGCGGAGTACGAGGTGCGCGCCGTCTCGGCAGCCACGTCGAGGGCCTTGAGGAAGCTGCGCGGGCTGATCCGACCGTTGCTGTCCATCAGGTGGTTGGGCAGCCAGGTGTACGGGCGGCCCATGCGGACGTTCGTACCCATGAAAGGGTCGGCGATGCGCTCGAACAGCTGCTGCTGGGCCTTCTCGTCGTTGCGCAGGTCGGGCGGGGCCGCGTACCGCACCGACGTGCCGGTTCCGGAGAGCTGCCAGCCCCCTGTGAAACGACGGAACCGCTCGGCCGCCTCGTCGTCCTCGTTGCCCAGGTGGTGGAAGAGCAGCCCGTACAGGTCGGCGCGGGTCCACTCCAGGCGGGCCGCGTTCCCGGACAGTTTCGACGCGTCGGGGAAGAGCTGCTTGGCCGCGTCGAACATGTCGGGACGCAGGAACACCTTCAGCCGGATGCGGCGCGTGCCGAACCGCATCCGCATCGCCAGGCGGAGCAACTCGGCGATCATCCGGTTGCGGGTGTCCCAGTCGCTGTGCAGGTGCTCCAGGCCGTCGAAGACCAGCAGGTGCACCATGTCCTCGGCGGCGGCCTCCGCGTCCGCCCGCGCGAGGGTGGCCTCGGCCGGTCCGGCGTTGGCGCGCACCCAGGCGACGCGCTCCGCCCAGTCCTCCGTCGCCCACAGCTCGGGCTGTCCCAGGGCGGTGAGTAGGACGGCCTGCCAGATCTCCGCCGGGAGCGCGCCGCTGGCGAGCAGCGAGGGCAAGGCGAGGGGGCCCGGGTAGTGCAGCACGAAGTCCATGCCGTAGCCGGGCGTGACGCGCAGACGGTTCAGCCGGTTGATGCGGTACTCGCGGGCCGCCGCCGCGCGCAGTTCGGCGTCGAGCAGCGAGCGCGCCCAGAAAGTCTTGCCGACCCCACGGTCGCCCTGCACCACCGTGCTGTCCACGTACAACGCAGCGCGGTGCGCGTCCGGCATGTACAGGGTGTGCGGCTCGGGGGGCCGGGTGTCCGCGTCCACGGTGCCGTCCAGCGCGCGCGACAGTAGGTCGCGGTACTCACCGGGGGTCAGCGGCTCGGTCATGAGCGGTCGTCCTCGGACTCGGTGAACTCGGTGGACTCGGCGCCGGAATCCTGGGCCGCACCCGCCAGGATCAGCGGGACGGCCGTGTCCAGGAAGTCACGGTACGCGGCCTGGACGAAGGCACGCTCCTGCCAATCCGGGGAGTTGGGCACGTTCATCCCGACCAGGCCCGGCTCGAACAGGATCGGGATCGCGTAGTGAGGGGCGGAGTCGTCGTCCAGCTCCCAGGAGCCCTCCGCGGCGCCGGCGACTTCGTTCGGCGCGAGCGAGTCGTAGAGGACGCTGAACGTCGTATGGGCGTTCTGGCGGAAGGACTCAAGGTAGGTGTCCTTCGAGAAGTGCACCGAGTCCGGGACCATCGACGCCACCATGCGCAGCTTCTGCCGGATCGCCGGAGCCTGCCCGGAGGCCGCCCACGCCTCGAACAGGTCCCGGTAGCCCGACCACGTCTGGTCGTTGTCCGCGCCGAACAGCAGCGCGTAGTCGCACAGATGGGAGATGGTTACGGCCGCCACGTCGTGGATGCCCGCCCGGCTGTCGAGCAGCACCACGTCGGGCAGACGGCCGCTGTCGCTCCGTTCCACCGCCTCCTCGCAGGCACGGACCGTGGCGGCGAGGCGGTCGGCGAAACGGGCACCCTCCGTGTCGGCGTACACCCGGTTCAGCTTGTCCACGTACGCGTTGGGCACGCCCTCGGTCCCCGCGCCGCGCGCCGGGGCGATCCACAGCTCACCCCCCTCGCGCGGGGTGTACCTGGAGCGGGTCACGATCTCCAAGCCGTCCGCGTTGCCGAGCGCTGACTCCACCAGGTGGTCCACGACACCGTGCGTACACAGTGTGCCGTCCCCGAGCAGGAGTGGGCCCACACCGGGCGACTCCAGGTCGAGGTCGACGACCAGCACGATCAGCCCCTTGTCGGCGAGCCGGCGGGCGAGCACCGCGCCCGCCGTCGTGCGGCCGACACCGCCCTTGAACCCGTACAGGGCCGTGCGGCGGGGGCGAGGTGCCCCGCCGTCATCGGTGGCGGGGGGAGTGGTGACGTGGGACCATTCCTCGCCGACGACCGTGTTGTCGAGGAGCCGGATCGCGCCCGTCGTGCCGGTGGCTGCCGCGACCTCCAGGGTGCGGGACGATGACGTCAGCGTCTTCGGCAGGCGTGTGACCGAGGTCAGCACGAGCGGACGGTCCCCGCTGTAGCGGCCCAGCCGGCCGGTGAACGACTCCCGCCAGCGCTCGGCCTGTTCGTCGCCGGCCCCCTCACTCCGCTCGCCATCGTCCACGACCAGCGAGAACCTGCCGAGTACATCCCTTACCAGCAGGACGTCGAAGCCTTCCGCAGCCACCTCGCGGGCGAGGCCGAGGGCGGCCGGGCGCGCCTCGTCGAAGCGGATCGGTGCGTCGTAGAGGGTCATGGCAGCTTTCCGGTCAATTCCGCGTGCAGATGAAGGTCGTGGGCGAGTGTCGCGGCCTCCTGGCGGCGGGTCAGGAGAGCGGGGTCGAGGTAGGTCCCGTCGGTGTAACGGTCGCTGACGCGCCACTTTTCAAAATCCGCGGAGACCCTGTCCAGGGCTTCTGTGAGAGTGGGGCCGGAGCGTCCGTCGAGCAGCAGGGGGAGGGCCTCCCGTATCTCGTTTATGTGCCCCAGCCACTTGCGCTTCTTCTTGTCGTTCTCCTCGTCGGGGTCATCCCACCAGAGCCGGTTGTCCTCGAAGCCCTTGTTGTTCGTCATGGAAACCCCGTGCGGCCCGGCGAACTTCTTCAGCAGCGCCTTCATCAGGCACTCCACCGCGAGCCCGAATAATTGGTCCGCGTTGCACAGCCGTCCGTCGCCATAGAGGTAGGAGGCATCCTTGTAGTGCCGCTCCCCCGCGCAGGCGTAGTCCGGCTTCGTCTTCTTGCTTGCCTCGTCGTCCCCCACGACGCAGATCATATGGTCTCCGGCTGATCCGGCGTCAGCCGTCAGCTCGCCTCCAGGAGCCCCTCCAGCTCCTTCATGAACAGCCCCTCCAGGACCACCCACTCGCTCACCCGGTCCACCACGTCCACCGTGCGGCCGTCCAGTGCCGGGGTGGCCTGCGGGTCGTCCATGGGAACCAGCAGCCACAGACCGTGCGGCACGCCGGCCGGTCGGCGTGCCGCCTCCTGGAGCGACACCAGCAGCTCGCGGCCGCCCGCCTCCCAGTACCGGGCCACCAGGGAGGCCCGGTGGGCGAGGAGCACCGTGCGGGAGCCCGCCTGCTGGGCGAGCGTCGTGCAACGGGCGGCGACCCGCTCGGCGGCGAGTCGGGTGTAGGAGGCCAGCGCGGGCCCGATGCGGCCCGTGTCGGTGAACTTGGCGTCCGCCTTGAGCAGGGCACCCCACCGCACCTGCTGCTCGTCGGCCAGGGCCCGCAGGGCAGCCAGGAACAGCTCGTCCACATCGACCGGCAGCGCGTCGAACCGGGTGGCGAGGCGCTCGGCCGTGCCCGGCAGCTGGGCGCCCCGGACGGTGAGGGCGAGGAACCCGCCCCGGCGCACCGCCTCCTGAAGCCGCACCTCCATCACCCGGCGTGGGTCGCGGCCCTCGGCCAGCTGGCCCTGCGCGGCCTCGTACAGCGCGCCGGTGCTCGTGAGTACCGAGCCGGTGTAGGGCGGGCGGCTTTGCTCGGCGTCCCGCTCGGGCGGGAAGAAACGCCGCGTGTCCCGGTCGTACTCCAGCGGGAAGTGCGCCTCGGCCAGGGCTTCCTCCCAGTCCACGTACGTGACACCCGCGAGCGTGGCGAGGCCGGGGAAGCGGGACCTCACCCTGCTCAGCAGGTCGTCGGTGCCGATTCCGATCCCGGCACGCACCCTGGCCGCGGCCTGCGAGATCCGCAGCGCCCGGTCGAGGCTGAGGTCTAGGGGAAACAGTTCGAAACGCGGGGTGACGCCGACCGAGCCCGCCATGGCGGCGGCCAGGGTCAGCAG
>NZ_BMVJ01000007.1:234213-236764 GCF_014650655.1 Streptomyces anandii JCM 4720
GCGGGTGTCGGCCAGCGGGGCCATCCCCTCCGGCGCGGGCACCGCACGCAACTCCCGCAGGACCGTGCCGCCGCCGGGCAGCGGATCGCGGGCCGCCACCTCCTCGGCGGTCCGGCCGAGGAGGGTCGCGTACTCCGCGAGCTCCACCGGAGTCGGGTCGTCGCTGCCAGGGAGATCCACCAGGGCCAGCAGCACCGTGCTGCCGCGCCGCAGCACGGCAAACCGGGAGGCGCCGTCCTCGTCGCTGTCCCCCGCGGCAGCGGCATCGTCGCGGCGGGCCTCGACCTCGGCGGCCGCCCGCACGACGGCAAGAGCGTGCGTCTGCAGCTCGGCCCGGTCCTCCGTACCGTCCTCGTCGTGTGGCCTGTGCCGTACCCGCAGCTCGGTGCCGAGTTCCTGCGCCGTCATGACCCTGCCCTGCTCGGACAGTATGGTCACCAGCTCGTCCCGGATCGTCTCCAGCCAGCGGAGCGCCGCCCACTGCTCGATCGCGGCGCTCAGATTCCCCGAGACGGTCGGCTGACTGACGCCGAGGGCCTTGGCGATCGCCGACTGGGCGGGCCACGACGGCAGTCCACCGGCCTGCTCGACGCCCGGCAGGCCCAGCGTCACGAGGACGATGTCGCGTCGGGGGCGAGTGCGGGGGCCGGTCTCGGCCGGGACCAGCCGGGCCGCGAGTGTCTCGACGGATTCCACGGTCTCGACGGGCGCATCGGCAGCCACCCGTACGGGCTTCTTCGCCGTGGCGCGCCTGCGCAGTTGCTGGGTCCACTGGCGGTGGCGCCGGTTGAGCTCTTTGCGGATCACGTTGCCCGCGCCCCGCGCGCGGGAGATCGTGTGCGGCGGAACGTCCAGGAGCTGGCCCACCGTCTCGGCACCGAGGCCGGCGGCCACCGACACCGCCCGCGGCGACAGTCCCGCGGCGTGCAGGGGGGTCGTCAGGTCCGCGGCCGCGGCAGCCAGTTCACGGGCGTCCTCGACGTCCGCCGCCTGTGCGTCAACGGTCGCCGGGGTGGTGGGCGGGCGTGTCGAGTCCGCCCGGCGGAAGACCTGGCGCCAGGCCTCCTGCATCTGGGGGAGGCTGTCGAAGCGCTGCTCGACGTCACGGTGCAGGGCCATGGCGAAGAACTCGGTCAGGCCCTCTGCCAGTGCCGGCTCGAACAGTTCGCGGGCCACATACAGCTCCGCCGCGGGGACGGTCAGTGGATCGCCCTGGCCGTCGCCCCATACCGGCCGCTCGCCCGAGGCCATCTCGTGCAGCGTGACCGCCGCCGCGTACCACTCCGCGTGGTCGTCGTAGCGGGCGCGGCGGCTGCCGCCCAGGAAGGGGTCGAGGTAGCCGCGGGTGCCCGCGTGCAGGTCCTGGTCGGAGGCGTCGGCCAGGGAGAAGTCGAACAGCATCAGCTGCCAGGAGCCGTCACTGCGCTTGAACAGGCCCAGATTGTCCGGCTTGATGTCGCGGTGGCGCACCCCACGGGCGGCCAGACTGTCCAGCGCCTCGAAGAGGTCGTTGCCGAACCGCTCCAGCTGGGCGTAACCCAGCCGGCCCTCGCCGCGCAGCCGCGACCCGAGACTGACCGGCTCCCGGTCGTCCGCCGGCCGGAACCCGCCCGCGTACTCGATCTCCAGGACGGTGTGCCCGCCCAGCTCACGAGGGGGCGCGAGCAGCTTCACGATGCGGTTGCCGCCCACCTCGCGCAGCGCCTTCGCCTCCGCGTAGAGCCGCGTGTCCTTCTCCCGGTCGAGCGCGACCTTGAACACCCGCAGGGACGAAGGGTCGGCCACCCCGTCTTCGACGCGGCGCACCAGCAGGGCGCGGGCGGTCGCGCCGGTGCCGAGGACCCGTACGACCTCCCACTCGGCGTCGAGGCAGCTGCCGGCCTTGGCCGTGAGCGGGTCTGCGACCTCGACGGCCCCGCGCCGAGCCGCGGCGTCGTCCGCCTCGGCGGCGTCGAGCAGACGCAGGAACTCCTCGGCGGACGACAGCCTGTTCTGTACGTCGGACGCGGTGGCCCGGAAGACCAGGTCGTCCAGCGCCGGGGAGACGCTGTCGGACGCGGCAGACGGACGGAGCCCGCCCTCCGCGGCGAGCCGGTCGACCAGGGCGCCCCGGGCGTCGGCGGGCGGCTTGCCGGTCAGCAGCAGATAGGAGACGGCTCCGATACCGAAGACGTCGAGGTCCACCGGGTCGGCAAACTCCCTGGCGGCCTCGGGGGCGAGGTAGACCTGGGCGATGTCGGCCACCAGCCCGGCATCCAGTGGTGTCTGCCCGAGGCTGAGGTGCGAGGTGGTGTCGAAGTCCCTGGCGGCGGTCTGCCAGTCGGCGATCCGCAGCACCGGTTCCGTGCCATCCTCACGCGTGGACACGTACACCGACCGGGCCGACAGCGCCCGGTGGTACAGCGATCGGTTGTGGGCGTAGCGGACGGCCTCGGCGAGCTGGCGCACCAGGTCCAGGCGCACGGCGGGAGCGAGCCGGTCACCGTATGCGTCCAGGTACGCGTCGAGCCGCAGGTCCGACTCCCGGTGCCGGAAGAGGATCGCCGGGCCG
>NZ_BMVJ01000007.1:236788-240847 GCF_014650655.1 Streptomyces anandii JCM 4720
CCCTGGTGCTCACGGATCTGGACGGCCTGGACGATGCCGCGGTGGTTGATGCCCTGCAGCACCTGGTACTCGCGCAGGGCCGCCCGGTCCACCCGGCCGCGCTGCTCGGCCGACGCCTCCTGGCCCGACAGATAGATGCGGACCCTGCCGCTCTCCTTGACCAGGCCGTCGTCGCGTACCGCGAGCCGGTCCTCCCAGCCAGGGCCCGCGTCGAGGGCGCGCGGCGCGAGCCGCCAGTCGTCCCCGAAGCGCAGGTGACTGGTGGAGTGGCTGATTCCGATGCGCTTCATCAGCATTTCGAGCCGCTGGCTGTCCTGCGGGGTGACCCGCCAGCTCTCCCGCTCCGGCGGCAGCCCGAGCAGGCCGTCCCAGATGCCGGGCAGACCGCTCGTACCGCCGTTGCGTCCGTAGACCGACGCGCGCTGGAACTCGTCCAGCTCGCTCACCAGGTCGGGGTCGTGCAGGAAGACCGCCGGCTTGATGAAGGGGATCTTCGCCTCGGGGATGCCCGCCGCGTGCGCGGCCCGCTCCAGCTGTGCCTTGAGCTCCTTGGCCTTGAGGTCGGTGAGGTGTAGCGGGTTACGCAGCGTCCGCACCCGGTCGCCGTGGAACTGCCAGGTGTCCCCATGGTTCACCACCCGGCCCGGGTGTCCCTTGAGCTCCAGCAGGTAGACACCGCCGGGTACGGCGATCAACAGATCGCACTCGTTGACCCGCCCGGTGACACCGGTGAACCGGAACGTCGCCCACGCCCGGTACGGCTCGGCGTTCGGCATCAGCTGCCGCACGTGCTCAAGGCCCTCCTGCTCCCATCGGAATCCGGACCGGCGCGGCTGGAACCAGTGCTCGCGACGCGCCGGGAGGCCGGGCTTGGCGGCGGTCGGCGTCACTTGGAGTCCTCCGGTACTGGGTGCGTCGTGATGGGGCAAGCCTAGCGGCGTGACCCGAAGCGCCAGGCTGGGCCGAAGCCTGTGGGAAGCGGTCCGAACTCACCGGGCCGCACCAAGCCCAGTTACACGGATATAAGTCATCCCGAACCGGTACGAAGCTGGATTCGGACAGGCGAGTCGTAGATCTGGCGCTACGCCAGTACCGCGCTCGGCTGTCGAGTGCCACTGCTGTCCGCTGTTGTCAGAAATGCCGTCACTGCCGTCGGCCACAGCCTCTGTGAGCACCGCTTTAGGAGTTCGATCACTGCTCGGCACCGCCGGGGAGCCGCCTGGCCACGCTGGCCGTGCCAGACCGCCTAGGAGTGCTGGCGTCTGGCGGCGTTGATGTCACTCGTAGATGTCAGAACGGCGCGACTGCGTGCGCTCACTGGCACGATGGGCTCGTGGTTGACCTGGAGCGCATCCAAGCAGAGACGGTGGCGTACTTCCGAGCACTCGATGAGGACGCCACTGTGCGGCACCACTTCCGCCACGCTGATGAGGACGGTGGCCTCTGGTACATCGAGGCGGTACCCGACCGCGGCGAGTTGATCGTCATCAAGCAAGCCGAGCTGACTTCGGTCGGTCAACTCCACCGGTACAGCTGGGAGCGCCTGGAGGACGAGCACGGCGGCCTGACAGACCAAGCGATCGATCCTGAAGAGGATCCGCTGGAGGCCATCCCGGCCGAAGAGTTCCAGCGTGTGTGGGATCGGTGAGCGGGCCGGACAACCACTTTAGGAGAGAGGCTGGGGAGTGAGGCCACTGACCTGGGACTTCGATACCTGGTCAAGCTTCCGGTAACTCGACTGGGAGACACCCCGCTGACCGTGGCTGACCCCTGCATCTGGCACGGCAATGGCACGAACCTCAGCCAACGACAGTCAGCCACGATGGTGGGTGCGCCAGCCGACCACGCACGCGTGTGCCTCGCTGCACCCCCACCAGCCTCAGCCACGCCATCGGTGTGTGTCGTCAACCAGAGCAAGCGGTATCGGCCGGCCCGTGAGGACGGCCGGAGCCCTCAGCTTGGGAAGCTGGGGCACTTCGGGACCCGTCTGGGGCTGACCTGGGCGAACGGTTTGGGACACGGCCTCGTCGGCTCGGCGCTTTCACCGTGGTTCCCCACTGTTCCCCGCTCGAACTGGTGCGCTTGTGGTGCGGCCCTGAACACCCGCGTTGGAACGTGGCGTCACCTGAGCCCGCAGACGATGCGCCCGCTATGACGTCTGAGGACCACGCGTCTGCGCACCGGTAACCCTGATAGGTCCGCGATCTGGCAAGTACGTGGCCGACGGAGCGCCAGAGCCGACGGGCGGATCCTCGACATCGTCGGTCCAAATGCCCATTGCATCGACAGTCACGACCACAGTGTGCTTGCTGGTCGTCGCTCGGTCCCGCTGCAGTAGCCGAGCGCCTAGGGCAGTGTTCTAATGGAATTGAAACGGCATACAGAATGGCTACTGAGAGCTATCTAGGAGAGCCGCAGTGGAGATCGGGCTTGTCGATGCAATCAGCGCTCTTCGGAATGAATTGCTTGAGGCCATGACCGGCTCGGAAACATCTCCAATCCGTTTTCGGCTGGACTCGGTTGATCTAGAAGTTCAGGTGGTAATCGGCAAGTCGGCGGAAGTCGGCGGCAAAGTTCGCTACTGGGTTGTCTCAGCGGAAGGCAAGGGGTCACTAGCCTCTACGAGAACCCATACTTTGAGACTTCACCTCCAGGCTGCGACGGCGGCCAACGAGCCTGTGTACACATCCGACCAGATAGAAACCACTCCGCCATAAGGGAAGAACGAAATGCATCCCCTCCCTGACCGTGTGGCCGAGGTAACATATCAAGCGCGGCCTGACCATTCCGAAATATCTTACGCGTCTGGATATCGCGTAACCAAGGAACTGGTTATGACAGCGGCGCACGGACTTTCGCAAGGGCTTTCCGTAACCGTATGGGTACCGTCTAGAGGTGAGTCCTTCGCCGCCGAGGTAGTATGGCTTGGCGACAGAGGATTTGACGTCGCGCTGCTACGCATTTGCGATCCGCCAGAAAACGATGATCTGCCGCCTGTCTTGCCGGGAGAACTTCCCTCGCATGCGGGCCAGGTCGAATTTCGGGCCATTGGATTTCCCCGTTTCGCAGAACGCCAAGGCCGGCGGCAAAGCGTCGAATTTGAGGGTACGATTCAGCTTGGGTCCACAATCAAAAATCCGGGACTTATTGCGTTGAATGTCACTACCGCAGTGCCCCCTAACGCTGACCCCGACTGGAAGGGGGTATCAGGTGCAGCCGTATTTACCGCGGATGATTGGCTTTTGGTAGGGGTGGTTTCCCAGTCATTGCCCTCTGCTGGCAGCAGATACGCAGAAGCGACCCGCTTGACTTCTGCGCCAGACGAGAACTTCTGGTATCTGCTCGAAAGAAGGCCAAGCGAAGCTGGGTCGCTGTGGAATTCTGTGATATCACACAGGACTTATGTTGAGCGATTGGCTGATTTTGAACTCAACCTGACTTCGGGAACCTTGCCGTTTCTAGCTCCTAGTGGTCATCCATCAAGTCCATCAAACCTACTTAACAGCCTCGAAAAATCTTCGCACGGCGGAATTTTGCTGAGTGGCGGCGCCGGTGCGGGCAAGACCCGCACTTGCATTGAGGTCGCCGAGCTAGCAGTAGACCGCGGCTGGCGGGTCTTCCACGTAGTGGCACAAGGCACAGATGTAATAATTCCAGATATCGCAGGGGCAGTGCTTCGTGATACAACCCCGGCAATCGTCATTCTGGATAATCTTAACGAGCAACTACTAGCCGGGGTTGACCTCACCGCTATCCGACGAAACGTTCTAGAGACTGCCGAGCGCTACGGAGTTCGAGTAGGGGTCCTAGCGTCAGCTCGCCCAGGGTGGCTGAGAAGAGCGCCTACGCCTGTTCGCAGTGAGCTCCGCAAGATATTCGAACCTGTTTCCATATGTGACGATATAAGTCACCTTCGTGCCGTCAGTCAACGGATTGCGGAACGCGCGGCGCCAAACGCCTATGCTAGGTTCGGGCAGGATCTATTTGAGATATGCGGGCACCGTCCAACCATCGCCCTCTTGATCGCGCACGAGGTTGAAGCACGGATCAAGGAAGGAC
>NZ_BMVJ01000007.1:240870-249402 GCF_014650655.1 Streptomyces anandii JCM 4720
GCACAGTGCCTAGCATAGATCGGCTCCGAGCCGGAGAATTGCTAGGGTGGTTGGAAATGCGGCTTGCAGAGGATGAATTGGAGACAAAAGCTGAAGGCGAAGGCTTTCAGCTAGTGACTTCCAGCCCTGAACTTCAGGCTTGCGCAGCCGCCGCAGCTGCGTGCCCCCAGCCAAGACGCGACATCGATGAAGCAGCTAAGAGGGTCCTCGAATTTAATTCGAGGGACGGGACTCGAGCGAATGGTATTATTGATCGACTCCTCGACATGAAATGGTTGGAATACCATGAACCTTATGTCAGGGCTGCGCACGACGTTGTCATAGACCAATTGCTAGAGAACACGCTCGCGCCCCAAGCGGAATTGAGCGTGGACCACCAGGCGGCAGACGCGATACAGCAGGCTTCTCTCGGGAGAGCCCGCACAGTCGGTATATTCGCTGGTCACTTGGGAAGATTGCTACACGACCTTGCGCTGGATGACGACGACCGTGGCCTCGCGCAATACTGTGAAGATTGGCTACTCCAGCATGCCGACCAAATTGGGAAAGTGCTTAAGGAAGCCCATCCGTATGAAGGAAGCTACGCGCTCGGCGGAATCCTAACCGGTCCACCCTGGGCGGCAGCAACGATCCGGGCCTGGGACAGAATTGTCATGCCGTGGATGGAAGAATTTGGACAGAAATCAGATGCTCAGCATTTGTTCTATGTGGCCCTACCTAAACTCGATGGAGACCAGGCTGAGTATTTGAGCCACGAAGCAATTAAGTGGCTCGACTCTCATCTCCACAGGCCTCAAGCGCAGTTTGTACTCAGCAGGTTGCTGGCGCGACCAGATTTGACGACTGCCGCTGCCAAAGATGTCATTCGCCGGGGCCTCGCCTGGCTTAGCGAATACGACGAAATACCTGAGGCGCAATTTGTTCTGCAAAAACTTCTTCGGCGACGCGATTTGGCGCATGATGATGCCATACTGGCGATTACTCATGCACTAGTTTGGCTAAGCATTCATACTGGGACTTCTGAAGCGCGTTTCGTCCTGGATACTCTGCTGCAAAGACGGGACATGGATGCACAATCTCGGAGTCAAGTAGTACATGACGCGTTCGTATGGCTGGATAGCCAAGATTGCTCGTTCGAGGAAAGGTTCGTCCTCAGGCCGCTCCTTCGGAGGCGCGACTTGGCACCCAGCGAGGCCGCGAAGGCGATTTCTTACAGTCTTTCTTGGTTGGAAGCGCATACACAGTCGGACGAAATCAGGTTTGTCCTGCAACCGCTTCTTCAGCGAACGGACCTGTCAGCTAATGATGCCGCTCTGGCAATTTCCCATTCTTTGTCCTGGCTGTCAAAATACAACCAAGATCTCCATGCGGACTTTGTAATAAACTCGCTGCTCAGTCGCCCTGACCTAACGAGCGAAGATTCTAGTCACGCAATGAGTTTCGCGTTTACATGGCTGAGTTTTCACGGTCAGACAGGTCAGGCGCCACACGTCCTTAGTAAGCTCCTAGAACGTGAGGACTTGTCCACTCATGACTTGGGGCACGCTGCTCATTCTATTGTCGCCTATCTGGAAACAGCTGGTAGGGCTATACCCCCTAATTCATTGGTCTCAGTACTGCGACGCCCAGATCTGAGTTCTGAGATTGCATCTGTCATAGTCGATCACGCCTGTACGTGGCTCGACGAAAATGCCGGAGGCACGGAGGTCGGCGCCATGTTGCAAGCCCTGCTCGGTCGGCCAGATATTGATGATTCTCGCCAAGCTCTTTTGCGTGATCACACCTTTGCATGGTTGAGAAACAAGGTAAGCAGCACTATCTCGGGTAGTCGCATGCGATTGGTACTGGATCATTTCGCGCCTAGCCCGCTTCCGGCGGATACCGCTGCACTAATTGAAAACTGGATAGGGCGAAACCCGAAAGAAGTGCATTGTGTTATATCTAGTCTTGCTCGAAATGGTTTCCTTACATCCGGAGTGGTTAAGGCTATCCTCAGGCACACAAAAGGCTCCCCGGCGGGACTCGATTCGGTCCTGAGCCTGCATGAACTGTCTAGTTATATAGGGGAGCATCCACAGCTTAAAGCTGCGTTCCTTGGTCGAGTAGAGGGCATGTTGGACCACCTAACTGGAGGCTCAACGGCAAACCGTCAGGGCGATATCGATGTTTTGTTCGCGAATCTAGTGCACCAGTCTGAAGAAGGCCTTGCGGGTATGCGGACTGACGGACTGCTTAGGCGATGGGTGCTTCATGACTCGGCGTTTATCACCCCTTGCCCAAAGGTCGCCCAGAGCTCAATTTTTATCTTTCGTATCGCCGACTTGATAGGACTAGAATACCTGGACCAAGAGGAATCGAGATACGTTCTATCGCGAATGAAAGAATGGGTGATGTGCTGGGAATCGGGGGCGGAAAAGGAAGAGGCGCTCGCACGGATTCAATCTTTTGAGGGTCGCCTTGATGATACTCCTGAGGTGGAAGAGGGTTTTAATCCTTAATGATTGCTGACAATTTGTGATTCTCCCTTGAATTTTCCTCTCGGGTGCTTCATTCATCGTGAGTCAGCGGGTCCTGGGTCCGTTATCCCAGGCTGTGGCTGGCCATTGCATCGCAGGTCGGCGGAACGGCTTTGGGCTGGAGCTGCTTTGGCGCGAGTGATCATGGCCCCGTAAGCTTCCGGCGCGTCGGGCAGTCTGTGGACCTGCCCGGTAAAGCACGACGTTGGGGCCATGATCTTCGAGGCTCGCGCCAAAGTGGCTGCCTAAAGCCGTGGAGACGACCGCCCCAGCCACGATGTACCCCTTCTCTGGCATCAGGTGGCTGATTGCTGTGCGCGCGGCACGGGCGCCGGCCGGGCTGGAGCGGGGCGGAGACAGGAGCGCAGGCCCGGCCGGGGGCCGGGCCGCGCGCGGGGAGCGGAGCGAGCCGCCTTGAACCAGTAGAGAAAGTTGTAACTCAGTCGGTCGCGTGGGGTCTGTCTTGTCTCGGTTGATGCTTGACGTTGTGGCTTCAACGGCTGCCGCAGAGCTGATCTTGATCGTGGCCCACGCCTCAGATGCGGAGGAAGGTTGGGGCCTCAGTTGCAGGTGCCGCTGCCAGAGTCGCTGTACTGCAGCGCCGTGGAGTCGAAGCCAGGGCCGGGCAGGACGGGCTTGTAGTCCCAGCTGTAGCTGTCGGACTTGAGGGTGAGCTTCATGACGCCGAAGGCGCTGGCCTGGGCGGTGACCACGTTGGGGTTGTCGTAGTTGCCGGGCGAGCCGGCGAGGGTGTCGAGAGCCTCGCCGCCGGAGCCGACGATGAACTCCGGGATGCCGTGGGTCGGGTCGTACTGGCCGGCGGGGTTCATCGGGCGCAGCCGGGCGTACGCGTGCTCGTGACCATTGAGGATGAGCGTGGCGTGGTGCTGGTAGAGGAGCTTCCACCACGCGTCGGTCGCTGCACCCTCGGCGCCGCCGACGCCCGGCGCGGACGCGGGCACCGTGGCGGTCGAGGCCGTCGTGGCGCTGAAGGTCGCCTGGTGCCAGTACGCGATCGTGCACTGACGCTTGTTGGCGGCCAGGTCGTTCGAGAGCCACTGGGTCTCCTGGCCGAGGAGGCCGCTGTCCGTCGTGGAGCAGTCGTGTTTGAACGCGTCGGAGTTGCACTCGGCGTTGAGCGAGATGATGTGCCAGTTGCCGAGGTTGTAGGAGTACCACCCCTGCTTGTCGGTGGTGTCGTCGCCGGCCTGGCCCTGGGTCTCCGGCGTGCCGGCCTGGTCGTGGCCGTTGAAGTAGCCGAAGTATCCGGCACCGTTCTGCCCGGCCTCGTTGTCGCCCTTCTTGGTGTACGGGTAGTACTCGTGGTTGCCCGGCGCCGGGCGTTCGAGCATCTTCAGGCCGCCCCATGCCTGCTCGAAGGACTGCTCGAAGTCGGTCAGCTTGCCGACCTGGTACTGCTCGTCGCCCAGCAGTGCCACGGCATCGGGGTGCATGTCCGTGGCCTGCTTGGCGGTGGCGAACTCGGCGCTCATGCCGCCCAGGGTGGGGCTGCCGCACTTGAGCGACGCCGGGGTGACGGCGTTCTCGGCGTCGTCGGGCTCGCAGGCGATGTCGCCGACAGCCGCCAGGGTGTACGAGGCCGCGCTGTGGTGGGCGTAGGGCCAGTCGTTGTCGCTCTGGTTCGCGGCGGCGACGGCGGTGCCGGTGACCGCGAGAACGGCCAGGCCGACAGCTGCGGAGGAGATCTTGGTGACGCGTCTCATGTGCGGTGTCCTTCCACGGCGGGAGTAGCCAACGCACGTTAGGCAGTTGATCTATCAGTTGACACAAACACGTTCCGACCGTTCGGTGAACTCCGTTCGTGGCAGGGCGACCACGGCATCCCCGCTGTGGACGGCTGCAAGGCGGCCGTCTGGCCGGCCTGCCACCGCTGTTGCCCCGCCCGCCGAGCAGATCGTCGAGCGGCCCGTCGGCCGCGTCGGCGGCTTCGTGGTCGCCGGAAAACGCATCCAGCTTGGCCGCGGCTATGCCCGCCAGGGCGTCACCGTCCACCTGAGCGAGGACGTGATCCGCGTCTTTTGCCGGTCGTGAAGTCGTGTGCACATGCTGGCAGTTCGACGCCCTGGCGGTGGGCGAGCGGCACGAAGAGCACTGGCCGGATCGTCCAGGTGATACGAGTGCTGGCGTGGGTGACTGACACAGTGCAGGGCTCGGCGCGCAGGAGAGCTCTCCTTGTTTCGATGCGGCCGTTGTACAGCCATTCCCACGCCTCGTCGGATGCGTCCGGATCGAGCGCCGGTGAGATCGTGCGGAGTGCGACCGCGACCCACCTGTCGGCCTGGGGTGCCGAGTAGGCGTCGATGGATGCCCGGAGCGCCGGCGGCCCTCCCTCGGTGAGGTCTTCGGTCCAGCACTCGCACCAGTAACCGCGTCGGGGCTTGTCCATCAGCACCGGCGATCTCCGGGGCGCGCGTCCGTGGAAAGTTCTGTGTTGACCGCGTGGTTGTTGCGGCTCACCGGGATACGGAGTTCGGCAATGACGGTGCGACCACAGTTGTTGCCCTGAACTAGGACGCTGTCGGCGAGAGCAGTGACCATGGCGAGCCCTCGGCCGTGGGTGGTGTGGGGGGATGGGCACTGGACTTCGGGCGCGGCCTTGGCGTCTCCGGAATCGGTGACTGCGATGGCGAGGATCAGCTCGGAGACGGTGAGCGTGACGTGGAAGGTGCCGGCGGCGTCGCCGCTGGCGGTGTGTACGAGGGCGTTGGTGCCGAGTTCGGTGACGATCAGCGCGGCGTCTTCGGAGTGGGGGTGGCCGTCCAGTGTGGCGCGTGTCCAGCTGCGTGCAGCGTGGAGCTGTTGGGGATCCCCGGGGAAGGTGCGTCGGTGGGTGGGCATGGCGTCCTCCATGGCAGTGACCTGCTGCTTTCTGTGTCAGCCGTACCGACTGGCTGACACGGACCATGCAGAGCCGTACAATTAGTACTAGCACCGTACCGAATGTGCGCGTAGTTAGAGTGCGGGTTCGTACTTTTCGTGCGGGCGGTCGGGCATAGCGTTCGCCGTGCGGTCTGGTGCTGACCTGGATGCCGATGGAGAGAGGACCTCGCATGTTCGGACTGTTTGTGCGCTTCACCTGCAAGGACGAGGCGGCGGCCGCTGGGTTCGACGACCTCGTGGCGCGGACTGGTGAGCAGATCCGTGCGAACGAGCCCGGGACGGTGGTCTACGCCGTGCATCGAGTTGACGGTCGTCCGCTGGAGCGCGTGTTCTACGAGCTCTACCGGGACAAGGGCGCCTTCGAAGAGCACGAGGCGAAGGACTACGTGCAGGCCTTCCTCTCTGAGCGGGACCGGTATCTCTCGGCCACGGAGGTTGATCGCCTGGACTTCGTGTCCGGCAAGGGTGTGGACGTTGAGCACTGAGTATCAGAAGGCGCTCGGACGCAAGATCGCCTTCAATCGCAAGCGGCGGGGACTCTCGCAGAAGGAATTCGCCGGCCTGCTAGAGCGCTCGGAAGCATGGGTGTCCCAGGTGGAGCGGGGTGTACGCCGCATCGACCGGATGACCGTGCTGGAGAAGGTTGCCGACGTCCTTGAGATTCCGGTGGCCGAGTTGGCGGCCGAGGCCCCCATCGTTGCGTCGGTGGCCGAAGGGGAGCCGCCCGGGGCCAGCCGGCTGCGACTGGTGCTGAGCGCGGCGCACTCACTGAAGGCTGTCCTCGGCCAGCAGAACGCTTCCCCCGATATCCCGGCACTGCGCTCTGAGGTGGACCGTGCCTGGTCGCTTACCCACCAGGGCAACTACGCCGACCTGGCCGAGCTGCTCGAAGGGCTGGTTCCTCAGCTGGAGTCGGCAACCCGCTCGGTTCCAGAGGTCGAGCGTCCCGAGCTGTTCCGACTGCTGGCGGTCATGTACCACACGTGTAGCGGCGCGCTCGCGAACATGGGGGAGCCCGAGGCGGCCTGGATCGCTGTCGACCGTGCCGTGGTCGCTGCCGAGCGGGCCAATGATCCGCTCCTGATGGCGGCCGGCGAGTTCAGGTTGTCGCTCGTCTTTCTCGGTGCCCGCCATTTCGAGCAGGCGGCTCAGGTGTCCGGAAGTGCGGCTGACGCGCTGGGGCCGCTGGCGGAGTCCGGACAGATCGAGGCGGTGGCGCTGCGGGGCGCGCTGACCCTTCAACGGGCGGTGGCTGCCGCTCGGCTGAACCTGGCCGATGAGGCGTATGGGTATCTCCGCGACGCTCGCGAGATGGCCGAGCGGGTCGGTGATGGACGCAACGACTACAACACCGAGTTCGGGCCGACCAACGTTGGCTTGCACGAGGTGGCCGTCGCGGTCGACCTCGGGGACGCCGGAGTTGCTTTGCGAGCTGCCCAGGGTGTGGATGAAACGGGACTCTCTGCCGAACGGCAGACGCGGTTTCAGATCGATGTAGCCAGGGCCTATGCCCAGCGCCGACAGGTTGCTGACGCGGTCTCAGCACTGCTGAGAGCGCGTGAGTTGTCGCCCGAAATGGTGCGGGCCCTGCCGATGGTGAAGCAGCTTGCGGCGGACTTGCTGACCATGGCCCAGCCGCCCTCTGAGGAACTTCGCACCCTGGCGGCGGAGTTGGGCGTACACGAGGTACGTACTGGTACCTGAAGTACTAGACAGTACTTGGAGTACGGGTTACTGTGGTGGTGTCAGCACGCCCCCTCGCATCCAGCGGAGTGGGTCGTACGGACATGCGAACGGACCGGAGCAGGAAGGCAGACCTGCACCGGTGCGTAAGCGAAAGGGCCACAGAAAAGAGATGTGGCCTGAGCGGGAGGCAGCCCACTCAGGCCGGGTGCGTCTTTGGCATCAACGCTCCTGGAGCGTATCGCGCCCAGTCGGTATGAGGTCAACCTCCCGTTGCGTAGTCATTCGTCACTGAATGCGGCCACCGCATGTGTGCCGCAACGCAAGGGAGAGCATTTCTGTGCGTGTAATCCGTGTGGAGACTTCGGCGGCCACCATCCTGCTGACCGAAGCCCCGGAACCCAAGGTTCGGGACCGCCAGACCGGAGAGATCGCCAAGGACGCCACCAGCGGTGAGGCGCTCATGACGATCGGAGCTGTCTACATCGAGGACGGCGAGTCGTCGCTGATCAAGGTCACGGTTCCGGAAAGCGGCATCACTGAAGGCCTGACGCTCGGTGCCCCGGTCTCGCTGCCGGGTCTGGTGGCCCGGCCGTGGGAGACCGTGTTCAACGGTCAGCAGCGGCACGGCATCGCATTTCGCGCTGCCGCAGTCACACCGGCCGCCTTCCCGGCTCACGCCCAGGCCTCGGCTTGATGCCGGACTGGATGACGCTGTTGGAGGTGGGTGGTCCCCTCGCCGCTATCGGTGGCGGGACCGCCTACACCCGGGCTCGTCACCCGGGCATCTACTGGTCCACGGTCGGCCTGCCGATATCGACGGCCCGGCTCCTGGGCTCGTACGGCTCCGTCATGGAAGCGTGCGGTCTGACCGTCCAGCCTTCCCGGTTACGAGCTCTGGCAGTCAAGGCGACCACTCGCCGCGAGGTCCGGCCGGTGCCTCCTCGCCGGGGAGTCATCCGGCCCACCTCGACGGGCCTTCGGCTTCGGCTTCGGCTGGCTCCGGGGCAGGAGCCGGCGGACGTCGCCGCCTCGGCGGAACGGCTGCGGCACGCCTGGGGCGTTCACGCCGTATACGTGACGGACGTGAAGCCGGGGGTGGTGGAACTGCGGCTCGTCGGCTTCGACGTGCTGTGCAACGTCCGGATGCCGAGGAAGGCGGATGGCGGACTCCTCAAAGTGCCGGTGGCCCTGCGGGAGGACGCGACGGCCTTCGTACGGGACTACCGGGCCATCCCACATCAACTCACCCTCGGTGCGACGCTGTCGGGGAAGTCGATGTACTTGCGCCAGCTGGTCGCTGGGCTGGCACAACAGCCAGTCGCGTTAGTCGGGATCGACTGCAAGCGGGGCGTTGAGCTGGCGCCCTTCGCCCCGCGTCTCTCAGCACTGGCCACCGATCCGGAACAGGCGACCGAACTGTTGCCGGTCC
>NZ_BMVJ01000007.1:249423-252753 GCF_014650655.1 Streptomyces anandii JCM 4720
TTGTGCAGGAAATGGAGGACCGGTACGACCTGATCAAGGCGCGGCAGGGCATCGCGCCCGGCACCCCGGGCGAAGAGATCACCTCGGACATCTGGGGTCTGCCCGAGATAGAACGACCGGTGCCGATCGTGCTCTTCGTCGACGAGGTGGCCGAACTCTTCCTCATCGCCACCAGGAAGGACGAGGAACGGCGCGACGAGATGGTCACCCAGCTCATCCGCCTCGCCCAGCTCGGCCGCGCTGCCGGCATCTATCTGGAGGTCTGCGGGCAGCGCTTCGGCGCCGAACTCGGCAAGGGCGCCACCATGCTCCGGGCCCAGTTGACCGGCCGGGTCTGCCACCGCGTCAACGACGAAGCCTCCGCCAAGATGGCACTCGGCGACATCGCCCCCGAAGCGGTCGACGCCGCCTGCGCCATTGCCCCCGAACGGCCTGGCCTTGCTGTGGCCGGTGACACCTCCGGCGGCTGGTCCCGCATCCGCACGCCGTACCTGTCCCTCGGCGAGGCCGCTGAGGTCTGCCGGGAATCGGCGCACCTCGTGCCCGACCTACCCGCCCTCGAACCTTTCCGGCCCGCAGTTCCGCTCCGGCCGATCGACACTCCGGTATCGCTGCGCAAGCCGGTTCCGGTCACCGAATAGAACGCTCACACCCCAACGGCCGGCGTGTCCGCCTCATGCCAAGTCCCTACCCCGCCATGCCTAGAACCGGAAGGAGGCGCGGGTGCGTGCCTTGCCCGTCCGACTTGACGCCGTACTCGTTCAAGCGGTGATCGCTGCCGCGCTGTCCTTCGCGCATCTGCACGACCTGGCCTCGGCCGCTGGTCAGCACGGTTGGAAGGCGTGGGCCTACCCGGTCTCCGTCGACCTGCTGTTGGTGGCGGCTTGGCGGCGGCTCCGTTCCGGTGGAACGAAGGCGGCCGGGTGGTGCTGGTTCCTCGTCGCGCTGACCGCCTCGCTCGGCGCCAACGTCTCCACCGCCGGGCTGCTCGACCTGCGCGCTGTACCGGCCTGGCTGCGGATCCTGGTCGCCGGGTGGCCTGCCGTGGCCTTCCTCGGCGGAACGCTGCTCGCTCATGACAGCCCGGAGCCCGAAGAGGCGTCGGTGGTGGAAGAGGCCACGGTCTCACCCTCCTCCGCTCCCGAACTGTCCGTCGCGGAACCGGAAGTGGCTCCGCCCTCAATGCCCTCCGTCCCGCCGGCACTCGTCGCTCACGCCCGCAAGGTTGCCGAAGACCACCATGCGCGGACCGGAAGCGCTATCGACACCGCGACGCTTCGCGCCCGGCTCGGCGTCCCCATGCCGCTTGCCGAAGTCATCGCATCTCAACTCACCTGATCCTGGAGGACTTTCCCCCTTGCGTCCGTCCACGCTCCGCACGCTCAAGCGCGCCGCCGAGCTGACCCGACAGAACCGCCTCACCGAAGCTGTGCTGATCGCCGAACCGGTGATCCTCGCCGCCGACAGTTACGAGGGCGACGAGATCTTGCGCTGGCTGGCCGACCACGTCACCGACTTCACCGGCGAGAACGACGAGGAGACCCGCTGATGCCTGCCAACCGCCGCTTCCGCAACGTCGTCCGGATCGGTCCCGTTCAGGTCGCCACGTACTACGACGGCCGGGGCCGCGAGAAGCACACCGCCGCTTGCACCGCCCCGCGCTGCGGCTTCTCCACGGACTACGACAGCCGCGCCGCCGCCGAGCTGGCCGCGCGCACGCACCGCTGCTCCGTTCGCTGAGGAGCTCTCGTGACCGTCTCGCTGCCGCTCGTCTTCGTCCTCGGCGTCATCGCCTGGGCCGCGATCAAGTTCCTCGGTATCCGTCTCTGGGTCGCCGTCGTGATCGCCCTGTTCGGCTTCTACCTCTCCCACACCTTCCTCGCCCCGGCCATCGACTCCGGCACCCGCTCAGGGGTCGGCGTCGTCAACGGCACCCACAAGTGACAAGGAGACTTGCCATGTTCCGCCCCAAGCTCCCCGACGTTCCGACGTTACCGACGACACCGGCCGTCCCTCCGCAGACGCAGGCTCCGGTGCCCTCCGCAGGCCGGTCGCTGACTCCCTACGCGGGCACGGTCGCCGCCGTGGTCGTCGTCGGCGTCGTACTCACCGCGCTCCTGGCGGCTGTCGCCATATCGGCCGTGTCGGTAGCCATCGCCGCCGTAGTCCTGCGCTCCCTGCTCAACGGCGCCAACAAGCGCTGACCGGCCACCGGGGCGGCAACAAGCCGCCAAGCATCCCGCCGCCCCGGGGCCGCCCCTCCCAACCGTCGGAACCGTTGAAAGGAAGTCCCATCATCACCCGGCAGACTCTGCCCCCGCTGGCGGAACTCTCCATGTTGGCCTCCCTCGGCACCATGCCGGAGCTGGCCCACCAACTCTCCGGTCTGGGCGGCTGCACCCACCCCGTCCGCCTTGACGGCCACCGCACCGAATACGAAGTCGACACGGCAACCGGCGAGATCGGCGACGTCCTCAGCCACCTCGACTCTGCCGCTCTCCCCGCCGGACAGCTGCTCGTCCGATGCAACAACCGCCGCGCTACCCGGTGCGCGGCCTGCGCCGAGACCTACCGCCGCGACACCTACCACCTGATCACCGCTGGCCTCCGCGGCGGCAAGGGCACGTCGGAACACGTGGCGAGCCATCCGCGCGTTTTCGCCACCTTCACCGCCCCGAGCTTCGGGCCAGTCCACAACCGTCCCTCTGGCGGTCGAAACTGCCGGTGCGGCATTCGCCACGACGAGCAGGATCCCGCCCTGGGCACTCCGCTCGATCCGGACAGGTACGACTACGAAGCGGCCGTTCTCTGGAACGCCCACGCCGGTGCTCTCTGGCGGCGCTTCTCGATCTACCTCCGACGGGAGGTCGCCAAGCGCGCCGGCCTCACCCAGCGCGCGTTCCGCGATCACGCACGGATCTCCTTCGCGAAGGTGGCCGAGTACCAAAAGCGCGGCGCGGTCCACTTCCACGCGGTCATCCGCCTCGACGGCCCGGAAGGCGGAGACACCGCACCCCCAGCCTGGGCGTCAGCCGAGCTGCTCACCGACGCCATCCGAGCCGCCGCCACCGCGGCGCGCGTGGACGGCCCGGAGGTCGACGGACGGGCCCACGGCTTCGTCTTCGGCCGACAGCTCGATATCCGCACCATCCGCTCCGCCGACTTCGACGACGGCCAGGAGCTGACCGAGCGAGCCGTAGCGGCGTACATCGCCAAGTACGCCACCAAGGGCGCCGAGACGGCGACCGGCACTCTGGACCGCCCGATCCGCTTCCTCGCCGAGCTGGCCCAAGCCCGGCTCAGCGACCACGCCCGGCGCATGATCCGAAC
>NZ_BMVJ01000007.1:252776-266651 GCF_014650655.1 Streptomyces anandii JCM 4720
TGCCTGGTCCCTCGGCGCTCGACCCGAGTTAGCAGACCTCCGGCTTCGGTCGTGGGCCCACATGCTCGGCTTCCGCGGCCACTTCTCCACCAAGTCCCGCCGCTACTCCACCACCCTCGGCGCCCTCCGCGACGCCCGCGCCGACTGGCGTCGTGCGCAAGCCGGGCAGGCCGTCCCCCAGAACGGTGAAACCACGCTCGTACTCGCCCACTGGGTGTTCGCCGGCACCGGCCTCAGCAATGGCGAAACCTGGCTCGCCGCCTCACTCGAACCCGCCCCAGGCACGGAAGGAGAACCGACATGGACCAGCACCGCCGCGACGAGCTGATGACCGTCCGCCAGGTGCTCGATGAGCTGGGTGGTGTTTCTCGACGGACCTTCTACCGCTGGCGCGAACTTGGCCAGGGTCCTGCTGCATTCAAGCTCCCGAACGGAGAGCTCCGGGTTTGGCGGAGCGACTTCGCCACGTGGCTGCGACAGCTGGAGGCGGCGGCGTGAAGTCCCTCGATGTAAAGGTCTGGGGCGTCCGTAAGCGGGACACCAAAACGCCTTCGTACGGTGTCCGGTGGTCTGTGGCGGGCAACGTCTTCTCGGAATCCTTCCGCACCAAGGCGCTTGCCGATCATTACCGGACCAAGCTCATGCGTGCGATGCGCGACGGGGAAGAGTTCGACACCGAGTCCGGCCTCCCGGCCTCGATGGAAGAGAAGAAGTCGGCCGTGTCGTGGTACGACTTCGCCCTCAAGTACCTCGCGATGAAATGGCCCCACGCCGCTCCCAACACACGGGATGGCATCAATGAGTCGCTCACCAGCGTGACCGTGGAGCTCCTCGGTGAGCGCGCCGGACGGCCGTCCGACGAGGCGATCCGCAAAGCGCTCCGTAACTGGGCATTCGTGTTACCTGGGCCTGACGGCCGGGAAGTCCCTGATGACGTACGCAATGTTCTGCACTGGGTGTCCAAGGCTTCTCGACCGCTTGCTGATCTTGCCGAACCTGCCACAGCTCGCGCGGTGCTCGATTCGTTGAAACTCAAGCTCGACGGGACAGCGGCGGCGGCGGAGACCGTGCGGCGTAAGCGCCGGACGCTCGTGAATGCCGCGAATTACGCGGTCGACCTGGGGGAGCTGCGTGAAAACCCCATCACGGCTGTCCGCTGGCAGAAGCCGAAGGTGTCCAACCAGGTTGACCCTCGTGTCGTCGCCAACCCGGAGCAGGCCCGCAATCTCCTGGCCGCAGTCTCCTACGTGGGCGGCTACCGGCGTGCTCGCGGCCGGCGTCTCGTCGGACTGTTCGCGGCGATGTACTTCGGCGGGCTCCGTCCTGCTGAGGCAGTCGGCCTGGTGGAGACTGACCTCGTCCTGCCCGAGCAGGGCTGGGGGTCGGCGCTGCTCCACCGGACTCGTCCTTCGGTCGGCAAGCAGTGGACCGACTCGGGGGAGACCCACGACGACCGCGGGCTGAAGAATCGGCCGACTGAGGATGTTCGGCGTGTGCCCATTCCGCCCCAGCTCGTCGCGGTGCTCCACGATCACCTCGCCACGTTCGGCACGGCGGAAGACGGGCGACTCTTCTTCAGTGAGAAGGGCTCGGTCGTTCCGTCCTCGACCTACTACCGCGTATGGCAGGAGGCTCGGCTCCTGGCGCTCCCGCCGGCCGTCGCGGCCTCGCCGCTCGCGAGTAGGCCGTACGACCTTCGGCACTCGGCGCTGTCGACGTGGCTCAATGCCGGAGTGGATCCCACGGAGGTTGCTGAGCGCGCCGGCAACAGCGTTGAGGTCCTGCTGACCCGCTACGCGAAGTGCCTCGACGGACGACAAGACGTCGCCAACCGGCGTATCGAGGACCTGCTCCGCGAATACGAGTGAGACAACTCGCGCCTTCACCGAGGCCCCAGGCTGTTGCCTGGGGCCCTCCTCATTCGTGCCCTTTACCCCGAGGTTCGTCCGGAGAAAGAAGGACACCACCGGGGCGCCGGCGACTACATTCGCCACCGGTGTTGACGCTGCAGTTGGACTGGCTGGGGCCTACTTTCAGTGGGCAAGCTCGTGGATCTGGGCGACCTTTTTCGGACTGTCAGTAAGGAGTCCCAAACGCTGACACTCATACTCGACGGCTACCTTCTCTGATACTCGCACTGCATGGAACACCCGAGCCTGGTCCCATTCGGTCAGCAAACGATCGCCCTTGCTGGCGTTGCACGTCCGGCACGCTGGGACGAGGTTTGACGGGTGCTCCCATCCACCATGCGTGGACAGTGGTCGGACATGATCGACCTCGGTCGCGGCTGCACCGCAGTACACGCAAGGGCCCTCGGCGCGGATTCGCTCATACTCTGCGGCGGGTACCGGACCGGCAACCTGGGCGGCCAGCTTTCGTGCCCGATACGCATTCCCGCTTGCCCGACTAATAGCCGCGCGCACGTCTACAGGGATCTGCGCCCACCAGCACGGCCCGCATCGCGTGGTTCGACCTCGAAATTCCCTTTCGCAGTCGGGGCAGATCCGGTCGGATTGCCGGCAGCTGTTGCACAGGGTCCGATCTCCCCAGTACACCGTTTCGCAATCGTCGTTAGAGCACTGCCGCTCAACAGTCCGGCATGACACACACAGTAGTGTCGTGCCGCGGTAGGAGTTCTCGCAGCCGTCAGCCTCGCAGGTCCGGTCGACGGCACGGTGCTCCCAGCAAAGCAGCGTTGTTCCCCTGAATACTGTCAGGCAGTCCGGGTCGGCGCAGGTGCGCTCAGGAGTCAAGCAGGCCCGGCAGTGCAGAGCATTCCCTCTGTAGACGGTGTCGCAGCCGTCAGAGGCGCACTCCCGGAAGGTGCTCCTGCATGCGGAGCAGATTCGGTTCGATGCACGGAAGCGGTGGGTGCATCCGTCAACAGCACACTCCCGTTCTGGGTACCGATGCCGTGAGCAGTACCGGCCGCCAGCCGCTGTGAAGGCCCGCCCGCAGCCTGGCTCCTTGCAGGTGCTGGTCCGCATTCGATGCCGGGTGCAAAATCGGTTGGTAGCGGTGTAGACGTGGTCGCAGGATGGCTCAGCACAGACCCTTAAACGCGGCGGCAACTTTCCTCCTCGCAGGCTGGGTTGCCGATCCTAGGAGCAGGGTCTGACAATCCGGTCGCTACCCGACCGGTCCTAGTGAGCCTCCTCCGCGGCGCCGCCACTCCAGTCGAACCGTCGGCGTGGCTGTCGACGAAGAGGTGGGCGCGTTCGTTCGGGAGCGACCAAGACCTCACCACAGCCGGCGGCTACATCGAGATGACGTCCCGGTACGCCGCACCGGTCCTGCTCGGTCTCGCCATTCGAGGACGCGTCAAACGCGGCAAGTAAATCCGTGTCGAAGCATCCCGCCAGGAGCCTTGCCGCTTTCAGGGGCTCACCTGCGGCGATGCGCCAAGATCCCGTCCACGCCTCGTCCACAGACCCCGACATACGCCCGCTCCGCACGGCACACGCCTGCACAAACGCGAAGACCCCGGCCTCAGCGTTTCCGCTGGTGACGGGGTCTTTGGGCACCTCATACTGGGTGCCCCCGGCAGGATTCGAACCTGCGCACACGGCTCCGGAGGCCGTTGCTCTATCCCCTGAGCTACGGGGGCGCGTCGGGCGCGGGGTGTCTGCGCGGCGACGGGTAGAACACTACCAGCTCCGTGGGGGTGGTCATGAACGTTTTCCCGGTGCGGACGCGAGTGACGGTGGCGTCTACTTTGTGTGGAGGTGTACCCCGCACGGGGCGGAAGTGGGGAAAACCCGGACGCGGTGGCCGGGGGCGACCTACTCTCGAGTTGTGCCAGCCGCTCCGGGCCGGGTGCTTGTTGTGGACGACAACAAGGTGATCCGGCAGTTGATCAGGGTCAATCTCGAGCTCGAGGGTCTCGAGGTCGTGACCGCGGCCGATGGTGCCGAGTGTCTTGATGTCGTGCATCAAGTGCGGCCCGATGCCATCACCCTCGACGTCGTCATGCCCCGGCTCGACGGGCTCCGCACCGCCGCCCGGCTGCGTGCCGACCCCCGTACCCGCGATCTTCCGCTCGCCATCGTCAGCGCCTGCACCCAGTACGAGTTCGAGGCCGGCCTCGACGTCGGTGTCGACGCCTTCCTCGCCAAGCCCTTCGAGCCGGCCGAACTCGTCCGGATCGTCCGGCAGTTGATCGCCGGTGGGGCCGTGCGGCGGGCCGCGGCTCGTGCTGCGGCTCAGGGTGGCCAGTCGCGTTCCTTCGGGGCTTCCGGGGAGGCCGAGCGGGCCGGGTTGCAGTAGTCCGTACACCTTCCGGGCCGTCCTGGTCGTGGGCCGACAGCGCCGCGCGTGGTGTCTCAGGGGCTGTCCGGATAGTGAGAGGCGGGGCAAACCCGCTCGCTCACCCACCCCCCTCCTCCCCTACGCTTGTCCCGTGACCCCCGTCGAGCTCTCCCGTACCGTGCGGCGCGCGGTGCGTCGGGCTGTCGACTCGGGGGAGCTGAGCGTCGCCGTACCGGAGCGGGTCGTGGTGACGCCGCCCCGCCCCGGGGGGTGCGGTGACTACGCCAGTAACGTCGCCCTTCAGCTGGCGCGGCCGGCCGGGCAGCCCGCCCTTCGGGTCGCCCACGTGCTGCGTGGTCATCTTCTTCGGGCCGATGGCATCGACGACGTCTCCGTCACCGGGCCCGGGTTCCTCAACATCAGCCTCCGGGGCGGTGACACACACGCCGCTGTTCTCGTTGAGCGGATTCTGCGGAGTGGGGCGGCCTACGGGTGCGTCGACCATGGGGGCGTTGAAGTCGGCGGCTCAGCGTCCACGTCGCACGTCGTTCACCTCCGCGCCGCCTGTGAGGTCCGGGCCGTCGTCGTCGCCGATGTCCTTGCGCGGTTGCTCCGGGCCCAGGGTGCGGCCGTGAGTACCAGTTGTGCCGGGGAGCCTTCGGCTGCCTGGGGGGACGTCTTCGGCGCTCGCCTCGACTCCCACGGTGCGTCCACCGTGCCACCCGGCACCGACACCGTCACCGTCACTGTCCGGCCCGTGCCCGCCCCCGCCGACCCGCTCCCCCTCGGGCGCGATGCCGGGAGGTGGGCCCTCCTGTTGCCCGCCGGGCGTGATCGGCCTCGAATCTCCGCCGATCCGCATCTTCTCCAGCGGGAGAGCAATCCCCTCTTCCGTGTGCGGTACGCCCACGCCCGGACCCGCGCGCTGACGCGCAACGCCGCCGATCTCGGCTTCCACGCCGAGCCGGGGGGCCTCAGCGGGGCGGAGGCCGAGGCGCTGCTCGGGCTGCTCGCCGATTACCCCCGGATCCTCGGCCGCGCGGCCGGGCTCCGCGCTCCTGATGTGCTCGCGCGGCACCTCGTCGGTGTCGCCGATGCCGTGACGCCCTTCCTCGCCGGCGTGCTCCCGGTAGGGGAGGAGAAACCCTCGGCCGCCCACCGCGCCCGGCTGGCCCTCGCCGAAGCCGCCGGGACGGTGCTGGCCGGTGGCCTGTCCCTGCTCGGCATCGACGCCCCTGACCACCTCTGAGAAAGCCAGAGAGACAGACCGACATGAGCCGTTCCGCACACCCCGCCGGGCCCCGTCACGCCGATGTCCTGCCCGAGGGGCACTACTCCGCCCCGCCCGCCGACCTCAACGCCCTCGACCCCAAGGTGTGGGCCCGGACCGTCGGCCGTGACGGGGACGGGGTCCTCAACGTCGGGGGCATCCCCGTCACCCGGCTCGCCGAGGAGTTCGGGACGCCGGCGTACGTACTCGACGAGGCCGACTTCCGGGCGCGTGCCCGGTCCTGGCGGGACGCCTTCGGGGCCGACGCCGACGTCTTCTACGCCGGCAAGGCCTTCCTCTCCCGTGCCGTCGTGCGGTGGCTCGACGAGGAGGGGCTCAACCTCGACGTCTGCTCCGGCACCGAGCTCGCCACCGCGCTCTCCGCCGGGATGCCCCCCGAGCGGATCGCCTTCCACGGCAACAACAAGTCCGAGGCCGAGATCCGCCGGGCCGTCGAGGCCGGGGTCGGCCGGATCGTGCTCGACTCCTTCCAGGAGATCGTCCGGGTCGCGCACATCGCCGAGTCGCTCGGCAAGCGGCAGCCGGTGCAGATCCGTATCACCGTCGGCGTCGAGGCGCACACCCACGAGTTCATCGCCACCGCCCACGAGGACCAGAAGTTCGGCATCCCGCTGGCCGGGGGGCAGGCCGCGGAGGCCGTGCGGCGGGCGCTGCGGCTCGACGGGCTCGAGCTCATCGGCATCCACAGCCACATCGGGTCGCAGATCTTCGACATGTCGGGCTTCGAGGTCGCCGCGCACCGGGTGGTCGGGCTGCTCCGGGAGATCCGCGACGAGCACGGCGTCGAGCTGCCCGAGATCGACCTCGGGGGCGGCCTCGGCATCGCGTACACCAGCGACGACGACCCCCGCGAGCCGCACGAGATCGCCAAGGCGCTGACCGAGATCGTGACCAGGGAGTGCGAGGCCGCGCGGCTGCGCACCCCGCGCATCTCCGTCGAGCCCGGGCGCGCCATCGTCGGTCCGACCGCGTTCACGCTGTACGAGGTCGGGACGGTCAAGCCGCTCGAGGGCCTGCGGACGTACGTCTCCGTCGACGGCGGGATGTCCGACAACATCCGCACCGCGCTCTACGACGCCGAGTACACCGTGGCGCTCGTCTCCCGCACCTCCGACGCCGCGCCGATGCTCGTGCGTGTCGTCGGCAAGCACTGCGAGAGCGGGGACATCGTGGTGAAGGACGCGTTCCTGCCGGCCGACCTGGCGCCCGGCGATCTCATCGCCGTGCCGGCCACCGGCGCGTACTGCCGGTCCATGGCCAGCAACTACAACCACGCGCTGCGTCCGCCGGTCGTCGCGGTCGCGGACGGCGCGGCGCGGGTGATCGTGCGGCGGGAGACGGAGGAAGACCTTCTCCGACTCGATGTCGGGTGAGAAAGCCGGCGGCCGAGGGAGCCGACGGGGGTGCCGGAAGATCTTCGGCTTTCGGTCCGGCGAAAATGAAATAAACGTCTCACGATCCGGACAAAGGGCAGAAACTGCGGTGCTGTGAGTGAGACTGGTCCAACCGTAGACGGTATGAGGAAACGAGGTCGGATGATGCGTACGCGTCCGCTGAAGGTGGCGCTGCTGGGCTGTGGGGTTGTCGGCTCAGAGGTGGCGCGCATCATGACGACGCACGCCGACGACCTCGCCGCCAGGATCGGGGCCCCGGTGGAGCTCGCCGGGGTCGCCGTGCGGCGGCCCGGCAAGGTGCGCGAGGGCATCGACCCGGCCCTCGTCACCACCGACGCCACCGCCCTCGTCAAACGGGGGGACATCGACGTCGTGGTCGAGGTGATCGGCGGGATCGAGCCCGCCCGGACGCTCATCACCACCGCCTTCGAGCACGGCGCCTCCGTCGTCTCCGCCAACAAGGCCCTCCTCGCCCAGGACGGGGCCGCCCTGCACGCGGCGGCGGAGGAGAACGGCAAGGACCTGTACTACGAGGCCGCCGTCGCCGGCGCCATCCCGCTGATCCGGCCGCTGCGCGAGTCCCTCGCCGGCGACAAGGTCAACCGCGTCCTCGGCATCGTCAACGGGACGACGAACTTCATCCTCGACAAGATGGACTCCACCGGCGCGGGCTACCAGGAGGCCCTCGACGAGGCCACCGCGCTCGGGTACGCCGAGGCCGACCCGACCGCCGACGTGGAGGGCTTCGACGCCGCCGCCAAGGCCGCCATCCTCGCCGGGATCGCCTTCCACACGCGGGTACGCCTCGACGACGTCTACCGCGAGGGCATGACCGAGGTCACCGCCGCCGACTTCGCCTCCGCCAAGGAGATGGGCTGCACCATCAAGCTGCTCGCCATCTGCGAGCGGGCGGCCGACGGGGCCTCCGTCACCGCGCGCGTGCACCCCGCGATGATCCCGCTCAGCCATCCGCTGGCCTCGGTGCGCGGTGCGTACAACGCCGTGTTCGTCGAGTCGGACGCGGCCGGGCAGCTCATGTTCTACGGTCCCGGCGCGGGCGGCTCGCCCACCGCCTCGGCCGTGCTCGGCGATCTCGTCGCCGTGTGCCGCAACCGGCTGAGCGGGGCCACCGGGCCCGGCGAGTCGGCGTACGCCGCACTGCCCGTCTCGCCGATGGGCGACGTCGTCACGCGCTACCACATCAGCCTGGACGTCGCCGACAAACCGGGCGTGCTCGCCCAGGTCGCCACCGTGTTCGCCGAGCACGGGGTGTCCATCGACACTGTTCGCCAGCAGGGCAAGGACGGCGAGGCCTCCCTCGTCGTCGTCACCCACCGAGCGTCCGACGCCGCCCTCAACGGCACCGTCGAGGCGCTGCGCAGCCTCGACACCGTGCGGGGTGTGGCCAGCATCATGCGGGTTGAAGGAGAGTAAGCAGCAATGACCCACCAGTGGCGCGGAATCATCGAGGAGTACCGGGACCGGCTGCCGGTGTCCGAGAGCACGCCGGTCGTGACGCTCCGTGAGGGCGGTACGCCCCTCGTGCCCGCGCAGGTGCTCTCCGAGCGCACCGGCTGCGAGGTCCACCTCAAGGTCGAGGGTGCGAATCCGACCGGGTCCTTCAAGGACCGGGGCATGACCATGGCGATCAGCAAGGCCAAGGAGGAGGGGGCGAAGGCGGTCATCTGCGCCTCCACCGGCAACACCTCCGCCTCCGCGGCCGCGTACGGCGTTCGGGCCGGCATGGTGTCCGCGGTGCTCGTGCCGCAGGGGAAGATCGCGCTGGGCAAGATGGGGCAGGCTCTGGTGCACGGCGCCAAGATCCTCCAGGTCGACGGCAACTTCGACGACTGCCTCACGCTCGCCCGCGCGCTCAGCGACAACTACCCTGTGGCGCTGGTGAATTCGGTCAATCCGGTGCGTATCGAGGGGCAGAAGACCGCCGCGTTCGAGATCGTCGACATGCTCGGGGACGCGCCCGACATCCATGTGCTGCCGGTCGGCAACGCGGGCAACATCACTGCCTACTGGAAGGGTTACAAGGAGTACGCGGCCGACGGTGTGGCCGAGCGGACTCCGCGGATGTGGGGCTTCCAGGCTTCGGGGAGCGCGCCGATCGTGCGGGGTGAGGTGGTCAAGGACCCGTCGACCATCGCCACCGCGATCCGGATCGGGAACCCGGCCTCCTGGACGTACGCGCTGGCGGCGCGTGACGAGTCCGGCGGTGTCATCGACGAGGTGACGGACCGTGAGATCCTGCGCGCCTACCGGCTGTTGGCGGCGCAGGAGGGTGTCTTCGTCGAGCCGGCGTCCGCCGCGTCGGTGGCCGGGCTGCTGAAGGCCGCCGAGCAGGGCAAGGTCGACCCGGGGCAGCGGATCGTGTGCACCGTCACCGGCAACGGCCTCAAGGACCCCGACTGGGCCGTCGCCGGCGCCCCCCAGCCGGTAACGGTCCCGGTCGACGCGGCAACGGCCGCGGAGCGGCTCGGCCTGGCGTAGGGGACTTGCGGTGCCCCTCGCGGGGCGGGTCGCGGTGGCCCGGACGGTGCTCCTTGTGGGCGCGGGCGGCCCACCCGGGGGCGGTGGCGCCCGCATGTCCGCCGCGTGGGCCCCACTCGCAGGGTGGGGTACGTGGAGTGGTTCGCGGGGGCAGGGCTGCGTGGGGCGGTGGCTCGTGGGCCGGTGCCCGGCGTGACGGTTTCTCGTCGGCGCGCGGGCGGCCGTCCAGCGGGACGGCACCTCACGCGGCGGTGTCCGCCCGACCCGCTCCTCGGGGGCCGTCCGGGCACTCCGGCCCAGGTCATCGGACCACCAGCCTGACCTCGGCCCCGCCAGGCCGCCCCCCCGGCCCCAGACTGCCGCCCGCCGCCCGGCGAGTCACCCGCCCCGGTGGGCAACCTCGGCCCCACCCCCCGCGTCTCCCCGAAGGGACCCGCAGGGAGAGGGGGCACGGGGGGCTTTCGACACGCATCGTGCGCCTCCTGTGCGCCCTATGTCGCCACAGAACCTTCCTTCGATAGTCTGTAGGGAACCCGCCCGCCGCATATGCCTTCGCACGCGGTGTGGTGCCGTCGTCCGTGCGGCACGGCCCGGGAATCCCCGACCCTGTCGAAAACCCCCTGTCGAAAACCCCCACTCGAACATCAACGTCAGTCGAATCCATTCGACCGTCACGCAGCTCAAGGAGAGTCAACGAGCGATGGCCGGTCCAGCGTTCCGCGCCGCCGCCGTCCGGGTGCGCGTCCCCGCCACCAGCGCCAACCTCGGCCCGGGCTTCGACGCCCTCGGCCTCGCGCTGGGGCTCTACGACGACGTGGTCGTCCGGGTGGCCGACTCCGGTCTGCACATCGACATCGCGGGTGAGGGCAGCGAGACGCTGCCGCGCGACGAGAAGCACCTGCTGGTACGCGCGCTGCGCACCGCCTTCGACGTGCTGGGCGGCCAGCCCCGCGGCCTGGAGATCGTCTGCGCGAACCGCATCCCGCACGGCCGCGGCCTCGGCTCCTCCTCCGCGGCCATCTGCGCCGGCATCGTCGCCGCGCGCGCCGTGACGATAGGCGGCGAGGCCCGCTTCGACGACACCGCACTGCTCGAGCTGGCCACGGAGATCGAGGGCCACCCGGACAACGTGGCGGCCTGCCTGCTGGGCGGATTCACCCTGTCCTGGATGGAGGCGGGCGCCGCCCGCGCCATCAGGATGGAGCCCTCCGATTCCATCGTTCCGGTGGTTTTCGTGCCCGGAAAGCCGGTCCTCACCGAGACCGCGCGCGGCCTGCTCCCGCGCACCGTTCCGCACGTCGACGCCGCCGTCAACGCGGGCCGCGCCGCCCTGCTCGTAGAGGCCCTCACCCGGCGCCCCGAGCTGCTGCTGCCCGCCACCGAGGACCGTCTGCACCAGGAGTACCGCGCCCCGGCCATGCCGGAGAGCGCGGCGCTGGTGGAGCGGCTGCGGGCGGACGGAATCCCCGCGGTCATCTCCGGCGCCGGACCCACGGTCATGGCCCTGGCCGACGCGGGCACCGCCGACAAGGTCGAACAACTGGCGGGCGCCGAATGGGCCGCCAACCGGCTGAGCCTCGATCTGCAGGGAGCAAGCGTGCTGCCTCTCGCGGGCTGACACGCGATTACCGGATTTCGAGAGGGGGAATGTTTGTTGGATCCGGTAGTGTTAATCTCAAGTCTGCACCCGACCCCACCATGGCGAGGTGCTTCGTGTCCCCGTCCGGGACAGACATTCTTCCGGGAGCCCCCCAAGCCGCACTGTGTGGTGGACGTCGTACCTGGGCAGTACGTCGTACGCGGACACTGAGCGGTCCACCGGGCACGCTCCGGAATCGGTGCTACCAGACCACGTGACACTGTGACACTCGGTGCCACGGATCGTCGGGGAAGCGCCAATCACCAGAAATCTCTTCCGCCGCTTTGGCGGACCACCGCCCCGGCACGGTCCACACAGCAAGGGCCAACGCCGGACAGCACAACCGGTCGCCGAGCCAGACAGGCCGACGTCCGCTCCAGGGAAGGACCCTTCGTGAGCGACACCACCGATCTGATGGGCGCACGTGTCGAGGAGACCGCTGCCGCGCCCGCCACGGACGCCTCCGCGCCTGCCACCGGTGCCGGCTCCCGGCGGCGCCGCGGTACCGGCCTCGAGGGCATGGTGCTGGCCGAGCTGCAGCAGGTCGCATCCGGCCTCGGCATCAGGGGCACCGCGCGTATGCGCAAGAGCCAGCTGATCGAGGTCATCAAGGAGGCGCAGGCCGGTGGGGGCGCCGCCCCGGCGAAGGCCGACGCCGCCACCGAGACCAAGCCGAAGCGCCGCACCACCTCCCGCGCCCGCACGGGCGACGAGGCCGCCGAGAAGAAGGCGGCCGAGGCCGGCGCCGACAAGGCCGTGGCCCAGCAGCAGATCGAGATCCCCGGCCAGCCCGCCAGCGACGACGCTCCCGCCGAGCGCCGCCGGCGCCGTGCGACCGCCGAGGCCGGCTCCCCGGCGGGCGGCGCCGAGACCGTCGCCGCCGAGGCCAAGAGCGAGCCCAAGGCGGAGACCCCCGCCCAGCCGCAGCAGCAGGGCGAGGGCAAGGGCGACGCCGGTGACGGCGGCGAGGGCCGCCGCCGCGACCGCCGTGAGCGCGGCCGTGACCGTGACCGCGACCGTGACCGCGACCGCCGGGGCAAGGGCGACGACCAGCAGGGCCAGGGCGGCCAGCGCCAGCAGCAGAACCAGCAGCAGGGCGGCGGCCGTCAGGACCGCAACAGCGGCCCGCAGGACGACGACGACTTCGAGGGCGGCCGCCGTGGCCGCCGCGGCCGCTACCGGGACCGCCGTGGCCGCCGGGGCCGCGACGACGTGCAGGAGCCGCAGATCGCCGAGGACGACGTCCTGATCCCGGTCGCGGGCATCCTCGACATCCTCGACAACTACGCCTTCATCCGTACGTCCGGCTACCTGCCCGGTCCCAACGACGTGTACGTCTCCCTCGCCCAGGTCCGCAAGAACGGCCTGCGCAAGGGCGACCACATCACCGGCGCCGTGCGCCAGCCCAAGGAGGGCGAGCGCCGTGAGAAGTTCAACGCGCTGGTGCGCCTGGACTCCGTCAACGGCATGGCGCCCGAACACGGCCGCGGGCGGCCGGAGTTCAACAAGCTGACGCCGCTGTACCCGCAGGACCGGCTCCGCCTGGAGACCGACCCGGGCGTGCTGACGACGCGGATCATCGACCTCGTCTCGCCGATCGGCAAGGGCCAGCGCGGCCTGATCGTGGCCCCGCCGAAGACCGGCAAGACCATGATCATGCAGGCGATCGCCAACGCGATCACGCACAACAACCCCGAGTGCCACCTGATGGTCGTCCTCGTCGACGAGCGTCCGGAAGAGGTCACCGACATGCAGCGGTCGGTCAAGGGCGAGGTCATCTCCTCGACCTTCGACCGCCCGGCCGAGGACCACACCACGGTCGCCGAGCTCGCCATCGAGCGCGCCAAGCGCCTCGTGGAGCTGGGCCACGACGTGGTCGTCCTGCTGGACTCGATCACCCGTCTGGGCCGTGCCTACAACCTGGCCGCCCCGGCCTCCGGCCGCATCCTGTCCGGTGGTGTCGACTCCACGGCCCTCTACCCGCCGAAGCGCTTCTTCGGTGCGGCCCGCAACATCGAGGACGGCGGCTCGCTGACCATCCTCGCCACCGCCCTGGTGGACACCGGGTCCCGCATGGACGAGGTGATCTTCGAGGAGTTCAAGGGCACCGGCAACATGGAGCTCAAGCTCGACCGGAAGCTCGCCGACAAGCGCATCTTCCCCGCGGTGGACGTCGACGCGTCCGGCACCCGCAAGGAGGAGATCCTGCTCGGCAACGAGGAGCTGGCCATCGTCTGGAAGCTCCGCCGGGTGCTGCACGCGCTCGACCAGCAGCAGGCGATCGAGCTGCTTCTCGACAAGATGAAGCAGACCAAGTCGAACATCGAGTTCCTGATGCAGATCCAGAAGACGACCCCGGCGCCGGGCAACGGCGACTGAGGTCACGCGCACAGGCACTGAGGGGCCGCTCCCGCACGGGGGCGGCCCTTCGCCGTACCGGCGAGACCTTTGCCACAGGATCACGGCCGCCGTCGGACCCTGTGCAACCCTTTCCCGAGTTCCCCCGTCTGACCATGCGAGTGACGATTGTGGGTAACCGACCGTAAACCGGATTTGAGGAGCACATGTCCGCCCAGAGCACGCCGGACCCGGCCATACCGGGGGATACCGGCCCCACGAGCTCCAGAGGCCGCACGAAGGGCCGCCGGCGCAGGCCCCCCACCGGGAGGCGCAGGGCGCTGACGGTGACGGCCTGGACCGCCGCGGGGATCGTCGTGCTCGGCGGCACCGGCGCGGGCTACCTGTACTTCAAGCTCAACGACAACCTCAAGACGGTCGACATCAACCAGGCCCTCGGCACCGAC
>NZ_BMVJ01000007.1:266675-275238 GCF_014650655.1 Streptomyces anandii JCM 4720
CGGCCCGGCAAGGCCGACAACGGCTCCGAGAACATCCTCGTCCTCGGCTCGGACTCCCGCTCCGGCACCAACAAGAAGCTCGGCGGCGGCACCGACGACGGCAGCGCCCGCTCCGACACCGCGATGATCGTGCACGTGTACGAGGGCCACAAGAAGGCCACCGTCATCTCGATGCCGCGCGACACCCTGGTCGACCGCCCCGAGTGCACCGACGCCAAGGGCGCCACGCACCCCGCCGTCCACGGCGCGATGTTCAACGAGTCGTACTCCACCGGCGGCGCCGCCTGCACGGTCAAGACCGTCGAGTCACTCACCGGCCTGCGCATGGACCACTACCTCGAGGTCGACTTCAACGGCTTCGAGAAGCTCATCGACGAGCTCGGGGGCGTCCAGGTCACCACCACCAAGGCCATACACGACCCGGACAGCCACCTGAACCTCGCGGCCGGCCCGCACACGCTGAGCGGCCAGCAGGCCCTCGGCCTGGTCCGCACCCGCCACGGCGTCGGTGACGGCTCCGACCTCGGCCGCATCCAGCTCCAGCAGGCCTTCGTGAAGGCGCTGGTCGAGCAGGTCAAGCACATCGGCCTGTTCACCAGCCCCAAGAGGCTCTACGACCTCGCCGACACCGCGACCAAGGCCGTCACCGCCGACTCCGACCTCGGCTCGGTGAACTCCCTGATGTCCTTCGCCGACGGCCTCAAGGGCATCAGCTCCTCGCACATGACCATGGTCACGATGCCGGTCAGGTACGACCCGGCCAACCCCAACCGCGTCGTCGTCGTGAAGTCCAAGGCGCAGCTGGTCTGGGACGCCCTGAGGAAGGACCGCCCCGTCCCGAAGGCGGCCACGGAGGGCACGGCCACCGGCGAGGCGAAGGGCGTGGTGAGCGCCCCCGGCGCCTCCTAGGAAGCGCGCGGAACCTCGCCGGGGGCCCCGGGGAATACCCGGCCCCCGCCCCCGGTTTTGGGGGATGGCGCCAGTCCTGGCAGACTGGTACGTCGGCCCCGGTTCACGCCCCCGCACCCCGCGGCGGCGACCCGGCGCCCTCCCGAAACCTAGGAGACACCTTGAAGCGCGACATCCACCCCGCGTACGTCGAGACGCAGGTCAGCTGCACCTGCGGCGCGTCGTTCACCACCCGCAGCACCATCGAGTCCGGCACCATCCGGGCCGAGGTCTGCTCCGAGTGCCACCCGTTCTACACGGGCAAGCAGAAGATCCTCGACACCGGTGGCCGTGTGGCCCGCTTCGAGGCCCGCTTCGGCAAGGCTGCCGCCGGCTCCAAGAAGTAGCGAGCCCCTCTTCGCCGGTCCACGGTCGTGTCCCCACCCGGGGGCGGGCCGGGACCGGCGTTTTTGGTCGTTCGCCTTCCCCTTCCCAAGCAGTACCGGCAGTACAGGAGCCGCAAGATGTTCGAGGCCGTCGAGGAACTCGTCGCCGAGCACGCCGATCTGGAGAAGAAGCTCGCCGACCCGTCGGTCCACGCCGACCAGGCCAACGCGCGCAAGCTCAACAAGCGCTACGCCGAGCTCACCCCGATCGTCGCCACGTACCGCTCCTGGAAGCAGACCGGCGACGACATGGAGACCGCGCGCGAACTGGCCGCCGACGACCCCGACTTCGCCGCCGAGGTCAAGGAGCTGGACAAGCAGCGCGAGGAACTGACCGAGAAGCTGCGCCTCCTGCTCATCCCGCGCGACCCCAGCGACGACAAGGACGTCATCCTCGAGATCAAGGCCGGCGCCGGCGGCGACGAGTCGGCGCTCTTCGCGGGCGA
The DNA here is from genome assembly GCF_014650655.1 of Streptomyces anandii JCM 4720. Taxonomy (GTDB): domain Bacteria; phylum Actinomycetota; class Actinomycetes; order Streptomycetales; family Streptomycetaceae; genus Streptomyces; species Streptomyces anandii. The sequence continues at coordinate 268,456 of NZ_BMVJ01000007.1, forward strand.
CCTGCTGCGCATGTACCTGCGCTACGCCGAGCGCGTCGGCTGGAAGACCGAGATCATCGACGCCACCGAGTCCGAGCTCGGCGGCTACAAGGACGTCCAGGTCGCGGTGAAGACCCGCGGGCAGACCGAGCCCGGCCAGGGCGTGTGGGCGCGGCTGAAGTACGAGGGCGGGGTGCACCGCGTGCAGCGCGTGCCCGCCACCGAGTCGCAGGGCCGTATCCACACCTCCGCGGCCGGCGTGCTGGTCACGCCCGAGGCGGAGGAGGTCGACGTGGAGATCAACCCCAACGATCTGCGCATCGACGTCTACCGCTCGTCCGGGCCCGGCGGCCAGTCCGTGAACACCACCGACTCCGCGGTGCGCATCACGCACCTGCCCACCGGGGTCGTCGCCTCCTGCCAGAACGAGAAGAGCCAGCTGCAGAACAAGGAGCAGGCGATGCGTATCCTGCGCTCCAGGCTGCTCGCCATGGCGCAGGAGGAGGCGGAGAGGGAGGCCGCGGACGCCCGCCGCAGCCAGGTCCGCACCGTCGACCGTTCCGAGAAGATCCGCACCTACAACTTCCCGGAGAACCGCATCTCCGACCACCGCGTCGGCTTCAAGGCGTACAACCTGGACCAGGTCCTGGACGGCGACCTCGACGCCGTCATCCAGGCCTGCGTCGACGCCGACTCGGCGGCCAAGCTCGCGGCCGCCTAGGGCGCCTGCGGCGGCCGCCCGCCGCCCACGGCACCGAAGACCCGTACCACGCATCACAGCCCAGCCCCGGAGGACCAGCGTGCAGCAAGATTTTGGGAGGCGCCCGCCAGGCCCCCGCAGCGTGCTGCTCGCCGAGGTGGCCCAGGCCACCCAGCGGCTCGCCGACGCGGGCGTGCCCTCGCCGCGCACCGACGCCGAGGAGCTCGCCGCGTTCGTGCACGGCGTCAAGCGGGGGGAGCTGCACTCGGTCAAGGACGCCGACTTCGACGCCCGGTACTGGGAGGTCATCGCCCGCCGCGAGCAGCGCGAGCCGCTCCAGCACATCACCGGCCGCGCTTACTTCCGCTATCTGGAGCTCCAGGTCGGCCCCGGCGTCTTCGTGCCGCGGCCCGAGACCGAGTCCGTGGTCGGCTGGGCCATAGACGCGGTGCGGGCCATGGACGTGGTCGAGCCGTGCATCGTCGACCTGTGCACCGGCTCCGGCGCCATCGCGCTCGCCCTCGCCCAGGAGGTGCCCCGCTCGCGCGTGCACGCCGTGGAGCTGAGCGAGGAGGCGCTGACCTGGACCCGCAAGAACGTGGAGGGATCCAGGGTCGACCTGCGCCAGGGGGACGCGCTGACCGCGTTCCGCGACCTCGACGGACAGGTCGACCTCGTGATCTCCAACCCGCCGTACATCCCGCTCACCGAATGGGAGTACGTGGCGCCCGAGGCCCGCGACTACGATCCCGAACTCGCCCTGTTCTCCGGCGAGGACGGCCTCGACCTGATCCGCGGCCTGGAGCGCACCGCGCACCGGCTGCTGCGCCCCGGCGGGGTCGTCGTCGTCGAGCACGCCGACACCCAGGGCGGACAGGTGCCGTGGATCTTCACCGAGGAGCGCGGCTGGGCGGACGCGGCGGACCACCCCGACCTGAACAACCGGCCGCGGTTCGCCACCGCCCGCAAGGCGTTGCCGTGACCCGCACCCAGCCCCGCACCAGGACTTCAAGCCAGCAGTACGTGTACGAGGAGGCCCGCTGACAATGGCACGGCGATACGACACCAACGACGCGACCGACCGTGTGACGGGTCTGCGCGAGGCCGCGTCCGCCGTCCGCCGGGGCGAACTCGTGGTGCTTCCGACCGACACCGTGTACGGCATCGGCGCCGACGCGTTCTCCGGGGAGGCCGTGGCCGACCTGCTGGCCGCCAAGGGCCGGGGCCGCAACATGCCCACGCCCGTGCTCATCGGCTCCCCGAACACGCTGCACGGCCTGGTCACCGACTTCTCCGAGCTGGCCTGGGAGCTCGTCGACGCCTTCTGGCCGGGCGCGCTGACGCTGATCGCCCGGCACCAGCCGTCCCTGCAGTGGGACCTCGGGGACACCCGGGGCACGGTCGCCGTGCGCATGCCGCTGCACCCGGTCGCCATCGAACTGCTCACCGAGGTCGGCCCGATGGCCGTCTCCTCGGCCAACAGCACCGGCCACCCGGCGCCGGAGACCTGCGACGCCGCCCAGGAGATGCTCGGCGACTCCGTCTCCGTCTACCTCGACGGCGGCCCCACCCCCGGCAACGTCCCGTCCTCCATCGTGGACGTCACCGGCCGCGTGCCCGTCCTGCTGCGCGAGGGCGCCCTGTCGCCCGAGGAGCTGCGCAAGGTCGTACCCGACCTCGAGGTGGCGAATTGACGGCCCCTGACGCGGGGCGTGGCATAGGCGAGGGGGGCGACCGGGCGATCCCGGTCCAGCCGGGCCCGCCCGGCGAGACCTTCCGCATCCTCCACGTCAGCACCGGAAACGTGTGCCGCTCGCCCATCACCGAGCGGCTGACCCGGCACTTCCTGACGGACCGGCTCGGCGACGCCCGGGGCGGCGGCCTGATCGTGGAGAGCGCCGGCACCTGGGGCCACGAGGGCGCGCCGATGGAGGCCAACGCCGAGGCCGTCCTCGCCGACTTCGGCGCGGACGCCTCCGGCTTCACCGGCCGCGAACTCCTCGACGAGCACGTCATCATGGCCGACCTCGTGCTGACCGCCACCCGCGACCACCGCGCCCAGGTGATCTCCATGGGCCACTCCGCGGGCCTGCGCACCTTCACGCTCAAGGAGTTCACCCGCCTGGTGAAGGCGATCGACCCGGCGACGCTGCCTCCCCTGGAGGACGGCGTGGTCGAACGCGCCCGCGCACTGGTGCGCGCCGCCGCCGCTCTACGCGGGTGGCTCCTGGCGCCCACCGCGGAGGCCGACGAGGTCCACGACCCCTACGGCGCCCCGCTGCCGTTCTTCCGCTCCATCGGCGAGGAGATACACCAGGCGCTGGACCCGGTGGTGACCGCCCTCACGGGAGTGCGGGCGCGCGCCTGAACGGCCGGGGGAGGACTGACCGTGACGGCGTAACAGCCGCGCGGGCGGCCGGGGGCGGGCCTACATTGGACGTACGTCACCGTCGACCGTCCGGAGACCACCATGTCGGTCATCCCTGCTCTAGAGGGCGATGTCCTGCGGCGGCAGGACCGTGAAGTGGCCGATCTGCTGCTGGGCGAGCTGGACCGGCAGGCGACGACACTGCAGCTGATCGCGGCGGAGAACTTCACCTCGCCCGCGGTGCTCGCCGCGCTCGGCTCGCCCCTGGCCAACAAGTACGCCGAGGGCTACCCGAGCGCCCGCCACCACGGCGGCTGCGAGATCGTCGACGCGGCCGAACGCCTCGCCGTGGAGCGCGCCAAGGCCCTCTTCGGCGCCGAGCACGCCAACGTGCAGCCGCACTCCGGCTCGTCGGCCGTGCTGGCCGCCTACGCCGCCCTGCTGCGCCCCGGCGACACCGTCCTCGCCCTCGGCCTGCCCTACGGCGGCCACCTCACCCACGGCTCGCCGGCGAACTTCTCCGGGCGCTGGTTCGACTTCGTCGGCTACGGCGTCGACGCCGAGAGCGGGCTCATCGACCACGAGCAGGTGCGCACCCTGGCCCGCACCCACCGCCCCAAGGCCGTCGTGTGCGGCTCGATCGCCTACCCGCGCCACATGGACTACGCCTTCTTCCGCGCGGTCGCCGACGAGGTGGGCGCCTATCTGATCGCCGACGCCGCCCACCCCATCGGCCTGGTCGCCGGGGGAGCGGCGCCGAGCCCGGTGCCGTACGCCGACGTGGTGTGCGCCACCACGCACAAGGTGCTGCGCGGTCCGCGAGGCGGGATGGTGCTGTGCGGCGCCGAGCTCGCCGAGCGGGTGGACCGGGCGGTGTTCCCGTTCACCCAGGGCGGCGCCCAGATGCACACCATCGCCGCCAAGGCCGTCGCCTTCGGCGAGGCGGCCACCCCGGCGTTCGGCGCCTACGCCCACCAGGTCGTCGCCAACGCGCGCGTGCTGGCCGCCCGGCTGGGCGCCGAGGGGCTGACCGTCGTCACGGGCGGCACGGACACCCACATGATCACCGTGGACCCTGCGCCGCTCGGCGTGGAGGGCCGCACCGCGCGCGGCCGGCTCGCCGCCGCCGGGATCGTCCTGGACTGCTGTGCGCTTCCGCACACCGAGGACCGGGGACTGCGCCTGGGCACCGCGGCGGTGACCACGCAGGGCATGGGCCAGGGCGAGATGGAATCGATCGCCGTGCTGTTCGGAAAGGTGCTGCGCGGCGAGGTGGACGGGGCGCGGGCCCGCGAGGACGTGCGCGAGCTCACGGGGAGATTCCCGCCGTATCCGGGGTGAAGCGGGGTAGGCGCAGGGGCATGACGCGGCCGGGCACAGCCGTGCACAGGCACACGTGCAACCATCGTCGCTACCCGGAAGTCCCCATACATATGCCTGCGTCGCTAGTGTGTGGGGCTGAGATGGCCAGCGAGACATGTGGGGAAGCCCGTGCGTGAATACCTGCTGACGCTCTGCATCACGGCCGCGGTGACGTACCTGCTGACAGGGCCGGTACGGAAGTTCGCGATCGTGGCAGGGGCGATGCCGGAGATCCGGGCACGTGACGTGCACCGGGAACCCACTCCGCGCCTCGGCGGGATCGCGATGTTCTTCGGCATGTGCGCGGGCCTGCTCGCCGCGGACCACCTCACCAACCTCAACGAGGTGTTCGAGAAGTCCAACGAGCCGCGCGCGCTGCTGTCCGGGGCCGCCTTGATCTGGCTGATCGGCGTCCTGGACGACAAGTTCGAGATCGACGCGCTGATCAAGCTGGGCGGCCAGATGATCGCCGCCGGTGTGATGGTCATGCAGGGTCTGACGATCCTGTGGCTGCCCGTCCCGGGCGTCGGCACGGTCGCGCTGACCCAGTGGCAGGGCACCCTGCTCACCGTCGCCCTGGTCGTCATCACCATCAACGCGGTCAACTTCGTCGACGGCCTCGACGGCCTGGCCGCCGGCATGGTGTGCATCGCGGCCGCCGCGTTCTTCATGTACACGTACCGGATCTGGTACTCGTACGGCATCGAGGCCGCCGCCCCGGCCACGCTCTTCGCGGCCGTCCTGATGGGCATGTGCCTGGGCTTCCTGCCGCACAACATGCATCCCGCGCGGATCTTCATGGGCGACTCGGGCTCCATGCTGATCGGCCTGGTGCTGGCCGCGGGCGCGATCTCGGTGACCGGACAGGTCGACCCGGACGTGATGAAGCTGTTCTCCGGGTCCGAGCGCAACACCGTGCACCAGATGGTGCCGGTCTACATCCCGCTGCTGATGCCGCTGACGATCATCGCCATCCCGGCCGCCGACTTCGTCTTCGCGGTGGTGCGGCGCACCTGGCGTGGCCAGTCCCCGTTCGCCGCCGACCGCGGCCACCTGCACCACCGGCTGCTGCAGATCGGCCACTCGCACAGCCGGGCCGTGCTGATCATGTACTTCTGGGCGGCCCTGATCGGCTTCGGGGCGCTCGCCTACTCGGTCAACTCCGCCTCGATGTGGATCGTGCTGGGCATCGTCTTCCTGAGCTTCATCGGCCTGGTGCTGCTCCTGCTGCCGCGCTTCACCCCGCGCGCCCCGCGCTGGGCCCAGCACCTGGTCCCGCCGCGCTACCGGCGCCGCCGGGCGGCCACGGCCCCGGCCGCCTCCACGCCGGCGCCCTCGACTCCGGCCGCGCAGGCGCCTTCCGCGCGTGAGGCGCACGACACCTGCGGGGTCGCGGCGGGAGTGGCCGGAGTCAACGGAGCGACCGCCGTGGGCCCACGCTCAAGGTAAGAATCTGACTAAGGCGTTGCCAACTCGTGGGGGAGCAAAGACCCCCATACCAGACAACTCGGCCCGGTTTTTGCACAGACGGGCGGAGTCACTCTCATGTGTGACAGTGAGCACACCAAGCAGGTAAAGACCTCATCAAATAGTTTGTGATACGGTTCACGAGAACCCCGGATAGAGCCGAAGGACCCAAAAGTAAAGGGTCCCAGGTGCTGAGTTTCCTCTCCGATGTCCGGGACTACGCTCGTCCATGACGACACCCCTGCCCCCCTGCGAAAGCGGAGTTGCCGCCATGCCGTCCAATGACGCCCGGAACCTGGTGCCGATCGCCGTCCCCACGGCGGCCGTCGGCGTGGTCGCGGTCGCCGTCAGCGGTGCGGTGGCCGGCGGCAAGGGCGCGCTCGGAGCGGCGGTTGGCGCGCTGCTGGCCATCGCCTTCATGGGACTCGGCCTGTACGTGCTGCAGTGGACCGCGAGGACCCTCCCGCAGCTGTTCCAGGCCATGGGCCTCATGCTCTACGTCGCCCAACTCCTGCTGCTCATGATCTTCTTGGCCGTCTTCAAGGGCACCTCCCTCTTCAACGCGAAGGCGTTCGCGTTCTCGCTCGTCATCGCGACCGTCGTGTGGATGGCCGCCCAGGCGCGTGCGCACATGAAGGCCAAGATCTTCTACGTCGAACCGGACTCGGAGAAGAGTGAGAAGTCGGAGAAGACGGGGTCCTCGTCGTGAGGGGTAGGGCCGGGATAAAGACGGCAGAGTTCTCCTGCTATCGTCCGGTGCCAACTGCGGCATCGCGGGCGCGGGCATCTGAGCTGACGCCTGCTCGAACGCGAGGCTCGATGCCCCCCAGCCGCCTCCACATCCGTAACACCAGTCCGGTGCCGACCCGCGGCTGCGCGCCGCGCCGACACAACGAGGTTGCCGTAC
>NZ_BMVJ01000007.1:275261-278842 GCF_014650655.1 Streptomyces anandii JCM 4720
CCATGCGCCACGCTGAAGGAGTCCGCGGTGAGTGCTGACCCGACGCAGGTGCTCGCCTTCGAGACCGACTGCCACATCTTCAACGGCTGTGGCTTCCCCGCTCCGGGCCTGCACTCGTTCCTGTTCAAGCCCCTGTGGGGCGACGGGGACAGCAACTTGTACTTCAACAAGACGATGCTGCTGGCGCTGCTCGGCTCGATCGTCATCGTCGGGTTCTTCTGGGTCGCCTTCCGCAAGCCGAAGGTCGTTCCGGGCAAGTTCCAGATGGTCGGCGAGGCCGCCTACGACTTCGTGCGCCGCGGCATCGTCTACGAGACGATCGGCAAGCGCGAGGGCGAGAAGTACGTGCCCTTCATGGTCTCGCTGTTCTTCTTCGTCTGGATGATGAACCTGTGGTCGATCATCCCGGTCGCCCAGTTCCCGGTGACGGCGATCATCTCGTACCCGTTGGTACTCGCCCTGATCGTCTGGTTCACCTGGATCATCCTGACCTTCAAGAGGCACGGGTTCGTCGGCTTCTTCAAGAACGTGACCGGCTATGACCCGACGATCGGTCCGGTGCTGCCGCTCTCCATGACGATCGAGTTCTTCTCGAACATCCTGGTCCGGCCCTTCACGCACGCGGTCCGACTCTTCGCGAACATGTTCGCGGGCCACACGCTGCTGCTGCTCTTCACGATCGCCAGCTGGTACCTGCTGAACGGCATCGGCATCGCCTACGCCGGCGTCTCGTTCGTGATGGTCCTGCTGATGACCGCCTTCGAGCTCTTCATCCAGGCTGTCCAGGCGTACGTCTTCGTCCTCCTGGCCTGCAGCTACGTCCAGGGCGCGCTCGCCGAGCACCACTGAGCACACCCCGGCTCCACCCCCGATTCGTCCGGTGGCCAACCCCCACCGGTCCGCAAAGAGAAGGAAGAACTGGCATGTCCCAGACCCTCGCCGCCGTCACCGGTTCCCTCAGCTCCGTGGGTTACGGCCTTGCTGCCATCGGCCCCGGCGTCGGCATCGGCATCATCTTCGGCAACGGCACCCAGGCTCTGGCCCGTCAGCCCGAGGCCGCCGGTCTGATCCGCGCCAACCAGATCCTCGGCTTCGCGTTCTGTGAGGCGCTGGCCCTCATCGGCCTCGTCATGCCGTTCGTCTACAAGTAAGCCGAACAGCGACCACAGACCATAGACGAAAGGCACTGATGTGAACCCTCTGGTTCAGATCGCGGCGGAGTCGGAGAACCCCCTTCTCCCGCCGATCCCCGAGATCGTCATCGGCCTGATCGCCTTCGTCATCGTCTTCGGCCTCCTCGGCAAGAAGCTCCTCCCGAACATCAACAAGGTTCTGGAAGAGCGCCGTGAGGCCATCGAGGGCGGTATCGAGAAGGCCGAGGCCGCGCAGACCGAGGCCCAGAGCGTCCTCGAGCAGTACAAGGCCCAGCTCGCCGAGGCCCGGCACGAGGCCGCGCGTCTTCGCCAGGAGGCGCAGGAGCAGGGTGCCACGCTGATCGCCGAGATGCGGGCCGAGGGCCAGCGGCAGCGCGAGGAGATCGTCGCCGCCGGTCACGCCCAGATCGAGGCCGACCGCAAGGCCGCCGCTTCCGCGCTCCGTCAGGACGTCGGCAAGCTGGCCACCGAGCTGGCCGGCAAGCTCGTCGGCGAGTCCCTCGAGGACCACTCCCGGCAGAGCCGTGTGATCGACCGCTTCCTCGACGAGCTCGAGGAGAAGGCCGAGGCGGCTCGATGACTGCGCACGGAGCCAGCCGCGAGGCACTGACCGCCGCACGTGAGCGTCTCGACGCGCTGACGGACTCCACCTCGGTGGACGCCGCTCGGCTCGCCGACGAGCTCGCGGCCGTCACCGCGCTGCTCCACCGCGAGGTCGGCCTGCGTCGGGTTCTCACCGACCCGGCGCAGTCCGGCGAGGCCAAGGCCGCGCTGGTCCAGCGCCTGCTGGGCAGCCAGGTCGGCGGCCACACCGTGGACCTGGTGTCCGGCATGGTGCGCTCGCGCTGGTCGCAGCCCCGCGACCTGGTGGACGCGCTGGAGGAGCTGGCCGACACCGCCGACCTCACCGCCGCGCAGCGGTCCGGTGAGCTCGACGACGTGGAGGACGAGCTGTTCCGCTTCGGGCGGATCGTCTCCTCGAGCACCGGGCTGCGCGCGGCACTGACCGACCAGGCCGCGAGCACGTCGGCCAAGACCGAGCTGCTGCACCGGCTGCTCGGCGGCAGGGCCAGGCCGAGCACGGAGCGTCTGGTGACGCGCCTTGTGACCGCGCCGCGGGGTCGTAGCCTGGAGTCGGGACTGGAGTCCCTGTCCAAGCTCGCCGCCGACCGCCGGGACCGCATGGTCGCCGTCGTCACCTCCGCGGTACCGCTGAGCGACACGCAGAAGCAGCGCCTCGGCGCGGCTCTCGCCAAGCTCTACGGCCGCCGGATGCACCTCAATCTCGACGTGGACCCCGAGGTCGTCGGCGGGATCCGGGTGCAGGTGGGCGACGAGGTCATCAACGGCTCGATCGCGGACCGGCTCGAGGACGCCGCCCGCCGCATGGCGAGCTAGCAGCAACTCAACACAAGACGTACACGACGGCCCTGGTTGGGCCGTGCAGAGGATTCACCTCTTATTGGGGGGAGTCCCCATACCCCCCAAGTGAAACTTCGGGCCCAACAAGGAGAGCAGGGAACCCAGATGGCGGAGCTCACGATCCGGCCGGAGGAGATCCGGGACGCGCTGGAGAACTTCGTCCAGTCGTACAAGCCGGACGCGGCCTCGCGCGAGGAGGTCGGTACGGTCACCCTTGCCGGCGACGGCATCGCGAAGGTCGAGGGCCTGCCCTCGGCCATGGCCAACGAGCTGCTGAAGTTCGAGGACGGCACCCTCGGCCTCGCCCTCAACCTCGAGGAGCGCGAGATCGGTGCCATCGTCCTCGGTGAGTTCAGCGGCATCGAGGAGGGCCAGCCGGTCACCCGCACCGGTGAGGTCCTGTCCGTCGCCGTCGGCGAGGGCTACCTCGGCCGCGTGGTGGACCCGCTCGGCAACCCGATCGACGGCCTCGGCGAGATCGAGACCGAGGGCCGCCGCGCCCTCGAACTGCAGGCCCCCACGGTCATGCAGCGCAAGTCGGTGCACGAGCCGATGGAGACGGGCTACAAGGCCGTCGACGCCATGACCCCGATCGGCCGCGGTCAGCGTCAGCTGATCATCGGCGACCGTCAGACCGGCAAGACCGCCCTGGCCGTCGACACGATCATCAACCAGCGCGACAACTGGCGCACCGGCGACCCGAACAAGCAGGTCCGCTGCATCTACGTCGCCATCGGCCAGAAGGGCTCCACCATCGCGTCGGTCCGCCGCGCGCTGGAGGAGAACGGCGCGCTGGAGTACACGACCATCGTCGCCGCCCCGGCGTCCGACCCGGCCGGCTTCAAGTACCTGGCGCCGTACACCGGTTCCGCCATCGGCCAGCACTGGATGTACCAGGGCAAGCACGTCCTGATCATCTTCGACGACCTGTCGAAGCAGGCCGACGCCTACCGCGCCGTGTCGCTGCTGCTGCGCCGCCCGCCGGGCCGCGAGGCCTACCCCGGT
>NZ_BMVJ01000007.1:278874-285429 GCF_014650655.1 Streptomyces anandii JCM 4720
GACGTCTTCTACCTGCACTCCCGGCTGCTGGAGCGCTGCGCGAAGCTGTCCGACGAGATGGGCAAGGGCTCGATGACCGGTCTGCCGATCGTCGAGACCAAGGCCAACGACGTCTCGGCGTTCATCCCGACCAACGTCATCTCCATCACCGACGGCCAGTGCTTCCTGGAGTCGGACCTGTTCAACGCCGGTCAGCGCCCCGCGCTGAACGTCGGTATCTCCGTCTCCCGAGTCGGCGGTTCCGCCCAGCACAAGGCGATGAAGCAGGTCTCCGGCCGCCTCCGCGTCGACCTCGCCCAGTTCCGCGAGCTGGAGGCGTTCGCCGCCTTCGGTTCCGACCTGGACGCCGCCTCCAAGGCCCAGCTGGAGCGCGGTCAGCGCATGGTCGAGCTGCTGAAGCAGGACCAGTACCAGCCGATGGCCACCGAGGACCAGGTCGTCTCCGTGTGGGCCGGCACCACCGGCAAGATGGACGACGTCCCGGTCGCCGACATCCGCCGCTTCGAGAAGGAGCTGCTCGAGTACCTGCACCGCAAGGAGCAGGGCCTCATGACCTCCATCAAGGAGGGCGGCAAGATGTCCGACGACACCCTGCAGGCCGTGGCCGAGGCGATCGCGGAGTTCAAGAAGCAGTTCGAGACCGGCGACGGCAAGCTGCTCGGCGAGGACACCCCGGCCGCCGCCGCCAAGTGACGTAAGGAAGGGACCTGACTCATGGGAGCCCAGCTCCGGGTCTACAAGCGTCGCATCCGATCCGTCACCGCGACCAAGAAGATCACCAAGGCGATGGAGATGATCGCCGCCTCGCGCGTCGTCAAGGCGCAGCGCAAGGTGGCGGCCTCCACGCCGTACGCGCAGGAACTGACCCGCGCGGTCACGGCGGTCGGCACCGGTTCGAACACCAAGCACCCGCTGACCACGGAGGCGGACAACCCGACCCGTGCCGCGGTCCTGCTCCTCACGAGCGACCGCGGTCTGGCCGGCGCCTTCAACTCCAACGCCATCAAGGCCGCGGAGCAGCTGACCGCGCGCCTGGAGCGCGAGGGCAGGCAGGTCGACACGTACATCGTCGGCCGGCGCGGTGTGGCCCACTACAACTTCCGTGAGCGCAAGATCGCGGAATCCTGGACGGGCTTCACCGACGAGCCCTCGTACGCGGACGCCAAGCAGGTCGCGGCGCCCCTGATCGAGGCCATCGAGAAGGAGACGGCGGACGGCGGCGTGGACGAACTCCACATCGTCTACACCGAGTTCGTCTCGATGATGACGCAGACGGCGATCGACTCCCGGCTGCTCCCGCTGCGCCTCGACGAGGTCGCCGCGGAGACCGCGCCCAAGGGCGAGATCCTGCCGCTGTACGACTTCGAGCCCTCGGCGGAGGACGTCCTGGACGCCCTGCTGCCGCGCTATGTGGAGAGCCGCATCTACAACGCGCTGCTCCAGTCGGCCGCTTCGAAGCACGCCGCCACGCGGCGCGCGATGAAGTCGGCCACCGACAACGCGGGCGAGCTGATCAACACGCTCTCCCGTCTTGCCAACGCGGCCCGCCAGGCCGAAATCACCCAGGAAATCAGCGAGATCGTCGGTGGCGCCAGTGCCCTGGCCGACGCGACCGCGGGGAGTGACCGATAAATGACCACCACTGTTGAGACCGCGACGGCTACGGGCCGCGTCGCCCGGGTCATCGGCCCGGTCGTCGACGTGGAGTTCCCCGTCGACGCGATGCCGGACATCTACAACGCCCTGCACGTCGAGGTCGCCGACCCGGCGAACGAGGGCGAGAAGAAGACGCTGACCCTGGAGGTCGCCCAGCACCTGGGTGACGGCCTGGTCCGCACCATCTCCATGCAGCCCACCGACGGTCTGGTCCGCCAGGCCGCGGTGACGGACACCGGCGCGTCCATCTCCGTCCCGGTCGGCGACTTCACCAAGGGCAAGGTGTTCAACACCCTCGGTGAGGTGCTGAACGTCGACGAGACCTACGACGGCGAGCGCTGGCCGATCCACCGCAAGGCGCCGAACTTCGACGAGCTCGAGTCGAAGACCGAGATGTTCGAGACCGGCGTCAAGGTCATCGACCTGCTGACCCCGTACGTCAAGGGCGGCAAGATCGGTCTGTTCGGCGGCGCCGGCGTCGGCAAGACGGTGCTCATCCAGGAGATGATCTACCGTGTCGCCAACAACCACGACGGCGTCTCCGTGTTCGCCGGTGTCGGTGAGCGCACCCGTGAGGGCAACGACCTGATCGAGGAGATGTCCGACTCGGGCGTCATCGACAAGACCGCGCTGGTCTTCGGTCAGATGGACGAGCCCCCGGGCACCCGTCTGCGCGTCGCGCTGGCCGGCCTGACCATGGCCGAGTACTTCCGTGACGTCCAGAAGCAGGACGTGCTGTTCTTCATCGACAACATCTTCCGCTTCACGCAGGCCGGTTCCGAGGTCTCCACCCTGCTCGGCCGCATGCCGTCCGCGGTGGGCTACCAGCCGAACCTGGCCGACGAGATGGGTCTCCTCCAGGAGCGCATCACCTCGACCCGCGGTCACTCGATCACCTCGATGCAGGCGATCTACGTCCCCGCGGACGACCTGACCGACCCGGCCCCGGCCACCACCTTCGCCCACCTCGACGCGACGACGGTTCTTTCCCGTCCGATCTCGGAGAAGGGCATCTACCCGGCCGTGGACCCCCTGGACTCCACGTCCCGGATCCTGGACCCGCGCTACATCTCGGCGGACCACTACAACGCGGCCATGCGCGTGAAGAACATCCTGCAGAAGTACAAGGACCTGCAGGACATCATCGCGATCCTCGGTATCGACGAGCTCGGCGAGGAGGACAAGCTCGTCGTCCACCGTGCCCGTCGCGTGGAGCGCTTCCTGTCCCAGAACACCCACGTGGCCAAGCAGTTCACCGGTGTGGACGGCTCGGACGTGCCGCTCGACGAGTCGATCGCCGCGTTCAACTCGATCTGCGACGGCGAGTACGACCACTTCCCCGAGCAGGCGTTCTTCATGTGCGGTGGTCTCGAGGACCTGAAGAAGAACGCGAAGGAGCTGGGCGTCTCCTGAGCCCTGTGCTCGGCTGAGGGGGCGGGCGCGTCCCGCCCCCTCTCCCACGCCCACTAGACTTGTATCCAACACCCGGTGACCCCACCGGGTGGTGACCCGAGGAGCCACTCTTGGCTGCTGAGCTGCACGTCGAGCTGGTCGCGGCCGACCGGAAGGTCTGGTCCGGCGAGGCCACCCTGGTCGTCGCGCGCACCACGTCCGGCGACATCGGCGTCATGCCCGGTCACCAGCCGCTGCTCGGTGTGCTGGAGTCGGGCCCGGTGACCATCCGTACGAGTGAAGGTGCGACGGTCATCGCCGCGGTGCACGGCGGTTTCATCTCGTTCGCGGACGACAAGCTGTCGCTGCTGGCCGAGATCGCCGAGCTCTCGGACGAGATCGACGTCCAGCGCGCGGAGCGGGCGCTCGAGCGAGCCAAGGCGGCGGCCGACGCCTCCGCCGAGCGCCGCGCGGACGTGCGACTGCGTGCGGTGACGGCGGTGCGCTGAACGCGCCGCGCGATGTGATGACGTCACTCAGCCGCGGCCGGTACCGGATTGCTCCGGTACCGGCCGCGGCTGAGGTGAATGTGGGTGTTTTTTCCGTTCCATTACCTAGGAGACGAGGAGGTCGGTGCCGATGGTCCTCGCTCTGACTGTGTGCGGGCTCGTGGTCTTGCTCGTGGTGGTGGGACTCTTCGTGTTCGGTCTGCGGCGCAGGCTGATCCAGCGCTCGGGCGGCACCTTCGACTGCAGCCTGCGCTGGGACGTGCCGGAGAAGACCGACACCAGCGGCAAGGGCTGGAGCTACGGCGTGGCCCGCTACAACGGCGACCGCGTCGAGTGGTACCGCGTCTTCTCCTACGCCTACCGCCCGCGCCGGACCCTGGAGCGCGCCTCCATCGAGGTGGCCGGCCGTCGGCTGCCCGAGGGCGAGGAGGAACTCGCCCTGCTGTCGGACGCGGTGATCCTCGCCTGTCTGCACCGGGGCACGCGCCTGGAACTCGCGATGAGCGAGGACGCGCTGACCGGTTTCCTCGCCTGGCTGGAGGCGGCCCCGCCCGGACAACGGGTGAACGTCGCGTAGAGCGGCGTTCGGGGCCCCGTTGGACGGGGGCCCGGCAGCGGACTGCTGGGAGAGGGTCAGAGTGGCCTGACTCCGGTCACCCCTCCTCACCGGCCCTGGTGGCCGAGGGGCACACCTGGCCGTGGTATCCGGCGGGCGCCGGTTCGTGGCCGACCACGACCGTGCGGTGTTCCAGGGCGACGTTCACCGTGACGTTGGCGGAGCCGGCGGCCAGGAAGGCCGCAGCGGCAGCCCCGGTGAACGCGCCGACGGCCCTGGCCCGCTGCCTTCTGACGCGACGGGCCGTCTTCCGCCTGGACGTCCTGCTGGGCCTCCGCTTCATGGTTTCCCCCGTGTGAGAAGTTCTGTCTTCCGTCGTTCCCGTGCTGTCCCTCCATGTTTCCGCCCGTGTGCCGCAGGTGCGCCCGCCATCAGGCCCGCCGGGGGCACCGAAGGTCCCGGCCACGCGTACGCGGGGGGCGCGCGGGGTGCGTGAGAAAGCGCCGCGGACGACCCGTACTCCGGGGCCGCCCGCGGCGCGGGGGTGCTGCGAAGGGGCTCGGTTCAGCCCCCGGCGGGGCTCAGCCGAGGCCGCTGTCGATGGCGCTCACGAGCTCGCCGTTGCTGGTGTCACCGCTGAACTCCCAGAAGAACGCGCCGCCCAGACCCTGGGACTTGGCCCAGCTCATCTTGGTGGCGATGGTGGCGGGAGTGTCGTAGGACCACCAGTTGCTGCCGCAGTGGGCGTAGGCCGTGCCGGCGATCGTGCCGGTGACCGGGCAGGAGCCCTTGAGGACCTTGTAGTCCTCGATGCCCTGCTCGTAGGTGCCGGCCGCCGGGCCCGTGGCCGTGCCGCCCGGGGCGTCCTGGGTGACGCCGGTCCAGCCGCGGCCGTAGAAGCCGATGCCGAGGAGCAGCTTGTTCGCCGGCACGCCGACCGCCTTGTACTTGGCGATCGCGTCGGCCGTGGTGAAGCCGGCCTTCGGGATGCCGCTGTAGGAGGTCAGCGGGGAGTGCGGGGCGGTGGGGCCCTGCGCGTCCCAGGCGCCGAAGAAGTCGTACGTCATCACGTTGTACCAGTTGATGTACTGCGCGGCGCCCGCGTAGTCGGCGGCCTCGATCTTGCCGCCGGCCGAGCCGTCGGCGGTGACCGCGGCGGTGACCAGGGCGGAGGAGCCGAACTTGGCACGCAGCGCGCTCATCACGTTCTTGAACGCGGCGGCCCCGCTGGTGTCGCAGCTCAGGCCGCAGGCGTTCGGGTACTCCCAGTCGATGTCGATGCCGTCGAAGACATCGGCCCAGCGCGGGTCGTGCACCAGGTCGTAGCAGGACTGGGCGAAGGCGGCCGGGTTCTTGGCCGCGTCGCCGAACCCGCCGGACCAGGTCCAGCCGCCGAAGGACCACAGCACCTTGATGTTCGGGTACTTGGCCTTCAGCTCGCGCAGCTGGTTGAAGTTGCCGCGCAGCGGCTGGTCCCAGGTGTCGGCGACACCGCTGACGGACTGGTCGGCGGTGAAGGCCTTGTCGTAGTCGGCGTAGGAGTCGCCGATCGCGCACTTGCCGCCGGTGACGTTGCCGAAGGCGTAGTTGATGTGCGTGATCTTGGACGCGGAGCCGGAGGTCACCAGGTTCTTGACGTTGTAGTTGCGGCCGTAGATGCCCCACTCGGTGAAGTAGCCGAGCCGGACCTTGTCGCCGGTGGGCGGGGGATTGGTGCCGCCTCCGGTGGTGTGCACGGCCACCGAGCCGCTGACCGGACCGGTCTGGTCGGCGGTGTCGCGGGCCTGGACGGTGTAGGAGTAGTCGGTGCCGGCGGTCAGGCCGGTGTCCGAGTACGAGGTGGTGGTGACGGTGGCGACCTTCTTGCCGTCACGCAGGACGTCGTAGTTCTTGACGCCCTTGTCGTCCGTGGCCGCGCTCCAGGACAGCTTCACCGAGGTGTCGGTGATGCCGGAGGCGGTGGGCGTACCGGGCGCGGACGGCGGGTTGTCGCCGGGGACGCTCGGGCCGCCGTCGCAGCTGCCGCCGTTGAGCGTGCAGTTGCTGGGCGAGCCCGGTCCTGAGCCGTTGAAGCCGAAGGACACGGAGGCGCCCGGCGCGATCGTGCCGTTGTAGGACTTGTTCTTGGCGGTCCAGTGGTTGCCGGCGGACGTCACGTCGGCGTCCCAGGCGGAGGTCACGGACGTGCCGGAGGGGAAGTCCCACTCCACCGTCCAGGAGCTGATGGCGGCGGAGCCGGTGTTCTTGACGGTCCACTGGCCGCCGAAGCCGGTGCCCCAGTCACTGGTCTTGGTGAACGTGGCGGTGGCGGTGCTCGCGGCCTGGGCGGGGGCCGCGGCGAGGCCGACCAGTCCGGCCAGGGGGAGCAACAGGGTCGCGAACCCTGCCGCGGCTCTGTGTCTGAAGCGCATGTTGCGCCCTCCCTTGTCAGGGTTGGGTTGA
>NZ_BMVJ01000007.1:285450-287687 GCF_014650655.1 Streptomyces anandii JCM 4720
CGAGGGCATGACTGAGCCTCCATGCCCACAGTGCTGCGAGAGTAGAAAGGTCTGGACCACAGGTCAATAGGTCTGGACCACTTTGACGGCGGGCTTTCTTGATCCCAACTCCCTTGCCGGCCCCGGTGCTTGTTCCTTCAGCTCGTGGTCTCTTACCTGCGAGGCACGCACTCGGCATCCCTTACCGAACAAAGGCCCGTACCCTGTGCGGCCATGTGGACCTGCGAGGAGGGTGCATGACGGACGCGACGCGCCCCGGCGCGGTGCTGGTCGTGGACGACGACGCGGCGATCCGCCGCTCGCTGGAGCGCGGACTGCGGCTGAGCGGATTCGAGGTGCGCACCGCCGGCAGCGGAGCCGAGGCGCTGGCCGCCATCGGCGAGACGCCCCCGGACGTGCTGGTGCTCGACGTGTCGATGCCCGGTATGAGCGGCATCGAGCTGTGCACCCGGCTCCGCCACGAGGGCCAGGACCTGCCCGTGCTCATGCTCTCCGCCCTCGACGAGACCGCCGACCGCATCGCCGGGCTCCAGGCGGGCGGCGACGACTACCTCGTCAAGCCGTTCGCCCTCCAGGAACTCGTGCTGCGCCTGCACGCCCTGCTGCGCCGCCGGCCGCCGGCCGGACGCGAGGTGCTGCGCGTGGCCGACCTGGTGATCGACCCGGCGGCCCGCACCGCCGAGCGGGCCGGCCGGCCGCTGGAGCTGACCCGGCGCGAGTTCGAACTCCTCGAGGTGCTCGCCCGCAACGCCGGCCTGGTCCTCACCCGCGACCAGCTCCTGGACCGGGTCTGGGGCTACGACTTCGACGTTCGCACCGACGCCGTCGACACCTTCGTCAGCTATCTGCGCCGCAAGCTGGAGGCCGGCGGGCTGCCACGTCTGGTCCACACCGTGCGCGGGGTGGGCTTCGTACTGAGGGAGACCCGCGAGGCGACCGACGTGCCGCGGGCGCGCGGGACGGGACGGTTCACGCCATGAGACTGTCCACCCGCATAGGCCTCGCCGTCGGCTGCACCGTCCCGCTGCTGGTGGCCGCCTCCGGCTGGCTGCTGCTGCACCTCGTCGCCCGCGACCTGCACCGCGTGGAGGACGACCACCTCGCACAGCGCGCCGCGGCCGTCGCCCCCGACGCCCGCGCACTGCTCCGGGCCACCGAGAACGGGCGGCCCAAGGCGGCCGACACACGGGAGAGGCGCCTGTTCACCGCCGCGCTCGACGTCGGCGTACGCGTCGTCGGACCGGACGCCGGCTTCAGCGGCGGACCTCAGCCCGGCCCCCTGGTCCACCTGCCCGCCCGGGCGGACCAGCCGGTCACGCTGCGCGGCGGCGGACGCAGCTGGCGGGCGCTGTCCCGCCCCGTCCGGACGGCCGGGGCCTCCGGCACCCTGTGGGTGTTCTCCCCGGACACCGCCGACCGGGCCCAACTGCGCGCCGTGCGCCGCCGGGTGGCCTTCACCGCGCTGCTCGCCGCCCCGCTGTCCGGGCTGCTGGCCTGGGGCCTGGCCTCCGGTGCGAGCGTGCCCCTGCGCCGCCTCACCCGCCGTACCGCCGGACTCGACCCGCGCACCTCCGCCGCCCGCCCCGACCACCGGCCCACCGGCGTCACCGAGGTCGACGAGCTCGCCGCCACCGTCCGCACCGTCCTCGCCCGCTACGACGAGCAGGCCGCGCGCACCACCGAGGCGCTGGACACGGCCCGCTCCTTCTCCTCGGCCGCCGCCCACGAACTGCGCACCCCGCTGATGAGCATCGGCACCAACCTCGACATCCTCGCCGGACACCCGGAACTGCCCGGGCCGGACCGCGCCGAGGTGCTCACCGATCTGCGCCGCGAGCACACCCGGCTGCTCGGCCTGCTGGTCATGCTGCGCGAACTGGGGCGCGGCGACCTGGTGGAGGCGGAGGCCTTCGCCGCCGTAGACGTCTGCGAGGCCGCCGACGCGGCCGTGGCCGAGGCCAGGCGCCGCGCCCCCGACGCCGAAATCGCCCTCGACGCCCCGCCCGGGCTCACCGTGCAAGGCTGGGAGCCGGGGCTGCGGCTGCTGCTGGACAACCTGCTCGGCAACGCGCTCGCCCACGGACGGGACGCGGCCGGCCGGGCCCGGATCGCCGTGGGCGTGCGGTGCGCGGGGGACCAGGTGGTGATCACGGTGGACGACCACGGCGAGGGCGTGCCGCCCGAGGCGCGCGAGACGGTCTTCGAGCGGTTCCGGCGCGGCCCGGGCAGCGAGGGCT
>NZ_BMVJ01000007.1:287719-342356 GCF_014650655.1 Streptomyces anandii JCM 4720
CCGGGCTCGGACTCACCCTCGTCGCCCAGCAGGCCGCGCTGCACCGGGGGAGCGTCACGGTGACCGACGCGCCCGGCGGCACCGGCGCGCGCTTCGAGGTGCGGCTGCCCTCGGGCGGCGGCGCGCTGCCCGTGCGGCGGGACTGGCTGATCGGCACGGCCGGAACCGCCCGGAGGGCCGGGGCAAACCGGTCACAGAGTTTCCCCAAAGACCGTCCCTAGCCTGCGATCGCGACGGGCGGACGACGGGCCGTCCCGCGACCGGACGGAGGACGGAAGAGATGCACGCACCACGACGGACACGCACGCTGCTGACGGCACTCGCCGTGACGGCGGCCCTGGCGGGCACCACCGGGGTGGCCGCCGCCGACAGCACCCCGGCCCCCGCGGCCAGTGCCGGCGCGCAGCACTCCGGTGACGGGGCGAAGGCGCTGTGCAAGCGCGTGCCCAAGCTGGACCGGCGGATCGACCGGGCCCTGAAGCGGCTGGACGCGGGGGCCGGCACGCGGGGCTCGATCTCCCGGCTGGAGAAGCGCGTCGACAACGCCAAGAAGGCCGGCCACACCGAGATCGCCACCTATCTCCAGGACCGCCTGGACTTCCGCAAGTCGCTGCGGAACAACCTGGAGAAGCGGCAGAAGGACCTCGCCGCCGTGAAGACCTGGTGCGCGGCGAACGGCGACGGCAAGGCGGCGGGCTGATGCGGGCCCGGTGGGCGGCGGGCACGGCGGCGTCGGTGTCGCTGCTCGTGGCGCTCACCGCGGGCTGCGCCCACCACACCGGAACGCCGGCCGAGGCGGCATCGTCGTCCACCGGGACCACCGGGACCACCGGGACCGCCGGGACCGCCGGCACCGGCGCGTCCTCCGCGCCCGCGCCGGGCGCGACGCCCTCGGGCTACGCCGACATGGAGAAGAAGGTGGACGCCGCCGAGTCCGCGGCGGCGGCCGCCGACAAGGACGCGACGAGCGACGCCGACCGCTGACGTGACCCGGCCTGACCCGCCTTGCGCCCCCGGTCCGCCGGGGGCGCGCAGGCGCCGGCCCGGCCCGCCCGGGGGCGCGGGGTCAGCGTTCGCCGCCCGGGACCCACAGCACGTCCCCGGTCTCTTTGTTGGCCGTGCGGGCCAGGATGAACAGGAGGTCCGAGAGGCGGTTGAGGTAGGTCGCGGTGAGGGGGTTCATCGTCTCGCCGTGGGCCTCGAGCGCGGTCCACGTCGAGCGCTCGGCCCGGCGGACCACCGTGCACGCCTGATGGAGCAGGGCCGCGCCCGGGGTGCCGCCGGGGAGGATGAAGGAGCGCAGCTTCTCCAGTCGCTCGTTGAAGCGGTCGCAGTCCGCCTCCAGCCGGTCGACGTAGAACTGCTCCACCCTGAGCGGCGGGAACTCCGGGTTCTCCACCACCGGCGTGGCGAGGTCCGCGCCCACGTCGAACAGGTCGTTCTGCACCCGGGTGAGGACCTTGACGATCTCCTCTTCGAGACCGCCCAGCGCGATCGCCGTGCCGATCACGGCGTTCGCCTCGTTGGCGTCGGCGTAGGCCGAGATCCGCAGATCGGTCTTGGCGACCCGGCTCATGTCGCCCAGGGCCGTCGTGCCCTTGTCGCCGGTCCTGGTGTAGATGCGCGTCAGATTGACCATGCGGCCAGCGTAGTTACGCCCCGGCCGTACGGAAGACACGTGTGCCCACGATCACGGAGAGCGCCGCGAAGCCGACGGCCACGAGGACGCCGTAGAGCATGTGCGGGCTCGTGTACCGGCCGACGTACGCGTCGCGTACCGCGTCGACCAGATAGCGGAACGGCACGAAGTGCGACAGCACGTCCAGCCAGCGCGGTGCCAGGCTCATCGGCAGCATCAGGCCGGACAGCAGCATGGACGGCATCGACACCATGTTGATCAGCGGGCCGAACTCCTGCGGGGTGCGCACCCGCATGCCGAGCGCGTACGACAGCGAGGCCAGCGACAGCGTGAGCAGGGCCACGAAGGCGAAGCCGATCAGGATGCCCGTCAGTGGCGCCCGCAGGCCCATCACCAGGGCGGCGAGCACCAGCAGCACCGCCTGGAAGACGAACACCGTGGCGTCCCGCAGCACCCTGCCGAGCAGGAGGGCCAGACGGCTGACCGGGGTCACGCGCATGCGCTCGACCACCCCCTGGCCGTTCTCCATGATGACCGCGAAGCCCGCGAACAGCGCCCCGAACAGCCCGAGTTGGAGCAGCAGACCGGGGACGAGCACCTGCCAGGAGCTGCCCCGGGCGCCCAGCGGCAGCCCGGTGAGCAGCGGGCCGAAGAACAGCAGGTAGAGCAGCGGGGTGAGCACCCCGAAGAGCAGCGCGAAGCGGGAGCGCAGGGACTGGCGGGCGTAGCGGCCGTAGATCAGGGCCGTGTCATGGAGCAGCATGCTGGGCGTCCTTCGGGGTCTGTCGTGCGCTGATGGCGAGGAAGGCGTCCTGGAGCGAGGCGTCGGTCGAGCCGCCGTGGCGCAGCTTCAGGGCGCTCGGCGTGCCCTCGGCCGCGACCACGCCCCGGTCGACGACGACCAGCCGGTCGCACAGGGCGTCCGCCTCGTCCAGGTAGTGGGTGGTGAGGAACACGGTGGTGCCGTGCTCGTCGCGCAGCCGGCGGACCAGGCTCCACAGGTCCGCGCGGCTGCCGGGGTCGAGGCCGATGGTCGGCTCGTCGAGGAAGAGCACGCGGGGGCGGTGGGTGAGGGCCATGGCGATGTCGAGGCGGCGGCGCTGACCGCCGGACAGGGTGCCCGTCTTCCGGCCGAGCAGCCCGGTAAGGCCCAGGCCGTCCGCCAACTCCTCGGCGCGCTCGCTCGCCCGGGTTCTCGTCAGGCGGTACATGCGGCCCTGGGTGACCAGTTCCTCCCGCACGGTGATCTGCGCGTCGACGCCGCCGGACTGGGCCACGTACCCGCACGCCTCGCGCACGCCCACCGGGTCGGAGGCCAGGTCGTGGCCCGCGATGGCGGCCGTGCCGCCGGTCGGCGCGAGCAAGGTCGTGAGCATCCGCAGGGTGGTGGTCTTGCCGGCGCCGTTGGGGCCGAGCAGGCCGAGGATCTCGCCCTCGGCGACGGTCAGGTCGATGCCGCGCACCGCCGCCACGGGCCCGTGCTTGGTCCGGAAGGTGCGGGCCAGTCCGGCCGCGCTGATGACTGCTGCCATGGCCCCTACAAAAACAGAGTCTCCACAATTTTGCAATGACCCCAAGTTTTCAGGAAGTCCAGGGAAGCTAGGATTCGGCCATGGCAGAGGGGCTCAGGGAACGGAAGAAGCGGCGGACCAGGCAGTACATCTCGGACGTGGCCACCGGGCTGTTCGTCGAGCGCGGCTTCGACGCCGTGACGGTCGCCGAGGTCGCCGAGGCCGCCGACGTCTCCGTGAACACGGTCTACAACTACTTCCCGGCCAAGGAGGACCTCTTCCTCGACCGCTCCAGCGGTGTCGTCGACCGGCTCGCGCGCTGGGTGCGCGGCCGCGACGAGGGGGAGCCGGCGGCGCGCGCGGTGCTGCGGGAGCTGCGTGGCGAGGTCGAGGCGGTCTCGCCCCGGGTCGGGCTGTTCTCCGGGTACGCGGCCTTCATGCGCGTCGTCGAGCAGGCGCCCGCGCTGCGCTCCCGGCTGTGGGCGATCGGCCAGGAGGTGCAGGCCAACCTCGAGGCGGCGCTGCGCGAGGAGACCGGCGCGGGGGACGGCGACCCGCTGCCGCAGCTGATGGCGGGTCAGATCGGCTGGGCGCACAGCACCGTCATGGCCGTCATCGGGCGGGAGATGGCCAAGGGGCGCAATCCGCGCGAAGTGTCCCGAGAGGCGCTGGACCTGCTCGACGACATCGAGGACCTGTTGAGCGAAAAGGTGCTCAACTACGCCGTCCGAGGCGCGGCGTGACGCCTGCGGGTGTGATGTCCGTCATCTGAGACGTGACGCGCATTACTTACTGGTCACACAGCCCCGCGCGGGCGCTAGTGTCCGCTCCAGAGCCGAACGTAAGCAGTGTGTAAGCGCTCACACCGCCGTCGCCGGCGCGGCCGCACGGCAGCCGCGCACTCGTACGACCACCGCACGGCGAACCGTTCAGCAGTCGTCCGCAATCGTCATCAGTCGTCCGCAATCGTCAGCACTCGTTCAAAGGGGAGTCGGAGTGGCACGGAAGCTCGCCGTCATCGGAGCCGGTCTCATGGGGTCCGGCATCGCCCAGGTCTCCGCGCAGGCGGGCTGGGACGTCGTCCTGCGGGACGTCACCGACGAGGCACTGAGGCGTGGCACGGACGGCATCAAGGCGTCGTACGACAAGTTCGTGAGCAAGGGCAAGCTGGCGGCAAAGGACGCCGAGGCCGCCCTCGCCCGCATCACCGCCACCACCGACCTGGACGCGGCCGCCGACGCGGACGTCGTCGTCGAGGCCGTCTTCGAGAAGCTCGAGGTCAAGCACGAGATCTTCCGCACCCTCGACAAGCTGGTGCGCGAGGACGCCGTGCTCGCCTCCAACACCTCCGCCATCCCGATCACCAAGATCGCGGCCGTCACCGAGCGCCCCGAGCGGGTCGTCGGCGTCCACTTCTTCTCGCCGGTGCCGATGATGCAGCTCGTCGAGCTCGTGCGCGGCTACAAGACCAGCGACGAAGCCCTCGCCATCGCACGGGAGTTCGCCGAGTCCGTCGGCAAGACCTGCATCGTCGTCAACCGGGACGTGGCCGGCTTCGTGACGACCCGTCTCATCTCGGCGCTCGTCGTCGAGGCCACCAAGCTCTACGAGTCGGGCGTCGCCACCGCCGAGGACATCGACCTCGCCTGCAAGCTGGGCTTCGGGCACGCCATGGGCCCGCTGGCCACCGCCGACCTCACCGGCGTCGACATCCTGCTGCACGCCACCGGCAACATCTACACCGAGACCCAGGACGAGAAGTTCGCCCCGCCGGAGCTGATGCGCCGGATGGTTGACGCCGGTGACATCGGGCGCAAGAGCGGGCAGGGCTTCTACAAGCACTGAGACCGCACAGCCCCTCACCGGCATCACCCGTCAGGGTGAATTCGGTATCGGTTCGCTTACAAGCAGCAACCGGACCGCCACACAAGCAGTCAGACGTTGCACAGCCACCGTCATGGAGCACGCCACCGCAGTCACGGGGAGCGCATATGTACATCAGGGGCGACCACGCCGAGCTGGTCGTCGGGGGCCGCCTCGACGTCCGCAGCGCGGCGGACGCCCGTACGGTCCTGCACTCGGCCGTCGACGGCGGTGCCGGAGACCTCGTCCTCGACCTGTCCGGGCTCGACTCCTGGGACGCCACCGGACTCGGCGTCATCATGGGCGCACACCGGCGCGCCGGCCGCTGCGGCCGGCGGCTGGTGCTGCGCGCGGTGCCTCCGCAGATGCAGCGCCTGCTGGTGGCCACCCGGCTGCACCGCATCCTCGCCATCGAGGGCGGCATCGGGGTCGAGTCCCTGCCCCGCGTCTGACCCCTCCTCACGGGCGATGGCCCCGCCGCCGGAACCGGTCGTTCCGTACAGGTGTGAAGCGGGCGACGCGGGAGACCCGGGCGGACGTCGTCGAAACGTACGACGCGTGCAATCCTCATGAGACTGTGACGTCTCGGACTGCGCGGTACCCCGGGCTGTCGTAGATACTGTGCGAAGGTTTAGGGTTCGGTCGCCCGCTGCCATGCAACCCTCGAGCGGGCCCGGACCAGAAGCGACAGCGCGGAGTGCGGCAAGGCCGGGAGGGGCTGGCCGGTGTCAGCACACGACGCTTTTGGGGGGCTTGGAACCTATGGACCCGAACACCCGGGAACCCGAGGGCATGGGCCATGACGGCGACGGCCACGCGCCGGGCCGCCGGCCGCCCAGGGAATCCCTCTCGGCCGACTTCGGACAGCACGCACCCGCGCTCGCCCGCACGGTGCGACTCGTCGCGGGCGACTTCCTGCTCACCGTCAACCCCGTGGACGGCAGCGAGATAGAGGCCTGCCCGCCCGGGGAGCGCCCCGAGCCGCCCCGAAAGTACACCGAGGCCGAGCGCGCCGAGCACGACCGCGCCGCCCGCCCGCCCGTGCCGCCGGGCCCGGCGCCGTCCGCCGAACCGCTCCTGGAGCGCCAGGACGAACGCGAGCAACTGGTACGGCTGCTCGCGCGCGGCCGCTCGGTGCGGCTCACCGGCCCCGGCGGCTCCGGCCGCACCAGCCTCCTCGACCTCGTCGCCGAGGACTGCTCCGATCTCGCCCCCGACGGCGTGGTCCGCCTCACCGGCTTCCGCCGCACCGCGACCGACGTGCTGCACGACCTCTTCCACGCCGTCCACAGCGCGCCCCTGCACCGGCCCGACCGCGCCGAACTGCTCGAGTACGTCCGTGAGATCGGCGCCGTCGTCGTCCTCGACGACCTCGAGTTCGGCGGCAGCGCCCTCGACGAACTCCTGGAGGCCACCCCCGAGTGCGCCTTCCTCCTCGCCGCCACCCCGGACGTGCCCGCGCCGTCCGCCGAGTCCGCCGTCGAGGAGGTCGTCCTCGGCGGACTGGACCGGGCCGGGGGAGTGGAGCTCATCGAGCGCGGCGTGGGCCGGGTGCTCACCGAGGAGGAGGCCAACTGGGCCGGAGACCTCTGGTTCGAGTCCGAGGGACTGCCCCTGCGCTTCGTCCAGGCCGGCGCCCTGCTGCGCCAGCACGACCAGCTCAGGGCCGCCACCAACGCCGTGGACGAGTTCGGCGTCTTCGAGGACGCGCCTCCCTCGGACGCCGTCGTCGACGGCGGCGAGGGCGACGACGTACCCCTGCCCTCGCTCGGCGAGGCCGCCGCGCCCGCCCCGCTGCTCGCCAAGCGGCTCAGCGCCTCCGCGCGCGCCACCCTGCGGTTCGCCGTGGCGCTCGGCGGCGAGGTGCCCCACCAGGCCCACCTGCCCGCGCTGGTCGGCGACACCCACGCCGACGCCGCCCTCGGCGAGCTGGCGAGCTGCGGCCTGGTCTCCCCGGTCGGCTCCCGCTACCGGCTCGCCGCCGGCGTGCTCGCCCAGCTGGAGGCCGCCGGATACGGCGACGACGCCGAGACCCAGGCAGAGGCCGCCGCCCAGCACTACGCCTGGTGGGCGGGACACCCCTCCGTCACGCCCGAGCGGGTGTGCGCCGAGGCGGACGCCGTGCTCGCCGCGCTGGCCGTGCTGGTGCCCGCCACCACGCCGGCCGGCGAGGACGAGGAGAGCACCGCGGTACTGCTCGCCCGCACTGCCGCGCCCGCCTTCGCCGCCGGCCTGCACTGGAACGCCTGGGAGCGCGCCCTGCGCTCCGGCACCGAGGCCTCCCGGCTCGCCGGTGAGGTCACCGAACAGGCCTACTTCCACCATGAGTTGGGCATCCTCGCGCTCTGCGGGGGCCAACTGGACCGGGCCCGCGCCGAACTGGAGGCCTCCATCGGGCTGCGCGGCGCCCTCGCCGACAAGCGCGGTACCGTCGCCGGGCGCCGCGCCCTCGCCCTGGTCGCCGACCGCTCCGGTACGGCGCCGGGGCTCGTCGCGGCCTTCGGCGCCATCGCGGGGGACGAGGTGCCCGACGCCCGCACCGAGGAGTCGGCCTCGCCGCCCGGCGGCACGCCCACCGCCTTCCCGGCGCTCCAGCCGCCCGCCGACACCTCCACGCTGGTCACCTACCAGTCGTCGTCCGGCGCCGCGGGTTCGTCGGCGGCGCCGTACGCCTCCTACGCGTCCGAGGCTCCGTCCAAGCACCGGGTCGGACTCAAGGGCCTCGCCCGGCGCAACATGGTCGCGGCCGGCGCGGGCGCGCTGCTCGCCGCGGTCCTCGGCACCGTGGTGACGCTGGGCGCCACCTCTCACAACGACGCCAACAACCCCTCCGACAACGTCGGTGTCAACCCCTCCGCCAGCCAGGGCCTCGACGACGGCAGCCTCGGCGCCGACACCCCCAAGCAGAGCGAGGACGCCAAGGGCGACACCGGCACAGCCACCAGCCGCCCCACCAACCCGGGCCCGGACGGCACGTACGGCACCTCGGACGACCCGCCGCCCCCCACCAAGGCCCGGCCGTCGGAGAGCGTCAAGCCGTCCGGCAGCAAGTCGTCGGGTTCCAAGTCGCCCAAACCGTCCGGCCATTCGAGCTCACCGGGTGGGACTACCGGTGGGACTACAGGAGGAAGCACCGGGGGTTCCACGGGTGGATCCACTGGCGGATCCACCGGCGGGTCGACGGGCGGAAGCACCGGGGGAACCACGGGCGGGTCCACGGGCGGGAGCACCGGCGGCTCGACGGGCGGCTCGACCGGTGGGAGCACCGGGGGAACCACGGGCGGGTCCACGGGCGGGAGCACCGGCGGCTCGACGGGCGGCACGTCGGGTGGTGACACAGGAGGTTCCACCGGCGGCACGTCGGGCGGGACCACCAGCGGCTCCTCCGGAGGGACTGGCGGGACGACGGGCGGCTCGTCGCCGACGACCAGCATCTCCGCGAGCGCTCCTTCGCCCAGCGGATCGTCGAGCAGCGCGGCGGCTCCCACGTCCTCCGGCCCGGCGGCGATTGCCTGAGCGCCTCACATCCGGCGGCCGGGGCCGGACCCGTCCCACGAGTTCGGCCCCGGCCGTGAAGACGCCGTGCGGGAAGACCGCCGCCCGCCGGTCAGAACAGGCGGAGTTTGTCGTCCTCGATGCCGCGCAGGGCGTCGTAGTCGAGGACCTGGCAGCCGATGCCGCGGTCGGTGGCGAGGACGCGGGCCTGGGGCTTGATCTCCTGGGCCGCGAAGACGCCGCGCACCGGGGCGAGGTGCGGGTCGCGGTTCAGCAGCTCGAGATAGCGGGTGAGCTGCTCCACGCCGTCGATCTCGCCGCGCCGCTTGATCTCGACCGCGACCGTCCCGCCGTTCGCGTCCCGGCACAGGATGTCCACCGGGCCGATGGCCGTCATGTACTCGCGCCGGATCAGCGTGTAGCCCTCGCCGAGCGTCTCGATGCGGTCGGCGAGCAGCTCCTGGAGGTGCGCCTCCACACCGTCCTTGATCAGCCCAGGGTCCACGCCGAGTTCGTGCGAGGAGTCGTGGAGGATTTCCTCCATCGTGATGATGAGCTTCTCGCCCGCCTTGTTGACGACCGTCCAGACGCCCTCCTCCTCGCCCGTGCCCTCCTTGAGGGTGCACGGCGGCGACATCCAGTTCAGGGGCTTGTAGGCACGGTCGTCCGCGTGGATCGAGACGCTGCCGTCCGCCTTCACCAGGATCAGACGGGGCGCTGACGGCAGATGGGCGGTGAGCCGGCCGGCGTAGTCGACGGAGCACCGGGCAATGACGAGACGCATGGTCGGCAACGCTACTCGACGCAACGCGCCGCGCGCGATTCGCCCGGACCGGCCGCCTCCGCGGACCACCGCGCGTCCCCTCCGGAGCGCCCCTTTTTTCCCTGGATCACCCGTGTTCACTTATGGCCGATTGTGTGCCCAACCCGCCCTGCCTGTACCTGCATTCGCCTGGTGGGCCCTCGTTCTGATGCTTACGGTAGTGACCGGGAGGTCGCGCTATGTGTACGCACCGTGTTCGGTATCGCGAACCTCCCTCACCTGTCCGGCAACCCCTGCTGTTCGGGGGTGCGAGAGGAGAACCCATGTCGCTCGACGTCTCACCGGCCCTACTCCAACAGGCCGAGCGAGGCGAGGTCGACGAGACAGACTTCGTCGACTGCGTCCGGACCTCCCTGCCCTACGCATGGGAGATGATCAGCTCCCTGGTGGCCCAGCTGAAGGTGGACGGCGGCAGCTTCGCCGACAACCAGACGCCCCCGCCGGACGAGCAGGCACGCGGTCAGCTGCTGCGTGCGCTCGCGAGTGACGCCATACGCGGTGCGCTGCAGCGGCACTTCGGTGTGCGCCTGGCCTTCCAGAACTGCCACCGCGTGGCGGTGTTCCCGCTGGACGCCTCGGCCGACGAGTCGCTGACCCGCTTCACCTCGGTGCGCAGCCAGCTGCTCAACCAGTCCCCGGAGCTCAGGGACTGCTGAGGCGGTGTTTCGCCCGCTTGCCGCTCCGCCCGCGGGAGGTGTTCAGTGCTGGGGCGGCAAGCCATTTCGTGACGCGACTCTCAGCCCAGATGGGGCAGGACCTCGGCGCCCAGCCGCCGTACGTTCTCCTCCGTCGCCGCGAGGTCGCCCGAGCCCTCGACTAGCAGGGCGAAGCGGGTGATCCCGGTCCGCTCGGAGGTCGCCGCGAGCCGGTCGGCGCACAGCCTCGGCGTGCCCACCGGGTGCAGCCCGCACAGCAGCTCGGTGTACGCCAGCGGATCGCGCATCGAACGGGCCCGGCCGTCCACCGTGACATGGGCGTCCAGCCCCTGTTTCAGCCAGCCCGGCATCGACTTGACCAGCGTCTCCACCGCGTCCGTGCGCCGGTCGGCGATCTGGCAGACGCCCGCCGAGACATGGGCGGCGCCCCGGATCTCCTCGGGCGAGCGTCCCGCGGCCCGTGCGCAGCGCCGCCACAGGGCGACCATCTCGGCCTTCTCCTCGTCCCCGACGTGCATGCCCAGCAGCATGGGCAGCCCGTGCTCGGCGGCCAGCCGGACGCTGGCGGGGGAGGTGCACGCGACGACGACCTCCGGACCGGTGGCGTCCGTCAGCGCCTCGCAGGGGCGGGGCACCACGGGGACCTCACGGAAGGTGAATCGTTCCCCCGAGGCGGAGACCGCCGGCTCGCGCAGCCAGCGCACCAGCAGATCGAGTGATTCCGGGAACCCCTTCTCGTACGCCTCGAGGCCGGTTCCGAAGACCTCGAGGTCCACCCACGGCCCGCCGCGCCCCACGCCCAGGCAGAAGCGGCCCCCGCTGGTCACGTGCAGCAGCGCCGCCTGCTCGCCGAGCGCCACCGGGTGGACGGTGGGCAGCACGCTGACCGCGGTGCCCACCCGCAGCCGCCGGGTGCGGCCGAGCAGCAGCGCGGCCAGGGTGATCGCCGACGGGCACGTGCCGTACGGTACGAAATGGTGCTCGGCGAGCCAGACCGCGTCCAGGCCGGCCTCCTCGGCCACCTCCGCCGTACGGACCGCCCGGTGCAGAGCCTCCCCTTGGC
Organism: Streptomyces anandii JCM 4720; assembly: GCF_014650655.1. Classification (GTDB taxonomy): domain Bacteria; phylum Actinomycetota; class Actinomycetes; order Streptomycetales; family Streptomycetaceae; genus Streptomyces; species Streptomyces anandii. Next base: position 298,770 of record NZ_BMVJ01000007.1, read on the forward strand.
CCTGCCCCGGGAACTGGGCCGCCAGCACGAAACTTCCAACGCGCATTGCCTTTTCCTGCTTCCTTGGCTCCGACACGGAGCTCCCCCACCCGGCATAACCGGCCGACACGTGCCGAGGACACGGCCTGGCGAAGAGATTTCCGGATTGTCTGCGGAATGCCTCGTGGCGCAGGGGGACTTGTGGGGGTTGGTCGGTAATCGGTTCCTTGCGCCTACCCCGCCCCGCGCCGCGTACGCTGGACGCGGTCCCTGCTCCCCGAACAGCTCCGTGAGGTGTCCCGTGTCCCCGCGTCGCAACCGCCCCAAGGATTCCGGCTCGCCCGGCCGGAGCGCCGAGGACGACCCCGCGGGCCGCTACGGCGGCCTGCAGTCGTCGGAGAGCTGGCGGGGCGAGGACTGGAGCGTGCGCCATGTGGCGGGTGCGAGCGCCGAGGGCAAGACCTACCGCTGCCCGGGCTGCGACCAGATGATCCCCTCCGGCGTCCCGCACGTGGTGGCCTGGCCCGAGCACGCGGGCGTGGACGACCGCAGGCACTGGCACAAGGCCTGCTGGAACGCGAAGGACCGCCGCACCACGCGGGTGCAGCGGTCCCGTAACGCGCCGAGGTTCTAGCCGGGCGGGGCCCAGGCCCTGTCGTCGCGGCTCACACGTCCCGCTTCTGCAGCAGCGCCCAGGCGCCGGCGAAGGCGACGGCCGTCGTGCCCTGGATGATCCACAGCGGGTCCCAGCCCGAAGGGCCGGAAGTGGTCAGGGAGTTGGAGTAGAACACGCTCAGCTGGTTCGGGATGGAGTACTCGAACAGGGCCTGGCGCACCTTCTCCAGCGACCGCGCGAACATGAACAGCGCGATCACCAGCGGGGCGAGCACGACACCGATCATGATGGTGATGGCGCCCGCTGAGTGCCGCAGCACCGAGCCGATGACGAGCGAGAGCAGTCCGAGCAGCGCCATGTAGAGGCTGACGCCGACCGTCGCCTTGAACCACTCCGCGCCGGTGGGCTGACGCGCGTTCGTGCCGTCCAGCATCGCGGTCTGCGCCAGGGCGACCAGGGCCGTGGACACCAGGGACACCGTGAAGGCGACGAGGAAGAAGACGATCGACTTCGCCGCGAGCACCCTTCCCCGGCTCGGGCACGCGGTCATCGTGGTGCGGATCATGCCGGTGCCGTACTCCGAGGCGGTGGTCAGCACGCCGAGCGTGATGACGCAGATGCTGCCGAGCAGCAGCCCGAAGAAGCCCAGTGCGAGCGGGTTCTCGTCGCCGGTCAGCTCCGAGGAGGAGTTGACGACCACGGCTCCGGTCAGCAGCCCGATCCCGACCACGAGCAGGACGAACACCCCGAGCGTCCACATCGTGGAGCGCACCGACTTGATCTTCGTCCACTCCGAGGCGAGGGCGTGCCCGAGGTGCGTGCGCACGACCGGGATCGGCGAGGTGTACGTCGGGAACGCGGAACCGGGCGCCGCCTCCCAGGTCGGCGCTGCCTGCGGCATGGGGGGCTGGGGCGTGCTCATCGGGCGTCCTCGGGCTTGGTGGAGTCGGCGGCGGAGGCGGGCGCGGGGGGCGCGGCGGGCGCGGCCGGGGCCGCGGCCCGAGGAGCGGCGGGTGCCGCCGGGGGTGCGGCGGGCGCGCCCTGGGGAGCTGCCTGGGCGTACGGGTTCTGGCCGGGGCCGCCCGCGGCGGGAGCGCCGTAGGCGTTCGGGGCGCCCGCGCCTGGCGCCCCTGCGCCGGGGCCGCCCGCGGCCGGAGCGCCGTAGGGGCCCGCGGCCTGCTGGCCGGGCGCGCCCTGCGGCGGTCCCTGCGGGGGTGCGAACGGCTGGCCGCCCTGCTGCGGCGGCGGAGGCGCGTACCAGCCGGGCTGGCCCTGGCCCGGCACCGGCACCGGCGGCTGCGCGCCGGGCGGCAGGGGCTGCATCAGCCCGGCCTTCTGGTCGATGGTGGAGCGGTAGTCCACGGCGCCCTGCGTCATCCGCATGTACGCCTCCTCCAGCGAGGCCTGGTGCGGGGACAGCTCCCACAGCCGTACGTCCGCCTCGTGCGCGAGGTCGCTGATGCGGGGCAGCGGCAGGCCGGTCACCCGCAGCGCGCCGTCCTGCTCGGGCAGCACGTGCCCGCCGGCCTCGGTCAGCGCGGCGGTCAGCTTCTCGCGCAACTGGGGCTCGGTGTCCGGGGTGCGGACCCGGGCGAAGTCGGCCGAGTTCGCGGAGATGAAGTCCTTGACGCTCATGTCGGCGAGCAGTTGCCCGCGCCCGATGACGATCAGGTGATCAGCGGTCAGTGCCATCTCGCTCATCAAGTGACTGGAGACGAACACGGTCCGGCCCTCGGCAGCCAGCGCCTTCATCAGATTGCGCACCCAGAGGATGCCCTCGGGGTCAAGACCGTTCACCGGCTCGTCGAACAGCAGCACCTGCGGGTCGCCCAGCAGCGCGGCGGCGATGCCGAGCCGCTGGCCCATGCCGAGCGAGAAGCCCTTGGAGCGCTTCTTCGCCACGCCCTGCAGACCGACGACTCCCAGTACCTCGTCGACCCGGCGGGCGGGGATGCCGGAGAGCTGGGCCAGGCAGAGCAGATGGTTGCGGGCGGAGCGGCCGCCGTGCACGGCCTTGGCGTCGAGCAGCGCGCCGACCTGACGGGGGGCGTTCGGCAGCCTGCGGTACGGATGGCCGCCGATCGTCACCGTGCCCGCGGTGGGGTTGTCCAGGCCGAGGACCATCCGCATGGTCGTCGACTTGCCCGAGCCGTTCGGCCCGAGGAAGCCGGTGACGGCTCCGGGCCGCACCTGGAAGGAGAGGTTGTACACGGCGGTCTTGTCGCCATAGCGCTTGGTCAGGCCGACTGCCTCGATCATGCTCCGCACCCATCGAAAGGTTCACGTCAGGGCACACGCCCCCGTAAGGGTTAGGAGGATAACCGGGCGCTGACGGTTCCACCCAAAAGAAAGTAAAAGACGGAAGCCCCCGTCACGCGGGTGACAGGGGCTTCACGCGAAGCCGGAACCGCTCGGCGGACCGTGCGGCGGCGCGTGCCGTGCGTCCGGTGACTACCGGGTCTGCTGGGCCGGGACCCCGCGGGAGACCGGCTCGTCCTCGGCCGGCGTGCCCGCGGCGGCCACCGCGGCACCGGTGAGGGTCGCCAGCATCTCGCGCACATTGGTGAGCTGGGCGTTGATCGAGTCGCGGCGGTTGGTCAGGGCCGCCAGCTCGCGCTCGGACTCCGAACGGATGCGGTCCGCCTTGGCGTTGGCGTCCGCCACGATGTCCTCGGCCTGGCGCTGGGCGGTCTCCACCGTCTGGCGGGCGCGGCGCTCGGCGTCGGTGCGCAGCTTCTCGGCCTCCAGACGCAGCTGCTCTGCGCGGTGCTCGATCTCCGCGAGCCGCTTCTCGGCCTTGGCCTGACGGGACGCGAGGTCGCGCTCGGACTGCTCGCGGCGCTTGGCGAGGTTGGTCTCGAAGTCGGCTGCGGCCTGGGCGGCCTTGGCGCGGGTCTCCTCGAAGAGGGCGTCGGCCTCCTCCCGCTTGGACTGGGCGTCCTTCTGCGCCTCGGAGCGCAGCTGGGCCGCCTCGCCCTTGGCCTTCTCGACGATCCGGACGCCCTCGTCCTCGGCCTTGGCCTTGCGCTCCGCGGCGAACGACTCCGCGTCGTTGCGCACCTGCTGGGCCGCCGACTCGGCGAGCTCGCGGTGCTGCTCGGCCGCGCGCCGGGCCTCCTCACGCAGATCCTTCGCCTCTTCCTCGGCGAGACGCAGGATCTTCTCGACGCGCGCGCCGAGACCCGCGTACGACGGCTCGGCGTCGGTTACCTGGGCCTGGGCGTTCTGCGTCTCGAGGTGGAGCTCCTCGATGCGCTTCTCCAGGGCGGTGATGCGGGAAAGAGCGCTGTCACGGTCGGAGACGAGCTTGGAGATACGTTCGTCCACCTGAGCGCGGTCGTACCCACGCCGCACAAGCTCGAAGCCGTAGGGGGAAGTGTCGCTCATGGGGTTCCTGTCGAATGAGACCGGTGAGGTGATAGGTGGAATCCTAGGGGCCGAAGCGGTGTGTCATCGAGCGGATACGTGTTTGATCTGGAGAATGACACCTCTTTTGAGTGGCTGACCATCGGAGAGCTTGCCAAAGAGCCGGGCAAAGCCCTCCGAAAGACCGGAATCCGCCCCTCAGGCTAGCCGTCTGACGGCTTGCCACCCGAGCGGGGTGCTCCGACCGTCGCGCCCGCCTTGACGCCGCCGTCCTTCGCGGAGGCCGGGGCCTCGAAGGACTCCAGTGCCTCGAGGACGTCCTGGACGCGGGAGATCTCGGCGTTGATGTCCTCGCGCCGGCGCACCAGGATCTCCAGCTCGCGCTTGCCCTCCTCGACCGTGGCCCGGGCCTCGCGGATCGCCTCGGCCTTGAGCTCCTCGGCCTCCTTCACGAGGGTGGCCTTCTTCTGCTCGGCCTCCTTCAGCAGCCCCTCGGCCTTCTTCACCGCGGCGATACGCACCTTGCCCGCCTCGGAGTTGGCCTCCGAGACGATCTCCTTCGCCTTGGCCTGCGCCTTCGCCAGCTGCTCCTCGGCGGCCTTGATCAGCGCGTCGCAGCGGTCGCCGGTGGACTTCATCGTCTCGGCGGCCTCGCGCCGCGCCCGCTCGTGCAGTTCCTCGATCTCGGCGGTCAGCCGCTCGCGCAGCTCCTCGGCGCGCTCGCGGATCTGGGTGGCGTCCCGGCGGGCGCCGACGAGCAGCTCGTCCGCGTCCGTACGGGCCTTCTCCACCGACGCGTTGCCCTCGATGGTCGCCTCGGACAGGATCCGGTCGGCCTCCTTGCGGGCCGCGCCCACCATCGCATCGGCCTGCGACTCCGCGTCCGCCTTGGTCTTCACCGCGCTCTGCTGCGCCTCGGTGAGCAGCTTGTCGGCCTCGGCCGTGGTCTCGGTGATGAGGGTGTCGACCTGCTCGGCCGCCTCCGAGCGCCGCTTGTTGGCCTCCTTGCGGGCCTCGTCCAGCGTCCGCTCGGCCTCCTCGCGGGCGGCGGCCAGCGTGCGCTCCGCCTCCGCCTCGGCGTCGCCGCGCAGCCGCTCGGACTCGGCGCGGATCCGCTCGGCGTGCGCCTGCGCGGAACCGACCGCCTCGGCGGCCTCGGCACGCAGCCGTTCCGCGTCGCCGGTGGCGTCCGAGATGAGCTTCTCCGCCTTCGCGACGGAGTCGGCGCGCAGCCGGTCCGCCTCGTTGATCGTCTCCGTCTGCAGCCGCTCGGCCTCGGAGCGCGCCTCGCTGATGAGGGTGTCCGCCTGGGTCGCCGCGTCCGACCGGATGCGGTTGGCGTCCTCGCGGGCCTCCGCACGGGTGCGGGTGGCGTCCTGGTCGGCCTGGGCGATCGCGTCGGAGGCCTCGGTGCGCACCCGCTGGGCGTGCTCGGCCACGTCCGCGCGGATCCGCTCGGCCTCCGCGATCGCCTCGGAGACCGTGCGGTCCGCGAGCGACTTGGCGGCCTCGGTCTCCTCCTGCGCCTCGCGCCGCAGCCGGGACGCGTCCTCGCTCGCCCGCTCCCGCTCGGCGTAGGCGTCGGCGCGGACCCGGTCCGCCTCCTCGCCGGCCTCCCGGCGGGTGCGCTCCGCGGCGTGCTCGGCGGCCGAGCGCAGCCCGGTGATCTCCTCCTGCGCCTGCTCGTGCAGCCCGGCGACGGAGTCCCGTACCTGCTGGGCGTGCTGTTCGGCGGCCGAGACCATCTCGGTGGCGCGCCGGTCGGCCTCCTCCACCAGCCGGGTCGCCTCGGCCTGCGCCTCCTCCACGCGCTTGCGCGCCGAGGCCAGCAGCTCCTCGCTCTGCTCGCGGGCCCGCTCGCGCTCCTGGTCGGCCTCGGCGCGCGCGGCGCCGAGGAGTTCCTCCGCCTCGCGGCGGCGCCGGGCGGCCTCCTCCTGGGCGGCGGCCAGCGTCTCGGACGCCTCGGTGCCCAGGCGCTCGGCGGCGGCCTGCGCCTCCGCGCGCACCCGGTCCGCGGTGTCCTGGGCCTCGGCCTTGAGCCGCTCGGCCTCGGCCGCGGCCTCCGACCGCAGCCGTACGGCGATGGTCTCGCCCTCGGCGCGGGAGGCGGACGCGTCGGCCGCGGCCTCGGTGCGCAGCCGCTCCGCCTCGGCCTCGGCCTGCTGCTGGAGCGTACGGATGCGCTCGGCGGCCTCGGCGCGCAGCCGCTCGCCCTCCTCGCCGGCCTCGCGGCGGATCCGCGCGGCCTCCTCACGGGCGTCGGACAGCGCCTGCTCGGCGGCGCTCAGGCGCTGCTCGGCCTCGGTGTGCAGCCGGGTGAGTTCGTCGGCGGCCTCGGCCTGCCGGGCCTCCACGGCCCGCTCGGTCTCCTCGCGCAGCTCGCGCGCGGCGCGCTCGGCGTCGGCGCGGACCGCCTCGGCCTGCTCCTCCGCCTCCGCGCGGTGCCGCTCGGCCTCCTTGCGGGTGCGCTCCAGGGTCTCCTCGGCCTGGCGGCGCAGCGAGGTGGCCCGCTCGATGGCCTCGGTGCGGACCTTCTCGCTGTCGCCCTGCGCGGTCGAGCGCAGCTCGTCGGCGTCGGCCTTCGCCTTGGACAGCAGCTCCTCGGCGGACTTGGCCGCCTCCTCGATCTGCACCACGGCCTCGCGCCGGGCCTCGGCGCGGATCCGCTCACCCTCGGCGACCGCGTCGGCGCGCAGCTGCTCGGCCTCGCCGCGCAGCCGGCGGGCCTCCTCCTGCAGCTCGACCGTCTTGGCGCGGTACTCCTTGGTGTCGTCCTTGGCGGCGCCCTTGAGCTGGGCGGCGATGTCGTGCGCCTCGGCGCGCAGCCGGTCCGCCTCGGCCTCGGCCTCCCGGCGGATCCGCTCGGCCTCCTCGGCCGCGGCCTTCGTGGTGTTCTTGGCGTCCTCGGCCGCCTTGTTCAGCACGTCCTCGGCGGTCTTGGCCGCCTTGGACAGCTGGGTCGCGCTCTCCTCGGCCGTGATCGTACGGGCCTTCTCGGCGGCCTCCGCGACGATCTTCTCGGCCTCGGCGCGGGCGTCCGCGACCACCTGCTCGGCCTCGGACTTGGTGTTCTCGGCCTCCTTGGTGGCCTCCTCGACCAGCCGCGCGACCTGCTCCTTGGCGGTGCGGGTGCGCTGCTCGTTGGCCGACTCCGCGCTCGCCAGCGCCTTGGCCGCGGTCTCCTTGGCCTCGGTGACCAGCTTCTCGGCCTCGGTCTGCGCCTTGCGCAGCGCCTCCTCGGCCTCGGCCATGCGCTGCTCGGCGGCCCGGCTCAGCTCGGTGGCCTGGCGGCGGGCCGCGTCCGACTCGGTGACGGTGGAGGAGCGCAGCTGCTCGGCGTGGTCGGTGGCCTCCTGGGCCTGGGTGGAGGCGGCGTTCAGCAGACGCTCGGCGTCCGTGCGGGCGCGACGCAGAATCTGCTCGGCCTCCGCGCGGGCCGACTCGGCCTCGCTCTGCAGGCGCTGGCGTGCCTCGGCGGCCACCCGCTCGGCCTCCGCGCGGGCGGCGGCCATGGCCTGCTCGGCCTCCGCGCGGGACTCGTCGAGCAGCCGGCGCGCCTGCTGCTCGGTGCGGGCACGCAGCTGCTCGGCCCAGGCCACGTTCTCGTTGACGTGGGACTCGACGGTCTGGCGGCGCTCGGCGAGCTCCTGGTCGAGCTGCTGGCGCCGGGTCACCGCCTCCTGGTGCAGCTCGGACTGCAGGCGCGCGGCCTGCTCGGCGTGCTCCTGGAGGATCCGCTGGGTCTGCGCCCGGGCCTGGCTCAGCTCGCGCTCGGCGTCGGCCCGGATCTGGTCGGCCTGCATCTGCGCGTTGCGAAGCAACTGCTCGGCCTGGTAGCCGATGTCCGCGCTGTCGTAGGCGGGCCGGGTCATGATGGTGCGGCGCGCCTCGTGCAGCTTGGCGCGCAGCACCTCGACCTGGTAGCCGAGGTCCTCGGCGTGCTGGATCGCCTTTTCCCGCTCGGTCTTCAGCCGATCCATCTCGGCCTCGAACCGAGAGAGGTGGTCGACGTCAGCCGCCGGCTCTCGCTCCTGGCGTTCGTAGCCCCGCACTGCGCGGTCCCATCCGTCCCCTGGTCGCAAGCCTGTCCAAACGAGCTCCGTCCATCCGCCGAACGGGGCCCCCGGGGAATGGTGTCAGATCAACGGCGGAGCATGGGCTGCTGCCCCGACGCTCGTCCCCCGAAACCCGGACCCCGGCACGGTCCGGCCGAAGGACGGCAGGACCCGGCCGCCCCCGCTTCGGGGACGACCGCCCCCAACCCTACCGGCCCTTATGTACGAGGGTCAGTGCTCAGCCGACTCAACAGGCGCTGAAGTGACCAGTTCTGTCAGGACGCCGTGACAATCCTTGGGGTGCAGGAAGGTGATCCGTGACCCCATGGAGCCGCGTCGCGGCTCCTCGTACAGAACGCGTACGCCCTTGCCGCGGATGTCCGCGGCGTCGGCGTCCACATCCGCCGTACCGAATGCGATGTGGTGGACGCCCTCGCCGTTCTTGGCGAGCCACTTGGCGACGGTGGAGTCCTCGCGGGTCGGCTCGAGAAGCTGCAGGTAGGAGGCACCTCCGTCGGACGTCTCGTTGATCTTGAGCATGGCCTCGCGCACGCCCTGCTCCTCGTTGACCTCGGTGTGGAACACCTCGAAGCCGTATGTGGCCCGGTAGAACTCGACGGTCGCGTCGAGGTCGTGGCAGGCGATCCCGATGTGGTCGATTCGCGTCAGCATGGATTCAGTGCAGCGCTCCGCGGGTGGTTACGCAACGTGCGCGCGATCACACCGACGGCCCGATGACGGCACCGAGTGCCATCAGTACATTCGAAGTAAACCCTCGTTCACTCCTCGGCCTGGGCAGGCCGGTAAGGGGATCGCAGCTCATGTCTTCTGGAAATTCCGGCACGAACACCTCGGTGATCGTCGCGGGCGCGCGCACGCCCATGGGGCGGCTGCTGGGCTCGCTGAAGTCCTTCTCGGGAGCCGACCTCGGCGGCTTCGCGATCAAGGCCGCCCTCGACCGTGCGGGGATCGGGGGCGACCAGGTGCAGTACGTGATCATGGGTCAGGTGCTGCAGGCCGGGGCGGGGCAGATCCCGGCGCGTCAGGCCGCGGTCAAGGCCGGCATCCCGATGAGCGTCCCGGCGCTGACCATCAACAAGGTGTGCCTGTCCGGCCTGGACGCGATCGCGCTGGCCGACCAGCTGATCCGCGCCGGCGAGTTCGACGTGGTCGTCGCCGGCGGCCAGGAGTCGATGACCAACGCGCCCCACCTGCTCCCCAAGTCCCGCGAGGGCTTCAAGTACGGCGCGATCGAGATGCTCGACGCGATGGCGTACGACGGCCTGACCGACTCCTTCGAGGGCATCGCCATGGGCGAGTCCACCGAGAAGCACAACACCCGCCTGGGCATCGCCCGCCCGGAGCAGGACGAGATCGCCGCGCTCTCCCACCAGCGGGCCGCCGCCGCGCAGAAGAACGGCATCTACGAGGCCGAGATCACCCCGGTGGAGATCCCGCAGCGCAAGGGCGACCCGGTGCTGTTCAGCAAGGACGAGGGCATCCGCGGCGACACCACCGCCGAGTCCCTGGGCAAGCTGCGTCCGGCCTTCGCCAAGGACGGCACGATCACCGCCGGCTCCTCCTCGCAGATCTCCGACGGCGCCGCCGCCGTGGTCGTGATGAGCAGGGCCAAGGCCGAGGAGCTGGGCCTGGACTGGATCGCCGAGATCGGGGCCCACGGCAACGTGGCCGGTCCGGACAACTCCCTGCAGTCCCAGCCGTCCAACGCCATCCTGCACGCCCTGAAGAAGGAGGGCCTGGAGGTTTCCGACCTGGACCTCATCGAGATCAACGAGGCGTTCGCCGCCGTCGCCGTGCAGTCAATGAAGGACCTCGGCGTGTCCACGGAAAAGGTGAACGTGAACGGCGGCGCGATCGCCCTCGGTCACCCGATCGGGATGTCCGGCGCCCGTCTGGTGCTGCACCTGGCCCTGGAGCTCAAGCGACGGGGCGGCGGTGTCGGCGCGGCCGCGCTGTGCGGTGGCGGCGGCCAGGGCGACGCCCTGATCGTCCGGGTGCCGAAGGCCTGAGCGCCGGGTAGCACCCCACCGACCCCTTTCGTACGCCGACCGCGTACGCGGATCACGTGAACGGAGCTGTGATGCAGGACGTCTCCTCTCTGGTGGCCCAGGCCAGGGAAGGCCGGCCGCGGGCCGTGGCCCGGCTGATCTCCTTGGTGGAGGGGGCGTCCCCGCAGTTGCGGGAGGTCATGGAGGCCCTGGCCCCGCTGACGGGCAACGCCTACGTCGTCGGTCTCACCGGCTCGCCGGGCGTGGGCAAGTCGACGTCCACGTCGGCGCTGGTGACGGCGTACCGCAAGCAGGGCAGGCGGGTCGGCGTCCTGGCCGTCGACCCGTCCTCGCCCTTCTCCGGGGGCGCCCTGCTGGGCGACCGGGTGCGGATGTCGGAGCACGCCTCCGACCCGGGCGTCTACATCCGCTCGATGGCGACCCGCGGCCACCTCGGCGGCCTCGCCTGGGCGGCCCCGCAGGCGATCCGCGTGCTGGACGCGGCGGGCTGCGACGTGGTCCTGGTGGAGACCGTGGGCGTCGGCCAGTCCGAAGTGGAGATCGCCTCCCAGGCGGACACCTCCGTCGTCCTGCTCGCCCCGGGCATGGGCGACGGCATCCAGGCGGCCAAGGCGGGCATCCTGGAGATCGGCGACGTCTACGTCGTCAACAAGGCCGACCGGGACGGCGCCGACGCCACCGCCCGCGAGCTGAACCACATGCTGGGCCTCGGCGAGTCCCGCGGGCCCGGCGACTGGCGGCCGCCCATCGTCAAGACGGTGGCGGCCCGCGCCGAGGGCGTCGACGAGGTCGTGGAGGCCCTGGAGAAGCACCGGGCGTGGATGGAGGAGCGGGGCGTCCTCGCGGAGCGCCGGCGGGCCCGGGCCGCCCGCGAGGTGGAGACGATCGCGGTGACCGCCTTGCGCGAGCGCATCGGTGACCTGCACGGCGACCGCCGGCTCAGCGCGCTGGCCGAGCGCATCGTGGCGGGCGAGCTGGACCCCTACCGCGCGGCGGACGAGCTGGTGGCGGGCCTCACCGAAGCCTGAGCCCGGCAGCGAACGGCGGAAGGCGGAGTCCCGGGCAGGGGCCCCGCCTTCCGCCGTTTCGGGCGCTCACGCGCTCAGGCGCGTCCCCGCTGCCCCCGCAGATGCTCGGCGACGGGCTTGAGGGCCTTGTCGAGCTCGGTCAGCACCTCGGGCGCCAGCAGGTCGATGAAGTGCCTCCGCACGGACGCCACATGGTGCGGCGCGACCTTCTGCATGGTCTCCATGCCGTGCTCGGTGAGGACCGCGTAGAGCCCTCTGCGGTCGGACTCGCAGTTCTCACGGCGCACCAGGTTCGCGTTCTCCATGCGGGTGATCTGGTGCGAGAGGCGGCTCTTGGACTGGAGGGTGGCGGACGCGAGGTCGCTCATCCGCATCCGTACGTCCTCCGACTCGGAGAGGTTCACGAGGATCTCGTAGTCGTTCATCGTCAGGCCGAACGGCTGCAAGTCCTTCTCGAGCTGGTACGTCAACAGCCTGTTGACCTCCAGGTGGGTGCGCCAGGCGCACTGCTCCGCATCGGTCAGCCAGCGCGTGGCCGTCTCGGTCTCCATGAATGAAGTCTACCTAAAAAGTTGAAAGGCGAACTAGTGAGGGGTGCTGTGACGGTGCGCACGCGTTCGAGCCGTCACACTCCGCAGACTACCGCTCACAGCCCGAAGCGACGCTGGAGGTCTCCCAGCTGTCCGGGAAGGCGCGGTGCGCCGGCTTGCTGTCCACGGCTTCCGGACACCCCCGCGCCGCCGGGCACGCCGGGCTCCTGCGGGAGTGCCCCGGAGGCCTGCTCGGCCATGAGGGATTCGCTCGACTGAAGCAGGACCGTTCCGGCTCCCACGAACTCGAACTGATGCTCCTCCCTGGAGGCCCCGCCGAGGCCCGTCATCGCACGTAGACCGCCCATTACGCCTGTCAGGTACCCATGGTCGTAGTGATGGCACGGGGAGGGGCAGTCGGCCCATCCGACGAGTGCCTGCGGATCCACCCGGATCGGGGGTTCCATGAACACCACCGGACCGTTAGATGCGGCCACGAACTTTCCGGTTCCGATGAGCGTCAGAAACCCCGGCACGATCGATTGCTTGAGCGCGAGACTTGGCTGAAAAGCGAGCAGGTTGCCCGAGCGAATGGTCAGATTGCCGTCGTCCAGGTCGTAGGAATTGACATCGAAGGCCCGGTCGGCGAGCAGCATCTTGCCCGAGCCCTCCGCCACGACCCAGTCGCTCGCGTGCAGAGGCGAATGGAACGACGTGCGCACCAGACGGTCCAGCCGGCCGTGCCCGACGCCGTTGAACTCGATCGCCCCGTAGTAGGCGATCATCTTCCCCTTCTGCAGGAACCACTGGCTTCCCTTGAGCTCCACGCAGAAGGTGTAGCTGTTGACGTTGTCGTCGGCCGGCAGCGTCATCGGGTCGTGCACCACTGGCCCGGCACCGGGCGGTCCCCACGCGTTCACAGCTTCTCCTCCGACGCCTGTACGTAGACCACGCCGCTGCCGCTCAGCTCCAGCTGGAAGGCCTCCCCGGAGCCGCGCCCCACCATGTCGCGCCACCCCAGCGCGGCGGACAGCCGGTTGCGCACGTCACCGTGATGGGCGACGTAGGCCTGGGGATCCACGTGGACGGGCCGCTGCGGTGTGATCGGCACCTCGAAGACCCCGCCGTGCGCCATCACCGCCACGGACCCGTGGCCCTGGAGCGTGGTCGTGAACAGCCCCTGGCCCGTGACCTGGCCGCGCACCATGCCCATGACCCCGCCCTGCGAGCCCATGAACATCGTCCCCTGCCGCAGCGTGCCCTCGAAGGCCAGCAGCCGGTCCGCCTCCACGTACAGGGTGTCACCCGTCAGGCCGATGACGTGCACATGGTGGCCGCCGTGCCCGAAGAACACGGTCCCGCTGCCCTCCACCGTCATCAGCGGGGTGGCCTCCCCGGCGACCCGCCGCCCGATCATGGACATCAGCCCGCCCTGACCCCCCTGCAGGCTGGGCGTGAAGGAGACCTCGCCCTTGTACGCGAGCATGGCCCCGCGCTGACTGAACAGCCGCTGTCCCGGCACCACGGTCGCCTCGACCATCTTCGAGTTGATCTCCCGGAATGCCATCACACGTCCCCCGCGAAGGTGTTCCGCTCGCTCGGCTGCACGTACACGAGCCCGTCCCCCTCGAACCGGATCTGGAAGGCCTCGCCGCCGCCCTCGCCCAGGAAGGTGCGGAAGGTCACACCGGACTGGAAGGTCTGCCGCAGGTTCCCCTGGTGCGCGATGTACGCGCCCGGATCGACGATCAGCGGGTACTGCGCGCTCACCCTCAGCACCACGGCCGGCCCGTCCGACATGATCGCCGCCTGCCCGTGCCCCTCGACGGTCGTGGTGAACAGCCCGTTGCCCTGCGAGGCCCCCCGCAGCCCCGTGAACGTCGTACCCGTGCGCAACCCCGCGTCCGTGGCCAGCAGATTGCTCGACTCGACGAACAGCTTCTCGCCCTGCAGCCGCACCAGATTGATCTCGGCGGCCCGGTCGGCGAACCAGCAGGTCCCCTGCCCGCGCACCTCCATCACCGTCATCTGCTCACCGGTGAGCCGCCGCGTCACCATCCCCCGCAGCCCCTCACCGCCACCCGTCAGTTTCTTGAAGGCCATCTGCCCGTCGTACGCGACCATCGAGCCGTTCTTCGCCTTGACGGCATCCCCGGTCATGTCGACGGCGAGCACCTTGCTTCCCTGAAGTCGGAACATCGCCACGCAGCGAAAGGTAGCGGCGCGCGGACGCCGCACACACCCCTGGGGCGGACCGCTCCGGGGATTTGCCACAATGGACCGGAAGTTTGTGCCTGCATTCACAAGCGCCCCCCTCCCCTCCCGACCGAAGGTGACCCGTGGACATCAAGACCGCCACCGCCCTCCGCCGCCTCCGCCTGGTCTCCGCCCCCGAGGCGGTGTCCTTCATCCTCCTGCTGATCTGCTCGGTCCTGAAGCGGACCACGGACTTCAACGCGGTACCCGTGATGGGCTCGATCCACGGCGTCCTGTTCGTCCTGTACGTCGCCTTCTGGGCCGACGCCTGGAACCGCGCCAAGTGGTCGCTCAGGACCGCCGCCCTCTACTTCGTCCTCTCGGTCCTGCCCACCGGCGGCTTCTTCGCCGAGCGCAAGCTCAAGCGCGAGGCCGAGGACGCGGTGATCGCCTCCCGCGCCCGCCGCGAGGGGATCGTGAACGCGTGATCGTCGCCTTCTCCGTGACCCCCCTGGGCGTCGGCGAGGACGTGGGGGAGTACGTGGCCGACGCCGTCCGAGTGGTCCGAGCCTCGGGCCTGCCCAACCGCACGGACGCCATGTTCACCTCGATCGAGGGCGACTGGGACGAGGTCATGCAGGTGATCGGACAAGCAGTGGCAGCAGTGGAGGCCAGAGCCCCCAGAGTCTCCCTGGTCCTCAAGGCGGACATCCGCCCAGGCGTGACCAACGCCCTGACCACCAAGGTCGAAACAATCGAGAGGCACCTCTCCGACTAGCGACGCGCACCCCCACCACCCGCACCCGCCATCGGACGGAAGCGGGGCGTGGGGGCGCGTCACAGCCCGCCGCGTACAGCGGTGCCGACGCCCACCAGGCACCCCGCAGATGTACGTCCCACATGCGGCGGGCCGGATGCGCCCCCACGCCCCCGACCTGCAACGCACCCGCGGCGCCCGGCACGCTCACCCGCCGGAGGCGACGAGCGCCATCCCCAGCGGCGTCCGCTCGTACAGCACCTGGTGCCCGTACCGCCGCGAGGTGAGCAACCCCGCTTCCCGCAGCACCGTCAGATGCGCGGACACGGACGACGCCGCGAGCCCCAGCCGATGCGCCAGCGCCGAAGTGCACGCCGGCTCGTCCAGCGCGGCCAGCACAGCCGCCCGCCCCCGCCCCAGCAGCCGTACGAGGACGTCCCCGGCCCCGCCCCCCGCCCCGGGCTCCGCCCACAACCCGGCCAGCCCGCGCGCCGGGTACACGACGGTCGGCTGCCACGGCGGATCGAACCCGCTGACCACGTCCGGCCAGGAGAAGACGCTCGGCATCAGCACAAGCCCCTGACCCCCCAGCTCCCGCCCGTACTCACCCGCGAGATCGACGGTCAGCGTCCGCCCGTCCCAAGCCAGCCGCCGGTCCAGCTCGGGCAGCAGCGCCCCCAGCCCCACCTCGGCCAGCCGCCGCGAGTGAAAGGCGACGTCGGCCTCGAGCAGCGCCCGCAACCGGGGCCACTCGGGCTCGACCAGCACCCGCCAGGCCGCCTCCATGAGCCCGGCCAGCTCCGCCACCGCCCGCCCCGGATCGGCGAGCAGCGCCCGCCCGCGCGCGGACTCGGCGGCCCCCGGCGTCTCGGCGAGCGCCCGGGCGATCTCGACCGCCGCCATGCGAGGATCGGCGGCCCGCACGGCGGCGATCTCCTCCTCGAACGTGGCCGCGGGCCCGATCGGCGGCGGCCCGAGAAAGTCGGGGTTGTACCCCCGCCGAGGCATGAGCAGCCACAGGGTCTCCAGATCCAGTCCGCGCGCGGCCCCCCGGATCCGCCGCAGCCAGTGCGGGTGATAGCCGTGCCGGTCGGGCCGCCCCAGCGTCCGCACGGCCTCCTGCGTCTCCCACAGCGGCGACACGGCGAACCGGCACCGCATCAGATCATCGTCCCCGAACCGCAGCCGAAAAGGCATGCAGCCACCCCCAACATTCGGCGAGAGCCGAAACACTACGCACGGACGCGCACCCCCACCACGCTGCACCCATGCAGGAAGCAGCACGGGGACAGGAAGCCGCAGCCCACCCCACCACGAACGAACCCCCCACCACGAACGAACCCCCCACCCGCCGCCCGGGCTACGCCCAGACCTTCGCCGTCCCGGAGTTCCGAGCCGTCTTCGCGGCCCACGCCCTCTCCCTCCTGGGCGTGATCGTCAGCGAGATCGCCCTCTCGGTCCTGGTGTACGACCTCACCGGCTCCCCCCTCCTCAGCGCCCTCACCTTCGCGCTCGGCTTCCTGCCGTACGTGGTCGGAGGCACCCTCCTCGCGGGAGTGGCCGACCGCTTCCCGGCCCGCCGGGTCCTGGTGGTCTGCGACCTGGTGTGCGCGGCCTGCGTGGCCCTGATGGTCGCGCCGGGCGCCGGCATCGGCCTCCTGCTGATCCTGCGCTGCGCCCTGGCCGTGGTCTCGCCGGTCTTCCAGGGCACCCGCATGGCCACGCTGGCGGACATCCTCGGCGACGGCGACCTGTTCGTCCTCGGCCGCTCCCTCCTGCGGATCGTCTCCCAGAGCGCGCTCCTGGTCGGCTACGGCCTCGGCGGCCTCCTCCTGACGGTCGTCACCCCCCGGCACGCGCTGCTGATCACCGTGGGCACCTTCGTGGCCTCGGCGGTCCTGCTCCGAGCGGGCACCGCACACCGCCCGGCCCGCACCGGCGCACAGGCCGGACAGGGCGGACAGGGCGCCCTGGTGGGCGACTCCCTGCGCGGGGCCCGCCGGGTCCTGGCCCACCCGCGCGTGCGCGCCCTGCTCCTGCTCTTCTGGATCCCCCCGATGTTCGCGGTCGTGCCGGAGGCCCTGGCGGCGCCCTACGCCGACGCGCTCGGCGCCGGCTCCACCGGCCTCGGCCTGCTGATGTGCGCGCTGCCGGTGGGCACGATCGCGGGCGAGCTGTACGCGGGCTCGCGACTGCGTCCGGCCACCCGCGAGCGGATCGCGCTGCCGCTGGTGTGCGCGACCCTGCTGCCGTACGTGGGCTACGCCCTGCGTCCTGGCCTGACCGCGTCGCTGCTCCTGCTGCTGGTCTCCGGCGCGGGCTCGGCGTACACGCTGGGCCTGGACCAGTGGTTCGTGCGGGCGGTGCCCGAGGAGCTGCGCGGACGGGCGATGACGCTGCTCACCGCCGGGCTCATGACGATCCAGGGCGTGGGCATGGCCCTGGCGGGCGTGGCGGCGCAGTTCGCGGGCGTACGGACCGCCGTCGCGGGGGCCGGAGTCCTCGGCACGGTGTGCTGCGCGCTGCTCGCCCTGGGTGCCCGGCGGACCGAAGGGCGAGACAGGGCTGACCACGATATGACCGACCGGTAGGGTCTGATGCCGTGCCGAAGCCCCTCAGTCTTCCCTTCGACCCCATCGCCCGTGCCGACGAGCTCTGGAAGCAGCGTTGGGGAAACGTGCCGTCGATGGCGGCGATCACCTCGATCATGCGCGCCCACCAGATCCTGCTCGCCGAGGTGGACGCGGTGGTCAAGCCGTACGGGCTGACGTTCGCGCGCTACGAGGCGCTGGTGCTGCTCACCTTCTCCAAGGCGGGCGAGCTGCCGATGTCCAAGATCGGCGAGCGGCTCATGGTGCATCCCACGTCGGTGACCAACACCGTGGACCGCCTGGTGAAGTCGGGCCTGGTGGCCAGGCGCCCCAACCCCAACGACGGGCGCGGCACGCTCGCCGTCATCACCGACAAGGGCCGCGAGGCCGTCGACGCGGCGACCCGCGACCTGATGGCGATGGACTTCGGCCTCGGGGCGTACGACGCCGAGGAGTGCGCGGAGATCTTCGCGATGCTGCGGCCCCTGCGGATCGCCGCCCACGACTTCGACGAGGACTGACCGCCACCGCGGCGGGCCGGGCAGCGCACCCCGGGCGTGGACCGACCCTGGGCAAGATCTCCCGGAACGGGCGGTTACGCTCGACTCCATGAAGAAGAGCGTGCTGACCCGCTACCGCGTCATGGCCTACGTCACCGGTGTGCTGCTGGTCCTGCTGACCCTCGGCGTGATCGCCAAGTACGGCCTCCACATCGACGGGGCGGCCAAGTTCACCACCGTGATCGGCATCGCGCACGGCTGGCTGTACGTGATCTACCTGGTCTTCGCCTTCGACCTGGGCTCCAAGGCGAAGTGGCCGGTCGCCAAGCAGCTGTGGGTGCTGCTGGCCGGCACCGTCCCGACCGCCGCGTTCTTCGTGGAGCGCAGGGTCAGCCGCGAGCTCGAGGGCCGTATCGCGGACACCGCGCCCGCGGTCGCCGAGGCGTAACGACTTCCGCCGTACGCACGCGTACGGCGGTCAGCCGTCGACATTTACTTGGACGTCCTAGTAAATTCGAAGCATGGACGCTGACGCCATCGAGGAGGGCCGCCGCCGCTGGCAGGCCCGGTACGACGCCGCACGCAAGCGCGACGCAGACTTCACCACGCTCTCCGGGGACCCCGTGGAGCCGGTGTACGGGCCCCGGCCCGGTGACACGTACGAGGGATTCGAGCGGATCGGCTGGCCGGGTGAGTACCCCTTCACCCGTGGCCTGTACCCGACCGGCTACCGCGGGCGCACGTGGACGATCCGGCAGTTCGCCGGGTTCGGCAACGCCGAGCAGACCAACGAGCGCTACAAGATGATCCTCCGCAACGGCGGCGGCGGGCTCTCCGTCGCCTTCGACATGCCGACGCTCATGGGCCGCGACTCCGACGACCCGCGCTCGCTGGGCGAGGTCGGGCACTGCGGGGTGGCGATCGACTCGGCGGCGGACATGGAGGTCCTCTTCAAGGACATCCCGCTCGGCGACGTCACCACGTCGATGACGATCAGCGGGCCGGCCGTGCCCGTCTTCTGCATGTACCTGGTGGCCGCCGAGCGGCAGGGCGTGGACCCCGCCGTCCTCAACGGCACGCTCCAGACGGACATCTTCAAGGAGTACATCGCGCAGAAGGAGTGGCTCTTCCAGCCCGAGCCCCATCTGCGCCTGATAGGCGACCTGATGGAGCACTGCGCGGCCCGCATCCCCGCGTACAAGCCGCTGTCGGTCTCCGGCTACCACATCCGCGAGGCCGGGGCGACGGCCGCGCAGGAGCTCGCGTACACGCTCGCGGACGGCTTCGGCTACGTCGAACTGGGTCTGAGCCGCGGGCTGGACGTGGACGTGTTCGCGCCCGGGCTGTCCTTCTTCTTCGACGCGCACGTCGACTTCTTCGAGGAGATCGCCAAGTTCCGCGCGGCGCGCCGCATCTGGGCCCGATGGATGCGGGACGTCTACGGCGCGAAGTCCGACAAGGCCCAGTGGCTGCGCTTCCACACGCAGACCGCCGGCGTCTCGCTCACCGCGCAGCAGCCGTACAACAACGTGGTGCGCACGGCGGTGGAGGCGCTCGCGGCGGTGCTCGGCGGCACCAACTCGCTGCACACCAACGCCCTGGACGAGACCCTTGCGCTCCCCTCCGAGCAGGCGGCGGAGATCGCGCTGCGCACGCAGCAGGTGCTCATGGAGGAGACCGGGGCCGCCAACGTCGCGGACCCGCTGGGCGGTTCGTGGTACGTCGAGCAACTGACGGACCGGATCGAGGCGGACGCGGAGAAGATCTTCGAGCAGATCAAGGAGCGGGGGCTGCGCGCCCACCCGGACGGGCGGCACCCCATCGGGCCGGTCACCTCCGGAATCCTCCGGGGCATCGAGGACGGCTGGTTCACGGGCGAGATCGCCGAGTCGGCGTTCCGGTACCAGCAGGCGCTGGAGAAGGGCGACAAGAGGGTCGTCGGCGTCAACGTCCACACCGGGTCGGTCACCGGCGACCTGGAGATCCTGCGGGTGAGCCACGAGGTGGAGCGCGAGCAGGTACGCGTGCTCGGCACCCGCAAGGCCGGGCGGGACGACGCGGCGGTGCGCTCCGCGCTGGGCGCCATGCTGGCGGCCGCGCGCGACGGCTCGAACATGATCGAGCCCATGCTCGACGCCGTACGAGCCGAGGCCACCCTGGGCGAGATCTGCGACGCCCTGCGCGACGAGTGGGGCGTCTACACGGAGCCGGCGGGCTTCTGACCCGACGAACACAAGGCGGGGCACCCGCGAAGCGGTGCCCCGCCGTGCCGCCGTGGGCGTGCCGCCGTGGGCGTGCCGCCGTGGGCGTGCCGCCGTGGGCGTGCCGCCGTGGGCGTGCCGTCGTGCTATGCCGAGGCGGCGCCCAGGCCGCCGAGCAGTACGCGGGTGAAGCCGCGGACCCATTCCTCGTCCGCCGGTTCGGCGCTGACCAGCGTGCGGTGGACGACGGCTCCCGCGACCACGTCGAAGATCAGATCGGCCGAGCGGGCCGCCTCGGCCGGGCCGGCCGGCGGGGGGAGTTCGCCGCGGGCCTCGGCGCGGGCGCGGCCCTCGAGAACCAGCCGTTTCTGGCGGTCCACGATCGAGGCGCGGATACGTTCCCGCAGCGCCTCGTCGCGGGTGGACTCGGCGACCACCGCCATCAGCCCGCTCCTGGCCTCCGGGCGGGCCAGGATCGCCGCGAACTGCAGGACCACGCCCTCGATGTCGGCGGCCAGGCTGCCCCGGTCGGGCAGCTCCAGCTCGTCGAACAGCTCGGCGACCGCGTCCACCACCAGCTCGGGCTTGCCCGCCCAGCGGCGGTACAGCGTGGTCTTGGCGACCCCCGCGCGCGTCGCCACGTCCCCCAGCGTCAGCCTGGACCAGCCCAGTTCCACCAGTGCCTGGCGCGTTGCCGCGAGGATCGCGGTGTCCGCGGCCGCGCTGCGCGGGCGGCCGGTACGGCTGGCGGGGGTGCGGCTCTGCATGTCTCGACCATAACCGGCGGGTTCTGTGCGGTCGTGAGGGAGATCACCGGCAAGTGGTGCCGGAGGCGACCTCCATGGCATTACGCTACGACACGTAGCGAAAGCTCGTGCCCGACCCGCACGGGCGACAACCACCAGGCGTGGGGTGGGGACCCGGCGCCGAACACATCGTTTTTTTCTTCATGCGCGCGGACGGGGGAGGATAGACGCATGCAGCCACGGAACATGTCCATGAGCGGAGTCGTCGACCTCGCCGCGGTGAAGGCGGCCCAGGAGGCCAAGGCGAAGGCGGAGCAGGCGCGCGCCGAGGCCGCCCGGCACGGCGGGACGGGCGCCGTCTCCCCGGCCGATCTCGTCATCGACGTGGACGAGGCAGGATTCGAGCGGGATGTCCTGCAGCGGTCCGCCGAAGTCCCCGTCGTCATCGATTTCTGGGCCGAATGGTGTCAGCCCTGCAAGCAGCTGAGCCCGGTCCTGGAGCGGCTCGCCGTCGAGTACAACGGGCGCTTCCTCCTCGCCAAGATCGACGTAGACGCCAACCAGTTGCTGATGCAGCAGTTCGGGGTCCAGGGCATCCCGGCGGTCTTCGCCGTGGTCGCGGGACAGGCCCTGCCCCTGTTCCAGGGCGCGGCCGGTGAGGAGCAGATCCGGCAGACGCTGGACCAGCTGGTGCAGGTCGCCGAGCAGCGCTTCGGTCTGACCGGCCTGACCGTCGACCCCGACGCCGAGCCCGGCGGCGCCGCCCAGGCTCCCGCCGACGTCCCGGCCGGCCCCTACGAGTCGCTGCTGAACGCGGCGGCCGAGGCCCTGGACGCCGGCGACCTGGCCGGCGCGGTCCAGGCGTACAAGAACGTGCTGGCCGACGACCCGGCCCATCCCGAGGCCAAACTGGGGCTGGCCCAGGCCGAGTTGCTCCAGCGGGTGCGGGACCTGGATCCGCAGAAGGTACGGCAGGAGGCGGCCGGGAAGCCGGCCGACGCGCAGGCGCAGATCGCGGCCGCCGACCTGGACCTGGTGGGCGGTCATGTGGAGGACGCCTTCGGGCGGCTCATCGACACGGTGCGGCGCACCGCCGGGGAGGACCGGGACGCGGTGCGGCTGAGGCTGCTCGAGCTGTTCGAGGTCGTCGGCGCCGACGACCCCCGGGTGACGGCGGCGCGCAGGGCTCTGGCACGGGCGCTGTTCTGAGCCGGACGGCGGCGGGTTCGCTGACCAGTCGCTAAACGTCAGGGCCTGTGATGCCCGAGTGAAAGATTGGCCGACGAGGCGTCGGAGCGGCCGCGCTTTACCAAATCTTGGTAATCGCGGCCGCTGTTACTGCCAGTAAGTCGAGGGCGTTGATCTGCCCGGTTCCATCCAATGATCAATAGTTTTGTCCTCCCCCTTTCTGCCACCGAGCGTCGCCGTTCGAGACCGTCGAGTCGTTCCACGGTTATCCGGCCGTTACTAGCGAGTAACGAACCCCCTTGTGCGGGCGGCGAGAATGCACCACGATCGGCGACGCTCGGTCCATTCCCGTAGCTCGACAGCCGGTCGGGTCACGGGGCGTCTGGGTCCCCACCGAGCAGGGACGGCGGCAGTGGCGCCGGCTCTTGGACAGGGGGGTCTTCGCCGGTCGGCGAAGCCTGTCCAGCAAGGTTGTGCGTGATGCGTGTCAGGCGCGACCAGTGGTTGTCGCTCGGGGGTGATCGCCGGTGATTCGGGCGCGGTTCGCGCCGCCGAGCGCAGGCGCTCTCCTTCCCGAGGACGTAGCACTTCTCCCATCCCTGCCCGGCTTCAGCCGCCGTCACGGGGGCTGGCCGAGACCAGGAGATGTACGTCCGAGAAGGAGGAAATATGGAGTCCCAGGTGCGTGGCGGGACCAGATGGAAGCGGTTCGCTGTGGTCATGGTGCCCAGCGTCGCCGCGACGGCAGCGATAGGCGTGGCCCTGGCGCAGGGTGCCCTCGCCGCTTCGTTCAGCGTTTCGGGTCAGTCGTTCAAGGTGACGGCCGACAAGCTGGTGGGCAACGGCTTCGCGCAGTACGGCGCGATCGACTCGGGGTACACCCTCGACGGCCAGAAGACGGCTCACCCGGTCGCGGTCTCGTCGTTCAAGAACGCCAAGATCAACAACATGTGCCAGTCGGTCGTCACGCCGAACGTGCCGTTCTTCGGCTCGGTCAGCCTGATGCTGAAGGCCGGCGGCGGTGACAAGCCGGTAGAGGCCGACAACCTCTACATCGACGTCTCCGACCTCAACGCCGACGCGACCTTCAACAACATCGACATCGGTGTTGCCGCCAAGGACGCCGCCAAGGGTCCGGGCATGAAGGGTGGCGGCGAGCAGGCCAACCCCTACGGGTTCGCCCAGCAGGCCGACTCGGCCACGCTCACCGACGTGAAGCAGACGGCGTGGGCGACCACCGCCGGAACCTTCAAGCTCAGCGGCCTGAAGATGTCGCTGTCGACGGGTACGCACGAGTGCTACTGAGCACTCGGTGACGGGCGGGGGAGCCTTGGGGCGCCCCCGCCCGTGCCACCTTTCGGCGGCGTCTTCACACACCCCCCACACCATCGAAGTACCACCCTCACCACAGCAAAGCCGTACCAGGGAGCTGTTTTCCATGAGCGCCGAGACTCCTGCCGTACCCGGCCAGTTCAGCCGCCGGAGGCTGCAGTTCCGCGCCTGGCGGGGCACGCGTCCGTTCTGGGCCGGTCTGTTCGTCCTGTTCGCCGGCTTTCCGATCATGTACTTCCCGTACGCGCACCTCCAGGTCGGCCACCTGACCCTGGCGATGGCGACCACCGCGGGAGCAGGGTCCCTGATCATCGGCGTACTGCTCGTCGTCCTCGGCATCAGCCTGTGGTTCCAGGCGCACATCCGGGTCTTCGCGGGTGTCGCGGCGATCCTGCTGGGCCTGGTGTCCATCCCCGTGTCCAACTTCGGCGGCTTCGTCGTCGGCTTCCTGTTCGCCCTCATCGGCGGCGCGATGGCCGTCGCCTGGGCACCGGGCGCGCCGCCCGCGCCGGAGCCCTCGGCTCAGGCCGGTACGGGCCAGGACGGCACCCCGGGGACCTCGCTGGACAAGGCGACGGACGCGGGCGCGGTGAGCGACTCGAACGACCTGTC
The DNA here is from genome assembly GCF_014650655.1 of Streptomyces anandii JCM 4720. Lineage (GTDB taxonomy): Bacteria > Actinomycetota > Actinomycetes > Streptomycetales > Streptomycetaceae > Streptomyces > Streptomyces anandii. Next base: position 322,497 of record NZ_BMVJ01000007.1, read on the forward strand.
AGGAACGAGCCCGGCCAACGGGGCGAACGGGAGGCACAGTGCCGGCTGACGAGGTGACCCACGGGACTGATGTGGACGAGTCCCGTGTGAGAACCGGGCCGCGCCACGCGGCACCCAAGAAGCCGCTGTTCACCAGGTTCCACATGCCGGCCGGCAAGGCGATGGCCATGGCGGCCATGCCGACCGCCGTCCTGATGGGGATGGGGTTCACGTCGACGCTCGCGCTCGCCGACAACAACAGCTCCTCGCCGTCGCCGGGCAGCACCCTCAGCGCGAAGGAGTACAAGGACTGCGTCGCGGCGCTGGACGGCGCCAACGACAAGTCCTCGTCCTCGCCGTCCGCCTCCGCGAGCGAGTCCGCGAAGGAAGGAACGTCGTCCCCGTCCCCCTCGGCGTCGTCCTCCTCCGAGAAGGGCTCCTCCTCCCAGAAGGGCTCCTCGGACAACGGCTCCTCGGGCAAGTCCTCTTCGCCGGATTCAGGTTCCGGCGACAAGGCCACCCCCGAGCCGTCCGCGACCGGTTCGGCGAGCAAGTCCGGCGGTTCGGGCTCCGGCGGCGACACCGCCACCCCGTCCGCGACCGCGTCCAGCGGCGGCGGGCTGCTGGACACCATCGGCCACACGATCGGTGACATCCTCACCGGCGGCAAGTCGGACTCCGCGTCGACCTCGTCGTCCTCGTCCTCCTCGTCCGCCGAGGCCACCCCGTCCGCCTCCGCCACCCCCTCGGCGAGCGCGACCAAGGACGCCTCCGGCGGGGACTCCTCCGGCACGGGCGCGGCCGGCACCGTGAAGGACACGGCCAACAAGGCCGGCGACACGGTCAAGGACACCGTCAAGGGCGCGACCGACACGGCCACCAAGGCCGCCAAGGACGCCACCGACACGGTCAAGGACACCGCCGCCACGGCCACCGCGAGCGCCACGCCCAGTCCGTCCGCGAGCTCCACCACGGACCCGAAGGACTGCCCGGCGGCCACCGACGCCGAGGGCGGCGTCGACAACAAGGTGCCGCTGGCGGACGACCCCTGGTACCTGGACGCCAGTTCGCTGACGCTCAAGGGCGCCGACTACAAGGGCATAGTCGAGGTCAGGACGGCCAACGGCACGGTCAAGAAGGTCCTGAAGTACGTCATCTCGAACGGCACCGACATCGGCGACCTGCACCAGACGGTGAAGGACAAGCAGGCCGGCAAGACCTACCACGTGCAGGCGTCCAAGGGCTCGACGTCCACCATCACCGGCGGCGACACGGTGATGTACACGGAGAGCATCTCGGGCAACCTGCTCGGCCTGATCCCGATCACGTTCAGCCCGGACAACCCGCCCCCGCTGAACATCCCGCTGATCTACTTCACCAAGGTCCACGTCGTCCAGGCGGGCCAGTTCGGCGGCAACCTGCACGTGCCCGGCATGCACGTGTACACGACCGACTGAGCGTCCGCGCAAGCCCGCACAGAGCCCGTACGAGCCTTTCCGGGAGCCGCAACACACCGAGGGGCGCCCCCTGCGACAGGGGGCGCCCCTCGGTGCCGTGCGTGCCCCGTACCGGGGCGGCGCGCGTCAGTCGCGCTCGCCGCCGCCGAGGTGGTGGACGCGGACCATGTTGGTGGTGCCGGGGACACCGGGGGGCGAACCGGCCGTGATGATCACCGTGTCGCCGGCCGCGAAGCGGTTGAGCTTGATCAGCTCCTGGTCGACCAGCTCGACCATCTCGTCGGTGCTGGCGACGAAGGGCACCACGTGCGACTCCACGCCCCAGCTCAGCGCCAGCTGGTTGCGGGTGGACTCGTCCGTGGTGAACGCCAGGATCGGCTGCTCGGCGCGGTAGCGGGAGAGCCGGCGGGCGGTGTCGCCGGACTGCGTGAAGGCCACCAGGCCCTTGCCGCCCAGGAAGTCGGCGATCTCGGCGGCCGCACGGGCCACCGAACCGCCCTGCGTGCGGGGCTTCTTGCCCGGGACCAGCGGCTGGAGGCCCTTGGACAGCAGCTCCTCCTCGGCCGCCTGGACGATCTTCGACATCGTCTTGACGGTCTCGATCGGGTACGCGCCCACGCTGGACTCGGCGGACAGCATCACCGCGTCGGCGCCGTCCAGGATCGCGTTGGCCACGTCGGAGGCCTCGGCGCGGGTCGGACGGGAGTTCGTGATCATCGACTCCATCATCTGGGTCGCCACGATCACCGGCTTGGCGTTGCGGCGGCACAGCTCGATGAGCCGCTTCTGCACCATCGGGACCTTCTCCAGCGGGTACTCCACCGCCAGGTCGCCGCGGGCCACCATCACGCCGTCGAACGCCATCACGACGTCCTGCATGTTCTCCACCGCCTGCGGCTTCTCCACCTTGGCGATGACGGGGACCCGGCGGCCCTCCTCGTCCATGACCCGGTGGACGTCGGCGACGTCCTTGGCGTCCCGGACGAAGGACAGCGCGACCATGTCGCAGCCCATGCGCAGCGCGAAGCGCAGGTCCTCGACGTCCTTGTCGGACAGCGCGGGCACGTTGACGGCCGCGCCGGGCAGGTTGATGCCCTTGTGGTCGGAGACCACGCCGCCCTCGATGACGATCGTCTTCACCCGCGGGCCCTCGACGTCCAGGACCTTCAGCTCGACGTTGCCGTCGTTGATCAGGACCTGGTCGCCGCGCGAGACGTCGCCCGGCAGCCCCTTGTACGTCGTGCCGCAGATCTGCTTGTCGCCCGGGACGTCCTCGGCGGTGATGGTGAACTCGTCACCCCGCTCCAGCTCCACCGGACCCTCGGCGAAGGTCTCCAGGCGGATCTTGGGGCCCTGGAGGTCGGCGAGCACGGCGATGGCCCGGCCGGTCTCCTTGGCCGCGGCACGGACACGGTCGTACCGGCCCTGGTGCTCGGCGTGCGTGCCGTGGCTGAAGTTGAAGCGGGCCACGTTCATGCCGGCTTCGATCAGCGACACGAGCTGCTCGTGGGAGTCGACCGCGGGGCCGAGAGTACAGACGATTTTCGAACGGCGCATGGGGGCGATCCTATCGGTTTGTTTCGCTGCGGAATATTCCGTCTGGCGGAAAATACAAATGGGCGGGTACGCGCTCAGTCGAGTGCCGGTGGAATTCCTCAGTCGCCCTTGTCATCCTTTCCGACCAGTGCGTAGGTCTGGCTCGCGATCTCCATTTCCTCGTCCGTCGGAACCACGGCCACGGCCACCCGCGCGCCTTCGGGCGAGATCAGCCGTGCCTCGTCGCCGCGCACGGCGTTCCGCCCGCCGTCCACCGCCAGGCCCAGCCCCTCCAGGCCCGCCAGGGCGGCCTCGCGCACGAAGTCCGCGTTCTCGCCGACCCCGGCCGTGAAGGCGACCGCGTCCACCCTCCCGAGTACCGCGTAATACGCCCCGATGTACTTCCGCAGCCGATGGACGTAGATCTCGAAGGCGAGCCGCGCCTGCTCGTCGCCCTCGTCCATCCGGCGCCGGATCTCCCGCATGTCGTTGTCGCCGCACAGGCCGTACAGACCGCTCCTCTTGTTGAGAAGAGTGTCGATCTCGTCCATGGACATTCCGGCAACGCGCTGCAAATGGAAGATGACGGCCGGGTCGAGATCGCCGGAACGCGTTCCCATCACCAGGCCCTCCAGCGGGGTGAGCCCCATGGAGGTGTCCACGCACCGCCCGCCCCGCACCGCCGAGGCCGACGCCCCGTTGCCCAGGTGCAGCACGATGACGTTGACGTCCTCCGGCGCCCTGCCCAGCAGCTCGGCCGTGGCCCGGGAGACGTAGGCGTGCGAGGTGCCGTGGAAGCCGTAGCGGCGCACCCGGAAGCGGTCCGCGATCTTCGTCTCGATCGCGTAGCGGGCCGCGGACTCCGGCATGGTGGTGTGGAACGCCGTGTCGAAGACGGCGACCTGCGGCAGGTCCGGGCGCAGCGCCATGGCCGTGCGGATGCCGGTGAGGTTGGCGGGGTTGTGCAGCGGGGCCACCGGGATCAGCCGCTCGATCTCGGTGAGCACCTCGTCGTCGATGACCGTCGGCTCGGTGAAGAACATGCCGCCGTGCACCACCCGGTGCCCGATCGCGGCCAGTTCGGGGGAGTCCAGGCCGAGCCCGTCCCTGGACAGCTCCTCCGCGACGGACTTCAGGGCGGCGTCGTGGTCGGCGATCGGCCCGTTCTGTTCCCGAGTGTCGCCCGAGGCGACGAGGGTGTGCTTCAGGCGGGAGGTCTGCTCGCCTATCCGCTCGACCAGGCCGACGGCCAGCCGGCTCCGGTCGCGCATGTCGAGCAGCTGGTACTTCACCGACGAGGAGCCGGAGTTGAGGACGAGGACACGGGTCGCGTTCACGGTGTGGAGGTCTCTCTCTACGACTTCTACGACGTCAGCTGGCGGGCGTGCGGGCCTGGATGGCCGTGATCGCGACGGTGTTGACGATGTCCTGCACCAGGGCACCGCGGGACAGGTCGTTGACCGGCTTGCGCAGGCCCTGGAGGACCGGCCCGACCGCGATCGCGCCGGCCGAGCGCTGCACGGCCTTGTAGGTGTTGTTGCCGGTGTTCAGGTCCGGGAAGATCAGCACGGTGGCCTGCCCGGCGACCTCCGAGCCCGGCAGCTTGGTGGCGGCCACCGACGGCTCCACGGCCGCGTCGTACTGGATCGGGCCCTCGATCATCAGGTCCGGCCGGCGCAGCCGCACCAGCTCGGTCGCCTCGCGCACCTTGTCCACGTCGGCGCCCGTGCCCGATGTGCCGGTGGAGTACGACAGCATGGCGATCCGCGGCTCCACGCCGAAGCGGGCCGCGGTGGCCGCGGACTGGACGGCGATGTCGGCGAGCTGCTCGGCGTCCGGGTCCGGGTTCACCGCGCAGTCGCCGTAGACGAGCACCTTTTCCGCCAGGCACATGAAGAACACCGACGAGACGATGGAGGAGTCCGGGGTGGTCTTGATGATCTCGAAGGCCGGCCGGATCGTCGCCGCCGTGGAGTGCACCGACCCCGACACCATGCCGTCGGCCAGGCCCTCCTGGACCATCAGGGTGCCGAAGTAGTTGACGTCCGAGACCACGTCGTACGCCAGCTCCACGGTGACGCCCTTGTGGGCGCGCAGCCGGGCGTACCGCTCGGCGAAGGCGTCGCGCAGCTCGGAGACGGCCGGGTCGATCAGCTGCGAGTCGGCGAGGTCGATGCCGAGGTCGGCGGCCTTCTTGCGGATGGCGTCCACCGGGCCGAGCAGCGTCAGGTCGCACACGCCCCGGCGCAGCAGCACCTCGGCCGCGCGCAGCACCCGCTCCTCGGTGCCCTCCGGCAGGACGACCCGCCGCTTGTCGAGGCGGGCCTGCTCCAGCAGCTGGTGCTCGAACATCATCGGCGTGACCCGGTCGCTGCTCGGCGCGGAGACCCGCTTGCTGAGGTCGGCGGTGTCGACGTACCGCTCGAACAGGCCGAGCGCGGTCTCCGCCTTGCGCGGGGTGGCCGCGTTGAGCTTGCCCTCCAGGGAGAACAGCCGCTCGGCGGTGGGGAAGCTGTTGCCGGACACCGAGACCACCGGGGTGCCGGGCGCGAGCCGGGCGGCGAGGGACAGGATCTCCTCGCCCGGCGCCTCGTTCAGCGTGAGCAGCACGCCCGCGATCGGCGGGTTGCCGGCGCTGTGCGCGGCCAGCGAGCCCACCACCAGGTCGGCGCGGTCCCCGGGGGTCACGACCAGGCAGCCCGGGGTCAGGGCCTTGAGCAGGTTGGGCAGCATGGCGCCGCCGAAGACGAAGTCCAGGGCGTCGCGGGCGAGCCCCGAGTCGTCGCCGAGCAGGACCTTGCCGTCCAGAGCCTGGGCGATCTGCGAGACGGTCGGCGCGGACAGGGCGGGCTCGTCCGGCACCACGAAGCACGGCACGGGCAGCCGGCCCGCCAGCCGCTCGGCGATCGCGTCCCGGTCCTCGCGGGCCACCCGGTTGGTGACCATGGCGAGCACGTCGCAGCCGAGGCCGTCGTAGGCGCGGTAGGCATTGCGGGTCTCGGCGAACACGGACTCGGCGGTCTGCTTGCGGCCGCCCACCACCGGGAGCACGGAGGCGCCGAACTCGTTGGCCATGCGGGCGTTGAGGGAGAGCTCGTCGGGGAGCTGGGTGTCGGCGAAGTCGGTGCCGAGCACCAGGACGACGTCGTAGTCCCGGGCCACCAGGTGGAAGCGGTCGACGAGGGCGGACACCAGCTCGTCCGTGCCCTGCTCGGCCTGGAGAGCGGAGGCCTCCTGGTAGTCCATGCCGTAGACGGTCGCCGGGTCCTGGGACAACCGGTAGCGGGCGCGCAGCAGTTCGAAGAGGCGGTCGGGACCGTCGTGGACGAGCGGGCGGAAGACACCCACCCGGTCGACCTGCCGGGTCAGGAGCTCCATGACGCCCAGCTCGACGACCTGACGGCCGTCGCCGCGGTCGATGCCGGTCACGTACACGCTGCGGGTCACGCTGGGCTCTCCGTTCGTCGGACGGTGCTCGGGTCCGGCGTCTGCCGGTGTGCAAAAAAGCCGGTGTGCAAAAAAATCGCCCACTGGGACGAGTGGAACCCTCTTGACAATACCCCCGGCGATGGATAAGGCGCCCGTCAAGTCCAGGCCTGGCCGGACCGCGCCAGGGTGCCCCGGGGACGTGAAACAATCGGACAGGATCACCGGTATCAACACTGAGCAGGAGACCTAGCGCGATGCGTATCGGAGTTCTCACGGCAGGCGGCGACTGTCCTGGGCTGAACGCGGTGATCCGGTCGGTCGTGCACCGAGCGGTCACCACGTACGGCGACGAGGTGATCGGCTTCGAGGACGGCTACGCGGGCCTGCTCGACGGGCGCTACCGCGGCCTCGACCTCAACGCGGTCAGCGGCATCCTGGCCCGCGGCGGCACCATCCTCGGCTCCTCCCGCCTGGAGCGCGACCGGCTGCGCGAGGCCTGCGAGAACGCCTCCGACATGATCCACGAGTTCGGCATCGACGCGCTCATCCCGATCGGCGGCGAGGGCACGCTGACGGCCGCGCGGATGCTGTCGGACGCCGGGCTGCCGGTGGTCGGCGTGCCGAAGACCATCGACAACGACATCTCCTCCACCGACCGCACCTTCGGCTTCGACACCGCCGTCGGCGTGGCCACCGAGGCCATGGACCGGCTGAAGACCACCGCCGAGTCCCACCAGCGGGTGATGGTCGTGGAGGTCATGGGCCGCCACGCGGGCTGGATCGCCCTGGAGTCCGGCATGGCGGCCGGCGCACACGGCATCTGCCTGCCCGAGCGCCCCTTCGACCCCGCGGACCTGGTCAAGATGGTCGAGGAGCGCTTCGCCCGCGGCAAGAAGTTCGCCGTCGTCTGCGTCGCCGAGGGCGCCCACCCCGCCGAGGGCACCATGGACTACGGCAAGGGCGAGATCGACAAGTTCGGCCACGAGCGCTTCCAGGGCATCGGCACCGCACTGGCGTACGAGCTGGAGCGGCGCCTGGGCAAGGAGGCCAAGCCGGTCATCCTCGGCCATGTGCAGCGCGGCGGCGTCCCCACGGCCTACGACCGCGTCCTCGCCACCCGCTTCGGCTGGCACGCGGTGGAGGCCGCCCACCGCGGCGAGTTCGGCCGGATGACCGCGCTGCGCGGCACCGACATCGTGATGGTCCCGCTGGCCGAGGCCGTCACCGAGCTGAAGACGGTCCCCAAGGACCGCATGGACGAGGCGGAGTCGGTCTTCTAGGAGTCCCGCCGGTCCTGCTTCCGCAGGTCCCGCCGGCCCTGCTTCCAGGAGTCCTGCGGTCCTGCCGGTCCCGCCGTCACCTCCCCGGCGTTCCGGCCGGCAGGTAGCGGTAGACCAGCTCCGGGCGGCCGACCTGGCCGTACAGGGGGCTGCGGTCGGCGCGGCCCGCGTCGACCAGGTGCTCCAGGTAGCGGCGGGCCGTGATGCGGGAGATGCCGACCGTCTCGGCCACGCCCGCCGCCGTCAGGCCCTCCGCGGCCTCCCGCAGGGCGGCCGTCACCCGGTTCAGGGTGGGCGCGCTCAGGCCCTTGGGCAGCGCGGCCGGGCCGGGGGCGCGCAGCGTGGCCAGCGCCCGGTCCACCTCGTCCTGGCCGCTCGCCTCGCCGACCGCCGCGTGGAACTCGGCGTACCTGACCAGACGGTCGCGCAGGGTGGCGAACGTGAACGGCTTCAGGACGTACTGCACCACCCCCAGCGACACCCCCTCACGCACCACCGCGAGATCCCGCGCCGAGGTCACCGCGATGACGTCCGCGTGATGACCGGCCGCCCGCAGCGAGCGGGCGAGCTGGAGCCCGTGCACGTCCGGCAGGTGCAGGTCGAGCAGGAGCAGGTCGACGGGGGTGCGCTCCAGCGCCCGCCGCGCCTCGGCGCCGGTGCGCGCCTTGCCCACGGCCACGAACCCCGGCACCCGGCCCACGTACATCACATGCGCGTCCGCCGCGACCGGGTCGTCCTCCACCACCAGCACGCGGATCGGCTGCCCCCCGGGCGCCGAGCCCGTCATCTCCTGCCTCCCGGCACCTCGGCCGCGGCTGCGCGCGGAGCCGGCTCAAGGGCGTCCGCCAGCGGCAGGCGGGCCTCGAAGACCGCGCCGCCCCCGGCGGCCTGCGCCACCGTCAGCGTGCCGCCGTGGCGGTGGACCGCCTGACGGGCGAGGGCGAGGCCCAGGCCGCGGCCGCCGGGGCCGGTGGGCTTGGTCGAGAAGCCCCGCTGGAAGACCAGGCCGGCGTGGGCCGGGTCCACCCCCGGACCGGTGTCGGCGACCCGCAGGACCAGCTCCCCGGCCTCCGCGCACGCCGTCACCGTCACCCGGGCGGGCACCCGGCCCTGCGCCGCGTCCACGGCGTTGTCGATGAGGTTGCCGAGGATCGTCACCAGGTCGCGCGGCGGCAGGGCGGGCGGGAGCAGTCCGTCGTCCAGGCCGCTGTCCTCGGACACCACCAGCTCCACACCGCGCTCGTTGGCCTGCGCGGTCTTGCCCAGCAGCAGCGCGGCCAGCACCGGCTCGCTCACCGCCGCGACCACCTGGTCGGTCAGCGCCTGGGCCAGCTCCAGCTCCGCGGTGGCGAACTCCACCGCCTCCTCGGCGCGGCCCAGCTCGATCAGCGACACCACCGTGTGCAGACGGTTCGCGGCCTCGTGCGCCTGCGAGCGCAGCGCCTGGGTGAAGCCGCGCTCGGAGTCCAGCTCGCCCATCAGCGACTGCAGCTCGGTGACGTCCCGCAGGGTCACCACCGTGCCCCGGCGCTCACCGCCCGAGACGGGCGAGGTGTTGACCACCACGACACGCGAGTCCGTCAGGTGCACCTCGTCCACCCGCGGCTCGGAGGCCAGCAGCGCCCCGGTCAGCGGTGCGGGCAGCCCCAGGTCCGCCACCGACGTCCCCACCACGTCCTCCTCCCTGCCCACGCCCAGCAGCTCCCGCCCGCCGTCGTTGATCAGCGCCACCCTGTACTGCGCGTCCAGCATCAGCAGACCCTCGCGCACCGCGTGCAGCGCGGCCTGGTGGTAGTCGTGCATCCGGCTGAGCTCGTCGGCGTTCATCCCGTGGGTGTGCCGGCGCAGCCGCGCGTTGATCACGTACGTGGCGACACCGCCCAGCGCGAGGATCCCCGCCGCCACCCCGAGCAGCGCCGTCACCTGGTCCTGCACCCGGTGGCTTATCGCCTCCACCTTGATGCCGGCGCTGACCAGGCCGATGATCCGGCGGCCGTCCCACACGGGCGTGACCGCGCGGACGGACGCGCCGAGCGTACCGGTGTACGTCTCGGTGAAGGTCTCTCCGTGCTGGGCGCGGTAGATGTTGCCGAGGAAGGGCTTGCCGATCTGCTTCTCGGACGGGTGGGTCCAGCGGATCCCCCCGGGGGTCATGATCGTGACGAAGTCGACCCCGGTGTCCTTCTGCACCCTGAGCGCGTACGGCTGGAGCTGTGCCGTGGGGTCGGCGGTGTGGATCGCGGACCGCACCGAGGGCGCGTCCGCTATCGAGCGGGCCACCGCCGTGGCCTGGCGGCGGGCCGACTGCTCGGCCTGGCCGCGGTCGCTGACGTAGGTGAACAGTGCGTATCCGGCCACGACGAACGCGAGCAGCACGGCCTGCATCGCGAAGAGCTGGCCCGCCAGGCTGCGGGGTCTCGGGAAGCCGGGTATGCGCATGCCGTCAGTCTGCCTCCCGGTTCTGGCGTGAACTAAATGAACGGAAGGGTGACCGCCCTCACACGGCGGGAGATAGTCACGGCATTCCCCGAAAACCCCCGGACGTGAGCCGCACGCCGGTGATGCCGACGACGTCGTCAAGGAGGGCCGCTCGTGAGCAGCGCAGCCGATACGGCACCCGCCGCACCCGCCGCAGGACCCGGTCCCGCAGCCAAGCGGGACCGCACCCACTTTCTCTACATAGCGGTGATCGCCGCGGTCGCCCTCGGCGTCCTGGTCGGGTTCGCCGCGCCGGACTTCGCCAAGGAGCTGAAGCCGATCGGCACCGGCTTCGTGAACCTGATCAAGATGATGATCTCGCCGATCATCTTCTGCACGATCGTGCTCGGCGTCGGTTCCGTGCGCAAGGCCGCGAAGGTCGGCAAGGTGGGCGGGCTCGCCCTCGGCTACTTCGTGGTGATGTCGTTCGTGGCGCTGGCCATCGGCCTGGTCGTGGGCAACCTGGTGCACCCCGGCAGCGGCATGCACCTGACCGAGGCGGTCAAGGGCGTGGGACACGCCCAGGCCCAGGCCGCGAGCGAGGGCCCGGTCGACTTCGTGCTCGGCATCATCCCGACCACGCTCGTGTCGTCCTTCACCGAGGGCCAGGTGCTGCAGACGCTGCTGGTCGCGCTGCTCGTCGGGTTCGCGCTCCAGGCCATGGGCCGCAGGGGCGAGCCCGTTCTCCGAGGGGTGGAGCACATCCAGCGGCTGGTCTTCCGCGTCCTCGCCATGATCATGTGGGCCGCGCCGGTCGGCGCCTTCGGCGCCATGGCCGCCGTCGTCGGCGAGACCGGCGTGGACGCCCTGAAGGCGCTCGCCACGATCATGCTCGGCTTCTACGTCACCTGTCTGCTGTTCGTGCTGGTGGTGCTGGGCGCGCTGACCCGGGTGGTGGCCGGCGTCAACATCTTCCAGCTGCTGAGGTACCTCGGACGTGAGTTCCTGCTGATCCTTTCCACGTCCTCGTCCGAGTCCGCGCTGCCCCGGCTGATCGCCAAGATGGAGCACCTGGGCGTGAGCCGCCCGGTCGTCGGCATCACCGTGCCGACCGGCTACTCCTTCAACCTCGACGGCACCATGATCTACCTGACCATGGCCTCGCTGTTCATCGCCGACGCCATGGACCAGCCGCTGTCCATCGGCCAGCAGATCACCCTGCTGCTGTTCATGATGGTCGCCTCCAAGGGCGCCGCCGGGGTCACCGGCGCGGGCCTCGCCACGCTCGCCGGCGCGCTGCAGTCGCACAAGCCGGCCCTGGTCGACGGCGTCGGTCTCATCGTCGGCATCGACCGCTTCATGAGCGAGGCCCGCGCCCTGACCAACTTCGCGGGCAACGCCGTGGCCACCCTGCTGATCGGCACCTGGACCGGGGAGGTCGACAAGGACCGGGTGCGGCTGGTGCTCGCGGGCGAGCTGCCCTTCGACGAGCGCACCCTCCTCGACGACGCCGAGGACGCGGGCACCGGGGCCGGCGTGCCCGGGCAGCGCGAGGACGGCGAGAAGGAACTCGCCAGGGCCTGACACCCCACCCGCTCCGGACGTCCCGCCCCGCCTGAACCGGGGCCGGACGCCCGGCGGTCCCCGAGCGGCCGGACCCACCTCTCCCGTGGGCCCGGCCGCTCGGCCTTTTCCTGCCCGAGGAGGCGTCCCGCGCCCGGTCAGTCGTCGAGTCTCGTCACCAGGGCGCCCGCGAGGGAGGCGGGGACCCCCGTCGCCGTCAGGACGGTGACCGCCGCCGAGCGGCCCGCCTCGGAGGGCGGCAGGAGACCGTCGTTCACGGCTTCCATCAGGGCGAACATGATCTGTTCGTGCACGTAGGCCAGTGCGGGCGCGGGGAGCGCGGAGCTGAAGACCCCCTTGTCCAGGCCGCGCTGGAGGAGTTCCACGGAGGACTTGCGGACCGGGGCGAGGCGCTCGCGGATGCCCTGCATGGTGACCGTGCGCTGGGCGAGCGCCACCAGCAGCCGGTAGCGGTCGGCGATGTGCCAGACGGCCAGCACCGAGCGGGCCACCGCCTCCGCCGGGTCCTCGACGCCCTCCCGGCCCGCCGCGTGGGCCGCGGCCAGCGCGTGCACCGCGTCGTCGACGAGGGTGCTGATCAGCGCCTCCCGGCTGGGGAAGTGCCCGTACACCGTGCGCCGTACGACACCCGCGGCGCGCGCGATCTGGTCCATGGACGCGTCGGGGTCGCGCAGCAGCTCGGCGAGGGCGACGTCGAGGATGCGGCGCCGGTTCGCGTCGGCGCGGCTGGTGTTACCCGTGGTCATGGCTGACATTGTGCCCTCCCTCGACTTGCACAGTGCTGTGCAGCGACGTACATTGCACATGGTTGTGCAACTGCACGCCACTGTGCAAGTTTCCGTCGTGAACCCGAGGAAGGCCACCCCTGCCATGCGACTCGTCGTCAACGAACCGGCCGGGCGGACGGACCGTCCCTACGCCCGGCGCTGGTGGGCGCTGCTCGTGCTCTGCCTGAGCCTGCTGATCATCGTGATGGCCAACACCGCCCTCACCGTCGCCGCGCCCGACATGACCCGCGACCTCGGGCTGTCCGGCGCCGACCTCCAGTGGGTGATCGACGGCTACACCGTGCCGTACGCGGCGCTGATGCTGCTGCTCGGCGCGATCGGCGACAAGTACAGCCGGCGCGGCGCGCTCGTCCTCGGGCTGGTGGTGTTCGGCGGCGGGGCCGTCTTCGGATACCTGGCGGACAGCGCGGCGACCGTGATCGCGGCCCGCGCGGTGATGGGCGTCGGCGCCGCGCTGATCATGCCGGCCACCCTCTCGCTGCTCGCCGCCACCTTCCCGCGCGCCGAACGCGCCCGTGCGATCACCCTGTGGACCGCCACCGCGGGCCTCGCGATCGCGGCCGGCCCGGTCGTCGCCGGCGCGCTGCTGAGGAACCACGGCTGGGCCTCGACGTTCCTGATCAACGTGCCGATCGCCGCGGTCGCCCTGGTCGCCGCCCTCGTCCTGGTCCCGCCGTCCCGGGCCGGCCACCACGACCGCATCGACCACGTCGGCGGCCTGCTCTCCGTCCTCTGGACCGGCTCCCTCGTCTACATGATCATCGAGGGCCCGCACTTCGGCTGGGACACCAAGGCGGTCACCGCCGCCGCCGTCGCGGGCGCGGGCCTCGTCGCCTTCGTCCTGTGGGAACTGCGCCACCCGCGCCCCATCCTCGACGTGCGCCGTTTCGCCGGCCGCCGCTTCGCCGGTTCCAACCTCGCCGTCGCCCTGTTCTTCCTGGCCGTCTTCGGCGCCTTCTACTACCTCACCCAGCACCTGCAGTTCGTCCTCGGCTATGACGCCCTCGCCACCGGCCTGCGCATGCTGCCCCTGGCCGGCGCGGTCTTCGCCGGCTCCGCGCTCACCGGCTACCTCACCCCGCGCGTCGGCATGAAGTGGACCGTCACCGCCGGCATGGTCGGCGGCACCGCCGCCCTCGCCCTGCTCACCCGGGTCGACGGCTCCTCCTCCTACGGCGACTTCGTGGCGCCGCTGGTGATCCTCGGCCTCGCGATCGGCCTCGCCCTCTCGCCCTGCACCGACGCGATCATGGGGGCCTTCCCCGAGTCCGAACTGGGCGTGGGCGGCGCGGTCAACGACACCTCGCTGGAGCTCGGCGGCTCGCTCGGCATCGCGATCCTCGGCTCGCTGCTGTCGACCTCCTACTCCCGCCACCTCTCCGACGCCACCGCCGGCAGCGGGCTCCCCGCGGGCGCCCTGTCCACCGCCCAGGACTCGGTGGGCGCCGGATACGCCGTCGCCCAGGGCATCGGAGTCAAGGCCCGCCAGCTCGCCGAGCAGGCCGCCCACACCGGCGACCCCCAGCGGGCCGCCCGGCTCAAGGAGCAGGCCGGGCAGCTCACCGAGGGCGCCCACCACATGAAGGACGCCGTCGGCTCGTCCTTCGCGGACGCGGTGGCCCACACCAGCCTGGTCGGCGCCGTGATCCTGGGCGTCGGCACGCTCGCCGTCGCCCTGCTGCTGCCGCGCGGCACCGCCACGGGGCCGGAGCCCGAGACGGCCGGGGAACAGCTGGAGCTGGTGGGCAGCGCGGCGAACTGAAACGCGCCGTCCGTCGTCTCTTACCGCGACGCACTACCGTGCCGTGCCGGAACGACCGGCGCGGCACGGCCGCAGGCACGTATGGAGGCACGGGGGATGGCGATCGACTGGGACAGGCGCACCTGCGCGCGCAAGGGGCACGTGACCTACGCCCCCGACGACCCCCGGCTGCGCATCAGGCTGCACGCCGACACCGCCCTCGGCGAGGTCTGGCGCTGCCTGCGCTGCGGGGACTTCGTGCTCGGCGAGCCGCACGGCTCGGGGCCCGCGCAGGACGCCCCGCTGGTGCCGCGCGGCAAGGTGCTGCGCGACCTGTTCATCCTGCGCTTCCTCGCGCTGGAGCGGGCCGTGCGCGGGGTGTTCATCGTGCTGGTCGCCATCGCGGTGTGGCGGTTCAGCAACAGCCAGGACGCGGTACGGCGGCTGTTCAACGAGTACCTCGACGTCTTCCGCCCCGTCTTCCGCCACTTCCACTACGACCTCGACCACTCGCCGGTCGTCGGCACCATCCAGAAGACCTTCGGCTACAAGCACTCCACCCTCCTCCTGGTCGCCTCCCTGCTGCTCGCCTACGCGCTGGTGGAGCTGATCGAGGCGGTCGGCCTGTGGTACGCCAAGCGCTGGGCCGAGTACCTCACGGTGGTCGCCACCGCCGCCTTCCTGCCGCTGGAGATCTACGAACTCACCGAGCACATCAGCCCGGTGAAGATCACCACCCTGGTCCTGAACATCCTCGCCGTCCTCTACATCGCCCTCGCCAAGCGCCTGTTCGGCCTGCGCGGGGGGCGCAAAGCCTTCGAGGAGGAGCGCCACAGCGCCTCCCTGCTGGAGGTGGAGGAGTCGGCGGGCGTGCTGGTCTGAAGCCGGCGCTTGCCCTGACGTCCGCGTCAAGGCCTACCGTCGTACGCATGCGAATCGGCGAGCTGGCCGAACGGGCCGGGACCACGACGCGGGCGCTGCGGTACTACGAGTCGCGGGGCCTGCTGCCCGCGCGGCGCGACGCGCACGGGCACCGCACGTACGACGAGCGCGACCTGCGGCTGCTGGCGCAGATCAGGACGCTGCGGGACTTCGGGTTCGACCTGGAGGAGACCCGGCCCTTCGTGGAGTGCCTGCGCGCCGGGCACCCGGAGGGCGACTCGTGCCCCGCCTCGCTCCAGGTCTACCGGCGCAAGCTCCAGGAGCTGGACGTGCTGATCGGCGAGCTGGGCGCGGTGCGGGCGCAGGTCGGCCTCCAGCTGGAGCGGGCCGAGCGGGCGCGGGCCGAGCTGGCCGCCGAGTCGCTGGTTCCGGGGGGCCCGGAACCCGTGTGCGAGCTGGGAGGGCGGGAGCTGTGATCAGGGCGAGCGGTGTGGACGAGGTGACCGACGCGGACTTCGGGGACCGGGTGCTGGGCTCGGACCTGCCGGTGCTGGTGGAGTTCACCGCCGACTGGTGTCCGCCGTGCCGGCAGATGGGGCCGGTGCTCAGCGCCCTGGCCGCCGAGGAGGGGGACCGGCTGAGGGTGGTCCAGCTGGACGTGGACACCAGCCCGGAGACGACCAACGCCTACAAGGTGCTGTCGATGCCGACCTTCATGGTGTTCCGGGACGGTGAGCCGGTGCGCTCGATGGTGGGCGCGCGGCCGAAGCGGCGGCTGCTGGAGGAGCTCTCCGACGTGCTCTGAGCCGGAATGCCGAAAGAAATCCCCCGGACGATTGCGTCCGGGGGATTTCTCTGCGTATATTCGGTGGTTCGCGACTTCCGGTAAATCGGGTCGCAAAGAAGCTCAGTGAGCACAGTATATCCGGGCGGGAGCGGAATTGTCAAACACCGAATTCACGGACCGCGAATTGCGGCGTGAGCAGGAATTCATCGACGGCCTGTACGCGCGCGTGGACGTCCTGCGCGGTGACACCGAGGCCGGCGTGAGCGACGCCCTCGCGCAGGGCAGCACGCCCATGCAGGCCCGGCTGGAGCGGGACATCATGGTGGCCGAGCGCTCCGGGCTGCTCGCCGCGCTGAACGCGGTGGACGGCTCGCTCTGCTTCGGCCGGATCGACCTCGCCGACGGCACCACCCACCACATCGGGCGCATCGGCCTGCGCGCCGACGACACCGAGCGCACACCCGTGCTCATCGACTGGCGGGCGGACGTCGCCCGCCCCTTCTACCTGGCCACCGGGCACACCCCGATGGGCCTCACCCGACGCCGGCACATCGCCACCGAGGGCCGCCGGGTCACCTCCCTGCACGACGAGATCCTCGACCTCGGCGACGCCACCCGCACCGGCCACGAGGACCCCACGGGGGACGCCGTGCTGCTGGCCGCGCTGAACTCCGCGCGCACCGGCCGCATGGGCGACATCGTGCGGACCATCCAGGCCGAGCAGGACGAGATCATCCGCGCGCCGCACCGCGGGGTGCTGGTGGTCGAGGGCGGCCCGGGCACCGGCAAGACGGCCGTCGCCCTGCACCGGGCGGCCTACCTCCTCTACGAGCACCGGGAACTGCTCGCCCGGCGTGCCGTGCTCATCGTCGGCCCCAACCCCGCCTTCCTCGGCTACATCGGCGAGGTGCTGCCCTCCCTCGGCGAGACCGGCGTGCTGCTGGCGACCGTGGGCGAGTTGTTCCCCGGCGTGCGGGCCACGGCCGCCGACACCCCGGAGGCGGCCGCCGTGAAGGGCCGAGCCGCCATGGCAGGCGTGCTCGCCGAGGCCGTACGGGACCGGCAGGCGCTGCCCGACCCGGTGATCGCCATCGAGCACGACCGCGAGGTGCTGATGCTCGACGACGGGCTGGTGGGCGTGGCCCGCGAGCGCACCCGGGCGGCGAAGCTGCCGCACAACGCGGCCCGCGAGCACTTCGAGGGCCACATCCTCAACACCCTCACCGACATGGTCGCCGAGCGCATCGGCACCGACCCCTACGACGGCTCCAACCTCCTCGGCGCCGGCGACATCACCCAGATCCGCGACGAACTCGCCGAGAACCCCGAGGTCTGGTCCGCCATCGACCAGCTGTGGCCGAGGCTCACCCCCGAGCGCCTGGTCGCCGACTTCCTCGCGGACCCGTACGGATACGTCAGCGACGAGGACGCCGCCGCGATCCGCCGCCCGGTGACCCGGGCCTGGACCGTCGCGGACGTGCCCCTGCTCGACGAGGCCGCCGAACTGCTCGGCGAGGACGACCGGGTGACCCGGGCCCGCGCCGAACGCGAACACGAGACCCAGGTCGCGTACGCGCAGGGCGTGCTGGACGTGTCCTACGCGTCCCGGACCTACGAGTTCGAGGACAAGGACGACGAGGACAGCGAGGTGCTGTCCGCGCACGACATCATCGACGCCGAGCGGTTCGCCGAGCGCCAGGAGGAGGCCGATCACCGCAGCGCCGCCGAGCGCGCGGCCGCCGACCGCACCTGGGCGTTCGGGCACATCATCGTCGACGAGGCGCAGGAGCTGTCCCCGATGGCGTGGCGGCTGCTGATGCGGCGCTCGCCGACCCGCTCGATGACCCTGGTCGGCGACCCCGCGCAGACCGCCGAGGCGGGCGGCGTCGGCTCCTGGGCGGGGATCCTCGAGCCGTATGTCGAGGACCGCTGGGAGCACACCCGCCTGGGCGTCAACTACCGCACCCCGGCCGAGATCATGGAGGTCGCCGCGGCCGTGGTCCGCGCCGAGGACCCCGCCTTCGAGCCGCCGAGTTCGGTGCGCTCCACGGGCGAACGGCCCTGGGCCCGCGCCACCGACGACCTGCCCGGCGCGGTCGCGAAGGCCGTCGCCGAACTCACCCCTGACGAGGGCCGGCTCGCGGTCATCGCCCCGCGCGACCTGCACCGCCGCCTCGCCGCCCGCCTGGACGGGGTCACGGCCGGCGCCGAGCCCGACCTGACGCGCACGGTCGTGCTCCTCGACCCGCGCCAGGCCAAGGGCCTGGAGTTCGACTCCGTCCTGGTCGTCGAGCCCGCCCGTTACGGCACCAGCGACCTCTACGTGGCCCTCACCCGGGCCACGCAGCGGCTCGGCGTCCTCCACACGGGGGCGCTGCCCCGGGCGATGGCGGACGCCCTGGCCTGACGCGGCGACCGGCCGCGCCGCCCGCGGGTCAGGGCCTTTCTTCCGGATCAGGCCGGCGCCGAGTTACCTCGCCTGCGTGCCAGACCCCGCGACCGGCGGCAAGATCCCGAAGAAAGGCCCTAGGCCGGCCTGAGCCACACCGTCGCCAGCGGCGGCAGGGTCAGCCGGATGCTCGCGGGCCGGCCGTGCCGGTGCTGCGGCTCCGGCTTGACCGGGTCCGGGTGCACCACGTCGCTGCCGCCGTAGCGGCCCGCGTCGGTGTTCAGCACCTCCAGCCACGCGGGCACGTCGTCGGGGACGCCGATCCGGTAGTCCGGGCGGACCACCGGGGCGAAGTGGGACACCGCCAGCAGCGGGGTGCCGTCGGCGTCGCGGCGCAGGAACGCGAACACGTTGTCGTCCGCCGAGTCCCCGGTGATCCACTCGAAGCCGTCCGGGTGCACGTCCCGCGTCCACAGCGCCGGGCTCGCGCGGTAGACGGAGTTGAGGTCGCGGACCAGGTCCAGCACGCCCCGGTGGTCGGCGGCGGCGCCGTAGTTCGGGTCGAGCAGCCACCAGTCCGGGCCGCGGGTCTCGGACCACTCCGCGCCCTGCGCGAACTCCTGCCCCATGAACAGCAGTTGCTTGCCCGGGTGGGACCACATGTAAGCCAGGTAGGCGCGCAGGTTCGCCCGCTGCTGCCACCAGTCGCCGGGCATCTTCGACACCAGCGAGCCCTTGCCGTGCACCACCTCGTCGTGGGATATCGGCAGCACGTAGTTCTCGCTGTAGGCGTAGACCATCGAGAACGTCATCTCGCCGTGGTGGTACTTGCGGTGGACCGGGTCCTGGCTCATGTACTGGAGCGAGTCGTGCATCCAGCCCATGTTCCACTTCAGCCCGAAGCCGAGGCCGCCGAAGCCGCTCGGGCCCCGGTGGTGGGTGGCCCGGGTGACCCCGTCCCAGGCCGTCGACTCCTCCGCCACGGTCACCACGCCCGGCACCCGCCGGTACACGGTCGCGTTCATCTCCTGGAGGAAGGCGACCGCGTCCAGGTTCTCCCGGCCGCCGTGCTCGTTCGGCGTCCACTGGCCCGGCTCGCGCGAGTAGTCCAGGTAGAGCATCGAGGCCACCGCGTCCACGCGGAGCCCGTCGATGTGGAACTCCTCGCACCAGTACAGCGCGTTGGCGACCAGGAAGTTGCGCACCTCGCGGCGCCCGAAGTCGAACTCCAGGGTGCCCCAGTCCGGGTGCGCCGCCCGCAGCGGATCGGAGTGCTCGTACAGCGGGCGGCCGTCGAACTCGGCCAGCGCCCAGGCGTCCCGCGGGAAGTGCGCCGGCACCCAGTCCATGATCACGCCGATGCCCGCTTGGTGCAGCGCGTCGACCAGGTACTTGAAGTCGTCCGGGTCGCCGAGGCGCGCGGTGGGCGCGTAGAAGCCGGTGACCTGGTAGCCCCAGGAGCCGCCGAAGGGGTGCTCCGCCACCGGCATCAGCTCCACGTGCGTGAAGCCGAGGTCCTTGACGTACGCCGGGAGCTGCTGGGCGAGCTGACGGTACGTCAGCCCAGGTCGCCAGGAGGGCAGGTGGACC
>NZ_BMVJ01000007.1:342596-345550 GCF_014650655.1 Streptomyces anandii JCM 4720
TCGCCCTCGCCGATCCCGGGCACGAACAGCTCCCACACACCCGTCCCGCCGAGCGAGCGCATCGGATGGCCCGTGCCGTCCCAGAAGTTGAACGTCCCGGCCACCCGCACGCCCCGGGCGTTGGGCGCCCACACCGCGAACCGGGTGCCGCTCACCCCCTGGTGGACCGTCGGATGCGCCCCGAGCGCCTGCCACAGCTGCTCGTGCCGCCCCTCGCCGATCAGATGCAGGTCCAGCTCGCCGAGCGTGGGCAGGAACCCGTAGGCGTCCTCGGTCTCCAGCACCGTCCCCTCGTACGCCACCAGCAGCCGGTACGCCGGTACGTCCGCGAGCGGCAGCGCGCCCGAGAAGAAGCCGTCCCCGTCGTGACGCAGGTCGACGCGCCGGTCCCCGGCCACCACGCTGACGCCGAGCGCGTACGGCCGGAACGCCCGGAAGGCCACCCCGCCGGGCACCCGGTGCGCGCCCAGCACCGAGTGCGGGTCGTGGTGCGTCCCGGCGACCAGCCGGTCGCGGTCCTCCTGGGAGAGCGCGACGGCGGTGGCGGGGATCTCCGGCCGCGCCTCCTGCCCGGCCGCCGTCACCTCGGCGGCCGGCGCGGTCCGGGCCGGCGCCCGCGTGAGAGTGGCCTTCTCGGCGACGGCCTTCTTCGCCACGGCCTTCTTCGCCACGGCTTTCTTCGCCACGGCCTTCTTGGTCACCGTCTTCTTGGTCACCGTCTTCTTGGCCGTGACCTTCTCGGCGGCCGTCTTCTTCGCGGCGGTCTTCGCGGGCGCCTTCTCGGCGGTCTTCTTGGCCGTGGTCTTCTTGGCGGCGGTCTTCCTGGCGGCGGCGGTCTGCTCGGCCGTGGCCTTCTTCGTCGTGGCCTTCTTCGCGGGGGCCTTCTTCGCGGGGGCCGGTTTTTCCGCCGTCTTCTTCGCGGTCTTCGCCGCGGTCTTCTTCACCGCCTTCTTCGCGGGCGCGGCCGGGGGCTGCCCGGTGCCGGTGCGCTCGGGGCCGGCGGCCTCGGCCGGCTGCTTCGGATCCGAACCGCTGGACGGGGTGCGGGGGGTCACGGGCGGAGCCTCCTCGGCGAAGGTCAGGACAGGGCGGGTGGAGTGGGGCGGCGGGTCACGGCGCGTCGTCGGCGGCCAGCCGGCGCACGGCGGACAGCGGCACCGGCAGCCAGTCGGGGCGGTGGCGGGCCTCGTAGAGGACCTCGTAGACGGCCTTGTCGGTCTCGTACGCCCGCAGCAGGACCGGCTCGGTGCGCGGGTCGCGGCCGCCGGCCTCGGCGTACCCGGTGCAGTACGCGGCCCGGCAGGCGGCGGCCCACTCCGCTGCGGGCGGGCCGCCGGCCGAGTGCGCCGCGTAGTCGAAGGAGCGCAGCATCCCGGCGACGTCCCGGACCACGGGCTGCGCCATCCGCCGCTCGGCCAGCGGCTTCGCCGGCTCGCCCTCGAAGTCGATCAGCCACCACTGGCCGGAGGGCGAGCGCAGGCACTGGCCGAGGTGCAGATCGCCGTGGACGCGCTGGGCGGTCCAGGTGTGGCCCTCGCGGGCGAGGTCGGCGAGCGCCTCGAAGGCGGAGTGCAGCCCGGGGGCGTAGGGACGCAGCGCGGGCACGGCCTGCGCGGCCGCCTCCAGGCGCTCGTTCATCCCGGCCACCATGGACTGCAGCTGGTGGTGGCCGAGGGTGACAGTGGGCAGCGCCCGGGCGAGCGCGGTGTGCACCTCGGCGGTGGCGCGGCCCAGCGCCCGCGCCTCGGCGCTGAAGTCCTCGCCCTTGGCGAGCTCGCGCAGCGCCAGCTCCCAGCCGTCGGACGCGCCCTGCAGGAAGGTCTGGAGCACGCCCAGGACGTACGGCTCCTCGGTGCCCGACGGGGGCTCGGCGGTGATCCACGCGGTGGGCGGGGGGACCCGGGGGCAGCCCTCGCGGGCGAGCGCCAGCGGAAGTTCCAGGTCGGGGTTGGTGCCGGGCAGGACCCGGCGCAGCAGCTTGAGGATGAACGTATCGCCATAGACGACCGACGAGTTGGACTGCTCGGCGGTCACCACCCGGGGCACCAGGTCGGGGCGTATCTCCTCGCGCCGCTCGAAGCGGAGCCCGCCGATCCGGGCGCGGGTGCGCAGCGCCTCCAGGATCACCTCGGCGGGGCGGGGGTCGTACAGGGCCTCGTAGACCGTGCGGCCGGCCAGGGGGCCCTCGTGCACATGGCCGATCAGCGCGGGCGCCAGCCGCGGGGGCAGTGCCTCGCGCACGCCTATGAGCAGCTGGTAGCAGTCGCCGGGGTGGGGCACCGTGCCCTGCACGGGCTCGAGCGGCTGGTGGGCGCGCACCAGCAGGTGGTACAGGCCCAGCTTGCCGTCGGCGGGCAGCAGCTCGGTGGCGGCGACCAGCGAGAAGCCCGTGACCGGCCGTCCCTTGCCCGCGAACCAGCGCTGGCGCGGCAGCCACTCGCGCAGCAGCGGGTCCAGTGACGCGAGGAGACCGGGGCTGCCGGTGACGGCGGAGCGGGTGACGGCTTCCGACATGGCTTCCGACATGGCGTCGCGTCCAATCGCTGGTCGGGTGTGACTGACGCGTGCCCACGGGTGGGGCGGGGGAAACCGCCCCCGCCCCACCCCGGGCGTCACAGGGCCGCGTCCGCGCGCAGCCGGAACCAGTAGAAGCCGTGGCCCGCCAGCGTCAGCAGGTACGGCAGCTCACCGACGGCGGGGAAGCGCACCCCGCCGAACAGCTCGACCGGGTGGCGGCCGTGGAACGCGCTCAGGTCCAGCTCGGTGGGCTGGGCGAACCGGGAGAAGTTGTTGACGCACAGGACCAGGTCGTCCTCGTACTCCCGGAGGAAGGCGATGACGGCCGGGTTGGACGACTGCAGCTCCCGGTAGGACCCCAGTCCGAAGGCGGAATTCTGCTTGCGGATCTCGATCATGCGGCGGGTCCAGTGCAGCAGTGACGAGGGCGACGCCAT
>NZ_BMVJ01000008.1:0-5942 GCF_014650655.1 Streptomyces anandii JCM 4720
CCGGCGACCGGGGCGACTATCTGCGTGCCATCGTCAGACTCGCATGCGAACGTGAAGACCTGGGCCCCGACTTCAGGACCTGGCTTCGCGCCTACGTCGACGAGGAGCTGACCGGCGCCGACGCCTGACGGCAGCCCGCCGGCGAAAAACCGAAGGGGCGGGTCCCGGTGAGAACTCCGGGACCCGCCCCTTCACCTGTCGCCTAGAAGGGCTCGAAGCCCTCGTACTCCTGCTGCACCTCGTCGCGTTCGGCCTGCCGGTCGCGGCGGCGCTGGGCGGCCGGACGCGGCGCCTCGAAGCGGTGGTCCTCGCCTCGGCGGCCGAGCATCTCGGCGCCGGCCATCACCGACGGCTCCCAGTCGAAGACGACCGCGTTGTCCTCGGGGCCGATGGCGACACCGTCGCCGGCGCGGGCACCGGACTTCATCAGCTCCTCCTCGACACCGAGGCGGCCCAGCCGGTCGGCGAGGTAGCCGACGGCCTCGTCGTTGTTGAAGTCGGTCTGGCGGACCCAGCGCTCGGGCTTCTCGCCGCGCACCCGGAACAGGGGCTCACCGCCCACTTCCTCGCGGGTGACGGTGAAGCCGGCGTCGTCCACGGCCTTGGGCCGGATGACGATGCGCGTCGCCTCCTCCTTCGGCCTCGCGGCGCGGGCCCGCGCGACCAGGTCGGCGAGTGCGAACGACAGCTCCTTGAGGCCGGTGTGGGCCACCGCCGACACCTCGAAGACGCGGTAGCCGCGGGCCTGAAGGTCGGGCCGGACCATGTCGGCGAGGTCCTTGCCGTCGGGCACATCGATCTTGTTCAGGACGACGATGCGCGGCCGGTCGTCCAGGCCGCCGTACTGGCGCAGCTCCTCCTCGATCACGTCGAGGTCGGAGACCGGGTCGCGGTCGGACTCCAGGGTCGCCGTGTCCAGCACGTGCACGAGCACGCTGCACCGCTCCACGTGCCGCAGGAACTCAAGGCCCAGACCCTTGCCCTGGCTGGCGCCCGGGATCAGTCCGGGAACGTCGGCGACGGTGTAGACGGTCGAACCGGCCGTCACCACGCCGAGGTTGGGCACCAGGGTCGTGAAGGGATAGTCGGCGATCTTCGGCTTGGCGGCGCTCAGTACGGAGATCAGCGAGGACTTGCCGGCGCTCGGGTAGCCGACCAGCGCCACGTCGGCGACGGTCTTGAGCTCCAGGACGATGTCCCCGAGGTCGCCCGGCTCGCCCAGCAGCGCGAAGCCGGGGGCCTTGCGCCGGGCGGAGGCGAGCGCCGCGTTGCCGAGGCCGCCGCGGCCGCCCTGGGCGGCGACGAAGGAGGTGCCGTGGCCGATCAGATCGGCGAGCACGTTGCCCGCCTTGTCCAGGACCACGGTGCCGTCCGGGACGGGCAGGACCAGGTCCTCGCCGTCCTTGCCGGAGCGGTTGCCGCCCTCGCCGGGCTTGCCGTTGGTGGCCTTGCGGTGCGGGGAGTGGTGGTAATCGAGCAGCGTGGTCACGGACTGGTCGACGGTGAGGATCACGTCGCCGCCACGCCCGCCGTTGCCGCCGTCCGGGCCACCCAGCGGCTTGAACTTCTCGCGGTGGACGGAGGCACAGCCGTGGCCCCCGTTACCCGCGGCGACATGCAGCTCGACGCGGTCCACGAAGGTGGTCATGGGATGTGCCTCCAGAAAAGTGCGGAACTGTCTTCGGTACAACACGCGAAAGGCGGACCCGCCTTCCCCCGGGGAAGTGAGGTCCGCCTCGCGACAGGCTTCCGGTCAGGCGACCGGAACGATGTTCACGACCTTGCGGCCACGGTGGGTACCGAACGCCACCGCACCGGCCTGCAGCGCGAACAGCGTGTCGTCGCCGCCACGGCCGACGCCGGCGCCCGGGTGGAAGTGGGTGCCGCGCTGACGGACCAGGATCTCACCCGCGTTGACGACCTGGCCGCCGAAGCGCTTCACGCCGAGCCGCTGGGCGTTGGAGTCGCGACCGTTCCGGGTGGACGATGCGCCCTTCTTGTGTGCCATTTCTCCTCAGTCCCTTACTTCGCAGCCGTGGGGATCTCAGTGACCTTGATCGCCGTGTACTGCTGGCGGTGGCCCTGGCGACGGCGGTAACCGGTCTTGTTCTTGTAGCGCAGAATGTCGATCTTCTGCCCCTTGTGGTGGTCCACGACCTCGGCCTGGACCTTGATGCCGGCCAGCACCCACGGGTCGCTGGTCACGGCGTCGCCGTCGACAACGAGCAGGGTCGAGAGCTCGACCGTGTCGCCAACCTTGGCAGTGGAAATCTTGTCAACCTCAACGATGTCGCCGACAGCAACCTTGTGCTGGCGACCACCGCTGCGCACGATGGCGTACACGCGGATCTCACTCTCTCGCTCGGGAAACGGCACCCCCGCAGGCCAGCCGCCCGGCATACGGGCGACCTCTCCCGGCCAGCCCTGTGTCCGGGAGGAAGAGGTTTACGGGGATGTGGCGTGCTCAATGGACACGCCGACGGTCTAGGTTACGGGGCCGCGGCCGAAGGGGTCAAACCGGGCCGGGTCCCACGGGTGTGCGGCCGGTCACCCGGCCGCACACCCCTGTCCGTCAGGACCTCAGCTCTCGTCGGCGGAGGCCGAGACGGAGGGCAGCGTCTGCTGCGCCGCCGCGGTCTTCTTCGCGGCCGTCTTCTTGGCGGTGGCCGTCTTGGCGGTCGCCTTCTTGGCCGTCGCCTTCTTGGCGGCGGTCTTCTTGGCCGCCGTCTTCTTGGTGGCGGCCTTCTTCGCCGTGGCCTTCTTGGCGGCCTTGCGGGCCGTCTTCCTGGCCGGCGCCGTGTCCTCGCCCGGCTCGCCCGTCACGGCATCGCCCGGCTCCCCCGGTTCCGTGGCCTCGACGGCCTCGGCGAGGGCCTCCTGCGCGGACGCCACCTGCTCCGGGCTCTCCTCCGCCGGGGCCGAGGGGACGACCACGACGGCCGTCTCCTGCGGCGCGGTCGGCGCGGTGGCCTTGCGCACGGCGCGGCGGCGCGGACGGGCGGGAGCGGCGCTCTCCACCGCCTCCGCCGACTCCGCGGTCCCCGCCGTCTCCTCGGCGGCGGCCGCGGGGGCCTGCTCGGGGCTCGCCTGCTCGGCGCTCGCCGCGGGCGCGGTCTCGGCGACCGTCACCACGGCCGCCTCGGCGCCCGCCGGGGAACCGGCCGGCGCGGACACCTTGCGGGTCGCGCGGCGGCGGGTACGGCCCTTGGGAGCGGCCTCCTCGGCACTCTCGGCCGGGACGACCGGGTACTCGGCCGCCACGGGCTCGGCCGGCGCCTCGGCGGCCGGCTCGGTGCGGACCGGGCGCCCGGCCTCCTCGGCGGCGGTGACGCCCTGCGCCGTGGGAGCGGCCGCGGGGGCCGTCCGGGCGGCGCCGTCGGCGTGGACCTTCGGCGCGCCCGCCGGAGCCGACGCCCGCCGGCTCGCCCGGCGCCGGGACCGCCCACGGGTGGCGGCGGCCTCGGCCTCGGCGACGCTGCTGTAGAGCTCCTCGTCCGGGGCCATCTCCGGCGCGGGCAGCGCGACCGGCGCGGCGGCCTCCGCCGCGACCTCCGCCGCCGTCTCGGACTCGGCCTCGCTCTCGGCCTCCTCCTCTGCGGTCGGTGCGCCCGCCAGTACGGCCTCGTGCTCGTGCGGCTGCTCGGCACCGGCGCGGGCGCGCTTGCGGCGCTTGCCGCCGCCCTGGCCGCCGGCCGAGGGCTGCTCCATGTGGACGATGACACCGCGGCCGTTGCAGTGGACGCAGGTCTCGGAGAAGGACTCCAGCAGGCCCTGGCCGACCCGCTTGCGGGTCATCTGCACCAGGCCCAGCGAGGTCACCTCGGCCACCTGGTGCTTCGTACGGTCCCGGCCCAGGCACTCCAGCAGGCGCCGCAGCACCAGGTCCCGGTTGGACTCCAGCACCATGTCGATGAAGTCGATCACGATGATGCCACCGAGGTCACGCAGCCTGAGCTGGCGCACGATCTCCTCGGCCGCCTCCAGGTTGTTCCTGGTGACCGTCTCCTCGAGGTTGCCGCCCTGACCGGTGAACTTCCCGGTGTTGACGTCGATGACGACCATCGCCTCGGTCCGGTCGATCACCAGCGAACCGCCGCTGGGCAGCCAGACCTTGCGGTCCAGCGCCTTGGCGAGCTGCTCGTCGATCCGGTACGTGGCGAAGACGTCGACCTCGCTGGTCCAGCGCTGCAGACGGGGCGCGAGGTCCGGGGCGACGTGGGAGACGTACCCGTGGATGGTCGCCCAGGCCTCGTCACCGCTGACGATGACCTTGGAGAAGTCCTCGTTGAAGATGTCGCGCACGACCCGGACGGTCATGTCCGGCTCGCCGTACAGCAGCGTCGGCGCGTTGCCGTTCTTCGACTTCTTCTTGATGTCCTCCCACTGCGCCTGCAGCCGCTCGACGTCCCGGCGCAGCTCGTCCTCGCTCGCGCCCTCGGCGGCGGTGCGCACGATGACGCCCGCGTCCTCGGGGACGATCTTCTTGAGGATGGTCTTCAGCCGGGCCCGCTCGGTGTCGGGCAGCTTGCGGCTGATGCCGGTCATCGAGCCCTCGGGCACGTACACGAGGTAGCGGCCGGGCAGGGAGACCTGGCTGGTCAGACGGGCGCCCTTGTGTCCGATCGGGTCCTTGGTGACCTGTACGAGCACGGACTGCCCGGACTTCAGCGCGGACTCGATGCGCCGTGGCCCGTTGGCCATGCCGAGCGCCTCGAAGTTCACCTCACCGGCGTAGAGGACGGCGTTGCGCCCCTTGCCGATGTCGATGAAGGCGGCCTCCATCGACGGCAGGACGTTCTGTACCTTGCCGAGGTAGACGTTCCCGACGTACGAGACCGCCTGCTCCTTGTTGACGTAGTGCTCGACGAGCACGTCGTCCTCGAGGACGCCGATCTGGGTGCGGTCGCCGTGCTGGCGCACGACCATCACGCGCTCGACGGCCTCGCGGCGGGCCAGGAACTCGGCCTCGGTGATGATCGGCACGCGGCGGCGGCCCTGCTCGCGGCCTTCGCGGCGGCGCTGCTTCTTGGCCTCCAGCCGGGTCGAGCCCTTGATGGACTGCACCTCGTCGGACGGCTCGGCCGGCTTGCGGGGCTCGCGGACCTTGACGACGGTGCGCTCGGGGTCGTCGGCGGACGGCTCGGCCTCGGTGCCCGAGTCCCCGGCCCGGCGGCGCCGGCGACGGCGCCTGCGGCTGCTGCTGGAGCCGCCTCCGCCGGATCCCTGGCCCTCGCCCTCGTCGCCCGGCTCGGACTCCTCGTCCTCCTCGAGCTGTTCGGCGGTGTCCTCGGCGTCCTGGGCGGCCTGCTCGGCGGCGAGCTCGTCGCTCTCCTCCGCCTCCTCGTCACCGCCGGTCTCGGCGGACTCGCCCCGGCGGCGGCGACGGCCACCACGGCGGCGGCGACGGCGCGAGCCGGACTCCTCGCCGTCCTCGCCCTCACCGGCGTACTCGCCGGACTCGGCCTCTTCCTCCTCCTCGGAGGCGGTCTCGGCGGTCCGCTCCTCGGGCTCCTCGCCACCGGCGCCCCGGCGGCGGCGACGGCGGCGCGAGCCGCCCTGCTCGTCGGCCGGTTCGGTCTCCCGCTCGGGCTGTTCGGGCTGCTCGGCCGGGGCCTCCTCGGGCTCGGCAGCCTCGGCGGCCGCCTCCGCGGCGGCCCGCTGCGGGGTCTGGAACCTGGGCTCGGTGAAGACCGGGGGCTGGAACACGGCGACGGCCGGCCGCGCGGGCCGGCGCGGCGCCTCGTCCTCGTCGCCCTCGGCGGTGGCCCGCGCAGGCTCGGAGAACCCGGTGGCGGCCCGCCGCACGACCCGCCGCCGCCCACGCCGCGCCCCACCCTCATCGGCAGAGGTCTCGGACGCTTCGGCGACGGGGGCAGCACTTTCGGCGGACTGCGCCTGCGAGGCCGCGGCGGCGGGCTCGGGTGCCTCGGAGACGGTCTCGG
>NZ_BMVJ01000008.1:5967-6699 GCF_014650655.1 Streptomyces anandii JCM 4720
GAACCTCGGACACGGTCTCGGCGGTGGCGCCGGCCTCGGGCTCGGACGAGCGGCGCGTGGCGCGGCGGCGCGTGCGGCGCGGCGACGCGTCCTCGGCGGCGGCCTCAGCCTGCGGGGCGGCCGCGGCGGCGGCCTCGGCCGGCTCGACGGACGCGGCGGACGGTTCGGCGGCCTCGGCCGGCTCCGGCGCCCCGGCGGGGGCGGACGCACGGCGGGTCGCCCGGCGACGCGTACGGCCACCGGCGGCGGACTCGTCGGCGGCGGACTCGGTCTGAGCCGGGGCCTGGGCCTCGGGCGCGGCGCCGGCCTCGCCCTCGGCGGGGGCGGACGCACGGCGGGTCGCCCGGCGACGCGTACGGCCACCGGCGGCGGACTCGGCCTGAGCCGGAGCCTCGGCTGCCGACGCGCTCTCCGCGGCCTCGGTGCCGCCCTGGGCGGCGGGAGCCGCCGTCTCGGCGGCGGCAGGGGCCGCGGCGGGCGCGGAGACACGGCGCGTGGCGCGGCGGCGGGCGCGCGGCGGAGCGGCGTCCTCACCGCTCTGCACGGAACCCGCGGGTTCGACGGGCTCGGCGGGCGTGTCGGCGGCGGCCACCACGGTCTCGGCGGGGGCGCCCCCCTCGGCCGCGGCGGCCTTGGGCGCCCCGGCGGGCGCGGAGGCCCGGCGGCGACGCGACCGGGGCGCGGGCGCCTCGACGGCGGCCTCGGCGCTCTCGGCGGCTTCGGTGGCCGCTA
>NZ_BMVJ01000008.1:6727-17412 GCF_014650655.1 Streptomyces anandii JCM 4720
CGGCCTCACCGGCCCCGGCGGTCTCCTCCGCCTCGGTGTCCTCCACTGCCTCCGGCTCGTCGGCGAGCTCGGCGGCGTCCGCGGGCGGTATGGCCGGCGCGGTGATCTCGGCGGGCGTCTCGGTGGCGGCGGGCGGGCCCGCCGGACGCGAGGCGGCCCTGCGCCGGCGACGCGGCGGCAGGGTGTCGCTGGGGGTGTTCAGTTCTTCGGAACCCTCAGTGGGTTCGGTCGGCTCGAGCATGCGGGCGTATCTCCCGTCAGGCTCCCGGGCGCCGCGCCTGGACCGGTGCCCGATCGCATCGATCGGACGCCGTTGACGTCCGCGGCCGCGCGGTGCGCGTCGGCCGCCGTCCGGGGCGCGGGCGCCGCACGGGAGCTCTCTGTGTCCTGTCTCGCCGGTTCCGTGCGCCTTGTCGCGTACGGCCTGGCGAAAGTCTTGTGGTGGGTGCGCTGCCCGACCCAGGTGGCTCCCGAGTACGAGGGCTGCGCTTCGACGTCCGTCCCTGCGGCGGACCTTCCCTACGCGGGCGCCGTCGCGGCGGCAGTCGCGTCGGCCGGGTGCGGCTCGGTCGCTGCTGCCTCGCGGTCGGGCGCGAGCGGGTCGGTCACCGTGCCGGTCTCCGCATCGAAAAGCCCCTGCGCCAGCCTGGTCACCGCTACGGGGACCGGCGGCGCCAGGTCGGCCACGGCGCGAAGACCGGACAGGACGTCGTCGGGTCGTACGGCAGGCGTCACGTGCCGAACAACCAGCCGCAGTATCGCACAGGGCTGGTCGGTCGGCCCATCAGCCGCCGAACCGTGCGCGTCAGCGCTCTCCAGGGACGCCACCGCGGGGCGGGCGTCGAAGGTGCGCATGCCGTTCTTGGTCAGGCGCTGGACCTCGACGCCACCGGCGCCGTTGAAGGCCGCGACCGCGCGTTCGGCCTCGGCCGGGTCGACGCCGGCCAGCCGCAGCTCCCACACGGAGGCGGTGAGCCGGTCGGCGAGTCCGGGCGTACGGGCCTCGACCGCCTCGACGACGTCGAGCCCGGTGGGCAGCGACTCGTCGAGGAGTACGCGCAGACGCTCCGGGTCGCGGGGCGCGGTGAGCGCGATCTCCAGGTACTCCGCCTCACTGCCCGTGCCGGTGGGTGCGGCATTGGCGTAGGACACCTTCGGGTGCGGGGTGAACCCCGCCGAGTACGCCATGGGCACCTCGGCGCGGCGCAGCGCACGCTCGAAGGCGCGCTGGAAGTCACGGTGGCTGGTGAACCGGAGGCGGCCGCGCTTGGTGTAACGCAGTCGGATGCGCTGCACCGCGGGTGCGGGCGGCGGGCCTTCGGGCTGTCGCTTGCCCAGTGTCGTTCAGTCCTTCGTGAGAGCGGTCCTGCTCCTACCCAGAGTACGGGCCGCTTCGGCTCAGTGGGTGTGCCCGGTGCCGGCCGGCTGCTTCACGGTCAGCGGCAGCAGCTTCTTGCCGGTCGGGCCGATCTGGATGTTGGTGTCCATGGCGGGGCAGACGCCGCAGTCGAAGCAGGGGGTCCAGCGGCAGTCCTCGACCTCGGTCTCGTCGAGGGCGTCCTGCCAGTCCTCCCACAGCCAGTCCTTGTCGAGACCGGAGTCGAGGTGGTCCCAGGGCAGGACCTCCTCGTAGGAGCGCTCGCGGGTGGTGTACCAGTCGACGTCCACGCCGAAGGGGGCCAGCGCCTTGTCGGCGCAGGACATCCATCGGTCGTAGGAGAAGTGCTCGCGCCAGCCGTCGAAGCGGCCGCCGTCGTCGTAGACGGCGCGGATGATGGCGCCGACCCGGCGGTCGCCGCGGGAGAGCAGGCCCTCGACGATGCCCGGCTTGCCGTCGTGGTAGCGGAAGCCGATCGAGCGGCCGTACTTCTTGTCGCCGCGGATCTTGTCGCGCAGCTTCTCCAGGCGGGCGTCCGTCTCCTCCGCGGAGAGCTGCGGGGCCCACTGGAAGGGGGTGTGGGGCTTGGGGACGAAGCCGCCGATGGAGACCGTGCAGCGGATGTCGTTGGAGCCGGAGACCTCGCGGCCCTTGGCGATCACGTGGGTCGCCATGTCGGCGATCTGCAGGACGTCCTCGTCGGTCTCGGTGGGCAGGCCGCACATGAAGTACAGCTTCACCTGGCGCCAGCCGTTGCCGTACGCCGTGGCGACCGTGCGGATCAGGTCGTCCTCGGAGACCATCTTGTTGATGACCTTGCGCATGCGCTCGGAGCCGCCCTCGGGCGCGAAGGTCAGGCCGGAGCGGCGGCCGTTGCGGGTCAGCTCGTTGGCCAGGTCGACGTTGAAGGCGTCGACGCGCGTGGAGGGGAGGGAGAGGCCGATCTTGTCTTCCTCGTAGCGGTCGGCGAGGCCCTTGGCGATGTCGCCGATCTCGCTGTGGTCCGCGGAGGAGAGGGAGAGCAGGCCCACCTCCTCGAAGCCGGTGGCCTTCAGGCCCTTGTCGACCATCTCGCCGATGCCGGTGATCGAACGCTCGCGGACCGGGCGGGTGATCATGCCGGCCTGGCAGAAGCGGCAGCCGCGGGTGCAGCCGCGGAAGATCTCCACCGACATGCGCTCGTGGACCGTCTCCGCCAGCGGCACCAGGGGCTGCTTGGGGTACGGCCACTCGTCCAGGTCCATGACGGTGTGCTTGGACACGCGCCACGGCACGCCCGACCTGTTGGGCACCACGCGGGCGATGCGGCCGTCGGGGAGGTACTCGACGTCGTAGAAGCCCGGGACGTACACCCCGCCGGTCCTGGCCAGGCGGAAGAGGACCTCCTGGCGGCCGCCGGGGCGGCCCTCGGCCTTCCACTCGCGGATGATCCGGGTCATGTCCAGCACGGCCTGCTCGCCGTCGCCGATGACGGCGGCGTCGATGAAGTCGGCGATCGGCTCGGGGTTGAAGGCGGCGTGGCCGCCGGCCAGCACGATCGGGTCCTCGTCCGTGCGGTCCCGCGACTCCAGCGGGATGCCCGCCAGGTCGAGGGCGGTGAGCATGTTGGTGTAGCCGAGCTCGGTGGAGAAGGACAGGCCGAAGACGTCGAAGGCCCGCACGGGGCGGTGGCTGTCCACGGTGAACTGCGGGACGCCGTGCTCCCGCATCAGCGCCTCCAGGTCCGGCCACACGCTGTAGGTGCGCTCGGCGAGGACGCCCTCCCGCTCGTTGAGCACCTCGTAGAGGATCATGACGCCCTGGTTGGGCAGCCCGACCTCGTAGGCGTCCGGGTACATGAGCGCCCAGCGGACGTCGCACTCGTCCCAGTCCTTGACGGTGGAGTTGAGCTCACCGCCGACGTACTGGATCGGCTTCTGCACGTGCGGGAGCAGAGCTTCGAGCTGCGGGAAAACCGACTCGACAGGCATCTCGCGAACCTTCATGAGCTGACAGGGCTGACCATCAAGCCTAACCCGCCCCACGGCCCGATCCGTACGCCCGCTTCCGGAGCTCCGGCAGCCGGGCCTCCGCCCGAGCCGCCCGCTGTTCCTGCCCGCCGTACAGCAGCCCGTAGGTGAAGGTGTCCTCCCCCGCCGCATGCGCCACCGCGGACAGCTCGCGCAGGGTGCGGCGGGCCATGACGCTGTCCTGGTGGTCGCCGAGCAGGGCGGTCAGCGACTTCATGGATCCGGCCAGGGAGCGGGCGGGGGCGCCCAGGGCGGGGGCGGCGGCCTCGGCCGCGTAGCGGGTGCGCTTGGCCTTCTTGCGGGCCTCGTGCAGGGCGAGGTCACGCTCGTGGCCGGGCGGCAGGCTGAGCGCCGCGTCGATCAGGCGGGCGACCTTCTCGCGGTCCTCGCGCACGGCCCGGGCGAGCACCTTCTCCGGCTCGGCGGCGGCCTTCTCGCGCAGCGGGGGGTCGGCCAGGAGGGCGTCCAGGGTGTCGAGCAGGGCCATGTGCCGGCCGGAGTCGAGTACGGCGATGAGGTGGCCGCGGGTGCTGCCGTGCCGGGCCTCGGCCCAGGCGGACAGCCGCTCGGGCACGGGGCCGAGGACCAGTGCGGGCGGGAGTGCGGCGAGGGCGGTGGTGAGCCGCTCGGCCAGGACCTCCTGGTCGCGGTCGGCGCCCAGCTCGCCCGCCAGCCACTTCAGCTCGGCGGCGAGCGGGTCGGTGACCGCGCGGTCGAGGACGGCGCCGAAGGAACGCAGGGTGCTGCGCATACGGCGGGTCGCCACCCGCATCCGGTGGACGGAGTCCGGCAGGTCCCGGCGCACGGCCGGGTCGCAGTCGAGCAGGACCTCGCGCTGCTCGCGCAGATAGGCGAGGACGTGGTCGCCCGCGGTGACGGGCCTGGCCCGCCGGCCGGCCCTGCGGTGGGTGCCGCCGGTCTCCTCCAGCGCCCGGGCGAGCTTGGACGGCGACTTCGACGGCCGCACGCCCGACTCCCGCAGCCGCTTCTCCACCGCGTCCAGGAAGGCGGGGTCGCCTCCGTCGGCCAGTTCCACCTCGATCTCGGTCCACCGGGCGGTTCCGCCGGCCCGGTTGAGCCGTTCGGCGGTGACGGTGTCGGCGCTGGCCTCGGCCAGCAGCCCGCCGTCCGCGTCGAGCAGATGGCGTACGTCGCGCACCGAACGCAGCCGGACCACGGGGACCAGCCGGGCGGAGCGGACCCGGGCGCGGACCAGGGCGGCGATCTCGTCGGGAACAGTGTCGGACAGGGGTGCCCGGACCTCGTCCCGGACTCCGGGCGCGATGGGGAGCTTCAGGTGCCAGCCGGCGTCCGTGCCGCCGGTGCGGCGGCGCAGGGTGAGTCCGGCGGCGGCCAGACGCTCGTCGGCGGTGTCGTAGTAGACGGCGTCGAGTTCGGCGACGCCCTTGTCGAGGACGGCGGCGATCCCGGCGGCGCCGGTCAGTTCGGGAAGGGAGCCGGCGTCGGACTCGTACTTCCGCTCGATCTCGCGCTGGATGGCCGCCATGACCCGAATTTAACGGCCCCGGCGGCGATACGGCAGGGGCCCGAGGTCCCGGACCCTCCGTCTCCGGACCCCGGCCTCCGGCCGGGGTTTCACGCCGACATGGGCCGCTGCACCCGGATCGACTGGAGCAGGCCCACCGCCACCCAGACCACGAACATCGAGGAACCGCCGTAGGACACGAACGGCAGGGGCAGGCCGGTGACCGGCATGATGCCGAGGGTCATGCCGATGTTCTCGAAGGCCTGGAAGGCGAACCAGGCGACGATTCCGGCGGCCACGATCGTGCCGTACAGCTCGGTCGTCTCGCGGGCGATGCGGCAGGCGCGCCACAGCACGACGCCGAGCAGCAGGATGATCAGCCCGGCGCCGACGAAGCCGAGCTCCTCCCCCGCCACCGTGAAGACGAAGTCGGTCTGCTGCTCGGGCACGAACTGGCCGGTGGTCTGGGAGCCGTGGAAGAGGCCCGCGCCGGTCAGGCCGCCGGAGCCGATGGCGATGCGGGCCTGGTTGGTGTTGTAGCCGACGCCCGCCGGGTCGAGGCTGGGGTTGGCGAACGCGGCGAAGCGGTTGATCTGGTACTGGTCCAGGATGTGCAGCTGCCAGACGGCGAGGCAGCCGACGACGCCGACGGCGATCAGGCCGAAGACCCAGCGGTTGGAGGCCCCGGAGGCGAGCAGGACGCCCAGGATGATGGTCAGCAGCACCAGGACCGTGCCGAGGTCGGGCATGAGCAGCACGATCAGGATGGGTACGGCGGCCAGCCCGAGCGCCTGCAGGACCGTGCGGTGGTCGGGGTACGTCCGGTCGCCGGCGTCGACGCGGGTGGCCAGCAGCATGGCCATGCCCAGGATGATCGAGATCTTGACGAACTCGGAGGGCTGGAGGGAGAAGCCGCCGCCGAGCACGATCCAGTTGCGGCTGCCGTTGATGGTGGCGCCCAGCGGGGTGAGCACCAGCAGCACGCCGAACAGGGAGACGCCGTAGAGGATCGGCACGGCGTTGCGCAGGGCGCGGTGGCCGAGCCAGATGGTGCCGATCATCAGGGCGAGCCCGATGCCGGTGTTCATCAGGTGCCGGAGCAGGAAGTAGTACGGGTCGCCCTGGTTGATCTCGGTGCGGTTGCGGGTGGCCGAGAAGACCAGGGCGCAGCCGATGCCCGACAGGGCGAGCGCCGACAGCAGCATCGGCCAGTCCAGCCGGCGGGCCATGGAGTCGCGGGCCAGGAGCCGGGTCCAGCCGGCGCGGCGCGGTCCGTACCCGGAGACGGAGAAGCTGTTCGCGCCGGTCATGCGGTGGTCCTCCGGCCTCGCGTGCCGCGGCGGCGCCTGCGGGTGTTGCGGTTGCCCGTGGTGGGTGTGGGACTGGTGGCGGCGGGTGTCTGGTTGCCGCCCTGGTTGGTGTCGCCCTGCTGGTTGACCTGCTGGGCGACCTTCTCCTGGTCCTTGGCGGGGTCGCCGGTGATCTTCGGGGCGCTGATCGAGCCGTCCGCCTGGATCTTGGGCAGGCTCTTGGTGGGGGTGGGCAGCAGGGCCTTCTTGTTGTCGATGGAGCCGTCGGCCTGGACGCCGTACATGGCGCTGTAGATGTTGCGCACGGCCTCACCGGAGGCGCCCGAGCCCGTACCGGCCTGGGCGATGGTCATGATGACCGAGTAGTCCTTGGTGTAGGTGGCGAGCCAGGAGGTGGTCTGCTTGCCGTAGACCTCCGCCGTACCGGTCTTGGCGTGCAGCGGGATCTTGTCCTGGGGCCAGCCGCCGAACTTCCACGCGGCGGTACCGCGGGTGGCGACGCCGGCGAGGGCCTCGTCCATCATGTTGCGGGTGGCCTTGGTGATGGGCAGCTTGCCGTGCGACTTGGGCTTGATCTCGGTGACGTGCTTGCCGTCGGCGCTGACGACCGCCTTGCCGATGGTCGGGGTGTACATGGTGCCGCCGTTGGAGATCGCGCCGTAGATGACGGCCTCCTGGATCGGCGTGACGAGGGTGTCGCCCTGGCCGATGGAGTAGTTGATCTCGTCGCCCTCGCGCATCTTGTTGCCCTCGAGGCAGTTCTCATAGGCGATCTTCTCGACGTAACTGCCGTTCTTCTTGCCGGACTTGCACCAGGCGTCCTTGTTGGCCTTCCAGTAGTCCTGCTTCCACTGGCGGTCCGGGACGCGGCCGGTGACCTCGCCCGGCAGGTCGACGCCGGTCTCCTTGCCGAGGCCGAACTGGTGGGCGGTCTTGAAGAAGTAGTCCTTGGGCTGGCCCTTCTTGGGGTTGATGCCCCCGTCCTTCTTCCACTCGCTGTCCGCGAGGCCGTAGAAGACGGTGTCGCAGGAGACCTCCAGGGCGCGGCCCAGGGAGATGGGGCCGAAGTTCTCGCCCTCGAAGTTCTTGAAGACCTGGCCGCCGACCGAGTAGGAGCTGGTGCAGGGGTAGTTGCCGTTGAAGTCGTAGCCGGCCTGGACGGCGGCGGCCGTGGAGACCACCTTGAAGGTCGAGCCGGGCGCGGACTGACCCTGTATGGCGCGATTGAGCAGCGGGTAGTCGGAGTCCTTGCCGGTGAGCGCCTTGTAGTCCTTGGCGGAGATGCCGCCGACCCAGACGTTGGGGTCGTAGGTCGGGGCGGAGGCCATGGCGACGATGCGGCCGGTCTTGGCCTCCATCACGACCACGGCGCCGGAGTCGGCCTTGTAGTTCTCGCCGGTGATCTTGTCGAACTGCTGGCGGGCGGCCTTCATGGCCTTGTCCAGTTCGTACTCGGCGACCCGCTGGACGCGGGCGTCGATGCTGGTGACGAGGTTGGAGCCGGGTTCGGCGGCGTCCGACTTGGCCTTGCCGATGACGCGGCCGAGGTTGTCCACCTCGTAGCGGGTGACGCCGGCCTTGCCGCGCAGCTCCTTGTCGTACTGCCGCTCCAGGCCGGAGCGGCCGACCATGTCGGAGCGCAGGAAGGGCGAGTCGGTGTTCTTGGCCTGCTGGATCTCGTCGTCGGTGACCGGGGAGAGATAGCCGAGGACCTGGGCGGTGTTGGACTTGCCGGGGCTCGCGTAGCGCCGGACGGCCTCGGGTTCGGCGGTGATGCCGGGGAAGTCCTCGGCGCGCTCGCGGATCTGCAGGGCCTGGCGGGGGGTGGCCTCGTCGGTGATGGGGATGGGCTGGTACGGCGAGCCGTTCCAGCAGGGCTGCGGGGTCTTGGCGTCGCACAGCCGCACCTTCTGCATGACGTCCTGGGGATCGAGGCCGAGGACGCCGGCGAGCTTGGTGAGGACGGCCTTGCCGTCGTCCTTCTGCTTGAGCAGATCGGTGCGGGAGGCGGAGACGACGAGCCGTGTCTCGTTGTCCGCGAGGGGCACTCCGCGCGCGTCGAGGATCGAGCCGCGCACGGCGGGCTGGACGACCTGCTGGACGTGGTTGCCGGAGGCCTCCTTCTGGTACTCCGCGCCGTTGCGGATCTGGAGGTACCACAGTCGGCCGCCGAGGGTGCCGAGCAGGGAGAGGACGAGGATCTGGATGACGACGAGCCGGGTCTGGACCCGTGGGGTCCGGCCGGTCTCGGGGATGTTGGTCACGGGTGCTGCCTCCCCCTCTCAGTGTGCGGACGTGTGTGCGCGTACGAATGATGAACGACGGGCCTGTGAGCCCCCGTTCCGGCCAGGCTTCCCCGTTCGGGTGAACTTCCCCGTCCCTGGGGCCGCTTGCCCCTGTCCGGCCGCGGCCGCTTGCCCCCGTGCCCTCACAGCCGCTTGACCCCCTTGATGCGTCCGGCGCGGGCGGTGCGGGAGCGGGCGGCCTTCACCTTCAGGCCGCCGAGCGCGCCGCGCTGTCCGCCGATGCGCAGACCGGTGCCGGAGGAGAGCCAGCCGGAGGAGATGTCGGCCTTCTTCGCGGCGGAGCCGGTCTCGGCGAGCGGGTCGTTCTCCGCCCGCCGGGCCAGGGCCATGATCCCGGGGACCACGAAGGGCGCGAGCAGCAGGTCGTACACGGCGGCGCTGATCAGCAGTCCGGGCAGGCCGACATGGCGGGCGGCGGTGTCGCCGACGAGGGCGCCGACGCCCGCGTAGAGCAGGGTGGAGCCGATGGCGGCGGCGACCACCACGGCCATCGGGCCGGTGGCCGACTTGACCTGGCCGGTCTCGGGCTTGATGAGTCCGGCGAGGTAGCCGATGACGCACAGCACGAGGGCGTAGCGGCCGGCGGCGTGGTCGGCGGGCGGGGCGAGGTCGGCGAGCAGTCCGGCGCCGAAGCCGACGAGGCAGCCGCCGACATGGCCGTAGACCATGGCGAGGCCGAGGACGGTGAGCAGCAGCAGGTCGGGGACGGCACCGGGCAGGTGGAGCCGGGAGAGCACGCTGACCTGGATGACGAGGGCGACGACGACCAGCGTGGTGGACAGCAGGATCCGGTTGAGACGCATGGGGACTTCGAGCTCCTACTGCTGCGGCCGGCCGGTGGCGGTGGCGTCGGCGGACGGAGTGACCGTCACGGTCACCGTGGGCGTCGGGGTCGGCTTGGGCTTGGGTGGCAGCACCTCGTCGCGCGGGTCCTTCTTGGGGGCCTGGACGACGACTCCGACGATGTCGAGCTTGGTGAAGCCGACGAAGGGCGTGACGTAGACCGTGCGGGTCAGGTCGCCGCCGGAGGGGTCGACGCGGGAGACGACGCCGACCGGGACGCCGGGCACGAAGGGCTTGTCGGCCTCGGAGCCGAAGGTGACGAGCCGGTCGCCCTTCTTCACGTCCGCCTTGCCGTTGAGGAGCTGGACGCGCAGCGGGCGGTCGCCCTGGCCGGAGGCGAAGCCGAGTTCGTCGCTGCCCTCCATGCGGGTGCCGACGGTGAAGTCCGGGTCGTTGGCGAGCAGCACGGTGGAGGAGTCGGGGCCCACGGTGGTGACACGGCCGACCAGTCCGTCGGCGTTGAGGACGGTCATGTCGCGCTTGATGCCGTCGGCCGCGCCGACGTCGATGGTGATGGTCCAGGAGAAGCCCTGGGCAGCCCCTATGGCGATGACCTCGGCGCCCTTGATGCCGTACTGGCCGTCGCCCGCGAGCTTCAGCATCCGGTCGAGCTGGCCCAGGCGGCTGCGGTTGCGGTCGTCGCTGCCGAGTTTCGCCTTGAGGGCCGCGTTCTCCTTCTCCAGCGCGGCGAGGCGGTCGTGGCGCTCGCCGGAGTCGCGGATCGCGGAGACCGCGTTGCCGACGGGATCCACCGCCGACGACACGCCGTTCTCGATCGGGCCGAAGACGGTGGCGGCGGCCTGCCGGGCACCGTCCACCGGGGAGTTCTTCCCGCCCCGGATGTCCACTGTGATCAGCGCGAACGCGATGGCGATCAGCAGCACCAGGAGCAGCCGGCTCTCTTTCGTGTCCCTCACGTGCGGCGGCCGTGCCCTTCCCTCTAGGAATCGGGTGGCCCCCCGAAGCCGCGAAATGGCGAAACGCAAACCCAAGGGGCCCATTTGTGGGAGCTTATGCCTCTATATCAACGATCCGCCGTACGAGAGGAGATCATCTCGTACGGCGGAATCGAAGAGTTACCTCATCTGCGCGGCTGGGCGTCCAGCACCTGCTGCAGCGCCTCGAACTCCTCGACGCACTTGCCGGAGCCGAGCGCCACGCTGTCCAGCGGGTCCTCGGCGATGTGGATCGGCATGCCGGTCTCGCGGCGCAGCCGCTCGTCCAGACCGCGCAGCAGGGCCCCGCCGCCGGTCAGAACGATTCCCCGGTCCATGATGTCGCCGGACAGCTCCGGCGGGCACTTGTCGAGGGTCGTCTTGACCGCGTCGACGATCGCGTTGACCGGTTCCTCGA
>NZ_BMVJ01000008.1:17441-25974 GCF_014650655.1 Streptomyces anandii JCM 4720
TGGCCTTGCGGACCTCGGCGGCCGAGATGACGACGGTCTTGGGCAGTCCGGAGACCAGGTCCCGGCCGCGGATCTCGGTGTGCTCGTCGGAGTCGAGGTCGTACGCCGAACCGATCGTGATCTTGATCTGCTCGGCCGTCCGCTCACCCAGCAGGAGGCTGTACTCCTTCTTGACGTGCTGGATGATCGCGTTGTCCAGCTCGTCGCCCGCGACGCGGATGGACTGGGCGGTGACGATGCCGCCGAGCGAGATGACCGCGACCTCCGTGGTGCCGCCGCCGATGTCCACCACCATGTTGCCCGTGGCCTCGTGGACCGGCAGGCCGGAGCCGATGGCCGCGGCCATGGGCTCCTCGATGATGTGCACCTGCCGGGCGCCGGCCTGGGAGGAGGCCTCGATGACGGCGCGGCGCTCGACGCCGGTGATGCCGGAGGGCACGCAGACCACGACCCGCGGACGCGCCAGGTACCGCCGCTTGTGGATCTTCAGGATGAAGTAGCGGAGCATCCGCTCGGTGATCTCGAAGTCCGCGATGACGCCGTCCTTGAGCGGACGCACGGCCACGATGTTGCCCGGGGTGCGCCCGATCATCTTCTTCGCCTCGGCGCCGACCGCGAGGATGCCACCGGTGTTCGTGTTGATCGCGACGACGGACGGTTCGTTGAGTACGATCCCGCGACCCCTGACGTACACCAGCGTGTTGGCGGTCCCGAGGTCGACAGCCATGTCACGGCCGATGAACGACATTGAGTTCCCCATCAGGATTCGTCTGGCCTTCCCTGGGAGCTTTTGAGGGCATTTCAGGTACGGCGAGGTGGGTGCTGTGACGTGAAGGCTTCCATCGTAGACGCGCCTGCACGAACACTGCGCGAGGGTCTTCGCCATTGTCAGCAGATGGCGTACCGCCTCGCTTGTGGAGACGGTCCATCGGGGGCACGCGTTCCCCCGATCGGCATCGCATATGCGGCAGGGCGGCCGGGTATGTGCGGCCGCCCCGTGCAGGTGCGGAATGATCGACTGACGGTATGTCAGGCACGACCCGGGAAGAAGATCTTCACCTCGCGCTCGGCGGACTCCTCGGAGTCGGAGGCGTGGATCAGGTTCTCCCGGACGATCACGCCGTAGTCGCCGCGGATCGAGCCGGGCGCCGCCGCGATCGGGTCGGTCGGACCGGCCAGGGCGCGCACGCCCTCGACGACCCGCTCGCCCTCGACGATCATGGCCACGACCGGGCCGGAGGACATGAACTCCACCAGCGGCTCGTAGAAGGGCTTGCCCTTGTGCTCGCCGTAGTGCTGCTCGAGGGTGTCCTGGTCCAGGGTGCGCAGCTCCAGCGCGGTGATCTGCCAGCCGGCCTTGCGCTCGATACGGCTGATGATCTCGCCGGTCAGGCCACGACGGACGGCGTCGGGCTTGAGGAGGACGAGGGTGCGCTGGCTCACGGGAGACTCCTTCTCCTTACAGGATGTGCGGTGGGACGAGGTTACAGGGCGTGTCCGCG
The DNA here is from genome assembly GCF_014650655.1 of Streptomyces anandii JCM 4720. Lineage (GTDB taxonomy): Bacteria > Actinomycetota > Actinomycetes > Streptomycetales > Streptomycetaceae > Streptomyces > Streptomyces anandii. The sequence goes on from NZ_BMVJ01000008.1 coordinate 18,944, forward strand.
CCCCTGTCACGCAGCGTCAGCCGGAGCGGAGCCGGAGGCCTCGGCGGCCTGCGCCGCGAATCTCGCCTTCGCCTCGTCGACCTTCCGCCCGAAGTGCACCGAGGCCCACCACAGCGCCGCGAACACCGCGCCCATGAAGTACATCGTCGGCACCACCAGGCCCGAGGCGATCAGCGCGATCTGCAGGGCCCAGCCGAGCGCGATGCCGCCGGGCCGGGTGAGCATGCCGCACAGCAGCACGCACAGCAGCATCGCGATGCCGCTGACCGTCCAGACCGCGGTCGTGGACAGTCCGGGGTCCTTCATCGCGACCAGGGCGGCGAAGCCGATGACGAAGAACTCGCCGATCAGGGTCGAGGAACAGAGCGTACGCAACGGAAGTCAGCCCTTCCCGAGAAGCAGCCGTGCCTCACCGACGGTGATGACGGACCCGGTGACCAGCACACCGCCACCGGCGAACTCGCCCTCCTCCTCGGCGAGCGTGATCGCGGCCTCCAGCGCGTCCGGCAGCCGCGGCTCGACCTGGACGCGCTCCTCGCCGAACACCTCCACCGCGATTGCGGCCAGCTCGTCGGCGTCCATGGCTCGGTGGCTGGAGTTCTGCGTGACGACGATCTCGGCGAAGACCGGCTCGAAGGCCTCGAGGAGACCGCGCACGTTCTTGTCGCCGCTGGCCCCGACCACGCCGATCAGCCGGCTGAAGTCGAAGGCCTCCTGGACCGCCTCGGCGGTCACCCGCGCGCCCGCCGGGTTGTGCGCGGCGTCCAGCACCACGGTGGGCGAGCGGCGCACGATCTCCAGCCGGCCCGGCGAGGCCACCGACGCGAACGCCTTGCGCACCGCGTCCACGTCCAGCGGCTCGGCGCGCTGCGCGCCGACCCCGAAGAACGCCTCCACGGCGGCGAGCGCCACGGCCGCGTTGTGCGCCTGGTGGGCGCCGTACAGCGGCAGGTACACGTCCGTGTACTCGCCGCCCAGGCCGCGCAGGGTCAGCAGCTGTCCGCCCACGGCGACCTGCCGGGAGACGACCCCGAACTCCAGCCCCTCGCGAGCCACGGTCGCGTCGGCCTCGACGGCCTTCTTCAGCAGCACCTGGGCGGCGTCCACCGGCTGCTGGGCCATGATCACCGTGGCGCCCTGCTTGATGATGCCGGACTTCTCCCCCGCGATCTCCCCGGGCGTGGAGCCGAGCCGGTCGGTGTGGTCCAGGTCGATCGGGGTCACGACGGCGACGTCGCCGTCGATGACGTTGGTGGCGTCCCAGCTGCCCCCCATGCCGACCTCGACGACGGCCACGTCCACCGGCGCGTCCGCGAAGGCCGCGTACGCCATGCCGGTCAGCACCTCGAAGAAGGACAGCCGGTACTCCTGCGAGCCGTCGACCATCTCGATGTACGGCTTGATGTCCCGGTAGGTCTCCACGAACCGCTCGGCGGAGATCGGGGCGCCGTCCAGGCTGATCCGCTCGGTGACCGACTGCACGTGCGGGGAGGTGTACCGGCCGGTGCGCAGTTCGAAGGCGCCCAGCAGAGCCTCGATCATGCGGGCGGTGGAGGTCTTGCCGTTGGTGCCGGTGATGTGGATGGAGGGGTACGACCGCTGCGGCTCGCCCAGCACGTCCATCAGCGCGGCGATCCTGCTGACCGAGGGCTCCAGCTTGGTCTCGCCCCAGCGGCTCGCGAGGTCCGCCTCGACCTCACGGAGAGCCTTGTCGACCTCCGGGTCCTCGGGGCGGGCGGGCACATCTGCCTGCGGCGGGCCGCCCTGCGTGCGGAGGGTTCGGCTGCCGGCCTCGATGGCCGCGAGATCGGGGTCACGGGTGGTCTCTTCCGCGATGATCTCGTCGAAGGGGTCGATTTCACTCACAGGGCCAGTTTAGGGGTGCGCCCACTGAGGAGGGTGGCTGGTCCTGGCCGGCGGGCGCGGGTGGTCTGCGGCTGGTCGCGCCCACGGGGGCGGAGCCGCATGTCGATGCGGCTCCGCGCCCCTTTTGAGGTCGGCTACTGCTGGGGCAGGCGGTCCAGCTGGGACTGGATCCTCGTGATGTCCTCCTCCGCCTTCGCCAGGCGGGTGCGGATCTTCTCCACCACCTGGTCCGGGGCCTTGGACAGGAACGCCTCGTTGCCCAGCTTGGCCGCGGCCTGGGCCTTCTCCTTCTCGGCGGCGGCCAGGTCCTTGGCGAGGCGCTTGCGCTCGGCGGCCACGTCGATCGTGCCGGACAGGTCGAGTGCGACCTCGGCGCCGGCGACCGGGAGGGTCGCGGTGGCCGTGAAGGACTCGCCCTCCGGCTGGAGGCGGAGCAACTGGCGGATGGCCGCCTCGTGCGGGGCCAGCGCGGTGCCCCCCAGCGTCAGCCGGGCCGGGACCCGCTGACCAGGCTGGAGGCCCTGGTCGGCGCGGAAGCGGCGCACCTCGGTGATGACCGACTGGAGGGTCTCGATCTCCCGCTCCGCGTCCGCGTCCCGGAAGCCGCTGTCGGCCGGCCAGTCGGCGATCACGACCGACTCGCCGCCGGTCAGCGTCGTCCACAGGGTCTCGGTGACGAAGGGAACGACCGGGTGCAGCAGCCGCAGCGTGACGTCGAGGACCTCGCCGAGGACCCGCTTGGAGACCTCGGCCGGCTCGCCGCCCGCCTGGAACGTCGTCTTGGACAGCTCGACGTACCAGTCGAAGACCTCGTCCCAGGCGAAGTGGAAGAGGGCGTCGGAGAGCTTGGCGAACTGGAAGTCGTCGTAGTACGCGTCGACTTCGGCGACGACGGAGTTCAGTCGGGACAGGATCCAGCGGTCGGTGGCCGACATCCGGGAGGCGTCGGGCAGCGGGCCGTCCACCGTGGCGCCGTTCATCAGCGCGAAGCGGGTGGCGTTCCAGATCTTGTTGGCGAAGTTGCGCGAGCCCTGGACCCAGTCCTCGCCGATCGGCACGTCGACGCCGGGGTTGGCGCCGCGGGCGAGGGTGAAGCGCAGGGCGTCGGAGCCGTACTTGTCCATCCAGTCCAGCGGGTTGACCGCGTTGCCGAAGGACTTCGACATCTTCTTGCCGAACTGGTCGCGGACCATGCCGTGCAGGGCGATGGTGTGGAACGGCGGGGTGCCGTCCATCGCGTACAGCCCGAACATCATCATCCGGGCGACCCAGAAGAAGAGGATGTCGTAGCCGGTGACCAGGACGGAGTTCGGGTAGAACTTCGCGAGCGACTCGGTCTGCTCGGGCCAGCCGAGGGTGGAGAAGGGCCACAGGCCGGAGGAGAACCAGGTGTCGAGGACGTCGGTGTCCTGGTGCCAGCCCTCGCCGCTCGGCGGTTCCTCGTCGGGGCCGACGCAGACGACCTCGCCGTCCGGGCCGTACCAGACCGGGATGCGGTGGCCCCACCACAACTGGCGTGAGATGCACCAGTCGTGGAGGTTGTCGACCCAGTCGAAGTAGCGCTTCTCCATCTCCTGGGGATGGATCCTGACCTTGCCCTCGCGGACCGCGTCACCGGCGGCCTTGGCCAGCGGGCCGACCTTGACCCACCACTGCATCGACAGGCGCGGCTCGATGGTGGTCTTGCAGCGCGAGCAGTGGCCGACGGAGTGGACGTAGGGCCGCTTCTCGGCGACGATCCGGCCCTCGGCGCGCAGCGCGGCGACGATGGCGGAGCGGGCCTCCAGACGGTCCAGGCCCTGGAAGGGGCCGTGCGCGGTGATGACGGCGTGCTCGTCCATCACGGCGATGGACGGCAGGCCGTGGCGCTGGCCGATCTCGAAGTCGTTCGGGTCGTGCGCCGGGGTCACCTTGACGGCGCCGGTGCCGAACTCGGGGTCGACGTGCTCGTCGGCGACGACCGGGATGGAGCGGTCGGTCAGCGGCAGCTTGATGAGCCTGCCGACCAGGTGCTTGTAGCGCTCGTCCTCGGGGTGAACGGCGACGGCCGTGTCGCCGAGCATGGTCTCGGCGCGGGTGGTGGCGACGACGATGGTGTCGTCACCCTCGCCGTACTTCATGGAGACGAGCTCACCGTCGTCGTCCTGGTACTCGACCTCGATGTCGGAGATCGCGGTCAGGCAGCGCGGGCACCAGTTGATGATGCGCTCGGCGCGGTAGATCAACTCGTCGTCGTAGAGCCGTTTGAAGATGGTCTGGACGGCCTGGGAGAGACCCTCGTCCATCGTGAAGCGCTCGCGGGACCAGGCGACGCCGTCGCCGAGGCGGCGCATCTGGCCGCTGATCTGGCCGCCGGACTCGCCCTTCCACTGCCAGACCCGCTCGACGAACGCCTCGCGGCCGAGGTCGTGGCGGGACTTGCCCTCCTTGGCGAGCTCGCGCTCGACGACGTTCTGCGTGGCGATGCCGGCGTGGTCCATGCCGGGCTGCCACAGCGTCTCGAAGCCCTGCATGCGCTTGCGGCGCGTGAGGGCGTCGATGAGGGTGTGCTCGAAGGCGTGCCCGAGGTGCAGGCTGCCCGTGACGTTCGGCGGGGGGATGACGATGGTGTACGGAGGCTTGTCGCTCTTGGCGTCCGCCTCGAAGTAACCCCGCTCCACCCAGCGCTCGTACAGCGGCCCCTCTACGTCGGCCGGCGCGTACTGGGTCGGCAGTTCGGTGTCGGGCGCTGGTGGCTGCTGCTGAGCGTTCTCGGTCACGGGGTCAGTTTAGAGGTGTCACGGCGCCGTCCCGAACCGCATTTGTTCTGTAACGGTGCACACCCCGATGCCGTGGGCCCGCGGTGCCTGCGCCAGGATGTCAGGAACACATAAGCATCTGGAGGGGAACCCAGTAATGAGCTACAACCAGCCGGGCCCGTACGGCGGGCAGCCCCAGCAGCCCGGGCCGTACGGCGGCGGCCAGCCGCAGCCTGGCCCCTACGGCCAGCCGCCGCAGGCACCGCCCGCCCAGCCCGGCTACGGCTACCCCCAGCAGGCCCCTCCGCCCCAGCCGCAGCCCGGTTACGGCTATCCGCAGCAGCCTCCGGGTGTGCCGCCGCAGCCCGGTGCCCACGGCCAGCAGCAGCCGCCGTACGGCCAGCCCCCGTACGGCCAGCAGCCCTACGGCGCGGTGCCCCAGCCCCCGGCGCCGGGCGGCGGCAAGAAGAAGACCGGCCTCGTCATCGGCGCGGTCGCGGTGGTCGCGGCGATCGCGGTGGGGGCGTACTTCGTACTCTCCGGGAGCGGCAGCAGCTCGGTCGCGGACGACGGCCCGCACAAACTGATCACTCCGGCGACGGTGCTCGGCGGCCAGTACAAGAAGGGCGACAATTCCGGCGACGACGGAATGAGCAAGTCGGACCTCAAGGACGCCGAGGGCTGGGGTGTGAAGAACCCCAAGGACGTCAACGCGAACTACCAGTCCGGGGACAAGAGCAACCCGCTGAGCATGAAGCAGCTCACGTTCGGCGGCGTGTACGGAACCATCGACGATCCCGGGAAGGCCGTCGACAACATGTTCGCGTACATGAAGAGCAAGCAGGAGAAGGAAGGCACCAAGGACGGAGAGCTCCTCGGCAGCCCCAAGGCCTACAACCCCAGTGGGCTCGACGGAGCCGTCCTCAAGTGCCAGTCGCTCAAGGTGGAGATGGGCTCGTCGGCCGGGTCGACCGGTCCCAAGGACATGACGATGCCGGTCTGCATCTGGGGCGACCACAGCACTCTCGGTCTGGTGATGCCGGTGGACTTCGCCTCGGCGATGACCGGCAAGGCCAGCACCCCCGAGGACGCGGCCGACATCGCGGCCAAGCTGCGCAAGGACGTGCGCGTCAAGGCCTGACCGAACACGGAGAGGGGCCCGGCGCACGGCGCCGGGCCCCTCTCCGTTCGCTCGGTTACGCCGTCTTCTGCTCGCCCGGGCCCCGCCCCCGGGCGTCCCTCGGGATGAGGGTGGGGTTGACGTTGGAGTGGACGACGTCGGCGGTGATGACGACTCGGGCCACGTCCTTGCGGGAGGGCACCTCGTACATCACCGACATCAGGACCTCCTCCATGATGGCGCGCAGACCGCGCGCGCCGGTCTGGCGGAGGATGGCCTGGTCGGCGATGGCCTCCAGCGCCTCGCGCTCGAAGTCCAGCTCCACACCGTCGAGTTCGAAAAGACGTTGGTACTGCTTCACCAGCGCGTTGCGCGGCTCGACGAGGATCTTCAGCAGGGCCTCGCGGTCGAGGTTGTGGACCGAGGTGATGACCGGGAGGCGGCCGATGAACTCCGGGATCATGCCGAACTTGACCAGGTCCTCGGGCATGACGTCCTCGAACTGGTCCTTGGCCTCGAGCTCCCGCTTGGAGCGGATCGTCGCGCCGAAGCCGATGCCCTTGGCTCCCGCGCGGCCCTCGATGATCTTCTCCAGGCCGGAGAAGGCACCGCCCACGATGAACAGCACGTTCGTCGTGTCGATCTGGATGAACTCCTGGTGCGGGTGCTTGCGGCCGCCCTGCGGCGGCACCGAGGCCGTGGTGCCCTCGAGGATCTTCAGCAGGGCCTGCTGCACGCCCTCGCCGGACACGTCACGGGTGATCGAGGGGTTCTCGCTCTTGCGGGCCACCTTGTCGATCTCGTCGATGTAGATGATCCCGGTCTCGGCCTTCTTGACGTCGTAGTCGGCCGCCTGGATCAGCTTCAGGAGGATGTTCTCGACGTCCTCGCCCACATAGCCGGCCTCGGTCAGCGCGGTGGCGTCGGCGATCGCGAACGGCACGTTCAGCATCCGTGCCAGGGTCTGGGCGAGCAGGGTCTTGCCGGAGCCCGTGGGGCCGAGCAGCAGGATGTTGGACTTGGCCAGCTCGATGGCGTCCTCGCGGCCCTGGCCGCCGCCGTTCTCCCCGGCCTGGACCCGCTTGTAGTGGTTGTACACCGCGACGGACAGCGCCTTCTTGGCGGCCTCCTGGCCGACCACGTACCCGTCGAGGAACTCGTAGATCTCGCGGGGCTTGGGCAGCTCCTCCCAGCGCACCTCGCTCGTCTCGGCGAGCTCCTCCTCGATGATCTCGTTGCAGAGATCGATGCACTCGTCGCAGATGTACACACCGGGCCCTGCGATGAGCTTCTTGACCTGCTTCTGG
>NZ_BMVJ01000008.1:26007-34561 GCF_014650655.1 Streptomyces anandii JCM 4720
CTCTTGCCGCAGAACGAGCACTTGAGCAGATCGCCGCCGTCACCGATGCGTGCCACGGTGTGCTTCCCCTTCGCCTGGGAGACGCCTAGGTCCAGCGGCTCCTGGTGCTGCCTTATGTCGACGGTACCTTGCCGGGCCCCCCGTTCGGGCCCCCCTTGGCACGGTTCACTTCGACGTGGCCCGTGCCAAGGAGCGGCAGACGCGTGCGCGTCAGCGTCAGCGCACCGACGCGTTGTTCATCTTGCGGGTGGAGATGATCTGGTCGATCAGGCCGTACGACAGCGCTTCCTCGGCCGTGAGGATCTTGTCACGCTCGATGTCCTCGCGGATCTTCTCGATCGGCGTGGTGGAGTGCTTGGCCAGCATCTCCTCCAGCTGCGAACGCATCCGGAGGATCTCGTTGGCGGCGATCTCCAGGTCGGAGACCTGGCCGCGGCCGGTCTCGCTGTAGGGCTGGTGGATCAGCACGCGCGCGTTCGGCAGGGCCATGCGCTTGCCGGGGGTGCCGGCGGCCAGCAGGACGGCGGCGGCGGAGGCCGCCTGGCCCATGCACACCGTCTGGATGTCCGGCTTGACGAACTGCATCGTGTCGTAGATGGCCGTCAGCGCCGTGAAGGAGCCGCCGGGGCTGTTGATGTAGACCGAGATGTCCCGGTCGGGGTCCATCGACTCCAGGCACAGCAACTGCGCCATGACGTCGTTGGCCGAGGCGTCGTCGATCTGGACGCCGAGGAAGATCACGCGCTCCTCGAAGAGCTTCGCGTACGGGTCGTACTCGCGGATGCCCTGGGAGGTGCGCTCCACGAAGCGCGGGATGACGTAGCGGGACTCGGCCGTGGGGCCGGTGTACTCGGCGCGGGCACGGTCGTAGAGGCCGCTGCCGGGGAAGTCGTTCACGGTGTCTCCTGGAAAGGGGCTGGGCGGTCGGCTGGGGTGGCTGGGCTGCGCGGAAGGGGGCTCGGGCTGTGCGGCCCCCAGGAGCGGCTCAGGCCCCGGTGCCGCCACCGCCCGGCATGCCGGCGGCCGTGGGGATCACGTCGTCGATGAGGCCGTACTCCTTGGCCTCGTGGGCGTCGAACCAGCGGTCGCGGTCCGAGTCGCGGGTGATCTGCTCGACCGACTGGCCGGTGTGGAAGGCGGTGAGCTCGGCCATGCGCTTCTTGGTGTGCAGCAGCCGCTCGGCGTGGATCTTGATGTCGGAGGCCGAACCCGCCAGGCCCGCGGAGGGCTGGTGGATCAGGATCTCGGCGTTCGGCAGCGCGAAGCGCTTGCCGCGCGTGCCCGCGCTGAGCAGGAACTGGCCCATCGAGGCCGCCAGGCCCATGGCGATGGTCACCACGTCGTTCTTGATGAACTGCATGGTGTCGTAGATCGCCATGCCGGCCGTGATCGAACCGCCGGGGCTGTTGATGTACAGGTAGATGTCCTTGTCGGGGTCGGCGGCAAGGAGCAGCAGCTGTGCGGTGATCTTGTTCGCGATGTCGTCGTCGACCGGCTGGCCGAGGAAGATGATCCGCTCGTTGAGCAGCCGGTTGTAGACCTGGTCGCCGAGGCCACCACCGATGGAAGGCTCGCCGGCGGCGGAGGGCATCAGATTCGTCACGTATCCACCTGCTCGTCTTACGACGGCGCCGGGCCGTCTCACGTGTTCTGCCGGGGCGTGGGGCCGTCCGGCGCTGTTCGGGGACTCCCCTGCCCTCGTATTCATGGACCCTAACGCGCGGGTCCCTCCGGGGAATCCCGCAGAGGGGGGTGTTCGCCGGGGGCGTAGCGCCACGGCCCGCAGCCGTCCCGTGGCGCACCGTCGGCGGCCGGGAGACGCGGGGCACGCGCCGGCGCCCCGCGGTGGCCGGGACACACGCCGGTGCGGGCGCCGCACGCCCCGGAAAGCCGAACGGGCCCCAGGTCACAACGTACCCGGGGCCCGTCCTGCGTGCATGGGAGGCGCCGTACGGCTCAGGCCTCGGACTTCTCCTCGCCCTCGCCCTCGGCGGGGGCGTCCTCGGCGGCGGCCTCGACGGTCTCGGCCTCGTCGTCCTCGTCGTCCAGGTCGACGATCTCGCCGTTGGTGTCCTTCACGGTCGCGGCCTCGACCACGACGGCCAGGGCCTTGCCGCGGGCGACCTCGCCGACGAGCAGCGGAACCTGGTTCTGCTGGACGACGGCCTGGGCGAACTGGTCGGGGGACATGCCGGAGGAGGCGGCGCGCCGCATGAGGTGCTCGGTGAGCTCCTCCTGGTTGACGTTGAGCTTCTCCTTGTTGACCAGCTCGTCGAGGACGAACTGGGTCTTGATGCCCTTGACCGCGGCCTCGCGGGTCTCGGTCTCGAACTCCTCGGCGGTCTTGCCCTGGATCTCGAGGTACTTGTCGAGGGTGAGGCCCATCTGGCCGAGCTGGTGGTGCTCGAGGTTGTGCTTACGGGTGTTGATCTCGTCCTCGAGCAGCTTCTCGGGAACGGGGACCTCGACCAGCTCGAGCAGCTTGTCCAGGACGCGCTCCTGGGCCTGCGTGGCCTGGTCGTAGGTCTTCATGTTCGCCAGGCGCTTGCGGCTGTCGGCGCGCAGCTCCTCGAGGGTGTCGAACTCGGAGGCGAGCTGCGCGAAGTCGTCGTCCAGCTCGGGCAGTTCGCGCGCGGCGACCTGGGTGACCTTGACGGTGACCTCGGCCTCGCGGCCGGCCGCGGAGCCACCCTTGAGCTCGGAGGTGAAGGTGGCCTCGCCACCGGCCTCAAGGCCCTTCACGGCGTCGTCGATGCCGTCCAGCAGCTCGCCGGAGCCGATGGTGTAGGAGACGCCGCTCGCGACGCCGTCCTCGAGGACCTCGCCGTCCACCTTGGCCTCGAGGTCGACGGTCACGACGTCGCCGTCCTCGGCGGCGCGCTCGACCGGCGTGGTGGAGGCGAAGCGCTCACGGAGCTGCTCGACCGCCTTGTCGACGTCCTCGTCGGTCACCTCGACGGCGTCGACCTCGACCTCGATGCCGGAGTAGTCCGGGATCTCGATCGTCGGGCGGACGTCGACCTCGGCGGTGAAGTTCAGCGTCTCGCCGTCCTTCAGCTCGGTGATGTCGACCTCGGGCTGGCCCAGCGGGTTCAGCTCCGCCTCGTTGACGGCGTCGGTGTAGAACTTCGGAAGCGCGTCGTTGACGGCCTCCTCCAGGACCGCACCGCGGCCGAACCGCTGGTCGATGACCCGGGCCGGGATCTTGCCCTTGCGGAAGCCCTTCACCGTGACCTGCTGGTTGATCTTCTTGTACGCCGCGTCGAGGCTGTCCTTGAGCTCCTCGAAGGGCACCTCGACAGTGAGCCGAACCCGGGTCGGGTTCAGGGTCTCCACGGCGCTCTTCACGGTTCGGTCTCCTTGTGGCTGACTTCTCGGATTTCGCCGGAGCCAGAGGGCTGTCCGGCGGATTCGCCGCCCGGAGGAGTTCGTAGGCCCAGGAGGCCGGACACACGGGCGCGCAGTTTGCATAGTAGCCGCAGCCGCTCGGCGCCCCAAAAGGCGAGCACACCGATCACGCGAGGTGGCGCCGACCGGCGGATCGGCGGGTGGTCGGGGTGGCGGGATTTGAACCCACGGCCTTCCGCTCCCAAAGCGGACGCGCTACCAAGCTGCGCCACACCCCGTCTGGTGCGACACGTAGGGTACATGCCCGCAGCCAGTACGGCTGCCGCATTCCACACGGGCTCCGGCGCGTGCTCGTGCGCCCGCGCCCCAGGTCACGCACGGGCTCGTGAGGCGCGCGGCGGCGCTTCCGGAGGACGGGGTGTGCGGCGGGAGGGCGTCACCCGCTACGATGCCTGTGTGCCGCGGTCACCAGGACCCGCGGCGCGTTGTGTGCGGGCGTAGCTCAATGGTAGAGCCCCAGTCTTCCAAACTGGCTACGCGGGTTCGATTCCCGTCGCCCGCTCCAGGTTCAGGGCCGTGCCGGAGGTGCTCCTCCGCCGGCCCTGATCGTTTTCTGTCAGAAGTTGATCGAGTTGATCGTCTCCGCTATCGAGTTCAGAAAGCGGTTGATCGACGGCGCCATGCCGGTGGAGGCGAGGAAGAAGCCGAAGAGCACGGCGACGATCGCCGGCCCGGCCTTGATCGATCCTCCTCGGAGCAACACCACCAGGATGATCGCCAACAGCAGCACCACTGACAGTGAAATGGCCACAACTGATCACACCCTCGGTCGGTCCGCTCTCCCGGCCCGGGGGTGCCGACCCGGCGCACCCCCGCTGGAACCATCGTGCCACCAACCCGGCGCGCGTATGCCGGGGCTGACGCATCATCGGTCACGACCGTGCCACAAGTCCGGGCCACTCCTTGGGCGCCGGGGGCCCCAGGACTTGTACGGGACGGCAATTCGGCGCCCTCCCGCGCCGTGGCGGCGGCGTCAATTCCGGGACTTCGTTTCCATGTCCACACATCGTGTTCGCAGTTAATTCGAATTGTTGCCGCAGACGACACGCCATCCCCCAACTCGTCCGGAAGTATCCGGACATTGAGGGTGGATATGGGGTGCATATGATGTGCCCGCCCGGTACCCGTGATGTGTCGACCGTCACCCGTCCACTCACGTCGTCCTCGTCAAATCCCGGGTATGCGCGGCGAATAACCAGGAATGAGGTCGGGGGTTTCACGGAATCGCACAGACAACGCTAGGGTGCCTCAGATGTTCCACGCTGCCTCCTCCCCCGGCCAGAACAGAACGCCGCCTCCCCCGGCACAGCCGCCGGCATCCGGAGTGCCGAGCCCGCGCAGACCCGGCGAGGGCGGCGGCGCCTCCGGCGGGCAGCGCGACCCGTTCTTCGACAACGCCAAGTACCTGGCGATCGTGCTCGTGGCCATGGGCCACTCCTGGGCCCCGATCAAGAGCGGCAGCCAGTTCCTCGACGGCGCCTACAACGTCGTCTACACCTTCCACATGCCGGCGTTCATCATCATCTCCGGCCTCTTCTCCCGGAATTTCGACCTGCGCCCGGACCGGCTCAAGCGACTGCTCACCGGCGTCGTCGTGCCGTACGTCATCTTCGAGACCGCGTATTCACTCTTCCGTATGTACGTCGGTGACTCCTCCGACCGGCAGATCAGCCTGCTCGAGCCCTGGTACCTGACCTGGTTCCTGGTCGCGCTGTTCATCTGGCGTCTGACCGCGCCCGTCTGGCGTGTGGTGCGGTGGCCGGTGCCCCTGGCGCTCGGGATCGCCGTGCTGGCCTCCGTCACCCCCGGCGTCGGCGGCGACCTCGATCTGCAGCGCGTCCTTCAGTTCCTGCCCTGCTTCGTCCTGGGCCTGTGCATGAAGCCCGAGCACTTCCACCTGGTCCGCCGCCGCTCGGTGCGCATCGCCTCGGTGCCGGTGTTCGCGGCGGCGCTGGCCGTGGGCTGGTGGACCGCGCCGCGCATGGACGTCTCGTGGTTCTACCGGCAGAGCGCGGCGCAGGACCTGGGCGCGCCCTGGTGGACCGGTCCGGTCATGGTGCTGACGATGTTCGGCTGCGCGCTGCTGCTGACCGCCTGCTTCTTCGCCTGGGTGCCGGGGCGGCGGACGTGGTTCACCGCGCTCGGCGCCGGCACGCTGTACGGCTATCTGCTGCACGGCTTCGTGGTCAAGACCGTGCTGTACGCGGGCTGGTTCGAGCCCGCTTGGCTGCACCGGCCGCTCGGGGCCGTACTGGTCACCGCCCTCGCGGCGACCGGCGTGACCCTGCTGTGCACCCCGCCGGTGCGCCGCGTCTTCCGGTTCGCCGTGGAGCCCGCGATGGAGTGGGCCTTCCGGCCGGAGCTCAACCGGGTGGGCGGCGCCGGGGCCGGTGCCGATGGCGGGCCGGTCGCGGGACGCGCGGCCGAGCGCGAGACCGCCATGGCCGGCGGCTGACCGCGGGCCGTTCCCTCGTCGGCCGGCAAGCCGGCCGACGGTGAGTCACTCGGTCGGCAGCAAGTCGGTCAGTCGGCCGGCGTCAGCCCCAAGTGGGCTCGCATCGTGGCGTACTTGTGCGCCAGGCGCCGGGCCGTCGGCTCGTCCAGGGCGGCGAGCCGGCGCGGATCGGCGTTGTGCGCGATGTCGGCCGTCTTGACCAGCCGGGCTCCCGGAGTGGCCAGAATGCGGCGCGCGTACGCCTCCAGCTCCTCGCCGGGGCGCTTGGTGAGGGCCCGTACGACGTCCTTCGTACGCTGGGGAAGGGGCGCCTCCTCCAGCCACTCCTCGCTGAGCACGCCGTCCTCGAGGGCGTCGTGCAGCCAGGCGGCGGCGACGAGTCCGGCGTCGCCGCCACGGGCGCGCACGCCCTCGGCGACGGCCGCCAGGTGCCCGGCGTAGGGCCGTCCGGCCTTGTCGCGCTGCCCGGCGTGCGCCGCACGGGCGACGGCCTCGGCCTCGGCCTCGATCCGGGCCTCGACCTTGGCCTCGGACCCGGTCTCGGCCCCGGCTTCGGATCCGGTCGGGGCCTGCTTGCCGTAGTGAGGCATTTCGATCTCCTGTCCGGGGGCCCCGGCCACCCGTACGACGGCTCAGCGTGCCGCGGCCGTCGGTCCCTCGCGGCAGATGAGCAGCAGGGCCCGGTCGTCGTTGACATCCTTCGCGACCGCCTCGATCAGGTGCCAGGCTGCGCCGTGGAAGCCGCCGGCCACATAGCGGTCGGCCTCGCCGGTGAGGCGGTCGATGCCCTCGACGATGTCGCGGTCGGAGGTCTCCACCAGGCCGTCGGTGAACAGCATCAGCACGTCACCCGGGCGCAGCGAGCCCTTCACCGAGTCGAACTGGGCGCCGTCGTACACCCCGAGGAGCGGGCCGTCGGCCGCCTTCTCCTCCCAGCGGCCGCTGCCCGCGTTGAGCTGGAGGCCGGGCGGGTGCCCCGCGGAGTACAGCTCGTAGTCGCCGGAGTCCAGGTCCAGCACGAGGTGGATGGAGGTCGCGAAGCCCTCTTCCCAGTCCTGGCGCAGCAGATAGCCGTTGGCCGCGGGCAGGAACGCGTGCGGGGGCAGGCTGCCCAGCAGGCCGCCGAAGGCGCCGGAGAGCAGCAGTGCCCGCGAGCCCGCGTCCATGCCCTTGCCCGATACGTCGGTGAGGACGACCTCCAGGGTGCGGCCGCCGTTGGTGCGGGCCGCGACCACGAAGTCGCCGGAGAAGGACTGGCCGCCGGCCGGGCGCAGGGCCATCTCGCGGTGCCAGCCGTCGGGCAGTTGCGGCAGCTGGCTCTGCACGCGGATGCGCTCGCGCAGGTCGAACAGCATGGTGCCGCCGCGCCGCCAGGGCACGCCGACGCGGCTGCGGAACTGGGCGATGAGCAGCCCGAAGAAGCCGCAGGCGGCGACCACCAGCACCACACCCGGGGTGACCCGGGAGGGGCCCTCGGTGTACGGCCCGAGCCGCACCGACTCCACGATCAGCGCGGTGGCCCCCGCCGCGTACAGGCCGAGCAGGCTGGCCGGGCGCAGCAGCAGCCCGCCCGCGACGATCGGCAGCACGAGCGCGACCGGCGAGAACCAGACCGAGTTGGCGAGGGTCAGCGCCGCGATCAGCGGGATGGTCAGCAGCAGTCCTCCGAGCGCGACCCAGTCCGAGCCGTCCCCGCGGAAGTAGTCGACGGCGGATCTGCGCACGCCGACCCTGACCCGGTGCCACTGCATCCTCAACCGGGCCGTGAACGTCTCGGCTTCCGCGCGCCGCTCTCGTCCTGCTGCCATCAGTTCGGGACCCTATCCATCGGACCTGCCGCTTGGCACGGGAGGTCCCACTTGTCCCCCGTCCGAGGCTCAAGTTCACAGTGAACTTCACCGGGGGCCGCCGCGCTGCCCACCGGGCGAAATTCGTTCGCCCGTCCGACCCGGCCCTGGTAGGCATGGCGCATGGCGACTGACCTTGTGACCGGGCCGAGGGTGCTGCGTAGGGACGAGTGGGACCCGTGGTACGACCAGCTGATCCGCGCCTTCGGCGGGGTGCCCGAGTCGGACGAGGAGCGGGCCGCCTGGCACTCGGTGACGGAGTTCGACCGCTCGCTGGGCGTGTGGGACGGGGACGCGTGCGTCGGCACGTCGGGGGCGTTCGGCTTCCGGGTCACCGTGCCCGGCGGGGCCCAGGTGCCGGCCGCCGGGGTCACGATGGTCAGCGTGGCCGCCACGCACCGGCGGCGCGGGGTGCTGACGTCGATGATGCGGCGGCAGCTGGACGACGTGCGTGCCTGGGGCGAACCGCTGGCGGTGCTGACCGCGTCCGAGCCCGCGATCTACGGGCGCTTCGGCTACGGCGCGGCGACCTTCCAATTGGCCGCCGAGATCGACACGGGCCGGGCCGGACTGTCCGTCCCGGCCGGTACGGACGACGTACGACTGCGGTACGCCGCGCCCGCCGACGTGCTGGACGCCTGCGAGGAGGTGTACGCGCGCCTGGTGCCCGCCCGGCCCGGGATGATCGCGCGGCCCGCCGGCTGGGAGCGGCTGTCGCTGCTCGACGCTCAGAGCATGCGGGACGGGGCCTCGCCGCTGCAGTGCGTGGTCGCGGAGCGGGACGGCGCGGTCACCGGGTACGCCCGCTTCCGCGTGAAGCCGGGCTGGGACACCGGCGGGGCGG
>NZ_BMVJ01000008.1:34584-40661 GCF_014650655.1 Streptomyces anandii JCM 4720
AGGGCACGGTCGTCCTCAGCGACCTCGACGCGCTGGACCCGGCGAGCGGGGCCGCGCTGTGGCGTTTCCTGTTCGGCATCGACCTGACGTCGACGCTGAACGTGCGGATGCGGCCGGTCGACGACGCGTGGCAGTACCTGGTGTCCGACATCCGGCGTTGCCGGCCGCGGCTGCGGGACGCGCTGTACGTACGGCTCGTGGACGTGGGCGCGGCGCTGTCGGCGCGGACGTACCAGGCGCCGGTGGACGTCGTGTTCGAGGTCGAGGACGCCTTCTGCCCCTGGAACTCGGGGCGGTGGCGGCTGAGCGGGGACGCCAAGGGCGCGTCCTGCGAGCGGACCCCGGACCCCGCGGACCTCGCGCTTTCGGTACGGGAACTGGGGGCGGCCTATCTCGGTGGCGTGCCGCTGACCGGGCTCGCGGCCGCCGGGCGGGTGCGGGAACTTCGGCGCGGGGCGCTGGCGGAGGCCTCGGTGGGGTTCGGGGCGGCGGTGGCGCCCTGGCTTCCGCACGGGTTCTAGCAGGCGGTGCCTCTGCCCTGAGTGCGGTGGTTCCGCCTCAGCGCCGCTGGCAGGTGGGGCACCAGAAGAGGTTGCGGGCGGCGAGGTCCGCGGTGCGGATCTCGCCGGCGCAGATGTGGCACGGCATGGCCGCGCGGCGGTAGACGTAGACCTCGCCGCCGTGGTCGTCGACGCGGGGCGGGCGGCCCATCGCCTCGGGGGTGTGCTCGGGGCGGACGGTGTCGATGCGGTTGTCGCGGACGCCCTCGTGCATGAGCTCGACCAGGTCGGTCCAGATCGCGTCCCACTCGGACGGGGTGATGTCGCGGCCGGGGCGGTACGGGTCGATGCGGTGCCGGAAGAGGACTTCGGCGCGGTAGACGTTGCCCACGCCGGCGATGACCTTCTGGTCCATGAGGAGCGCGGCGATCGTCGTACGGCTGCGGCGCACGCGTGCGTAGGCGGTGGCCGGGTCGGCGTCCGTGCGGAGGGGGTCGGGGCCGAGGCGGTCGTGTATCGCCTGCTTCTCGGTGGGGGTGATCAGGGCGCAGGTGGTGGGGCCGCGGAGGTCGGCGTACGACGTCTCGTTGGTGAGGCGGAGGCGGACGGTGTCCGTGGGCGGGGGCGCGGGGGTGTCGCCGAGGGCGACCTTGCCGAAGAGGCCCAGGTGGATGTGGACCCAGTCGGTGTCGCGGAAGAGGAGGAAGAGGTGTTTGCCGTGGGCCTCGGTGCGGGTGAGCTCCGCGTCGGTGAGGAGGTCGGCGGCGTCGGAGAACTTGCCCTGGGGGCTGGTTGCCTGCGGGGCTGTGCCCTGGAAGCGGTGGGCGTAGTCCAGGGCTAGGCGGTGGATGGTGTGGCCCTCTGGCACGGGTTTCCTCTCTCCGGGGAGTGCGCTCCCGTTTCTGGGGGATTTTCCCACCCGGCCCGCCCGACTCGGTAGGGCACAAGGTCCCGCCCGGGGCTCCGCCCCAGACCCCGACTCCCACCCACCCACCCGACTCGGTGGGGTGCGCGGTGCCGTCCCGGGGCTCCGCCCCAGACCCCCGGCGGGGCTTCGCCCCTGCACCCCCTGGGCGGGCACCTCGGTCAGCTGCAACACCCCGCCCCCGGGGCTCCGCCCCCGGACCCCCGGCGGACGCCTCGGTCAGCTGCATCGCAGCCTGCGCCCCCAGGCGGGCACCCGATGAGCTGCATCGTGCCGTCCCGGGGGCTTCGCGCCCTGCGCGCCCCGGGTGGGTGCCCCAGGGTCGGTTTCCTGCTACTGCTGCGGGTGGTGGGGCGGGATCGGGGGGAGGTCGCCTGTGGTTTCGTAGGCCGTCAGCATGTCGATGCGGCGGATGTGGCGTTCGTCGCCCGAGAACGGGGTGGCCAGGAAGGTCTCGACGAACTTCGTCGCCTCCTCGGTGGTGTGCATCCGCGCACCGACCGCGACCACGTTCGCGTTGTTGTGCTGGCGGCCCAGGGACGCCGTCTCCTCGCTCCAGGCGAGGGCCGCGCGTACGCCCTCGACCTTGTTAGCCGCGATCTGCTCGCCGTTGCCGGAACCGCCGATCACGATGCCGAGGGAGCCCTCGTCGGCGGCCGTGCGCTCGGCGGCGCGCAGGCAGAAGGGCGGGTAGTCGTCCTGGGCGTCGTAGATGTGCGGCCCGCAGTCGACGGGCTCGTGCCCCGCCGCCTTCAGCCACTCGACGAGGTGGTTCTTCAGTTCAAAGCCCGCATGGTCCGAGCCGAGATACACGCGCATGGTCCGAGTGTGACACGGCAGGGAGGACCCGGACGCCTCGGGTCACGCTCAGCGACCCCTCTATCACAATCCCTCGGCGAGTGTGAGCAAAACTACAAACCTCAAGAGAACCTCAAGTAACGATTAGGTTTCGTAGGTTCACGAATCCCTTTGCCTCCGATTCACTGGACCGGCTCGTACACCGCTCGTACGAGTAACCGCTCACCCGGCGCAAAGGAAATCCGTCCATGACCTCGCAGCCGAACCCGCCGAAGGCTGGAAGCGGCCCCGCCACTCCCCCCGCCCACGACTCCGGCCTCCAGGCCGGACTCAAGAACCGGCACCTGACGATGATCGCCATCGGCGGTGTCATCGGCGCGGGCCTCTTCGTGGGCTCCAGCTCCGGCATCGCCACCGCCGGACCCGGCATCCTGCTCTCCTACGCCCTCGTCGGCACGCTCGTCGTCCTCGTGATGCGCATGCTCGGCGAGATGTCCGCCGCCAACCCCACCTCCGGCTCCTTCTCCGCGCACGCCGACCGCGCGCTCGGCAGCTGGGCCGGCTTCTCCATCGGCTGGCTCTACTGGTTCTTCTGGGTCGTCGTGCTGGCCGTGGAGTCCACCGCCGGCGCCAAGATCCTCTCCGAGTGGGTGCCCGCCGTACCTCAGTGGGGCTGGGCCCTCATCGTCATGCTGGTGCTGACCGCCACCAACCTGGCCTCCGTCGGCTCCTACGGCGAGTTCGAGTTCTGGTTCGCCGGGATCAAGGTCGTCGCGATCGCCGCGTTCATCGTCATCGGTCTGCTGGCCGTCTTCGGCGTGCTGCCCGGCGTCCACGCCGACCAGGCGTCCTTCGGCAACCTCACCGACCACGGCGGCTTCCTGCCGCACGGCCCCGGCTCCATCCTCACCGGTGTGCTGCTCGTCGTCTTCTCCTTCATGGGCAGCGAGATCGCCACCCTCGCCGCGGGCGAGTCCGAGGACCCGCAGCGCGCGGTCACCAAGGCGACCAACAGCATCATCTGGCGCATCGCCGTCTTCTACCTCGGTTCGATCCTCGTCGTCGTCTCCCTGATCCCCTGGGACGACAAGTCGATCACCGACAAGGGCTCCTACGTCGCGGCCCTGGACTCCCTCGGCATCGCGCACGCCGGTCAGATCATGAACTTCATCGTGCTGACCTCGGTGCTGTCCTGCCTCAACTCCGGCCTCTACACCGCCTCCCGCATGGCCTTCTCGCTGGGCGCCCGCGGTGACGCCCCGAAGGGCTTCGCACGGACCACCCAGCGCGGAGTGCCGCGTACCGCCATCCTCGTGTCGGTCGCCTTCGGCTTCCTCGCGGTGTTCTTCAACTACAAGTTCCCGAACTCCGTCTTCCTCTTCCTCGTCAACTCCTCCGGTGCGGTCGCCCTGTTCGTCTGGCTGGTGATCTGCTTCTCGCAGCTGCGCATGCGCAGGATCATCCAGCGTGAGGCGCCGGAGAAGCTGGTCGTGAAGATGTGGCTGTACCCGTACCTGACCTGGGCGACGGCCGCGCTGATCGTCTTCGTCCTCGGCTACATGCTCACCGACACCGAGCACGACGGCCGCGAGACCGTACTGCTGTCACTGCTGGTCGCGGCGGTGGTGCTCGTCCTCGCCGTGGTCAAGCAGAAGGTCCGGGGCGGCGGCCGGGCCCCGGCCGCGACGGCGCCGGACGACGACGTCGAGAAGGTCCCGGCGGCCGGCTGACGCCGGCGGCGGTGATCCGCAAGGAGGGAGCCGTCCTCGGGGGCGGCTCCCTCCCTTCTTCTTGTCCTCTTCCTCAAAGGACCGTGAAGCTGTCCTTGACCCTCTCGTACGTCGCCAGGGCCCGCGGTTCCCCGTCCGGCCGGTACCAGGTGTTGACCTGGTACGACTTGCCGTCCGCGTCGAAGCCCAGCAGCCTCGCGTGCCACTCGGCGCCCCCGAGCGTGAAGGTGTACTCCCACACCACCGCCGGGCGGCCGTGGAACGTCGTACGTTCCAGGCGGATCTTGCGGTAGTCCTGTCCCTGGTGGGCGTTCTGCTCCGAGGTGCGCCACGTCTCCATGAGGTCCCCGCGGGCCAGCGAGGACTTGGCGGCCAGCTCCTGCCCGCCGTCCGGCGAGGTGTAGTGCACCTCCGCGCCCGTCTTCACGTCCCTGCGCCATCCTTTCGGTGTCGCCCACGCGAACCCTCCCGCCTCCCGGTGCGCGCCCGGCGGAACGCTCGGCGGCCTCGATGTGCCCTCGACGGTGGGCGAGGAGGAGGGGGACGCGGAGGGCGACACGGAGGCGGAGGAGCCCGCGGTTCCTGTCGACGAGTCGTGCCGCTCGGCCGTGCCGTCCGGCAGCAGGGCCAGTACGGCGCCCAGCACCGCCCCGGCGACCAGCACGCCCGCGGCAACGCGGAGCCACGGCCGGTGTCCCCGGCCGGCCGGCCGGGCGGGGGCCCGCTCCGGTGCCGGTGCGGATTCCGGTGCCGGTGACGGTGCCGGTCCCTGCCCCGGTTCAGGTCCCGGTCCCGGTCCCACCATGGGCGTGGACGCCGGGCCGGTGCCCCCGGGGCCGTGGGAAACCCGCGTAGGACCCGGCACCGCGAGTGTCGGTGTCGGGGGCGGGTACGCCACCGGGCGCAGGGCGGACTCCAGGGCGTCCAGGGCCGGGCGGGCCTCCGGGTCCTTGACCAGCAGGGCCGCCAGGGTCTCGCTCAACGGGCCGGCGGCGGGCGGCAGTCGGGGCTCCTCGTAGAGCACCGCGTGCAGGGTCGCCAGCGTGGTGTCGCGGGAGAACGGGGAGCGCCCGACGAGGGCCGCGCACAGGGTGGCGCCGAGGGACCACACGTCGGACGGCGGACCCTGCGGGCGGCCGGAGACGCGTTCGGGAGCCATGTAGTCGGGGGAGCCGACGAGCATGCCGACCATGGTGAGCGCCTTGGCGTCCTGGATCGCGGCGATGCCGAAGTCGGTGAGAACGACGCGCCGTCCGCCGCCGCTCTCGACGAGGACGTTGCCGGGCTTGATGTCCCGGTGGAGCACGCCCACGGCGTGGACCTGGCGCAGCGCCGACACCAGGCCGAGGCCGATACGGGCGGTCTCCCCGGGGCTCAGGGGGCCGTCGTCCGCCAGCAGGCGTTCCAGTGACCGGGCGGGCACCAACTCCATGACGATCCAGAGGCGTTCGCCCTCGTCGACCACGTCGTAGACGCGCACCACCCCCGGATGGTCGATCCGCGCGGTGGCCCTGGCCTCGCGCAGGGTGCGTTCACGGCGGGTGCGGCTGTCCTCCTGGTCGACCCCGTCGATGCGCATCTCCTTCACCGCTACCCGCCGGTGGAGGATTTCGTCGACGGCTCGCCACACCCGCCCCATTCCCCCCTGGCCGATACTCTCGGCCAACCGGTACCGTCCCGCCACGAGCAGCCCCGGAACACCGCCGCTCATCGAATTCCCCGGCAATTCGCTGCACCCCCTCAACGACTGCCTCCGGGCCATGCGCATTGCCACACGATGGTCACACTTGAGGCCGTCCCAGCATAGTGCGGAGAAATCTTGTGGTACCTCTTCAAGTACTGCGAATTCAGGCGCAGCCAAGGGGGACGAACATGAGTTCTCGTCGTGTGTCCGCACTGACGGCCGTCACGGGATCACTGGTCACCGCATCTTTTTCGGCGGTGCTGATCCTTTCCGGCACCGCCGTCGCGAACGATCAGCAACCGATGAGCGGCCAGGGGGGAAAGGCCGTCGACAAGGCGCCCGCGGGTGTGAAGGTGACCACGCTGCTGCCGAAGAAGATCTCGGTCGACAACGGTTCGAAGAATACGGTGATCAATGCCACCGTGCGCAACGAAGGGACG
>NZ_BMVJ01000008.1:40690-46884 GCF_014650655.1 Streptomyces anandii JCM 4720
AAGGACAGCGGTGACCTCAAACTTCTGGTCGTCGGTTTCGACGGGTTGAGGATCACGAATGTGGCGGGCTGCTCGGCGATTGCGGAAAAGGACCTGCCGCCCGGTTCGAACAGCGGGTTCAGCTGCGGGACCGGCCCGCTGGCCGCCGGGAAGTCGAAGTCGTACGTGGTCGAGGCGTCGTACGACCTCGGCAAGGAGGGGAGGATCTGCCTGCCGGTGCAGACCGCCGACGGGAAGAAGACCTACTGGCAGCAGGGTCCGGTGCCGTTCGGCACGGTGAATCCGTCGCCCAACGCCCCGGTCACGCCGCTGCTGCTGGGCACCGACAACAAGCCGGTGGCGCCGGGCGGCGACCAGTTGCCGAAGACGGGCGCGGGCCGTGACCTGCTGCCGCTGGGCGCGGGCGGCGCGGCGCTGGTGGCCGCGGGCGCGGCGGGCCTGTGGTGGTCCGCCCGACGACCACGCCCCCACCGGACCTGACCGGCCGCGAGGCCGCGAGGCCGGGTATGCGGAAGGGCGGCCGGGGTGATCAGCTCACCCCGGCCGCCCTGACGCTTGGTCAGAGGCGCGTCAGCGCCGGCCCGCGAGCTTCCAGGCGGTGGGCAGCGCGCCCATCGCGAGGGCGGCCTTCAGCGCGTCGCCGATCAGGAACGGGGTGAGGCCGGCCGCGACGGCGGCGGAGGCGGACATACCGGTGGCCAGGGCGAGGTAGGGCACGCCGACCGCGTAGATGACCGCCTCGCCCAGCACCATGGTGGCCGCCGTGCGCCACACGCTCCGGTCGGCGCCGCGGCGGGCCAGCGCGCCCACGAGGGTGGAGGCGAGCAGCATGCCGAGGATGTAGCCGAAGGAGGGGGCACCCGCGCCGGAGGCGCCGCCGGCGAACCACGGCACGCCCGCGGTGCCGGCGAGCGCGTACAGCGCGAGGGCGAGGAAGCCGCGGCCGGCGCCGAGCGAGGTGCCGACGAGGAGGGCGGCGAAGGTCTGGCCGGTCACCGGCACCGGGGAGCCGGGCACGGGCACGGAGATCTGGGCGGCGAGCCCGGTGAGCGCGGCGCCGCCGGCCACGAGCGCGACGTCCCTGACCCGGTCGGAGATCCTGGTGGACGGCAGCAGGTCGGCGAGGACCGACCCGGTGCGGGCGGGGGCGGCGGCAGCGGTGCTCATGGGGACTCCGCGGGGTGAGGGCAGTTCGGGACATCGCGACGCTATCCCAGCCCGCTCGCGCCGATCACCGTCAGCGCTCGACAAAGGGTGGAACGGACGCTTGGTCAACTTCGCACAAAGCGGGGGGCGTACACCCCTGACGACGTGATGCCGGTCACTGAGGTGGGGCGGTTTCCGCCACGTCGGCCGGCGTGCGGCGACTGTGGGTTCCCACCAAACGGCCGGGCGGCCGGGGCCCGCCGCCGCGGCCGCCGTCTCGCCGGTCGGTCGCCGTCTGGGCAGCGGTGGGCGCTTTTGCTAGCTTCGGGCGCATGGTCGCCCAGTCCCGGTTCTTCTCGTCGCGTCGCTACGTCGACCTGCGACGCCAGGGCACGGCCACATGTCGCCGCCGCGGGTAGCGGCGGGCTCCGGCACGCGCGCACCCGCAGCCAGCGCAGTGTCGGACCCGTTCCCCAGGGAGTTCCCCATGTCCCGTACCGCGGCAGCCACGTTGACGTCCCCCGTTCCCCGCGCCGCCGACCGCGACCGGCGCCGGACCAGTTCCAGTGTCGTGCTGCGCTCCGTGCTGGAGCACGGGCCGGTGGCGCGCAGCACCATCGCCCGTCTCACCGGGCTGTCCCCGGCCTCCGTGACGGACCACTGTGCCCGGCTCGCCGGACTCGGCCTGATAAGGGAGTCGGACGCGCCCCGGCGCTCCAACAGGGTGGGCCGGCCGCATGTGCCGGTCGACGTGGACGACGGGCGGCTCCTGGTGGGCGGGGTGCACGTGGCGGTGCCGTGCACCACGGTGGCGCTGCTGGACCTGCGCGGCCGGGTGGTGGCGGGACGGCGGCTGAAGCACACCGGCGGGGTGGAGCCCGCGCGTGTGCTGGCCGGGGCCGCCGAA
The DNA here is from genome assembly GCF_014650655.1 of Streptomyces anandii JCM 4720. Classification (GTDB taxonomy): domain Bacteria; phylum Actinomycetota; class Actinomycetes; order Streptomycetales; family Streptomycetaceae; genus Streptomyces; species Streptomyces anandii. Next base: position 42,744 of record NZ_BMVJ01000008.1, read on the forward strand.
GGGATCGGTGCGCTGGTGGCCGGGGCGCGGGCGGCGGGCCGCGGTGTGCTCGGGATCGGGTTCGCGGCGGGCGGCTGGGTGGACCGGGACACGGGGACGGTCGTACGGCATCCGTTGCTCGGCTGGCGGGACGTGCCGGTGCGGGACGTGCTCGGGGCGCGCACCGGGCTGCCCGTGCGGGTGGACGGTCACGCGCGGGCGCTGGTCAACGCCGAGCGCCTGTTCGGGCGGGCGCGGGGCAGCCGCAGCGTGCTGCACCTGTTCGCCGGCAATGTGGTCGACGCGGCCTTCGCCACCAACGACGAGGTGCACCACGGGCCGCGGTCCCAGGCGGGCGCGATCGCGCATCTGCCGCTCAGGGGCGGCACCGAGCCGTGCGAGTGCGGGCGCACCGGCTGCCTCCAGGCGGAGTTGAGCGAGCGGACGCTGTGCCGGCGGGGGCGCGAGGCGGGGATCGCCGACGGGGGCGATCCGATGCGGCTGGTGGCCGCCGCGGCGGCCGGGGACCTGAGGGCGGTACGGCTGCTGGTGGAGCGGTCCCGGATGACCGGCCGTGCGGTGGGGCTGCTGCTGGACGTGCTCAACCCCGAGACGGTGATCGTCACCGAGGTCGGCGCGATGCGCCGGGAGGACTGTCTGGCGGCGCTCCGGGACGAGGCGGGGGCGCGGCGCGCGACGGACGTGGTGCCGACCGGTTTCGGGGACTCGGTGCTCGCCGTGGCGGGCGGTGCGGTGGCGCTGGACACGCTGTACCGGGATCCGCTGGCCGTTTCACACGAAGTTAATTAATTCAGAAACTTCGAATGTTGACAGGGGTTGCGCGAGGCCTGGAATATCGTGTCCATGAGCCCGCTCACGAGCTGTCGCACCCTTTGTCGCTGACACGTTGACGCGCCCCGGAGCGCCTTCGACCTCCGGTTCTGTCTTTTCTGCGCGAATTCCATTTCCCGATCACCGCCCGCGCCGGGTGCGGAATTCCGTATGCCTTCCCGTTTTGTGACCGCTTTGTGAACCCAGGGAGTACTCCCATGCCCTCCGCGCCCACGTCCGGTTACGACCGGCGTCTTTTCCTCACCTCGCTGATCGGGGTGGCCGCCGCGACGGCCGGGCTCGGCGGATGCGCCGGATCGAGCGCCGCCGCGTCCAGGTCGTCCGCCGCCGACCTGTCCGCGCCGCTCGCCGGGAAGGTCCCGGCCGGCACGAGCCTGAAGATCGCGTCCTACCAGAACGTGCAGCAACTGCAGTTCAGGCTGGCGGGACTGCCGAAGCTGCCGTTCACCGTGTCGAACTGGCTGAACGTCGGCGCCGGCCCCGATGTCATCAACGCCTTCCGCGCCAGGTCCCTGGACCTCGCCAACAACGCGGGCATCCCGCCGATCCAGGCGCACTACCAGGGTTACGACGCGAAGATCGTCGCGATCAACCTGACCCGCAAGCCGAACTACCTCTTCGCCACCCGGCCCGGCAGCGACATCCGCACGGTGGCCGGCTTCAAGGGGAGGAAGCTCGCGTTCTCGCAGGGACAGGCCCAGGGCGTCGTGCTGCTGCGCGCGCTGAAGGAGGCGGGACTGACCTACGACCAGGTCGAGTTGGTCCCGCTGACCAGCAACCAGTTCCTCACCGCGCTGCGGTCCGGCCAGGTGGACGTGGCCCCGCTCGGCAACAGCCAGGCCCCGGCCTATCTCAAGCAGTACGGCCCGAAGGGGGCCCGCACCATCCCCACCGACGTGGTCGATCTGCTCAACCTGCTGTGGGCACCGGTCTCCGTGCTCGCCGACCGGGCGAAGGCGGCCGCGGTCGCCGCGTACATCCCGCAGTGGGCCCAGGGCCTGGTGTGGCAGTGGGAGCACCCGGACGCCTGGAACCGGGAGTTCTACGTCAAGACACAGAACCTGAGCCTCGCGCAGGCCGAGGCGATCACCCGCCTCGCCAACAAGCCGTTGTTCCCGCCCCGCTGGGACGAGGCGATCAAGTGGGAGCAGGAGACCGCCGACCTGCTCGCCGAGGGCGGCTTCGTGAAGCGGTTCGAGGTCGACGCGCTCTTCGACCGGCGTTTCGAGTCCATCGCGGCCCGGGTCGTGGCGGCCCAGTACCGGAGGTGAGCACCGTGTCCACGACGACCACCACGACCACGAGCGCGGCCGCCGCCCCGCCCCCGGCGGCCGGCGCCCCGGGCGTACGGCGGCGGACCCGCCGGAGCCTGTCCCCCGGCAAGCGCCTGCCCGCCGCCGGGCTGATCGGACCGCTCGCGGTGCTGGCCCTGTGGGCCGCCGCCTCCGCCGCCGGGCGGCTCGACCCCGGCGCGATCCCCGCGCCCTGGACGGTGCTGCGGACCGCGGGACACCTGTGGACCGAGGGCACGCTGGCCACCGATGTGGCGACCTCGCTGCGCCGGGCCGCCTACGGCTTCGCCATCGGTCTGACCGCCGGTGTGGTGCTCGCGCTCGCCTCCGGGCTCAGCCGGGTCGGCGAGGCGCTGATCGACGGGACGGTCCAGCTCAACCGGGCGATCCCCACCCTCGGTCTGATCCCGCTGTTCATCCTCTGGCTGGGCATCGGCGAGACCTTCAAGATCGCGATCATCGCGATCGTCGTCTACATCCCGGTCTATCTGAACACGCACGCCGCGCTGTCCGGCATCGACAGCCGGTTCGTCGAACTGGCCGAGGTGCAGGGCCTGTCCAGGCTCGCCTTCGTCCGCCGGATCGTCGTCCCCGGCGCGCTGCCCGGCTTCTTCGTCGGCCTGCGGCTCGGGGTGACCGGGTCCTGGCTGGGCCTGGTGGTGCTGGAGCAGATCAACGCCACCAGCGGACTCGGCTACATGATGTTCCAGGCGACCAACTACGGCCAGAGCGACGTCATCCTCGTCGGCCTGCTGATCTACGGCGTCTTCGGCCTGGTCTCCGACAGCGCGGTCCGTCTCGTCGAACGGAGGGTGCTGTCGTGGCGCCGCACACTGAACAGCTGACCGCCCCCGCCGTCCGCCTCGCGGGCCTGACCCGGTCGTTCGACGGGCGCACCGTCCTCGACGGCGTCGACCTGGAGCTCCCGGCCGGCCAGTTCACCGCCCTGCTCGGGCACAGCGGCTCCGGCAAGAGCACGCTGCTGCGGGCCGTGGCGGGCCTGGACCACGAGGTCGAGGGTGGCGGCGAACTGACCGCCCCCGAGCGGGTGTCGGTGGTCTTCCAGGACTCGCGGCTGCTGCCGTGGCGCCGGGTGCTGGACAACGTGCTGCTCGGCGCCGAAGGCAAGGAGGCCGCCGAACGCGGCCGGGCCGCCCTCGCCGAGGTGGGCCTCGCGGGCCGTGAGCGGGCCTGGCCGAGCGAGCTGTCCGGCGGCGAGGCACAGCGCGCCGCGCTCGCCCGCTCCCTGGTCCGCGAGCCGGAGCTGCTCCTTGCCGACGAGCCGTTCGGCGCCCTCGACGCGCTCACCCGGATCAGGATGCACGGCCTGCTGCGGGAGCTGTGGAAGCGCCACCGGCCGTCCGTGCTGCTCGTCACCCACGACGTGGACGAGGCGATCGTGCTCGCCGACCGGGTCCTCGTCCTCGAGAACGGCCGTATCGGCCTCGACCTGACCATCGACCGCCCGCACCCGCGCTCCTACCGGGACCCGCTGCTCGGCGAGTACCGGGAGCGGCTGCTGGCCGCGCTGGGCGTCACGGAGGATCTCGCATGACCCGCCAGTTGCACCTGAACGCGTTCCTGATGAACACCGGCCACCACGAGGCGTCGTGGCGGCTGCCGGAGAGCGACCCGTACGCGCACGTCGACCTCGCGCTCCCCCAAGCTCTCAACGAGCAGGGGGCACCCCCATCGTGAACCTCGCCCGGATCGCCGAGCGCGGCACCTTCGACTCGCTGTTCCTGGCCGACGGGCCGCAGCTGTGGAGCAACCTCGCCCAGCGGCCGGCCGGCGCGCTGGAGCCGCTGACACTGCTGACCGCGCTGGCGACGGCCACCGAGCACATCGGCCTGATCGCCACCGCCTCCACCTCCTACAACTCCCCCTACAACCTGGCCCGCAAGTTCGCCTCGCTGGACATCCTCAGCGGCGGCCGGGCCGGCTGGAACATCGTCACCACCGCCGGCGCCGAGGCCGCCCGCAACTTCGGCCTGGACGCCGAGCCCGCGCACGCCGAA
>NZ_BMVJ01000008.1:46915-48595 GCF_014650655.1 Streptomyces anandii JCM 4720
CGGTACGCGCGCGCCGCGGAGTTCCTGGACGTGGCGCTGAAGCTGTGGGACAGCCGGGAGGACGACGCGGTCGTCGCCGGCAAGGCGGCCGGGGTGTGGGGCGACGACGCCAAGATTCACCCGCCCCGGCACCGGGGGACGTACTTCAGCGTGGAGGGCGCGCTCAACGTGCCGCGCACGCCCCAGGGTTACCCGCTGCTGGTGCAGGCGGGCTCCTCCGAGGACGGCAAGGCGTTCGCCGCCCGGTACGCGGAGGCGGTGTTCACCGCGCAGCAGACCCTCGCCGGCGCGCAGGCCTTCTACGCCGACCTCAAGTCCCGTACGCGGAAGGCCGGACGCGACCCCGGGCACATCAAGGTGCTGCCGGGCATCGTGCCCGTCGTCGGCTCCACCGAGGCCGAGGCGCTGGCCGCGGAGCGGGAGCTGGAGGACCACATCGTGCACGAGCACGGGGTGGCCCGTCTGGAGAGCCTGCTGCACCTGGAGCCGGGCACCCTCGAACTGGACCGGGAACTGCCCGCGGACCTGCCGCCCGAGTCCGCGATCGAGGGCGCCAAGAGCCGCTACACGCTGGTGGTCGGGATGGCCCGCGGCGAGCGGCTGACCGTGCGCCGGCTGATCGGCCGGCTCGGCGGCGGGCGCGGCCACCTCACCTTCGCCGGCACGCCGGAGCAGGTCGCGGACGCCATCGGCACGTGGTTCACCCAAGGCGCGGCCGACGGCTTCAACATCATGCCCGCGGTGCTGCCCTCCGGCCTCGAGGCCTTCGTCGAGCACGTCGTCCCGGTCCTGCGCGCCCGCGGCCTGCTGCGCACCGAGTACGGCCCCCGGCAGACCCTGCGCGAGCGCTACGGCCTGCCCCGCCCCGCCAACCAGTACACCGCCGCTCCGGCACCCGTCTGAAAGGAACGTCCGCCATGGCAGACATCGAGACCCGCAAGATCACCGCGACCATCGGCGCCCAGGTCACCGGCGTCGACCTCGCCCGGCCGCTCGACCGGGAGACGGTCGCCGCCGTCCGCGAGGCCCTCAACGTCCACAAGGCGCTCGTCTTCGACGACGTGCGCCTGGACGACGCGGGCCAGGAGGCTTTCGCCCGCCACTTCGGCGAGCTCACCACCGCCCACCCGACCGTACCGGCCGTGGAGGGCGCCCCCAACGTCCTGCCGGTGGACAGCGAGCGGGGCCGGGCCAACCACTGGCACACCGACGTCACCTTCGTGCTCAACCCGCCCCAGGCCAGCACCCTGCGCAGCATCACCGTCCCGTCGTACGGCGGCGAGACCCTGATCGCCAACGCGGCGGCGGCCTACCGCGACCTGCCGGAGCCGCTGCGCCGGCTGGCGGACACCCTGTGGGCGGAGCACACCAACGACTACGACTACGCGGTGCCCGAGGAGTCGGTCGACGAGGAGAAGGCGGCCCAGCGGGCCCAGTTCACCTCCATCAAGTACCGCACCGCGCACCCCGTGGTCCGCGTGCACCCTCTGACAGGTGAGCGCGGGCTGTTCATCGGCGGGTTCGCGCAGCGCCTCGTGGGCCTGTCGGTGCCGGAGTCGCGGCGGATCCTGGACCTGCTCCAGGCCTACGTCACCCGCCCGGAGAACGTGCTGCGCTGGCGCTGGTCCCGGAACCAGCTGGTGCTGTTCGACAACCGCATCACCCAGCACTACGCCATCG
>NZ_BMVJ01000008.1:48623-58769 GCF_014650655.1 Streptomyces anandii JCM 4720
ACAACTACGACGGACTGCCCCGCCGGCTGAACCGGGTGACCGTCGCCGGTGACGTGCCGGTCGGCACCGAGGGCAAGGAGAGCTACTCGATCGAGGGCGACGCCTCGCACTACACGAGCGTGGCCGGGCCGGCGGCCGCCGCGTAACGGGCCGTTCACCGTCCGCACCGCGGACGTCCGGATGCTGGTCGGCCTCCCCGCGCGGGCGGGGCGGCCGAGCAGACTGTGCGGCGTTTTGCCCACCCCCACTCCCCCCACTGGACGAGCCGCGCACATGCCGAACAGCAGCACCACCGTCGAGACGCCCGAGCGGGCGGCCGGCGCCACCCTGTCCCACGGTCTCAAGCAGCGCCATCTGTCGATGATCGCGCTCGGCGGCGTCATCGGCGCCGGCCTGTTCGTCGGCTCCGGCGCGGGCATCGCCGCCGCCGGGCCCTCGATCGTCCTCGCCTACGCGCTCTCCGGTGTCCTGGTGATGCTGGTGATGCGGATGCTGGGGGAGATGTCGGCGGCGTACCCATCGTCGGGCTCGTTCTCCGCGCACGCCGAGCGGGCGTTCGGGCCGTGGGCGGGCTTCACCGCGGGCTGGTCGTACTGGGTGCTGCTGTGCACGGCGGTGGGCCTGGAGGGCATCGGCGCCGCGAAGATCGTGACGGGCTGGCTGCCGGGCACGCCGCAGTGGGCGTGGGTGGCGCTCTTCATGGTGGTGTTCTGCGGCGCGAACCTCGCCGCGGTGCGCAACTTCGGCGAGTTCGAGTTCTGGTTCGCGGCCCTGAAGGTCGGCGCGATCTCGCTGTTCCTGGTGCTGGGCGCGCTCGCCGTGGCGGGTGTGCTGCCGGGTACCGACTCCCCCGGCGCCTCCCACCTCACCGACTTCCTGCCGCACGGCGGCCAGGGCCTGATCACCGGTCTGCTCGCCTCCGTCTTCGCCTACGGCGGCCTGGAGACGGTCACCATCGCGGCGGCCGAGTCGGAGAACCCGGTGCGGGGCGTGGCGAGCGCGGTGCGCACCGCGATGTGGCGCATCGCCCTGTTCTACGTCGGCTCGATGGCGGTCATCGTCACCCTGGTCCCGTGGAACGCGGCGGACGTCGTCGACAAGGGTCCCTATGTCGCCGCGCTGGACCGCCTCGGCATTCCCGGTGCCGGTCAGCTGATGAACGTGATCGTGCTGGTGGCCCTTCTCTCCGCGATGAACGCGAACATCTACGGCTCCTCGCGCATCGCGTACTCGCTGGTCGAGCGCGGGCTCGGTCCGAAGGGGCTGGCGCGGGTGTCCGGCGGGGTCCCGCGGGTGGCCGTGCTGGTCTCCAGCGTGTTCGGCTTCGGCTGTGTGCTGCTGAGCCACTGGCGGCCCGACGACGTCTTCCCCTGGCTGCTGAACATGATCGGCGCGGTGATCCTGGTGGTGTGGATCTTCATCGCCGTCTCGCAGCTGCGGCTGCGGCGCAGGCTGGAGCGCGAGACCCCGGACAGGCTGGTCGTGCGGATGTGGGCGTTCCCGTGGCTGACCTGGGTGGCGCTGGCCGGCATGGCGACCGTGTTCGTGCTGATGGCCCGGGAGCCCGGCACCCGGGTGCAGCTGTACTCGACCGGTGCGATGACGCTGGTCCTGGCGGCGGTGGGCCTGGCCTGGCAGCGCGCCCGCACCACCCGGGGCTGACACCCCCGCCGCGAGGCTTCCCGCGGGCGGCACCGGCGGCCACCACCCAGGGCTCCGGCTGGGGCGTGCCGGCGTTCACGCGGGCGGACGGAAAGAAGGAGACCCCCGCGAGGACAGGACTCGCGGGGGTCTCCCGTTTCGTGGGCGGGACCTACAGGTTGCTGAAGTCGGGTCCCGCGGTGCGGGTGCGCTTGATCTCGTAGAAACCGGGGACGGAGGCGACCGCGAGGGTGCCGTCCCACAGGCGGGCCGCCTCCTCGCCCTTGGGCGCGGGGGTGACCACCGGGCCGAAGAAGGCGATCTGCTCGCCGTCCGAGCCGGGCACCGCGATCACCGGGGTGCCGACGTCCTGGCCGACCTTCTCGATGCCCTCCTTGTGCGAGGCGCGCAGCTCGGCGTCGAACTCGAAGTCCTCCTGGTCGGCGTACTCGATCAATCCGGCGGGCAGGCCCACCTCGTCCAGGGCGGCCGCGATCGCCTCGCGGGTGGGGCCCTCGCCGCGGTTGTGGAAGCGGGTGCCGAGCGCGGTGTAGAGCGGGCCGAGGACGTCCTCGCCGTGCTTCTGCCAGGCCGCGGTCACCACGCGGACCGGCGCCCAGGCCTTGGTGGTCAGCAGCTCGCGGTAGTCCTCGGGCAGCTCGTCCAGCTTGGGCTCGTTCAGCACCGCGAGGCTCATGATGTGCCAGCGGACCTCGATGTCGCGGACCTTCTCGACCTCCAGCACCCAGCGGGACGTCATCCAGGCCCACGGGCACAGCGGGTCGAACCAGAAGTCGACGGGGGTCTTGCCGGACGTGGTCGCGCTCTCGGACATGGCTCTCCTCTGGATAAGGCGCATACGGGCCCATGCGGTCCGCAAGACGCAACACCGGTGATCCGCGTCGCATTCCCGGCTGCCCAAGGTCAGGCACGCATGGCAGGATCGGTCCTGTTCCTGGCGTCCGATATTCGATACGTCACGTCCTGATCCGATACGTCCTTGAGGGAGTCGCCCGTGCCCGGTGAGAATCTGTCCCGCGACGAGGCCCGGGAACGGGCCGCCCTGCTGTCCGTCGACGGGTACGAGGTGTCCCTGGACGTGCGTTCCGCGGTGGGCGAGCACGGCGGCGAGGGGCCGCGGACGTTCCGCTCCGTCACCACCATCCGCTTCCGCTGCGCCGAGCCGGGCGCCACCAGCTTCGCCGACCTTCTCGCGCCGAGCGTCACCGCGGTCTCGCTCAACGGCAAGGACCTGGACCCGGGCGAGGTCTTCGACGGCTCCCGCATCCTGCTTGAGGACCTGGCCGCGGAGAACGAGCTGGTGGTGGACGCCCAGTGCGCCTACTCGCGCACCGGCGAGGGCCTGCACCGCTTCGTCGACCCGGAGGACGGCGAGGTCTACCTCTACACCCAGTACGAACCGGCCGACTCCCGCCGGGTGTTCGCCAACTTCGAGCAGCCCGACCTCAAGGCCCCCTTCCGCTTCGAGGTGCGCGCGCCCGAGGAGTGGACGGTGTGGGGCAACGGGACGGGCGAGCGGCACGACGGGGTGTGGCGCTTCGCGGAGACCAAGCCCATCTCGACGTACATCACCTGCGTGGTGGCGGGCCCGTACCACTACGTGACGGATTCCTACGAGCGGGTGCTGGCGGACGGCACGCGGCTGGAGATCCCGCTCGGCGCGCTCTGCCGCAAGGGGCTGGCCAGGCACTTCGACACCGACGACGTCTTCGCGGTGACCAAGCAGGGCCTGGACTTCTTCCACGACCACTTCGACTACCCGTACCCGTTCGGCAAGTACGACCAGGCGTTCGTGCCGGAGTACAACCTGGGCGCGATGGAGAACCCGGGCCTGGTGACCTTCCGGGAGGAGTACATCTTCCGCGGCAAGGTCACGCGGGCCTCCTACGAGGCGCGGGCCAACGTCATCCTGCACGAGATGGCGCACATGTGGTTCGGCGACCTGGTCACCATGGAGTGGTGGGACGACCTGTGGCTGAAGGAGTCCTTCGCCGACTTCATGGGGTCCTTCGCGCTGGTCGGCGCGACCCGCTTCACCGACGGCTGGATCACCTTCGCCAACCGCCGCAAGGCGTGGGCCTACCGCGCCGACCAGCTGCCCTCCACGCACCCGGTCACCGCGGACATCCGCGACCTGCAGGACGCCAAGCTGAACTTCGACGGCATCACCTACGCCAAGGGCGCCTCGGTGCTCAAGCAGCTGGTGGCGTACGCCGGGCAGGACGCGTTCCTGGAGGGCGCCCGCCGCTACTTCAAGCGGCACGCCTACGGCAACACCCGTCTGGGTGACCTGCTCGTGGTCCTGGAGGAGACCAGCGGCCGGGACATGAGCGCCTGGGCGCAGGCCTGGCTCCAGACCGCCGGGGTCAACTCGCTGACCCCGCAGGTACTGCTGGGCCGGGACGGCCGCATCGAGGAGCTGGCCGTGGTGCAGGAGGCGCCCGAGTCGCATCCGAGGCTGCGGCCGCACCGGGTGGCGGTGGGCCTGTACCGGCGCTCCCAGGTCGGGGCGCTGGAGCGGTACGCGCGCGCCGAGGTGGACGTGGACGGCGCGCGGACCCTGGTGGCCGAGCTGGCCGGGCAGGACGCGCCGGAGCTGGTGCTGGTCAACGACGACGACCTGACGTACTGCAAGGTCCGCCTCGACGAGACCTCGCTGGCCACCCTGCGCGAGCACCTGGGCGCGCTGACCGATCCGCTGGCCCGCGCGCTGTGCTGGTCGGCGCTGTGGAACCTGACCCGGGACGCGCTGCTGCCGGCGCGGGAGTTCGTGGACCTGGTGCTGCGCTTCGCGGGCCGCGAGAGCGACATCGGCGTCCTGCAGATGCTGCACGCGTGGGCGGACTCGGCGCTGGTGCACTACGCGGCGCCCGAGTGGCGCGAGACCGGCGGGCAGGCGCTGGCCGAGGGCGCGCTGGCCGAGCTGCGCCAGGCCGAGCCGGGCAGCGAGCACCAGCTGGCCTGGGCGCGCTTCTTCGCGTCGGTGGCATCCGGGCCCGACGACCTCGCCCTGCTCCAGGGTCTGCTGGACGGCACGGAGGAGATCGAGGGTCTCGACGTCGACCAGGAGCTGCGCTGGGCGTTCCTGGAGCCGCTGGCGACCTGCGCGGTCGCGGACGAGAAGGCGCTGGCCGCGGAGCTCGCGCGGGACGACACCGCCTCGGGCAAGCGGCACCAGGTGCGCTGCCTGGCCGCGCGGCCCTCGGCCGCGGTCAAGGCACAGGCGTGGGCGCAGGTGGTGGAGTCCGACTCGCTGTCGAACGCGCTGGTGGAGGCGACGATCGCGGGCTTCGTCAGGCCCTCGCAGCGCGAGCTGCTCGCGCCGTACACGCAGAAGTACTTCGAGGCGATCGAGCGGGTGTGGACCGAGCGCTCGATCCAGATCGGGATGGACGTGGTCCGGGGCCTGTTCCCGGCGCTGGACGATTCGCCCGAGACGCTCGCGGCGGCGGACGCGTGGCTGGCCGCGCACGAGGGCGCGGCCCCGGCGCTGCGCCGGCTGGTGCTGGAGGCCCGCGACGATCTGGCGCGTGCGCTGCGCGGCCAGGCGTGCGACGCGGCGGCCGGTAGCTCTGGCCAAAGGTCGGGCGCGCGGTAACCGTTACGAAATTCGGGCAAGATACCCCGTAACCCCTGGTCCTCTCGCGGGCGGACCAGGGGTTTTCGGCATCCGAACACCCGTCCTTTAGGGCGAGCTTGTCCGGCTTTGTCGACGGCCGTGTAACAGCGGTTAAAGGTGGGACCGGGTGCGGGAAATCCCCCGGCATGAACCACAACACCCCGCTCTCCCCCCGCCCCCTCAGCCACCTCGCCGAGGTGCACCGCCGCCTGATGACCACCGCGCAGCTGCGCGCTCACGGGGTCTCGGCGGCCGAGGCGAACGAGCAGTCCCGGGCCGGCGGGCCCTGGCAGCAGCTCCTGCCGGGTGTCTTCCTGCTCCATGCCGGCCCCCCGACCAGCGAGGAACGGCTGCACGCGGTGCTCATGTACGCCACCCGCCCGCGCCACCGCGAGCCGGTCCCCGGGGTGCCGGCCCAGCCGACCGCGCGGCAGCCGCACCGCCCGGTGTACGCCGATGCCATGATCACCGGTCTGGCGGCCCTCACCCTGCACGGGTTCGCCTCCGCCCCCGGACTGCCGTCCCTGGAGGCGATCGACGTGCTGGTGCCGCGGATGCGCCGGCTGCGCTCGACCGGCTGCGCTCGGATCGTGCGCACCGCCGGCCTGCCCGAGCCGGAGCCGGTCACCGGCCTGCCGGTGGCGCCGGTGCCGCGGGCCCTGGCCGACGCCGTGGCCAGGCTGAAGGACGCGGCCACGGTACGGCGGCTGCTGACCGAGGCGGTGCGCGGCGGCCACTGCGAACCGGCGGCCGTGGTACGTGAATTGACCGAGGCCAGGCTGCTGGGCCGGCCGCACGTGGTGGACGCGGTGGACTCGCTGCTCGCCGAGGGCCGGGCGATCGCCGAGGACCGCCTCTACCGCATGGTGCGCGAGTACGGGCTGCCCGACCCGGTGTGGAACGTGGACCTCGCGCTGCCCGGCGGCCCGTGCCTGGGCGGCGTGGACGCCTACTGGCCGGAGCCCGCGGTCGCGGTGGAGCTGGACACCCGCGCCCCGCGCCCGGGCGAGGGGCAGGACGAGGACGCGCAGTGGTCGCAGTACGCCCGCAAGCGAGAGCACCTGGAACGCCTGGGCATCACGGTCGTCCACATCACGCCCAGGAAACTGCGCGACGCCCCCGAACAGCAGGCGGCCGTGGTCCGCACGGCCCTCATGGCGGCGGCCGACCGGGACCCGGCCGAGTACGTCGTGGCGCTGCCCCGGTAGGGGGGACCGGGGCAGCGCCGGGGGGCGTTGTCAGGAGGGGAGAGGAGAGGCCGGCCGGCGCGAGCCCGTCGGCCTCTCCTGCGCCCGCTTCCCGCAGAACTCGGCCTCCAGCACCGGCTGCCCGCCGCCCGCCCAGTCGCCGTTGAGGTTGAGGGCGAGGGAGTGCCGGCCGTCGGCCGTGGTGGCCGCTGACGACACCGAGCCGTGGATGCCGCCGTCATGGCCCCACACTCGCACCCCGCAGGAGAGGGTCTGCGCCATCAGGCCGAGGCCGTAACCGACGTTGGGCACGCCGGCCACCGGCACCGTGGTCTTCATCTCCTTGAGCTGGCGCACCGGCAGCAGACGGCCGCGCAGCAGCGCCGAGTAGAAGCGGTCCAGGTCGGCCGAGTCGGAGATCATCTCACCGGCGGAGGAGGCCAGGGAGGGGTTGAGTCCGGTGACGTCGTAGGTGGGGCCCGTGGTGGCGGCCGGCGCGAGCTTGGAGTACGCGCGGCTGCTGGGCCGGGGCATGGTGGCGCGGGTGCCCGGCAGGGAGGTGGCCGTCAGGTGCAGCGGCTCGATGACGCGGCGGCGGATCTCCTGGGCGTAGGAGTGCCCGGTGACGCGCCGGATCACCATGCCGGCCAGGACGTAGTTGGTGTTGGAGTAGTTCCAGGACGTGCCCGGCGCGAAGTCGGGCTTGTGGGACATGGCGACGCGCACCAGGTCCTCGGGCCGCAGGGTGTCGTAGCGGTGCTCGAAGAAGCCGTCCTTGGTGAAGTGGTCGCGGACGAAGGTCTCGTCGGAGGTGTAGTTGTAGATGCCGCTGGTGTGGTTGAGGAGCCGGCGGACGGTGATGCGGCGGCCGTCGTGGCCGTGGCCGCGCACCACGCCGGGCAGCCACCGGTCCACGGTGTCGTCCAGCGACAGCCGGCCCTCCGCCTCCAACTGGAGCAGCACCGTGGCCACGAACGTCTTGGTGATGCTGCCCACCCGGTAGCGGTCCAGCGGTGACCGCGGCGCCCCCGTGCGCAGGTCGCCCACGCCCGCGGTGGCGGACCAGCTGCCGTGGGCGTCCCTCACCGTCACGGTCGCACCGGGCGCGCCGGCGGCGACCGCGGCCCGGAGCGCCTGGCGGGTGGCCTCGTGCCGGCCGGTTCCCGCCGGGGCGGCCACCGCCAGGGCGGGTGCGGCCAGCGCCGCCGAGAGCGCGACGGCCGTCGCTCCCACCAGGATCGTGCGTACGGACATGAACATCCCCCTTCGTAGGGCCCGGTCGGAGGGAAGAACGTCCCGATGGCCCGGGTAGGTTGCCCTTTCGTACGCCAGTTGGGCGCGTTTCAGTCCTTCTTGAGCAGCAGCTCCGTGTTCCGGTCGGCCGCGCTCCCGGCCAGGTTCCGCGGTGCGCCCGGGGCGTTGAAGGCGAGTTCGCGGTAGAGGGCGGCCAGTCCGGTCTGGCTGAGATCGGCGAAATCCGTGCGGTGCGGGGCGGCGGACTCCACGAGCGTGGTGAACAGCGAGAGGGTGCCGTCCTTGTTGTCCGTCAGTTCGACGATCCGGGCCAGGTGCGGGTGGTCGATGTGCGAGGCGGTGGAGATCTCCCAGAAGGCGTGTCCGCCCGCGGTGGAGTGCGCGGTGACGAGGTTCTTGTGGATGTGGCCGTTCACCCAGGCCAGCACGTTGCGGTGGCCGGCGAGCAGGGCGACCAGCTCCCGGCCGCCGTGGCGGCGCTCGGCGGGGCGGGCCGGGTCGGGGCGGGTGTTCTCCATGGAGGCGCTGGTGTGGTGGCTGAAGACGACGGCGTAGGAGTCCTTGTTGTCCCGCAGCGTGCGGTCAAGCCACTTGAGCTGGGCGGTGCCGATGGAGCCTTCGTAGTTCCCGCCCGGGTCGGTGGTGTCGAGACTGACGCCGATGACGTCGTCGGCGACACGGAAGGAGTAGTACTGGCTGCCCGCGTCCAGGTTCGCCGCCGAGTAGCCGTGGCCGGCCGGACCGGCGCCCCGGTGGGCGGGGTCCAGGTGGGCCTCGAGATATTCGGCCGGGGTGTACGGGGCACGCCGCTCGTCGGGGGTGACCGGGCGCATGTCGCGGGTGTGGGCCTTGAGCAGCTCGCGCAGGCGCACCCCCCGGGGGTCCCTGGCGTTCTTGATCGAGTCCTGGAGCTTGCGCGCCTCGGCCGCCGGCAGGCTCATCAGCTTCCTGCCGCCGGCGGCGTACTCGGCGAGATAGGGGTCGCCGGGCGCGTAGATGCCGAGCGGGAGGGCGTCGTGGTTGCCGACCGTGGAGTACCACGGCATGTGCAGGCCGGGGCTGGTGACCTCGCGGGTCGCCGCGGCCAGGAAGCCGGGCAGGCGCGGGAAGCCGAGCTGCTTGTCGGCGTCGCGGACGGCCGCGTCGGGCTGCCAGTACAGCTTCAGCCCGCTGCTCTGCACACCCTCGTAGTGGCGCGGGTCGCCGGAGTCCGGGCGCAGCCGGCCGCCGCTCATCACCTTCATGAACCACTCGAGCTCGGACCGGGCGTTGTTGTCCGTGTTGTCGCCGGTGGTCATGACGAACCGCAGCGGGGAGCCGGTGACCGGCCCGGCGCGCAGCGCGTTGACCCGCTCCACCAGCGAGATCGCGCCCTGCACGGTGAGCGCCTCGTGCGGCCGCCACAGGTGGCTGTCGCAGGAGCGCAGGTACTCCACGCGCAGCGGGTGCTGGGTGTCGGCCAGGTGGAGATCGGTGAACTGCACGAACGCGGCCAGGGTGGTGCGGCGGCCGGCGCGCCCGGACCTGGCGGCGGCGAGGTCGTCGCGTACGAGCCGCTTCCAGCCGGGCCCGTCGCCCAGGCGCCGGTACGGGCCGCCGGCACGGGGCGTGGCGACGGAGTCGAGGGTGGTGCCCCCGGTGTAGGGGGCGAGGGGCGTGGCGGGAGCGGTGGGGGCGGCGGCGAGCGGTACGCCGGGGGCTCCGGACGGGCCCGCCGGCGTGGTGCCGGCCGCCGTGGCGGCGCGGCTCTCGGTGGGACGCAGGGCGTAGCCCGCGCCCGCGGTCAGGGTCACCGCCCCGGCGGCGGCGAGGACGGTACGGCGGTCGACCCCCAGCGCGGAGGCGGTGACAGAGCGTGTGCGCGGCATGGCGCTTCTCTCCCCGGGTGCGAACGCGTCGGCAGTGGTCGCGGGGGCTCGCGGACGCGAACCTCCCGCTCGTACCGGATGCTTGGCAGCGGGGATGACCTGTGCGTGAACGCGGCGGCAACGGGCGACGCCGATCGCCGTACGTCGATCTCGGGGCACCCGGCGCGTTCGCGGCCGCTCGCCGGGCGGACCCGGGGCCGCTACTCCTCGTTCATCTCGCGGGGCAGGAGAGCCGTTCCGTCCGGGGTGACGGGGCGGCCCGCGGCGGGCCGCTCGCGCCACAGCCGCAGGCCCACGTCGACCAGTCCCACCCGCTCCAGGCCGGGCACCGCCTCCAGAGGGTGCCAGGCGGCCATGTCGGTGGAGCCGCCGGTCTCGTGGCGCAGTTCGCCGCCGGTGACACGGCCCTCGTAGACGATGCGCAGGCCGTGGAAGTCGGCCTGACCGCCCAGCGGGCGCGGGTAGGCGCGGCGGATGGAGTCGAGGCCGAGGAGGGCGACCGGCTCGACGGTGTAGCCGGTCTCCTCCTCGGCCTCGCGCACGACCGTGTCGTAGG
>NZ_BMVJ01000008.1:58790-65177 GCF_014650655.1 Streptomyces anandii JCM 4720
GGTCCTCGCCGTGTTCCATGCCACCGCCCGGCAGGGTCCAGCGGCGGGCGCCGTCCCGGGCGACCCAGCGGGCCAGCAGCATCCGTCCGTCCCGCACACACACGGCGTAGGCCGCCACCCTCAACTCCTTGCGCATGCGGTGACGTTACGGCAGCAATGGGTTGGCCGGTGAGTATTCGGGCGGAGCCCAGCGCAGCGGCAGCGCCGCGTCCCGCTGGACCGCCTCGGCGAGCGTGAAGCGCACCCGGCGCTCCCCGTCCGCCCCGAACTCGGTGCGCGCCTCGCCGGTGAGCTGCAGGGTCGTGCCGTTCGTCCAGTCCAGGAAGAGGAGCCCCGCACGCGGGTCGGCCGAGAGGTTGCCGAGGGAGAGGAACATGGAGTTGCCCGGGTAGTCGCGCCAGAGCAGTTCGCGCGGCGAAGTCACCCGTACGAAACCGGGGTTGCCTCCCCGATGACTCGCGTCGGCGCCGCGGCCGTGCGCCGTGGCCAGGAAGAAGGTGTCGGCGGCGGCCACGAAGTCCCGCTGTTCTGACGTAAGTTCGGCGCCGCGGCGTTTCTGTCCGGGAGTGCGGTCGACGTATGTAAAGGACTCCCTTCGCTGAAGGTACTTGGGGCAGTTGGAGAACACCTGGTCCGCCTCGATCGCGAAGCCGGCGCGGGTCGGGGTCAGCACGCCGTTCAGGCGCATGCGGCGGCGGGTGCGCGGGTCGAGGGCGATGGTTCCGGTGTACGTGCCCGGCGTGGCGAGGGCGCGGGCGAGGGGGTCGTCGGCGGGCACGCCGCCGGTGACCGACATCGTGTGCGGTCCCGTGGCCCGGACGAAGCCCGGGGCGCCGGTCAGCGGTGCGGCCCAGACCGCGCCGCTCACCGGGTCGGCGGCGCCGGCGACGAGCAGCGGCTGGAGTTCCAGGAAGGCGGCGGCGACCGGTTTGATGCCCCGGCCCACCGACCGGCCGACATGGTCGGCCGCCTCGCGCACGCCGACCCGGTCCTGCATCGCACGGGAACCGGCGTGGTAGATCCCGTCCCCGGCGCGGAGAGCCTGTCCGGTTGCGGTCGTCGCGGCCATCTCTGTCGGCGCGGCCATCTCTAGAAGAAGCCGCAGGTCGGAGCGGACTCGTGCGGGGCCGGTGCGCCTTCGGCGCCCTCCGGGGCGAAGATCTCCAGCCGGGTGCCGTCCGGGTCGTGGAAGAAGATCCCGCCCGAGGCCGAGCCCTCCCGGTGGGCCACCACGCCCTCGTGGGCGAACTCCACGCCGTACGCGCGCAGGGCCGCCTCGTACTCCCTGACCCGCTCGACCGACCCGGCGGCGAGGGCGAGGTGGTGCAGGCCGGCGCGGTCGCCGGAGTACGCGCCCCCGGCCTGCTGCCAGAGGGTCAGCACGGGCTGCCCGCCGCCCTCGCCGTCCCCCTCGCCGTCCCCGAGGAAGGCGTACCGGCGGCCCTCCTCCTTGCCCTCGGCCAGCAGGGAGAAGCCGAGCACGTCGCGGTAGAAGGCGAGCGAGCGGTCGAGGTCGGTGACGTTCAGGCCGATGTGGCCGGTGCGCAGGGTCATGGGACACCTCGTTCGATGACGATCGGAACTTCTTAACCTGTCATCGACCATTTAAGGGTTAGATTGGCCCGCGGTCAACCGGTCATCTACTCTTGAGGGGTTAGCAGAGAAGGAGTGGTCCCATGTCCGGTGCCCGCGATCCCCGTCCCCTGACAGGCGAGCCCCTCGCGCTCGACCTGCTCAACACGCGGTGGAACCGGGACGGCTCCCTCCAGGACCTGCTCACCGGCCCCGACGGCCTCGCCGTGTGGCTGGCGGCCAACGGGCTGGACGAGGAGTACGCGCCGGACGCCGCCGTGCTGCGGCATCTGCTCCAGGCGCGGGACGCGCTGAAGGCGGCCGTCGACGGCTCACCGGAGGAGGGGGCCCCGCTCGTCGACGCCGTACTCGCGCACGGGCGCATCCGGGCCGGGCTCACCGCGCGGGGCCCCGTCGAGCGGCCCGAGTTCGCCGACCCGTCCTGGGGACCCGCCTGGCTCGCCGCCCGCGACTACCTGGAGCTGCTCACCACCGCGCCGGACCGCATCCGGGCCTGCGCCCACGAGTCGTGCGTGCTGCACTTCTTCGACACCTCGCGCAACGGCACCCGTCGCTGGTGCTCGATGGCCGCCTGCGGCAACCGCGCCAAGGCCTCCCGCCACTACGCCCGCTCACGCGGCTGAGGCACCGGTCACGGCGGGTACCGTCGCGGCCGGCCCGCTCACGGCTGCTCGCAGGTCAGGGTGCGCGCGGTCGCCAGCGCGCCGGTGATCCGGTCGCGCAGCGGGGCGATGTCCCGCTCACCGGTGACCAGGGTGTCGGGGGAGGCGGCATGGCGCGGGATCCCCACGAGGACGTGGTCGCCCTGCCCCGGAACGGCCGGCTCCGCCACCAGGAAGGTGACCTCCAATCCCGCCTTCGCGGGCTCGTACGAGCGGGTCACGCGCAGGGTCACCCGGTCCCTGTCGCTGCCCGGCACCCGCTGCACCCGCCGCACGTCGCCCTCGGCGACGAGCCGCGCGCAGGCGAGGTAGCCGGGCGTGCCGAACACGGACGCGGCGCCCCGGCTCGAGACCTCCTTGTCGGCACTGCCCCCGGCGTCGAGGCCGGTTCCGGCGCCCTGCGAGACGAGCCACCCCAGCCCGAACACGGCCGAAGCGGCGGCGGCCGCGGCGAGCGCCCCCAGGGCGAGGGTCCGGGGCCGGCGCCCACGCGCCCACCGCCGGCCGGGCACCCGGACCGCGCCCGCCCGGCGGGCCCGCGGTTCGGGTGCGGGAGCGGGCGGTTCCGCGATCGCGTCGGCGATGAGCTCCAGGTGCTCACGGAGCAGGGCGAGGTCGGTCGCGGCCGCCCGGTGGGCAGCCAGGTACACGGGGTCCGCCTCCGCGCCCGGGGGCAGCGGTTCGCCGGTCAGGGCGGCCGTCAGCGGGTCGACGCGCTCGCGGGGGCCGCAGGGCCCGTGGGGCCGCTCGTGGGGCTCGTGCGGCTCGTGTCCGGCGGTCATCTCACACCACCTCGTCCTGGTGCAGCCGGTCGCGCAGGGCACGTACGGCGGTGTGCAGCCGGCTCTTGACCGTGCCCTCCGGCACCCCGAGCTGCTCGGCGATGGAGCGGACCGGCAGGTCGGCGTAGAAGCGCAGCACGACGACCTGCCGCTGGGCGTCGGGCAGCTCGTCCAGTCCCCGGGCCACGGCGAGGGAGAGCAGCCGGGTGTCCTCGCCGCCGGCCGTGTGCTCCGGCGGGCGCAGGGCGGCGAGCCGCTCGCCGAGCCGGTCCTGGCGGCGCCGGGCGCGCTGCCAGTCCATGGCGAGGTTGGAGGCGACCACCGCGGCCCAGGCGGAGACGTCGCGCGGGGCCTCGCGGCCGCTCGCGGCCCGCTCCAGGAGCCGCAGGCGGACCTGCTGCACCCCGTCCGGCAGGTCCGCCTGCGGCACCCCGCCGAGCGCGAGCACCGCCCGCACCCGGCGTTCCTGCGCCGCGTCCAGCGGATCACCGCCGGCCGCCTCCCGGCCGAGGCGCGCCCTTCTGCGCAGCACAAGCCCTCCCCTCACCGCGTCAGTCCTACGACGCGGCGGCGGCCCGAAACGTTCGCCGCGGCCGCACGGAGTTCAGGGAATGCGGCGAAAGGCATCAGACGCCGGCAGAGGCGTACGTCACATCGCCGTATGGGCCGGGACGGGACGGGCAGGGACGACGGCAGCACGGCTTGCGGCACGGGGGCCCCGCCGGACGAACATCTGCGGCTCGTCCGGGGTGAGCACCGCAGTTCCGCGACCGGGGCCCGGCCGGGCCCGTCCCACTCCTCGGGCACACCGGGCAAAGAATTGGACACGTGGGCCGGGGTCGGCCGCATGATGGAAGGGCCTGTGCCGAGCACACGGGCAGGACAGGCACGTACAGCAGCACACGCTAAGGAGTCGCCGTGAGGGTCGGAATCGTCGGAGCCACCGGTCAGGTCGGCACGGTCATGCGCAGGATCCTCACCGAGCGCGACTTCCCGGTCACCGAGCTGCGCCTGTTCGCCTCGGCCCGCTCCGCGGGGACCGTCCTGGACGGGGTGACGGTGGAGGACGCGGCGGCCGCCGACTTCACCGGCCTGGACATCGTGCTGTTCTCGGCGGGCGGCGCCACCTCCAGGGCGCTGGCCGAGAAGGTCGCCTCGCAGGGCGCCGTGGTGATCGACAACTCCTCCGCCTGGCGCAAGGACCCGGACGTGCCGCTGGTGGTCTCCGAGGTGAACCCGCACGCGGTCGCGAACCGCCCCAAGGGCATCATCGCCAACCCGAACTGCACCACGATGGCCGCGATGCCCGTGCTCAAGCCGCTGCACGAGGAGGCGGGCCTTCAGGCGCTGGTCGTCGCCACCTACCAGGCGGTGTCCGGCTCGGGCCTCGCGGGCGTGGCCGAGCTTCACGGCCAGACCCAGAAGGTCGTGGCGGACGCCGACAAGCTGACCCACGACGGCTCGGCCGTGGACTTCCCCGAGCCGGCCGTCTACAAGCGCCCCATCGCCTTCAACGTGCTGCCCTTCGCGGGCAACCTCGTCGACGACGGCCTGAACGAGACCGACGAGGAGCAGAAGCTCCGCAACGAGTCCCGCAAGATCCTGGAGATCCCCGGGCTGAAGGTCTCCGGCACCTGTGTGCGCGTGCCGGTCTTCTCCGGCCACTCCCTCCAGGTCAACGCCCGTTTCGCGCGTCCGCTCGACGTGGAGCGCGCCACCGAGCTGCTGGCCGGCGCCCCCGGCGTCGCCCTCTCCGACATCCCGACCCCCCTCCAGGCCGCCGGCCAGGACCCGTCCTACGTCGGCCGCATCCGCCGCGACGAGACGGTGGACAACGGCCTCGCCCTTTTCATCTCCAACGACAACCTCCGCAAGGGCGCGGCCCTGAACGCGGTGCAGATCGCGGAGCTGGTGGCGGCGGAGCTGAGCGCCCGTTCGGCGTAGGGCGGGCCCCGAGGAGCCTCGCGTGAGGACGGGCGGTCACCGGCAGCCGGTGACCGCCCGTTCAGTTGCGGCGCGACGTGGAAGGATGACCGCACCCACACATCACGAGGAGATGACCGCGTGCCTGGCACAAACCTGACTCGCGAAGAGGCGCAGCAGCGGGCGAAGCTGCTCACCGTTGACTCGTACGAGATCGATCTCGACCTCTCCGGCGCGCAGGAGGGCGGCACCTACCGGTCCGTGACCACGGTGCGCTTCGACGTCGCCGAGAACGGCGCCGCGTCCTTCATCGACCTGGTCGCCCCGGCCGTCCACGAGGTGACGCTGAACGGCGACTCGCTCGACCCCGCCGAAGTCTTCGAGGACTCCCGGATCGCCCTGCCCGGTCTGCTCGAGGGCCGCAACGTCCTGCGGGTCGTCGCCGACTGCGCGTACACCAACACGGGTGAGGGCCTGCACCGCTTCGTCGACCCGGTCGACGACCAGGCGTACCTCTACACGCAGTTCGAGGTGCCCGACGCCCGCCGCGTCTTCGCCTCCTTCGAGCAGCCGGACCTGAAGGCCACCTTCCAGTTCACCGTGAAGGCGCCCGAGGGCTGGACGGTCGTGTCCAACTCGCCGACCCCCGAGCCCCAGGACAACGTCTGGGTGTTCGAGCCGACGCCGCGCATCTCGACGTACATCACCGCGCTGATCGTCGGCCCGTACCACAGCGTGCACAGCGTGTACGAGAAGGACGGCCAGTCGGTGCCGCTCGGCATCTACTGCCGGCCCTCGCTCGCCGAGTTCCTCGACGCCGACGCGATCTTCGAGGTCACCCGGCAGGGCTTCGACTGGTTCCAGGAGAAGTTCGACCACGCCTACCCGTTCGCCAAGTACGACCAGCTCTTCGTGCCCGAGTTCAACGCGGGCGCGATGGAGAATGCGGGCGCCGTCACCATCCGCGACCAGTACGTCTTCCGGTCCAAGGTGACCGACGCGGCGTACGAGGTGCGGGCCGAGACGATCCTGCACGAGCTGGCCCACATGTGGTTCGGCGACCTGGTCACCATGGAGTGGTGGAACGACCTGTGGCTGAACGAGTCGTTCGCCACCTACACCTCCATCGCCTGCCAGGCGCACGCACCCGGCTCGCGCTGGCCGCACTCGTGGACCACGTTCGCCAACTCCATGAAGACCTGGGCGTACCGGCAGGACCAGCTGCCGTCCACCCACCCGATCATGGCGGAGATCAACGACCTGGACGACGTCCTGGTCAACTTCGACGGCATCACCTACGCCAAGGGCGCGTCCGTGCTCAAGCAGCTGGTGGCGTACGTCGGCATGGACGAGTTCTTCCGGGGCGTGCAGGCGTACTTCAAGCGGCACGCCTACGGCAACACCCGCCTGACCGACCTGCTGGGCGC
>NZ_BMVJ01000008.1:65209-76394 GCF_014650655.1 Streptomyces anandii JCM 4720
GCTGGAGGAGACCTCCGGGCGCGACCTGAAGACCTGGTCGAAGAAGTGGCTGGAGACGGCCGGCATCAACATCCTGCGCCCGGAGATCGAGACGGACGCCGACGGGGTCATCACCTCCTTCGCCGTCCGCCAGGAGGCCCCCGCGCTGCCGGCCGGCGCCAAGGGCGAGCCCGTGCTGCGCCCGCACCGCATCGCGGTCGGCCTGTACGACCTGGACGAGGCGAGCGGCAAGCTGGTGCGCGCCGCCGACGGCCGGATCGAGCTGGACGTGGACGGCGAGCTGACCGCCGTGCCGCAGCTGTCCGGACGCCGCCGTCCCGCGGTCGTCCTGCTCAACGACGACGACCTGTCGTACGCCAAGGTCCGTCTGGACGAGGAGTCCCTCGCGGTCGTCACCGAGCACCTCGGCGACTTCGAGTCCTCGCTGCCGCGCGCCCTGTGCTGGGCGTCGGCCTGGGACATGACCCGCGACGGCGAGCTCGCCACCCGCGACTACCTGTCCCTGGTGCTGTCCGGGATCGGCAAGGAGTCCGACATCGGTGTCGTGCAGTCGCTGCACCGCCAGGTGAAGCTGGCCGTCGACCAGTACGCCGACCCGGCCGCGCGCGACACCCTGCTCACCCGCTGGACCGACGCCACGCTGGCCCACCTGCGCTCCGCCGAGCCGGGCAGCGACCACCAGCTGGCCTGGGCGCGCGCCTTCGCCGCCACGGCCCGCACACCGGAGCAGCTCGACCTGCTGAACGCCCTGCTGGAGGGCTCCCAGACGGTCGAGGGCCTGGTCGTCGACACCGAGCTGCGCTGGGCGTTCGTGCAGCGGCTCGCGGCCGTGGGCCGCTTCGACGAGCCGGAGATCGCGGGCGAGTACGAGCGGGACCGGACGGCGGCCGGTGAGCGGCACGCGGCCACCGCCCGCGCCTCCCGCCCGACCGCCGAGGCGAAGGCGGAGGCGTGGGCCTCGGTCGTCGACTCCGACAAGCTGCCGAACGCCGTCCAGGAGGCGGTCATCGCCGGCTTCGTCCAGACCGACCAGCGCGAGCTGCTCGCCCCCTACACCGAGCGCTACTTCGAGGTGCTCAAGGGCATCTGGGACTCCCGCTCGCACGAGATGGCCCAGCAGATCGCGATCGGCCTGTACCCGGCGATCCAGGTGTCGGAGGACACCCTGCGCAGGACCGACGAGTGGCTGGACTCCGCCGCCCCGAACGCGGCCCTGCGCCGGCTGGTCTCGGAGTCGCGCGCGGGCGTCGAGCGGGCGCTCAGGGCCCAGGCGGCGGACGCGGCGGCCAAGTAGTCGCGCTTCAGGCGGCCGTACGGCGGCAGGGGGCGCCCGGTGCGACCGGGCGCCCCCTGCTCGTCGTGCGGTGGCCGGCCGTGCGGTACGGCGGAACGTGCGGTACGGCTCAACACGCGGTCCGGCTCAACGCGCGAAGGGCGCCCGCCTCGCCCACGTACGGCGGGGCGTACGTACGGCGGGGCGGGCGCCCTTCGCGCGGAGCGCACCCGGGTGCCGGCGGCCCGGCAGGGCCTCGGCGGCTCGGGTCAGGCCTCGGCCTTGACCTTCACGTTGCGGCTCGTGTCCTGCTGCTTGGCGCGGGACTTGTCCAGGGCGACCACCAGGCCGGTGATGATCAGGAACAGGGCGAGCGGGATACCGACGAAGATGCCCAGCGTCTGGACGACGCTCAGGCCCGGACCCGGGTCGTCACCGTCGTCGCGCGTCAGCGCGAGCGCGGGGGACGACATGAGCAGCATCATCAGCGTCGTACCGGCCGCCAGGGTGCCGGCGCGCAGGGCGTTCTTCTTGTCCACGGTGCAAAAGTAGCGAACGCCGGAACGGGCCGCGCGCCCGGGGTGCCATATGCGCCTTCGTCTCAGTCCCGGGCTCCCTCTCCGCTCGCGTCCACCCCCGCGTCCGCCTGGGTCTCCACCCCGGCCCGCAGGACCTCCGTGAGGGCGTGCAGCCGGGGCGAGGCGGCGAGTTCCTCCAGGGTGACCGGGCGGCCCCGGTCGTCGGCGACGGGCAGGCGCCAGTTGGGGTACTGGTCCCAGGTGCCGGGGAGGTTCTGCGGGCGGCGGTCGCCGACGGTGTCCGGGAGCCAGAGCCCGACCATGCGGGCGGGGCTGCGCAGCAGGAAGCGGTGGACCGCCTGGATCTCCGCCTCCTCCGAGGACGCGGACAGTCCGCCGCTCGTGCCGCGCAGCAGCCCCAGCTCCGACAGCAGGGCCAGCCACTCGCTGGTGTCCGCCGCCGCCTCGGCGCGCTCCTCCTCCAGCGGGCGGGTGAGCAGGCCGAGGCGGTGGCGCAGTTCGACGTGCTCGCCGGTGAGCCGGGCGGCGGTGGAGGGCAGGTCGTGGGTGGTGGCGGTGGCCAGGCAGCCCGAGCGCCAGCGTTCGGGCGGGAGGGGGCGGCCGTCGCCCTCCCAGTCCCGTTCGAACCACAGCACCGACGTGCCGAGGACACCGCGCCGCTCCAGGGCCTCGCGCACCCCGGGCTCCACCGTGCCGAGGTCCTCGCCGATCACCACGGCCCCGGCGCGCGCGGCCTCCAGCACCAGGATCGCGAGCATGGCCTCGGCGTCGTAGCGGACGTAGGTGCCCTCGGTGGGCGGGCGGCCCTGGGGCACCCACCAAAGCCGGAACAGGCCCATGACGTGGTCGATGCGCAGCGCGCCGGCATAGCGGAACAGGGCGCGCAGCAGGCGGCGGAAGGGAGCGTAACCGGAGGCGGCGAGTCGGTCGGGTCGCCAGGGCGGCAGACCCCAGTCCTGGCCCCGGGCGTTGAAGGCGTCCGGCGGCGCGCCCACCGACATGCCGGCCGCGAAGTGGTCCTGCTGGGCCCAGGCGTCGGCGCCGTCGGGGTGCACGCCCACGGCGAGGTCGTGCACGATCCCGATCGCCATGCCGGCCTCGCGGGCGGCCCGCTGGGCGTCGGTGAGCTGGGCGTCGGTGAGCCAGGCGAGGCGGGAGTGGAAGTCGACGCGGTCCATCAGCTCGGCGCGGGCGCGGGCGGTCCCGGCCGAGCGGGGGTCCCGCAGGTCCTCGGGCCAGCGTCTCCAGTCCGAGCCGTGCACCTCGGCCAGCGCGCACCAGGTGGCGTGGTCCTCGAGGGCCCGGCCCTGCTCGGCGAGGAAGTCGGCGTAGGCGGCGCGGCGGCCGGGGCCGAGCGTCACCTCGCGCACCAGTTCCAGCGCCTCGCGCTTGAGCTCCCACACCGCGTCCCGGTCGATGAGGGCGCCCTTGTCGAGCACGGCGGCGCGCAGCCGGCCGGCCCGCTCCAGCAGACTTCGCAGCGGCTCGCGGTCCCCGACGTAGGCGAACTCGGGGACGGCCTCCACCCGCAGGTGGACGGGGTCGGGGAAGCGGCGCGAGGAGGGGCGGTAGGGGGAGGGGTCGGTGGGCGCTCCGGGAACGGCCGCGTGCAGCGGGTTGACCTGGACGAATCCGGCGCCCAGTGTCCGTCCGGCCCAGGCGCTCAGCTCGGTCAGGTCGCCGAGGTCGCCCATGCCCCAGGAGTGGTGGGTCAGGAGGGAGTACAGCTGTACGAGCAGCCCGTAGGAGCGGCCCCGCGGGGTGGGCAGCCGGGGCGGCGCGACGACCAGGTGGGCCTCGCCGGTGCGGCCGTCGGGGGCGGTGGCGGTCAGCCGGTGGACGCCGGGCGGCAGGGGCGGCAGGAGGTCCGCCCCCGGGTGGGTCGCGCCCTGCTCGGTCTCGACGCGCAGTCGGGTGCCGGGCGGCAGTCCGGTCAGGGCGGCCGGCGGGTCCTCGCCGCTCCAGCACACCACCGTGGGCGGCAGGAGCCGTTCGGCCAGTTCCCGCTCGCGGGCGGTGCGGGCGGCGCGGGCGGCTTCCGGGGTGCCCGCGTCGACGCCGAGGGCGGCCAGCGCGGCGACGACGGCGGTGGCGGAGGCGGCGACCGTGCGGCCGGGTGAGGGGCTGTAGGAGGTCGCGACGCCGTGCAGCCCGGCGAGCCGCGTCAGGTCCGCGCCGAGGGACTCACCGGCCGGCTGGTCCATCTACGCCTCCGGGCCGCAGGGGTCGGCACCGGCCGGCTCGGCGGCGGACTCGCTGGTCAGGGGGGCGGCCTCGGTGAGCGGGGGTTCGCTCGTCAACGGGGCCTCGGCGTCGGGCAGCGGCGGCTCGCTGGTCAGCGGGGCCTCGGCGCGGGCGCCTTCCGCGCTGAACACGCTCAGTGGGGCGTCGGGGCCCGCGGAACCGTCCCGGGCGGCGGTCGGCCGGTCCTCGGGCGATCCCGCCCAGGGTTTGGACAGGGCCGTGTCGGACAGGGCCGAGAGCAGAAGGTGTGCCGGTGCGGCCACGGGGGCCTCCTTGTCGAGTGCGGCATCCGGTGGATTACCGCAGCCCTACCCAGTGCGCGCGAGGGCAGACGTACCCGATCGGCGTACGTGCTTCTGGTCACATTCCCCACTCTCCAGGGTGGGGCAAAGATGGCACAACGGCCACTCTCGTTGACACCCGTCCCCCTTGGTGGTGG
Source organism: Streptomyces anandii JCM 4720 (assembly GCF_014650655.1). GTDB lineage: Bacteria > Actinomycetota > Actinomycetes > Streptomycetales > Streptomycetaceae > Streptomyces > Streptomyces anandii. Next base: position 69,705 of record NZ_BMVJ01000008.1, read on the forward strand.
GCTCAATGCTCCTCGACACCGGCGCGGGAAGGCCGTGCGACGAAGGAGGGGCCGTGCGGGTTGGGCGCGGAAGGTCGGCTGCGGCCCTGGCGTTCGCCGTGGTCGCCGGGACGCTCGGGGCCGCCGCCCCCTCGGCTGTCGCCGCGCCGCCCTCACCCGGCGGCGGACCCGGCGCCGAGAAGGCCGCCTCCCCGCAGATCGCGGTCTGGCCGCGACCGCAGTCGCTCCGTACGACCGGGGACGCGGTGGCCGTCACCGACAGGGTGGCGCTGGTCGCCGACGCGGCCGCCGACCCGTACGCCCTCGACGCGCTGCGCGCGATGCTGCGCGGGGCGGGGGCGCGGACGGTCACGGACCTCACCGCGGCCGACCCGGTCCCGCCGGGCACGCTGGTGGTGCGGGCGCTCACCGAACGGCCGCACGCCGATCCGCGCCACGCGCTGCCCTCCGGCGGCTACCTCCTGGCCGTCGGCCGGGGCTCCGGGCACGGCCCCGGCACCGTGACGCTCACCGGCGCGGGCGAGGACGGCCTGTTCCACGCGGCGCAGACGCTGCGCCAACTGCTGCGCCCCGACGGCACGATCCCCGGCGTGAGCGTGCGGGACTGGCCCGGTACCGCCGTGCGCGGCACCACCGAGGGCTTCTACGGCACCCCGTGGACGCAGCAACAGCGGCTCGGCCAGCTGGACTTCATGGGCCGCACCAAGCAGAACCGGTACCTGTACGCGGCCGGCGACGACCTCTACCGGCAGGACCGCTGGCGCGAGCCGTACCCGGCCGCGCAGCGCGCCGCGTTCCGGGAGCTGGCCGAGCGGGCCCGCGCCAACCACGTCACGCTCGCCTGGGCGGTGGCGCCCGGGCAGTCGCTGTGCTTCTCCTCGGACGCCGACCTGCGGGCGCTGACGCGCAAGCTGGAGGCGATGTGGGCGCTCGGGTTCCGGGCGTTCCAGCTGCAGTTCCAGGACGTCAGCTACGACGAGTGGCACTGCGGCGCGGACCGCGACCGGTTCGGCTCGGGCCCGGACGCGGCGGCGCGCGCGCAGGCGCGGGTGGCGAACGCGGTGGCCCGCTACATGACGCAGCGTCACCCGGGCTCCGCCCCGCTGTCCTTGATGCCGACCGAGTACTACGAGGACGGCACGACGCCCTACCGGCAGGCGCTGGCGGGTGGACTGGACGAATCGGTCCAGGTGGCCTGGACCGGCGTGGGCGTGGTGCCCCGCACCATCACGGGCGGCGAACTGGCCGAGGCCCGCGAGACGTTCGGGCACCCGCTGGTGACCATGGACAACTACCCGGTCAACGACTACGCCGAGGACCGCATCTTCCTCGGCCCCTACACCGGCCGCGAGCCGGCCGTGGCGAGCGGTTCGGCGGCCCTGCTCGCCAACGCGATGGGGCAGGCGGAGGCCTCCCGCATCCCGCTGTTCACGGCGGCCGACTACGCCTGGAACCCGCGCGACTACCGCCCCGAGCAGTCCTGGCGGGCCGCGATCACCGACCTCGCGGGCGGCGACGCGCGCCGCGCGGAGGCTCTGTCGGCGCTCGCAGGCAACGACGCGTCCTCGATCCTCGGCGGCACCGAGTCGGCGTATCTGCGCCCGCTGATCGCCGCCCTGTGGCAGGCCCGCACGACGACGGACCGGGCCGCGAACGACACCGCCGGGCAACGGCTGCGCTCCGCCTTCACGGTCCTGCGCGAACTGCCGCAGCGCCTGGCGTACGACCGCGTCCTGGCCGGTGAAGTCGCGCCGTGGTCGGCGCAGTTGGCGCGCTACGGCGAGGCGGGCACGACGGCCCTGGACATGCTGCGCGCCCAGCGCGCGGGAGACGCGGCCGGGGCGTGGTCGGCGTACCTCAGGCTCGAGGGGCTGCGGGACGAGGTGCGACGCGGCGGGGTGACCGTCGGCAAGGGCGTGCTGGACCCCTTCCTCGACCGGGCCCGGCAGGCGTACGAGGCGTGGGCCGGCCTGACCCACGAGCCGGCCGCCGAGCGGGACGGCGGGGCGGAGGGGCGCACGGTGCGCCTCCCGCACGCCCGCGCCCTGACCGCCGTGACGGCGCTGACCGACCCGGGGAGCGCGGGGAACGTGGAGGTCCACGTCCCCGGCCAGGGCTGGCGCCGCATCGGCTCCCTGGCGGGGGGCGGCGCGACGGAACTGCCCGTCGGACAGCTGCCGGCGGCCGCCGGGACGGTCCCCTCCACGCGGGCGCCCTGGCCGCCGGTCTCCGGCGCCTGGACCCGCCCGCCCGCCGTCACGCCCACCGCACCGGCCGCCGCGGGCACCCTCGTCGACGCGGTCCGGGTGACCGGCCCGGCCGCCTCCCGGGTACGCCATCTGGTCCCGTGGTTCGCCGACACCCCGGTCGCGGACATGGAGCTGCCGCGCGCGTCGGCGGACGCCGAGACCGGCGGCACCGAACGGCTGACGGCCCGCCTGACCTCGCTGCGCCCGGCGGACGCCCACGGCAGGGTGACCGTCGAGGCCCCGCACGGCATCCAGGTGCGCGTCCCCACCGGGGCGCTGACCGTGCCGCGCGGCACCGAGGTGGACGTCCCCGTCGAGGTGACCGTGCCGAAGGACGCCCCGTCCCGGTCGTACGAGATCCGTCTCGGCTTCGCCGGAGTCACCCGCACGCTCACCGTCCGCGCCTTCCCGCGCACGGCGGGCCCCGACCTGGCCCGCACCGGCACGGCCTCCTCCTCGGGCGACGAGACCCCCGCCTTCCCGGCCTCCGCCGCGAACGACGGCGACCCGGCCACCCGCTGGTCCTCCCCCGTCGACGACGGCGCCTGGTGGCAGCTGCGGCTGCCCGGGCCGGTCCGCCTGGGCCGCGTCACCCTCCACTGGCAGGACGCCCACCCCTCCGCCTACCGCGTCCAGGTCTCCATCGACGGCCGCCGCTGGCGCACCGCCGCCACCGTCCACGACAGCGAGGGCGGCAGCGAAACGGTGCGCATGGACGAACGAGACGTCCGCTACGTCAGAATCCAGGGCGAAAAACGCGCCACCCGGTACGGCTACTCCCTCTGGACGGTGGAGGCGTACGCGGTCGCGGAGAACTGAGGGCCGCACCCCGCGGCGGGGCCCGGCGTCCGGGCCCCGGGGCCGGTCCCGTCCCCGGGGCGGGACGGTCCCGGCAATGCGAAGGCCCGGAGTTCTCAGGCGGAGATGCCGTCGATCCGGGCCATGGCGTCGTCCGCGCCGAAGGGCTGCAAGTAGGGCAGCCAGCGCGGGTCCCTATGGCCGGTGCCGATGATGCGCCAGGCCAGGCCGGTGGGCGGAGCCGGTTTGTGGCGCAGGCGCCAGCCGAGCTCGACGAGGTGGCGGTCGGCCTTGACGTGGTTGCAGCGGCGGCAGGAGGCCACCACGTTGTCCCAGACGTGCTTGCCCCCGCGCGAGCGCGGGATGACGTGGTCGACGCTGGTTGCGACGCCACCGCAGTACATGCACCGGCCCCCGTCGCGCGCGAACAGCGCCCGTCGGGTCAGCGGAACGGGCCCCCGGTAGGGAACCCGCACGAAGCGCTTGAGCCGGACCACACTGGGTGCGGGGACAGTGACGGTCGCGCTGTGCAGATAGGCGCCGGACTCCTCGAGGCAGACTGCCTTGTTCTCCAGGACGAGGACGAGCGCGCGGCGGAGCGGTACGACGCCGAGCGGCTCGTACGACGCGTTGAGGACCAGGACATGCGGCACGGATGCCTCCTTGTGCGTCGGCGGCGCGTGGCTTGCGCCGGGACGATCTGCAGCCAGTCTCCCCTCATGCCTGGTGAACGCGCCACCATGTCCCGGTAACGGGCTGGGAGTGTTTTCGACCACACCTGATTCATCCCCCACGCGACCGCACGTTCACACGGCCTGATCAGAGGCGGGTGGGCACGCCGCCTCCGCCGGACCTCCTCAGGACTTCGCGGGACCCGCACACCGTGCCCCGTTAGTGTGGTGGCTCTGCCCGTCCGGTGACCTCTTCGTGACCCAGACGATATTGACCGCCGCGCCGGAGGGCGGACGCACCTGGAGGTACCTGCCGTGTCCTTGCCCGCCGTCCTACTGGCCGCCGGCCCGTCCCCTTCGCCGTCCCCCTCGGGGTCGACAGCGGTGACGGTCCCCACGCTCCAGGACGCCCAGCAGAGCGCGAACCAGGCCGCGAGCTGGGTCGAGCAGAACTGGTCGACCTGGCTGGCGATCGGCCTGCGGGTCCTGCTGATCCTGGTGATCGCGGGCGTCCTGAGAGTGGTGGTCCGGCGAGCGATCACCAAGCTCATCGACCGTATGACCCGCACGGTCCAGGCGGTGGACGGCACCGCGCTGGGCGGCCTGCTGGTGAACGCCGAGCGCCGCCGGCAGCGGGCCGCGGCGATCGGCTCGGTGCTGCGCTCGGTGGCGAGCTTCCTGATCCTCGGCACGGCCGCCCTGATGGTGCTGGCCACCTTCCAGATCAACCTCGCCCCGCTGCTGGCCTCGGCCGGTGTGGCGGGCGTGGCGATCGGTTTCGGCGCCCGCAACCTGGTCACGGACTTCCTCTCCGGCGTGTTCATGATCCTGGAGGACCAGTACGGCGTCGGCGACACGATCGACGCGGGCGTGGCCTCCGGCGAGGTGATCGAGGTCGGCCTGCGGGTGACCAAGCTGCGCGGCGACAACGGCGCGATCTGGTACGTCCGCAACGGCGAGGTCAAGCGGATCGGCAACCTGTCCCAGGGCTGGGCCACGGCCGGCGTCGACGTCACCGTGAAGGCCGACGAGGACCTGGACCGCATGAAGGCCACCCTCGACGAGGTCGCCGAGAAGATGAGCAAGGAGGAGCCCTGGAACGAGCTCCTGTGGAGCCCGGTCGAGGTGCTCGGCCTGGACAGCGTGCTGATCGACTCGATGGTCGTACGGGTGTCCGCGCGGACCATGCCGGGCAAGTCCACCGCGGTCGAGCGCGAGCTGCGCTGGCGCATCAAGCGGGCCTTCGACGCGGCCGACATCCCCATCGTGGGCGGCGCCACGGCGACGCCGGAGGAGGACCCGGCGCCGGACCCGTCGGCCGTGGTCGCGGCCCCCTCGGCGTTCTCCAACTCGGCCTCCCCGCAGGCGGAGGCCGCCACCCCGATCGTCACGCAGCGCCCGGCCCCCAAGCAGTAGCCGGACCCACCGCTTCCGCGCCCCCGAGGTAACGACTGCGTTGCCTCGGGGGCGCACTCTATTGACGCCCCCTTCGTCCGGGGCTTACGTTCCTCCCACCCGAATAGGAAACCTTCCTAACAGTGATCTTCAAGTGAAGGGCAGGTGGCGAAGAGGCATGGCAGGAACCGCCGGCACGCCGGGCACCCCGCGCGTCCTGCGCGCCATGAACGACCGGGCCGCCCTGGACCTCCTCCTGGAGCACGGTCCGCTGTCGCGCACCCGGATCGGCAAGCTCACCGGCCTGTCCAAGCCGACCGCCTCCCAGCTCCTGGCCCGCCTGGAGGCCGCCGGCCTGGTGCTGGCCACCGGGACCAGCGAGGGCAGGCCGGGTCCCAACGCCCAGCTCTACGCGGTCAACCCGGCCGCCGCCCACGCCGCCGGCCTCGACGTCACCCCGCACCGCATCCGCGCCGCCGTCGCCGACATCACCGGCCGCACGGTCGGCGAGTACGAACTGCCCACCCCCGGCCGGCACCCGTCCCAGCCGGTCGTACGGCAGGTCACCGAGGCCCTCGACGGCGCGGTGAAGGCGGCCGGCCTCGCCCGGGACGACCTGCACCGCGTGGTGATCGGCACCCCGGGCGCCTTCGACCCGGGCACCGGCCGGCTGCGCTACGCCTCCCACCTGCCCGGCTGGCACTCCCCCACCATCCTGGAGGAACTGGCCGCCGCCCTGCCGATGCCGGTGGAGTACGAGAACGACGTCAACCTCGTCGCCATCGCCGAGCAGCGCCTCGGCGCGGCCCGCGGCCACCAGGACTTCGTCCTGCTGTGGAACCAGGAGGGCCTGGGCGCCGCGCTGGTGCTCGGCGGCCGGCTGCACCGCGGCTGGACCGGCGGCGCCGGCGAGGTGGGCTTCCTGCCGGTGCCGGGCACCCCGCTGGTCCGCCAGGTCACCAAGGCCAACAGCGGCGGCTACCAGGAGCTGGCCGGCTCCCAGGCGCTGCCCGCCCTCGCCCGCGAGCTGGGCGTCGCCGACGTGCCCGGCGGGCCGCACGCCGAGGCCGCCGCCGAACTCGTCGCCCGCGCGGCCGACCACGTGAGCGGCCCCCACCGCACCCTGCTGACGACGTACGCCACCCGGCTCGCCACCGGTCTGGCCTCCCTCGTCTCCGTCCTCGACCCCGAACTCGTCGTCCTCAGCGGCACCGCGCTCACCGCGGGCGGCGAGGTGCTGCGCGCCCTCGTCCAGGCCGAACTGGAGGAGCTCGCCGCCTCCCGGCCGCGCCTGGTGGTCGGCGACGTACGCGAACACCCCGTGCTGCGCGGCGCGCTGGAGAGCGCGCTCGCCACCACCCGCGACGAGGTCTTCGACACCTCGCGCTGACCCGCCACGCCCGCCCACGCCCCGCCCTTCCCGTACCAGAACTCCCCTCGTCCGACCCGCCCGTCCCAGGGAGATCCAGCCATGCCCGAAGTGTCCCGGAAAGCGGCCATCGCCCTCGCCGCCTCCGCCTCCATAGCGCTCTTCGCCACGGCCTGTACCGGCCAGTCGAACTCGGGCGCGAACGACG
>NZ_BMVJ01000008.1:76429-77644 GCF_014650655.1 Streptomyces anandii JCM 4720
ACGCCTCCAAGGAGACGACGATCAACTTCTGGCACGCCTGGAGCGCGCCGAACGAGGTCGCGGCCGTGAAGTCGCTGATCGCCGGCTTCGAGCACGCGCACCCCAACATCCACGTGAACGTCGTCGGCAACATGACGGACGACAAGATCAACCAGGCGCTGCGCTCGGGCGGCGACAAGGCGCCGGACGTGATCTCCTCCTTCACCACGAACAACGTCGGCAAGTTCTGCTCCTCGGGCGCGCTGATCGACCTCAACCCCTTCTTCAAGAAGGCCGGCATCGATCCGCAGGCCACCTTCCCGAAGGCGATGAACGAGTACACCCAGTTCGACGGCAACCGCTGCACGGTGCCGCTGCTGGGCGACGCCTACGGCCTGTACTACAACAAGACCGCCTTCGCGAAGGCGGGCATCAAGAACCCGCCGAAGACGTGGTCGGAGTTCGAGGCGGACGCCAAGAAGCTGACGATCCCGCAGGGCGACGGCTACAAGCAGCTCGGCTTCATGCCGGACTACCACGGCTGGGAGACGACGACCGAGCACTACTTCGCGCAGTTCTCCCCGACCTACTTCGACTCCAGTGGCAAGTCGAACCTCGCCAAGGACCCGGCCTTCGAGAAGGGCTTCATCCTCCAGAAGAAGCTGGTCGACGAGCTCGGCGGCTTCCAGAAGCTGGAGAAGTACCGCGCCACGCTGGGCGACGAGTGGGGCCCCAAGCACCCCTTCCACACCGGCCAGGTGGCCATGCAGCTCGACGGCGAGTGGCGGCTGGGCATGGCGGTGGACGCCAAGCCGAAGTTCGACATCGGCGTCGCCCCGCTGCCCGTCCCGGACGACCGGGCAAGCCAGTACGGCAAGGGCTACATCACCGGCACCATCGCCGGCATCGCCGCCACCAGCCACAAGCAGAACGCGGCCTGGGAGTTCGTCAAGTACATCACCACGGACACCGACGCCGTCGTCGGCTTCGCCAACGACATCCACAACGTGCCCTCCACGCTCGCCGCCCTGAAGTCCCCGAAGCTGAAGTACGACCCCCGGTTCAAGACCTTCCTGGACATCGCGGCGAACCCGGATTCCACCACCAGCCCGGCCTCCATCAACGGCGGCCAGTACCTGGTGACGATCCAGCAGTTCGGCTACGACTACGAGAGCGGCAAGGCGAAGGACCTCAAGGCGGGCCTGGCGAAGACGGCCCAGCAGATCGACACGGACA
>NZ_BMVJ01000008.1:77670-79576 GCF_014650655.1 Streptomyces anandii JCM 4720
TCGCGCAGGCGAAGTAGGCGCGATGAGCACCCTCACCACCTCCACGCCCGCCGCCGCGGCCAGGCCCGCGGGCCTCGCCGCCAAACGCCGCCGCTCGGCGCTCAAGACGCTGGCCTTCATGTCCCCGTGGCTGATCGGCTTCGCGGTCTTCTTCGCCTACCCGCTGATCTCGACCGTCTACTTCTCGTTCATGCACTACGACGGCTTCCGGCCGCCGACCTGGAGCGGGACGAAGAACTGGCGTTACGTCTTCGAGAACTACCCGCTGTTCTGGCCCGCCCTGCGCAACACCCTGTGGCTGGTCGTCGTCATGGTCACCCTGCGGGTGGTCTTCGGCCTCGGCGTCGGTCTGCTGATCACCAAGATCAAGACGGGTACGGGCGTCTTCCGCACCCTCTTCTACCTGCCCTACCTCGCCCCGCCGGTCGCGGCGACCATGGCCTTCGCCTTCCTGCTCAACCCCGGCACGGGCCCGGTCAACTCCCTGCTGGAGAAGGCCGGCATCCCGGCCCCCGGCTGGTTCAACGACCCCGCCTGGTCCAAGCCCGCGCTGACCCTGCTCGCCCTGTGGGGGGTCGGCGACCTGATGGTCATCTTCATGGCCGCGCTGCTCGACGTGCCCACCGAGCAGTACGAGGCGGCCGAGCTGGACGGCGCCTCGCCCTGGCAGCGGTTCCGCTACGTCACCCTGCCGAACATCTCCCCGATCGTGATGTTCGCGGTGGTCACCGGTGTGATCCAGACGATGCAGTACTACACCCAGCCGCTGATCGCCGGAAAGGTCGCCTCCGGCGTGATCCAGGGCGCCGGCACCCAGTTCGAGCCCGGCTACCCGGACAAGTCCACGCTCACCCTCCCCCAGCTCGTCTACAACCTCGGCTTCCAGCGCTTCGACTACGGCTCCGCCTGCGTGGTGGCACTCGTCCTCTTCGCCCTGTCGATGGTGTTCACCGCGTTCCTGATGCGGCGCCGGGGCGGTCTGATCCAGGCAGGTGACTGACGATGACCCAAGTCCTCGACAAACCGGTCTCGTTGAAAGCACCGGTCTCCCCCGCCGAACGCACCGCGCGCCGCAGGGCGGTCCTGGAGTGGATCGCCGTCCACTCCCTGGGCGTGGCGGCCGCCCTCTTCTTCACCCTGCCCTTCGTCTTCGTGTTCCTCACCTCCCTGATGAGCGACAGCCAGGCGCTCAGCCGCGACCTGATCCCGCACACCTGGGAGTGGTCCAACTACCGCAAGGTCTTCGACACCCCGGGCTTCCTGACCTGGTGGAAGAACACCCTGATCTACGCCGGGCTCGGCACCGTGCTGACGGTCGCGTCCTCCATCCCGGTGGCGTACGCGCTCGCCAAGTTCCGCTTCCGGGGCCGCAACCTGTCACTCATGCTGGTGATCTCGATGATGATGCTGCCCCCGCAGGTGGTCATCATCCCGATGTACCTGTTCTGGGCGAAGCAGCTGGACCTGTCCGGCACGCTGTGGCCGCTCATCATCCCGATGGCGTTCGGCGACGCGTTCTCCATCTTCCTGCTGCGGCAGTTCCTGATGACGATCCCGAACGAGTACCTGGACGCGGCCCGCGTGGACGGCTGCGGAGACCTGCGCACCCTGCTCAAGGTCGTCCTGCCGATGGCCAGGCCGGGCATCGCGGCGGTCGCCCTCTTCCAGTTCTTCTACGCCTGGAACGACTACTTCGGCCCCCAGATCTACGCCTCGGAGAACCCGGGCGCCTGGACCCTGTCGTACGGCCTGGAGTCGTTCAAGGGGGCCCACCACACCGACTGGAACCTCACCATGGCGGCCACCGTGCTGGTCATGGCGCCCGTGATCCTCGTGTTCTTCTTCGCCCAGAAGGCGTTCGTCGAGGGCGTCACGCTCACCGGAGTAAAGGGATAAAGATGAAACT
>NZ_BMVJ01000008.1:79599-92322 GCF_014650655.1 Streptomyces anandii JCM 4720
CACCGTGGTCGGCGGCGGCTCGACCTACACCCCCGAACTCATCGACGGCTTCGCCCGCCTCAGGGACGCCCTGCCCATCGAGGAGCTGGTCCTCGCCGATCCGGCGGCGGACCGGCTGGAGCTGGTCGGCGGACTGGCCCGCCGCATCTTCGCCCGCCAGGGACACAACGGCCGCATCGTCACCACCTCCGACCTCGACGCGGCCGTCGACGGCGCCGACGCCGTCCTGCTCCAGCTCCGCGTCGGCGGCCAGGCGGCCCGCCAGCAGGACGAGACCTGGCCGCTGGACTGCGGCTGCGTCGGCCAGGAGACCACCGGCGCGGGCGGCCTGGCCAAGGCCCTGCGCACGGTCCCGGTGGTCCTGGACATCGCCGAGCGCGTACGCCGCGCCAACCCGAACGCCTGGATCATCGACTTCACCAACCCGGTCGGCATCGTCACCCGCGCCCTCCTCCAGGCCGGCCACCGGGCGGTCGGCCTGTGCAACGTGGCGATCGGCTTCCAGCGCAAGTTCGCCGCCCTGCTGGGCGTCGCGCCCGCCGACGTCCACCTGGACCACGTGGGCCTCAACCACCTCACCTGGGAGACGGGGGTGCGCCTGGGCGGCCCCGAGGGCGAGAACGTCCTGCCCAAGCTCCTGGCCGAACACGGCGACGCGATCGCCGAGGACCTGCGCCTCCCGCGCCCCCTCCTGGACCGCCTGGGCGTCGTCCCCTCCTACTACCTGCGCTACTACTACGCCCACGACAAGGTCGTGGCCGAACAGCGCACAAAGCCCTCCCGCGCCGCGGAAGTAGCCGCGATGGAACGCGAGTTGCTCACCATGTACGGCGACCCGGCCCTGAACGAGAAGCCGGCCCTGCTCGCCAAACGCGGCGGCGCCTACTACTCCGAGGCCGCCGTGGACCTGGCGGCGGCCCTCCTGGGCGGCGGAGGCAGCCCCTACCAGGTGGTCAACACGTACAACCGCGGCACCCTGCCCTTCCTCCCCGACGACGCGGTGATCGAGGTCCAGGCGGCGGTCGGCCCCAAGGGCGCGATCCCCCTGCCCGTGCCCCCCGTCGACCCCCTCTACGCGGGCCTGACGGCGAACGTGACGGCGTACGAGGACCTGGCCCTGGAGGCGGCCCTGCGCGGCGGCCGGGACCGCGTCCTCCGCGCCCTGCTCGCCCACCCCCTCGTAGGCCAGTACGAGTACGCCGAAGCCCTCACCGACCAGCTGATCGCGCACAACCGGGAGCACCTCGCGTGGGCCTGACCGCAAGCGTCCTCGCCATCGACGCGGGCAACAGCAAGACCGACGTGGCGGTAGTGACGTCCGACGGAGACGTCCTGGCCACGGCCCGCGGAGCCGGCTTCCGCCCCCCGGCGGTAGGCATCCGAACGGCGGTGGACACCCTCGCCGAAACCACCACCCGTGCCCTCACCTCCGCCGGCCTGCCCTCCGTCACCCACGTCTCCGCCTGCCTGGCCAACGCCGACCTCCCCGTCGAGGAGGAACAACTGGCGGCGGCCCTGCACGCACGCGCGTGGGGCACGACGACACAGGTCCGCAACGACACCTTCGCCATCCTGCGGGCAGGCGTGGCCGAACCGCGCGGCGTCGCCGTGGTGTGCGGCGCCGGCATCAACTGCGTGGGCATGCGCCCCGACGGCCGCACGGCCCGCTTCCCGGCCCTGGGCCGCATCTCCGGCGACTGGGGCGGCGGCTGGGCCCTGGCCGAGGAGGCCCTGTGGCACGCGGCCAGAGCGGAGGACGGCCGCGGCCGGGCCACCGCCCTGACGGCCACCCTGCCGGCCCACTTCGGCCTCCCCACCATGTACGCCCTGATCGAGGCCCTCCACCTCAACCACATCGACCAGGACCGCCGCCACGAACTGACCCCGGTCCTGTTCACCACGGCAGCGCAGGGCGACCCCATCGCCCGCGGGATCATCGACCGCCTGGCCGAAGAAGTGGTCGCCATGGCGACAGTCGCCCTGACCCGCCTGGACCTACTGAACGAGGAAACCCCGGTCCTCCTGGGCGGCAGTGTCCTGGCAGCCCAGCACCCGATCCTCAACGACAACATCAGAGAACGCCTGACCACCAAAGCCCCCAAGGCGGTCCCCCAAGTAGTCACAGCGAGCCCCGTACTGGGAGCAGCCCTACTGGGCCTGGACCACCTCCACTCCACTCCAGAAGCCCAGGCACGCCTGCGCACCCACTTCGAGTAGGCGGGGACGGACCGCAACCCCCCACAACGGAGGGCCGCCACGGCCACGGCCCCGCACCCACCGCCCACCGAAGGCCCCCAAGGGAACCGAACCGCCCCTCACGGCGTATTCATGGCAGGGGCAGTCCGATCCGGACCTGCGATACTGGCGGCGACGGATGACCATGGGGGAGGTCGAAGTGACACAGAACAACAACCTGGCACCACCGGACAACCGAACTGTGCTCACGCTGCCGGCCGTACCGCCCCAACCGTCACCCGCCCCCACCCCCGCACCCCCCACCGCACCAACCCCCCACCGCCGCACGGCGTTCGCAGAGGGCATCGACCGCCTCCGCACAGCCGCCACCACGGAACCGGGCCGCCTCCGAGCCATCGGAGCGGTACTGGCGGCCCTGGTCATCGCCTTCGGCGCGGTAACCGCCTGGCAGACCACGTCCCGCGCCACAGCAGCCGACGACGTCCTGCACAGCAGCCAGCCCCTCAGCTCCGACGCCGCCGACATCTACCGCTCCCTGGCCGACGCCAACACCATGGCCAGCAGCGGCTACCTGGCAGGCCTCCAGGAGACGACGGCGACCCGCACCCGCTACGAGGCGGACATCCGCACCGCCGCCGCCAAGCTCGTCACCGCCGCGGCCAACTCCGACCCGGACTCCCCGTCCGCGGCCACCATCACCAAGCTCAACGAACTCCTCCCGCGCTACAAGGGCCTGGTCGAGTCCGCCCGCGCCAACAACCGCCAGGGCTTCCCGGTCGGCGGCGCCTACCTCCGCACCGCCAACGACACGATGCAGAACCAGATGCTCCCGGCGGCCGAGGACCTGTACCAGAAGGAGAACGAGCGCCTGCGCTCGGACTACGCGGACGCGACCCCGTACCCCTGGGCCGCGATGGCCCTCGGCGTCGTCGCACTGGCCGCCCTCGCCTGGGCCCAGCGCCGCAACTACCGCCGCACCAACAGGGTGCTGAACCACGGCCTGGTCGCCGCCACCACCGCGACGTTCATCGTCCTGGCCTGGCTGCTGACGGGCCACACCCTGGCACGCGCGGGCCTGAACGGCTCCTACGCCCACGGCGTCCGCTCGCTCAACGTGCTGCACGACGCCCGTATCGCCTCCCTCAAGGCCCGCAGCGACGAGAACCTCACCCTCGTCAGCCGAGGCGCGGAGACCAAGACCTTGAAGGACGGCACGGTCATGGACGCCTACGACTGGGCGTACGACCAGGAGATCGACAAGCTCGCGAAGACCCTCACCAGCGCCGGCGCGCTGGCCGACGACTCGGCGGGCCGCAAGCCGGTGCAGGTGGCGAACCAGTCGATGAAGGTGTGGAAGTCCCGCCACGAACTGGCCCGCCAGGCCAACGACTCGGGTGACTACCAGAAGGCCAGGGACAGGGTCATCGGCACCAGCGCCGAGGCCCAGTCGACGGGCGAGTGCTTCGACAACGTCGACACCTCGCTCGCCTCGGCGCTCACGCACGAGACGAGCGAGTTCAAGCAGGCGGCGGGCGACGGTCTGGGCGCGATGACCGGCCTGCCGGAGGGCTCCGCCGCGCTCGCGGTGCTCGGCGCGGCGGGCGCCCTGCTGGGCATCGGCCGCAGACTGTCGGAGTACCGGTGACGAGGGGTACGGAAGCAGGGGAAGGGGGCGTGACCATGCGAGCACGACGTCCGCGTTCGGTGCAGGCCGGCCTGAGGGGCTGGGGCGGCGTGGGGGCGATGGCGGCCCTCTGCGTCCTGGCGCTGGCGTTCGTCCTCCTGCTGCCCCGCACCCAGCCGCACAGCGCTCCGGACAAGGCCCCTGACAAGGCGACGACGGGCAGCGGAGGCACGGCCCTCGCCACCCAGGCCAAGGCGGACAACTGCAAGGACGACAACGCCCAGGACCAGAGCCTCGCCCCCTCAACGGCCGGCGGCCCCACCGTCAGCGCCATCAGGAGCCGGGGCTACCTCTCGGTCGGCGTCGACCAGAACAGCTACAACTGGGGCTACCGCAACCCGAACAACTCCTCCGGAGAGCTCGAGGGCTTCGACATCGACCTCGCGCACCGCATCGCCAAGGACATCCTCGGCGACGCGGACAAGATCCAGTTCAGGGCCATCCCCACCAACGAGCGCATACCGGCGATCAGGAGCGGCCGCGTGGACATGGTGGTGCGCACCATGACGATCACCTGCGACCGGCTGAAGCAAGTGGCGTTCTCCGCGCCGTACTTCCTGACGGGCCAGCAGGTCCTCGCCCCGAAGACGTCGGCCATCACTGGCTACGACAAGACGCTCGCCGGCAAGCGCGTCTGCTCGGCGACCGGCTCGACGGCGTACGACCATCTGTCCGCGGACAAGAGGGACGGCACGCTGCCCGCATCCACCGACATCACCACCACCGTCCCCAACCAGCTGGACTGCCTGGTGCGGCTGCAACTGGGCGAGGTGGACGCGGTGGTGACCGACGGCGCGCTCGCCGCGAGCCAGGCCGCGCAGGACCCGACGGTGGAGCTGAAGGGCGGCACCTTCACCAAGGAGTACTACGGCGTGGCGATGAAGCTGGGAGCGGACGATCTGGTACGCCAGGTCAACCGCACACTGGAGAACTACCGCAAGGACGGCGCCTGGAAGCAGTCGTACGACAAGTGGCTCTCCGCCACGCTCGGCGACGGCTCCGGCTCGGCGACACCACCGGCGGCGAACTACCGCTGACGACAAGCGAACACAGCAACCCGGTGCCGGTCCAGGCACCGCAAGAACGCAAGCACCGCAACTCCCCAGAATTGTCGACCGAAACATCGCAGCGAGAGGTGATCGATGGGCGTCACGGACCCCGCCGGGCCGGTGATGGACCGGGACGAGGTGGACCGTGCGCTGGCGCGGCTCGGCGCGGAGCACGAGGCGATCGAGACCTCGCTCCTCGCCCTGCAGGACCACGCGGGCCGCAGACTCCTCGAGGGCGCCGAGCTGACCGGCGTGACCAAGGAGCGCTGGGCGGCGACGGAGGCGTCGATAACGCTGCTGTGGGCGTACTTCGACGCGTACGCGGGCGCCCTGCGCACCGCCCGTGAGATCCGTGCCCGCCGCCGCTGGTCCAGCCGCGAGGACCTGGTGGAGCTGACCGAACTGCTGCGCGGCGAATCCGTCACGGTCGCGGACGCGGCGACGGCCGGCGCGACCGCCGGCGCGCCGACGCTGCACGCCGGTCCGGGCCGGCTCAGCCACAGCTTCTCGCTGGCCTCGCTGGTGGACCGGATGAACGAGCTGTACGCGTCGGGCCTCGACATGGTGGTCGCGGCGGACGCGGTGTGGTCGGCGCTGCCCGCGCGGATCGATTTACTGGCCGCGGAGCTGCAGCGCACCCGTCGGCTCGCGCACTCGGTGGGCGTACGGCCGGGCGAGCACCCGGCGGGCGACGACCTGGAGCGCATCACGCGCACGCTGACGAGGCTGCGCGAGGAGGTGGTCTCCGACCCGCTCGCCTTCTGGGTGCCCGCGCAGGGCAGTTCGGCCCCGGGCGGCGGACGCCCGGACACCACCGTGTACGACCGGGAGGCGCGCGCGCTGGAGGAGGTGCGCCGTGAGATCGACGCGGTGCTCACCGTCCGGCAGGACGCCGAGCAGCGCCTGATCAAGCTGCGTGACGTGCTCTCCCGCGCGGACCGCACGCTCGCCGAGGCGCGCACCGCGCGCGGGGAGGTGCTGGCGAAGATCGCGGCCACGGAGGTCCCGGTGGTCAGCGGCCCGCCGACCGCGCTGCAGGAGCAGTTGGCGGCGGCGGCCGAGTACCGCAGGCAGGCGCAGTGGCACCGCCTGTCGCCGCTGCTGGACTCGCTGGAGGAGAAGGCCGAGGACGAACTGCTGCGCGCGCGTGAGTCGCTGGCGGCGGTCACGGCCCCGCTCGCGGTCCGCGCGGAGCTGCGCGGCCGCCTCGACGCGTACAAGGCGAAGGTGGCCCGGCACGGCCTGGCGGAGGATCCGCTGCTGGTGGAGCGGTACGACGCGGCGCGCCGCATGCTGTGGAGCGCGCCCTGTGACCTGCGGGTGGCCGAGCAGGCCGTGCTGCGCTACCAGCAGGCGGCGGGCGAACTGCTCGGCACCGCGCGTGTGCCGGGCCGGAGCACGCCCGAAGACGGTGACGGCGGGGGGAAGTCATGAGTCAGGCGGGGCAGACCTGTCAGCGGCCGGACTGCGGCGGCGCCTACGAGGACGTGGGCGGCGGCGAGCTGTACTGCGACACGTGCGGCCTCGCGCCGGTGGTGTCGTCGAACGGCTCGCTCTCGTCACCGCCCACCGGTGTGACGTCCGGAGCGAAGCCCGCACACGGCTCGGAAGGCTCACCGGGCTCGGGCGGTTCGGGCGGTTCGGGCGGTTCCGGGGGCAGCGGCGGCTCGCACCCCTCCGCGCGCAGCGGCCGCAGCTCGCGCACGTCGTCGCAGTCCTCCAAGTCGCGCCGTTCGGTGTCGGGCCGGCTCTCGCGCTCCCTGTCGGGGCGGACGAGCGGCCGCTCGGTGTCGGTGCGCGGTTCGAGCTCGACGTCGGGCTCCTCGGGCCGCGGCCGGCTCGGCGCCGGGCTGGTGCAGGTGCCGCAGGTGCCGCGGCCCGACCCGCGGTCGATGGTGCTGGAGAACCCGGAGGTCCCCGAGCGCAAGCGGTTCTGCTCGCGTTCGGACTGCGGGGCGCCGGTCGGCCGGGCCCGTGGCGAGCGGCAGGGGCGCACGGAGGGCTTCTGCACCAAGTGCGGCCACCCGTACTCCTTCGTGCCGAAGCTGAAGGCCGGGGACATAGTGCACGGCCAGTACGAGGTGGCGGGCTGTCTGGCGCACGGCGGTCTGGGCTGGATCTATCTCGCCGTGGACCGGGCGGTGTCGGACCGGTGGGTGGTGCTCAAGGGCCTGCTGGACACCGGCGACCAGGACGCGATGGCGGCGGCGATCTCGGAGCGGCGCTTCCTCGCGGAGATCGAGCACGCCAACATCGTGCGGATCTACAACTTCGTGGAGCACCTGGACCAGCGCACCGGCTCGCTCGACGGCTACATCGTGATGGAGTACGTCGGCGGCAAGTCGCTCAAGGAGATCGCCAACTCCCGCCGCACCCCGGACGGCAAGCGCGACCCGCTGCCGGTGGAGCAGGCGTGCGCGTACGGCATCGAGGCCCTGGAGGCGCTCGGCCATCTGCACAGCCGCAACCTGCTGTACTGCGACTTCAAGGTCGACAACGCGATCCAGACCGAGGACCAGCTGAAGCTGATCGACATGGGCGCGGTGCGCAGGACGGACGACGACGAGTCGGCCATCTACGGCACGGTGGGCTACCAGGCGCCGGAGGTCGCGGAGGCCGGCCCGTCGGTGGCCAGCGACCTGTACACGGTGGGCCGTACGCTCGCCGTGCTCACCTTCGACTTCCAGGGCTACACGAACGTCTTCGTGGACTCCCTGCCCGACCCGGACACCATCGAGGTCTTCCGCCGCTACGAGTCCTTCTACCGGCTGCTGGTCCGCGCCACCGACCCCGACCCGGCCCGCAGGTTCGCCTCCGCGCAGGAGATGGCCGAGCAGCTGACGGGTGTGCTGCGGGAGGTCGTGTCCCTGCAGACGGGCCGGGCCCGGCCCGCGCTGTCCACACTGTTCGGACCGGAACTCAAGGTCACCGACACGGAGTTGTTCCCGAAGCTGGACGGTGACGTCTCCCGGCTCGGGACACGGGCACCCCGCACCCGCAGACCCACGAGCACCACCGGCCCGGCGAGCTCCACCGCCCCCGCCCTGGTGAAGCCGGCCGACTCCCCCGCCGCCGCGCTCGCGCTGCCCGTGCCGCACGTGGACCCCTCCGACCCCAACGCCGGTTTCCTCGCGGGCCTGCTGACGTCGGCGCCCGCCGAACTCGTCAACGCCCTGGCCGCCGCGCCCGCGCCCTCCACCGAGACCCGGCTGCGCCAGGTCCGCGCCCGGCTGGAGACCGGGGAGCCGGCCACCGCGCTGGCCGCGCTGCGCGCGCTGGAGGAGGAGGACCCCGACGACTGGCGGGTCGTCTGGTACCGGGGCGTGGCGTCCCTGGTCACCGGCGACCACGAGGAGGCGGCCCTGGCCTTCGACGCGATCTACGACGCCTTCCCGGGCGAGGTCGCGCCGAAGCTGGCCCTCGGCCTGTGCGCGGAGGTGCTGGGCCAGCTGGACAACGCGGCCGAGTACTACCGCCTCGTGTGGTCCACCGACCCGAGCCATGTGAGCGCGGCCTTCGGGCTGGCCCGCGTCCAGCTCGCCGCCGGCGACCGGCGCGGCGCCGTACGGACGCTGGAGTCGGTGCCGGAGTCGTCCATCCACTACACGGCGGCGCGGGTCGCGGCCGTACGGGCGCGGCTGCGGCACCGTACGGCGGCGGCGTCCGACACGCCGTTCCTGGACGATGTGACGGCCGCGGCCGGGCAGGTGGAGGCGCTGCAGGCGTACGGCCTGGACCCGGCCCGGCGCGAGGAGTTGTCGGCGGAGGTCCTCGGCTGCGCGCTGGACTGGATACTCTCCGGGGGCCGGGACGCCGACCCGGCCGCCCGGCGGGTGCTGCTCGGCAGCGACCTGGACGAGCGGGGACTCCGCTTCGGCCTGGAGCGTTCGTACCGCATGCTGGCCCGGCTGGCGCCCGGCGGCGAGGAGAGGATCGACCTGGTGGAACGTGCCAACCGTTACCGCCCCCGGACGTGGGTGTAGTTGATGTCGCAGATGCCCCCGCAGGCCGCCCTGTCGAAGTGCCCGAGCTGCGCGGAGCCGCTCGAGTCGGGCGACCGCTTCTGCGGCGCGTGCGGACACGACCTGTCCGTGGCCGCCGTACCGCAGAACGACACGCCGACGCTCACCATGTCGGGCGGCGCGGTGCCGCGTCCGGCCGCGCCCGCCGACGACCCGCAGGGCCCGGGCCGGCCGCCGTACGCCGCGCGGCCGGACGCCTCCGGTGCCGAGGCCCCCGCGCCCGCGCACCCGCGGCAGCCGGCGCAGGCCTCCTCCGGTGTGCGGTTCGACCGCCCCGCCGAGCCCGACGAGTACCCCCTCCAGGCGCCGGACCCGCGGGTGGCCGCCGAGGCCGCGGCCGAGGAGGGCGCCGCGGTCTGCGTGGCCTGCCGCGCGGGCCGCGTCGACAGCGACGGCTACTGCGAGAACTGCGGGCACGCCCAGCCCCGCGAGCGCGACCACATGGAGCAGGAGGACGGCCCGGTGGCCGCGGTCAGCGACCGGGGCCTGCGCCACCACCGCAACGAGGACGCCTTCGCGGTCGGCCGGGCCGCGCTGCCCGACGGCTCGCCCGCGGTCGTGGCGGTCGTCTGCGACGGCGTGTCCTCCGCGACCCGCCCCGACGAGGCCTCGCTCGCCGCCTCGCGCGCGGCGAGCGACTGCCTGCTGGCCGCGCTCCCGCGCGGCACGCACCCGCAGCAGGCCATGCACGACGCGATCGTCGCGGCCGCGCGTGCGGTCGACGCGCTGGCCGGCGAGCCCGCGACGGCCCGCGAGCACACCCCCCATCAGAACGCGCCGGCCTGCACGTTCGTCGGCGCGGTGGTCACCTCGGGGCTGCTCGTCGTCGGCTGGGTCGGCGACAGCCGCGCCTACTGGGTGCCGGTGGACCGCGCCGCGCCCGCGGCCCGGCTCACCGAGGACGACTCCTGGGCCGCGCAGATGGTCGCCGCGGGCCTGATGAACGAGGCGGAGGCGTACGCCGACGAGCGCGCCCACGCGATCACCGGCTGGCTCGGCGCGGACGCCTACGAACTGGAGCCGCACACCGCGTCCTTCAAGCCCGACCGGCCCGGCGTGGTCGTGGTGTGCACGGACGGTCTGTGGAACTACGCGGAGACGGCCGAGGAGATGGCCGAGGCCGTCCCACTCGACGCGGCCGTACGGCCCCTGCACAGCGCCCGGGTGCTGGTCGGCCACGCCCTGGACGGCGGGGGCCACGACAACGTAACAGTGGCGGTCCTGCCGTTCCCCGCCCCGCCGCAGGGGGCAGGATCGGCCTGAGGGACACGGGACGCGGCACGGGGCGGTGGTCCCGGCCCGTACCGGGACTTCCGCACGGGGAAACGGGGAAGCCTCACAGGATCGGAGGGGACCGGTCCGTTCACAGTCGTCGTCCCCGTTCGCGGGGGCCTTGAAGGGGGAGCCCGTTCGCGGGGTCCCGAGGGGGATCTGAGAAGGCATGGCCAATTTCTCGAAGTCGAACGTGCCGCAGTTCTCGGTGGACGTGTACCAGAACGAGTACCTGCCGGAGAGCGGCCGGGAGGTCAACGCGATCGTCACGGTGACCGCGACCGGCGGCGGCACCGTCGGGACCGCGGTCTCGGCGCCGCACCTGTACACGCCGGGGCACGGGCCGTCCGCGGCGGTGGCCGTCATGGTCGACTGCTCGGGTTCGATGGACTACCCGCCGACCAAGATGCGCAACGCCCGCGACGCCACGGCGGCCGCGATCGACACCCTGCGCGACGGCGTGCACTTCGCGGTGATCGGCGGCACGCACGTGGCCAAGGAGGTCTACCCCGGCGGCGGACGGCTGGCGGTCGCCGACGCCACCACGCGCGAGCAGGCCAAGCAGGCGCTGCGCAAGCTCACCGCGGGCGGCGGCACGGCCATCGGCACCTGGCTGCGGCTGGCCGACCGGCTGCTGTCCTCGGCGGACGTCTCCATCCGCCACGGCATCCTGCTCACCGACGGCCGCAACGAGCACGAGGCGCCCGAGGACCTGAAGCGGACGCTCGAGGAGTGCGCCGGGCGCTTCACCTGTGACGCGCGGGGCGTGGGCACCGACTGGGAAGTGAAAGAAGTCACAGGGATCGCCTCGGCGCTGCTCGGCACCGCCGACATCGTCGCCGACCCGGCGGCGCTGGCCGCCGACTTCACGCACATGATGGAGACGGCGATGGGCAAGGAGGTCGCCGACGTCGCGCTGCGGGTGTGGACCCCGGTCGGCACGGCGATCAAGTTCGTCAAGCAAGTCGCGCCGACGGTGGAGGAGTTGACCGACCGCCGCACGGAGGCCGGTCCGCGCGCAGGGGACTACCCGACCGGCTCCTGGGGCGACGAGTCCCGCGACTACCACCTGTGCGTGGAGGTGCCGGCCGCGAACATCGGGCAGGAGATGCTGGCCGCCCGGGTCTCACTGGTCGTCCCGCAACCGGACGGAACCGTACAGAACCTCGGCGCGCAGGGCCTGGTGCGGGCCGTGTGGACCGACGACATGGCCGCCTCCACCTCGATCAACCCGCAGGTCGCCCACTACACCGGCCAGGCCGAACTGGCCCAGGCCATCCAACAGGGGCTCGACCTTCGCAAAGCGGGCGATTTCGACGGAGCAACGGCCAAACTGGGGCGTGCTGTTCAGCTCGCCAGCGCCTCGGGGAACGCGGATACTGCGAAACTGCTTGCGAAGGTGGTGGACGTGGTCGACGCCGCGACAGGTACTGTGCGACTGAAGGCGAAGGTCGAGGACGCCGACGAGATGACTCTCGAGACGCGGTCCACAAAGACTGTTCGTGTAAAGAAGTGACCCAGCAAGACAGCGAACGCCAGCGAGCCCGGCCCCTCGGGGTGGGAGAAAACCGGCCCCCGGGCCGGAAAAGGAGAGGGGGAAGCGCCGACATGCCGACCTGCCCGAACGGACACCAGTCGGGTTCCGACGACTGGTGCGAGGTCTGCGGTCACCGCATGGCCGGTGCCGTGCCTCCGCCTCCCCCGCCGCCCCCGGCCGGCGGCTACGGCTTCCCGCCCGCGCCCGGACCGGGCGGACCCCGAGGCCCTGGCGGCCCCGGTGGTCCGGGCGGTCCCGGTGGCTACGGCGGCCCCGGCGGACCGGGTGGTCCGGGTGCGCCCGGTGGGCGTCCGCATCTGTCCCCGGTGCCGGACCACGAGCCGGAGCTGTGCCCGCAGTGCCGCACGCCCCGCGAGGGCGGTGCGCCGTTCTGCGAGGAGTGCCGCTGGAACTTCCTGACGAACACCGCCACCTCGTACACCCCGGCCGCCCCGCGTCCGCCGGCCCCCGGCCCCGGTCCGGGTCCCGGCAGCCGCTTCCCGCAGGCGCCCGGCCCGGCCTTCGGCGGCGACTCCTACGAGTACCAGGGCTCCCGCCCGTCCCAGGTGAACCGGCCCGCGGAGCCGATCCCGCCCGGCCCGCCGTACCCCGGCGACCCGCAGGGGCGCCCGGGCGGTCCCGGTGGCCCGGGCGGCCCCGGTGGCCCCGGCGGCCCCTCGGGCTTCGGTGGCGACCCGCGTCCCGGCGGCCCGTCCCCCTTCGGTCAGGACCCCTCGCGGCCGGTTCCGCCGCCGCCCGGTCCGACGCAGGGCGGCGGCCCTGCCGGTCCCGGCACGCGCGGCGGCGCTCCGCAGGCCTTCCAGCAGGCAGGCCCGCAGGCTCCGCCGTTCCCGCAGGAGACGGGCCGTCCCCAGCCCGGCGGCCCGGCCTTCGGCGGCGGTGAGGACGACTGGGTGATCTCCCCGCCGTCGTCCGCGGGCCCCTCCGGACCGGGCGGCCCCG
>NZ_BMVJ01000008.1:92347-103318 GCF_014650655.1 Streptomyces anandii JCM 4720
GCGGCCCGGGTGGATACGGCGGCCAGGGCGGCGGCTACGGCTATCCGCAGCCCGGCGCCACACAGGCCCCGTCCGGCCCGCCCTTCCCGCAGCAGCCGCAACAGCCGGCGACGTGGACGGCCACGATCGGCCCGGACCGCGACTACTTCATGGCGATGATGCATCGCTCCGGCCCCGAGGCCGCGGGCCTGAACCTGCCCGCCTACTCGCCCGAGCAGCAGCGCACGCTCTCGGGCAACCAGGTCACCATCGGCCGCCGCCGGCACTCCACCGGCGACACCCCCGACATCGACCTGTCGGTGCCGCCGGAGGACCCGGGCGTCTCGCACCAGCACGCGGTGCTGGTGCAGCAGCCCGACGGCACCTGGGCGGTGGTCGACCAGAACTCCACCAACGGCACCACGGTCAACGGCTCCGAGGAGCCGATCCAGCCCTTCGTGCCGGTGCCGCTGCAGGACGGCGACCGGGTGCACGTGGGCGCCTGGACGACGATCACGATCCGGCGCGGCTGACCACCGCCGGGCCGGGCGGGGCCCGGCTCAGCCCGGCAGGGGCCAGGCGTACGGCCCCTCCGGGCGGTCCAGCCACGCCCACGCGTGCGCGCCGCTCACCGTGATCCCGTAGCGCGGGCGCTCGGGGCGCCCCTCGCCCTCCCACACGGCGTAGGCCTCCCGCGCGTCCAGGCGGCCGCGGGTCAGCGCGAGCAGGAAGCGGAACAGCTCGTGCTCGCGCGCCCCGGGCGGCACCCCGTCCAGCGACGGGACCGGCGAACCGGGCCTGACCTCCCCGCGCAGCGGCACGAAGTAGGCGGGCGTGTCCAGGAAGGTGCCCTCGGCGTGCGCGGCGTCCCGCACGGTCAGCGCCACCACGCCGGTGGCGATCGGCGTCAGGACGCGGGCGCCGGGCGTGCACTGGTCGAGCCAGGCGCGCGGGACCGAGGGCAGCGCGCAGGTGGCGACTATCCGGTCGTAGGGGGCGTGTGCGGGGACCCCGCGTGCTCCGTCGCCGGTGACGACCGCCGGATGGTGCCCGGCGGCGGCCAGGTGCCGCCGCGCCGACTCGGCGATCTCCGGTTCCAGGTCCACGGTGGTGACGAGGCGGTCGGCGCCGAGCCGGTGGGCGAGCAGGGCGGCGTTGTAGCCGGTGCCGGCGCCGATCTCCAGGACCCGGTCGCCGTCCTCCACCCGCAGTTCGGCCAGCATCTGCGCCATGAGCGAGGGCTGGCTGCTGGAGGAGACGAGTTCGCCGTCGCGCAGCCGGGTGGCCAGCGGCACGTCGGCGTACGCGCCCCGCAGCCAGCGTTCGCGTGCCCTCGGGTCGGGGCTCTCGCCCCACCGGCGCTCGTAGCCGCCGACGGCGACGACGTAGTAGTACGGCACGAACAGGTGCCGCGGCACCGCGCCGAACACCTCCCGCCACACCGGGTCGGACGCCCAGGCGCCGCTCGCCTCGATGTCCCGCACCAGTTCCGCCCGCAGTTCGGCGGCGAGGCCGTCCGTCTCCCGGTCTTCCGAGTGCACGCCCATGACTCCACTGTGCTGCGCGGGGTCCGCCGGGGCGAGTACCGGTCCGGCCTCGAGGTTCTGGCCAGGTCCGCACCTCGGTCCGGCCGTCTGAGACCATGGACGGGTGAATGAGATCCGGCGCGGCACGCTTCAGGAGCAGACGTTCTACGAGCAGGTCGGCGGGGAGGAGACCTTCCGCCGGCTGGTCCACCGTTTCTACGAGGGCGTCGCGGAGGACGCCGAGCTGCGGGCCATGTATCCCGAGGAGGACCTGGGGCCGGCCGAGGAGCGGCTGAGGCTGTTCCTGATCCAGTACTGGGGCGGCCCGACGACGTACAGCGAGCGGCGCGGCCATCCCCGGCTGCGCATGCGGCACGCGCCCTTCACGGTCGACCGGGCCGCGCACGACGCCTGGCTGCGGCACATGAGGGTGGCCGTCGACGACCTGGGCCTCGCACCCGAGCACGAGCAGACGCTGTGGAACTACCTGACGTACGCGGCCGCGTCGATGATCAACACCCCGGACTGACCACCTCGGACTGACCACCCCGGACCGCCCCCTGGCTGAGCACACCGGACCGCCCCCTGGCTGAGCACACCGGACCGCCCCCGGGCTGAGCACACCGGACCGAAGCCCCGCACTGTCCCTTGCCGCCCCGGAATCCGGTCGCCGTGCGCCGGATTCCGATCACAATCAGATCAAGCTCGATCCACAAGCGCTTACCCGCGGCCCCTTCCCTCTGAGAGCATCGCTCGGAGGTCCGGACAACGGCGGGGGGAGCCGGGTGGCGGGGTTCACGGCGTTGGTGCTGCTGCGCGCACGGGCGCACCGTCTGCTCACGGCCGCCGCGCTGCTGACCGTCCTGCTCACCACGGCCGTCCTTGCGACCTTCGCCGCCTACTCCGGCGCGATCGGCGACGCGGCCCTGCGCCACGCGCTGAGCGACCCCCGCAACGCCGCGGACGCCGCCCTGACCGTCCGGGCCGATGTGCCCGTGGCCGGCCGCGCGCGTGCGGACGCCGCCGTGCGCGAGCGGGCCCGCGCGGCGTTCGACGGGCTGCCGGTGACGGTACGGACCCTGGTGCGCTCCGGCCCGTACGCCCTCCCCCGCTCCCTGCAGCCGCCGGCCGACCGGTCCGGCGACCCGGACCTGACCTTCTTCGCGGACCTGGACGGCAGCCAGGTGCGGGTCGTCTCCGGACGCCTGCCGCGCGCGACGGCGACGGGGGACCTGGAGGCCGCGCTGCCCGAGACCGCCGCCCGGCGGCTCTCTCTGGCCACCGGCGCCCGGCTCACGCTCGCCGACCGGCTGGGCGGCCGGAAGGTCCGGGTGCGCATCACCGGGCTGTACCGGCCCGCCCGCGCCGGCGGCGCCTACTGGCAGCTGGACGACTTGGGCGGCCGCGGGGTGCGCAAGGTCGACTTCACGACGTACGGCCCGCTGCTCGCCGCGCCCGGTGTGCTCTCCGGTACGAGGGTGACCGCCGGGCAGTCGGCCTGGCAGGTGTCGGCGGACTTCTCGGCGCTCACCACCGGGCGCATCGGCGCGCTGCGTGAGGCGGTCGGCCCGGGCGCCACCGCGCTGCGAAAGACGGTCGCGCCGGGCGAGACGGTCACGGTGACGACCTCGCTGCCCGACGTGCTGGACCGGATCGGCCGCTCGCTGCTCGTCACGCGGTCGACCCTGCTGATCGCCGCGCTGCAACTGGCCCTGCTCGCGGCCTACGCGCTGCTGCTGGTGGCCCGGCTGCTGAGCACCGAACGCGCCGGTGAGACGCGCCTGTTGCGGGCGCGCGGCGCGTCGCGGGCCCGGATCGCCTCGCTGGCCACCCTGGAGGCCCTGCTGCTCGCGCTGCCCGCCGTGGTGTGCGCCCCGCTGCTCGCCGGACCACTGACCCGGCTGCTGGCCGGGCAGGGCGCCCTGGCCAGGATCGGGCTGCACCCGGACATCCCGGCGGCCGGACGGCCCGGGGTGTGGCTGGTGGCGGTGGCCGTGGCGCTGGGCTGCGCGGTGGCGGTGACGCTGCCCGCGCTGACGTCGTCGTTCGCGGCCGGCCTGCGGGCCCGCGCGCTGCCCGCACCGTTGCGCGCGGGCGCGGACGTCGGGCTGCTGGCGGTGGCCGCCGTCGCGTACTGGCAGCTGGACCGGCAGCCCACCGGCGCCGTCGCCGGGGACCGCACGGGCGCGCTCGGCATCGACCCGCTGCTCGTCACCGCGCCCGCGCTCGCACTGCTGGCCGGCACGGTCCTGACGCTGCGGCTGCTGCCGCCGGTGGCCCGGCTGGCCGAGCGGTACGCGGCGGGCGGCCGGGGGCTGCCCGCGGCGCTGGCGGGCTGGCAGTTCAGCCGCCGCCCGATGCGCGGGGCGGGTCCGGTGCTGCTCCTCGTACTGGCCGTGGCGCTGGGCATGCTGGCGATCGGCCAGGGCGCCTCCTGGCACCGTTCGCAGGACGACCAGGCCGACTTCCGCGCGGGGGCGCCGGTGCGGGTGCTCGCCGCCGGGGAGGGTGACCTCGGGCGCACCGAGAGCTACGCCGCCGTCGGGCACGTACGCGCCGCCGCGCCCGCCGTGCGCACCGCGCTGCCGCTGTCCGGCGACCGCACGGCGACCGTGCTGGCGCTGGACACCACCCGGGCCGCGGACGCGGTCCTGATGCGCCCCGATCTGGCCGCGGGCCCGGTGGGGCCGCTGATGTCGGGGCTGGCGCCGAAAGGCGCGCCCGCCGGCGTGGAGTTGCCCGCGGGCACCGTCCGGCTGCGGCTGACGGCGGGCATCCGCGGTTCCGCCACGGGGCTTTTGGTGGACGTGGCCGCCACGCTGGAGGACCGCTACGGGCTGCCGTACCGGATGCCGCTCGGCCCGCTCCCCGCCGACGGCCACTCCCACTCCCTGGCGCTGGACGTGCCCGCCACCGCGGGCCCGCTGCTGCTGACCGGTCTCGAGCTGAGTCTGACCCAGCCCGTCGACCGTGCCGAGCAACACCGCCTGACCGTCTCGGAGATGACGGCCGAGGGCACCGACGGGACCGTACGGCGGCTGTCGCTGCCCACCGCCTGGCAGGCGGTCTCCTCCAGTACCGACACCACCTCCTCCCCCGACGGCAGCACCGCCCCGTCCCGGCCCTCCGTCACCTCCACCCGCCCGCTGACCGTCGCCTACGGCACCGGTTATGTCCCGCACGAGGACACCTGGGTGGTGGGCACGGTCACCGTGCGGGTGCAGGTCGTCCAGCCGTCGCAGCGGGAGGTGGCCGCGCTCGCCACCGACGCGTTCCTGACCGCGGCGGGCGCGCACCCCGGCCAGCGCGTGGACGTGACGATCGACGGCCGCTCCGTGCCGGTCCGCATCGCGCGGTCGGTACGGGCGCTGCCGACCACCGCGGGACAGCCGGACCAGGCGTCGGCCGCCGCGGCCGGCACGGTCGACGCGGCCCACGACGGCGGTGGCCTGCTGGTGGATCTGCGGTCGGTGAACCGGCTGCTCCAGGCGCGCTACGGCGAGGGTGTGCTGCCCACCGAGTGGTGGCTGAACACCGACCCGGGCCGGGCCGCGCAGGTGGCCGCCGCGCTGCGGGCCCTGCCCGACGTGGAACCGGCGCAGGTGGTGGTGCGGGACGAGATCGCCGGGCAGTTGCGCGACGACCCGTTCGGCGCCGGGCCCGCGGCCGCGTTCACCGCCGCGGCCGTGGTCGCCGCGGCCCTGGCGGCGCTCGGCTTCGCGGTGAGCGCGGCAGGGGCGCTGCGGGAGCGGGACGCCGAGTTCGCCGTGCTGCGGGCCCTGGGCGCCCCGCGCCGGAAGCTGGCCCGCATGCTCGCCGCCGAGCACGGCGTGCTGGTCGCCCTGGCCCTCGCGGTCGGGGTGGCCCTGGGCGCGGTGCTGACGCGGGCGGTGGTGCCGCTGATCGTGCTGACCGGGCAGGCGGCGAAGCCGGTGCCGGCGGTGCTGGTCGAACTGCCGCCCGGCCGGGTGGCCGTGCTGCTGGCGGCGGTCGCCGCCGCGCCGCTGCTCGTCACGGCGGCCCTGAGCCTGCGCCGGTCCGACCCGGCGGTGTCCCTGCGAGACGGCGGAGGTGAGTGAGGTGAACCGCGTCACCGCTTCCTGGGTCCGCGTCCGGCTGCGCACCGCGCCGGCCGCCGCGGCCGCCCTGGCGCTGCTGGTCGCGCTGACCGCGTGCCCGGCCGCGGTGTTCCCGCGCGCGCTCGACCGGTACCAGGACGCCGGCCTGGTCCACGCGGTCGAGCGGGCGCACCCGGACCGCACCAGTGTGTGGCTGTACGCCCCGCGCCTGGACGACGGGTTCGCGCAGCAGCAGCGGGAGGACGCGCTGCGCCCGCGGGCGCTGGAGCGGCAGTTCGCCGGGGTGCTGCGCGCCGTCCAGCGGCCGCTGGCCGCCGACCGCGCCCAGTCGTCGTACGGCGTCCAGAACAGCGATCCCCTCGCCGTGCCCGACGCCTTCATCCCCCGGCCCAGCGGACTGCCCGCGCGGTTGCGGCTGGTCGCGCCGAACGGCCTCGGCGGGCACTCCTCCGTACGCACGGGCCGGCTGCCGCGGGTGAACGGCACCGTGACGGCGGCGACCGCCGAGGTGGAGGCCGCCGTGACCGCCGAGACGGCCAGGAGCCTGCACCTGCGGGTGGGTTCGGTCGTCCATGTGCCGGGCGCGGCCCGCCACCCGCTCGCCGTGCGCGTCACCGGCGTCCTCGACCCGCGCGAACCCGGCGGCGCCTACTGGGCGTCCGAGCCCGTACTGCGCACCCCGTCGCTGGTGCGCGTCCCCTCGGCCGATCCGCAGTACTACTGGCTCGGCGCCCTGCTGCTGCCGCCCGAGGCGGCCCCGGCGCTGCTGGGCACCCCCGGGCACCCGTTCCGCTACTGGCAACTCGCGCCCGACACCCGCGCCCTGCACGCCCACGAGCTGGGCGGCCTGAAGTCCGCGGTCGCCGCCCTGGAGTCCGGGCCGGGGCTCGGGCAGGTGCGCACGGTCACCGGCCAGACCACGCAGGCGGACACCGATCTCGACGACGTGCTCAACGACTACGGCCGCCTCGCCGCCGGCATCGGCCCCCTGGTGTCCGTCGCCGCCTTCGGCACCGCGACGGTCGCCGCCGTGGTCCTGCTGATGGCCGGCGGCCTGGCCGCCGACCGCCGCCGCGCCGAACTCGCCCTGCTGCGCGCCCGCGGCGCCTCCCTGCGCGCCCTGGGCGGACGCCTGCTCGCGGAGACGGCCGTGGTGGCCGTGCCCGCCGGGGCGCTCGGGCTCGCCGCCGCGCTGCTCGCGGTCCCCGCGGAGCGCCGTGTGCCCGCGGTCCTCGCGGCGGTGGCGGTCACCGCTCTCGCCTGCATCGCACTGCCCCTGCGCGCGATGGTCACCCACCGCGCGGTCCGGGTGCACGGCCCGCGCGAGGACGCCGTGTCCCGGCGCCCGTCCCGGCGGCGCACGGTCGCCGAGCTCACCCTGCTGGTGATCGCGGCGGGCGCGGTGGAGGCACTGCGGCGCAGAGGTGTCTCGGGCACGTCCGGACCTTTTGGCGCCTCCGGCTCGGGCAGCGCCTCCGCGGGGGCCTCGTCCGGCGTCTCGGGTGACCAACTGGTTTCCCTGGCCCCCGTGTTGGTGGGTGTGATCGCGGCCCTGGTGCTGGTCCGGCTGTACCCGCTGCCGCTGCGCCGGCTGGCGGGTCCGGCCCGCCGGCTGCGTGGGGCGGTGGGGCATCTGTCGCTCGCCCGCGCGGGACGCACGTCCGTCTCCGCGGTGCTGCCCCTGCTGGCGCTGCTGACCGCGCTCACCACGGCCGCCTTCGGCGGATCGGTGCTGGCCGGGATCGCCGACGCGCGTGACCGTGCGGCACTGACGGCCGTGGGCGCGGACGCCCGCGTGGAGGGCAGCGCCGCGCTGCCCGCCGGGCTGCCCGCCCGGGTCCGCCGGGTGCAAGGCGTCGGCCACGTCGACGAGATGAGCGTCGACTACCAGGCCAAGGCGGGCGCGAACCTGACCCCGGTGTCCCTGGCCGGCGTCGCCCCCGCCGACTACGCCTCCCTCGCCGGCCGCACGGGCCTCGGCCCCTTCCCCGCCGAACGTCTACGGAGGCCGGCCGCCGGTCACTCCTCCCCCCTGCCCGCACTCGCCTCCCCGTCCGTCGCCCGGACCTACGGCACCCAGCCGTTCCCGGTGCGCCTCGGCGACGGCGACGGCATCACCGTACGGATCGCCGTCGTCCGCGACCGCACCCCGGCCGTGGTCGGCGACGACTTCCTGGTGGTCGACCGCGCCGGGCTGGACCGCACGGCCGCCCGCCCCACCACCCTGCTGGTGACCGGCGCCCACCCCGACGCCCGCGCCCTGCGCGCCGCGGCGGGCAAGGCGGCGTCCGTGCAACTGCGGTCCGAGGAGCGCGCGCACTACGTCGACTCGCCCCTGCAGACCGGCGCCGGGCGCGTCTACGCGGCGGCGGTCGCGGCGAGCGCCGGCTACGCCGTGCTGGCGCTGCTCCTCGCCCTGCTGCGCGCCGCCCCCGAACGCACCGCGCTCCTCGCCCGGCTGCGCACCATGGGCCTCACCCGCGCCCAGGGCCGCCGCCTGCTGATCCTGGAGTCGCTGCCCCAGGCCGTGCTCGCCGCGGCGGGCGGCGCGCTGACGGGCTGGGTGACCATCAGACTGCTGTCCCCCGGCATCGATCTGACCACGGTGGCCCTGCCCCCCGCCGCGGCCTACTCCGGCGCGGGTGTGCTGCGGACCGACCCGCTGTCCCTGGCCCTTCCGGCCGCCGCCGTGCTGCTGCTGACGGTGGGGGTCGCCGCCGGGCAGGCCTGGTGGACGGGCCGCAAGGGGTCGGTACGGGAGCTGAGGGCGGGGGATTCCGGATGAGCCGCCCCGGCACTCGTGCCTGTCCTGGTCCAAGCCACCCCAGCCGCCGTGCAGGAGCTCACCGATGACGACGAATCCCACGCTCGCCGACCTCGCCCGGCGGGCGACCGCCCACCGCGAGGAGCCGGCCTACGGCCACGACGCGCTGATCACCTGCGACCGCCTGGTGCGCATCTTCTCCGCCGACGGCGTCGAGGTGCAGGCACTGCAGGGCCTCGACCTGCTGGTCCGCGAGGGCGAGCTCATGGCCCTCGTCGGCGCCTCCGGCAGCGGCAAGTCCACCCTGATGAACATCCTCGCCGGACTGGACACCCCGACCGCCGGGGCGGCCCGCGTCGCCGACCACGACCTGCTCGCCATGACCGCCAAGGACCGCCTGCGCTACCGCCGTGAGGTCGTCGGCTTCGTCTGGCAGCAGACCTCCCGCAACCTCCTGCCCTACCTGACCGCCGCGCAGAACGTCGCCCTGCCCATGCAACTGGCCGGCGCCCGTGGACGCACCCGCCGCGCCAAGGCCGAACGCGCCCTGGAACTGCTGGAGCTCCTGGAGGTCGGCGACTGCCGGGACCGCCGCCCGCACCAGATGTCCGGCGGCCAGCAGCAGCGCGTCGCGATCGCGGTGGCCCTCGCCAACAACCCGGCGGTGCTGCTCGCCGACGAACCCACCGGCGAGCTCGACTCCCACACCGGCGAGCAGGTCTTCGCCGCCTTCCGCACCGCCAACGAACGCCTGGGCACCACCATCGTCATCGTCACCCACGACCAGGCGGTGGCCACCGAGGTCCGCCGCACGGTCGCCATCCGCGACGGCCGCACCTCCACCGAGGTGCTGCGCCGCAGCGAGATGGACGAGGCGACCGGACACGAGCGGGTGGTGAGCCGCGAGTACGCGATGCTGGACCGCGCCGGACGCCTGCAACTGCCCGCCGAGTACACCCGCGCCCTCGGCATGCGCGACCGCGTGGCCCTGGAACTGGAGCCCGACCACATCGCGGTACGCCCCGACGACAGCGAACGGGACTGACCGCCCCGCCGCCCCGGACGGCCCCGGCCCGCCCCGGGTCAGTGGACGCTGACGCCCAGCGTGCCGAGCCCCGCCTGCCGTACGGCTATCGAGCCGTAGGGGGTGCGCAGCCGCAGCCAGGACCCCGACGAGAACAGCGCGAGCTCGCCCTCGCCGGCGGCCGCGCGGGAGCGCAGGAAGCCCAGGGACTGCGCCGCGTGCAGGGCCCGCACCGGCAGCCGGGTCTGCCCGACGGTCCGGGACCAGATCTCCCGCCCGATCAGGTCGAGTCCGGCGCGGGTGCGCTCCTCGGGCGCCAACTCTCCGCTGCGGGTGCGGAATTCGGTGACGGCGGCGGTCACCGTCGCCCGCAGGTCGTCCGCCCGGGGCAGCCCGGGCTCCGGCTGCCAGCCGCCGCGCGGCGGGAGCACGCCCGCCCACGGCGGTCCGGTCACCGCGGCCGGGACGGCGGCCGTGGCGGCCGTCCCGTCCACGGACTCCAGCAGCTCGCCGGCGGACACGGTCACGTCGAGGGTGACGTCGAGCCCGTTCTCGTACGGCTTGGCGAGCCGCACGGCGCGGACGGCCAGCACCTCGAAGGACGGCGGCCGCCCGAACACGGCGAGCGCCGTGCCCGCCGCCTGCAGGCGCACGGCGGCGCCGCGGTCGTAGTGCAGCAGCCGGGACAGGAAGGCGGCCAGGTCGGCCGCCTCCGTGTCGTCCGTGAGGTGGAGCACCGTCATGCGGCGACGGCCTCCTCCTCGGCGGCCTTCTCTGCCCCGTCGTCCGTGTACTCCCGGAGGAACTCGCGCTCCTCTTCGGTGATCCGGCGCGGCCGCTGGGCCTCGAAGTCGAAGGGCACGATCACCGTCGAGGCCCGGACGTAGATCTGGTCGCCGTCCTTCACCTCGTAGGCGAGGGTGAAGGAGGCGGCCCTGATCTCCGTGACCCACAGCTCGATGTCGACCGGGGCGTGCCGGTGGACGAGCTGGCGCTTGTAGTCGATCTCGTGACGCGCCACGACCGACCCCTGCTTGAACTGCTTGTCCGGGCGGAACAGGAAGTCGATGCGGGCCTCCTCCAGGTAGCGGAGGAACACCACGTTGTTGACGTGGCCGTACGCGTCCATGTCCGCCCAGCGCAGCGGGCAGCGGTAGGTGTGGCGCATCTGCTGGATCAGCCCCGGGTCAGCTTCTTGTAGGTGGCACGGTGCGGACGGGCGGCGTCCGGGCCGAGCCGCTCGATCTTGTTCTTCTCGTACGACTCGAAGTTGCCCTCGAACCAGAACCACTTGGAGTCGCCCTCGTAGGCGAGGATGTGTGTGGCCACGCGGTCCAGGAACCAGCGGTCGTGGGAGACGACCACGGCGCAGCCCGGGAACTCCAGCAGCGCGTTCTCCAGGCTGGAAAGGGTCTCGACGTCGAGGTCGTTGGTGGGCTCGTCGAGGAGCAGCAGGTTGCCGCCCTGCTTGAGGGTGAGCGCGAGGTTGAGGCGGTTGCGCTCACCGCCGGACAGCACGCCCGCCGGCTTCTGCTGGTCCGGTCCCTTGAAGCCGAACGCGGAGACGTACGCGCGCGAGGGCATCTCGACCTGGCCGAC
>NZ_BMVJ01000008.1:103355-118240 GCF_014650655.1 Streptomyces anandii JCM 4720
GTTGATGTAGTCCAGCTCGTCGGAGACGACGGCCCACAGCGTCTTCTTGGGGTCGATGTTCTCGCGGCTCTGGTCGACGTAGGAGATCTTGACGGTCTCGCCGACCTTGATGCTGCCGGAGTCCGGCTCCTCCAGGCCCTGGATCATCTTGAACAGCGTGGTCTTGCCGGCGCCGTTCGGGCCGATGACGCCGACGATGCCGTTGCGCGGCAGGGTGAACGACAGGTCGTCGATCAGGACCTTCTCGCCGAAGGCCTTGTTGAGGTTGTTGACCTCGACGACGACGTTGCCCAGGCGCGGGCCCGGCGGGATCTGGATCTCCTCGAAGTCCAGCTTCCGCATCTTCTCGGCCTCGGCGGCCATCTCCTCGTAGCGGGCCAGACGCGCCTTGGACTTGGCCTGGCGGCCCTTGGCGTTGGAGCGGACCCACTCGAGCTCTTCCTTGAGCCGCTTCTGCCGCTTGGCGTCCTTCTGGCCCTCGACCTTGAGACGGGTCGCCTTGGTCTCCAGGTACGTGGAGTAGTTGCCCTCGTACGGGTAGGCGCGGCCGCGGTCGAGCTCGAGGATCCACTCGGCGACGTTGTCCAGGAAGTACCGGTCGTGAGTGATCGCCACGACGGTGCCCTCGTACTTGGCCAGGTGCTGCTCCAGCCAGTTCACCGACTCGGCGTCGAGGTGGTTGGTGGGCTCGTCGAGCAGCAGCAGGTCGGGCGCCTCGAGGAGCAGCTTGCACAGCGCCACGCGGCGCTTCTCGCCACCGGAGAGGTTGACCACGGGCCAGTCGCCGGGCGGGCAGCCCAGGGCGTCCATGGCCTGCTCGAGCTGGGCGTCGAGGTCCCAGGCGTTGGCGTGGTCCAGTTCCTCCTGGAGCTTGCCCATCTCCTCGAGCAGCGCGTCGGAGTAGTCGGTCGCCATCTGCTCGGCGATCTCGTTGAACCGGTCGAGCTTGCCCTTGATCTCGGCGACGCCCTCCTGGACGTTCTCCAGGACCGTCTTCTCCTCGTTCAGCGGGGGCTCCTGAAGGAGGATGCCGACGCTGTAGCCGGGCGACAGGAACGCGTCACCGTTGGAGGGCTGCTCCAGCCCCGCCATGATCTTCAGCACGGTCGACTTACCGGCACCGTTCGGGCCGACGACGCCGATCTTGGCACCCGGAAGGAAGCTCAGGGTGACGTCGTCGAGGATCACCTTGTCGCCGTGCGCCTTGCGCGCCTTGCGCATGGTGTAAATGAACTCAGCCAAGAGAAACCGTCCGGCAGCTTGAATCTGGCAGTGGGCAGATACACCCCATCTTGCCGCATGCCTGCCCGCCCGTGAAAACTGCCTGGTGGGCGGGGGGTTGTGTACGGAGAGTCAGCGCTTGGCACTCACTGTGGAATTGACAAGGATCGTCGGTCCTGGCCGGTCAGTTCTGGGTGGTGCGCTTCTTGTGGACGATGCTCAGGGCCGTGGCGCCGAGGACCAGGAGGCTGAGGCCGATGGCGGCTATCAGCGGGGTGGTGCTGGTGCCGCCGGTGTCGGCGAGGTCGGTGCCCGGCGCGGTGCCGCCGACCGTGGCGGGGCTGGGTGCGCTGAGCGTCTGGGTGGTCGTGCCGATCGCCGCGCCCTCCGTCCTGCAGTCCAGGACGCCGGCGAAGCGCTGCCCCCGGCCGGAGGGGGTCGTGATCGTGAAGTCGTAGGCCTGGTCCTCCTGGAGCGGGATCGTCACCGTCCGGGACACGCCCGCGGGGATGGTGTGCTCCGTGCCCAGCAGCTCGAAGGTGAACGCCTTGTCGCCCTTGTTGACCGCCGTGATGTCCAGGCCGTTCCTGGCGCAGTCCTTCGCCGCGGACAGGGCGGGTATCGCGCCCTCGGCGGCCCAGGCCGCGGTGGCGGTGGCGGCGACCGTGGACTCGCTCGAGCCGGCGAGGATCTGGGTCTGGCTGCGGCTGTCCGAGGTGAAGGCGCGGCCGACCGGCACGGTGGTGGAGGCCTGGACGGTCAGCTCGGCCCCGCCGGCCGCGGCGTCCTCGGGGACGTCGAAGAAGAGCCGGCTGCCGTCCCGGGCGGAGGTGACGGGTTTGCCGTCGCCGCCCACGATCCGTACGCCGTCGGCGGCGGCGTCGGCCGGGGGTGTCACCGTCACGCTGCTCGCGTCCGTGTGCACCGTGACGGGACCCAGCCGCTTGCCGGGCCGGCCGGAGACGGCGGGCGGGTCCAGGGTCAGCGAGGCCTCCGGCTCCGGCAGGTCGCCGGCGCCGTGCTGCAGGTAGTCCGCGAGCTTGTCGGCCTGGGGGTCGACGGCGTCCACGTGCGCGCCGTCGGAGTAGCGCCAGATCGCCACCTGGGTGCCGGCCGCCGCGTCCTGCTCGGTGAGGCTCTTGACGCCCGCCTTGGCGGCGAGCGCCGCGAGGTCGTTCATCTGCGGGTAGGAGTTCTGCAGGATCCAGCGGATCCGGCCGGCGTTCTTGTCGGTCCCCAGCGAGGTGCCGCTCCAGGGCGTCTCGTGGTACTTGGCGTCCTTCTGCGTGGGGTTGCGCAGGTCGACGGAGTACGTCTGCAGCATGCCGCCGCCGTCGACGAACATCTGGAACAGTCCGGCGGAGACCTGGTAGTCCCCGTCCTTGTCATGGATGACGGCGGTGCCGTACGTCTTGAGGCTGCCGATGGTGGCGGTCGCGCCGCCCTGGCTGCGCGGCGTCCCCGCGGCGGCGGCCGGCCCGGCGGCCGCCATCACACCGGCGGCCGCGAGCCCGCAGACCAGGAACGCGGCGGTGCGGCGGCCCGCCCCTCGACTGCGCGTGAACGGCGCAGCGTACGAAGCACACACAGAATTCCCCTTCGAGCAGGACCCGTTGACGTGGGGGCGCGGTCCCACCAGCAGAATCTCCAAGCCCACAGAGCCTGTCCGGCATCCTAGGGATCACGGGCACCACTACCCGCTGTCATATCGTCAGATGACTGATCCGACTCGGAATCGTTATCGCCGGAGAACCGCCGGCGAACTGCCCGGGTACGGCGGAGGAACCGTCCGGGAACCTTCTCAAGCGACCGCCGCGGGCTCCCGTTGATGCCGTGGCGCGGTGTCCTCGGCCGCGTCCGCCGGCGGGGTCTCCCAACTGGGCTCGGGCTGCGCGGGCATCGCGGCCGTGGCGGTGTCGGGCCTGCCCGTGCGGCGGAAGGCCGCCGTGCCCCGCGCGAGGTCGTGGCCGATCGCCACCGCGTCGATGTCCGCCGACGTACGGGTGTTGCCGTCCCGCGTCTCCGTCCGCACCTTCAGCCGGCCCTGCACGACGACCGGGTCGCCCACGTTCAAGGAGGCCACCGCGTTCGACGCCAGCTGGCGGTTGGCCCAGACCGTGAAGAAGTTGGTGTGCCCGTCCGTCCAGGCGCTCTTCTCCCGGTCCCAGTAGCGCGAGGTCACCGCCAGCCGGAACCTCGCCGACGCGCCCGACGCGAGCTCCCGGTAGACCGGCTGCGTCGCCACGTTGCCCACCGTGCAGACCATCGTCTCGTTCATACGTGAAGCCCTCCCTCGCCGGCCCGTCCGGGGCCGGGTGAAGACGCGTACGGGCCCGTCCCGTACGACTGCGTCCGTCGTGACGACCGCTCGCGTCGCGATCGCCGCGGAACCAGACTGCCGCCGCCGGGCCGAGCCCGCCGGGCCCTGTGGACCACCGCCCGCCTGTGGAAAACTCGCTCACCCGAACGGAGTACGCGACTTACGGCACCGCACCCCTCCGGCGGAGTCCGGCCTGGCACGCCCCCTCCGGCGGAGTCCGGCCTGGCACGCCCCCTCCGGCGGAGTCCCGCCCCCGACCGGCCTCCGCCCACGGACCCCGCTCAGCGCACCCCCGCCCCCATGACCCGTGCGTACTGCTCCCGCACCTCGCGGTAGCGCAGCAGTTCCGCCGCCACCGGATCCAGGACGCGGGCCCGGCCGCAGCCCGCCGCCGCCTCGCGCAGCCGGCGCTCCGCCTCCTGGCCGTACCGCCGTGCCGGTCCGCGCGCCGCGATGCGGCAGCTCCACTCCACGAGCGGCCCGCCGATGATGCCCGCGACCATCAGCAGCACCGGCACCCCCAGGTTCGGCGACATCACCCCGATGATCTGGCCCACCAGCCACAGCCCCCCGACGACCTGGAGGATCGTCATCGACGCCTGCGCGAGGACCGCCGCCGGCCACCAGCCGGGCCGCGGCGGCCGCCCCGGGGGCAGCCCGGCCCGCGCCGTCAGCTCGTCCAGCGCCTCGGGCAGCCCCTGGGCCCCGCGCACGGCGGCCTCGCGCACCGACTGGGCCCAGGGCGCCGGCAGCCCGGCCGAGGCGCGGTCGGCCACGGTGCGCACCGCCTGCTCGACGCGCTGGCGGGCGGTGGCCTCCTCGTCGGGCTGGGCCCGCACCGGCAGCCGGCCGGTGGGCGGCTCGCTGCGGTCCTGGTACCACCGCCACAGCCGCAGCCAAGGGGTGCCGCACGCTCGGCCGGCGTTGCGCAGCCAGGCTCGTTCGGCGGCCTCGCCGGCGGCGGTGGCGCCCACCGCGTCCGCGAGCCGGGCCGCGAACTCCTCGCGCGCCTCCTCGCTGAGTCCGGCGCGGCGCGGCGTGGCGTAGACGGGCCGCAACCGCAGCGCCGCCGCGTCCACATCGGCGGCGATGCGCCGCGCGGCGGCCCCGCGTTCGGTCACGAACTGGCCGAGCGCCTCGCGCAGTTCGCCGATCCCGTCCCCGGTGAGCGCGGACAGGGCCAGCACGGTCGCGCCCGGCTCGCCGTGCTCGCCGAGGGCGATCCCGTCCTCGTCGAGCAGCCGCCGCAGGTCGTCGAGGACCTGGTCGGCGGCCTCCCCGGGCAGCCGGTCGACCTGGTTGAGGACGACGAACATGACCTCCGCGTGGCCCGCGAGCGGCCGCAGGTAGCGCTCGTGGAGGACCGCGTCGGCGTACTTCTCCGGGTCGACGACCCAGATGACGGCGTCGACGAGCCCGAGGATCCGGTCCACGTGCTCGCGGTGCTGCACGGCGGCCGAGTCGTGGTCGGGCAGGTCCACCAGGACCAGGCCGCGAAGTTGCGGATCGCCGTCGGGGCCCTGGACCGGGCGTCTGCGCAGCCGGCCCGGGATGCCCAGGCGGTCGATGAGGCTCGCCGCGCCGTCGCTCCAACTGCACGCGATGGGGGCCGCGGTCGTCGGGCGCCGTACGCCGGTCTCCGAGATCGCCACTCCGGCCAGCGCGTTGAACAGCTGCGACTTGCCGCTGCCGGTGGCGCCCGCGATGGCGACCACGGTGTGCTGCCCGGAGAGCCGGCGCCGCGCGGCCGCCTCGTCGAGGACGCGGCCGGCCTCGGCGAGGGTGCGGCTGTCGAGCCGGGTGCGGGACAGGCCCACCAGCTCGCGCAGCGCGTCCAGCCGCGACCGCAGCGGCCCGTCGTACGCCAGCGGGGTCACGGGCAGCGGCCTGGAGACCCGTGGCTCGACGACCGGGGAGAGCTCGGCGGCGGTGGACTCGGTGACGCGGCGCGCGATCAGCCCGTCGTCCCAGATGCCCTCGGTGTCGGTGCGCTCCCGGTCGCCGTCGTCCTCGGCGCGCACGGGCCGGCCGTCGTCCTTCACGCGCGCGTGCCGGTCGCCCTCCTCGGTGCGCACGGCACGCCCGTCACCCTCCTTCACACGCGCCGCGTGCCGGTCGTCGTGCTCCACGCGCGCGTGGCGGTCTCCGTGCTCCACGCGCGCGTGGGCGTTCGCCCCCCTCGTGGTCCTGCCTTCGGGGCCGCCGGGCCCACGGGAACCGTCCGTTGCCCGCGGGCCGTCCGGGCCGGGCAGGCCATTCGGGCCGTGCGGGCCCCCGTCGTCGTCCGCGGAAGCGCCCTCCGGCGACGGGGCCTGCGACGACAGGGCCCCCGGCCCAGCCGCACCAGATACCTCGACATCAGCCCCACTGCCACTGGTCCCACTTGTCCCATTGGTCCC
Organism: Streptomyces anandii JCM 4720; assembly: GCF_014650655.1. Classification (GTDB taxonomy): domain Bacteria; phylum Actinomycetota; class Actinomycetes; order Streptomycetales; family Streptomycetaceae; genus Streptomyces; species Streptomyces anandii. Next base: position 109,296 of record NZ_BMVJ01000008.1, read on the forward strand.
ACTGGCAACGTCGGCCACCTCCGCCCCCCGTTGCTCCGGCGGATTCCCGTTCTCCGGAGCGTGGCCGGCCGGCCCGGCCCCCGGGCTCCTGCTGCTCTCGGTCATCTCCCTGTCCGTGGTGACCGTGTCCTCCGTCTGATCGGTGTGTTCCGTTCGGTCCTGGTCAGTGACGGCGGTCACCGGTCACCTCTCCTTCAGCAGTACGGACAGCGCGGCAATGAGTTCGGCCTGCGGCTCGGGATTCACCTCGAGGGCGTCGAGCGGGGCCAGCCGGCGCTCGCGCTCGGTGTGCATCACCCGGTCCAGGTAGTCGGCGAGCAGCCGCCCCGCGCGGTCGCGCAGCCGCAACGCGCCATGGGCGCCGATCCGCTCGGCCAGCCCCTCGCCGGCGGACCGGGCGCGGCGGCCGCCCAGCAGCCCGGTGGCGGCCAGGGCGGCGACGACCTCGGGGTCCGGCGCGACACTGCGGTCCAGGCGGCCCACCTCGTCCTCGGCGTACTCCTCCAGTTCGCGCCGCCACCGCCGTACGGCCATGCCGATGCGGTGCTCGGCGTTCTCGTACGTGGCGTCGCGTGCGGCGAGCCCGGGGGCGCCGGCGGCGGGTTCGCGCCGCCAGGCGTCGTCGACGCGTTCGTCGGCGGCGGTGACGGAGCACAGCAGCAGGGCGCCGAGGCTCTCCACGAGTGCGTCGAGGAGTTCGGCGGCGGTGCAGTCCAGCGGGAAGGCGCGCCACCGCTTGAGGGCGTCCCCGGCGAGCACGGCGCCGCCCTGGAGGCGGGCGCGCACGCGCGCGTGCTCGGTGTCGTAGGCGCTGTCGACGGCGGAGGTGAGCCGGAGGGCGGCCGCGTACTGCGCGGCGGTGGCGCCCGCCAGTTCGGGCATCCGGGACTTCAGCGAGTCGAGGACGCCGTGCGCGGTGCGGGCCATTGCGTGCTGCCGGGCGGCGCTGTCCTGGACCTGGTGGACCAGCCAGGTGCGCAGCGGCGCGACGGCGGTGGCGGGCAGCAGTCCACCGCCCCAGGCGGACTCGGGCAGTTCCGGCACCGTGAACCGCGGTACCTCGCCGAGGCCCGCCTTGGTCAGCAGGGCCCCGTACTGCCGGGAGACCTCGGAGACGACCTGGTGGGGCACCCGGTCCAGCACGGTCACCAGCATGGCGTCGTACTCCTTGGCGGTGCGCAGCAGGTGCCAGGGCACGGCGTCGGCGTAGCGGGCCGCGGTGGTCACCATCACCCAGATGTCCGCGGCGCAGATGAGTTCCGCGGCGAGGGCGCGGTTGTCGGCGACCAGGGAGTCGATGTCGGGGGCGTCGAGGAGCGCGAGGCCCCGGGGCACGGTCTCGACGGTCTCCAGGCGCAGCACGCGCGCGGGATCGTCCTCCGGGCTCAGCAGGTCGTCGCCTGCTCCCGGGTCGGACTGGGGCGCCCACACGCGCGGGAGGTCGGGCAGCACCCGTACGCCGCTGAACCAGTGATGGTCCTCCGGGTGGCAGACCAGCACGGGGTTCCGGGTCGTCGGCCGCAGTACTCCCGCCTCGGTGACCCGTCGTCCCACAAGGGAGTTGACGAGTGTCGACTTCCCGGCGCCCGTGGAGCCCCCGACGACGGCCAGCAACGGCGCTTGGGGCTCTCTCAACCGGGGCACCAAGTAGTCGTCGAGCTGTGCGAGCAGTTCGTCGCGGTTGGCACGCGCGCGCGGGGCCCCGGCGAGGGGCAGCGGGAAACGTGCGGCGGCGACACGGTCGCGCAGGGCGGAGAGTGCTTCGAGCAGCTGAGGCCGTACGTCCAAGGTCACCACATGCGAAGAATGCCCAATTTTAGGGGAATTCTGAAGCATATGAGCACGTCTGCGCGCCGACAGAACACAAGGGACGGAAGGGATGACTGGGACGTGGGCACAGTCCAGGCATAACGAGTGCACAACACCCGGTGCGCCGGAGGCGAAAAGCGGTGCACGATTCGTACCTGCCTGCGATTATCAGGACCGCTTCACCGAACCTCCACATTGAGCCACGGAGGGGAAGCGACAGGGACACGGATCCGGGAGCCCTATCCTTGTCCCCGGCAACGTCAGGGATCAGCCCACACCCGGGCACCACGACCGAGGCCACCACACCAGGCCCCCGTAGCTCAGTGGATAGAGCAGGCGCCTTCTAAGCGCTTGGCCGCAGGTTCGAGTCCTGCCGGGGGCGCCACGCGCCACCAGCCAAAAAAAGCGCCCCAGAGGGCATCTCTTCCCTCCAGGGCGTTTCACGTCAGTCACGGCACGGCCGACGGCAACGGGCCCGTCGCCGTCGGCCGACCGGTTCCTCGGCCCAGCGCGAAAACCCGCATCGAGCCGTCATCGGCGGCTGTGCGGGATTGATCTCTGTCTTGGGGACGGGCGCCGGCACCGCGAGCGTGTGCCGCGGGGCCGGGGGCCCGCAGCGCTACGCGTACCGATAGATCTGGCTGTGGTCCTCCAGTTCCCGCGGAGTCACATCCCACGGCGGCAGACTCTCCTGCCGCGCGACGACCCGGCCGTGCTGGGCGTCACCCTGGGCAGGCGGCTTGTCCGGAAGATAGCGGGCACCAGGGTGCCGCTGCTGCCAGCGGGACCAGAGCAGGTCGATGAAGGCGTGGTGGAGCCAGAAGACGGGGTCGTTGACGGAGGCGCCGCCCACCATGTGGCCACCGACCCAGCGGTGCACCCGGTTGTGGTTGCGCCACGAAGCAGGGGCTCGCCCCGGCCCCCATCCCTCCACCTTGTTGCGGAATCCCTTGGTGGAGGTTGAGTTCCAGGGCGCCGTGTCGTACACGGGGTCGGCCAGGGCCGCCGAGACGTCCTTGGCCGACGGCAGCGTGATCGGCTTCGCGGACCGACCGAGGTCACGCGTGAGGTATCTGGTGTCCGTCACACCTGCCTTGATGGTCCACTTACCGTTTCGGTAGGCGAACGGGCCCGTCATCACCTGCCGGTCGGAAGCACGCCCGGTGCCGCCGAGCAGGTCGCCGGTCCACGGCACGGCGGTCGCGGAGGCGTTGCGCGTCCAGTCCCAGTACGGCACGCTCACCGAGTCGTCGACGCGGCGCAGGGCTCCTTCCAGGTCCAGCAGAAACTTGCGGTGCCAGGGCAGGAAGGACGGCGCCATGTGGGCCGCACGGAGGCCGGTTTCACCATCAGGCACGTAGTACTCGATGTGCAGGCGTACGAACTCGTCGTATTCCCCCCGGCGTTTGAGTTCGAGCAGCGCGTTGACGAAACGCCGGCGATCGGACCGGGTGAGTGTGCTGACGTCCCTACGTGTGTACACCAATGGAGTGGTCCTCCTCGGATCCTGTGCGCCCACTCGGCAGGCCGCTGCCCTCCATGCGGCTGCCCCCCGCGCCCGGCACACCCGGTCGCGCGGTGGTGCCGAGCTCGTCCACGGCCGCGCGCGCCGCGGCGAGCGGTGTCGGATAGGACTGATAGTGGTCGATCATGGTCATCCAGCTGCCATCCGCACGGCGCATCAGATGCAGCGGCTGCCCGTCCACGGTGACGTGCCAGGCAGCAGGGGGACTGCCGTCGGACCGCCCGGCACCCCGAGCGTCTCCGCTGATACGACGTCCGCGGTACGTCTCGTCGAATCGCGTGTACTCGGGCTTCTCCCGCCCGGCCGACGTCGGGGCCGCCAGGAGCGGCGCCAGCGCGACGGCCGCCCCCGATCCGATCATTCCCCACAGCACACGTCGCCTGGTGGTGTCCCCTTGCGGTTCTGCCGTGAGACCGGGAGAGCCGACCACCCCGGTCACCGATCGTGTCATGCGTCCTCCTGAGGGATGTTCGTCGCCGACGTGTCCGTGGCGAGCGGCCGGGGAACCACGGCCGACGCCTCCCGCCCCTGAGGTCCGCGCGCACATACGGATCAGGGATCCCCGGCGTCCCCAGCGCCGGGAATCCCTTACATCGCGTGCGGCACGCAGCCCCGGAGACGGCAACGGAACCCCATGCCCGCCGACGGTGGTTCCTGTGCCGCGACCTCCGCGGGCACGGATCAGTTCTGCAGCGGGAGTCCGCCGAGCAGCCGACCGCCCGTCCGCTGGGTGATGGAGTCCGTCGCGCCCTTGAAATTGACGGGCGAGGAGTCCTTGCCGCCCGAGTCGAGCCCGTGCAGGGCCTGCTGCACCGGCCGCACCTGCACCGGCCCCCCGGCGATCTGCTTCACCATTCCGGTGAGGCCGGCGGTCGTGGCCCCACTGCCGCCCTGGGCGAAGGCGGGCGTGGCGGCACCGGCCAGGACCACGGAACCGGCAACGAGGGCGGCGGTCTTCAGGGACTTCATCGCGTTCCTTTCTTCGGCAACGTGCAAGTCACCAGAGGGAATTGCTTCACCTCGCCCAACGAGCCGAAACGGAACCGGAAACCCCCGCCCGTGAAAAATACCCAGAGCCCCGCCAAGCTCACTCGTTGGACTGACACCCGTGTCCATCTTTCTCATTCTCGTATTGAATGCGGCGAGGGCTGAATGTGGATCCCGGTGGGCAGACCCCTGACCGGCCCGGCAGACGTCACAGGCCGATTCCGTGTCACACGGAATCGGCCTGTTCCCTGGGGAGCCGGAGCCGCTGAAGCGTCCGCCACGCCGTCTCGAAAGGCTGCCGGCAGCGCGACCGCCCCCTCAGTTGTGCAGCGGAAGTCCACCCAGCAGCGGCTTGTGGGCCACGGGCGCGGTCGAGCTCTTCAGCGTCTTGGCCACGGAATCCGTGGTGGTACCGCTGTTGAGCACGTCGGTGTGCTGCAGCGGCGTGCCGTTCAGGGACCCGTCGGTGAGCGTGCTGACGGCCCCGTTGAGTCCGTTGCCCGGACCCGCCTGGAAGCTGTGGGCGAACGCGGGCGCTGCGGAGCCGGCGACGGCCACGGCCCCGGCGACAACAGCGGCGGCCTTCAGAGACTTCATGGTGTTCCTTTCCTCGGCATGCGGACAGCCGGTGGGAATACTGACGCCATGCCCAACGAGGCGCGGGCCGCTCCGAAACCGTGCGACACGCGATTGCCGACTCCTCATATGATCTCTGGCGGTACAGAATCGAGGAAAAGGGCCGGGGACACGATGCGGCGCCGGCCCGCAGGCCGACGCCGCAGCAGAGGCACAGACACGTACCGGACTCAGGACGCCGGGAGACTCGGCAGCGAGGGAAGACCGGTCAGGTCCGGGGCGGGCAGACCGCTGTCCAGCAAGGTGGCGGCGACCAGGTTGACCACCGCCTGCACCACGTCCTTGACAGCAGGCCCGATCTGGCCGTCGGTGCCCGAGGTCGCCGCCTGCAGCAGCGCGGTGACCGCCTTGTCCAGGGCGGCGAGCACATCACTGGTGAGGGCTGCGCTCGCGGGCTCCGAGGGGCTCGCGGATGCGGTCGGAGCGAGCGTCCCGTCCGCCGCGGGCTGGGTCACCGGCAGGGGCAGCGTCACCGGCGCGGGCAGGAGACTCGCCGAGGAGGCGGTTGCCGACGGAGCGGGGGAAACCGCCTGTTCGGCCGGTGTCGCAGGATCTGCCGGTGTCGCAGTGACCCCCAGCGCCGCAGCATCTGTCGGCGTCGCGGCAACCGCCGGTGCCACAGCGCCTGTCGGGGTCGCAGCGTCGGCCAGGGCAGCGGGACCCCCCGGTGCTCGAACGTTCCCGGCGGCCGCCGGGCGGGCCTGAGCCATCGCGGCCCTGACAGCGTCACCGAGTTCTTTCGCCTCCTTGGCGGACAGCCTGCCGTGGTCGGCCTTGAGCACGGCGTTCACCAGGTTGGTGACGGAGGTGATCACACCGCCGATCCGGCCGAGGCGCTTGCTGCGCGCAAGGAGCGTGTCCGCGCCCTGGACGCGCTCGTGTGGCAGTGCCGCACGGCCGTGTCCCCGAGCGGAGCCCTCCGCCCTGGCAGCGGGACCGATGAGGCCGACCAGGAGGGTGGCACAGAGCGCCGTGGACGCGGTGCGCCGTACGGACGGACGAGGCATGGCGGCTGTTCCTCTCGTTAGGTCCTGATCTTGGACTCACCGTGAACGGCACCAACGCCGGTCGCAACCGGGAGCCCTGCGGCTGCCGATCGACCTTCCTCTCAGGGGGACGCGCCCTGCCTGGTCAGACCGCTCGTTTCACCCGCCCGCGGGGTCACCCCCACCGCCCGCCGTTAGGGGTTGAACCGGCCGGCGCCGTCCGCCGGGGCGACAGCGGTCACGCAACAGCCATGAAGCTTCACCAATCCGACACACTTGTCCGCTATCACCTCATTAGTCCGGATAGCGACTAGAGTTGCGCACCTCTTCTCGGACCGCTAACGCACAGAGATCTCCGTCGAGCAGTTTCCGACGCCGAACCTTGTCTGAAAGGCCAACGCCGGTCATGCGCCAACCCCTGGTCCTTCTGCTGCGCCGTGTCACCGTGGGCGCGCTCGCCCTTGCCGGGACCTGGGTGACCGTCGGAAGTCCGGCGGCCGCGCCCGCGCAGCCGACGCCGGAAGCGGCCCACCTGGCGTTCACCGAGCGGTTCCGTGCCCTCCAGCACGGTGGCATCGTTCGTGCGGCCAATGCCTCCATCAGCTGCCGCGCGGCGTCCGCGGGCCCCGGCCCCCTACCGCCGTCCGCCCACTCGTGCACGGCCGCACGAGCGGGCGGTCAAGGGACCAACGGCGACTTCGACATGGACTACATCGATGTCGACCAGGACCCGAACACCTACAACTCCTCACGCGCGGAGGTCCGGCTGCCGAAAGGTTCCCGGGTGACGTACGCGCGCCTGTACTGGGGCGGCAACCTGCGCGTCGGCGAGCAGAAGCCGCCGGAGGACACCGGGAGGGTGCTGATCGCCGAGCCCGGCGGGGAGTACAAGGAACTCCTCGCCGACACGGTCACCGGCCACCGCGTGACACACGATGCCGACGCCTACCAGGCGTCCGCGGACGTGACACGTCTGGTGCGGGAGAGCGGAGGCGGCCTGTACACCGTGGCGCAGGTCGACGTGGCCAAGGGCAACTCGGCAGCCGGTGCCTGGGGCGGCTGGACGCTGGTGGTGGCCTACGAAAATCCGGCGGAGCCGCTGCGGCACCTTTCCCTCTGGGACGGTTTCACCGCGCTGAACCCGCGGTCGGCGGAGGAGATCCGGTTGTCCGGCCGACGCTTCCCGGGCGGGGCGGGCGGCCGTGTCGGTCTGGTCGCGTACAACGGCGACCACGGCACTGTGGGCGACTCCCTCCATCTGACGTACGGCCAGGCATCACGCCGGCCGGACCGTCCCGACGACCACATGCCCGGCTCCACCGCCCTGGCTCTGGGCGACCCGGCCAATCCCGCCGACGACGTTCTGAACTCGACCATCGAGGAGCCCGGGGATGTTCCCCCGGAGCGTTCGCCGGCGTACGCGAACAACCTCGGTTACGACTCCGACGTTTTCGACCTGGGCGAACGGCTTGCGCACCAGGGCGACCAGCTGACCCTGCGGCTCCTTTCCCGACGGGACGCCGCCTGGGCGGGTGTCCTCTTCGTCGCCGTGGATGCCCAGCCGTGAGGCGCCGCCCTGCCGTCCGAGCGCCTTCCGAGCGAGGAACCCGTCCTTATGCACGTGTCACAGGCCCGCTGTCGGACCAGCATCCTGCACATCACCCAGCCCGTGGACGGCGGGGTCGCGCGCGTAGTGACAGATCTCGTGCGATCCCAGCTCGAGGAGGGTTTCGACGTCGCCGTGGCCTGTCCCGGCGGTCCGTTCACCGCCCGGCTGCGGGCGCTCGGCGCGGACGTACGGCACTGGCCGGCGACGCGTTCGCCCCTGCTGTCGGCCCTTCGTGAGGTGAGCGGCATCGCACGTGTGATCGATGCCGTACGTCCCGATCTCGTCCACATGCACAGCGCCAAGGCCGGGCTCGCCGGGCGCCTCGCGGTGCGCGGACGGATTCCCACCGTCTTCCAGCCGCATGCCTGGTCGTTCGAGGCGGTCGGCGGGACCACGGGGGCTGCCGCGGTGAAGTGGGAGAAGTGGGCGGCGCGTTGGACCTCGGCGCTGGTGTGCGTGAGCGAGGCGGAACGAGTGACCGGCGCACGCGCCGGGATCGCGGGCCGATGGCGGGTGATTCCCAACGGGATCGACCCCGAACGGTTCCGTCCGGCCCCCGACGCCCCCGGGGACAGCGCGGGTGCGGCCGGGAAGCCGCGTGCCGCGCGGACCGGCCACTCGGCACCGGCCCCGCACGCCCGCCTCCCGCGGCTCGCCGCCGCCGATCTGTCTGCGCCACTGGTGGTGTGCGTGGGGCGGCTGTGCCGGCAGAAGGGGCAGGACGTTCTCCTCGCGGCATGGGACGCCATCGTCCACCGGGTGCCCGACGCCCGACTCGTCCTCGTCGGCGACGGACCCGAAGGCGCCCGGCTGCGTCGGCACGCCTCCACGTCGGTGCTGTTCGCGGGTGCCGTCGCCGACCCCGTGCCCTGGTACCGAGCTGCCGACCTGGTCGTTCTGCCGTCCCGCTGGGAGGGAATGGCACTGGCCCCGCTGGAGGCGATGGCGTGCGGGCGGCCCGTGGTCGTCACCGATGTCGACGGAGCCCGCGAGAGCCTGCCGCCGGCTCTCGCCGCGCACTGCCTGGTCCCGCCGGGTAACCCGGCAGCGCTGGCGGGGACCGTGGCCGAGTTGCTGCTCGACCGGACGCTGCGTGTCCGACTCGGCGAACTGGGACGGCGGCACGTGCTGTCGGCCCACGACGTGCGGTGCACCACCGAAGCCGTCGTGGCGCTGTACCGCGAACTGCTCACCCCGCGGCCCGCCGCTCAGAGGATGCCGGGCCTCCGGGCGGACGGGCCACCGCCGGGCGCCGACCCCACCGAGCACAGGGAGTCCATCCACTCGTGACCGCTGAAAGCACCGTCTCCTCCACCGGCGTCCAGGCGGCAGACCACGGCTTGCGGACCGTCTCGGTCATCCACCCGCGCGGCGCCGGCGCGGGCCTCCGCCT
>NZ_BMVJ01000008.1:118266-123097 GCF_014650655.1 Streptomyces anandii JCM 4720
CCCGCCCGGGCGCCGCCGGCCGCTGACCGGCTCGCGGGTGCCGCTGTTCCTCGCGGACGGAGCCGCCGCAGTGCTGGGCGGTCTCACGCTCACGGAGGCAGGGCGCCGCCCGCTGCTCGCGGGTCTGCTGATCGCCTGCTCGCTCCTGCTGAGCCCGCGCGCACCTCGTTCACCGGCTCCCGGGGTGCTGGACGAACTGCCCGCCGTCTGCGGTCGGATCGCGGCGTCCTGGCTGGCCGTGGCGGCACTGGTGGCGGCCTGCCGACCCGGGCACGCGCTGTCGGCACACGCTCTGCTGGCCGGCTTGGTCCTGCAGGCGGCGGCCGGCTCCGCGCTGCGCGGCGCGGTGCACGCCCACCGGCGGATCATGCTGCTGCGCCGTCCGCACACCGCGCTCGTCATCGGCCCGGCGGCGATCGCGCAGCGCGTCGCCGCGGCCTTGCTGCGGCATCCGCGGTGCGGAGTACGGCCGGTGGGGGTCGTGGCGGCTCATGCCGAGGACGCGGAGGGGCTGCCGGTGCTGACGACCGGCGAGGAGATCGAACGCGCGGTCATCCAGAACGGGGTGCGGGCCGTGCTGGTCGTCCATCCCTCCGCCCGGAGCGCGCAGGGCGCGGTACTGCGGGCGCTGGCCGAGTGGGGGTGCACGGTGTGGGAGGTGGACGCGGACTCGCCGTCGTACGCGTCCGAGGAGCGGCTGGCGGGGTACCCCTGCCGCCGTATCGGGCTCTCCGCCGCCCGGCGGCGCGGCAGCGCGGGCAAGCGGGCGCTGGATGTCCTGGTCTCCGGCACACTTCTGCTCCTGCTCGGCCCGCTGCTGCTGGCATGCGCCGCGGTGTTGCGGATCACGGACGGGCCCGGGGTGGTGTTCCGGCAGGAGCGCATCGGCAAGGACGGCAGACCGTTCACCCTGTTGAAGTTCCGTACCCATCGCCCGGTCGACGCGCACGAGGCGGCGACACGGTGGAGTGTGGCCGACGAGCACGGGATGCGCCCGTTCTGCAGGATGCTGCGGCGCACCTCCCTGGACGAGCTGCTGCAGCTGTGGAACGTACTGCGGGGCGACATGAGCCTGGTCGGCCCCAGGCCCGAACGGCCCTACTTCGCGGCGCAGTTCAGCAAAGCGCACCCGGGGTACGCGGCGCGCCACCGCATGCGCACCGGGATCACCGGACTGGCCCAGGTCCACGGACTGCGGGGGGACACCTCCATCGAGGACCGCTGCCGGTTCGACAACGCCTACATCGACGACTGGTCACTGTGGCAGGACATCTGCATCCTGCTGCGCACCGCGGCCACGCTGGTGCGCCCGACGGGAAGCTGAGAGATGAGCCGCGCTGTACCACCGCGACCGCGGGGGGCCCGCCTCCACACTCCGTTCCTCCACCGCAGCCGGGTTGCTTCCGGAGGCCGGGCCTCCTCACCTCTCGCGGCCCCGGCCACCGCACGCGCGGCGCTGCTGCCGGTGGTCGCCGTCGTCGCTCTGCTGGCCCTGCCGCTCGCGCCGGGCGACGACGGCGGCGCGGGACCCGCCGATGCCGCCTCCGCCGTGATGGTCCTGTACTGCGCGGTACGGCTGCTGCGCGACCGGCGGCGCCCCCTGACCCCCGTCGCGGGCGTGGTGCTGGGTCTCCCGGTGGCAGGGCTCGCCCTGGCGGCCGTGCAGGCGTCCTCATGGTCGGCCGGGCTGTCCGGCCTGGGCCGCTACCTGCAGGTGTTCGTGCTGGTCCCGGCAGCCGTCCTGGTCCTGATCCGTGACCGCGGTGACTTCCGGATGCTGGCCTGGTCGCTGGTGGGGCTCGCGCTGTGGCAGGGAGCGGTCGGCGTGCACCAGTACGCGACGGGGACCGGCGCCTCCTACCGGGGCGAGGACGTACGGGCCGTGGGCACCTTCGGTGCGCACGACGTGATGGGCATGGCCACGGTCGTCTCCCTGGGCCTGGTCTGCGCGGTCGGTCTCGCTCTCGGCCGGACCACCGCCGTGCGGGAGCGGGTGGCAGCCGCCGTGTGTGTGCCGGCGCTGCTGCTCCCGCTGGCGCTGTCGTTCAGCCGGGGAGCCTGGATCGCGACGGCCGTGACCTGTACGGCGCAGCTGCTGCTGGCCGGGGTGCGGCGCGCGCTGAAGGTGGCCTCGGCGGTGATCGCCGCCGGAGTCGTCCTGATGGGCGGCTTCGGCGCCGGGACGGCGATGCTGCAGGAGCGAATGGAGAGCATCACGCAGGTCACCGACGCCCCGGACCAGTCCGTCGTCGACCGGTACTCCCTGTGGGCGGCCGCGGCCGGCATCTGGCGGGAACACCCGCTGACCGGTGTGGGCCTGAAGAGCTTCCCGGAGTACCGGGACGGGCACGCTCCTGCGGCGCTGTCCTCCGGCAGCGACACCGAGGGCGCGGGCGCGACGTTCCGCAGGCAGCCGCTGCTGTCACCGCACAACATGTACCTGCTGGTCCTCGCTGAGCAGGGCCTGGCCGGGCTGCTGGCTCTCCTCGGCAGCTGGCTGGCACTGCTGGTGTGCGCCGTGCGCAGGCTGCCGCACTCCCGCGGCCCCGGGCTAGACTGTGCGCTCGTCGCCTGCGGACTGCTCGTGTGGCAGCTGACCGACTTCGCCTACGCCGACATCGGTGGCCCGTCGACCGTACTGACCGCCGTGTGCCTCGGGCTGGCGGCTTGGTGGGCACTGGCCCTCGCTCCGCGGGACAGCCGGGCGCCGTCGGATCCGGTGCGCGCCCACGCCGAGGGGGCCCTGGCACGATGACCGTGACACCTTCTCCGGGCGCCGGGACGCTGCCCTCCGGGCCGGTCACCGGGCCGGGCCCGGAGGCCGAAGACCCCACTGCTGTATCCGGCCGGTTCCTGGCCAAGGCGACGCTGGTCACGGCGTCGTTGTCCATCGCGGGGTCCCTGCTCGGCCTGGTACGGGACCAGTCGCTGGCCCGGCTGTTCGGGGCGGGCAGCGAGACCGACGCCTTTCTGGTGGCCTGGACCGTTCCGGAGTTCGCCGCCACGCTGCTGATCGAGGACGGGTTGGCGTTCGCTTTGATCCCGGCGTTCAGCCTGGCCCTCGCCCGGCGCGCTCAGGGAGTCCCGGGCGACCCCGTCCGCTCCCTGGTAGCCGGCACACTGCCCCGGTTGGCCCTGGGTCTGGTGGCGGTCTCCACGCTGGTCATCGGTGCGGCGCCTTACCTGGCCGGGGCACTGGCGCCCGGCCTGGCCGATCCCCGTCCGGCCACCGACTGCATGCGGCTGACCGCGACCTGCGTGCTGAGCTTCGGACTCGCCGGCTACTGCAGCGCCGTGCTGCGGGCGCACCGTCGTTTCCTGGCTCCGGCGGCGATCTACGTCATTTACAACACCGGCATCATCGCCGCGATGTTTCTGCTGGGCGGCCGGTTGGGGGTCCGCTCCGCGGCGGTGGGTGTCTCGGTGGGCGGATTCCTCATGGTGGCGGTCCAGCTTCCTCCGCTGTGCCGGCAGTTGCGGCAGCGGACGAGAACACCGTCCGGCGGACGTACACGGGCTCTGTGCGACTCGGTGCCACCGGAGCGGCCGATGGATCCCGGCCTGGTCACGACTGTCCTCCTGTTCGCCCTGTGCCGGCAGTCGCAGGTCCTCATCGAGCGGTTCCTCGCCTCGACGCTGCCCGCCGGGTCGATCTCCCACCTGAACTACGCCCAGAAAGTGGCGCAGATCCCGATGTCCCTGTCGCTGATGCTGTGCACCGTCACCTTCCCGGTGGTGGCCCGTGCGCTCGCCGACGGCCACGTGGAGCGGGCACGCGGCCGCGTGGAAAGGGACCTGGCGCTGACCTCCTGCCTGGTGCTGTCGGGCGTGTCCGCGGTGGTCGCCTGCGCCCCGCAGATCGTCCAACTCCTCTTCCAGAGGGGAGCGTTCACCGCGCAGGACACCGCGGCGACGGCGCAGGTGCTGCGCGTGTACGCGCTCGGACTGCTCGGGCAGACCCTCGTGGGCGTGCTGATCCGTTCGTACTTCTCGGCCGGGCGGCCGAACTGGTACCCGGTGGGCGCGATGACCGTCGGCATCGTGGTCACCTCCTGGATCGGGGCGGCCACCGTGCACTCCTTCGGGGTGGCGGGCATCGCCGCCGCGAACGCCGTGGGCATCACCACGACGGCGGTCCTGCTGCTCACCGGGATGCGCCGGCACAGCATGCCGGTCCGCACCCGGCGGGTGCTGGCAGAGCTGAGCAGGCCCCTGCGGGCGGCGGTGGTCGCCACCGCCTGCGGGGCGTTCACCGCGAGCGTTCCCGGATCCGCCGCGGGGGGTCTCGCGCTCGGTCTGCTGACCGTGGCCGTCGTCTTCGGGCTGCTCGCCCGAGCCCTGGGCGCCCTGGGCGTCACTCCCGTGCTCCGCTCCGTCCGCACCGCGACACGAAGGCACGCACATGGCCTCTTCCGTTGAACCCGCCCGCACCGGTACCCGGCTCGTCCCGCTGGGCGGCTCCGTGCCATGGGTGGCGATGTACCACTCCGTCGGTGACTGTTCCGACGACCCCTACCGCATCACAGTGACGCCCGAACGGCTCGGACTCCAGCTGGAGTGGCTGCGCCGGCGGGGGCTGCGGGGCGTGTCCGTGAGCGACCTTCTCGCCGCTCGCGCCCGTGGTGAGGGACGGGACCTGGTGGGGCTCACCTTCGACGACGGCTACGCCGACTTCGTCAGCACCGCCCTTCCGCTGCTCCACCGCCGCCGCTTCGGCGCCACTCTCTTCGTCCTACCGGGACGGCTCGGCGGCGAGAACGACTGGGACCCGCTCGGCCCGCGCAAGCCTCTGCTGACCGCGGACGGTGTCAGGCGGGCGGCAGCGGAAGGG
>NZ_BMVJ01000008.1:123128-149546 GCF_014650655.1 Streptomyces anandii JCM 4720
GTGGAGATCGGCTCGCACGGCCTGACCCATGTCGACCTCACCGGCGTGGACGACGTCGTCCTGAAGGCGGAGACCGACGGGAGCCGGGCGCTGCTGGAGGAGTTGACGGGCATCCGGGCCCGCGGTTTCTGCTACCCGTACGGCATGGTCGACGCGCGAGCCGTGGCGGCCGTACGCGAGGCGGGTTACTCCTACGCCTGTGCCATCGACCCCGGCCCGCTGACCGGCCCCCATGCGCTGCCGCGAGTGCACGTCGGCCAGCGGGACACGTCCTGGCGGCTGCACCTGAAGCACGGCCTGCACCGTCTGCGCCGCCGCCCCGTCGGGAGCCGGTGAGATGAGGGCTCTGCACGTCATCACCGGCCTCGGTGTCGGCGGCGCCGAACAGCAACTACGCCTGCTGCTGCGCCATCTGCCCGTGGACAGCGACGTCCTCACGCTGACCAACCCCGGGACGGTCGCCGACGGCCTGACCGCCGACGGGGTGCGTGTGCTCCACCTCGGCATGCGCGGCAACCGCGACCTGACCGCGCTTCCGCGACTGGTACGAGTGATCCGTTCCGGCGGTTACGACCTGGTGCACACTCACCTGTACCGCGCCTGCGTCTACGGACGGCTCGCCGCGCGCCTCGCAGGTCTGCGCGCCATCGTCGCCACCGAGCACTCCCTCGGAGACAGCCAGATGGAGGGCCGGGCTCTCACCGCGGGTGTGCGCGCCCTGTACCTCGCCGGTGAACGCCTGGGCTCCGCCACAGTCGCCGTCTCCCCCTCGGTGGCCGCCCGGCTCAAACGCTGGGGCGTGCCCGCACCACGCATCGAGGTCGTCCCCAACGGCATCGACCTGGACTGCTTCCGGTTCGACCCGGCACGGCGTGCGCGCGTCCGCCGACGGCTCGCACTGCCCGAGGGGGCGTACGTCGTCGGCGGCATCGGACGGATGGTCAGCGGCAAGCGGTTCGACGTCCTGGTCCGCGCCCTCGCCCACCTGCCGGACGACCACTGGCTGCTACTGGTCGGCAGCGGCCCGCAGGAGGACACGCTGCGCCGCACCGCGCAGGAGGCCGGGGTGGCCGAGCGCGTCCTGTTCACCGGCGAACGGCCATGCGTCCCCGGGGAGTCGGCCGGCCCGGACCTGCCCTCGCTCACCGCCGCGATGGACCTGCTGGTCTCGCCGTCGCCCGAGGAGGCCTTCGGCCTCGCGGTGGTGGAGGCCCTGGCGTCCGGTCTGCCGGTGCTCTACGCCTCCTGTCCGGCGATCGAGGACCTGCCTGCCCGGGAAGTGCCCGGTGCCCGCCGGGTACGAGGCGGTCCGGAGGCGTACGCCCGTGCGATCGCCCAGGTCCGGGCGGCCGGCCCGTGGCCGCGAACGCCACCCGCGGCCGTCCGCCGTTACAGCATCACCCGCACCGCCGCCCGGCTGATGGATGTGTACCAGGCGGTGGTGTGCGACTCGTTTCCCCCTCCACCTCAGGAAGTCACTACGCCATGACCGACAAGCCCAGTGGGCGCCACAGTCTTTGGGGCCGTCCTGCCCGCTCCCGGTTCTTCCCGCCCTGGTCGCTGCTCGCGGCCGGTGCCGTCGTCGGTTGCCTGCTCGGCGGTGCCTACGGCGTGCTCAAGGCTCCGGTGTACACGGCCACCAGCTATGTCGTCGCCGTTCCGACCGAGAAGTCCGACCCCGCACTGGCGTCCGGCTTCGCGCAGGCGTACGGCCGGGCCGCCACACAACTCGCGGTGCTCGCGGACGCACAGGCCGGGGCGGGTGTATCGGTGCGGACCCTGCGGCGCAGCGTCCGCACGGAGACCTCCCCGGACGCACCCGTGATCGCCGTGTCGGCCACCTCGGCGCGGCCCGCTCTGGCCGCCGGCATGGCCAACGCCACCGCCGGCGCGCTGATCCGGCACGCCGACGACACCAAGGCCGCGACCCACGTCGCCCTTGTGGCGTTCACCCGAGCGGTACGGCCGACCGAGCCCACCTCCGCGCCACCGGCGGTGACAGGTGCCGTCGGCGCGAGCGCGGGCGGCCTGCTCGGTGGCCTGGCACTGCTCGTGCGGCCACGAAGGAGCGACGAGGAGACGGAGAGCACGGCCTGTGTGCCGGCGCCGGCCGTCGCGGCGGAAATGCACGGAAAGCTGTGAACTGCGGGGAGGTTACGTTGCCGGCTTGGTTTCCCGAGGGCACGCGCCACCGGCGCCGGTCCCGCGGCGGGGCGGTGCGATGACGCGCGCCTGCTCCACCGAACTCGTCACCGACGAGACCGCCTTCACCGCGCTGCGCGCCGACTGGGACGGGTTGTACGAACGGTGCGGCGCCGCCACGCCGTTCCAGAGCCACGCCTGGCTTCACTCCTGGTGGCTGTCCTACGGTCGCAGGGGACGGCTGCGGCTGCTGGTGGTGCGCGAGCACGGTCGTCTGGTCGCAGCAGCACCCCTGATGCTCCGGCCTGTTCCCGTGCCGGCGTTCGTTCCGCTCGGCGGGGCCATCTCCGACTACACGGACGTCCTCGTCGACGACGAGCGGGCGGACCACGCGGCCGCGGCGCTCGCCGAAGGTCTGTCGGCAGCGGCCCGCACCGCTTTGATCGACCTGCGCGAGGTACGCCCCGGTGGTGCGGCCGAGCTCGTCTACGACCGGTGGGGCGGACCGCGCCTGCGGATGCCCGACTCGGTCTGCCTCGAGCTGCCCGCCCTGCCCATGGACCAGCTGGTGTCCCGGCTGCCGTCCGGCAAGGCACAGAGGGTGCGCGCCAAACTGCGCAAGCTGAGCGCCCTTGGTGTTCAGTGTCGCGTGGTAGGACCGGACGAGGTGGACACGGCGCTGCGTCGGCTGCTCGAACTGCACCGGCTGCAGTGGCAGGGCCGGAAGGTGACGCAGGAGCACCTGCAGCCTCGTTTCCGGGAGCATCTGGTGCGGTCCGTGGGCTCGATGGTGCGCTCCGGGAACGCGGCGGTCACCGAGTTCCGTATCGACGACGACGTGGTGGCCGTGGATGTGACGCTGCTGTCGCGCCGTCTGGCGGGAGGCTATCTCTACGGCGCGCACCCGCAGTTGAGGGAACGCAGGGCGGACGTTGCGGTGATGCTGCTCGAGGCATGCGCCAGGCACACGGTGGACGATGGGCTGAGCACGCTGAGCCTGCTGCGCGGCAACGAGCCCTACAAGCACCACTGGCGTCCGGATCCCGTGGTGAACCAGAGGTTGCTGCTGGCCCGGCGGCGCACTGCCCCGCTGATGCCGGCCGTGGTCTGGGGGGTGGCCGCGCGCCGCCGCAACAAGGAATGGCTGCACCGTGTTCAGGAGTTCACCGGTGGCGGCGGGTCCCAACGGAGCTCCGCCGCCACCGCGTTCCTCTACCGGATGCGCGACCACCAGTCGAGGCGCACGCAGAGCTTTCCGCCGAGCCAGTACTCGACCCAGTCGCCCAGGTCGAGCGGCGAGCAACCCGCCGGGGGCAGTGCTGGAGCCGAAGAGGTGGGTGAGGGAGCGGGGGCGGTGGGCGAGGTGGACGGCGTCGGCGTGGGCGGCGCGGTCGTCTCGTCGGTGCGGCCGAAGAGAAGGGACCGGTAGACCCGGGAGGAGGCCGGGTTGGCGGCGCACCCCCAAACGCCGTGGGGGCAGTAGTCGGTCAGCGTGTTGTAGAGCGGCTTGTACTCACGGATCCACTCGAGCATTCGGCGCATGTACTCGGGGTTGTCACCGTTACGGAAAAGACCCCACTCGGGATAGGAAATGGGCTTGTTGTGCAACTTGGCAAAGTTCACGTGTGCCTGGAGACCGTACGGCTCCTTCACCTGTTCGTCGAACGAGAGTCCGCGCGGTTGGTCGTAGGCATCCATTCCGATGATGTCGACCGTGTCGTCGCCCGGATAGCATTCGGTCCAGGGGACGGCGTCCCGTCCCCGGCTCGGCGCGAAGTCGAACCGGAATCTCTGGCCAGGTACCGATCGCATGGTCGTGACAATTCTGTTCCAGTACTTCTTCCACGCCTGCGGGTCCGGCCCGCAGCGGTGGGTGTACGTCGTGCCGTTCATCTCCCAGCCGAGCACCAGTACCGTGTCCGGCACCTTCAGCTCGACCAGTCGCTCGGCGAGGGCCCGGAAGTGCTGGTCGAACCGGCCGGCCGCCCCCTGCTGCAGCAGCCACCGGACCGTGGTGTCCGAGAGACGGTCCTCGTTGCGCTCCTGCATGGGAACGTTGAGGACGAGCATGCGGTCGGCCTTCTGCCTGCGCCAGTGTGCCCACACGTCGAGGAAGGCGGCCGTCCCCTCGATGTCGCTCCAGCTGTTGCCGGGAAGGTAGGTATGGCCGACGCGCATGTCGGTTCCGCCCAGCCAGCGACTGAGGTACGTCATGCGCGCCACGCCCTGCGCTCCGGAACCGAGAAAGGCACCGAAGGCAGGGATCAGGCCGGCCGGCCCTGGGGGCGTGGCGCCGGGCGATGTCGTCGGCGCCGGAGCCGAAGACACGGGGACGGACGCCCCGGGCGTGGGCGCGACGGGCTCGGCATCGGCGGGAGAGCCCACGGGCGCGGGTGGCACCGCGGGCATCGGCGGCACGGACGGTGGGGTCACAGGAGCCGGCGTGGTGGCCTGCGCCGTGGCGGCGGGCCCGGGGCGACCGGCCGCCCCCGCCGCGAAACAGGTGCCGGACACCAACGCGGCCGACACTGCGGCCGCCGTCGTGACGATCGCCAGCCGTCCGGCCCTGGCAGGGCACTGCTGTGACGTCATACCCGCTCCTCTCCGCTCTCGTCGTTTTGTCCTTCGCCGTTCTGCTCGCTGGATCTGACGGGCAGTCATATGAAGTCAGTCATAAAAAAAGCAATAACGCCACCGCCGTTACGGCTTTCGAGTCCCTCACTCGCCTGAGCGGGTGATCCGACCGAAGGAAACAAAGCCTGTGCCGCTGCTCGACACCAGCGTCCCCGCAGTGCTCCTGCGAATCGACCGGAATCCCTTTCACCACGGAACTCTTGGAGCCGCGCGCTCGCTCGGCCGAGCGGGAGTCGAGGTGCACGTCGTCGCGGATTCCGCGGAAAGCCCCGTGTGCAGATCGCGCTTCGTGCACCACCTGCACGCACCTCCACCACCCGGGGCCGGTGCACGGGACGTCGCCGTCGCACTTCGCCGGGTGGCCGCCCACATCGCACGGCCCGCCGTCCTCGTTCCCCTCGACGACGCGAGCGCGGTCGCCGTGGGCCGCGCGCACCGGGAACTCGCCCCGCACTATCTGCTGCCGGACACACCGGGCGTGCTGCCCGAACACGTGGCGGACAAGGCGGTCCTGGCCGCCATGTGCGCGTCCGCGGGGATCACGCACCCGCCGACTCTCATCCCGGAGAGCCCGGCGCAGGCCGCGGGGACGGCCCGGCGGCTCGGTCTGCCGATGGTCGCGAAGTGGAGCCGGCCCTGGCTGCTGCCCGCCGGCCGCGGACTGCGCAGTACGGTGCTGGTGGACTCCGCTCAGCAGGCCAGAGAGCTCTACTTGCGCGCGGGAGAAGCGGGCAGTCCGCTGCTGCTGCAGAGGTACCTGCCGCCGGGGCCGGACCGCGACTGGTTCTTCCACGGGTACGCCGATCGGTCGGGCGCCGTTCGTGCGAGCGGCTCCGGCCGCAAGCGGCGGGCCTGGCCACGCATGACGGGGCTGACCTCGGTCGGCTGCTGGACATCCAACCAGCAGGTGCGGGCACTCGCCGAGCGGCTCACCGGCGAACTGGACTACCGGGGGGTCTTCGACCTGGACTTCCGGCGCTGCGAAGTCACCGGCCGCTACCACCTGCTCGACTTCAATCCACGGCCTGGCGCCCAGTTCCGGCTCTTCACCGACACCGCCGGACTGGATGTCGTACGCGCCTTGCACCTCGATCTGACGCACCGTCCACTGCCAGAGGGCACACCGCGGGAGGGGCGGATGTTCGTGGTGGAGAACTACGCGCCGCTCACCGCGCTGCGGACGGTCCGACGGGAACGGGAACTGGCCTGGCACGCCCCCGACGACCCGGCCCCGGGCCGCGCGCTGTGGGCCCTGTGGTACCGCCATGTCTCGCGTCGGATCCGGGAACGGCTGGTCCCACTCCCGGACCGGGCCGCACGGCGGCCGCTGCCCACCCTGCGGTCACCCGCAGTTCTGACCGACTACAAGGAAGAGAGCAGTCACTGATGTACGACTTGCTGGTCGTGGGCGCCGGCCCCTACGGCCTGTCCATCGCCGCCCACGCCGCGGCTGCCGGATTGTCCGTACGTGTCCTCGGCCGGCCCATGGCCTCCTGGCGGGACAACATGCCGAGCGGCATGTATTTGAAGTCCGAGCCATGGGCTTCCAACCTCTGTGATCCACAGAGCCGTTGGCGTCTGGAGAGATTCTGCGTGGAACGGGGCCTGACGGCGCGCCACGCCGGGCCGATCCCGGTGCGGATGTTCGCCGCGTACGGGCTGTGGTTCGCGTGCAACGCGGTGCCGGAACTGGACGAACGCATGGTGAAACGGGTGACCCACCGTCCGGACGGCTTCGACGTCGTCACCGAGGACGAGGAGGTGCTGGGTACCCGGACGGTGGCGCTGGCGGTCGGCGTCACGCCCTTCGTCGAGGTCCCACCCCCGTTGCGTGCTCTGCAACCCGCGCTCGTCTCGCACAGCAGCCACCACGGAGATCTGGGCCGCTTCCGGGACAAGGCCGTCACGGTGATCGGCGGCGGCCAGGCGGCCCTGGAGACCGCGGCGCTGCTCACCGAGCAGGGCACGAAGGTGAAGGTGCTGGTCAGAGCGGACCGCCTGCGGTGGAACGACGTCCCTCCGCCCTGGCGGCGCCCCTGGTGGCAGGCTGCCCGCTCGCCGCACAGCGGTCTGGGCAGTGGCTGGCGCAACTGGTTCTACGCCGAGTGTCCTGGGCTGTTCCGCCGTCTGCCCGAGTCGACCCGGGACCACGTGGCGGCCACCGCGCTCGGCCCCGCGGGCGCCTGGTGGGTACGGAACCGGGTCGAGTCCGCGGTCGACGTGGTTCTGGGCCGCGAAGTCGTCGCGGCGCGAGCGATGCCGGGTGGTCTACGGCTGAGGACGGTGGACCGGTCCGGGAATCCGCTCTGTCTGGAGACCGAACACGTGATCGCGGCCACAGGGTTCCGGGCGACCACTGACCGGCTCACCCTGCTCTCCGCCGAACTGCACGGGCGTCTCATGACGACGGCGAGCGGCTACCCGGTGGTCGGACGGAACTTCGAGTCCTCCGTCCCCGGCCTGTTCCTGGCGGGACTGCTCACCGCCCGGGCCTTCGGTCCGGCCATGCGTTTCGTCCACGGCGCGACGTACACGGCAGCGACGCTCGTGCAGGGGGTACGCCGTCACCTGTGCACCGCCACACCGGCCATGACGCTCACGACACCCGCAGCGCGTGGACGCGTTCGAGCGCTGTCCGGCAGACACGGCTGAGGGACTGCGGCACCGCGGGTACCGGACGTGTTCCGGCCGGCACCCGCGGCGGCACGCTACCGGCGCGTGGCCTTCCTGCCTCGCCGGGCCAGGACGACGCCGCCCGTCAGCAGCAACGCGGCGGCGCCCGAGACCAGCACCGCCTGCTCGCCGCCACCGCCCGTCGTGGCAAGGGAGGGCGGCTGCGCCGGGTGCTTCACCGACGGCGCGGGGGCCGGGGTCGACGGCGGGGCCGTCGGGCTCGGCACCTCCACCGACGGAGTGGGGCTGGGGAGCGGCGCGTCGCCGTACCCCTCCGGTACGTCCGCATCGTCGTCGCCGTACCCGCCGCTGCCCCCGACTTCGCCGACAGGCATGTAGCCCTGCCCATGGCCGAGCATGTCGGTGACCGAGTCACTGTCCCCGTGCCGACCCAGCATGTCGGTGACCGAGTCACTGTCCCCGTGCCGACCCAGCATGCCGGTGACCGAGTCACTGTCCCCGTGCCGACCGAGCACGTCGGTGACCGAATCACTGCGCGCACCGCGGCCGATCCTGTCGTCGGTCGAGGCGCCGTCGTCGCCGTAGCCCACGGCTTCCTGCCGTCCCCGCGATGCGTGCTCGGCCGGTGCCCGGACGCCGGCGCGGTCGGAGAGACGGGCCGGAGCGTGCGATTCCCCGGAGTCGGGGCCGCCGGCACAGGAGTTCCCGAAGGACCGGGCAGGTCCGGTGGTCACTCCGGTCGTGGTCGTGCACGGGCTCGTGGGAGCGTCTACCGAGACGTCGGGGACACTGTGCGCGGACGGGGCACCGAGCGGCCCGCCCGCGGTCCCTTCGGTGTGCGAGTCCGCGAACGCCGGGTTGCCGTACAGCGACAGGATGCCCGTCGCGGCGCCGACCACGACCATTCCCTTGCTCAGGTGCTGTCGCAATCTATTCGTCTTTCTCGTCGAAGAGGTGGGAAAAGCCGACCCGGCTTCGGGTCCGGCATGTCGTGTCGTCATCAGCCGGCTTCGAGGAAGAAGCCGCCGGATGGCGACTGCGAGATTTGTTCGGCACCGAACGAGACCAGTTCCTTTATATGGGAGCTTGGCTCGGTCCGGAGCCGGGTGCGGTACCGAGGCCCCGCCCGTCAGTTCCTGCCCCGCTTCCTGCCGGTGCGCCGTGTCGGGGCCTCACGCCTTCCGTAGTTGCGCTGCCACCCGATTCTCCGGCTGGTCCAGTGATGGGACGCGGTGAAGTGCCAGCAGTGGCAGTTGGGGCATCGATAGATACGGTCGGGAGCCTTCTCCAACGGTGGCTGCTTGATCAGCCAGACCCTCGCCTCGGATTCGGTGGGAAACGAAGCCTTACCGGTCTCCGGACAACGTGGCAAAATGATCTTGTCGCTCACATTTCCTCCGAGACGCGGTTTGTCCACCTCCGCTTCAGCAGAAGGACGGAACCGATGGTGCACCCGCAGGAAACCTGCCATCAAGCAGGTGACACCCTTTTGGAGCAACGCTCGTCGAATTTCATCCATGTGGCCCCGGGAAGGCGTCCGTATGAATTACGCTGATCGTACGGAATTCAGAGAACGCAAAAAGTCAGCGGTCATCGAACGATGACCGCTGACCCCGTCCTGAACGACCGCAGGCCGTCAGCCGATCACTTACCGGGACCGGCCAGCGTGCAGAAGTTGCCGATGTTCGTGATGCTGTCACCAAGAACGGTGACGGGCGCATTGATCGTGATCAAGGAGGAACTGAAGTCCTGGTCACATTTCAGTGACTGCGCATTGTCGACAGCCGCGGGAGGCGGGTCGTCGCCCGCGCACTTCGCCTGGGCGGTACCGGCGGCCGCCAGGCCGACGCCGCTGAGAACGCTGGTCACCAGCATGACCTTCTTGAGCCTGCGCACACGCATCTCCATGTTGATTTACGGCCACCGGTGGGTGGCGGTCCGATTGGACGCAAAAGGGGACGCCGAGCCAGGAAGGACCTCAGCATCCCCTGTTTCGCGAATTACCGGCCTCTTCCTCACAGCCTCAAGCGGACAGGCCGTTCCAGGCGTTCGGCACGGCGAGAAACGAGCACCGGGTCCCGCGCTGGCGGCACGAGACCCAACCACTCGCGGCTTGCGCAATCAGCGGCCGATGGACCCGATCACCGTGCAGAAGTTGCCGATGCTCTCGTTGTTGTCACCCGTGACAGCACCGACCACGGGGGCAAAGGCGGTGCCGCCGTCGAAGGACTGCTCGCACTCAACACCCTGCAGGTTGTTGCCGTCGTCGGCGCTGGCGACACCGCCGCCGGCCAGGCCGATGCCGCCGACCATGACTGCAACCGCCGCGGCCTTCTTGAGCTTGTTCATCGCATCTCCGTTTTCTTCACGCACACGATCCCCTACGGAGCGTGTCCGACTCGTCACTGACGATAACACGCCCCATCCTTAAACCACCATTTCCAACACACCCGGTCGAGTGGGCGCTATTCGAGTTACAAATTATTTACGCCGACAACTTCCTGGCACCCATGCGGCCACGCAGCTCACCCAAACGCAAAAACGCCTCCGGCCGGCGCGCGAAACAAGGTTGCCCTTGTTTCGCGACCGTTCGGAGGCGAATGCCGCACAGGCGCGCCGGTTTCTTACGGAAGACGTCCGGTACGAAAAGGCGAGGAACAGATCTCGCGGGTCAGTCGCGAGAGCGGAATGTTTCCTACGCCTCGAGGTCAGCGACGGATGGACCCGATCACCGTGCAGAAGTTGCCGATGCTCTCGTTGTTGTCACCCGTGACGGCGACGGGACCGGCGGGGGCGAAGGCGAGACCGCCGTCGAACTCCTGGTCGCAGTCCACGCGCTGCGCGTTGCTGACCGAGAGGTCGCCCGGGAACGGGTCCGCGTAGCCCTGGCCGTTGGCGCTGGCCACCCCACCGCCGACGAGGCCGATGCCGCCGACCATGACTGCTACGGCCGCAGCCTTCTTGAGCTTGTGCATCGTGTCTCCGATTTCCTCGCGCACACGGCCTTCCTTACGGTCCGTGTCCGATTCGTCACAGACGATAACACCCGTCTCTCCCGGTGCACGATTCCCCACACGTCCGATTGAGTGGCATCAATCGAGTTATGCACCTTTTAGTACCGCAGAGGAGCTACCGCGGTGTGCAGACCACGCTGGTGTCGCCGCCGGTCCGCAGCGTGGCGCAGACCCGCGAGATCCTGGGCACGCTGAGGGCGACCCTCTGCTCGACGCCGGCCTGCACGGCGAGTGTTCGGTGCGCAAGCTCCGTCGCCTCTGCGGCAATTGACACCTCGACGGTTCGCGACTGGGCGCACTGGACAGTGAGCGTCACGGTGCTGGTCTGCGCGCTGCTGATCTTCTGCAAGGCGACCAGGCACGGAAAGCTCCGCTGCCCGACGGCCGACGCGGGCGCCGCGGCGAGAAGCGGGGCGCAGAGCAGCAGGGCGGCGATCGCCGGACGCGGTGTGCGGTGAGGCATGTGTTCTCCCAGATACGGCCGGGGCGGGCCGCGGCAGGCAACCGCCCTCGAAGCGGGCCCGAAAACATCCCTTCGGGTGCTTTCGTGAAGATGTGATCACGGGAGCGCCAGGCCCGCAACGCTCAGGCGTCGCCCAGCAGATCACTCGGCGTGTCCTGGATTGTCCGGGTTCCTCGGCCCGCCCGCTGCGCCGATCGGGCCGACGACTGGTCACCGGAGCGGTCTAGGACACGATGTCCTTGCGGGCGAACCCCCTGAAGGCCAGAGCGAACAGCACCAGCGCGTACGTCACGGAGATCGCCGTGCCCTGGACCATCCCGGACCACTCGGGGTGCGGCTGCACGGCGTCGGCCCAGGCGAACTGCCAGTGCGCGGGCAGGAAGTCGCGCCAGTGGCCGAGGGCGGTGACCGCGTCCAGGACGTTGCCCATGATGGTCAGCCCGACCGCGCCGCCGACCGCGCCGAGGGGTGCGTCCGTCTTGGTCGACAGCCAGAACGCGAGACCGGCGGTGACCAGTTGGGAGACGAAGAGGTAGGCCACGACCACCGCGAGCCGCTGGGTGGCGGTCGCCGTGTCCAGCGCGCCGCCGGTGGGTATGCGCAGCGGGCCCCAGCCGTAGGCGGCGGAGCCGACGGCGAGCGCGACCACGGGCAGCAGCACCATCGCGGCCAGGCTCAGCCCGAGTCCGACCACCAGCTTGGACCACAGCAGCCGGGCCCGTGGCACGGGCGCGGCGAGCAGATAGCGCAGCGAGGACCAGCTCGCCTCCGAGGCCACCGTGTCCCCGCAGAACAGGGCCACCGGAATGACCAGCAGGAAGCCGGCCGACACGAACAGGTTGACCGCGGCGAAGTTGGCGCCGGAGGCGGTGGCGGTGTCCATCAGCGTCACCCGGTCGTTGCGGCCGCCCGGGCTGCCGCCGATCGTGAAGGCGACGGCGAGCACGAACGGCAGCGCGGCCAGGATGCCGCCCATGATCAGCGTGCGGCGCCGCTTCAGCTGGCGCACCAGCTCCACCCGCAGGGGCAGGGTGCGCCCCGGGCGGTAACCGGAGGCGGCCTGTGCGGTCACGTCGTCCTCGGTGAGCGTGCTCATGCGGAACCTCCGATCAGGGTGAGGAAGGCGTCCTCCAGACGGCGGTGCGGGCCGACGGAGGCGACCGGCACCTCCAGCCGCACCAGCTCGACGATCAGGCCCTCGGCCGTGCCCCCGGACTCCAGCCGGACCAGGAGTCCGTCGTCGGTCCGCAGGGCCGAGGCCACGCCGGGCAGGGCGGCCACCTTCTCCACCACGGGCTCCTCCACGGGTGTCGTGGTGCCGACGAGCAGGGTGTCGCCGGAGCCGGTGATCTCGCCGACCGGTCCCGCCTGCACAAGCCGTCCCCGGTCCATGACGACCAGGTGCGTGCAGGTCTGCTCGACCTCGGCCAGCAGGTGGCTGGAGACGATCACCGTGCGCCCGGCGGCCGCGTACCTGATCATGACCTCGCGCATCTCGCGGATCTGGGGCGGGTCGAGGCCGTTGGTGGGCTCGTCGAGGATCAGCAGGTCGGGCAGGCCGAGCATGGCCTGGGCGATGGCCAGGCGCTGGCGCATGCCCTGGGAGTAGGTGCGCACCGAGCGGGCGAGCGCGTCGCCGAGGCCGGCGATCTCCAGCGCCTCGTCCAGGTGGGCGTCCTCGGCCGGGCGGCCGGTGGCCCGCCAGTACAGCTCGAGGTTCTCGCGGCCGGACAGGTGCGGCAGGAAGCCCGCGCCCTCGACGAAGGCGCCGACCCGGGAGAGCACCGGCGCGCCGGGACGGATCGCGTGGCCGAAGACACGGATCTCGCCGCCGTCCGGCCGGATCAGGCCCATGAGCATGCGCAGGGTGGTGGTCTTCCCGGCGCCGTTGGGCCCGAGGAGTCCGAGCACCTGGCCCCGCTCCACGCGGAAGGACAGTTCCCGCACGGCGTACCGGTCGGCGGAGCGGGCGTACCGCTTGCTCAGGTCGGTGATCTGCAGCGGGACGCCGGCCAGTGCGGGGTCGGGCGCGGGGGCGGCCGCGCGCCGGCGGGCGGTCAGCAGCAGGGCGAGCGCGATCAGGGCGCCGGCGGCCGGCAGCCACCACACCCACGCGGGCAGCGGGGCGGCCGCGGTGGTCACGCCGGGCGCGGTCGGCACCTTGAGGTCGCTCACGAGGGACGCGGTGTACGTCGCCGGGGCGGCCGGGGAGGCGTAGCCGAGGTCGGTGGAGGCGAGGACCAGGCGGAGCCGGTGGCCCTTCTGCACCTCGTGGTCGACGGCCGGGAGGGTGAGGGTGACGTCCTTGCCCGCCTCGGCGCCCTCGACCCGGATCGGGGTGACCAGCTGGGAGGGCAGCACGGGCCGGGAGCCGCCGGGTCCGACGTCGTACACCTTGGCGAAGAGCACCGCGTCGTCGGCGGTCGACGTCACATGGACGGTCACCGTGGGCGATCCGGTGACGCGCAGGTCGGCGGCGAGGGGTGCGGAGTCGAAGTGGGCGTACTGGCCGGGGAAGTCCAGGGAGACGCCGACGCCGAGCGCGGAGAGCTGGGCGAGACCGCCGCCCGCGCCGCCGAGGCCGGGCAGGGAGGACACGGCGGGCGGGTTCGCCCCCGGCGGGTTCTCGAAGCGCTGGGTGGTGCCGCGCAGGGGGAACGAGCGCTGCCCGCCCTCGAGGCCCGGGTAGGCGTTCGCGCTCGCGCCGCGCAGCAGGGCCGCTCCGTCGGTGGAGTCGACGCCGCCGGTGCGGGTGACGCGGAAGGCGGGTCCGGTGCCCGTGTGGGTGTCGCCCTTGAGGTAGCGGTCGAACCAGGCCCGTACCCTCCCCTGGACGCGGGTGTTCTCCAGGTCGCCGCCGTCGTGCCCGCCCGCGATCCAGTCCACGTCGACGGGGGCGCCGTTGGCCTGGATGGCCCGCTCGGCGGCGTCGGCCTGGCCGAGCGGGAAGAGGGAGTCGGTCTGGCCCTGCACCAGCAGGGCCGGCACCTTGATGCGCCCGGCGACCGCGGAGGGCGAGCGCGCCTCGAGGAGCGCGCGGGCCTGGGCGTCGGGCTTCCCGGACTCGGCGACCCGCTGGTACATCCGGCACAGCTCGGGTTCGAACTTCGCGCAGCCGCCGCCGGAGTTGAAGAAGACGCCGGCCCAGAGCTTCTTGAACACGCCGTTCGGGAAGAGGGCGTCCGCCAGGTTCCAGTAGGTGATCGCCGGGGCGATGGCGTCCACCCGGTGGTCGTACCCGGCGGCGAGCAGGGAGACCGCCCCGCCGTAGGAGGCGCCGGTGAGGCCCACGCGCGGGTCTCCGGGACGGTCGAGACGGACCTGGGGCTGCCGGGCCAGCCAGTCGATCAGTACGGAGACGTCGGCGACCTCGGCCTTGGGGTCGTTGAGCCCGATCCGGCCGGTGGACCGGCCGAAGCCGCGCGCGGACCAGGTCAGCACCGCGTAGCCGTGGCGGGCGAGGTCCTCGGCCTGCTGCCGTACGTCGTCCTTGCTGCCGCCGAAGCCGTGTCCGAGCAGGATCGCGGGGTGGCGGCCCGCGTCCGCGGGGGTGAAGTACGAGGTGTCGATACGGACCCCGTCGCCCGTGCTGACGACCCGGTCGGCTCGGTGCACCTGGGGCGGGTCGCCTCCGGCGGCCGCCGTCCAGGTGCCCGCGCCGGCGAGCAGGACGGCGGCGGCCCCGGCGGCCCACCACCGCCGGGGCCCCCGAAGCAGCCCGCGCAGTCCGGGCAGTCGAAGATCCATGCCCACCACGGTACGGGCCGCCGCCGACATCCGGTGCGCCCTGTGGACGGAACCTCTCGCCCTCCCCCGGGAGTACGGCGCGGCCCCGCCGTACCACGGACGCGGTACGGCGGGGCGGCGCTCGGAGGTCCGGGCGGGACTCAGACCTGGGCGTCCTCCGGGATCGACACCAGCCAGCGGGTGTCGCGGCGGGGGCGGAGGTAGAAGGCCCAGTAGAGGGTGGCGACCGCGGTGATGCCGCCGGTCCACAGCAGGTAGACGACCTCCTGCTGGCTGAGGATGTAGGCCAGCACCACGATCAGCAGGATCGGCATGGCCGGCCACAGCGGCATGCGCCAGGCGGGCGTGTGCTTGTGGTGGCCGCGGCGGGCCAGCAGCGCGGCCACCGCGACGAGCAGGTACATGCCGGTCACGGAGACGCCGGTGACTCCGTACAGGGTGTCGAGGTTGACGAAGCAGAGCAGCGCGCCGGGCACGCCCACGGCGAGGGTGGCGACCCAGGGGGAGCCGAAGCGGCCGAGCTTGGAGAAGACGTTGTTGACGGGCTCGGGCCAGGCCTTGTCACGGGCGGAGGCGAACAGCACGCGGGAGTTCTGGATGACCATGACGATGCCCGCGTTGATGATGGCCAGGGCCACGCAGAGGCTGACGAAGGTGCCGACCGCGGAGTTGGACCAGGCGGTCACCATGGCGCTCAGGTCACCGCTGGTCAGCTCCTTGATGTCGGAGGCGCCCATGGTGATGGCGGCGACCGGCACGATGATGATCACGGAGGAGATGGCGAGGGTGGCCAGGACCGTACGGGCGACGTTGCGGCGCGGGTGCTCCAGTTCCTCGGAGAGGTAGACGGCCGTCGAGAAGCCCTGGGTCGCGAAGAGGGCGATGGCGAGCCCGGAGATGACGAGCATCGCGGTGACGGCGTCGGTGTGGCCGTCGGAGCCGGCCACCTGCATGGAGACCAGGCTGTCGACGCCCCGGTGGCTGTGTGCGAAGCCGAGCATGGCGACCACGCCGGCCGCGATCACCTCGAGGACCAGGAAGATGCCGGTGATCCAGGCGTTGGCCCGCAGGTCGAGCAGGCCGGCGAGAGTGGCGAGGAGCATCACGCCGGCGCCGGTCATCGCCGGGTCGAGGTGCACGATCGGCGCCAGGTAGTCGGCTGTGCCCATCGCGATCACCGGCGGCACGATCATGACGACCAGCAGGGACAGCACGAAGACCAGCCAGCCCGCCAGCCGTCCGGCCATCGTCGACACCATGGCGTACTCGCCGCCCGCGCTGGGGATGAGGGTGCCGAGCTCGGAGTAGCAGAACGCCACGGCGATACAGAGGAGGGAGCCGATGGCGATGGTCAGGGCGGTCGCGGTGCCGAGCGAGCCGAACAGGTCGGGCACGACCACGAAGAGCGTGGAGGCGGGCGTCACGCACGAGAGCGTCAGGAGTGTGCCACCGACCACCCCGATGGAACGCTTGAGCGTCTTGGGGCTGTCCGTCGCCTGCGCGGGGGCACCGAGGTCCCCTGGGGCGGCGTTGTCGACAGGGCGGAGCGTGTCGGTCATGCGGCGGTTCCGATCGACTCGTGCAATAGGTGAGGGGGTCGGGAGCGCTATCGCCTCCGGCGGCTTCGGTCGTAACGTGCAGCTCTCTTCGTCCGCTCCCGGCGCGAGCATGGAACCCCGACGAAAACCGCCGCGTCAATGGCCGTTTGCCTTCGAAATCCGCACTTGACGGTCCGCGTCGCTGACATCACTTTCCTAGGTGATCACACCCAGATGTTGCATTCAATATGCACAGGCGAGATTTTTCCTTGCTTTCCAAGGTCTCCTCTCACAACTGCCTAAGCCATCCCTTTCATCCCGCCCGCACGGCATTCGCAGGTTGGGCCTCAAAAAAATGTCAGGCCGTCCGGATACCGGACGGCCTGACAGGGGCTGGCGGTGACGCTCAGTGGTTGCGCGGGAACCCGAGGTCGACGCCCGCCGGGGCCTCGGACGGGTCCGGCCAGCGCGAGGTGATCACCTTGCCGCGGGTGTAGAAGTGCGTGCCGTCGTTGCCGTAGATGTGGTGGTCGCCGAAGAGGGAGTCCTTCCAGCCACCGAAGGAGTGGTAGCCCACCGGGACGGGGATCGGCACGTTGACGCCGACCATGCCGGCCTCGACCTCCAGCTGGAAGCGGCGGGCCGCGCCGCCGTCGCGGGTGAAGATCGCGGTGCCGTTACCGAACGGCGAGGCGTTGATCAGGGACACGCCGTCCTCGTAGGTGTCCACGCGCAGCACGCACAGCACCGGGCCGAAGATCTCGTCCTGGTACGCCTTCGCGCTGGTCGGGACCCTGTCGAGCAGCGAGATGCCGATCCAGTGGCCGTCCTCGAAGCCCTCGACGGTGTGGCCGGTGCCGTCCAGGACGACCTCGGCGCCCTCGGCGGCCGCGTTCTCCACGTACGACGCCACCTTGTCGCGGTGGGCCTTGGTGATCAGCGGGCCCATCTCGGAGGCGGGGTCGCTGCCGGGGCCGATCTTGATCTTCTCGGCGCGCTCGCGGATCTTGTCCACCAGTTCGTCGGCGATGGAGCCCACCGCGACGACGGCCGAGACGGCCATGCAGCGTTCGCCGGCGGAGCCGTAGGCGGCAGAGACCGCCGCGTCCGCGGCCGCGTCCAGGTCGGCGTCGGGCAGGACCAGCATGTGGTTCTTGGCGCCGCCCAGGGCCTGCACCCGCTTGCCGTTGGCGGCGGCGGTGGTGTGGATGTAGCGGGCGATCGGGGTGGAGCCGACGAAGGAGACGGCCTTGACGTCCGGGTGCTCCAGCAGCCGGTCGACGGCCACCTTGTCACCGTGCACGACGTTGAAGACGCCGTCGGGCAGCCCGGCCTCGGCGAGCAGCTCGGCCATCCGGACGGCAGCCGAGGGGTCCTTCTCGCTGGGCTTGAGCACGAAGGTGTTGCCGCAGGCGATGGCGATGGGGAACATCCACATCGGGACCATCGCCGGGAAGTTGAACGGCGTGATGCCGGCGACCACGCCCAGCGGCTGCCGGATCGAGGCCACGTCCACCCGGGTGGCGACCTGGGTGGACAGCTCGCCCTTCAGTTGTACGTTGATGCCGCACGCCAGGTCGACGATCTCCAGGCCGCGGGCCACCTCGCCGAGCGCGTCGGAGTGGACCTTGCCGTGCTCGGCGGTGATCAGCTCGGCGATCTCGTCGCGGTGGGCGTCGAGCAGCGCGCGGAACTTGAACAGGACCGAGGTGCGCTGGGCCAGCGAGGACTGCCCCCAGGTGGCGTAGGCGTCCTTGGCGGCGGCCACCGCCGCGTCCACCTCGTCGACGGAGGCGAACGCCACCTTCGTCGTGACCGCGCCGGTCGCCGGGTCGGTGACCGGCCCGTACGTCCCCGAGGCGCCTTCGACGGTCTTCCCGCCGATCCAGTGGTTGACGATCTTCGTCATGCCCGGTAACTCCTTCGCAGATGGCGGCGTCGGGTGGAGACGTGCCGTTCGTACAGCTCATGTGCCCCGGCCGCGGACGATCGGGTCGCGGTCTCGGCCACGGATACATCCCACCAGGCCCCGGCTCGGGACGCGCCCGACACTGTGTCTGCGGTTTCGGTGTCCGCGTAGACACATGTGGGAGTGTCCGCCGGCCGGCGCCCGCGTGGGGCGGACGCGTGGGACGGGCGGACCTCCGGCGCGGGGCCGTAGCGGGCGGGGAGTCGACGCTCGCACTTCGCTCCTGCCAGGGCGAAGCGGCCTCCCGCGCCGGAGGCGATCGGTGGCCCGACCGCGTGCGGCGCCCGGGTGCGCGCCGTGCGAGGCGTCGCTCCGTGCGCCATCGGCTTCCCTTCGCGTCGGCCCACCCCGGTTGTAGTGCCGGGCGGGGAGCCATGTCAATGGTTTGTCCGGACATACGGACGAGTCGGAGGAAGTGTTCCCCTTCCGTTCCCTTCCCCCGTGCCGCGGTTTCGTCACAAGGGCAACACCGGTGTCACGGGCGTCGCAGATACGCGGGTTGCGGGTCACACCCGTTCGACAGCCCCTTGCCGATCCCCGGAGGACCTCGTTCACCGGCCACAGGCTTATGGATCACCAGCGCCCACCTGGCTCCCCCGACGGCTCGCAGGGCCGCCGCCGCGGTGGGCATGGGGAGGTGCACCACATGACCGACCGAAGGCTCTGGTCGTACAAGGAGATCGCGGCCCACATCCGGGTGCAGCCGGACACCGTGCGCTCCTACCGCAAACACGGTCTGCTGCCGCCGCCCGACCACGTGGAGAGCGGCAGGCCCTACTGGTACGCCGACACCGTGCGGGCCTGGGTGGCCTCCCGGCCCGGCAACCGCAACCGCAGAACCGACTGAGCCCCAGGCCTCGCCGTGTCAGCTCCAGGGTTCGGCCACCGTGACCCCGGCGGCCGGGGCCGTGCCCATCGCCGCCAGCGCGTCCGGGACCGCCGCCAGCGGGATCGTCGAGGTCACCAGCAGATCGGGGCGCAGGACACCGGCGCGCACCAGCTCCAGCATCGGCGGGTAGGCGTGCGCGGCCATGCCGTGGCTGCCCAGGAGTTCGAGTTCCAGGGCGATCGCGCGGGCCATGGGCACGGGCGTCGTGCCCGACGCGGAGGGCAGCAGGCCGACCTGGACGTGGCGGCCCCGGCGGCGCAGCCCGCCGACGGAGGCGGCGCAGGTGGCGGCCGAGCCGAGGGCGTCCAGCGAGAGGTGGGCGCCGCCGCCGGTGAGCTCGCGGACCCGCTCGGCCGTGTCCGGCACCCCGGTCGCGTCCACGCACTGCGCCGCGCCGAACCGGCGGGCCAGCTCCAGCGCCCCGGGCGAGACGTCCACCGCCACCACGCGGGCCCCCGAGGCGGCCGCGATCATCACCGCCGACAGCCCCACTCCCCCGCAGCCGTGCACGGCGACCCACTCCCCGGCGGCGACCCCGCCCTGCTGGACCACCGCGCGGAACGCCGTGGCGAACCGGCAGCCGAGCGAGGCCGCCGTCGCGAAGGACATCTCCGCCGGCACGGCGACCAGGTTCACGTCGGCGTGGTCGAGCGCCACGTACTGGGCGAAGGAACCCCAGTGGGTGAAGCCGGGCTGGGTCTGCCGCTCGCACACCTGCTGGTCGCCCACCGCGCAGGCGGGGCAGGTCCCGCAGGCGCAGACGAAGGGCACGGTCACCCGGTCGCCCGGCCGCCACCGGGTGACCCGCGGGCCCACCGCCTCCACCACGCCGGCCAGTTCGTGCCCGGGCACGTGCGGCAGGGTGATGTCCGGGTCGTGGCCCTGCCAGCCGTGCCAGTCGCTGCGGCACAGGCCGGTCGCCTCGACCCGCACCACCACCCCGTGCTCGGCGGGGCGCGGGTCGGCGACCTCGCGCACCTCGGCGGGCTCCCCGTACCGCTCGAACACCACAGCCCGCATCCGCCGCCTCGCCTTCACCGGGAGATCAACACCGCTTCCGCCGGAACGGTAATACGCGGCCGACGCGGGTCCCAGGTGTATTGATCACGAGCGTTGTCAACGCTCGTGATCAATACACCTAGCGCCGGCTGGCGGCCCTGTCCCGGCCCCGGTCGCCTCCCGACGCGCCGGAGCCGGAGTCCTGAGCGGCCCCGGCGGGCCGCTCCCCGGCCGGGGCCGAGGTGCCGGACGGGACGTCTCCCGCTCCCGCGGGCGCCGGCTCGCCCTCGCTCAGCCCGAACCGGGCGTGGAAGCGGCGCAGCGGGGCCGGGGCCCACCAGGTCGCCCGGCCGGTCAGGCGCATGACGGCCGGGACCAGCAGACTGCGGACGATCATCGCGTCCATCAGCACCGCCAGCGCGATGCCGAGCCCCAGCATCTTGGTGTTGGTCACCCGTGAGGTGCCGATGGCGACCATCACCACCGCGAGGATCACCGCCGCCGCCGTGATCAGCCCGCCGGTGTGCTGCAGGCCGTGCCGCACCGCGCGGCGGTGGCGGTCCTGCCCCGTCTCCGCGTCGTCGTGGGAGGCGCCCCCGCGGTCGTACTCCTCCTTGATGCGGGAGAGGAGGAACACGCCGTAGTCCATGGAGAGGCCGAAGGCCACGCAGAACATCAGGACCGGCAGGGTCGTCTCGATGGAGCCGGGGCTGGTGAAGCCGAGCAGGCCGGAGAGGTGGCCGTCCTGGAAGACCCACACCACCGCGCCGAACATGGCCGTCAGACTGAGCGCGTTGAGCACGACGGCCTGGACGGGTATCACCACACTGCCGGTGAGCAGGAAGACCAGCAGCAGTGTCACGATCGCGATGAAGGCCGCCGCCCAGGGCAGTTGCTCCGCTATCGCGTGCTTGGAGTCGACCAGGACGGCCGCGGTGCCGGTCACCTTGGTGGTGAACGGGGCGTCGGTGGAGCGCAGTTCCCCCACCAGGTGCTGGGCGGCGTCGTCCACGGCCTCTCCGCGGGGCTGCACCGTGAAGTACGCCGAGTCGCCCTTCACCAGCGGTCCGTCGACCCGCAGCACCTCGGGCAGGGCGGCGATCCGCTCCTTGTACGCGGCGTACTGCGCCGGGGTCGCCCCGCCCTCGGCGAGGACCTCCAGGCCACCGCCCGGGCTGCCCGGGAAACCCTCGCGCAGATGCTGCTGCACCACGTGGGACTCGGCCGTGGAGGGCAGTTGGCGGTCGTCCGCGGTGCCGAACTTCACGCCCACGAACGGCAGTCCGAGCAGGACCAGCACGGCCGTGGTGCCGAGGGCGAAGAACGGGGCGCGCCGCATGACGAGGGTGGCCGTCCGCGCCCAGGCCCTGCCGTCCGCCGCGCTGCCCTCGGCGGTGGTCCGCGTCCGGCCGCCGCGGCGGAACAGGCGCCGCAGGTCCAGGGAGTCGACCCGGTGGCCGAGCAGGGCCAGGGCCGCCGGGAGCAGGATCAGGGCCGCGGCCGCCGCGAGCAGCACGACCGCCATGCCCGCGTAGGCGAAGGACCGCAGGAAGTACTGCGGGAAGAGGAGCATCGCCGCCAGCGACACCGCGACCGTGAGGGCGGAGAAGAGGACCGTCCGGCCGGCGGTGCGCAGGGTCGTGCCGACGGCGGTCGTCGGGTCGGCGCCCGAGGACAGCTCCTCGCGGAAGCGGCGGACGATGAACAGCGCGTAGTCGATCGCGAGGCCGAGTCCCAGGGCCGTCGTGAGGTTGAGGGCGAAGACGGAGACGTCGGTGAACTCGGTCAGCCCGCGCAGCACCGCGTTGGTGCCGAGGATCGCCACGATGCCGATGCCCAGCGGGAGCAGCGCGGCCACCGCGCTGCCGAAGACCATGACCAGCAGCAGAAGGGTGATCGGCAGGGCGATCAGCTCCGCCCTGGTGAGGTCCTCCTTGATGATGGTCTGCATCTCGTGCCGCACGGCGACCGGGCCGCCGACCGTGACCTTCACCGGTCCGTGCGCGCCGCGGAAGGCCGGGGCCAGGCGGTCCAGGGTCCGGCCCATAGCCTTCTCGTCACCGGTGAGGTGGGCGGCTATCAGCGCCTCGTGACCGTCTTTGGCGCGCAGGGCCGGTGCGTGCGACTGCCAGTAGGAGCCGACGCCGGTCACCCCCTTCTCGGCCGCCAGGCGCGCGGTGAGCCGCCGGGCCTCGGCGGCGACGGCCGGGTCGTCCACCGAGGAGCCGCCGGCGCCGACCAGGAGCAACAGGTTCGGCTGGGAGGCGGGGAACTCCCGCTCCAGCGCCTTCGTCGCGTACGTCGACTCGGCGGCCGGGTCCTCCCAGCCGCCGCTGCCCAGCCGGTCGGCCACTCCGCTGCCCGCCAGCACCGCGAGCACGGTGAGCACGAGCGCCGCGAGCAGCGACAGCCGGGGCCGGGCGGTCACGAAGCGCGTCCAGCCTCCGGCACGCGCCACCGCTCCCCGGCGATTCGTCCCCGCTTCCCCCGTCGGGCCCCCGCCTCCCCGGTCACTGCCCTTGTCCTTGCCTTCGCCCTTGCCGTCACCCGGCGGCACATCGACTCCGGTCATCGCACGGTGTCCCCTTCACCACGACCCCTGCTCCCACCCCACGCCCGGCACTCGGCTCGCGCACGACAGGCAGCATGGATCTGCTGTTGCCATAAACTGGCAAACACGAGCAGTCACTCGCGTTTTCCCTAGAATGCGAGCGACCTCTCGTGTTTGTCAAACACCCGCGGAGGCTGGGGATAACTCGTGCCCGACATGAACGAGAAGCCCGTGAGATCCGGAAACGACGCGGCGGCCGGCGAGCGCCCGCGCCGCCGCCAGGCGCGCGGTGAGCGCCGTATCGCACAGCTGCTCGAGGCCGCCGCCTCCGTCTTCTGCAGCACGGGCTACACCGCCGCCAGTACCAACGCGATCGCCCGCGAGGCCGGCGTGTCGCCCGGCACGCTCTACCAGTTCTTCCCGAACAAGGAGGCCATCGCGATCGAGCTCGGCGACCGGCTCGTGCACGAGATGCGCGAGACGTACGGCGAGGCGCTCGCACCGGTGGAGCCCGGCACCCCGCTGGAGGAGGCCGTCGCCGCGGCCGTCGACCGGTTCATCGACTTCAACTGCCGCCACCCGGTGTTCTTCGCACTGATGCACGGCCCCGACATCCCCGGCCGGATCGCCGAGGAACACGACGCCCTGCATGCGACGCTGCTGTCCCGGGTCGAGGTGCTGCTCTCCCGCTTCATGCCGGACGCCGCGGCGGGCGACGTCGCCCGCACGGCCCAGGTGTGCCTGAGCGTCTACAAGGCGGCGCTGGAACTGGTGCTCGGCCACGAGGGCGCCGAGCGCGAGGCGTACGTGCGGGAACTGAAGGACCTCCTCGTCCGCTACCTCACCCCGCTGACCGCGGCACGCGCGGGTGCTCCCGCCGGGGTTCCTTTGAGAAATACCCCCTAGGGGTATAGTGTGAATGGTGTGAGCCCCTCTGGGGCCACCCGGCCACACCAGTAACGACGAGGAGAAAGCCATGACCGCTCAGACCGGC
Source organism: Streptomyces anandii JCM 4720 (assembly GCF_014650655.1). Classification (GTDB taxonomy): domain Bacteria; phylum Actinomycetota; class Actinomycetes; order Streptomycetales; family Streptomycetaceae; genus Streptomyces; species Streptomyces anandii. The sequence continues at coordinate 146,703 of NZ_BMVJ01000008.1, forward strand.
ACCCCGGACACCGTCACCACCGTCTACAAGGTGAGCGGAATGAGCTGTGGGCACTGCGAGGGCTCCGTCTCCGCCGAGATCTCCGAGATCCCCGGCGTCAGCTCGGTCAAGGCCGTCGCCTCGACCGGCGAGGTCACCGTCGTCTCCGCGGCCCCGCTCGAGGACGAGGCCGTGCGCGCCGCCGTGGACGAGGCCGGCTTCGAGCTCGTCGGCCGCGCCTGACGAGCGGGCCCGACGGCCACAGCCGCCCTCCGGGCGTCCCTCCGCCCACATCCCCCCACTCCGAAACGTATCTCTCGACACCGGGCCGTACCGACCAGCTGATACTGGTTCTGTACGGCCCGGTCGGTCCACTGGAGTACGGACAATGACCAGCAGCACCAGCACGGCCGGCAAGCCCGGCACGACGAGTACCGAGCCGCCCGGGCTGTCCCAGGTCGAACTGCTCATCGGCGGGATGACCTGCGCCTCCTGCGCCGCCCGCGTGGAGAAGAAGCTCAACCGGATCGACGGCGTGAGCGCCACGGTGAACTTCGCGACGGAGAAGGCCCGCGTCGCCTACCCCCCGGGGGTACAGGTCGAGGACCTGATCGCGACCGTCGTGAAGACGGGCTACACGGCCGAGGAGCCGCCGCCCCCGCAGCCGCAGCCCCGTCAGGAGGCGACGAAATCGCCGGAGTCGGCCGGCGCGACGGGCGCGCACCCCGCCGCCGACCCCGAGCTGAGCGCCCTGCGTCAGCGCCTGATCGTTTCCGCACTCCTCGCCGTGCCCGTGGTCCTGCTCTCGATGGTCCCGGCGCTGCAGTTCGACAACTGGCAGTGGCTCGCCCTCACCCTCGCCGCTCCCGTCGTGGTCTGGGGCGGCCTGCCCTTCCACCGCGCCGCCCTGACCAACGCCCGGCACGGCGCCGCGACGATGGACACCCTGGTCTCGGTGGGCACGCTGGCCGCGTTCGGCTGGTCGCTGTGGGCCCTGTTCCTGGGGGACGCGGGCATGCCCGGCATGCACGACGAGTTCCGCCTCACCGTCTCCCGGATGAACGCGGCGTCCACGATCTATCTGGAGGTCGCCGCCGGAGTCGTCGCCTTCATCCTGCTCGGCCGCTATCTGGAGGCCCGCTCGAAGCGCCGCGCGGGCGCCGCGCTGCGGGCGCTGCTGGAGCTCGGCGCCAAGGACGTCTCCGTGCTGCGCGACGGCCGTGAGGTCCGCGTCCCGGTGGCGTCGCTGGCGGTCGGCGACCGGTTCGTCGTACGCCCCGGGGAGAAGATCGCCACCGACGGCACGGTCGTGGAGGGCGCCTCCGCCGTCGACGCCTCCATGCTGACCGGCGAGTCCGTCCCGGTGGACGTGGGCGTCGGCAGCCCGGTCACGGGCGCCACGGTCAACGCGGGCGGCCGGCTGGTCGTCGAGGCCACCCGGGTCGGCTCGGACACGCAGCTCGCCCGCATGGCGAAGCTGGTCGAGGACGCGCAGAACGGCAAGGCCCAGGTGCAGCGCCTGGCCGACCGGATCTCGGCGGTCTTCGTGCCCGTGGTCCTGCTGATCGCGCTCGGCACCCTGCTGACCTGGCTGCTGGCCGGCGGTGACGTCACCGCCTCCTTCACCGCCGCCGTCGCCGTACTGATCATCGCCTGCCCCTGCGCGCTGGGCCTGGCCACTCCGACCGCGCTGATGGTCGGCACCGGCCGGGGCGCCCAGCTCGGCATCCTCATCAAGGGCCCCGAGGTACTGGAGTCCACGCGGCGCGTCGACACCGTGGTCCTGGACAAGACCGGCACGGTCACCACCGGCCGGATGACCCTCCAGGAGGTCCACGCCGCCGAGGGCACCGACGAGAAGCAGCTGCTGCGGATCGCGGGCGCCCTGGAGCACGCCTCCGAGCACCCGGTCGCACGGGCGATCGCGGCCGGCGCCGAGGAGCGGGTCGGACCGCTGCCCGCCGCCGAGCACTTCGAGAACGTGCCCGGGCGGGGCGTGCGCGGGCGCGTGGAGGGCCATGAGGTGAGCGTCGGGCGCCTCTTCGACGAGTTGCCCGAGGACGTGGCCCGAGCCCGCCGCGAGGCCGAGACCAGCGGCCGTACAGCTGTCGTGGTCGGCTGGGACGGCGTGGCACGGGGTGTCGTCGCGGTCGCGGACGCGGTCAAGGAGACCAGCGCCCAGGCCGTACGGGAGCTGCGGGCGCTGGGCCTGCGGCCGGTGCTGCTGACCGGGGACAACCGGGCGGTGGCCGAGGCCGTGGCCGGCGAGGTCGGGATCGACTCCGCGGACGTGATCGCCGAGGTGCTGCCCGAGGACAAGGTCGACGCCGTACGGCGGCTGCAGGCCGAGGGGCGGACCGTGGCGATGGTGGGGGACGGCGTCAACGACGCGGCCGCCCTCGCCACCGCCGATCTGGGTCTGGCCATGGGTACGGGCACCGACGCCGCGATCGAGGCCGGCGACCTGACGCTGGTCCGCGGTGACCTGCGGGTGGCCGCGGACGCGATCCGGCTGTCCCGGCGCACCCTCGGCACCATCAAGGGCAACCTGGTGTGGGCCTTCGGCTACAACGTGGCCGCGCTGCCGCTGGCCGCCGCCGGGCTGCTCAATCCGATGATCGCGGGCGCGGCGATGGCCTTCTCCTCGGTGTTCGTCGTGACCAACAGCCTCCGTCTGCGCACGTTCCGCTGAGCGCGGGCGGGCGGAGCGGGCCGGAAAAGCGGTCGAGACCGAAGTAAGAGTCCCTCTAGAGACGGACGCGCGACTCACATAAGCTCTTCACAAGCCTCGCGCATCATCCTTACGCTTGGGTCTCAGTCGCCGTACCAGGGCTCTTGCGTACCTAAAGGACATATGCAAGAGAC
>NZ_BMVJ01000008.1:149571-151917 GCF_014650655.1 Streptomyces anandii JCM 4720
GCAGATCACAGTGATGTGAACGTAACCATCGAAGGGGTTCGAAGGTCTAAGTTGGCGATGTCAGGAAGCGTCTTGGGGGGCGCGGACTGACGTCTGGGGATGTCTTGGGGGACTTCCCCGGAGATGCGTTGCCGGGGCACGTACACCGGGAAGCTTTGAGCGGCCCTCCCGCGCGTGCGCTGTCCCGGCAGATCGCACAGCAGTACGCCAAGCAGTACGGCACAGCGGTACGGCGAAAGCCGTACGGCAGCACAGAGGTACGACGACTTTTGCTCGTTGTGCTCACAGCGATTCAGGCGCTGGTGTTCCAGACGCCCGGCCGGATCCCGTGGGGGGAATCCGCACCGGGACATGGGAAGGCGCCCTGGTCGTCGGCCCGTGGGGGGACTGGCGCACCAGGGCGCCTTTCGCTTTTCCTGCCGGTACCGCCCGCCACTGGGCCCCGCCCCGCGCGGACTGCGCGGACACGGGGCCCGAAGTGGGAGTGGGAAGGCGTCGCGCCTCCCGGATCAGCGCTCCTCGACCGGAACGAAGTCGCGCTGGACCACGCCCGTGTAGATCTGGCGCGGGCGGCCGATGCGGGAACCCGGCTCCTTGATCATCTCGTGCCACTGGGCGATCCAGCCCGGCAGCCGGCCGAGGGCGAACAGGACCGTGAACATCTCGGTCGGGAAGCCCATGGCCCGGTAGATCAGGCCGGTGTAGAAGTCGACGTTCGGGTAGAGCTTGCGCTCGACGAAGTAGTCGTCGGACAGCGCGTGCTCCTCCAGCTTCAGGGCGATGTCGAGGAGTTCGTCCTCCTTGCCCAGCGCGGAGAGCACGTCGTGCGCGGCGGCCTTGATGATCTTGGCGCGCGGGTCGAAGTTCTTGTAGACCCGGTGGCCGAAGCCCATCAGGCGGACGCCGTCCTCCTTGTTCTTCACCTTGCGGATGAAGGTGTCGACGTCGTTGCCGGAGTCGCGGATGCCCTCGAGCATCTCCAGCACCGACTGGTTGGCGCCGCCGTGCAGCGGGCCCCAGAGGGCGTTGATGCCGGCCGAGATCGAGGCGAACATGTTGGCCTGCGAGGAGCCGACCAGGCGGACCGTGGAGGTCGAGCAGTTCTGCTCGTGGTCGGCGTGCAGGATGAGCAGCTTGTCCAGCGCGGAGACCACGACCGGGTCCAGCTCGTACTCCTGCGCGGGGACCGAGAAGGTCATGCGCAGGAAGTTCTCCACGTAACCGAGGTCGTTGCGGGGGTAGACGAACGGGTGACCGATCGACTTCTTGTACGCGTACGCCGCGATCGTGGGGAGCTTGGCGAGCAGCCGGATGGTGGAGAGGTTGCGCTGCTTCTCGTCGAACGGGTTGTGGCTGTCCTGGTAGAAGGTCGACAGCGCCGAGACGACCGACGAGAGCATCGCCATCGGGTGGGCGTCGCGCGGGAAGCCCTTGTAGAAGTTCTTGACGTCCTCGTGCAGCAGGGTGTGCTGCGTGACCTCGTTCTTGAAGGTGGTGAGCTCGTCGATGGTCGGCAGCTCACCGTTGATCAGCAGGTAGGCCACCTCCAGGAAGGTGGAGCGCTCGGCCAGCTGCTCGATGGGGTAGCCGCGGTACCGGAGGATGCCCTGCTCGCCGTCGAGATAGGTGACGGCGGATTTGTAGGCGGCGGTGTTGCCGTAGCCGCTGTCCAGAGTCACCAGACCGGTCTGGGCGCGGAGCTTCCCGATGTCGAAGCCCTTGTCGCCGACGGTGCTGTCGATCACCGGGTAGGTGTACTCGCTGCCGTCGTACCGCAGTACTACAGAGTTGTCGCTCACGTCTTCCCTCACCGACGTAGTGCCTCATCTTCGAGGTGCCCTGACTGTCTCTACCATCCCCCATTTGGCTCAGGAGAGTGCACTCGGGGTCGACCATTGGGCCTATTGGCGGCACTCAGTGCCGTCAACCTGCTCATCCTGCCCGCTCGATCCGGCCACGGGAAGTGCTCTGTGACCTTTACGACTCGTTTGATCGATCATTTTTTGTGACGCGGGGTCAGAAAGCCCTTGCGGGCGCCGCGAGCGGCGAATTCCGGCCCCGGGGGCGGCGTCTTTCAGCCGCCCGCGAGACGGAAGTCCAGCGCCGTGCAGCGCCGGCCGGCCGACACCGTGCGCACCGCCTGGCCGATCGCCCTGCGCGAGCCGACGAGGACCACCAGCTTCTTCGCCCTGGTCACCGCCGTGTAGAGCAGGTTCCGCTGGAGCATCATCCAGGCTCCCGTGGTGACCGGGATCACCACGGCCGGATATTCACTTCCCTGGGAGCGGTGAATGGTCACCGCGTACGCGTGTGCCAGTTCGTCCAGTTCGTCGAATTCGTACGGAA
>NZ_BMVJ01000008.1:151943-165323 GCF_014650655.1 Streptomyces anandii JCM 4720
CCTCCTCGTCCTCGTCCGTCAGCACCGTCAGGCGCTGGTCGACCGGGTCGAGCGAGGTGACCACGCCCACGGTGCCGTTGAAGACACCGTTCCTCCCCTTCTCGTAATTGTTGCGAATCTGGGTGACCTTGTCTCCGACGCGGAAGACCCGGCCGCCGAACCGCTTCTCCGGGAGGTCCGGGCGGGCGGGGGTGACGGCCTGCTGGAGCAGGCCGTTGAGCGTGCCGGCGCCGGCCGGGCCGCGGTGCATGGGCGCGAGCACCTGCACGTCCCGGCGCGGGTCGAGGCCGAAGCGGGCGGGGATCCGGCGTGCCGCCACGTCCACGGTGAGCCGGCCCGCCTCCTCGGTGTCGTCCTCGACGAAGAGGAAGAAGTCCTTCATCCCCTCGGTGAGCGGGTGCCGGCCGGCGTTGATCCGGTGGGCGTTGGTGACCACGCCCGACTGCTGGGCCTGGCGGAAGACGCGGGTCAGGCGCACGGCGGGGATGGGGCCGCCCTCGGCCAGCAGGTCGCGCAGCACCTCGCCGGCGCCGACGCTGGGCAGCTGGTCCACGTCCCCCACGAAGAGCAGGTGGGCGCCCGGCGGCACGGCCTTGACCAGCTTGTTCGCGAGCAGCAGGTCCAGCATCGAGGCCTCGTCGACGACGACCAGGTCGGCGTCGAGGGGGCGGTCCTTGTCGTACGCCGCGTCGCCGCCGGGCTTCAGCTCCAGCAGGCGGTGCACGGTGGAGGCCTCGGCGCCGGTCAGCTCGGACAGTCGCTTGGCGGCTCGCCCGGTGGGCGCGGCGAGCACGACCTTGGCCTGCTTGACCCGCGCGAGCTCAACGATCGAGCGGACCGTGAACGACTTGCCGCAGCCGGGGCCGCCGGTGAGGACGGCGACCTTCTCGGTGAGGGCGAGGCGCACGGCCGCCTCCTGCTCCGGGGCGAGGTCGGCTCCCGTGCACCCCTTGAGCCAGCCGAGCGCCTTGTCCCAGGCCACGTCCTGGAAGCCGGGCATGCGGTCCTGCTCGGTGCGCAGCAGACGCAGCAGCTGGCCGGAGAGGGCCAGCTCGGCGCGGTGGAAGGGCACGAGGTACACGGCGGTGACGGGCTCGGCCTCGCCCTCCGGACCGGGCACCTTCTCCCGTACGACCCCGGGGTCCTCACCCTCCTCCGGGGGGCGGGCCAGCTCGCCGAGGCACTCGATGACGAGGCCGGTGTCGACCTGGAGAAGCTTGACGGCGTCGGCGATGAGCCGCTCCTCGGGCAGGTAGCAGTGGCCCTGGTCGGTGGCCTGCGACAGCGCGTACTGCAGGCCGGCCTTGACGCGCTCCGGGCTGTCGTGCGGAATCCCGACGGACTGGGCGATCTTGTCGGCGGTGAGGAAGCCGATGCCCCAGACGTCGGCGGCGAGCCGGTAGGGCTGGTTCTTGACGACGGAGATGGACGCGTCCCCGTACTTCTTGTAGATGCGCACCGCGATGGAGGTGGAGACCTCCACGGTCTGCAGGAAGAGCATGACCTCCTTGATCGCCTTCTGCTCCTCCCAGGCGTCGGCGATCTTCTTGGTGCGCTTGGGGCCGAGGCCGGGGACCTCGATGAGCCGTTTGGGCTCCTCCTCGATGATGCTCAGGGTGTCCAGCCCGAAGTGCTGGGTGATCCGGTCGGCGAAGACGGGTCCGATGCCCTTGACGAGCCCGGAGCCGAGGTAGCGCCGGATGCCCTGGACGGTGGCCGGCAGCACGGTGGTGTAGTTCTCCACCTGGAACTGCTTGCCGTACTGCGGGTGGGACCCCCAGCGGCCCTCCATCCGCAGCGACTCGCCCACCTGCGCACCGAGCAGCGCGCCGACGACGGTGAGCAGGTCACCGGCGCCCCTGCCGGTGTCGACACGGGCGACCGTGTACCCGTTCTCCTCGTTGGCGTACGTGATGCGCTCCAGCACACCTTCCAGCACAGCAAGCCGCCGCTCACCGCTCGGATTCCCCGCCTGGTTGGACATGATCCGACGGTACCGGCCGGGTACGACACCGAGTAGCGGGGTCAGCGCCGGGGGCCCCGCCGCTGGTCCGTGCCTGCGCCGACCTGTGGGCCGGCAAGCGCTGTCCGTACAGCTGGCTCGCTGATCACGTCGTACGGTGGACGAAACGGCCGTACGGTCCGCCTCAAGCATCCGCGAGGAGACAGTTCCCATGGCGCCCACGGAGGAGTACGACCGCGAGTACGGGCTGTTGGTCGTGGGGTCGGCCAATGTCGATCTGGTGGTGGGGGTGGAGCGGCGGCCGGGGGCCGGCGAGACCGTGCTCGGATCCGATCTGGCCGTGCATCCGGGAGGCAAGGGTGCCAATCAGGCCGTCGCTGCCGCACGGCTCGGGGCTCGTACGGCCTTGCTGGCGCGGGTCGGTGACGACGCGTACGGCCGGCTGCTGCTCGACTCGCAGCGGGCGGCCGGGGTGGACACGGCGGGCGTGCTGGTCGGCGGGGCGCCGACCGGGGTCGCGCTGATCACCGTGGACCCCTCCGGGGACAACAGCATCGTCGTCTCGCCGGGTGCCAACGGCCGGCTCACCCCGGAGGACGTACGGGCGTCGGCCGGGCTCGTGCGTGCCTCGCGGGTGGTGTCGGCGCAGTTGGAGGTTCCGCTGGAGACGGTCGCGGAGACGGTGCGTCACCTGCCGCCGGGCGGCCGCTTCGTGCTCAATCCCTCGCCGCCACGGCCCCTCCCCCGCGAACTGCTCCGGGCCTGCGACCCGTTGATCGTCAATGAACACGAGGCCGAGGTGATCCTCGGCGGCCCCGGCGGTGCTGACCCCGAGGAGTGGGCACGGGCCCTGCTCGCCCTCGGGCCCCGGTCGGTGGTCGTGACCCTCGGGGCGGAGGGTGCGCTGGTGGCCTCGGGCGAGGGGGTCGGCCGGGTGCCGTCGGTCAAGGTCGACGCCGTGGACACCACCGGCGCGGGCGACGCGTTCACCGCCGCCCTGGCCTGGCGGCTGGGCGCGGGCGCCCCTCTGGCGGAGGCCGCCGCCTACGCTGCCCGGGTGGGCGCGGTGGCGGTGACCAGGCGGGGTGCGCAGGACTCGTTCCCCACGGCGGCCGAGGTCGAAGCGGTGTGAGACGCACTGGGAGACGTACGAGGGGCCCGGTCCGTGGACCGGGCCCCCTCGGCTTCCCCTCCCGTGCCGGAACCCCGTGATCCCCCCCGGGTCCCCCAAGGCTTCCGACACGAGATACGACACGCGGGACGCGGGAACGGTTGCACCGTCTCCGGGATCGAGGACTTTATTTTTCGGCCTCCGCGGCCAGGGCCGCCGTCACCGCCCGCTCCACCGCCCGGAGACCCCAGGGCCGCTGCGGCGCCAGCCGGGCCACGACGCGGCCCAGCCACTCGGGATCGCCGAGCAGCCGCGCCCGGTCGGTCTGGACGACCTGTGTCATCAGCGCCTGGAGGAGCACGATCTCCATACCGCGGTAGTGGCGGGGGTGCCGGTGGAAGCGGGCCACCCAGTTCTCGTAGGGGTGGCGCAGCGTCATGTGCAGATAGCCGCTGCCGTGCCCCCGCCACGGTCCGGGCAGCCCGTCGAGGAGCCCCCCAAGGCCGTACGAACCCCTGGCCGGGTACTTGGCGCCCAAGGTGAGGCGCATGCCGGTCATGATCCGGGACCACGGGATCAGCAGACCCCCGGCCGCGCCCTCGCCCTCCGCCTCCCCCTCCGCCCGCTTCTCCCCCGGCTCGTGCTGGAAGAGGCCGTCCGGGCGGAACTCCACCCAGCGGCCCTTCGGCCGGCCGCTGTCACCCACCACCCAGCGGCCGCCGGCCAGTTCCAGCGGCCCCAGGGACGTTCTCGTCTCCGCCTGCGTCATACGGTCATTCGATCACGTGGGCCAGGAAGCGCGCGGCCGTCTGCGCCAGTACCTCACGGCCGTCCATCGCCCACAACTCCTCGTTGAACAGCTCCACTTCGATGGCGCCGGTGTAGCCGGCCGCGTCCACGTACCCCTTCCACTCCCGCATGTCGATCGCGCCGTCGCCGACCTGCCCTCGGCCGTTGAGCACGCCCGCCGGGAGCGGGGTGGTCCAGTCGGCGAGCTGGAAGGTGTGGATGCGGCCGGCCGCGCCCGCGCGGGCGATCTGCGCGGGCGCGGTGTCGTCCCACCAGATGTGGTAAGTGTCCACCGTGACGCCGACCTGGTGCGCGGGGAAGCGTTCGGCGAGGTCGAGGGCCTGGGCGAGGGTGGAGACCACGCAGCGGTCGGCCGCGTACATGGGATGCAGTGGCTCGATGGCCAGTTTTACGCCCGTCTCCTGCGCGTAGGGGCCGAGTTCGGCCAGGGCGTCCGCGATGCGCTCGCGTGCGCCGCGCAGGTCCCTGGAGCCGGCCGGGAGGCCGCCCGAGACCAGGACCAGGGTGTCGGTGCCGAGGGCGGCTGCCTCGTCGACGGCGCGGCGGTTGTCGGCCAGGGCGGCCTTGCGGGCGTCCGGGCCGGTCGCGGTGAGGAAGCCGCCGCGGCACAGGGTGGTGACGTGCAGACCCGCGTCGCGGACCAGCCCGGCGGCGGCCTCGACGCCGTACTCCTGGACCGGTTCGCGCCACAGGCCGACGCCCCGTACGCCCAACTCCACGCAGGCGCTGGTCAGTTCCGGCAGGGACAGCTGTCGTACGGTCATCTGGTTGATGCTGAAACGCCCGAGATCGCTCACTGGTCCACTCCGTACAGGGACAGCAGGGTCCGCATCCGCTCCTCCGCGAGCTTCAGGTCGGGGAACAGGCCGAGGCCGTCGGCGAGTTCGTAGGCGCGGGCCAGGTGCGGCAGGGAGCGGGCCGACTGGAGGCCGCCGACCATGGTGAAGTGCGACTGGTGGCCGGCCAGCCAGGCGAGGAGGACGACCCCGGTCTTGTAGAAGCGGGTCGGGGCCTGGAAGAGATGGCGGGCGAGGGCCACGGTCGGGTCGAGCACGGCGCGGAAGCCGGCCGTGTCGCCGGTGTCCAGGACCCGTACCGCCTCCGCCGCGAGCGGGCCGAGCGGGTCGAAGACGCCGAGCAGCGCGTGACTGAAGCCCTGATCGTCGCCCGCGATCAGTTCGGGGTAGTGGAAGTCGTCGCCGGTGTAGCAGCGCACGCCCCGCGGCAGGCGCCGGCGCAGGTCGGTCTCGCGCCGGGCGTCCAGCAGGGAGATCTTCACCCCGTCGACCTTGTCCGGGTGCGCGGCGATCAGCTCCAGGAGGGTGCCGGTGGCCGTGTCGAGGTCGGACGATCCCCAGTAGCCCTCCAGGGCGGGGTCGAACATCGGGCCGAGCCAGTGCAGGATCACGGGTCCGGCGGCCTGGCGCAGCAGGTGGCCGTACACCTCCAGGTAGTCCTCGGCGCTCCTCGCGGCGGCCGCGAGCGCGCGGGAGGCCATCAGGATCGCCTGCGCGCCGTACTCCTCGACGAGCGCCAGCTGCTCCTCGTAGGCCACGCGGACCTCGGTGAGGGAGCCGCCGGTGATCTGGTCGGTGCCGGCGCCGCAGGCGATGCGGCCGCCCACGCTCCGGGCCTCGGCCGCCGACCGGCGGATCAGCTCGGCAGCGCCCGCCCAGTCCAGGCCCATGCCACGCTGGGCGGTGTCCATGGCCTCGGCGACCCCGAGGCCGTAGGACCACAGGTGGCGGCGGAAGGCGAGGGTGGCGTCCCAGTCGACGGCGGCGGGCGAGTCCGGGGAGACGTCCGCGAACGGGTCGGCCACGACGTGCGCGGCCGCGAAGACCGTACGGGAGGTGAGCGGCGACTCCGCCGGGGCGGCCCGGGACTCTTGGACGCGGGGCCCCTGGACGCGGGGCTCGGTGGACGGTTCGTGGGCCCGCAGCGTCCCGTCCGGGGCCGGCAGGTGGACGGTCACGGCGTGATCTCCGGTACGTCGATGCGGCGGCCCTCGGCCGAGGACCTCAGGCCCAGTTCGGCGAGCTGGACGCCGCGGGCGCCGGCGAGGAGGTCCCAGTGGTAGGGGGCGTCGGCGTACACGTGCTTGAGGAACAGCTCCCACTGCGCCTTGAAGCCGTTGTCGAACTCGCCGTTGTCCGGCACCCGTTGCCACTGATCGCGGAAGGCCTCGCCGGCGGGGACGTCGGGGTTCCAGACCGGCTTGGGGGTGGCGGAGCGGTGCTGGACGCGGCACTCGCGCAGGCCAGCGACGGCCGATCCCTCCGTGCCGTCGACCTGGAACTCGACGAGTTCGTCGCGGTGGACGCGCACCGCCCAGGAGGAGTTGATCTGCGCGATCGCACCGCCCTCGAGCTCGAAGATGCCGTAGGCGGCGTCGTCGGCGGTGGCGTCGTAGGGCTTGCCGTGCTCGTCCCAGCGCTGGGGGACGTGGGTGGCGGTGAGCGCCTGCACGGACGTCACGCGCCCGAACAGCTCGTGCAGGACGTACTCCCAGTGCGGGAACATGTCGACGACGATGCCGCCGCCGTCCTCGGCGCGGTAGTTCCACGACGGGCGCTGCGCCTCCTGCCAGTCGCCCTCGAAGACCCAGTAGCCGAACTCGCCGCGCACGGACAGGATCCGGCCGAAGAAGCCGCCGTCGACCAGCCGCTTCAGCTTGAGCAGCCCGGGCAGGAAGATCTTGTCCTGTACGACGCCGTGCCTGACGCCCGCCGCGTGCGCGAGCCGGGCCAGTTCCAGGGCGCCTTCGAGGCCGGTGGCGGTGGGCTTCTCGGTGTAGACGTGCTTGCCGGCGGCGATCGCCCTGCGGATGGCCTCCTCGCGGGCCGAGGTGACCTGCGCGTCGAAGTAGATGTCGACGCCCGGGTCGGAGAGCACGGTGTCCAGGTCGGTCGAGAAGTGCTCCAGGCCGTGCCGGGCGGCGAGCGCCCTGAGCGCGTGCTCACGGCGGCCGACCAGGACCGGTTCCGGCCACAGCACGGTGCCGTCGCCGAGGTCGAGGCCGCCCTGTTCGCGCAGGGCGAGGATCGAGCGGACCAGGTGCTGGCGGTGGCCCATGCGCCCGGTGACACCGTTCATGGCGATACGAACCGTCCTGCGTGTCACGTCAGTCCCTTCGTGCGTCAGCGGTTCACGAGCCACGAAGGTCCCAGCGGTCGCACTGGCGATCAGTCGTACTGGTGAACGTTGCAGCAAGCGCTTTCTGCACCCACAGAAACTAGCCTCTGGGCGGCGGCCGGGACAAGAGCCCGTCCGTACCGTGTTGTTCGAGGGGGCGAACAAGCGGGGCCGGTGGCCGTAAGGTCGGCACGACACCGCGACCGGCGGCACGCCACCGCGACCTGCGGCGGGGCGGGGCCGGGCACGGCTGATCACGTACGACGACGACGCGCGACCGGAGGACGACGAGATGACGGTGACCCTGGCGGACGTGGCGGCCCGCGCCCAGGTCTCGCCCGCGACGGTGTCGCGCGTGCTGAACGGCAACTACCCGGTGGCCGCCTCCACCCGGGAACGGGTGCTCAAGGCGGTCGACGAGCTGGACTACGTCCTCAACGGCCCCGCCAGCGCGCTCGCCGCCGCCACCTCCGACCTGGTCGGCATCCTCGTCAACGACATCGCCGACCCCTTCTTCGGCATCATGGCAAGCGCGATCCAGTCGGAGATCGGGGGGCCCGGCGGCCGGGCGGGCGGCGAACGTCTGGCGGTGGTCTGCAACACGGGCGGCTCGCCCGAGCGCGAGCTGACCTACCTCACCCTGCTGCAGCGGCAGCGGGCCGCGGCCGTGGTGCTCACCGGCGGGGCGGTGGAGAACGAGCCGCACGCGGCGGCGGTCGCCGCGAAGCTGCGCAAGCTGACGGAGGCCGGGACGCGGGTGGTGCTGTGCGGGCGGCCGCCCACGCCCGACACCCGGGCCATAGCCCTGGCCTTCGACAACCGGGGCGGCGCACGGCAGTTGACCGAGCACCTGATCGGCCTCGGCCACCGCCGGCTCGGCTACATCGCCGGCCCCCGGGAGCGCACGACCACCCGCCACCGCCTGGAGGGTCACCGCGATGCGCTGGCCGCCGCGGGCATCGAGGACGACCCGCGCCGCACGGTGCACGGGCACTACGACCGCCGCTCGGGCTACGAGGCCGCGCTGGAGCTGCTGCGCCGTGATCCTGACCTGACCGCGGTCGTCGCCGCGAACGACTCCGTCGCCCTCGGCGCCTGCGCCGCCCTGCGCGAGTCCGGGCTGGGCGTGCCCCGCGACATCTCCGTCGCCGGCTTCGACGACCTGCCCTTCAGCATCGACGCGGTGCCGTCCCTGACGACGGTGCGGCTGCCGCTCGCGGAGGCGGGAGCCCGGGCCGGCCGCATCGCCATGGGCCGCGAGGAGCCACCGCCCGGGGGGATCGCGACGGTACGGGGCGAGCTGATGGTACGGGGGTCCTCGGGGGTGCCCCGGGCGGAGCGCGCGGCGCGCTGAGAACGGGCGGGGCGTCGGCGGACGAGGGGCTCGGGGCTGGGCCGCACCCGCGCGCGGCGAGGGGGCACGGCAGCGCCCCGCGCCTGGCGGGCAGCCCGGGCCGCGCCCGCGGGCCGGAGGCCAGGTCGCACCCGCGGGCCGGGAGCCGGGCCGCACCCGCAGGCCGGAGGCCAGGTCGCACCCGCGGGCCGGGAGCCGGGCCGCGCCCGCGGGCCGCAGGCCAGGTCGCACCCGCGGGCCGGAGGCCGGACCGGGCCGGGTCCAGGCCGTTGATGCGGACCGGGGGCCGGGCCGTTGACACAGGCCGGTGCCGGTCCGGGCTCGGGAGCCGAAGGCCGGGCCACACTGGGGGCCGGGCAGTGGACACAGGCCCGGGACAGCGCCGCCCCTCGGGCCGGGCCGATCGTGCCCGCAGAAAGAGGCCTGGCCGCGCCCAGCAGGCCGGGGAGTCGGGTGGTAAATGCGGGCCAGAGCCGGGCCGCGCCCGCAGGCCGGAAGCCAGGCCGCGCCCGCAGGCCGAGGACGGTCGCACCCCCGGGCCGGGAACCAGACCGCGCCCGCAACCCGGGAGCCGGACGTACCTCGGGCCGGAAGCCGGACCACGCCCGCAACCCGGGAGCCGGGCCGTGGACGGGGCGTGGGTTCGGGGCTAGCCTCGGGGTGGGTTTTCTCTGACTGAGTCAGATATCGCGCCGCGACCGATTCCCGTCCGGAGGGCGACCATGACCGTGCAGGACATCCGCGCCTTCAACCGCTTCTACACCAACCTCATCGGCGCCCTCGACTACGGCCGCCACCTCTACGCCCCGTACACCCTCACCGAGTCCCGCGTGCTGTACGAGCTCGCGCACTCGGCCCGCACCGACGCGGCCGACCTGCGGACGCGGCTGTCGCTCGACGCGGGGTACCTGAGCCGGATCCTCAACCGGTTCGAGCGGGACGGGCTGGTCGAGCGGGGGCCCTCCGAGAAGGACCCCCGGCGCCGCCGCGTCACGCTCACCGCGCGCGGACGGGACGCGGCCGACCTGCTCGACGAGCGGGCGCACGAGACGGTCGGCCGACTGCTCGCCTCCGTACCGCCCGAGGACCGCCCCCGCCTCGCGGAGGCCATGCGCACCGTGCGCGAGGTGCTGACCGCCCGGCGGCCGCCCCGCCCCGAGGACGTGGTGCTGCGCGACACGGTCCCCGGCGACCTCGGCTGGATCGTGCAGCGCAACGCGGCCGTCTACGCGGCCGAGTTCGGCTGGAACCCCGACTACGAGGGCCTGGTGGCGCGGATCGTCGCGGACTTCGCCGAGGACCACGATCCGCACCTGGAGCGGGTGTGGATCGCCGAGCTCGACGGCCGCCCGGCGGGGTGCGTGATGTGCGTACGGGACGAGGCGCCGGCCACCGCGCGGCTGCGGCTGCTGCTCGTCGAGCCGGAGGCGCGCGGCCTCGGCATCGGCGACAGGCTGGTGCGGGCGGTCGTGGACTTCGCGCGCGAGGCCGGCTACCGGGACCTGGTCCTGTGGACGAACTCCGTGCTCGCCGCGGCCCGGACGGTCTACCTCCGGCACGGCTTCTCGCTGGTGGCCGAGCGGCCCCACCGCTCCTTCGGCCGGGACCTGGTGGGCCAGGACTGGCGGCTCGACCTGCGCGCGACGCCCGGACGGCGGCGGGCGGGGGCGGAGGATACGTACGACGAGTAGGGTCGAGGGGTATGAAGCTGGCGTTCTCCACCCTCGGTGTCCCCGGCCTGCCCGTAACGGACGTGGCGCGTCTCGCGGCCACGCACGGCTACCACGGCGTCGAACTGCGCGCACACCCCGAGGAACCCGTCCACCCGGGCCTGGACCGGGCCGAACGGGAGCGGGTGGCCGCCGAGTTCAAGGCGGCCGGCGTCGAAGTCCTGTGCGTGGCGGGGTACACGCGGGTCGCCACCCCCGGCGACGACGCGCCCGTCCTCGCCGAGCTGCGCGAACTCCTCGGGCTGGCGGCCGACTTGGGCGCTCCCTTCGTACGGGTCTTCCCCGGCGGCGACCCGGACCTGCCCCACGAGGAGGCCGACGCGACGGCGGCCCGGCGGCTCGGCACGGCCGCCGAGCACGCGGCGGACCTCGGTGTGCGGGTGCTGCTGGAGACCCACGACTCGCACCGCACGGGCGCGGACGCGATGCGCGTCCTGGGCCTGGTGGGGCACCGCCGGGCAGGCGCCCTGTGGGACGTGATGCACACCTGGCTGGGCGGCGAGCAGCCGCAGGACACGTACGCGGCGCTGTCGCCGTACCTCGGATACGTGCAGGTCAAGGACATCGCCTCGCCCGACGACACCACTCCCCTGGCGCTCGGCTCGGGGGTGCTGCCCCTCGCCGAGTGCGTCGACGTCCTGTGCCAGGGTGGCTGGGACGGCTGGCTGTGCTGGGAGTACGAGAAGCGGTGGTACGAGTCCGCGGCCCCGCTGCCCGACCTGCTCGGCCCCGGCCGCGACCACCTCTCCCGTCTCCTGAACGACGCGGCCTGACGGCGAGACCCGCCGCGAGCCCCGTGAGACCCGGCACGAGTCCCGGCGCGCGCCCCGGCGGCGAAGTCATCGTCGGGTCAAGGGCTTTCCTCGCGACGCCCAAGCGGCCGTAAGCATTGCGCATGCAACCGCCCGGTCGCCCGGACATGCCCGGATTTGCGCTCGTCAGGGCTGGCTACTGTGGCGGGGCCCGGTCGGTGGCGATCAGAGGGAGCAGGGGGAGTCCGGCGGTGGATGGACCGATAGGGTCGCGCATTCTCGACTACAC
Organism: Streptomyces anandii JCM 4720; assembly: GCF_014650655.1. Classification (GTDB taxonomy): domain Bacteria; phylum Actinomycetota; class Actinomycetes; order Streptomycetales; family Streptomycetaceae; genus Streptomyces; species Streptomyces anandii. The sequence continues at coordinate 163,088 of NZ_BMVJ01000008.1, forward strand.
CGGACCGGACGGGGCGCCGCAGGCCCCGCAAGTCCCCCGCTCCCGGCTCCTCGACTACGCCGAGGACGCACCGCCCGCGCGAACCGAGGCGGACGCGGACGCGCGCCCCGGTCCCAAGCCCGGCGTTCCCCCGTACCACACACCGGTGTTCGTGCCCGCTCACCCGCGCTACGTCGAGGCCGTCGACGCGGAGGGGCGGGCCGGGCGTGTGCCCTTCGTGGCGTACGAGCTCTTCGCCCACCCCACGGCCGGCACGGTGGCCTTCGCCTTCACCACCCCGGCCCGGCTGGTCGCCGCCCTCGGTGAGGCGCAGCCGTGGATCGCGGCGTCGATCGGGCCGCTGGCCGAGGGCATGCGCGAGCACGGCGTGACGGTCCTGCTCGATCCGCGGGTCGCCGGCGGGCAGCACAACTGGCGGCCGGAGGACCTGGCCGCGTACGCACGGGAGGTGCGCTGATGCCGGCCGACTTCAAGGCGGTCATGGGCGATCTGACCTCGCTGGCCAGGACGCTCCACGAACAGGCCCGCGCCTACCGCGAGTTGGGACCTTCCCTCTCGCCGCCGCGCGCCAGTGGCGGTGACGCCGGGCTGGACGCGGCGCTGAGCGAGGTGGCCCTCCTCATCTCCGCGCTGCACTGCGGGTTCGCGGACCGGCTGGACGACCACGGGGATCTGGTCGCGAAGTCGCGGGACGCCTTCCGGCGGCACGACATCGACGTGCACGGGCTCTTCGAAGACCTGATGCCGGATGGGGAGGGCTGATGGGCGACAGCTGGGTCGGCGGTGACATCGGCGGGATGCGCACGATGGCCGACGCGTACAAGGACGCCAAACCGAGGCTGGAGGAGGTCGTCCGGCCGGTCAGCACGGCCGTCGAGCACCTGGTGACGGACGCAAGCTGGAAGGGCGAGTCGGCCGACGGTTTCCGTGGGCGCTGGAGCGAGGACGCGCTGACGGCCGGTGCGTTCGCGAACCTCGTGCACGACGCGGGCGGCATCATCGGCGACCTCGCCGACGCGCTGTCCGCGTGCGAGACCGCGCTGCAGAACGCCGAGCACGTCGCCCGGCGCAAGGGTGTGCCCACGGGCGACAAGGGCGTCCCGCTGCAGATGCTCACGGCGAGCCCGCCCAGCGCGGACGACCGGAAGGCGATCGCCGCGATGACCGAGTACGCGAAGGCCCGCGACGAGATCCTGCACACGGCCCAGCACGCCCGCCTCCTGGCCGCGGACAAACTGCGGGGCTTGTACGCCCAGGTCACGGCACCGGTGACGGCAAATGACAAGGTCACGCTGGCCGACTATCTGCGCGGACTGTACGCGTACGACGCCGAGGACGCGCGGGCCGCGGGTGCGAAGGCCCGCACACAGATCGATGCCGCGCGGAACGAGGAACGCGCCGCGAAGAAGGCGTTGCGCGACGAGCGCAAGGCGTTTCAGAAGGCGGGCCGCGCGCTGCCCGCGGACCTGCCGGCCAAGGGCGCGTACGCCGACGCGGTCGCCGGGGTGCGGTCCCTGGAGGAGGACATCGCCCGCGCCGACCACGGCAGCACCCGGCTGCCCTACGACCGGGCCCTCAACGTCAAACTGGCCGACGCCGCGCAGGCGCTGCGGGCGGGCGAGAGTCTGGAGAAACTGCCGGACTTCCTCAAGGAGATCCCGGTACTGGACGTCGCGGCGGCCGGTGCCTGCGGTTTGCTGGAGGCTTCGGACGACCATGACAAGGGGTGGTCGTGGCAGCACTCCATCGCTGTGGACGGCGGTGCCAACGTCGCCGGTCTGGCGGCCGGTACAGCCGTCACGGCCGGCTTGGTCGCGTTGGCTCCGTTCGAGGTCCCCGCGCTGGCGGTGGCGGGGGTCGGCGGTGTGCTGGTGGTCGGTGCGACCGGTGTGATCGACCACGCCTTCCACGAACACTGGAGCGAGGACATCCACGACCACGGCGTCATCGGCGGCGTGATGCACGGCACCGGCCACGTGCTGAGCGAAACCGGGGGCGACGGGAAGAGACTGCTGAAGGACGTTTGGCATGGTGTCACGAGCATCTTCTGAGGTCCCGGTGTCCGGGGCACCCGCTGACATCCCGTCGCTGCCGGGGCTGGGTACCACCTGGTACCGGCGGGGCGCCCGCTACTGGCTGCGACGCGCCGGCGGAGCGGCCCTGTGGCTCGTCGTGACGGCGTTCGTCTGCTACATGGGGCTCGCGCTGTACGGGGGCTTCCGCGAGGTGCTGTCGC
>NZ_BMVJ01000008.1:165346-176600 GCF_014650655.1 Streptomyces anandii JCM 4720
CCGGGCTGCGCACGGCCTGGGACTGGATTCAGGTGATCGCTTCCTGTGGGGCGGTGGTCTGGGGCTGGCTGGTGCAGCGCCGGGACCACCGCAGAAAGCTGCTCGACCCTCCCACGCCCGCCCGGGCCCGCGCGGCCAGACGTGACCAGTCCCGGCGCACCCCGGGGCTGGTCGTCGCCGGCCGGTTCCTCGTCCTGCTCGCGGCTCCCGTCCTCCCGGCCGCCATGGCCTTCGCCGTCGGCTGGCTCATCGCCGCATTCACCGTCCGCGAGTACCCCAGCGAGGTCGGCGCCCGCCGGTGGCTGGAGGAGCGGTGACCCCCACAAGGGTCACGCGTACGTCCGCCAAGGCGCCGGCGGCCCGTATCTACCGTCCCAAGTCCGGGGCCCGTATGGGCGGCGTCCTCTTCTTGGCCGCCGGCCTGTTCCTCCTGCTCGCCTCGGGCGCCGGCTTCGCCTACGCCACCGGGCTGGCCGGTACCCCCGGCCGCTTCTACGCGGAGTCCCCCGAACAAGTGATCGACGGCGGCCGGGGTGGCTACCACACCCACACCGTGTGGCACGGCACCTTCCGGTCGGACGACGGGAAGATGACGGACAGTCACGCCGATCTCGACGACGGTGGTGACGGGGACGCGCCGGTGCCCGTCACCCGGGCAGCGTGGGACGACTACTACGTCGCGAAGCCGGGCTACGTCCTCGGCTGGGTGTTCGCGTTCTTCCTCGGAGGGTGTCTCCTCTGCGCTGCCCTGCCCCCGCTCCGCTTCGGGCGACCGTTCGGTCGCAGGGAGCGGGACGCTCCCGGGTGGGTCCGCGGGACCATGACCGTCTCCTGGTGGTGTCTGGTCACCTGCGCGCCGGCAGGGGCAGCGGCTCTCGCCCTGGCCGTCGTCGGATGAGCCGGGGCTCGGGGGACGGGCGGCGCTGGGGCAGGGAGGTCAGGGCCACTCCACCCACCAGGAGCGCGGCCGCGCACCAGCGCAGGGGGGTGATGGGCTCGCCCAGGACGAGGGTCGCGGACGTCATGCCGAAGACCGGGACCAGGAGGGAGAACGGGGCGACCGTGGACGCCGGGTGGTTGCGCAGGAGCCATCCCCAGGCGCCGAAGCCGAACACCGTGGTGACCCAGGCGACGTAGAGGACCGTGCCCGCGCCCTGCCAGTCCAGGGCGCGCAGGGCGGCGAGGTCGCGCGAGGGGCCCTCCAGGAGGAGGGACAGGGCGAGCAGGGGCAGGACGGGGACCGTGCTCACCCAGACCATGAAGTTCAGCGCGTCCGGGGGCGCCGCCTTCCGGGTCAGGACGTTGGACACGCCCCAGCAGGCCGCCGCGGCGACGACCAGGGCGAAGGCGCCCAGCGGCCCCGAGGCGCCCTCGTCGACGGCGGCCACGGCGATGCCGGCCAGGGCCACCGTCATGCCCGCGAGGCGCCGCCGCGAGGGCCGTTCGCCCAGCGCGACGCAGGCGAACAGGGCCGTGAACACCGCCTGGATCTGCAGCACCAGCGAGGACAGCCCGGCCGGCATCCCCTGGTCCATGCCCACGAAGAGGAGCCCGAACTTCGCCACGCCCAGCGCCAGTCCCACCGCCACGATCCACCTCCACGGCACCTTCGGGCGCCCCACGAAGAGGACGGCGGGCAGCGCGGCGGCCAGGAAGCGCAGGGCCGAGAACAGCAGGGGCGGGAAGTGGCCGAGGCCGATCTCGATGACGGTGAAGTTCACGCCCCAGACGGCGGCGACGAGAACGGCGAGGAGAACATGGGCTGGTCGCATGCGTCGAGGATCACTTCCCTTGACCATGAAGCACCAGCGATGATTGATGGAGTGTTGGGTGAAGCATTGCTAATCGGTTCCATCGGTCCCAGCGGTCCCACCGGTCCCGCGAACGGCAGGAGTTACCCGTGCTCGATCTGCAGCGTCTGCGTGCCCTGCACGCCGTCTCCGTGCACGGCAGCGTCGGGGCGGCGGCCCTCGCGCTCGGCTACACCTCCTCGGCCGTGTCCCAGCAGATCGCCAAGCTGGAGCGTGAGACGCGGACGGTACTCCTGGAGCGGGCCGGGCGTGGCGTGCGGCTCACCGACGAGGCGCACCAACTGGTCAACACCGCGAGCGAGTTGCTGGCCATCGTGGAGCGGGCCGAGACCGAGCTGGAGGAGCGGCGCGGGGTGCCGGCCGGGCGGCTGACCGTGGCCGCGTTCCCCTCGGCGGCCCGCGGCCTGCTGCCGCCGGTCCTCGCGGACCTGGCCCGGCGCCACCCCGGCCTGGACGCGCGGCTCACCGAGATCGACCCCCACCTGTCCGTCGGCCTCGTCGCCAAGGGCGCCGTCGACCTGGCCGTCGCGCACGACTGGGACATCGCGCCGCTGCCCGCGCCCGAGGGGGTCGAGCACGCGGCCATCGGCGAGGACCTGTGCGATCTGCTGGTGCCCGTGGGCCACCGGCTCGCGGGGCGCAGCGGGGTACGGCGCTCGGAGCTGGGCGGCGAGCGCTGGGTCTGCCAGCCGCCGGGGCGGGTCTGCCACGACTGGCTGCTGCGGACCCTGCGCGCGGCGGGCCACGAGCCGGAGGTCGTCCACCAGGCCGAGGAGAACCCCACGCTCGTCGCGCTGGTCGCCGCCGGACTCGGCGTGGCGCTGATCCCGCGGCTGGGCCGCGGTCCGCTGCCCGAGGGGGTCGTCGAGGTGCCGCTCGACCCCATGCCCGTAAGGCGGCTGTACGCGCTGTGGCGCGTGGGCGCCGCCCGTCGCCCGGCGATCGCGGAGACGGTACGCACCCTGAGGCGGCACTGGCCCGACGTGGCCGCGCCCCAGCACCGGTGACCTTCCGCGCCCACCCCGACTCCCCCGCCTCGGTGGCCCCACCCCGGCGGCCCCTCCGCCCCCTCCGCCCACCCCCGTACCGACTTCCCTGAACGCCCCCCGACCGGGGAACCCGCGCACCGCCCCGCTCGTCCAACCGGCGAGCCTCCGGACGAGTCTGCGCGGTGCGGTGTCGGCCCTCGCTGCTGGCTGCGATCGCCGACCACCCTCTCCTCCGCACCGCGCCCGGCGGCACGCCGCCATCGGTGCGCCCCCCTCCAACTGCACCGATGGCGGCCCCTTTCCGGCTGCGCGTTCCCTTGACTGGCAGAAACTTCCCGGATATTGGTGACTCCTTGGAAGTTTCCTTCAACGGAACACCTCCGGAAGGAGCGCACGTGCAAGACTCCACACGCCCCTCCAGACGCACCGTTCTCACCGCCACCGCGGGACTCACCGCCGCCCTCGCGGTCGACGGCACGGCGGCCGGCGCCGCGCACGCCGCCCCACCCGCCGGTGACCGCCGCCTGAGCGCCCTCATCTCCCGGATGACGCTGGAGGAGAAGGTCGGCCAGCTGTTCGTGATGCGGGTCTACGGCCATTCCGCCACCGATCCCGACCAGGCCGACATCGACGCCAACCTCAAGGAGATCGGCGTCCGCACCGCCGCCGAGCTGATCGCCAAGTACCGCGTCGGCGGCATCATCTACTTCACCTGGGCGCACAACACCCGCGACCCGCACCAGATCGCCGCCCTCTCCAACGGCATCCAGCACGCCTCCCTCGCCCAGCCGCGCGGTCTGCCCGTGCTGGTCACCACCGACCAGGAGCACGGCATCGTGTGCCGGGTGGGCAAGCCGGCCACGCTCTTCCCGGGCGCCATGGCGATCGGGGCCGGCGGTTCGCGCGCCGACGCCCGCACCCTCGGCCGCATCTCCGGCGCCGAGCTGCGCGCCATCGGCATCAACCAGGACTACTCCCCCGACGCCGACGTGAACGTCAACCCGGCCAACCCGGTCATCGGCGTACGGTCCTTCGGTGCCGACCCGGAGGCCGTGGCCGGGCTGGTGGCCGCCGAGGTGAAGGGCTATCAGGGCTCGCGGGTCGCCGCGACCGCCAAGCACTTCCCCGGGCACGGCGACACGGCCGTCGACAGCCACTACGGCTTCCCGGTCATCACGCACAGCCGCGAGCTGTGGGAGAAGCTGGACGCGGTGCCGTTCCGGGCCGCGATCAAGGCCGGGATCGACTGCGTCATGACCGCGCACATCCAGTTCCCGGCGCTCGACGACTCCGGCGACCCGGCCACCCTCTCCCACCCGATCCTCACCGGCATCCTGCGCGGCGAACTCGGCTACGACGGCGTCGTGGTCACCGACTCGCTCGGCATGGAGGGCGTGCGCACCAAGTACGGCGACGACCGGGTGCCGGTGCTCGCCCTGAAGGCGGGCGTCGACCAGTTGCTCAACCCGCCCTCCCTCGACGTCGCCTGGAACGCCGTGCTGAAGGCCGTGCGCGACGGCGAGCTCACCGAGGCACGGCTCGACGAATCGATCCTGCGCATTCTGCGGCTCAAGGCGCGCCTCGGCCTGTTCGAGGAGCCGTACGCCGGCGGGGCCGGCGTGGACCGCACGGTGGGCACCCGGCAGCACCTGGCCGAGGCCGACCGCATCGCCGAGCGCACCACGACCCTGCTGGCCAACGAGGGCCGGCTGCTGCCCCTGTCCCGGCGCACGCACCGCAGACTGCTGGTGGTCGGTGCCGATCCGGCCTCCCCCTCGGGCACCACCGGCCCGCCCACCGGCGTGCTCGCGGCCGCCCTGGACGAGCTCGGCTTCACCGCCACCGCCCTGTCCACCGGCATCACCCCGTCCGCCGCGGTCATCGACCAGGCGGTCGCGGCGGCCGGGGACGCGGACGCGGTGGTGGTCGGGACGTACAACGTCACCGCGGGCAGCACGCAGCGGACCCTGGTCGAGCGGCTGGTCGCCACCGGGAAGCCGGTCGTCGCCGTCGCCGTCCGCAACCCCTACGACATCGCCCAACTGCCGTCCGTACCGGCCTATTTGGCCACCTACTCCTGGACGGACGTGGAGCTGCGCGCCGCCGCGCGGGTGATCGCCGGCCGGGTCCGGCCGCGCGGGAAACTGCCGGTGCCGGTGCAGCGGGCGGACGATCCGGCGAAGGTGCTGTACCCCATCGGATACGGCCTGTCGTACTAGCCGGGTCCGACACGGCGGGCGTACGAGACGTACGCCGCGCACCCGGCGGAACACCGCACCATGACCCGAACCATCCCATACGCCTGGCGTGGCCCACCGCCGCGGGTCACGCTGGACCGGGCGGGATGATCGGGGGGATGGCGATGGGTGCGAGACGGTCCGTCGGGGCGGGGGCCGCGCTGCTCGCCGCCCTGCTGGCCCTCACCGGCTGCCAGAAGACGTCCGGAGGGGCCGGGCGGGAGGGGCCGAAGGGGCGGCCCGGCGGCACCTCCGCCTCCGCGCGGCCCTCCGGCCACGGCGCGGTCTTCCTCGGGGTGGGCGAGTGCAGTTCCTTCGGCACCACCAGCTTCACCGAGGTGCCGTGCGACGGCGAGCGGGCGGCGGCCCGGGTGGTCGCCCGCTTCGACGGGGACCCGGACCACGGCCCGGCCTGCCCCGCGACCACCGACTTCGTCCTGCACATCAGCGCCCAGCGGCCCCCGGCCGGCGCGGCCGGCGACCGGGCCGTGCCCCGGGGCTACGCCTGCATGCGCGACCTCGAACCCCCGCACCCGGGCGACCCCGGCGGCGGGGGCGGGCCGCGCACGATCGTCGGCGACTGCGTCTACGGCGCCGGCCGGGGCGAGGTGCGGGAGACCGCGTGCGACGGGACGGGGAAGCGGAAACCCGAGTACCGGGTGGTCCGGGCGGTCGCCCACCGCTCCCAGTGCCCGCCGGCCACCGCGCTCTACGTGCAGCTGGGCGGCGAGGAGCCGGTGGGCTGCGCCCGGAGACTGTGAGGCGAGTCCCCGGGCGAGCCACCCGGACCGGACACGGCACCGCGAGGGCCGGTCACCCTCCGACGGCCGGTCACGGCCTCAGGGCCGGCTCCCGTTCCACGTCGCGCACGTCCAGCTTCGCGTCGTAGCGCGCCAGCGGCTTCGCCGCCGAGGGGTCGGAGGCGACCGCCGGGCTCGCGACACCGGCCCAGCTCAGGATCCGGGCGGTGGCCAGCGCCTTCTGGTCAGCGACCAGACCGGCCACGTTGGCCCCGTGGTTCATCCCGGGGGCGGTGAAGACGTAGGAGTCGCGTGCCCCGTGGCCGAGGCGGAAGCGCTCCGAGCCCCAGGGGTCGTTCTGGCCGTAGACGAAGAGCATGTGGTGTGCGTGGTGGCGCACCCAGCTGTCCACGTCCCGCATCGCGTTCGGCTGGAACCGCATCGGGATCGAGCGGGGCACGAAGTTGCGCGGCGGCTGGTAGCCGTAGCGGATCAGCTTCTTCTCGATGTGCGGGAAGTGGATCGTCGGCGCGCCGAGCTGGGTGCCCGCCTGGTAGTAGTACGGCGTGTAGGTCTCCAGGCCCTGGTCGGTGTAGGCAAAGAAGCCGGAGATGGTGTCGACGGAGTCCCAGATCTGCTGGTCGGTGGCGTTCTCGGCGTCGGCCGGGACGGTGTCGCAGTCCTTCAGCAGGCTGTACTGCCAAAAGCCCCAGACGTAGTCGAGGACGACCGCCTCGTAGGCCTTGTCGAGGCTGCCGATGGTGGTGAAGGTGTAGCCGTTGTCGGCGGCGTACTGCGCGTACTTCTTCTCCAGCGGCTCGCGGCGCACCAGGGCCTCGCGCTGGACGGCGCCCAGCCGGTCGCGGCACTCCTTGGTGCCGACGGTGGCGAAGAAGCGGTCGTAGGCGGAGTCCTCGTTGTTCACGACGTCGTTGGGCGCCACGTAGGCGACCACGCCGTCCATGTCACGCGGGTAGAAGCGCTCGTAGTAGGTGGCCGTCATGCCGCCCTTGGAGCCGCCGGTGGCTATCCAGTTGTGCGGGTAGAGCGGCTTGAGGGCCTGGAAGATGCGGTGCTGGTCGCTCGCCGCCTGCCAGATGTCGAGCTTGGACCAGTCGGCCGGGGCCGGGCGGGAGGGGGTGAAGAAGCGGTACTCCATGGAGACCTGGTTGCCGTCCACGATCTGGGTCGGCTCGCGGCGGCTGGGGGTGGTGGAGACGTTGTAGCCGCCGGTGTAGAAGACGGTCGGGCGGTCGACTCCCTTGTGCAGCACGGTGATCCGCTGCTGGAAGGTGCCCTTGGAGGGGTGCCGGTGGTCGACCGGCTGGGTGTAGTTCAGGACGAAGTAGCGGTAGCCGGGGTAGGGCTTCTCCTCGATCAGGCTCATGCCCCTGATGGCCAGGAGCCGGTCGAGGACGTCGGTGTCGCCGCTGCTCGCCGTGGTGTTCGTGGCCTCCGGCCGGGCCGCGGCGGTGGCCGCCCCCGCCGTGCTCATGGTGCCGATGAACACCGCGAGCGCCAGCAGCCATCTGAGCGCCTTGCGCATGCACACTCCCCTGTGAGACAGATGTGCGCCGGAAGCTATCGGAGCAACTCGCCTCCGCACCAGGGGAGTCGGCGATTCAGCGGGGGATTCGCGAGCCCTTTCGGCCGTTCAGCACAGGATCCAGCCGCTTGCCACCGAGCCGGATGCCACGGCTCCGGAGACCCGTACGCAGCGGTGGCCGGCGTGCACGGTGACCGGGCCGGCGTGGTAGGAGTAGCGGCCCTTGTCGGTGACCGCGCGGTTGCCGCGGGCCTGCACGGTGACCGACATCCACTGCTTGCGGCCCGGGTGGTCGGGGGTGGTCAGCGCGCAGACGTAGCCGTCGCGCTTGTAGACGTGGACCGTGCCGGTGGTGAAGGGCAGCGTCTTGACCTCGCGGCCCGGGCAGGTGGAGGAGGCCGCCTGGGCGGTGCCGGGCACGGCGAGAGCCAGCAGTCCCGATCCGGTCAGCACCGCCAGGCCCAACCCGGCCCGCCGCCGTATCGCAGCACTGTCCACGATCGATCCTCCCCCTTGCGACACGCGTCTGGACGTACAGGCGTACGGATGTACGGACGCACGACGTACCCCGAATGGTTGCCCGGACGGGCCCCCTGCCGTCGTCAGCGGGACGCGCCGACCGGTTCCTCCGGCTCGGGAGCGCCGACGAAGGTCCGCCACAGTGCGGCGTACCGCCCGTCGAGGGCGAGGAGTTCCTCGTGCGTGCCGTCCTCGGCGATCCGGCCGTGGTCCATCACCACGACCCGGTCGGCGCGGGCGGCCGTCGTCAGCCGGTGCGCGACCACCAGGGTCGTACGGCGGCCCGCGAGCCGGTCGGTGGCCCGGTTGACCTGGGCCTCGGTGGCGAGGTCGAGGGCGGCCGTCGCCTCGTCGAGCAACAGCACGTCCGGGTCGACGAGTTCGGCGCGGGCCAGGGCGATGAGCTGGCGCTGCCCGGCCGACAGGTTCCGGCCGCGCTCGGCGACCTCGTGCAGATAGCCGCCGGCCAGGGTGGCGATCATCTCGTGCGCGCCGACCGCCCGGGCCGCGGCCTCCACCTCGGCGTCGGTGGCGTCGGGGCGGCCGTAGGCGATGGCGTCGCGGACGGTGCCGGGGAAGAGGTACGCCTCCTGCGGTACGACGCCGAGCCGGTGCCGGTACGCCGTCAGGTCCAGCTCGCGCAGGTCCGTGCCGTCGGCGGTGACCCGGCCGCCGGTCGGGTCGTAGAACCGGGCGACCAGCTTGACCAGGGTCGACTTGCCCGCGCCGGTCTCGCCGACGAAGGCGACGGTCTGCCCGGCGGGGATGCGCAGGTCGACGCCGGTCAGGGCCTCCTCGCCGTCGCCGTAGGCGAAGTGGACGTCCTCGAAGGCGATCTCGCCGCGCAGCGCGGGCACGTCGAGGGGCGCGTCGGCGGCCCGGGTGGAGGTGGGCTCCTGGAGCAGTTCCTGGATGCGGCCGAGGGAGACGGATGCCTGCTGGTAGCCGTCGAAGACCTGGGAGAGCTGCTGGACGGGCGCGAAGAACAGGTCGATGTAGAGCAGGTACGCCACCAGGGCGCCCGTGGTGAGCGTGGCCGCCTCCACCCGGCCGGCGCCCGCGATCAGCACGGAGGCGGCGGCCACCGAGGACAGCAGCTGCACGAAGGGGAAGTAGACGGAGATCAGCCACTGGCCGCGGATACGGGCCCGGCGGTAGCTGTCGCTGCGCTCGGCGAAGCGGCGCCCGCCGTCGCGCTCGCGCCGGAAGGCCTGCACGATCCTGAGCCCGGCCACCGTCTCCTGGAGGTCCGCGTTGACCACGGACACCCGCTCGCGGGCGAGCTGGTACGCCTTGACGCTGGCCCGGCGGAAGAAGAAGGTGGCGACGATCAGCGGGGGCAGGGTGGCGAAGACGACCAGCGCCAGCTCCACGTCGATCACCAGCAGGGCGACCATGATGCCGAAGAAGGTGACCACCGAGACGAACGCCGTGACCAGGCCGGTCTGCAGGAACGTGGACAGCGCGTCCACGTCGGTCGTCATGCGCGTCATGATCCGGCCGGTCAGCTCGCGCTCGTAGTAGTCCAGGCCGAGCCGCTGGAGCTGGGCGAAGATCTTCAGCCGCAGCGCGTACAGCACGCGCTCGCCGGTGCGGCCGGTCAGGCGGGTCTCGCCGGTCTGCGCCGCCCACTGGGCGAGCACGACGAACAGGCCGAGCAGCGAGGCCGTCCAGACGGCGCCGAGGGCCGTCCTGCTCACGCCCTGGTCGATGCCGTGCCGGATCAGGACGGGCAGCAGCAGGCCGGCGCCGGCGTCCACGGCGACCAGGGCGAGGCTGACCAGGAGGGGCAGGCCGAAGCCGTGCAGCAGGCGGCGCAGGCCGTAGGAGGCCTCGGGGCGCACCGCGCGTTCCTCGTCGACGTCCGGGGTGTCGGTGGCGGGCGGCAGCGCCTCGACCTGGGCCAGCAGCTCGGGGGTGGCGGGGGTGCCGGCCATCGCCGCGTCCCTCGGTTCGCGCTCGCCCGACCACAGCTTGGGCGTGATCCCGCGCTCGGCGTCGAACTCGGCGTCCAGTTCCTCCCGTACGGAGGTGTCCTCCGGCGGGGCGGCGGGCGGGGCGTGGCCCGGGGAGACGCCGCCGAGTTCGTCGGGGTCGGTGAGCAGGCGGCGGTAGAGCGCGCAGCGCTCCTGGAGCTCGGCGTGGGTGCCGATGTCGGCGAGGCGGCCGCCGTCGAGGACGGCGATGCGGTCGGCGAGGTTGAGGGTGGAGCGGCGGTGGGCGATGAGGAGGGTGGTGCGGCCCTCCATGACCTGGCGCAGCGCCTCGTGGATCTCGTGCTCGACGCGGGCGTCGACGGCGGAGGTGGCGTCGTCCAGGACGAGCAGGCGCGGGTCGGTGAGGATGGCGCGGGCCAGGGCGACGCGCTGGCGCTGGCCGCCGGAGAGGGTCAGGCCCTGCTCGCCGACCTTGGTGTCGTAGCCCTCCGGCAGCTCGGTGATGAAGCGGTGCGCCTGGGCGGCGCGGGCGGCGGCCTCGATCTGCTCGTCGGTGGCGTCGGGGCGGCCGTAGGCGATGTTGGCGCGGACGGTGTCGGAGAAGAGGAAGGAGTCCTCGGGGACCAGTCCTATCGCGGCCCGCAGCGAGTCGAGGGTGAGCTCGCGCACGTCGTGGCCGCCGACGAGGACGGCGCCGCGGCTGACGTCGTAGAAGCGGGGCAGCAGGAGGGAGAGGGTGGACTTGCCGGAGCCGGAGGAGCCGACGACGGCGAGGGTCTCGCCGGGGCGGATCTCGAAGCTGAGCCCTTCGAGGACCGGGGTGGCCGTGCCCACCTCCTGCTCGTAGCCGAAGGAGACGTCGTCGAACTCGACGGTCGCGGGGGCGTCGGCGGGCAGTTCGAGGGTGCCGTCGGTGAGCGTGGGCTCGGTGTCGATCAGCTCCAGCACGCGTTCGGTGCTGGCGCGGGCCTGCTGGCCGACCGTGAGGACGACGGCGAGCATGCGGACCGGGCCGACGAGCTGGGCGAGGTAGGTGGAGAAGGCGACGAAGGTGCCGAGGGTGATGTGGCCCTCCACCGCCAGCCAGCCGCCGAGGGCCAGCATGGCGACCTGGCCCAGCGCGGGGACGGCCTGGAGGGCGGGCGTGAAGCGGGCGTTCAGCCGGATCGTGCGCAGGCGGCCGGCGAAGAGCCGGCGGCCCACCTCGCGCAGTTTGCCGGTCTCCTGCTCCTCCTGCCCGAAGCCCTTCACCACGCGTACGCCGCCGACCGCGCCGTCGACCACACCGGCGACGGCGGCGGCCTGGGCCTGCGCGTACCAGGTGGCCGGGTGCAGTTTCGTACGGCTGCGGCGGGCGATCCAGCCGAGGGCGGGGGCGACGGCGAGGGCGACCAGGGTCAGCGGCAGCGACAGCCAGGCCATGATGACCAGGGAGATCAGGAACAGCAGGACGTTGCCGATGGTCATCGGCAGCA
>NZ_BMVJ01000008.1:176624-192999 GCF_014650655.1 Streptomyces anandii JCM 4720
TGAACAGCAGGCCCTGGATCAGCTGGAGGTCGCTGGTGGCGCGGCCGACGACCTGCCCGGTCGACAGCTCGTCCTGGCGGCGGCCGTCGAGGCGGGTGATCGTCCCGTACATCCCGGTACGCAGGTCGTGCTGGACGTCGAGGGCGAGGCGGCCGCCGTAGTAGCGGCGGACGTAGGCCGACGCGTAGACGAGCAGGGCGGCGCCGATCAGGGCGCCGGCCCAGGGGGCCATGGAGCGGGTGTGGGCGCCGATGACGTCGTCGATGATCACCTTGGTGATCAGCGGGACCACGGCCATCACGGCCATGCCGGCCAGGGAGGACCCGAGGGCCAGGACGACATCCTTCGGATAACGCCAGGCGTACCCGCCGAGCCGCCGTGCCCATCCCCGTTGCGCACCCACGCGGGAGCCGCCTTCCTTCAGCCGACCTGATCTTCCGGAAGGCGTCAACGCCGGCGGTTGCGGATTTCATCCCTCCGCAACAAGAGGCACCGCCGGGGGTGCCCCAGGGATGCTGGATCAGGTGCCCGGGGGGACCGCCACGAAGGACTCCCTGGGGGTCGTGGTCGGGGTGTAGCGGGCCGTGGTGGTCGGGACCAGGTCCTTGTGGATGGCCCTGGCTATGTTCTGGATGGTGGTGACGCCGTAGCTCATGGTGCTGTTGTCCTGGGTGAGCACCGTGATCATGTAGTCGTGGCCGGCGCCCTTGAAGGTGCCGACGCTGTGCACCCGCCAGCCGTGCGTGGCCCGCTGCAGCCAGCCGTTCTTGACGTGCACGGAGACGGAGGACGGCGCCCCGGCGGGCGTGCCCCAGCGCTGGGAGGAGACGACCTGGCCCATCAGCTTGAGGATGTAGGCGCGGGAGTTGTCGCTCAGCACGGAGTTCTTCGCGGTGATCAGCCCGAGCAGCCTCTGCTCGTCGCGCACGGTGATCTGGGTCAGGCCCCAGTAGCCGTTCGCGCCCGGCTTGGTCTGGGTCATGCCGGCCGCGGTGAGGAAGCCCTTGACCTTGGTGACCCCGAGCTGCTTCCACAGACTGCTGGTCGCGTTGTTGTCGGACTGGGTGATCATCGCCTTGGTGAGCGTGACCTCACGCGAGGTGAGGTACCGGTTGTGCTTCTTGGCGTCCCACAGCAGCGTGCCGAGCACGGTCACCTTGACCACGCTGGCGGAGTCGTAGGCGGTCGACTCCCGCAGCGTGCAGGTGGTGCCGGTGCCGCGGTCGCGCAGGCCGACGGCGATGGTGCCCTTGCGGCCGGCCATGGCCGCGGTGATGTCCTTCTGCAACTTGGCGGCCAGCCCGGCCTTGCCGGAGGTGCAGCTGACGGTGGGAGCGGCGGCCGCGGCGGGTGTCGCGGCCACCACGCACGGGACGAGCATCCCGGCCCCGAGACCGGCCGCCGCGAGCGCTCTGGCACGTCGGGATATCGAGTGAGTCATGCCCAGTTGACGCCTGGGCGGGCGAGGATGGTTGTACGGGCATCCTCAGGTTTGACGAGTCGTTACCCGAGGTGCGTCGGTGCGAACATGTGCAGTACGGCCGGGAGGACGACCACCGACGGGCCCGGGGCCGACAGGGCCTTCGCCAGGTCGGTCTCCAGGGTTTCCGGGGTCGTGCGGACGGCCGGGACGCCGAAGGACTCCGCCAGGGCCACGTAGTCGGGGCGGGTCAGTTCCGTCGCCGTGGCCTGGCCGAAGGCGTCGGTCATGTACTCGCGCAGGATGCCGTAGCCGCCGTCGTCGACGATCAGCCAGGTGACGTTCAGGTCGTACTGGCGTGCCGTGGCCAGCTCGGCGATCGAGTACAGGGCGCCGCCGTCGCCGGAGACGGCGAGGACGGGACGCGTGGGGTCCGCGGCCGCCGCGCCGAGGGCCGCCGGGAAGCCGTAGCCGAGGCCGCCGGCGCCCTGGGCCGAGTGCATGGTGTTGGGGCCCTGGGCGTCGAAGGCCGACCAGGCCCAGTAGGCGAGGATCGTCATGTCCCAGAAGGACGGGGAGTCGGCGGGCAGGGCGCGGCGGACGGCGGCCAGCACGTCCTGCTCCAGGGTGAGTTCCTGCGCGGCGATGCGCTCGCGGACCTTGCCCAGCACCTCGCGCACGCGGTCCGGCGCACCCGTGTCCGTCCGCTCCGCCACGGTCTCCAGCAGCGCCTGCAGCGCGAGTCGGGCGTCGGCGTGGATACCGAGGGCGGGGTGGTTGGACTCCAGTTTGCCGAGGTCGGCCTCGATCTGGATCACCCGGCCGCGCGGTTTGAACGTGTGGTAGTTGGAGGAGAGTTCGCCGAGCCCGGAGCCGACCACGAGGAGTACGTCGGCGTCCTCGAGGAAGTCGGTGGTGTGCCGGTCCTCCAGCCAGGACTGGAGGGAGAGCGGGTGTTCCCAGGGGAAGGCGCCCTTGCCGCCGAAGGTGGTGACCACGGGGGCGTTCAGCCTCTCGGCCAGCGCGAGCAGCTTCCCGGAGGCGTCCGCGCGGACCACTCCCCCGCCCGCGATGACCGCCGGGCGCTCCGCCCGGGACAGCGACTCGGCTGCCACGGCGGTGAGTTCGGGGCGCGGGGCCAGTTCGTCCGGGGTGGCGTCCATGGCCGTCACCACCGGCAGGGACGTCCCGGCGAGCAGCACGTCCTGCGGGATCTCCACCCACACCGGACCGTGCGGGGCGGTCAGCGCCGACTTCCAGGCCGCCGCGATCGCGGAGGGGATCTGGGACTGGGTGCGGACCGTGTGGACGGACTTCACCACGCCCCGGAACGAGGCCGCCTGGTCGGGCAGTTCGTGCAGATAGCCGTGGCGGCCGCCGCCGAGCCCGGCCGTGGGCACCTGGCTGCTGATCGCCAGGACGGGCGCGGAGGCGGCGGCGGCCTCCTGGAGCGCGGCCAGGGAGGTCAGGGCCCCCGGCCCGGTGGACAGCAGCAGCGGGGCCGCCTCGCCGGTGACCCTGCCGTACGCGTCCGCCGCGAAGCCCGCGTTGTTCTCCACCCGCAGGCCCACGTAGCGCAGGTCCGAGCGGCGCAGCGCGTCGAACATGCCGAGGGCGTGCTGGCCGGGCAGGCCGAAGACGGTGGTCGCGCCGAGCCCGGTGAGGGTCTCCACGACCAGGTCTCCGCCGTTGCGTCCCGGCGGGGGGTTCAGCGCCGCCTCGGTCTGGGCGGGCGTCGGGCGGAGTACCAGGTCGTGGTCGTGAGTCACTGGGGCTCGGTCTCCTAGGAGGCTTGCGGGCAACGGCGTTCGAGGCCGGGGCCTCTCGTTCGGATCATGCAGGGCTCGCCCGATCCGAACGAAAGACCCTACGCGTTGCGGGCCGCCGCGATCTGGCGGCTCATGATCGTGGTCAGTTCGTACGCGGTGTGGGAGGCGGCCACCGAGGTGATCTCGGCGTGGTCGTAGGCCGGGGCGACCTCGACGACGTCCGCCGACACCAGGTTGCAGGAGGCCAGTCCGCGCAGGATCTCCAGCAGTTCGCGGGAGGTCATGCCGCCGGCCTCGGGGGTGCCGGTGCCGGGCGCGTGGGCCGGGTCGAGGCAGTCGATGTCGATGGAGATGTACAGCGGGCGGTCCCCGATGCGCTGACGGAGCTGGTCGGCGACCTCGTCGGCGCCGCGGCGGTAGACGTCGGCGGAGGTGACGATGCCGAAGCCCATCTTCTCGTCGTCGGTGAGGTCCTGCTTGCCGTAGAGCGGGCCGCGGGTGCCGACGTGGGAGAGCGCCTCGGTGTCGAGGATGCCCTCCTCCACGGCCCGGCGGAACGGGGTGCCGTGGGTGTACTCGGCGCCGAAGTAGGTGTCCCAGGTGTCGAGGTGGGCGTCGAAGTGGAGCAGGGCCACCGGGCCGTGCTTCTTGGCGACGGACCTGAGCAGCGGCAGCGCGATGGTGTGGTCGCCGCCGAGCGTCATCAGGCGGGCGCCGGTGCCGAGCAGGTCGTCGGCGGCGGCCTCGATGGTCTCCACGGCCTCGTTGATGTTGAACGGGTTGACGGCGATGTCGCCGCCGTCCGCCACCTGGGCGAGGGCGAAGGGGGACGCGTCCTGCGCGGGGTTGTAGGGGCGCAGCAGCCGGGACGCCTCGCGGATGGCGTTGCCGCCGAAGCGGGCGCCCGGCCGGTACGAGACGCCGGAGTCGAACGGCACGCCCACGACGGCGACGTCGGCGCGGCCGACCTCGTCGAGGCGGGGCAGCCGGGCGAAGGTCGCGGGGCCGGCGTACCGCGGGACGCGGGAGGAGTCGACGGGGCCGCGGGGCGTCTCGTTGCTGCTCATGGTGAAATGCCTTCTTTCTTGCGCTTCGTCGCGCATGTACTGCTTTCCATACGACTCTACTGGTGAGCCGGGACCGGTTCGGGGGCGAGTTCGGGGGTGCGTCCGGCGAGGCGTTCGCGCCAGGCGGCGAGGACGGCCTCGTCGGTCGGGCGGGTGGCGAGCGAGACGGCGACGTAGGCGACCAGGGAGGACAGCAGGCCGTAGTAGACGGGCTCGTTGGCGAGGATGCCGAAGGCCGCCATCAGGCCGACGACCGCGAGACCGCCGACGATCACGGAGGCCAGCGCGCCCTGCACGGTGCCGCGCCTCCACAGCAGGCCACCGAGGATCGGCACGAGCAGTCCGCCGACGAGGAGGTTGTAGGCGACGGTCAGCGCCTCGACCACGTTGTTCAGCGCGATGGCGGTGCCGATGACGCCCACGCCCATGATCAGGATGAACAGGCGGTTGCCCCTGACCTCGTCGTGCTGCTCGCCGGAGGGGCGGACGATGCCGCGCAGCCGGGACCAGATGTCGTTGTTGGCGACGGTCGCGCAGGCGATCAGGGCGCCCGAGGAGGTGGACATCACGGCGGCCAGGGCGGCGGCCAGCACCAGTCCGCGCACACCGACGGGCAGATCGTCCTTGACGATGGTGGCGAAGGCGTCGTCGGCGCTGCCCAGGTCGGGGTAGAGGACCTTGGCGGCGGTGCCGATGACGGCGCCGGCGAGCGCGTAGAACAGGCAGTAGGTTCCGGCCACCGTGCCGCCCCACCTGGCGGTGGTGTCGCTGCGGGCGGTGAACACACGCTGCCAGATGTCCTGGCCGATGAGCATGCCGAAGGTGTAGATCAGGACGTAGGTGAAGATCGTCTCGCCGCCGATGCCCAGCGGGTCGAAGTAGGAGGTCGGCAGCTTGGCCTTCATCTCGCTGAAGCCGCCGGCCTTGACGACCGCGATGGGCAGCAGCAGGAGCAGCACGCCGATCGTCTTGACCACGAACTGCACCATGTCGGTCAGCGTGATCGACCACATGCCGCCGAGCGTGGAGTACGCCACGACGATCGAGCCGCCGAGGATGATCGCGACGGTGCGGTTCATGTCGAACAGGACGTCGAAGATCGTGGCGTAGGCGATGGTCGAGGTGACGGCCAGCATCAGGGTGTAGGCCCACATGACCACGCCCGAGATGACGCCCGCCCGGCCGCCGTAGCGCAGATCGAGCATCTCGGAGACGGTGTAGACCTTCAGGCGGGCGATGCGGGCGGAGAAGAACACCGACAGGGCGAGCAGGCCGAGGCCGATGGTGAAGACCATCCAGGCGCCGGACAGGCCGTACTTGTAGCCGAGGCCGACGCCGCCGATGGTGGACGCGCCGCCGAGGACGATCGCCGCCATGGTGCCGGAGTACATCGCGGGCCCGAGGCGGCGGCCCGCCACCAGGAACTCGCTCTTGGACCTGGCGCGGCGCATGCCCCACCAGCCCATGGCCAGCATGCCGGCCAAATAGACGACGATCACTGTGTAGTCGACGGCCATGTGGGGCCCTCCTTCGCGCACATCCCGGTGGCGTGTCGTGCAGATACGTGGGGGTGGGGACGTCGGCAGCGGCTCGCGGGGACATCCGCCCGTACCCGCGGCTGCCGGTCTGGAATTGACAGTAGGTGGCCGGAAAGCGACTGCGAAGTGTACGTTTCATCCATTCGATCGGGCGCTCGATGGAGGAAACGCACACCATGCCCGAGGCACAGCTCCCCCCGCCCGAGGAACCGCAGCGCCCAGCTGTCCCAGCTGTCCCAGCTGTCCCATCGGCACCCTCGGCGGCCCCACCGGCCCCACCGGCCCCTTCGGTCCCGCCGACCCCGCCGGTCCCGCTCACCGCCCTGCTGGCGCGCGAGGACCTCGCCCTGCGCCGGATCGCGGGCCCGGCGGCCGAGGACACCGTGATCCGCTGGGCGCACACCTCGGAGATGGCCGACCCCTACCCCTATCTGCTGGGCGGCGAGCTGCTGCTCACGGCCGGGGTGCACGTGCCGGCGACGGCGGTCACGGACCCGGCGGGCACGTACTTCGACGGTTACGTCTCGCGGATCGTCGCGGCGGGCGGCGCGGCGCTCGGCTTCGGACTCGCCCCGGTGCACGACACGGTCCCGCCCGCCCTGGTCGCGGCCTGCGACACGCACGGCCTGCCGCTCCTGGAGGTCCCGCCGCAGACCACCTTCTCCGGGGTGGCCCGCGCTGTCTGGCAGCTGATGGCACAGGCCAGGCTGGCCGAGCTGCGCCGCGTCACCGAGGCCCAGCAGAGCCTGGCCGCCGCCGCGTCCCGCCCCGACCCGGTGCCCTCGGTGCTGCGCCGGCTGGCCCAGCGGGTGGACGGGCGCGCGGTGCTGCACGGGCCCGACGGCACGGAGATCGCCGCGGCCGGGCGCGAGCCCGCCGAGCAGGTGCGCGCGGCCCTCGCCGAACTGGCCGCGGTGGTGCGCCCCGCCCGCTCCGGCACCGCCCGCCCCGCACCCGCCTCCGCCACCGACACCGCAGGCGGCAGTCACCTCGCCGCCTACGCCCTCGGCACCGGCCAGGGCTTCGTGCTCGCCGTGGCCTCCCCGCACCGCGACCCCGGCGACCACACCATCGCCTCCGTCGCCGCCGTACTGCTCTCCCTGCTCACCGGCGAGCACCAGAGCGGCACGGGCGCGGCCCGCTCCTCGGCGCTGGTACGGCTGCTGCTGGGCGCCGCGCCCGAGGAGGTGGCGCCGCTGCTCGGGCCGGGCCGGTGGGTCGTGGTGCACGCGCGGCCGCAGGCGCAGGCCCCGGACGCGATGGCCGCCTCCGCGCTCGGCGCGGCCCTCGGCTCACCGCTGGTGGACCTCGCGGACGGGGTCGTACGGGTCCTCGTCCCGGCCGGGCGGGAACCGGCCGCGCAGCCCGGCTGGACCCTCGGCGTCAGCGCCCCCGCCGCGCCCGGCGACTGGCCGGCCGCCGACACCCAGGCCGCCCGCGCCCTGGCCCGGGCCCGCGCCACCCGCACCGCCCTGGTCCGGCACGGCTCCCGCCCCGGCCTCGCCGGACTGGTCCCGCCCGGCGAGGCCGAGGCGCACGCCCGCGCGCTCCTCGCCCCGATCGACGCGGTGCCGGCGCTCACCGAGACCCTGCGCACCTGGCTCTCCCTGCACGGCAGTTGGGACCGCACGGCCGTCGCCCTCGCGGTGCACCGCAACACCGTCCGGCAGCGCATCGCCCGCTGCGCGGCCCTGCTGGAGGCCGACCTGGACGACCCCGACGTACGGATGGAGCTGTGGTTCGCGCTGCGCCACGCCTGACCGGGGCGCACGGGCCCGCCGTCCGGCCCCGGGCACGCGGGCGCGGGGGTACGGGGGTACGGGGGTACGGGGGTACGGGGGTACGGGGGTACGGGGGTACGGGGAAGATCGATCCGAGTGACCCGCGTCCCAGCGGCCCGGACGCCGGGGACGGACACGGGCCGCTGCCCCACAATGGGAGCCATGCCGATATCCGGGACTCCCAGCCGCGCCGAGCTCGTCGACCACCTCGTCAGGACCCGTATCGCCGGGGACGTCGCCACCCCGCGCGAGAACAACCTCTCCCACTACCGCAAGCTCGCCAACGGCGACCGCAACTTCTGGCTCGGACTGGAACTCGGCGACCGCTGGAGCGACGAGCAGGACGTGCTCGCGGTGATGGCGGAGCGCGTGGGCGTCAGCGACGACCCGCAGCAGCGCCACGGCCAGGACACCATCGACCCCGAGCTGACCGTGGCCGCCCTGGACCGGCTGGCGGGCCGGCTGCGCAAGGCGGCCGACGGGCAGCAGCGGGTGCTGTTCGCCACCGGCCACCCCGGCGGCCTGCTGGACGTGCACCGGGCCACGGCCGCCGCGCTGCGCGGCGCCGGCTGCGAGATCGTCGTCATCCCGGACGGGCTGCAGACGGACGAGGGTTACGTCATGCAGTTCGCGGACGTGGCCGTCCTGGAGCACGGGGCCACCCTGTGGCACACCCACTCCGGCGAGCCGATGCGGGCCGTGCTCACCGGCCTGGAGCGCGAGGGCCGCCCACTGCCCGACCTGGTCGTCGCCGACCACGGCTGGGCCGGGTACGCGGGGCAGCACGGCGTGGACTCCGTCGGCTACGCCGACTGCAACGACCCCGCCCTCTTCCTCGCCGAGTCCGAGGGCACCCTCCAGGTGACCGTCCCCCTCGACGACCACGTGATCAGCCCTCGCTACTACGACCCGATGACGGCCTATCTCCTGAACCAGGCGGGACTGGCGTAGCGGCCGCCGAACGCGGTGTCGGGTCGAGGTAGACGCGGCTGACCGAGGGGAACGCCTCGCGCAGCCGCTGTTCGGCGCGTTCGCAGGCCCACTCGATCTGGGCCGCGCTCGACACGTCGCGGAAGTCGACCTTGGCCGCGACCAGCGCCTCCCGCGGGCCCTGCACCAGCGTGGTCAGCTCCAGTACGGCCTCGATGTGCTCCACGGCCAGCAACTCCTCCCGGATGCGCTCGCGGGTGGCGCGGGGCAGCGGGCGGCCGACGAGCAGTTCGACGTTGGACCGGCCCAGCACCCAGGCGACGTACAGCAGGAGCACGCCGATGCACAGGGAGGCGATGCCGTCCCAGACGCCGGAGCCGGTGAGCTGCCCGCCGAGCAGTCCGCCGGCCGCGAGGAGCAGGCCGACGAGCGCGGCGGAGTCCTCCATGACCACCGCCTTGACCGCGGTGTCCGCGGTGCGGCGCAGATAGCGGCGGAAGGGCAGGCGAAGGCGCGAGGCCTCGCCGCGCGCCTGGCGCACCCCCGTGCGCAGCGAGAAGCCCTCCAGCAGGAAGGCCACGCCGAGGACGATGTAGGAGGCGAGCGGGTCGCCGAGCTCCTCTCCCTGGAGGAGGGCGTGGACGCCGTCGTACAGGGAGAAGACCGCGCCGCCGACGAAGGTGGCGACGGCGGCCAGCAGCGCCCAGACGTAGCGTTCGGGTCCGTAGCCGAGCGGGTGGTCCTCGTCGGCGGGTTTACCGCTGCGCTTGAGCGCGGTGAGCAGCAGCACCTCGGTGACGGTGTCGGCGACGGAGTGCGCGGCCTCCGACAGCATCGCGCTGGAGCCGCTGATCACGCCCGCGACCGCCTTGGCCAGCGCGACTCCCAGATTGGCGAGGGCGGCGACGATCACCGTGAAGGTGCTCTCGCCGCCGCCGCTGTGGTCCTGGGCCGAGTGCCGCGCCGTTTCCGCCATGCTCCTCAGTGTTCCCGGGGAACGCGGACCACGCCCTCCTGTATCACCGAGATGGCCAGCCGGCCGTCCTGCGTGTAGATGCGGGCCTGGCCGAGCCCCCGGCCGCCGTGCGCGGAGGGCGACTCCTGGTCGTACAGCAGCCACTCGTCGGCGCGGAAGGGCCGGTGGAACCACATGGCGTGGTCCAGCGAGGCCCCGACCACGTCGCCGACTGCCCAGCCGCCCCGGCCGTGCGCGAGCAGCACCGAGTCCAGCAGCGTCATGTCGGAGACGTAGGTGGCGAGGACGACGTGGAGCAGCGGGTCGTCGTCGAGCTTGCCGTTGGTGCGGAACCACACCTGCGAGTGCGGCTCGCGCGGCTCGCCGAAGCTGCCGAACGGCGGCTCGTCGACGTAGCGCAGGTCGACGGCCTCGCGCGCCTCGATGAACCGCTCCACCACCTCGGCCGGCAGGTGGTCGTAGCCGCGCATCCGCTCGGCGGAGGTCGGCAGCGTCTCGGGCTCCGGGGCCGGCGGCATCGGCGCCTGGTGGTCCAGGCCCTCCTCGTACGTCTGGAAGGACGCCGAGAGGTGGAAGATGGGCTGCCCGTGCTGGACCGCGACCACCCGGCGGGTGGTGAAGGAGCGGCCGTCGCGGATGCGGTCCACCGTGTAGACGATGGGGGCGCCCGGGTCGCCGGGGCGGAGGAAGTAGGCGTGCAGCGAGTGCGCGAGCCGGTCCCCGGGGACCGTGCGCCCGGCGGCGACCAGCGCCTGCGCCGCGACCTGCCCGCCGAACACGCGCGGGACGACCGCGGAGCGCGAGCGGCCGCGGAAGATGTCCTGCTCGATCCGCTCGAGGTCGAGCAGATCGAGCAGGGACTGGAGTGCCTGACTCATATGTCAGTTGTATCGTGCACGGTTTTCCTGGAGGTTTCCGGGGACCCTACAGGCCCATGTCCTTGGCGATGATCGTCTTCATGATCTCGCTGGTGCCGCCGTAGATGCGGTTCACGCGGTTGTCCGCGTACAGACGGGCGATCGGGTACTCGTTCATGTAGCCGTAGCCGCCGTGCAGCTGGAGGCAGCGGTCGATGACCCGGTGCGCGACCTCGGTGCAGAACAGCTTGGCGGAGGCGGCCTCGGCCGGGGTCAGCTCGCCGGCGTCCAGGGCCTCCGTCGCGCGGTCGGCGACGGCCTCGGCCGCGTCCACCTCGGCCTGGCAGGCGGCCAGCTCGAACTTGGTGTTCTGGAAGTGGGCGACCGGCTTGCCGAAGACCGTACGGTCCTGGACGTACTGCTTGGCGAACCGGACGGCGGCCTTGGCCTGCGCGTAGGCGCCGAAGGCGATGCCCCAGCGCTCGGAGGCCAGGTTGTGGCCGAGGTAGTAGAAGCCCTTGTTCTCCTCCCCCAGCAGGTCCTCGACCGGCACCTTGACGTCGACGAAGGCCAGCTCGGCCGTGTCGGAGGTGCGCAGGCCCAGCTTGTCCAGCTTGCGGCCGACGGAGTAGCCCTCGGACTTGGTGTCCACGGCGAACAGGGAGATGCCGAAGCGGCGGTCCTCGGCGGTCGGGGCGGAGGTCCGGGCGCAGACGATGACCTTGTCGGCGTGGACGCCGCCGGTGATGAAGGTCTTGGCGCCGTTGAGGACGTAGTGCGTGCCGTCCTCGGAGAGCTTGGCGGTGGTCTTCATGCCCGCGAGGTCGGAGCCGGTGCCCGGCTCGGTCATCGCGATGGCCCACATCTCCTCGGCGGAGACGAACTTGGGCAGGTAGCGCTTCTTCTGCTCGTCGGTGGCGAGCATCTTGATGTAGGGCAGCGCGAGCAGGACGTGCACGCCGGAGCCGCCGAAGGTCACGCCCGCGCGGGCGGTCTCCTCGTACTGGATGGCCTCGAACTTGTGCGACTCGATGCCGGCGCCGCCGAACTCCTCGGGCACGTTGATGCCAAAGAGGCCCAGCTCGGCGAGCTTGTAGTAGAACTCGCGGGGCACGATGCCCTGCGTGAACCACTCGTCGTAGACGGGCACGACCTCGGCCTCGATGAAGGCGCGGAGGGTCTCCCGGAACGCCTCGTGATCCTCGTTGAACACCGTACGGCGCACGCCGCCACCTCCACGCACATCGACCTGTCTAAGCGCTTGCTCACACAACCGTACCGGCGAGTAGATGAACCCGTAAAGAACAGCCCGTCGTAACGCTCGTCACGCACAAGGAGGGGCAGGGGGCAGGGCGAAGCCCGCCCCTGCCCAGGGGGGCGGGGAACTGCGCGCCCAGCCGAATCACACCCGCACCCGCAAAACGACAAAGCGCCCCACCCCGATAGGCGCCGTCGCTCAGCCAGCCGCAGGCGACGCCGCGGCGAAGGCCCCCCGGGCCATCCGATGCAACAACGCCGCCGTAGCGGCCCGCCCGGGCAGCGACCCCGGCCGCCCCAGGTGGGGCGTCGAGTTCAGCAGCCCGAACACCGAGTGCACGGCCGACCGGGCCGCGGGCTCGGCGAGGCCGGGATGGACCTCGCGCACGACCTCCACCCACAGCTCGACGTACTGCCGCTGCAGCTGCCGCACGAGCTTGCGGTCGCTGTCCCGCAGGCGGTCCAGCTCACGGTCGTGCAAGGTGATGAGGGGACGGTCGTCGAGGGCGAAGTCGATGTGGCCCTCGATGAGGGAGTCGAGCACCGCCTCGGGGCGGGCCGCGCCGTCGGCCTCCGCCAGGCGCCGCTTGGCTCCCGTCAGCAGCTGACCGCTGATGCCGACCAGCAGCTCCGCGAGCATCGCGTCCTTGCCCGCGAAGTGCCGGTACAGACCCGGTCCGCTGATGCCCACCGCGGCGCCTATCTCGTCGACCCCGACGCCGTGGAAGCCGCGTTCGGCGAAGAGCCGGGCGGCCTCCTTGAGGATCTGCTCGCGGCGGGTGGGGGCGTCGGTTCGCGTGGCCATGCGAACAATTCTAGACAGGGACGTTAGCGCTCGTTAACCTGATGGAAATGGGTTAACGCTCATTAACAGTGGACCACGTCGACCACAGGGTGAGGGGACCACAGGGATGCACGAGGCACCGGAGCTGACGAGCGCGGCCGATCCCGCGTCGGAGGCCTGGCGAGCCAACGAACAGGCACACCGCGCGCTCGTCGAGGAGCTGCGCGGAAAGCTCGCCGCCGCACGGCTCGGCGGCGGCGAGCGGGCGCGCGCCCGGCACACCGCGCGGGGCAAGCTGCTGCCCCGCGACCGCGTGGACACGCTGCTCGACGCCGGCTCGCCGTTCCTGGAGCTGGCGCCGCTGGCCGCCGACGGGATGTACGAGGGACAGGCCCCGGCCGCCGGTGTCATCGCCGGCATCGGCCGGGTGAGCGGCCGCGAGTGCGTGATCGTCGCCAACGACGCCACCGTCAAGGGCGGGACGTACTACCCGATGACGGTGAAGAAGCACCTGCGCGCCCAGGAGGTGGCCCTGGAGAACCGGCTGCCGTGCCTGTACCTGGTGGACTCCGGGGGCGCGTTCCTGCCCATGCAGGACGAGGTCTTCCCCGACCGGGAGCACTTCGGGCGGATCTTCTACAACCAGGCGCGGATGTCGGGGGCCGGCATCCCGCAGATCGCCGCCGTCCTCGGCTCGTGCACCGCCGGCGGGGCCTACGTCCCGGCGATGAGCGACGAGGCGGTGATCGTGCGCGGCCAGGGCACGATCTTCCTGGGCGGCCCTCCGCTGGTGAAGGCCGCCACCGGCGAGGTCGTCACCGCCGAGGAGCTCGGCGGCGGCGAGGTGCACTCCCGCGTCTCGGGCGTCACCGACCACCTCGCCGAGGACGACGCCCACGCCCTGCGCATCGTGCGGAACATCGTGGCCACCCTCCCCGCGCGCGGGTCGCTGCCCTGGGAGGTCACCGAGGCCGTCGAGCCGAAGGTGGACCCCTTCGGGCTGTACGGCGCGGTGCCGGTGGACTCCCGCACGCCCTACGACGTACGCGAGATCATCGCGCGCCTGGTGGACGGCTCCCGCTTCGCCGAGTTCAAGGCCGAGTTCGGGCAGACCCTTGTCACCGGCTTCGCCCGGATCCACGGCCACCCGGTGGGCATCGTCGGCAACAACGGCATCCTCTTCTCCGAGTCCGCCCAGAAGGGCGCCCACTTCATCGAGCTGTGCGACCAGCGCGGCATCCCGCTGCTGTTCCTGCAGAACATCTCCGGCTTCATGGTCGGCAGGGACTACGAGGCGGGCGGCATCGCCAAGCACGGCGCCAAGATGGTCACGGCCGTGGCCTGCACCCGGGTCCCCAAGCTGACCGTCGTCGTCGGCGGTTCCTACGGCGCGGGCAACTACTCGATGTGCGGCCGGGCCTACTCCCCCCGCTTCCTGTGGATGTGGCCCAACGCCAAGATCTCGGTGATGGGCGGCGAGCAGGCCGCCTCCGTGCTCGCCACCGTCAAGCGGGACCAGCTGGAAGCCCGCGGCGAGGAGTGGGCCGCCGAGGACGAGGAGGCCTTCAAGGCCCCGGTCCGCGCCCAGTACGAGCACCAGGGCAACGCCTACTACGCCACCGCCCGCCTGTGGGACGACGGCGTGATCGACCCGCTGGAGACCCGCCAGGTGGTCGGCCTCGCCCTGACCGCGTGCGCCAACGCCCCGCTGGGTGACCCCCAGTTCGGCGTCTTCCGGATGTGAGGGGGAGGACTCAGTGACCATGTTCGACACAGTTCTGGTGGCCAACCGCGGCGAGATCGCCGTCCGTGTCATCCGCACGCTGCGCGCCCTCGGGGTGCGCTCGGTGGCCGTGTTCTCCGACGCCGACGCCGACGCCCGGCACGTGCGGGAGGCGGACACGGCGGTGCGGATCGGTCCGGCGCCCGCGGCCGAGAGCTATCTGTCCGTCGAGCGGCTGCTCGAGGCCGCCGCCCGCACCGGCGCGCAGGCCGTCCACCCCGGATACGGCTTCCTCGCGGAGAACGCCGGCTTCGCGCGGGCCTGCGAGGCTGCCGGGCTGGTCTTCATCGGCCCGCCCGCGGACGCGATCTCCCTCATGGGCGACAAGATCCGCGCCAAGGAGACGGTCCGGGCGGCCGGGGTTCCGGTCGTGCCCGGCTCCAGCGGCTCCGGGCTCAGCGACGGCCAACTCGCCGACGCGGCCCGCGAGATCGGCATGCCGGTGCTGCTCAAGCCCTCCGCGGGCGGTGGCGGCAAGGGCATGCGGCTGGTGCGCGAGGAGGACCGGCTCGCCGAGGAGATCGCGGCCGCCCGCCGCGAGGCGCGCGCCTCCTTCGGCGACGACACCCTCCTCGTCGAGCGCTGGGTGGACACCCCCCGGCACATCGAGATCCAGGTCCTGGCCGACGGCCATGGCAACGTGATCCACCTGGGCGAGCGCGAGTGCTCCCTGCAGCGCCGCCACCAGAAGATCATCGAGGAGGCGCCCAGCGTGCTCCTCGACGAGGAGACCCGGGCCGCGATGGGCGAGGCGGCGGTCCAGGCGGCCCGCTCCTGCGGCTACCGGGGCGCGGGCACGGTGGAGTTCATCGTCCCCGGCGGCGACCCGTCGTCGTACTACTTCATGGAGATGAACACCCGCCTCCAGGTGGAGCACCCGGTCACCGAGCTGGTCACGGGCCTGGACCTGGTGGAGTGGCAGCTGCGGGTGGCGGCGGGCGAGCCCCTGCCGTACGGCCAGAAGGACATCGAGCTGACCGGGCACGCCGTCGAGGCCCGGCTGTGCGCCGAGGACCCCGCGCGCGGGTTCCTGCCCTCGGGCGGCACCGTGCTCAGGCTGCGCGAGCCGCAGGGCGACGGCGTGCGCACCGACTCCGGGCTCAGCGAGGGCACCGAGGTCGGCAGCCTGTACGACCCGATGCTGTCCAAGGTGATCGCCTACGGCCCCGACCGCGCCACCGCGCTGCGCAAACTGCGCGCCGCGCTCGCCGCGACGGTCACCCTCGGCGTGCAGACCAACGCCGCCTTCCTGCGCCGGCTGCTGGCCCACCCGGACGTGGTGGCCGGTGAGCTGGACACCGGTCTGGTGGAGCGGGTGGTCGACGAACTGGTCTCCACCGACGTGCCGGAGGAGGTCTACGAGGCCGCCGCGGCCGTCCGCCTGGAGGGCCTGCGGCCCGCGGGCGGGGGCTGGACGGACCCGTTCTCCGTGCCGAGCGGCTGGCGGCTGGGCGGGCAGCCGAAGCCGGTCGCCTTCCACCTGCGGGTGGGCGACCCGGTGGAGTACGTCCCGCGCGGCGCCCACACCGTCACCGACGACACGGTGAGCGTCACTCTCGACGGCGTCCGCCACACCTTCCACCGCGCCGCGGACTGGCTCGGCCGCGACGGCGAGGCCTGGCACGTGCGCGACCACGACCCGGTGGCCGCCTCGCTCTCCCGTGCCGCCCACGCGGGCGCCGACTCGCTCACCGCGCCCATGCCCGGCACGGTCACGGTGGTCAAGGTCGCCGTCGGCGACGAGGTGGCCGCGGGCCAGAGCCTGCTGGTGGTGGAGGCGATGAAGATGGAGCACGTCATCTCCGCCCCGCACGCCGGCACGGTCACCGAGCTGGACGTCGCCCCGGGCACCACGGTCGCCATGGACCAGGTCCTCGCGGTGATCGCCCCGCACGAGGAGCAGACGACGGAGGAAAAGGAGGTGACGGCATGAGCACCCACGGCCCTGTGGGCCTGCCGATGGTCGTCCCCGCCCCGGGCCTGCCCGAGCGGGTCAGGATCCACGAGGTCGGCCCGCGCGACGGCCTGCAGAACGAGTCGGCGACCGTGCCCACCGAGGTCAAGGCGGAGTTCATCCACCGCCTCGCCGACGCGGGTCTGACCACCGTCGAGGCGACCAGCTTCGTCCACCCCAAGTGGGTGCCCCAACTGGCCGACGCCGAGGAGCTGTTCCCGCGTGTGCGGGACCTCGCGGGCGTGCGCCTGCCGGTCCT
>NZ_BMVJ01000008.1:193020-204817 GCF_014650655.1 Streptomyces anandii JCM 4720
GGTGCCCAACAGCCGTGGTCTGGAGCGGGCGCTCGCGCTCGACGCGCGCCGGATCGCCGTGTTCGCCAGCGCCACCGAGTCCTTCGCCAAGGCCAACCTCAACCGGACGGTGGAGGAGTCCCTCGCGGTCTTCGCACCGGTCGTGGCCCGGGCCAGGGACGAGGGCGCGCATGTGCGCGGCTATGTCTCGATGTGCTTCGGCGACCCCTGGGAGGGCGCCGTGCCGCTCCACCAGGTCGTCCGCGTGTGCAAGGCGCTGCTGGAGATGGGCTGCGACGAGCTGAGCCTCGGCGACACCATCGGCGTGGCCACCCCGGGCCACGTACTGGAGCTGCTGTCCGCGCTCAACGAGTCCGGTGTGCCCACCGACGTCATCGGCGTGCACTTCCACGACACCTACGGCCAGGCGCTCGCCAACACCCTGGCCGCCCTCCAGCACGGCGTCACCACCGTCGACGCCTCCGCGGGCGGCCTCGGCGGCTGCCCCTACGCCAAGTCCGCCACCGGCAACCTCGCCACCGAGGACCTGGTGTGGATGCTTCAGGGCCTCGGCATCGACACCGGTGTCGACCTCGGCCGCCTCGTCGCCACGAGCGAGTGGATGGCCGGCCGGCTGGGCCGCCCCAGCCCCTCCCGCACCCTTCGCGCCCTCTCCCACAAGGAGCAGTGATGAACCACCGCCTCACCCCCGAGCTGGAGGAACTCCGCCGTACGGTGGAGGAGTTCGCCCACGACGTCGTCGCGCCCAAGATCGGCGACTTCTACGAGCGGCACGAGTTCCCGTACGAGATCGTGCGGGAGATGGGCCGCATGGGCCTGTTCGGGCTGCCGTTCCCGGAGGAGTACGGCGGCATGGGCGGCGACTATCTGGCCCTCGGCATCGCGCTGGAGGAGCTGGCCCGGGTCGACTCCTCGGTCGCCATCACCCTGGAGGCGGGCGTCTCGCTGGGCGCCATGCCGATCCACCTGTTCGGCACCGAGGAACAGAAGCGCGAGTGGCTGCCCCGGCTGTGCGCGGGCGAGATCCTGGGCGCGTTCGGCCTGACCGAGCCGGACGGCGGCTCCGACGCGGGCGCCACGCGCACCACGGCCCGGCTGGACCCGGACACCGACGAGTGGGTGATCAACGGCAGCAAGTGCTTCATCACCAACTCCGGCACGGACATCACCGGCCTGGTCACGGTCACCGCGGTGACCGGCCGCAAGCCCGACGGCAGGCCGCTGATCTCCGCGATCATCGTGCCTTCCGGCACCCCCGGCTTCACGGTGGCCCCGGCCTACTCCAAGGTGGGCTGGAACGCCTCGGACACCCGTGAGCTGTCCTTCTCCGACGTCCGTGTGCCGGCGGCCAACCTGCTGGGCGAAGAGGGCCGCGGCTACGCGCAGTTCCTGCGGATCCTGGACGAGGGCCGCATCGCGATCGCGGCCCTGGCGACGGGGCTCGCCCAGGGCTGTGTGGACGAGTCGGTGAAGTACGCCAAGGAGCGGCACGCGTTCGGCAAGCCGATCGGCGCCAACCAGGCCATCCAGTTCAAGATCGCCGACATGGAGATGAAGGCGCACACCGCCCGCCTGGCCTGGCGCGACGCCGCCTACCGGCTGGTGGCGGGCGAGCCGTTCAAGAAGGAGGCGGCCCTGGCGAAGCTCTACTCCTCCACCATCGCCGTCGACAACGCCCGCGACGCCACCCAGGTCCACGGCGGCTACGGCTTCATGAACGAGTACCCGGTCGCCCGGATGTGGCGGGACTCCAAGATCCTGGAGATCGGCGAGGGCACGAGCGAGGTCCAGCGCATGCTGATCGCCCGTGAGCTGGGGCTGACGGGCTGACCGCACCACGCGCCGGACGGACGGCGGCAGGGCCGCTGACGAGCGCGGGCGCGGCGACCGACCCCTGGACAGTTACTAAGGTTAGGCTAACCTACCTTCGAACCTGTCCGGCGGGCGCCGCGCCCCGTTCGAAAGCGGTCACACCCATGCCCAAGTCCCGTGCCACACACCTCTCCCGACGCGGTGTCCTCGCCGCCGGCGGCGTCCTCGGTCTCGGCGCCGCGCTCGCGGCCTGCGGGGACGGGGACGCGAAAAGCGGCGGCTCGGACAGCGGGAGGGCGGCGGCGAAGTCCGGCCCCTGGTCCTTCGAGGACGACCGCGGCCGGACCGCCGAGGCCGGCGAGGTCCCCGCGAACATCGTCGCCTTCGTCGGCGTCGCCGCCGCACTGCACGACTACGGCGTTCAGAGCAAGGGCGTCTTCGGCCCGACCACGACCAAGGACGGCAAGGCCGACGTCCAGGCCGGCGACATGGACGTCAGCAAGGTGACCGTGCTCGGCAACGAGTGGGGCCAGTTCAACATCGAGAAGTACGCCGCCCTCGCCCCCGACGTCCTCGTCTCCACGATGTTCGACGACGCCGGCACCCTCTGGTACGTCCCGGAGGAGTCCAGGAAGAAGATCCTCGCCGTGGGCGCCCCCACCGTCGGCATCTCCGTCTACGACCGCCGGCTGACCGAGCCGCTGGAGCGGATGCTCGCGCTCGCCAGGTCGCTGGGCGGTGACGTGACTTCCGGAAAGGTCAAGCAGGCCAGGAAGCGGTTCGAGGACGCGGCCGCCCGGCTGCGCGCCGCCGCCAGGTCCAGGCCGGGCATCAAGGTGATGGCCGGCTCCGCCGGCCAGGACCTGTTCTACGTCTCCGGCACCGACCTCTCCATCGACCTGGAGTACTTCAAGGCCCTCGGCGTGAACCTCGTCGAACCGCCGGAGCGGGCCAAGGCCAGGGGCGGCGGCTGGTACGAGTCGCTGAGCTGGGAGAACGTCGACAAGTACGCGGCCGACATCATCATGATGGACAACCGCACCTCGGCCATCCAGCCCGCCGCCATCACCCAGGCCACCTGGAAGAAGCTCCCCGCGGTCAGGGCCGGCCAGGTCATCGCCCGCAACCCCGAGCCGATCCTCTCCTACGACAAGTGCGCCCCGCTGCTCGAGGACCTCGCCAAGGCCATCGAGAGCGCGAAGAAGGTCTCCTGACCCCGCCGGACAAGGCTGCGCCGCCGTTTCACCGGCGAGCGCGGGATCGACCGGCGCCGTGTCACCTCCGGCGGCCACTGGCGGCGCGGGATGACGCAGGAACAGTTGCGCGCGGAGGAGTGACTCCCCCCGCGGTGAGGCCGGTCGCGGCACAGGCCTGCCTCGGTCCAGTGAAATTAGGTTAGGCTAACCTAAGTAAGACGATCTCGGAGGACCCCCACATGCGCTCACACCTGCTCAATGACCTCACCGCCGAGCGCTACCGCCGCT
Source organism: Streptomyces anandii JCM 4720 (assembly GCF_014650655.1). Lineage (GTDB taxonomy): Bacteria > Actinomycetota > Actinomycetes > Streptomycetales > Streptomycetaceae > Streptomyces > Streptomyces anandii. The sequence goes on from NZ_BMVJ01000008.1 coordinate 196,317, forward strand.
CGGTGACCGAAGGAGTGGAGCGGGTGGCCGCCAGACTCGCCGCCACCGACCGTCCGTTCACCGGCGTCACGGCCGGTGAACTCGCCTCCCGCATCGACCGGATCGACCTCGACCGGCCGCTCGGCGACACCACGGCCGCCCTGGACGAGCTGGAGGAGGTCTATCTGCGGGACGCGGTCTACTTCCACCACCCCCGCTATGTCGCCCACCTCAACTGCCCGGTCGTCATCCCGGCGGTGCTCGGCGAGGCGGTGCTGTCCGCGGTCAACTCCTCCCTGGACACCTGGGACCAGTCGGCCGGCGGCACCCTGATCGAGCGCAGGCTCATCGACTGGACGGCCGCCCGGATCGGCCTCGGCCCGGGCGCCGACGGGGTGTTCACCTCCGGCGGTACCCAGTCCAACCTCCAGGCACTGCTGCTGGCCCGCGAGGAGGCCAAGGCCGACGACACCGCGAGACTGCGGATCCTCGCCTCCGAGGCGAGCCACTTCAGCGTGCGCAAGTCGGCGAAACTGCTGGGCCTCGGCCCGAACGCGGTGATCGCGGTCCCCGTCGACCACGACCGGCGCATGCGGACCCTCGCCCTCGCCCGCGAGCTGGAGCGCTGCCGCCGCGAGGGCCTGGTCCCCATGGCCGTGGTCGCCACCGCCGGCACCACCGACTTCGGCTCCATCGACCCGCTCCCCGAAGTGGCCCGGCTGTCCGACCGGTTCGGCGCCTGGATGCACGTCGACGCGGCCTACGGCTGCGGCCTGCTGGTCTCCCCCACCCGCCGCCACCTCCTCACCGGCATCGAGCGCGCCGACTCCGTCACCGTCGACTACCACAAGTCCTTCTTCCAGCCGGTCAGTTCTTCCGCCGTGCTGGTCCGGGACGCGGCCACCCTGCGGCACGCCACCTACCACGCCGACTACCTCAACCCGCGCCGCACGGTGGCCGAGCGCATCCCCAACCAGGTCGACAAGTCCCTGCAGACCACGCGCCGTTTCGACGCCCTGAAACTGTGGATGACGCTGCGCGTGATGGGCGCCGAGGGCGTGGGCCGCCTCTTCGACGAGGTGTGCGAGCTGGCCCGGGAGGGCTGGCGGACGCTCGCCGCCGACCCGCGCTTCGACGTCGTCGCCGAACCGGCGCTCTCCACCCTGGTCTTCCGCTACATCCCGGCTGCCGTCACCGACCCGGCCGGGATCGACCGCGCCAACCTGTACGCCCGCAAGGCCCTGTTCGCCTCCGGCGACGCCGTGGTCGCGGGCACCACGGTGGACGGCCGCCACTACCTGAAGTTCACCCTCCTCAACCCCGAGACCCGGCCGTCCGACCTGGCCGCCGTCCTCGATCTCATCGCCGGCCACGCCGAGCAGTACCTGGGAGAGTCCCTTGACCGCGCGTCCTGAAGCCCCGACCGCCCCCTGCGCCACGTACGATTTCGTGGGCATCGGGCTCGGTCCCTTCAACCTCGGCCTAGCCTGCCTGACCGAGCCGATCGCCGAACTCAGGGGCGTCTTCCTGGAGTCCAAGCCCGGCTTCGAGTGGCACGCGGGGATGTTCCTCGACGGCGCCCATCTGCAGACCCCGTTCATGTCGGACCTGGTCACGCTGGCCGACCCGACCTCGCCGTACTCCTTCCTCAACTACCTGAAGGAGAAGGGCCGGCTGTACTCGTTCTACATCCGTGAGAACTTCCACCCGCTGCGCGTCGAGTACGACGACTACTGCCGCTGGGCCGCGGCCCAGTTGAGCAGCGTCCGCTTCGGCACGACGGTCACCGAGGTGACGTACGACGAGGGCGACGAGCTGTACCGCGTGCGCACGCACACCGGGGACACCTACCGCGCCCGCCGTCTGGTCCTCGGCACCGGCACCCCGCCGCACGTCCCGGACGCCTGCCGCGACCTGCCCGGCGACCACCTGCACAACTCCCGCTACCTCGACCACCGCGAGGAGCTGAGGCGCAAGAAGTCGATCACCCTGGTGGGCAGCGGCCAGTCCGCCGCCGAGATCTACCACGACCTGCTCGGCGGGATCGACGTCCACGGCTACCAGCTGAACTGGGTCACCCGATCCCCGCGTTTCTTCCCCCTCGAATACACCAAGCTCACCCTGGAGATGACCTCCCCGGAGTACGTCGACTACTACCACGCGCTGCCCGAGGAGACCCGCTACCGCCTCACCGAGCAGCAGAAGGGCCTGTTCAAGGGCATCGACGGCGCTCTGATCGACGACATCTTCGACCTGCTCTACCGGAAGAGCCTGGCCGGCCCGGTCCCCACCCGGCTGCTCACCAACTCCTCGCTGAACAGCGCCTCCTGGGACGGCGGAACGTACACCCTCTCCTTCCGCCAGGAGGAGCAGGGCAAGGACTTCGAGCTGCGCTCCGAGGGCCTGGTCCTCGCCACCGGCTACCGGTACGCCGAGCCGGAGTTCCTCCGCCCGGTGCGCGACCGGCTGCGCTACGACTCGCGCGGCAACTTCGACGTCGGCCGCAACTACGCCGTCGACGTCACCGGCCGGGGCGTGTTCCTGCAGAACGCCGGTGTCCACGCCCACAGCGTCACCAGCCCCGACCTCGGGATGGGCCCGTACCGCAACAGCTGCATCATCCGCGAGCTGCTCGGCAGCGAGTACTACCCCGTCGAGAAGACGATCGCCTTCCAGGAGTTCGCCGCATGAACAGCACGGACAGTACGAACAGCACGGACAGCATGACCTTCGCCTTCCGGCCGCTGGACCCCCTGGAGGACGCCGAGCTGCTGCACGGCTGGGTCACGCACCCCAAAGCGGCCTTCTGGATGATGGGGGACGCCAGGCTCGAGGACGTCGAGCGCGCCTACATGGAGATCGCCGCCGACGGGCACCACCACGCGCTGCTCGGGCTGCACGAGGGCGTGCCCGTCTTCCTGATGGAGAAGTACGACCCCGCCCACCGGGAGCTCGTCGGGCTGTACGAGCCCGAACCCGGGGACGTGGGCATGCACTTCCTGGTCGCGCCCACCGACACGCCCGTGCACGGTTTCACCCGGGCCGTCATCACCGCCGTGGTCCGTCACCTGTTCGAGGACCCCGCGACCAGACGGATCGTGGTCGAGCCCGACGTGCGCAACAAGGCCGTGCACGCGCTCAACGCGGCCGTGGGCTTCGTGGCCGAGCGGGAGATCGACAAGCCCGAGAAACGGGCCCTGCTGAGCTTCTGCACCCGCGAGCGCTTCGAGAAGGCGGTGGCCACGTGACCCTCCCCGACGCCGTCGCCCACCTCACCCCCGGGCACTGGGAGCGCGCCGAACGTCATCTGATCCGCAAGGCGCTGGCCGAGTTCGCCCACGAGCGCCTGATCGCACCCCGCCCGGACGGCGACGGCCACACCGTCCGCAGCGACGACGGGCGGACCCGCTACCGCTTCACCGCCACCCGCCGCGCCCTCGACCACTGGCAGATCGAGGCGGACTCGATCACCCGCCACCGCGACGGCGCCCCGCTGCCGCTCGCCGCCCTGGACTTCTTCACCGAGTTCAAGTCCTCCCTCGGGCTGAGCGACGAGATCCTGCCCGTCTACCTGGAGGAGATCTCCTCCACCCTGGCGAGCACCTGCTACAAGCTCGCCAAGCCTCAGGTCACCTCCGCCGAGCTTGCGCGGAGCTCCTTCCAGGACATCGAGACCGGCATGACCGAGGGCCACCCCTGCTTCGTCGCCAACAACGGCCGCCTCGGCTTGGGCATCCACGAGTACCTCTCCTACGCCCCCGAGACCGCGAGCTGCGTACGGCTGGTGTGGCTGGCCGCGCACCGCTCACGGGCGTCGTTCACCGCGGGCGCCGGGATCGAGTACGAGTCCTTCCTGCGGGCCGAGCTGGGCGCGGACACGGTCGAGCGCTTCCACGGGCTGCTGACCGGGCGGGGCCTCGACCCGGCGGACTACCTGCTCATCCCCGTCCACCCCTGGCAGTGGTGGAACAAGCTCGCCGTCACCTTCGCCGCCGAGGTCGCCCGCGGGCACCTGGTGTGCCTGGGCGAGGGCGACGACGAGTACCTGGCCCAGCAGTCCATACGGACCTTCTTCAACGCCTCGAACCCGCACCGGCACTATGTGAAGACGGCCCTGTCCGTGCTCAACATGGGCTTCATGCGCGGGCTTTCGGCCGCCTACATGGAGGCGACCCCGGCCATCAACGACTGGCTGGCCCGGCTGGTGGAGAACGACCCGGTGCTGAAGTCGACGGGCCTGACCGTCATCCGCGAGCGCGCGGCCGTGGGCTACCGGCACCTGGAGTACGAGGCGGCCACCGACCGCCACTCGCCGTACCGCAAGATGCTGGCCGCGCTGTGGCGGGAGAGCCCGGTGCCCTCGCTCCAGGAGGGCGAGTCCCTGGCGACCATGGCGGCCCTGCTCCACGTGGACCACGAGGGCGCGTCCTTCGCCGGCGCCCTCGTCGAGCGCTCGGGGCTGCCCGCGCGCGAGTGGCTGCGCCACTACCTGCGCGCCTACCTCACCCCGCTGCTGCACAGCTTCTACGCCTACGACCTGGTCTTCATGCCGCACGGCGAGAACGTGATCCTGGTCCTCGCGGACGGGGTGGTGCGGCGGGCGGTGTTCAAGGACATCGCCGAGGAGATCGCGGTGATGGACCCGGACGCCGTGCTGCCGCCGGAGGTCGCGCGCATCCGGGTCGACGTCCCGGAGGACCACAGGCTGCTGTCGCTGTTCACGGACGTCTTCGACTGCTTCTTCCGCTTCCTGGCCGCGAACCTCGCCGCCGGGGGGATCCTCACCGAGGACGGATTCTGGGACACGGTGGCCGAGGTGGTGCGCGAGTACCAGGAGTCGGTGCCCGGACTCGCCGGGAGGTTCGAGCGGTACGACCTGTTCGCGCCCGAGTTCGCGCTGTCCTGCCTCAACCGGCTCCAGCTGCGCGACAACCGGCAGATGGTGGACCTCGCCGACCCCTCGGCCGCGCTCCAGCTGGTGGGCACCCTCGACAATCCGCTCGCGGGCCGCCGGCGCCCACGGCTCCCAAAAACAGGCGGGCGCCCCGGAGTACGGTCCTCCGGGGCGCCCGCCGCCCTGTGCGAGGCGCCGGGTCAGCCTGCCGGCCAGGGCACCTGTGGTGAGCGGTAGTAGCCGATGCCGAGGGCGTCCCAGCGGGGCGCCTGGGCGGCGAGGCGCACCTTGTAGGCGTCCCAGTCGTGCGTGGCCGCCGGCGACCAGCCGAGCTCGGCGGCGCCCGGCAGCCTCGGGAAGGCCATGTAGTCGATGTGGGCGGAGGTGGACAGGGTCTCCGACCACAGCGGGGCCTCCACGCCCCGCACGGCGGAGGCGGGCACTTGGGGCAGATAGCTCCCGGGATCCCAGTCGTAGGACCGCCGCACCTCGACATAGCCCGCCCAGGCCAGGCCCAGCGGGGTGTCCTTGGTGTACTTCATGTCGAGGTAGACCCGGTCGGCCGGGGAGAAGATCAGCCCGGTGCCGTTCTGCGCGGCCCGCGCGACCTGGGCCTTCTCGGCCGCGCTGGTGGAGTCCAGGCCCCAGTACTGGGCGAGGGCGCCCTTGGCCGGGGCGGCGCCGGTCAGCTGGTGCCAGCCGATGACCGTCTTGCCGTACTCGGCGACGATCGGCTGCACCCGGTCCATGAACTTCACGTAGTCGTCGTGGCTGGTGGAGTGGGCCTCGTCGCCGCCGATGTGGAGGTAGCGGCCGGGGGTGAGGGCGGCGAGCTCGCGGATGACGTCGTCCACGAAGCGGTACGTCACCTCCTTGGGCACGCACAGCGAGCTGAAGCCGACGTTGGTGCCGGTGTAGAGCGGGGGCGCCACCCCGTCGCAGTTGAGCTCGGCGTAGGAGGCGAGGGCCGCGTTGGTGTGGCCCGGCATGTCGATCTCCGGGACGACCTCCAGATAGCGGGAGGCGGCGTAGCGGACGATCTCCTTGTAGTCGGCCTTGGTGTAGTAACCGCCCTTGCCGCCGCCGACCTCGGTGGAGCCGCCGTAGGTGGCCAGGCGCGGCCAGGAGTCGATGGCGATGCGCCAGCCCTGGTCGTCGCTGAGGTGCAGATGCAGCTCGTTGATCTTGTAGAGGGCGAGTTCGTCGATGTAGCGCTTGACCTGGGCGACGGTGAAGAAGTGCCGGGAGACGTCGAGCATGGCGCCCCGGTAGGCGTAGCGCGGGCTGTCCTGGACGGTGCCGCCCGCGACCAGCCAGGGGCCGGGCCGCACGGACCGCTGCTCCACGGCGGCCGGCAGCAGCTGGCGCAGCGTCTGCACTCCGTGGAAGAGGCCGGCCGGTTCGCGGGCGGTGATGGTCACTCCCCCGCGACCGCTGTCGAGCCGGTAGCCCTCGGCGCCGAACGGTCCCTTGGCCAGGCGCAGTTCGATGCCGGCCCGGCCGTGCGTGGTCAGCGGCAGCCGGTAGCCGGTCGAGGGGCGCAGCAGTCCGGCGAGGTACTCGCCGACCCGGCGGGCCTCACGGCCGCCGTCGACACGGATGCGGGTGCCGGCGGTGATCCGGTACGGCGATCCGGCCGCCCGGACGGAGGCGGGCGCGGGGATGATCTGCCCCAGCGGGGTCGCCGTCGCCCGCGCCTGCCCGGCCGCGCCCGTCTGCCCGGCGGGTGCGGCGCCGGCCGCGAAGGCCCCGGCCGCCGCGACGAGCAGCAGCGACACCAGGGCGCGGGAGACCCGGGCGCGGGAGACCCGGGTCTTACGGGGATTGCGGGGATTACGGGGAGTCGTGCTGTGGTGCCGTCTCACATGCGCTCCCTTCACGCTCGTCTCGGGACCTTGAGCCCCGACGGTATAGACCACTCTCTCGCACCGGCGGTGAAACAATCCCCCCATGGCGGAAATCATCCAGAAGGACGGCACGTGGACCTTCGACGGCGACGCCCTCCGGCTCACTCCGGGACGCGACAAGAACGTCGGTCTCCTGCGCCGGACCCTGGGTGAACTCCTCGTCCCGCTGCGCGCGTTGGCCGGTGTGTCGCTGGAGCAGGGCAAGAAGGCGGGACGGCTGAGGCTGCGGCTGCGCGACGGCGCGGACCCGCTGCTGCACGCGACCGGCGGACGGCTGACCGAGCCCAACGATCCCTACCAGTTGCTGGTGGAGTCCGACCGCTACGGCGTGGCCGAGTACTTCGTGGAAGAGGTCCGCAGCGCCCTGCTCCTTGAGCGGGTGCCGGCCGGACCGGTGGCGGAGTATCTGCTGCCCGGTCCGTCCGTCCCCCTGTCGGTGGCCGCCGGGGACGGCACGGCGAGCTTCGACGGGGAGCGCGTCCGGCTGGAGTGGAACTGGAAGACGGAGGACGCCAAGGCCGCCGCGGGCGCCCGCACCCTGGCGCTGCGCGACATCACGGCCGTGGAGTGGCTGCCGGCGGTCGGCCTGGAGAACGGCCATCTGCGCCTGACCGTGCGTGACGCGCCCACCCAGGCCCCGCCCAAGTACGACCCGAACGCCGTGGAGCTGTGGGGCTTCAAGAAGGACCCGCTGATGGCACTGGTCGCGGCGGCCGTGCAGGCGCGGCTGCCGCACCCGTCGGCGCCCGCCGGCATCCCCGCGCCCTCCGGGCCCGTACCGGACGGCCCTGAGCCCGAGGACGCGCCCGGGCCCGCGCCGGCCGCCGAGCACGACCACGACGCCCTGCTGCGGCGGCTGCGCGAACTCGGCGAGCTGCACCGGTCGGGGGTGCTGACGGAGGAGGAGTTCAGCATGGCCAAGCAGGCGGTCCTCAAGCGGATGTGAGAGCCGGCCCGAGGGCCGCCCGCCGGCCCGGCCGCTACTTGGCCCGGCGGGCCACCGTGAAGTGGTCGACCTGCTCGCCGGTCTCGGCGATGCCCCGCACGGTCAGCGTGGCGTGGCGGCCGCGGGCGGCCGGGGTGACGTCCACGCGCAGGAACGAGTAGTCGAGATAGCGCACGCGCGACCAGTCGACGGTCTCGTTCTGCCGGGCGCCGTCCTTGAGGCAGACGAAGGAGGAGACGGACTCCAGGTCCTTCTCGTGGCCCTCGTAGGACTGGTCGGCGCTGAACGCGTAGAGGCTGCGGCCGGCCGCGCCCGCGGTGACGTAGACCACGCCGTCGGTCTCGGGGTAGGCGGTGCCGCCGATGGGGAGCTTCTTGGCGACCCGGTTGCCCTTGAGCACGTCGGTGCGCTCGTAGACGTGGTTGTGGCCGTTGATGACCAGGTCCACGGTGTACTTCTCGAACAGCGGCACCCACTCCTGGCGCACGCCCCCTTCCGAGGCGTGCGCGGTGGAGGTGCAGTAGGCGCAGTGGTGGAAGAAGACGACGACGAAGTCGACGTCCTTGGACGCCCGGTACTTCTTCAGCTGGGCCTCGAGCCACCTGGTCTGGGTTCCGCCGGACAGGCCCAGGTTCGCCGGGATCTCGAAGGAGACGTCGTTGGCGTCGAGGGAGATCACGGCGGTGTTGCCGTGGACGAAGGAGTAGACGCCCGGCAGGTTCTCGCGGTCGGGCCCGTTGCCGGGGAGGGTCCAACGGGCCTCCTCGCCGCCGTA
>NZ_BMVJ01000008.1:204845-217577 GCF_014650655.1 Streptomyces anandii JCM 4720
GCCATTGGGCGAGTACCAGGCCTCCATGTCGTGGTTGCCGTAACTGACCATCCACGGCACCTGCTTGGCGACCGACTCGGTCTGGTACAGGAACTGGTCCCAGACCCGGGAGTCGAAGCCGCTGTCGGAGGTCTTGCCCTGGCCGGCCGGGTCGCCGTAGGCGATGTCGCCGGCGTGCAGGTGGAAGGCCGGGTTCTGGCCGAGGATCAGGGCGTCGTTGGCCAGGCCGTGGTAGCTGACGCCCTGGTCGCCGAAGGCGGTGAAGGTGAACGGCTCCTTGTGGGCGGGTGCGGTGGTGAAGGTGCCGAGGGTGCCGAGCAGATGGCGCTCGGCCGGGTCGAAGCCCTGGTGGCCGACGCCGTAGTAGTACGTCCGCCCGGGGCGCAGGTGGGTGAGCCGGGCGTGCAGGTAGTACTGGGTGCGGTCGCCGCTCGCGCCGACGCCGGCCGGGGTGTGCAGGGCGCGGACCTCGGCGGGGATCCTCCGGGAGAGGTCCCAGGGGTGGGCGCCGACGCGGATGAACGGCTTGCGGACCGCTACCGGGACCTGCCAGGAGACGGTCATCTCGGTGCGCGGGTCGTCGCCGTAGGCGAGGTGGCGGCCGAAGGGGGCGACGAGGGCGCCGTCGACGTCACCGGTGGAGGAGGGGGCGGAGGAAACCGCGGTCCGCGGGCCGGGCACGGCGGCCCGGGCGGTCGCGCCCGTCACGAACGCGCCACCCGTGACGGCGCCCAGCGTGACCGCGCCGCCTCTGATCATCGTGCGCCGCGAGAACCGCGACCGCAGGTACTCGTGCTGCTCGGCCATGCTCATGCGCCCGGCGAGCTTCTCGGGTACTCCCATGCGTGGAATGTCCATGGCGTCTGAAAGTGGTCCACATCCGCTACGGGATCTGGGACGCCGGATGGACAGCGCGCGAACAGGGGTTCATAAGAACCCCAACAGCACCCTGCCCGAAATCGGGCAGGATTCTTGCGAAAGCGTCGCCGGTCCCCCAGAATCCACCGGGTGCACGACGAACTTGTTGATCACTTGACGCGCTCCACGCCCCTGAACCGGGGCGAGGCACTGCGGGTGGTCCAGGACGTGCTCGCCTACTTCGACGAGACGACCGAGGAGTTCGTCCGTCGCCGCCACCGCGAACTGCAGGCCCAGGGCCTGGTGAACGCGGAGATCTTCGAACGGATCGGGGCGGATCTGAAGTACCGCGCGGTGGCGCCGCCCGAGCTCTCGCTCCGGCAGCTGCGGCGGATCGTCTACGGCTGAGGCCGGCAGAGACTCGGGGAAAAGGTACCTGTATGTGCGGAATCGTCGGATACATCGGCAAGCGTGATGTCGCGCCCCTGCTCCTGGAGGGCCTGCAGCGCCTGGAGTACCGCGGCTACGACTCGGCGGGCATCGTCGTCACCTCGCCGAGGACGGCGGGCCTGAGGATGGTCAAGGCCAAGGGCCGGGTTCGCGACCTGGAGGCGAAGGTCCCGGCGCGCTTCAAGGGCACCACCGGCATCGCCCACACCCGCTGGGCCACCCACGGCGCCCCCTCCGACGTGAACGCCCACCCGCACATGTCGGCCGACGAGAAGGTCGCCGTCGTGCACAACGGCATCATCGACAACGCCGGTGACCTGCGCCGCAAGCTCGAGGCGGACGGCGTGGAGTTCCTCTCCGAGACCGACACCGAGGTGCTCACCCACCTCATCGCCCGCTCCGAGGCCGAGACGCTGGAGGAGAAGGTCCGCGCCGCCCTCCGCCTGGTCGAGGGGACGTACGGCATCGCGGTCATGCACGCCGACTTCTCCGACCGGATCGTGGTCGCCCGCAACGGCTCGCCGGTCGTGCTGGGCATCGGCGAGAAGGAGATGTTCGTCGCCTCGGACATCGCCGCGCTGGTCGCCCACACCCGCCAGATAGTCACGCTCGACGACGGCGAGATGGCCACCCTCAAGGCCGACGACTTCCGCACCTACACCACCGAGGGCACGCGGACCACCGCCGAGCCCACCACCGTGGAGTGGGAGGCCGCCTCCTACGACATGGGCGGCCACGACACCTACATGCACAAGGAGATCCACGAGCAGGCCGAAGCCGTGGACCGGGTGCTGCGCGGCCGCATCGACGACCGGTTCGCCACCGTGCACCTCGGCGGCATCAACCTCGACGCCCGCGAGGCGCGCGCGGTGCGCCGGGTGAAGATCCTCGGCTGCGGCACCTCCTACCACGCGGGCATGATCGGCGCCCAGATGATCGAGGAGCTGGCCCGCATCCCCGCCGACGCCGAGCCGGCCTCCGAGTTCCGCTACCGCAACGCGGTCGTGGACCCCGACACGCTGTACGTCGCGGTCTCCCAGTCCGGTGAGACGTACGACGTGCTGGCTGCCGTGCAGGAACTCAAGCGCAAGGGCGCGCGGGTGCTGGGCGTGGTCAACGTGGTCGGCTCCGCGATCGCCCGCGAGGCCGACGGCGGCATCTACGTGCACGCCGGGCCCGAGGTGTGCGTGGTCTCCACCAAGTGCTTCACCAACACCACCGTGGCCTTCGCGCTGCTCGCGCTGCACCTCGGCCGTATCCGCGACCTGTCGGTGCGCGACGGCAAGCGGATCATCGAGGGCCTGCGGAAGCTGCCGGAGCAGATCTCCGAGATCATGAAGCAGGAGGAGGACATCGAGGAGCTGGCGAAGAGCTACGCCGACGCCCGCTCGATGCTCTTCATCGGCCGGGTGCGCGGCTACCCGGTGGCCCGCGAGGCCTCCCTGAAGCTCAAGGAGGTCTCCTACATCCACGCCGAGGCCTACCCCGCCTCCGAGCTCAAGCACGGCCCGCTGGCGCTGATCGAGCCCGCCCTGCCGACGGTGGCGATCGTGCCGGACGACGACCTGCTGGAGAAGAACCGCGCGGCCATGGAGGAGATCAAGGCCCGCAGCGGCCGGATCCTCGCCGTCGCCCACCAGGAGCAGGAGAAGGCCGACCGGACGATCGTGGTGCCCAAGAACGAGGACGAGCTGGACCCGATCCTCATGGGCATCCCGCTGCAACTCCTCGCCTACCACACGGCGTTGGCCCTGGGCCGGGACATCGACAAGCCGCGCAACCTGGCCAAGTCGGTGACGGTGGAGTAGGTCCGCCGGTCTCGTGAACGACCCCCTGTGTGCCACCAGCACAGGGGGTCGCTCCTCTCCGGGCCGGGGCCGCCCAGTACCCCGGCCTGCGGCTGCTCAGCCGGTGGCCGTCACCCCCCGGCCGGCAGCGCGTCGCGGAAGGGCCGTGGGCCAGTGGGCGAGGGCAGCGGTCGCCGCGTACCAGGCCACCGCGCCCGCCACCGCGGCGAACCAGCCGCCGGCCTTGCTGAGGGTGTCGTTGCCCGCGAACCGGGCCACGGCCAGCAGCACCAGGGAGACGAAGAACAGCCCGTAGGTGGCCTGGGCGAGCTGCTCGCCGCCCGCGAGGGCCGAGGTCAGGGCCACCAGCGCGAACAGGACCAGGAACAGGCCCGTGCCGTTGCCGGAGATCCGGTTGCCGGCCGACATGGCCCAGGTGAACCAGAGGGCGCCGAGCGCGGCGAAGGCGGTGCCGTCGGCCGTGTCGTGCTCGCGCAGGGCGAGCAGTCCCACGACGAACAGGGCGACTCCGCCCACGTAGTGAGCGACCGTCACGGCGTCGTCCGCCGTGACTCCATGGATGACGCGGGTGTACCCGAGGCCGAAGGCCAGCAGGGTGACCCCCAGGGCGAGCCGTCCGGCGACGGCGGTGGTGCTTCCCGCGGTGACGTCGTTGTCCACGGCGGGCTCCCTTCGTGCGCGTGCGATGCTGCGGTGACCGGTATATGCCCTTCACAAAGGCACAAACACCTCTACGCGTCAGTAGGTTCACGCTTTGGCGCGGGAACACGCGACAGCGGAAGGGGAGTTGGCCGGCTCAGGGAATGACGACGACCGGCCGCTGCGCCCGCTTGGCGAGCCGTCCCGCGACCGAGCCGAAGAGGCGGCCCACGATGCCGTGCGTGGAGCCCACGACGATCGCGTCCGCCTCGTACTCCTTGCCGACCTCTTCGAGTTCGTGGCAGATGTCGCCGCCGCGCTCGACCAGGATCCAGGGCACCTCGGCCAGGTACTCCGCACAGGCCAGTTCGAGGCCGAGGACCTCGGTGCGGTGGTCGGGCACGTCCACGAACACCGGGGGCTCGCAGCCCGCCCAGACGGTCGTGGGCAGCCGGTTGGCGACGTGCACGATGATCAGCCCCGACCCGGAGCGGTGGGCCATCCCGATCGCGTAGGCGAGGGCCCGCTCGCTGGAGGTCGACCCGTCGAAACCGACGACCACACCGTGCTTGAACGCCGGATCGCAGGACCGGCGCGGCTCTTCGGCCGCCAGGGGGTCGGCCGCCGTGGGGTCGGCGACGGGGCGCTTGCGGTCCGCGGGTTCGAAGAATTCGTGACCGGCCATGGCTGTCTCGGCGTTGTGATCCTTTGTCGGGGACGACGGTGTGCGGCGGAGCTGTGTCCGGGAATCGTCTTCCCGTCCCCATACCCCCAAGGGTACGGCGGCACGCCTCCTTCGCCCACATCCCGCGCACTCTCCGTGGCGGTTCCCCGGAGCATGCACGAGCGACGCCCGTAACGCAATGGCCGCTGCCCCGTACAGGCGGTTCGCACAGGATTCACCTGCCCCCGCGCGCCCGTCTCGGGTACGGGTGAGAGGGCCGTACCGGTACCGCACAGTGACCGGCCCGTCGAACAGGCGTTGAACCCGGTGTACCGCCGTCGGCCGCCGTAGGGAGCACGCCGTGTCCGCACCCCGTAGCGCCCCCGGGCGACGCCCGTCGCCGCCCGCCGCGCCCGACCCGGCGGGCGGCGACACGGCGAGCGACGTGGTGCGCTGGGCCGCCTTCAGTTGCGTCCTCGTGCCGGTGGTCCTCCTCTGGTACGGCGCCTCGCTGGCCGGCGCCACCGGCACGGCCCTCGGCCTCGCGGCCGTCACGGGGGTGTGCCGGGTGCTGCTGCGCCAGTCGGAGCGCGGGGCGGCGAGGATGCGCGCCGAGGAGCGCGCCCCGCACCGTGGCAGGCATCACAGGACGGGTACGGGAGCCCATCGGGGCGGTCGCCATCCCGGCGGGACGACACCGGTCAACTGACCGGTTTCCGCGCACGCGCCCGTATCTTTTCAGCCAACTTCCGGAACTCGCGCATCCCTCGGGTGAAGTACCCCCCAACCCCCGTTCGACCTGCACTGAAAGGGTCCTGGCGGCCCCGCGCACCCTACGGGGTTTGGCCACCGCGACGAGGCGCACTTCCCTGCACGCTCCCCGAGTGCAACGCTTCGTGATCGAATGCTTCACGCCAAGTTGCCATGTCGACAATGTGCTGGGTGGCGAACTGGTCACCGCGGCACGGCGGGACGCAGTAGATTCGATCTTGACTGTCTTTACGGCGGGGGACTCGTGCAGGACCGAGGGGAAACGTGCAGGAGCGACACAACCGAGGAGCCGCGACCACCGAGGGGGGCTTAGCAGTATGAGCCACGACTCCACTGCCGCGCCGGAAAACGCGGCCCGGAAACTGTCCGGGCGACGCCGCAAGGAGATCGTCGCGGTGCTGCTGTTCAGCGGCGGCCCCATCTTCGAGAGTTCCATACCGCTGTCGGTGTTCGGGGTTGACCGCCAGGACGCCGGCGTGCCGCGCTACCGCCTTCTGGTGGCGGCCGGCGAGGAAGGCCCACTGCGGACCACAGGGGGCCTGGAACTCACCGCGCCGCATGGCCTGGAGGCGATCTCACGGGCGGGCACGGTCGTCGTGCCGGCCTGGCGCTCGATCACCTCCCCGCCACCGGAGGAGGCGCTCGACGCGCTGCGCCGGGCGCACGAAGAGGGCGCCCGCATCGTGGGCCTGTGCACCGGGGCCTTCGTGCTGGCGGCGGCCGGGCTGCTGGACGGCCGGCCCGCGACCACACACTGGATGTACGCACCGACGCTGGCCAAGCGCTATCCGTCGGTGCACGTCGATCCGCGGGAGCTGTTCGTCGACGACGGCGACGTGCTGACGTCGGCGGGTACGGCGGCCGGGATCGACCTGTGCCTGCACATCGTGCGCACCGACCACGGCAACGAGGCGGCCGGTGCGCTGGCCCGCCGCCTGGTGGTGCCGCCGCGCCGGAGCGGAGGCCAGGAGCGCTACCTGGACAGGTCTTTACCGGAGGAGATCGGCGCCGACCCGCTGGCCGAGGTCGTCGCCTGGGCGCTGGAGCACCTCCACGAGCAGTTCGACGTGGAGACGCTGGCGGCACGGGCGTACATGAGCCGCCGTACGTTCGACCGGCGGTTCCGTTCGCTCACCGGGAGCGCGCCGCTGCAGTGGCTGATCACCCAGCGGGTGCTGCAGGCGCAGCGGCTGCTGGAGACGTCGGACTACTCGGTCGACGAGGTCGCGGGGCGCTGCGGCTTCCGCTCGCCGGTGGCGCTGCGCGGGCACTTCCGGCGGCAGCTCGGGTCGTCGCCCGCGGCGTACCGGGCCGCGTACCGGGCGCGCAGGCCGCAAGGTGAGCGGCCGGCCGAGGGCGACGCGGTGAACGGCCCCGCGGGGCCGGCGGGAGCCGGGGCCGCGGCGCCCGGCGGCGGGCCGGCCGGGGGTGCGGGCGGACCGCTGGGGCTGCCCGGCGGCGGGCCGGGGGCGCCGGTGCCCGGTCTGCACCCCGAGGGGTCCGTGCCCCACCAGGCCCGGCGGGCGCCGGCGGCCCTGTCGGGCAGCGTGCCGGGGCCGCGGAGCGGCAGCTGAAACGGGGGGTCCCGGGGCTTGTCCCCGGGACCCCCCGTCATTCCCACCCACCCGACTCGGTGGGACACGAGCTCCCCCGCACCCCCGATGACCTTCGTGCCCGCACGGGCGGGGTCGGGGCGGGGTGGGGAGCCGTAAGGTTAGACACATGAACGATCGCATGGTGTGGATCGACTGCGAGATGACCGGCCTCTCGCTGTCCGACGACGCGCTCATCGAGGTTGCCGCCCTCGTCACCGACTCCGAGCTGAACGTGCTGGGCGAAGGGGTCGACATCGTCATCCGGCCGCCGGACTCGGCGCTGGAGACGATGCCGGAGGTGGTGCGTCAGATGCACACCGCGTCCGGGCTGCTCGAGGAGCTGGCCGGCGGCACGACGCTGAAGGACGCCGAGGAGCAGGTCCTGGCCTACGTCCGGGAGTACGTGAAGGAGCCCGGCAAGGCCCCGCTGTGCGGGAACTCCGTCGGCACCGACCGGGGCTTCCTGCTGCGCGACATGCCGGACCTGGAGGGCTACCTCCACTACCGGATCGTCGACGTGTCCTCCATCAAGGAGCTGGCCCGCCGCTGGTACCCGAGGGCGTACTTCAACAGCCCGGAGAAGAACGGCAACCACCGCGCCCTCGCCGACATCCGCGAGTCCATCGCCGAGCTGCGCTACTACCGCGAAGCCGTCTTCGTCCCCCAGCCCGGCCCCGACTCCGAGACCGCCAAGACGATCGCGGCCAAGTACGTCCTGCCTGCTCAGCAGGGGTGACAGCGGTCCACGAAGGGGCGCCGCGAAAGTCGTGCGCGAGCACCCCTTCGGACCCTGTACACTTTTTCTCGGCCGGTCGGGGAAACGACAAAGTCAACCGCTGCCGGTCATGGTGGGTGTAGCTCAGCTGGTAGAGCACCTGGTTGTGGTCCAGGATGCCGCGGGTTCGAGTCCCGTCACTCACCCTTGGTGATCAGCCGGTTACCGCGATGTGCGCATCGCGGTAACCGGCTGATTTGTTTGGGGCGACAGCGGCCGGCCGCCGGCCGACAGCGCCCCGCGTGCGGAGCGGCGCGCTGCCCCCCAGCTTCCCGCCGTCCCCTCAGGACGACGTCCGTACCACCAGTTCCGTAGGCAGCACCGCATGCCGGCGTTCCAGGCCGCGGGAAGCCGCCGGGCGGCGGTCGGCGATGTCGGTGAGGAGGAGGTCGATCATCGCGCGGCCCATTTCCTCTATGGGCTGGCGGACGCTGGTCAGGGGCGGGTCCATGTGGCGGGCGATGGCGGAGTCGTCGTAGCCGACCAGGGCGACGTCGTCCGGGATGCGGCGGCCCGCCTCGCGCAGCACCTGGCGGGCGCCGGCCGCGGTGACGTCGGAGGCAGCGAAGACCGCGTCCACGTCGGGGGCCTGCTCCAGCAGCCGGGACATCGCGCGGCGGCCGCCCTCCTCGGTGAAGTCCCCCTGTTCGATGAGGAATTCGTCCACGCCCAGGCCCTCGTCGAGCAGGGCGTCGCGGTAGCCGTCGACGCGGCGGCGGGCGCCGTAGACGTCCATGCGGCCGGTGATGTGGGCGATGCGGCGGCGGCCGCGGGCCAGCAGGTGCTCCACCGCCGAGCGGGCGCCGCCGTAGTTGTCGGAGTCGACCGAGGTCAGGGTCTCGCCCGCCGAGCGGGGGCCGCTGATCACGGCCGGGATCTCCAGCTGGGACAGCATGTCCGGGAGCGGGTCGTCGGCGTGCACCGAGACCAGCAGGACGCCGTCCACCCGGTGCGCCGCCAGGTACTGGGCCAGCCGCTGCCGCTCGCGGTCGCTGCCCGCGAATATCAGCAGCAGCTGCATCTCGGTGTCGGACAGTTCCGCGCCGACACCCTTCAGCATGTCCGAGAAGTACGGTTCCGCGAAGAAACGGGTCTCCGGCTCGGGCACGACGAGGGCGATCGCGTCGGTGCGGTTGGCGGCCAGGGCGCGGGCGGCGGTGTTGGGGACGTAGCCCAGCTCCGCGACGGCCGCCTCGACGGCGGCGCGGGTCGCGTCGCTGACCCGGGGCGAGCCGTTGATCACCCGCGAGACCGTGCCGCGGCCGACACCGGCCCGTGCGGCGACCTCCTCGAGCGTCGGCCGACCGCCGCTCCGGCCCCGCGCTCCGTGGCCTGCCATGGCTCCGCCTCCCCGCCGTCGACACCTCGCTGGCCTGGAATCTAACAGCCCCGCCCGCCGGACGGCCGTACCCGGTCGCCGCGCCGACCCGCCCACGCACCCGCTCACGCACCCGCGCGCGGGCCGGCGGGCGGGGAAACGTACCCCGGCGGCCGGCGGAACGCCCCTCCGGCGGCCGTTAGTTAACAGCCCGATAACCGAACGCATCTCCACTCGCTCACACCCTTGACACCCAAGTGGGAACCCGCGACTCTTCAACACATCACCGATGGGAGCGCTCCCACGGTACCTGACACATACACAACCCGCACGTTCCCCGCCCGAGCCGCACGCGAGAACATGAACGGGCCCAACATGCAGTTGGCCGGGGGGTCGGCACGTCAGGGCAACAGGAGGACGCAATGCGAGCACGTTTCCGTACCGCCCGCAAGGCGGTGGTCCTGGCGGCAGCCGCGTCGCTGGGCGCCGGGCTGCTGGCCGGCTGCGCCAGCGACAGCGGAGACAAGTCCGGCTCGTCGGACGGTGGCGGCAGTGGGAGTGGCAAGACCACCCTCACGCTGGGACTTTTCGGCACCCAGGGCTTCAAGGAGGCCGGTCTCTACGCGGAGTACGAGAAGGACCACCCCGACATCAAGATCCAGGAGAACGTCACCGAGCGGAACGAGAACTACTACCCGGCGCTCGTCAACCACCTGACCACCAACAGCGGCCTGATGGACGTCCAGGCCGTCGAGGTGGGCAACATCGCCGAGGTCGTGCAGACCCAGGCGTCCAAGCTCGTGGACCTTTCCAAGGTTTCGGGCGTGAACAAGAGCTCCTGGGTCGACTGGAAGTGGCAGCAGGCCACCACCAAGGACGGCCAGACCGTCGGCCTGGGCACCGACATCGGCCCGCTGGCGATCTGCTACCGCAAGGACCTCTTCCAGAAGGCCGGCCTGCCCACCGACCGCGAGGCGGTCGGCAAGCTGTGGGCGGGCGACTGGAACAAGCTGGTCTCGGTCGGAGCGCAGTACAAGAAGAAGGCACCCTCGGGCACCTACTTCATGGACTCCCCCGGCGGTCTGCTCAACGCGGTCCTCAGCAGTGAGGACAAGAAGTTCTACGACTCCTCCGGCCAGGTCATCTACAAGACCAACCCGGCCGTCAAGAGCGCTTTCGACCTGACCGCCAACGCCGCCAAGGACGGGCTGGTCCAGTCGCAGACCCAGTTCCAGCCGGCCTGGGACCAGACGATCGCCAACAGCAAGTTCGCCACGGTCGCCTGCCCGCCCTGGATGCTCGGCTACCTCAAGGGCAAGTCCAAGCCCGACGCCGCCGGCAAGTGGGACGTGGCCGCCGCGCCGAAGGCCGGCAACTGGGGCGGCACCTTCCTCGCCGTGCCCAAGAGCGGCAAGCACGTGAAGGAGGCGGAGGCCTTCGTCGCCTGGCTGACCGCCCCCGCCCAGCAGGCGAAGCTGTTCAGCGTTCAGGGCAGCTTCCCGAGCTCGACCGGCGCCTACAGCCTTCCCGCGGTGACCGACGCGAAGAACGAGATGACCGGTGACGCGCCGATCGGCAAGATCTTCGCGGAGGCCGCCAAGGCCATCCCGCCGCAGGTGATCGGCCCGAAGGACCAGATCATCCAGCAGGGTCTGACGGACAACGGCGTCATCCTGGTGACGAAGGGCAAGTCGCCGGCCGACGCCTGGAACACGGCCACCAAGACCATCGACAACAACCTGGAGAAGTGACCGGTATGGCCACCCGGCACGACACCGCCGCGCCCCCCGTCGAGGGGGGCGCGGCCCCGGGCCGCCCGGCCACGGGCGCGGTGCACGACGAGGCGGAGCTGCGGCGCCGGTCCCGGCTGTCCCGTCGCTGGCAGCGGGACGTGCGGTGGAGTCCGTACGCCTTCGTCTCGCCGTTCTTCCTGCTGTTCGTCGCGTTCGGCCTGTTCCCGCTGATCTACACGGCGTGGGCCTCGCTGCACACGGTGGAGCTGACCGCGCCGACCGACATGCAGTGGGCGGGCCTGCGCAACTACACGCGGATCTTCGACGACGACTTCTTCTGGAACGCGGCGAAGAACACCCTGACCATCGGCATCATCTCCACGGTCCCGCAGTTGCTGATGGCGATGGGCCTGGCGCACATCCTGAACTACAAGCTGCGGGCGTCGACCTTCTACCGGGTCGTGATGCTCGCGCCGTACGCCACCTCGATCGCCGCCGCCTCGCTGGTCTTCGTGCTGCTCTTCGGCCGCGACTACGGCGTGATCAACTGGGCGCTGCACTCCGTCGGCGTGGACGCCATCGACTGGCAGAACGACAAGTGGCCCTCGCAGATCGCCGTGTCCTCGATCATCATCTGGCGCTGGACCGGCTACAACGCGCTGATCTACCTCGCCGCGATGCAGGCCATCCCGCAGGACCTGTACGAGTCGGCGGCGCTGGACGGCGCCAACCGCTGGCAGCAGTTCTTCCACGTCACGCTGCCCCAGCTGCGTCCGACGATCCTGTTCACCGCCGTGGTCTCGACGATCGGCGCGAGCCAGGTCTTCGGCGAGCCACTGCTGTTCGACGCCAACAAGGGCGCCTCGGGCGGCGCGGAGCACCAGTTCCAGACCCTCGGCCTGTACCTCTACGAGCAGGGCTGGGTCAACCAGCACCTGGGCCGGGCCTCCGCGATCGCCTGGACGATGTTCCTGATCCTGATCGTGATCGGCATCGTCAACTACGTCATCTCGCGCCGGCTGCGCGCCAGTAGTTAAGGAGTACGGCCGTGACGACGACCCTGACGAAACCCGGTCCCGAGCGCGGACCCGAGCCCGCGGCCCCGCCCGCGCGGTCCCGCCGGGGCCTCAGGTCCAAGGCCGCCCGCGCGGGCGGGCAGCTGCACGCCGGCCCGGTCGCGTACGTGATCCTGGTGCTGTTCACCATCGGCTCACTGTTCCCGCTGGTGTGGTCCGCGATCGCCGCCTCCCGGGACAACAACCGCCTGGCGCAGACCCCGCCGCCGTTCTGGTTCGGCTCCAACCTGATGCACAACCTCCAGGTGGCCTGGTCGGACGCCAACCTCGGCAAGGCGTTCCTCAACACCACGATCGTGGCGGGCATCTCGGCCGGGACGATCGTCTTCCTGTCGACGATCGCCGGGTTCGCCTTCGCCAAGCTGCGCTTCCGCGGCCGGGGCGCGCTGATGCTGATCGTGATCGGCACGATGATGGTGCCGCCGCAGCTGAGCATCATCCCGCTGTACATGATGGTGGCGAAGCTCGACTGGACCGACCAGCTCCAGGCGGTGATCCTGCCGTCGCTGGTCAGCGCGTTCGGTGTGTTCTTCATGCGGCAGTACCTGATCCAGGCGCTGCCGGACGAGATCATCGAGGCCGCCCGGGTGGACGGCGCGAGCAGCTGGCGCGTGGTGTGGCACGTGGTCTTCCCGGCGGCGCGGCCGGCGATGGCCGTGCTCGGCATGCTGATGTTCGTGCAGACCTGGAACGACTTCCTGTGGCCGTTCCTGGTGCTGACCCAGACCGGCAACCCCACGGTGCAGGTGGCCGTCGCGGGCCTCGGCCGCGGTTACACCCCCGACCAGTCCCTGATCATGGCGGGCGCGCTGCTCGGCACGCTGCCGCTGCTGCTGGTCTTCGCGATCTTCGGCAAGCAGATCGTGGGCGGGATCATGCAGGGCGCGGTCAAGGGCTGACCCGCCCGGTACCCAGGGGGCCGGGTCACCGACGCCTCGGCCCCTCGTCCCGCCCGTCATCTTTGTCCACGCCCTCTCTTCGCCCTCTCTTCGCCCTCTCTTCGCCCTCTCTTCGCCCTCTCTTCGCCCTCTCTTCGCCCTCTCTT
>NZ_BMVJ01000008.1:217625-234273 GCF_014650655.1 Streptomyces anandii JCM 4720
CTCTCCCTCCCTTCCTCTCCTTCTCTCCCTTTCTCCCCCCTTCCCCCCTGACAGTCGTCTTCTCGAGCTCTTATGGGAGCGCTTCCATGTCTGAGTCCGCACAGCCGGTGACCCCGGTGACCTTTCCTCCCGCCTTCCTCTGGGGCGCCGCGACCTCGGCGTACCAGATCGAGGGCGCGGTACGGGAGGACGGCCGTACGCCCTCGATCTGGGACACCTTCAGCCATACCCCGGGCCGCACGGCCGGCGGCGACACCGGTGACATCGCTGTCGACCACTACCACCGCTACCGCGACGACGTGAAGCTGATGGCGGAGCTGGGCCTGAACGCCTACCGCTTCTCCATCTCCTGGTCCCGTGTGCAGCCGACCGGGCGCGGCCCCGCCGTGCAGGTGGGCCTGGACTTCTACCGCCGGCTGGTCGACGAGCTGCTGGCGCACGGCATCAAGCCCGCGATCACCCTCTACCACTGGGACCTGCCGCAGGAGCTGGAGGACGCGGGCGGCTGGCCCGAGCGGGACACCGCGCTGCGTTTCGCGGAGTACGCGCGGATCGTGGGCGAGGCGCTCGGCGACCGGGTGGAGAACTGGATCACGCTCAACGAGCCGTGGTGCAGCGCCTTCCTCGGCTACGGCTCCGGCGTGCACGCCCCCGGCCGCACCGAGCCCCTGGCCTCGCTGCGCGCCGCCCACCACCTGAACCTGGCGCACGGGCTGGGCGCGCAGGCGCTGCGGTCGGTGATGCCGGCCCGCAACCAGGTCGCCGTCAGCCTCAACTCCTCGGTCGTGCGCCCCTTCTCGCAGTCCCCGGCCGACCTGGCTGCGGTGCGCAAGATCGACGACCTGGCCAACGGCGTCTTCCACGGCCCGATGCTGCACGGGGCGTACCCGGCGACGCTGCTGGAGGCGACCTCGTCGATCACCGACTGGTCGTTCGTCCTCGACGGCGATCTGAGCACGGCCCACCAGCCGCTGGACGCGCTGGGCCTGAACTACTACACGCCGGCGCTGGTGTCGGCGACGGACGAGAGCCGGCCGGGGCCGCGCGCGGACGGTCACGGGGCGAGCTCGTACTCGCCGTGGCCGGGCGCGGACGACGTCGCCTTCCACCAGACTCCGGGCGAGCGCACGGAGATGGGCTGGACGATCGACCCGACCGGGCTGCACGAGCTGATCATGCGCTACACCCGCGAGGCCCCCGGCCTGCCGCTCTACATCACCGAGAACGGCGCCGCCTACGACGACAAGGTCGACTCCGACGGCCGCGTGCACGACCCGGAGCGCATCGCCTATCTGCACGGCCACCTGGCGGCGGTGCGCCGCGCCATCACCGACGGCGCGGACGTGCGCGGGTACTACCTGTGGTCGCTGATGGACAACTTCGAGTGGGCCTACGGCTACGGCAAGCGGTTCGGCGCGGTCTACGTCGACTACGCCACCCTGGCCCGGACCCCGAAGTCCAGCGCCCACTGGTACGCGAAGGCGGCCCGCACCGGTCAGCTGCCCCCGGTGGAGGCCGCCTGACCGACGACCACGCGCCCCGGCCGGATGGGGGGTTGAGGACCGGCCGGGGCGCGTTCCCCGTTTTCCGCGATGGCTGTTGTTCCCGCGACGGCTTCGCGCCGCGGGTGCGTTGCGCCTAGTTGAAGGCGCCGAAGGCCTTGGAGAAGGCGAAGGCGTCCTGGGCGATGGAGCTGCAGGTGGCGTCGGCGGTGGGCTTGGGACCGCCGGCGCAGCTCTTGTCGCGGGCGGCGGACCACATGGACAGCCAGCCGATGCCCTTGGACTTGGCGAAGTTCACCAGCTGGGTGGCGTCGTCGACCTTGAAGACCTCGGAGGAGACGTCGTTGACGCCGATCATCGGGGTGACGGCGACGGTCTTCCAGGCCTCACTGTCGGACAGTCCCAGCACGCTCTTGATCTGGGCCTGGGTGGCGGTGGCGGCCTGCTCGGCGAGGGTGCCCATGTCGCCGCTGAAGGAGGGGCCGTAGTCCATCGCCATGATGTTGACGGCGGAGATCTTCACGCCGTTCGACTTGGCGTCGGAGAGCAGGTTGACGCCGTCCTGGGTCAGCCCCTGGGGCAGTACGGGCAGGGTGAAGGAGACGTCCAGGCCCGGGTGCTGCTGCTGGAGCTTGGCGATGGCCTGGGCGCGGCGGGTGTTGGCCGCGGTGTTGGGCAGCGCGCCGCCCTCGATGTCGAAGTCGACCTTGGTGAGCTTGTACTGGTCCACGGCCTTGCCGTAGGCCGCGGCGAGCGCGTCCGCCGAGGTGCAGGTGGTCCCCAGCTCCGAGCCGGCGGCACCGCCGAAGGAGACCCGCACGTCGCCGCCCTTGGCGCGCAGCGCGCCGATCTGGGAGGCCACGCCGTCGCTCGCGAGGTCGGTGACGCCGCCCCACTTGGGGGTGCAGCCGCCGCCGTCGGTGATGAAGGCGAGGTTGTAGTTCTTCACCCCGGTGGCGTTGGCGCTGGCCAGGAGGTCGAAGGCCGGGTAGAGGGAGGTGTCGACGTAGGGCGCGAAGCCGGCGCTGCTCTTGGTGCCGGTGCCGGTGCTCTGCGAGGGGGTGGGGGTCGGCGTCGGGGTGCTGCTCGGCGCGGAGGTCTTGGTGGGGGTGGGCGTCGGCGTGGGCGTCGCGGTCTTCGTGGGGCGGCCGCTCGGCTCGGGGGTGGGGCCCCCGTCGGCGGAACAGGAGGCGTTGTCGATACGGCAGCCGGTCGGGTCGCCGCTGCCGTTGACGACGAAGCCGACGGTGACCGACTTGCCGGGGGCGAGCCCCGCGGTGTCCCACTTGGCCGGCTTCACGGTGACGTGGCTGCCGCTGACGCTGGACTCGGCGTTCCACAGCGAGCTGAGCTTGGCGCCCGCCGGCAGGTCGAACTCCAGCGTCCAGTCCTTCTCGGTCTGCTGGGTGTTGTTGGTGACGACGTACTGCGCGGTGTAACCCCTCGACCAGTCGCTGGTCCTGGTGTACGCGGCACCGACGCCGGCCGCCTGGGCGATGCCGGTGAACACGAGCGCTCCGCCGCCGACCACGGCCGCCGCGACCAGGCCGCCTATCGCCTTGTTCCTGCCGCTGATCCTGCGCCGGTGCGTGCTCATGGTGCCTGCCTTCGCTGTTCACGGGGGTGGGGTGCGGCAGCACGCTAGCGGCAGGGAATCGGGCAATCGGCCTGATCCGGACGGTGGTTGAGGATCTTAGGGTGCGCTTAAGGAAGGGATCGGGGGCGGTTAAAGGTAGAGACCAATCGCGGGGCGGACGGCGGGGTTCGGGACGGGCCCGGAGCCGTCCGGGGCACGGGCGCGGTGGTCGCCGGTGTCACCGCAGCGCCAGGCGCCTGCGCCGTCGTACGGCTCCGCGGTGGCCGCGGCGCACCGGCCGGCGGCCGTCGAGCTGTATCCAGATGCGCACCTCCGTGCCGCCGAGCACGGAGGAACCGAGGCGCACGTCCCCTCCGGTCGACTCGGCGAGGCGCCGCACGATGTCGAGTCCGAGCCCGGTGGACCCGTCGGCGCCCGAGCCCCGGCCGCGGGCCATGGCGGCCTCGGGGTCGGCTATGCCGGGGCCCGCGTCGGAGACGAGCACGATCACCGCGTCGTCGCCGTTGTGCACGTCCACCGCGAACGCCGTGCCCTCCGCGGTGTGCCGGAACACGTTGCCGAGCAGGGCGTCCAGCGCGGCCACGAGGTCGGCGCGGGCCACCGGTATGCGCACCGGGCGCTCCACTCCTGCCACCCGCCACTTGCGGCCCTCGTCCTCGGCGAGCGCGGACCAGAACTTCATCCGCTCCCGCACCACTTCGGCCGCGTCGCACCCGGCGCCGGCGCCCGCGACGGCGGTCTGCGGCTTGGCCTCCCGGGCGGTGCGGATGATGGTGTCGACCTCGCGCTCGAGCTGGGCGACGGCCGCCCTGGTCTGGTCGGCGGCCGGGCCCTCCCCGAGCGAGGCCGCGTTGAGCCGCAGCACGGTCAGGGGTGTGCGCAGCCGGTGGGACAGGTCGGCCGCCAGCTCCCTCTCGTTGGCGAGGAGTTGCACGACCTGGTCGGCCATGGAGTTGAACGCCACCGCCGCGAGCCGCAGTTCGGTCGGCCCCTCCTCTGGCACCCGGGCGCCGAGCTTGCCCTCCCCCAGTTCGTGCGCGCCCTCGGCCAGGCGCTGCGCGGGCTGCACCATCCGCACGCCGAGCCGGTCGGCGACGGCGACCGAGCCGACGACGAGCGCCGCGCCGACCACGGCGAGCACCGCCCAGGCGGTTCCTACGCCGTTGCTGACCTCGGACTCGGGGACGTAGACCTCGACCACGGCGATGGCGCCGGAGCTCAGCGCGACCGGCTGCAGGAGCGTGGAGCCGCCGGGCACCTCGGTGGTGGAGGCGCGGCCCATCTTCCGCACGGTCGCGATGTCCGCGACCGCGGCCCGGCCACGGCCGATGTCGACGGCCTGCTTGCCGTCCGCCTCGGGTATGTGCACGGCCATCTGGGCGTCGGAGCCGGCCGAGGCGACGACCCGCTCCAGCTGCTCCCGCTCGGTGGTGATGGACAGCGCGGGCGCGACCGCCGCGGCCTGCCGCTCGGCGTTGGAGAAGGCACGGTCGCGGGCCATCTCCTTGATGACGAGCCCGAGCGGGACCGCGAAGGCGACCACGACCATGGTGGTGACCGCGAGGCAGACCTTGACCAGTGCCCATCTCATCGCGGCGACTCCGCTCCGGGCGGCTCCAGCTTCACGCCGACGCCCCGCAGGGTGTGCAGATAGCGGGGCCGGGCGGCCGTCTCGCCGAGCTTGCGCCGCAGCCAGGACAGGTGGACGTCGATGGTCTGGTCGTCGCCGTAGGACTGCTGCCACACCTCGGCGAGCAGTTCGCGGCGGGGCACGACGACTCCGGGGCGGCCGGCGAGGAAGGCCAGCAGGTCGAACTCACGGCGCGTCAGGTCCAGCCGGGCGCCGTCGAGTTCCGCCTGGCGGCGCAGCGGGTCGACTGTGAGGCCGCCGACGCGGATGACCGTGGAGGACGGGGCCTCGGCGGCCCCGGAGCGGGCCCTGCGCAGCACGGCGGCCATGCGCGCGGACAGGTGCTCGACCGAGAACGGCTTGGTCAGGTAGTCGTCCGCCCCGGCGTTGAGCAGCCGGACGATCTCCGCCTCGTCGTCGCGGGCGGTGGCGATGATGACGGGCACGTCGGTGATGCCGCGCAGCATCTTCAGGGCCTCGGAGCCGTCCAGATCGGGCAGGCCGAGGTCGAGGACGACCACGTCGAAACGGATGTGGGCGACCTCGCGCAGCGCCTCGAGCGCCGTGCCGACGCTGCGCACGGTGTGCGAGGCGTCGGTCAGATGCCGGATGAGCGCCGAGCGTACGAACTGGTCGTCCTCGACCACGAGCACACTTGCCATGCGCCGCACCGTACGCCATGCGAGAGCGCCCGGTGCGGGCCTGTGGACAACTCCGCCCGCACTCCCGGCGCCTGTGGACAACCTCACCCGCGGGGCTTTCGGGCGACACGGGTGGGGCGGGTGGGGCAGTATGGCCGCGATGCTTAGAGGACTCGCACACGTACTGGCGTGGTCGCTCGCCACCGGCGCGGCGGTCACGTTGTCGTGGTGGGGCGTCCACACGGTGATGGCGGGCACGGCCTACGACCCGCCGCGCGCCCTGCCCATCACGGCGGCCGGCGCGACCACGCAGGAGTCGAGGCCGCTGGCGTCCTCCACGCACCGGCCGCCCCCGTCGAAGAGCCCGTCGGCGAAGCCGAGCGTCCCGCCCCGCCGGACCTCCCCCGCGCCGAGCCCCTCCGCGTCGGCGCCCGCGGTGAGCCCCGACCCCTCCCCCACGACGTCCGGGCAGGTCAAGAGCTACGACACCGATGGCGGCCGGGTGGTCTTCGACCTCGGCCCCGCCTCGGCGACCCTGGTGTCGGCGACTCCGGGCACGGGCTGGTCGATGCAGGTGTGGAAGACGGAGACCTGGATCCGCGTGGAGTTCACCTCGGGCGCGAACCGCGTGTCCGTCATCTGCACCTGGCACGACGGCCCGCCGCACGTCGAGGTGGGCAACTACTAGGGCCTGCGGGCCTTTTGAGGCCTCAGCGGAAGACCGAGGGCGGCGGGGCCGGCGAGGCGACCGCGTCGGCGTCCGTGACGGGCGGGGCGCCGCCGGTGAAGTCGGTGAGGGCGCGGCCGTGTTCGACGCGGCCGGGGTGCGGGTCGGAGGCGGCCCTGCGGGTCAGTTCCGCGATCGGGAGCGGCGCGTCGGAGGCGACGAGTACGGCGTTGCCGAAGCGTTTGCCGCGCAGCACGGCCGGATCGGCGACCAGCGCGAGTTCGCCGAAGCGGGCGGCGGCGGTGGCGATCTGGCCGCGCAGGTGGGCGAGCGGGGGGCCGTCGGCGAGGTTGGCGGCGAGGATCCCGTCCGGGCGCAGCACCCGGCGCACCTCGTCGAGGAACTCCGTGGAGGTGAGGTGGGCGGGCGTGCGGGCGCCGCTGAAGACGTCCGCGATGACGAGGTCGGCCCAGCCCTCCGGCACCTTCGCCAGCCCTTCGCGGGCGTCGGCCGAACGCACCCGGATGCGTGCGCCGGTGTCCAAGGGCAGCTCTCGGCGGACCAGTTGGACGAGGGCGGCGTCGCGTTCGACGACCTGCTGGGTGGAGCGGGGGCGGGTGGCGGCGACGTAGCGGGCGAGGGTGAACGCCCCGCCGCCGAGGTGGACGGCGTGCAGCGGCTTTCCGGGGGGCGCGGCGAGGTCGACGACGTGGCCGAGGCGCCGCTGGTACTCGAAGGAGAGGTACGCCGGGTCGTCCAGGTCGACGTGCGACTGCGGGGCCCCGTCGATCAGCAGCGTCCAGGCCCGCGCACGCTCCCGGTCGGGTATGAGCTGGGCGAGCCCACCGTCGACCTGCTCGGTGACGGCGTCCACCGCCTCCCGCCCACGCCTCGCGCCCCTGGCCTTTCCCATCCACCCATTGTCGCAAGCCCCGCACCCCGCCACCCACCCGCGCGGCGGCAGCCGCCCGAGCCGGCGGAGCGCGGACGGGACCGGGGTCAGCGGCAGCTGTCCGCGGCCTCGATCATGCGGGCCGCCTCGCCGAGGGCCCGGCGCAGGACGGCGGGGTCGGTGGCGAGGTCGGCCTCGCCGGGCGGGAGGAGCCAGTCCGAGCCCTCCGCCGGGGGCTCGGGGGCCAGGCACAGGCCTCGGCCGTCGGTCTGGGTGCAGGTGCTGCCGGGCACGTCCCATCCGGCGGCCGTGCCCGCCGGGACCACGAAGCCCAGGGTGTCGCCGCCGTCGTCGTGCAGGACGGGCCCCACCGCGTCCCCCGTGCCGCGGCGCAGGATGTCGACCGCCTCCAGGCCTTGCCGGGCCGGGACGGTCACCAGGTCGCACGCGGGCGCCGGACACGGGTCGGCGCTTGGTTCGGTCTCCATCCCGGCCTCCACCACGAAAACCCCTCCTCGTGAGCGAGCGGGTCGGGAGTCGGGCGCCTCCCGGTCCACGGGGTCCAACGCCCCGCGTCCGTCAACGGGCACGGCCGAAGTCCGCCGCAAAGGATGGCACTTCATGGCAGATCGTGGATGAGATATCCGGTTTGTAGCCAAACACTGCGTGGCGAGCCGGACACAACAGGTACGTTCTTGCTCGCCGGAAACAGGGCGCCACTTGGGCAACTCACCCAAATCGCCTCGCGCCCGGCATGGTTCGACGGTTCGCACGAGAGGACCCGGCCATGACGTCGTCGACGGTGACCTCGTCCCAGTCCCCCCGGCCGCCGCGGCCGAACCTCGCCTTCCGGCGCCTGCGCGGACAGCGCTCGCCGGCCGAGTTCGCCGCGGCGGTACGGCGGGCCGCCCGCGAGATCGGCGAGCGGGTCAGCTGTGACGCGCGCTACATCGGCCGGGTCGAGGCCGGTGAGATCCGCTGTCCCAACTACGCCTACGAACGCGTGTTCCTGCACATGTTCCCCGGCCGCACGCTCACCGACCTCGGGTTCGCCCCCCGCTCGTCCGTCCGCGGACGGGCGGCGCGCACCGCCGAGGACCACGCGCCCCCGCCGCGCACCATGAGCCCGGTGCGCGCCCCGAATGAAACGCGAGGGGCGCGCCACCCGTATCAGGAGCCGGACCCGTACCGGCCGCAGGACCTTCACGACCCGCAGGACCCGTACCACCCGCACGAAGACCACGAGGAGAGCGACGTGCTGCGTCGCGCATTCATGACCCGAGGGGGCGCCACGATGGCCGCCGCCTCGCTGGGCCCCCTGGGGTTCGCCCACGACGCCTCGGCGGCGGACCGCCCCACCCGCAGGGCCGGCGCGAGCGAGGCCGGCGCCCTGGAGGAGGCCGTCCGCAGGATCCGGTTGCTCGACGACCGGCACGGAGCCGACGGCCTCTACCGCCGCGCGGCCGCCCCGCTGCGCGCCGCCTACGCGCTGCTCGACGCCGGCGCCACCCGGCAGACCACCGCCGACCGGCTCCACTCCGGCGCCGGTGAACTGGCCATCTCCGTGGGCTGGCTGGCGCACGACTCGGGGCGTTTCGACGACGCCCGCTCGCACTACTCCGAGGCCCTGGCCACCGCCCGGATGACCGGCGACCCGGCCCTGGAGGCGCACGCCTTCTGCAACATGGCGTTCCTCGCCCGCGACGCGGGCCGGCCGCGGGAGGCGGTGCGGGCCGCGCAGGCCGCCCGGCGCGCCGCCGCCGGCCTGGGCTCCGACCGGCTGATGTCGCTGCTCGCGCTGCGCGAGGCGGGCGGCTGGGCCGGGCTGGCCGACCGCACCGGCTGCGAGCGAGCGCTCGCACGCGCCCAGGCCCTCTTCGAACGCGGCTGCTCGGACGCCGACCCCGAGTGGATGAGCTTCTACGGCGAGGCCGAGCTGGAGGGGCTGGAGGCGCAGTGCTGGTCCACGCTCGGCGACTGGCCGCGGGCGGCGCGGCACGCGCGCCGGGCCACCCGGCTGCAGGACCCGCACTTCACGCGGAACACCGCGCTCTACACGGCCGAGCTGGCGGACGACCTCGCCCGCGGCGGGCGCCCCGACGAGGCGGCGGCCGCCGGGATGCGCGTCCTGGACCTCCTGGACCAGGTCCAGTCCTCCCGCATCCAGGCGATGCTCGCGGGCACGGCCAGGGTGCTGCTGCCGCACCGGCGGGCGTCCGGGGTGTCGGAGTTCCTGGAGAGGCACGCCTCGGCACCACGCACGTGAGCGGGGCCGGGTCCGGCGCGGGTGAGCGGCGCCAGGTCCGCTACGCCGCCAGGTGACCCACGTCGTTCCAGCTCTCCAGGGCCGGCTCGCCGTAGGCCCAGCCCAGTACCGACAGGGACGTGGGGTTGAGGCGGATCCGGGCCGCGAAGTCGATCGGCAGGCCGAGCCAGCGCGCGCCGATCGACCGCAGTATGTGCCCGTGCGCGAAGACGAGCACGTCGCGGTCCTCGGCGCGCGCCCAGGCCACCACCTCGTCCGCACGGGCGGTCACCTCGGCGAGCGTCTCCCCGCGCGGGACGCCGTCGCGCCAGATGAGCCAGCCGGGCCGCCCGGCGAGGATCTCCTGCGGCCGCAGCCCCTCGTAGGCGCCGTAGTCCCACTCCATCAGCGCGTCCCAGCACATCGCGCGGTCGCCGAAGCCGGCCAGCTCGCACGTCTCACGCGCGCGTGCCAGCGGGCTGGTGCGGACCTCGGTGCCGGGCAGGCCGTCGAAGGGAGCCCGCTGCAGCCGCTCGCCGAGCAGCTTGGCGCCGCGCCGGCCCTCCTCCAGGAGCGGCACGTCGGTCCTGCCGGTGTGCTTGCCGGACAACGACCACTCGGTCTGTCCGTGCCGGGCCAGCAGGATGCGCGGTGCCATGGGAGACCTTTCCGGGCGAACGGGGGAACGGGGGAACGGGCGTACGGGGGCCGGAGAACGGGAGAAAGCGTCAGGTTCCGGCGGAACCCCTCCATCATCGCGCACCCCGCGCGCGGGCAACCCGGGGGGCGATCCCTGCGTCTATGAGTGCCGGGGGCGGCCCGCGGGGACGGGCGCGTACACCGTAAGGTGGCACGACCGTCCGGGCACCGCCGGACACCGCCGCGAGACGACCGGACAGGGGGAGGGGCATCGGATGCCGCAGACCGAGGCACAGCCGGCGCGCACCGAAACCGCCCCGCGGACCCGGCTGCGCTGGTGGACCGAGCTGCCGCTCATCCTCCTGGTGTACGGCTGCTACTCCGCGGGCCGGCTGCTGGCGCGCGGCGACGTCTCCAGCGCCGTGGACCACGGCCTGGTGATCCTGCGGCTGGAGAAGGTGCTCCACCTCAACGCCGAGCACCCCCTCAACCGCCTCTTCACGCGCGAGCCGTGGCTCGGCGTACCGGCCGACTTCTGGTACGCGTCGCTGCACTACCTGGTCACGCCCGCCACCCTGATCTGGCTGTTCCGGGCCCGTACCGCGCACTACCGGGCGGCCCGCACCTGGCTGATGACGTCCACGTTCATCGGCCTGATCGGCTTCACCCTGCTGCCGACCTGCCCGCCCCGGCTGCTCTCGCCCGGCCACGGCTTCGTGGACACGATGGCCCACTACAGCTCGTACGGCTGGTGGGGCGGCCAGGCCAGCGCCCCGCGCGGGCTCGGCGGCATGACGAACCAGTACGCGGCGATGCCGAGCCTGCACGTGGGCTGGGCCCTGTGGTGCGGGGTGATGCTCTGGCGCCACGGCGGCACCCGCTGGGCGAAGGCGGCGGGCGTCGCCTACCCGCTGCTGACCGCGCTCGTGGTGATGGGCACCGCCAACCACTACTTCCTGGACGCGGTCGCGGGCGTCGCCGTGATGGGCGCGGGCCTGCTGCTCGCGCCGTACGTGACGCGTGGCGCGGGCCGGGCCGGGGCACTGCTGGCGGCCCGGGTCACAGCGGTCACGGGACGCCCCGGCGGCACCGGCTCCCCGATTGTCAGTGGCGGATGCCAGACTTCGGCGGGTGAGCGATTTCCACGGCAGCGCGAAGGACGGCCCGCTCCCGGAGCCGAGCCGGGTGCCGTCCCCAAGGACGCGGGGGACGGCGCTGCGGCAGCGGCTCGCTGAGCTGCGCGGGGCCGGCACGGCGGCCAGGGCGCTGGACGCCCGTGCCCTCGCGGCGCTGGCCGCGAACCCCGGCTGCAGGCGGCGCGCGATCCTGGACGGCGCGGGCGTGGACAAGGCGGCCCTGGCGGGCGCGCTCGGGGCGCCCTCGGTCTTCGGGCAGTCCCAGTTCGCCCTCACCCGCGGCAACGCCTTCGAGGCGAAGGTCAAGGCCGACGGCGGCGCCGAACTGCTGCGGCTGGTGCACGAGCGGCTGGACCCGCGCGCCGAGCCGCCCCGCGACGGGACCGTCCCCGACCTGAGCGCCCAGGGCCCCGAGGGCCGCGTCGCGCGTACGGCGCTGGCGCTGCGCGAGGCCACGGAGGCGGGCGGCTGGACCCTGCTCGACCACCCCCTGCTCGCCCTCGAGGTGGCGGGCTCCCCCGCCTTCCTCGAACCGGACGCGGTGGTGGTCCACCCCGACGGCGGCTGGACGGTCGTCGAGATCAAGTCCTTCCCGATGCTGGACGGCTCCGCGGACCCCGCGAAGGTCGGAGCGGCCGCCCGGCAGTCGGCGGTCTACGTGCTGGCGCTGGAGGAGGTCGCCGCCCGCCTCGACCCCGCCCCGCGCGTGCGGCACCGCGTCCTCCTGGTGTGCCCCAAGGACTTCTCCAACCTGCCCACCGCCTCCGCCGTCGACGTGCGCAAGCAGCGCGCGGTGACCGCCCGGCAGCTGACCCGGCTGACCCGGATCCAGGACATCGCGGACACGCTCCCCGAGGGCGTGTGCTTCTCGCCCGAACTGCCCGCCGGGGAGCTGACGGCCGCCGTCGAGGCGGTCCCGGCGACCTACGCGCCCGAGTGCCTGGCCGCCTGCGAGCTGGCCTTCCACTGCCGGTCCCGGTCCCGCGCACAGGGCGCGGTGACGGCGCTCGGCCGCTCGGTCCGCGCCGAGTTGGGCGGCCTCGGCACCGTCGACGATGTGCTGGCGGCGGCCCACGGCGAAGCGGGCGACCCGGACGACCCGGCGGTGGCCGCCCTGCGCCGGGCCGCCGCACTGCGCGCCGAGGCCCTGGAGACCGCCGGCCCCGCGGCCGTGGCCGCCCGGGAGGCCGTATGTCCCTGATCGCCACCCTCGCGCGCCTGGAGGCCGTGCGGGCCGGGCGCGCCCAGCCCGCCGCGACCGTGCGGCACCGGCATCTGTCGGACCGGCCGCTGGTGTTCGTGCCGCTCACCACGGCCGGCGAGGCCGGCGCCCCGCTCGGCGCG
The DNA here is from genome assembly GCF_014650655.1 of Streptomyces anandii JCM 4720. Classification (GTDB taxonomy): domain Bacteria; phylum Actinomycetota; class Actinomycetes; order Streptomycetales; family Streptomycetaceae; genus Streptomyces; species Streptomyces anandii. The sequence goes on from NZ_BMVJ01000008.1 coordinate 229,919, forward strand.
CTGGTCGGCACGGACCGCGACGCGCCCCGGCTGCTGGCCGTCCCGCAGCCCCGCGACCGCGACCTCAGATTCGCGTTCCTGGCCGAACTGGCCGATGTGGTCCTGCCGTACGTCGACGCCCACGCCGGGGTGGTCGAGGCCGCCGAGCGCACCGAGACCGACCCGGAGACCGGCAAGCGCGTCAAGGTGGAGGTCGAACTGTGCGCGGACGCGCCCCAGTTGATCGTCCCCAGCCGTGCGGGCATCGACTTCGTACGGCTGCTCGGGCGCTCGATGCGGTTCCGGCGCACCGCCGAGCAGGACCCCGAGACCCCGTATCCGGCGCCGCCGAGGGTGCCGCTGCTCGGGCGGTGGCTGACCCACTTCGGTGAGCGTGCGCGGGTGCCCGGCTCCTCGCTGCTGCTCGCGATGAGCGACCTGCTGGCCCGGCACTGGACCACCGGCCAGTCGAGCCTGGAGGACCAGCACCTCGGGGCGCTGCTCGCGTGGATCGCGCCGCCGGAAGGGGTGTCCGGCGCCGAGGCCGCGCTGCGTGCCGAGCTCGCGCGGGACGCGGACGGACAACTGGAGTGCCCGCCCGCCGGCCCGGCCACCGACCCGGCCTTCGACAACAGGCTGCTCGCCCCGGCCATCGAGCGCTACGACCGTGCGCGTGCCGCCCTCGCCGCCGCCGAGGACGGCGCCCGGGCCGACGAGCGGCTCGGCGCGCTGACCGCGGCCGAGGACCAGATCCTCGCCCTGGTCAGCAGCCGCACGCTGCCCACCTGGGACAAGGTGTGGGACGGCCTGGACCTGTTGCGGGCGCTGCCCGAGGGGGCGCACGTCGAGGAGCGGTGGACGCGCGACCGCTGGTCCTTCACCGGGCACCGCGACCGGGTCCTGGCGGGCGAGCCGCCGCAGCCGCGCCGCGACGACGCGGTGACCGCGGCGAACAAGCTGGCCACGCGCGAGCGCGAGCAGGCCCGGCTGGACGCCCAGGAGGCGCTGGACGACCCCCTGGTCATGGCGGGGCGGCGGCTGGCCGGGGAGGCGTTCGCCGGGGAGGTCACCGACGTCGTCATGGCCTACAGCGAGGGCAGGCGGCCGAGCCCCCGCCCGCTGGTCACCGTGCGCACGGACGACCGGCCGCACCTGGGCGAGCGCGCGCGGGTGTACCGCTCGCTGGGCGGGAAGCCGCAGTCGGCCGAGTTCGTGGCGGCGGAGGAGGACGGGACGCTGCTCGTGCTGCGGGTGCTCGACAAGATGGGGCGCGGCAAGGAGCCCGAGGCCGGTTCCGTGCCGGAGAAGGGCGACCGGGTCTGCTTCACGCTCTTCGAGCACGAGCAGCGCGGCGGGGCGAAGCTGCCCGACCCGGAGGACACCCCGTGGACCCACGGCGGCCCGCCGGGTGAGGCGGGCGCCGTCCCTGAAGTCGCCGACCCCGTGACCGAGGAGGACGTGCTTTGACCGCCCCCGCCGAGGAGACCGCCCCCGGTCCGGACGCTCGCGGCCCGGACGCCCCCGGGCCCGCCCTCGACCCCGGCGCGGCGGCCGCGCGCGCGACCGGCGCGATCCTGCGGGACACCCTGCACGCCCCGCACCGAGGAGTCGTCGTGGACTCCCCGCCCGGCGCCGGGAAGTCCACGCTGGTGGTCCGCGCGGCACTGGAACTGGCCGCCGCGGGACGGCCGCTGATGGTGGTCGCGCAGACCAACGCGCAGGTCGACGACCTCGTGCTGCGGCTCGCCGAGAAGAACCCCGAGCTGCCCGTGGGCCGCCTGCACAGCAGTGACACCGACCCGTACGACAAGGCGCTGGACGACCTGCCGAACGTACGGAAGTCGGCGAAGGCCGGTGACCTCGCCGGCCTGGACGTGGTGCTGTCGACCGCCGCGAAGTGGGCGCACGTGAAGGTGGACGAGCCGTGGCGGCACGCCATCGTCGACGAGGCGTACCAGATGCGTTCGGACGCGCTGCTCGCGGTGGCCGGGCTGTTCGAGAGGGCGCTGTTCGTGGGCGACCCGGGCCAGCTCGACCCGTTCGCGATCGTCGGCAGCGAGCAGTGGGCGGGGCTGTCCTACGCCCCCTCGGCGTCAGCCGTGACGACCCTGCTCGCGCACAATCCGCGGCTGCCGCAGCACCGGCTGCCGGTGTCCTGGCGGCTCCCGGCGTCGGCGGCGCCGCTGGTGTCGGACGCGTTCTACCCGTACACGCCCTTCCGCAGCGGGACCGGGCCGGGCGACCGGCGGCTCGCCTTCGCGGTGCCGTCGGACGGCTCCGGTCCCGACCGGGTGATCGACGAGGCGGCCGAGTCGGGCTGGGGCCTGCTGGAGCTGCCCGCCCGGCACACCCCGCGCACGGACCCGGAAGCGGTGCGCGCGGTGGCGTCGGTCGTGGCACGGCTGCTGGCCCGGGGCGGTACGGCCGTCTCGGAGCGGGCGCCGGACGAGCCCGTGCCGCTGACCGCCGGCCGGATAGCGGTCGGCACCGCGCACCGGGACCAGGCGGCCGCCGTCCGGGCGGCGCTGGCCGGGCTGGGCGTCACGGACGTCACCGTGGACACGGCGAACCGGCTCCAGGGCCGCGAGTTCGACGTCACGGTGGTGCTGCACCCGCTCTCCGGCCGCCCCGACGCCACCGCCTTCCACTTGGAGACCGGCCGCCTGTGCGTCCTGGCCTCCCGCCACCGCCACGCGTGCATCGTGGTCTGCCGGGCAGGCGTGAGCGACCTCCTGGACGACCACCCGTCCACAGAACCGGTCCAACTGGGCGTCACGGTCAAGTTCCCTGATGGCTGGGAGGCGATGATGTCCACATGGGATCACTGGTCCGAGCACCGAGTGGTCTGGTGCCCGTGACCGACACCTTCGGTGCCCGCCCGGACGGCCCCGGCTGCCGCGCCCCGTCCGCCGGACGGAGTCCGGCACGCCGCCGGAGGCGGCCAAAGGTCGCAGCCCCTGATGGCTGGGAGGCCAACCACGCGGTGATGGCGCATCTCGGAGAACACCGCGTGACCTGGCGGCCGTGACCCCCACCCGCCCGGCGGGCGATCAGCGCAGCCCCGGCCGGCCCGCCGGACGGAGCCCGGCCCGCCGCCGCAGGCGGCCGATGGACACAGGCGGGCCGGACCGCCCTCTTGCGTCCGCGCGCGACAATGGACGGTGGCCCTTCCTCAGGGTGGGCGCCAACCGAACCGTACGAGGAGGACACGACATGGCGGAGCCCACGCCGCGTCGCAACGAACCGCGGCTACGCCCCGCGCCCCTGCTCTTCGAGCCCGCCGCCGCGGCCGCGGACCCGGAGCACTTCTTCGACCTGGAGTCGATCGACGACCCCCGGGCGCTGCTGGCGCGGGCGACCGAGCTGACGCTCGCGTTCCGCGCAGCGGCCGACCGCGCGGTGGAGTACCAGGCGATCGCGGCGGCGCAGCTCGCCGACCCGCGCCGCTTCGACCGGCTGAGCCCCGCCGACATCGCCGAGCGCGCCGAGTGGACCGAGGACTACGCCAAGAAGATGGTCGACTTCGGGCGTGACCTGCTGCGCGGGGTCGAGGGCGGAGTGCACGCCAACCCCGCCGACCCCATGTGACCCGGGCCGGCCGGAGGCTCCCGCCCCTCGGGCATATGCCGGGCGGGCAAGATACTCCGCCTCCCCTCCCCTTGTCCCGGTTTCCCGCAACCGAGTGGAAGCGGTCACTCACAGTCGGTAGATGTAACCGACATGACCTGCACCGGGAACGAACCCTTCGCCGACCACCCCGCCTCCGTCACCCCGGACGGCGCGGCCTGGCTGGCCTCGGCAGGAACGTATCCCCGCAGCACGCCGGCGCTCTGGCGGGAACGCCCCGACGCACCGGTCGTACTGCCCTGCGGCACGGCGTTCGACGTCGTCAACGCGCCGGCGATGTTCGGCCGCCGGATGCTGGACCGGCTGTGGGCCGAGGGTCCGGGCTCCGGGCCGGTGGCCGTGCACCGCGGGCGGATGCTGCTGTTCACCGCGCCCGGGACCGCGCACCGGCTGCCCTCGCTGCTGGAGTGGGAGGAGTGGGGCGCCCGGGGCAGGCAGGCCGGCGGCGGCCGCACCGCGGCCGTTCCGCCGCTGCTGTGCCACGGCACGGGCGACGCGGTGACCGTCCCCGCCCCGGGCGGGAAGCCGGCCGCCTCCCGCTGGCTGGTGGCCCCGGACACCCGTCACCCCTGGCTGCCCGGCCCGGAGATCCTGCTCTGGGCGGCCGTGCGGGCGGCCCGCGCGGCCGTACGGATTTCGATTTTTCCTCCCGCCGATCAGGATGCTAAGGTCTACGACGTCAGCAGGCGCCGCTAGCTCAGTTGGTTAGAGCAGCTGACTCTTAATCAGCGGGTCCGGGGTTCGAGTCC
>NZ_BMVJ01000008.1:234308-235769 GCF_014650655.1 Streptomyces anandii JCM 4720
ATGACGATGGCGGGCAGTTCGCGTGATCACGCGAGTTGCCCGCCATCTCTGTTTCATCCCGGCGTGATCGTGACCGTGTACGCCCCCGAGGCCGTACGGTTCTCCACCGCCACGCGCACCCCGTCCCCGGGCACGGTGAAGGTCTCCCCCACGGCGACCGGGGCGTCGGCGAGCTGCGGGTAGACGGAGTTCTCCCAGCAGGCCCGGGTGTGCGGGTGCGCGTCGATCACCTCGACGGGCCCGCCGCCGGACTCGGCCCCGCCGCGCACCCGGTAGACCAGCACCCCCGACCGGCACCCGCCCGCGTCGTTGCCCATCTGCGTCCGCGCCTCGACGGCCAGCGCGCTGTCCCTCCCGGTCCGCACCACGGCCAGCTTCGTCCCGCTGCCCAGCCCGAACGACGGCGCGGCGGCACCCGACGACTCCACGCCCGACGCGTCCACGGCCGGCCCGCTCGGCCCGGCCGGCCCGCTCGGACCCGCCGGTCCCGCCGGACCCGCCGGACCCGCCGGACCCGCCGGACCCGCCGGCCCAGTCGGCCCCGCCGGCCCGGTCGGCCCGCTCGCGGCGGGCCCGGCGGCGGCCGGCTCGCCCGAGCCCCGCGGCCCCGCCTCCAGCGGCTCCAGGGTGAGCCGGGTCGGTCCCGTGCCCCGTACGCACGTCACCTGGCGCGGGTCCAGCCAGCCGAGCTTCCACTTGTGCCAGGCGAACAGGTCCGGGGACAGGGCGAACTGGCTGCCCATCAGGTCCCAGTCCCCGACGAAGGTGTCCCAGTCGCCCTTGCCGTCCGCCGGCCGGTGGTAGAGGTCGGGCAGGTCGAAGACATGGCCCGTCTCGTGGGCGAGGACGAGCCGGTCCGGCGGATGCCGTTCGAACACCGTCACCACCCGCCGGATGTCCTTGCCGTCGGCCCGCAGCGGGGTGTCCAGGTTGACGACCTTGGTCGCGTCCGAGTCGACGCCCGGCGCGTCGGGGTCGGCGACCAGGTACACGACGTCGTAGCGCGAGAAGTCGACCTGCGGGTCGGCCACGGAGAGCGCGTCGCGCAGATAGGCGGCGCGGTCCCGGGCGTTCCAGTCGCGGTGCATGGCGTACGCCGTGGAGGGGCGCGGCATCCGGATCCAGCGCCGCAGCGGGTGCGGGCGCAGGGTGAACTTCCCGTAGGAGGCCCGCTCGAAGTAGCGGCTGGTGGCCGGGAAGTGGTCGGCGGCGAGTTCGGCGGGCGTGGTGAGCGGGACGGAGTCCGGGAAGGAGAGGAAGACCATCACGGCGTCCAGCGAGCGGGTGGGCCGCACGTAGGAGGCGTTCCAGGTGTCCACGCCCTCCGAGTGGTGGGCGTCGGTGCGGTGGAGGGCGCAGGGGGCGGTGGAGAAGGGCTCGGCGACCGAGGGGCCGGTCAGGATCGAGGTGGCGGCGACCGCCGACAGGGTGGTGAACACCGCGGCGGTGCTGCGCAGTCGG
>NZ_BMVJ01000008.1:235800-245616 GCF_014650655.1 Streptomyces anandii JCM 4720
GGCCGTGCCTGGGGCTGGTTCAGCGCCTTGAGGGCGTCACGGCCGAGCGCCTTCAGGGGGAGCTGACGCGGCACGGGGACCTCCGGGTGCGGTTCGCGGGGACACCGCACCCAGCCTGTGCGAGTTTGTAGGGGTACGCCCTGTTTGTCTGCACCGGAAGGGTGAGAGGCGCTGCTTCACGAGGGACGGCTGCCGTGTACCGGCCGGGGAAGACGACACCCCGGAACACTCACGGAACGTCACAAGTGGTCGGCCGGACGAAGAACCCGTCCAGGTGCGGGCAGAAACGATCTGTCACGAAGGCCGCGCGCCGGCGAACACCGGCAAGTGGCTGGAAGGGGTCAGGCGCCAGCATCTATGATCGGCACACTTTCCTGGCACTTTCCTGCGCGGACACGGGCCCGGCGGCCGTCAGTCACCCGGCCGGCCACCCGACGAGACCGATACGAAGACCGAGTGCACGGCGGGAGCGAGCGGTGAGCGGAACGTCCGAAGGGCCGACGCCCGCGGCAGACCTCAGCCGTCTGAATGTCACACAGGGTGATGTTACGAAGGCTCCGGGTGCGGACGCGCTCGCGGCGGCGGTGGCCCCCGCGCCGGTCGGCGAGGAGGCAGGCGCGACCGCCGCGGCCGGCGGGACCGCCACCGCGCGCACGGTCGGCTTCACTCCGATGGCGCAACCCGCCCCCGTCCGTACGGAATTCACCGCACCGGCCGAACCCTCCTTCCGCTCCGCCTTCCGGGCCGCCCCGCTCGCCATGGCCGTGGTGGACCGCGAGGGGCTGGTGGTCAGCGCGAACGAGACGTGCGGCGCGCTGCTCGGCACCCCGCCGGACGAGCTCGCCGGGCAGGTCGCCGCCGACCTGGTGGACCTCACGTCCGACGCCCGCGCCTGGCACGCGTACCGCGAGGTCCTGCGCGGCCGGCAGGCCCGGATGCGCTGCACCCGGCTGCTCAAGCACCCCGACGGCCGCTCCCTGTGGGTGCAGGTCACCCTCGCGCCGCTGCCCGCCGGGTCCGGCGGGGTGTTGCTGTCCCTCACGGACATCAGCGCCCGGCGCGAACTGCAGAACCGGCTGCGGCATCTGCGGAGCCACGACCCGGTGACCCGGCTGCCCAACCGCACGCTGTTCTTCGAGCGCCTGTCGGCCGCGCTGGAGGCCGGGTCGCAGCCGGAATCCGAGCCGGAGCCGGAGCCCGGGTCGTACGAGCGCGGCGGCACCGGCCGCATCGGGCTGTGCTACCTGGACCTGGACGGTTTCAAGGCGATCAACGACACCCTCGGCCACCGCATCGGCGACCGGCTGCTCGCGGCCGTCGCCGAGCGGCTCACCCGGTGCGCCGACGAGGCGGGCTACGGCCGCGCGAGCGCCCCGCTGGTGGCGAGGCTCGGCGGCGACGAGTTCGCGCTGCTGGTGGAGGACTCGACCGGCACCGAGCAACTCGCCGCTCTCGCCGAGTCGGTGCTCACCGCCCTCCAGGCGCCGTTCGAGATCTCCGGGCGCCGGCTGTCGGTGTCGGCGTCGATCGGAGTGGTCGAGCGGCAGACGGAGGGGACCTCGGCGACCGCGCTGATGCAGGCCGCCGACACGACGCTGTACTGGGCGAAGGCCGACGGCAGGGCCCGCTGGACGCTGTTCGACCCGGAGCGCAACGCGCACCGGATGACCCGTCAGGCCCTGGTCTCCACGCTGCGCGCGGCCGTCGAGCGCGGTGAGTTCACCCTGGAGTACCAGCCGCTGGTCGGCATGGAGGACGGGCGGCTGCGCGGGGTCGAGGCGCTGGTGCGCTGGCGGCACCCGCAGTTCGGGGTGCTGACGCCGAACCGGTTCATCGCGCTGGCGGAGGAGGACGGCTCGATCGTGCCGCTCGGCCGCTGGATCCTCGCCACGGCCTGCCGCCAGGCCCGCCGCTGGCAGCTGGACCACCCCGGCGAGCCGCCGATCTTCGTCAGCGTCAACGTGGCGGTTCGGCAGGTGTGGGACTCGGACCTGGTGGCGGATGTGGCCGAGGTGCTCGCGGAGACCGGGCTCGCCCCGCATCTCCTCCAGCTCGAACTGACCGAGTCGGCGGTGATGGGCTCGGCCGGGCGGCCGCTCCAGACGCTGCGGGCGCTGAGCGACATGGGCGTGCACATCGCCATCGACGACTTCGGCACCGGCTACTCGAACCTGGCGTATCTGAGCCGTCTGCCGGTGTCCGTGCTGAAGCTGGACGGCTCCTTCGTACGCGGCTTCCAGCACGAGGAGCGCACGGGGGCGGCGGACGAGGTCATCGTGGAGGCGATGATCCAGCTCGCCCACCGGCTGGGGCTGTCCGTGACCGCCGAGTGCGTGGAGACCTCCGACCAGGCGAGCCGGCTGCGGCGGATCGGCTGCGACACCGGGCAGGGATGGCTGTACTCCCGCCCGGTGTCACCGGACCGTATCTCCGAACTGCTGGACGACCACGCCTGCGGGCGGCGCTGAGGGTCGCCGGCCGGGATCAGCTCGCGGGCAGCCCGTAGGCGTCCGCGATGAGTTCGTAGGAGCGCACCCGGACCTCGCCGCTGTGGGCGTTGCTGGTGATCATCAACTCGTCGGCGCCGGTGCGCTTGTGGAGGTCGTCGAGTCCGGCGCGCACCTCGTCGGGGGTGCCGTGGACGACGTTGGCGTTCCAGGAGGTGACGAACTCCCGCTCCATCGGGCTGAAGTCGTACGCCTCCGCCTCCTCCGGAGTGGGCACGAGGCCGGGGCGGCCGGTGCGCAGGCGGACCATGTTCAGCGCGGCGGCGAGCACCTGGCGGCGGGCCTCGCGCTCCTCGTCGGCGGCGAGGGCGGCGACGCCGATCAGGGCGTACGGCTCGTCGAGCACCGCGCTCGGGCGGAAGGACTCCCGGTACAGGTCGAGGGCCGGGATCGTGTTCTGCGCGGAGAAGTGGTGGGCGAAGGCGAAGGGCAGGCCGAGCATGCCCGCCAGGCGGGCGCTGAAGCCTGAGGAGCCCAGCAGCCAGACCGGCGGGCGGTGCGGTGACTGCACCCCGCCGGGCGAGGTGGCCTGGACCGGGCCGGGCACGGCGTGGACACGGCGGTAGGGGTGGCCGTCGGGGAAGTCGTCGTCGAGGAACCGGACCAGCTCCGCCAGCTGCTGGGGGAAGTCGTCGGCGCCCGAGTGGATGGGGGTCCCCCCTGCTCGGGCGGAGCCGAGAGCTTGGGGGAGTTCCGTGCGGCGCAGGGCGGCGGCGGTGGCGCCGTCCGTGCCCGGGGCGCGGCCGAGGCCGAGGTCGATCCGGCCGGGGGCCATGGCCTCCAGGGTGCCGAACTGCTCGGCGATGACCAGCGGGGCGTGGTTGGGCAGCATGACGCCGCCCGAGCCGAGGCGGATGCGTTCGGTGTGGGCGGCGAGGTGGGCGAGGATCACGGCCGGGGAGGAGGAGGCGACGCCCGGCATGGAGTGGTGCTCGGCGACCCAGTAGCGGTGGTAGCCGCGGTTCTCCGCGAGCCGTGACAGGGTCACGCTGGTGCGCAGCGCGTCGGTCGCGGTGCGGCCCGCGCCCACGGTCACCAGGTCCAGTACGGACAGCGGTACGGGCGCGCTGCCGCGGACCTCGCCACGTATCTCGTCTGCCACGGGTGTGCCTCCTGCCGTCGTGCGTGTACTGCCCTGACGGGCGACAACAGGGGGCCGTGCGGGTTTGTTCCTCGGTCTCCCGGGGCGTCGGGACGTGGGAGAGGCCGCCGCGCGTCGCGGCGGCCTCTCCCCCGCGGTCGGCGGATCAGGCGGCCAGGGCGTGTCCCGGGTGGAGGACCACCTTGGTGTAGCCCTCGATGCGCTTGTCGAACTTCTCGTAGGCCTGTGGGGCCTGGTCCAGCGGGAGCTCGTGGGAGACCACGAAGCTGGGCTTGGCCCGGCCCGCGATGATCATGTCGCGCAGCTGCCGGTTGTACTGCTTGACGTTGCACTGGCCGGTGCCCATCTGCTGGCCCTTCTCGAACATCTTGCCGATGGAGACCAGGAGCTGGCCGTGCTTGGCGTGCTCGTCGGGCGCGCCCGGGTCGGAGGGCACGTACAGGCCGGGTATGCCGAGCAGACCGGTGGGCCGTACCGTCTCGACCAGGGTGTTGAGGACGACGGCGGGTTCCTCGTGGCTGGTGTCCTTGTGGGACGTGGCCTGGTAGCCGACCGCGTCCACGCCCTTGTCGGTGCCCTCTCCTCCTGTCTGTTCCTTGATCTGGGCGGCCGGGTCGCCCTTGCTGAAGTCGATGGGGATGGCCCCGATCTCCTCCGCCTTGGCGAGCCGCTCCGGCACCCGGTCGACCGAGAACACCTTGGCCGCGCCGCGCAGCAGCGCCGAGTAGGCGGCCATCAGGCCCACCGGGCCCGCGCCGTAGACGGCGACGCTCTCGCCGGGCTTCACCTGGGCGAGCTCACAGCCGTGGTAGCCGGTGGGGAAGATGTCGGCGAGCAGCACGAAGTCGGTCTCGAACTCCTCCCCCGGCGGCAGCTTCAGGCAGTTGAAGTCGGCGAACGGCACCCGCAGCCGCTCGGCCTGCCCGCCGGTGTAGGGGCCCATGGCCACATAGCCGTAGGCGCCGCCCGCGAACCCGGGGTTCACCGTCAGGCAGAAGCCGGTCTTGCCGGCCAGGCAGTTCTTGCAGAACCCGCAGGCCACGTTGAACGGCATCACCACACGGTCCCCCTGGGACAGCGAGGTCACACCACTGCCGACCTCCTCGATGATGCCGAGGTTCTCGTGGCCGAAGACGATGCCGGACTCGGCGGCCGTGCGGCCCTCGTACATGTGCAGGTCCGATCCACAGATCGCGCTCGACGTGACCCGTACGATCACGTCGTTCGGGTGCTGGATCCGTGGATCGTCGACGTCCCTCACCGTCACGCTGAAGGGCTTTTCGTAGACGACGGCTTTCACCTTCGGTCACCTCCGCGTCGGACACTGGACGACGGCGGCGACGGCGGCCGCTGCGGGGAACGGTCGGGCCGCTGACGGGCACGGTGGGGCCGGACAAGGGCCGCCGGCCCGCTTCGGGCCGTGCCGTCACCCCGGACGTGGTCGTCGTCGCACCGCCGGACAGTTCCAGGTAACGCCCCCGCGGCGGTGCCCGCAACCCGCGCCCGCGCTCACACCTGGACGATCGGCTCCCGCGTGAACAGGGCTCCCAGACCAGGGGCGTTGACCCGCCGGTCGGTCAGCCGCAGCGCCTCCCACACGCTCACCTGGTTCGCCGTGAGCACCGGCTTGCCGAGCTCCTCCTCGAGCACGCCGAGGTGGGACGCGGTGTGCAGGGCGGTGTCGGGCAGGACGACCGCCTCGGCCTCGGCGGTGTCGGCCGCCCTGGCCAGCTCCAGGACCTCCGGCTCGCCCCAGGTCGCGACCTGCGCGGCCGTGGTGACCCCCGCGCTGTGGGCGGCGGCCACCTCCAGGCCCGCGTCCCGCAGGAAGTCCGTGAAGAGGGCGGTCACCTCCTGGGGATAGGCCGCCGCGACGGCCACCCGCCGTACGCCCAGCTCGCGGAGCGCGTGCTCGAAGCCGAAGGAGGTCGAGGAGGCGGGCATCCCGGCCGTGCGGGCGAGGGTACGGACCTGGTCGTGGGCGCCCTGGCGGCCGTGGGTGAAGCTGCCCGCGGTGCTCGCCCACACCACCGCCTCCGCGCCGGACAGCCGCAGCGCCTCGACCCCCTCGGCCAGCCTCCCGGCCGAGCCCGTCTCACGCAGCGCGTCCGGCCGGTACACGCCCTCGCCGATGGCGGTGTGGACCACGTCCACCCGGATGTCACTGCCCAGGAGCTGCTCGATGCGCGGATAGTCGTCCTCGGCGAAGTGGCCCGGGTAGAGGATTCCGAGTGCCGTCATGACCGACCTTTCTGCCGTCGTGGTGGCGGTACACGGCTCGGGTACCCCGTGCACGCGGCGCAGCCTCCCGTTGCGGCACGGTCACCGTTTCACCATCGCCCCTCCACACACCGCGGGGCATGGCCCGGATGCGCTTGGGTAGCCGCGCGCCCATGGCTCCACCACTTGCACTCGGTAAAGGCAGACGGACAGCGGGGCCGGCGGGCCCCGGCCGCCGGTCGCTGCTCGCGGGGGTCGCGGCGCTCGGCGCGCTGGGCGCCGCCGGCTGCAGCCGCGTGGCCACGGCGTCCACCCGTGAGGGCGGCGACCTGCTGGGACGGCTGCGGGCCCAGGGCGTCGTGCGGCTCGGCATCGCGGGCGAGATCCCGTTCGGGTACATCGACAAGGACGGGCGGCTGACCGGTGAGGCGCCCGAGCTGGCCAGGGTGATCTTCAAACGCCTCGGGGTGGACCGGGTGCAGCCGGTGCCCACCGAGTTCGGCTCGCTCATCCCGGGCCTGAACTCCCAGCAGTTCGACGTCGTGGCCGCCGGGATGTACGTCAACCCCGAGCGCTGCGAGCAGGTGATCTTCGCCGACCCCGACTACCAGATGCTCGACTCCTTCATCGTCCGCAAGGGCAACCCGCTCGGGCTGCACAGCTACCAGGACGTGGTGCGCAGGAAGGCGAAGTTCGCCACCGGCACCGGATACGCGGAGATCCAGTACGCGGTGGAGGCCGGCTACAAGCAGGGCGACATCCTGATCGTGCCCGACCAGGTGGCCGGGCTGAACGCCGTCGAGGCCGGACGCGTGGACGTCTTCGCGGGTACGGCGATCACCGTCCGCGAGGTGGTGAAGAAGTCCGCCAAGGCGGAGGCCACCAAGCCGTTCGCGCCGCTGGTGAAGGGCGAGCCGCACGTCGACGGCGGCGCGTTCGCCTTCCGCTCGACCGAGACGCGGCTGCGGGACGCGTTCAACGCCGAGCTGCACCGGATGAAGAAGAGCGGCGAGCTGCTCCGGATCCTGCGGCCCTTCGGTTTCACGAAGGACGAGATGACGGCTCTGACCGCGAAGGAGCTGTGCGGCGGATGACCAAGGGACTCTGGGAACTCGTACTCCAAGGTGTGTGGACCACCGTCCAGCTGCTGGTCCTCAGCGCGCTGCTGGCCACCGCCGTCTCCTTCGTCGTCGGCGTCGCCCGCACCCACCGGCTGTGGATCGTCCGCTTCGTCGCGGGCTTCTACACCGAGGTGTTCCGCGGGACCTCCGCGCTGGTGATGATCTTCTGGGTGTTCTTCGTGCTGCCGCCCGCCTTCGGCTGGCAGCTGGTGCCGATGTGGGCGGGCACGCTCGCGCTCGGGCTGACCTACGGGGCGTACGGCTCGGAGATCGTGCGCGGGGCGCTGAACGCGGTGGACCCGGCGCAGCGGGAGGGCGGCATCGCGCTGAGCTTCACGCCCTGGCAGCGGATGCGGCTGATCATGCTGCCGCAGGCGGTGCCGGAGATGATCCCCTCCTTCTGCAACCTGTTGATCGAGCTGCTCAAGGGCACCGCGCTGGTGTCGGTCATGGGCATGGGCGACCTGGCCTTCAGCGGCAACCTGGTGCGCCTGGCGCTCCAGGAGAGCGCGGAGATCTACACGTACGTGCTGCTGATCTACTTCGTGATCGCCTTCGCGCTGACGCGGCTGATGCGGGGACTGGAGAAGCGGCTGAAGCGGGGCGTCGGCAAGGACTTGCTGAACGAGGCCGGCGCGCGTGAAGCGAAGCGCGCCGAGACGACCGGCGTCGGGGCCGCGGGAGGTGGTGTGGCGTGAAGTGGGACTGGGGCGCCGTACGCGATTTCATGCCGCACTTCTGGGACGGTCTGCTGGTCACCCTCCAGGCCCTCGCGCTGGGCTCGCTGATCTCGTTCGCGCTGGGCCTGGTGTGGGCGCTGCTGATGCGGACGCCGAGCCGGTGGGTGCGCTGGCCGGTGGGCGCGGTGACGGAGTTCGTGCGGGACACCCCGCTGCTGGTGCAGCTGTTCTTCCTCTTCTACGTGCTGCCCGAGTGGGGGCTGACGTTCTCGGCCCTGACCACGGGCGTCTTCGCGATCGGGCTGCACTACTCGACGTACACGATGCAGGTCTACCGGGCCGGCATCGAGGCGGTGCCGGCCGGCCAGTGGGAGGCGGCGACGGCGCTGAACCTGCCGTGGCGGCGGACGTGGACCGCGGTGATCCTGCCGCAGGCGGTCCGCCGGGTCGTCCCGGCGCTCGGCAACTACGTGATCTCCATGCTCAAGGACACGCCGCTGCTGATGGCGATCACCGTGCTGGAGATGCTCGGGCAGGCCCGGCTCTTCTCCCAGCAGCACTTCCAGTTCACCGAGCCGCTGACCGTGATCGGCGTGGCCTTCATCCTCGTTTCCTACCTGGCCTCCCTCCTCCTGCGAGCACTGGAGCGACGTCTTGTCCGTTGACACCGCCAAGAACCCCGAACCTCCGACGAACCCCGGCCCCGACGGCTCCCCGGGCTCCGGGACCACGGAGCTGATCCGCTTGGAGAACGTGACCAAGCGGTTCGGCGACCACACCGTCCTCGACGGGCTGGACTTCTCCGTCGACACCGGCAAGCACGTCACGCTGATCGGCCCGTCCGGCTCCGGCAAGACCACGATCCTGCGGATGCTGATGACCCTGACCCGGCCCGACGAGGGCACGATCACGGTGGACGGGGAGCGGCTCTTCCCGGCGCCGCCCAAGCAGGTCCGGGAGATCCGCAAGAAGATCGGGATGGTCTTCCAGCAGTTCAACCTGTTCCCGAACATGACCGTGCTCAGGAACATCACCGAGGCCCCGGTCACCGTGCTCGGCATGTCCAGGGACGAGGCGGAGGCCCGCGCACGGGAGCTGCTGGAGCTGGTGGGCCTCGCCGACAAGTGCGACGCCCGCCCCTCCCAGCTGTCCGGCGGGCAGCAGCAGCGGGTGGCGATCGCCCGCGCGCTGGCCATGCGGCCGCAGGTGCTGCTCCTGGACGAGGTGACCTCGGCCCTCGACCCGGAGCTGGTCGCGGGGGTCCTGGACCTGCTGCGCGACATCGCCCGCAGCACCGACATCACGATGCTGTGCGTGACCCACGAGATGGGCTTCGCCCGGGACATCTCCGACCAGGTGCTGATGTTCGACTCGGGGCGCGTGGTGGAGGCCGGGTCCCCGGAGAAGATCTTCGGCGACCCGGAGCAGGAGCGAACCCGGGAGTTCCTCGGCGCGGTGCTGTGAGCACCTCGGTGCGGTGAGCGCGGCCGCGCCGGGACCCAATCTCTCCAACGCCGGCTCACCGAACGGCGTTTGACCGTTACCGTGGAGGTGATTGGCTGACCGGATCACGGCCCAGACAGCGAGCGCAGGGGGAGACCGTGGCGCTGAAGCACGAGCCGACCGCCCCGTACCACTCGGCCCAGGACGCCCTGCGCGTCCTGGAGACGGTGGCACGGCACTCCACCGGGGTCACGGACACCGAGCTCGGCCGCCGCACGGGCCTCGCCCCCGAGCGGCTGACCGCGCTGCTGCGCATGCTCCGCCGCGAGGGCTACGTCGAGCAGGTCACCGACGGCGGCTACGTCACCGGGGCCGCCCTCGCCCGCCTCGGCGCCGCCCGCGGCCACGAGCAGGCCCTGCGCGACCAGCTCCAGCGCATCCTCGACCGGCTGCGCGACTCGCTCGGCGCGGCCGTCTACATCAGCCGGTACGTCGACGGAGAGGTCCGCGTCACCCAGTACGCCGCCGGGCCGGCCGCCCCGGCGGTCAACGAGTGGTTCGACTTCCGCTGCTCCGCCCACGCGACCGCGGTGGGCAAGAGCCTTTTGACCCAGCTCGACCACAACGGCCGTCGCGACCATCTCGCCCGGTACCGCATGACGCGGCTGACCTCGCGCACGATCACCAGCGACAAGGTGCTGCTCTCCCGGCTGGAGGCCCAGCCCGCCACGGTCCCGGTGCTC
>NZ_BMVJ01000008.1:245643-246723 GCF_014650655.1 Streptomyces anandii JCM 4720
GACCTCCAGGAGTACGCGGTCGGCACGGTGTGCGCCGCCGTCCCCGTCACGGCCGGCTCCGCCGTGGGCTGCCTGGCCCTGTCGCTGCCCGTCGAGCACGCGCACCGGCTGCGCCGTGCGGCGGAACAGCTGAACCGGGACGCGGCACCGGTGATGCTGTCACTGGCGATCTAGGAACCGGGCCGGGCCCGGGGGGTCACGAGCACCCTCGTGGACCAGGTAGTATTTTCTTCGTCGCCGGCCGCGAAGAGCGGACGGCGGGAGTCATGCGCCGCTAGCTCAGTTGGTTAGAGCAGCTGACTCTTAATCAGCGGGTCCGGGGTTCGAGTCCCTGGCGGCGCACAGATGAAGGGCCCCTCGCGGAAGCGGGGGCCCTTCGACGTGCACCCGGTCACGCCTGGACGTCCGGGGCCGGTCAGAAGGTCACGTCCGAGCAGGCGTAGAAGGCGTTGCCCGTGTCGGCGATCGTCCAGACGGCGAGGATCATGTGGTGGCCGCTCAGGCCGGTGGGCAGGGTGCCGCTGTGGCTGAGGGTGGCCGGCGGGCGCTGACCTCCGTAGGGGACGGTGAGGAACGGGGTGGTGTTGAGGTCGGCGCGGGTCAGGGCGTGGTTCTGGTTCCAGCCCTGGCGGGTCACGTAGTACTTGAAGTCGGTCGTGGCGTGCATGGCGGTGAACTGCCAGCGGAAGGTGTAGCTCTGCCCGCCGGTGACCTTCGTCGTCGGCCAGGCGCCGCCCGAGGGGGTGCGCGGGCTGTCGAGCGGGGCGAACCGGCTGTTGTTGCCGGAACACAGCTGCCCGTCGGCCGGCCCGGCCGCCGGGAAGCCCTTGGGGCCCTCGACGCTCTGCGGCTCCCACTGGATGCCGCCGCAGTTGGTCACGGTGCCGTTGGCGCAGAGCTTCTGCCTGCTGATGGGGAGGTCGGTGTAGCCGTGGCTGCTGGCGCCGCCGGTGGAGAGCACGAAGGCTCCGGCGGTGGTGAGGCCCAGCACGGCCGCGTACAACTTGGCCTTGGTGCGCATGCTGCCGCTCCTGGAGAACGTGGGGAGTTTCAGTGAGCTGTGCAGTGCTGTGCGGGGGG
>NZ_BMVJ01000008.1:246746-253883 GCF_014650655.1 Streptomyces anandii JCM 4720
AGTTGCGGGAGTTCAGGTCTGGACCAAGTCGCAGCGTATTGCCGTTAGTTGAACATGTCCATACCAATCTCAGGGTCGGCTTGCCGGCACCGCGCGCACAGGCCGACCGTCAGATCCCGGCGCGCGTCCAGCGCGGCCACGCTGCGCCGGTGCATGGCCCCGGCCACCTCGGGGGCGTACTCCACCGTGGCCGGCCGGACCGCCAGCACCTCGAGACCGGCCCGCGCCGTCTCCCGCGCCACCAGCCGGGTCAGCGCCTCCCCGGCCGTCTCCGCCGCGCGTGTGCCGCCCGGGGCCGCCACCGCGACCCGGGCCAGGGCGGACTCCACGCACGCGTGCAGGAACCGCTCGTGGTCGTCGACGCCGAGCACGGCACGCGCGGTGTCCCGCACCCGCCACACCACGAGCACCGCCACCCGCAGCGCGATCCCGTCCGCGTCGGCGGCCGGCATCGGCCCGCCGCGCCAGTGCCGCAGCCGTACGTCGACCCGGCGCCTGCGCACCAGCGGGTTGACCCACATCAGCCCGGCGCGCCGGACGGTCCCCCGGTAGCCGCCGAAGAGACCGAGCACCCACGCCCGCCCGGTCCGGCCCCTGAGCAGCCCGCCGAAACCCGAAACCCCGAGGGCCCCGGCCCCGGCGTACGCGGCCCACTGCGGCAGCCCGAGCCCGGCGCCCGCGCCGGCCGGCAGCCGCAGCACCTGTTCCACGAGCGGCGGCAGCACGCCCGCCCACCAGGAGGTGAGCACACAGCCCGCCGCCCCGCAGGCCCCGGCCAGCAGCCCCACCGCCCCCGGCAGCACCCGGGCCGGTCGCTCCACCGGGCCGGGGTCGGGACCCGCCACCGGTCGTGCGGGCGCGGGCACCCGGCGGCGCCAGAAGCGCGGCTGCTCACCGGTGCCGCGCCGGCCGCCGACGACCGTGGACGCGACAGGCGGCACATCCGGACAGGGGTCGTCCCGGAACAGCAGGTGCACCGGGATCTCGGTGGTCGCCTCGTTCTGGATGAGCCGCGCCCCGAGGCGGCCGGCCCGGCCGCCCGGGGGCGGTGTGCGCTCGCACCCCTCGGGATCGGGGACGGCGGAAGTCGTCGTGCTCGTGCTTGCCATACCTGCCTCCAGCCTCCAGCCTCCGCGCCAGACGGTTCAGGACAGTGGGTCACTTCTCGGGCCGTCTCCAGGACGTGCCTCGTCTCAGGCGAACAGCCGCCGCCAGGTCTCCGGTCCCGGGTGGCCGTCCGCCGCGCCGCCGCGCCAGCCCTGGTCGCGCTGGAAGGCCTCGACCGCGCCGCGGTCCGCCTCGGACCAGCCCGGCCCGGGCCCGGCCGGGCCGAGGTGGCCGTACCCCTTGGCCACCAGCCGCTCCCGCAGCCGGGTGACGTACTCGTTCTCCGCGCCGGGCCCGAACATCGCGCTCCCCGGATAGCCGGGCGCGGGCAGCGGGGCGGGCGCCGGAGCGGGCCGGGGCTGAGGCGCGGCCGCCGGGGCGCCCTTCGCGCCGGCGAGACCCAGGGTGACGCCCTTGTAGCGGTAGGGGACGTACCGCGAGGAGTGGCTCCAGTAGGCGTACGGCGTCACCTTGCGCCGGGTGCGCGGCGGCGCCTGCTCGTAGGCGATGTAGCGGGTGTGCCTGTGGTCGCTCCAGCCGCCGAACAGCACCACGTGCGAGCCCTTCAGGGGGTCGGTGGGATTGTGGTAGAGGAGGATGTCGCCGGGCTGCAGCCGGGCCTTGGTGGTCCGGACCGCGTACCGCGCGAGGCTGCCCGTCCACTCGTTGCGCGGCAGGTTCCAGGCCATCGAGACGAAGCCCGAGCAGTCCTGGCGGTATCCGTCCGGCCAGAAGGCGTACATGCTGTACGGCACTTTGGCGCTGATCCACTTCTTGGCCCTGGCGAGGATGGCCTTACGGGTGGTGGCGTTCACCACGGCCGGGGTGCCCGTCTTGACCGGCTCCCCCACCGGGCCGTACAGCGGGGCCGGCTCCCCCTGCGGGGTCTCCACGTCGTCGCCGCCCGCGACGGCGCCCGGCCGGGCGGGGACATGCCCGGCGGCGCCCGCCGGGGCCGCGTGGCCCGCGCCGAGGGCGGCGGCGGTCACGGCCGCCACGAGAAGCGTGCGATACGCATCACATTTCGTACGGACACTAAAGGATCTGCGCACGTTGATCAGTTTCACAACGGTCGCCGGGGCGCGCATGTTGACGGTCCGAATGACGTAACGACGCACCGACGGGCGTCCAGCAAAAAGACCCCCCGCTTCCGCGAGGGGCCTTCTTCGTCCGTGCGCCGCCAGGGACTCGAACCCCGGACCCGCTGATTAAGAGTCAGCTGCTCTAACCAACTGAGCTAGCGGCGCCTGCTGACGTCGTAACTCTACAGGACCCGAAACGGTGCTCCCGACCACCGCCCGTCCCACGATCGCACGCCTGTCCGTTTTGAGAAGAAGGGGCTTTTCGCGCGTCGGCGGCCGCCGAGGGGGGCAGCCATGCAACGGCAGTGAACCGATCAACACGCGCCGGTCCGCGCGTGTGGGGGGATGACTCATGACGCCGACGCCCACCGGCGCGCGCCGAGCCGGCACCGGTTACGACTACGAGCACTACAGCCGCCTGGCCGGACCGCTCACCCGGCCCGACCCGGACCGGCCGTACCGGGTGCGCTACCGCTCACTGGTCGCGCGGGAGCCCCACCGCGTCCGGGTGGCGCTGATGCTGGCCGCCGCGCCGCTGCTCTCGCTGGTCCTGCTGGCCTGGCTGATGCGGCCGGCGCACTGGACCGAGCGCGACCACCCGGACCACGGCTTCCTGCCGGCGCTGGACGTCGTGATGCTGGTCTCGATCGGCCTGATCGAGTTCTTCCGCTTCCTGAACGTCCTGTCCAACGCGCACGCCACCCTGGTCGCCCGCGACCCCGTGCCCGTCGTGCCCGAGACCGGCACCAAGGTGGCCTTCCTCACCACCTACGTGCCCGGCAAGGAGCCGCTGGAGATGGTGACCAGGACCCTGGAGGCGGCCGTCCGGCTGCGCCACCGGGGCCTGCTGCACGTCTGGCTGCTCGACGAGGGCGACGACGAGGAGGTGAAGGCGGTCTGCGCGCGCCTGGGCGTGCACCACTTCACCCGCAAGGGCGTCGAGCGCTGGAACCGGCCCGCGGGACCGCACCGCGCGAGGACCAAGCACGGCAACTACAACGCCTGGCTCCAGGCGCACGGCGACGCCTACGACTTCTTCGCCTCCGTCGACACCGACCACGTGCCGCTGCCCAACTACCTGGAGCGGATGCTCGGTTACTTCCGCGACCCGGACGTCGGCTTCGTCGTCGGCCCGCAGGTCTACGGCAACTACGACACCTTCGTCACCAAGGCCGCCGAGTCGCAGCAGTTCCTCTTCCACGCCCTGGTCCAGCGGGCCGGCAACCGCTACGGCGCCCCGATGTTCGTCGGCACCTCCAACGCCGTGCGCATCCGCGCGATCAGGCAGATCGGCGGGCTGTACGACTCGATCACCGAGGACATGGCCACCGGCTTCGAGATGCACCGCGCGAAGAACCCGGCCACCGGCCGCAGATGGAGGTCGGTCTACACCCCCGACGTGCTCGCCGTCGGCGAGGGCCCGGCCGCCTGGACGGACTTCTTCACCCAGCAGCTGCGCTGGTCGCGCGGGACGTACGAGACGATCCTCAAGCAGTACTGGAAGGGCTTCGGCTCGCTGCCGCCGGGCCGCCTCCTCAACTACACCATGATGATCATCTTCTATCCGATGTCGGCCCTCAACTGGATCCTGGCCGCGCTGAGCTGCGCGCTCTTCCTCGGCCTCGGCGCCTCGGGCGTGAACATCGACCCCACCGTCTGGCTGATGCTGTACGGCAACGCCTCCGCGCTCCAGATCGGCCTGTACGTCTGGAACCGCCGCCACAACGTCTCCCCGCACGAGCCGGAGGGCTCCGGCGGGGTGGCCGGCATGGTGATGTCGGCGCTCTCGGCCCCGATCTACGCGCGCTCGTTGATGGACGCCGTGCTGAGGCGCCGGAGCAGGTTCGTGGTGACCCCGAAGGGCGAGTCGGCGAGCCCCGACACACTGTTCGGGACGTTCCGCGTGCACTGGTTCTTCGTCGTCGTCTTCGGCGGCTCCATCGCCGCCGGTCTCCTCCTCGGGCACGCCCACCCGGCGATGCTCGTCTGGGCCTCGCTCGCCCTGCTGATCACGGCCTCGCCGATCCTCGCGTGGCGCTGGACCCTGCGCCGGGCCCGGCGGAGCACCGCGCCCTCCCGCGCGGTCACGGCCCCACCCCCCTCCCGCGCGGTCACAGCCCCACCCCCCTCCCGCGCGGTCACGTCCCCGCCCGCCGGCCGCGCGGCGCGCGTTCCGCAGCGGCGGCCCAGCTGGGCCGGGGCCGGGCGGGTCACCGCCGAGGGGACGGGTGAGCACACCATGCGCGTCGCCCTGGGCAGTCCGCGGGGAGCGGGGCGATGTGAGGGATGAGGGACCGCAGTCGTTTCCGCCGCGCCCGCAGGCTCGGGGCCGGCGCGGTGGTGGTGGCCGCCCTGGCGGCGATGAACGGGCCCTGGCTCTACCGCTTCGGCTCGGAGCGCTACCACCGGTACGAGATCAACAGGCCCGAGTACAAGGCGGCCAACGGCCACTGGGAGATCGTGGAGTTCCCGAAGGAGTACCGCCAGGACACCATCCACGCGGTGCTCCTGCACACCGGCAAGGTGCTGCTGGTCGCCGGTTCCGGCAACAACCAGGCCAACTTCGACGTCAAGAGATTCGACAGCCGCGTCTGGGACCCGGTCAGGGGCACGATCAGGAAGGTGCCCACGCCCAGCGACCTGTTCTGCACCGGGCACACCCAGCTCGCCGACGGCAGGATCCTCATCGCGGGCGGCACCAAGCGGTACGAGAAGCTGAAGGGGGACGTCACCAAGGCCGGCGGCCTGATGATCGTCCACAACGAGAACCCGGACAAGCCGGTCACCCTGCCCGCGGGCACGAGCTTCACCGGCAGGGCGAACGGCAGGACGTTCATCTCCAAGGACCCGGTGCTGGTCCCGCGCGCGAAGAAGAACTTCGACAGCAGGACCGGCAGGTTCCTCGGCAACACCCCGGGCCTCGGCCGCATCTACGTCGAGGCGCGAAGGAGCGGCGCGAAGTACGAGACCGGCACCCAGGACAACTACCGGATCCGGGGACTGACCGGCGCCGACGCCCGCAACACCTACGGGATCGCGCAGAAACTCGCCCTGGACAAGAAGGACTTCCAGGGGATCAGGGACGCCTACGAGTTCGACCCGGTCGCGGAGAAGTACATCAAGGTGGACCCGATGAACGAGGCCCGCTGGTACCCGACGCTCACCACCCTGGGCGACGGAAAGGTCCTCGGTGTCTCCGGCCTGGACGACATCGGCCAGCTGGTGCCGGGCAAGAACGAGGTCTTCGATCCGGCGACGAGGAAGTGGGCATACACCCCGAAGGTCCGTCAGTTCCCCACCTATCCTGCGCTGTTCCTGCTGCCGGACGGCAAGTTGTTCTACTCGGGCTCCAACGCCGGCTACGGCCCGGACGACGTGGGCCGCGACCCGGGCGTCTGGGACGTGGACAGCAACAGGTTCACCAGGCTGCCGGGGCTCGGTGACCCGGACCGGATGGAGACCTCCGGCACGGTCATGCTGCCGCCCGCGCAGGACGAGCGGTTCCTGGTGATCGGCGGCGGCGGGGTCGGCGAGTCCTCGCTGTCCAGCAGACGGACCCGGCTCATCGACCTCAAGGCCGCCAACCCGCGCTTCACCGACGGGCCTTCGCTGGAGAAGGGCACCCGCTACCCTCAGTCATCGATCCTCCCGGACGACTCCGTGCTGGTCTCCGGCGGCTCCGAGGACTACCGGGGCCGCGGCGGCTCCGACATCCTCCAGGCACGCCTCTACGACCCGGTGGCAGGCACCTTCCGACGGGTCGCCGACCCGCTGGTGGGCCGCGACTACCACGCGGGCTCGATCCTGCTGCCCGACGGCCGGGTGATGTTCTTCGGCTCCGACCCGCTCTACGGGGACAAGGCCGGCACCAGGCCCGGCAGGTTCGAGCAGCGCATCGAGATCTACACCCCGCCCTACCTGTACCGGGACGCGCGGCCCTCGCTGTCGGGCGGCCCGCGCACCCTCACGCGCGGCGGCTCGGGCACCTTCGTCTCGCGGCACGCCTCGGCGATCAGGAAGGTACGGCTCATCCGGCCGAGCGCCTCCACCCACGTCACCGACGTCGACCAGCGCTCCATCGCCCTCGGCTTCACGGCCTCCGGCGACCGCCTCACGGTGACGGTGCCGGAGAACCGGAACCTGGTGCAGCCGGGCTGGTACATGCTCTTCGTGGACGACGACCAGGGCACGCCGAGCAAGGCGAGGTGGGTGAAGGTCCCGTAGGGAGGTGGGTGGGTACGGGTCCCGTGGTCAGCCGCTCGCGCGGGCCAGCCTCAGCGCGTAGCCGGCCCACCAGTCACCCGCCTTGGGGCCGCCCTTGCAGGTGCCGTCGGACTCGCCGGGCCGCTTGACCCACAGGTAGGCGTCGGCGAGCGGGTCGGCGGTCCTCGCCGTGGGGTGCTCGCCGAGCGCGCGGCCGGGCGGGTTGCACCAGCGCTCGTCCGGATCGCCGCCGGTGTAGGGGCCGTTGCCGTTGCGGCTGGTGTCGACGACGAAGTGCTTGCCGCCGACCTTCGCCGACAACCGCCTTCCGTACGCCAGGGATTCCCCGGTGGAGTAGAAGTTGGAGACGTTGACGGCGAAGCCGTCCGCGCGGCCGACCCCGGCCCGCTCCAGCGGCTCGAAGATCTCGTCGGGGTGGCCCCAGCCCGCGTTGCCGGCGTCGACGTAGACCTTGGTGTTCTTCAGGGACTTGAGCCGGTCCACCGCGCCGCTGAGGAGGTCGTAGCGCTCCTCCTCGAAGGCGTCCTCGGTGCAGCCGTCCACCAGGTGCAGCACGGCGTCCGGTTCCAGGACCACGGTGGCGGGCCGGTCGCCGATGCCCCGGGCCACGCCGTCGATCCAGGCCCGGTAGGCGTCCCCGTCGGCGGCGCCGCCCTGCGAGTACTGGCCGCAGTCGCGGTGCGGGATGTTGTAGAGGACGAGGAGGGCGGTGCGGCCCGCGCGC
>NZ_BMVJ01000008.1:253909-255302 GCF_014650655.1 Streptomyces anandii JCM 4720
TCCGCGGCCTCGGTGAAGCCGCGCGCCTCCCGCTCGGGGTTCTCCGGGCCGATCCACTCGCCGGTCGGCTGCTCGGCGATCTTGCGGATCTGCGCGGCCTCGGCCCCGCGGCCCTCCTCGGCGTAGGCGGCCACCTGCCGGGCCGCCCGGCTGTCCGGATTCACCCAGAAGGGGTCGGCCTCCTTGGGCTGCTGGGTGATCGCGGCGGCGCCCGTACCTCCGTGGTGGCCGCCGGCGCCGTCCGCGGCGGAGCAGCCGGCGGCCAGCAGCACGGCCCCCAGCACCGCCCCCGACACGGCCGCGGACGCCCGTGTCCGCCTCCTGCGGGCGCGCGGACCGAGCCCCCTCATGCCGTACATGCGGCTCCCTCTCGGTGCACTCGGCCAGGCCGTCTCCCATGCTGGCACAACGAGCGGGCGTCACAGGTCTGGGCCCGGACGGCCCACTCGTTCTAAAGTGCCTTACCCCCCACATGGCTCACCCCAGAGACCACCAGACCTCCGAACCTCCCGCGCCGGTCGCCGGGTTACTCCCGCAGCCCGGGCGCGCGCGGTCGAGGGCCCGCCCGGTCGGCGGCTTCCGGGGGAGCGGGCCGTCGACCGGGCCGGTGCGTCGGCCGGCCGGTCGTCCCGGGGTCCCGGCTCAGGTTCCCGTGCCCGTCAGATACGCGTGGACCACCACGTCCGTGGCCCCGCCGTACGTCGCCAGCAGCAACTCGGCGCGGCCCGGCCCCCTTACGGCCGAGGCGAGCCGCGCGTCCGCCGACTCGGCGGGCCGCGACTGCCCGGTGTGCTCGGCGCGGTCGACACGGTCCACGGTGAAGTCGGCGGCCGTGCCGTCGCTCCGGGTGATGTGGACCGTGGCGCCGGTACGCAGGGCGCCGAGCCCGCGGAACACCGCGTCCCCGGCCGCCGTGCCGGCCTGCCCGATCAGCAGCGCGGTGCCGGGCGCGCCGGGTTTCACGCCGGCGCCGTACCAGCCCACCGCGCCCGCCGGTTCGGCGGGTGGGGCGAGTCTGCCGTCGGCGTCCGGGGTGCGGGCCACCACCGGGGCGCGCACTTCGAGGGCGGGGATCTCCAGGAGCCGGGGCAGGGCGTCCTTCAACGGGTCCGCGGCGGGCGGGAGTTGGTCACCGGCCGGGCGGCCGACCGCCGCGATGTCGCCCGTGGCCGGTCCGGACAGCGCCTGCCGTACGTCGGTCAGGTCGCGGCCCCACAGCCACAGGCCGAGCAGCAGCACCACCCAGGCCAGTCCGGTCAGCAGGCGGGCGGTGGCCCGGGACCGTTCACCGCCGGGCATCGCGACCACTCCCCCGCTCCGTGCCCCGTGCGCGGCGGGCCGCGCCGAGGAGCCTGGGCAGCAGCAGGGAGGCCGCGGCGGCTCCCGTCAGGAC
>NZ_BMVJ01000008.1:255330-295583 GCF_014650655.1 Streptomyces anandii JCM 4720
CAGCCCGGTCACGGCATGCAAGGTGCCGGGGGCGGCGGGAACGGCGCGCGGGGCGGACGTCCGCGGGCTCGGCGGAGGGCTCGATCGCGGACTCGATCGCGGGCTCGGTGGCAGCGCCGGGGGGCGCGCGGGCGCCGCCGGCACGGGCAGCACCGGCGCGGCGGGGGCGCGCGCGACGCGGTCCCGCAGGGCAGCCGCACGGTCGGCCGCGTGGTCCGCCGCGTGCGCCGCGGGCACGAGGGCCGCGGCGGCCAGCAGTCCCGCACAGACGGTGAGGCGTAGTGGACCCATCGTGAACAACCTCCGGGTACCAGGAGACTGCCGATGGCCCCGCCCCGCATCCGCGCGGGACGCGTTGTGCTCCGTTCGGGTGAGCGCGGTGTGGTGGGTGGGAGCGGTGAGCGCTAGATACGTTCGACCAGGTCGGCGATCGAGTCGACGGCCTCGGACGGGCGGAACGGGTAGCGGTCGACGTCCTGGGGCTGGGTGACTCCGCTCAGCACCAGGAACGTGCGCATTCCCGCCTCAAGACCGGCGAGCACATCGGTGTCCATGCGGTCGCCGATCATGGCGGACGTCTCGGAGTGGGCCCCGATCGCGTTCAGCCCGGCGCGCATCATCAGCGGGTTGGGCTTGCCGACGAAGTACGGCTTCCTGCCGGTCGCGGCCGTGATCAGCGCGGCCACCGAGCCGGTGGCGGGCAGGTCGCCCTCGACGGACGGGCCCACGTTGTCGGGGTTGGTGGCGATGAACCGGGCGCCGTTGTTGATGAGCCGCACGGCCTTGGTCAGGGCCTCGAAGGAGTACGTGCGGGTCTCGCCGAGGATCACGAAGTCGGGCTCGTGGTCGGTCAGGATGTACCCGATGTCGTGCAGCGCGGTGGTCAGGCCCGCCTCACCGATGACGTACGCGCTGCCGCCGGGCCGCTGGTCGTCGAGGAACTGGGCGGTGGCCAGGGCGGAGGTCCAGATGTTCCCCTCCGGCACGTCCAGGCCCATGCGCCGCAGCCGGGCGTGCAGGTCGCGCGGGGTGTAGATGGAGTTGTTGGTCAGCACCAGGAACGGGCGGCCGGACTCCCGCAGCTTCTTCAGGAAGGCGTCGGCGCCGGGGATCGGGACGCCCTCGTGGATCAGGACACCGTCCATGTCGGTGAGCCACGACTCGATGGGCTTGCGGTCTGCCATGTGCGGGGTCTCCTGCCGTACGCGGGCCTGCGTACGCCCAGCCTAGCCAGTGGCCGGATCTTGCCGAAACGGTCCGGCGGTCAGGGCTCCGCCCAGCACGGCGCGCCTTGTCTCAGCGGCGCCTCCAGGTCAGTACGAGCGTGCCGCCGGCGGCGAGCAGCAGGGCGGTGGCCGTGATCACGCCGAGGGGGGTGGTGAGGCCGGTCCGGGCGAGTTCGTCGGCGAGGGTCGGATCGTCGTGGGAGGGCGTGGGAGTGGGGACCAAAGAGGCGGTGGTGGAGGTGGCGGTGGCCGGGGGGCCGGTTTCCGGCGTGGCCGTGCCGGGAGCGGTGACCGTGCCGGGGGTGGTGACCGTGCCGGGGGCGGTGACCGTGCCGGAGTCGATGCGGAAGCGGTAGTCGTCGGACTGGCCGACCCAGTCGCCGTCGTCGTCGTGCCGCTGGACGACGGCCGCGTTCGCGGTGACCTCGTTCGCCACGGCGTCGGAGGTGATCGCGAGGCGGGCCTTCACGGTGACGGTCTTGCGCGGACCCACGGTGAAGCCGGGCAGCCCCGCGTCGAAGGGGCCGACGAGTTCGGCCTGGTCGGTGGTCTCGAAGCGCACGGGGTGGGGGCGGGAGCCGTCGTAGAAGTCCAGCCGGGCCTGGCCGGCCTTCAGGGCGCGCTTGGCGTCGACCAGGACGACCACCGGGTGGATGGCGGCGCAGGTGACGGAGGTGGTGTTGGTGAGGTCGATGGAGAAGGTGCCGTATCCGCCTCCGGCGGTGTAGCGGTCGGGGCCACCGTGGATGCGGCTGCTGATGGGGAAGTGACGGTCATCAGGACCAGCACAGACGGAACGCGCCCCGGCATCGACGGGACGCGAACCGGCGTCGAGGGGACGTGAGTCGGCGTGGGCCGGCCCGGTCAGGATGAGGGCGGCTGCGGCAAGGCAGGGGGACAGGGACGTGCACAGTCGCATGAACACATGACCATGCCGCAGCGACCACGCGACCGGAGGACGCCACGGGACCGAGCGCCCCGAACGGCCCCGCGAAACCCCTCGTCCGGCGGGCGGATCTCGTCAGCCACCGCCCCGGCCGAACACCGGGGCCAGGAGGAGTTGGGCCGCGCCCTCCGCGACCGACCGTTCGCCGCCGGGGGCGAGCCGTACCGGTACCGCGCCGCCCGGCAGACCCTCGCGCCGGGCCCGCGCGGCCAGCACCGCCGACACGCCCGCCACGAAGGCGTCCGGTGCGGCGGCCACCGTACGGCCGCCCAGCAGCACCAGTTCGATGTCCAGCAGCCCCACCAGGTTCGCGGCCCCGGCGCCCAGCACCCGCGCCGCCTCCTCCGTCTCCCCGCGTGCCACCGCCGCCAGGCACAGCGCCTCCACGCACCCCCGGTCCCCGCACTCGCACGGCGGTCCGTCCAGCTGGATCACCTGGTGCCCGAACTCCCCCGCCCCGGTCCGCGCCCCCCGGTGCACCCCGCCCCCGATCACCAGCCCGGCCCCGAGCCCCGTACCCACGTGGAGGTACGCGAAGGACCCGGCACCACCGCCGTCGTCGCCCCTCGCGACCGCGAGGCCGAGCGCGGCCGCGTTGGTGTCCTTGTCGACCACCACGGGCACCCCGAGCCGCCGCGCCAGCGCGTCCCGCAGCCCGAAGCCCTCCCACTGGGGGAACCCGGTCACCCGGTGCAGCACCCCGCTGCGGTGGTCCAGCGGTCCGGGCAGCGCGACCCCGACGCCGAGGAGGGACTCGGCGACCGGCGGCGCCAGGCCCTCGACCTGCCGGGCCACCTCCTCCACCACGACCTCGGCACCCGCCCCCGGGCCCCCCGCGTGCAGGGGCCCGCGCCGCTCGCCGACCACCGTGCCGTTCAGGTCGGCCAGCACCGCGCGCACCTCGTCCCGGTCGACGTGCACGCCGACCGCGTGCCCGGCCTCGGGGACCAGCCGCAGCACCGTGCGCGGCTTGCCCCCGGTGGAGGCGCGCCGGCCCGCCTCGGCGGCGAGCCCCTGGGCGCGCAGCCGCGCGGTGATCTTGCTGACGGCCTGCGGGGTGAGCCCGGTGCGCTCGGCGAGCTCCAGCCTGCTGATGCCCCCGGCACCGGCCCCGCGCAGCAGGTCGAGCACCAGGGCCGTGTTGTGGCTGCGCAGCGCGAGCAGGTTCGCCCCGGCTCCCGCCCCCGCACCTGCCCCCGCCCCGACGCGGGCGACCGCCCCCACACCCGGACTCGCGCCCGGTCCCCTGCCGGGACCCGCGTCTCCGCCCGCACCCACGCCCATCTCACCCTCACTCCCGGCCGGTTCCTCGCCCCCATTGTCCCCCGCGCTTGCACTTCGGCAACAGCGTTGCGAAAGTAGGACGCATGACTGGCACACCCCTTCGCGCAGGTCTCGTCGGCTACGGCCTCGCCGGCTCCGTCTTCCACGCCCCGCTGATCGCCGCCACCGAGGGCCTCGTCCTCGACACGGTGGTCACCTCCGACCCCGAGCGGCAGGCGCGGGCCCGCGCGGAGTTCCCGGACGTCCGCACCGTCGCCGGCCCCGACGAGCTGTTCGCCCGCTCCGCCGAGCTGGACCTGATCGTCGTCGCCTCCCCGAACAAGACGCACGTCCCGCTCGCCACCGCCGCCCTGGAGGCCGGTCTGCCCGTCGTGGTGGACAAGCCGGTGGCGGGTACGGCGGACGAGGCGCGACAGCTCGCCGCCCTCGCGGAGGAGCGCGGACTGCTGCTGTCCGTCTTCCAGAACCGCCGCTGGGACAACGACTTCCTCACCCTGCGCGAGCTGATCGCCGAGGACGAGCTGGGCGACGTATGGCGGTTCGAGTCGCGCTTCGAGCGGTGGCGGCCGCAGCTCAAGGGCGGCTGGCGCGAATCCGGCGACCCGGTGGAGATCGGCGGTCTGCTCTACGACCTCGGCAGCCACGTCGTCGACCAGGCGCTGGTGCTGTTCGGCCCCGTGACCCAGGTGTACGCCGAGTCGGTGGTGCGCCGGGCGGGGGCGGAGACCGACGACGACACGTTCATCGCGCTCACGCACGCGAACGGCGTCCGCTCCCACCTCTACGTCTCCGCCACGGCGGCCCAACTCGGCCCGCGCTTCCGGGTGCTGGGCTCGCGGGCCGGCTATGTGAAGCACGGGCTCGACCCCCAGGAGGCCGACCTGCGCGACGGGCGGCGCCCCGGTCGCCCGGGTCCCGGCGGCTGGGGCACGGAGGAGGAGTCCCTGTGGGGCCGCGTCGGCGCCGGCGAGTCCCCGCTGACCGGGGGCGGCCGTCCCGTGCCGACCCTGCCCGGCGACTACCCGGCGTACTACGCCGCCGTGGCCGCCGCCCTGCGCGAGGGCGCTCCGAACCCGGTGACCGCCGGCGAGGCGGCCGCCGCGCTCGACGTGCTGGAGGCGGCCCGGCGCTCGGCCCGCGAGGGCGTGGCGGTGGCGCTGTGACGAACAGACCCACACCGAGGTCCACCTCCGGATCCGCTTCCCGCTCCACCCCCGAGTCCTCCGAATCCCCCGTGTCCCCCAAGTCCCCCGAGTCCCCCGAGTCCCCCGAGTCCCCCGAGTCCAAGTCTCCCGAGAGCGCCCCGAGCATCGAGGAGCTCGAGGCGCAGGAACGCCGTCTGGTCTTCCGGCGGTTCACCCACGACGACGCCTGGGCGCTGGGCTCGCTGCTGGTGGAGCTGGCGCGGGAGCGACAGGCCCCGGTGGCGATCGACATCCACCGCGCCGGCCAGCAGCTCTTCCACGCGGCCCTGCCCGGCTCGACTCCGGACAACGACGCCTGGATCGCCCGCAAGCGGCGGGTGGTGGAGCGGTACGGCTCGGCGTCGTACCTGGTCGGCGCCCGCTTCCGGGCCAAGGGGACGACGTTCGAGGACTCCTCCCGCCTGGACCCCGACGCCTACGCGGCCCACGGCGGCTCCTTCCCGGTCACGGTGGACGGCGTCGGCGTGGTCGGCGCGGTGACGGTCTCGGGCCTGCCCCAGCTCCAGGACCACCGGCTGGTGGTGGAGGCGCTGGAGCGGCTCCTCGAAGGGCGGGACGAGTAGCCCCTTCGCGGCTTGCCCGGGGATTATCGGCGCGTTCCCCCGGGTTGGGGTGGCTGTAGACGTGATGATCACGGCACCCGCCCGGAGGGACTGGAACGATGAGCGACACGGCAGCACCGCTGAAGCAGAGGGTCGGACGGTACGGCGTCTGGAGCATCGGCCTGCGCTCGGAGGACCCCGCACGGCGCGGTGAGATCGCCGAGGCGGCCGCGGAGCTGGAGGAGCTCGGCTACGGCACGGCCTGGCTCGGCGGCAGCAGCGCCGCCGGCAACGCCGCCCCGCTGCTGGAGGCGACCTCGCGGCTCGCGGTGGGCACCAGCATCCAGAGCATCTGGCAGCACGACGCCGAGGCCGGCGCGGCCGGCTTCGCCGGGCTGGAGTCGGCCCACCCGGGCCGGTTCGTACTGGGGCTCGGGGTGAGCCACGCCAAGCTCGCGGAGCAGTACCGCCGCCCGTACTCGGCGCTGGTCGCGTATCTCGACGCCCTGGACGCGGCCGGGGTGCCCGCCGGGCGCCGGGTGCTGGCGGCGCTCGGCCCGAAGACCCTGGAGCTGTCCCGGGACCGGGCGGCGGGCGCGGTGCCGTACCTGGTGACGGCGGAGCACACCGCGCGGGCCCGCGAGATCCTGGGCGAAGGCCCGCTGCTCGCACCGGAGTTGAAGGTCATCCTGGACGAGGACCCCGAGCGCGCCCGTACGACCGCCCGCGACTACCTCGCCATGTACCTCGCCCTGCCCAACTACACCAACAACTTCCTGCGGCTGGGCTTCACCGAGGACGACCTCAAGGACGGCGGCAGCGACCGGCTGGTCGACGCGGTGTTCGCATGGGGCGACGACGCCCGGATCCGCGCCCGCGTGGAGGAGTTCCTCGCGGCGGGCGCGGACCACCTGGCGCTCCAGGTGGTGGTGGCGGGCGCCGAGCGCGAGGCGCTGCCCAGGCAGGAGTGGCGCCGCGTGGCGGCCCTCCTCGCCTGACCGCCCGCCCCCGAGCCCCGAACGCCCGGCCCCTGGCCTCCCGAGCCCCCAACGGCTGGGCGCCTACGCGTCCTTGAGCACCTGGCGCTGGCGCCCCAGCCCCTCCACCTCCAGTTCGACCACGTCCCCGGCCCGCAGATAGGGCTTGGGTTCGGGCCTGCCCATGGCCACCCCGGCGGGCGTACCGGTGTTGATGACGTCGCCGGGGTGGAGGGTCATGAACTGGCTGACGTAGCGCACGACTTCGGCGACGGGGAAGATCTGCTCGGCGGTGCTGCCGTCCTGCTTGAGCTCACCGTTGACCCACAGCCGCAGCGGCAGCCGCTGCGGGTCGGACACCTCGTCCGCCGTCACGAGCCAGGGGCCCAGCGGGTTGAAGGTCTCGCAGTTCTTCCCCTTGTCCCAGGTCCCGCCGCGCTCGATCTGGAACTCCCGCTCGGAAACGTCGTGCGCGACCGCGTACCCGGCGACATGCGCGAGGGCCTCCTCGCGGGACTCCAGATAGCGGGCCGTACGCCCGATGACGACCGCGAGTTCGACCTCCCAGTCGGTCTTCGTGGAGCCGCGCGGCACCAGCACGGTGTCGTTGGGTCCGACCACGGTGTCCGGCGCCTTGAAGAAGATCACCGGCTCGGCGGGCAGCTCCGCACCGGTCTCACGGGCGTGGTCGTGGTAGTTCAGCCCGATGCACACGATCTTGCCGATCCGCGCGAGCGGAGGCCCGATCCGCAGCCCGGCCGCGTCCAGCACGGGCAGCTCCCCCGCCCCGGCGGCGGCCCGGACCCGCCCGAGCGCGGCGTCGTCGGCGAGCAGGGCGCCGTCGATGTCCGGGACCACGTCCGACAGGTCCCGCAAGGTCCCGTCCGCGTCCAGCAGCGCGGGCCGCTCCGCACCCGCCGTACCGACTCGCAGCAGCTTCATCTTCCCCATCTCCCTCACTCACGGGCGGCCCGCCCGAGCGGCACGATCCGGGTGCGGCGGAACCGTCCGTCGGAGGCCTGTCCGATCCTCCAAGCCCCCCGTCCACTCCGCAAGACCCGGTTCACGTACTGGACCGGGTCCTGGTCCCTCCGGCCCACCTCACCGGTACAGCAGCACCCGCTCGACCGTGCTCCACGCCGTACTGGTCACCACGTACAACGCGGCGGCCAGCGGTACGACGGCGACGGTGACGAGCGTGAAGAAGGACATGAACGGCAGAGCCTTGGCCACCGCGCCGACGGCACCGCCGGCACCGGCCGCACCGCCACCCCCGGGTGCGGACAGGACCTCCGTACTCCGCCGCGCCCGCCGGTAGTCGAAGCCGGCGAGGAGGGCGACGACCGCGAACAGCGCCCAGTACACGCCCCCGGCCGCCCCGAAGACCTGGCCGTCGCCGAGGACGTCCGCCCACCGCCCGCCGAGCGGCGCCGCGAACAGCCGGTGCCCGAGCAGCCCGTCGGAGCCGTCAGCCGGCGCCGGACGGGAGAACAGGCGGTAGAGGAGGAAGAAGGCGGGCAGCTGGCACAGGCTCGGCAGCATGCCCGACAGTGGCGACACCTTCTCCGCCGCGTGCAGATCCAGCACCGCCTGCTGCAGCTTCCGCGGATCCTTCCGGTGCTTCTCCCGCAGCTCGGCGATCCTCGGCTGGAGCGCGGCCCGGGCCCGCTGTCCGCGCGCGGCGGCCCGGGAGAGGGGATGGACGAGGAGTCGTACGAGCGCGGTGAACAGGACGATCGCGGCGGCGGCCGCGGAGGCGTGGAACAACGGCTGGAGCAGGTCGGCGAGCTGCTCGACCAGGTGCTCGAGCAGGTGGGTGAGAACGGACATGGGTGAGCCCTCCGGGGGTCTCGTCGTGCCGGGAACGGGGACATGACGGCAGGACGACCCGCGCAGGGCGAGCTGGGTGGATGGAACAGCGGAAACGCGCCCTACGCGACGACGGTCGTCGTAGGAGCACACCCGGGCGCTCTCGGCCGGCGACGGCCGGGCGCGTCGGGATCACGCTGCGGCAGGAAGGCCGTACGGCGGTCCCGCTCCCGCAGGGCCGTACGCACCCGGGTGGGCGGGACGACGGGGGCGCAGCGCGAGGAGAGGAGGGCGCACGCGACGAGCGCCGCACCGGCGGCGACGGTCGCGGACAGGCTGCCCGGGTCGAGCAGCGCGAACTGGAGCACCAGGAGCAGGACCGGGAGCAGTGTCAGCACCGGCAGCGCGACGGCAGCGAGGGGACGGCGACGAAGCCGGTCACGGATCACACTCGCTCCCCCCTTCCTACCTTCCGCTGGTGATGCTCGCCCTTTGCCGCACCTCCCCGTCCGTCAGCCGATCCGTTCGGCGGGCTCCGGGTCGAGTGGTTCGAGGAGCCGCCTCGGCCTCAGCAGCGCCCGGCTGACCGGGTCGGCCGGGTCCGGGTCGAGTCCGGGGCCCGGCACCATGAGGACGTCCTCGACGGGTACGACGGTTCCGCACGCGGGGCATTCGCCGTACGGCCCGAGTTCGGTGCCGCAGTCCGCGTGCCGGAAGTAGCGCAGCCGGGCCTCGGTGAAGTGCTCGCGCCCCCACTGGCCGAGCGCCCGCAGGGTGGGCCACAGGGCGATGCCGCGTTCGGTGAGGACGTACTCGTCCCGGGGCGGCGACTGCTGGTAGCGCCGCTTCTCCAGGATCCCCTCGGCGGTGAGCGTCTGGAGCCGGGCGGCGAGCACCGCCCTGGGGATGCCGAGGTGCACGAGGAAGTCGTTGTACCGCCGGACCCCGTACAGCGCGTCACGGACGACGAGCAGCGTCCACCGCTCCCCGATGATCTCCAGCGCGCGGGCGATCGAGCACTCCTGCGTCGCGTAGTCCTTGCCCAGTGCCATGGCTCCACTGTAGCGACTTTACGACCTAATGGTTCGGTCACTGAACCGACGGTGTTACGGTGCGAGGACAAGCTAGGTTCATTCACCGAACTCTAAGGACGAGGCCATGACCGGACTCGGCTCCGCCACCCCGCGCACGCCCGCCACCACCGGCCCGGACGCCGGCCCCACCGCGCCCCGCCGCACCACACCCCCGCGGCGCGCACGTACCGGCTCACCCCCCGGCCCCCGAGCCACCCTCGCCCTGACCAGCGCCGCCACCGCCGTGGCCCTGATGACGTACACCGCGCCCGCGGTCACCCTCCCCGGCACCGCCGCCGCCCTGCACACCTCCCTCTCCGCCCAGGCGTGGCTGCTCAACGGCACCCCGCTGGGGCTGGCCGCCCTCCTCCTGGTCGCCGGCAGCCTGGCCGACGACTACGGCCGCCGCCGCGTCTTCCTCGCCGGCACCCTGGCCCTCGGCCTGACCACCGTGCTCGGCGCGGTCACCACCTCGACCTGGCAGTTCACGCTGGCCCGGGTGGCCCAGGGCGCGGCGAGCGCCGCCCTGCTGGCCAGCAGCCTGGGCCTGATCGTGCACGCCTTCCCCAGCCCGCGCGGCCGGCTCCACGCGACCGGCGTATGGGGCGCCTTCGTCAGCGGCGGCATCGCGCTGGGTCCGCTGCTCGCGGGCGCGCTGCCCGGCTGGCGGCTCGCGTACGCCGTGCTGGGCGGCGCGGCCCTGATCGTGGCCGCGCTCGGCACGCGCGCGCTGTCGGAGTCGCGCGCCCCGCGCCACGGCCGCCCCGACGTGCCCGGCGCGCTGGCCTTCGGACTGGCCCTGGTGGCCCTCGTGGCCGCCCTGACCCTCGGCCGGGACGGCTGGCTGCGGGCGCCGGTGGGTCTGCTGCTCGCCGCGACGGTGGCGCTGACCGCGGTGTTCTGGCTGGTGGAGCGCCGCTCGGCGACCCCGATGATCGACCTCTCCCTCCTGCGCCACCGCCGCTTCCTGGCCTCCTCCGCGGGCGGACTGTTCACGGGCCTGGCCGTGATCGGCCTGTTCACCTTCCTCCCGGCGCTGCTCCAGCGGGCGCTCGGCCTGTCCCCGCTGGACACGGCATGGCTGTTCCTGCTCTGGTCCGGCGTGAGTTTCGTGGTCGCCCTCCAGGCCAAGCGGCTGGCGGGCCGGATGCCCCCGCGCCGCCAACTGGCCCTCGGCTTCGTCCTGCACGCCGTCGCCGCCCTGAGCATGCTCGGCGCCCTGGGCTCCGGCACCTGGACCCGTCTGCTCCCCGGCCTGCTGATCGGCGGCGTCGGCAGCGGCCTCCTCAACGCCGCGCTGCCCCTGGCGGCCGTCGAGTCGGTCCCGCCCGAGCGGGCCGCCATGGGCTCGGGCGCCCAGCAGACCTTCCGCTACGTCGGCTCGTGCGCCGGCGTGGCCCTGACCATCGCCATCGCGACCTCCGCGGGCAGCCTGACCCGGGGCGCCGACGTGGCGATGGTGGTCTCGGCGGCGCTGGCCGCTGCCGGCGCGGTCATCGTGGCCGCATTGCGGTGAGCGTGCCCCAGACCACCAGCCGGTACCGGGAGGTGAACTCCGGGGTGCAGGTGGTGAGGGTGACGTAGTAGCCCGGGTTCCGGTATCCGTACGCGGGCTCGACCAGACTCCTCGGCACGGGCCGGATCACCCCGTCGTCCCGCGCGGAGGTCTGCGGGAGGATCCGGTCGACGGCGTACGTGTAGACGGCGGTCCGTGTCTCCACCTCGACGAGGTCGCGCGGCCGCAGCCGGTCGAGGTACCGGAAGGGCTCGCCGTGCGTGTTGCGGTGCCCGGCGAGCGCGAAGTTCCCCGCCTGGCCCGGCTGTTGGGTGCCGGGGTAGTGACCGACGTACCCCTTGTTGAGCACGTCCCGCCGTCCGACCCCCTCGGCGACGGGCACGCGGAGGCCGAGACGGGGGATGACGAGGACGGCGTAGGCCTGGGCCCAGTCCGGCCGCGACGGCCCGGGAACGGCGGTAGGCACCGGCACTGGGCCCCCGCCACCCGCCATCCGCCCGCCGGACGCACCGGACCCGCCGGTGGAACCGGACGCCCCCGAGCCACCGTCCGCCGGCGCTGATGCCGCCCCCTCCGCCGCCCGACCCGCGCGGGACGTCCCCCACTCCTGCTCCAGGGCCCGAACCTCCCGCGCGGCCCCCTGCCTCGCCTCCCGGTTGGTCCACCACAGCTGATGGACGACGAGCAGCAGAAGCAGCAACCCCGCGGTGAGGAGCACCTCGCCCCCGGTCCACAGCGCCCGCCGCCGCAGCGCGCGCCTCCGCCGGGTCCGGTGCTGCACGACGGGAACCCGCATACGCCCGCCCTCCTTCCAGACGCCGGCGCCACCACTGGCCGCGCGCACCATAAGGGCGACGGCCGAAGGTTGCCAGCCATAGTGCGGGCCCCCTGGCCTGCAGATACCTGACTGTTGCCGCCGCCCGGCAGTACGGTGTCCCCCATGCGCCCCGACACGCCCGC
Source organism: Streptomyces anandii JCM 4720 (assembly GCF_014650655.1). Lineage (GTDB taxonomy): Bacteria > Actinomycetota > Actinomycetes > Streptomycetales > Streptomycetaceae > Streptomyces > Streptomyces anandii. Next base: position 266,869 of record NZ_BMVJ01000008.1, read on the forward strand.
CGAAAACGTCGACCACGCCGCCGAAGCCGCCCGCCTGGAGCGGACCGCAGGCCTGTATCCCGAGGACGCCGAGGCCCTGCTCCTGCAGGCCGCGGCCCACCTGGAACTGTCCGGCGACCGCCCCGCCGCGACGACGCTCTACGACCGCCTGCTGTCCTCCCACGACGGCCTGGAGAACCCCCACCTGGTCCGCGCCCTGAAGGCCGCCAACCTGTGGGAGTACGACCACGAGGCGGAGGCCAGGGCGATCATCGACGGCATTCGGGCCACCGCGCCCAGGGACCCGGCCCCCTGGGTGATCGTCGCGGAGTCACTGGAGTCCCACGACGAGCTGGAGGCGGCGCACAAGACGTTCACGGAGGCGGTGGAACTGCTGCTGGCCGACGCCGAGCAGCCCCCGCGCGCCACGCACCCCCTCCTCTTCGGACGTCACCGGGTGCGCCGCATGATGGGCGCGGCCCACGACGACTGGGACATGCTCGCCGACACCCTGCACTCCTCCCCGGTCTCCCTGGACGAACTGCACGACCCCAAACGGGTCTGGTCCCTCGGCTCGGAGAACCCGGCGGAGCTGGAGGCGGAGATCGCCCGCCTGCGCGCGGAGCTGGGCACCTACCGCGAGGCCCTCTCCCGCCCCTTCCCTGTCGCCGTCCTGCACTGGCCGGCGGCGGAACTGGCCGAACTCCTCAGCGCGTACGGCGACCTCTCCGCGGAGTACCCCTCCCACGAGACCCACCTGGCGACGATAGAGGCGTCCCTGCGCGAACTGTCCGCCTCCGGCACCGCCAACCTGGGCATCGTCACCGGCACGGTCCCCTCCTACGAGGCCTTCGCGGCCTCAGAGGGCACCTCCCCGTCCGACCCGGCCCTGCTCCCCCAGTACGCCACAACCCTGGCGGCCAGAGGCCGAGCCGTACCTTGGCCGCCCCAACGGGGCGAGTCCTGCTGGTGCGGCACGGGCAAGCCGTACACGTCCTGCCACGGGGGCTCTGGGCCTACGGCGACCGACTGAGGATGCGGAGCCCGCTGGGCGTGCCGGACCCCGGCCCGGAGTGAGCACACTCGTCAACTTGCCCGACTTTCGGTGTGCTCGACGAGGGACGACCGCCGGGTGATGGTCGTGGAACGTCCTGGCCCAGTCGGCAGACGGGCCCGACCCGGACCCCGCCACGTGGTGGAACGACTTCCACAACTGGGTCCGCGACGCGACGGCCAGAAGGGCTACATCCGCTACGAACACGCCTGCACCTAGACCGATCAGCGGTCAGTCCATGGCCGGGTCCCCGTCGTCGGCTGACCGTGAACATTGAGCACGGCGTATACACGCCATGGCTCGAAGCACGGATCAGCGGTTCCCCATCCCTGCACGGAACGGGGAGCGGGCGCCTACTTCACGTTGCCGGTGAAGATCGCGCTTTCCGAATCCATGTCGGGAGACACTTCGATCTGGATGATCTTCTGCTTCTTGGGCAGCTCGCAGCCCCATGTCACGTTGATCGATCTTCCGGCCAGGAGCTTGGTGTCGGGACCTCCGTCAAGGTCGTGCTCGCTGTCAAAGATCGATTCGCTGCTGCGCCCGTCCTCTCCGTAAGAGCAGTTGACGGTGAGTCCGGTGGTGTCGAGGGTCTCGGTACCGCCGTTCTTGATCTTTATGGTGAACTGCACGTAGTTGGTGTTCTCGGGCGATGCGTACTCGCTGGACACCAACCGCCGGATTCCTGAGAGGGTGACAGCGACATCGTTCTCATAGGTGACGCTGTCGGTCAGCGCATAGGCATCGCCGCTGCTGTCGCCGCTCGTTGAGTCGTCCGTGGCCTCATCCGTCGGATCTGCCACATCGTCCGCCGCCGCGTCGCCAGTGTCGTCGCCAGCGGTCTCGGTGACCGTGACAGTGGGGGCCACCTTGGCGCTGGTGCCACCGGCGACGCCCGCCGTGACGGCGGCGGAGACGACCGCGGCCACGACCGCGGCGGCCACGGCAACGATGACGGTTCTGCTCTTTGCCGACGGAGGCTGCGGAAGCAGCGGCTGCGGCGGCCCGTAGTGCGGCATAGGCGGGGGCGTGATGTTGTGGCTCATGGTCCCCCCATGGATTTGCTTGAGTGCTACATCTTCTCGCGAACACAAAGCCTTGTGGAGATCTCGTGATGAAATCGTGTCAACCCAGTAAGGTCGCGATCGTCCGTACCCGTCCTGCCTTCGATGGGAGAACAGGACCATTGGTCCCGCCGTTGTCAGCCCCACCTGTTACAACGGATCCACGTTGACGTGTGGCCGAGGGGGGCATCGTGGCGGGAGCCGGGGAAGTGGGACAGCAGCCTGTCGCTGGTGTGTACGAGAAGCTGATCACTCAGGATGTGCGAGATGAGCTGAAGCAGCTCGAGTCCATGGGGTGGAAGGCCATCGACGCGGAAGTCAGCGCCGAGTCCACGCCGCATGTGCTGGCACGGCACATCGGCGAGGTGGTAGCCCGCAGACTGAACCAGCTCCCGCCCACCCAGCAGGTTCGCTTCGCCAACCACATCCTGTCCTCTCTGGAGACCGGCGGTGCCGAGCACGGCGAGCCTGACCTTTCGGGCACAGTCGTCGAGGGCCCACGGCAGTTGCTGGCCCTCGCCAAGCAGGAGGCACCGGGGGCCTACGCGATCCGCCCGCTGACCCCGTTGTCCGAGACCTCGCTGCTCACGAACTCGCCGGAGGACCTCAGTCTGGGTGCCGAACTGCGGGCCGAGTTGGCGACAGCGGACCGCATCGATCTGCTCTGCGCCTTCGTGAAGTGGTACGGCATAAGGGTTCTGGAGGATGCCCTGCGTTCCGCCAAGGAGCGGGGCGTACCGATCCGCGTCATCACGACCACCTACATGGGTGCCACCGACCGCCACGCGCTTGACCGCCTGGTCCGCGACTTCGGCGCCACCGTCAAGGTCAACTACGAGATCCGATCCACCCGCCTGCACGCCAAGGCCTGGCTCTTCCGGCGCCACACGGGCTTCGACACCGCGTACGTAGGGTCCTCGAACCTCTCCCGGGCCGCTCTGCTCGACGGCCTGGAGTGGAACGTACGGCTGTCATCCGTCGCCACACCCGCGGTGCTGGACAAGTTCGAGGCGACCTTCGACGCGTACTGGAACGACACGGCTTTCGAGACCTACGACCCCGACCTGCACGGAGAGCGACTTGACGGAGCTCTCGCCCAGGCGGGCGCCAAGGGTTCCAGCACCGATCTGAAGATCAACCTCTCCGGCCTGGAAGTACGCCCCTTCCCGCACCAGCGGGACATGCTGGAACGTCTCACCGTGGAGCGGGAAATCCGTGGGCGGCACCGCAACCTTCTGGTCGCGGCAACTGGTACGGGGAAGACGGTCATGGCCGCCCTCGACTACCGAAGCCTGTCCCGAAACTGGGACGGCAGACGTCCGAGATTGCTGTTCGTGGCTCACCGCAAGGAGATCCTCAAGCAGTCTCTGCGCACCTACCGGGAAGTCCTGGACGACGCCTCGTTCGGCGAGTTGCTGCACGCCGGCATGGAGCCCCGGGCTTGGGATCACGTGTTCGCCAGCGTCCAGTCGCTGAACGTCCAGCGGCTTGAGCAACTGGCTTCCGACCACTTCGACATCATCGTCATCGACGAGTTCCACCACGCCACGGCCACCACATATCGGCGGGTCATCGACCATTTCCAGCCGCGGGAGTTGCTGGGTCTGACGGCGACCCCGGAGCGGATGGACGGGCTCAACGTCCAGGACGAGTTCTTCGACGGCCGCATCGCCGCCGAAATGCGGTTGTGGGAGGCCCTCGAGAACGACCTGCTCTGCCCCTTCCACTACTTCGGCATCCCGGATGGCACGGATTTGACGAACCTGGGCTGGCAGAAGGGCTCATACGCCGACCAGGAACTCGGCAACCTCTACACCGGCGACCACGCGCGTGCCCGGATCGTGGTCAAGCAGATCCGCGACAAGGTGTCCAATCCCGGCGGCATGCGCGCTCTCGGCTTCTGTGTGACCAAAGCGCACGCGCACTTCATGGCGGGCTTCTTCCGGGAGGCCGGTTTCCAGGCAGTGGCGCTCGACAGCGACTCTTCGGCCGAGACGCGCACCCGAGCATTGTCCGACCTGTCCGCCGGCAAGCTGCAGGTGATCTTCTCCGTCGACCTCTTCAACGAGGGACTCGACATCCCCGACGTCGACACACTGCTGCTCCTTCGCCCCACCAACAGCGCCACCGTCTTTCTCCAGCAGTTGGGCCGGGGGCTGCGCCGCACCGAGACCAAGCCTGTGCTCACGGTGCTCGACTTCATCGGCCAGCACCGAGCGGAATTCCGCTTCGAGGAGCAGTTCCGTGCGCTGACCAACCTGTCACGGAATCGCCTCGTCGACCACATAGAGCACGATTTCCCGCAGCTGCCGTCCGGTTGCCAGATCATCCTTGAGGGCAAGTCCAAAGACCTCGTCCTGGACAACATCCGGACGCAGCTTGGTGCGACGGTGAAGACACTGGTGAAGGAGGTGAAGGCGTACAGCACCCCGCGCCTTGCAGACTACCTTCGGGAGAGCCGCCGGGAGATCAAGGAGCTCTACAAGGGCGGGAACTCCTGGACGGTCGTGCTTCGCCGGGCCGGGCTGGTCGACGAGTTCGCACCCTCAGATGAGGACGCACTGCTGAAGCGGGTACACGCGTTCCTCCACGTCGACGACCCCGAGCGCGCCCAGGCCTACCTCCGACTCCTTGAGGATGACGCGCCGCCGTACGAGAAACTGGACGCACTCGACCAGTCGTACGCGCGCATGCTGTTTTTCAATCTCTGGGACAACGCGGGCGGTTTCACCAGCTATCAGCAGGGGCTTGAGTCGCTGCGCGCACAGCGGACGTTCCGCGACGAGTTGCGCCAGGTGCTGGCGCACGTCATGGAGCAGGCCGACCATGTACCCGTGCCGCTCTCCGGACGCCTCAGCAGGGTCCCGTTGAAGGTCCACAGCGCCTACAACCGTTCCGAGATCCTCGCCGCTCTCGGAGTCGCCCGCTTCGGCGGGCAGATGCCCCGCACCTTCGCACAGGGCGTGCAGTGGGTGGAGGAACTACGGACGGACGCACTGCTGATCACGTTGGAGAAGAACGAGAAGGACTTCTCGCCAACCATCCGCTACAAGGACTACGCACTGAGCCCGACGCTCCTCCACTGGGAGTCCCAGAACGCGACGGCAGCGGATTCCCCTACCGGCATGCGCTACCGGGAGCACAAGCAGCGTGGCAGCAGCATCCTGCTCTTCATGCGCCGCTACAAGAACAGCGACATAGGCAAGTCCCAGCCCTGGATGCTCCTCGGGCCTGCCACCTACGAGGGCCACACAGGCAGCAAGCCCATGGCGATCACCTGGCGCCTGGATCACGAACTACCGGCCGACGTGTGGACATATTCGGCGATCACGGCAAGCTGAGCGCGTAGGCCGGCCGATCGGTCAGTTCTGTCCGCTCTTCGCCTCGAAGTGGGCCTGGGCTCGGTCGGGTACGCCGTCGTCCGGGACCTGGCGGTGCGCTGTGGTGCGAGCAGTGCTCAGCTCGCACCACGTCACCTTGCGGTCCGCGGTCACTTCGACACCCCATCGCTCGCTGACGGCGTCGATCAGCGCCATGCCGCGCCCTGACTCAGCATCCAGTCCGACCTCGGTCAGCGTGGGGAGAGCACGAGGATCAGGGTCGCGCACCTCGATGCGCAGGCGCCCGCCGGACAGGGAGACGGTGAGCATGGAGGGGGTCCCGGGCCCGATGTGCCTGATCACGTTCGCGACGAGCTCACCGACGCACAACTGAGCAGCGTCACTGACCTCCTGAAGGCCCCAGTCCTCCAACTGGGCCCGCAGAAGCCTCCGAAGAGCTGACAGGCCCTCGGCCTCGGCCTGAAATGGCAGCTCCCAGTGTCCACTTGGTGGCCGGCCGGCGGAGTCCGTGAGCTGTCCGGCGTTCACACCCACTCCGTCGAAGACGCGAACAATCGGCACTTTGCGTGTTTCCATAGCCACACAGCGTTGCAGTGAAACTCTCAAAATGGAACTCTCACAAAGAGGGGGCCGGGAGCACAGCGATGCGATGCGCGCCCCCGGCGCACACCTCCTTGCTCGCCACCCCGCGCGACAGCGACGATCTACCCGACCACACGAAGGGCCGATGGCATGGCAGTTGGACCGACCACTCGCAGGCGCCAGTTGGGCGCGGACCTGCGTCGCCTCCGTGAGCTGAAGGGTCTGACCCTTGAGGAGGCCGGAGCGCGCGTCGGCATCTCGAAGGCAACGCTCAGCCGTTACGAGACGAAAGAGGGCACGGTCAAATGGCCGGCCGTCGACGCACTGTGCCGGGAGTACGGAGCATCGGAGGCAGAGCGGCTCGCCCTGGTCGAGTTGGCGAAGGGGGCCAGGATCCAGGGCTGGTGGCGCTCACTCGCCGACCCCATCCCCGAGTCCATGAACTTGATGCTCACCCTCGAAGACGAAGTGGTGCGCGAGGACCACTACGCCTGTATGTACGTACCCGGCCTGCTCCAGACCCGCGCGTACGCAGAAGCCGTTCACCGGGCCTCCGAAGTGCGGTGCGGTGAGCGCGAGGTCCAGCACATGGTCGACATCCGCATGAAGCGGCAGGAGTTGCTGGAGCGTTCTGAGCCACCGCACATCTGGTGCGTGATCGACGAGGCGGCAATCCGGCGCCAGGTAGGTGGCGTTGAGGTAATGCGCCAGCAGCTCGAACACCTGCTGACCATGTCGCAACGACCGCATGTCACCGTCCAGGTATTGCCGTTCACTCGAGGTGCTCACGCGGCTGCCGTCGGCAGCTTCGCCGTCCTGCGCGGACAGTCTCCGGAGCTGGACGTCGCCTACGTGGACCTCCTCGGCGGAGGCCTCTTCATGGAGAAGCCGCAGGAGTTGGAGCGCTATAGGTTGGCATTCCAGTACCTCAGCGCTCAGGCGCTCGACCTGGAGTCCTCAGCCGAGCTCATCGACCGCATCCACAAGGAGCCCCAATGACGGCATCACAACCGAACTGGTTCAAGTCCTCTTACAGCGGCGGCAGCGGAACAGAGTGCGTGGAGTGCGCGGTGGTTGCGGATGACGTACTCATACATGACTCCAAGTGGGTGGGCGGTCCCGTCATTGGCGTACGAGCTGACGCGTGGCGCGCTTTCGTGCGAGACGCCCTCAAGAGGTCCCCACTGCACTGAAGTTGAGCCCTGTGGTGGACTGAGCTGATTTGGCACCCACCAGAGAGGGACGGACAGCACATGGGCTGGGGAGAATTGTCCGGGCTGCGTCGCGGGAGTCGGGTTCACTTCGTTCTTGCCTGGGTGCTGTGTGTGCTTGCGCTGCTGCTTAAGGCGGTGACCTGGCTGCCCGGGCCGAGCAGGGTTCCCTTCGTCGCTGTGGGCGCCCTGTTTGTCGCGGTGTTTCCGGTCGTCATCGGCGCCATGGTGCGGACCTTCTTCTCCGAGGGTGGGCGGATTCTGCTCGGCAGCGCGAACGCCGGTCGCATGATGTTGTTCGTGCGCAGCCTGCCGCCCGGATTGATCTGCGCTTACGCGGCGTCATGGTGCTCGCTCTTGCGACCGGCGCGGGGTCGGCGCGGGACACCGAGACCGATGGACACGGTGGTTACTACTACTCCCGTTGGAACAGGACGGAGCAGCGCAGCGAGCGGGTCGCGCTGACGGAGGACGGGTACGACGAGGCCAACAAGGCACAGGCCCGGATTTTCGCCTCCGGTGCCGCGCTCTTCCACGCTGCGGGCAGCTTTCTGGTCCTTGTGGCGGCCGCACCGGATCTCACGCGACCCAAGCCTATGAGGCGCCCAAGGCCGCCCGGTTTCGTGGAGTGCGGCGGTTGACACACTCCCCTCCACCGCGAGGAGGCCTGGCCGGGCGGCCTCAGGGGTGGGCGGCCGGGGCGCGGGGGCCGGGATGCAGCGGCGTGGCCGGCTGCGGGTGGTTCGGGAAGGGCGTGGTGCGTACGGCCGGTGGGGCCGGGCGGCAGTTGGTGGGGGGTGGCTCTCGCCACCTGGTGGTGCTGCCGCCCGGGACCCCTTCTGCGGTGCCCCGCGTTTCCGGTTCAGCTGAGCGGTCGTCAGCGCTGTTCGGGTGGCCGGAGGAGCGTCGTCGTCGTAGAGGGGACGAAGTCGCGTGTCCGGCACCCCCCTGAGTGTCGGCTTACGCGGGGTCACTCCTGGAGTGGGCGTGCCGAGCAGTGCTGGCGGGCGAGCCTGGTGTGCCGGCTCGTTCCCCCTGTTGCTGTTCGCTGAGCGATGCGCGGAGCGGTTGCGGCGCCGTGGTCGGCGGCGCCTTGTGCGGTTGGAAATCTATTGAGCGCGCGTCGCCTGGTTCAACCTCGTTGATCAACATTTGAGGTTTCTCAGTTCGGTTGATTTTTGGACTAATTGCTGGGGTCATGCGGAGGGGCCCTCCGGGCCGCCCGACGCCGGTGCCAGTTGCGCTCTGCCGAACAGCAGGGCGTAGCCCGGCGGGAGTTGGGCGATCACGCGTCGCGTCAGGTCTTCGTCCACCAGGTCGGCCACCACGCTCAGCACCGAGCTGACGTCCCAGCGGGCCGTGGCCGTGGTGGAGCCGTCGATGCGGGCCGCCACGGCGTCGACGAACCCGGCCGCCGTCAGGGGGCGGACGGCGGGAATCTGCGAGGCGAACACCCTCGCCGCCTCTTCCGGCAGGGCGGCGGCGAGTTCGACCCGTTCGTCTGCCGTGACATGGCCGCCGAGCGCCGAGAGGACTGTCCGGGCGACCTGTTCCGCCTCCGCTCTCGTGCGGTACTGGCCGTTCTCCCTCACCCTTTCCGCGAAGGCAGCCCAACTGGCCTTCGGTTCGCGCGTGATGGTGGTCGTGGGGTGGTGTGCTGTCACCGTCATGGTGCGGGCCTCCTCCGCCAAAGGTCCGTCCGTCCGGGTACGTGAGTGCGTTCCGCGGGCGGGGGTGCCCGTCCGCGGAACGCCGGGATGTGATGGGCCGCGCCGGCCGCGGCCGCGGCTCAGGAGCCGAGCTGCTTGCGCTCGCTGCCGCCGGCGATCTGGATCTTGCGCGGCTTGGCCTGTTCGGCGACCGGGATGCGCAGGGTGAGGACGCCGGCCTCGTAGGAGGCGTCGATCCGCTCCGTGTCGAGGGTCTCGCCGAGGAAGAGCTGGCGGGTGAAGGTGCCGGTGGGCCGCTCGGCGACGATCAGCTCCGCGCCCTCCGGGGCGGGGGACCTGCGCTCGGCACGGATGTTGAGGACGTTCCGCTCGACGTCGAGGTCGATGGTCTCCGGGTCCACTCCCGGAATGTCCATGTGCACGATGAAGTCGTCGCCGGAACGGTAGGCGTCCATGGACATCTGGCCCGGTCGGGCGGGGCCGAAGACCTGCTGCGCGATGCGGTCGAACTCGCGGAAGGGGTCGGTACGCATGAGCATCACGGGTCACTCCTCTCAGGTGGCACTGGGTGCGATGCCCTACGACTTCTTATATAGCTCGGCAGATGAAAGTTGACAAGCAGGGGCTCAGGTCTGCGCTCGCGAGCGGGGCGCGCGTAGTGTCGGTGGGGCCCATGAGGACGTAAGGGACACAGGAGGCACTGATGGCGAGGGTTCCCAGCGCTGTGGTCGCGGCGGGTGGGCTGGTCGGTGGGTACGGCGTGGCTCGCTGGACCCGGAAGCGGCCGCTGGGCGGGGCCGTGCTGGCGGTCGCCGGAGCCGCCGCCGCGCAGCAGTGGCGGCAGCGGGCCGGCGGGAAGGCCGCGGGTGCGCTGACGGCCGCGTACGTCGCCGCGTTCGCCGGGTCGCACCCGCTGGCCAAGAAGGTGGGCGCCTGGCCTGCCGTGTTCGGGGTCTCCGGGGCCGTGGCGCTGGCCTCCTGGGCCGTCGCCGACCGGCGGAAGTGACCCGGGAGGCCACAATCCCGGCCGGGCTGGACGAGGCCCGGCCGGTCTGCCGGTGCGCCGGTGCGCCGGTCCGTCAGCCGAACATGCCCGGCTGGTAGTCGCCCGCCGGCTGGCGGACCAGGACGTTCACGCGGTTGTAGGCGTTGATCAGGGCGATGAGGGAGACGAGCGCGGCCAGCTGCTCCTCGTCGTAGTGCTTCGCGGCGTTCGCCCAGACCTCGTCGCTGACGCCGCCCGCCGCGTCCGCGATGCGCGTGCCCTCCTCGGCCAGCTCCAGCGCGGCGCGCTCGGCGTCGGTGAAGACCTTCGCCTCCCTCCAGGCCGCCACCATGTGCAGGCGCTGCACGGTCTCCCCCGCGGCCGTGGCGTCCTTGGTGTGCATGTCGGTGCAGAAGCCGCAGCCGTTGATCTGGCTGGCGCGGATCTTCACCAGTTCCTGGGTCGCGGCGGGGAGGGACGAGTCGGACAGGACCTTGCCCGCGGAGTTGATGTAGCGGAAGAACTTGGCAGTGACGTTGTTCTCGAAGAGGTTCAGACGGGCTTCCATCGTGGCTTCTCCTTGGCGGCTCGGTCTCGCTCGGCTTCACTCCGCTTCGCCCGGCTTCGCCCGGTTGCTCGGCTTCGCTCGCCTCGCGGCTGCTGCTGATTAGCGGTTACGGAAGTACGACGGAGGCCGGCCGCTCCGTGTGACACGGCCACGGGGGCGTTCGGTGTGACCTGCGTTACACCCGGTCGGCCGTCTGGAACGACTTCCGGTACGCCCTCGGGCTCGTGCCCACCACCCTGCGGAAGCGTTCCCGGAACGCCGTCGGGGAGCCGAAGCCCGCCTGGGCGGCGATGCGCTCCACCGGGTACGGCGTCGTCTCCAGCAGGTGCTGCGCGCGCCGTACCCGCGCCCGGTGCAGCCACTGCAGCGGCGTCGTGCCGGTCTGCTCGCGGAAGCGGCGGTTGAGGGTGCGGGTGCTCATGCCCGCGCGGGCCGCGATCTCCTCCAGGGCGAGGTCGCGGTCACAGTGGCTCTCCAGCCAGTGCAGCAGCGGTTCGAGGGTGGCGCCCGCCGGGGCCGGCGGCAGCACGTGCGGGATGAACTGGGCCTGGCCGCCCTCCCGTTCCAGCGGCATGACCGACATGCGGGCCGCGTGCGCGGCGGCCTCGGAGCCGTGGTCCTTGCGGATCATGTGCAGGCACATGTCGAGTGCCGCCGCCGCGCCCGCCGAGGTGAGAAACCGGCCGTTGTCGACGTAGAGGACGTTCGCGTCGACGGTGACCTCGGGGTGGCGCTCGGCGAGGGCGTCGGCGGCCACCCAGTGGGTCGTGGCGCGCAGGCCGTCCAGCAGGCCGGTGGCCGCGAACACGAAGGCGCCGACGCAGATGGAGGCGATACGGGTGCCGGCGGCGGCCGCCGCGCGCAGCGCCTCCGCGACCTCGGGCGGGAGGGGTACGGTCGGGTCCGCCACCCCGGGCAGGACGATCGTGTCGGCCTCCGCCAAGGTCTCCAGGCCGTACGGCGCCCTGACCGTGAACGCTCCGCCGGCCGCGCTCACCTCGCCCGCCACCGAGCAGACCCGTACGTCGTACGCCTCCCGGCCGTCGGGCAGTCTCGCCCAGCCGAAGGTGTCGATCGGGGCGGAGAGATCGAACGGGATCACCTGGTCCAGCGCCAGGACGGCCACGGTGTGCATGGCGGGAGCGTAGGCACAGGTCTCGGCGGTGCGTGGGGCGGGTGGCGGGAATCCGTCGATACCTGGCACTCTCGCCACTCCTGCCGACTCGCCGGCCCGCCTACGGTCTGGCGGGTGACCAAGTTCCTCCTCGCCGTGCACGTGCTGGCCGCGATCGTCGCGGTCGGGCCCGTCACCGTCGCCGCCAGCATGTTCCCGCCCGCCGCACGCCGCGCGCTCGACCCGCCGCCGGACGGTCCCCGGGCGGCGGACGCCGTGGCGACGGTGGCGACCGTGGAACTGCTGCACCGGATCTGCCGGGTGTACGCCGTCGTCGGCGTCGTCGTTCCCGTGTTCGGGTTCGCCACGGCGAAGAACATGGGGGTGCTGGGCGACGTCTGGCTGATCGCCTCGATCGTGCTGACCGCGCTCGCGGCGGCCGTGCTCGTCGTAGTCGTGCTGCCGCGGCAGGAAGCGGTCGTACGGGGGCTGCTGCCCGAGGCCGCCGGGGCCGCCGGGGACGCCGGGGCCGCCGCCGGGGACGCCGGGGACGCCGGGGCCGCCGCCGGGGACGGCCCCGCCGCCGGAGCGACCGGCGTGGCTGCCGGGGCCGCCGGGGCCGCCGGGGTCACCGCCGCTGCGGCCACCGTGCGGGGCGCCGTCACCGTGACCCGTCGGGACACCGTCCGGCTCGCCATGTCCACCGGGGTGTTCAACCTGCTGTGGGCCGCGGTGACGGTGCTGATGATCGTCAGGCCGGGCTCGACGACGGGGGCGTGACGTCCCGGCCGCCGGGGCCGCCGCGTCCGTCGCGGCCGCGTGCCGTCGCCGCCTTCGCCTTCTGCGTGACCGCGGTCAGCGGCTTGGCGATGTCCTCCAGGGACCGGCGCTCGGCGTTGACCGCCAGGAAGGCGGCGACCAGACCCGCCGCGCACATCAGGCCCGCGCCGATCTGGAAGGCGAGGACCGTGTCGCCGGTGTTGCCGGTGCTGGTGAGGTCCGCGAACAGCAGCGGGCCGCTGATGCCGCCGGCCGCGGTGCCGAGGGCGTAGAAGAAGGCGATGGACATCGCGCGGGTCTCCATCGGGAAGACCTCGGAGACCGTCAGGTAGGCGCTGGAGGCGCCGGCCGAGGCGAAGAAGAGGACCACGCACCAGCAGGCCGTCAGCGTGGTGGCGTTCAGCGAGCCGTTGCCGAAGAGCCAGGCGGTGCCGAACAGCAGCAGGCCGGACAGCAGGTAGGTCGAGGAGATCATCACCCGGCGGCCGACCGTGTCGAAGAGCTTGCCCAGCAGCAGCGGGCCGAGGAAGTTGCCGACCGCGATGACGGCGAAGTAGTAGCCGGTGTGGTCGGAGGGGATGTCGTAGAACTTGGTCAGGATGGCGCCGAAGCCGAAGGTGATGGCGTTGTAGAGGAAGGCCTGGCCGATGAAGAGGGAGAAGCCGAGGATGCTGCGCCTGCGGTAGTCGGCGAAGACGGTACGGGCGATCTCGACGAAGCTGACGCTGCGGCGCTGGTGGATGGTGATCTCGCCGTGCGGCTCGGGCAGTTCCTCGCCCTTGTCCCGCGCGACCTGGCGCTCGATGCCGCTGACGACCTCCTCCGCCTCGCGGTCCCTGCCGTGGATCAGCAGCCAGCGCGGACTCTCCGGGACGTGCCGGCGCACCAGCAGGATGACCAGGGCCAGGACGGCGCCGAGGGCGAACGTCAGCCGCCAGCCGACGTCGGCGGCCAGGAAAGAGGTGTTCAGCGCGAGGATCGACAGCAGGGAGCCGCCGACCGCGCCCACCCAGAAGCTGCCGTTGATGATCAGGTCGACGCGGCCGCGGTAGTTCGCGGGGATGAGCTCGTCGATCGCGGAGTTGATGGCCGCGTACTCGCCGCCGATGCCGAAGCCGGTCAGGAACCGGAAGAGGAAGAACCACCAGGCGTCGAAGCTGATCGCGGTCAGCGCGGTGGCCGCGAGATACACCGCGAGGGTGATCATGAACAGCTTCTTGCGGCCGAACCGGTCGGTCAGCCGCCCCCAGAACAGGGCGCCGATGCAGGCGCCCGCCACGTAGAGCGCGGCCGCCGTGCCGGTGACCTGGCCGGAGCTGATCGAGAGGCCGCTGCCTGGCTCGGAGAGACGGCTGGCGATGTTGCCGACGACCGTGACTTCCAGGCCGTCCAGGATCCATACGGTGCCGAGACCGATGACGATCGTCCAGTGCCAGCGGGACCAGGGCAGGCGGTCGAGTCTGGCGGGGATGTTCGTGGTCACGGTACGGCCCGTCTCGGCCTCAGCGGTGGTCATGGGCTCCCTCCTCCTCGAGTGGAACGCCAAGCGGGTTCCCCCGAAGCGAGCGGATCACGCCCCGCGCGGGGCGGCGCTGGGCCGTACGGCCTACGCGGCGGGGCGGCCCGCGCCGCGGGTGCGCGCCCGCGGCGCCCGCGGCGCCCGCGGCGCCGTGCGCGCCGTGCGTGTCCGCCGCGCCGTGCGCGCTTGCGGCGCTCGTGCCCGCGGCGCCGTGCGCGCCCGCGGTCCTCGTGCCCGCGGTGCCCTCACGACCGCGCCGCCCGTACGCGCCCCCGTGCCCGCCGTGGCTGCATGCCGCCGTACGTGCCCCGCGCCGCAGTAGGTGCCATGCAGCCGTAGGTCCCATGCAGCCGTAAGTGCCCGCGCCCGCCATACGTGTGCCCCGCATGCCCCGCGAGCCCCGCATGCGCCGCGCGCCCCCGCGCGCCTAGGCTCCCAGCGCCCGTGACACCGCGTAGATCGCCAGGCCCGCCAGTGAGCCGACCACCGTGCCGTTGATACGGATGAACTGGAGGTCGCGGCCGATGTGGGCCTCGATCTTGCGGGTGGTGTGCTCGGCGTCCCAGCCGGCGACCGTGTCGGTGATCAGGAGGGTGATCTCCTTGCGGTACGTCGTCACCACGTACACCGCCGCGCCCTCCACCCAGCGGTCCACCTTGCCCTGCGCCTTGGGGTCGACCGCCATCCGGTCGCCGAGCGAGAGCAGGGACGCCCGCACCCGCAGGCGCAGCTCGCTGCGCTCGTCCTCTGCCGCGGAGACCATCATCGACCGTACGGCGGTCCAGGCGGACGCGATCAGGTCCTGGACCTCGCCGCGGCCGAGGACCTCGCCCTTGAGGCGCTCCACACGCGCCCGGGTCTCGCTGTCGGACTGGAGGTCGGCGGCGAAGTCGCCGAGGAAGCGGTCGAGGGCGCCGCGTGCGGGGTGGCCCGGCATGTCACGCATCTCGGTGACGAAGCGCAGCAGCTCCTTGTAGACGCGCTCGCCCACCTTGCGATCGACGAACTTCGGGGTCCACCCGGGCGCGCCGCCCTGCACGGCGTCCATCACGGAGTCGCTGTGCAGGACCAGCCAGTCGTGGGCGCGGGAGACGACGAGGTCGACGACGCGTTTGTGGCCGCCGTCGGCGACGATCTTCTCCAGCATCTTGCCGAGGCCGGGGCCGATCTCCTGGGAGTTGGCCCGGCGGGTGATGGCCTCGCCGACGACCGCCTGGACGTCGGAGTCGCGCAGCACGGTCAGGGCGCCGCGCAGCGCGGTGGCCAGTTCCGCCGTCACCCGGTCGGCGTGCTCGGGCACGGCGAGCCAGGCGCCGAGGCGGCTGCCGATGCCCACGGCGCGCAGCCGCTGGCGTACGACGTCCCCGGAGAGGAAGTTCTCCCCGACGAACTCTCCGAGGGACACGCCGAGCTGGTCCTTCTTGGTGGGGATGATCGCGGTGTGCGGGATGGGCAGGCCCAGGGGGTGGCGGAAGAGCGCGGTGACGGCGAACCAGTCGGCGAGCGCGCCGACCATGCCGGCCTCGGCGGCCGCGGCGACGTAGCCCGCCCAGGCGCCGGCGCCCGCGTGCTGGCCCCACTTGGCGAGGACGTAGACCACCGCCACGAGGAGCAGGAGGCCCGTCGCGGTCAGTTTCATCTGGCGCACCCCGCGCCGGCGTTCCTCGTCGGCGGGGCTGAACACGGTCATCGCGCGGTGCGAGGCCTGCGGGACGGCGGCGGCGTCCGTGGCTTCGGCGCCGGCCTGTGTCGTTCGTTCCATCCCACTCCGTCCGCTCGGCGAGTCCCGCTCGGTGAGTCCCGCTCGGTGAGTCCCGCTCGGTGAGTCCCGCTCGGTGAGTCCCGCTCGGTGAGATCCCATCCGGTGAGGTCCCCCGATCGGTGATCCCGCACACAATTGTCCCTTCCTGACCGACTCCCGGAACAGAACGTAAGTTCCCGGTGTCTGTCCCCGGAGGCGGTGTCGGCAGGGCCCTGTCAATCGCCCCGGCCTCATGACGCATCATGTGGTCGTCGGATCGGGGCCGGGGAACCGGGCTCCCATCTGTGGAGGGGATTCGCATTCGCATGACCAGGCGTCACGGTTACGCCCTGCTCGCCGCGCTCGTCGCCCTGGCCACGGCGGTTCTCACGGCCGTCTGGTCCGGTGCCTCGCACGGCGACGGCACCCGGGCCGGCGGCCCGGACGGCGCCGGACGGGCAGGCCGCGAGTCCGCCGCCCCCGTCTCGACCGGCACCTGGGTCGCCGCCTGGGCCACCTCGCCGGCCGGCGGTGAGCCGAGGACCTCGGTGCTCGGCATGGCGGGGCGGTCGGTGCGCAACGTCGTGCACACGAGCGCCGCGGGTACGGGTGCCCGCGTCACGCTGTCCAACCTCTACGGCAGCTCGCCGCTGACCGTCACCCACGCGTCCCTGGCGCTCGCCGCCGGACCCGGCAGCGCCGCGGCCGCCCCGGGCACCATGCGGCGGCTCACCTTCGCCGGCGCCACCACCGTCGTCATACCGGCGGGCGGGCAGACGATGAGCGACGCGGTCCGCGTCGCCGTGCCGCTCGGCGCGGACGTCCTGGTCACCACCTACTCCCCCACCCCGTCCGGCCCGGTGACGTACCACCCGCACGCCCAGCAGATCTCCTACGCCGCGACCGGCGACCGCGCCGAGGACGTGACCGGATCGCCGTACACCGAGCGGACCAGGTACTGGCGCTACCTGACCGCGCTGGACGTGCTCGGCCACGACTCGGCCGGCACGGTCGTCGCCTTCGGCGACTCGATCACCGACGGCATCTCCTCGACCCCCGGCGCCAACCGCCGCTGGCCCGACGTGCTCGCCGGACGGCTGCGGGCCGCGGTGCGGGCCGGGCAGGACGTGCCGCGCTACAGCGTCGTCAACGAGGGCATCAGCGGCAACCAGGTGCTCGCGGACGGTCCGGGGCGGCCGGCGGGCAACCCCAGCGGGCTGCACCGCTTCCGGCGGGACGTGCTGGAGCGGACGAACGTCAAGGTCGCGGTGATCGACCTCGGCATCAACGACATCCTGCGCAACCCCGGGACCGCAGACCCCGGGCGCATCACCGGCGGGCTGCGCGAGCTGGTGCGGCAGGCGCACGCGCGGGGGCTGAAGGCCGTGGGGGCGACCCTGACCCCGTTCGAGGGCCACCGCGGCTACACCCCGGCCCGGGAGGCCGTACGGCAGCGGGTCAACGCCGGGATCCGGGCCGGCGGGGTGTTCGACGCGGTCGTCGACTTCGACCGCGCCCTGCGCGACCCCACCGACCCGCGGCGCCTTGCGGCCGCGTACGACTGCGGTGACCACCTGCATCCCAGCGACGCGGGGTTCCGCCGGATGGCGGAGGCCTTCGACCTGCCCCTGCTGAAGGACGCGGACCGCGCCCAGCTCTAGGTCCTGTCGTCGCCGGGCAGGCGGGAATTCGACGACAGGGCCCGGGGGGCCGAGGAGGTCGTGCGAAGGCTCGGCTCAGTGGCGGTCGTGGCGGGTGCGGCGGCGGTCGCGGGCCGCCTCCCAGCGCTCCTCGCGGCGTGAGGCCTGCAGTTCCCGGCGCTCCGCGCGGCGGTCCAGGCGCTCCTGACGGCGCTCCTCCTTCAGACGGTTGCGCTCGGCCCTGGTGAGCTTGCGCTCGACCCCCACCCCGCCCCAGAAGGCGAAGCCGGTCACGATCACGCGGGGCGCGCCGGGCTCGCCCGGGGTGCCCTCCTCGCGGTGGTCGAAGCCGCCCATCACGCCGATCCCGCGCACGACCACCTCGACGCCGGGCGGCACGATCACCTGCACCCCGCCCATGATCGCCACGCAGTTGATCTCGACCTCGCGGTCGGCGAAGTCGGCCTCGCGCAGGTCGATCTCGCCGCCGCCCCAGAAGGCGAAGCAGTTGAACCGCTTGGGCACGGTCCAGCGGCCCTTGCGCTGGAACCCGGACATGACGGCGACGGCCCACGACGAGGAACCCTCGCCACCGACCATCCGGCCCGGCCAACTCCCGTCGTCCACCGGCTGCTTGACCATGTCCACGGCCGGAGCGCTCACCCCGGGCACGGGCAGGTCACGGGTGATCGGGGCGAGTTCGGCGTAGGTGCGCGCCTTGTACGTCGCCTCGAGCCGCTCCTCGAACTCCGACATGTCGAGGCGGCCCTCCGCGAGCGCGTCCCGCAGGTGCTCGGCGACTCGTTCACGGTCGGCGTCGGAAGCGCGAAGCTCCGGGAGTTCCTCCGTCATGGGAGCAGCCTACGAGACCGCTTTCCCCGCGTACATCTTCGCGATGACGGCCTCGATGTCCGGCTCGCGGACCGACAGGTCGACCAGCGGGTACCGCTCCGCGATCCGGGCCACCAGCGGGGCCGCCGAGCCGCCCGCCGGGAAGGCCAGCCACTGCCGCGGGCCCTCGACGCGCACGACGCGGGCGTCCGGCACCTCGATGGGCGGCAGCTCGCGCTCCAGGTCTACGACGAGGGTGCGTTCGCCCTCGGCCGCCTCGTGCAGACCGGTGAGCGGGCCGTCGTACATCAGGCTCCCGTGGTCGATGACCATCACGCGGGAGCACAACTGCTCGATGTCCTGGAGGTCGTGCGTGGTCAGCAGCACGGTGGTGCCGCGCTCGGCGTTCAGGTCGCGCAGGAAGGAGCGCACCTTGGCCTTGCTGACCACGTCCAGGCCGATCGTCGGCTCGTCGAGGTAGAGCACCTCGGGGTCGTGCAGCAGGGCCGCCGCGATGTCGCCGCGCATGCGCTGGCCGAGCGAGAGCTGACGTACGGGGACGTCCAGCAGGTCGGCCAGTTCGAGGAGTTCGACGCAGCGGTCGAGGTTGGCGCGGTAACGGGCGTCGGGGATGCGGTACATGCGGTGCATCAGCCGGTAGGAGTCGATGAGCGGCAGGTCCCACCACAGGGTCGTCCGCTGCCCGAACACCACCCCGATGCGCCGCGCGAGCCGGGTTCGCTCGCGGGCCGGGTCGATGCCGGCCACCCGCAGCCGGCCGCCGCTGGGAGTGAGGATGCCGGTGAGCATCTTGATCGTGGTGGACTTCCCGGCGCCGTTCGGGCCGATGTAGCCGACCATCTCGCCGCGCGCCACGGTGAAGGACAGCGCGTCGACCGCGCGCACCTGCCGCCGCTCGCGCCGCAGGAATCCGGTCTTCCTGCGCACCTCGAACACCTTCTCGACCCGGTCGAGCTCGATGAACGCGCTCTCCGCGGGCGGCTCCTCGCCCTCGTCCCTCGCCGCCGCCTCCGTCGCCGTCACCATCGCCGCCGTCTCCCTTCCCTACTCCCGGTACTGTGGTCTCCCACTCCCGTACTGCGGTCTCGACTCCCCGTACTGCGGTCTCGACTCCCCGTACTCGGTCCCGACTCCCCGTACTCCGGCCTCAACTCCCGGTACTCCGGTACGACCTCAGGCCCACCCGCCAGGCCGTCCCGGCCAGCGCACAGCAGGCGAGCGCGACGAGCGGCGGAGCGAACGCCGTCCAGCGGGGCAGGTCCAGCGGATACGGCCGCCCCAGCACGTACAGCGCGGGCAGCCAGTTGACGAAGGCCAGCGGCAGTACGAAGGTCACCCCGCGCAGCAGCTCCTTCGCGAACACGGTGGGCGGGTACTGCAGCAGCGTGGTGCCGCCGTAGGTGAAGGCGTTCTGCACCTCCGAGGCGTCCTGCGCCACGAACTGGAAGGCGGCGCCGGCCACGAACACCGCGCAGAAGATCCCGCAGCCGCTCACCATCGCCACCGGCATCAGCAGCAGCTTGTCCGGGGTCCACTCCACGTCGAGCCGGGTGAGCGCCCAGCCGAGCACCAGCGCGCCCTGCGTCACCCGGCCCAGCCGCCGCAGCGCGAAGCGGTCGGCGGCGACCTGCGCGAGCACGGGCGCGGGGCGCACCAGCAGCGTGTCCAGGGTGCCGTCGCGCACCCGGCGGCCCAGCCGGTCCATCGAGCCGATCGCCAGGTCCGCGAGGCCGAAGGAGATGCTGGTCAGCGCGTAGAGGAAAGCCACCTCGGGCAGCGGGTAGCCGCCGAGCGCGCCGACCCGGGAGAACATCAGCAGGATCGCGACGAAGTCGAGAGCGGTCGCCGCGAAGTTGCCGAACGTCGTCATGACGAAGGAGGCGCGGTACGCCATCGTGGAGCGCACCCACATGCCCGCGATCAGCCGGTAGGCGCGCAGGGCCTCACCGAGCCGGTGGTCAGCCACCCTGGACCACCACCCGCCGGGTCGCGGCCCGCTGCAGCAGCCGCCCGGTGCCGAGGAGCGCCACCGCCCACGCGCCCTGGAAGGCGAGGGTGGCCGGGACGTCCGCGTGTCCGAGCAGCACGTCGGCGGGGGCCTGGAGCAGCGAGGACCACGGCAGGGCGCGGACGACCTCGCCGAGGGTGCCGGGGAAGACGTTGAGCGGGAGCAGCATGCCCGAGCAGAAGAAACCGGCGAGCCAGGCCATCTGCACCACTCCGGTGCCGTCCATCAGCCAGAACGCGCTCAGCGCGACCAGGAAGCGGATGCCGAATCCGACGAGCATCGCCAGCAGTACGGTCCCGGCGAAGGCGACCCAGGTCAGCGGGTCCGACGGCAGCGCGACCGGGAAGCACAACGCGCCGAAGACGAAGGGGACGACGCCCCGGCCGACCAGCTGGAACAGCGCCCGGCCCACGTCGGCGGAGAGCCACCACAGCTGCAGGTCGGCGGGGCGGTAGAGGTCGATGGCGATGTCACCCGTACGGATGCGTTCCATCAGCTCGTCCTCCACCCCGCCGCCGCCGAGGGCGAGCGCCGCGAGGAAGGCCTGGCCGAGCCAGACGTACGTGACCGCCTGCGCGCGGTCGTAGCCGCCGAGGTGCGGGCGTACGTCCCACAGGGCGAGGTAGGTGTAGACGAGGATCAGGCCGAAAACCGTGTTCGTGAACACCCCGGCCGCCGTCGCCGTCCGATACGTCGCGTACCGTCTGAATCCCCCCGCCGCGACGGCCGCGTACAACCGCCCAGCGCCCACGTCAACCGCCTTCCAGGTCCACCGACACCGAAGCGCAGGAGCCTAGTGCGTGCGTGATGTGGCGTGCCACGCGTTTTCCGGCCCGAACGAATGGCCGGAACCGGGAACGGAACGGTTGGTGCGAGAGTCTTCATCCGGGGGCGCACAAGGCGCATGAGGGCGTACGGGAACGTACGAGGCGAAAACAGGAGTCCGTGCACGACATGAACGACGAGCCGCAGCCGCAGCACCCACCCCGGGACGGGGCCCCCGACACCCCGACGGGCACGGCCCCGGGCACGGGCAGGAACGCGGGCGAGGCTGCGGACTCGGGCGCGGCCCGGGCGAAGGATTCGGGCGCGGCCCGGGCCGGGGATGTGGGCGAGGGCCCGGCCAAGGGCGCGGGCGAGGGCCCAGGGGAAGGCCCGGCCGAGAGCACGGGCGCGGCGCGGGCGGAGGGCACGCGCAAGGGCTCAGCCGGCAAGCCGGCCCCGGGCGCGGACGCGACCGGGGGCTCGGTCGAGGCCCCGGTCGAGGGCTCGGGCAAGGACACCGCCGAGGGCTCGGGCAAGGACACCGCCATCGGCTCTGCCGAGGGCTCGGGCAAGGCCCCGGCCGAGAGCACGGCCGACGCTCCGGCCGAGAGCCCGGCCGGTGAGCCGGACAGGGGCTCGGCCGAAGCCTCGGGCGGCGGCAAGGGCCCGGCCGCGGGCGCGGGAGCCGGCGCTCCGGCCAAGAGCCCGGCGACGGCCCCGGCCGGGAGGCCGGACACGGGTCCGGCTGAGGACTCGACCCAGGTCCTCAGCAGAGCCGCCACCCAGCCCTCGGGCAACGCCGCCACCCAGCCCTCGGGCAACGTCAGCGCCCAGGCCTCCGGCAGCCCCTCCGCGCCCCCGGGCCGGACGACCCCGGATCCCCGCCCCGCGCCTCCCGCGCCCCGCTCAACCACCCCCTCCAATGCACCCGTTGGGGGCGCCGGCGCAGGCAAGGCCGGGCGGCGGCGGCGTACCGGGTGGCGGCGGTTGTTCCCGACCTGGCGGATGGTGCTGGGCGGGTTCATCACCGTCGTACTGCTCGTGATCGGCGCGTTCTTCCTCGGGTACTCCCTCGTGAAGATCCCGCCCGCCAACGCGCTGGCCATGAAGCAGGCCAACGTGTACCTGTACGCCGACGGCACCGAGATCGCGCGTGACGGCGACATCAACCGGGAGAACGTCACCCTCGACCAGGTCTCCATGAACGCCCAGCACGCCGTGCTCGCCGCCGAGGACCGGGACTTCTACACCGAGTCCGCCATCGACCCCAAGGCGATGGTGCGGGCGGCCTGGAACACGGCCACCGGCAAGGGCCGACAGTCCGGTTCGACGATCACGCAGCAGTACGTGAAGAACTACTACCTGGGCCAGGAACAGACCGTCACCCGCAAGGTGAAGGAGTTCTTCATCTCGATCAAGCTGGACCGCAACGAGTCCAAGTCGAAGATCCTCGAGGGCTACCTCAACACCAGCTACTTCGGCCGCAACGCCTACGGCATCCAGGCCGCCGCCCAGGCCTACTACGGCGTCAAGGCCAAGGACCTCGACCCGGCCCGCGCCGCCTACCTCGCCGCGCTGGTCAACGCCCCCAGCGAGTACGACGTCTCGGCCCACCCCGAGAACAAGGCGGCCGCCGTGGCCCGCTGGAACTACGTCCTGGACGGCATGGTCAAGCAGGGCTGGCTCAGCGCCTCCGAGCGGGCCGGGATGAAGTTCCCGACGCCCAAGGAGGCCACCGTCCCCACCACCATGTCCGGACAGCGCGGCTACCTCGTCCGCGCCATCAAGGACTACCTCGCCGCCAACAAGATCCTCAGCGAGGACGAGCTCGCCGCCGGCGGCTACCGCATCACGACCACCCTGCAGAAGAACAAGCAGAACGCCTTCGTGAAGGCCGTCGACGACCGGCTGATGTCCAAGCTCGACAAGAAGAACCGCAAGGTCGACACCTACGTACGGGCCGGCGGCGCCGCCGTCGACCCCAAGACCGGCGAGGTCGTCGCCCTCTACGGCGGCATCGACTACGTCAAGCAGTACACGAACAACGCCACCCGCCGGGACTTCCAGGTCGGCTCCACCTTCAAGCCGTTCGTGCTCACCTCCGCCATCCAGAACCACTCCACCACCCTCGACGGCCGCACCATCACCCCCGGCACCGTCTACGACGGCACCAACCAGCGCCCCGTCCAGGGCTGGGCCGGCGGCTCCTACGCGCCCGAGAACGAGGACCAGCACTCCTACGGCAACATCACCGTGCGCGAGGCCACCGACAAGTCCGTCAACGCCGTGTACGCGCAGATGGCCGTGGACGTCGGCCCCGACAAGGTCAGGGACACCGCGACCGCCCTCGGCATCCCCGGCAGCACCCCGGACCTGACCCCCACCCCGTCCATCGCGCTCGGCCCGGCCACCGCCAGCGTCCTCGACATGGCCGAGGCCTACGCCACGCTCGCCAACCACGGCGAACACGGCATGTACACCATCCTCAAGAAGATCACCAAGGACGGCACCGACGCCGTACAGCTGCCGGAACGGCAGACGGCGCAGGCCGTCAGCCGCGAGGCCGCCGACACCACCACCTCCGTCCTGCGGTCGGTCGTCCAGAACGGCACCGCGACCGCCGCGCAGGGCGCCGGCCGCCCCGCCGCCGGCAAGACCGGCACCGCCGAGGAGGACACCGCGGCCTGGTTCGCCGGCTATACCCCCGACCTGGCCACCGTCGTCTCCGTCATGGGTCAGGACCCCGTCACCGCCGCGCACAAGTCGCTGTACGGCGCGATGGGCCTCCCCCGTGTCAACGGCGGCGGCGCGCCCGCCGAGATCTGGGCGCAGTTCACCCGGGACGCCCTGGAGGGCACCCCGGCCACCGACTTCGACCTCCAGGTGCAGAACGGCGCCGACCAGCTCCAGCAGCCGCCGTCCACGGGGCCGTCCTCGCCGACGCCGGGCACCGGCGGCCAGGACAACGGCGGCACCCCGGGCACCGGCACCGGCGGCCAGGACACCCAGGGCCAGGACCAGGGCCAGACAGGCGACCAGACCGGAGGCACCACCGGAGGCACCCCGACCACCGGAGGCACCGGCGGCACCCCCACCACGGGCGGCACCGGCGGCACCCCGACCACCGGCGGCCAGACCGGCGGGAACAACGGCGGCACGGGCGGCACCCCCACCACCGGAGGCACCGACGGCGGCACCACCTCCGGCACGGACACCGGGGGCAACGACGCGGGCGGCGGCCAGGGCGGCACCGTCACCGGCACCAGCGACGGCGGGACGACGGCGGGCACGGCGGCCGGACCGCCCGGCGGCTGACCCCGCGCGTGACGGGGGCGGAACGCGGCGGAGGGGCCGGCGACCTGGGTCGCCGGCCCCTCCAGGCCTCTGGGGACGTACTGCTCGCCGACTCGCGGACTCGCGGACTCGCGGACTCGCTTACAGATACAGACCGGTGGAGTCCTCCGACCCCTCGAACCGGTCCGCGGCCACCGCGTGCAGATCACGCTCGCGCATCAGCACGTAGGCGATACCCCGTACCTCCACCTCGGCGCGGTCCTCCGGGTCGTACAGCACACGGTCGCCCGGCTCCACGGTGCGCACGTTCTGCCCGACCGCGACGACCTCCGCCCAGGCCAGCCGGCGTCCGACCGCCGCCGTGGCGGGGATCAGGATGCCGCCGCCCGAACGCCGTTCGCCCTCGCTGGTGTCCTGCCGGACCAGCACGCGGTCGTGCAGCATCCGGATCGGCAGCTTGTCGTGCTGGGTGCTGTGCTCGTTTCTGTTGGCGCTCACACCTCGAACCTACCTGCCTGGAGAGGATCCGTACGCCAGTGGGTCGCCGTGCCGCTCAGCCCCGGCGCCTGCGCGCGCCCAGGGCCAGCAGTCCGACCAGTCCCACCGCCACGAGCGCGACCGGCACGACCCGCTCCAGACGCGGCGCGCCCTCCTCGTCCACGAACTGCGCCCGCACATCGCTCACCACGCGGTTGACCTGCACATAGGCCCGCCCGAGGGTGTTGTCGATGTTGGAGACGACCTTGGCCTTGGCGTCCCCGACGATGGTCTTCGGGTGCACGCGCACCCCGATCTCGTCGAGCGTCTCGGCGAGCACCTCGCGGCGGCGCCTGATGTCCGCCTCGATCTCAGCCGGGGTTCTGGTGTCCGCGGTGTCCGCCACCGTACCGCCTCCGAAGTCAACTGATGCCTGTTCAGCACAGTCTGTCAGCTCTCGCCACGACCGCGCTGTCGGCACCCCCGGTTACCCTCGGAGCGACACGGTATTGCCGGCGACACGCACGAGGAGACGACCTTCGATGACCGAGCGACTCCAGCCCGGGGACGCGGCCCCCGACTTCACCCTCCCCGACGCCGACGGCAACGAGGTCTCGCTGTCCGGCCACAAGGGCCGCAAGGTCATCGTGTACTTCTACCCGGCCGCCCTCACCCCCGGCTGCACCAAGCAGGCCTGCGACTTCACCGACAACCTGGAGCTGCTGGCCGGCGCGGGGTACGACGTGATCGGCATCTCCCCCGACAAGCCGGAGAAGCTCGCCAAGTTCCGGGAGAAGGAGTCCCTGCGGATCACCCTCCTCGCCGACCCCGACAAGCAGGTCCTCCAGGCCTACGGCGCCTTCGGCGAGAAGAAGCTCTACGGCAAGACGGTCACCGGCGTCATCCGCTCCACGGTGATCGTCGACGAGGAGGGCAAGGTCGAACGTGCCCTCTACAACGTCAAGGCCACCGGCCACGTGGCCAAGATCATCAAGGATCTGGGGATCTGAGACGTGACTGTCCGATAACCGGTTCGTTACTCCGTACGAGGCCACGAACACGCGGCCGAGAACGGAGGGGATCCATGGGGGCCAGTGCGTACACCAAGGAGCGCCTGGAGAAAGCGGACAACGGTGGGCAGCGTGCCACACTCCTGAAGTGGATCGCGGAGCAAGGCCTGTCGACCGCACACTTCCTGGGGCAGGCTCATCGGCGGGGAAAACCGTCCACCACCAGCAAGAGCCCTGATGAGGTACTGGTCCAAGGAGACGGCAAACGGCGGACCAAGACCTCACAACTGCGCCGCGCGCTCCGAGAGGCCGGTGTGCGCGAGGAGTGTGCAAGGTGCGGGACAGGGCCCGAGTGGCTCGGGAAGCCGATGACGCTGGAGGTCGACCACATCAACGGGGACTGGAGCGACAATCGGAGGGAGAACCTACGGCTGTTGTGTCCCAACTGCCGCGCGATCACCAGTACCTGGTGCCGAGGCGGACACCGAACGCGTAGCACAGTAAGGTAGGTCTGACTCACGCGCCCGTACGCCAACGGCGAGCGGCAACCTTTAGGTGGTTGTGTTTGTCGGTTCGAATCCGACCGGGCGTACAGCCAGGAACGGCCCGTACCTTGAATTCAAAGGTACGGGCCCCTTCCGTGGGCTCAGCCCAGCAACTCCCGTACCACCGGCACCAGTGCCCGGAAGGCCTTGCCGCGGTGGCTGATGGCGTTCTTCTCCTCGGGGGTCAGTTCCGCGCAGGTCCGGGTGTCGGTGTCCGGCTGGAGGATCGGGTCGTAGCCGAAGCCGTTGGTGCCGGCGGGTTCGAAGCGGAGGGTGCCGCGGAGTCGGCCCTCGACGACCCGCTCGGTGCCGTCGGGCAGGGCCAGGGCCGCCGCGCAGGCGAAGTGGGCCGCGCGGTGGTCCTCGGAGATGTCGGCAAGCTGGGCGAGGAGCAGGTCGAGGTTGGCCTTGTCGTCGCCGTGGCGGCCGGCCCAGCGGGCGGAGAAGATGCCGGGGGCGCCGCCGAGGACGTCGACGCAGAGGCCGGAATCGTCGGCGACGGCGGGCAGGCCGGTGGCCCGGGCCAGGGCGTGGGCCTTGAGGAGGGCGTTCTCGGCGAAGGTCACGCCCGTTTCCCTGACGTCGGGGATCTCCGGGTAGGCGTCGGTGCCGACCAGTTCGTGGGGCAGGCCTGCGTCGGTGAGGATCGCCCTGAGCTCGGTGATCTTTCCGGCGTTGCGGGTGGCGAGGATCAAGCGGGTCATGCCCCCCAGTATCAGGGGGTGCAGACCTTGGTGAGCTCGCCGGCCGCGTCGGTGACGGGGCTGATGTCGGGGGTGTCGTCGCCGTTCTTGATGGCGGTGCGGACGTTGGACACCGCGCGGCTGAGGTCGTCGACCGCCTTGTTGACGTCGGCGTCGTCGGTCTTGTCGCCGATCTTGCGCAGGTTGCTGTCGATGGCGGCGAGGGACTCGTCGGTCTGCGTCGGGTCGTTCGCCGCGTTCCGCACGGCCTGCTGGAGGTCGGTGACGCTGTCGGCGATGGAGTCGGCGGTCTGGACGCAGTCGAGCGCCTTGTTCACGGCCGAGCAGGCGGCCGTCGTCGTCAGGGTCAGGGCGACGAGCGCGGTGGCGGCGATGGTGGCGCCGGTGCGGGCTCGGTGGCGGTGACGTCGGCGGCTCGCGGGCATGGCGTACGGTTCCTCTCCCCGTTGCTGGCCGGGCGTACGGCGGTGTGCCGTACGCCCGTACCGGTAGGGACGCGGGCAGGGGGGAGAGAGGTTGCCCGCGGCGGCCGCGTTTCTTGGGGTCCCCTTTACTCGCGTGCCGTCTCGAGGGCGGCGCGCTGGGCGGCGGCCAGGTCGGTGCAGCCGGCGACGGCGAGGTCGAGCAGCGCGTTGAGTTCGTCGCGGGCGAAGGGCTCGGCCTCGGCGGTGCCCTGGACCTCGACGAAGCGTCCGTCGCCGGTGCAGACGACGTTCATGTCGGTGTCGGCGCGCACGTCCTCCTCGTAGCAGAGGTCGAGGAGGGGCACTCCGCCGACGATGCCGACGGAGACGGCGCTGACGGTGCCGGTGAGGGGCTGGCGGCCGGCCTTGATGAGCTTGCGGCCCTGGGCCCAGGAGATGGCGTCGGCGAGGGCGACGTAGGAGCCGGTGATGGCGGCGGTGCGGGTGCCGCCGTCGGCCTGGAGGACGTCGCAGTCGAGGACGATGGTGTTCTCGCCGAGCGCCTTGTAGTCGACGACGGAGCGCAGGGAGCGGCCGATGAGGCGGGAGATCTCGTGGGTGCGGCCGCCGATCCTGCCCTTGACGGACTCGCGGTCGCCGCGGGTGTTGGTGGCGCGGGGCAGCATGGCGTACTCGGCGGTGACCCAGCCTTCGCCGCTGCCCTTGCGCCAGCGCGGGACACCTTCGGTGACGGAGGCGGTGCAGAGGACCTTGGTGTCGCCGAAGGAGACGAGGACGGAGCCCTCGGCGTGCTTGCTCCAGCCGCGTTCGATGGTGACCGGGCGGAGTTGATCGGGCGTGCGGCCGTCGATTCGAGACATGCCGCCGAGCCTAGCCCGCCGGGCCCGTTCCCCATTACGGGAGCCCGGCCCCCCTGCGGAATACGGTGAGGGGCCCTTCCCCGTGCCGGGAAGGGCCCCTCACCGGTGCGTCGGCACGTTCACATCATGTCTTCGATCTCGGCCGCGATGGGGTCGGCGTCGGTGCCGATGACGACCTGGATGGCGGTGCCCATCTTGACCACGCCATGGGCGCCGGCCGCCTTGAGCGCGGCCTCGTCGACCAGCGAGGCGTCGTTGACCTCGGTACGGAGGCGGGTGATGCAGCCCTCGACCTCTTCGATGTTGTCGATCCCGCCGAGCCCGGCGACGATCTTCTCAGCCTTGCTGGCCATGTTCTGTCTCCCTGATCCGAACCGCTTAGTCGCAGTAACCCACAGTTGGCCCATCTTCGCGAGCGGCCGTGCCGTGGGTGCCCAAGGATGGCGTTCACGACAGCGGAACCGTCCGTGCCGACTGGTCTACACCACCGTCGGGGCGGTGACCAAACGCGGTGCGCGGACCGGTCT
>NZ_BMVJ01000008.1:295607-310142 GCF_014650655.1 Streptomyces anandii JCM 4720
GCGGACCATGCCGGGGAGGTCGCCATGAGTGCCGACAGCGCCCGGGGCGCCCAGGCCGCCCCCTCCCCCGTGCGCGAGCGCTGGAACTCCCTGTTCCAGGGGTTGCAGAAGATGGGCCGCAGCCTGCAGCTGCCGATCGCCGTGCTGCCGGCCGCCGGCATCCTGAACCGGCTGGGGCAGCCGGACGTCTTCGGCGCGGACGGGCTCGGCTGGATCGGCCTGTCGAAGGTGATGAAGGGCGCGGGCGGCGCCCTGCTCGACAGTTCCCTCGGTCTGCCGCTGCTGTTCTGCGTCGGTGTGGCGATCGGCATGGCGAGGAAGGCCGACGGCTCGACCGCGCTCGCGGCGGTGGCGGGGTTCCTCGTCTACTACAACGTGCTGCGCCAGTTCCCGAGGTGTCCGGGCGGCTCCCAGTTGGTGCCCGACTTCGGCTGCCGGTCGGTGGACGGGAGCCTCACGGCGTTCACGTTCCAGAATCCGGGGGTGTTCGGGGGGATCGTGATGGGTCTGCTGACCGCCTACTTCTGGCAGCGCTTCCACCGCACACGGCTGGTGGACTGGCTGGGCTTCTTCAACGGCCGGCGGCTGGTGCCGATCGTGATGTCGTTCGTGGCGATCGCGTTCGCGGGGTCGTGCCTGTGGGTGTGGCCGCCGGTCGGGCGCGGGCTGGAGAGCTTCAGCGACTGGCTGTACGGGCTGGGCCCGTACGGGGCGGGGATCTTCGGGGTGACGAACCGGGCGCTGCTGGTGGTGGGGTTGCACCAGTTCCTGAACGTGCCGCTGTGGTTCCAGTTCGGCAGTTACACGCAGCCGGACGGGAAGGTGGTGCACGGCGACATCAACATGTTCCTGGCCGGCGATCCGAACGCGGGCCTGTTCACCTCGGGTTTCTTCCCGATCATGATGTTCGCGCTGCCGGCGGCGGCGCTGGCGATCACGCACACCGCCCGGCCCGAGCGCCGCAAGGAGGTGGGCGGGCTGATGCTGTCGGTGGCGCTGACGTCGTTCGTCACGGGGATCACCGAGCCGATCGAGTACTCGTTCATGTTCATCGCGCCCGCGCTGTACGGGGTGCACGCGCTGCTGACGGGGGTGTCGATGGCGGTGACGTGGGCGCTGGGGGTGCACGACGGGTTCAGCTTCTCGGCGGGGCTGATCGACTACGTCATCAACTGGCGCCTGGCGACCCGGCCGTGGGCGATCGTGCCAATCGGTCTGTGCTTCGCCGTCCTCTATTACGTGGTGTTCCGGTTCGCGATCACGAAGTTCCGCCTCAGGACGCCCGGACGGGAGCCCGTCGAGCAGGTCGAGGACACCACCAAGGCGTGATCCGCGACACATACGGAAAGTAGCGGTTTCGTCGCAGGAATCGTGGGTTCCTTACGCCACCTTCATCGTGCTACAACAGGTCTACACCACTGAGTGGTGTAGACCACCACCCGATGGAGGAAGTATGAGCACCGCCACCGAGAAGCCAGCGGCGGCCCCCGCGAAGAAGCGGGGATCAGGCCTGTTCCAGGGCCTGCAGAAGGTAGGCCGAAGCCTCCAGCTCCCGATCGCGGTGCTGCCGGCCGCCGGCATCCTGCTCCGGTTCGGCCAGCAGGACATCCACGACAAGCTGCACCTGCCCGACAAGGTCACGGCGGTCTTCGCCACGGCCGGCGGGGCGATCTTCGACAACCTGCCGCTGCTGTTCTGCATCGGTGTGGCGATCGGCTTCGCCAAGAAGT
Organism: Streptomyces anandii JCM 4720; assembly: GCF_014650655.1. Lineage (GTDB taxonomy): Bacteria > Actinomycetota > Actinomycetes > Streptomycetales > Streptomycetaceae > Streptomyces > Streptomyces anandii. The sequence goes on from NZ_BMVJ01000008.1 coordinate 297,338, forward strand.
CCGACGGCTCCACCGCCCTCGCCGGCCTGGTCGGCTTCCTGGTCTACAGCAACGTCCTGAAGGCCTTCCCGGTCACCGAGGCGAAGATCCAGAAGGGCGCGGACATAGCCGCAACCTACAACAATCCCGGTGTCCTCGGCGGCATCGTGATGGGTCTGCTGGCCGCCGTGGTGTGGCAGCGCTACCACCGTACCAAGCTGGTGGACTGGCTCGGCTTCTTCAACGGCCGCCGCCTGGTGCCGATCCTCATGGCCTTCGTCGGCACGGTCATGGGTGTCTTCTTCGGTCTGGTCTGGGAGCCCATCGGTGAGGGCATCTCCAACCTCGGCGAGTGGATCACCGGTCTCGGTGCGGCCGGCGCCGGTCTGTTCGGTCTGGTCAACCGCGCGCTGATCCCGGTCGGCATGCACCAGTTCGTGAACACCGTCTCCTGGTTCCAGATCGGTGACTTCAAGAACGCCGCGGGCGACATCGTGCACGGCGACCTCAACCGCTTCTTCGCCGGCGACCCGACCGCGGGACAGTTCATGTCCGGCTTCTTCCCCATCATGATGTTCGGCCTGCCGGCCGCCGCGATCGCCATCGCGCACTCCGCCCGCCCCGAGCGCCGCAAGGCCGTGATGGGCATGATGGTCTCGGTCGCGCTGACCTCCTTCGTCACCGGCGTGACCGAGCCGATCGAGTTCGCGTTCATGTTCATCGCCCCGGTGCTCTACGCGATCCACGCGGTGCTCACCGCCCTGTCCATGGCGATCACCTGGGCGCTCGGCGTCCACGCGGGCTTCACCTTCTCCGCGGGCGCCATCGACTACGTCCTCAACTGGAACCTGGCCACCAAGCCATGGCTGATCCTCCCCATCGGCCTGGTCTTCGCGGCGGTCTACTACGTGACCTTCCGCTTCGCCATCACCAAGTTCAACCTCCCCACCCCGGGCCGTGAGCCCGAGGAGGAGGTCGAGGACCTCACCAAGGCGTAGGCCCCGCCGACGCCACGAGGCCCCCGGAGCCGTGCGGCTGCGGGGGCCTCGTCGTGCGTGCGGCCGCCTCATATCTCGTACGTCGCTCCGGGCGCCGCCAGGTGCACCGGGCCGGCGTAGACCTCGCGGGCGTCGGCGAGGTTGACCTGGGGGTCGGTCCACGGGGGGATGTGGGTGAGGACCAGGCGGCGGGCGCCGGCGCGGGTGGCGGTCTCGCCGGCCTCGCGGCCGTTGAGGTGGAGGTCGGGGATGTCCTCCTTGCCGTACGTGAAGGCCGCCTCGCACAGGAACAGGTCGGCCTCGCGCGCCAGTTCCTCCAGCGCGTCGCTCGGTCCGGTGTCCCCGGAGTACGTCAGCGTCCGGCCGCCGTGCTCGACGCGGATGCCGTACGCCTCCACGGGGTGGGCCACGCGCTCGGTGTGCACGGTGAAGGGGCCGATCTCGAAGGTGCCCGGCTTGACCGTGTGGAAGTCGAAGACCTCGCTCATCGAGGAGGCGGTGGGGGTGTCCGCGTAGGCCGTGGTGAGGCGGTGCTCGGTGCCCTCGGGGCCGTAGACCGGCAGGGGGCCGGGGCGGCCGCCGTCGAAGCGGTAGTAGCGCGCCACGAAGTAGCCCAGCATGTCGATGCAGTGGTCGGCGTGCAGATGGCTCAGGAAGATCGCGTCGAGGTCGTAGAGACCGCAGTGGCGCTGCAGCTCGCCGAGGGCGCCGTTGCCCAGGTCGAGGAGCAGCCGGAAGCCGTCGGCCTCGACGAGGTAGCTCGAGCAGGCCGATTCCGCGGACGGGAACGACCCCGAGCAGCCGACGACGGTGAGCTTCATAAAGCAGAAACCTCCGCTGGCGGGGAACATCAAAAAGGAAGGTGACGGGGGGCGTGCGGTCCGTCGAGAGTAAGGCGCGAAACCTCCGGTAGCTCCTCCGGCAAGGGCTGTTGTGGGCGAACTCACCTGTGGTGTCACCGGTTCGGCTGGACGTGGGGCGCATGGGGTTCGAGAGAGGGCGCGCGCGGGTTGTCGCGCGCCGGTAACGTCGTCCCTATGGACACGTCCTGGTGGCTGGCGCTCGCGGCGGTGGTGCTGCTCGCGCTCGTCGCCATGCTCGTCGACGGGTGGGGGCGTGGCCGCCGGCCCGCCGGGCGGAGGACGCGTCCGCCGGGGCGTCCGGAGCGCCGGGGCGGTGCGGCACGGCCGCAGCCGGCGGAGATCTGGTGGGCCAACGTGCCCTACGAGGAGGGCCCGGGGTCCAAGGACCGGCCCTGTCTGGTGCTGTCCGTGCGGGGCAAGCGCGCCAGGGTCGCCAAGATCACCAGCAAGTACCACGACGAGCGCGCCGGGGTGATCCCGCTGCCGCCCGGCTCGGTGGGGGACGCGCAGGGGCGGACGAGCTTCCTGGAAACCGACGAGGTGCGCGAGGTGCCGGTGTGGGACTTCCGGCGCCGGGTGGGGGTCGTGGACCCGGTCCTGTGGGACCAGGTGCGCTACCTGGCCGGCTGAGTCCCGCGGTGCTCATGGCGCGGTCACCCGTACCGTGACCGACCACTCCTGGACGCCCTTGCACGACACCTGGCCCGGGTGGGTCGCGCACAGCGGGCGGGAGGAGGTCAGGCGGGCGGTGCCGGGGGCGACCGCGTCGAAGGCGGCGACGGCGTCGCCGGGCTGGATGACGAAACCGGGGTTGGCGGCCTTGAGCGCGGTGCCGGTCGCCTTGACCGGTGTCCAGGGGCGGTCCTTGGTGCCGTCCAGGGTGAGCCGGAGCTGTCCGCCCGCGGTGAGGCACACGGTGCGGCCGGAGTCGGCGGCGGTGAGTTCGGACTGGCCGGTGCAGCCGGACGGGGTCGCGGGCCGGGAGGCCGAGGCGGAGTCGGAGGGCGTCACCGAAGGCGGCACGGAACCGGACGCCGACGGGGTCGGGGAGGCGGAAGTGGAGGAGGAGCCGCCGGCCGGTGCGGACGCCGTCGCGCTGCCCGCCGAGCCCTTGCCGTCGTTCTGCGCCCCGCAGCCGGCGAGGAGCAGGGTCGTCGCCGCCGCGGCGGCGACGGTGATGCGGTGGGGCGTCGTACGGCGCATGGGGCGGCCGCCTTTCTGCTCGTTCGTTCCGGATACCCAGTGCCTCGGTGCCGATGTGACGTTCCTCCAGCACATCAGGATCCCTTCCCCCACGCACGCCGGGGCCCCGGCCGGTCCGCGGCCGGGGCCCCTCAGACGGATCAGAGGTCGGTCAGCCGGTCAGCCGGTCGTCAGCGCCGTGTCGTCGACGACGAAGCTGGTCTGCAGCGAGGAGTCCTCGACGCCGTTGAACTTCAGCGTGACCGTGGAGCCGGCCAGCGAGGACAGGTCGAAGGACTTCTGCGCGTAGCCCGAGGCGGCGTTGAGGTTGGAGTACGTCGCCAGGGTCTTGGAGCCGGCGGTCACCGTCAGCTTGTCGTACTGCGTGCTGCCGGTGGTCTCGGCGGTGTCGACGTGCAGGTAGAAGGTGAGCGTGGCCTTGCAGCCCGAGGGGATGGTCACCGACTGGGACAGGGTGTCGGTGTGGCTGGAGCCGTAGCCGTCGAGCCAGGCCTTGTAGGACCCGCTGTGGGCGGCCTCACCGCTGTCGTTGGTGATGACTCCGCTGGAGGCGGTCCAGGTGGTGTTGCCGGACTCGAAGCCGGCGTTGCCGAGGAGCTGGGCCCCGCTGCAGTTGCCGCCGGAGGTGCTGACGGTCCAGGTGAAGGAGGTGGAGCCGGAGGCGCCGGTGGAGTCCTTGGCGGTGACGGTCACCTGGTAGGTGCCGGCGGTGCTCGCCGTGCCGGAGATCACGCCGGTCGAGCTGTTGATGGACAGGCCGGTGGGCAGGCCGGTCGCGCTGTAGGTGAGGGAGGCGCCCGCGCTGTCGGAGGCCTGGATCTGCAGGCTCGCCGAGCCGCCGGTGGCGGTGGACTGGCTGCCGGGGTTGGTGACGGTCACCGTGTTGCCGGTGCTGGTGCCGGCGGTGAAGGCGGTGGTGCCGTTGGGGGTGCCCCAGCCGGTCGGGCCGTCGTAGCCGGTGCGGGCGGTGCAGAAGTACGAGGTCGAGCAGGAGCCGTTGGAGCCGCTGGTGACGTCGTACAGGTTGCCCGTGTGGGAGTAGGGGTACTTCGCCGGGTAGTCGCCCGAGCCCGGGGTGCCCGCGAGGGCGTAGACGCCGGCGACGATCGGGGCGGAGGCGCTGGTGCCGCCGTAGACCGCCCAGCCGGAGCCGCCGTAGGTGTCGTAGACGGCCACGCCGGTGGCCGGGTCGGCGACCGCGGAGACGTCGGCCTCCATGCGCTTGGAGCAGCCGGTGTCGGTCTGCCAGGTCGGCTTCGGGTCGTAGGCGGAGCAGCCGGAGCCGGTGCCCTCGGAGGAGCTGGTGTTCCACACCGACTCGCTCCAGCCGCGGGAGTTGGAGGCGGTGGTGAGCGCGGTGCCGCCGACGGCGGTCACGTACTGGGAGGTCGCCGGGTACTCGGCGCCGTAGCCGGAGTCGCCCGCGGAGACGGTGATGGCGACGCCGGGGTGCTTGAAGTACTGCGAGTCCTCGCTGGTCTGGGCGGAGGACTCGGAGCCGCCCCAGCTGTTGGAGACGACCTTGGCGCCGAGGGTGACGGCCTCGTTCTCGGCGATGCCGAGGTCGGTGTCGTTGGCGGAGTCGGCCTCGACCAGGACGATGGAGCAGTTGGGACAGACGGCGCTGACCATGTCGAGGTCGAGTGCCTCCTCGCCGGCCCAGCCGCTGTCGTTGGTGGGCAGCGAGGTGGTGGAGCCGGTCTGGCTGACCTGCTTGAAGCAGCCGTTGGCCTTGGTGCACGCCGACAGGCCGTACGTCGAGCGGTAAGTGGCGAGGTCCGACTCGGCGTTGGGGTCGTTGTAGGCGTCGACGACGGCGACGGTCAGGCCGGAGCCGCCGGAGGTGGGCAGGTTGTAGGCGCTGTGCAGGTTGGCCGGGCTGAGGCCGGAGGGCGCCGCGGCGGCGAGCGCCGAGGCGAGGCGCTGCTTGATGTCGGTGCGGCGCTGGGCGAAGCAGGAGGCGTGGCCGGGGCGGGCGGTGGCGCACAGGTGCTGGGTGGGCACCTTCTGGCCGGCCTTGCCGGTGCTGTGGAAGGTCTGCCGCTTCGGGTCGGTGAGGGCCTTGGCGTTCTGGGTGGCCTTGGAGGTGTGCGGGTGCGCGGTGGCGGACTGGGCGCCGGCCGTGGGGGCCGCCACGAGTCCTGCGACGGTGAGGGCGAGCGAGGGGAGGGCGATGGAGAGGAGTCTTCTCAGACCCCGTCTGCGCCCGCTCGGGCGTGACTCACGCATGGGGAACTGCCTCCGGTTGTGAAGTGGGGATTCGCACTGGATTGGCAGGCCCGTGACGCGCGTAGCGGCGGCAGAACCGCGCAGTCATGAGCATGACACTCACAGACACCCGGCCTGTCGCTGATCGTGACATGACAGGGTGCGGGAGGACCGTAGTCCCGCCCCGATCCGGCCGGCAGAGCCGGTCGCAATTCTTTGCCCGGCCGTAGGAATGACTTAGCCCCCTCATAGGAGGGGGCTGACGCGGGCTTGAGGAGGGCGGGGCCGTGCCCCGCGCCGGGCGGAGGCCCTGGCCCCGGGCGGAGCCCTACGCCCAGAGCTGGCCCTGGAGCGTGTCGATGGCCTCTTCCGTGGTGGCCGCCGTGTAGACGCCGGTGGAGAGGTACTTCCAGCCGCCGTCGGCGACGATGAACACGATGTCGGCGCTCTGCCCGGCCTTCACCGCCTTCTTGCCCACGCCGATCGCGGCGTGCAGCGCGGCGCCGGTCGAGACGCCCGCGAAGATGCCCTCCTGCTGCAGGAGTTCACGGGTGCGGGTGACCGCGTCGGCGGAGCCGACCGAGAAGCGGGTGGTCAGCACGGAGGCGTCGTAGAGCTCGGGGACGAAGCCCTCGTCGAGGTTGCGCAGCCCGTACACCAGGTCGTCGTAGCGCGGCTCGGCGGCGACGATCTGGACCTTTGGCCGGTGCTCGCGCAGATAGCGGCCGACGCCCATCAGAGTGCCGGTGGTGCCGAGGCCCGCGACGAAGTGCGTGATCGAGGGCAGGTCGGCGAGGATCTCGGGGCCGGTGGTGGCGTAGTGGGCGCCCGCGTTGTCCGGGTTGCCGTACTGGTAGAGCATCACCCAGTCCGGGTGCTCGGCGGCCAGCTCCTTGGCGACCCGCACGGCGGTGTTGGAGCCGCCCGCGGCCGGGGAGGAGATGATCTCCGCGCCCCACATGCCGAGCAGGTCCCGGCGCTCGGAGGAGGTGTTCTCGGGCATCACGCACACCATGCGGTAGCCCTTGAGCTTGGCGGCCATGGCCAGCGAGATCCCGGTGTTGCCGGAGGTGGGCTCGAGGATGGTGCAGCCCGGGGTGAGCCGGCCGTCCTTCTCCGCCTGCTCGATCATGTGCAGGGCGGGGCGGTCCTTGACCGAGCCGGTCGGGTTGCGGTCCTCCAGCTTCGCCCAGATCCGGACGTCGGGGGACGGCGACAGCCGCGGCAGGCGCACCAGAGGGGTGTTGCCGACCGCGGCCAGCGGGGAGTCGTAGCGCATCGCTGCTCAGCGGCCGATCCGCGCATGCCCGCCCGTCATCCGGCCGCCGTCCCGGCCGGACGCGGCTGACGCCGCGGCGGAACCTCCGGCGACGGCCGGCAGGATCGTCACGTTGTCGCCGTCGGCGAGCTTGGTGGAGATGCCGTCCAGGAAGCGCACGTCCTCGTCGTTCAGGTACACGTTGACGAAGCGGCGCAGCTTGTCGCCGTCCACGATGCGGGCCTGGATGCCCGGGTGCCGGGACTCGAGGTCGGCGAAGAGCTCGGTGAGGGTCTCCCCGGCGCCCTCCACCGCCTTCTGGCCGTCGGTGTACGTGCGGAGGATGGTCGGGATGCGGACCTCGATGGCCATGGCTTCAGGGCTCCTGTCGGGAAGAGTCAGGTCGGTGGGCGCGGCGGCGGGCGACGCGGGCGTCTCGTGTACGCGGTGGGGGCGCCGCCGGCTCACGGCCGTACGGCGGCAGGGGAGGGCGTCAACAGATGGCGCTGGCCAGCCTGCACAGGTCGACGTGCAGCCGCGCCACGAGCAGCATGCCCGGCGTCTTGTCGCTCACGTCGTGGATAACCATGGGCTCATCGTATCGATTCCCGCCCCGCGAACCGGAGTGTCGTTCCACACCTCGGACCGGTCCCATCCACCAGCTGAGATCAGCCTGAACGGTCCGACATCGGTCCGGGATCAGTACGCCTCGACGATCCGGACCTCCTCCTCCGTGACCTCGCCCTCCAGGATCCGGAACGAGCGGAACTGGAACTCCCCGGCCCCGTCGGCGTCCGCCGTGGAGACGAGCACGTAGTGGGCGCCGGGCTCGTTGGCGTAGGAGATGTCGGTGCGGGAGGGATAGGCCTCGGTGGCCGTGTGGGAGTGGTAGACGATCACCGGCTCCTCGTCGCGGTCGTCCATCTCGCGGTACAGCTTCAGCAGGTCCTGCGAGTCGAACTCGTAGAAGGTGGGCGAGCGGGCCGCGTTCAGCATGGGGATGAACCGCTCGGGCCGGCCGGAGCCGGCCGGGCCGGCGACGACCCCGCAGGCCTCGTCGGGGTGGTCGGCGCGGGCGTGGGCGACGATCTGGTCGTGGAGCGACTGGGTGATGGTCAGCATGCCCGCAAGGATAGGAGAGGGGCCGTTCCGTACCGGGGAGTGGTACGGAACGGCCCACATGACGGACGTCCTGAGCGGCTGCCGGAGCGGTTTCCACGAGTATCCGCTCCGGCGGGACGTCCGGCCCTTGGGTGGAAGGCGCCCCGCGGGGACGCCCTCCGGGCGGTCAGCCGACCTTCTCGAGCTCCGGCTCGCGGCGCTCGGCGACCTGCGGGTTGCGCGCCTTGAGGACCGCCCAGCCGACGGCCAGGGCGGCGGCCCACACCGCCATCACGTACAGGCAGACCCGGGAGTCGGCGTCGTAGGCGATCAGGCCGGTGACGAAGAGCAGGAAGGCGATCGCCACGTACGAGCACTTCGCGCCGCCCGGCGCCGGGAAGGCGGAGGCGGGCAGCCGGCCCGCGACCACGGCCCTGCGGTACAGCACATGGCTGACCAGGATCATCAGCCAGGTCCAGATGCCGGCCGCGGTGGCGACGGAGGTGACGTAGCCGAAGGCCTTCTCCGGGACGACGTAGTTGAGTACGACGCCGATGCCCATGAAGGCGACGGAGACGGTGATGCCGAGCGCCGGGGTCTTGGAGGCCGACAGACGGCTGAAGCCGCGGGGCGCCTCGCCGTTGTCGGCGAGGGTGCGCAGCATGCGGCCGGTGGAGTACATGCCCGAGTTGCAGGAGGACAGGGCCGCGGTGAGCACCACGAAGTTGACGATGCCGGCGCCGGCGGGGATGCCGATGACCGCGAAGGCCTTCACGAAGGGGCTCACGCCCGCCGCGAACTCGGTCCACTTCACCACGCACAGGATGATGGTGAGGGCGCCGACGTAGAACAGGGCGATGCGCCAGGGCAGGGTGTTGATCGCCTTGGGGAGGGTCTTCTCCGGGTTCTCCGACTCACCGGCGGTGACGCCGACCAGCTCGACGGCGAGGTAGGCGAACATCACGCCCTGCAGGGTCATCAGGGACGAGCCGATGCCCTTGGGGAAGAAGCCGTCGAACTGCCAGAGGTTGGAGACCGTGGCGGTGTCGCCCGCCTGGCTGAAGCCGAAGGTGAGCACGCCCAGGCCGATGACGATCATGCCGATGAGCGCGGTGACCTTGACCATCGAGAACCAGAACTCCAGCTCGCCGAAGAGCTTGACGGAGATCAGGTTGACGCCGAAGAGGATCACCAGGAAGACCAGCGCCGTGACCCACTGCGGGACGGCCGGGAACCAGTAGTTGACGTAGATGGCGGCGGCCGTGAGCTCGGCCATGCCGGTGACCACCCACATCAGCCAGTACGTCCAGCCGGTGAAGTAGCCGAAGAACGGGCCGAGGAACTCACGGGAGTACTCCGCGAAGGAACCCGAGACCGGGCGGTAGAGCAGCAGTTCGCCGAGCGCCCGCATGATGAAGAAGATGATCAGGCCGGCCAGGGCGTACATGAGGATGAGGCTGGGACCGGCCTTGGCGATGTTCGCCCCGGCTCCCAGGAAGAGGCCGACACCGATCGCGCCGCCGATCGCGATCATCTGGACCTGTCGGCTGCCGAGCCCTCGCTCATAACCCTCTTCGGGGGCTTCGGTGCCCTGCGAAGGGGTGTTCTCGACCTTCGAGGAGGTCATGTGCTGTGCGCCTTTCTCCATGCCGACCCGGGCCGCTCGTCGGCCCCGGATCGGGTTTCGATCCCCCCGGATTGATGGAGTTGGTGCCTGGCCGGCGGTTGCCGGCTCGGTGGCGCACCCGGACGGACAGGGGTGGCGTCCGGCGGGCGGTCGTGAAGATTTATCACGCCCGCAACACTGATCGCCGGGGTCACTTGTGGCGCAAGACACAGGAAGAAGCGGACAAAGTGCGCCCGAAGGGTGCACAACCGGCCGCTTCGGTGACGCTATCGTTATCCGGATTTGAGCGTCCGCTGAGCGAACGCGAAATCCACACAAACGTGGACGCGTCAGGGCATGAGTGTGGAGACGAGCGTCTCCTGGAGCCCGCCCAGCCAGAGGTACGCCATCACCATCGGCTTGCGCGGGTCCTCGTCCGGGAGCCCGTAGAGGCTGTCGGCGTCGTCCTCGTCGGTGATCTCCAGCCGGGAGCCGATGGCCAGGCGAAGGTCGTTGAGCGCGCCGAGCCAGTGCCGCGACTCCTCCGGCGACAGCTTCAGCACCGCCCCGCCCTCGCCGGCCGACGCCGCCGCGAGCGCGTTGAGCGAGCGGATGACCGCGAGGGCGTTCTCCCGCTTGCCGGCCCGCAGGTCGTTCTCGGTGAAGCGGCGGAACTCCGCCGAGTGCGCGCGCCGCTCGTCCGCCTCCGCCTCGTCGGCCGGGGGCCGGGCGGGGTCGCTGTAGGCGTCCGGGAAGAGCCTTCTGAGCACCGGGTCGGAGGGCGGCTCGCTCGGGCCCTCGGCGAAGAGTTCGGCCAGCGGGTCGCCGGCGCCCGGGGCGTCCTCGGCGGGCCCGGGACCGATCAGCTCCAGGAGCTGCACCGCCAGCGAGCGGATGATGGAGATCTCTACGTCGTCGAGGGCGACGGCCGCGCCGCCGCCGGGGAGCGGTTCGAAGGTTCCTGGCATGGAGGGGGTTCGCTGCTTCCGGGTCCGGGCTGTCTGCGGGCTGCGGTCTTCGTCCGTGGGCGGTCCGGACTACTTGCGGTCCTGCTGGAGGGTGGCCCACAGACCGTAGCCGTGCATGGCCTGCACATCCCGTTCCATCTCCTCGCGCGTCCCGCTGGAGACGACCGCCCGCCCCTTGTGGTGGACGTCGAGCATGAGCTTGGTGGCCTTGTCCTTGGGGTAGCCGAAGTACGTCTGGAAGACGTACGTCACATAGCTCATGAGGTTCACGGGGTCGTTGTGGACGATCGTCACCCAGGGGACGTCGGGCTCCGGTACGGCGAAGACCTCCTCCGCCTGCTCGGTCTTCTCGATCTCGATGGGTGCGGCTGCCGTCACACGGCCCATGCTGCCACCACAGGGGGGTGGGAGCACAAACGGGCGGGCGCGCACCCGCGTGGCGGTGCCGTGCGACGCCCCGTGGCCCCTAAATCGTCAGACTGACGAAATGGGAGTACGATTCCTCGCCATGAATACAGCGGACCTTCGGCTGCCGGTGGACGTTCCCTCCACCGCGCTCTTCACCGACCACTACGAGCTGACGATGCTCCAGGCCGCGCTGAAGGCAGGGACCGCCGACCGGCGCAGTGTCTTCGAGGTCTTCACCCGCCGCCTGCCGGACGGCCGCCGCTACGGCGTGGTGGCCGGGACCGGGCGGGTGCTGGACGCGGTGGAGAACTTCCGCTTCGACGAGGACGTGCTGCGCTTCCTGCGCGAACGCGGCGTCGCAGACGACGCCACCCTCCAGTGGCTCGCGGACTACCGGTTCAGCGGGGACATCTGGGGCTACCCCGAGGGCGAGGTCTACTTCCCCGGCTCGCCCGTCATGCGGGTCGAGGGGTCCTTCGGCGAGTGCGTGCTGCTGGAGACCGTGATCCTGTCGATCCTCAACCACGACTCGGCGATCGCGGCCGCCGCCTCCCGGATGTCCTCGGCGGCGGGCGGCCGGCCGCTGATCGAGATGGGGGCCCGCCGTACCCACGAGCTGGCCGCCGTCGCCGCCGCCCGCGCCGCCTACATCGGCGGCTTCGCCACCACCTCGGACCTGGCCGCCGGCTTCCGCTACAACATCCCGACCGTGGGCACCTCCGCGCACGCCTTCACCCTGCTGCACGACCGGGAGCGGGACGCCTTCCAGGCGCAGGTCGACTCCCTCGGCCGGGACACCACGCTGCTGGTGGACACCTACGACGTCGCAGAGGCGGTGCGCACCGCCGTCGAGGTCGCCGGGCCCGGCCTCGGCGCCGTGCGCATCGACTCCGGGGACCTGCTGCTGGTCGCGCACCGGGTGCGGCAGCAGCTCGACGAGCTGGGCGCCCGCGACACGAAGATCGTGGTCACCTCCGACCTCGACGAGTACGCCATCGCCTCGCTCGCCGCAGCGCCCGTGGACGCCTACGGCGTGGGCACCCAGCTGGTCACCGGCTCCGGCCACCCGACGGCCTCCATGGTCTACAAGCTGGTCGCGCGCGCCGAGGGCGCCGGGCCGGACGCGCCGCTGAAGCCGGTGGCGAAGAAGTCCAGCGGCGGCAAGACCTCCGTGGGCGGCCGCAAGTGGGCGGCCCGCCGGCTGGACGCGGACGGGGTGGCCGAGGCCGAGGTCGTGGGCACCGGTCCGGTGCCGGCCGAGCTGGCGGACCGGCAGCTGCTGGTCCAGCTGGTCAAGGGCGGCGAGGTCGTCGCCCGCGAGCCGCTGGACGTCGTACGGGACCGGCACGCGGCCGCCCGCGCGGGTCTGCCGCTGTCGGCGACCCAGCTCTCGCGCGGGGAAGCGGTCCTCCCGACGGAGTACGTGCACGGCGCCTCGGGTAGCTAAAGCTGGTGTCCCCCGCTCGCCCGCTCCCCCACGACGGCGCCGAAAGTCCCCTCCCCCGCGGCCGGCGAAGTCCCTAGGCTCGTAGGTTCACCGACCGGGCCCCGTATCCCCTGCCTCCCCTCCGATCCGACAGCCGAAGGACACCGACCATGCGCCGCGCCTTGATCGTCGTAGACGTGCAGAACGACTTCTGCGAGGGGGGCAGCCTCGCGGTCGCGGGCGGTGCCGACGTGGCCGCCGCGATCACCGAGCTGATCGGGCAGGCGCCCGCCGGCTACCGGCACGTGGTGGCCACGCGCGACCACCACATCGCCCCCGGCGGCCACTTCGCCGACGACCCCGACTACGTACGCTCCTGGCCCGCGCACTGCGTGGCGGGCACCGAGGGCGTGGGCTTCCACCCGAACTTCGCCCCGGCCGTGGCCTCCGGCGCGGTCGACGCCGTGTTCGACAAGGGCGCCTACTCGGCGGCCTACAGCGGCTTCGAGGGCACCGACGAGAACGGCGTGTCCCTGGCCGACTGGCTCAGGGCCCGCGAGGTCGACGAGGTGGACGTGGTGGGCATCGCCACCGACCACTGCGTGCGCGCCACCGCCCTGGACTCCGCCAAGGAGGGCTTCCGCACCCAGGTGCTGCTGGACCTGACCGCCGGGGTGGCCGCGGAGACCACCGAGCGGGCCCTGGAGGAGCTGCGCCAGGCGGGCGTGGAGCTCACGGGCAAGCCCGTGGTGGCGTAGGTGCCGTTGCCGCCCGGCCCACGCCGTCA
>NZ_BMVJ01000008.1:310170-311106 GCF_014650655.1 Streptomyces anandii JCM 4720
GGGCTGGGGCTGGGCGGGCGTGCGGCTCCTCAGCAGGGTCCTGATCGGGTGCCACAGCTCGGGGCAGCCGGCGGGGACACCGACAGCGTTGTCGGGGGACGTGCGCCATATCAGGCCGTCGGGGTGGTGCAGCACCGCGGTGATCTCGTCCGGGGTCGGCGGGGCGGCGTTGCCCCGCAGGTAGACCGCGCGCAGACCCAGGTTGCGCAGCCGCGTCAGGGCGCGGGGGCGGTTCCGGGCGTGGACGAGCACACGGACGCCGCCGACGCCGTCGGGGGCGGTGCCCGGCAGGTTCAGGGCCACCACCACCATGCCGTCCGGCAGCTTGCTGAAGCCTCCTGCGGCCATGCGTTCACATCCCCGTTCCGGTCGGTGTCAATAAGGAAGTCACAGCACGCACCTAAACACGATCGGCGGCAACCCGCCAGGGGGTTGCCGCCGATACGCGTTTGACCTGCGGAGATGTCGACTACTTCACCGCGCGGCCGACCTCGAACTCGATCGTGGAGCCGTCCTTGGGCTCCTTGGTGATCTTGATGGAGGTGTTGGTGTCAGTGATCTTGACACCGGCCGCCGGGTTCGAGGCGTCGTAGTAGGTGCTCGCGTGGTCGTTGAAGACCGGCACCCCCTTCGACGACGGGACCCAGGCGGCGACGTCGGCCTTGTGCAGCAGCATGCCGTCGCTGCGGAACTTGCTGAACGGCGAGTCGTAGGCCTGGATGCGGTTGCGCATCAGCGTGCCGTCGGTCCACTTCAGCGGGGCCGGGTGGGAGTCGATCGGCAGGATCAGACCGGTGCCCGGGTGGGCGCTGGTGTTGTTGTCCGCCTCGGAGGTGTCCCACTTCCAGATCAGCAGGCCGTTCTGGTACGCGTAGTGCTCCACCCAGTCCGCACGGGACTTGAAGCCGAAGTTGTACGGGCCGGTCTTCAAGGTGG
>NZ_BMVJ01000008.1:311131-317437 GCF_014650655.1 Streptomyces anandii JCM 4720
TGTCGTACGAGACGTACTGACGGTTCTCGGCGATGTAGTACTGCTTGTAGTCCTTGGTGAAGGACGCGCCGATGCGCGAGAAGCCGCTCGCCGTCCAGGCCGCGTCGGCGCTCTCGGCGTTGTCGGAGAACAGCGGCGAACCGTCCGCGGTCAGCGTGATCTCGTCGGCCGCGAAGCCCTTGAGCGCCACACCGCCGTCCGTCTGGTAGCGGAAGCGGAGCTGGATCTTCTGACCCGCGTAGGCGTCGAGGTTGTACGACAGCTTCTTGTAGGCGTCGACCGAACCGGTGAGCGCCGGCTTGTCGCTGCCGTCGCGCGGGATGGCCTGGCCGTCCACCGTGCCGTCCACGGCGGTCCAGTTGGCGCCGCCGTCGGTCGAGACCTCGGTGTAGAGGTAGTCGTAGTTGGCCTCGATGTCGTACCAGCCGTCGAGCGAGAGGGTGGCCGACTTCTTGCCGGTGAGGTCGACGGAACGGGTCAGCGTGTTCTTGAGGTTGTCACCGCTGCCGCTCCACCACTGGGTGGCGCCCTGCGCCGGGTTCACGACCTGGGTGGTGACCGCCTTGTCGGGCAGCGAGACCACCGTGGCCTGCCGGTACTTGGTGTTGTACTCGGCGACGCCCAGCTTGTGCCAGGACTTCACGCCCGCCTTGGCGGTGTCGTAGTTCAGCCAGCCCAGCTGGAGCTTGTCCCAGGCGTTCATGTCGCCGGGCAGGTCGCCGATGGCGTCCTTGCCGCGGCCGAGCCAGGAACCGGAGGACATCAGCGTCCAGAAGCCGGTGGAGTTCTCGCCGCCCGCCGTGTCGTACTCGTCCGGCAGACCGAGGTCGTGGCCGTACTCGTGGGCGTAGACGCCGAGTCCGCCGTTCTCCGGCTGGATGGTGTAGTCGCCGACCCAGATGCCGGAGTCACCGATCTGCGCGCCGCCGAGCTTGTTGTTGTCCGGGCCGGTGGCGCCGGCGTCGGTGCCGAAGGCGTACCAGCGGTGCGCCCAGATCGCGTCGGTGCCCTGGACGCCGCCGCCCGCGGACTCGTCCTCACCGGCGTGCACGATCTGGAAGTGGTCGATGTAGCCGTCCGGCTCGTTGAAGTTGCCGTCGCCGTCGTAGTCGTAGCGGTCCCACTGGTCGTACTTGGCCAGGTCCGCCTTGATGTCGGCGTCGGACTTGCCGGCCGCCTTCTGCTGGGCGACCCAGGCGGTGACGCCGTCCTTGACGACGTTCCACACGCTGGGGCAGTTGGTGGAGCCGCAGTAGTTGGAGCCGTAACGGGCCTCGTTGTAGGGGACCTTGACCCAGTCCGAGACCTCGCCGTCGACCGAGTAGCGGCCCGAGGACTGCTTCTCGTAGTACTTCTTCACCGACTCGGTCTTCTTGCCGGTGCCGAAGTAGAGGTCCTGGAAGTGCTTCTGGTTGTAGTCCTTCTGCCAGGCCGTGGAGTTGTCCTGCTTGCGGTCCGGCGCGGCTATCCGGTTGTGCAGGGGGCCGGCGGTGCCGCCGTACTTCGGGTCCGTCTTGTCGCCGAACTCGACCAGGATGGTGAAGATCTTGTCGGTCTTCTCCCGGCCCAGCTCGACGTACTTGGTGTCGCCCTTCTTGCCCTTGAGCTGGACGACCTTGGAGCCGTGGCGGTCCTGGACCTTGGTCTTGCCGGCGATGAGCTGGTTGAGGGCCTCCTGGCGCTGGGCGTCCTGGGTCTTGCTCAGCGGGCCGTCGAGGTCGTGCTTCTCCATCTTGACCGGCTGCGGGTCGTGCCGGTTCGCGGAGGCGGAGGCGCCCGTGGTGGCGGCCTCCGCGACGGCGAACGTCGAGAACGTGGCGGTGGCCGCCGCGAGCGCGACACCGATCGCGGCCGTTCTGAACGTCCAGGGTCTAGTTGTCACTTGATGTCCTCCCCTGACGCGTGCCCCTGGCGCGGAAGGGGGGTATTCGGGCATGCGAAAGTCCGCGCGCGAGCAACGCGTGTAGTCAAGTGACGACATTTGACTAGAGGTTTACGAGAAAAGACAGACCTTGACTTGGACAGTTCAAGTGCACTATGCGGAGCAGGTGTCCGCTTTACGGACGCGTGACACGGGCGCGCGGGACGTCCACTTGGTGGACGCCATGACTCCGTGCGCCCCCTGTGCATCGGCACCGTGGGTTAGGTCACGCTTACCAGGCGTTCCGCTCGGGCATGCAGGCCATTAGAGTCGATTGGCGGAACGCCCGGAAGTCGGCGGAAAGCCAGGCCGTCACCCCCGTCGCACCCCGAGATCTTCCGAGGACACGATTGCCATGCCTCGTCCGACCGCCGCACAGCTCGCCTACGGTTCCTGCACCGTGATCTTCTCGACGCTCGCCATGCTGCTGCTGTCACAGACGAGTTCGGGCCTCGGGATCGCGGTCATCGCCCTCGCTGCGCTCGCGCTGGGGCTGCTGGTCGCCATGACCGTGCCGCTGCCGAAGCCACGCGCGGTGACGCCGGGCCGTGCCGCCACGCCGGCCGCGTCCGCCCCTGCCGCACCGGCCACCGCGCCCGGCCCCGCTCCTGCGGCCGTCGCGCCGCAGACGGCATCCGCACGGCGCCGGCCCGTCACGGCCGGTGCGGAGCCGGTGCGGGAGCGGGCCGCCTCCTGAGCCGCCGGGCGCGGACCGGCTCGGGCGTCAACCGGTGCTGACCACCACCGTCTTGGCCGCCTTGTCGTGCAGGCCCTGCTTGTAGGGGCGGTCGAAGTAGCTCCAACCCCCGGAGATCGCCAGCCAGATGCAGGCGCAGCAGAACCAGAAGGGGATCCAGAGCACCGCCGCGCGCCCCAGCGCGGTCGTGGCGGACGGGTTCGAGCCGTCGGACAGGTTGGCAACCCGCATCCCCAGCCACTTCTTGCCCAGGGTCTGCCCCGATCTGGCGATCATGAAGGTGTCGTACGCCATGTAGAGCACCACGCCGACGACCGACTGCCCGATGGACCTGCCCACCTCCACCCGGTCGGCGTTCATCGCGTACTCGTTGACCTGGAAGACCCAGGTGAGCAGGCCGACGACGATGCCGACCAGGATCAGGTCGATGATCCGGGCCAGGGTGCGCCTGCCGCTGTCGGCGAGCGGGGGCATGCCGGCGAGCGGGTCGCCGGGGTAGGCGCCACCGCCGTACGGACCGCCTCCGCCGTAAGGGCCGCCGCCTCCGTACGGACTCCCGCCGCCGTACGGGCCCTCGCCCCCGTACGGACTCCCGCCGTACGGGTTGCCGCCGGCCGGTGGTGGCTGGTCACCGGGGGGCGGGGGCGGCGGTCCGGAGCCGTGGGGCGGTTCTGAGCCGGGGGGCGGTTCGGTGCTCATGGGGCGAGTGCATCGCGGAGCCGGTCCGGCCGCATCCGGCGAGCGGCCGGACGGATGACACCGGCGGGACCGTCAGCCGGCCACGAAGGTGTGCGCCGCCTTGTCGTGCCAGCACTGGTGCCAGGGCCGGTCGAACAGACACCACAGGACACCCAGGATGCCGATGCCGAGCAGCCCGGGAACGCTGTAGACGAGCCAGCGGCGCAGGGCCGCGCCGAAGCCCGGGGGCTCGTGCGCCTCGATGTCGCGCACCTGGAGCCCGCAGAGCTTCTTGCCCAGGGTGCGGCCCCACTTGGCGGTGGGCAGCGCCTCGTAGAGGACGCCGAAGAGCAGGATCACGGCGACGACGACGCCCAGGTACCCGGCGGTCGTGCCGTCCAGGAGCCAGACGGTGACGGTGCGGCCGGAGAGCCTGGCCGCGTCGATCTTGGCCTGGACGTGGTCGACCGCCCGGACGCCGAGCGGCACCGCGGCCACGGCCGTGACGCCCGCGAGGACGAGCGAGTCGACGAGCCGGGCGGCCAGCCGCCGGCCCAGACCGGCCGGCCGGGCCGCCGCCTGCCGCCGCGCGACCGCCTGGAACGGGTCCTCCACCGGCGGCTTCCACGGCACCACCGGCTGGTCCTCCACCGGCGGCTTCCACGGCACCACCGGCTGGTCCTCGCCGGCCCCGGCGAGCTGGTGCACCTGCTGGGCCCAGGAGGACTGCCCGCCGCCGGGACCACTGGTGACCGGCGCGGCGGAAGCGGGGGCGGGAGCGCCGTGCGGGGCGGGCTGGACGGGCTGCGCGTGGGCCTGTTGCTGTACGGGCTGCTGCGGTACCGGCTGCTGTTGTGCGGGCTGGGCCTGCTGCTGCGCGGGCTTGGCCGGGGCCGGGGCCGGAGACGGGGATTGGGCCGGGGACTGCGCCTGGGACTGGGCCTGGGCCTGGGCCTGGGCCGGGGACTGTGCCTGGTTCGTCGCCGCGCGTTCGGCGGCCGCCTTGCCCGCCGCGAAACCCGGCGCGCCCGCCGAGTGCTGCGGACCGGACAGCGCCGCGCCGCCCTGGGCGGGCACGCTCGCCGCGCGGAAGGTCATCGTGCCCTCGTCGTCGGCGGGTCCGCCCGGCGACGGGATCCCGGGCGCGGGGAAGGCGCCCTCGGCGGAACGCGCGCCGGCGCCCGTGCCCGGCCCCGCGGCGAGGGCGGCCCTGGGGTCGGCTCCCGCGGCCCCGCCGCCCCACGAGACCCGGCGGTCCTGGTCGCCGCCGAAGCCGGACTGGAGGGAGCGGTCGGCGCCCCAGGCGGAGGCGGGTTCGGGACGGCTGCCGTGCTGCGCCGACGCGGCGCCCGCCGGGTCCGGGTCCAGGCCGCCGCCGTCGACGGGGTCCTCGTCGAAGAAGTGCGGGCCGGTCTCCTCGACCGCCGCAGGGGTCACGGGCTGCGCGGGCCGCACTCCGGGCGGCGGGCTGAGCGGCTCGCCGTCGCCCGGCGCCGGCCTGCTGGTGCCCGGCACCCAGGAGGCGCCGTTCCAGTACCGGACGTATCCGGGGATGGACGGGTCCGGGTAGTACCCCTCGCGGGGCCTGTCGTCACCGGGTGCCGGGGTTGGGGCGCTCATGTCCGTCGTCCCGTATCTGCTTGGGGTCGTCTGGGGGCCTCAACATCTATCAGACCCGCGGGGGCGGCACCGCCAGTCCGGCCGGACCCACTCCTTTCCGGGCAACCTCGTACATCCGCTTCACAACCGCGGAAGCCGAGACGGAAAAAGTTCGGCGGAACCGCGTAATGCCCGCCGCAGGCCCTCCTCTCCCCTTCCACGAGCCCGCTTCCGGGCCCGTGGGACCCGGCGGACACGCACGCCGGACGCGACAGAGAGGACACGGGAACATGCGGCACACCGTGGTGGAGCGGGAGCTGGAACTCCGACTGGTCCTGTCACCCGAGCGGGCCATCCCCGTACCGGCCCGGCTCGAGTACCGCACCGACGACCCCTACGCCGTCCACATCACCTTCCACGTGGACTGCGACCGGCCCGTGCACTGGACCTTCGCCCGTGAACTGCTCGTGGAGGGGGTGTTCCGGCCCTGCGGGCAGGGCGACGTACGGGTGTGGCCCTCGCGGAGCGGGGAGCGCGGCGTGGTGCTGATGGCGCTGGCCTCCCCGACCGGCGAGGCCCTGCTGGAGGCGCCGGCCGCGCCGGTGTCGGCCTGGCTGGAGCGGACGCTGCGCGTGGTGCCGCCGGGCAGCGAGGGCGGCCGGCTCGGCATCGACGACGCGCTCGACGGACTGCTCGCGCCGTGACGGCTGGGCCCCCGCCGGGGCTCCGGGCTCAGAACAGCTTGCCGGGGTTGAGGATGCCCAGCGGGTCGAAGACCTGTTTGACCGCCCGCTGCATCTCCACGCCCACCGGGCCGATCTCGCGGGCCAGCCACTCCTTCTTCAGCACGCCCACGCCGTGCTCGCCGGTGATCGTGCCGCCGAGCCGCAGGCCGAGGGCCATGATCTCGTCGAAGGACTCGCGGGCCCGCCGCGACTCGTCGGCGTCGCCGGCGTCGAAGCAGACCGTGGGGTGCGTGTTGCCGTCGCCGGCGTGTGCGCAGACACCGATGGTGAGCTGGTACTTCTCGGCGATCTGTTCGATGCCGTCGAGCATCTCGCCGAGCCGGGAGCGGGGCACGCACACGTCGTCGATCATCGTCGTGCCCTTGACCGCCTCGAGCGCCGTGAGCGAGAGCCGGCGGGCCTGGAGCAGCATCTCCGACTCGGCCGCGTCGTCGGCGGGGACGACCTGGGTGGCGCCGGCCGCCTCGCACAGGGCGCCCACGGCCGCGAGGTCGGCGGTCGGGTCGGGCGTGTCGAAGGCGGCCAGCAGCAGGGCCTCGGTGGTCTCGGGCAGGCCCATGTGGGCGAGGTCGTTGACGGCCTTCACCGTCGTACGGTCCATGAGCTCCAGCAGCGAGGGCACATGCCCTCCCGCCATGATCCGGCACACCGCGTCGCAGGCGGCG
>NZ_BMVJ01000008.1:317463-319419 GCF_014650655.1 Streptomyces anandii JCM 4720
GCCGCGGAGGCGAACTCGGCGGCCAGCACGAGTTGCTGCGGCGGCTGCGGCTTCAGCGCCAGGACGGCCCGTACGACGATGCCGAGCGAACCCTCGGAGCCCACGAACAGGCGGGTCATGTCGTACCCGGCGACGCCCTTGGCGGTGCGGCGGCCGGTGGACATCAGCCGTCCGTCGGCGAGCACCACGTCGAGGCCGAGCACGTACTCGGCGGTGACCCCGTACTTCACGCAGCACAGGCCCCCGGAGGCGGTGCCGATGTTGCCGCCGATGGTGCACATCTCCCAGCTGGAGGGGTCCGGCGGGTAGTACAGGCCGTGCTCGTTCACGGCACGGGACAGCACGGCGTTGACGACGCCCGGCTCGACCACGGCGATGCGGTCGACCGGGTTGATCTCGAGGATGCGGTCCATCTTGGTCAGGGACAGCGCGATGCACCCCTCGGAGGCGTTGGCCGCGCCGGACAGGCCGGTGCGGGCGCCCTGCGGGACGACCGGGACGCGCAGTTCGGTGGCGGTGCGCATGACGTGCTGGACCTGTTCCACCGTGCGGGGCAGGACGACCACCGCCGGGGCGCCGGACGGGCAGAAGCTCGCCATGTCGTTGGCGTAGGAGGCCGTGACGTCGGGATCGATGAGGACCGCCTCGGCCGGCAGACCCGCGAGGAGCCGGTCGGTGAGGTTGCCCTGGACTTCGTCGGGCGGGGCTTGAATACGGCTCATGATCACAGCGTCGCACCGGGGGCCATCCGTGTGAAGCCCAAGGGCCGCAGACCTCCGCCTGCCGGGTGGCGGTGGGTGCCGCGCCCGGGTCGCAGCCCGGGTGCGGGCGGGCCCGGGCGCACAGTGTGGGCCATGGAGAAGCCCGCGCCGAGCCCCGCCACCTCCCTGACCGCCGAGCCGCCGCGCCGGCGCCGGCCACCGCTCGGGCCGCTGCTGCGGCTGCTGGTCGCGCTGCTCGTGGCGGCCGGGGTGCTCGGCGCGGTGTGGCTGGCGCTGCCGGGCGAGCGGCCCGCCTCCAGGGCCCCCGCACCGGCGCCCGGGGCGGTGGCGCTGACCGCGGTGACGGGCGGGGCGCCGGCCGCGCTCGGCGATCTGGCGGCGCTGATCGGCGAGCGGGAGCGGCGGGTGCGGCTGCGGCCGCGGGACGCCGAGGCGTGGGCCGTGCTCGGGGCGGCGTACGTCGAGCGGGGCCGGCGCACGGCCGACCCCGCGAACTATCCGATGGCCGACGACGCGCTGCGCACCTCGCTGCGGCTGCGCCCGGAGCGGAACGCTCAGGCGCTGGCGGGCCTCGCCGCGCTGGCGGACGAGCGGCGGGACTTCCGCGCGGCCCGCTCCTACGGCGAGGCGGCGCTGAAGCTGGATCCCCAGCGGTGGACGGCGTATCCGCCGCTGATCGACGCCTGCACCGGGCTCGGAGACTACAAGGCGACCGGGCGCGCCCTCGACAAGCTGCTGAAGCTGCACCACGCGCCGGCCGTGAAGGCGCGTGCGGCGGGCGTGTACTGGGACCGGGGCTGGCGCGAGGACGCGGCGGCCCAGCTGTCGGACGCGGCGGCGGCCGCGGCCACGCCGGTGGAGCGGGCGGCGTACGTGGAGCGGGCCGGGCGGATCGCGTTCGACCGCGGGGACCGGGAGGACGCGCTGCGCCACTTCGACGCGGCGCTGCGTCTGGATCCGGACCAGCGGGAGGCCCTGGCGGGGCGGGGTCGGGCGCTGGCCGCGCTGGGGCGCACCGAGGAGGCGCTGAGGGCGTACCGCCGGGCGGTCGACGGGCGGCCGAGCCCGCGGTACCTGCTGGAGCTGGGCGAGTTGTACCAGTCGCTGGGCAGGGACGAGGAGGCGGCGGCGCAGTACGCCCGGCTGCGGGACCGGGTCCGGCAGGAGACGGCGGCGGGGGTGGACGACGAACTGGTGCTGGGCCGGTTCGAGGCGGACCACGCGGGCGCGGAGC
>NZ_BMVJ01000008.1:319444-320554 GCF_014650655.1 Streptomyces anandii JCM 4720
CGGCGGTACGGCGGCTGCGCGCGGAGTGGCGGCGGCAGCCCGGGATTCCGGTGGCCGACGCGCTGGGGTGGGCGCTGCACCGGGCCGGGCAGGACGAGGAGGCGCTGAAGTTCGCCACGGCCGCGATGGACTCGACGAAGGGCGGCGGGGTGCGCGACGCGCTGTACGCGTTCCACCGGGGGGTGATCGAGCAGGGCCTGGACCGGACGGGTGCGGCCCGGCGTCATCTGGAGGAGGCGCTGCGGACCAACCCGTACTTCTCCCCGCTGTGGGCGCCTCAGGCGCAGGCGGCGCTGGACGCGCTGGGCGAGCCGTCGGTGGAGGACGTACCGGGGGACGCGGACACGGGTTCGCCGGCGGGGGGCGCCGCGACTGGAGCGGGGGCGGGGGCGGACGCGGATACGGGGACGCGGGCTCCTTCCGCGGCCGGGGCGCCGGGGACGCGGGCACCGGCGGGTGCCGAGGCGCAGGCGGGTCCGGCGGCCGCCGCCGGCGGCGATGTGACGGCGGCGGCGACGGCCGGCTCGGACACCCCGGCGGGCTCCGGAGCCACGGCGGGCGGCGGGGCTCAGGGCGCTGCCGGGGCTCCGGGGACCGACGGGGGGCCGAGGGCCGGCGGAGGGCCGGCGGACGGTGGCGGTGGCGGTGGCGGTGGCGGTGGCCAGAGGGCCGTCGAAGCCCCGGCGGGCGGCTCCCCGGCGGCCGCCGTCAGACCGCGGCCGTCCCGATGAGCGCGTTGCGGGTCACCAGCGCGGCCAGTTCCTCCTCGCCCAGACCCTCCGTGCCCTCGGGTCGCCTGGGCAGCACCATGTAGCGGGTCTCCGCGCTGGAGTCCCACACGGTGATCTCGGTGCCGGGCGGCAGCTCCAGGCCGAACTCGGCGAGCACGGTGCGGGGTTCGCGCACGACCCGTGACCGGTAGGCCTCCGACTTGTACCAGCTGGGGGACGGGCCCAGCAGGCGCAGCGGGTAGCAGGAGCAGAGCGTGCAGACGATGACGTTGTGGGTGTCCGCGGTGTTCTCGACGACCCGCAGCCGCTGGTAGGAGCCCTCCATGTACCCGAGCTCGCGGACCGCGGCGGTGCCGTCGGCGAGCAGCCGCCGCTTGTA
>NZ_BMVJ01000008.1:320578-324823 GCF_014650655.1 Streptomyces anandii JCM 4720
GCCGGGGTCGGTCCAGGCGCGCGCCACCACTCGGGCGCCGTTGGCCGGTGAGGCGCCGGAGAGGGAGGCGTCGATGATCTCGTCCAGCCGGGCCCCGGAGAGGACGCCCTTCTCCTCCAGCAGGGTCTCCATGCGCCGTACCCGCCGGGCGATCGCCGCGTCGGAGTGGTCACCGCTCATCGGGGTCCTCCTCCAGATAGCTCTCCCACAGGTCCAGTACGACGTGGTGGTCGCCCTCGCCCCACAGGTCGCGGGCGGCGAACCGCACGGCGTAGATCTGCTGGACGGGCGCGTCGCCGCGCCCCTGTGCGCTGATGTCGGCCAGCTCCGCCGGTCCCTCCGGCTCCACGACGACGCCCCGCTTGCCGCGGGCGTAGCGGGGCAGACGGGTGTGGTGGGCGGGGTCGTGGTCGTAGGTCCGCACGCGGGTGCCGGGCGGGAACCGGTCAGTCATCCAGCTCACCCGGCTCGATCACGCCCTTGCGCTCCAGCAGGGTGCGGATCGCCTCGAACCAGCGCTCGTAGTACGAGGTCGTCAGGTACTCGGCGGGCGGCATCGACTCGATGGCGTCGCGGAACTCGTTGGTGTTGAACAGCCCTTCGGCGCGCAGGGCGTTGAACAGCCCTACGACCCGGGCCTCCCAGTCCGCGTGGAAGGGCGCCGGGTCGTCGGCGGTGTCGACGGCGCCGAAGCCGACCGTGCCGCCCACGTCGTTGATCCTGGCCATGGGGGCAGCCTACGTCGGCTCCGGCGGCCGCGCCTCACAGATTGCCGCGGCGCTCCTGCTCGCGCTCGATCGCCTCGAACAGGGCCTTGAAGTTGCCCTTTCCGAAGCCCATGGAGCCGTGGCGCTCGATGAGTTCGAAGAAGACGGTCGGGCGGTCCTGGACCGGCTTGGTGAAGATCTGCAGCAGGTAGCCGTCCTCGTCGCGGTCGGCGAGGATCTTCAGCTCGCGCAGGGTGTCCAGGGGCACGCGGGTGTCGCCGACCCACTCGCCGAGGGTGTCGTAGTAGGTGTCGGGGGTGTCGAGGAACTCCACGCCCGCCGCGCGCATCTGACGGACCGTCCGGACGATGTCGTTGGTGTTCAGCGCGATGTGCTGGACGCCGGCGCCGCCGTAGAACTCGAGGTACTCGTCGATCTGGGACTTCTTCTTGGCGATCGCGGGCTCGTTGATGGGGAACTTGACCTTGAGGGTGCCGTCGGCCACCACCTTGGACATCAGCGCGCTGTACTCGGTCGCGATGTCGTCGCCCACGAACTCCTTCATGTTCGTGAAGCCCATGACCTTGTTGTAGAACTCCACCCACTCGTTCATGCGGCCGAGTTCGACGTTGCCGACGCAGTGGTCGACGGCCTGGAACACGCGCTGGGCGGGCGGCTCGACGATCGGCTTGGCGGCGATGTAGCCGGGGAGGTAGGGGCCGTCGTAGCCGGTGCGCTCGACGAGGGTGTGGCGGGTCTCGCCGTAGGTGGCGATGGCCGCGAGGACGACCGTGCCGTGCTCGTCCTTCAGCTCGTACGGCTCCTCGACCGAGCGGGCGCCGTGCTCGATGGCGTAGGCGTACGCGGCGCGGACGTCGGGCACCTCGATGGCGAGGTCGACGACGCCGTCGCCGTGGTCGGCCACGTGCTGGGCGAGGAAGTGGCCCCAGGTGGTGGACGGCTTGATGACCGAGGTGAGGACGAACCGGGCGGAGCCGCTCTCCAGGACGTAGGCGGCGGTCTCCCGGCTGCCGTTCTCCGGTCCGGAGTAGGCGACCAGCTTCATGCCGAAGGCGGTGGAGTAGTAGTGCGCCGCCTGCTTGGCGTTGCCCACGGCGAAGACGACCGCGTCCATTCCCTTGACCGGGAAGGGGTCGGCCTGCCGGGCGGTCGCGTCGGGAGCGTGGTGTGTGGTCTGCGTCATAGCGGAAGGGTCACCCGGCCCAGCAAGGTGCGCAATAGTTCGCGTTTTCACTGGGCAGTCTGACCAGTGAAGGGCGGAACCCTTCGGGCTCTCTGTGCAGGATGTCCACCCCGGGAGGCGGGCGTATGGCGATCGATCATCTGGACGGCCGCATCATCGTGCTGCTGGCGCGCGAGCCGCGCATCGGCGTGCTGGAGATGTCCCGGCGGCTGGGAGTGGCGCGCGGGACGGTCCAGGCCCGCCTGGACCGCCTCCAGTGGCGCGGGGTGATCCGCGGCTTCGGCCCGGAGGTGGACCCGGCGGCCCTCGGCTATCCGGTGACGGCGTTCGCCACCCTCCAGATCCGGCAGGGCCAGGGCCCGGACGTACGCGCCCACCTGGCCACCGTCCCCGAGGTCCTGGAACTGCACACCACCACCGGCACCGGCGACATGCTCTGCCGCCTGGTGGCCCGCTCCAACGCCGACCTCCAGCGCGTCATCGACCGCGTGGTCGCCATCGAAGGCATCGTCCGGGCCTCCACAGCCATCGTCATGGAAAACCCGGTCCCCCTCCGCATCATCCCCCTGGTGGAACAGGCGGCCGGGGAGTAGGGGCGGGGCGCGGGCCGTGCCGGTGGGGCCGGCTAGCAGCTGGGGATGCCCGACTTGCCCTTCTGGAGGGCGGTCAGGGCGGTCACCGCGCCCTTGAGGGTGGTGACCGGGATCAGGCGGAGGCCCTTGGGGAGTTCCGCTCGGGCGTCGGAGCACTCGGCCTTGGGGACCAGGAAGACCGTGGCGCCGTCGCGGCGGGCCGCCTGGGTCTTCAGGGAGACGCCTCCCACCGCGCCCACCGTGCCGTCGGCGCTGATCGTGCCCGTGCCGGCGATGGTGCGGCCGCCGGTGAGGTCGCCGCCGCTGCCGTCGCCGTCGAGCTTGTCGATGATGCCGAGGGAGAACAGCAGGCCCGCGCTGGGGCCCCCGACGTCGGCGAGGCGCAGGGTGACCTTGATGTTCTTGTCGCTGTCACCGAGGTACCCCAGGGCGGCCCGGGTGGCCGCGTCCTGGGACTGCTTCATCTGCTCGGCGTTGTGCTGCTCGATCTCCTTGACACTGTTGCCGGTCGGGTAGACCGCGTCGCGCGGCATGACCGCCCGGTCGGTGGCGAACCAGCCGTCGATCACGTCCCCGAGCGAGACGGACGCGTCCGGGCCGGTCGCCTCGATCGTCGTCATCCGCAGCTGCCCGCTCGTCGTGCGGGTGGGCGCGCCGGTGATGGTGATGACCTGGGTGCCCTTGTTCTGGCCGAGCACGTTCGCCGTCATCCCGGGCTGCGCCACCGAGAACGGCAGCGGCGCGAACACCGCCGCCGCGAGGAGGCCCACGACGGGCAGCGCGCAGACGGTGAGGGCCTGGGGGCGTGTGAGGCGTGAGAGCACGGGATCAATCTAACGTGAGGGCCGCATCCGGCCAGGAGACGGCCACCGCCACCCCACCCGGGGACGGCCACGGGCGGGGTCATGTGCCTCACCCCCGGGGGCCGGCCGCGGTCGGGTCGTGTGCCTCGCCTGGCCCGGGGCGGACCGCGGGCGGGTCGTGTGCCTCACCTGGCCCGGGGCGAGCCGCGGGCGGGTTCGTCCGCCTCACCTCCTGAACAGGTCCCGCCGTTCCCTGGTGAAGCGGCGCAGGGCGTCCGGCAGGGGTGCGATGCCGATGCCGGGGCCGGGCGGGACGGTCAGGTGGCCGTCCTCCAGGACGAACGGCTCGGTGATGTCCTCGGCGAAGTAGCGGCTGGACGCGGAGGTGTCACCGGGCAGGGTGAAGCCGGGCAGGGCCGCGAGGGCGAGGTTGGGCGCGCGGCCGATGCCGGTCTCCAGCATCCCGCCGCACCACACCGGCACCCCGTGCGCGTGGGCCACGTCGTGGACACGGCGGGCCTCGAGGTAGCCGCCGACCCGGGCGGGCTTGACGTTGACGACCCGGCAGGCGTCCATGGCGATCGCGGAGGCGGTGTCGCGGGCGTTGTGCAGGGACTCGTCCAGGCACACCGGGGTCGAGATCCGCTGCTGGAGGCGGGCGTGGGCGTACAGGTTGTCCTCCTCCAGCGGCTCCTCGATCAGCAGCAGCCCGAACTCGTCCAGGCGCCGCAGGTGTTCCGCGTCGGCGAGCGTGTACGCGGTGTTGGCGTCGACCTGCAGCGGCAGCGCCTCGCCGAAGCGCTCGCGCACGGCCCGTACCGGCTCGACGTCCCAGCCGGGCTCTATCTTCAGCTTGATCCGGACGTAGCCCTCGGCGAGGTAGCGCTCGACGTCGTCGAGCAGTTCCCCGACCGACTCCTTGATGCCGACCGAGACCC
>NZ_BMVJ01000008.1:324845-330664 GCF_014650655.1 Streptomyces anandii JCM 4720
CGGCGGGCACCCGGTCGCGTACCGCCCCGAGGTAGGCCGCCAGCGGCATCCCGCAGGACCTGAGCTCCGCGTCGA
The DNA here is from genome assembly GCF_014650655.1 of Streptomyces anandii JCM 4720. Taxonomy (GTDB): domain Bacteria; phylum Actinomycetota; class Actinomycetes; order Streptomycetales; family Streptomycetaceae; genus Streptomyces; species Streptomyces anandii. The sequence continues at coordinate 324,921 of NZ_BMVJ01000008.1, forward strand.
GCACCGCCGTCTCCAGCGCCGCCTTCGCCAGCTCGTGCCCCTTGACCTTCGCCGTCGCCGGCGCGAGGGCGGCCGTGGTCAGCTCGGGCAGCGCCGCCACGCGCGGCAGCAGGAAGTCGCGCAGCACGATCTCCGCACCGGCGGTGAACTCCGAGCAGTACAGCGGCTCGGGGTCGGCGGCGAACTCCGACCAGCCCTCGGCGCCGTCCGTGACCACGCGCAGCAGGAAGGTGTCCTTCGCCGTCATGGTCCCGAAGGACGTACGGAACGGCGTGACCAGCGGAATCGCGACGTGCACGATCTCCACGCGCTCGAGCTTCATGCGGCTTCCTCCTCGGACCGGGTGAGCGTGTACCAGCCGTCGCGGGACATGCCGGTGGCCGTGAAGCCCTCGGCGAAGGCGCCGGTGAGGACCTCGCGGACGGCGTGCCGCCAACGCAGCGCGAGCGCCGGGTCGGCGGCCCGCAGGGCGACCGCGTCCCCGGGCACCCGGCACCAGATGTGCAGGTCACCGAGGTCGCGGCGGGCGAGCGGAGCGCCGTCGGGGGCGAGGTGGCTGACCGGTGCGGCCGCGCGGTCGCCGGTCTCGTACGGCTTCCCGGGCTCGGCCAGGTCCCAGGTGACGGTCAGCCGGTCGCTCTCGTCGCCGTCGTTCACCCCGTCGGTCATCGGCCCGTAGAAGTCGACGAGGTACTCGGTGCCGACCGCGCCCAGCTTGACCAGGTTGAAGCGGGCGTTGCGGCCGACCAGCGGGTCGAAGGTCCAGCGCATGGTGCGGGCTCCGCGCTCCACCGCCCAGGCGCGCTGGGCCTGCTTGACGGCGTGGCCGAGACCGCGGTCGGCGGCGGCGACGAGCGAGTACGCGTCCTGCCCGGCCGGCGGCCCGAACACGGCGACCGAGGCGCCGGCGAGGCGCTGCCCGTCGTGGGCCGCGTGCACGGCCCCGCCGGCGTGCACCAGGCTGTGCAGCACCTCGGCCGGGTACGGCGGGGCGGTGCGCGGGGTGTGCCAGACGTCGCTGAGGTAGTCGGCGACGGCCCCGAGCCCGGCGACGTCGTGGACGGTGCTGATGGTCACTGCGGTCATGACAGGAGTCTCACCGGCCGGGACCCGGCCGCGGGTTGTGCGAGCGGACAACGCCTGCGTACGTTCATGAGGAGATCGGCCAATCCGCCCCTGAGGAGTGAGCCCCGTGGACGCCTGCACGCTCGGTGACCTCCTCGACGTCGTCGGCGGCTCCTCCGTACGCCTGCTGACGGCCCCCGCCGGGCTGTCCGTCCCGGTCACCGAGGCCGTGCTGCACGACCCGCACGCCCCGCTGCCGCGGGTGCCGGGCGCGCTGCTGCTCGCGGTCGGCGTGCGTGCGGACGCGGCCGGACCGCTGCTGCGGGCGGCCGCCGAGGCGGGGATGAGCGGGGTGGTGGTGCGCGGAGCGGACGGCCCCGTGGCCGAGGCGGAGTCCCACCGGGTGGCGCTGCTGGCCGTCGCCGAGGACACCGCCTGGCACCAGGCGCACCTGCTGCTCGCCGCCGCGATCGGCGCCCGCCCGGTGCCCTCCGGCAGCGGGCTCGGGGACCTGTTCGCGCTGTCCGACGCCATCGCGGCGGCCACCGGCGGCGCCACCGCCGTGGAGGACCCGCGCCAGCGGATCCTCGCCTACTCCACGGTCCCCGGCCAGGTCGTCGACGAGGACCGCCGGCAGGGCATCCTCGGCCTCCAGGTGCCGCCGAGCACGGAGAACACCGAGCAGTACCGGGTGCTGTTCGGCGCCGAACGGCCGGTGCGGCTGCCCGCGCTGCGCCCCGGCGACCTGCCCCGGCTCGCGGTCGCCGTGCGCGCGGGCGGCGAGACCCTCGGCTCGGTGTGGGTGATCGACGACGGCTCGCTCGCCCCGGACGCCGGGGAGACCCTGCTCCAGGGCGCGTCCACGGCCGCGCTGCTCCTGCTGCGCGCCCGGGCCGCGCAGGAACTGGCCCGCCACCACAGCGGCGACCTGCTGCGCCGCCTGCTCGACGGCACCGCCGACCCGGCCGCGGCCGGCCACCGCCTCGGCCTCGAGTCCGCCGTACGGGTCGCCGCGTTCGTACTGGACTCCGCCGCGAGCGTGCCCGACGCCGAGCGGACCGCGCTGCGCCTGCTGGACGTCGTACGCCTGCAGTGCGAGGCGCGCTACGGGCGGCACGCGTGCGTGCTGGCGGACGGGGTGGTCTACGCGCTCCTGCCGGCGGCCGGGGAGCGTGGCGGGGCCCGGCACCGGCAACTGGCCGAGGACATCGTGCGACGGGCCGGGCAGGCGCTGCGGGTGCCGGTGCGCGCGGCGCTCGGCGAGGTGGTCCCGGACCTCGGCGGCGTGCCGGACTCGCGCGCGGATGCCGACCTGGTGCTGCGGCTGCTGGGTCCCGGTCTGCCGGTGGCGTCGGTGGACGAGGTGCGGGCACGCGCGACGCTGCTGCGCCTGTCCGAAGTCATGGATGGGCAGCGGGAGTTGAGCGCGGGAGCGTGGCGGCGGGTGCTGGCGTACGACGCGGAGAACGGCACGGAGTACGCCCGCACCCTGGTGTGCTGGTTCGACGCGGGCTGCGACATGGCGGGCGCGGCCAGGCTGCTCTCCGTGCACCCCAACACCTGCCGCTACCGGCTCAGACAGGCCCAGCAGCAGCTCGGCGTCGACCTCGACGACCCCGACGAACGGCTCGTGCTGTGGCTCCAGTTGCGGACACTCGGCGGTCTCACGGGGGCCGGCTGAGGAGGTGCCGGGGGCGCCTCACAGGAGCCACTCGCCGAGCCGTTCCTCGCAGGCGCGCAGGTGCGCCACCGGCACGTGCTCGCCGGCGGTGTGCGCGAGCGAGGGGTCGCCGGGGCCGTAGTTGAGGGCGGGCACCCCGAGCGCGGCGAACCTGGCCACGTCCGTCCAGCCCAGCTTCGGCCGGGGCACGGCGCCGAGCGCCTCGACCAGCCCGGCGATCCGGTCCAGCCGCGGCAGCGCGCCGGCGACGGCCTCGGTGACGTGGACCTCGTACCCGGCGAACAGCTCCCGTACGTACGCCTCCGCCTCCCGCGGGGAACGGTTGGGCGCGAAGCGCAGGTTGACGGTGACGACGCACTCGTCGGGCACCACGTTCCCGGCGACCCCGGCCCGCACGGCGACCGCGCTGAGCCCCTCCCGGTACTCCAGCCCGTCGACGACGACCCGCTCGGGCATGTGGTCGGCGAGCCGCTGCAGGACCGGGGCGGCCGCGTGGGCCGCGTTGACGCCCTGCCACGCCCGTGCGGTGTGCGCCCGTTCGCCCCGCAGCACGATGTCGGCGGTGAGAGTGCCCTGGCAGCCGGCCTCGACGCCCGCGTCGGAGGGCTCCATGAGGATCGCGAGGCCGGCGTCCGCGAGCAGACCGGGGCGCTCGGCGGCGATGCGGTGCAGGCCGTTGCGGTCGCCCTCGACCTCCTCGCACTCGTAGAAGACGTAGGTGAGGTCGTGGGCGGGCTCCGTCGCGGCGGCGGCGAGGCGGAGGGCGACCGCGACCCCGCCCTTCATGTCGCAGGCGCCGAGCCCGTGGACGCTGCCCCCGTCGAGGCGGGAGGGGAGGTTACCGGCGGCGGGGACGGTGTCCAGGTGACCGGCGATCACGGCCCGCAGCGGCCGTCCCAGGCCGGTGCGGGCCACGACGGAGTTCCCGATCCGCTCGACGGCCAGGTGCGGCAGACCGCGCAGGGCCGCTTCGACGCCGTCGGCAAGGGGGGCCTCGTCACCGCTGACGGAGGGGATGTCGACGAGGGCGCGGGTGAGGTCGACGACGTCGGAGGTGAGGTCGAGGGAGACCGTGGGGGAGGTCGTGGGGGAGGTCGTGGAGGGAGTCATGGAGGGGGTCATGGAGAAGGTCGTGGAGGGGGTCATGGACGGGGTCATGCCGCGTGCTCCTGTCCCGGTGCCGCCGGCCCGGCCGGCTGGAGGCCCTGGAGGCCGAGCCTGGAGTGCCGGATGCCGTACGTCGCGTAGATCACGAGCCCGGCCGCCATCCACGCGCCGAACGCGATCCAGGTGTCGCTGCCGAGGCTGAACAGCATGTAGGCGCAGAAGCCGACGCCGAGCAGCGGGATGACGGGCGCGAGCGGGACGCGGAAGGAGCGGGGGGCGTCGGGGCTGCGCCGGCGCAACAGCACCACCGCGAGGTTGACCAGCATGAAGGCGAAGAGGGTGCCGATGCTGGTGGCGTCGGCGAGGCTGCCCAGCGGGACCAGTGCGGCGAGCACGGCGATGAAGGCGGAGACGATCACGGTGTTGGCGCGGGGCACCCCGGTGCGCGGGTGCACCTTGGCGAACAACGGCGGCACGAGCCCGTCGCGAGACATCGCGAACAGGATGCGGATCTGACCGTACTGCACGGTGAGGACGACGCTGGTGGTGGCGACGACGGCGCCGATGGACAGCAGGATCGGCCACAGGTCGCCGCCGCCGACCGCCTGCACGAGCACCTGGCTGAGCGTGGCCTCGGTCCCGGCGAACTCCTTCCACGGCATCGCGCCGAGCGCGGCCACGGCGACCAGGACGTACAGGGCGGTGACGAGCACGAGGGAGAGGATGATGGCGCGGGGCAGGTCGCGCTGCGGGTCGCGGGCTTCCTCCCCCGCCGTGGAGGCGGCGTCGAAGCCGATGTAGGAGAAGAAGAGCGAGGCGGCGCCGGCGCTCATGCCGGCCGCGCCCAGCGGGAAGAGCGGGTGGAAGTTCCCGGCGCGGAAGGCGGTGAAGGCCACCGCGCAGAACATCACGAGCGCGGCGATCTTCACGGCGACCATGACGGTGTTGGCCACGGCGCTCTCCTTGGCGCCGCGCAGCAGTACGACCATGGCGAGGACGACGATGAGGGCGGCGGGCACGTTGAGGGTGCCGCCCGCGCCCGGCGGGGCGCTGAGCGAGTCGGGCAGGGTGACGCCGAGGGTGAGGTGGAGCAGTTCGTTGACGTACTGCCCCCAGCCGACCGCAACGGCCGCGACGGACACGCCGTACTCCAGGATCAGACACCAGCCGCACACCCAGGCGACGAGTTCGCCGAGCGTGGCGTAGGCGTAGCTGTAGGACGATCCGGAGCCGGGGATCATGCCGGCCAGCTCGGCGTAGGAGAGCGCGGAGAACAGCGCCGTCACCCCTGCGAGCACGAACGACACGACGATCGCCGGGCCGGCTTCGGGCACCGCCTGCCCGAGCACGACGAAGATGCCGGTGCCGAGCGTGGCACCCACGCTGAGCAGGGTGAGCTGGGCGACGCCCATGGTCCGCTTGAGCGGGCTCCCGGCGGCGTCGTCGACGAGTGCACCCAGCGCCTGCCGGCGCACCAACCGCCCGGCACCGCTCACCCGTCGCCCCACCGGCCCCCGCGCCCGCGCGCCGGCCTCCGTACCGATCTCCGTCTCCACCGTGCCACTCCCTCCGCCTACGGGCTGTATGGCCCTTGATGATGCGGAGGGCGGAAGGCACGACGATGAGAGAAGAAGCCAGAGCTACGGTCTCCGCTTTGCACAATCGGCCAAAGACCGGGGGGGGAGGGGTCGGGGGTCGGGGGTCGGGGGTTGACGGCGGCCGGGAGTTGGAGGCCCGGGGGCGGGAGGCCCAGGGCCGGGGACCGGGAATCGGCGGTCGGGGGCCGGGGGCCGGAGGCCAGATCCAGGAGGCCCGAGCCCGGGAGCCGGAGGCCAGGACCCGGAGACCGGAGCCCGGGAGCCGGAGGCCAGGACCCGGAGACCGGAGCCCG
>NZ_BMVJ01000009.1:0-7980 GCF_014650655.1 Streptomyces anandii JCM 4720
TTACAGCGCCGATGGTACTGCAGGGGGGACCCTGTGGGAGAGTAGGACACCGCCGAACAAATATTGAAGAAAACCCCCGTGCAAACGGGGGTTTTCTGCGTTTAGGGTCGGGTCATGAGCAACGACCTCGACCACTACGTGGTCCGTTCGATAAGCGCCGACGAGTGGCCTGCGGCCAAGGCCCTCCGGCTCGTCGCGTTGCAGGACCCGATCGCGCACCTCGCCTTCCTGGAGACGTACGAGCAGGCCGCCGCCAGGCCCGACTCCTTCTGGCAGGAGCGGGCGGCCGGCGCCGCCAAGGACGCCACCGGGGCTCAGCAGATCGTCGCCGAGGCGCCGGACGGGACCTGGGTCGGGTCCCTGACCGTGCTCGTGGAGGAGGCCGGCACCACCGACTGGGCCGGGTTCCCGGTCGAGCGGCGGCAGGGACATGTCGTCGGTGTGTTCGTGCGGGCCGACCACCGTGGGATCGGGCTGACCGAGGTGCTGTTCGACGCGGGCCTCGAGTGGGCCTGGAACATGGGCGTCGAGCGCGTCCGGCTCATCGTGCACGAGGACAACGAGCGGGCCCGGAACTTCTACCGCAAGGCCGGCTTCGTACCGAGCGGGGTCACCGTGCCGCTGAAGGAGGGCGAGGACGGCTCCGCCGAGTCCGAGCTGGAGTACGTGCTCGAGCGTCCCTGACAAGGATTCCGGGGAACGGGGAACGGGGTCACACCGGCAGCTGGGCGTGGGGCCAGCGGGTGCGGCCCTGTTCGAGGGAGCGCAGCAGGGCGAGGGCCGGCAGCCCGCGGGCGGCTCCGTCGGCCAGCAGCCCGGGGAGCTGGGGCAGCGGTGCCACGGCGGCGACGTCGTCCAGGACAAGCGTGAGTGGTGGGTCGAGCCGACCGGAGGATGACCGTTCGGCCATGCGCCGGCCGCGCTCGACCACGCTTGAGGCGAGCCCGGTCAGGAGGGGCATCGCACCCGGGTGGGTTCGCGGATCCTCGATGGATTCCCCCACCACATAAAGCGTGCCCCCTTCGTTGACGAAGGAATCCAAGGCGAGGGCATCAGTTCGATTGGGAGTGCAGGCCTCGCGGATGTTGACCGTGAACAGTGAGGCCAGCGCGCGGCCGGTCAGCTCCTGTGCGATGTCGCGCCGTTCGGGGTGCGAGGTGAGCGCGGCCTCGAGCTCGCCGCCCGAGCCGGGCGCGGCCTTGGGGTTGGTGCGGAGGATGCGTACGGCGTCCTGCACCTGGACGCCCTGCGCCCAGCGGTGCACGTGGCGGATCGTGCGGCCGTCGATGGCGGCGGCGTGGAGGTAGCTGCGCAGCAGCAGTTCGGCGGTGTCGCCGAGCGCCTGGTCGATCTTGGCGGTGGGGCGTACGGGGGCGAGGAGCGCCGCCGAGCGGCCGGTCGCGGTCTCCTTGTCCTCGCAGCCGGTGGTGGGGGACCAGTGGAGGCGGGCCGGGGTGTCGCACAGGTGCGCGGGGTCGTAGAGGAGGACCGGGCCGAGCTTGGCCCGGGAGTCCTTGGTCTCCTGCCACAGAGCCGGGTCGGAGGTGACGACCAGGGCGGGGCCGGCCGCGTCCCGGATCGCCTGCGCGGCGGCGGTCCGGCGGCCCTCCCTCGGCGCGATGAGGAGAGCGGGCGTGCGGCCGTCCGGGTACGGACCGTCCGCGGCGGCGAGCGGCTGCGCGGGTCCCGGCGGCTCCGGGAGCTCCGGGGACGTCCGCGGAGCCGGTACCTCGGCTGCCTCCTGCGGGACCGGCACCTCGTGCGGGGCCTCCTGCGGGGCCGGTGCCCCCTGCGGTGACGGTGCCGTCGCCCGGTCCTCGGGCGCCGCCACCCGTTCCTGCGCGGCCGACGGCCGTTCCCGTACCGCTTCCGTTTCTCGTACCGCCAGGCGCTCCCCCCGGCGTCTCAGGCGTACCGCTCTCCACCGCGCCACCGTGCCCATGACGAACACGGTCAGCACGAACAGCACCATCAGCTGCCCTATGAACAGCCCCCAGAACAGCCCGTACCCGGACAGCCCGTCGGGCGGTGTGCCGGGCCAGGCGCCCGCGATGTCGTGCGGCCGGCCGATCAGATGGCGCATCGCGGTCGGCGTACGGACGAAGGTGACCCCGGACGGCCAGGCGCCGTGGGAGAACAGGCCGGCCAGGCCGGTGGCCGTCCACACCAGCAGGGTCATGCCGAGGAGGAAGGCGAGGATGCCCACCAGCAGGCCGTCGGGGATGCCGCCCTGGCCCTCGCGGCGGCCCTGCCCGCTGTGTCCGCCCTGTCCCTGGTCGCGGTCGTCCGGTCTCACGCCTCTTCCGTCCCCTCCCTGCGCCGTCCCTACGCCACCGTCGATTCGGAGTCGCCGACGTGCTGCTCCACGAAGGCAGCCGCCCGTTCCTCGGCCTCCAGCTCGGCGGCGCGCAGTGCGTCGTCGGCGGCGAAGTCGGCGGAGGACTCCGTCATGGCGCGGTCGGTGAAGACCAGGGGGCGCTCGGTCTCGGTGACCAGGTGTTTGACGACCTGGACGTTGCCGTTGACGTCCCAGACCGCGATGCCGGGGGTGAGGGTCGGGATGATCTCGACGGCCCACCGGGGCAGGCCGAGGACGCGGCCGGTGGCCCGGGCCTCGTCGGCCTTCTGGGCGTAGACCGTCCTGGTGGAGGCCATCTTCAGGATCGCCGCCGCCTCCTTGGCCGCCGCTCCGTCCACCACGTCGGACAGGTGGTGGACGACGGCCACGAAGGACAGGCCGAGCCGGCGGCCGAACTTCAGCAGCCGCTGGAACAGCTGGGCCACGAAGGGGCTGTTGATGATGTGCCAGGCCTCCTCGACCAGGAAGATGCGCTTCTTGCGGTCGGGGCGGATCCAGGTGTGCTCGAGCCAGACTCCGACGATCGCCATCAGGATCGGCATGGCGATGGAGTTGCGGTCGATGTGGGAGAGGTCGAAGACGATGAGGGGGGCGTCCAGGTCGATTCCGACCGTGGTGGGGCCGTCGAACATGCCGCGCAGGTCGCCGTCGACCAGTCGGTCGAGGACCAGTGCCACGTCCAGGCCCCAGGCCCGTACGTCGTCTATGGCGACGTTCATCGCCTCGGCGGACTCCGGTTCGGGGTGGCGCAGTTGCTCGACGATGTCGGAGAGGACCGGCTGGCGTTCGACGATCGTCTCGTTGACGTAGGCGTGGGCGACCTTGAGGGCGAAGCCGGAGCGCTCGTCGAGGCCGTGGCCCATGGCGACCTCGATGATGGTCCGCAACAGGGCGAGCTGCCCGGTCGTGGTGATCGCGGGGTCGAGCGGGTTGAGGCGGATGCCGTGGTTGAGGGCCGCGGTCGGGTCGAGCCGGATGGGAGTTATCCCCAGCTCCTCGGCGATGAGGTTCCACTCGCCGACGCCGTCCTCGCCCTGGGCGTCCAGGACGACGACCTGGCGGTCGCGGAAGCGCAGCTGGCGCAGGACGTAGGTCTTCTCCAGGGCCGACTTGCCGTTGCCGGACTCGCCGAGGACGAGCCAGTGGGGGGCGGGGAGTTGCTGGCCGTAGAGCTGGAAGGGGTCGTAGATGTAGCCCTTTCCGGAGTACACCTCGCGGCCGATGATGACGCCGGAGTCGCCGAGGCCGGGCGCGGCGGTGGGCAGGTAGACAGCCTGGGCCTGGCCGGTGGAGGTGCGCACCGGCAGCCGGGTCGTCTCGACCTTCCCGAAGAGGAAGGACGTGAAGGCGTCCGTGAGTGCGGTCAGCGGGTCCCGCATCAGAGCATCAGCCCCTACCGTCGGATTCCGGTGGCGAACGGGAGCGTGTTCACGAAGGCGCGGTGGTGCTCGCGGTCGCACCACTCCAGTTTCAGGTACGACTTTCCGGCCGACGCCCTTATCGTCCGCTTGTCGCGGGCCAGGGCCTCGGGGGTGCGGGAGGAGACGGTGATGTAGCCGACGAGGTTGACGCCGGCGGCGCCGCTGGCGAGGTCCTCGCCGCGCTGGTCGATGCGGTTGTGGGCGGCCACGTCGCGGGGGTCGACGGTGCGGTTCATCTTGGCGGCGCGGCTGGCCTCGGCGACGTCGTTGGTCTTCTCGGTGAGCATGCGCTCGATGGCGATCTCGGTGGGTTCGAGGTCCATCGTGACGGCGACGGTGCGGATGACGTCGGGGGTGTGGACGAGGAGCGGGGCGAGGAAGTTCACGCCGACCGGGGTCATGGGCCACTCCTTGATCCAGGCGGTGGCGTGGCACCAGGGCTCGCGGGTGGCGGACTCGCGGGTCTTGGCCTGGAGGTAGGTGGGCTCCATGGCGTCGAGTTCGGCGGGCCAGGCGTTGCGCTTGGTCATGGCCTGGATGTGGTCGATGGGGTGGTCGGGGTCGTACATGGAGTGGATCAGCGAGGACAGCCTGCCCTGGCCGAGCGGCTGCCGTACGCGGATGTCGGCTTCCTGGAGGCGGGAGCAGATGTCGGTCAGCTCGCGGGCCATGACGACGGCGAGGCCCGCGTCCCGGTCGAGTCTGCGGCCGTCCCGGGAGCGGGCGGCGCGTGCCATGGTCTGTGCCTCGGCGGCGAGTTCGCGGGTGTAGTGCATGCAGGCGACGAGGTAGGCGCGGTGCTGCTCGCTGCTGGTGGACACCATGGACTGCAGTTGGTCGTACGACCGCTGCAGCCAGGCGGGCGCCCGTTCGTCGCCGCGCTGGGTGACGTCCTTGGCGTGGGCGTCGGGGTCGGCGGGGAGGGTGCGGGCGAGCATCTGCAGGCGGGTGACGAAGCCGTCGCCGTTGGCCACGTGCTTGAGGAGGGTGCCGAACCGGTCGACGAGGGCTTCCTGGTCCTCGGAGTCGCGCAGGCCGACGCCGGGGCCCTCGATCTCGATGGCGGCGGTGACGGTCTTGCGGTCGGCGTGCAGGAGTACGGCGATCTCGTCGGGGCCGAAGGGCGCGGCGAGCCAGGTGATGCGGCCGATGCCGGGCGGGGGGCCGATCTCGATCTCGCGGCCGTCGATGCGGGTGCCGGCCTCCATGACGGAGGAGCGGTAGAGGGCGCCGCGTTTGACGGTGCGCTTGTAGGAGCGGTTGATCTCGAACCACTTGTAGAAGGTGCGGCGCCGGTAGGGGACGTAGACGGCGGCGAGGGCGAGCAGGGGGAAGCCGGTCAGCAGCACGATGCGCAGGGACAGCACGGGGACGAGGAGCCCGCACATCATGCCGAGGAAGGCTCCGGCGATGATCAGGGCGATCTCGCCGGTCTCGCGGTTGCGGCCGATGATCGCGTTCGGCCGGGCGCGGCCGATGAGATACGTCCGGCGGGGCGTGACCGTGTGGGACAGGTGGGAATCGGTCGTCAACGCCCTTCACCTCCCGTGCGGTTGGTACTGCTGTTGCGGGTGCTGCTGGCGTGGGGGGTGTTCACCGGGCTGGGTGCGCGGGGAGCGGGTGCGGCGGTGGGGACGGAGCCGCCGCCGTCCGGTACGCGTGCGCTGTGCGCGGCGACGCCTCCGGAGGCCGGGTTGGCCGGGCGCGGGGCGGAGGACTGGCCGCCGCCCGCCGAGCCGTTGTTGTCGGCGCGGGTGCTGTGGGTCTTGATGCCCTGGGCGACGAGGGTCGCGGGGGAGCTGATGACGGCGGCTGCCTTGCCCTCGGCGCCCTGCATGATCCGGTTGTTGCGGCCGGCGGCGATCTCGTCGCCGAAGCCGGGGACGAAGCGGTAGATCACCGCGCTGGCGAAGATGGCGAGCAGGATGATGGCGAGGCCTGAGACGACCGCGGAGAAGGCGCCGGGGCCGTTGTCGTCGGAGGACAGGGCGCCGGCGAGACCGAGCACGATCACGATGACGGGTTTCACCAGGATCACCGCGATCATGATGCCCGCCCAGCGGCGGACGTGGCCCCACAGGTTCTTGTCGACGAGGCCGGCGTAGACGACGGTGCCGAGGAGTGCGCCCACGTAGAGCAGGGCGGCGCGGATGACGAGTTCGAGCCAGAGGACGCCGGCGGCGAGGATGGAGACCAGGGAGACGACGATCAGCATGATCGGGCCGCCGCCGATGTTGTCGCCCTTGCCGAGGGCTGCGGAGAAGGTGCCGAAGAAGGTGTCCGCCTGGTCGCCGGTGGCCCTGGCGAGGACGTCTGAGACGCCGTCGGCGGCGGAGACGACGGTGTAGAGGATCAGGGGGGTGAAGGCGGAGGCGAGCACGGTCAGCCAGAGGAAGCCGATCGCCTCGGAGATGGCGGTGGTCAGGGGGACGCCGCGGACGGCGCGCTTGGCCACGGCCAGCAGCCACAGCAGCAGGGTGAGGATCGTGGAGGCGGCGAAGACGACGGCGTACTGCTGGAGGAACTTCTGATTGGTGAAGTCGACGTTGGCCGTCTCCTTCACGGCCTTGCTGAGCTTGTCGATGGTCCACGACGCCGCATCGGCACATCCCTTGGCCAGGGAGGAGAGGGGGTCGAGGGTGGAGGTGTCGGGGGCGGTGGAGCCTCCGCCGCTGCTGTCGTTGCCGCGTTCGCAGTATTTGCGGGCCTCGCCGAAGATCAGGTCGCAGTTGTTCTTGCTCGCCGAGGGCGACGGCGAGGGCGTGGGAGTGGGTGAGGGCGCGGCCACGGCACGGGTCGCCAGCAGGACGACCGACGTCTGTACGGCTGCCACGACTCCGGTGAGCCCCAGCGCGCGCTGCTTGCTACCGGGCATACGTGAACCCTCCGTACTCTTCGATGGCCTTGCTGATCTCGCCGGAGGTGGCGGCCTTGTCGTCACCGGGGACCGGGGCGGGGCCGTCCTGCTGCGAGTCGGAGACGATCTTCCAGTCGCCGCCCGTCCACCGCAGGCTGAACGTCCACGTCTTCCACGACGAGGTGACGGGGTCGGTGGACTTCTGACCGGACATGCCGATGAGTCCCACGTACCAGACGGCGACCTTGGCGCTGTCGCCGCCGTACTGCTGGACGGTGGATCCGACCGGGGTCACGCGTGAGACGAAGGTGCTGCCCGCCGGTGCGTTGCCGTCCGCGTCCAGGCCCATCCGGCTGAGGAAGCCCGCCGAGTAGGCCTGGTCCATGGGGCCTTGGAGTCTGGCGGCCGCGTCGGGGGTGTAGAGGAGGTTGACGATGGCGTGCCGGCTGTCCTTCTTGAACATGCCGGTGGAGCCCAGCGTCACGGCGTAGTTGGCGGCGGCGCTCTGGGCACCCTGCTCGTCGTGGGAGAAGCCGGACGGCAGGCCCGCGGTTCTCGTGGTGACTGGCTGCTTGCCCGTCGCTGCGGTGGGGGCTGTCTTCGGTTTGTCGCCGTCGCCGTCGGCGGAGGACGAGCCGCCGCCCGAGCGGTTCGCGAAGGCGATCGCGGCGATGAGGAGGACGACCACGGCGACCACCGTGATCAGCCCGCGTGAGGAGGAGCGGCCGCCGCGGCGGGCCCCGCCGTAGGGGTCGCCGGCCCGCTCGGGGAGCCGGGTGCGGGTCTGCCCGCCGCCGTACGGTTCGTCGTCGGCGCGCGCGGACTCGCCGTAGCCGTGCTCGTCTCCGAGACTCATGTCCCGAACGCCCCCTCGACCTCGACCTCGTACCGGAACGCGTTGGTGTACGACGGTAGCCGTGCTGGTTCCCGTCGACCTCGTACCGGAACGCGTTGGTGTACGACGGTAGCCGTGCTGGTTCCCGCGCGGGCGCGGTGTGGTGACTCGACATCAGGGAAACGCAACCTCGGCCGGTGGGCACGGTGGGTGGGTGGGGGCAGCGGGGGCACCGGGCGCGTCCGGAGGGTCGGCCGGGCGGCGCGCCGGGGGCACCGTGCGCGGCATGCGCGGGTGTGCGCCGGGTGCTCGGGCCCGGTCTACACGGCCATGCCGTACACGATGGTGAAGAGTGTGCCGAGGGAGCCGATGATGAACACCCCGGTCAGGCCGGCGATGATCAGGCCCTTGCCCTGTTCGGCGCTGAAGGTGTCGCGCAGGGCCGTCGCTCCGATGCGCTGTTTGGCGGCGCCCCAGACGGCGATTCCGAGGCAGAGCAGGATGGCGA
>NZ_BMVJ01000009.1:8011-9693 GCF_014650655.1 Streptomyces anandii JCM 4720
CCGCCATCACCACCTCGATCATCACCTTCGCCTCGTTGCCCAGGCTGCCGAAGGGGCCCCAGTCCGGAGCGATCCCGCCGATGATGGTGTTGATGTCTCCCTTGTCGGCCGCAAAGAGCATGTAAGTCACCGCCCCTGTTGGGTAGTTCCGCGTCCCCTGTCCTCGGCGCAGAGGTCAGGACTCATTGTCGCCGACGATGGCGCCCTCGGATGTCGACTTGGCGTCATTGCCGACGGTTTCCCGCGTAATCCTGCGTATGGTCACTCTGTGTATCACGGCAGGTCACGCCGGGCAATGAAGTGGACCCGGAACCTGGCGTGTGGTCCCGTCGTTGACACTTTTCACGTCCCGCCACGGTTTTTGACGGCCAGTCGGGTGAGTGGTGTTCCGATGGTCTCACGCTTTCGCACGCCGAACGGGCCGCGGCATGCGTGCCGCGGCCCGTTCCCTCGCTGCCGTCTCCGCGCCCCACGTCCGGCGGTGGCGACAGGCTCTCGCGGAACGACGATTGCTTGTTGAGTACGCGACAACAAGGCGGGCCGTCGTTTTCTGACCCCGGCGTTACCGAAGACCGACGGGTGCTTACCCGTCGATGGCGGGCGGATGGAACACCGATGGCCATGGCTTGACCCGGCGCTACAGCGGGTATCGGTGCAGATGGCCCGCGGCTGTGCCCGCGGCGCCGCGGACCGACAATGAGGGGCGAGGTGGGACAAGCCGTGCGGTGAACGAGGGTTTCACAGGAAAATCTCAGTGAAGTCGTTATCCGATTCTCACCTTCGTGAGACAAAGTAGGGCCTGATGAACCGCACCTCAGGTACCAGCAGCCACGCAGGTCACGGCCGTCCCCGAGCAGGCACCCGCCATTACGCGCTGTTCTCCGCGCTGGTGCTGCTGGCCGCGACCTCGGCCTCCGTCGCGGCCGCCGACGACGGCCCCGGCCCGCTCGGGGTGACCTCGGTGGCGGAGAAGACCACCCAGAGTGCGCGGGTGGGCGTGCTGGTCGGCTCTGACAAGACCGGCGACCTCACCGACAATCACTTCTGCACCGCCTCGGTCGTGCACGGCCAGAACCACAACCTCATCGTCACCGCCGCCCACTGCCTGAGCGGCGACACCGATCTGGTGTTCGCGCCGGGCTACCGGGACGGCAAGGCGCCGTACGGGCTGTGGAGGGTCAAAAGACGCTTCATGCCGGACAACTGGTCCAAGGACCAGGACGAGGACAGCGACCTCGCCTTCGGTGTGATCGAGCCGCAGGACGGCAAGGGTATCGAGGACGCCGTGGGCGCCAACCGCTTCCGCACGGGCACCTCCACCGGCGCGACCGCCGTGACGGTCACCGGCTATCCCGACTCCCGCGACGAGCCCATCACCTGCACGAACAAGCCGCAGTCGCACAGCAGGACGCAACAGCGCATCGACTGCCCCGAGTTCACCGCGGGCACCAGCGGCAGCCCGTGGATCAACGGGGACGGGCAGGTCGTCGGCGTGCTCGGCGGCCATGAGGAGGGCGGTCTGACGCCCGACACCTCCTACAGCGTCGTCCTCGGCGCCGAGGCAGCCGAGCTCTACAAGGACGCCGCCGCCGACCCGTGATCCGCCCCGCCGTGCCGCGTGGCCCGGTTCCCGTGTGACCGCCGTGCCGCGTGGCCCGGTTCCCGTGTGACCGCCGTGCCGC
>NZ_BMVJ01000009.1:9805-39972 GCF_014650655.1 Streptomyces anandii JCM 4720
GTGCGCCCGTGTGTGATCATTCCCCGGCGCGGGGTCCGGCCCTAAACTGTGCTGGGCGTGACTCCCGGACGGCGAGGGGCGGTTGACGGTGCGTAAGGCATGGGTCCTGACGATCGCCGCCGTCGGTGGCGGACTCACCTTCGTGATGCTGCTCGTCGTCGGCGTCTACGTCGTCGCCGGCAACCTCGCGGGCGGGATCGGCGGCGGGAGCGTGGGACTGGCCAAGGGCGCCGTGCCGGCCGCGTACACGACACTCGTGCAGAAGTGGGGCAATCTGTGCCCCGCCCTCAACCCCGCCCTGCTGGCGGCGCAGTTGTACCAGGAGAGCGGCTTCAACCCCCACGCCGTCAGCCCCGCGAAGGCCCAGGGGATAGCGCAGTTCATCCCCGGCACCTGGGCCACCCACGGTGTCGACGGCAACGGCGACGGCCGGCGCGACGTGTGGGACCCCGATGACGCGATTCCGTCGGCCGCGTCCTACGACTGCGAACTCGCCAAGTACGTACGGAGCGTGCCCGGTGACGCGACGAAGAACATGCTCGCCGCGTACAACGCGGGCGCGGACGCGGTCATCAAGTACGGCGGTGTCCCGCCGTACGGGGAGACCCGGAACTACGTCAAGACGATCACCACCCTGGAGCAGAGCTTCGCCGCGCCCGTCACCCGGGTGGACCCCTCCAGGCAGGCCGCCACCGCCATCACCTACGCCCAGGGCAAGCTCGGCACGCCCTATCTGTGGGGCGGCGAGGGCACCCCTGAGCAGGGCGGACGCTTCGACTGCTCGGGGCTGACGCAGGCCGCGTACGGCAGCGCCGGGATCACGCTGCCGCGGGTCGCCAACGACCAGTACAACGCGGGCCCGCACCCCAAGCGGAACGAACTGCTCCCGGGCGACCTGGTCTTCTTCTCCGACGACCTCACCAACTCCCGGGCCATCCGGCACGTGGGCATCTACGTCGGCGGCGGGTACATGATCGACGCACCGCGCACCGGGGCCGTCATCCGCTTCGACCCCATCGACACCCCCGACTACTTCGGCGCCACCCGGGTCACCGAGGATGGCGCGAAAGCGCTCCCCACCACCGTGTGAACCGAGCGTGAACCCACCCCCTGAGCTGCGGCGATGAGTCTCTCTTCGATAACGTCTGCGTGATCATTCGGTGGAGTGTGGAACGTATGCATCAAGGCCGTGCGTTCCTGTTGACGTAGCCAAGCGGACGCAGGCGGACGGACCTCGTACGGGCGGGCGCGGCGTGTGACGCACACGCGCGGCGGCGGAAGCGGATCTACGACCACGGGGGTGGCAGGAGCGGCGCACACAGGGTGCGCCCGGAAGGACACGACGAAGGGGCCGCAGCACCATGGCTGGACTCGCCGAATCCGGGTCGAACCCCGACGTCGACCTGCTCTACGACATCAACGGCCTGGCCAAGGACGCACCGCACTGGTTCGACCGGGTCATGGAGTACGTCGGTGAGTACGGACTGCTGCTCGCCATGGTGCTCCTGGTGGTGTGGTGCTGGTGGTCGGTGCGCCGGCGGGGCGGGGAGAACGCCGCCTCCTCGGTGGCGGCGCTGGTGTGGGCGCCGCTCGCGGCCGGGCTCGCGGTGCTCGTGAACGTGCCGATACGGGGCTTCGTGCGGCGGCCGCGCCCCTTCCTGGACCATCAGGGGCTCGACGTCCTGGTCTCCGGCAAGACCGACTTCTCCTTCGTCAGCGACCACGCCACGATCACCATGGCGATGGGCGTTGCGCTGTTCGTCGCCAACCGGCGGTTCGGCCTGGCGGGCATCGCCCTGGCGCTGCTCGAGGGCTTCTGCCGGGTCTACATGGGCGTGCACTACCCGACGGACGTGGTGGGCGGGTTCGCGCTGGGCACGGCGGTGGCCCTCCTGCTCTCCCCGCTCGCCATGCTGCTGCTCACGCCGCTGCTGCGGGCCGTGGAGGGCTCCGCGTGGGGCGGCTGGCTGGTCCGGGCCCGACGGGACACGGACCCCGAGGAGACCCCGGTCCCCGACCCCCGGACCGACGGCAAGCGCGCCCGGGCAGAGGAACGCGACCTGGCCGCCTGAGCCCCGAATCCCCGAAAGGGCGGCCCACGGCCCCCACGCCACGGCTCCGACGCCCGGCCGCACCACGGCCCCGGCGGGCAACCGCCTACCGCCCTGGCTTCGCGACCCCTGCGGGGCACCCCGCCCTACAGCTCCGGCGGGCAGCCGCCTACAGCCCCGGCCGGTCGGCGCCTACAGCCCCTGTGGGTAAGTGAAGAAGTGCTCGGGGTCGTACTGCTGCTTCAGTTTGGTCAGGCGGGGGGCTGCGTCGCCGTAGTAGGCGGTGCGCCATGTTTTCAGGGTGGGGTCGGTGTAGTTCTGGTAGGCGGCGCCGGAGGCGTACGGGCGCATCGCGGTGTGGGCGGCGGTCAGCCAGGACTGGGCGGCCGAGCCGGTGGTGCCCGGTGACCAGGACGCTATGTACTGGGCGAGCATCCGCGAGCGGCGGTGCACGAAGGCCGTCGCCGTGGGCGAGACCCGGTTGACCGCCCCGCCGAGCGCGGTGAACGCGATGCTGCCCGCGCCCCCGCGCACCGCCCGCATCTGGTTCAGCAGGGTCTGGACGCCGGCGGCGGAGACCGAGCGGTCGAAGAAGTCGGAGCGGGCCGCGTAGGTCTCCCGGCCGAGCCGGCCCTGCGGGGAGCGGCCGGGGGTGGAGCCCGGCAGGTGGCACTGGGCGTCCGTGGGGAAGGACGAGCACCCCGCGTAGGCCTCCATGGCCTGCTCGTAGGTGTGGCGTTTGAGGGACACGCTCGCGGCACGCGCGCCGGCCTTCGCTGCCAGGCGGTCCACCGCGTTCTGGAGTTCGCCGTAGGTGCCGAGCGAGAAGGCGGCCACGGACACCGTGGGCGTGCCCCCGGGCGTGGCGGCCAGGTGCAGGGAGGACCAGATCTCGTCCGGCTGGTCCGGTCCCCACTCCTGCCAGGCCTTCATCACCGCCGCCGCCCTCGCCCAGGGCCAGGTCATGTACGCGGAGACGGCCTGCGGGGCCGGGTGGGTGCGGAAGCGCAGCTCGGTCACCACGCCGAAGTTGCCGTTGCCGGCGCCGCGCAGCGCCCAGAACAGGTCCTTGTTCTCGGTGGCGTCGGCGACGACCTGCTTGCCGTCGGCGGTGATGAGGGTGGCCTGGGTCAGGCTGTCGCAGGTGAGGCCGTAGGCGCGGGACACGACCCCGTGGCCGCCGCCGAGCACCAGCCCGGAGACGCCCACCGTCGGGCAGGAACCGGCGGGTATGGTCACGCCCTTGGCGGCGAGCCCGCGGTAGACGTCGATGAGCTTGGCGCCCGCACCGACCACGGCCGTGCCGCCGCTCGCGCGGACCTGGCTGAGCCGGGAGACGTCGACGATCAGGCGGCCGTCGCCGGAGGACCAGCCGGCGTAGGAGTGGCCGCCGTTGCGGATGGCGACGCGCAGGCGGTGGGCGCGGGCGTAGGCGAGGGTGGTGCGGATGTCACCGGCGTGCGCGACGTAGGCGACGGCCGCGGGCTTGAGGGAGTCGAAGCGGGTGTTGTAGAGCTGGTGCGCGGTCGTCCAGGCGGCGTCGCCTGGGCGGAGCAGGGCGCCGTCCAGTTCGCGGGCGAGCGCGGCCCAGTCGGCGGCGGCCGCCGCGACCGTGGTGCGCATCGCCGGGGTCGCCGGCGCCGTACCGGAGGATGCCTGGGCGCCGGAGGCGGTCGTACGGCCCGCCGCCTTGTCCTTGCCGCCGCCGCACCCCGCGGTGACGACCGCCGCGACCGCGGCCGCGCCGCCCCCCATGAACGCCCGACGTTCCATCTCCGCGCCCTCCCTGTCGGCTCCCGTGGATCGAGACGACCGCCAGGCACGGCGGGTTCCCGGGGGGCGGAAGTATGTCAGAGGGGCGAAGGCGTGTTCGGTCGCGCCGGGACCTCCACGTGCTCTCCCCGTGAGCATTCCGTGACCTCACCGCACTGACGGCAGGGGTTCACCCCTCGTTCACTTCCGGCCATCGGCGGCTTCACCTGTTCTGCCTAATTTCGGCCTTACCCGGTGCTGATGCGCATCTCGGCGCATCGGTGCCGCCCACACTTCGCACGCCGCCGATCAGGACGGCGGCTCCTGGAAGGAACTCCCTCAAGTGAAGCTTCAGCGCAAGAACCGGCGGGCTCTCGCTCTCGGCGTCCTCGCCGTCTCCGGCGCCCTGGCCCTCACGGCGTGCGGCTCCGACAACAACAGCGGCGGCGGCGCCAAGAGCGGCACCTCGGCCGCCGCGGCCCCGGGCAGCATCAAGTGCGGTGACGCCAAGGGCCAGCTGCAGGCGTCCGGTTCCTCGGCGCAGAAGAACGCCATCGACGCGTGGACCACGGCCTTCGGCGGCGCGTGCAAGGGCGTGCAGATCAACTACAACCCGACCGGTTCGGGCGCCGGTGTGACCGCCTTCCTCCAGGGCCAGACCGCGTTCGCGGGCTCGGACTCCCCGCTGAAGCCGGAGGAGATCACCCAGTCCAGCAAGCTCTGCTCCGGCGGCCAGGCCATCGACCTGCCCATGGTCGGCGGCCCGATCGCGGTCGGCTTCAACGTGCCGGGCGTGGACAGCCTGGTCCTGGACCCGGCGACCCTCGCCAAGATCTTCGACGGCAAGATCACCAACTGGAACGACGAGGCGATCAAGAAGCTCAACCCGGACGCCAAGCTGCCCGACCTGAAGATCCAGGCGTTCCACCGCTCCGACGAGTCCGGCACCACGGACAACTTCACCAAGTACCTGATCGCCACCGCCAAGAGCGACTGGCCCTACTCCGGCGGCAAGGCCTGGCAGGCCAAGGGCGGCCAGTCCGCGCAGGGTTCCTCGGGCCTGGCCCAGCAGGTCAAGCAGACCTCCGGCGCGATCTCGTACTTCGAGCTCTCCTACGCCGCCGACGGCATCAAGACCGTCGACCTGAAGACGGGCGCGTCCACCCCCGCCAAGGCCACCGTGGAGAACGCCACCAAGGCGATCGCGAGCGCCAAGGTCACCGGCACCGGCAAGGACCTCGCCCTGAAGCTGAACTACCAGCCCACCGAGGCCGGCGCCTACCCGCTGACCCTGGTCACGTACGAGATCGTCTGCGACAAGGGCAACAAGGCCGCCACGCTGCCGGCCGTGAAGTCCTTCCTCGGTTACACGGCCTCCGAGGACGGCCAGAAGCAGCTGACCGGCGCCTCCTACGCGCCGATCCCCGACGAGATCATCTCCAAGGTCCGCACCACCATCGAGGGCCTGAGCTGACTTGAGCGTGCGGTCCGGTCCCCGCCCTGATCGGGACCGGACCGCACCGTCCGGTGCACCGCCGCCAGGGGTTCCGCACACCGCGCGGGACTCCGCAGACCGGAGAACCCGATGGACATATCCACACAGCACACAGACGCTCCCGATCCCCTCACCCGGCCGGCCCCGGCCGAGCCCGCGCGTGCCGTCAGGAGTACGACCCGCCCCGGTGACCGCGTCTTCCTCGGGCTGTCCCGGGGATCGGGCATCCTGCTGCTGGCGATCATGGCAGCGATCGCGGTCTTCCTCGCCTACCGCGCCGCCCTCGCCATCGGCAAGGACCACGGCAACTTCCTGACCACCTTCGAGTGGAACACCAACATCCTGCCGCCCCAGTTCGGCATCGCCGTGCTGGCCTTCGGCACGGTCGTCTCCTCGATCGTCGCCATGGCCCTCGCGGTCCCGGTGGCGGTCGGCATCGCGCTGTTCCTCACCCACTACGCCCCGCGCCGGCTCAGCGGCCCGATCGCCTACGTGATCGACCTGCTGGCCGCCGTGCCGTCCATCGTCTACGGCCTGTGGGGCGCCCTGGTCCTCGTACCGAACCTGAACGGCCTGTACGGCTGGCTCGACGACTACTTCGGCTGGACCGGGATCCTCTCCTGGCAGGGCGGCGCCCCGCGCTCGCTGCTCACCGTGGGCATCCTGCTGGCGATCATGATCCTGCCGATCATCACCAACGTCAGCCGCGAGGTCTTCCGGCAGGTCCCGCGCATGCACGAGGAGGCCGCGCTGGCCCTCGGCGCCACGCGCTGGGAGGTCATCCGCATGTCGGTGCTGCCCTTCGGCCGCTCCGGCGTGATCTCCGCCTCGATGCTCGGCCTCGGCCGCGCGCTGGGCGAGACGATGGCCGTGGCCACCGTGCTCTCCCCGACCTTCGACATCAAGGCGAGCCTGCTCGACCCGGGCGGCGGCACCTTCGCGCAGAACATCGCGAGCAAGTTCAACGAGGCCACCGAGTTCGGCCAGGACGCGCTGATCGCCTCCGGCCTCGTGCTGTTCGTGATCACGCTGCTCGTCAACGGCGCGGCACGGATGATCATCAACCGCCGCAAGGAGTACTCGGGGGCCAACGCATGACCACGCCAGCCGCAACCCACCGGCGCCGCAGCACGCTGCGCGGCGCGAGCCTGCCGAAGTGGTTCCCGCTCGCCGTCGTCGCCGGCTCGGTCCTGCTCGCCGTGGCCATCGGGCTCGGCGCGGGGCTGCGGAGCAAGGTGCAGTGGGGCCTGATCGCCGCGTTGCTCGCCGTGGCCGGCACCTATGTCGTCGCGGCCCGTGTCGAGGGCCGCAGGCAGGCGCGCGACCGCATCGCCACCAGCCTGATCTGGGTCTGCTTCCTGCTCGCCGTCGTTCCGCTGGCCTCGCTGATCTGGGCCACCGTCAAGCGCGGCGCGAAGGTGCTCGACGGCTACTTCCTGAGCCACTCCATGGCCGGCGTCGCCGACACCCAGCCCGGCGGCGGCATCTACCACGCCCTGCTCGGCACCCTGGAGCAGGTGGGCCTGGCCACCCTGATCGCCGTGCCGGTCGGCGTGCTCACCGCGATCTACCTCGTCGAGTACGGCCGCGGCCGGCTCGCCAAGGCGGTCACCTTCTTCGTCGACGTCATGACCGGCATCCCGTCGATCGTGGCCGGCCTGTTCGTCCTCAGCTTCTGGATCCTCGTCCTCAAGATGGGCTACTCCGGCTTCGCCGGTTCACTGGCCCTGGCGATCCTGATGATGCCCGTGGTGGTCCGCTCCACCGAGGAGATGCTCAAGCTCGTACCGAACGAGCTGCGCGAGGCCTCCCTCGCGCTCGGCGTCCCGAAGTGGCGCACCATCCTCAAGGTGGTCCTGCCGACCTCCATCGGCGGCATCGCCACCGGCGTGATGCTGGCCGTCGCGCGCATCACCGGTGAGACCGCTCCCGTGCTGCTGCTGGTCTGGGGCACCAACTTCATCAACACCAACCCCTTCACGGACCCGCAGGCCTCGCTGCCGCTCTACATCTACCAGCAGTACGCGAACAGCTCGGGCTACGGCGCCGCCTACGACCGCGCCTGGGCGGCGGCCCTCACCCTGATCGCCTTCGTGATGATCCTCAACCTGGTTGCCCGCGGCATCGCCCGCTGGAAGGCACCCAAGACCGGTCGCTGACCGCGGCCATCGGCGACCGAGACGAACTGGAAGTGAAGTAGCAGACATGGCCAAGCGAATCGACGTGAGCGGGCTCACCGCCTACTACGGCTCCCACAAGGCGATCGAGGACATCTCGATGACGGTCGAGCCGCGCTCGGTGACGGCCTTCATCGGCCCCTCCGGCTGCGGCAAGTCGACGTTCCTGCGCACCCTGAACCGCATGCACGAGGTCACCCCCGGCGGCCGGGTCGAGGGCAAGGTCCTGCTCGACGACGAGGACCTCTACGGCACCGGGATCGACCCGGTCTCCGTGCGCCGCGAGGTGGGCATGGTCTTCCAGCGCCCGAACCCCTTCCCCACCATGTCGATCTTCGACAACGTGGCGGCGGGCCTCAGGCTCAACGGCAACTACAAGAAGAGCGAGCTCGGCGACGTCGTCGAGAAGTCCCTCAAGGGCGCCAACCTCTGGAACGAGGTCAAGGACCGCCTGAACAAGCCCGGCTCCGGCCTCTCCGGCGGCCAGCAGCAGCGGCTGTGCATCGCCCGCGCCATCGCGGTCGAGCCGAAGGTGCTGCTGATGGACGAGCCCTGCTCGGCCCTGGACCCGATCTCCACCCTCGCCATCGAGGACCTGATCGGCGAGCTGAAGGAGCGCTTCACGATCGTCATCGTGACGCACAACATGCAGCAGGCGGCGCGCGTGTCGGACCGCACCGCGTTCTTCAACCTGGCGGCGGTGGGCCGGCCGGGCCGGCTGATAGAGATCGACGACACCGAGCGGATCTTCTCCAACCCCTCGGTCCAGGCCACGGAGGACTACATCTCCGGCCGCTTCGGCTGAGCCGGCGGTTCCTCCTCCGAGAACCCCTCGCGGTGCTGCATGGCGGTGCCACCGCGAGGACGCAGAAGGGCCCGCCCCCGGCTGACGGGGGCGGGCCCCTGCTGTGGGCCGGCCGGGGCGGCGCCCCGGCGGCTCACTCGGCGACTTCGGTGCGTTCCCACCATTTGTAGACGGTGACCGCGCCCTCCTTGCTGTCCTGGTGCTGCGTGGTGACCTTGTAGTGCTCGTATCCCCCGAGGTGCGGGATCTTCAGTTCCTGTCCCGGAGGGACCACCGGCACCACGGTGCCCGCGAGGTCCTCCGGCCCGCCTTCGAGGAGTGCCTTGTCAGTCATGCTTCCAGTGTCGCCACCCGGGGCCGGGCGGCTACAGGAACAGCAGGTTGATCAGCCAGAAGGCGCAGGCCGCGACGACGGCCGCGGCCGGCATGGTGATGAACCAGCCGAGCACGATGTTCTTGGCCACGCCCCAGCGCACCGCGTTCACGCGCTTGGTCGCGCCCACGCCCATGATCGCCGAGGTGATCACGTGGGTGGTGGAGATCGGCGCCTTGAACAGGAAGGCGGTGGCGAACATGATCGACGCGCCGGTCGTCTCCGCGGCGAAGCCCTGCGGCGGGTCCAGCTCGATGATCTTGCGGCCCAGCGTGCGCATGATGCGCCAGCCGCCCGCGTAGGTGCCGAGGGACAGCATGAGCGCGGAGACCAGCTTCACCCACACCGGGATCGGGTCGCCGTAGTCCTGGACGTCGGCGATGACCAGGGCCATCACCACCACACCCATCGTCTTCTGGGCGTCCTGGAGGCCGTGCCCGAGCGCCATGCCGGCCGCCGAGACCGTCTGCGCTATGCGGAAGCCGCGCTTGGCCTTGTGCGGGTTGGCCCGGCGGAACATCCACAGGATCGCCGTCATGACCAGGTAGCCGACGATGATGCCGACCACCGGGGACAGGAACATCGGGGTGACGACCTTGTCCAGCACCCCGGACCAGTACACGGTCGTGCCGCCGGCGAGGGCCGCGCCCACCAGGCCGCCGAACAGGGCGTGCGAGGAGGACGAGGGCAGACCGAAGTACCAGGTGATCAGGTTCCAGACGATGGCCCCGAGCAGCGCGGCGAACAGGATGCCCATGCCCTTGCCGCCGGTGGGGGTCTGGATCAGGCCCTCGCTGACGGTCTTGGCGACCCCGCTGCCGAGGAAGGCGCCGGCGAGGTTCATGACCGCCGCCATGGCGAGCGCGGCCCGCGGGGTCAGCGCGCGGGTCGACACCGAGGTGGCGATGGCGTTGGCCGAGTCGTGGAAACCGTTGGTGTAGGCGAAGCCGAGGGCGACCAGGATGGTCAGGATCAGAGCGAAGGTGTCCATGGACGCCTCAGGACTCCTTGACCGCGATGGTCTCCACCGTGTTCGCCACGTGCTCGAAGGCGTCCGCCGCCTCCTCCAGTACGTCCACGACCTGCTTGAGCTTCAGCACTTCGATCGCGTCGTACTTGCCGTTGAACAGGTGGGCGAGGAGCTTGCGGTGGATCTGGTCCGCCTGGTTCTCCAGGCGGTTCACCTCGATCCAGTACTCGGTGAGGTTGTCCATGGTCCGCAGGTGCGGCATGGCCTCCGCGGTGAGCTCCGCCGCCCGGGACAGCACCTCGATCTGCTGCTCGACGCCCTTGGGCAGTTCCTCGATGTTGTAGAGGACGACCAGGTCGACGGCCTCCTCCATGAAGTCCATGATGTCGTCGAGGGACGATGCGAGGGAGTAGATGTCCTCGCGGTCGAAGGGCGTGATGAACGAGGAGTTCAGCTGGTGGAAGATCGCGTGCGTGGCGTCGTCGCCTGCGTGTTCCGCGGCCCGCATACGCTCTGCGATCTCGGCCCGGGCGGATGCGTCCGCTCCGAGCAGTTCCATCAGGAGTTTCGAGCCCGTGACGATGTTGTCCGCGGACGCGGCGAACATGTCGTAGAAGCTCGTCTCCCTGGGGGTCAGACGAAAGCGCACGTGGGGTCCTCGGGGTGCTTCGGTTTCGGTCAGGGTGATGCTAAGCACATCATCCGGCCACGGCTAAGGGGCCGTCCCCCAGTGTCGCCCATCAGGCACAGTGCTCAGCACGGGGGCACTGCCAAGGGTCCTCTACCCCGCGAAATTCGTTACCATATACCCGCCAGGGGTATGTCTTGAGCTCGGTCCCGAGCTCCACGACGCACAGGGAGGCCGCGATGACGACCACCGAGGCCGGCGCGGTGGCGCCCTCCGGCACCGCCGGCCGGGACGAGGGTGCGCCCGAGCCCGTGACGCACGAGCACGTCACGCACGGTTATCACAAGCAGAAGGCCGAGCACCTCAAGCGGCTGCGCAGGATCGAGGGCCAGATCCGCGGGCTGCAGCGGATGGTCGACGAGGACGTCTACTGCATCGACATACTCACCCAGGTTTCCGCGTCCACCAAGGCCCTGCAGTCCTTCGCCCTGCAACTGCTCGAGGAGCACCTGCGCCACTGTGTCGCCGACGCGGCTCTCAAGGGCGGCGACGAGATCGACGCGAAGGTCGAGGAGGCCACGAAGGCGATCGGCCGCCTCCTGCGCACCTGAGCCGCGCCGGACGGCACACCCACCGCGCGACCGGGGCGCGGTGGGTGGTGGTCGGAGGGCCGGTCAGGGGGCGGAGTCCCGGTTGCGCTCCTCGGACACGCGCAGGACCTCGTCGATGCTTTCCAGGCTGAGGCGTTCGCGGGCCGCCGAGGCCGCGATGATCAGCTCCCCGCACAGCTCGATCTCGGCGAGGGCCACGTGGTCCTGCACTGCCGTACCGCCGACCGCGGCCACGCGCGTCACCTCGTTCCTGCCGTCACCGGCTCAGCCCGCCGTCCCGGCTTCCTAGAGTAGGGAGCGGCGCACGCCCCGCGCATGGCACGGAAGGGCTAGTTCGCCGGTCATTTCGGCTCTCATTCCTCGGCGACACGGCCCGCGTAGATGTCTTTCGGGTGCGGCAGGGCCACGGAGACGGGCGTGCCGAAGGCGTACAGCAGCGTGGTGGAGAAGACGGCCACGGTGCCCTTGTGCTGCCCGCCCACGAAACTGAACCGCTGCCTGAGCTTGCGGATACGGCCCTGGTCGTCGAGGTAGACGTCGAACGGCACCTCGGTCGTGGCGAACCCTTTCGCCGCCGCCGCGAGCGCCGCGGCGCCGGCCGGTGAGGCGCTGCGCGCCGCCAGCGCGAGGTCGGCGGTGCCCCGGTAGTGCCGCACCGCGGCCCCGGCCACCTCGGTGCGGCCCATGTACGCCGCCGTGCGCGTCCCGCGCAGCACCTCGGCGGCGGCGAAGGGGTCGGTGGCGCCGCCGGTGACGAGATTGCCGTCCGAGAGCGTGGCCGTGTCCACCCGCACCCACTTGTCGGCCGGGACGCCCGCGCCCCGGTTCTTCATGTAGAGCGCGCCGGGCGCCAGGAGTTCGGTGATCGGCCGGTGCTCGGGCGTCCCGGCCGGGTCCTGCGGCAGCACCACCGTGAGCCGGCCCAGCTGCCCGTGGAAGTCGTACGCGCCCTCGCCGCGGATGGTCACACGGGTGCCGCCGGCGGCCATCTCCATCGACGTACGTGCCTGGGAGCTGCCCGCCTCCAGCAGCGCGCCGGGCGCCTGGCGGACCGTGTGCACCGGGTCGGCGGCGGCGCGCGCGTCCTCGGCCGCCACGCCGCTCCCGGCGCATCCGGTGGCGCACACGCACAGCACGAGCCCCACCGCGAGTGCCGGCCCGCGCCTCGCGCCCCCGGCCCTCGACCTCGCCAGAGCGGAAAGAGCCCCGGTCCGCCGCCGCTCAGCCATCGTCCGCCTACCCCCAGTCGGTCCGTCCGTCACGGGCCCCCTGTCGTTCCGGTCAACGAGGAGTGGGTGGCTTCGTCACGCGCCGGGGGCGGTCCGGGGCGAGCCGCAACCTTCCGTTCACCCGGTGTGGGTAGCGTCCTCGCCGTGGCGCAGCAGGAGGAACACCGCACCGCGACCGTGGAACAGGGCCGCTTCTGCCTGGCCCGCTGCACCTGCGGCTGGCGCGGCCCCGCGCGCCGGGCCCGCAGCCTGGCCCGTACGGACGCCCAGGGGCACGCCCGTGAGCACGAGCCGGGCCGGTGTCCCTCAGGCGAGGCGCAGGGCGGTCAGTAGTTCGTCGACCAGTTCGCGGTCGCGGAACTGCGTCAGCCGGTCGCGGGCGGCGGCCGGGGAGAGCCAGCGCAGCCGGTCCACCTCCTTGTTGGGGACGAAGCGGCCCGAGGACGCCTCGGCGGCCCAGTAGCGCACCAGCTTGGGGCGGCCGCCCGCCACGTACGTCACACGGCTCAGCTCCGGGCCGGGCACGGCGGTGTAGCCGGTCTCCTCGGCCACCTCGCGCAGGGCGCCGGCGAGCGCGTCCTCGCCGCGCTTGAGCTTGCCCTTGGGCCAGGACCAGTCGTCGTACCGGGGCCGGTGGATCACGCACAGTTCGAGCGCGCCGTCCGGTGTCGAGCGGCGCCACAGGACGCAGCCGGCCGCGCGCACGGGCCTCTTGACGGGGTGGGTCACCGGTCGTTCACCGCCTCTCAGTTGGCGCCGACCGCCTGCTTCCGCCACGACAGGTGGAAGGCGTACCGGGCCGCCTCCACCTCGTGCCGCTGGTCGGCGTGGAGCACGCCCAGCGCGTAGGCCGTCGCCGGGGCGATGCGGGGGGTGCGGGCCGCCGACGCGGCGGCCGCGGCGGCCTCGGCGGCGTCGCGGTGCCGGTCGAGCGCCTGGCCGGCCGCGAGCAGCCGTACGCCCACCGCGGCGGGCGCGCCGTGCAGGACCTCGCGGGCGTAGCGGTGCAGACGCAGCAGCAGGCGCACCTGGTGCCAGGGGGCGTCCTGCGGGTGCGGGGCCGGGTCCGGGGACAGGCCGTGCACCAGGGCCTCGGCGTTGTACGGGCTGCCCGCGGTGACCAGCGGCAGCGCGGCCACGGCGGCGGTGAGGCGCTCCTCGGCCGCGGCGGCCAGGGGGCGCAGGTCGGCGCCGGCCGCGGCCGGTCCGAGGGGTACGTCGCTGGCGAGTACGGCGACCTTGTCGGCCACGGCGTGGAAGCGGCTGGAGCCGAGCGCCTGCAGCGCGGTGGAGTGCGCCCGGGTACGGGCGAGCGTGAGCTGCCGGTCGAGCAGCGCGCCCGCCTTGACCGCACCTACGGCGAGACTCCCGCGGGCGGGGGCGGAGTTGCTGTGGCCCGCCCCCAGGTTGCCTCGGCGGGGGCCGGAGTTGTCGTGGTCGGGACCGGAGTTGCCGTGATCGGCGTTCGCACTGCCCCGCGTGGGGCCCGGGTTGCCCCGGTCGGCGCCCGTACGGACCAGGCCGGCGGCCGTGCCGTCCAGGGCGGGGGTGGGTGATTGCGTGGGGACGGTGGGTGGGGTCGTCGTGCCCGAGAGGCGGTGGAGGGCTTGCAGCAGGCGGTCCAGGCGGGCCTGGTGGGCGTGCTCGCGGGCCAGCGTGCCCGACAGCCAGGCCAGTTCGGGGCGCAGGTCCTCCGCCCAGTTCTCCTCCAGCAGGGGCTGGAAGGTGTGCAGGCTGCCGCTGATGCGGCGGGCCGAGCGGCGCAGGGCGCGCGCCGCGTCGACGGACTCCACGGTGCCGCTCTCACCGTGCAGGCGCAGTGCGCGGAGGAACTCCGTCGCCTGCGCCCGCAGATAGCCGGCGAGGGCGTCGGCGGGCACGGGGCCGGCCGTGGTGTCCGTCGGGTCAGGGTGTCGCTGTGCCACGCCGGCGCCTCCGGGCGTCTATGAGCATCTCCTGGATGTTGCGCAGGGGCTGACCGTCCGCATCGGTGGCGTGCCGGGTCCATTCGCCGTCCGGGCCGAGGTGCCAGGACGCCGTGCCGTCGGACATGCCGGTCTCGAGGAGCCGGTTGAGCGCGGCCCGGTGGGCGGGGTCGGTGACCCGGACGAGGGCCTCGATACGGCGGTCGAGGTTGCGGTGCATCATGTCGGCGCTGCCGATCCACACCTCGGGCTCGCCGCCGTTGCCGAAGGCGAACACGCGGGAGTGCTCGAGGAAGCGGCCGAGGATCGAGCGGACCCGGATGTTCTCCGACAGGCCGGCCACGCCCGGCCGCAGCGCGCAGATCCCGCGTACCCACACGTCGACGGGCACGCCGGCCTGGGAGGCGCGGTAGAGGGCGTCGACGACCGCCTCGTCGACCATCGAGTTGACCTTGATGCGGATGAACGCGGGCCGCCCGGCGCGGTGGTGCTGGGCCTCCTTGCTGATCCGCGCGATCAGGCCGTCCCGCAGGGACTTGGGCGCGACCAGGAGCCGGCGGTAGGTCTCGCGGCGGGAGTAGCCGGAGAGCCGGTTGAACAGGTCGGACAGGTCCGCGCCGACCTGCGGGTCCGCCGTCAGCAGTCCCAGGTCCTCGTAGAGGCGGGCGGTCTTGGGGTGGTAGTTGCCGGTGCCGACGTGGCTGTAGCGCCGCAGCGTGTCGCCCTCCTGACGGACCACCAGCGACAGCTTGCAGTGGGTCTTCAGACCGACCAGGCCGTACACGACGTGGCAGCCGGCCTCCTCCAGCTTGCGCGCCCACTTGATGTTGGCGTGCTCGTCGAAGCGGGCCTTGATCTCGACCAGGACGAGGACCTGCTTGCCGGACTCGGCCGCGTCGATGAGCGCGTCGACTATGGGCGAGTCGCCCGAGGTCCGGTACAGGGTCTGCTTGATGGCGAGCACGTCCGGGTCGGCGGCCGCCTGCTCCAGGAAGGCCTGCACGGAGGTGGAGAAGGAGTCGTAGGGGTGGTGCAGCAGCACGTCCCGGCTGCGCAGCGCGGCGAAGATGTCGGGCGCCGAGGCGGACTCCACCTCCGCCAGGTCGCGGTGGGTGCCGGCGACGAACTTGGCGTACTTGAGCTCGGGCCGGTCCAGGCTGTGGATGCGGAAGAGGCCGGTGAGGTCCAGCGGGCCGGGCAGCGGGTACACCTCGGCCTCGCTGATCTTCAGCTCCCGCACCAGCAGGTCGAGCACCTCGCGGTCGATGGACTCCTCGACCTCCAGGCGCACAGGCGGCCCGAAGCGGCGCCGCATGAGCTCCTTCTCCAGGGCCTGGAGGAGGTTCTCGGCGTCGTCCTCCTCGACCTCCAGGTCCTCGTTGCGGGTGAGCCGGAAGGTGTGGTGCTCCAGCACCTCCATGCCCGGGAACAGCTCCTCCAGATGGGCCGCGATGACGTCCTCGACGGGCACGTAGCGGCCGGGGGAGCTCTCCAGGAAGCGCGAGAGCAGCGGGGGGACCTTGACCCGGGCGAAGTGCCTGTGGCCGGTGACGGGGTTGCGTACGACGACGGCCAGGTTCAGCGACAGGCCGGAGATGTACGGGAAGGGGTGCGCGGGGTCGACCGCCAGCGGGGTCAGCACGGGGAAGATCTGGTGCCGGAACAGCGTGAAGAGACGGGCCTGTTCCTTCTCGGCGAGTTCGCCCCAGCGGACCAGGTGGATGCCCTCCTCGGCGAGGGCGGGAGCGACGTCCTCGTGGTAGCAGGCGGCGTGCCGGGCCATGAGCTCGCGCGAGCGGGCCCAGATCATCTCCAGCACCTCGCGCGGCTGGAGCCCGGAGGCGGACCGGGTGGCGACGCCGGTGGCGATGCGGCGCTTGAGGCCGGCGACCCGGACCATGAAGAACTCGTCCAGGTTGCTGGCGAAGATCGCGAGGAAGTTGGCCCGCTCCAGCAGGGGCGTGTTCGGGTCCTCGGCGAGTTCCAGGACGCGCTCGTTGAAGGCGAGCCAGCTGCGCTCCCGGTCGAGGAAGCGGCCCTGCGGCAGTCGGTCCCCGTCCGCCTGCGACTCGTCGTAGCCGTCGAGGTCGGCGTCGATGTCCGGTTCCAGGTCGGAGACCGTGGCAGCCACGGTGTGCGGGCGGTGTGCGGCTATGGAGCCCACGGAGGGCTGCGTGTTCTGAACGTTCGCGTGGCCCGCAGGGCCTCCACCAAGGGCGGTGGCGGGTGACGGGTGGGCCTGCGCCTGGGTGTCTGGCTGGCTCATGGACCCATTCTTCCGCGTCAGGAGCGGGATGGGCGCGTCGGAGAGCGCGGGCGGGAGCACGGCGGCGACTGCCCCGGGGGGCGGCACGGGCTCGGGCGCGGCGGGCTTCATTGGTGGAGCGTCGCAAGCCCGTCTGAACCGGCGGTTACGGCGACATGACGTGCGGGACAGCGGGGGACGGCCCGCAGGGAGGCGTCCCCCGCCGTTTCAGGCCCTTCCCGCGCGCGCCGGGGTGCCCGTGGCGGCCGTGGCCGACGTGTTCCCGGCGGACCTGGCCGCGGGACCCGTGGTGCGGCGCAGGACGCGGAAGGCGGCCAGCACGAACAGGCCGGTGAGGGCCAGGACCACGGCGGTGGTGGTGAGCTGGAGCGGCCAGTAGTGGGAGTAGGGGTGCGTCTTGGTGTAGAAGGCGGTGGCGTCCAGGCCGGAGTAGAGCCGTCGGCACTCCTCGATGGTCGTCGGGCCGCAGCCCGGGTCGGCGATGTGCGTGCCGCTCGTGGTGATCAGCCCGTGTTCGACCTCGAGGCCGCCGGAGGTGTAGCCCGTGGTGAGGCTCGAGCGGTGGGTGACGGCCGGCCACAGATGGGGCAGGGCCCAGGACGCGGCGGCGCGGACGGCGCCGGTCACGCACAGGGTCAGCGCGAGCGCGGGGAGCGCGCGCCGGGAGAGCAGGGCCACCAGGGCGCCGGCGGCGAGGCCGGCCAGGGCGAAGGCGACCGTGGTCGGGCCACCCGCGTGCAGGGTGAGGTCGTCGGTCCAGGGCTTGGCCGTGTCGATCCTGCCGCGCCCGGCCGTCCAGGCCAGGTGGTGCAGCGTGACCAGCACTCCCGTGCCCGCGGTGACGAGCAGGGCGGGGAGGGCCAGCTTGGCGGCCAGCCAGCGGGCGGGGGAGACGGACTGGACCCAGGCCAGCTGCGCGGTGCCGTTCTCCAGTTCTCGGCCGAACAGGGCGGCGCCGGACCAGGCGGCCACCAGGAAGGGCAGGGCGGTCACGGCGAAGGTGGTGTAGCCGTAGACGTCCTTGTAGCGCAGGATCGCGTCCTGGTCGTAGGAGCAGCGCCTGTTCATGTCGCAGGCGTCGTACTGCCGCCAGGCCGCCGCCGCGGCGTCGGTGATCGGCCCCCAGAGCCAGGCCAGCGCGGCGGCCAGGACGAGGACGAGTGCGGCCCAGACGTACAGCGCGGGGCGGTGCAGGCGCAGCAGCCAGGGGACAAGGCGCGGCCGTACGGCGGGGCGGCGGGCCGCGGGGGCGGCGGGCGCGGGGGCGGTCGTGGTGGTCATGCGTGGGTCTCCTGGGGCTGCGCCGGGGCGGGCGTGAGGGCGGGAGCCTGGGGGTTGCGCAGGTGGGCGAGGACGAGTTCCTCCAGGGAGGGCGCGAAGGTGCGCCAGTCCTCGGGGAGCGGGCCTCCGGGGCGCAGCAGCGCGGTGAGCTGGCGGCCGGTCGTACGGGACTCCACGACGGTGTGGCCGGTCAGGTCGGCGTCGGCGGCCGGGGCGGTGACGCGGGTGTGGGCGGCCAGCAGGTCGTCGATGTCGCCCGCCATGCGGACCTGTCCGCCGCCGATGAGGAGCAGGTGGTCGCAGGACTCCTCCAGCTCGGCGACCACGTGCGAGGACAGCACGATCGTGGTGCCGTGCTGCGCGGCCTCGGCCATGAGGGTGCCCATGAGTTCGTGCCGGGCCAGCGGGTCGAGGTCGGCCATCGGCTCGTCCAGGAGCAGCAGTTCGGGCCGCTTGCCGAGGACGAGGGCGAGGGCGACGCGGGTGCGCTGGCCACCGGAGAGGGTGCGGACGCGGGCCCGGGGGTCGAGGTCCCCGGCGGCGACGATCCGCCCGGCGGTCGCCGCGTCCCAGCGTCCGGGGTTCAGGTCGGCGCCCACGCGCAGCGTGTCGGCGATGGTGAGCTGCGGGTAGAGGGGCTTGCCCTGGGCGACGTAGCCCACGCGCGGGCGGGCGTCCGCCGGGTGCTCGCCGAGGACGGTGAGGCCGCCCTCGGTGGGGGCCAGCAGCCCGGCGGCCATCGCCAGCAGGGTCGACTTGCCGGCGCCGTTGGGTCCGACCAGGGCGCACACGCGGCCGGCGGGCAGGCGCAGGGTGCAGTCGCGCAGGGCCCAGGGCGCCGTGCTCCGGCCGAATCGCTTGCCCAGCCCGGCGGCTCGCAGGGCCGTGCCGGTGTCGGTCATGACGCGTCTCCCTGAAGGTGCTCTTCGCGAAGGTGCTCTTCGCGGACGGCGAAGTGTCGGTCGAGTACGGCGGTGAAGAGTGCGGCCACGTCGTCCCGGTCCAGCCCGGCCTCGCGCGCCCGCGCGGCCCAGCCGTCCAGCTCGGCGCGCAGCGGGGAGTCGTCGGTGGGCGCGGTGCCCAGGGAGCGCCGTACGAAGGTGCCGAGGCCGCGCCGGGCCTCCACCAGGCCCTCGCGCTCCAGCTCGCGGTACGCCTTCAGCACGGTGTTCGGGTTGATCGCGGTCGCCTCCACGACCTCGCGGGCCGTGGGCAGTCTGTCGCCGGGCTCCAGCAGCTTCAGGCGCAGGGCCTGCTTGGTCTGCTGGACGATCTGGACGTAGGTGGCCACGCCGCTGTGCCGGTCGATGCGGTACTCGAGCACCCGGTCCACCACCCTTTCACTAATTGAGTAGTGAAAGGGTGGTGGAAGATGATCCGGAAAGTCAAGCGCCGCCGGGTGAACCGAACGGCCGGGCCGGTCCGATGAGGAGACGTGAGCACAACAAGAAGCGACGGTGAGCTGCTGCGGGCCGCGGCGGACGGGGACCGGCGCGCCTTCGAGGAGCTGTACCGGCGGTACGCGCCCTGGCTGACCGCCCGGCTGCGCGGCCGCTGTGCCGATCCCGCGATGGTCGACGACGTCGTCCAGGAGACCTTCCTCGCCATCTGGCGCGGCAAGGCCCGCTACCGCGAGGACGGCGACGTGGCCGGGTGGCTGTGGCGCATCGGCGCGCGCCGGCTGATCGACGCGCTGCGCGGCGACGGCGCGCGCGGCCGGCTGCGCCAGGCGCTGGCGCGCCTGCGCCACCGGGACGAGGCGTCCGCCGAGGAACGCGTGCTCGCGGGGGTTGAGCACGGGGACCTCGCGGGCGCCCTCATCCGGCTCTCTCCGGAACTGCGGGCCGTCCTGCAGGCGACGGTCGTCGACGGGCTGACCACCCGCGAGGCCGCCGTCCTGCTGGGCATCCCGCCCGGCACCGTCAAGACCCGGGCCCTGCGCGCCCGCAAGCAACTCCGGGAGGCGCTGGCATGAACACCGACACCAACCCCCCTCACGACGAGCCCGACGCACGGGGCGGCACAGGTCCGCTGGGCGGTACTGACGCTCACGGCGGCAGCGGTCCGCTGGGCGACACCGGCCCTGGCGGCGGCACGGACGCTCGTGGTGACGCCGGCCCGCTGGGCGGTACCTGCCGTGACGGCGGCACCCGCCCTCGCGGCGGCACCGGCCCAAGTGACGACCCCCGCACTCGTCAGGGTGCCGGTCCCCGTAAGGCCGCTGCCTGGCATCTCGACGAGGAGGACCTGCGGGCCTACGAGCGTGGCGAGTTGACGCCGCCGTTGCTGTGGTCCGCCGACACGCACCTCGCCGGATGCGCCGAGTGCCGCGCCCGGCTCGCCGCGCTCGCCGACCCGGTGGCGCTGGACGCCGCCTGGCAGCGGCTGGACGCCGAACTGGACGCGCCGCGGCCCGGGCTCCTCGAAGGGCTCCTGGTGCGGCTCGGGATGGCCGGCCACACCGCGCGGCTGCTGGCGGCCACGCCGGTGCTGCGCCGCTCGTGGCTGCTCGCGGTGACCGCCGTGCTGGTGATGTCCGCCGCCGCGGCCGACACCCTGCGCGCCCCGGACTCGCCCACCCTGTTCCTCGCCCTCGCCCCGCTGCTGCCGCTGGCGGGCGTGGCGCTGGCGTACGGGCCGGCGCTCGACCCGACGTACGAGATGGCCGTCGTGGCACCGATGCACGGTTTCCGCCTGGTGCTGCTCCGTACGGTCGCCGTGCTCGCCGTGGGCCTCGGCGTCAACGGCCTCGCCACCCTCGCCCTGCCCGCATACGGACTTGCGGCACTGGCCTGGCTGCTGCCCGCACTCGCCCTCACCGCGACCGGCCTCGCGCTCATGCCCCGCCTCGGGCCGGTCCTCGCGCCCGCGCTGACCGGCGGCGGCTGGGTCGTCTTCCTGATGGTGACCGTGACGACCCGGCACGGGGACGGCCCCCTCCCGCCCTTCACCGCGGCCGGCCAGGGCACCGCGGCGGCGGTCGCCGCCCTCGCCACCGGCCTGCTCTTCCTCCTCCGCAACCGCTTCGACTCGGTCACCCCCGCCTTCACCCACCACTCGCACGGGAGCACCCTGTGACCGTCACCGACACCGGCATCGTCACCGTCTCCGCCTCCGGGCTCACCCTTCGCCACGGCGGCACGGCCGTCCTCGACGACGTGTCGCTGCGCCTCGAGGAGGGCATCACCGGCCTGCTCGGCCCCAACGGGGCCGGGAAGACCAGCCTGTTGCGGGTGCTGGCCACCGCGGTGCCCGCCGACCGGGGCGTGTTCACCGCGCTCGGTCACGACCCGGGCACCGCCCCGGGCCGCCTCGCGCTGCGCCGCACCCTCGGCTACCTCCCGCAGAACCCCGGCTTCCACCCGGACTTCACCGCGTTCGCGTTCGTCGACTACGTCGCGATCCTCAAGGAGCTCACCGACCGCGCCGCCCGCCACCGCGAGGTGCGGCGCGTACTGGAGGAGGTCGGCCTGGGCGACGTACGCGGCAAGCGCATCAAGCGGCTGTCGGGCGGCATGCGCCAGCGCGTCGCCCTCGCCGCGGCCCTGGTCGGCGACCCCCGTCTCCTCGTCCTGGACGAGCCCACCGCGGGACTGGACCCCGAGCAGCGGATGCGCTTCCGCGACCTGATCACCCGTGCCGGGCAGGGGCGCACCGTGCTGCTGTCCACCCACCAGACCGAGGACGTCGCGATGCTCTGCCACCGCGTGATCGTCCTCGCCCGCGGCCGCGTCCGCTTCGAGGGCACCCCCGCCGAACTCACCGCGCGGGCCGCCGGCCGGGTGTGGAGCAGCCCCGAACGCGACCCCGGCGCACGCGCGGGATGGCGCACCGCAACCGGCGCGTTCCGCAACGTCGGCGATCCGCCCGAGGGCGCCGACCTCCTCGAACCCACCCTGGAGGACGGCTACTTGCTCACCCTCGACGGGGCGGAGGCGACGGCCCGATGACCGCGACCACAGTGCCGTCCGGACGGCGGTCCGCGCAGACCCCGCGCTCACCTCGCCTGGGCGCACCCGTCCCCGGGGCCACGCGCGCACGGGCCGTCCTCGCCCTGGCCCGCTTCGAGGCCCGCGAACTCCTCACCTACCTGCCGGTGGCGGCCGCCTTCGTGGTGTACGTGGCCGCGACCGCCTGGCGCCTGTACTCCGGCCACCCCGGCTGGCACGAACTCACCGGCCGCGAGGGCATGGCCGACTTCCCCGCCCTCCAGGACGCCGACCGCGCCACCCAGAGCGGCGCCACGCTCCTCGGCCTCGCGCTTTTCGTGTGCGCCAACCGCACCACCCTGCGCGCCCGCACCCGTGGCACCGAGCCGTACTTCGACACGCTGGTCGTGGAGCCGTGGCGGCGCACGCTGGCGCACGCGCTGGTGGTCGTCCCGTTCGCGCTGCTCACCGCCCTGGTCGTCGCCGTGCGCTTCACCTGGGCGGCCCTCAGCCCCGGCGCGGTCGGCCACGGCTCGGTCTTCGAACTCGCGGTGGCCCCGCTGACCGTGCTGCTGTTCGGTGTCGCGGGCGTGCTGCTGGCCCGCCTGATCCCGTCCGCCTTCGCCGGCCCGCTCCTCGCCCTCGCCCTCTACGTCGCCGCGAGCTACTTCCTGGCCTTCACCGACGACGCCCACTGGTCACAGTGGCTGTCCCCCGTGGTCGAGGAGACCGGCGCCGATCCGGTCCCCTCCGGCCTGGTGGGCCGCCCGGCCGCCTGGCACGCCCTGTACCTGGCCGGCCTCACCGGGTTCCTGCTGGGCGCGGCGCTGCTGCTCGGCAAGGGCCGGGACGCCCGCGCCGGACTGCGCGTCAAGGCGCTGACCGGCCTGGCGCTCCTCGCCACGGCCAGCCGGGATCGCGGGCCAGTCGCCGGGTCCGTCCGCCGCGCTGGAGGCCGCCCGCGCACGGGTCTCCGACCACCCGGAGCGGAGCGAGACCTGCACCGAGCGCGGCACCACGACCTACTGCGCCCTGCCCGAGTGGACCGGTCGCACCGCCGCCTGGGCGCGGACCACCGAACGCGTCCGCTCCCTGGCGGGCGGCACCGCCGCCACCCGCCCGCTGACCGTGCGGCAGCGCGTCGAGGCCCGCTACGGGCTGGAGGGCGACGCCTCCTTCGCCGCGCTCACCACGCCCGGCACGGTCAGCATCGGCACCCGCTGGGGCGGCAACCGCGTCCCCGAGTACGCGGTAGGACTCGCCTCCGTCCTGGTGGCGGGCGACGAGAAGGCCGGCGCAGCGGTGTGCGACGGCCGGGTGGTGACCATCATGTGGCTCGTCCTCGGCGCCGACCCCGACCCGCTCGCCACCCTGCGCAACGTCCGCATCGACGACAGCGACCAGGGCGGCGCCTACCTCCTCAGCCCCACCGAGGGCCTGCGGATGAGCGCCCAGCAGACCGGCGTCGTACGGGCGTTGCTCGGCCGGCCCGGGCAGTCGGTCACGTCGGCGGTGAAGGCCCACTGGACGGAGCTGACCGCTCCGGGCGTGTCGACGACCCGGGTGGCCACGATCCTGGGCGTCCCGGACGCGGCGAACGGCGCGAAGGGTGAGGACAAATGCGAGGAGTGACGCGAAGGCTGCCGTCCATGGCCGCCCTGCTGCGACCGGTGTGGCACGCCCTGCCGTGGCGGCCGCAGGCGGTGGCCGGCGGACTGGGATGGCTGCTCGTCGCGGGCGCCCGGCCGCTGTCCGGCCGGGACGGCGACACGGCGCTCGGCCTGACCCTGCTGCGCCTGGCGGCGCTCGCCGCGGGCGTGGGGCTGGCGTTCCTGCTGGACGACCCGGCCCGGCGCACCACGGAGGCGGTACCCGTACGGCGGCCCGTGCGGGCCGGGCTGCGCCTGGCGCTGGTGACGCCGCTGCTGGCCGCGTGGTGGACGGCCGCGCTGCTCCTGCTGCCGGCCGCGGCCCGGCCGCCGCTGGGCGCGGTCAGCCTGGAGGCGGCCGCGATCGCCGGGACGGCGCTGGCCCTGGCGGCGGCCTCGGTCCGGCTGCGCGCCGAGCCGTGCCCCGGCACCGGCGCGGCGCGCGCCCTGCTCGCCCTGACGGCCGCCGTACTGCTCCTGCCGGACCGCCGCAGTCCGCTGGTGCCCCCTGACGACGCCCACTGGGCGGCCGCGCACGGCTGGTGGGCGGCGATCCTGGCGGTGGCCGCGCTGGTGTGGGCGGTCTGCGTACCCGAGCCGCTCACCGGCCACCGCCTCCTCGCGGGCCGGCCCGTCAGGTCTCTGTGCGGTACATCAGGTCCGTCTCGTACGTCGTGAAGCCGAGCCGCTCGTAGACGGACACCGCGGCCTTGTTGTCGGCGTCGACGTACAGCATCGCCGTCGGCAGCCCCTGCCCGGCGAGGTGCCGCAGCCCGATCAGGGTGAGCGCTTTGCCGAGGCCGCCGCCCTGGGAACCGGGCCGCACCCCGAGGACGTACACCTCGCCGAGCCGCTCCTCGTCGTGCACCTTGGTCCAGTGGAAACCGGCCGGCCGTCCCTCGCGCTCGGCGAGGAAGAACCCGCGCGGGTCGAACCACGGCTGCGCCTTGCGGTCGTCGAGGTCCCGCTGGGTGAGGGAGCCCTGCTCGGGGTGGTGCGCGAAGGCCTCCGCGTTCACCGCGAGCCACTCGGCGTCGTCGTCGCCGGGCACGAAGGTCCGTACGGTCACCCCCTCCGGCAGCACCGGCTCGGGCAGGTCATGACCGGCCAACGGCCGTCGCATCTGGCGCAGTTCGCGGAAGAGCGTGAGCCCGAGGACCTGCGCCAGGTGCCGGGCGGCGGAGTGCCCGCCGTGCGCCCACACCCGCAGCCGCTTGCCCGACGCGGCCAGCAGCGCCGAGCCCAGCGCCCGCCCGTGCCCGCGCCCGCGGTACGCGGGGTGGACGACCAGCTCGGCGGCGGGCGCCTCCACCGGGTCGGTGTCCTCCAGCTGCGCGTAGCCGACGAGTTCGCCGTCGACGGTGAGCAGCAGATGGGACACGCCCGCACGGGCGCCGCCCCGCAACTGCAACCGCCCCTGCTCGGACACCGCCTGCCGCCCGTCGTCACGCGCGGCCGCGGCCAGCAGTGCGAGCACGGCATCGGCCTGCTCCTCGGACAGCTCGGAACGCGTCTCGATCGACCGGGCGATCGGCGCGGTGTTGTCGCTGGTCATGCGTACGAGACTACGGGCCCCCGGAGATCCTTTCCCGCCCCCGAGAACCTTCGGCGCCCCTGGGGGCGGGGCGACGGCGCCGGCCGGCCGTCCGCCCCGTTCACGCCCCCGGGCCGAAAGGGCCCTGGGGAGGTGGGGTCGGGGCGCCCGGCAGGCGGATGGTGGCGACTGTGCCGGGGCCGTCGGCCCGGGAGAGGGTCACCTCGCCGCCGGCCTGCTGGACGGTGCGGGCGACGATGGAGAGGCCGAGGCCGGAGCCGGGGAGGGCGCGGGCGCTGGGGGAGCGCCAGAAGCGGTCGAAGACATGGGGGAGTTCGTCGGCGGGGATGCCGGGGCCGTGGTCGCGGACGGTGAGGACACCCTGGGACAGGGCGACCTCCACGGTGCCGCCCTCGGGGCTGAACTTCACCGCGTTGTCGAGGACGTTGACGATCGCGCGCTCCAGCGCGGACGGTTCCGCCCGGGCGTACCAGGGCTCGAGGTCGGCCGTGATGGTGAGTTCGGGGCCGCGCAGGCGGGCACGGCGCAGGGCGGCCTCGACGGTGTCGTGGAAGGCGACGACCTGGAGGCGTTCGCCCCGCTGTCCCTCCGAGCGGGACAGTTCCTGGAGGTCGCCGATGAGCGCGGCCAGTTCGGTCATCTGGGCCTTGACCGAGGCGAGCAGGGCCTTGCGGTCCGCCTCCGGCAGCGGCCGGCCGGTCTCCTCGCTG
This sequence comes from Streptomyces anandii JCM 4720, assembly GCF_014650655.1. Lineage (GTDB taxonomy): Bacteria > Actinomycetota > Actinomycetes > Streptomycetales > Streptomycetaceae > Streptomyces > Streptomyces anandii. The sequence goes on from NZ_BMVJ01000009.1 coordinate 35,212, forward strand.
CGGCTGAGCAGTTCGATGTTGGTGCGCAGCGAGGTGAGCGGGGTGCGCAGTTCGTGGCCCGCGTCGGCGATCAGCTGCTGCTGCAGCTCGCGGGAGCTGGCCAGGGCGGAGGTCATGGAGTTGAAGGAGCGGGAGAGCCGGGCGACCTCGTCCTCGCTGTCGTCCTCCACGGGGATGCGGATGGAGAGGTCCTCGGTGCGGGCCACGTGCTCGACGGCCTCGGTGAGCCGGTCGACGGGGCGCAGTCCGGCGCGGGCGACCGCGAGGCCCGCCGCGCCGGCGCCCAGCACCCCTATGCCGGAGACCAGCAGCAGGATCAGCGCCAGGTCGTTGAGCGTGGACTCGGTGCCCTTGAGCGGGATGGCGACCAGCAGCGCGGTGTTGACGCTGGTCTGGGCGATCGGGTCGCTGAGCACCACCGGCCGCGTCAGCACCCGTACGGCACTGCCGTCGTCGGCGACGCCGTCGCGGATGATGCCCTGGCCGCTGGCCGCGTTCCGGATCACTTCCTCGTCGGCCCGGGTGACCTTGACCTTGCCCGCCGACATGGCGAACAGGCAGGCGGTGCCGTCCGCCTTGACCACCTGGGAGTAGTAGGTGGCGCGCACGGCCCGCAGGGTGTCCTGCGGGTTCTGGACGCAGTTGTTGTACGCGTCCAGGATGTCGTTCTGCTGGGGGCCCCGGATGACAGCGGACTTCCGCAGGTCGTTGTCGACCTGGTCGTACAGCTTCCCCTTCACGATGAACCAGCAGGCCATCGACACCGCCGCCACCGCGAACGCCACCGCGGCCGCGACCAGCAGTGCCAGCCGCGACCGGATCGGCAGCGACCGGAACCGGCGTCCGACCTTGCTCACTCGGCGCCGCCCTGCCGCAGGACGTACCCGACCCCGCGCACGGTGTGCACCAGGCGCGGCTCGCCGCCCGCCTCGGTCTTGCGGCGCAGGTACATCACGTACACGTCCAGGGAGTTGGAGGAGGGCTCGAAGTCGAAGCCCCAGACGGCCTTCAGGATCTGCTCACGGGTGAGGACCTGGCGCGGGTGCGCCATGAACATCTCCAGGAGGGTGAACTCCGTACGGGTCAGCTCCACCTGCCGGCCGCCGCGGGTGACCTCACGGGTGGCGAGGTCCATGCGCAGGTCGGCGAAGGTGAGCGCTTCGTCCTCCTCGACGGCGCCGGCCACGGCGGCCGCGTAGGAGCTGCGGCGCAGCAGCGCGCGGATACGGGCGAACAGCTCGTCCAGCTCGAACGGCTTGACCAGGTAGTCGTCCGCGCCCGCGTCCAGCCCGGTCACCCGGTCGCCCACGGTGTCGCGGGCCGTCAGCATCAGGATCGGGGTGGTGTCGCCCGCGCCGCGGATGCGGCGGGCCGCCGTGAGGCCGTCCATGCGGGGCATCTGGATGTCGAGGACGACCAGGTCCGGCTTGTAGGCGCTCGCCTTGTCCAGGGCGTCCGCGCCGTCCACGGCGACCTCGGTGCCATAGCCCTCGAAGGCGAGGCTGCGCTGGAGCGCCTCGCGCACCGCGGGCTCGTCGTCGACGATCAGGATGCGCTGCGGGTCACGGTCACGGTCGCCTTCGGCGGGGCTCATCGGTCGTGGTTCCTCGGGATGGTCGGGGGCCGGTCGCTCCCGGCCGGGGGACCGGGACGCTCTCAGCCTCGCACGTTCGCGGTGGCCGGGTGGAGACCCGGCGCGCACGTCGCCGCGGGCGCGCGCTCACACCGCCAGGGCGGTCAGGCGGCCGAGCGGCACCTTGTGGCGGTGGATGCGCGCGGGGGAGGTGCGCAGGCCCATCAGCTGGGGGGCGGGGACCTCGGGCACCGGGCGGTTCGCGCGGCCGACGGGGGCGGACGAGGGGGCGCGGAGTTCCTTGGCCACGGCCAGGGCCAGGGCGACGCTCCCGGGCAGGGACGCGTCGGCGTTCTCGGCCTTCTCGTGCACAACCTGCTCGATCATGGCGTTCTCCTTGTCGTCGTGCGTGCGGTGCTGGGGCCGGTGCGCGGCCCCGGCTCAGCTCTGGGAGCCGGAGCGCAGCTTGGCCAGGTCGGACTTGACGGTGTTGACCGGGATGGCGAAGCCGAGGCCCACGCTGCCGGCGTTGGAGGAGTCCGAGCTCGCGGCGGCCGAGTACATCGCCGAGTTGATGCCGATGACGTTGCCGGCCGAGTCGATCAGCGCTCCACCGGAGTTGCCCGGGTTCAGGGACGCGTCGGTCTGGATCGCCTTGTAGGTGGTGGTGGAGGAGCCGGTGTCGCCGTTGAACTGGCGGCCGCCGAACTGGAACGGCCACTGGCCGTCCCCGCCCTGGCCCTGCCCCTGGTTCTCGTCGGTGGACACGGTCACGTCCCGGTTGAGCGCGGAGACGATGCCGCTGGTCACGGTGCCGGTCAGGCCCTCGGGGGAGCCGATCGCGACGACCTGGTCGCCGACCGTCACCCCGGACGAGTCGCCGAGCGCGGCCGCCTTCAGACCGGAGGCGCCCTGGAGCTTGACCAGGGCCAGGTCCTTGGAGCTGTCGGTGCCGACGACCTGCGCGGTGTACGACGATCCGTCGCTGGTGCGCGCCTTGATCGAGGTGGCGCCCGCTATGACGTGGTTGTTGGTGACGACCTCGCCGCCGCTGCTGATGATCACACCGGAGCCGGTCGAGGTGCCGTTGCTCAGGGTCGCGGTGATCTCCACGACGCTCGGGCTGACCGCCTTGGCGATCGCGGCGACGCTGCCCCGCTGGCTCGCGGGCACCACGTTGGTGCTGGTGCCGCTGGAGGCGACCGTGTCCTTGCCGGTCAGCTCCTGGAAGGCGAACGCGGTGCCGCCGCCCACGGCCGCGGCGGCGATCGCCACGGCGGCCAGCAGGGCGACCGGGCCCTTGGCCGTCCGCTTCTCCCCAGCGGGGGCGGGAGCGGGCGGGGCTGCCGGGGCGGGCGCGGCGCCGCTCGCGTCCGCGTAACCGGGGGCGTACGCCGGCGGGGGCGGCCACTCCGGGTTCACCGGGGTCGAGACGTGCTGCTGCTGGTGCGCGGACGGGGCCTGCCCGTCACCCTGGGGGTACTCGTACTCGCCGCTGCGGCGGAAGCTCTCGGTCATGACATAGAGAGTGTCCCGTGATCATGAGAGCTCTCTGAGTCCCCGCTGAGAAGCCCGACAGAACCTCGTATGCCCGATATAAGGACGGCGGGCGGACGGTGCCGGACGGCGAGGGGACGACGCCGGACGGCGTGTGTGTTACGCGCAGCCGCAGGACCTGCGGACCACCAGCCGGGACGGGAACACCTTCAGCCGCTCCCGCCGCGAACCGGCGACCCGCAGCCCGTCGTCCAGCACCAGGTCCACCGCCGCGCGGGCCATCGCCGAGCGGTCGGAGGCGACCGTGGTCAGCGGCGGGTCCGCCAGCGCCGCCTCCTTGATGTCGTCGAACCCGGCCACCGCCAGCTCGCCCGGCACGTCGATGCGCAGCTCGCGCGCGGCCCGCAGCACGCCGAGCGCCTGGTCGTCGGTGGAGCAGAAGACCGCCGGCGGGCGGTCCGGGCCGGAGAGGATCTCCAGGCCGACCCGGTAGGCGTCGTAGCGGTTGTACGGCGCCTCGAAGAGCCGGCCCTCGGTCGGGATGCCCGCCTCGTCCATGGCGCGCCGCCAGCCCTCGACGTGGTCGGAGACCGGGTCGCCCACGGCGGGCGTGTCGGCGGTGCCGCCCACACAGGCGACGTACTCGTAGCCGTGCTCCAGCAGGTGGCGGACGGCGAGCTGGGCGCCACCGAGGTCGTCGGTGACCACGGCGACGTCGTCGATGGCCTCGGGCCGCTCGTGCAGCAGCACCACGCGGGCGTCCCAGGCGTCGATCTCGGCCGCGGCCAGGTCGTTGAGGGCGTGCGAGACGAGGATGAGGCCGGAGACCCGCATGCCGAGGAAGGCCCGCAGATAGTGGACCTCGCGCTCGCCGACGTAGTCGGAGTTGCCGACGAGAACCATCTTGCCGCGCTCGGCCGCCGCCCACTCGACCGCGTGCGCCATCTCCCCGAAGAAGGGCTGGCGGGCGTCCGGGACGATCAGTCCTATGAGGTCGGTGCGCCGCGAGGCCATCGCCTGGGCGACCCGGTCGGGCCGGTACCCCAGTTCCTTGATGGCGGCGAGGACACGCTCGCGCGTGGCCGGGGCGACCGGCCGGGGTCCGTTGTTGATGACATAGCTGACAACGGCGGTGGAAGTCCCCGCCAGCCTCGCCACGTCGTCCCGAGTCACCTTGGCCACGCGCGGAGTCTACGCGGATGGACCCGCTCCGGGCAGGGCGTATCACGTCTTGGATGGGCGCCCGGATGTGCGAGCGCAACGCCTGCCCGCACATCCGTGCGCCCCCTGGCACATCCGTGCGACGCCGGTACGGCACACGTGACCCGGCGTGGCGCGGCGGCTACGCCTTGGACCGTGAGGCGCTCGAAGCGGCCGGAGCGTTCGAGGGGGCGTCCGCGCCCTCCGCGCCCTCCGCGCCCTGCGCCTTCGGGCGGGCCGCCTTGGCCTTCGCCTCGTCCGCCGCGCGCTCGACCTTCTCCGGGGTGACGAAGCGGTACCCGACGTTGCGCACGGTGCCGATCAGCGACTCGTGCTCGGGGCCGAGCTTGGCCCGCAGCCGCCGTACGTGCACGTCGACCGTCCGGGTGCCGCCGAAGTAGTCGTAGCCCCAGACCTCCTGGAGCAGCTGGGCGCGGGTGAAGACGCGGCCCGGGTGCTGGGCGAGGTACTTCAGGAGCTCGAACTCCTTG
>NZ_BMVJ01000009.1:40006-45022 GCF_014650655.1 Streptomyces anandii JCM 4720
AACGTGAGATCCAGCACCCGGCCCTTGAGCTTGGCGCTGTAGGTCGCCTCGTCCACGGACAGGTCGCCGTTGCGGATCTCCATGGGGGAGTCGTCGTTGACGATCTGCTGCCGCCCCATGGCCAGGCGCAGCCGGGCCTCCACCTCGGCCGGTCCCGCGGTGTCGAGCAGCACGTCGTCGATGCCCCAGTCGGCGGTGACCGCGGCGAGGCCGCCCTCGGTGACCACGAGGACCAGCGGACAGCCCGGCCCGGTGGAGCGCAGCAACTGGCACAGGCTGCGCACCTGGGGCAGGTCGCGCCGCCCGTCGACGAGGATCACGTCGGCACCCGGGGTGTCGACGAGCGCCGGCCCCTCCGCCGGGGCCACGCGCACGTTGTGCAGCAGCAGGCCGAGGGCGGGGAGCACCTCGGTGGAGGGCTGGAGGGCATTGGTCAGGAGCAGCAGTGAACTCATCGCGTCCCACCTGCCTGGATCGTCCTTGGCTCGTGCACGGTTCGCTCGCCCATGGCGTTCGGTTCCTCCTCGGTCCCTGCGAGGACGTACTGCGGTCCCCGTACACCTGCGGTTTTCCCGCGTCCACCTGCGGTTTTCCGCGTCGTATACAACGCTTCCGAAAGCACAAAAGGACCCGGGGGCTTCGCTGCCCGAGTCCTCTTCGCAGCAGAATAGCCGACATGAGCACGGGTTCGGCAGGTCATGCGGCGCGTTCGGCGATCGTCCCGGGGAGTGAGACGGGGGCGCCGGGGCGGGTCAGGACGTTCCTGCGCACGGCGGACGGGGTGGCGATCGACGCCGTGTACGAACGAGGTGCGGCCGTGTACGAAACGGCGCCCGTGTTCGTGATCGCACACGGTTTCACCGGCGATCTGGACAAGCCGCACCTGCGCCGGGCGGCGCGGGCCTTCGCGCGGTACGGGGCCGTGGTCACGTTCTCCTTCCGCGGTCACGGCGCCTCCGGCGGGCGCTCGACGGTGGGCGACCGGGAGGTGCTCGACCTGGCGGCGGCGGTGGCCTGGGCACGCGGGTTCGGGCACGCGCGCGTGGTGACCGCCGGGTTCTCCATGGGCGGCTCGGTGGTGCTGCGGCACGCGGCCCTGCACGGTCCCGGACCGGGCGGTGACGCCGGCCGGCCGGAGGAGCCCGGAGGGCGCGAGCGCACCGACGCCGTCGTCTCCGTGAGCGCCCCCGCCCGCTGGTACTACCGGGGCACGGCCCCCATGCGCCGGCTCCACTGGCTGGTCATGCGCCCCGAGGGCCGGCTGCTGAGCCGCTACGGGCTGCGCACCCGCATCCACCACCGCGACTGGGACCCCGTGCCGCTCTCCCCGGTCGAGGCGGTCCCGCGCATCGCGCCCGCCCCCCTGCTGATCGTGCACGGCGACCGGGACGGCTACTTCCCGCTCGACCACCCCCGGATGCTGGCCGCGGCCGCCGGTGACCACGCCGAACTGTGGATCGAGGCGGGCATGGGCCACGCCGAGAACGCGGCCCCCGACGAGTTGCTGGACCGCATCGCGCGCTGGGCCGTCGCACAGGCGGGCTAGCCTGAACCTGTTCATAGCCGGTTCACTGCCGAACGACTCGAGGGACGGGATGGCCAAGGTCACGGTGCGCTACTGGGCGGCGGCGAAGGCCGCGGCCGGGACCGCCCAGGAGCCCTACGAGGCGCGGACGCTCGCCGAGGCGCTCGACGCGGTGCGCGAGAAGCACCCGGGCGAGCTGGTGCGCGTACTGCAGCGCTGCTCGTTCCTGATCGACGGCGACCCCGTCGGCACGCGCGGGCATGAGACGGTACGGCTGACCGAGGGCGGCACGGTCGAGGTGCTCCCGCCGTTCGCAGGAGGGTGAGCGATGACCGACCGGCCGTATGAGCCGTACGAGCCCTACGGGCCCTACGAGCCGCCGTACGAGGGCTACGACCCCTACGCGCAGCAGTACCCCCAGGGCCACGCCCAGCAGACCCCGCACGGCCGGCAGCACCACCCCCAGGGGCAGCCGCACGCCTGGCCCGGGCAGCCGCAGCCGTACGAGGAGCCGCAGGCGGCCCAGCAGTACACGCAGCAGTGGCAGGGGCAGACCTGGGAGACCCAGACCCACGGGCGGCCCGTCGAGCCCGTGGCCGCGGCCGAGACGGCCTACATGCCCCCGCTGAGCCACCACGAGCCGCAGGTCCAGGCGCCGTCGGCCGCCTACGCGCCGTCCGGGGCGCCCGTCGGGACACCCCCGCCGCCCGCCCCCGCCCCGGAGGCCGCCGGGGAGGGCGAGGACGGCGAGCCGGCCTACGGGCCCGCGACCCTGGCCGGCAACTCCCGCGTCACCGACGCCCAGCGGGCGCGTGCCGAGGGCCGTTCCCCGATCATCGACCCCGGCATGCAGCCGGCCGGGCTCACCGCGCTGCTCGGCCTGCTGCTGGCCGGCACGGCGGAACTGGGCACGTACGCGCTGCTCGTCCCGCTGGTGCTGCTCCAGGCCGTGACGGCCGCGGGCTGGTTCCGGCTGAACGGCATGTGGCCGGCGCGGCAGGGCATCGCCCTGGGCTTCGCGGGCGCGCTGGCCGCCGACGTCGCCGTGCTGGGCGCGGGCCGCGAGCACGCCCCGGGCGCGATCCTCGGCACGCTCGGGGTGTGGGTGCTGCTCTCCCTGGTGCTGCAACTGCGCTCGCACGCCGACCCCGACGAGCGGATGTACGGCCTGATGGCGACCGTCGCGGCCGCGGCCCTGGCGATCGTCGCGACCGGCTATCTCGCGGCCCGCGCGGACGCGGTGGCGATCGGCGCGGCAGCCGTCGCGGTGGCCGTCCTCGCGCGTGCGCTGCCGCTGCCGACGCCGGCGTCGGTGGTGGTCGCCGTCCTCGCCGCGGCGGGTGCGGGCATCGCGGCCGGCGGCATGACGGGCCTGGGCGCGAAGGGCGCGCTGCTCGGCGCGGCCGCGGGGGCGTGCGCGCTGATCGGCCACCGGGTGGCGGCCTACGACTACCCCTCCCGCTTCGTGCACTTCACGGCGGGCGTCGCCCTGCCGCTGTCGGCCGCGGCGCCGGTGGTGTGGGTGCTGGGACGGACGCTGGGCTGACCGCCCGCGCCGGGACGGCGGCCGCGGGAGCCCCTGTCACAGGTGATCGACAATCACGCGGCCGTCCCCGCCGGGCGAGTTACGCTCGCGAGCGGGACGGCCGCCCGGTCGTCGTCGACCGCCGAGGTGGGGGAAACACCGCATGCGCGCGCTGCGAGTACTGCTGATCGTCGTCGTGATCCTGGGCGTGCTGTTCGTGGTCGTGGACCGGGTCGCGGTGCACTTCGCGGAGGGGCAGGCGGCCGACAAGCTCAGGACCACCGAGAACCTGGCGGGCACGCCGGACGTGTCGATCAAGGGCTTCCCCTTCCTCACCCAGGTCGCGAGCGGCGAGCTGGACGACGTCGAGGTCGGCATCAAGGACTACGAGGCGTCCACCGGCAAGGGCGCGCAGAAGATCCGTATCGACGACCTCAAGGCCGACATGAAGGGCGTGGCGTTCTCCGGCGACTACAGCTCGGCCACGGCGTCCGACGCCACCGGCACCGCGACCATCGCCTACGACGAGCTGCTGAAGGCGGTCAAGGGCGACCCGGTCGACCTTCCCCTGGGCGTCACCGGCAAGGTGACCGGCCTCGCCTACGGCGGCAACGGCAAGATCCGGGCCACGGTGGAGGTCGCCGGCATACGGCTCCCGGTGCTCGGCACCGCCACGGTCCAGGGCGACACCGTGAAGGTGCACGCCGACGGCATCCCCAAGTTCGCCAACCGGGCGCTCGACGTCTCCGAGGTGAGGATCGGCGAGCTCCCCGGCGGCATCAGGCTGGACACGGTGCGGGCCGCGCAGGACGGTGTGGAGATCGGTGTGAAGGGTTCGCACGTCAGGCTGGCGGGGTAGGACCAGAGCCCGTGGACGGTGAACGTCCGACTGGCGAGACGATCGAGTCCGTGGCGAAGCGCCGGTGACCCCCAGGAGCGCCCGGCGGCCCTGCGCCGACACCCCGGACGCCGATCTCGTCCCGCTATCTGGACGATCGCGTCTCGCGATATGACACGCCGGTGACATGTCCGCCTTTCCGTCCCTACGATCGAGCACATGAAGCGACAGGCGGACCTCACGAAGCGGCGGGCAGTGGACCTGTGCCGCGTTGCCGCCATGCTCTGTCGCCCCTTCTGAGCGGGAGCTTCCGCCTCCCGTATCGCCGGCCCCGCACCTGACCCGGGGCCGTCCGCGCGCCGCGCACGCCCTGAAGCGCACCGCGAGCCCGCGCGCCCCCAGCATTCGCACGCCCCGCCGCAACTGCCCCGGAGGAGAATCAGCATGAGCCGCAGCGACGTCCTGGTCGACGCCGACTGGGTCCAGGAGCACCTGGACGACCCGAGCATCGCCATCGTCGAGGTGGACGAGGACACGTCCGCGTACGAGAAGAACCACATCAAGAACGCCATCCGGATCGACTGGACCAAGGACCTCCAGGACCCGGTGCGCCGTGACTTCGTCGACCAGGAGGGCTTCGAGAAGCTCCTGTCGGAGAAGGGCATCTCCAACGACCACACGGTCGTCCTCTACGGCGGCAACAACAACTGGTTCGCCTCCTACGCCTACTGGTACTTCAAGCTCTACGGCCACGAGAACGTCAAGCTCCTCGACGGCGGCCGCAAGAAGTGGGAGCTCGACGCCCGCGAGCTCGTCGACGGCAACGACGTGCCCGAGCGCGCGAGGACCGAGTACAAGGCCAAGCCGCAGGACGCCTCCATCCGCGCCTTCCGCGACGACGTGGTGAAGGCCATCGGCTCGCAGAACCTGGTCGACGTCCGCTCGCCCGACGAGTTCTCCGGCAAGCTGCTCGCCCCGGCCCACCTGCCGCAGGAGCAGTCGCAGCGCCCCGGCCACGTGCCCAGCGCCAAGAACATCCCGTGGTCCAAGAACGCCAACGACGACGGCACCTTCAAGTCCGACGAGGAGCTCAAGGAGCTCTACACGGCCGAGGACGTCGACCTCGCC
>NZ_BMVJ01000009.1:45043-60761 GCF_014650655.1 Streptomyces anandii JCM 4720
AAGGACACCATCGCCTACTGCCGCATCGGTGAGCGCTCCGCGCTGACCTGGTTCGTGCTGCACGAGCTGCTCGGCGTGGAGAACGTCAAGAACTACGACGGCTCCTGGACCGAGTACGGCTCCCTGGTGGGCGTGCCGATCGAGCTCGGCGCCGGCAAGTAACAGACCCGACCGACCTATCTGACCTCTGGAGAAGCACATGTGTGGAGCGAAGGCCGGCGGCCCCGACGCCTCGACGATCAAGCCCGGTGAGACGACGATCCAGGGCCAGGTGACCCGTGACGGCGAGCCGGTGACGGGCTACGTCCGCCTGCTCGACTCGACCGGCGAGTTCACCGCGGAGGTCCCCACCTCCGCCACCGGCCAGTTCCGGTTCTACGCCGCCGAGGGCACCTGGACCGTCCGGGCCCTGGTGCCCGGCGGCAGCGCCGACCGCACGGTCGTCGCCCAGCAGGGCGGCCTCGCGGAGGTCGCGATCGCGGTCTGACGGCCCCGCCGTCACGAAGGGCCGCACCCGCGGGTTGGACGCCTGGGTGCGGCCCTTCGGCATGCCGCGCGACGACGGGGGCCGCCCTACCCTGGACACATGTACGCCCGCCGTCGTCACGTCTACTTCGCCATGATGGGCATCTGTATCGGGCTGTTCGTGCTGGCCTGGGGCGTGGTGCGCATCTGGTCGGTGCCGGCCGCGGTCGGCATGTGCGTCGTCGCCATGGTGATCCCGCCGGCCGCCGCGATGGTCGCCAACCGGCGCGGACCCGACGACCGCTGGTGGGACGACCCGTCCGGCGACCCGCAGTCGGACGAGTGGTGGGACGAACTGGACGGCAAGAAGCGCCACTGAGCCGCGCGACCGCCGCCGCCGCCGGCGGCGCGTTCCCGGCGGGCCTCGCGGGCCTCGCGGGCCTCGCGGGCCGTGCCGCCCTCGCCGCGAGCCTCAGTAGACGAGCGCCTGGGTCTCCTCGCCCAGTGCCTCCTGCACGAACACCTGCGCCCCCGCGATCCGCACCCCCTCGATCACGTCCTTCTCCGTGATCTCGCGGCGGGCGGCGCACTGGGTGCACAGGGTGATGCGCCCGGCCGCGAGGATCGAGTCGATCAGGTCCGGCAGCGGGGCCGCGTGCGGAAGCTCGAACTCGGCCGCGCGGCCCGGCAGCGCGAACCACGAGGACTCCCCGGTCAGCCACAGCGAGACGTCCACCCCGCTGGCCACCGCCACCGCCGCCACCGTGAACGCCTGAGAGCAGCGCTCGGGGGCGTCCGCCCCTGCCGTCACCTTGATCACGAGCTTCTTCGCCATGGCCGAATCGTAATCAACTCCCTTACAACTGCGGGCGAGGCCTGCGGGTCTCCCGTGAAGCGCGTATACGGAGTGATCGCTTCACGTTGTGTGGGGGACGCCTTGGACGTACCGGAAAGACCCGGAGAAGCAGTACCGGAAGCAGCAGTACCCGAAGTACCAGTACCGGAAGAACCAGCAGTGCCCGGGCGCCGGCGTGGTCGTACCGCCGCGCTCGTCGCCGGCGCCGCCGTGCTCGGTGTCGTGGCCGGCGTCTGCACGGGCTACGTCATCCAGGCCGGCCGCGAGCCGACCCCGCTGCCGCCGCTGTCCCAGCCGGTGGTACGGCAGGCGAAGGGCGCGCCCGAACCGCTGTCGGCCGCGCGGGACCGGCAGGTGAGGACCGAGGGCGACCTGCGCAAGCTGCTGCTCAAGGCGCCCAGCGGGGCGCGGGACAACCCGCTGGGGGTGGGCCGGGACGGCTGGATGAACCTCAGCGAGTACGCGGAGACGTTCAACAAGCCGGACGTGGCCTTCCGCGGTCAGCTCCGCAGCCAGTTCCGGCGCGCGGCCGTCGCCGCGTGGCGCACGGGCGGCACGCGGCTCGTGGAGATCCACCTGGTGCAGTACCGCCAGGAGGAGAGCATGGGCGCCTCGCAGCAGGCGGACAACGGCGAGTACTGGGCCGAGCGGGAACCGGGCAGCCACGGCTGGGAGATCCCGGGCACGGACGACGGCATGGCATACGCCGACAGCACGCCGGACCGGAAGCCCGGCTATGTCCCCGTGTACTCGGCCGAGGCGCACGCCTGGCGCGGCGACATCGCCATGGAGATCTACGCCTACGACACCAGCCCGATCCCCAAGAAGGACATCATGGACCTGGCCGAACGGCAGGTGGGGCGGCTGTGAACGAGCCCGAGCCGCAGCCGCAGCCGCAGCCGCAGCCGCAGCAGGAGCAGGAGCAGGAGCAGGAGCGGGAGCGGGAGCAGCCGGCGTCCGGGAAGCCGCGCCGGCGGGGGCGCGTCGGCGTGATCGCCGGGTGCGCCGTCCTGCTCGCCGCCGTCCTCGGCGGTACCGGCTTCACCGTGGTCACCGTGCGCGACGCCGGCCACGACCCGGGCGCGCCCGTCTGGGACGTGCCGGAGAAGGCCAAGGACCGGCCCGCAGCGCGGCCCGCCGCGACCGGCCTCAAGGGCATGCTGCTGCCCTACGGCACCGGCACCGGCGGCTACGACCCCGGCCCGGACATGGGCGAGTTCGGCTCCGACGCCCAGTTGAGCGGCGCCCGCGCCACCGCGCTGCGCAAGCAGGCGCTGCGGAGCCTGCCGCGCAGCGCGCGCCGGCAGCTGGAGAAGCAGATCGACAAGCAGCACATCAAGGGCATGGCGATGCGCAGCTACCTGAGCGGGCGGGGCGCCGCCGCTCTGGACGAGGACCGGGTCTTCACCATGGAGGTCGTGCTGTCCCAGCTGGGCAGTCGGCGCACGGCCCGCTCCCTGGCCGGGTACCAGCAGGAGTTCCTCGACGCCCTGAAGGTCCTCAGGCAGGGCCCGAGGATCGAGGGCCACGACAACGCCCGCTGCTTCCTGCCGCCCGCGAACTCCAAGGAGAAGCTCGACGTCATGGTGTGCTCGGCGTACGTGGGCGACGTCCAGGTCACCGCCACCGCCTACGCGGTCGGGCCCATCGACAAGAAGGGCGTGGCGAAGATGCTCCGCGCGCAACTCGACCGCATCAAGGAACCCGGGGCGGCGATATGAGCGACCAGCGGCCCCTCGCGCCGGCCCCCGTCCCGCCCCTGCCGCCGTACCAGCCCCTGGTCCCGGCGCCGGCCGCCCCCGTGGTCAGGAAGGACCGCCGGGTGCTGCGGGCCGTGCTGCGCTGGGGCGCGGCCGTGCTCGTGCTCGCCGCGGCCGGGGTGTCCACGGCGTACGGCGTCACCCGGATGGACCGGACGGATCTGCCGGGTCTCGCCACCGCCTCCGACGGGCGCTGGGACTACCCGGAGATCGTCCGGCCGCCGCTGCCGTCCGGCAGCCCGGGCCCCTTCGCGGAGGTGAACAGTGCCGGGGCGCACTACGCCGATCTGCGGGCCCTCGTCCTGCCCGCCCCCGCCGGGGCGGTGGAGGACAAGGCGCTGCGCGGCAAGGACGGCTGGCTGGCGACCGGGGACTTCCTCGCGGAGTACGCCAAGAAGGACGAGCGCACCGAGTTCGCGCACCGGCTCGCGGACCACGGTCTGCGGCACGTCGCCGCCCGCGGCTGGACCACCGAGGACGGCACGCACACGCGGATCTACCTGCTGCAGTTCGGCTCCGCGGTCCTCGTGGACGACCTGTTCGAGCACACGGTCGTCCACTACGGGCCGGGCTACACCGTGCGCGGCGCGGGCGCCTCGCAATACGCCGCCGTCCCCGGCGGGTCCACGCTGGAGGACGTCACCGAGACGGCCTTCGCCGAGTCCAAGCCGTACGGCGCCGAACAGGTGCGCCAGGGCTACCTCTCCGCGGGCGACACCCTCGCCGTCGTCCTCCAGTCCCGCAAGGGCTCGGCCCCCGCGGTGCCCTTCCACCAGACGATGACCCTCCAGGCGGAACTGCTCGACTGAGCCCGCGCACGCACCTCGGCGCACCTCACGAAGAGGGCCGGGCCCCGGCCGACTAAGCTGGGGCCCGGCCCTGTGTACGCACGTACCGCACCGCACCGCGCTCGACAAGGAGCACCCCGTGGAGATCTTCTTCGAAACCCTGCTGGTCCTGGTCTGCGTCGGCGTCCTCGCCTTCGCCTACCTGACCGTGAAGAAGCTGTACCAGGGCCAGCGCTGACGACGTCCAGGAGTCCCCGCTCATGATCGAGATCCCGTCCGACCTCCACAAGGACCTCGTCCCCCTCGCCTTCCTGCTCGGCGACTGGGCCGGTGCCGGCGTGCACGACTTCCCCGGCGCCGAGAAGTGCAACTTCGGCCAGGAGGTCACCTTCACCCACGACGGCCGGGACTTCCTGGAGTACCACTCCCGTACCTGGGTGCTGGACAACGACGGCAACAAGGTGAAGCCGCTGGAGACCGAGTCCGGCTTCTGGCGGATCGACGCCGGCCGCAGGGTCGAGGTCACGATGACCCGCGACGACGGCGTCATCGAGATCTGGTACGGCGAACTGGCCGACAAGAAGCCCCAGATCGACCTGGTCACCGACGCCGTGGCCCGCACCGCCGCCTCCCGCCCCTACACCGGCGGCAAGCGGCTGTACGGCTACGTCAAGAGCGATCTGATGTGGGTCGGCGAGAAGCAGACCCCCGAGGTCGGGCTGCGCCCCTACATGTCCGCCCACCTGAAGAAGGTCGTCACCCCCGAGGACGTGGAGCGCTGGGCCAAGGCCCTCCCGGACGATCTGCCGGACGACGGCATCGCCTTCTTCAAGTAGGCCGGGCGACTGGTCCTAGACTTTCAGTGTGGTGAGCACCGACTGGAAGACCGATCTGCGGCAGCGCGGCTACCGGCTGACGCCGCAGCGGCAACTCGTGCTCGAAGCCGTGGACACCCTGGAGCACGCGACCCCCGACGCCATCCTCGGCGAAGTGAGGAAGACGGCGTCGGGGGTCAACATCTCCACGGTGTACCGGACCCTGGAGCTGCTGGAGGAGCTGGGCCTGGTCAGCCACGCCCACCTCGGGCACGGCGCTCCCACCTACCACCTCGCCGACCGGCACCACCATCTGCACCTGGTCTGCCGGGACTGCGAGAACGTCATCGAGGCCGACGTGGAGGTGGCGGCCGACTTCACGGCCAAGCTGCGGCAGCAGTTCGGCTTCGACACCGACATGAAGCACTTCGCGATCTTCGGCCGCTGCCAGGACTGTTCGCTGAAGAGTTCAACTACCACGTCGTAGGCTGGCCCGTATGAAGAGCCCCTTGCTGTCCCTGCCCGGCGCCGTCCCCGCCGAGGGCGTGGACGAAGGCGTCGCCGCCCACTACGGCGACCTGTTCCGCGAGCAGCGCGCCCTCGCGGACGGCACCGGATTCGTCGATCTCTCCCACCGCGGTGTCGTCACCGTCTCCGGCGAGGACCGGCTGAGCTGGCTGCACCTGCTGCTCACCCAGCACGTCAGCGAGCTGCCCGTCGGCCAGGCCACCGAGGCGCTGATCCTCTCCGCGCACGGCCACATCGAGCACGCGCTCTATCTGGTCGACGACGGCGAGACGGTGTGGGCCCACGTGGAGCCCGGCACCCAGGAGGCGCTGATCGCCTATCTGGAGTCGATGAAGTTCTTCTACCGGGTAGAGGTCGCCGACCGCACCGGCGACTTCGCCGTGGTGCACCTCCCGGCCGGTTCGATCACCGAGACGCCCGAGGGAGTCGTCGTACGGGAGACCGCGCACGGCCGGGACCTGTTCCTGCCGCGCGCCGACCTGGAGTCGTACGCGGAGAAGGCCGGGCCGCCCGCCGGGATCCTCGCCCACGAGGCGCTGCGCGTCGAGCAGCACCGCCCGCGCGTCGGCTTCGAGACCGACCACCGCACGATCCCGCACGAGCTGGGCTGGATCGGCACCGCGGTCCATCTGCAGAAGGGCTGCTACCGCGGGCAGGAGACCGTGGCCCGGGTGCACAACCTCGGCAAGCCGCCGCGCCGCCTGGTCTTCCTGCACCTGGACGGCAGCGAGGTGCACCTGCCGGTGCCGGGCACGGAGATCCGCCTCGCCGACGAGGGGCCGGACGGCCGCAAGGTCGGCTTCGTGACCACGTCCGTACGGCACTTCGAGCTCGGCCCGGTCGCGCTCGCCCTGGTCAAGCGGAACGTCCCGGTGGACGCGCGGCTGATGGCGGGGGACACGGCGGCGGCCCAGGAGACGGTCGTCGAGCCGTAGGCCGCCGAGCCTGGCTCCCGCCGGTCCGGGGGCCGGGGCTCAGACCTCGATCAGTACGGTGAACGGGCCGTCGTTCGTCAGCGCCACGCGCATGCGCGCGCCGAACCGGCCCGTCGCCACCGTCGCGCCCAGCGCCCGCAGCTGGGCGACCACCTCGTCGACGAGAGGTTCGGCGACATCGCCGGGGGCGGCCGCGTTCCAGGTGGGGCGGCGGCCCTTGCGGGCGTCGCCGTAGAGCGTGAACTGGCTGATGACCAGCAGCGGGGCGCCGATGTCGCTGCACGACCTCTCCCCGTGCAGCATGCGGATCGACCACAGCTTGCGGGCGAGCTGCGCCGCCTTCTCCTTGGTGTCCTCGTGGGTCACCCCCACCAGGACGCACAGCCCCTCGCCCTCGATCGCGCCGACCGTCTCGCCCGCCACGACGACGCTCGCGCCGTCCACCCTCTGCACCACTGCACGCATGGCGACCATCATGCCGGGCCCCGGAAGTGACCGGCGGCCGCTCAGGTCACGGGTGGCGAAGTCCATATCGTGATTCTTTATGCTCCGTAACCCCCCATCTGGGGCTGATCGGGGGCACTCGTTCACATTCTGGCCACTCGGGGTGGCACGATGCTGTCGTACGCGCCGGTCGAGGGGACGGTTGAGACGCATGAACACATCAGTCGCCGGAGAAGCCCGGATGCCCGGCGCTGCCGGTGTCCTCGGAGCTCTGGAGGGACACCGGCCGCCGGTGCAGCGCACCGACAGCCCGCCGCCGCTGACCATGCTGAGCCTGCCCGAGTTGCGCGCCCTGTGCCGGCAGGCGCAGCGCGACGAGGCCGACCTCAGTTACGTACGGCGGCTGATCCAGGGGCGGATCGACATCCTGCGCGCGGAGCTGGCCCGGCGTGGCTCGGGTCCCGAGCCGGTCGTGGCGGCCGGGCGCACGCCCGCGGACGGGCCGGCCTCCGTGGTGGAGCGGCTGGCGGAGATCCTCAGGGACGCGCCCGCCCGGCAGCGCTCCTCCGCCCGCCATGTGACCCTCGGCACACCGTACAGCGAGGAGTACCGGCGGCTGGCCGCCCAGATGCTCGCCGAGGTCGAGCTGTCGGACCTCGGCGCCCGCACCGACCTGGAGCTGGGCGCGGCGATGGGCCGCCTGGTGGAGTACGAACAGCAGGTGTCCCACCGCCGGCAGGAGCTCCAGCGCACGGCCGACGGCTGCGGGGCGGAGATCGCCCGCAGGTACCGTGATGGGGAAGCGCAAGTGGACGACCTGCTCGTCTGACGCGGCGGCCACGGCGATCCCGGGCGCGCGTGGGGCAGGCCGCCGCCGTGCTCCCGGTTCCCACCCGCCGTCCCGGAAGGCCACCGCCGATGTCCGAGTCACCCGCGCCCGTCCCGTCCGTCTCCACCCCGGCGCCGCAGGTCCTCGCCGAGGTGGTGCGCTCCGGGTTCGTGGAGGGGCGGCACCGGGGGAGCCTGGTGCTGCTGGGCGCGGACGGTTCGGTGGAGCTGGCGCTCGGCGACGTGAACGCGCCGGTGTTCCCGCGCTCGTCGAACAAGCCGATGCAGGCGGCGGGCGTGCTGCGCGCGGGCCTGGACCTGTCGGGGGAGCGGCTGGCGCTCGCCGCGGCCAGCCACTCGGGGGAGGTCTTCCACCGCGACCTCGTCCACAAGATGCTCGGCGAGCACGGCCTGACCCCCGACCAACTCCAGTGCCCGCCCGACCTGCCGCTGGACGCCGAGGAGCGGGAGACATACCTGGCGGCCGGGGCGGTGCGCGACCGCGTGACCATGAACTGCTCCGGCAAGCACACCGCGATGCTCGCCGTCTGCGCGCTGCGCGGGTGGCCGCTGGATTCGTATCTGGACCCGGGGCACCCGTTGCAGCGGCTCATCCACACGGTGGTGGAGGAGGCGGCGGGGGAGCCGGTCGCGGCGGTCGGCACGGACGGCTGCGGCGCGCCGCTCATGGCGATCAGCCTCACGGGCCTGGCCCGCGCCTACCGTTCCTTCGTCCTCGCCGAGCCCGGCAGCCCCGAACGCCGGGTCGCCGACGCCATGCGCGCCCACCCGGAGTACGTCGCCGGGACCCGCCGCCCCGACACCTGGCTGATGCGCGAGATCCCGGGCGCCCTGTCCAAGATGGGCGCGGAGGCGGTGCAGGCGGTCGCCCTGCCGGACGGCCGCGCCCTGGCCTTCAAGATCGACGACGGATCCCCCCGCTCCCTGGGCCCGGTCCTGGCCCGGGCCCTGACCCTCCTGAACATCGACTCCCCGGTCCTCCCCCGCATAGCCCACACGCCCCTCCACGGCGGCTCCCGAGAGGTCGGCGAAGTCAGAGCGGTCTTCTGACCCGACGGGTGCCGGTCCGGGCAAGCCGGTGCCGGGCCCGGAAGGCCGGTGCCGGGCCCGGAAGGCCGGTGCCGGGCCCGGAAAAAGGTGGCGACACCCCGGTCGGGGGGTGTCTACCGTCGAGCCATGACTGCTGCCGTCCGGGTCCGTTCCGATTCCGAGATACGTTCCGTCACCGACGCCGAGGTCCCCGACTGGATCCGCGCCCTCAACACCGGCTTCCTGCGCGCCCCCATGGCCTCCGAGGCCGAGGTGGCGGACCGGCGTTCCCAGCTGATCCCCGACCGCACGCTCGGCGCGTTCGACGCCGGCCGGTGCGTGGCGACGTTCCGCTCCTTCCGGCAGGAACTCACCGCCGTCGGCGGCGCCGCCGTTCCCGCCGACGCCATCACCAACGTCAGCGTCACCTCCACCCACCGCCGCCGCGGCCTGCTCAGCCGCATGATGGCCAAGGACCTGGCGGCCGCGAAGGACCGCGGCGACGTCGTCGCCACCCTGATCGCCGCCGAGTACCCGATCTACGGCCGCTACGGCTTCGGTCCCGCCACCCACGCCACCGAGTGGATGATCGACGTACCCCGCGCCGGCCTCGACCGCCGCTACGCGGGCCCGGACGACGGCGGCCGGGTGGACCTCGTCGACGGCGAGGACGTCCGCAAGCTGGGCCCCGAACTGCACGAGCGGCTGCGCCGCCGCCAGCCCGGCGCGGTCGACCGCACCGACCGCTGGTGGCAGGTCAGCACTGGCGTGGTGCGCAGGGACGGCTCCCCGTGGACCGAGCCGTTCTACGCCGTCCACCGCGGCCCGGACGGCACGGTGGAGGGCCTGGCCGCGTACACCTGCGACGACACCTGGTCGGACGCCAAGCAGCCGCTGAACACGGTCACGGTGAAGAACCTGATCGCGGTGACCCCGGCCGCCGAGCGCGCCCTGTGGCTGCACCTGTGCTCCATCGACTGGGTCACCAAGGTCAGGAGCGGCTACCGCGCCCCCGACGACCTGCTCCCCCACCTCCTTCCCGACCCCCGTGCGGCCACCCCCCTCACGCACGCGGACTGGCTGTGGGTGCGGATCCTGGACGTCGTACGGGCCCTTGAGGCGCGGACGTACGAGGGGTCGGGCACGCTGGTGCTCGAGGTGGTGGACCCGGCGGGCCCGGCCGGCGGCCGCCGGCGGCTCGAGGCCACGCCCGAGGGCGCGAGCTGCACGCCGACGACCGAGTCGGCCGATCTGACCCTCGACGTCGCTCAGTTGGCGGCCCTGTGGCTCGGCGACGAGTCCGCGGTGCGGCTCGCCGCCCTCGGCCGGGTCCAGGAAGAACGAGCGGGCGCCGCCCGGTCGGCCGACGCCCTGCTGCGTACGTCCAGGCGGCCTTGGTGCCCGGACATGTTCTGAGCGCTCCTTCCTGCCGGTGACGGTGAGAGGGATGACGCATCCGTAGCTTGGCTGTTCAGTTGTGGCTGTGCTTGACGGTCACGATGTTGAGTTGTGGCTGTGCCGCCCGTGGTTGTCCACGGTTGTTCAGTTGTGACTGTGCCGTGGTGCCGGGTGCCGGCCCGCTGTCCTTGTGCGCCGGCGCCGATCGACCGTGCTCCCGGCTCCCCTCCGGAAGGGAGCGCGGTCCGTCGTTTCCCAACCGTCACCCTGGTGGCCAACACTTGGAAAGTTTGACCATGTCGGTCAAGTTGGCCACCAACTTCACTCTTCTTATCTCCGCTTGGAAGCGACTCATAACCACCTTCCATGGAACTGCCTAAACATGGCGGGAAGTTGTACCGTTTGGCCGTGGACGCGGAACACGCCACCGCCGGTGGGCGGACGGGGCCCCAGCGGTCACACCGCGAGGTCGCCGACGAACTGCGGCGCCGGATCAGGACCGGCCGGCTGCGGCCGGGCGAGCGCATGCCCACGCAGGCCAGGCTGGCCGACGAGTTCGGCGTGGAGCGCGGCGCCGTGCGCCAGGCCCTGCGCATCCTGCAGTCGGAGCACCTGCTCACCAACATGACCAAGGGCAGCCCGGCGATCGTCGCAGCCGACCCGGTGCGGGCGCTGACCGGCCCGGCGGCCCCGCCGCTGCCCACCACGGTCGCCCTCGCACCCCGGATCGCCGCCGCCTTCGCCGCCTCCCACGTCGAGATCGACGCCCTGTGCCTGACCTCGATCTCGCTCACCCTCGCCATCGGTGAACCGCTGCGCCAGATCCACGCCGGGCGAATGAAACCGGCCAAGGTCGACGTGCGGGTGCTGCTGCCGTCCCGGGACATCGACCTCGCCTTCCCCACCCCGGTGGACGCCACCGCCTCCGCCCCGCTGCGCCGGCGCTGGCTGGCCCAGCGCAACGCCCAGGGCCAGGTGCTCCGCCACAACCTGCTGGCCCTGCGCGCCACCCACGGCATCGACGTGCGCGTGACCTTCCGCGCCCTGCCCTTCACCCCGCCGGTCAAGCTCTACCTGCTCAACGGCGCGGAGGCGCTCTACGCCTACTACACGCTGCGCCGGCGCGAGGAGGAGATCGATCACGAGCCACTCGAGCTCTACGACGCCGAGGGCACCCAGTCGGTGCTGTTCGCCTTCGAGCAGGGCGCCGGGGCGCGCGACACCACCTTCGTCGAGCAGTCCCACCTGTGGTTCAACGCGCTGTGGGAGACGATCAGTTCGGAGCTGACGCTGACCGGCTGACGCCGGCGGCGGACGCTCAGGAACCGATGTCTCCCACGTGGACGGACGAGCCCCCGGGGGACGAGCCCTCAGAGGGCGGGTTCTAGGGAGCCGGGCCCTCAGAGAGCGGGCCCGGCCAGGAGCATGGCCAGGACCACGGCTCCCACCGAGCTGATGGTCGGGTTCCTGGACTTGAGGCCGACGGTGAGCAGCAGCAGGCCGACGAAGCCCATCGCGCCGTACTTCCACTGCACGAGCTGCTCGAAGCCGACGACGAAGACTGCGGACAGAATGGCGAACACAGGCACGGCGATCTCCCCCTTCGGGCTTTCCTGGCGGTCTGGCTGGAGTGGGGGGTTGCATGAGGCAAAACTTCCGCCAACTCAATCAAGTTGGCAACCAACTCTGATGTAGTTGTCCCCACTTGGTCCCTACTTATAAACAAGTTCCAAACAACTCCCGCCAGATGGATCAAAGTTGTAGCGTTTGGTCGTGACTCAGGAGAACGTGGCCGTGAACGGCAGCAGAAGAAGCTCGCCGCAGGAGATCGCCGATGCCCTGCGCGAGCGGATCCGCGCCGGCGAGCTCAAGCCCGGCGACCGCCTTCCCACCCAGGCCGAGCTCGCCGAGGAGTTCGGCGTGGAGCGCGGCACCGTGCGCCAGGCCCTGCGGCTCCTCCAGGCCGACGGCCTGCTGAGCAACGTCAGCAAGGGCAGCCCCCCGAGGATCGCCGCTCCGGCCGCGGCCGGCTCCGAGCCCCAGCCGACCATGGTGGGCCTCGCACCACGGCTGGTGGAGGCCTTCGAGGCCCGGCGGGTCCGCATCGACGCCGCCTGCCTGACCGCCGAGACGCTGATGATCGCCCTCGGCGAGCCCGTCCGGCTGATCCACGAGGGCCGGCTGCGCCCCGAGTCCATCGACGTACGACTGCTGCTGCCCTCCCGCGACATCGACCTGGCCTTCCCGGTCTCGGTCGACCACGACAGCGACGACGACCCGGTCCACCGGCGCTGGCTCGACCAGCGCAACGCCCAGGGCCACGTACTGCGCCACAACCTCAACGCGCTGCGTGCCACCCACGGCATCGACGTCCGTGTGGCCTTCCGCGCCCTGCCGTTCACCCCGCCGGTCAAGCTCTACCTGCTCAACGGCGCGGAGGCGCTCATGGCGTACTACATGATCACCCGCCGCGAGGAGCCCGCCGACGACGGCACCCTCGACATGTACGACGTCCTCGGCACCGAGTCCCTCCTGTTCTCCTTCGAGAGGGCGACCGGGGCGCGGGACGCCGCCTTCGTGGAGGAATCCCAGAAGTGGTTCGACGCCCTCTGGGAAACCATCACGACGGATCTGACACTCTCCTAGTGACTTCTGATACGACGCAGACTGAAGCGGTGACAGCCGAGACCGGGAACGACACCGAGAACCTGCGGGAACCGATCACCCGCGCCCAAGTGGTCCTCTGGGACTTCGACGGCCCCATCTGCCGCCTGTTCGCGGGGCATTCGGCGGAGCGGGTGGCGAGGGAACTGGTCGACTGGCTGAGCGGCCGCGGCCTGCACGGACTGCTCACCGAGGGCGAGCGCGGTGCCGTCGATCCGCACGTGGTGCTGCGCGCCGTGGACCGCAGGCACCCCGGCAGCGACCTGCTCGCGGAACTGGAGGAGCGGCTGACGCAGGAGGAACTGCGGGCCGTGACGACCGCCATGCCCACCGCGTACGCCGACCCGCTGATCCGCACCTGGAAGGCGCTGGGCGCCCGCCTGGCCGTCGTCACCAACAACTCGCCCCGCACGGTGCAGACGTACCTGGAGAGCCGCACGCTGCTTCCCTGCTTCGCCCCGCACATCTACGGCCGCACGCAGGAACTGCGCCGCCTCAAGCCGGACCCGCACTTCCTCAACCGCGCGCTGAACGCCATGGGCGCCGCGCCGGAGACCGCCCTGATGATCGGCGACACGCCCTCGGACTTCGCCGCGGCCCGCGAGGCCGAGGTGCCCTTCCTCGGCTACGCGCGCAACGAGCGCAAGGCCAAGCTGCTGCGCGAAGCCGGCGCGACCCTGGTCGTGGAGTCACTGGAACCGGTGCTGCGGACCGTCCGCGATCAGGCCTGAGTCATCAGCAGCGTCAGCGCCACGGCGGCCCCCACCGCCAGACCGCTGTGCCGCGCTCGCACGCCGACCGCGAGCGCGCACAGCAGCACCACTCCCACCCAGCCGAGCTTCTCCTGCGTCAGCGTGCCCGCAAGCAGCCCGAGGCCCTCTCTGATCGCCGCGTTCAGGACCATGCCCCTCCGCCTCCCGTCCCCTCGGCCCTAGACTCGCCAACAACCATTCCAATTGGACTGGTTGCCGTAGATTGGTTGTCCCCGGACTGATTGATCGCCTAACCAGCCAGTCAAGTTGGACTGGCTGGTTGACCGAAAGCGGTTTGGCGGCGGGCGTGTGGCGGTACGGTCGCTCTGTGAGCGAGCAGTACGGCGAGGAGGCCGGCGGCCGCGAGTTCCAGCGCGTCGCCGACGAGTTGCGCTCCCGGATGACCGACGGCACGTACCCGCTGCGCGGTTTCCTGCCCGCACAGCGCGACCTCGCCAAGGAACTCGGCGTCTCACGCGACACGGTGCAGCGCGCGCTTCGCGAGTTGCAGCGCGAGGGCTGGATCGAATCGCGGCAGGGCAGCGGGTCGCGGGTGCTCAGGACGCAGCGCATCCACTCGCCGGCGGGCAGCCGCGTCCCCGGCCGGCCGGTGACCCTCGGGCCGCTCATCGGCAGCGCCTTCGAGGAGCCCGAAGTGACGCTGGACGTCTACACGTTGACCTCCGAATCGCTCGACGCCCACATCCGGCTCCAGGCCGAGCGCATCCAGGCGGGCGCGATCGCGCCGCGGCACATCGGGGTGCGGATGCTGCTGCCCGCGGACTCGGTCCCGTACCCCTATGGGCGGTCCGCGGACGGCCGTTACGACGACGTCCTGCGGGAGCGGGTCCGGGGCGTCACCCGCCGGCATGTCGAATCACTGCGCTCCACGCTGCGGTACCTGCGCACGACAAAGCTGGTGCCCTCGGTCGACGTGCGGATCCGCTATGCCCCGTTGACCCCGGCGTTCAAGCTCTACCTGATCAACAAGGCCGAGGCGCTGCACGGTTTCTACGAGGTCTACGAGCGCCTGGTGGATCTGGACGACGGCACCGAGATCGAGGCGGTGGACGTCGTAGGCCTGGGCGCCACCCTCACGCACCATGTGAGGAGCGACGACGCGCAAGCGCAGGGCACCGTGTTCGTCGAGACCACGCAGAAGTGGTTCGACTCAGTCTGGGACTTCCTGGCCGAGGAGTGAACCTGACCCCGGCGGACCTGGGCGGAGCATTCCGGCGGCCTCGATGACGGGGTCGTGGGAGGAGACGACCGCATTCGCGCCGCCCTCCCTCATCTCCCGCGCAAGGACCGGGTCCTGCGTGTAGCCGAGAAAACAGGTTCCGGCTGATCGGGCCGCCTTCAGATCCGTGACCTTGTCGCCCACGAGAAGGCATTGGGAGGCGGGGAGCGAAAGGCGTTCGAGGGCACGCACGACACAATCCGGATCGGGTTTCATGAGCCGTGCGTCCCGTGGGTCGCGACCGAATACGCCGGCGAACTCGCCCTCGATTCCCAGCTTTCCCAGATAGGCGCGGATGGGGGCCTCGGCATTGTTGCTGACCACGGCCAGCCGCATTCCGAGCGACCGCAGCGACACGACCAGGTCGTCGAGCCGCGGGGCCGGCCGGGCCGTCCGCACCGCCCTCGACTCCTGCCGTGCCACGATGCGTTCGGCCACCACCAGCGGCCGCCGGCCGCGTGCCCGGGGGGCGGGGGTGTCGTACATGTCCCGCAGCCGCCGCAGGATGTCGTGCGAGTCGTCGCAGGCCGCGGCCTCCGGGGCGAGCGGCCCCCAGTACCAGCGGGCCCGCCGTTTGATCCGCGCCGCCACGCCCGCCGTGGACGTACCCGCGAAGAGGTCGCAGACCGGTCCGTCGAAGTCGAGCAGCACCGCGCGGGTGGTGGTCAGCAGCCCGGCCAGGGAGCCGGGCTCCCCGGCCGGTTCCGCCGTGGGCGGTCTCGTCGCGGTCATCGCGGCAGTGTGCCCCAGTGACGCGTCCCCCCGCCAGCCGCTCGGTTCGGCGCGGAATGCCGTTTCTGCGGGGCTTCGGCCGTGCGTCCGCGTCGTCCGAACGCGCCCCTGTTCCCTCTATCCGGCGATTCCGGCGGCACTGAATGGCCCAATCCTCCACCGCGGCCCGACCTCCTCGGAGTAACGTGCGTCTCCCCTTCAACCATCGGCTCAACCGGAACGGGCGCGACGCGACGAATGACACCCCAAGCGGTCTCCGGAGCACGTCGGCGGGCCGACGAAATGAGCGGCGACGCGTCCGTCGTCAAGGGCCCGCTCGAGGGGGGATACCACCACGAGACGTACGTCTTCCCGCTGCCGGACGGGTCGCGCGAGGTCAAGTGCCGGGAGCCGCGTGAGGAGATCCTGTGGTTCGACCGCAGGTGTTTCCTCTCGGAGGAGGAGCTGCTCGGGGCGCTGCGGG
>NZ_BMVJ01000009.1:60793-73264 GCF_014650655.1 Streptomyces anandii JCM 4720
GGCACGTCACCCGGGTGCCCGAGATCGTGGACGTGGCGGGCATCGGACTGCAGACGTTCATCGAGGGGCGGACGCTCAACGCGTACCGCCCTTCGGGGATGCGGGTGCCGGAGCCGCTGTTCGGCCAGATCGCGGGCCTGTTCCCGGAGCTGATGCGGATCACGCCCGATCAGCTGGGCGTCGAGCGGCGCTGCACGGACCGGGACCGCCCCGAGAACGGTGACAGCGACGGCTTCCTCGAGCGCCTGATCACGTTCATGGAAGTCCAGGTCTACGAGAGAAACAGCGAGGATTTCGAGGAACTCTTCCACGCGCTCGGTGTCGGCGCCGATGCGTTCAACAGGCTGCGCAAGTGCGTTCTCGGGTTGAAGGAACGTCCCTTCTGTCTGCTGCACGCGGATCTGCACCGGGAGAACTTCATTGTCGACCCGCACGGCCGGCTGTGGACGATCGACTGGGAGCTCGCCATGTTCGGCGACCCCCTCTACGACCTGGCGACCCACCTCTACCTGATGCGCTATCCGGCGGACCAGGAGGTCGCCATGGTCGAGAAGTGGTGCCGGTCGTCAGGGGAAATCCGCCGCAACCTCTCGTACGGATGGGCGGACGACCTGCCGCGCATTCTCGACTTCAAGCGGGCGCAGTCGGTCTTCACCGACGTGATCCGGGTGTCCCTGTCGCTGCGCGAGGGCGGCGTCCTCGACCGGCGGGCCCTTCCGGCCGCCGCGGAGAAGATCGAGAAGGTGCTCACCGCGGCGGCCGGGCCGCTCGGGATCGAGGAGGTCCCCGGCCGCCAGGACATCACGACGGCGCTGGCCAGGGCTCTCCCCTCTTCCTGATCACTCCGGGGACCGCTCCCGGAGCTCCACGACGTCGGCGATCACGCAGCTGATGTTGTCGGGGCCGCCGGAGTCGTTGGCGAGGGCGACCAGTTCGCGTACGGCCCGGTCCGGCTCGCCGGCCTCGCCGAGCACCCGGCGGATCTCCGCGACCGGGACGGCGGCCGGCAGGCCGTCGGAGCACAGGAGGTAGCGGTCGTCCGCCCGTGCCTCGTGCAGCCGCAGGTCGGGAATGCCGTCGCCGCCCGGCCCCAGCGCGCGCAGCAGCAGCGACCGCTGGGGGTGCGACGCCGCCTCCTCCGGGCTGATACGGCCCTCGTCGACCATCGCCTGCACCACGGTGTGGTCGTGCGTGATCTGGAACAGCTCTCCCTCGCGCAGCAGGTGGACGCGGGAGTCGCCGATGTGGACGAGGGCCAGTTCCGCCCCGGTCCAGAGCATCGCGGTGAGCGTCGTACCGGCCTCGTCGTCCGCTTCTTCGGGCGGGCCGCCGTCCGCGGCCACACGGTGCACGGCCCGCCGCGCCCGTTCGACGGCGTCCTCCAGGACGTTGAGCAGGTCGCCCGCCGGAATGCCGTCGGTCTCCAGGTGCTTGAGCGCGTCGACCGCGGCGGCGCTCGCGGAGGCCCCCCGGCTCCCGTACCCGTCGGCGACGGCGAGCAGGCGGGAGCCGGCGTAGGCGGTGTCCTGATTGCCGCGGCGGACGCGGCCCTTGTCGGACAGTGCGGCGTAACGGATGCCGAGAGGCTTCGCCTTCGGGGACATGGCGGGGTCCTTCCGGGTCAGATGGTCGATGAGGAAGGCGGCCAGGTCCCGCCGCGCGGCGGTGTCGCCCTCCACCTCGGCCCAGAACGCGCGGACCTCACGGGCCGCCGCGCCCGGCTCCAGCGAGCAGACGTGCCGGATGCGGGCAAGCGGCATCCCCAGCCGCCGGAGCCAGGCGACCAGGCGGGCCCGGTCGAGCTGTTCCGGGGCGTAGAGGCGGTAGCCGGTCACCGGGTCGACGCGGGCGGGGATCAGCAGGCCGAGTTCGCCGTACAGGCGCAACGCCTTCGGCGACAGCCGGGACGCCTTGGCGAACGCCCCGATGGTCAACAGCCCCATACCCGCCCTCCTCGCACCGGGCCCTTCGCCCGGCCCCACCGATGCTGCGGGCTTCCCCAAGGTGAAGGTCAACAAGGATCTCCTACGCCCCGCGAGTGGTGTGTGGCACTTTTGCAAGCAGGGTGCTTGCAATTGTTAGCGAGGGTGGTGCAAGGTGGAGGCATGGCATCGCTCAACGTCGGCAACCTCGGTGAGTACCTGCGCGAGCAGCGGCGCAACGCGCAGCTGTCGCTGCGGCAGCTCGCCGATGCCGCCGGGGTGTCGAATCCGTATCTGAGCCAGATCGAGCGCGGGCTGCGCAAGCCGAGCGCGGAGGTGCTGCAGCAGGTCGCCAAGGCGCTGCGGATCTCCGCCGAGACGCTGTACGTGCGGGCCGGCATCCTCGACGCCGAGCGGGACCGGGACGACGTGGAGACGCGCGCCGTCATCCTCGCCGACCCCTCGCTCAACGAGCGTCAGAAGCAGGTGCTGCTCCAGATCTACGAGTCCTTCCGCAAGGAGAACGGGTTCGGGACCGGCAGAACCGGCGACGAGGAGCGTGAGAGAGCGACGGACGCCGCCGACGCCGAAGGCGACGGTGACGCCGGCCCGGGCGGTGGGTCCATACGGGACGCCGCCTCCGCTCCCGACGCCGGACCCGACGAGCGACGCCGTACCCGAACGTCCGGCGGCAGCGACGCCGAACCGCGGCGGACGGCCGGCTGATCCCGCGGCCCAGGCGGGACACGCGGGCCACACGGGCCACCGGCCCACGCAGCCGATGGCCGACGCGGCCGACGCGGCTCTCCGGCGGCGGGGCTTCCGCCCTGCGGCCGGCCGGGGCCGCTCGCCGGCCGTACCCGCGGCACACCAAGAAACCCTCAAGCGACAGTGAACCGATCCGGGAGGACCGTCACCATGGCCATCACCGACGACCTGCGCAAGACCCTCAGCAACCCCACGCCGCTGTACTTCGCGGCGGGTACCGCGGACCTGGCCCTGCAGCAGGCCAAGAAGGTGCCCGCCCTGGTGGAGCAGCTGCGTGCCGAGGCCCCCGCCCGCATCGACGCGGTGCGCAACACCGACCCCAAGGCCGTCCAGGAGCGGGCCGCCGCCCGCGCCAAGGAGGCCGGTGCCCGCGTCAAGGAGACGCAGGAGAGCTTCCAGACCAAGGTCGCCGAGTTCTTCGACTCCCTGGACTCCGACCTGAAGAAGTTCGGCACCAACATCGACGCCGACCTCAAGAAGCTCGGCGAGAGCGCCCAGGACCTCGCGCTGCGCGGTGTGGGCGTCGCCGCCGAGTACGCCGTGAAGGCCCGCGAGACCTACGAGAAGGTCGCCGAGCACGGTGAGCAGGCCGTGCGCACCTGGCGCGGTCAGGCCGCCGAAGGCATCGAGGACGTCGCCGAGGAGGTCGAGGAGCTCGCCATCGCGGTCGAGCCCAAGACCGAGCGCAAGTCCGAGCCGGCCGGGCCCACCGCGGCGAAGCCGGGTGTCGTGAAGCCCGCCGAGGTCAAGCCCGCCCAGTCCGGGCCGGTCGAGGTCACCCCGGCGAAGAAGCCCGCGGCCAAGAAGGCCCCGGTCGCGAAGAAGACCGCCCCGGCCGCGAAGAAGACCACTCCGCCCGTCAAGTAAGGCCAAGGCGGCGGGTTCGAGGGCCGGGCACCCTTGGGGTGCCCGGCCCGTTCTACGGGTACGGTGGCCGCAAGGAGTCGGAAGAAACGGGCGGTGGACGGCATGCTGATGTTGGGCTTCGCGGGGTTCCTGGGGATCCTGAAGATCCTCCTCATGGCCCTGGCCGCGTTCGGGCTGTTCGACGCCGCCTTCCGGCGCGAGGACGCCTTCCGCGCGGCCGACAAGCAGAACAAGGTGTTCTGGCTGATCATCCTGGCCATCGCGCTCGCGGTGAGCTACCTGTTCTCGATCTTCTCGTTCCTGCCGGTCATCGGCGTCATCGCGAGCATCGTCTACATCGTGGACGTACGCCCCGCCCTGAAGCAGGTCTCCGGAGGCGGCAACGGCTGGCGCCGCCGCGGCAGCAGCAGCGACGGCCCGTACGGCCCGTACAACGGCGGCCGCTGACCACCGCCCGCCCGGCACCCCGACCGGCGCGGGGCCCGCACCGGCCCGCAGACCGCGCATCGGCCTGCGCCGTGACCCGGCCCGCGCGCCGTGACCCGGCCCGCGCGCCGTGACCCGGCTCGCGCGCGGGGAGCCCAGGGGGAATGCCCGCGCGGTAGCGGCAGCGACGGCCCGTGCGGTGCGTGCGGCGGCGGGCGGTGGGCGTCGCGTCGCGATCCGCTCGCGCCGGTGTCACGTACCCGCCCGCGCGGCGCGCCGATCCCCGCTCACCACCGGCCAGGGGCTACGCACCGGCCCGCGCCGCGCGGCCGTCCCGGCCGGGGGCCTTACGGCTCGCGGTCCAGGAGGACGACGGCCACGTCGTCCGTGAGTTCGCCGCCGTTGAGGTCGCGGGCCTCGTTGACCGCGGCGCGCAGCAGGTCCTCGCCGCGCAGGCCCTCGGAGAGCTGGCGGCGGACCATGTCCAGCATGCCGTCCTGCCCGAGCCGCTCACCGTCGCGGCCGTCGCCGGCCCGGCCCTCGATCAGGCCGTCGGTGTAGAGCATCAGGCTCCACTCCGGGCCCAGCTCCACCTGCATCCGGGGCCAGCGGGCGCCCGGCAGCAGGCCGAGTGCGGGGCCGTTGTTCTCGTACGGCAGCAGCTTGGCGGGCCGGCCCGGGGTGATGACCAGTGGCGAGGGGTGCCCGGCGAGGCACAGGCCGGCCCGGCGCCCGTCCGGCGCGATGTCCACCGTGCACAGGGTCGCGAAGATCTCCTCGTCGGAGCGCTCGTGCTCCAGCACCTGCTGCAACGTGTTCAGCAGCTCGTCCCCGCACAGCCCCGCCAGCGTCAGCGCCCGCCAGGCGATGCGCAGCTCCACGCCGAGCGCCGCCTCGTCGGGCCCGTGCCCGCAGACGTCGCCGATCATGGCGTGCACGGTGCCGTCGGGCGTGCGCACGGCGTCGTAGAAGTCACCGCCGAGCAGCGCCCGGGAGCGGCCCGGGCGGTAGCGGGCGGCGAAGCGCAGCGAGGAGCCGTCCAGCAGCGGGGTCGGCAGCAGACCGCGCTCCAGGCGGCGGTTCTCCTGCGCGCGCAGCTTGCCCTCGGCGAGCCGCCGCTCGGCCGTGTCGGAACGCTTGCGCTCCACCGCGTAGCGGATCGCACGGCTCAGCAGCCGCCCGTCCAGTTCGTCGCGGAACAGGTAGTCCTGGGCGCCCACCCGCACCGCCTCGGCGCCCCGCTCGGCGTCGCCGGACGCGGTGAGCGCGAGCACGGCGTGCCGGGGCGCGAGCTCGAGCACGTGCCTGAGCACGGCCAGCTCGTCGTCGGGGGCGGCGGACCGCCCCGGCGCCGGCAGCGCCAGGTCCAGCAGTATGCAGTGGACGTCGTCGGTGAGCAGCCGCGCGGCCTCGGTGAGGTTGCGGGCCGTGCGGACACGGATCGGCTTGCCGGACGAGTCGACCAGCTCGGGCACGACCGCCGAGCCGCCGGGATCGTCCTCGATCAGCAGCAGCGTGAGCTGGGCGCCGCCGGTGCCGTGACCGGCCTTGCGGTTGTCCTTGTCGACCTTGTTGTCCTTCTGCGGAGGCTGGGGTGCCGAGGGGCCGCCGCCGGGGGGCGCGGTCCGCGCCTGGCCGCTCTCCGCGGCCGGGATCGCTCTCTGCCGCGGTACGGGCACGGGCATTGTCCTGGTTCCTTCCCTCCCCCCGAGGGCATGTGGCGGGCCCGAGGGGTCCTCGGTCCACCGACGGGGACCATAGCGGTAGTCGGCGCCGCAGCGGAATGGTGTGAGGCGTCCCGCTCGGTCCGCGGCCACTGTCATATGCCGCGATACCTACCGGAGTTGGACAGGCCGCCCCCCGCGAGGGGATGACGAAGGTCACGCGTGCCCCGGGCCGGCCCCCCGCCCGGGGGTGCGCTCCGTCACGTGGCCCAGGTCACCGGGTACGTCCCCAGGGGCGCCCCGCGCGCACAGCCGCCGCCAAGTCTCAGCCCGCGTCCGGCCGTACGACCCCCAGGATCGGCATCGTGCCCGCCCCCGCCACCGTCACCGTGCGCCCCGGCCGCGGGGCGTGGATGATCGCGCCGTCCCCGACGTACATGGCCACGTGGCTGGCGTCGTCGAAGTAGATGATCAGATCGCCGGGCCGCATGTCCTTGACGTCCACGTGCTTCAGCTGCCGCCACTGCTCCTGCGAGGTGCGCGGGATCGGATGCCCGGCCGCGGCCCAGGCCTGCGAGGTCAGACCCGAGCAGTCGTACGTCCTGGGGCCCTGGGCGCCCCACTCGTACGGCTTGCCGAGCTGAGCGGTGGCGAATTTCACCGCCTTCGCGCCCGCCTCGGACGCGCTGCCCTTGACGTCCTTGAGGATGCCGGTGTCCAGCCATTCGGTCTGGGCCCGGTCGGCGGCCTGCTGCTCCAGCTGGGCCAGCCGCTCCTGCTGCCGCTTCTCCAGCCTGGACTGGAGCTTCTCGGCCTCCTCGACGCGCTGCTCGATCCGCTTCTTGGCGGCCGCCTTGGCCTTGCGGTTCGCCTCCAGCTTGCGCCAGCGGTCGGCCGCGTCGTCGGCGTACTCCTTCAAGTCCCGCTGGGTACGGGCTGTTTCCTCGATCAGCGCCTTGGTCGCCCGCTCGCCCTGGAGCACCCGGCCGGCCCCGTCCAGGAAGGTCTGCGGGTCGTCGCTGAGCATCAGCTGCGCCTCGGGGGGCAGACCGCCCGTGCGGTACTGCTGGCGGGCCGCGGCGCCGGCGCGGTCCTTCAGCCCGTCGAGCTTCTGCTGCTCGGCGACGATCTTCCGGGCCAGGTCGACGATCTCGGCGGACTGCTTCTTCGCCTTCTCCTCGGCCGCGTTGTACGCGTCGGTGGCCACGGCCGCGTCGTGGTAGAGCTTGTCCAGCTTGGCGCGGACGGCCTCGAGGTCCTTGTCCGGCGCGAGCGTCACCGAGGGGGACGGGGAAACCGAGGGGGAAGAGGCGGGGGAGTCGGAGGGCGAGGGCTCCGGCCGTGCGCCGGCGAACGCCACACCCGGCGCGCCCAGCACGGTGACCGCGCACACCACCGCCACGGCCGCCGCGAGCGCACCGCTCCTGCCCCGCCGTCCCATACGCCGGCCCCCCAACCCCTCTACCTGATTTACCGTCAGTAACTTACGGGCGTCTGGGGGATCGTGCCATGTTCCCGCCCAAAACAACAGAGGCCGGCCCCC
This sequence comes from Streptomyces anandii JCM 4720, assembly GCF_014650655.1. Lineage (GTDB taxonomy): Bacteria > Actinomycetota > Actinomycetes > Streptomycetales > Streptomycetaceae > Streptomyces > Streptomyces anandii. The sequence continues at coordinate 67,984 of NZ_BMVJ01000009.1, forward strand.
GCCCCGGCGACTGTCGTTCCCGTCTCTGTGACGAACGACTCACGGAGATCGTTCCCCCCAGCTCACAGGGGATGGCCCGGCCTCACCGCGGGCGGCGGTGACACGGCCTCACAGCGGGCGGCGCGGCGCCAACGCCTCCCACGCCACCGTCACTTCGCCCTGCCGCCACCGCGCCGGCCCGTCCGTCACCGGCCAGTCGGCCGTGAGATCGCGCACCGCGCGGATCCAGCGCTGGCGCGCGCCGTAGGAGGCGTAGGGCGCGGCGGCGGCCCAGGCGCGGTCGAAGTCGCGCAGGAAGGCGTGCACGGCCTCGCCGGGGACATTGCGGTGGATCAGCGCCTTGGGCAGGCGTTCGGCGAGGTCGGAGGGACGCCGCAGGGAGCCGAGCCGGGTGGCGAAGGTGACCGTGCGCGGCCCCTGGGGGCCGAGCGCCACCCACACGTGCCGTCGGCCGATCTCGTCGCAGGTGCCCTCCACCAGCAGCCCCCCGCGCGAGTGTCCGTCCGCCGGGGCGAGCCGCGCGCACAGCCGTTCCCAGACGGCGGCGACCTCGGCCTCGTCGTACTGCCGCAGCACGTTCGCCGCGCGGATCAGCTGCGGCCGCCCCCGCACGGGGATCTCGAAACCGCCGTGCCGGAAGTCGAGGCCCTCGCGGGCGTAGGGCCGCGCGGCCGCGACCCGTGCGGGCTCGATCTCGACGCCGACCACGCGCGCGTGCGGGGCCGCGGTGCGCAGGCGGTGCAGCAGTTCGACCGCCGTCCAGGGGGCGGCGCCGTAGCCGAGGTCGACGGCCACCGGATCGGGGGCGCGGCGCAGCTCCGCGCCGTGCACGGCCGCGATCCAGCGGTCCATGCGGCGCAGCCGGTTGGGGTTGGTCGTGCCGCGCGTGACCGTTCCTACGGGCCGGGTCGCCGGCCGGGTCGCTGCGCGGGATGTCATGGATACGAGGGTATGGGGGCACTCGGTGCCGTACGCACCCGCGTAACCAAGAACACGTCCCGCGCGGGATGCCGAACCCGGGCGCGCACGCCACGCCCCCCGGCGTCGAACGGTTGAGCGAGGATCGGCAATGATTGGGCAAAGGACGCGCCGACGGGAAGGGGCCCGCCCTTCACGGCGTTGCTCCTTCAGGGGCACTCAGTGCCCCACGTCCGGCATGCCCGCAGCAAGGAGGAACGCCCCGTGAGCCAGTACGCCGGCAGGCTCGCGCGTCGCTCCCCGGCGGTACCGGCGCGGCTGCGGCTGCACCGCCGGCCCCGCCGCGTGGCGATGCTCTCCGTGCACACCTCACCGCTGCACCAGCCCGGCACGGGCGACGCCGGCGGCATGAACGTCTACATCGTGGAGCTCGCCCAGCGGCTGGCGGCGCAGGGCGTGGAGGTGGAGATCTTCACCCGGGCCACCGCCGGCGGCCTGCCGCCCGCCGTCGAACTCGCCCCCGGCGTCCTCGTCCGGCACGTCGACGCCGGACCCTACGAGGGCCTGGCCAAGGAGGACCTGCCGGCCCAGCTGTGCGCCTTCACGCACGGCGTGATGCAGGCGTGGGCCGGCCACCGCCCCGGCCACTACGACCTCGTGCACTCCCACTACTGGCTCTCCGGCCACGTCGGCTGGCTCGCCGCCCAGCGCTGGGGCGTCCCGCTGGTGCACGCCATGCACACCATGGCCAAGGTCAAGAACGCCAACCTGGCCGACGGCGACACCCCCGAGCCCGCCGCCCGGGTCATCGGCGAGACCCAGATCGTGGCGGCCGCCGACCGGCTGATCGCCAACACCGACGAGGAGGCCGACGAGCTCGTACGGCACTACGGCGCCGACCCCGGCAAGGTCGCCGTGGTCCACCCGGGCGTGAACCTCGGCCGATTCCGCCCGGAGCCGTACGGGGCGCCCGCCACTGCCGCCGGCCCGCTCCATCTCCCCGGCCGGTCCGCCGGTCACGACCGCCGGGCCGGGCTGCGCGTCGAGGACGTCGCGGCCTCCCGCGCCGCCGCCCGCGCCCGCCTCGGCCTCCCGGCGGACGCCCTGATCCCCCTCTTCGCGGGCCGCATCCAGCCGCTCAAGGCCCCCGACGTGCTGCTGAGGGCCGTAGGGGTCCTCCTGGATCGGCGGCCCGAGCTGCGCTCGCGGATCGTCGTCCCGGTGGTCGGCGGCCCGAGCGGCAGCGGCCTCGCCAGGCCGGAGGGGCTGCAGAAGCTGGCGGCCCGGCTCGGCATCGCCGATGTCGTGCGGTTCCGGCCGCCGGTCGGGCAGGACCAGCTCGCCGACTGGTTCCGCGCCGCGTCGGTGCTGGTCATGCCCTCCTACAGCGAGTCCTTCGGCCTGGTCGCCATAGAGGCGCAGGCGGCCGGCACCCCGGTGGTCGCGGCCGCCGTCGGCGGGCTGCCGGTGGCCGTGCGGGACGGCGAGACCGGGTTCCTGGTCGACGGCCACGACCCGGCCGCCTACGCGCGCGTGCTCGACGCCTTCGCCGACGCCCCGTTGCTCGCGGACCGGATGGGCGCCGCCGCCGCCCGTCACGCGCAGTACTTCGGCTGGGACGCCTCGGCGGCCGCCACGGTCGAGGCCTATACGGCCGCGCTGCACGCCCACCGCCGTCGCGTACGCTCCCACCATGGGTGAGGCCATGGGTGACGGGACGGAGCAGCAGCGCGCGGCGCTGGTCGTCGAGGACGTCCTGAAGGACGCCGAACTGGACTGGGAGAGCCCCGAGTCCGGCACCTACGTGGTCAAACTGCCGGGCACCCGGAAGCTGTCGACGACCCTGTCGATGATCGTCGGCCGTCACTCGCTGTCCCTGAACGCCTTCGTCATCCGGCACCCCGACGAGAACGAGTCCGGCGTCCACCGCTGGCTGCTGGAGCGCAACCTCAAGCTGTACGGCGTGAGTTACGCCGTCGACCAGCTCGGCGACATCTACGTCACCGGCCGGCTGCCGCTCGCCGCGATCACCCCCGACGAGGTCGACCGTCTCCTCGGGCAGGTGCTGGAGGCGGCCGACGGCAGCTTCAACACCCTGCTGGAGCTCGGCTTCGCCTCCGCGATCCGCCGGGAGTACGCCTGGCGCGTGTCGCGCGGCGAGTCGACGCGCAATCTCGAGGCGTTCACACACCTGACCCAGCGGCCCTCGGACTGACTCGAAGGCTCCCCAGCCGTACCACTTCCCCGCCATCGGTCTCCGTGGCATGCTCATCACCAACGCACACCTGAACAACGTTCATAAACATGAATCGATGAAGAGGTGGTTGTGCATGAGCGGCAGCACGGGCATCGGCAGACGGTCCCTGCTCGCGGGCGCCGTCACCGTGGCGGCCGTCGCGGTCACCGGCGGCCGGCCGGCGGCCGCGGCGCCCGCCGCTCCCAGTGACGCACATGGTGAAGTGCCCTCCCTCTGGCGGGAGTTCGCGCGCACCCCCGTCACCCATCCCCAGATCCCCTATGTCGGCCGCGCGGGCTGCCGAGGCGGCGCCGCCCGCCTCCCGCGCCGACCCGTGGTCGCCGACGTGACCCGTTACGGCGCCGTGCCCGACGGCACCACCGACTGCGCCCCCGCGATCAACCGTGCCATCGCCGACGCCGGACGGGCCGGCGGTGGCACGGTCACCATCCCGCCCGGCACCTTCCGCGTCGACGGCCTGATCCGCATCGGCCACTCCGACGTCGTCCTGCGGGGCGCCGGCAGCGGCCGTACGACGCTGTACGCCACGAAGAACCTCACCGAACTGGTCGGCGTCTACGGCTCCCGCTACGGCGGCGACAAGTCGTCCTGGTCCTGGGCCGGCGGCCTGATCTGGCTGGCGCCCGAGGCCCGCTGGAACTCCCTGGCCGACGCGATCCGGTCCAGGGCCTGGCCGTTCGAGGGATGGACCGGCAACAGGCGCGACGAGTGGACCACCCTCACCACGGTCCGACCGGCGAAGCGCGGTTCGTGGACCGTGCGGGTCGCCGACGCCTCCGCCCTGCACCCCGGCCGGCTGGTCCTGCTCCGCCTCGCCGACGACGCCGGCCACACCCTGCTCCAGCACATGGCGGGCGGCGGCCCCGGCCCCGAGGCGTACAACTGGGACGACAAGACCAAGCTGACCTCCTACGTCCCCTACGAGTGGCCGGTCCGCATCGCGCGCGTACGCGGCCGCGAGGTCACCCTCGAACGCCCCCTCCCGCTCGACGTCCGCCCAGAGTGGGATCCCCGGCTGACCACGCACGTGGAAGAGCTGACCGGCTCCGGTGTGGAGGGCCTGACCCTGGAGGCGGTCGAGACCCCGCAGTCGCCCCACCTGCTCGACAAGGGCTACAACGGCGTGGTCCTGCAGTGCGCCTACGACTGCTGGGCCGACGACGTGGTCGTCCGCAACGTCGACAACGGCTTCGGCCTGGTGGCCGCCTCCGCCTGCACCCTGCGCCGCACCCGGGTCGCGGGCCGGGGCTCCCACCACCCCTACTTCTGCCGCGAGGGCTCCCACGACAACCTGATCGAGGACTTCACCATCGAGCAGCGCACGGTCCCGGCCCCGCCCGGCACCCAGCTGCACGGCATCAACGTCGAGGGCCTGTCCTCGTACAACGTCTGGTCGCGCGGCGACATGCGGATGGGCACCTTCGACAGCCACCGCGGCCTGCCCTTCGCCGACGTGCGCACCGACATCACGGTGGACAACAACGGCCGCCACGGCGGCGACGCGAGCGCGGGGCCGCTGTTCGGTGCCCGCTTCACCCACTGGAACATCCGCGTCACCAACGGCCGCGCGGGCCTCATGAGGATCGACGGACTCGCCCCGTACTCCGCCACCGTCGGCATCAACGAGGTCACCGAGTTCGACCAGACCGACGTCCCCGACTTCACCGGCGACCTGCACTCCCGCCTGGAGCTGTACGGCACGACCGGCGTCGTACGTCCGCGCAACCTCTACGAGGCTCAGCGCGCGCTCAGCCGGTAGCGCCCCGGCGTCACCCCGACCAGCCGCTTGAAGTGCCGGGTCAGATGCGCCTGGTCGTAGAAGCCGGTCGCCGGGGCCACCTCGCCCGGCGGCCGCCCTTCCAGCAGCAGCCGGCGGGCGCGGCCGACCCGGCGGGACATCAGGTACTGGTGCGGGGCGATGCCGTAGGCCGTACTGAACGCCCGTACCAGATGGGCGGGATGAGCGCCGAGGAGCGCCGCCGCCTCCTCCAGCGCGAGCCCGTGCGCGACGCGCTCGTCGAGCAACTCCCGCAGCCGGCGGGCGAGACGCGGGTCACGGCGCGGCGGACGCCCGCCGCCGGGGGAGCCGTGCCGCAGATGCTCCTC
>NZ_BMVJ01000009.1:73286-91367 GCF_014650655.1 Streptomyces anandii JCM 4720
GAGCCGCTCGGCGATCAGGGTCAGCCTGCTCTCCGCCTCCAGCTCGTCACCGGGGTGCGCGAGCGCGGTGTGCAGCTGCCCCACCCGCCGCCGCAGCACCGGGTCGCGCAGATCGGGCCCGTCCACGGCGGCCCCGATGAACTCGTCGCCCAGGCGGGTCGCGTCGAGGTAGACGACGCGCTTGCGGAAGCCCTCCGGGGTGGCGGCGGACCCGTTGTGCGGCACGTGCGGCGGCAGCAGGGACACGGTGTCGTGCGGCGTGCCGTGCTCGTGCCGGTCCAGGTCGTACCGTACGGCGCCGTCGTCGACGATCAGCAGCGTCCACGCCTCGTGGACGTGCATGGGGTAGGCGTACTCGGTGAAGTGGGCGTGGAAGACCTCCACGACACCCGGGACGCCCGGACGCCAGGCGGCGACGTCCCGCCCGGGGCGCTCGGCGCGCCCGGGCTGCCGGGGGGCCCGCTGCTGTCCGGCCACGCAAAGAACGTACAAGACGGCGCCGTACGGCGTCGGCGAGTCTCATTCCATGAACGAGCAGTCCAGCCCGCAGAACACGCGGCCCGCCGCGCCGCCCGTCCGCTTCGACACCAAGATCGCCGTGCTGCTGCGCGAGGACCTGGAGCGCTGGCAGCGTCTGAACGTCACCGCGTTCCTGGTCAGCGGCCTCGGCACGGTCCTTCCCGAGGTGATCGGGGAGCCGTACGAGGACGCCGACGAGGTGCCGTACCTGCCGATGTTCCGCCAGCCGGTACTGGTCTTCGAGGGCACGAAGGAGACGCTGACCGCGGCCCACGCGCGCACCCTGTCCCGCGCCCTGCCGCGCGCGGTCTTCACCTCCGACCTGTTCACCACCGGCAACGACCACGACAACCGCGCGGCCGTCCGATCCGTCCGCACCGCGGAACTGGACCTGGTCGGCCTCGCGGTGCACGGCCCGAGGAACGCGGTGGACAAGGTGCTGAAGGGCGCACGGATGCACCCGTGAGAGCGGGACCGTGCCGCGGCCCCTTCCGGGTCAGGCGGCCGTGGCCTCCTGCTTGGTGCTCGCCGGGGGCTCGGCGCCGGCGCCTGCACGCTCCGCGCCCGGCAGGCGCCGCATGAGCACCGCGTACCCGGCGCCGGCCACCGTGCCGACGACCGCGCAGGACCCCCACAGCCACTCCGCGCCCAGCCGGTCGATGACGGCGCCGGACATCAGCGGCGCGACCAGCGCGGCCACCGACCAGGACAGCGTGTAGACGCCCTGGTAGCGGCCGCGCCCGTGGACGGGGGAGAGCCGTACGACGAGCCCGGTCTGGGTCGGCGCGTTGACCATCTCGCCGAGGGTCCAGACGCAGACCGTGAGCGCGAAGACGCCGACCGACCCGGCGAAGGCGGTGAGCCCGAAGCCGTACCCGGCCAGGAGCGAGGAGACGACCAGGAGCCGCCGGGGATCGCGGTGCTCGATGAGGCGGGTGACCGGGATCTGGAGGGCGACGATCAGGATGCCGTTGACGGCGATGGCCATGCCGTAGTCGGCGGGCGTGAACCCGGCCCGGCCCATGGCCACCGGCAGACCGACCGCACCCTGCTGGAAGACGACGGCGACGAGGAAGGACAGCCCGACCACGGCCATGAACCGCCGGTCGCGCAGCACGGTCGCGAGCCGCACGGAGCCGTGCGCGCCCGCGTCCGCTCCGTGTGCGCCCTCCGGCGCGGCGGGCCGGGACTCGGGCAGCTTCAGGAAGACGACGATCGCGCAGGCCATGGTCATGCCGGCCTCGATGAGGAACCCGGCGAGGTAGCTGAACTCCGCGATGAAACCGGCGGCCATGGAGGAGACGGCGAAGCCGAGGTTGATCGCCCAGTAGTTGAGCGAGTAGGCGCGTACCCGGTCCTCCGGCCGCACGATGTCGGCGATCATCGCCTGCACGGCGGGCCGGGAGGCGTTGGAGGCCATGCCGACGAGGAAGGCGACCCCGGCGATGGCGACGGGGTCGCGCACGAAGCCGAGCGCGGCGACCGCGAGGGCCGTCGAGGCCTGCGCGACCAGCAGGGTCGGCCGGCGTCCGAGCCGGTCGGCCATGACGCCCCCGCCGAGGGACGACACGACCCCGCCGAGACCGTGCAGCGAGGCGACGAGACCGGCGTAGGAGGCGGAGTACCCGCGGTCGAGGGTGAGGTACAGCGCCATGAAGGTGGCGACGAAGGCGCCGAGCCGGTTGACGAGGGTGCTGGTCCACAGCCACCAGAACTCGCGGGGAAGCCCCGAGACGGTCTCGCGCGCGGCACGTCTGAGACTGGCGACGGACATGGAGGCCCCCGGGTACGAGCGGTGAATGTAAGCGGCCGAAACGGCGAGCACAACTTACGGGGCCGGGTCGGCGCCGGACCACTCAATTAACAGAACCCGTCAACTGTCGGCTGACCCGGGAGGCTCCTTCCCCTCCTGTCCGCCTGGCGGGCGGCCGGGGCGCGGCGCGGAGGGCGTGGATTAGGCTCGGAGGCATGGCCGACGCACCGTACAAGCTGATCCTCCTCCGCCACGGCGAGAGCGAGTGGAACGCGAAGAACCTGTTCACCGGCTGGGTGGACGTCAACCTCAACGACAAGGGCGAGAAGGAGGCAGTCCGCGGCGGTGAGCTGCTGAAGGACGCCGGCCTGCTGCCCGACGTGGTCCACACGTCCGTGCAGAAGCGCGCGATCCGCACCGCCCAGCTCGCCCTGGAGGCCGCGGACCGCCACTGGATCCCGGTCCACCGCTCCTGGCGCCTGAACGAGCGCCACTACGGCGCGCTCCAGGGCAAGGACAAGGCGCAGACGCTGGAGGAGTTCGGCGAGGAGCAGTTCATGCTGTGGCGCCGCTCCTACGACACCCCGCCGCCCCCGCTGGACCGCGACGCGGAGTACTCCCAGTTCTCCGATGCGCGCTACGCGACGCTCCCGCCGGAGCTGCGCCCGCAGACGGAGTGCCTGAAGGACGTCGTGGCCCGGATGCTCCCGTACTGGTTCGACGCCATCGTCCCCGACCTCCTGACCGGCCGCACGGTCCTGGTCGCCGCCCACGGCAACAGCCTCCGCGCCCTGGTCAAGCACCTCGACCAGATCTCGGACGCCGACATCGCGGGCCTCAACATCCCCACCGGCATCCCCCTCTCCTATGAACTGGACGCCGACTTCCACCCGGTGACCCCCGGCGGCACCTACCTCGACCCGGACGCCGCGGCAGCGGCCATCGAGGCGGTCAAGAACCAGGGCAAGAAGAAGTAGGTTCTGTGATCAGGTCTCCCGTCCGCGCCTAGGGCGCGGACGGGAGGCATTTTCGTGATCTGGAAACTTGGAGAAGACGACGCGCGGACGCGCCGGACATGCCGGACGCTCCGAGAGGGAGACCACCTCGCCCCGCCGGGGGGAGGCTTCGGCAGCCCAACGCAGCTGCAGCGCCGCTGAGTTCCGGCCCGCGGGCGATTGTTCACGGGATTCGACGGTACGGCGCTCGTGTCGGTCGGACGGGTGCCATGATCACTCAGAGGCCTCGCGCCTCAGCACGTCACCCGGCAGTGCCGGGCCGTGGCGTGACAGCGTGATCGACGGAAGGGGCCCGGCATGCGCAGACTCGTCCACTACATCGCCACCACTCTCGACGGCTTCATCGCGGGACCGGACGGCGGGGACCCCACCGGTCCCAACGGCTTCTGGCCCGTACCGGAGGACTACATACGGCACCTCGTGGCCGAGTACCCGGAGACGCTGCCCGTCCAGGCTCGGCAGGCACTGTCCGTCACGGCAGAGGGCACGCACTTCGACACCGTGCTGGAGGGGCGGCGCAGCTACGAGATCGGTCTTGCGGCCGGCCTCACCGACGCCTATCCCCACCTGCGTCACCTGGTATTTTCCCGGACCCTGACCGAGAGCCCGGACCCGGCCGTCGAGTTGGTCGCCGACGACCCGGTGGCGACCGTGCGCGAACTCAAGCAGCAGGACGGCAAGGACATCTGGCTACTGGGCGGCGCCGAGCTCGCGGGCTCCCTGTACGCCGAGATCGACACGCTCATTCTCAAAGTCGGCCCGCTGACCATCGGCGACGGGATCCCGCTGTTCTCCCGCAAGGCTGCCTTCGACCCGCGCACCTGGACACTCGCGGACCACACCGTCCTCAAGAGCGGCGCGGTGTTCCTCACCTACACGCGCGTCGACAGCTGAAGCTGGACTTCGGGGCCGGCTCCCGCGCCGGCAGCAACGGACCGCCCGCGCGCAGGCGTGCGATGGTCAGCTCGATCCGGCCCCGGCCGTCGAAGCGGGCTGCGATCTCCAGGGCCCTTGCCTGCGTCTGAGCCGCCGCCAGGGGTCTTTCGGCTGCGGGGGTCGTCTCGTGACCGCCGGAGCGCCGGAGCAGGCACCGTCCCGCGCCCCGATGTCAGACCCACCCTGCAGAATCCCCCCATGCTGATAGCGACCAACGGCCGTGGTCACGAGTTGAAGCGGCCCACGAAACCGGCAGTGGGCACCATGCTCGGCAATCTGGGACGCGGCAACGAGTACTTGATCCTCGAGCGCCGGGACGAGGGGCTGGAGGGCGACTGGTACATCCAGGTCTGGTTCCGCGACGACAACACCTACCAGTTGGAATACCGCGACGGTGTCCCCGCGGAGCACTACCGGACGCGCACGGTGTCGCAGGAGAAGGTGTCGCGGGCCCTCCTCGGCTGGATGCTCGACAAGCCGGACTGGCGGGAGGGCTTCATGTGGAACGACATCGGCGACATGTTCGCGCCGGCCCCCGCCGACGAGGACGAGCCGACCGCTTAGAGCCGTGCCGTCGCCCGCGTACTCTTTGTCGGCCCGCACAGCCGTCGGGCGGTTCACGGAGAGGCTGGTCATGCAGCGGCGAAGAGCATTCGGCGGATGGACGGCTGCGGCCTGGGTGCTGGCGCCGCTCGGGTTGACCCTCCTGGTGGGGACCATCGTGTACACCCTCGGGACCTACCGGATGGCCACGGTCATGGGCGGCTCCATGAGCCCCACGTACCGCCAGGGCGATCGGCTGTTCATCGAGCGGATCGACGCGAGCGAGATACGCCGGGGCGACGTCCTGCTCATCGACGCACCGGAACACACCCGGCTGGGACCACTGCTGCGGCGGGTCATCGGGGTGGGTGGCGATCACGTGACGGGTGAGGGCAACCGGGTCTCGGTGAACGGTAGGCCGGTCAGCGAACCGTACGTGACGGACAGCGGGGAGAACCCGGCGGTCGGGCCGTATGAGGTGACGGTGCCGGATGGGCGCTTGTTCCTGCTGGGCGACCACCGGGACAACTCCAACGACTCCCGTTTCCACCTCGGCGAGCAGTCGGGCAGTGTCGCGGCCTCCGGAGTGCGGGGACGAGTGGTGGAGGACTGGACCGCGCCGGCGGCCCTCGGGGGCCTCGGGATCGTGCTGACCCTGGCCGGTCTCGGAAGCTGCGTGGCTGGGCGACGTGCCCGGCGATCGCTTCCGCCGGCACCGCCTTGGCCTGTGGCCTGAGCGGCAACGAGGGCCGGGGCATGCTTGGATCATGTCGCTCCCAGTCATCGCTCTCATAGTGTCGGGCGCCAGCGCGGCCTTCACCTTCTGCAACATGTTCCTGAGTTACAAGGGATACAAGCGTGCGCGGCCCAAGGTCGAGATGGAGGTGAGCAAGTCCGGACTGAGTGAGTCGAGCTTCTATCCGGGTGGCAGACGCCCGTTCACCATCTGGCTCAACAACACGAGCGTCACAGCGGTCGCACCGAGAAGACTGCTTGTCGAGCTCAAGCCGAACAGATGGAGCAGGTTCAGGGTTTACGGTCAGACGGTGATGCAGGTCGAGCAACTGCCTGCCATTCCCGCCATGGGCGAGACCGAGTTCAGGTTCGAGGCCGAGTCGAAGTTGCTGGACGCACTCCACGATCAGGGCTATCGCCTTTTCAGGCTCGCCGTGGAGCTTCCCCGGCGCAGGAGACTGCGTACCCGGTGGTGGAAGGTCCCCAGGTCGCCTGTCCGCCCCGAGGGCCCGGTCCCTGTTCAGCTCTCCTTCGACGACCTCTGACACAGCCGCAGGTACGGCGGAAGCGACCACAGCCCGTCCAGCGCCAAGGAGGGCCAGTCGGGCAGGGTGCGGGTTCCCGTCACCACGTCCTCCATGAGGTCGATCAGGGTGCCGAATTCCGTGCCGGTCTCCGCGGCCGCGCAGCGGGCCGCCAGGCACTGGTGGACCGTTTCGATGAGTACCGCCAGGAGGTGGGTGTCCGTGAGGGGCTCACCTCGGTGTGCGTAGGCGTGCCGGGCGCGGATGGCGCGGGCCAGGTCCCAGCGGGCCGTTCGCCGGCGGAGCTGGGGGTGGCGCATGTTGCCGCGGAGCATGGCCATGAGGTGGGTGCGCCGCACGTGGACCAGGGGGTTCCAGTCGTAAGTACGGCATATCGCCGACCATTTCTGCTCGTTCGTGAGGATGGCCAGTGCCTCGTGGTCCTTGGCGACGAGGGCCGGTCTGCCGGTGATCCAGCTCTTGCGGCGGAGGAACTGCACCAAGTGGTCGAAGTGGGCCTTGGGTTCGGAGAGGGCGAGGAGCAGCGCGCCCGCCTCGATGGCGCGGGCGAACGGGGGCTTTTGGCGCTGCCTTCCCGTGCCGCACTGGAACGCGATGTCCAGCAGGGGGATGAGCAGGATGAAGGCGCGGCGGGTGTCGTTCGCCTTCAGCGCGTGCAGCGCGGAGGCGTACTGGTCGAGGACGACGTCCAGCACCGGATCGGATGACGCGCAGTCGACGATCGTCGTCATCCGGGGGCCCGACGGAAAAGGCGGTGCGGGGTACGGGAAAGGCGGCTTCGGCTTGAAGCCGATGGCCCTTCCGTCCGGTCCGGGATGCGGATCCCAGACGAAGACCGAGGTTCCCTCGCGCAGCGGCACGGGGCGCAGGGACGGTCGTAACCGCGTCAGATAGCGGTCGAAGAGTTCCCGGAAGAGCTCCCACGCCCGGTTGGCGTCCTGCGTCTCGATCACGGCCCGTACGAAGACGTCCGCCGGCTCCACATGCCCGCGCTGCAGGGCGCGTCGGTACTCCGCCACCAGTGCCGGTGGCAGAAGGCCCTGGCCGTCCTCCTGGCCCGCCAGGGCCAGCGACAGGCCTGACGACGCCGGGACGAATCCCTTCTGGGCGGCCGGCACCACCACCAGGAATGGGCGCCGGTACGACCGTTCGGAATGCCACCGTACGGCGTCGTCGAGCTGCTCCTGGAGATCACCGCCGTTGAGAAGGTGCCGCCGCGCCTGGAAGAGCAGTTCGTTGCTGTGGCCGGCCAGGGCGAAACCGCCGGCGATCCTCTCCGCGGCGTCCATGGGGGACGACTCCACGAAGCCGGCGCTCCAGTGCTTGAACATCACCTGCGGCAACTGCTGCGTTTCCTCGTTCACCAACTGCGCGTACAGCACGCTGCGGTCGAGGACCTGAGTCCCTTGCCTGTTCAGGGTGATGGCGGCCTGCTCCCGGCCCAGCAGTTCCCGGGTGATCGGCCGGTGGCGGAATCTGAAGGAGACCTGCGCGTCGAAGAGTTCGGTCCAGCGCGCCACGAAGAGCCGGCGGCTGTCGCTCATGGCCAGCAGACTCGCGTATTCCTGGTCGTTGGGCGTCCGCATGTTCCCCCCCGGCTTCCCCCGGCCTCCCCCGCCTGCCCCATCTTCCCCGACTGCCGGGGAATGCGCGGACATTAGCGGGAAAGGCGGACGCGGGAAGCGGCCGACCGGTCGTGGAACGCACCGTGCCGGTGGTCAGGTGTTCGGGTACACCAGCGTGTTCTCGGCGCCGAGCCGCGTCGCGCTCGTGTCGGCGTACAGCGTGGTCTCGCCGTCGGACCAGCGGACGATCAGGTCGTCGCCGAGCCCGTTGGTGGTGTAGTTGCCCGCCGTCATGACCTGGGCGTGGGTCCAGGTGGTGCCGGGACCGCTGAGGCGGGTCTTCGTGCCGAGGCCCGCCGAGGAGGTGGCCGCGTAGGAGTCGACCTCGCCGTCCGAACGGCGCACGAGGAGGTCCCAGTTGGTGCGGTGGCTGAAGGTGCCGCTGGTCACCAGGGTGGCGTCCTTCCAGGCGGAGCCGGGGGCCTGTAGGCGGTGCGTGGTGCCGAAGGTGCCGGGGCCGACGCCGGTGTGGAGGGTGAGTTCGCCGGAGGACCAGCGGACGACGAGGTCGCTGACGTACTTGCCGTTGTGGAACTGCCCGGCGGTCATCTGCACGGCGTTCTTCCAGTTGGAGCCGGCGGGCGCCATCTGGATCTCCTTGCCGAGGCCGGCGGGGCTGACGTCGGGGTAGAGGCTGACCTTGCCGCTGGACCAGCGCACCATCAGGTCGTACCGGTCGCCGCCGGCGAAGTCGCCGCCGGTGATGGTGACGGCCTGGCCCCAGGCGGTGTTGGCCGAGCGCAGCCGGGTCTCCGCCAGGAACCCGCCCTTGCCGTCGCCGGGGTAGAGGCTGACCTCGCCGTCCGACCAGATCACGATCATGTCGCTGTACCTGTCGCCGGTGTACTCGCCGGAGGCCAGCAGCTTGGCGTGCTGCCAAGTCCCGGAGCCGCCGGGCAGTTTGGCCTGGATGCCCTGGTACGGGGGCAGGTCGCCCGGCGGGTCCTGGCCGGCGACGGCGTCGGCGAGGAGGTTGGCCGCGTCGGTGCCGAACGCCGGGGCGTAGCTGATGTAGTCGACGTTCGCGTCGTTGCCGCCGCCGTTGTAGCCGCCGAGGTTGCCGATGACGTGGCCGGTGGTGGCGTCGTCCTGGTAGTCGGTGATCCAGGGGCTGCCGGAGGTGCCGCCGTAGTAGCCGCCGCAGGTCATGGACATCTGGCGGTAGCCGGGGAGCTGGGTGGTCGGCACCGTGCACTTGATGGCCTGCCCGGCGTCGTTGCCGTACTTGCGCGCCGGGTAGCCCACCACGGTCACGTTCTTGTTGGCGTAGCCGGACGGCTGGGTGAAGGTCAGGCCGCCTCCCACGGCGTCCTGGAGCTGCTGCCCGCGCTGGTTGGCCGAGACCCGCGCGAAGGCCGTGTCCAGGTCGGACCAGGGCTTCCTGGTGGTCGAGGAGCCCTTGTCGGGCACGTAGCGCGGGTCGATGTAGACGTGCTGGATGTGGAAGATGCCGTAGGGCTGCTGGTCGGGGCCGGCGCCCTTGAGGAACTTCGGTACGAAGATGTAGTCGGCCTTGATGCCCAGACCGCAGTGGGCGGCGGTGAGGACGATGTTCCTGGCCGGGGTGTCGATGACGCTGCCGGTGCAGGTCCAGTCGGTGCCGTTCGGGCCGCCGGAGCCGAAGAACGTGCCGACGAGCCGGGTGCCGCCGAACAGCGTGCCCTTGGTCACGCCCGCCACCGAGCGCGCGCCGGAACCGACGGTGGGCGCCGCGTCCTTGGTGTCGTCCAGCGGCTGGGCGGCGGCCATCCGCCGCGCGGTCCAGTACTCGGCGGCGTCCCGGGCCTCCCGCCCCGACCCCGCACCCGGCACGGGCGGCGCATCCGGCGCGGGCGACGCGGCGGGCGCGGAGGGTGCGGAGGGGGAGGGTGCCGGGGTCGCACCGGCGGACGGCGTGGGTGACGGGGACCCGGCCCACGCGGCCTGCCCGGAACCCCCGAGCACGGCCGCGCACACGGCGGCTACGACCACCAGACGTCTGTGACGCGAGAACAATTCCACTCCACTGACGGGGCGCACACCTCCACGGCAACGCACCCGAACGGCGACAGGACACGCGATCTTCGCACGAACACCCGAACGGGGCCACCGAGTTGAGGCGCGTCGCGGTGTGATCACCAACATGGCCCAACACCGGCCACGGCTTTCCGGCCAACGGCAGAACCCCCTCCCCGCGCTGTGTGCGCGGGGAGGGGGTTCCTGGCTGCGTCGTTTTCGAGGTGTGGGGCGTCAGGGGTCAGTTGTGGTGGCGGTTGTCGCGGTGGTCGTCGTGGCGGTCGATGCGGCGGTCGTCGGAGCGGTGGCCGCGGCGCTCGCTGCCCCAGGAGACCGAGTCGACGAGGCGGCCGTGGTCGTTGCGCAGGGTGGCGGTGTCGCGCTGGTCCCAGACGACGTGGTGGCGATCCTGGAACAGGTCGCGGCGGCTGTCGCGGCCGACTCCGGTGTGGACGCGGACGGTGGCCCGGCCGTCCAGCCGGTAGTGGTGGAAGGTGTAGGTGCGGCCTTCCCGGTCGGACAGCGTCCAGCCGTCCAGGTTCACCGAGCGGCGGGTGGTGTTGGTGAGTTCCACCCACTGGTGGTTGAGGGAACGGTTGGAGCGGTCGTTCCGGCCCGGGGTGTCGTACTGCACGTGGGTGATCTCCACCTGCGGGCGGTGCGGACGCGCGTGGTCGGCCGCGGACGCCGGCAGCGCCACCGTGCCGACCAGGGCGCCGGCCGTGAGGACGGCCGCGGCGAGACGTCGGGTGGTGGCGGAAGCGGAAACGGACACAGTGCCCCCTGCATGGAGTGCGAAGTGCGAGTGCGGCCGGTCGGCCGCGCAGACACACCTTGGCCCCGGGGCCCACCGTCCGTTGTCGCAATCCGGACCGTGTTACAGGTCGTCCATGTATCTGTGACTCTTGAGTGCAATGTCCATTTATCAGCCGAAGGTGCCGGGTTGACGGGCAGTGCGGGGCCGAAGGCTTTGTTTACGGGCTTTGTGGGGGCTGTCGCCAGTTTGCGCCACCCCGGCCGTGTGGTCCGCGTCACCCGAAAGTGGGTAACGGCCGGGGCGCGCACGTGCCGTGCCTACGCACGTCGAAGGGCCCCGGCGTGCGCCGGGGCCCTTCGTGGTGAAGAGGTTACGGAGTCAGCCGCACTGGCAGGGGCCGCCCGACTGGCACCCGCAGCCGCAGCCCGAGCCGCAGCCGCAGGCGCCGAAGAGCGGAAGGCTCTTGATCTCGGCGGGCTGCTCGGTCTCGCGTTCCTGCGTGGGGTCGGGCGTGGTGCTGGGGGAATCGGTCATGGGTCCCTCCTCGAGGCCGGTGCCTTTGCCCATTCCATGCCCGCTTCCCTGGGCGCATCAACGGCGCACAGTGGCTTACGCGCGCCCCGGCGTCCGGTCCTCGCGCCTGTTCCCCGCGCCGGTTCAGGCACCCTCCACGCCGGTCACCGGCTGGATGTCCTGCTGGAGCTCGTCCGCGTGCTCGCCGGTCACCAGGTACACGACCCGCTTGGCCACCGCGACCGCGTGGTCGGCGTAGCGCTCGTAGTAGCGGCCGAGCAGGGTGACGTCGACGGCCGTCTCGATGCCGTGCTTCCAGCGGTCGTCGATCAGGTGCTGGAACAGGGTGCGGTGCAGCAGGTCCATCTCGTCGTCGTCCTGCTCCAGCTGGAGGGCCAGGTCGACGTCCTTGGTGATGATCACCTCGGCCGCCTTGGCCATCAGGCGCTGGGCGAGCTGGCCCATCTCCAGGATCGTGGCGTGCAGGTCGTAGGGGACCGCGCGCTCGGGGAAGCGCAGCCGGGCGAGCTTGGCCACGTGCTGGGCGAGGTCGCCCGAGCGCTCGAGGTCGGCGGACATCCGCAGGGACGTCACGACGATCCTCAGGTCCGTCGCCACCGGCTGCTGCCGGGCGAGCAGCGCTATGGCCCGTGCCTCCAGGTCGTGCTGGAGCTCGTCGACCTTCTGGTCGGCCTCGATCACGTTCTCGGCCAGCTTCAGATCCGAGTCGAGGATGGCGGTCGTGGCGCGCCCGATCGCCGACCCGACCAGCCGGGCCATCTCCACCAGACCGTCGCCGATCGAGTCCAGTTCCTCGTGGTACGCGTCCCGCATCAGGTTCCCTCTCGTGCGTATCCGGCAGGGGTGTGAACCCCACGCTCCCACGGTCGGGTCGCTACGCGTCCGTTTCCGTCACCCCGAATGAACCGTCACTGGCTCCCAGGTGAACTCTGGGCGACGAGTGTTCGAGCTCGCACCCGGACGGCTGTGGGCACGACCTGCGCCACGCCTAACCTGGACGCATGGACGTGAACGCGGCGGTCGCCGCAGCGGCAGCGATCGCCGGGGTGCTCACCGGCGTCATCGCCGTGCTGGCGTTCCGCTTCAGCGAGCGGGAGCTCAAGCGCCCGACCCGTACGTCCCTGCACACCGACCCGGTGCTGCCGCCGGGCGTGGACACCGTGCTGTCCGTGCTCCGCTCCTCCGCCGTGGTCCTCGACGAGGCCGACGGCGTGGTCAAGGCCAGCTCGGCGGCGTACGCCCTCGGGCTGGTCCGGGGCGGCAAGCTCGCCGTGGAGCCGATGCTCCAGATGGCCCGGGACACCCGCAGGGACGGGGAGATACGGCAGGTCGAGCTGGACCTGCCCCGGCGCGGCACCGGACGCGGCGAGGCCCTCGCCGTCTCCGCGCGCGTCGCCCCGCTCGGGTCGCGGCTGGTGCTGCTGCTCGTCGAGGACCTGACCGAGGCCCGCCGGATCGAGGCCGTACGGCGCGACTTCGTCGCCAATGTGAGCCACGAGCTGAAGACGCCGGTGGGCGCGCTGTCCCTGCTCTCCGAGGCCGTCATGGACGCCTCGGACGACCCCGAGGCCGTGCAGCGCTTCGCCGGGCGGATGCAGATCGAGGCGACCCGGCTCACCAGCCTGGTGCAGGAGCTCATCGACCTCTCCCGCGTGCAGAACGACGACCCCCTCGAGGACGCCGAGCCCGTGCGGGTCGACGAACTCGTCGCCGAGGCCATCGACCGCTGCCGCCACCAGGCCGGCACCAAGCAGATCACCATGGCCACCGCGATAAAGGGACCCGAAGGGCCTTCCGAGGGCGGCGGTGGGGGACGGGCGGGCACCGCCGACCTGCATGTGTGGGGCAACCGCGGCCAGCTCGCCGCCGCCCTCGGCAACCTCGTGGAGAACGCCGTCAACTACTCCCCGGCCCGCACCCGCGTCGGCATCGCCGCCCGCAGTGTCACCGCGCCCGGCGGGGACCTCATCGAGATCGCCGTCACCGACCAGGGCATCGGCATCTCCGACAAGGACAAGGAGCGCATCTTCGAGCGCTTCTACCGCGTCGACCCGGCCCGCTCACGTGCCACGGGCGGCACCGGTCTGGGTCTGGCGATCGTCAAGCACGTGGTCGCCTCGCACGGCGGGGAGATCACGGTGTGGAGCGCCGAGGGACAGGGCTCCACGTTCACCCTGCGACTGCCGGAGGCGGCAGCGGCCCGCGAGGCCCGCGACCGCGCCCGGCGGCATCCCGGTCTCGACGACGAGAACGGGCATCCCCCCACCGACTCATCCCCGTACGAACCGCTTCCCGCCCCGGAGGTCCTTCCGTGACCCGAGTGCTCGTCGTCGAGGACGAGGAGTCCTTCTCCGACGCCCTGTCGTACATGCTCCGCAAGGAGGGCTTCGAGGTCGCCGTCGCGGCCACCGGGCCCGACGGACTCGACGAGTTCGAGCGCAACGGCGCCGACCTCGTCCTCCTCGACCTGATGCTGCCGGGGCTGCCCGGTACGGAGGTGTGCCGCCAGCTGCGCGGCCGCTCCAACGTCCCGGTGATCATGGTGACCGCCAAGGACAGCGAGATCGACAAGGTCGTCGGCCTGGAGATAGGGGCCGACGACTACGTCACCAAGCCCTTCTCCTCCCGCGAGCTGGTCGCCCGTATCCGCGCGGTGCTGCGCCGGCGCGGCGAGCCGGAGGAGGTCACCCCGGCCGCCCTGGAGGCCGGCCCGGTCCGCATGGACGTCGACCGGCACGTCGTCACCGTGGCCGGCTCCAAGGTCGACCTCCCGCTCAAGGAGTTCGACCTGCTGGAGATGCTGCTGCGCAACGCCGGCCGGGTGCTGACCCGCATGCAGCTCATCGACCGCGTCTGGGGCGCCGACTACGTGGGCGACACCAAGACGCTGGACGTCCACGTCAAGCGCCTGCGCGCGAAGATCGAGCCGGACCCGGGGGCGCCGCGCTTCCTGGTGACGGTGCGGGGGCTCGGCTACAAGTTCGAGCCGTAAGGCCGTGTAGACGCGAGGCAGCGCGAAGCAGTGGGCGGCACCCTCCGGCCGGAGGGTGCCGCCCACTGTTCGTACGGGTCCTGCGGGATCAGTGGCCGGAGGCCGACTGGGAGGCCGAGTCGCTCGGCGTCACGGCGGTGCCGGCGTCCTGGCTGGTCGCCGAGGGCGAGCCGGACGGCGACTTGGACGGCGCGTGCGACTTCGACGGCTTGCCCGTGGAGGACGATGCGGACGGCTTGGCCGTGCCGCCCGCGCCCGGGGCGGCCGGGACGTTGCTCGGGCCCCACTTGTCGAAGTAGCTCTTGGCCGGGACGACGAAGGCGCGCAGGCTCACGTCACCGGTCTTGCTGAAGGTGAAGGTGATCTGCTGCGCGTTGCCGTTCTGAACGGCCACGCCGGCGTTGGACAGGACGGCGGAGGCGTTGCCCTTGCCGCCGATGACGACGGAGCCGCCGGCCGGGACGGTCAGCTTGCCCTTGCCGCCCGCCGGCGAGAGCTGGGCGGTGCCGTCGCCCTGGACGCTGATGGAGTCCAGGGTCTGGTCGGTGGTGCCGGTGTTGAAGACGGTCGCGGAGATGACGGCCGGGCCCTTGGACTGCGGGTCGGGCTGGGTGATCACCGTGGCGTTCTGCACCTTGATGTCGCCGACGGTGGTGGCCGCGTTGTCCGGCTTGACCTGGAGCGTCTGGGCGTTGTTGCCGGCACCGCACGCGGCGAGCGAGGCGATCGAGAACGCGATGGCGGCGGCGGCGAGGGCGCCGCGTCGAAGGCTGCTGCTCACGGCGGCGGCAACTCCTTGAACGTGGGCGGAGCAGGCGGCTCCTTGTAAAGCCGCCCTAAGTGACTGTCAGCGGCCATAGGTTACCGAGCCGTTCCCGGGGCTTCGCACCCGACCCGCCCCTCAGTGCCTCCTCCGCACCACGGGGCACCCGCGCACCCCTCCCCAGCAGGGGCGTCACCGCGCCCGCAATACGCTGCCGTCGTCCCATTGGCCCCGCGCCATTGGCCGGGTGTCCGTCCGCCATTCACATAAGAAGGCCGACTCCGCCATCGAGGAGGCTTGCGCGGATTTCCGGTGCGGGAATGCGCGGGCGCACGGGAATTGATCACCGCCGGCATGACGGCGCGTTGTCCGGGCGTCGTGATCAATTCCCGATTCGGCTCGGACGTGACGCATCCGCATCGAACGGAGTAGCGGAAGTCGAGCGTCAGGAAACGGACATATCGGGATGTTCGGCCGTTTGGAGGGGGCGTCGGATGTGTGTAGCGTACGCGTTTCACCCCGCGCGGAGAGCCCCTCCGACCTGCGAATACCTCCTTCCTCTTGGGTCGTCCGACCCTCTCGAAGCACGTTCCTGTCGCTGTTGTCAAGCCCCGAGATATGCCCTGACCTGCGAAAACGCCATTCAGAAGACGCCGTATCCGTGTTACCCTGGATAGCCACGGAAGGGGTACCTGTCACATGACGTTCAAGGTTGGCGACACCGTGGTCTATCCCCATCACGGGGCCGCGCTGATCGAGGCCATCGAAACTCGCCAGATCAAAGGCGTGGACAAGACCTACTTGGTGCTGAAGGTCGCCCAGGGTGATCTGACGGTGCGCGTACCGGCGGACAATGCGGAGTTCGTGGGTGTGCGTGATGTGGTCGGTCAGGACGGGCTGGACCGGGTCTTCGAGGTGCTGCGTGCTCCGTACGCCGAGGAGCCCACGAACTGGTCGCGTCGTTACAAGGCAAACCTGGAGAAGCTCGCCTCCGGCGACGTCATCAAGGTCGCGGAAGTCGTGCGCGACCTGTGGCGCCGGGAGCGCGAGCGCGGACTCTCCGCAGGTGAGAAGCGCATGCTCGCCAAGGCCCGCCAGATCCTGGTGAGTGAGCTGGCCCTCGCGGAGAACACCAACGAGGACAAGGCCGAGGCCCTGCTCGACGAGGTTCTCGCGTCCTGACGCCGGTCCTGATCCGGGGCGACCGCACCACCCGCCTCAGTTCAGCACACTGATAATTCAGTTCAGCACACTGATAATGCCGCGGTGCCCGATGACGCGTTCGCTGTCGCCGGGCGCTGCGGCATGTTCGTACCCGCGCGGCATCCCGCGCGTGGCGTCCCTGCCGTACGACGGGGTGGGGCCCCCGATAGTGTGTGCCGGGCCCGGGCAGTGCGCCCGACCAGGGTCACGGAAGGGTCCGGTCGGGGCGTCGCGCCCGGCACGGTGTGGCCATACCCAGACAAGGCCAGCACACAAACCTGACAGGAACCGATGTCTGACGAATCGCGCCCTTCGCCCGCGGATGACCGCCCCACCGACCGTCCGGGCGACCGCTCCGCCGACCGTCCGGCCGACCGCCCCGCCACCCGTGTCGCCGCCGTGATCCCGGCCGCCGGCCGGGGCGTGCGCCTCGGCCCCGGCGCCCCGAAGGCACTGCGCACGCTGGGCGGCACGCCGATGCTGGTGCACGCGGTGCGCGCGCTGGCGGCCTCCCGCGCCGTCTCCCTCGTGGTCGTGGTCGCCCCGCCGGACGGCGCCGCCGAGGTCAAGTCGCTGCTCGACGCCCACGCGCTGCCCGGCGGCACCCCCAGCGGCAGCTGGGGCAGCACCGACTTCATGGTCGTCCCGGGCGGCGACAGCCGTCAGGAGTCCGTACGGCTCGGTCTGGAGGCGCTGCCTCCCGGTCACGACATCGTCCTCGTGCACGACGCGGCCCGGCCGCTGGTGCCGGTGGACACCGTGGACGCCGTCATCGAGGCCGTACGGGACGGGGCGGCCGCCGTCGTCCCCGCGCTGCCGCTCGCGGACACCGTCAAGCAGGTCGAGCCGGCCGCCGTGCCGGGCGGGCCCGAACCGGTGGTCGCCACCCCGGACCGGGCGCGGCTGCGCGCCGTGCAGACCCCGCAGGGCTTCGACCGGGCCACCCTGGTGCGCGCCCACGAGACGGTCACCGACGACGTCACCGACGACGCGAGCATGGTCGAGCAGCTCGGCGAGCCGGTCGTGGCCGTGCCCGGCCACGAGGAGGCCTTCAAGGTCACCCGCCCGCTCGACCTGGTCCTCGCCGAGGCGGTCCTCGCCCGCCGGAGGCTCAACGATGGCTTCTGACCTTCCCCTGGCGCTGCCCCAGGTGGGCATCGGCACCGACGTCCACGCCTTCGAGGAGGGCCGCGAGCTGTGGTGCGCGGGCCTGAAGTGGGAGGGCGAGGGGCCGGGCCTGGCCGGGCACTCCGACGCGGACGTCGTCGCCCACGCCGCGTGCAACGCGCTGTTCTCCGCCGCCGGGCTCGGTGACCTCGGGCAGCACTTCGGCACCGGCCGGCCCGAGTGGTCCGGGGCGTCCGGGGTGACGCTGCTGACGGAGGCCGCGCGGATCGTGCGCGAGGCGGGCTTCCGGATCGGGAACGTCGCCGTGCAGGTCGTGGGCCCCCGCCCGAAGATCGGCAAGCGGCGCGAGGAGGCGCAGAAGATCCTCTCCGAGGCGGCCGGCGCCCCGGTGACCGTCTCCGGCGCCACGACCGACGGGCTCGGCTTCCCCGGCCGGGACGAAGGGCTCATGGCCGTGGCCACGGCGCTCGTGGTGCGGGTGAGCTGAGGGCGTGCGAGGGTACCCGCGAAACCCCGATCAGCCGATGGACCGGAGGGTGCCCCCATGTCCGCCGTACTGTCCGACCGCCTCAAGAGCCTGCTCGACGGCCCCGTCTTCGTCGTCCTCGGCACCGTTCAGCCGGACGGCAGTCCGCAGATGTCCCCTGTGTGGGTGAAGCGGGACGGCGACGACCTGCTCGTCTCCACCACCGTCGACCGGCGCAAGAAGAAGAACCTCGACCGCGACCCGCGGATCGGCGTAGTGGTCCAGGACCCGGAGTCCCCGTACGAGTACGCCGAGATCCGCGGCACCGCGGAGATGACCACCGAGGGCGGCCAGGAGCTCATCGACGAGCTGAGCCTGAAGTACACCGGCAAGAAGTACGCGGAGTTCAACCCGGCCTCGGCCCAGGACGCCGAGCGGGTGGTCGTGCGGATCAGGGCGCGGAAGGTCGTCGGCAGCCTCTGAGCCCGGGCGGCCCGGATCAGGGCGCGGCCCGTCCCCGGTCCGCCGGCGAGGTCACGAATGCGTGCCTTGTCACCGCAATGGTCGCAAG
>NZ_BMVJ01000009.1:91397-93979 GCF_014650655.1 Streptomyces anandii JCM 4720
GCACTGCCCGCCGCCCACTACCCTGGAGTGGTGACCATTCGCCTGTACGACACCAGCGCCCGGCAGATCCGTGACTTCACCCCGCTCAAGCCGGGCTGCGTCTCGATCTACCTGTGCGGCGCCACCGTGCAGGCCGCCCCGCACATCGGGCACATCCGGTCGGGCCTGAACTTCGACATCATGCGCCGCTGGTTCGCCCACCGCGGCTACGAGGTGACGTTCATCCGCAACGTCACCGACATCGACGACAAGATCATCACCAAGGCGCACGAGCAGAATCGCCCCTGGTGGTCGATCGGCTACGAGAACGAGCGCGCGTTCAACGACGGCTACACCGCCCTCGGCTGCCTCCCGCCCACCTACGAGCCCCGCGCCACCGGGCACGTGCCCGAGATGACCGAGATGATGCGCACGCTCATCGACCGCGGGCACGCCTACGCCGCCGACGGCAACGTCTACTTCGACGTGCGCTCCTTCCCCCAGTACCTGGAGCTGTCCCGGCAGGAGCTGGACAATCTGCTCCAGCCGTCCGGCGAGGGCGAGACCGGCAAGCGCGACCCCCGCGACTTCGCCATGTGGAAGGCGGCCAAGCCGGGCGAGCCGACCTGGCCCACCCCGTGGGGCGAGGGCCGGCCGGGCTGGCACCTGGAGTGCTCCGCCATGGCGCACAAGTACCTGGGCAGCGCCTTCGACATCCACGGCGGCGGCCTCGACCTGATCTTCCCCCACCACGAGAACGAGATCGCCCAGGCCAAGGCCTACGGCGACGAGTTCGCCCGCTACTGGGTGCACAACGCCTGGGTGACCATGGCCGGCGACAAGATGTCCAAGTCGCTGGGCAACAGCGTGCTGGTGTCGGAGATGGTCAAGCAGTGGCGGCCCATCGTGCTGCGCTACTACCTGGGCACCCCGCACTACCGCTCGATGATCGAGTACAGCGAGGAGTCGCTGCGCGAGGCCGAGTCCGCGTTCGCGCGGATCGAGGGCTTCATCCAGCGCGTGATGGAGAAGGCGGGCCCGGTGGAGCCCGCCGAGCAGGTGCCGCCCGCCTTCGCCGAGGCGATGGACGACGACCTGGGCGTCCCGCAGGCGCTCGCGGTCGTCCACACCACCGTCCGGCAGGGCAACAGCGCGCTGGCCGCCGACGACAAGGAGGCCGCCGTGGCCCGGCTCGCCGAGGTGCGGGCCATGCTCGGCGTCCTCGGCCTGGACCCGCTCGACGAGCAGTGGGCCGGCGAGGGCGGCGATCGCGGCGAGGACCTGCACGGCGTGGTGGACAGCCTGGTCCGCATGGTGCTCGACCAGCGCGAGGCCGCCCGCGCCCGCAAGGACTGGCCCACCGCGGACGCCATCCGCGACCAGCTCGGCCAGTCCGGCCTGGTCGTCGAGGACAGCCCGCAGGGGCCGCGCTGGAGCCTCGGCCCCCGCTGAGCCCCCGCGCACCGAAGATCGACTGTGCCGCCCGGCCCCTCGGGCGGCACACTTCATAGACGTGACAGGCGTACGGGTGACACGTACGAGTCACACTGACGAGTCACCCGTACATACGACGCTTTCGACAGACAGGTAGGTCATGGCCGCGAACAACCGCCGCATGTCCGGCAAGAAGGGCGCGCAGGTCGGCAGCGGCGGCAAGCGGCGCCGGGGCCTGGAGGGCAAGGGCCCCACGCCCCCCGCCGAGATGCGCAAGGGACACGCCAAGCAGCGCGCCGCCCAGGCCCAGGCCCGCCGTGCGCAGGGCCGGACGCAGCAGCGCCGCGGATCGGGCCGGTCGGCCTCCGAGCTGGTCGTCGGCCGCAACCCGGTCGTCGAGGCGCTGCGCGAGGGCGTGCCCGCCTCCACGCTCTACGTCCAGCAGTTCATCGACAACGACGAGCGGGTGCGCGAGGCGCTCCAGCTCGCCGCCGAGCGGGGCGGGATCAACCTCATGGAGGCCCCGCGCCCCGAGCTCGACCGGATGACGAACGGGCTCAACCACCAGGGCCTGGTCCTCCAGGTCCCGCCGTACGAGTACGCCCACCCCGAGGACCTCGCCGACGCCGCGTACGACGGGGGCGAGGACCCGCTGATCGTGGCCCTGGACGGGGTGACCGACCCGCGCAACCTCGGCGCGGTCGTCCGCTCGGTCTCCGCCTTCGGCGGCCACGGCGTGGTCGTGCCCGAGCGGCGCGCGGCCGGGATGACCGCGGGCGCCTGGAAGACCTCGGCCGGCACCGCGGCCCGTACGCCGGTGGCCCGCGCCACCAATCTGACGCGCGCCCTGGAGGCGTACCAGAAGGCGGGCATGACGGTGGTCGGCCTCGCCGCGGACGGCGAGGTCGAACTGGGCGAGCTGGACGCACTGGAGGGCCCGGTCGTGATCGTCGTCGGCAGCGAGGGCAAGGGCCTGTCGCGGCTGGTCGGCGAGACCTGCGACCTGAGGGTGCGCATCCCTATGCCGGGCGGGGCGGAGTCGCTCAACGCCGGTGTGGCCGCGGGTGTCGTGCTGTACGAGGCGGCCCGCCGGCGGGCGTGAACTCCCTTGCCGCACAAGGCGGGTGGCCGAACGAGCGTCCGTACGGTCACCCGCCGGGGTAAATCCG
>NZ_BMVJ01000009.1:94011-101865 GCF_014650655.1 Streptomyces anandii JCM 4720
GGCGATCAGCGCAACCTTGACGCGGTCCGGACAGATCCGGCGGGTCAAGGCAGTGTCCTAACTCCCCATCACTCGGTTAGATGAGTGTGGACACCAGAACACCCCGCACTCCCACGGGGGAGGGCTCGTCGGGAATCGACGACGCTCCCGCGCTGAGCATGGTGAAGGTGCCGAGCGATCCGGCGCAGGTCATCGTCAATCACGCGAGCTTCCGCGTGCAGTTGGGCGCCGCCTCCCGGCGGGCCCAGTCCCCGCGGATCGCCCGGCACTTGAGCGCCACCGACACCCCCGCCCGCATGCCCGTCGTCGGTACGGCGGGCCGCGCCGGGGCCGCCGCCCACCGCCGCCCCGTCGTCTGGAGCGGCAGGTCCGCGCCCGACGACACCGGCGCCCACCGGCTGCTCCAGGCCGTGCGGGGCAGCGTCCGGCACGCCGAGGAGCCGTCCGCGGACGCCGGAGCCACCCAGGTCATCCCGCGCGTCGACCCCGCCCCGGGCCACCGCGGCGGCGCCGTCGGCCACGACGACCTCGACCGCACCGTCGAGACCCCCGTCGTCGGAGCCCAGCGCACCGCCGAGCCCGGCACCCGGCTCCTGCCCCACATGCGCACCGTGGGCAGCGCCTACGAGGAGGCCGCCGCGTACGGCGGTGCGGGCCACGGCCACGCTCCCTACGGCCAGTCCCCTCACGGCGAGACCGATTTCGTGGACGACTACGACCACGAACCCGGGTACGAGCAGGGGTACGACCAGGACGACGACGAGTACGGCTACGACCCCGAGACGGCGGGCGACGGGCGCCGGCCGGGCAGGCGGCACGCCGACGACCCGGCCCGGCACGCGTACTACCCGGGCCGCCGGATGAACCTCGGCGTGGTCCTGCTCCCGCTGCGCGTCTTCCTCGGCTGCATCTCCATCTACGCCGGCATGGGCAAGCTGTGCGACCCGCTGTACTTCGACGGCGGCAAGCGCGGCTCCATGGTCAAGTGGCTCAACACCCTGCACCCCTGGGACGTGGCCGAGCCGCTGCGCCAGTTCGCGCTGCACCACCCGGTCGGCTCCGGCCTCGTGATCGCCTTCCTCCAGGTCATCGTCGGTGTGCTGACGGTGCTGGGCTGCTGGCAGCGGGTCGCGGCGGTGCTCGGCGCGCTGCTGTCGGGCGCGCTGATCGTCACCGTCAGCTGGAAGACCGTCCCGGTCTACGACGCGCCGGACATCATCTACCTCGCCGCCTGGTCCCCGCTGATCATCGCGGGCGCCCCGGTGTACTCGGTCGACGGCCGCCTGGCCGCCTCGGCCTGGCGGCGGCTCGGGCCGCGCTCCGACATCTGGGAGCTGCGGCAGTTCGTGCTGCGCCGTGGCGCGCTGCTCACGGTCGTCGTCACGGGGCTGACGCTGCTCGTGGGCTCGCTGCTCGGCGGCGCGGTGCGCGACTCCGACCGGGTGGTCGTGCCCGGGCCCGGCGAGGCCCCGCGCAACGAACTGCCCGGCTCGCCGCTTCCGCAGACGCCGGGCAAGCAGCGGCACCACAAGGCGCCGTCCGCGTCCTCCTCGCCCCGGCACCATGGCGCCACGGCCGGCCCCTCCGGCGGCCCCGCGACCACCCCGGGCTCGGTCCGGGGCAGCGACACGGCGACGTCCGGCTCGCCCAGCCAGACCCGGGGCACCACCGGGCAGACCAGCCCGCGGCAGTCCTCGCCGGTGCACCAGGCGCCCAGCACCAGCGCGGGACCGACCTCCGGCGGCGCCGCGACCGGCGGCAGCGGGTCCACCGGCGGCGGCAGCTCCTCCTCGGGCCAGCCCGGACTCGTGGGAGGACTGCTGGGCTGAGTAGACCTGACCCCTTCGGCCGGCGCCGCAGCCTCATCATGAGCGCTCGGCGCCGCGCCATGCGGGGTGACGGCGGCGCCGCGCCATGCGGGGTGACGGCCGCCGTGCCCTGCTGCCTCGGCGCTTGCCGCGCGGGCCAAGTTACCTGTGCGTTCCGCACGCCGGAGTGGTGACAGCGGTGACTGTTCCCGGCCGGGCGGCGCGTGACAGCGTCTCTCCTGGCACCGGCCCGGTCGGAGGGAGCAGGGGTGAACAAGGGTTACGCCGTGTACTGCGACGCGGATCCGTACTTCTACGACGCGCCGCACCGCGCCGTCCCCGGCACCCGCGCGGCGGACTCCCGGTACGCGGCGGCCCTGCTGCCCGTGCCGGCCGGATGGCAGCGGGGGGAGATCGGTGACTGGCTCGCCCTGCGCCCACTGGACGCCGAGCTGCCGCCGCAGGGCTGGAAGATCCATGTCTCCGCGTGCCTGGACAACGCCGAGTCCGTCCTGGAGCGCGTACGCGGTTACTGCCTGGAGCGCGGCGTCGCGTTCAAGTTCGTACCGAGCCGCTATCTGCTGCACCAGCGCAACGCCAAGTACGCGGACCGGGCGGGCAGCGGCAAGTTCATCACCGTGTATCCGCCGGACGAGGAGCAGTTCGAGCGCATCGCCGGCGAGTTGGCCGCGCTGCTCGCCGGTGAGCCCGGACCGAGGATCCTGAGCGACCTCAGGCTCGGCGACAGCCCGGTGCACGTGCGCTACGGCAGCTTCACCCGCCGCAACTGCTACGACGACGACGGCGAGTTGCAGCCCGCGGTGGCGAATCCCGAGGGCGTGCTCGTTCCCGACCTCCGCGGCCCGGTGTTCCAGGTGCCCGACTGGGTGAGCGTGCCGGCCTTCCTGCGGCCCCACCTCGAGGCGCGGGCGACGGTGACGCTGGCCGGCATCCCGTACACCGTCGAGTCGGCGCTGCACTTCTCCAACGGCGGTGGCGTCTACCGGGCGCGTGACGTCCGCACGGGTGAGCTCGTGGTCCTCAAGGAAGCCCGCCCGCACGCCGGCCTGGCGGCCGACGGCGCCGACGCGGTGGCCCGCCTGCACCGCGAACGCCGGGCCCTGGAAAGGCTGGCGGGTCTGTCCTGCACGCCCGAGGTGCGGGGCTGCTTCACCGTGGGCGACCATCACTTCCTCGCCCTGGAGCACCTCGACGGCAAACCGCTCAACACCTTCTTCGCCCGGCGCCATCCGCTCATCGAGGCCGACCCCGGCGACCGGCGGCTGGCCGAGTACACCGCGTGGGCGCTCGACGTCCACGCCCAGGTGGAGCGAGCCGTCGCGGACGTGCACGCCCGCGGTGTCGTCTTCAACGACCTGCACCTGTTCAACATAATGATCCGCGACGACGGGCGGGTGGCCCTGCTGGACTTCGAAGCCGCCCACCATGTCGACGAGCCGGGCCGGCAGACGGTCGCCCACCCCGCGTTCGTGGCGCCCCCCGGACGGCGGGGCACGGCCGTGGACCGGTACGCGCTGGCCTGCCTGCGCCTCGCCCTGTTCCTGCCGCTGACCAGTCTCCTCGCGCTCGACCGGCGCAAGGCCGAGCACCTCGCCGACATCGTGTCGCGGCAGTTCCCGGTTCCGCGTGCCTTCCTCGACGCGGCGGTCGAGGAGATCACCGGCGCCACGGCCGGCCGGCCGCCGGCGGCGCGACGGGGAGGGGAGCCCTTCGTCCCGGTGGAGCCGGGGGACTGGCCCCGCAGCCGGGACTCGATGACGGCGGCCATCCGCGCGTCGGCGACCCCGTCCCGCGACGACCGCCTCTTCCCCGGCGACGTCGCCCAGTTCGCCACCGCGGGCGGCGGGCTCTCGTTCGGCCACGGAGCGGCCGGGGTGCTGTACGCCCTCGCCGAGAGCGGGGCCGAGCGCGACGAGGGCGAGGAGCAGTGGCTGCTCGAGCGGACGAAGGAACTGCCGTCGGGCATGCCCCTGGGCTTCCACGACGGCATAGCGGGAACCGCGTGGACCCTGGACCGCCTCGGCCACCGGGACCGGGCGCTCGAGCTGACCGGGACGCTCCTCGGCCATCCCCTGGAGGATCTCGGCACTGACCTGCACAGCGGCACGGCCGGGGTGGGCCTGGCACTGGACTCGCTGGCCGCCTCCACCGGCGACGCCGCGCTGCGCGCCGCGGCCGTGCGGTGCGCCGAGCTGAGCGCCCGGAGCATCGAGGCCGGCCACGCACCCGGGGGACGGCCCGGCAGTCCCCGCCGCCGGGCGGGCCTGCTGCACGGTGCGACCGGCAGCGCGCTGCTGTTCCTGCGCCTGTACGAAAGCACCGGTGACACCGGACTGCTCGACCTCGCCGGAGCCGCGCTGCGCCAGGACCTCTCGGCCTGCGTCCGGGGCGTGGGCGGCGCGCTCCAGGTGGACGAGGGCTGGCGCACGATGCCGTACCTGGGAGCCGGCAGCGTGGGCATCGGCATGGTGCTCGACGACTACCTGGCGCACCGCGCCGACGAGCGGTTCGAGCAGGCGCGGACCGAGATCGTGCGCGCCGCGCAGGCCATGTTCTACGCCCAGCCGGGGCTCTACCGCGGCGTGGCCGGGATGGTGCTGTACCTCGGCCGGACGACGGCCACCGGGGCGGGCACGGGTCCGGAGGCCGTCCGGCGCCAGATCGACGCGCTGGCCTGGCACGCCATGTCCTACCGCGGCCGGCTCGCCTTCCCCGGCGAACAGATGATGCGCCTGTCGATGGACCTCTCCACGGGGACCGCCGGGTGCCTGCTGGCCCTCGCGTCCGTACGCGGTGACCGTCCCGCCGGTCTGCCGTTCCTCCCCTCGCCGCGGCGGCTGCCGCGGCCCACGAGCCGGTCCCACCCGGGGCCGTGAACAACATCCGTTGCCGAACGAAGGGAAGAGCACATGAACCTGTTCGATCTGCAGTCCATGGAGACCCCGAAGGAAGAGGCCATGGGGGACGTCGAGCACGGCAGCCGCGCCAGCCTGCTGCTCTGCGGCGACAGCAGCCTCAGCGTGACGACCTGTAACTGACGCGGGAGGCGGCCCGCGAGGGGCCGCGTGATTGGGCACCGGCGCCCCGGACTCGTCTCCAGGGCGCCGGTGCACGGCGCCCGGTCTCCGCCGCGGGTGGCGACGGCCACGAGGAGGGACAGCTGTGGGGATCATCCCGGCCCGGCGCCGACGGACGCGTCCGTCGCCCGGCCCCGGTGACACCGATCCGGGCCGCCTGCCCGAACTGCTGGTCCTGGTGTGCTCGGTGGTGGCGGCGGCGGTCGCTCTCTCCCAGCCCCTCGTCCTCGGCCGCACCCTGGACCTGCTGCTGCACGACGGCTCCGCCGGGGTCTGGCTCACGGCGAGCGCCGCACTGCTCGTCGGTGAGGTCCTGCTCGACGGCCTGACCGCGCTGTTCACCGGCCGGTGCACCGCCGACTGGACCGCCGCGGTCCGCTCCCGCGCCCTCACCGGAATGCTGCACGCCGTCCCGGACCTGGCCGGCCGGTACTCGCCGGGGGACGTCGCGACCCGGCTGACCCTCAACGCCTCCGACGCCGGCGGCCTTCCGGCCACCCGGGCCGCGCTGGCGGCCTCACTCGTCGTCCCGGCCGGCGCGCTCGTCGCGCTGGCCGTCGTCGACGTGTGGGTCGCCGTCTGCGTCCTGGCCGGACTGCCGGCCCTGGTACTGGTGCTGCGGGCGTTCGCCCACGACACGGGAGCGTCGGTACGGGCCTACCAGCGTGTGCAGTCGGACATCGCGGCACGCCTGCTGGAGACGACGGACGGCGCGGAGACCATCGCCGCCGCCGGGACGGCCCTCCGTGAGCGTGAGCGCGTACTGACGCCGCTGACCGAACTGGCCGGACTGGGCCGGCGCATGTGGGTGCTGCACGGCAGGGCGCTGGCCACCGGCGGTGTCCTGGTCCCGCTGCTGACCCTGGCCGCCACGGCCGTCGGCGGCCTCCGGCTCGGCGCGGGGGCCCTGAGCGTCGGCGAACTGCTGGCGGTGGTCCGCTACGCCCAGCTGACCGCGGGATTCGGCAGCGCGGCCACCCTGCTCGGCGCACTCGTCAGAGGGCGGTCGGCACGGGAACGCACCACGGCCCTGGAACAGCTCCCCGCCCTGCCCTGCGGAACCCGGACTCTTCCCCCGGACGGCCCGGGCACCCTCGAACTACGCGGCGTACGGGTCGCGCGGGACGGGACGGAGGTCCTGCGGGTGGACCACGTCGTCGTGCCGGGCGGCCTGACCGCCGCGGTCGTGGGCCGCAGCGGTGCCGGCAAATCCGTCCTGGCCGCCGTCGCCGGCCGGCTGATCGATCCCGACGAGGGGGAGGTCCTGCTGGACGGGACACCTCTCGACCGGCTGACCCGCCCGTGCCTGCGCGCGGAGGTCGGCTTCGCCTTCGCGCGGCCGGTACTGACCGGGGGCACCGTGGCGGAAGCCGTCGCGGCCGGACCACGCACCGTGTCACCGCACCGGATACGGCAGGCGCTGCGCGTCGCGGGCGCCGACACCTTCGTACGCCGTCTTCCCGGCACGTACGACACCCGGCTCGCCGACGCCCCTCTGTCCGGCGGCGAACACCAGCGCCTGGGCCTGGCCCGCGCCTTCGCCCACGCGGGCCGGCTGCTCGTCATGGACGACGCGACATCAAGTCTCGACACCGTCACGGAACATGCGGTGGACCAGGCACTCCGCCGCTCCCTCGGAACCGCCACGCGGCTGGTGGTGGCGCACCGCCCGTCGGTCGCGGCCCGGGCCGATCTCGTGATCTGGCTCGAGGGCGGACGGGTACGGGCGGTGGGCGCCCATCGGCGCCTGTGGACGGAGGCCGCCTACCGGGCGGTGTTCGCCACCGAGGCCCACGGCACCGACGAGCACGGCACCGAGGCCCACGAGCACCGCGCCGACGAGCACGGCACCGTATCCCTCGGGACCGAGCACGGCACCGTACCCCTCGGGACCGAGGACGGCGACGGGCTCCGGCGGGAGGAGACACCTCCTGCCCGCGGGAAGGTGCGGCCGTGACGACAGTCGACAGCGGCCGTTCCGCCGCCACGTCCCCCGGCGGGCCCGGGCCGCTGCGCCGGCTCGTACCGCCCGCCCGTCGTTTCCTCGCCGCGCGCAAGGGCGTCCTCGCGCGGCTCGCGGTGTGGTCCGTGGCGGAGTCCGCGCAGACCCTGGTCGTCGGCTACGGGGTCGCCCAGGCCGTCGACCGTGGATTCCTCGCCGGTGACACCCTCACCGGACTCGGCTGGCTCGCGGTGTCCGGCGTCGCCGTGCTGCTCGGGGCGCCGGTGGTCCGAGGCGTCTTCGCCCAGCTGGCCGGGCTGACGGAACCGCTGCGCGATGAACTGGTGCGGCGGGCCGTCGACCAGTCGATGGCCCGTGCCCTGGCCCACCCCGGTGGCGGGGACCGCGCCGCCGTCTCACGGCTCACGAACCAGGCCGAGACCGTGCGGGACAGTTTCGCCGGGATCGTCCTCACGCTGCGCTCGTTCGTCTTCACCGCCGCCGGGGCCCTGGTGGGACTGTTCTCACTGGACCCGGTCCTCCTCGTCGTCGTCGTGCCGCCCCTCGCCGGGGGCCTCGCCCTGTTCCTGGCCACCCTGCGGCCCATGGCGGCCGCGCAGCGGCGGGCGCTCGCCGCCGACGAGGCGCTGGGCGATCACGCGGCGCGCACACGGCGGGCGTTGCGCGACATCACCGCCTGCGGTACGGAGGCGGCAGTGGCACGGGACGGAGCGCGGCTCGTCGCCGAAGCGGCCGCCGCCGCACGCGCCCTCGCCCGCTGGAGCGCGGTACGCACGCTGGCCCTCGGCGTCGCCGGCCAACTGCCGGTGCTGCTCCTGGTGGTGACCGTGCCGTGGCTGCGTGAAGGGGGGGTGACCACTGGCGCCCTGCTGGGCGCGTTCACCTATCTCGCCCAGGCCCTGCTGCCCGCGCTGCACACCCTCATGACCGCGATCGGCGCCGCGGGAACCCGGCTGCTCGTGGTCCTGGACCGGTTCACCGCGCC